>NZ_LPVZ01000020.1 GCF_001613795.1 Thalassospira sp. MCCC 1A01148
CGCCAAGTCCGCGTCGCCGTCTCGTTGGCGCCGCACCCCGTCGGTGGAGGCGGGTTATAGGCCCCACTCCCAAAACTGTCAAACCCTTTTTTGGAAAAAAATGACAGAAAAATACAAATTTGTGAAAACAGGCCAAACGGTACGGAACCGGGGGATTTCGGCCATCATCCAGTGGTTGAGAAACAGAGCGCCAACTTGGATCGTGCAAACTTGTATCCAGAGGAATTCCCAGCGCCCCTGACACCCAAGTAAGGAACCAAAAGCCCAACCCCATGAGGCATGAAAGACAAGCTACATATAGTATGTGTCACTTCAGGTATCAGCAGCCTGTCACGGTGAAGAAGGTTACAGTTCGTTTTTGCCTGCCTTGTTATTGCCATTCTGGGCTGGCACATCATCGCCGCCCATCGCGCCTAAGGCGGCAGGAGTCCTTCAACGGTTCGTAAAGGAAATCGCGCCATTATGGTGTCGACGGGTTCCGAATTTACCCGCGGCAATTCGCATTTCACATCGACAAATCTTTTATGTATAAGGTTTGAGACGATGTTGCCGGAAAGAGCAACGGTCCGGGTAGACTGATTATTGGCTTTTAGGGGAGTTCTACGGCAATGGCCGGAAGAGACTTGGTTTCTATTGCAACTGTGATGGTAATTCTGGGGGGAACAACCGGATATCTGTTATCCGATCATTATTCCAACGCCTCGGATACGGCCCTGTCTGCCAGCGCTGCCGAAAGCCTCGACATGGACGGCAATGCCTCTATTACCGAGACTGCCAGCATTCCCGACATTGAACCGCGCCGTGAAACGGTCGTCCTTGAACAGGGATCGAACCTGATGGCGACACTGACAGCCACCGGCCTTGAGCGCACATCTGCCTATAATGCAATTGAAGCGCTTCGCGATGTCTTTAATCCGCGCAAACTGCGCGCCGGACAGGAATTCGATCTTGTATACGCAGCAGACGCCCAGGACGATATCGAACTTCTTGACCAACTGAGCTTCCAGCCGGACCCAGAAACCATTGTTTCGGTCTCGCGTACTGATGACGGCTATCAGGCTTCTTCGGACAAAATCGAACTGACTCCCGCGCGTAATGTTGCCTCGGGCACGATTGAGCAGAGCCTGTTTTTGGCCGCCGAGCGCAATGGTGTTCCGATCCCGGTTTTGATGGACCTGATCGAGCTTTATTCTTACGAGGTCGACTTCCAGCGCGACATCCAGCCGGGCGACAGCTTTGAAGTCATGTATCAGGAACTCAACAATGATGCCGGTGAGCGGGTTCGCTTTGGCGATGTGCTTTATGCCAGCATGACACTGAGCGGTCATGAGGTTCGGCTTTATTCCTATACCGACAGCAATGGCGAGACCGACTTCTATAATCAGAAGGGTGAGTCTTATCGCCGCGCACTGATGCGGACACCGATCAACGGTGCGCGCCTTTCATCAGGGTATGGCAAGCGCAAGCACCCGATCCTTGGTTACACCAAGATGCACAAAGGCATCGACTTTGCCGCCCCGACCGGCACCCCGATCTTTGCCGCCGGTAATGGTACGATTGCCAAGATTGGCCGCAATGGTGGTTATGGCAACTACATCCTGATCCGCCACAACGATTCCTATGACACCGCCTATGCCCATATGAACGGCTTTGCCAAGGGCCTGAAACAGGGATCGCGCGTCAAGCAGGGGGATGTGATTGGGTATGTCGGCACCACTGGTCGCTCGACCGGCCCGCATCTGCATTACGAGATCCTGAAGAACAACACCCAGGTCAACCCGATCCGCATCAAAATGCCGAGTGGCAAGACGCTCAAGGGGGATGAACTGGATCGCTTCTTGGCAGATTCCGACGGCCTTCGGAAACAATATGCCGAGCTTGCGATCAGCAACCGCAAGATTGCGAGCGCTGAGTAAGATCGAGAACCAAACATCGCTTTAAAAACCCGCCCACGTGGCGGGTTTTTTGTTTTTCAAGGAAACCGACAATCGGGAAGCAGGATTATTCGCCCTGCTGTTGGCGAGGAACGTTACCGGGGCTTTGGAGTGGGAGAAACTCACGACCATGCTGCTGGCGGCACAATAGAGGCAAAATACCGAAACGTTACGGTACTCTGTGAGAACAGATGACAGCATTGGCGTTGATCAGGCAGCGTCGCGGGCGAACTGCAGCTTGGCAAGACGGCCATAGAGCGGAGAGCTTTCGAGCAATTCCTGATGTGTCCCGACCGCAACCAGTTTGCCATCATCAATCACGGCAATACGATCTGCGTGCTGCACCGTGGCAAGACGATGGGCAATCACCAACGTCGTGCGCTGGGTCATGATGGTTTCAAGCGCCTTTTGCACAACCTGTTCACTTTCGGCATCAAGCGCACTGGTGGCTTCATCAAGCAGAAGGATGGTTGGATTGCGCAGGATCGCCCGTGCAATCGCAATGCGCTGACGTTGCCCACCCGACAGGCGAACGCCCTTTTCCCCAAGGAACGTATTGAAACCATCGGGCAAGCGATCAAGAAACTCGCTGGCATGCGCAGCATCGGCGGCGGCACGGACGTCGTCATCGGTCGCATCGGGGCGACCATAGCGAATATTATCCCATGCATTGGCGGCAAAGATCACTGGATCCTGTGCCACCAGACCGATACGTTCGCGCACGGCGACAGGATCGGCTGTCTTGATATCCACCCCGTCTACCCGGATGACACCGCTTGCGGGATCATAGAACCGCAGGAGCAATTGGAAGACCGTGGTTTTGCCCGCACCGGACGGACCAACAAGTGCAACTGTTTCACCCGGCTTGACCGATAGGCTGAGCCCTTCAAGGGCCGAACGGTCCGGGCGCGCGGGATAGTGGAAGGTCACATTTTCAAAATTGACGTGACCCTGATGGGGTACGGGCATCGCAACCGGATTTGACGGCGCCTTGATTTCTGGTTCGGTCGATAGCAGCGCGACAAGCCGTTCGGCCGCACCAGCCGCACGTTGCAGGTCGCCGACGACTTCACTGATCGCGCCAACCGATCCGGCAACGACCACAGCATAGAAAACAAAGGCCGAGAGCTCACCGGCTGAAATCGTACCATCAAGAACATCATGACCGCCGATCCAAAGGATCGTGCCGACCGCCCCAAACACCATGACAATGACGATGGCGGTCAGAAGTGCGCGGGCGGAAATGCGTGCGACAGCTGTTCTGAATGCGCCTTCGACATGACCGCTGAAACGTTTGCTTTCGATTTCTTCGTGGGTATAGGCCTGCACAGTTCGCAGTGCGTTCAGCGTTTCTTCTGAAAAGGCACTGACATCCGCGACACGGTCCTGGGATTCGCGTGACAGGCGACGCACACGACGACCATAGCCAACAATCGGGATAACCACCAACGGCACGACCAGCAAGACCAAGGCTGTGAGCTTGGGGCTGGTGATCGCCAGCATCGTCAGGCCGCCGACAAACATCAACGCATTGCGCAACGCAATCGAGACACTTGAGCCAATGACAGATTGCAGCAGCGTTGTATCCGTTGTCAGGCGCGAGAGCACCTCACCGGTTCTGGTGACTTCAAAAAAGGCCGAATCCAGTCGGATGATATGGCGATAAACCGCCGAACGAATATCGGCAACCACGCGCTCCCCGATCCAGGAGACCAGGAAAAACCGCATATAGCTGGCACCTGCCAGCAGAAGCGTGACCGCAAACAGGACAAACAGCGCGCGGTCAAGCAGTGCGCCGTCACCTTCGGCAAAGCCTTCATCGACCAGCATGCGCAGACCATTGCCAAGCGCCAGCACCGTACCCGATGCGGTTACCAGTGCAATCAACGCCCCTATCAGCTGCAAACGATACTTTGTAACGAAAGGAACAATGGCGCGGAGCGACGAAAGGTTCCGGCTGGTTTCACGATCGATGAGTTTTGCAGAAGAAGTCGGTGTACGCGCCAAGGCACTTTATTCCATATGCAATGGGAACCACGCGGCCAATCAGTGATCAGCCAAGATCAAGTTTGTTACCGGTTTTGACCGCAAGATCGGCAGAGAGCTGATCATTGAGCGTGGTCGAGCCACGCGTCGAGGTCCATGTTTCGTTATCTTCATCAAAGTCATAGTGGCTTGCGCCGCTGACCGGTGAAGACAGCCAAACCTGACGGTTGGGACCATGCTTGTTAATGATGAATTGTTCGCCCGAATCGAGTTCGATGGTCAGGATGCCCGACTGCAAATCGACTTCAAGGTCATCGCCCAATGCATCGTCAATAACGTCGGAAAGCGTTTCAATGGTCTCGTCTGCTATCTGATGGAAGCGGGTTTCCTCAAGGGCCACAGTCTTGTTCTCCGTCTGTCATCGGGGTCAAACGCCCCGGCAAGGCGACAATCAATTGTTGGCGCACCATACTATATAAAGTGACCTGTGCAAGTATGCATAAGCACGGTTGCGAGAAAAGCTTGAAACACGGGCCAAGCACTGCTAAACGACCGCCAGATCGCTACTGCACTCCCCTCATTTGGCGTTAATCGGATAATTACCGGTTACAGGGGTTGCGCGAGCCGATTTTTTACACTATACACCGCGCTTCAAATTCCGGAGTGATAGGCGATGAAAAAAGATATCCATCCCGATTACCATGAGATCACCGTTCAGATGACTGACGGCAGCACCTTCACCACGCAGTCGACCTGGGGCAATCCGGGCGATGTGTTGAAGCTCGACATCGATCCGAAAAGCCACCCGGCTTGGACTGGTGTTCACCGTCTTCTGGACAGCGGCGGGCAGCTTGCTAAGTTCAAAAAGCGCTTCGCTGGTTTCAATATCGGCAACTAAGCAAAGAACACGTTCTTGTGTTCTGTGGGATCAGCGCCCGTCGCATCTTCTTGATGCCGCGGGCGTTTTTCTTTGTCTAAACCCTGAATCTGCATAGCTGTTAACGATAAAAAACTATAGTTGAAACAACTATTAGAAGTTATGGAGCATATGTGATGGTGGTTTTGGCATTTTTTTGCCATAATCTCCTTCGTTAGGATAAGGCAGCTTCGATTCTGCTGTCAGGTCCTGCTTGAACGCATCACCAGGCTCTTACATGAATCAAGTGACGGCACGTAACCAGGTTAGCTACGAGGTCTATGTTAAAGACCGTTCAGGCCGGTGGCAGATCCACGGCCACTTTACTGGTACGCAAAAAAAGCAGGCCGAAGAAGAAGCCAAACAGATCGAACGCGCAAATCACGTGTCGGGTGTTAAGGTTATTCGCGAGGTTTATAACCACGCGACAAACAGTTCCGACGAATATGTGGTCTATGAGACGCGCGGTCAGGGTAATCTGGAAAACACCAATCCGCAGGCAAAGCCAAAGCGTCCTTCCGCGTCAAAACCAAAAGCACAACGTCCGACTCATTCACCAGCCCCCTCGCCTTCAAAGGCTGAAGAACCAGAAGACACGGCAAGTAACTCCGCACCGGCTGCCGCGAAGAAGCCCTCTGCAGCAAGACCGTCAAATGCTCTGGCTGAAAGCCAAAGTCTGGTTGGTCTGGGGCTTAAGATGTTGGTGGCATTTTGTGTTGCGATCGCAGTGGGTCTTGCAACCATGCTGCTTGCCGCCAAAGGACTGGAATTCCTGCCGGGAATGGGACTTAACGTCAGTCAGAGCTTCTACGACAAGATCAACTTCCTGTCCTTTACCGTTGGCTTTTTGGCGAGCGTCGTCCCGATGTTGATGGCGCTGACCAAAAAGTTCAAGGGCCGCGCCCGCAGATCATCCAGTTCTTTCGCGCACCCGACCAAGTCCAGAGCGACCCGACCTGGCAAAAGCAAGGGTGGTGCACAAGGCTCCAGCCCTGACGCCCGGCGCAAGACAGCAGCCGAAATGGCGGCAGAGATTGAACGCGAGGATAGCGGCGAAACCGCTGATGATACGCAAGCCTCAGACGATCAGACTGACGAACAGCAACAAGAAGAACCCCAAGCCCCGATCGACGATACACCTGACAAGCCAATGGTCGAAACGCGCGAAATTCGCGCCACCCGCGAGCAGATGCGTGATTTCATCACGGGTTCGATCAAAGCAATCCAGCGCACAGTGCCGTCGCTGGACGCCTATCACAAGTTTGGCGTCAATCTGTATGTTGCCGGGGCATGTGACGCGTGTAGCGAAAAGCACGCCCTTGATCAAAAAGACGGGCGCATTATCCTGCGCGATTGCATTTCAGCACTTGGTGCGAACAAGAGCATGGCCGATACGTTCTGCAAGAATGTTGATGCCTATATCCTTGAGCCAAAATACAAGGATATGTACGGTGCCGGCCGCCAGTCCATGGATGCCTATATCAAGGATGAGAAGAGCATCAATTCATCGGTATCCAAGGCGCTTGCCGATTGGAGTGAGAAACCCGCTGCGGGTCCGCAAGGTGCCGCCGGCAAAAAGCTTCATGCGTTGATGTTCACCGATATTGTCAATTCCACAGCCAAAACCCAGGAACTGGGTGATCATGGCGCGCAGCAAATGGTGCATATCCACAACCAGATTGTGCGTACTGCCCTGATCAATAATTATGGCAAGGAAGTCAAACATATGGGTGACGGTATCATGGCCGTCTTCCCGTCATCGGCAAGCTCTGTTGAGGCAGCAATTGAAATCCAGAAGAACATGGCCTCGCACAATGCCAGCCAGGACCTGAAATTCCAGATCCGCATTGGCATCAATGCCGGTGAAGCCATTGCCGAAGAAAATGACCTGTTTGGCAGTGTGGTGCAGCTTGCCGCACGTGTCTGTGCACAAGCAGGAGGCGACGAAACGCTTGTGTCGGAGAATGTCAAAAATACGTATAGTGGCAGCCGGGCGAGTTTCGTTTCACAGGGCACCCGCCAGATGAAGGGCTTTTCAGACCCGATTGAGGTTTTCCAGGTTCAGGCCCGGACCTAAGCCAACCGGCAGTTCTGCAAGACATCCAGTGGTTTTTGGTAAAATGCTGGCCACGGCCAAACCGCACTGCTGCCGTATCTGACTTCCACGACAATCATATCCGGTGAAAGACAGGCGCTTGCCTAGCTGTTGCAGCTGGCGGCAACCTGCAGCTCCATGCGCGCGGCGCGCATGTAAAGTGAATGTGCTCTGCCCATTAAATCAAGAAGCCCGGGCGAGAGAAAGCCGCATTCTTCATGGGAATCTGCGGTACAAACGCGGATATCAACCATCAGGTCATCAATATCCACCGCATCACACCACGCAATTTCGCCTTCTTCGACGGCACGCACGGCAAGAAGCCACGCCATTGCCCGGATCAACCGCGTGGTCATGCGCATCTCTTCAACGCATTGTGCAGCAGCTTCACGGCTGCTATTTCGCCTGTTTTGCCCACGATGTGCCGAAAGGTAATTTCGGGCCTCTACCAACAATGTAAAGGCTTCATCGTAGGTACGCGAAAAATGAACAACCGAGAAATTGCCATGATACGACGTCGGGTCGGACGCCGGTGGATGCTCGTACGTCATCTTGAATATATTGGGAAGATCATACATCGCTTCAAGGAAGGAAGCGCACAAATAGAAAGACCGCCCTCTTGCGGGGCGGTCTCACCTCAACCTGCTAAACTTGCCGGACTTTTTTGGTTTTGTTTTTATTGTGTGCGAACTTTAGCCAGCGCTTTACAAGCGGTCAAGGCTATTCATGGCACAAATGTGACAATACGTATTAACCCGTACTATTTTGCGGATTAAGGTGCACCAAACACGACCAAACAAACGCGCATCGCACGTTTAAATAACTGAGTATAAAGAAAAAAGAAAAAGAACCGCCCTGAAAAGGGCGGCTCAGTTTAACAGGGAGGCATCGAAACATCACGTTCGACAAGGGGGCCATCAGATGACCCTCTAATCCACATATAAGACGGCAAGTTTAATTTTCAATTAACCCCAGGTTTAAAAAAATCATCCTCACGTCCAGTATTTGGAAGGTGGTCGCGATGCCGTTCATCATCGTTTCAATTTTTGAATAGTGCTTCGGCACCTGCAACTGCGCCTTTGCGATGCGTCAGCGCCTCATCCACATGTTTAATTTCGCGTTCCAGTGCGGCGCGGTAGTCTTTTAGGCTGTCGACTGACATTCCTTCGAGATTACGCGGCAGGCCAAATTCACCACCCTTGAAGATTGCGCCATCTTCTTCGTCCACGATCATCCTCCATTGTTTCCGGCCACGCTCGGTCATTGAATTTCCTACAAGCCCTAGATAGGTATTAAACGCAGTCTTCGCCAATGAGGTCCTTATGTCCAACGCAGATTTTCCAGCTCGTATGAAAGCCGTCGAGATTACCAAAGATGCCGACAAACCCGCACTCGTTGTCGGAGAGATCGCATTACCGGACTATGGACCTGACGATGTTCTGATACGGGTCGCGGCCAGTGGCGTGAACCGGCCTGACCTGATGCAGGTTGCCGGTATGTATCCGCCGCCGCCCGGGGCCTCGGAAATTCCCGGTCTTGAATTGGCAGGCGAGATTGTCGCCATTGGTTCAAACGTGACTGACTGGGCCTGTGGCGATAAGGTTTGCGCGCTTGTCACCGGGGGTGGCTACGCGCAATATGCAGCGGTTCCAGCAGCGCAATGCCTGCCTGTACCCGACGGCCTTACGATGACGCAGGCCGCCGGGCTTCCCGAGACCTTTTTTACCGTTTGGCACAATGTTTTTGACAAAGCGGCGCTGAAGACGGGCGAGACATTTCTGGTGCATGGGGGGACGTCGGGCATCGGCACTACCGCCATACAACTTGCCAAGACGTTCGGCGCCAAAGTCATCGCCACCGCAGGATCGCAAGAGAAGTGTCAGGCATGTCGTGACCTTGGTGCGGATGTCGCCATCAATTACAAGACAGAGGACTTTGTCGAGCAGGTCAAGGCAGCAACGGATGGCAAAGGTGCGAACGTTATTCTTGATATGGTCGCAGGTGATTATGTCAGTCGCAATTTCAAGGCAGCGGCGTTTGAAGCACGCATCCTGATCATCGCGTTTCTGCGCGGACCAAAGGCGGAAACCAATTTTACGCCCCTGTTGCTGAAACGCCTTACTCTCATGGGGTCGACATTGCGCGCACAGCCCGTTGCCAACAAGGCGGCAATTGCCAATGCCTTGCGCGAAAAGGTCTGGCCGCTGATTGAGGCGGGCAAAATCGCACCGGTGATTTACAAGACCGTACCGCTTGATCAGGCATCGGAAGCGCACGCCATATTGAAGGGTGGCGCACACATCGGAAAAGTGATACTTGAAGTCGACTGATCGCATTTGGACGAAGGTCTGATATCTTTTATCTGACCAATCCATGGCAACATGAGTATGCTTGCAGTTCGAAAAGAAATATTCTTTTTGCAACGCTGCAACAGATTGTTGCATTTACCCGCACATTGATCGAAAAGAACGCAATGGCGGGTCCGATGATGCGCAGCAACCCTTGTGGTTGACCTTGCTGCATTGCCGGACCACCAAAAGAGATTATATTCTGGGGCAAACATTCCCGCGCTTTTTGGGCCTTATACCCATTGCCGGTCTCCAGAGAGAAAGAAGGAAACAGGAGGAAATATGGCACAGCCCCTCATGCCCAAAGCAACCGCTGTATGGCTTATCGACAATACCGGCTTGTCGTTCCGGCAGATTGCTGCCTTTACCGAGCTGCATGAACTTGAAATTCAGGCTATCGCCGATGGTGATGTTGGCCAGGGTATCGTTGGCCTTGACCCGGTTGCCAATGGTCAGCTGAGCAAAGAAGAAATTGAACGCTGCGAAAAAGATCCGCGCGAACTGCTGAAAATGGCGAAATCTGATCTGCCGCGCCCACGCGCACAGGCAAAGGGTGCACGCTATACCCCGGTGTCGAAACGTCAGGACCGCCCGAATGCAATTGCATGGCTTCTCAAACATCATCCGGAACTTTCCGATGCACAGGTTTGCAAGCTGATTGGCACCACCAAGGACACCATTGGCAAGATCCGCGATCGGACGCACTGGAATTCAGCAAACCTTGCGCCGCGTAACCCGGTTACCATGGGTCTTTGTACCGAGCTTGACCTTGAAAAGCAGGTTGTGATCGCGCGCTCGAAGAACCCGGAAAAAATCGCCAAGGATGTCGAGCCGGATCCGCTGCCCGAAGAACTCCAGATCAATCCGGAACCAGATTATCCGGGCAAGAAAGGCGAAGAGAAGAAAGAAGAGCCGAAAACTTCCGATTATATGGAAGCGGCAGAAAACCTCTTCAAATCCTGATCAAATTCAAAGGGCCGCCCGTTGGGCGGCCTTTTTGTTTCCCGATTGCGCATCCCGCGCGTAAGGTTTGTTTCATAGTATTGCCGCGAAACGGTAACGCAACCGACATGGATGCCACATACCATTCGCCAGCTTTTCGAACGAACAACACCGAAGAAACGTTTCCATGCAAAAACGTCCTACCGAACGCCAGGCCGGCATCGTCGAACTTGTCCGTGCAGACGGCTTCCGCACCATCGAACAGCTTGCTGAACGCTTTGATGTGACACCACAGACCATCCGGCGTGACGTCAATGCCCTGTGTAACGAGGGCTTGCTACGTCGTCGCCACGGCGGTGTCGAACCCGCGCTTGAACATGAAAACATTGCGTATCGGGCGCGCAAGGTCCTCAACGTCAATGACAAGCGCAAGATTGCTGCCCTAGTCGCCCGAGAAATTCCCAACGGAGCATCCCTGTTCTTTTCGATTGGCACCACGCCGGAACTGGTCGCCAATGCATTGCTGCAGCATCGAGACCTTCGGATCTTTACCAATAACCTCAATGTCGCCTATGTCGCGGCCACAAATGACAGCTTTGAAGTCACCCTGATTGGCGGGCGTCTGCGCAACCGTGACCGCGATGTTCTTGGCCCCGAGGTCGAGGCGTTCTTTAACAGCTACAAGGTGGATTACGGTATCTTCGGCGTTGGCGGAATTGATCCGGACGGCAGCCTTCTTGATTTCGATGAACAGGAAGTCCGCGCCCGATCTGCAATTCTCAAGAATGCGCGCAAATCCTTTCTGGTCGCCGATCACACCAAGTTTGGCCGCAACGCGGTTGTGCGCGGCGGCTCCATCCGCGATGTCAGCGCGTTCTTCACCGACTGCCCGCCACCCGACCATATTGAACAGATCATTGATGAGTCTGGCGTTGCGCTCCATGTTCCCGAGGCAGGCACAGACTTCCCGACCTTTGTCATTCCCGATGATCACGACTGATCATTATACGGCAAAAAAACACCCGCTTTTGATTTCAAAAGCGGGTGCAAGGGTGCTCCGTTAACAAGGGAACGGGAGTATGCATCGGTGATGAAGAGGTTATCTATTTCGCATATCCGATCTCTTTGAGGACCTCGGCGATTTCGGGAAGGATTGCCGGATCATCAATCGTTGCCGGGGTGTTATAGCTTTCACCATCGGCGATGGAACGCATGGTCTTGCGCAGGATTTTTCCCGACCGGGTTTTTGGCAAACGGTTGACGACTGTGGCCTTTTTAAAGGCCGCAACCGGGCCGATCTGATCCCGGACCATGGCAACAATTTCTGCCAGAATGGCGTCATGCGGGCGGGTAACGCCCGACTTCAACACGACAAAGCCCAGCGGCAACTGCCCTTTCAGATCATCATGGACACCAATCACAGCACATTCGGCAACATCGGGATGTCCGGACAAGACTTCTTCCATGCCGCCAGTTGAAAGGCGGTGACCCGCAACGTTGATAATGTCATCCGTACGCGACATGACATAGACATAGCCATCTTCGTCAATGAAGCCCGCATCGCCGGTGGCGTAGTAGCCAGGAAACTCTTCAAGATAGGATGACTTGAAGCGATCCTCGTTCTGCCAAAGAGTGGGCAGTGTTCCCGGTGGCAACGGCAATTTGGCCGCCAGCGCACCGATCTGCCCGCGCTCAAGAGGTTTTCCTGCCTCGTCGAGAACCTGAACATCCCAGCCACAGGCCGCAACCGTCGGCGATCCGTATTTGATCGGCAGCAGTTCAATCCCGCGCGGGTTTGCACAGATTGACCAGCCCGTTTCGGTCTGCCACCAGTGGTCAATCACCGGCACACCAAGACTGTTCTCAGCCCATTGCAGGGTATCGGGATCTGATCGTTCGCCGGCAAGATACAGGGCCTCAAGGCAGCTCAGATCGTAATTGGCCATATGGGCCGCCTTGGGATCATCGCGCTTGATCGCTCGGAAAGCTGTGGGTGCGGTAAACAGGACTTTGACGTTGTGCTGGGAAATGACCCGCCAGAACGCCCCGGCATCCGGGGTCCCGACCGGTTTGCCTTCGAACATGACTGTCGTGCAGCCTGCCAGAAGCGGCGCATAAACGATATAGGAATGCCCGACAACCCAGCCAACATCGGATGCCGCCCAGTAAACGTCACCGGCTTCCACGCCATAGATGTTTTTCATCGACCAGTGCAGGGCAACCATATGCCCGCCATTGTCACGCACAACGCCCTTTGGCTGTCCCGTCGTGCCGGATGTATAAAGCACATACAGCGGATCAGTCGCGTCAACCGGGACACAATCGGACGGGGCGACTTTGGCGCACTCCACTTCCCAGTCATAGTCACGCCCATCTATCAACAGCGCATCACTTTGCGGGCGCTGGAAAAGAATGACGCTGTCAGGCTTGTGCTTGGCCATGGCAATGGCCTTATCAAGCAGCGGTTTGTATTCGATAACCCGGGAACCCTCGATGCCACAGCTTGCTGTCAGGATCAGTTTTGGCTTGGCGTCATCAATACGTGTTGCCAGTTCGTTGGAAGCAAAGCCACCAAACACCACAGAGTGGATCGCACCAATACGCGCACAGGCCAGCATTGCCATCGCGGCCTGCGGGATCATCGGCATATAGATGATGACGCGATCTCCCTTGGTTACGCCGCGTGCATGCAGCGCACCCGCCAGACGGGCGACCTCGTCACGAAGATGCGTGTAGGTAAATGTTTGAACCGTATTTGTGACCGGGCTGTCATAGATCAGGGCGGGCTGATCACCACGGCCATCTTCGATATGGCGATCCAGCGCGTTGTAACAGGTATTGACCTTCCCACCGCTAAACCAGCGGTAAAATGGTGGGTTACTGTCATCAAGCACACGGTCCCATTTCTTGTACCAGGAAATGTTTTCAGCAGCTTCAGCCCAAAAGCCTTCCTTGTCGGCAATCGAACGTTCGTAGATTTCCTGGTAGCGACCGGTCATTGGTAAAAACCCTCCCGCGGCGGTTTGTCTGACGTCCAGATCCGGACGCCTGCGTAGCGCTATATATGTAAATCGGCATCATAATACCGATTTAATTTGCGCATACCCCTTAGACATTGGTAGAGCCCTGTAACCCTTTGTATTCTGCGGATTACAATCACTCAAATCAGGCGCGCGACTGATCCCAAACACCAGAGGATTCGTATACGTGCGCAGTACAAACATTTATGTGGGAAGTCGCCCATGGTTTTGAAGTGCATACACAAAGATGCCGCCTCATGCGTGGGCGACAGTATGAGGCGGCAAAAGCAAGAGTTAGGAAATCTGTGAGGTCGTCAAACCATTCGGGTGGCAGATCGCGCGTTCTTGCTCACGCGATTGACCATGCCCGAACGGCTAATGGGTTATTCGGTTTATCTCGTCCTTGATTTCAAGCTTGCGACGTTTAATGTCTGCGACAACGGAATCGTCGGGCGCCGGGCGGCGCGTCTCGAGGTGGAGTTCCTGCTCAAGTGCAGCATGTTTGGCAGTAAGAGCTTCGATATGGCTTTGAACGCTCATTCGCCTACTCCTTATTTCTGACATTGCCCACAAGAAGATGGTATTAATTTCGTAACATGATTTCCAGTGTTTCAATCATGATCGTGAACAGGAACACAGTCCGGTAAGGAACGGTATGACGCAAAAAGATCGACTTATCATTGGCATAACCGGCGCGTCCGGGGTGATTTACGGCATACGTTTTTTACAGCTGCTGAAAAATGCGCCAACCGAGACTCATCTGGTCCTTTCCAAAGCAGCCGAGCGCACGATCGCCTATGAAACCGATTTTAAAATCCGCGAAATCAAGGAGATGGCGAACGTTGTCCACGAAAATGCAGACATCGGCGCCCCGATCGCATCAGGTTCTTTTCGCACACGCGGCATGATTATCGCCCCATGCTCCATGAAGTCTCTGGCCGAGGTTGCAAGCGGAGTCGCGGATAATTTGATCGCACGCGCAGCCGATGTGATCCTCAAAGAGCGCAAGCGTCTGGTGCTTATGGCGCGTGAAACACCACTTCATGCCGGCCATATCCGCAACATGGCACAGGCCACGGAAAACGGTGCCATCATTGCCCCGCCGGTCCCGGCATTCTATGCCCGTCCACAGTCACTTGATGAAATGGTGACGCAAAGCTGCGCACGCGTTCTTGATCTGTTTGAAATTGATCTGCCAGAAACCGCGCGTTGGGGCGATAGCGACGCCGCCAATCCGATCCCTGTTACCGGCAAACCCAAACCGCGCAACTGAATTGATCGGGCATTAGGCAATCCCCATTAGCCGGGTCAAATCGCCAAGTGCCTTGTCACACGCCGCCTGATCAAGTTCAAACCTGTTGGGTGACAAATAGGCATGGGCAGGCGCCAGAAGGTCGTCACTGGGGACCGTTTCCACCGCATCGCAAAGAATGTGCTGCTCGATCCGTTCGGCCTGCAATTCGTCTGATTTGACTTTTTGGCGCAGTTCCTGGGCACTTGCCCTTGGATCATCACGCAAATGACGCCGCGTGTGGCGAAGTGGTTTGATCACGTTTTCGCGCCAGTCACGCACTGCGCCCTCGAGCGAGGAAATACTGAGCGGCGCGAGCCCCTTTTGACCCAAAAAGAACATGAAAAGCAGCATGTTAACATCAAGGTCGCAACGTTCCTGAAGATCAAGACACAGCTTCGCCACGCCGTCACGACCATACATCTCAACCGTAAAGGCCCAGACTTCTTCCTGATCCATTCCCAACCTGCTTGTATAATTTTGTGATCAGACTGTTTTCGCTGTTCGGGCGACTTTGGGCGGATGCCCAAGATAGGCACCAAGCCCCTTTGCGGTCGAGACCATCGTGCCTGCAGTATCAACAAGGCGTGGCCCGACAATAACATCTTCCATCGCAACATCGACCACCTTGCGTTGCTGCCACGCGCACACACGATCAAACTTTTGCTGCGCAATCAGATCCACCGCATGTACGCCAAAGGCCGATGCAATCACCCGGTCGCGTGGTGATGGTGTCCCGCCACGCTGAACATGGCCGAGGACCGTAACACGGGTTTCCCATCCTGTCCGTGCGCCCAGCTCATCGGCCAACCAATGCCCGACCCCGCCATACCGGATTTTCTGACCATCGTCGCCCACCGTGACGGCAGAACCGTCGTCACGTTTGACGGCCTCGGCAACAATCACCAGGGCATGGTTTCGGCCACTTTTGCGAATATTGAGACAATGCTGGGTCAGTTCATCCAGATCATAATCCATTTCCGGAATCAGGATCACATCCGCCCCGCCTGCCACCCCGGCAAACAACGCGATATGCCCGGCATCACGCCCCATGACTTCAAGGATCATGATGCGGTCATGCGATGCCGCAGTTGGCTGCAAACGATCAAGCGCGTCGGTCGCAACATTCACAGCCGTCGTAAATCCGATGGAATACTCTGTTTGGGCAAGATCGTTATCGACCGTTTTGGGAATCCCCACCAGATTGATGCCGCCCATTTTGGCCAGCCGATGCAAGATTGCCATGCTGCCATCGCCGCCAATCCCGATCAGCGCATCCAGACCAAGTTTGCGGTAGCCTTCTATTACCTCGTTTGACCGGTCGGCAAAACTGCCATCCGCCATCGGGTAATGGAACGGATCGCCCTTGTTCACGGTGCCAAGAATTGTTCCCCCGAGGCGCAGCATCCCGTCATTGTTGATCTGATCATTCAAATCAATCGCCTGGGGCGGATCCTGCATCAATCCATGGGTTCCCTGCCGAATGCCGACAACATCCCAACCATAACCAAGTACAGCACGCCGGACGACAGCAAGAATAACCGCATTCAATCCGGCACAATCACCGCCACTGGTCAAAACTCCGATCCGCATTTGTTTCCTTCCCAAACGTGCCAATATTGTTTTACAGGGTGGTACAAATCATATGGGTTGCCAACATGATATCTGGTACTATCACCATCCCCTCGCATTGGTTATTAAGCTGGATCAAAAATGGACGAAATCAATCAGATCGAGATTGAAAAGAAACTTCTTTCGCTCCGCGAGGAACACCGTGATCTGGATGTGGCCATCGAACAAATGTCTCAGGCGCCACATCATGATCAGTTGCGACTCGGCCGCATGAAAAAGCGCAAACTGGCGCTTAAGGATGAAATCCTTTATGTCGAATCGCAGTTGGTGCCAGACATCATCGCCTGATTTCTGAAAAGTGTAGCCTGCAGTCGGAAATGCACACACCGATTTGACCGCATTTCCGGCAGTTGGAAACACGCATACGCGCGATGAACGCCCTAAGCGGAAAAAGGATCGTCAGATTCCCTGGGGAATGCGGGTCAGCTGTGCCAGATACATTTCCTTGTGCGCACGCAAGGCCGCATCCGCCGCGATCAAAACCGATTTGGGCGTGTCACCGCTTTGCGCATTGCGCAGACCAAAAACGGGGACGACCATGATCGGTTCGTCATTGTGCACATATGGATGCTGATTAAGCCAGCGGGTGATGGCATCCACGCGCTGCCAGATATCTTCTTCGTCGACATTGTACATCAGTGCCGCAAAGTCATTGCATCCAAGATATCCAAGATGATGCGGCGACATGATGAAATCGGCCATAATGCGACGGACATAATTGAACAGACCTTCCTTGCAGTCCTGTCCATGCCGTTGAAGAATATCGTCAATATTGGCCAGTTCGCATATCAACAGCGTCCGGCTTGTACGATCCGCACCGACCAGTGACATTTCATTTTCAAGGATTTGCAAAAAGGCCGGACGGCTGATGGCACCGGTAAAGGTATCGCGGCCTTCATTGCGCGCGAGATGCGCCTGCCGCTGTTTCAGATCGCTCAGATTCTCGGTAAGTCCATTGATGCGCACCATCAAGCGGCCAATTGCCTGCTCTACCGCTGGCGTTACCTGATTGTCGGGTATACCCAGAACGTTTGCCATATCAAGCGTACGATAGGGTGCCTCGTCCACGCTATCTGGCACATCATTGGTATCAATGTCGACTTGATGATCCTTATTTGGCGCACGACGGCGCCCGGCATCCTTGCCATACGCAAAGATCCCATACGGGCTTGATGGATAACGTCCATCACCGCCCCCCATCGAGGGTGTTGTTGATCCTGGTCTTGTGACTTTCATGTCTGACCTTCGTGTGCTACCTGCACAGTTATATGAGATAAAGGTAAATAATAGATCAAAAACCCAACCAGTTCATCTCATTTCTATATCCCTATCCAGTATAGTTTCGTAATACCTTGGAATAGATAAAAGATTTCAGTTTCCCCGCATCCGGATTTCCCGGTTTGTGCTGATCTACAATGCATCAAGCAGGCTTGCATGATAGGGCCTGCTGCATATAATGCGGGCCTTCATGAAACCGCCCGAAAACGGAGCCGCCAATATGAGCGATCAAACCCCGGTCATCGGCATCATCATGGGAAGCCAGTCGGACTGGGAAACCATGAAAAATGCGGCTGATGTCCTTGATGCGCTGAACGTCGCGTACGAGACAAAAATCGTCTCCGCCCATCGCACACCTGATCGCCTGTATGACTATGCCAAAACGGCAAAGTCGCGCGGCCTCAAGGTCATCATTGCCGGTGCCGGCGGTGCGGCCCACCTTCCGGGCATGGCAGCGGCCATGACGCCCCTTCCGGTTCTGGGTGTTCCGGTTCAAAGCCGCGCGCTCAAGGGCCTTGATAGCCTGCTTTCCATCGTTCAGATGCCGGGCGGCGTTCCGGTCGGAACCCTTGCCATTGGCTCAGCCGGGGCAAAGAATGCCGGTCTGATGGCAGCCGAAATCATGGCGCTTATGGATGATGGCCTTGCAGCCCGCCTTGATGACTGGCGCGCAGCCCAGACCGCATCGGTCGCAGACGAGCCGGTCGACCCGGCACCCTGATCTCCTGATCTGAAAAAAGGCGCCCCGACGGGGCGCGTTTTTGTTTGATTGCACCAGATTTGACGATTGCCCGACAGATGGGCGAGTTTTGATCGAGGAATACATGACGGATTTCGACACGCGCATCATCGCCCCGGGCAGTACCATTGGCATCATGGGCAATGGTCAGCTTGGCCGCATGGCAGCCTTCTGTGCGGCGGAGCTTGGCTATAAGGTTCATGTTTTTGGTCCGGGTGCCGACAGCCCGACCGAACAGGTCAGTGCCAAGGCAACGGTTGCCGATTACAACGACCTTGATGCGCTGCGCGCCTTCGCCAAGGATGTCGATGTTGTGACGTTTGAATTTGAAAACGTCCCGCATGACAGTGTCAAACTGCTTTCTGAGATCGTGCCGGTCCGTCCGGGCTGGAAATGCCTGCATATTTCGCAGAACCGCCTGCGTGAAAAGACGTTCTGTAACGACCATGGTATCGGTACCGCCCCGTTTGAAGCGGTACGATCACTCGCCGACCTTGAAGCGGCTGTTGCCAGACTTGGTCGCCCGTCGGTTCTGAAAACCACCGAAATGGGTTATGACGGCAAGGGTCAGGTCAAGATTGCCGCAGATACCGATCTTGGCGAAGCATGGTCTGAAATGAACGGGTCGGAGGCCATTCTTGAAGGCTTTATCTCGTTCGAGCGCGAGATTTCAGTGATTGTCGCGCGCGGCGTCAAAGGCGATACCGCCTGCTTCTGTCCGGTGGAGAACGTGCACACCAATCACATCCTTGATGTCACCGTCGCCCCGGCCGAAATTGCCGACGACCTGTCCAGCAAAGCCGAAGACATCGCGATCAAGCTGGTCAGTGCGATGGAGTTTGTCGGGCTTCTGGCGGTTGAGATGTTTGTCACGACCGATGGCGACATTCTGGTCAACGAAGTCGCCCCGCGGCCGCACAATTCCGGCCACTGGACCATTGATGCCTGTGTCACCAGCCAGTTCGAACAGTTCATTCGTGCGGTGTGTGGCCTGCCGCTGGGCGATCCGGCGCATCATTCCAAGGCGCGTATGAAAAACCTTTTGGGTGATGACATCGATGACTGGCAGGCAATTTTGACCGAGCCGAACGCAAAGCTACACCTTTATGGCAAGGCCGAAGCGAAGCCGGGCCGCAAGATGGGCCATGTGACGTGGGTTCTGCCGAAATAAGGCACCAGCCACCCGCTGATCTGATTAATACCCCGCCCCGGATACCAAGCGTATCCGGGGCTTTTTCATATGTTTCCCATGACGTTACACGAAGCGTCACACGAAAGATGACGCGGCTGGCATTTTATGCCCAGTCGATTGGCATCCGGTTTGCTGTTGAAGGGGCAGGAAACTCTTTACGGATGACATGTGATGAAAAAGCTTCTGATCATTCTTTCACTGACACTTGGCCTGATCGCTGTTGAAAGCCGGACCAATACCGCGATGGCGGTACCGGGGGCGGCGGGCTTCCCCGAAGTAATCGAAGGCGACAAGCTGCGTTTTGGTAATCTGATTGTCGAACTGTTTGGCATTCGCGCACCAAAACCCGGCATGATCTGCCGGGCCGGATCGGTTGAATTCCAGTGCGGTGCCGCAGCGGCCCAGGCGCTTGATCGCATCATTGAAAACTACGCCATCAAATGCCAGCAGGTCTCGGATGTACAACTGTTCCCGATGCTGACCGAATGCCAGATGGGGCAAAATGATCTGAACCGCCTGATCCTGCGCGCTGGCTGGGCCATGGTCGATATGGTCAGCTGCGATAGCCATCCAAGCTGTGCGACTTATTTGCACGACCAGCAGTTCGCCAAGGACAACAAAAAGGGCATCTGGATGGGCACCCCGCCGTCTGAGCTGGTTGCCCTGGCCGCCAAGCCGGTCAAACATGACCTTCAGAAAACCGACGACGCCACCGCCCTTGAAAAGATGCTTGAAGAAACGCTTGAGCAGGAACGTCCAGAAACCCCGATCTCCATCGATCTGGCTTCCGAGATGGAAGAAGCCAACGCACCCGACATGACGCTTTTAAGCTTCCTGACCAATACCTTCTGATCAGGCCCCGTCACAACGCCTGCAAAAAGTTTCCGTGCCTCAAAACGCAAAACGCCACCGGCAGCATGCACGGTGGCGTTTTTGTTTTCCAGGGGCGTTGAAGGCTGTTTGTCAGCCACCAAACTGACGACGCATACGGGATGGCGTTGGCATACAACGCGCAACCTTTGCCCCCATCTTGAACGGCGCAGCGGCAATCTTGCCTGCCTTGCCAATTTTGGCGGTGATTTTCGGGATCTGCATGACATTGCCAATCCGGCGGTCCAGAAACGCCCAGCTATCGGCGTGACATTCGGACGTATCATCAAGCCAGTAGGCAAGCGTCGATCCATAGACACCGGCAAGCAACATGCGTTTGGTGTACCAGTTGTGATCGGTCGAGGTATCCCCCGCCGCAATCCACATCGCATCCACCGTCCCATGGGTCAGTTTCAGGCCAAGGGCGGCATTCTGTGGCAAGGCCAGAAAGGCAAGAGCCGCACGCACGGTGTCTTTCTGATCCTCAACCAGATCAAGGCGGGTCTTGACCGCAGTCGCAATGCGATCACGAATTTTCAGGTTCTCAAGGCCCTTTTCATCAAGGGCTGTCATCATCTTGCGATCCGTCAGCTCGACATAGGTACTGATGGCCTGACGAATGCCATTGGGCAGCAAACGATCAACCTCACCCGGCGCAAGATCAAGGTCCTCTGCCCCGGCCTTTAGCGCCTGTTTGGTCCAGCCATCAAACGGCACATGCTCAAGGGCTGCCTCGACCAGTGCTTCGCGTTGGGCTTGCAGGCGGGTCATGCTTTCAGTAACAGACATTCAGGCCTCCTCGTCATCAGATGCTGCGTCAGTTGTCGCCGACTGTCTAAAGTTAGTCTCGGGCGGGTTTTCGCGCAATTCCTCGTTAAATCCAAGCAACGACATATCTTCCATACGTTCGGGATACATCACCCCGATCAAATGATCATATTCGTGCTGAACCACGCGGGCATGGAAGCCACCGGCGGTGTGTTCCACACTTTCGCCCTTATCATTTAACCCGCGGTAACGGATTTTGTTCCATCGCGGCACCACACCCTGAAGGCCGGGGATGGACAAACACCCTTCCCAGCCATCGACGATTTCATCGCCAATCGGCTCTATTTCGGGATTAATCAGGACACTTAGAGGAACTTCACCATCATCGGGATCGTCGCTTTTGCGAAGTGCGGGCACGTAATAGACCATGATCGCCAATGACTGAAACACCTGTGGTGCTGCAAGGCCAACGCCTCCGGCATCCTTCATGGTGTCCTTCATATCAGCGATCAGGCGCTGAATTTCGGGATCAAGCGGGTCTTCGACACGGTCTGCAACGCGGCGCAGAACCGGGTGGCCCATCCGGGCAATTTTCAGGATCGACATGGCCCTATATCCAACCAAAACCGACCGTCTGTAAAGCCCCTATGCGCCCCCGGGCCCCAAAGCCTCTAGTGACCAGAGAAGACCAAGGTCTGGATCGGCCAGATCAAAGCTTGCACACGCAGCAATACCGCATGCACCGCCCCGACTGTTTGCACCATATGCAGAAACAGCCAGCGACCGGCTCCAATCTCCGGGTCTTCAAGCTGGTCATGGGTGTTCGTATAGGCATTGGCAACGCATTTACTGCCCAAAGGCACATCTTCGACCGTTTCCGGATAAAGCGGCACCATCTTGGCAAGGAACGTGCCGGGCTGTGCGCGCTCGGTAATTTCAAGCAAACGATCACTTGGCCGGAACTGACCGGCGGCGATGACCGGCTGTACGTCCGTCACCACCATCGGAATAATTTCAAACGGAAGCGACGCACAGGTCACCTCTGTGATTACGCCGGGCTTAACCACCTGTGTTGCGATCTGGGCAAAGCCCGCCTGATAGATGGTTTCCCCGTCCTTTTCCGGAACCAGAATTCCCGCCGGACGCAGGACCGGGCTTACAAAGTCGCCGACCTGCAAGGCAAATTGTTGAATCTTCCCGGCCACACCAGCCCGGACCACGGTTTTTGAAAGCTCTGCCTCGGCTGACCTTAACGCAGCCTGCGCATTGGCAAGCTGGGCCGGCAGCAGGCTTTCAAGTTTGGTTTCAATCACCGTCTTGCTGGCAAGTGCAGCATTCAGCCCACCTTGCCGGGTTGTCAGGGATACTTCCAGGCGTTCGACCTCGCGGCGTGAGACTGCATTATTCCCGCGCGACAAAAGATCGGCTTTGACTTCAAGCTCGTCACGCACCTGATTATAGGCGCCGCGTGCCTGTTCAACATTGCCCTCGGCGACGGCAAGGTCAGCACGGGTGACATCCATCTGGGCACGGATTTCGGCAATGCGCTGTTCAGCCATGGCGACGGCTTCGCGTTCTACGCGGTTATCAATGCGAAACAGCGGATCACCACCGGCCACGACCTGGTCATTTTCAACATAGATCTCGACCACACGCCCGCCTTTTTCCGGCAGAATCGTTACGGTTCGGAAGAACGATGACACATTCACCGTCGATGGATGGAAATAGAAAATAGTCGCAATAAGCGTGATCGTCAGGATCGCACAGGCAACAATGCCATAGCGCAGTTCGTACCAGACGGAAAACAGTGTGATTTCCTTGCCGATCCGTTTGCCCTGTTTGTAACGACGGAACAGGTAATCGGGCAGGATGGTGAACAGCGAACACAGAAGAAGCTCAAACATCTTTGGAAGCCTCCTGCGTCACGGCCTGTGTCACTGAATTGCTTGACCCGTCCGAGTCGTCAATCACACCTTTCTTGCGGGCCATGGCTTTGACAGAGTCGGCAATCGACTGGATCGGACTATAGAAATCCGGCACCTGCACGACTGCAATCACAAGAGCCGCCAACCAGAACAGGTTGTTATGGGTGAACAGCGCCAATAGCGTCAGGATACTGATCAGCTGGATCTGCGTGTGGTTGGCGTGATGGGCCATCCGTTCGGGCAATGAATGCAAGCTCAGATAAAGCGCACCAAGGCCAAACACGGCCAAAACCACAAACCAGACGACCATGGTGAACAGAATATCAGTTTCACCTGGGGCTGTGACAAAGAACGGCGCATGTAAAATCGCCGTTTCGCGCAGACCACCTTCCATTTCTGCTCCTCCGAGCTGTTCAAAGATCCCGCCCGGAGAACCGGGAACATCAAGTCGTTTACTCGACCCTGGTCAGGCAATAGCCACTGTTATCTCAAAGCATTATACAACTTTTGGTTAAATTTTCGATACAGTGATCACCACCGGGTATTGCCGCGACCAGAACAGTGAACCGGCTTCGTTACCCAAAGTGTTTGTCATGGCACGGCAAATAAACGCCAAAGGCGAATATCCCCTTCCCTCTTTTCTTTTTCGCCGCTTTGCACTATATACAGCCCACGGTCATTTTGGCCGTACAACCAACCGGGGGGCATTCCGCACTCCGGGTGTTTTTGTTTTTTTGAAAGGAGCGTGGTTTCCGTGCAGGTAATCGTTCGCGACAACAATGTCGATCAGGCTCTGAAAGCGCTTAAGAAAAAGATGCAGCGTGAGGGCATTTTCCGTGAGATGAAACTCCGTCGCCACTTTGAAAAGCCGTCGGAGAAGAAAGCTCGCGAAGGGGCGGAAGCAATCCGTCGTGCCCGCAAGCTGGAGCGTAAGCGCATCGAGCGCGAAGGCTTCTAGTCTTTTTCACTTTCGGGGTATCTCGAACGTGACTGTACGATCGAATTTAGTTCGCTAAATTCGGACCCGTGCGCCAAACCCGCCTCGGAGCAATCCGGGCGGGTTTGGTTTTTTCCGGGCTATGGCAAAGTCATGGCCTCAAGCGTGGCCTGATCCAGAAATGATCAAGCGGCCTTGCAGATCGAGTTGCCTCCATCGGCCAGCATGGCCGAACCGGTAACAAAGCTTGAGTTATCAGACGCCAGAAACAATGCCGCCCTGGCAATTTCGTCTGGCGCAGCGATCCGGCCGAGCGCATGGAACTTTTCCACCATTGCCCGCGCTTCCGGATCATTGGCAAAGCTTGCCGCCATCGGGGTGTCCGTGCCGCCCGGCAACAAGGCATTTACCCGCACATTAGCCCCGCCATACTCCACGGCCAGACATTGCGCCATCCCGATCAGGCCCATTTTACTTGCCGCATAGGCCGTCATGCCCGGCAGGCCAATGGTATGCCCAACAAATGTAGAGGTAAAAATAACCGATCCGCCGCCGCGTTTGGCAATTTCGGGCATCTGGTATTTTGCCCCGAACATGGCAGCGGTCAGGTTGGTTCGAATGGTTTTCTCCCACTCCCCAACGTCAATATCGTTCAGCGCTCCGGGGGATCCGAGGGTTCCGGCATTGTTGAACCCCACATCAAGCCCACCATATTCGCCAATGGCAGCATCAACCAATGCCTTGGCAAACGCCTCGTCGCAGACATCCCCGGCAAGGGCAAATGCCTTGCCGCCTGCCCCATTGATTTCCGTCACAACCTGATCAAGCCGGTCTTCCGAGCGCGCCGCAAGCACAAGCTTTGCCCCTTCCTGGGCAAACAGTTTGGCCGATGCAGCGCCGATCCCGGAACTTGCGCCGGTAATGATAACAACCTTGTCTTCAAGCAACATGATCCATCCAATCCATCTGGCACCCGCCCCGTTGACCGGGCGGTGCGATTAACGATGGCAAAAGGATATGGGGCGGACGAAAATGCTGCTCGCCGGTTTCGGACCTGACGTTCAATCGCCCCAATTAAAGACAGATCAATTGGCGATATCAGTTCTCCGAAACCCACGCCCGGATGTCATCGAGCATTGTGGGCTCATAGCCAATCGGTTCAGGTATCGGCTCAGACCGGACAATGATGCCCGACTGGGTGCGATAGACGGTGTAAAGCGTATCTTGCTTGATATCAGTAAAGGTCGAACTGCCGTACTCGGCATCGATCAGGAAATTCCATTCCGCCAGATAGTTCATCAGATCAAGCACATCACCCAGCCCCAGATCATAGGCCATCTTTGGCTTGGTGTTTTCGTCATTGATATCATGATAGCGGCCTTCAAAGCGCACCAGCTTATAGCGCGCATCCATGCCCATCACATTGGCCCAGGGCTTCAACTTGATAAACTCGGCATCAATCCGCCACTGATCGCCATAAATCTCAAAGACGCCGATATCCCCATCCCCGACAGACGCCAGATGTGCTTCAAACAAATCATCCTCAAGGCGCTCGAAATACATCTTGGCAATCGGCTTCTCGGCGGTCAGTCGGACATAGGTCAGGATCGTCAGCCCCATGAACGCGACCAGCGCCACAGAAAGCACAACCACCAGAAACACAGAAACCCTTACCAACCGAAACATGTGACCTTCCGAACCAGACCATCTGGGTGAAGCATGACAGAACTATAAGGCACGAAAAAGTATTCGTGACTGTTTACTCATCAAACCGACCGCCCCTTCTGGATAGCTTTTTCATTAGTCATCCACGATTTACGATTGTTGGAAAAGAAATGTCTTTTGGAGGAAAACCTCAATGAAGTTGCTATCCCTAGAAGTCGAGAACTTCCGTGGCTATAAAGACGCTAGGAAAATCACCTTTGATGACCTCACAACACTGATTGGCAAGAACGACATTGGCAAATCGACAATCTTAGAAGCGTTAGAGATTTTCTTTAACAATGACACTGTGAAGATTGAACAAACAGATGCCAACGTTTTCTCAAACAGTAAAACGGTGAAGATCACCTGTGAGTTTTCTGAGCATACTGAAGCCATCGTACTCGACAGTGAGTCTTCAACAACTCTAAGAACCGAATTCCTACTCACGGATCACAACACGCTAAAAATCCAGAAGCTCTACGACTGCTCAAAAAAAACTCCGTCATGTGAGGTGTTTATAATTGCGGATCACCCGAGCGTAACTGGAGCTGAAAACCTTCTTGAACTCAAAGAGAAGGATTTGCGGGACAAGGTAAAATCCCTTGGCTTAGACGTTTCCCTAAAGGGCAATCCGACAATGAGGAAAGCCATTTGGGAGCATTTTCCAGATCTCCAACTCAAGGAGACGCCCATCCCGGTTTCCAAACCGAAGGAAGACAGCAAAAGGATTTGGGAGAAGATCGAAATACTGCTTCCCATGTTCGCAATTTTTCAGAGTGATCGAGCAAGCAAAGACAGCGATGGAGAAGTGCAAAATCCACTTAAGGGTGCTGTAGCCACTGCCATCGCCGAAACCCAAACGCAGATCGCTGAAATTGAACAAATGGTCCGGGAAAAGAGCGAGGAAATCGCCAAACTAACGCATGATGCGTTGAAGCAAATTGACCCGAACCTTGCTGAAAGCTTGGAGCCGAAATTCAGCCCCCCAGCTCAGTCGAAATGGGCGAATCTGTTTTCTCTCGGCATGGAAACGAATGGAAATATCGCACTCAATAAGCGTGGCAGTGGAGTGCGTCGAATGATTTTGGTCAGTTTTTTCAAAGCTGAAGCTGAAAGAAAGTTGCAGAGCAACTCAAAGTCCAACGTGATCTACGCAATTGAAGAACCTGAAACATCTCAGCATCCTTCGAACCAAAAAATACTGATCAACTCATTCAAGGACCTATCTGCAACCGAGAACTGCCAAGTCATCCTTACCACGCACAGTCCCGGCTTAGCCTCTGACCTTCCTACTGAGAGCATCAGATTTGTCAGTTCTTCTAGTATTGGAGCCACACCCAACATTGACGTCGGTGTCAACGTTTTCGACAAAGTTGCTGACGCTCTCGGCCTCGTTCCAGATAGCCGCGTCAAAGTCTTGGTGTTTGTCGAGGGGCCAACTGACGTCCAAGCGCTAAAATGTCTAAGCAAAGCTATTCACATGGACGATTATCAATCACCAAACCTAGAAACAGATGAGCGCTTTGCATTTGTTGTGTCTGGTGGAGCAACCCTCAAGCATTGGGTCACGAAAAACTACCTGGGAAATCTCGGCCTTACCGAATTTCACCTGTACGACAATGATGTGGCTACTTACCAAGGCACTGTCGACCAAGTAAATGAGAGAAAAGACAATCGCGGTTCACATGCAACTCTAACCGCAAAGCACGAAATTGAGAGCTATCTGCATTCGGGCGCGATTCTTGAAGCCTTCGGATTTGAAATCGAAGTAGCAGATCATCCTGATAACAACACAGACACGGTGCCCAGAGAATTTGCGAAATCATTTGCTGAACACCACAATCGCCCCAACGTCCCATCAGATGGCACAGCTAAGAAGAAGCTTGCGGAGAGCGCCTTCCCAAAGATGACCGCTGCTTGGATTGATGAACGAGATCCAGCAGGCGAAGTGAGAGGTTGGTTTCGCCGCCTCCGAGCGATGGCGGATCAAGCATAGTAAAAAGGCGGCCCCATCGGAGCCGCCTTTTGTCGCTTCAAACCGGATGGTTTGATCAGTTGTCGAGATGCATGACGATTTCTTCGCACATCTTCTTGGCATCGCCGAACAGCATCATGGTGTTGTCCTTGAAGAACAGCTCGTTCTGGATGCCAGCGTAACCCGCTGACATGCCGCGTTTGACGAACAGGACCGTTTTGGCCTTTTCGACTTCAAGGATCGGCATGCCGAAGATCGGGCTTGCCGGGTCGGTTTTGGCTGCCGGGTTGGTGATGTCGTTTGCACCAATCACAAAGGCAACGTCAGCCGATCCGAAATCACGGTTGATTTCTTCCATTTCCAGCACATCGTCATAGGGCACGCTGGCCTCGGCCAGAAGCACGTTCATGTGACCCGGCATACGTCCGGCCACCGGATGGATGGCGTAACGGACTTTGACACCCTCGGCTTTAAGGATATCAGCCATTTCACGCAGCGCATGCTGTGCCTGTGCGACGGCCATGCCATAGCCCGGCACGATGATGACGCTCGATGCATTCTTCATGATGAAGGACGCATCATCGGCCGAGCCGGATTTAACCGACCGATCACCATCACCGCCAGGTCCAGCGGCTGCTTCGCCCTCTGCGCCAAAGCCACCAAAGATGACATTGAAGATCGAGCGGTTCATGCCCTTGCACATGATGTAGGACAGGATCGCACCCGACGCGCCGACAAGCGCCCCGGTAATGATCAGCGCACTGTTCTGAAGCGTGAAGCCGATGCCGCATGCCGCCCAACCCGAGTACGAGTTCAGCATGGAAACAACGACCGGCATGTCTGCCCCGCCGATCGGAATGATCAGCGTAACACCCAGAACAAGGGCAAGTGCAACAAGGATCCAGAAGGCGGTATGGCTTTCAGTCACCACCAGAATGACGCCAAAGACAACAATGGCAATCCCGATGGCAAGGTTGAGCATATGCTGCCCCTTGAACCGGACAGGCGTGCCCGAAACAATGCCCTGCAATTTACCAAACGCAATCAGCGAACCGGTAAAGGTGATGGCACCAATCGCAACGCCAAGTCCCATTTCAATCAGGCTGGCCGCACCGATATTGCCCGCCGTTCCGATGCCATAGGCACCCGGCGAATAAAGCGCAGCCCCGGCGACAAACACCGCCGCCAGACCGACCAGTGAGTGGAAGGCCGCAACAAGTTGTGGCAGCGCGGTCATCTGGATCTTGAGCGCGATGACCGTACCAATCGCACCACCGATCAGAATACCGACGATGATGGTTGTGTATGACAGCACGGCCGGGCTTGCCAGCGTGGTAAAGATGGCAATTGCCATACCCACCATGCCAAGGATGTTCCCGTTCCGGGCCGATTCAGGTGACGAAAGTCCGCGCAACGAAAGAATGAAGCAGACCGAGGCCACCAGATACAGGAAAGCCGATAGGTTTTCCGACATT
The DNA here is from genome assembly GCF_001613795.1 of Thalassospira sp. MCCC 1A01148. Taxonomy (GTDB): domain Bacteria; phylum Pseudomonadota; class Alphaproteobacteria; order Rhodospirillales; family Thalassospiraceae; genus Thalassospira. Next base: position 29,028 of record NZ_LPVZ01000020.1, read on the forward strand.
GTGTGTTCCCCCTACTTCTTTTTCTTGAACATATGCAGCATGCGCTGGGCGACAATAAAGCCACCGAAAATGTTGACCGAGGCCAACACCACCGCGATGAAGCCCATCATCTTGGAGAAGTTCATCTCCACCGGGCCTGCTGCCAGAAGCGCACCAACGATAATCACCGATGAAATGGCGTTGGTCACAGCCATCAAAGGCGAATGAAGTGCCGGGGTAACTTTCCAGACGACGTAATAGCCAACAAAGCAGGCCAGAACGAAGACGGTCAGACCAAGGACAGTCGGGCTAACACCCGATCCCTGCACCGCAACCGCGGCCGTGCCAGCGGCATCAGACGCACCACTTGCCAGACTATCGGCAAGCTCTGCTGCCTTTTCCGCAAGGCCAAGGGCGGCATCGCGGAGTTCATTTGCATCTTGGGCTACGGATTGATCAGCCATTTGCGACCTCCTCCCCGCCGAATTTCGGATGAACGACCTTTCCGTCGTGGGTCAGGCGCGTCTCTTTGATGATCTGGTCTTCGCCATCAAACGAAAGCGCGCCCTTGTCCGCATCAACAGAAAGGGTGATGAAGTTCAAAAGGTTCTTGGCATACATCGCCGTTGCATCGGTTGCGACAGAACTGGTGATGTTGGCAGGGCCAATCAGCTTGACGCCATTATCGGTCATCACCGTTTCACCAAGTTTCACACCGGCCACGTTGCCACCACGCTCCGCGGCAAGATCAATGATCACCGATCCCGGCTTCATGCCCGCCACCATATCGGCAGTGACAATTTCCGGTGCCGGACGGCCCGGAATAAGGGCCGTGGTAATGACGATGTCAGTCTTGGTCAGAACCTCTTTAAGCTTTTCAGCCTGCTTTTTCTTGTAGTCGTCCGACATTTCCTTGGCGTAGCCACCGGACGTTTCGGCGTCGGACGCCGTGTCGTCTTCGACTTCAATGAAGGTCCCTCCAAGGGATTGAACCTGCTCTTTCACAGCCGGGCGCACATCAAATGCCGAGACAACAGCACCAAGACGCTTGGCCGTTGCAATTGCCTGCAGGCCAGCAACACCGGCCCCGACCACGACAACACGTGCCGGCGGCAAGGTACCCGCGGCTGTCATCATCATCGGATAGATGCGGCCAAATTCATGGGCGGCATCCAGAACGGCGCGATAGCCCGCCAGGTTGGATTGCGAAGACAGCACATCCATTGACTGCGCGCGTGAAATACGCGGCATCAATTCCATGGAATAACCATCCACACCCGCCTTTGCCATGGCATTGATCAGGTCTTTACGATCATATGGCTCAAGCAGGGCGACAACGGCCGCCCCCTTTTTATAGGCAGTCAATTCGTTGGTTTTGCCATCAATGACAGGTGGGCGCACCTTGAAGATGACATCGGCATCCTTCACGGTGGTTTTCATTGTTTTGGCAATGGTTGCACCGGCATCGACAAAGCGATCATCCGGTATGGCGGCGTCAGTTCCGGCACCAGCCTCAATTGCTACGTCAAACCCCAGAGCCTTAAGTTTCTTGACGGTCTCTGGCGTGACGGCAACGCGCTTTTCCCCGGGCCATATTTCCTTTGGAACGGCCAGTTTCATCGCGTTTGACCTCCTTCCCTAAGTGATTGGTCAGTTTGACAATCCGTGTTCTTTCAAAGCAACCGGTTCCAGAACGTCGTTTTGCGTTCATTTCGGACCGATCACCGGGCAACCCTTGTCCAATTCAAATCATCCGGGCCAACACACCTGACGGCCCGAAAAAGAAAAAGGCGGTTCTTCAGCAATCGCAGAAGAAACCGCCCACTTTCCCACCACGCATTACAAGGCATAAACCTTGCGACATATCAGGTCCCACCCGCCATTGGTGCTCAGGACAAACAATCAATGACGCCCTGCATGTCTGCGTTGAGAGCAAGATGCGATTTCTCGCCGACAACCACAATCCGAAAAAACGACAAAAAAACAGTTTAACTAGACTTCGGTTAACTGCCGATAAAATCAACAATGAGCGGAAATTCGCACATTTAATTTCCGCTATGGAACAGGTCCTTATCCTGCTCGTCACACGTCAGACAATTGATTTTCCCCAGTTTCCCCTGTTTTTACCCCACGTTGTAAGTGAATATTATCTTACAAACAAACGCCAGAGTCTTCCTTTATCGGTCACCGATCAACCAACACGTAACGCGCCAACCTTAAAAAGGTTCGCAAAATGATTCCCGATTTTTTCAGATTTGTTTCAGGGTAAGCTGACCAAATTCGGTTTTTCAACCCGCAATTCGCATCAAACGCTCAGGCGGTTGCACCCCAAAAGATCGAATCGCAGCGATGTTGTGTCAGGCAATTTACGCGTCCGGGCGATCCAGACCGATCTGATCAAGGGCGGTTTTTTGGCGGGCTTCAAGTTTTGCCACGTCAAAATCACCAACCAGATCGTTAAACAGGCGATACCAGTTCACCTGCGCATCAAGACGCAGGAATACCGCCCCAAGCCCCACAGCCGCGCGGTCAACCAGAACAAACTCGCGGGGTGGTTTGACACCGCCGACACGGCGCAGTTCCTGATGAACCTTTCCTGCGACTTCTGCACCATAGGCGACCGAATTCGTTTCGCCCATCTTGCGTTCGCGATCATCAAGGATCGGGCCGTAAACGAAGCTGGCCCAGATATTGAGCACATCAATCAATTCGCGCGACGGATTTTCAAAGCCCCAGCTTTCATAGGCTGAAACAGCCTTTTCCTCGTCCTCGTCACGCAGCGCCTCATAGAGCGTGATCACTGCCTGAACAAAGTCGGGTTTGAAAATGCGGATACAGCCGAAATCCAGAAGATTGACCGAAAGGTCATCACGCAGTGTGTAATTGCCCAGATGCGGATCGCCATGGATCACGCCATAACGGTAAAACGGCACATACCACGCCCGAAACATATTAAGCGCAACCTGATTGCGCGCATTCTGATCGGGATCGCTTTCAAGGAAATGCTTGAACTTTTGCCCCTTCTGCCAGGTCATGGTCAAAAGCCGGCTGGTGGTCACTTCGTCAACAGGTTCGGGGACGTGTACGCAATCGACATCGGCCAGCATATGACCATACAGGCGCATATGCTTGGCTTCACGCTCATAGTCGAGTTCTTCGCGCAGGCGTGCTGTCAGTTCTTCCTGAATGTTTTGTGCATCAATCGCGCTGTCATAGCGCTTGTAGATCGCAAAGGCCGCACGCAGCTGCTTAAGGTCGGCCTCGACGGTTGCCGACATGTCCGGGTATTGCAGCTTGCACGCAACATCTCGCCCGTCGGGCAAGGTCGCCTTGTGGACCTGCCCAAGTGACGCTGCCGCCACGGCATCGTGGCTGAAATCGGTGAAGTTTGACTGCCACCCGGCCCCCAGTTCGCTGCGCATGCGGCGTTTGACAAACAACCAGCCCATGCTGGGTGCATCGGCCTGAAGTTCGGCCAGAGCCTGGGTATATTCCTTGGGCAGGGCATCGGGGATGGTCGAAAGGATCTGGGCGACCTTCATCAGCGGGCCCTTGAGCCCACCAAGGGCAGAGGTCAGTTCGGCGGCGTATTTGGCGTGATCAATCTCGCCGCCGAACATTTTTCCCGTGGCAAGGCGCGCGGCCAGTTTACTGGCCGATGCGCCCACCCGTGCATAACGACGAACCCGCCCGCCAAACCTGTTTTCCTCGTTCGCGGCGGTATAATCATCGTCGTTATCACTCATCTCAGGAAAGCTCCTCCAGCTCGTCGATCATACGCTTGATCATATTAAGGCCCCGCTGCCAGAAGGCCGGGTCCGATGCATCAAGTCCGAACGGTGCCAGCAGTTCCTGATGCCGCTTGGTGCCCCCGGCTTTCAGCATATCAAGATACTTTTGCTGGAAGCCGTCTTCGGCACCCTGATAAACATCGTAAAGCGAGTTCACCAGGCAATCGCCAAAGGCATAGGCATAAACATAGAACGGCGAATGGATGAAGTGTGGAATATAAGACCAGTAGTACTTGTATTCATCTTCATACCGGATGGCGTCGCCCAGACTTTCATGCTGTACGGCCAGCCAGATGTCGCAGATCTCATCGACGGTCAATTCACCTTCGCGGCGCTTTTCATGCACGCGTTTTTCAAATTCAAAGAACGCGATCTGACGCACGACGGTGTTGAGCATGTCCTCAACCTTGCCCGCCAACATGATGCGCTTCATCTTCGGATCGCTTTCCGCGCGCAACATCGACTGGAAGGTCAGCATTTCACCAAATACCGACGCAGTTTCTGCCAGGGTCAGCGGCGTATCAGACAGGAAATAGCCCTGCTCTGCTGCCAGAACCTGATGCACACCATGGCCCAACTCATGGGCCAGCGTCATCACATCACGGGTTTTGCCGTGATAATTCAGCAAAAGGTACGGATGCGCAGACGGCACGGTCGGGTGCGCAAAGGCGCCAGATGACTTGCCCGCACGGGGCGGCACATCAATCCACGGGTTATCAAAGAATTTCTGACCAACTTCCGCCAGTTCCGGGGAAAACTCGCCATACGCCTTCAACACGGTCGACCGCGCGGTGTCCCAATCAATCTGACGATCATCGTCATCAGGCAACGGCGCATTGCGATCCCAGTAATCAAGCTGATCAACGCCAAACCATTTCGCTTTCAGGCGATAATACCGGTGCGACAGATCGGCATGGCTGTTTTTCACGGCTGTATTAAGCGCATCAACAACTTCATCCTCGACCTGGTTGGACAGGTTGCGCGACGAAACCGGGGTTGGGAATTTTCGCAGGCGATCATCAATTTCCTTGTCCTTGGCAAGGGTATTGGTGATGTGCGCCAGAAGCTTGATGTTCTTGCCCAGAACGTCACCGATTGATTTCGCGGCTTTCTTGCGATCTTCGACCTTGCTTGATGACAGCATGTTCGCAGCATCCGACATGGTCAGCTCTTCGCCATCAATCGGGAAGCGCAATTCCGCCATGGTCTGGTCAAACAGGCGCACCCACGCGGCCGATCCGGCGACGCGGCGCTCATGCAGGACCTGCTCGACCTCGTCGGAAAGCTGGTGCGGGCGGAAAGCACGGTTTTCATCAAGCCACGGACGATAGCGGCGAAGGGCTTCGCTTTGTTCGTATTTCGCATCCAGCGATGCGTCTTCAATCCGGTTGATTTCAAGACCAAAGAACAGCGACAGACTGGAAATACCGGTCATTTCTTCCTGAACGAACTGATAGAACTGACCAATGGCCGCGTCCGAGCTATCTCCGGCATATTTCAACTGGGCAAAGGAGCCGATCTTGCCACAGATTTCGCTGATGGCTTCGTATTCGGCAATGGCAGCTGCCAGTTCATCACCGGACAGCTCATAGAGCTTGCCCTGATAGGTCTGCTGAAACGCCTGAGAGCGGCTTTTGGCATCATCAAGATCGCGCCGAATATTCGGGTCTTTCAGATCGTTATAGAGATCGGTCAGATCCCAGGTCGGCAAATTCTTGTTGATCGCGTTCATTTGTCCTCCAGACAGTCTCTTTGGTCTCTTTTCAGTCGCGGGCCGCCGATCCGCAAAGCACGGGGCAATCCCGTTTGCATTCAAAGATCCGAACCCGATATATAGCCTGTCAAAGCCATATCACCAGACCCGTTAACAGATACGGTTTCAAATTGCTGGTCCGATCATATCGTTCCTTGTGTCACGGACAACAGCAAAGCCGCGTTGAGCACCAAATAGAACGGTATTTCACACGAGTGTGACCCGGAACACTGCCCACAATCGCGCGTTGCTGTGACATCGGTGACAAATCGGTCTTTAAAATGTCATTTTCAGGCTGCGCAATTACGCAATCCCTGATAACAAATTCATCTTGGAACGTTCGTTTATTCCGATCTGCCCGGCACTTATATGGGTATAAAGACCGAGGACAACGTCCCCATCAGGGCAGCGCCAAGATTGCCCATTCACGGGAACAGACAGTGAGGCAAGGAAACGCCATGACGAGTTTGCAGGATTATGCCGATTGGCAAAACTTGCCGACCATGTTTTTCGACAAGGCCAAGAAACATGGCAACGCGCCGTTTCTCTGGACGAAAAATCCCGAAAGCAAGGAATTTGAATCCACCAGTTGGCAAGAAGCTGCCGATCAGGTGCGTGCGCTTGCCCGTTCCCTTTATGACATTGGCGTACGCCCCGGTGATCGGGTTCTGCTGGTTTCGGAAAACCGCACCGAATGGGGGATTGCCGACCTTGCCATCATGTGCGTCGGGGCCATGACCGTTCCGGCCTACACCACCAATACCGAGCGCGATCATCTTCACGCGATCGAAGACAGTGGTGCGGCGATTGCCATCATCTCGACCAAGAAACTTGCCCAGCCCTTCCTGCATGCCGCCCTTGATAGCGGGCGCTGCCGCCATGCGATCATGATGGAAGAATGGGGACAAAGCTTTGTCGGTGATATCACCATTTCGCGCTGGGATGATCTGATTGCCAAGGGGCGCGGCCTGACCCACGACGTGGATGCCTGGATCTCCAAGATCAATCGCGAAGACCTTGCCTGCCTGATTTACACTTCGGGCACCGGCGGCTCGCCCAAGGGTGTGATGCTCAGCCACGGGGCGATCATTTCAAACTGCATGGGCGCGTTTGACATCATCGAAACCCTTGGCATCGACAAGGAAATCTTCCTGTCCTTCCTGCCACTGTCGCATTCCTATGAACATACTGCGGGCCTTTATTTCCCGATCAGTATTGATGCCCAGATCTATTACGCCGAAGGGCTTGATAAGCTGGCCGCCAATCTGGCCGAAGTCAAACCGACCATCATGACGGCTGTGCCGCGCCTTTATGAAATGCTCTATCAGCGCATGAGCCGCATGGTCGAAAAGGAAGGCGGACTGAAGCAAAAGCTGTTTGACCTTACACTTCGTCTTGGCCGCAAGAATTACGAAGGCGAACGACTGGGGCCGATCGAAAAGCTTCAGAACCTTGCCTGTGAACTGTTGCTCCGTCGAAAGCTGCGTCAGCGCTTTGGCGGACGGATCAAGGCGATGGTATCGGGTGGTGGACCGCTGAATTACGAACTGGGTGTTTTGTTCGTCTCATGCGGCATCCGCATTCTTCAGGGCTATGGCCAGACGGAATTCGCCCCGGTGGTATCGTGCAACCGTGCAGAAAACAACAAGCTGCGCACTGTCGGCCCACCGATGGTCGGGGCCGAGGTCAAGATTGCCGATGACGGTGAAATCCTGCTGCGCGGTGAAAGCATGATGAAGGGTTACTGGAACCTGCCCGAAGTCACGGCATCGACCATTATCGACGGCTGGCTGCATACCGGTGATATCGGCACGTTCGATGAACAGGGCAGCCTGATGATCACGGACCGCAAGAAGGACATCATCGTCAATTCCGGTGGCGACAATATTTCGCCCCAGCGGATCGAAGGCCTGATGACCCTTGAGACCGAGATTTCCCAAGCCATGGTCTATGGCGATGACAAGCCCTATCTGGTGGCTGTTCTGTGGCCCGAAGAAGACTTCATGCGCGAATTTGCCCGCGACAACGGGCTAACGAATGATATCGAGGCCCTTGGCAAGAACGAGGAATTCCGCAAGATCATCCGTTCGGCCATTGACCGGGTGAACAAACGCCTGTCGACCATTGAAAAGGTGCGCAGCTTCATGTTTGCCGAAGCGCCCTTTACCATCGACAATGAAATGCTGACCCCGTCGATGAAAATCCGCCGCCACAAAATCCGCGAAGCCTATGCCAAACAGCTTGATGGCCTTTATCAGCGCAAGCGCGGCGGCCAATAGAAGCCAAACGACTGACCATAAAGACGATGACCCGCCCCAAAGACATCAAACAAACCCTTACCCTGGTCCGGGGGCTTCCCGGATCAGGTAAATCGACGCTTGCCAAAAACCTGTGTCAGGCGACCGGTGCCGTGCATCTGGAAGCCGACATGTTCATGGTCGACCATGAAGGGTTTTACGAATTTGACGGCACCCGCCTGTCACAAACCCACGCAAGGTGCGAGGCCGAATGTCACAACTCCCTGTCCGAGGGGTATGACGTTGTTGTCTCCAACACATTCACCCGTTTCTGGGAAATGAAGGCCTATATCGATATGGCCGACAAGCACGACATTCTGTTGCAGATCGTCGAATGCCATGGCCGTTTTGGCAGCATCCATATGGTGCCCGACGAAACGCTTGCCGATATGCGTGATCGCTGGGAACCACTGCCGGAAAAGTACCGCTAAGGGGCTCGCCACTCAGTTGGCGCTCGAAAAGACTTTTTCAAGGATATCGGTGGTCCAGCGGGTCGGATCGCTTCGAATATCTGCTTCCTGAAGCGCGATATAATGGAACAGGCCATCCATCGCCTTGTCTGTTGCGTGGTCGGTCAATGATGCCTTGAGGTCGGGCACAAATGGCAGTTGGTCATATTGACCAACCATCTGATCATAAAGCGACAAGGCCCCGGTATCTGACAGTGCGTCTGTTATCATCGGGCGCAAGCGGCCTTCGATATCGTTGCCCGAAACACGTCGCAAATATTGGGTTGCGGCGTCACCCGGGCCCTGCAAGATACCCTTGGCATCGGCTACCGTCATCTGACGCACCGCATTGACCAGAATATCCCCGGCATCCTGCATCGTCTGCTCGGCTGCCCGGTTCATGCGCAATTCGATTTCATCGGCGTAACTGCCAAGACCCGCAGCATCCATAAGCTTCTGTGCGGCCTCAACCTCGTCTGGCAGTGGAATATGGGCGACCGGATCGGCATTAAAGCCATCGACAGCCCCAAGCTGATCGATCACCAGCTCAACCCCGATATCAAGCGCCTGCTTGAGCCCCTGCTCGACCGTATCTGATGACAGGGCGGAAATCGCCGATCCACTGTCGCCGGACGTGCTTCCCGAACCAGATGACGTCATCGCATCACCAAGGGCGTCCTTGGCTTTGTCAAAGAAAGACTGGGCGTGAACAGGGGCGACGAGATACCCCAAAACAAGCGCAGCAACGCCGGCTTTGAAAAGGCGATTTGTCATCGGGTTTTGCATGCGCAGTCCTGTCGTGTTGGTTAAGGCATCTGATGATCACTATCATGAAAAACAATCATGGCCCGAAAAAGACAAAACCCCGGTTAACCAACCGGGGTCTTGTATGTGAGATTTCAGGTGACCTTAGTCAACAACATCGACTTTCTTGCCATTCAGCAAAAGGTCACCGGCCTCGGCCGAAACAGGAACCGTATCGCCGTCGCTAATCCCGCCTTCCAGGATCTGCATGGCCAGCGGGTTCTGCAGATAACGCTGGATAACGCGTTTGAGCGGACGGGCACCATAGATCGGGTCATAACCTTTTTCGGCCAGCCAATCCTTGGCACCGTCATCAAGTTCAAGATTGATCTTGCGATCAAACAGAAGCTTCTCGAGGCGACCAAGCTGGATATCGACGATCTTGCCCATCTGATCACGATGCAGACGATGGAACAGGATGGTCTCATCCAGACGGTTGAGGAATTCCGGACGGAACGATGCCCGAACGATTTCCATGACCTGGGCGCGGACTTCACCGCTGTCATGACCCGGTTCCTGATTGGCAAGGATTTCCCCACCAAGGTTCGAGGTCAGAATGATCAGCGTATTGCGGAAGTCGACAACACGGCCCTGCCCATCGGTCAGACGCCCTTCATCAAGCACCTGCAGCAGGACGTTGAACACATCGGGATGTGCTTTTTCGACCTCGTCAAACAGGACGACCTGATACGGCCGACGACGTACCGCTTCGGTCAGCGAACCGCCTTCCTCATAGCCGACATAGCCCGGAGGCGCACCAATCAGACGCGCCACCGCATGCTTTTCCATAAATTCGGACATATCAATCCGCACCATGGCCTGTTCATCATCAAACAGGAACTGCGCCAGCGCCTTGGTCAGCTCGGTTTTACCAACACCCGTGGGGCCAAGGAACAGGAACGAACCAATCGGTCGGTTTGGATCCTGCAAGCCCGCCCGCGCACGGCGTACCGCGTTCGAGATGGACCGCACGGCATCATCCTGACCAACAACCCGTTTGCGCAGCGTGTCTTCCATTTCCAGAAGCTTTTCACGCTCGCCCTCAAGCATCTTGTCGACCGGGATACCGGTCCAACGCGACACAACAGACGCGATGTGCTTGTCGGTCACCGCTTCTTCCTTGATGCCACGCGACGGATCGTTTTCCGCCTTTTCAAGCAGCGTCATCAAAGCCGGGATTTCTTCGTATTGAAGCTGTCCGGCACGATCAAGCTTGCCATCACGCATCGCACGTTCAAGTTCACCACGCGCCTGATCAAGCTGTTCCTTGATATGGGTTGATGCGGCCAGTTCTTTCTTCTGGGCTTCCCATTTCGCGGTCAGCTCGGCGGATTTTCCTTCAAGCTCGGCCAGTTCCTTGTCCAGACGGCCAAGGCGATCTTTCGACGCAGTGTCCTGCTCCTTCTTGAGCGCTTCACGCTCAATCTTGAGCTGGATGATACGACGGTCGAGTTCGTCGATTTCTTCCGGTTTGGAATCAAGCTCCATGCGCAGACGCGAGGACGCCTCATCCATCAAATCGATAGCCTTGTCTGGCAAGAACCGATCCGTGATGTAGCGGTTCGAAAGTGTGGCTGCGGCCACCAGCGCGGCATCGGCAATACGGACCCCGTGATGGAGTTCGTATTTGTCCTTGATCCCGCGCAGGATCGAAACCGTGTCAGCCACCGACGGTTCGCTGACGAACACCGGCTGGAAACGACGGGCGAGTGCTGCGTCCTTTTCGATATGCTGACGGTATTCATCAAGGGTTGTCGCACCAACGCAGTGCAGCTCACCACGGGCCAAAGCCGGTTTCAAAAGGTTCGATGCATCCATCGATCCTTCGGCCTTACCAGCACCGACAAGGGTGTGCAATTCGTCAATGAACAGCACAACCTGACCGGCTTCTGATTCAATCTCGCTCAGAACCGCTTTCAGGCGTTCTTCAAATTCACCACGGAATTTCGCGCCGGCAATCAACGCACCAAGGTCAAGCGACAGAAGTTTCTTGTCCTTCAGCGTTTCGGGCACATCACCCTTGACGATACGCAGTGCCAGACCTTCGGCAATCGCGGTTTTACCCACACCGGGCTCACCAATCAGAACCGGGTTGTTCTTGGTCCGACGTGACAGTACCTGCACCGCACGACGGATTTCCTCGTCACGGCCAATCACAGGGTCAAGTTTGCCTTCACGCGCCGCCTCGGTCAGGTCACGGGCATATTTTTTCAGCGCATCATACTGGCTTTCGGCACCCGCACTATCGGCGGTCCGGCCCTTGCGGATGTCATTGATCGCACCGTTCAGCGCCTGTGCGGTAACACCCGCATCAGCCAGCACCTTGCCCGCGGTTGATTTCGGATCAAGCGCAATGGTCAGAAGCAACCGTTCCGCCGTGACAAAGCTGTCACCGGCCTTCTTGGCGATTTCCTGTGCCTGATCAATCAGGCGGGCAAATTCGGACGAAAGATAGATCTGACCATTGCCGCCAGAAACCTTTGGCAGTTTTGCCAATTCCTGCGCGCAACGTTCCTGGGCAAGCTTGGGCTTGCCACCGGATGCCTTGATCAGATTGGCTGCCAGACCTTCTTCGTCATCAAGCAGCACCTTAAGCAGATGGATCGGGACAAATTGCTGATGGTTTTCACGCAGCGCAAGCGATTGCGCCGACTGCAGAAAGCCTTTTGACCGATCCGTGAAGTTTTCAAATTCCATTCCTGTCACTCCTTGAGCCAACAGTATTCAGACGATGTGGACCTTCTTGGAAGCGTCCACGACATTGGTGTCATTACCGAATTTTCAAATTATAGATTATTTCGACAGCGACAACATTGATATGTCTCAGTCTAGCGCGTTTGCAACCATATCCCCCTACAAAAGTTGCAAGAATTAATTGTGCACTGCAACACAACTTTCTGGCATTATTCCAGATATCATCAGAGATCGCTGAGTAAAACGCGTTGTCGTATGCACCACCGAGCTACGCATCAAGGGTTGCCCTTGGCAAAACAACGTTCTAACGTCGCCCGAACAGACAAAATAGACATGCCATTCGTCCCGTTTTTCCGGCATGTCAAAGCGCCATACAGGAACACAGATCATGACGATCGAACTCAAAGCCATCAAAAGATACCCGGTCAAGGGAATGCGCGGTGTTGACCTTAAAGAGGCAAAAATAAGCGCACACCACATGATTACCGATGATCGTCGTTTTGTGATCGCCACCCAATCATCTGTTGGCCAGGAAGGCGTTCATGAATGGGCCCGTAAAAGCAATTTCCTGCAATTGGTCAACACGCCCAAACTGGCAGAAATCGGCACCGATTATGACGACGCCACCTGCACGCTGACAATTCTTCGAAATGGTCGGGCGATTTGCAAGGGCAAGCTTGATGAATCCATGGGGCGCACTGTGGTCGAGGATTTCCTCAAGGCGTTTCTGAAAAACGAGATCGCAGGCACACCAAGAATCTATTCAGTCCCCGACACCAATTTCGGCGACATGAAAGAACCATACATATCGCTTCTCAACCTCGCATCAATTCGCGATTTTGGCAGCCGGATTGTCCAAAGTGAAATCGATCCGATGCGTTTTCGCGGCAACCTGTTGGTTGACGGGCTGGAACCTTGGAAAGAACTGGAATGGAACGAGGACAAGATCATCAAGATCAATGATGTTTCGTTCCGTGTCGTCCACCCGATTACGCGCTGCAAGGCGACCAGTGTTAATCCCGATACCGCAGTTGCCGACATCAACGTTCCGCTGATGCTGCGCAAGGGGGTAAACCACCTTTACATGGGTGTATACCTTGAGGCACTTGACGATGGCACCATCACGCCGGGCGACGAACTGATCCTTGCCTAGCCGCGGTCAGTCATTGTCGGAATTGAATGTTGGGGCATGGACAGCCATGCCCTTGAACATCTCGTCATGATACCAGTCGATACGATAGGCACGAATGGGTGGGCATCCCTTACGAAACAGGATTTGCTCTTCCTTCGGGAAGCGGGCGACTTCGGGCGATTTCAGGATCGCCTGAGTATCCTGTGATCGCAGATGTACCGGTCGGCTGGTATCCTTGCCGCCGCCGGTGTCCTCAAATCTCGACATCGCCGTCAGACCAGAAACCCAGTCAAGGTTGAACGCACCTTCCTGACTTAGAACAGAAATGGCATCAACGCGCCCAACCACGTTTTCCCAGTTCAGACAGACATCCATCAGACCACTGACGCCCGAAAAACCGGGCCAGACAATCATGCCATCGCCATAACCACCGCCCAAAAGGCGCTCAAACAACGGCATACGGCCAACACGTTCGATCCCGTCGAGCAAAACAAGAAACTCCGGGTCACCGGACTTCCATCCCCGCTGATTGATCAGGTTCATAATCCCCGACAGCATCACACGGCTAAACGATGGCTGAACTTGCGGGTTTTCACCGCCAAGCTGGCCAATGACAAAGATCGAAACCGGGCCGCTTGTGATGTCCTCAAGCGTGAAGCTGCTTTTACTCACCAGACGCGCGATCTGCGGGTTGTCAAACTCCTCGGTTGCCGCCCGACAAGCCTCGATTATCTTCATGCGCTGATCTTCGGTCATATCAAGAATGTTCAGCGCGACCTCGGATATACGGCCGTCCGCGGACTCAATGCTCATCAATTCTTCAAGAATTTTATAGAACCGGTGCGATGGCATGATCAGGTTACGACGCACCTCGCCAAGGTTGCGGTCTTCCTTGGGACTTCTCTGGATTGTGAAAACAATAAAGCCCTGAAGCAGGGTTCGGGCGATCCGAACTTCCTGTTCATCCAGTTCCTGCACAAATACAGGCGCCAGCAGCGTGTCGGCAATGAAACCCGTATCGGAAATCAAGCCTTCACCTTGTTGGCGAATGAAATCGAACGGATTGAATTGCTCTGTTTCCGCGCCGGATTGCTTGTGCGGGTCAATGACAATCAGCCGTTGCCCCATCTTGCTTCTGCGATCATGGATCGCGCGGAAAATGCTGCCGTGGCGTTCATAAACAAACAGATTTCCGGGATGCAAAAGCGCATTTGGTTCCGCGGATGCACGATAATATTCCTCGGGCTTGGTGGCAAAGGTCAGAACGCGCTTCAGGCCACTCGCCCCAAGTAAACGCTTGTTCTCACCCCAGCGACCAAGAACCAAATCCGGACTGTTTTCAAGAAGCTTGCGACCATTGAGGTCTTCGACACTTGCCCACTGCCCCTCGGCCTTCATTTTTGCCGCCTCGGCCGCATTGGCAGGTTTCTTTGATTTCCTCGACGCGGGCGATTTCATGCGATTGAGGACAATGACAACCAGCGGCAGGAACATGGGAATGATGAAACATACAGCACCGAGAAGTGCCAGTTCATAATCACCGTTAAACAGGCCAAGGGCGACAACCATCGCACCAAGAGCCCACAACAAAACCATGACGACCCGAAATAAGCCAGTCCCCATCAATCACTCCCCGAAAATGCGCCGATGCCGTGAAAGAATGCCGGCTGCAAGTTGCCGATCTTGGTTTCACGGTTTTAATTGTATTTTGTCCCCGATCCCGCACCAACAATAATCGAAGGTTGTGCGGGGTATTCAATTATATGCTTATACAGTTTCACGTCTCTTAAAGCACTGCATCTTTGGGGGAACAACCAGCTATATTCTTCTGAACCAAAACGACAACACCCCTGCAAGCGGCCTGCTTGCAGGGGTGTTTGTCATGTCGAAGTTCGTTTCTGATCAGGCCGAAACCGGTTCGGATCCCTCGTCAGAAGTAGCACCTTCTTCATCTTCACGGCCGGCAGCCCGGCTGCGACCACGGCGTGCGGTCGGATGACGACCACGGGTACGCGCAGAACTGCTTGCGGCGCGACGCGGTTTCTTTTCGCCTTCGTCGCCTGATTCAGCACCGTCTGTATTGGCTGTTGCGTCATCACCAGATGTTTCTGCCGGTGCGCTTTCCTCAGCGGTCGCTTCGTCGGATTTCCGCGGACGTCCACGACCTGTGCTACGTGTATCCGAACGACGCGCGCGCGGGGCGCGCTTAGGCTTGCCACCATCATCTTCCGACGCTTCAGCAGCATTCTTGTCTGCTTCTACAGGGGTGTTGTTGTCGTCACCATTGTTCGACGCATTTTCTGCGTTTTCACTGGTGTCGCCCTGCTGTTCGTCGTTCTGGTTTGACTGGCCGTCGTTGCGGTCGTCACGGCCACGATTGTTACGCTGACGATTGTTTTCACCACGTTCTTCACGGCGCTGATTTTCCCATTCCTGGGCGGCCTGAAGGATACGATGGTAGTGTTCAGCATGCTGGTAGTAGTTTTCAGCTAGAACAGGATCGTCAGTCGCGTCCTTTGCTAGTGAAACATACTTTTCGTAAACCTGCTGGGCATTGCCGCGTACGCGACCGTCCGGCCCATTGCTGTCAAAATTCTGAAATTTTGGATTTACTGGACGTTTATTCGACTGTTGCCGTCCGCGCGGACGTTTATTGTTATTTCTCATATCAACATGACTTTGGTGTTGAAGGACAATCCGGCGGCATCATCGGCCCCGGAACCACTCCGTCTGAAAAACATATTTCCCGCTAAACAGCGCCGATCACGGCATTCGTACAAACCTGCCGGGAACCTTGAAAGGAACGGAGATTCTAGACTGTTTACAGGGGAACACGGCGCTTTCATAAGCGCGTCGGGCACCCGGCCCGTTCAAATCAACCTATATGGCTTGGCGGCTTATTCCAACTGTTTTTTTCACTCGCAGATGCTTTTTTTACATCACAGGTGCGGATTTATCAGATTATGCAACGTCCGACCGAACAACGGGTTTTCTTTGCCGCAACGCAACGTACAATACCGCCAAGATCTTCACGGTATTCCACCCCGACAAAGCCGGCTTCGATCAACAACTGCCCGACATCCTTTTCCTGACCGCGACCGATTTCAAAAATGACAAAGCCGCCCGGTTTTGCCAGATCAAACGCAACTTGCGACAACACACGATAAGCCGCCAATCCATCGCCCTCGTCCGTCAGGGCAACGCGGGGATCAAATTTCTGCACTTCTTGCGAAAGTGTCGTCATTTCATCGGCAGTAATATAGGGCGGGTTTGACATGACAAGATCAAACCCCTCTGCGCGATCCTTGGCGTCAAGCGCGCTATCCCAGTCCGAGACACGAAACTCGACCTGATCATCAAGTTCGAGAAGCCGCGCATTTTCCCGCGCACAGGTCACCGCCCCCTCGCTCAGATCAAGACCAATCCCCGTTGCTCCGGGCAAGTCACCAACCGCTGATAATAACAGGCACCCCGTGCCCGTCCCAAAATCAACAATCCGTGGCGCGTCGGCATCTTCCAGAAAATCGATCGCCCATTCGACAAGTGTTTCACTGTCGGGTCGCGGCTCAAGCGTTTCGGGCGACAATTTGAAAGTATGGCGCCAGAAATCACGTTCGCCCAAAATACGTCCCACCGGTTCATGCCCGATGCGACGCGCAATCATGTCGCGAAACGTATCAGCCTTGTCAGCAGAAACGACATCTTCAGGCCATGCACTGATCCGGCCACTATCCACACCTGCCGCCCGTGCCAGCAAAATGCGCGCATCCATACGCGCATTTTCAATACCGGCCTCGCTCAAGGCCGTCACGGCCTCGGCCATCAGGGCGCCAAGGTTTGAAGACGCGTCAGAAGACATGATCAGCTTTCAATTTCGGCAAGCTTTTGCGCCTGTTCTTCAGAGATCAGGGCATCAATCATTTCGTCAACCGCAGGACCACCGGCAATGAAATCATCCAGCCGATAAAGGGTCAGGTTGATGCGATGATCGGACACGCGCCCTTGCGGGAAGTTATAGGTGCGAATGCGTTCCGAACGATCCCCCGACCCGACCTGTGATTTACGGTCAGCGGCACGTTCGCTGTCCTTGCTTTCGCGTTCCTGATCATAAAGACGCGACATCAGCATCTTCATCGCTTTTTCTTTGTTCTTGTGCTGGGATTTTGCTTCCTGGCTGGCGGCGACAACACCGGTCGGAATATGTGTAATGCGGACCGCACTGTCGGTGGTGTTCACGTGCTGACCGCCTGCACCCTGCGAACGATAGGTATCAATACGCAGATCCTTGGGATCAATCTTGATGTCAACGTCCTCGGCCTCTGGCAGAACAGCAACCGTTGCCGCAGATGTGTGAATACGGCCGCCACCTTCGGTCACCGGAACACGCTGAACGCGATGCACACCACTTTCAAATTTCAGACGGGCGAACACGTCGGTCCCTGAAACATTCACGATGACTTCCTTGAAACCGCCAAGGTCGTTTTCACTGGCATCCATCTGTTCGAACTTCCAGCCACGGCCTTCGGCATATCGCTGATACATACGATACAAATCGGCTGCAAACAGGGCTGCTTCTTCACCACCCGTGCCTGCGCGGATTTCAAGGATGGCGTTCTTGGTATCCGCACTGTCTTTGGGGATCAGCATCAGCTTCATCTGACGCTCGGCCTCGGGCAGCTTTTCCTGAATATCGTATTTTTCGGCTTCGGCCATTTCGCGCATGTCGCGATCACCGTCCGGGTCTTCCAGGATTTCCTCGGCCTCGGACAGATCGTTCAGCAGTTTTTTATAGGCTTCGATTGCCTCGACCACCGGTGCCAGTTCCGCATGTTCGCGCGACAACTTTGAAAAGCCATCACCATCAAGCTCTCCGCTTGAAAGAAGCGCGTTGAGTTCGTCGAACCGGCGTGTAACGCCTTCGAGTTTCCCAAGGTCCAAACTCACTCTTTATTCTCCTGTTCAGGGTCGCCGGGTGCGCCATCGCCCCCAAGCGGCTTGTCTTCAAGTTCAAACAGGCGCGACAAAAGCTTCTGGGCCTTGACCCATTCCACGGTGCCTGCACCGTCTGTTGTCGTCGCCAGATCTTTCAACGCCTGTGTCGGCGCATGCAAAAGACGATTAACCAAAAGCCGTGTGGCCTTTTCCGCATCGCCCTGGCTTTCGTTCAACGCCTCCGCGCGCACGGCTTCAAACCGCTTACGCAGATCGGCAATCGCCGGAACAGCCGCGCGCTGCGCGCGGTCACGGACAAAGCCATCAATCTCCGCCTCGATCAGTGCCCAGGCCTGATCGGCCTTTTCTTCGCGTCCACCGCGCCCTTCGGCGGCGATTTTTTCCAGATCCTCGATCCGGTAAAAGAACACTTCATCAATCTCGTCGACCTGCGGATCGATATCGCCCGGAACAGCCGTATCAATCATCAGAACCGGGCGGAACCGGCGACGCTTGACCGATGCGAGCGCGCGTTCCTTGTCGATCATATAGCGGCGCGATCCACCCGCCGTCAAAACCAGGTCCGCCTCAGCCAGGAGGCGATCAAGATCCCCGATCTCTGACCAGTGGCAATCCAGTCGCCGCGCGACCAGACGCGCACGCGCCGTCAACCGGTCTGTGACCAGAATACGGCCAATTCCCCGTTCTGCCAGCGATGCCGCAATCAATTCGCCCATATCGCCAGCACCGGCAACCAGCAAGGTACAATCACCAAGGTCACCATGAAGGTCGCGCGCCACCGATTGAGCAGCCGCTGCGATGGACACGACACCCTGACCGATCCCGGTCTGATTGCGCACCTTTTTGGCAATGGCATAGGCGGTCTGGTAAACCAGTTCCAACTCGCGCCCGACAAGATCATGTTTGCGCGCGATCCGATGGGCATCCTTGACCTGCCCGAAAACCTCGGGCTCGCCAATTACCAGACTGTCGAGTGACGCCGCGACCGCGAACATGTGTCGAAGCGCATCCCGACCAGACCGGATGTAAAGTTCTGCCGCCAATTGATCACGATCCAGATCGGCCCAAAGCGACATAAGATCAATCAGGCGTTCGCGGCCGCGCTCGGCCTCGGATGCCAAAAGATGGATTTCGGTGCGATTACAGGTCGAGACGACAACGGCCTGCCCCAGTCGGGCCTGCTCGATTGCAGCGAGAAACTGGGGCAATCGGGCTTCTTCAATAAACAGACGGTCTCGGGTGTCCTCGCTGGAGCGCCGATGATTGGTGCCGATCACCATCAGGCGATCCAGCGGCCAATCCCCGGCATCCTCATGCGAAATCCCGTCCGTCACACCATTCTCACTTCTTGCCGATCACATCAGCCAATTGGTCAAGCGCGACTTCCTGCTGCTCACCGCTATCAAGGTCACGAAGCTGGGCAACGCCATTTGCAAGTTCGTCATCACCAAGGATCACCGCCAGCTTGGCATTTGCCTTGTCCGCGCGCTTCAGGCGTTTTTTCATATTGCCGGAATAACCAAGTTCAACCGCAACACCACTTTCGCGCAGGGTCTGCGCAAGGCTGCGACATTTGGCTTCCGCCGCATCGCCCATCGGGATCAAGGCTACCGGGCGGGCACCCGCCGGTGCCTCGCCAACCATCAGGGCCAGGCGTTCAACACCAGCAGCCCAGCCAACACCAGCCGTCTGCGGGCCGCCCATGGTCGAAATCAGCCCATCATACCGGCCACCGGCCATCACCGTGCCCTGTGCACCAAGGGTGTTGGTGGTGAATTCGAAACAGGTGTGGCAATAGTAATCAAGCCCCCGCACCAGACGCGGGTTCAGCTCGTAATTAATACCGATATCGCCAAGCCCTTCGGTCAGGCCCTTGAAGAATTCCTTGGAATGCTCGTTGAGGTATTCTGCAAACAGCGGCGCATTGGCCACCAGTTCGCGATCGCCTTCATCCTTGGAATCCAGAATACGCAGCGGGTTCTTTTCAAGGCGCGACCGGCTGTCTTCTGACAACTTGTCAAAATGACCCTTGAAGTAATCAACCAGAACATCGCGGTAAGCCGCACGGCTTTCCGGATCGCCAAGGGTGTTAAGCTCAAGCGTGATGCTGTCCCAAAGACCAAGGGCCTTCAGGATATGCGCGCCATAGCCGATCATTTCGATATCCCCCGCGACCTGCTCAACACCAAGCAGTTCTGCACCGATCTGGTGGAACTGGCGCTGACGGCCTTTTTGCGGGCGTTCATACCGGAACATCGGGCCATAATAGCTGACCTTGACCGGGGACATCTGCTGCATGCCGTTGGAAATATAGGCACGCGCAATACCCGCCGTTCCTTCGGGACGCAGGGTAATCTGTTCGCCACCGCGATCCTCAAAGGTATACATTTCCTTGGTTACAACATCGGACGTATCGCCAAGGGTGCGCGCAAAGACGTCGGTAAATTCGAAGATCGGCGTGGTCATGCGATGGTAGCCATACAACTCGCCGATTTCGCGTGCGGTATTCGCGATGTAATCCTGCAGACGGTTCTGTTCCGGCAGAAGGTCGTGCGTGCCACGGACGGGTTGAAGCGATGCCACTTTGGGTCTCCGATCTAACTTGAATTCCAGATATTTGCGCGAAACATCAATCGGCGCAAACACATGCGAACATGAAAATAGCTTTCCGCCGGTGTGGCGGAAAGCCAAAAGTCGTCAATACAGCCTTGCTATTCCGCCGCGGTTTTCTTGGCGGCTTCTTCGGCTTCGATTTTTGCGGCACGTTCTTCGACCAGTTCGACGATATGGTCGACCATCTTTTCCGTACTGACATTGTGATCCGGGCGCCCGGAAATATACATCTTGTGGTTTCCACCACCGCCACCGGTCAGGCCGATATCGGTTTCACGCGCTTCGCCCGGTCCATTGACGATACAGCCAATAATCGACAGCGAAATCGGGGTCGAAATATGCGCAAGTCGTTCTTCAAGGGCGGCAACAGTTTCCACCACATTAAATCCCTGTCGGGCGCAAGACGGGCAGGAAATGATCTGAACGCCACGGGTGCGAAGACCAAGTGACTTCAGAATATCAAACCCGACATGGATTTCCTCAACCGGGTCCGCTGACAGCGACACACGCAAGGTATCACCAATTCCGGCCCACAACAGGTTGCCCATACCAATTGACGATTTGACCGTCCCGCCGCGCAGACCACCGGCTTCGGTAATACCGAGATGCAGCGGATAGTCGCATGCCTCGGCAAGACCGTAATAGGCTGCAACGGCAAGGAACACGTCAGATGCCTTGACCGAAATCTTGAATTCACGGAAATCCTGATCTTCAAGGATCTTGGCGTGGTTCAGCGCACTTTCGACCATAGCTTCCGGGCACGGTTCGCCGTAACGTTCCAGAAGTTCTTTTTCAAGCGAACCGGCATTCACACCAATGCGCATCGAACAGCCGTGATCCTTCGCCGCCTTGACGACTTCGCGGACGCGTTCGGTTGACCCGATATTTCCCGGGTTGATGCGCAGGCATGCTGCACCGGCCTCGGCGGCCTCGATGGCCCGTTTATAGTGGAAATGGATGTCGGCAACGATCGGGACATGCACCTGTTTGATGATGTCTTTCAGCGCAGCCGTTGATTCCTGATCCGGGCAGGACACACGAACGATATCCGCACCGGCTTCTTCCAGTCGATGGATCTGCGCAACGGTCGCGTTCACATCGGTGGTCAGGGTGTTGGTCATCGACTGCACAGAGATAGGTGCATCTCCGCCGACTTCCACATCCCCGACACGGATTTTACGGCTTTGGCGGCGTTCAATATCGCGATATGGGCGGACGCTCATTTCCGATTCCAAAATGTTTTAGATGTCTTGGGGTGTATATAGCTTATCAAACGCAGATTAGAAACCGTTGGCTAGCAGATTTTCCGCCAGTTTTCGCATGGCTGTCACGAAAAAAGGCGACCCCGTCGGATCGCCTTCTGAAATTTGTCTGTTTTGACCACCCTTTCGGGGCAGTCAGACCTATTGAACAGTGGTTTCCTCGGTCTGGGTAAGATCACCGACATCAAGCGAGAAGTCCGAGATTACCGCACCATATTCACCGACCGGCTTGGCTTCTGCACCGTCAATGCTGTACGTCAATGCACCAGCATTGCCGACTTCAAGTTTCAAGCCATCACGATTCGGGACCATATAGGTATCGCCAGCGGTCAACATACGGGTCAGAAGGACATTGCCGTCTTCTTCGCGGATACGAACCCAACTGGTTTCAACAGCCGAAATGGTTACACGGCTGTCAACATTGACAGCACCAAAGACGCGGGCACCACCGGCATCATCCACTTCCGGTGCGGCCGGAACTGATGCAACTTCCGCAGCGGGTGCCGCCGGTGTTTCCGCGACCTGCTCTTCAACAGGTGCCTCTGCAACTTCGGCAACAACCGGGGCTTCTTCAGAAACCGGCGCTGCTTCAGGCGCTGCTTCTACAACTTCCTCGGTGACAGCAGGCGTTTCAACTGGCTCTGCAGGTGCTTCTGCGAGGTCCGTTACGCTTTCTGGTGCAAGTTCCTCAACCGGGGCTTCGGAAACAGCAGTTTCTTCGACCGGCAACTCTTCAACGTCAGTTTCAGGTGCGACGGCAACAGATGGCTCCGGCTCCGAAATGACGGGTGCGGGGGCGTCCATTTCGGCCTCGGCGGCCTGTGCGTCCGCAGCGTTTTCAAGCGTGCGCGGCGCAGTTCCTTCGCTTGCGGTTGTCGAATAGCTTGCAAGCCGTTCGGGCAGCGGATCGACAAGATCCGCAATGGTTTTGCCCTGACTGGAAAGGTAATACCAGCCACCATAGGCACCAAGCCCCAGCATAACCGCAATCAAAAGAACGGCACCACCCGGCACCCGGCTTTCCTGAACCGGTTTCGGGAAGGACAGTTCACTGCGTACAGCTGGCGCGTTGCTTTCTTCACGGAAGCGGCGCGCGATTTCCGCGCCATCCAGTCCGAGATGTTCAGCATATGCCTTCACGAAGCCAAGGCCATAAGGACCGTTCGGCAGAGCCGAATAGTCACTGCTTTCGATGGCTTCGATGTAAATTCTACGAATACGTAGCATGCGGCAAACGTCTTCGACTGATTGCCCCAAACCATTGCGGGTTGCCTTCAGCAAGCTCCCGACTTCGGTGTAGCCACCGACCTGGTTGTTCTCTACGTCCATCACGATATCATTTGATGGCTCATCCCCGGACAAAGGCCTGAAACGAAGGCGCCCATGGGTTTCGTCATCCAAATGATCTTCCTTTCGCTTTTTGATCGCCAACTCCGCACCCCCACGTTACGATCTAGCAATAAAACTAGCAGATATCCCCACCAAAAGCGATTGTTTTTAAAGTTTTACACCGTGATCTATTGCGAAAGCCTTAAGACGTGATCGCAACGATCTGGTTGGATTATCCATCACGGTAAGGATGTAACGTTCAACTTCAGACTTGCACATACTTCTGACCATTTCCTTTACAGGACCGACAGACGCAGGTGCCATTGACAAACGCTTGATTCCCAAACCGATGAGGGCCATCGCTTCGAGCGGCCGTCCCGCCATCTCACCACAAATGGTCAGGCGGACGTCCCGCTGATCACACAATGTCACCAATTGCCGCATAAATGCAAATACACTTGGTGACAATGTGTCATATCGGCCTTCAATCCGCGGGTTCCCACGGTCTGCTGCGAACATGAACTGCAACAAATCGTTCGTACCAACAGACAGGAAGTCAACACGATCAAGCAAGGCCGGAGCCTGCCAGATCAGTGCTGGCACTTCAAGCATTGCACCGACTTCAACCTTGCGCGGCACAAAGCCACGCGTGGCTTCACGCCTGAGCTGCTCGTCGAGCACTGCCTTGGCCATATCGAACTCGGCAACTTCGGCAATCATCGGGAACATGATGTACAGATCACGATCATGTCCAGCACGGATAAGTGCGCGAAGCTGATGAACCAGCACCGCCGGACGATCCAGTGTGATCCGTATCGACCGCCAGCCCATCGCCGGGTTCTCTTCTGTCATATCCTCCCAATAAGGCAACAGTTTGTCACCGCCGACATCAAGAGTCCTGAATACCACCGGGCGACCTTCGGCCTGCTCGAAAATACGGTCATAAAGCCGCGTTTGGTCGGTGATGTCGGGCATGGCAGAGCGCACCATGAACGGAATTTCCGTCCGGTACAGGCCAATACCATCTGCACCGCTTTCAATCACATGCGGCACGTCGATCAAAAGACCGGCATTCACATTAAGCGAGATATCCGCCCCATCCGTCGTGCGCGCGGGCATATCGCGCATCTGGGCATAAAGTGCTTTCCGTTCGGCCCGGGCACGCAGCGCCCCGTCAATCACGGCGCGGACATCCTCGCTTGGGCGAACGAACAACTGGCTGTTGTCTGAATCCACGATCAGCGGGTCGCCTGCCTCAACCTTGTCAAGGACCCCCTTGACCCCGCCCAGAACCGGAATATCAAGTGCGCGCGCTACAATTGCCACGTGCGAAGTATGCGAACCTTCTTCCAGTGCCAAACCGCGCAGACGCGTATGGTCGTAATCAAGCAACTCTGCCGGACCGATATTGCGCGCCACCAGAATGATGTCATCGGGCAGATCACCAAACGCAGGGGACTGATACTGCCCCGAAAGATGCTGCAGCAACCGGTTGGCAAGATCTTCAAGATCGTGCAGACGTTCGCGCAAATAAGGATCGGTCACCTGCGCCATACGGGCACGGGTATCGTCATGTACCTTCTGGACCGCGGCCTCGGCCGTCAGGCCGGTATGGACGGCTTCGGTGATCCGGTTAAGCCATCCGGTATCCTGGGCAATCATCCGGTAGGCTTCCAGAATATCCCCCGGATCATCGCCCTCATCCATGCCATCAATGCCCGAAACGGCTTCAAGCATTTTATCCAGATGATTTTGCAGGCCATGCATGGCTTCACGCAGGCGCGTGAGCTCTTCTTCCGGGTCGTCTGAAACCATGCGGTCAATGACGATGCGTGGCTCATGCAACACCGCAAGACCCTTGCCGATGCCAGGCGCCAAACGCGCCCCGCCAAGTCGCAACGGCAAAAGCGCAATACCATCCGCCGGGATCAGTTCCTCGCGACTGACAAGCTCGCCCGCCGCGACCATTTCGGCCAGCACCATGGCGACGTTTTCAAGCGCTTCCTGTTCGTCCTCGGAATAAAGCCGCTCTGTCCGGTTCTGCACGGCCAGCACACCGATGATGCGACCACCACGCAGGATCGGCACACCGATCATGGAATGATAGATTTCCTCACCCGTTTCCGGGCGATAGGCAAAGTTCGGATGGCTTTGCGCGTCCTTGAGGTTAAGCGGGCGCGCATGTGCGGCAACAAAACCGACAATCCCCTCGCCCACGCGCAGGCGGGTCAGGTGGATGGCCTCTTTGGACAAACCGCACGTCGCAAACAGTTCAAGCACCTCGCCCGCACGCATGACATAGACCGAGCACACCTCTGCCACCATATCAGCAGCAATGATGGTCACGATCTGGCCAAGCCGTTCTTCAGCAGTCCCCGGTCCAGCCATAACGTCGCGGACGCGCTTTAGAAGGCGTCGCGGACCAGAGACTGCGGCGGACGGAATGCTCATTTGACTTAGCTGTCTCTCTTAACCAGGGATTGAACGGCCTGTTCGACCAACTCTTCAAGGATTTCTGAAACCGGTTGTTCTTTCTTTACCATACCAACCGACTGCCCGGCCATAACCGATCCACTTTCAACGTCGCCATCAATCACGGCACGGCGCAATGCACCCGCCCAGAAATGCTCAATCTCAAGCTGTGCGGCCCCTTGATCAAGTTCACCTGCCCGGAACTTTTCGATCACGGCACGCTGGGTCTCGCGGAATTCATCAGTACCCTTGTTGGCAAGCGCACGTACCGGAATAACCGGGAAGCGATCATCAAGCTGCACCGTGGTGACCGCGTCGCGGGCACTTGCACGTATAAAGGCCTTCTTGAAATCAGGATGGGCAATGCATTCTTCGGCACAAACAAGACGCGTACCGACCTGAACACCCGACGCCCCCTGTTCAAGCAAACCGGTAATCGCTTCACCGCGGCCTATACCCCCGGCACAGAAAACCGGGATATCGGAAACTTCCGGCAGGATTTCCTGCGCCAGAACCGTCAGCGATACCGGGCCGACATGACCGCCGGCTTCGCTGCCTTCGATCACCAGCGCGTCGGCACCCGACCGGATCAGTTTCTTGGCCAAAACCAGTGCCGGTGCAAAACAGATAACCTTGGCAAATTCCTTGGCCTGCTTGATCGAGGCGGAAGACGGCAGGCCACCAGCCAGAACCACGTGCCCGACGCTGTGTTCACGGCAAACTTCAATCAGTTCATTGAGCTGCGGATGCATGGTGATCAGGTTGACGCCGAAAGGCTTGCTGGTCATTTCCTTGGTGGCGGCGATCTCGGCCGACAACAGATCCGGGGTCATCGACCCGCAGGCGATCACACCAAAGCCGCCCGCATTGGAAACGGCCGAAACAAGGTGACGCTCTGAAACCCAGGACATGGCACCGGCCAGGATAGCGTATTCGGTGCCAAGGAACTCCTTGCCCGACGCCCACAGGTCTTCCAGGCGCGCCCGTGCGGCATCAATTTTCGGATCACTCATATTCTCTGTACCCCAAATGCAGAAATGCAGGAGACCAGTGATCTCCTGCACAAAGGCCGAAACACACTGTTCCAGCTAATATGTAATATTATACGTCCTTTAACAGTGGCTTAATTGCGCATGCAAGCACTGCAAAGAACTTATTCCGCGTCCAGACCATATGCCGTGTGCAGGGCACGAACGGCAAGCTCGGTATATTCCTCGGCAATCAGAACACTGACCTTGATTTCCGAGGTCGAGATGACCTGAATGTTGATGCCTTTTTCCGCAAGGGTTTCGAACATCTTGCGGGCAACACCCACGTGGGAGCGCATGCCCACACCGATGATCGATACCTTGGTCACATCAGACGTGCTGAGCAGTTCCTGATAGGCGATCTGCTCTTTGTTTTTTTCTATCACCTGAAGCGCACGCTGGAATTCACCCCGCGGAACGGTAAAGGTCATGTCCGTGCTTTTGCCGTCTTCAGAGACGTTCTGCACGATCATGTCGACATTGATATTGGCATCAGCCAGCGGGCTGAAGATTGAAGCGGCAATGCCCGGTTTGTCTGCGACTTTAACCAAGGTGATCTTGGCTTCATCACGGCTATAGGCAATTCCGCTGACGACTTCCTGTTCCACGATTTCGTCCTCGTCTACAACAAGTGTTCCTTCTGCTTCGCTAAAGGTGGAGCGGACCTGCACCCGAACGCGATGGTTCATCGCCATCTCGACTGAACGGGTTTGCAGAACCTTTGCACCAAGCGACGCGAGTTCCAGCATTTCTTCGTAGGTAATTTTTTCGATCTTGCGCGCCTTCGGCACGATCCGCGGGTCGGTGGTGTAAACACCATCGACATCGGTATAGATGTCACAACGATCAGCATCGAGTGCTGCGGCCAAGGCAACGGCCGAGGTATCCGAACCACCACGACCAAGTGTGGTAATACGATTATCGGGTGCGATCCCCTGGAAACCGGCCACGCAAACGACTTCGCCGCCATTCAGGCGCTTGTCAAGCTCGGCGGTGTCGATTTCCTTGATACGGGCCTTGGCATG
Source organism: Thalassospira sp. MCCC 1A01148 (assembly GCF_001613795.1). Lineage (GTDB taxonomy): Bacteria > Pseudomonadota > Alphaproteobacteria > Rhodospirillales > Thalassospiraceae > Thalassospira. The sequence continues at coordinate 56,609 of NZ_LPVZ01000020.1, forward strand.
TGCCCCGTCGGTCTTGATCGGAATCTGCCAGCCAAGCCAGGAACGTGCAGGCACATCCATGCTTTGCAGCGCCATCGCCAGAAGTCCGACAGTCACCTGCTCGCCCGAAGATACGATCACGTCATATTCACGTGCATCATACATCGGCGACACTTCCTGCGCCCAGCCAACCAGTTCGTTGGTCTTGCCCGACATGGCCGACACAACAACAGCAACCTGATTGCCGGCATCGACCTCGGATTTCACCCGGCGCGCGACATTCTTGATTTTATCAACATCGGCGACCGAAGTGCCGCCAAATTTCATGACAATACGGGCCATGAAGTATCCCCGCTATGCTCGCCGTCCATCGGCTGTCCGAACGTGACGGCATGTGATCCTGTCCCGGCCCAGGATAGCATGCCATACACACAGCGCTTCTCCTGATCCAAGCGGCGTTATCAATACTGCCATAATCCACATGAAACAAGCGTCAAGGATGCTGATAAATTGCGTCAGAGCAATTTTTTTGGCCCGAAATTGCCCCAAGGCATGCGAATGCGGCAAATTGCATCGCATATCATGCGAAAACTACCCAATATCACTGAGGCTTGGCGCATGACTTGGCCCATTGCGTGACCATGTCATTTGACAGCTGAGTATTGCCTTGCAGATCGCGCGGGCGTAAACAGGGCATCATACAGCAAAGTTGTTTTACGCCTTCGGAGCCACACCATGTCGGACGCATCCGCACAAACCAGCCGCACCGCCAATGCCGATGAGATCGCACGTTTTTCCGCGATGTCTGAAAAGTGGTGGGACCCGAACGGTGTGATGAAACCGCTGCACAAATTCAATCCGGTGCGCCTGCAAATCCTGCGCGACAATATCTGCGCCCATCTTGGCCGCGATCCGGAAACCATCGAACCACTTAAAGACATCGAAATCGTCGATATCGGCTGTGGTGCGGGTCTTCTATCCGAACCGCTTGCGCGCATGGGGGCAAAGATGACCTCGATTGACGCATCGGAAAGCAACATCGAAGTCGCCAAAATCCATGCCGCGCAATCCGGCCTTGAAATCAATTATCGCTGCTGCACGCCTGAAATTCTGGCTGATGAGGGCAAGCAGTTCGATATCGTGCTGAATATGGAAGTCATCGAACATGTCGATGACCCGCAATTCTTCATGCAGGCCTGTGCTTCGGTTCTTAAGCCGGGTGGATTGATGTTTGTTGCCACGCTGAACCGCACCATCAAGTCACTGGCGCTGGCCAAGATCGGCGCAGAGTATATTCTGCGTTGGCTTCCTGCGGGCACCCATGACTGGCGCAAGTTCGTCAAGCCGTCCGAAATGTCGGGATATCTGCGCGGTGCGGGACTCGAACTGAGCGACATTACCGGTGTGGCATACAACCCGATCAACGACACCTGGTCGCCTGCCCCGCGTGATCTGGATGTGAATTATATGGTGATTGCGCGAAAACCTGACTGATCAAGAATCGCCTGATTAGTTCTTTTTCGTCTCGTCATCCCATGGCAGCGCCATGACATCGATGCCTTCATCCACCAGCTCTGCGGTTTCCTTGACCGAGGCCTGGCCATAGATGCCGCGTTTTTCCGTCTCGCCGTAATGGATTTTGCGCGCTTCTTCGGCAAACTTGTTACCGACATTCTCGCAATTGCTTTCGACCTGTTTGCGGATTTCGGCAATTGCGGCCTGCGTTGCCTCGGCGACAGCCTTTTGCTTCTGCTTTTCAGCGGCAACCTCTTTCTGGCGTGACGTCCGCAGACGCGGTGCCATCAAGGCCTTTCCAACATTCGATGTCCCGCACATCGGGCAGGACAAATCACCGTTGGCGGCCTGCGCTTCATAGGTTGCGCCGTCCTTGAACCAAGCTTCAAATTCGTGATCATGTTCGCATTTAAGCTGAAATAGAATCATGATGGTACTTGTATAAGCCGAACCAGTCGCGAGACGATAAAACTATTAGATACAGATTATATGGCCCACACTGGCTTAAATCGCCAGCCCGCGAGCGTCACACTGAATAAACAAGATTTACAGAAATGTCATCCCAATTGCCATCAAACTGGATCACACAACATTGCCCAACGCCCAACCCGGCCTGCAATCAGGCACTTGACCTTGCATGCGGCAAGGGGCGGCACAGTTTCTGGCTTGCCGCCCAAGGGTGGCAGGTTACGGCAATTGATCGCGACCTTTCGCAAACCGATACCAAAACAAAACCGACAATCAACTGGATCGAAGCAGACCTTGAAACCGGGAACTGGCCGTTGGGCGATCAGCAATTCGATCTGATCATTGTCGCCAATTACCTGCATCGACCGCTATTTGCAAACCTTCGCGCCGCAGTCCGGCCGGGCGGCACCCTGATCTATGAAACCTTCATGGTCGGGAACGAGGCGATCGGACGCCCACGATCCCCTGACTTCCTGCTGCGCCGTGATGAACTGACAGACGCATTTGCCGACTGGGACATCATCGCCCATCAGCAAGGCCCGGCTTACACTGTGAATGGCGATGAAATTACGGCGATAAAACAATCGATTGTCGCACAAAAGCCATCCTAGCACGCAATTCGCAACAGGCTGAAAGCGATTGCAACAAATTCGTAACATATTGATTTTACGAAAATAAACACAACTTTCACAATTAAGCGCTGTCGTTTCTGGCATCTTCGCTGCTGCTGTTTCAGGCAATGGTGTGAAGAGAGAGAAAAGCCATGAGCGATAAATACGAAATCATCGAAGATAGCGACGATATCCCATCCAACCCGACCACCAATCCACGCATTGACGATTTGATCAATGCACGCTTTTCCCGCCGTGGCTTTTTCAAGGGCCTGATGGCGACGTCGGCCGTTGTAGGCGCCGGTATCGCGACCAAGGGTGTTGCCAAGGCACAATCAGCCTCCACCCTGACCTTCAAATCGATCCCGCAGAAGATCACCGAAACCCATGCAGTTGCTGATGGCTATGACGCCAGTGTGCTGATCCGTTGGGGCGACAAGGTCGTCGCCGATGCACCGGCATTCGTTCCGGGTCAGGTCGACGCCAAGGCACAGAACAAACAGTTTGGTTATAACTGCGACTATGTTGGCTACATGCCGCTTCCGGTCGGATCCCAAAATTCTGACCACGGCCTTCTGTGCGTCAGCCACGAATACACCAATGCCGAACTGATGTGGTCAGGCCTTAAAGACGGGATGGATGCATCCGAGGAACAGGCCCTGCACGAAATCGCAGCCCACGGCCATTCAGTCATCGAAGTCAAGAAAACCGGTGGCAAATGGCAGGTTGTTGACGGGTCCGATTATGCGCGCCGCATTTCCCCGATCGATACCGAAATGCAGATTACCGGCCCGGCTGCTGGTCATGACCGCCTCAAGACCAACACCGACCCGACCGGTACCCGTGTCATCGGTACGCTTAACAACTGTGCGGGCGGTAAAACCCCGTGGGGCACGGTTCTGATCGCCGAAGAAAACTTCAACGGTTACTTTGGCGGCGATATCGCCAAGACCAGCGAAGAACGCAACTACAAGCGTTTGGGCATCAGCAAGGACAGCTGGTACTCGTGGGTCAAATATTTCGACCGCTTCAATGTCGAAAAAGACCCGAACGAGCCGAACAAGTTTGGCTGGATGGTTGAAATCGATCCGTATGATCCGACCTCGATGCCGAAAAAACGTACCGCTCTTGGCCGCTTCAAGCACGAAGGTGCCACCGTCATCATCAACAAGGACAACTCCGTTGTTGCCTATTCCGGTGATGATCAGCGCTTCGACTATCTCTACAAATTCGTGGCTGCGAACAAATACAATCCGAATGATCGCGCAGCGAACATGGACCTTCTGGAAAACGGCACCCTGTTTGTTGCCAAGTTTCACGAAGATGGCAGCCTTGACTGGATGCCGCTGATCTTTGGCGAAGGCCCGCTGACAACCGAAAACGACTTCAACAGTCAGGCGGATGTTCTGATCGAGGCCCGCCGTGCGGCCGACCTTCTGGGTGCAACCCAGATGGACCGTCCGGAAGACGTCGAACCGAACCCGGTCAACGGCAAGGTCTATGTCATGCTGACCAACAACTCCAAGCGCAAGGAAGGCAACGCGCCGAACCCGCGCGCTGCCAACCCGCATGGTCACGTGCTTGAACTGACCCCTCCGGGTGGTCGTGGCAAGGATGCCGATCACACCGCGTCGCGCTTTACCTGGGACATCATGATTGCCGGTGGCAATCCGGCCGTTGCCGATGACAAGGCGGTGTACCATCCGGCTGCAGAATCCTGGGTTTCCTGCCCGGACAACATGGCAATCGACCATCGTGGCCGCCTGTGGATTTCAACCGACGGCGCACCAAAATCAGACATTCCTGATGGCATGCATGCCACCGATGTTGATGGTCCGGGTCGGGCGCTCACCAAGTTCTTCTTTGCCTGCCCAACAGGCGCTGAGATGTGCGGTCCGGAATTCACCCCGGATGGAAAGACGCTGTTTCTTGCCGTTCAGCACCCGGCAGACGGTTCATCCTATGACGCGCCAAGCACCCGCTGGCCGGACTTCCAGGCCGCAATCCCGCCGCGTCCGTCCGTCGTGGCTGTAACCAAAAATGATGGCGGTGAAATCGCGGGCTGATCCCCTGCATCACAGTCCTGAAATGCAAAACGCACCGGCCAGTTTGCCGGTGCGTTTTTTGTTGTCTGCACGTCACCAATATTACTTGACCGGTGCGGCCATATCATAGGTGCCATCATTATCTGAAATCGCCATCCAGCTTTTGTCCGACGCTGACTTGCTTTCAAGGTCGGTCCAGTTGCCCTTGGCGGCAGTGATATTGCCTGAAATATCTTCGCTCCAGAAACCAACCACGGCAGGCGTAATATTCAGATAAAGCTTCCCGTCGACAATCCGCCACAGATTGGGGTTGGCCGGTACTTTGCCGCCCTTCACAATCCCGTATGCGCAATGCCCGTCAAAGGCCGGGGCATATTTTGCCGGATCGGCCAGAAACATCTCGCGGTTTTCCTCGGACGCAAATGCCCAGGTCGCGCCGTTATATTCAGCCGTAATGTCGGCCCGGCCCGGTACGGCGTGGGGCTGCATCATGCCGACATCCTTTTGCGGCAAGTTGAAATAGGCCACCGCGTCATATCCGCTGATCGCATAGCCGGTTTCATCGACATATTGTTCGCCGGCAAACGCCGCGCCCGAAAGGCCAAATACAACTGCCGATCCGATTAAGAACTGTTTGAACATCATTGCTGTTTCTCCGGTTGTAAATCCCTGATGTACGCAGTGTGCCCGGACACAGCCAGAAATCGAAATGACGTTGCGACACTGTTTCGTGAGGATGCGTGAGAAAGCGTGAGGATGCGACAAACGACCATTTGCTTCCTATATAAAGCAAAGGGAATTGGGCCTTGACCTTAACCATAGTTGAGGAATTACGACGAAGGGAACCCAAAGACAAAACCACACGGACAAGGAAACACCATGACTGCTGCATTTCTCGAACATGTGAATTTCACGGTCGCAGACCCGGTGAAAACTGCTGCAAACCTGTGCAACTGGTTTGGCTGGCACGTGCGCTGGCAGGGCCCGGCCATTCATGATGGGCTGACCTATCACGTCGGCAATGATGAAAGCTATGTGGCGATCTATGCCCTTGGTACGCCAAAGCAGGGACAGGAAAATTCCTATGCCACGATTGGTGGGCTGAACCATCTGGGAATTGTCGTTGATGACCTTGATGCGACCGAGGCAAAGATCAAGGCGGACGGCATCGAAACCTTTAACCATGCCGATTACGAACCCGGTCGCCGATTCTATTTCCGTGATGAAAACGACATCGAATTCGAAGTGGTCAGTTACGCCTGACCACTTCGATCAAAGATAACTAGCAGGGTTTATATTCCCGATCATTGCCAAGCGATGGCACCATCCGGCGAATTTCATCAACGCGCGTCAGATCAATTTCTGCGGTGATGAAACCCGGATCGGTGCCACCATCAGCCAGCACCTGCCCCCACGGATCAATGATCAGCGAATGGCCAAAGGTCTGGCGGTCGCCCGGATGATCGCCGCACTGGGCTGCCGCAATCACAAAACAACCGTTTTCAATCGCACGTGCCTTTAAAAGGGTATGCCAATGCGCCTGCCCGGTGGTGCGGGTAAAGGCGGCCGGGATGCTCAGGATTTGCGCGCCCGCCTTGGCATAATCACGAAACAGGTGCGGGAAACGCACGTCATAGCAAATAGATACCCCCACCATGCCACATTCGGTTTCGGCCAGTCGGGCCGCATCGCCGGGCCGGAAGGTCTTGCTTTCGCGATAGCTTTCGCCATTGGCAAGATCGACATCAAACATGTGGATCTTGTCATAGGATGTGATGACCTTGCCATCCGGACCGATCACAAAACACCGGTTTGCCACACGGTCTTCGCCCGGCACGTTGACATGCAGGGATCCGACGATCAGGGTTGATTTTAGTTCCTCGGCCAGATCGCAGAAAAAGACCAGACCGGGATGTTCGTCTTCGGGGAAGGCAGCGGCACGCACATTTGATCCGCCAAAGGACATCATCGACACGTTTTCGGGAAAGGCGATCAGTCTGGCCCCGGCCGCATGCGCATCGCGGGCATAGGTTGCCGCACGCGCAAGGTTATCAGACATGACATCGCGCGAATTGACCTGAACGCAGGCCGCAATGAAACGGGTCATGACGCAGTCTCCTTTTTATCATTATCCAACATCATGATGGGCCGCATGATCCAGGGCGGCAATAGACAATTGGAATAGCGCAGGTCGATTTCGACCGAAACCGCATACGCTCCTTTGGCGGATGCAACCCAAAGGATTCATCACCGCAAATTCATTCTTTCCAAAAAAGAAATTAGTGTATACAGTATTCCGCACACCCAATGAGGATCGAAGATGGAACCTCTTTCCGGCCGAAAAAGTCTGACTGACGAAGTGCATGACCGCCTGGTCGATGCCTTGTGTTCCGGTGCACTCCCTCCCGGGACGCCATTGCGTCAGGAAGCCATTGCCGAGGAACTCAATGTCTCGCGGCAACCAGTGTTGCAAGCTCTGGGGTTGCTGCGCCGTGACGGACTTGTCGAACCAATGGGACGACGCGGATATCGCGTTGCGCCTGTCGACAGTGAACTGGTCCGTCACGTTTATGACCTGCGAGAAGCATTTGACGGGCTTGCGGCCCGTTTGGCTGCTGAAACCAAGGCATCGGATCGGGAATCGGCTTTGCGGGCTGCCATTCAACAGGGACACCACGCTCTGGGCAGCGGCGACACCGCAGAACTTGTTGCAGCCGACGTCGCATTTCATCAAACGATCTACCGCCTGTCGGGCAATCCCCTGTTGCCCGAAGCATCAGCCGCAGTCTGGCTTCAGATCAGGCGCGTGATGCATGCCTATATCCAGATTGGTTACCCCCGTGATCCGATCTGGACCGAACATCAGGCCATCGCCGATGCCATCTGTGTCGGCGATGGTCCTCTTGCGGAGAAACTGGCCCGCGATCATGGGCGTAGTGCGCGTGACCGTCTGGTTTCCCGAATGCAATAACCAAGCTGACCTGCCCCTCGCTGCCACCAACAGCCCGCCTTTTCGTCGCCCTTCGCACCACCAACCCCCAACTCCTTCATAAAATCTGACAATGACCCGCCCGCGTTGCAAAGGCAGAACCATATAAGAACGACAAGTTTCCTGTCTGGGAGGAACGCCAATGAACCTTGATACAAAACTGCGCAAGCGCGCAGATGAAGGCAATCCCGTACGAGTTGGCATCATCGGCGCCGGCAAATTCGGATCGATGTTTTTAAGTCAGGCCGGACACCATCCAGGCTATCACGTTCTGGGCATTGCGGATCTGAGTATCGACCGTGCCAAGGCCGCCTTGCGCCGTGTCGGCTGGTCCGATGATCAGTTCGCCGCCAGGGACAGCGCATCGGCTTACCGGGATGGCACCACCTGGATTACCGAGGATGCCGATGCCCTGATCGCCGCAGACGGGCTTGAAGTCATCATTGATGCCACCGGCAGTCCCGCAGCCGGTATTCGCTTTGCGCTTAAGGCAATCGAATATGGCCGCCATATCGTCATGGTCAATGTCGAGGCCGATGTCCTTGCCGGCCCACTTCTTGCCAAACGGGCCGAGGCCGCAGGTCTTGTTTATTCCATGGCCTATGGCGATCAACCGGCCCTGATTTCGGAAATGGTCGATTGGGCCCGCGCAATTGGCCTGCCCGTGACCTGTGCAGGCAAGGGCACCAAATATCTTCCGATCTATCATCATGTCACGCCCGATGATGTCTGGCATCACTATGGCCTGACACCTGAACAGGCGCAGGCGGGCGGCATGAACCCGCAAATTTTCAACAGCTTCCTTGATGGCACCAAGTCCGCCATTGAAATGGCGGCTGTATCCAATGCCTGCGATCTTGTGCCGCAGGATTGCGGATTGCAGTTCCCGGCCTGTAGCGTTGACGATCTGCCCCGTCTTCTATGCCCGCGTGAAAGTGGTGGCATCCTTGATCGCAAAGGCACGGTCGAAGTGGTTTCAAGCCTTGAACGCGATACCCGTCCGGTGTTTCGCGATCTGCGCTGGGGCGTTTATGTGACGTTTGAGGCCCCAAGCGAATATGTCGCGCGCTGCTTTAATGAATATGGCCTTCTGACCGACCCAAGCGGACAATATTCGACCATGTATAAACCCTATCACCTGATCGGGTTGGAACTTGGCATTTCCGTGGCCTCAGCCGCCCTGCGCGGGGAGGCCACCGGCACATCGCGCGCTTGGTCGGGTGACGCGGTCGCCACCGCCAAGCGTGATCTTAAACCCGGTGAAATGCTTGATGGCGAGGGCGGCTATACAGTGTATGGCAAACTGATGCCGGCCTTGACCTCAAAGGCGCGCAGTGCCCTGCCCATCGGTCTTGCGCATCATCTCAAGATCAAGCGCCCGGTGGCGATGGATCAGACGCTCACCTGGGATGATGTCGAATTTGATGCCAAGGACCCGGCGATTGCCTTTCGCAAGGAAATGGAAGCCACATTCGGCTAACACCGCAATCATCAGACAAATGAAAACCCCGGCCAAACTGACCGGGGTTTTGTATGACTATTGCCGTTAATCAGCCAATTGGCTCTCAGGCAGACAGTTTGGCTTCAAGCTTGTCGGCAGCTTCGAGCGCCATCAGTTCGTCACAGCCGCCAATATGTTCGTCATTGATGAAGATCTGCGGCACAGTGTGCTTGCCATTGGCACGATCCATCATCTCTTTCTTGCGGCGCGGTTCCATCATCACGTCGATGAGCTGGTATTTGGCACCCTTTTCCTCAAGCAGCTTGCGCGCACGCTTGCAATACGGGCACCATTCGGTGGCATACACTTCAACTTTTGCCATGTGGCATACATCCTTTCTTTGGCAACCGATCATCGCGAATGCCCCGGATTATCGGGTCTACTGCGTCTGGTACGGTGCGAAATTATGTTCAGATGAGCGCTGTATATCAGAATTAATAGAATGCGTCATCGCACGACACGTGCAACTGTGATCACAGATACGTGCATGGCACCTGATTGCCTTAACGCCCGGACACAGGCATTGGCCGTCGCCCCGGTGGTTAGCACATCGTCAATCAATACAATCCGCGCGCCCGCGAGATTGCATGTCTCGGCACGGACTTCATCGACAACAAATGCCCCGCCAACTTCGCGTTTGCGTGAAGACGGCCCAAGCCCGCCAAGGCTTCTTGTGTTGCGGTGACGGGCCAGAACCAGCCCATCCCATGGCACGCCCGTCATGCGCGCAAGCTTTGCGGCCAACAGGCCCGATTGGTTATAACGCCGTTTTAGCAGCCTGCGCCGATGCAATGGCACGGGCACGATCAGATCAGCCTGATCCCAGATACCGCTGCCCGCCTGATAAACCCATCGCGCAAGAAGTGGCGTCAGATCACCGCGATCCGCATGCTTGAACCGCAAAAGGTAATCCCGGCTGTGATCGTCATAGACCAGTGCTGCACGCGCCTGATCAAAGGCCGGTTTCTTTTGCAGACAGGCCACGCACAACATACGACCACCGTCAGTGTCGTCACCACTGCCCGGCACACCATCATCCAGTTCAAATGGATAGCCACAGCAAGAACAATGCGGTGCGGAGATAAATCGCAATCCCGCCCAACAATCGGCACAGACAGCATGGGTGGTATCGGTTACCTCGCCGCACCCGCCGCAACGCGGCGGCAGAATGGCATTGATGCCCATGGTTGCCGCTGTTCGAACCCAGTCGATCATCTGCATTGAATTCCGCGATCACCTTTAAATCGGCAATAGCATACCACACGCAGGGATTGAATTAGCCAAAATCAAACAACGGATTTGCCCGCAGTTTTTCTGCGGCCATGTCGATAAATGCCCTGACCTTCGCCGGGGCGTTGCGGCCTTCGGGATGGACCAGATGAATTGGCACTGGCTCAAGGGCGCAGTCCTCCAGCACGGCGACCAATCGGCCATCATCAATAAACGGTGCCGCTTGATAGGACAGCATCCGAACAATACCCCAACCATCAAGGGCGGCGTTTCGTGCGGCTGCTATCGAATTGGTTTGCCATCTGGCATCCGGTGACACGTTGATTTTACGGCCACTGCCATCCGGTGATTTGAATTGCCAGTCCAGACGCGCTGATGATCCGGTGGTGGCGACAATTCGGTGCGCCGCAAGGTCCGATGGCGTCTTGGGCATTCCATGTCTGGCAAAGTATTCTGGCGACGCACAAACGGTCTGGGACACCTGCCCGATCCGCACAGCACTCAGCGTTGAGTCGGCAAGCTCACCAATACGCACCGCAAGATCGATGCCTTCTTCGACAATATTGACAATACGATCAAACAGCAAAAGGCGTGCGCGCATATCAGGATAGGCGTCAAGATATTGCCCGACAATCGGGGCGACATGCATCTGCCCGAACTGAACCGGTGCAGTGATGGTCAACATCCCGCTTGGCTTGGCATATGCCCCGCCTGCTGCGGCCTCGACTTCTTTCAGGTCACTTAAAAGTCGCTTGCAATCCGCCAGATAGCGAACACCTGCGTCCGTCAGGGTAACCGAACGGGTGGTCCGAACCAGAAGACGTGCGCCAATGATCTGTTCAAGCTGCGCGATTGTGCGGGTCACCGCCGCCGGGCTTATATTGAGTGAACGGGCAGCCGCGGCAAAGCCCTGCTCCTCTGCCACGCGCACAAAGATATTCATGGCATTGAAACGGTCCATTCGCGCCACCTTGCAGTCAGCTAATTATTGCAATAATCGGAATAATAAATTGCATAATTCGATTATTCCATAATTTTATCGAAACAGACATCATCACGTCAGTTCCACTCTCTCAAGGAAACCTGACATGAAACTTTATCACCATCCGATTTCCGGCCACGCCCACCGCGCCCGCCTGTTCCTTGGCCTTCTGGGCCTTGAACATGAACTGGTTGAGGTCGACCTTGCCAATGGTGCACATAAATCGCCCGAATTCCTGAAACTCAATCCCCTCGGTCAGGTCCCTGTCCTGGAAGACGGCGATAAAGTGATCACGGATTCCAACGCCATCATGGTTTATCTGGCGAAAAAAACCGGCGCGACCAACTGGCTTCCCGAAGATGCAGAGGGTGCCGCACGTGTTCAGCGCTGGCTTTCGATTGCCGCCGGACAGATCGCCTTTGGTCCGGCTGCGGCACGCCTGATCACACTGTTTGGTGCACCGTTTGACGCAGATGAAGTCATCTCGCGCGCCCACGCGGTACTTGGCAACATCGAAGATCACCTGAAAACCAATGACTGGCTGGCCGCAAGCCATCCGACCATCGCCGATGTCGCACTTTACAGCTACGTCGCCCGTGCGCCGGAAGGCAATGTCGATTTGGCGGCCTATGGCAAAGTGCGCGATTGGCTGAAACGCATCGAAGACCTGGCGGGTTTTGTGCCCTTCATGCATGCGCCAGAAGAAATGCTGAAATCTGCCTGATCAAGCACCCTTCTTGCGCCACTGCGCCACCTTGCCCCCTAAAACAAAGCAACCCCAGATGTCTGATCATTCTGATACGACCACCCACCGCACTGCCCCCCAAAAAACGCCAGGGCGCACCCCATCGCCCTGGCATGCCGGGGAAGTGCGCCTTCAGGAAATCCTTGGCGTTGATGCCCGCATGGAGGAGGTCGGGCGCAAGGTGCTGCGCGATCACATGATCGAACAACATCGCCTGTTTTATCCGCAATTGCCCTTTGCTGTACTGGGCACGGTTGATGGTGATGGCAATCCATGGGCAACGCTTCGTGCCAACCGTCCGGGTTTCCTGTTTGCCACCGATCCCTATCACCTGTCCGTGACGTTACCCCGCGATCAAACCGATCCGGCAGATATCGGCCTGAATGACGGTGATGGTATCGGTCTTTTGGGGATCGAACTGCACACACGGCGCAGAAACCGTCTGAATGGGACAATTTTTCGCCGGAATGAGACATCCTTTGACATCAAGGTCGGTCACAGTTTTGGCAATTGTCCGAAATACATCCATCCGCGCAACCTTGCGTTCGCACCGGATGTGGAATATCTGCAAAGCCAAGATTTGCGGAAGTCACCACAAACGGGTGTGACATTGACCAAGGATGTCCGCGACTTCATCTCCCGGAGTGATACGTTTTTTATCGCGTCCTATGTCGATAACGCTGCGCCGGATCGTGGGCGCGAAGTCGATGTTTCCCATCGCGGCGGCCCGCCCGGCTTTGTCACAATTGACGATACGGGTGCCCTGATCATTCCCGATTATGCCGGAAACCGGTTCTTCAACACGCTGGGCAATCTTGTGATCAATCCGCTGGCAGGCTTGGTGTTTGTCGACTTTACCACTGGTGACATGTTGCAACTGACCGGCACGGCAGACATTGTGATGGGTGGCGCCATGGTCACGCAATTCGTTGGTGCCGAACGCCTTCTTAGCTTCAGCCCGTCACGCTGGGTCCTGCGTCGGGGTGTATTCCCGATGCGTATGGCAGGCGGCGCAGAAGGTTGATTGCGTCTTGGGGAAAGAGCCTCTATCTAAGTCGTAACCTGTTTAACTGACTTAGCCGGAGCTTCCCGCCCCATGGCCGATCCGATCACCGTCTTTGATCGAGACATCCTGAAAATGCGCCGCGACCGCGCGGCCACCAAGGCACAGGATTATAATTTCCTGTTTGCCGAAACCGCCGAGCGCCTTGCCGATCGCCTTGATGACACCACCCGTAAATTCCCGCTGGTGGTTGACCTTGGCTGCCACAGCGGTGAGATGGGCCAGATCATTGGCACCCGCGGCGGCATTGAAACGCTGTATCAAAGCGATATTTCGCAGGGCTATGCCAAGGCCGCACAGGCCAAGAACGGTAAAGGTACGCTGGTGGCCGACGAGGAATTCCTGCCCTTTGCCGAAGGATCGCTTGATCTGATCCTGTCCAACCTGTCGCTTCACTGGGTCAATGACCTGCCCGGCATGTTGCTTCAGGCGCGTCGTGCGTTGAAACCCGATGGGTTGTTCCTTGCCTGCCTGCTCGGCGGCGAGACGCTCAAGGACCTGCGCGAAGCGCTGATGACGGCAGAGGCCGAGGAAGAAGGTGGCGTATCACCGCGCGTTTCACCGTTCGTCGACGTCAAGGATGCCGGATCGCTCCTGCAACGCAGTGGCTTTGCCCTGCCGGTGGTCGATGCCGATGATATCTATATTGACTATCCCGATGCCCTGAAACTGATGCGTGATCTGTCAGGGATGGGTGAAAGCAACCTGATCGCCAAACGATCCAGGAAATTCACCAAACGCAGCACGCTTGCGCGGGCAGCGGCGATTTACCACGAACGCCATGCCCGCCCTGACGGCCGCATCCATGCCAAGTTTCAGGTGATCTATCTGACCGCCTGGGCCCCGGATGAAAGCCAACCCAAACCGCTGCGCCGTGGATCGGGTCAGGTCAGCCTTGTTGATTTCCTCGGTGATGACGCGAAAAAGCAATAAAGCCGGATCAAGCCGGGATCACTTCCCGGCTGAGACCATCCCGCGGATCTTGGTCGCCTTTTCAAAGTGGTCAAGTTCGTGGGTTTTGATCCACCAGGTTGCGGCCTCCATCAAGGTATCCGGGTCATCATTGCGATTGGCAAAGAACGCATAGAATGACAGGCCGACATCCGGCCCCTTTTGCGCGATTTTCCGATCGCAAACGGCAATGATTTTATCGCGCAGGCTTTGACGCATGATGGCTCCGCTAAAGGGTTGTTGCTGCAAGGGGTTGATGTATGCCCTGTTTGCCGCAAAATTGGCAGTCTCGTAACGCCCGTCACATGACAGTTTCTGTCAGGACAGTTGGCCACAGCGCGCCCGCATAGCGCAAAAATTTGCGCCATGGTGCAGCAGATTAAAAGCCAAACCAAACCGCTGTGCGAGACGACACTTTGGCTTGGCATTTGAGATTGACGGGCGCACGTCAGGCTCGCCCTGCGAAGTTCGACGCTAGTGGCTATGCTGCGCGTACAGCTTCAACAAACTTGTCCACTTCGACGCGCAGCGTATCTGCGGAACGCGACAAGTCGCGTGCGCTTGTCAAAACCTCGCTGGCAGCTTGCCCACCGTCATGGGCAGCTTCCGTGACTTGGGTGATCGCCGAGGTTACCTCATTCGTGCCCTCAGACGCCTGACTGACATTTCGTGCGATTTCCTGGGTTGCGGCATCCTGTTGTTCGACGGCCGCGGAAATCGTGATCGAGGTATCGCGCACCTCTGCAATCACCGAGGAAATATCCTCGATAGCACGCGCCGTTGTCTTGGTAACGGTCTGTACCTCTTCGATGTGATTGGTAATATCTTCGGTTGCCTTGGCGGTCTGGGTTGCAAGGTTTTTCACTTCGCTTGCAACGACGGCAAAGCCCTTGCCAGCGTCCCCCGCACGGGCGGCCTCGATGGTTGCATTAAGCGCCAACAGGTTGGTCTGCGACGCAATATCCTGGATCAAGGTGACAACCTCTCCAATCTTCTGAACGGAAACCACCATTTGTTCAGCCGTGAGTCGGGTTTGATTGGCATTTTCGTCAGCAGAGCCTGTGATGTTAGTCGCGTTTTGCATCTGCTGGCCAATTTCACCGATGGATGAGGCAAGTTGTTCACAGGCAGCAGCCACCGTTTCAACGTTAGTTGACGCCTGATTGGATGCAGACGCGACTGTGGTTGCCTGCGAATTGGCTTCATCAAGTGTGGAGGTCAAGGTTTCGGCCGCAGCTTCAAGCTGGACAGATGCAGATGAGACGATTGAAACCACACTGCCAACAGTATTTTCAAAATCATCAGCCATTTTATTTAGTTGCTTGATCCTGCGTTCTTCCGCAATGCGTTCTTTTTCTTCCGCCTCTTCTTCGAGCTGACGTGTGCGCAGCATATTCTTCTGGAAGACCTGCATGGTCTGCGCGATATCGCCGATCTCGTCTTTGCGACCGACACCATAAAGCTTGGCTTCGAGATGCCCATCAGCAAGCTGCTTGAGGACACTGACAATGCCACGGATAGGATTGATGATACCTTGGCGGGAAATGTACATTCCCATACCAAAGCCGATCACAATCGCGACAACAGCAAAAATAACCATACCCCGGCGCGTTGCATCGAACACCGCGAAAGATTCTGCTTCAAGCATCTGCATCCGGTTTTCGGCGATCTCAAGATAGTCACGAATATAATCATTGAGTTCGCCTGCATTGACACGGTGGTTCTGCGCCAGATTTACAAGATTTTCACGTAGCGTTCCGATGTCTTCGCCGCTGCCCTGAGCGGCGACGTTTATCGTTGAGGTTACCTGATCCCGGTAGGACTCATAACGGGCAAATATCTCATCAAGTTCTCTGCCCTGCGCCTCGCCTGCTGTTTCCTTTAGTTTTTCGATGGTTTCGCGAAACTGTTTTCGCTCCTCGTCGATGACTGTTCTCATCTCAGCAACCGTTTCAGGCGACGGATCTGCAGCAATACGGAATTCGGCTCGATTGAGCGAGGTAACAACACGCAACAGGTGACCGCCGTCGCTTGCTTCTTCGGCGGCTGTCTGACTGCGCTCGGATACGTCAAAAAGCCGATCAAGGCCCCATATACCGGCAGTCGTGTTCACACCCAGACATACTGCAAGAACAGCTATGACTGTGATCACTTTGGTCGAGATACGGAATTGTCCAAGATTCATTTTGATTCTCCCCGAGCATATATTTTGGCGTGCAATCAGGGAATCTTGGTGATCGAAAAGCAGGGTGTACCCAATCTGCCTCTGCTTCTTAGTGTGGCCAATATTCCCAAGCAACTAGCACTAACCGGGAATCCTTCCACACACCTACTGCGGTGGAAGGGCTATACTCTAAGATCAACATCAATTTGAAAATTTCAACCGGAAATGAATGATTTTTTACGGATAAAATTTGTGTTATCGAATGAAAAGGGTTTCCAATACGAATTTTTGCCGACAAATCGGATCAGGCCACTGGACCCTAAAAAAACTCCTATTTGTTTGGACATTGATATCAAACTGACTTGATGCAAGTTTAACCACCCTCCTTCCCAGACTTTTACAGCATCAAAAGGCAAGGTATGCAACTTCCCCAACCCCTGATCCACGGCAAGCTGATCAAACGCTACAAACGGTTTCTCGCCGATGTTGAACTTGATAGTGGCGAAGTCATTACCGCCCATTGCGCCAATCCGGGCGGGATGATCGGGCTTAAGGAGCCGGGGATTGATGTCTGGCTGTCGCAATCAGACAATCCGAAGCGCAAATTGAAATACAGCTGGGAACTTTGCCAGATCGGTGATGCATGGGTCGGCATCAATACTGCCCACCCGAATGCCATTGTCGAAGAAGCAATCCTTGCCGGGAAAATTCCCGAACTGACGGGCTATGAAAGCCTCAAGCGCGAGGTCAAATACGGCAAGAATTCACGGATTGATATCCTGCTGTCCGATCCGGACCGCGGCCTTTGTTATGTCGAGGTCAAGAACGTGCACCTCAAACGCGATGACGAGATTCCAGGTCTTGCCGAATTCCCCGATGCCGTCACCGCACGCGGGGCAAAGCACCTCGATGAAATGGCCGATATGGTTGCCGAGGGTCACCGAGCGGTGATGTTTTACCTGATCCAGCGCACCGATTGTGATCGTTTCACACTGGCGACCGACATCGACCCGCATTATGGCGAACGCTTCAAGGCGGCACGAAACAGCGGGGTTGAGGCCATTGCCTATGACTGCGCGATTGATACCAGTGCCGTGACGGTCCGAAACCCGCTTCCGATCACCGGGCTATAAGCATCAAATCCCGCGCATATCAGCCAATCCTTGCCAATTCTGGCCGGTGGCTTTATGTCATTGGGCTATAAAACAGTTATATACCTAGCCGAGTTTAAGGAGATTTTCGGGTGGCGAACGGAACAGTCAAACTTCACGGCCCCGAAGCATTTGAAGGCATGCGCGCCGCTGGCAAGCTGGCAGCAGAAGTGCTTGATATGATCACACCGCATGTGGTTCCGGGTGTCACCACGGGCGAACTGGATCGCCTGTGTGATGAATATATCCGTGACCACAACGCGATCTCGGCCTGCCTTGGCTATCGCGGTTTTCCGAAATCGACCTGTACGTCAATCAACCATGTCGTCTGCCACGGCATTCCCGGTGACAAGAAACTGGCCAATGGCGACATCATGAATATCGATGTCACGGTCATTCTTGATGGCTGGTATGGCGATACGTCGCGCATGTATATCGCCGGCACACCGAAGGTGATGGCCCAGCGTCTTGTTGATGTGACCTATGAGTCGCTTTGGCGCGGCATCAATGCCGTTAAGCCGGGCGCAACCCTTGGCGATATTGGCTATGCCATCCAGTCCTATGCCGAAAGCGAGCGTTTTTCGGTGGTGCGTGATTTCTGTGGTCACGGGCTGGGTCAGGTGTTCCACGATGCGCCGAATGTCCTGCATTACGGCAAGCCGGGCGAAGGGCTGGTTCTCGAACCGGGCATGATCTTTACGATTGAGCCAATGATCAACCAGGGAACTTATGCGTGTAAAATTTTGCCCGATGGCTGGACAGCCGTAACGCGAGACCGCAAACTGTCTGCACAGTTTGAACATTCGCTCGGCGTGACGGAAGACGGGTTTGAAGTATTTACCCGATCCCCCGCCGGTCTGGAAAAGCCGCCCTACAACCTCGACAAGGCCGCCGAGTAACGGGCACGAAACAAGGGGAAGCAGATTTGAGCGAAAAACAAGATCGCAAAGCTGCTTCCAGTGCTGCCCAACAGACCTCATCGGAAATTGATGATGGCACGCGGGTCTTCTTTGATCAGGCCCGCACCGCGCACGTCGCGGGAACACCCATGGCGTCGGGTATTGACGCGCCCCAAACCGAAAAAACAAAAACAACAAAGCCACATTATCACGGGCATCGCCAACGGCTGCGTGATCGGTTTATCAAGGGGGGTGCCACCGCCCTTGCCGATTACGAGTTACTTGAACTGATGCTGTGCATGGCCATGCCGCGTGGGGATGTCAAACCGCTGGCAAAATCCCTGATTGCGCAATTTGGCAGCTTTGCCAATGTTCTGGCAGCCCGCCCCGAAGACCTTAAAACCGCCAAGGGTCTTGGGGATGCCGGGATTGCCGCCATCAAGATCGCCGAAGCCAGTGCCCTGCATCTATCGCGTGAACGGGCCATGGAATTGCCGGTGATCGCCAGCTGGGAACAGCTGATTGATTATTGCCGGGCCCGGATCGGGCACCTTCGGAACGAGGAACTGCATCTGCTGTTTCTTGATCGCAAGAACCGGCTGATTGCCGATGAATGCCATCAACGCGGCACGGTCGACCACACGCCTGTCTATCCGCGCGAGGTCATCAAGCGTGCGCTTGAACTACATGCCTCCGCCCTTATTCTGGTGCACAACCATCCAAGCGGCGATGCCACCCCGTCAAAGGGTGACATCGACATGACTCGCAAGATTATCGACGCGGCCAAGGCAATGGAAATCACGGTTCATGATCACATCATCATCAGCCGTGCCGGATATAATTCCTTCAAGACGCTTGGCCTGATATAGCTGCCATCCCTGATCCATTTCCCACCACGAGATAGCCATGCCCCATATCGGTTTGTTCGCCCTTGTCGTGCGCGACTATGACGAAGCCATCGCATTTTACACCGAAAAAGTCGGCTTTGAGTTGATTGAAGATACCGACATGGGCTGCGGGAAACGGTGGGTGGTGGTCTCCCCGAAGGGAGCAAGTGAAACACGTGTTTTGCTGGCGAAGGCAGGCAATGACGACCAAGTCAGCGCGATTGGTAATCAAACCGGCGGTCGGGTTGGCTTTTTCCTGAACACAGATGACTTTAAGCGCGATCACAAACGCATGGTTGATGCAGGGGTTCATTTTCTTGAAGCTCCCCGCGATGAGCCCTATGGCATTGTTGCCGTGTTTGAGGACCTCTATGGCAACAAATGGGATTTGCTGCAACTGAAGGTATCAGGGTGAAACTGGCTGCTATCCCGATACCCGCCACCGATTGGGAACAAAATCGCGCAAAAAGGTAACGGACCGGCAGTTGGTTGCAATAGTGGGGGATGCCGGTCCGTCTCGTCGGCAAAGCCTGATTGCTTGCCGACAAGTTCGAGGTAAGATGACAGGGAGACGGTTCAGGATCAGAAGGTGTAGACCAGCACCAGACCAGCGCTGAGCACATAGTCCTCATCAATGATCGGACTGTCGGCATACTCGTCGAGCAGGAATTTAACATCCGTGGTCCCGACGACGGCAAAACTTTCAGTCACCGGATAGGTCACACTGAAATCAAGATGCGGGATAAAGGTGGCGTCGGGGGAGTAGAAGCCACGATCACTGCGTACTTCATTGCGACGCACGCCGACGTTGTAATCAACCAGGTCTTCGCTTTGCCAGGTCACACCACCGCCGACATTGAAGCTGAACTTCTCGTATTCGGTTGGCAGGTAATAAGCAACATCCACCTCATGCCCGCCATGAGCATTGTTGAGATCAGTCTGATAGCTTGCCTGAAGCTCGCCGTGCCAAACACGTAGCGATCCGCCGATACCGGCTTCGTATGCCATATCGCGTTTTTCAAGCCCGTTCAGAAAGCTTGAGTCACCCGGATCAAATGGCTCCATACGAAGGCCACCAATGACCGAAACGCTGGCAAAATCATTCATCCAGACTTTGGCATCAATGCCGTCAATACCGATACGAAGACGTTCGGCATCATAGGCCAATACCGGAAGCGCGTCTAAATCTGTACTATCGGCCCCGCGATAGGGATTGCTGCTGATCTGGCCGAAAGCACCGATCTGCCAATTGCCGCCAAGCCAGGGTTTAAGTGGGTCTTTGGTCTGCGGATTTACCTGTTCGCGGATGATTTCCCTTTGTCCAGGCGTTGCAGTCTGGGCATACGCGCTGCTGGCAAGCATGATGATGATGGCTGCCGTACAGATGCCAAGTCCGCCCAGCACCATTGCATCCCCCAAACGACGAGAACAAAAATGCGATACCATAATGTCTAAACATCCCAATTGAGTTGTTGATGTCGCGACATTGCCCGAGCGTACGAAAGAAGGCGTCCGGTGTTATAGCCTTGTACTTACAATCCGCGCCAAAAAGGTACGAATGCGCATTCATACGCCTTAACTATTTGATTTTGCGAAATTGTTCTGACGATAGTTACTTGGTGTATGACCGGTGATTTTCTTGAAAGCCTGATTGAAGGTAGATTTAGAATTGAAGCCGACCTCGGTTGCGATGTCGAGGATCGTGCGATTTGGTTCCTCGATCAGCAGGCGAGAAGCCTCGTCAACCCGGACTTCATTGACGAAATCAAAGAAGCTCTTGCCAAGATGCTGATTGAGGACATGTGAAAGCTGATTGGGTGTGGCCCCGATGGCATCGGCAAGCTTTGGCATCGACAACAGCGGATCAAACAGAATGTCAGTTTCATTGACGACCCGACCAAGCCGTGCGGCTATCCGTTCAATATCCTCATGATAAAGAAACCCCCGCACATTATTTCCGGCTGGTTCTGGAGATCCCGGGTTCGCGTTGCGCGCAGGGGCAGGCTCAGATACATCGGCGTGCAAGTCATCCTCAGACGTCCAGTCGGCTTGAACAAACAGGGCGGGGTTCGATGCCAAAAGATGACACATCCGGAAAAATACAAGCGCAAAACTACCCTGAACAATGGTGGTCAGCCATGTTCCATCCTCAACAAACAGGTCGATCACCGACGTAACTGTGAATATCACGAAAATGGCAGTGATCCCGATCAGTATCTCCTGTATCCAGCGGCGCAAAGCAGCGCTATCCGCGCCAAGCTGTTCACCCGCCTGTCGCAGATAGCCAAGCCCGACTTTCCATATCTTGGGCATATAGACAAAAAGTTGCACATAAAGCCTGACAAAGACACTCATCAGTAAAACCGACAGCAGGATGTGTTGATCAAGGGCGATATCGATATCGATATCGGTGCCATGAATGATTTCTGGCACGAACTGATCAAACAGAATCCACACCATTCCGGACGTTGCCGCCAGAACCGGAAGCAGAACCAAGAAATGGTAAATTGGTCTCGATACCGGTCGGTCTGCAATTTCGCGGAAGTACAGATAAATGGACGGCACGAAGGCAAAGGTCATCGTCATGAAAACCGGCGCAACTATCAACATCCACTTCGGAGTCAGGAAAACATCGGTAATATCTTCGATGAAGCTCAGACAAGATGCAAAAGCAAAAACCATCAACCAGCGATTGGCGCGAAACGCGCGCTTGCCTTCATGGCGAAGCAGCAACATCAGAAAACCTGCCTGCGCCAAACCCAAAATGGCAATGATCATCAGAACAAGTATGGAGATCTCTGTGGTCATTCTGCTACGTCCATTGGGATCCGAGGTTCAATTTCTGATCGGAGTGATAGGCGTCAACCTGAAGCAAACCCCCATATCCTTGCGATCTGGTTCGGTGATGGCCTGAATACGATAGTGACTTGGTGTCATACCCGTCGCGCGCTTGAAAGCCAAATTGAATGTCGATTTTGAATTGAAGCCCACGGTCATTGCAATGTCGAGAATGTTGCGATCTGGCTCCTCACACAGCAATCGCGCCGCTTCATGCACGCGCACGGTGTTAACGAACTCAAAGAAGGACTGACCGATCACATTGTTCAGGACATGTGACAATTGATTGGGTGTCACACCAATTGTTGCCGCGAGCTTTGGCATCGTTAGAAGCGGGTCAAAAAGCGTCCTTTGATCAGCAACGATCCGATCAAGCTTTGCGCAAATGACATCAGCGTAGTCATCCTGCGGAGCCGAATGATTTGTCATCTTCTGCGGTCGTGCTTTCTTTTCCGGGTTGTTTTTGCCCGTTCGGAAAGGCTGGCTTGCCAGTAAAAAACTCAACCGCAAAAGGGTTAGGACAAAACCAACATTGATCAAGAGATTCGACCAATGCATGTCACTCGCCACAAGCAGGACAACCTGTGAGAGGATAAACGCCACAAGCACAGCATGCAGACATATAACAACATTCAGGCTCCATCGCCTGCGCATCATGCTGTGATGATCACCGGCCAATCTGAGTTGACGGGCACTGGCATAGACGCAGCGGCTCAGTGCCACATGATAGCAAACCGCAAAGCCAAACAATCCGATCAACAAGCAGGTTGCAATGACGCTGGCAATCAGATCATTGGCAAATGTGATGTGAAGGGGGCTGCCAGCCAGTATTTCGTCGCCATGATGGAAAAAGACGAGGCCGATCATCGCCCCGGCGATCACGCAGACGCAGGGAAGCACCAAAAAATGCTTCCAAGGATGGTTGTCAGAATGCCCCGACAATTCACGGAAATAGAGATACATGGCCGGTCCGAGCGCAAAATAGGCACTAAACAGGACCGGTTCCAAAATCAATGCGATTGCTGTCCCGCCAAACAATAAAATGATGTCGCGCAGGAAAGATGCACTAACAGCAAGCAGAAAGACCATCATCCAGCGATTTACATGCCAGGCGCTTTTGCCTTCGTTTCGTAAAACCAGGAACAGAAAACCGGCCTGCAACAAACCAACGAGCGCAATTGCAAATGCCAGGACATTGTTGTTTTCAAGCATTGAGATGCCATGTATCCGGAAGAACCACCTAAGGGATAACCCGTAGCGGCTTACCGCCCTTTTCTCAACGCCTATCTGATGTGATTGGCAAACATTACAAAACTGTCAGGCAAATTCCGTCTAAGCCGTGCCTGGGGTCAGGACGAACTGAGGGACATCCACATCGTCGCACTGATCTTCGCGCAAATACTTCCGCCCGTATTCCTGATACATGCCGCTTGTCAGGAAAAGTTCGAACAGGTCGCTGTCGATCTGCCCCTTGTCGCGCATGTCGGCCAGGATCGAGATACATTCAGACAGGGTTTTGGGGCGTTTATAGGGGCGGTCAACTGCGGTCAAGGCTTCGAAAATATCAGCAATCACCATGACCTTTTCGAGGATTCCCATATCCTCGCCCGTCAGACCGCGCGGATAGCCCGACCCGTCCATCTTTTCATGGTGGTTCCCGGCAATTTCGGGAATACGTTGCAGTTCCTTGGGATATGGGAGCTGGGCCAGCATGTCCTGCGTAATGACGACATGATCATTGATCACCTGACGTTCTTCGGACGTCAGGGTGCCGCTTGGGATCGACAGGTTATAGACCTCGCCACGGTTAAAGCCGTCATAAATGTCGAACTCCCGATCCATCAAAAGACTTTCCATGCCGGGTTCGCGCAGTTCGGCGAGTTCGGAATCGCTTAGTCGTTCATGTTCTGCCCACGACAAGCCGATTGTCCGGTCAAAGTACCGGGTCCATTTCTGCTCGCCGATATCGTGCAGGGCAAAGATCGCATCCGTATCAAGTTCCGCATCGCCGATATTGGCATCAGCAACCAAGGCGAACTGGGTTTCAAGCTCTGACACCCGCTTTGCGAAATCGGCTTCACACTGATCGGGGTCTTCGCCGTCCAGTTTGCGTTTAAGCATCTCGATCTCGGCGTCACGCCGCAGAACTTCAAAGCGCGTGCGAACCTCGTGGATGCGATTGTGGATGGTCTCAAGCTTGGTCGCCTTTTCCATGACGTGATCGGGCGTGACGATCTTGCCGCAATCATGAAGCCAGGCCGACAGGTCAAGCTCGTACCATTCCATATCTGTCAGATAGAAATTGGAAAATGTGCCATCCCGGTCATCCACGGCCGCTTGGGCCAGCATGCGCGCAATGATCGGCACGCGCGAACAGTGACCTGCGGTGTGCGGGGATTTGGCATCAATCGCGTGCCCGAGAACGCGGACGAAACTTTCCATCAGGTCGCGCTGCGCAACCAGCAGGCGGCTGTTTTCAATCGCAACCGCGGCCTGACTGGCCAGCGCATTGATGATTGGTTCAATCGCCGGATCAAAGGAAATCACATTGCCCGCATCATCGCGTGCATTGATCAACTGCAAGACACCGATCACCACACCGCTGGTATTTTTAAGCGGCACGGTCAGGAAGGATTTGGACCGATAACCTGTTTTGGCATCAAATGCGCGGGTGCCGGTAAAGTCAAACCCCTCGGCACTATAGGCATCATCAATATTGATCGCCTTGCCGGTCAGTGCGACATAGGTCGCGATATTGGCATAGTTGGGTCGGCCCTGGGTGTCATACAATTGCAAGGGCGGGAACGGCTTTTCACTTTCCCGGCCCGAAACAAAGAACGTCTCAAGCGTATCATTGACCATGATACGAAAATGCAGTTCGCTTTCTTCGCGATTAACGAGATAGAGCGACCCACCATCCGCATTGGTGAAGTTGCGCGCGGCCATAAGGATTTTCTGGTTAAGCTCTTCGCGGCCTTGCGATGCCGAAAGCGCAATTCCCAGCTCCACCAGTTCCGCCAGATAATTCGCATCTTTTTTGCGGACCCTGGTCAAATCTTTCTGATGTTCTTTGGCCTCGTCGCGTTCACGCGCCATACAAATTCTGCCCACTTCGCGTTCGGATTAACCGCATCTCGCACATACATCGTGCCTGCTTACACGGTATATTCCTAATAAGTTGCTATTTTTCTAACAACGCACAAGCTTCTGGTGGGTAAAATCGCTTTCACAATCCTGCCATACCCGTCTGCAGGGTTGCCAATTTGCGCGGAATGGACTATCCGACCCCGTGAAAGCGTGCCGGCGCCGTGATCGTGCAATTGATTACGCATTCCGATCATCGAGATCCTTATCCGGCACCCAACCATATTGCCCGGAGGCGACCGCATGATCCCCCGTTATTCCCGTCCGCAGATGACATCCATCTGGGAACCGGCGAACAAGTTCCGTATCTGGTTCGAAATCGAAGCCCACGCCGCTGACAAACTGGCCGAACTGGGTGTTATCCCCGCAGAATCCGCCAAGCTTGTCTGGGAAAAAGGCGACAAGCCCTATACCCAGGACCGCATCGACCGCATTGACACCGTCGAAGCCGAAGTCAAACACGATGTGATCGCGTTTCTGACCGAATTGGCCGAACAGGTCGGCGAAGAAGCACGCTTTGTCCATCAGGGCATGACCAGTTCCGACGTACTTGATACCTGCTTTAACGTGCAGCTTGCCCAGGCAACCGACATCCTGCTTGAAGACATGGACAAGCTTCTGGCCGCCCTTAAAAAGCGTGCCTATGAAACCAAAGATGTCCCCTGCATGGGCCGTTCGCACGGCATCCACGCAGAGCCGGTGACCTTTGGCCTTAAGCTCGCGACCTTCTATGCGGAGTTCAAACGTAACCGTGATCGCCTTGTTGCGGCCCGCGATGAAATCGCGACCTGCGCGATTTCCGGCGCGGTTGGCACATTCGCCAACATCGATCCGAGTGTTGAAGAACATGTCGCCGAGAAACTTGGCCTAAAGCCGGAACCGGTTTCGACCCAGGTCATCCCGCGTGACCGTCATGCGGCCTATTTCGCTGCCCTTGGTGTGATTGCATCTTCGATTGAGCATCTGGCAACCGAAATCCGCCACCTGCAGCGCACCGAAGTACGCGAAGCGGAAGAGTTCTTCTCCAAGGGCCAGAAAGGCTCCTCGGCGATGCCGCACAAGCGTAACCCGGTTCTGACCGAAAACCTGACCGGCCTTGCGCGTCTGGTACGTTCGATGGCGATCCCGGCAATGGAAAACGTTGCCCTTTGGCACGAGCGCGACATTTCGCACAGCTCGGTCGAACGTAACATCGGTCCAGATGCGACCGTAACGCTTGATTTCGCGCTGATGCGTTTGACCAACGTTGTAGAGAACCTCGTGATCTATCCGGAACGCATGGACGAGATCCTTAATCAGATGGGTGGTCTGGTCTTCTCGCAGCGTGTTCTGCTGACCCTGACCCAGCATGGCGTTTCGCGCGAAGATTCGTACCGCATCGTTCAGCGCAACGCGATGAAGGTCTGGAACCGCGAAGGTGATCTTCTGTCGCTTCTCAAAACCGACGAAGATGTTACCGCGCGCATTCCGATGGACACGCTCGAAGCGCTGTTTGACCTTGGTTATCACACCAAGCATGTCGACACGATCTTTGCCCGTGTCTTTGCTGACTAAGCAGGATACTGCAATCTGCCGTCAAAGCCCCGGTCATCTGGCCGGGGCTTTTTCATTTCATATCGCCGGAACACCGCCCTTTGACATTGCGCGCTTTGGATGCTGATCTATATCGAACACGGCAACCACATCAAGAAATGGCAACTACAGGAAAGGCTTCGCAATGAAACTCAGCATCAAGGGATGGGAAGACGGCGCGCCGATCCCCACCAAGTTCGCCTTTGGTAAAATTCCAGCCGAGGGCCGGTTTGAAACATCGGACAATATCAGCCCTGAACTGAGCTGGTCCGACATCCCCGAAGGCACCAAATCCTTTGCCCTGATCTGCCATGACCCGGATGTCCCGTCATCGGGCGAAGACGTCAATATCGAAGGCAAGGAAGTCCCGGCAAGCCTGCCGCGTGTGGATTTCTTTCACTGGGTTCTGGTCAATATCCCGGCCAGCATAACAAAGCTTGAAGAAGGTGTGGCATCCAACGGTGTAACGCCAAAGGGCAAGATGCCCGGCACCAAGCCATATGGCACGGCAGGGCTGAACAACTATACCGACTGGTTTGCTGGCGACACGGATATGGGGGGTGATTATGGCGACTATGACGGTCCCTGCCCGCCATGGAATGACTCGATCATTCACCACTATCATTTCACGGTCTATGCGCTTGATACCGACAAGATCAACCTGCCAGAACCCTTTACCGGCCCCGATGCCCTTGCCGCAATCGAAGGCCATGTGCTGGACAAGGCAAGTTACATGGGCACCTATACGATGAACCGCGATCTGTAATCCGCGCCCATCGTCACCGATCCATGAAAAACGGCCTGTGTCATTTTACACAGGCCGTTTTCTTATATTCAGGATATTTGCGCGAAGATTTACAACGTTCCGGACCGCGCCATGTCTTCCAGCGCCATTTTCACGGCCTGTGCACGGTTGGAAACGTTCAGCTTGCGATAGATATTTTTCAGATGGTATTTGACCGTAATCTCGCGCAGGTCAAGGTGGCGCGCGATATCCTTGTTCGGACGACCTTCTGACAGCAGGGCAAGAACTTCACGTTCGCGCGGCGTAAGACGCGCAAAGTCGCCTTCGTTGCCAAAGCCGCCGGTCAGCCTGCTTTCGCCTTCACCTGTGCCAGAACCAGACATGCCATCGCCCATATCCGTCAGGATCGAGGACGGCAGGTACTTGTCACCCGCCAGAACCAGTTGCACGGCATTGGCCAAGGCTTGCCCGCGCAGGGTTTTGGGAATAAAGCCATGTGCGCCAGCCTCGATCGCCTTGCGAACATCTTCGCTGCGATAGGCACCAGACAACAGAACCACAAAGGTCGAATCGGCCACTTTTTCCAAAGTGCGTTTCAAACCTTCAAGGCCGTTCATGCCCGGCATGCGCAGATCGAGCAGCACCAGATCGAACGTATTGTTCGCCTCTATGTGCTCGAGTGCGGGGTCAAGTGCCCCTGCTTCGGCCACTTCACAGCCTTCGAAATACTGTTGGAACAGTAGCGAGATTGCCTCACGAACAAGATCGTGATCGTCCGCCAAAAGGATACGCAATGCTGTCGCCTTTCTTTACCTAACCGGCTCCTTCCCCTACCTGCGAAGGATACCACACCAAAAGGTTGCGCCTACTCGATTTTCGGTCTGGGTCGCCTAGGATACGAAAGCCGGAACGTATTAGCAAACGAGAAGTTTTCCAAGCACATGCCTGAAGGTCAAATCACGCCAAAACTTCTGCGCGCGCAACCGGACGTAGTTCCTCGAGCTTTGCGTTCAATATCGAGACCGTGACATCAATATTCTTGCGCCCGAAGTCGGCCAGCAACAACGCCACAACACCATTTTCGCGCGGGTTTGCAACAACCTCGCCAATGATCTTGCGCGTGTAGTCCTGACATTCGTCCGGCGTCATGCCCATTTGTTCGCCTGCCCACTGGACCAGCATTTTGTAAAGATGGGTCTCTACCCGGAAATCCTGTTCAAGATCAAAGCTGTATTTTGCTTCGAAACCGCGTTCACGATCATTAAATCCGCTCATTTCGATCCCTCCTGATACTTGGTTACAATGCCATGGGTATCAAACCGTGCAAGCCACTGTCAGTTATCATATTTTATATGACGACAAAGGACACGGATTTCACCCCTTTGCTCAGCACTTTTGAATTTGACAAAATGCGCTTTAGCACGCTTTGATCTGGCTCATGTGTACAGTCATAATTTTGCGCCGCCCCGACCATGACTGGCCGGTGATCATTGGCGCCAATCGAGATGAAATGAATAACCGCCCCTGGAAAGCGCCTGCGCGCCACTGGGACGACCGCCCCGACGTAATTGCCGGGCTGGATGAAACAGCCGGGGGCACGTGGCTTGGTGTGAATGAGGATGGCGTGGTTGCTGCCGTGCTGAACCGCTATGGCACCCTTGGGCCAGAAGACGGCAAACGGTCCCGTGGGGAACTCCCGCTTGAGGCGCTAGATCACGCCGATGCCATAGACGCCGCCCAAGCCCTTGCTGAACTGAATGGCGATGCCTATCGCTCGTTCAACATGGTAATTGCGGATAACCGCGACGCCTACTGGCTTGCCAACCGAGGCACAGGCAAGATCGAGATCACAGAAATCCCCGAAGGCATGTCGATTCTTACCGCCCATGATTTGAACGACACCGAAAACAGCGCACGCACCAAACGCAACCTGCCGCGCTTTATCAGTGCCCCGGCCCCCAATCCCGAGGCCGATGACTGGTTTGCCTGGCAGGCGCTGCTGGCAGATACCGGGACCGAGGCCCCGGATCCCGAACATCACGACATTCGCGCTGACGCCATGCTGGTACGCAGCAATATCGGATTTGAGACCGTTTGTTCATCCCTGATCGGGCTTCCTGCGATTCCCACAAGCGAACACGAATTGCCACGTCGCCCGGTGTGGCTGTTTTCAGAAGGCCAACCCGATAAAACACCTTTCCATCCCGTCAATGTATAAGGTGGAATGGTCGCAAACCTGACGCGAACGCAATGGGTTAGACACAAAGTCAAAGTCGGTCACAGGCCATGGCGCGACGGTTGCAAATTTCGATTATCAAGTTTGCATAAATAGAGCTTAAGCGGGAATTGAGTTTCTCGCCAAGCACTGCTATACGGAGGGCGCGAATTTCAGGGTGCCCGCTGCGTCGGACGGTGGGCCTAGATGTGAAAGATCCCGCCAATGTCCAGAAAGCAGCCCATCTACGAGGGTAAAGCCAAGGTTCTTTACGAAGGTACGGAACCCGGAACGATCATTCAGTATTTCAAGGACGACGCCACGGCGTTCAACGCCCAGAAGCGCGGCACCATTGCCGGCAAGGGTGTCCTGAACAACATGATCACCGAATTCGTCATGACCCGTCTGGCAGAAATCGGCATTCCGACTCACTTCATTCGCCGTCTGAACATGCGCGAACAGCTTTGCAAGAAATGCGAAATTGTTCCGATCGAAGTCGTGGTCCGCAACATCGTTGCCGGTTCGATGGCCAAACGCCTTGGCCTCGAAGAAGGCGAACGCCTGCCGCGCCCGATTGTCGAGTTCTATTACAAGGACGACGATCTTGGCGACCCGCTGGTTTCTGACGAACATATCCTCGCTCTGGGCTGGGCAAGCGCTGAAGAGCTTGAGGAAATCGTTGGCATGACCCTTCGCGTCAATGACTACCTGTGTGGTCTGATGCGTGGCATTGGCCTGAAACTGGTGGACTTCAAACTTGAATTCGGCCGCGTTTGGGAAGGTGACTTCCCACAGCTGGTTCTGGCCGATGAATTCAGCCCGGACAACTGCCGCCTTTGGGATGCGATCACCAACGAGAAGATGGACAAAGACCGCTTCCGTCGCGATCTCGGCGGTGTTGAAGAGGCCTATCAGGAAGTTGCACGCCGTCTCGGTGTCCTCCCTGAGTCCGCCGAAATAGAGCAGCTGAACAAAGACGAAAAAAAATAATCCCAAGGCCGCGCTCGCGCGGCCTTTTCTTATGGCTGGTCGATGCCCATTCCGTCGGACAGCAAATTGTTTGCAAACAGAACCCCGCGCGAGACCCGCGCATGCGAACTTAAAGGAGCTTCTCGTGAAAGCACGTGTTCATGTCACCCTGAAGAACGGTGTTCTTGACCCGCAGGGCAAAGCCGTTCACCACGCCCTTCAGGGTCTGGGTTTTGATGGCGTCAACGACGTCCGTCAGGGCAAGTTCATCGAACTCGAACTGGATGGCACCGATGCCGCCAAGGCCGAAGCCGAGGTCAAGGAAATGTGCGAGAAGCTTCTCGCCAATACCGTGATCGAAGATTACAGCATCGAGCTGGCCTGATCACCTGGGCGGGACCGCGCGACGGCGTGGCCTTTGTCTATCGGGATTAAGTAACGGACACTAATCGAGAGACGGTATTTCATGAAATCCGCTGTCATCCTCTTCCCCGGTATCAACCGGGAGAATGACGCCATCGCGGCCCTCAAGCAGGCCACCGGCACCGAACCAGCCGTCGTCTGGCATGGCGACACCGAACTGCCCAAGACTGACATCATCATGGTCCCGGGTGGCTTTTCCTATGGTGACTATCTGCGGTGTGGTGCCATGGCGGCAAAATCGCCGATCATGCGTGCAGTCGCAGAACGCGCCAAACAGGGTGTGACCATTCTTGGTGTATGCAATGGCTTCCAGATCCTGACAGAGGCAGGCCTGCTGCCCGGCGCACTTATGCGCAATGCCAGCCTGAAATTCATTTGCAAGAACACGCATCTGAAAATCGAAAACACCGATACGCGCTTCACCAACCTGTATGGCGCAGGCGACGTGGTCGATTATCCGGTGGCCCATCATGACGGCAACTACTTTGCCGATAGCGAAACGCTTGACCGCCTTGAAGGCGAAGGTCGCGTTGTTCTGCGCTATTGCGATGTTGACGGAAAAGTTGATCCGGCGACCAACCTGAACGGTTCACAGCGCAACATTGCCGGCATCATCAACGAGGCAGGCAACGTCCTTGGCATGATGCCCCACCCCGAGAACGCAATCGATCCGATGCATGGTGGCACCGATGGCCGCAATCTGTTCAAAAGCATGGTGGAGGCAGCATCGTGAGCTCCAACGATTTCAACAGCACCCCGATCACGCCGGAACTGGTCAAGGAACACGGCCTGAACGAAGAAGAATACAAACTCGTTCTCGAAATCATGGGCCGCGAACCCAACATCAACGAGCTTGGCATTTTTTCGGTCATGTGGTCTGAGCACTGCTCCTACAAGTCGTCGAAAAAATGGCTTAAAACGCTTCCGACCAAGGCGGACTGGGTCATTCAGGGTCCGGGCGAAAATGCCGGTGTGATTGACATCGGCGATGGTCAGGCAGCCGTCTTCAAGATGGAAAGCCACAACCACCCGTCCTTTATCGAACCCTATCAGGGTGCGGCAACCGGTGTTGGCGGCATCATGCGTGATGTCTTCACCATGGGTGCACGTCCGGTCGCGAACCTCAATGCGCTTCGCTTTGGCGAGCCCGATCATCCGAAAACCCGCCACCTGCTGAGCGGTGTGGTCGAAGGCATCGGCGGTTATGGCAACTGCATGGGCGTTCCGACCATTGGCGGTGAAACCAACTTCCATGCATCGTACAATGGCAACATCCTGGTCAATGCGATGACCGTGGGTCTGGCCGATACCGATAACATCTTCTACTCAGCCGCGGCTGGTATCGGGAACCCGGTGGTTTATGTCGGGTCGAAAACCGGCCGTGACGGTATCCATGGCGCGACCATGGCATCGGCCGAGTTTGATGATGACAGCGAAGAAAAGCGTCCTACCGTTCAGGTCGGTGACCCGTTCACCGAGAAGCTTCTGCTGGAAGCCTGCCTTGAACTGATGGCAACCGACATGATCGTCGCCATTCAGGATATGGGGGCTGCTGGTCTGACCTCGTCCTCATTCGAAATGGCATCCAAGGGCGGCGTTGGTGTCGAGCTGTGGCTTGATAAAGTTCCCATGCGCGAAGAAGGCATGACGCCCTACGAGCTGATGCTGTCAGAGTCGCAGGAACGCATGCTGATGGTCCTGAAACCCGGTTGTGAAGACGCCGCCAAGGCGATCTTTGACAAATGGGAACTCGACTTTGCCGTCATCGGGACACTGACCGATACCAAGCGCATGGTTCTGAAATGGCACGGCGAAGTTGCCGGTGACCTGCCGATTGATCCGCTGGCCGAAGCATCGCCGGAATATGACCGTCCGTGGGAACCGACCCCGAAACAGGATCGCATTGATCCGGCAAGCCTTTCGGGCAAGATGAGCCACGTCGACGCGCTTAAAACCCTGATCGCATCGCCGGATCTGGCATCGCGTCGCTGGATCTGGGAACAGTATGATCATCTGGTACGTGGCAACACGGTAATTCGTCCGGGTGGTGATGCCGGTGTGGTGCGCGTTGAAGGCACGAACAAGGGCCTTGCGGCCACGACCGACTGTACCCCGCGCTATGTCATGGCCGACCCGGTTGAGGGCGGCAAGCAGGCCGTTGCCGAAGCGTACCGTAACCTGGTTGCAACCGGCGCCAAGCCGCTTGCCATCACGGACAACATGAACTTCGGCAACCCGGAACGCCCGCGCATCATGGGCCAGTTCGTCGGCGCCTGCCAGGGCATTGGCGAAGCCTGCATCGCGCTGGAATTCCCGGTCGTGTCGGGGAACGTGTCGCTTTACAACGAAACCAACGGTGTTGGCATCATGCCGACCCCGGCCATTGGCGGCGTTGGCCTGATTTCCGATCTGGGCCACCATGCAACGATTGGCCTCAAGCGCGATGACAGCGCACTGATCATGATCGGCGCGGCCACCGGTGAACTTGGCCAGTCGCTGTATCTCAAGACCATCGAAGGTCGCGAAGAAGGTGCACCGCCGCCGGTTGATCTGGGTGCAGAAAAGCGTGCCGGTACAGTCATCCATGAACTGATCGAACTCGGTCTGGTTCGGACCTGCCATGACATTGCTGATGGCGGCCTGCTGGTCACCGTTGCCGAGATGTGCCTTGCAGGCAATATCGGTGCGGACGTCTTCCTGCCCGAAAGCGGTAGCGAAATCGCGTGGCTGTTTGGTGAAGACCAGGGCCGCTACGTGATCGCCACCCGCGATCCGGACAAGGTTCTCAATGCGGCAAGCAGCGCGAATGTTGCTGCGGCCATTATCGGTCAGGCCGGTGGTGATGCGCTGAGCATTGATGGCGATGCCAAAGTAACCCTGTCTGAGCTGCGCAGCCTCAATGAAGGCTGGATGCCGTCCTTCATGGCAGAAGCCGTTTAGTCAGCGTCGCGTACCTCAAGATCAAAACCCCGTCCGGGCAACCGGGCGGGGTTTTGTGCTTGGGCTTCAAACCTGCGTACGCGCCGTTGTCGGAGCTGGCCGATAGCCCCATATAACACACTGCACCAGTGTTGATGGGGGTTAGGATGCCCGTACATTGCAGGACATTTTTCTGGACCTTTGCATTGTCCGTCCTTATGGGCGTGCTGATCATTTTGCCGGGCAACCGGGTGCATGCCTTGACCGTCTATGTGGATGAAGCCAATCCACCTTTCATGTACAGCGCGAACAATCATGCCGCTGGCATCTACCCCGAAATCGTGCGTGCGATCGCTACCCGCGCCGGAATACCGATCAATATCGTTCCGGTCCCCTGGCGCCGTGCACTCCTTCATCTGGAAAACGGTGATGGCGCTGTCGCGGGAATATACAAAAACCTCGAACGGCAAAAGAAATTTGCTTTTAGCGACCCGATCCATCGCGAAAGCCTGATGATCTATCGTTCGGCAAACAAGTTCGATAGTGAATCCAGACTTGAAGACCTGTCGGGCATGAATGTTGGCGTAATTCGCGGATGGAGTTATGGCAACGCCTTTGATCGTGCGCGCAATTCAGGCATGTTTGAAACGTCCGAAGCCGCTGGCGACGACCAGAACTTCGCAATGCTGGTGAATAATCGCGTTGATGCGGTGATCGCTGTGCGCGAAGCAGGAGATATCTGGATCAGGAAACTCAAGCTCCAGAGCCAGGTTTTTCGCGCCAAAACCGCCCTGCATGAAAACCAGACCTTCATCGCCTTTAACAGACGGTCAACCGACATCTCGGCACTGGCCCGGATCAACAAGGCCATCGCGGAACTCGTTGAGGATGGCACGATCGAAACCGTCATTGCCAATGCCGTGGACGATGCAATCGGATCGGCCTTTCACTGATTTCTCATCCGGCCTACGGTAGCACTGCCAATTGCTTGAGGGCACGGCTTGTATCCTCATCAGCGGGCAACAAGGTCTCGATGGCAAGTTCGGACAGGGTCACCTCGACCGGTGTGCCAAATACCGTCGTCGTCGTGATGAATCGCAAAACACCCACATCTGTTTTCAGAGTCAGCGGCACGATCAGACCATTGATCGCGTCCTTGTCAGCCCCGTCAACGCCCACCGCGTCCGTCACCTGTTCATGATGGTCGGGTAAGCGATAGTGCTTTGCTTCGTCATACAGCCCAATCAATTCCGGGTCTGCGGTGACGTCAACCTGACGCCGCAGCCGATCCAGCAAATGATCCCGCCACTGCACGAAATTTACCACCCGTGCAGCCAATCCGTTCGGGTGCAGACTTAGTCGCAATAGATTGATCGGGGGTTGCAAAAGATCCGGATCAATCCCGACCAGCATCAATGGCACAATCCGGTTTGCTGCCACCATGTTCCAGTGTCGATCCATCGCCAGCGCCGGAAAAGGTTCATGGGCCGACAATATCTGATCAACTGCCTTGCGAATGCCCAGAGCCCCCTCGCCCTCAAAATCATGCTGGGCATAGATCGGGGCAAATCCGGCTGAAACCAGCAAACCGTTGCGTTCGCGCAGCGGGACATCAAGACATTCGGCGAGATGCAGGATCATGTCGCGGCTTGGTCTGGACCGACCGGTTTCAAGGAAACTGAGATGGCGGGTCGATATGTCTGCATTGGCCGCAAGATCAAGCTGGCTGAGCCTGCGTTGCTTCCGCCAGTTTTTCAGCGTCATTCCAAACGAATCGTGGGGCATTGATGCACTTTCCTCTGTGACCGCAAAGACAGCCTATCACCAAAGAAAAGGATTAAACATTACCTCTGAGGTAATCGTATTCATTCCCTGTTCACGGCAAGCTTGCGACATCACCACAACCCGAAAGGATTGGACAGTGTCTGCACCCTCGACTGTGAATTTTCTGAAGACTGTACTGATTGTTGATGCTTTGACCTGCCTTGGCTTTGGGATTTTGCTCACGACCGGTGCAGAGTTCCTTGCCGGGTGGCTTGGATTGCCGGTTTCCCTTCTGTTTTATGCCGGGCTGATCCTGTTTCCCTGTGCGGCCCTGATGATCATCACCGGGCGTCAAAAGCTGCCGAACGCCGGTTTGGTCTCGCTGATTATCGTTGGCAATTTTGTCTGGGCGGTTGCCAGCATCGGCATTCTCGTCCTGCCATCCATCGCACCTACGATGATTGGATACGCCTTCGTAATTGCTCAGGCCATCGCGGTCTGTGGACTTGCAGTGTTTGAGTACCGCTTGCTAGGTCATGCTAGGCGTTTTGCAACAGCATGATTGTCGTTAAGTGCGACCAATAAAAAAGGCCGCAACGAATGCGGCCTTTTTTGTATGACTATTTAAAATTGATCTTTGGAAACAGGCTTTTTTTCTTGGGGGCCTTAACCGGCCCAACCTGTTCTTCGACCGCGGCTGCGATCTTTCCGGCAATCGCGCCATAGGCCTTGGCGTGATCGCCATCGGGTTCGCTATCGACAATCGGTTTGCCTTCATCGGCACCCAGACGAATTTTAAGATCCAGCGGAATTTCACCGAGGAACGGCACGCCAAGCTCATCGGCTGCCTTGTGCGCCCCACCATGGTCAAAGACATGGTCAATATGGCCGCATTCCGGGCATTTGTAATAGGACATGTTTTCGATGAGGCCAAAGACCGGCACATTGACCTTGCGGAACATGTTAAGCCCCTTGCGCGCGTCCAGAAGCGCAATATCCTGCGGGGTGGAAACGATCACAGCCCCCGTGACCGGCACGCGCTGTGCCATGGACAGCTGAATGTCCCCGGTGCCCGGTGGCATATCAACCACCAGCACATCAAGATCGCCCCAGTCCGTATCGCGCAGGAGCTGTTCAAGTGCCCCCATCGCCATCGGACCGCGCCAGATAACCGGCTGTTCTTCATCTACCATGAAGCCGATTGACATAATGCGCATGCCAAAGGCCGACGGCGGGATCATTTTGCCCTGATGTTCTTTGGACGGGGTCGGCTTTGCATCGCGAAGGCCCATCATGCGCGGCAGACTCGGCCCATAGATATCGGCATCAAGCAGGCCAACCTTCAGGCCCTGAGCCACCAGCGAAAGAGCAAGGTTAACCGAGGTTGTGGATTTACCCACCCCGCCTTTGCCCGATGCGACGGTAACAATGCTGCGCACGGTCGGCAGTTCAAGCGGCATCTGCCCCGCGCCTTGCGGACGCTGGCCCGGTTGTGACGGCTGTGACGGGCGGCTTGGCTGTGATTGCGGTGCAGCTTGCTTGGCAGCTTCTTTCGGGCGTTCGGCCGTAAGCGCCACGCGGGCCGTTGTGACCCCGTTCACAGCAGCCACTGCCTTTTCGGCGTTTTGCCGTAAATCTTCCAGTGCAGGACCGCGATCCGGGTCTACTGCGATCATGACATTGACGACTTCATCATGAATATCAATGCCTTGCACCATACCCTTGGCTGTGATTGATTGGCCGTCGACCGGGTCGATTACGGCATCGAGTGCGGCAGTAATCTGTTCACGGTTGAGCGAAGTCATATTGCGGTCTCCAAATTTTGGCTTAAGTCCGTGGTCACACAGAACTTGCAGGCGCGTATCATTGTTTTGCAAGGCAAGCTGTCATATAAGGCCATAGGTTCTGGGCTTATCAATATGATTGTAATGGCAACCGCAAGACTTGCGAAATACGAGAAAAAGGCCTTAGAGCGGGCTAGCGCCCCGGTCAAGGGATTTGACGCAGAAGTTCGCAGGTCTGGCGGTTGTCCTACGAATTGAACGGATTTGCACGGACTACATTGTCGCAAGGCATTGAAAGATTCTTATCTTCCTGTTGCCCTGCTCTGCGTATCCGAACAAATCCGAACAACCATTGCAAACATATTGATAAGTCCAGAATCTGTGCTCGGTAAGCAAAGATAAACACCGAACGGCAAGAAGAGGAAGAAACTCGATGCCTTGGAATAATCAAGGGGGCGGTGGCCCCTGGGGCGGCGGCGGAAATAACGGTGGCGGCCAGAACCCGTGGGGACAGCGTCCTTCGGGTGGCGGCGGCGGCGGAAGCACGCCCCCCGATTTTGATGAAATGATTCGTAAGGGCCAGGAACGCCTGAAACGGCTGTTCCCCGGCGGCGGCGGATATAAGGGCTTTGTCCTGATCGGTATCGCTGTGATCGGGTTGTGGCTTTTGACCGGTTTCTACCGTGTCCAGCCGGGCGAACAGGGTGTAACGCTTCTGTTTGGCAAATGGGTTGGCACAACGGGCCCGGGTCTGAACTACTTCCTTCCGGCCCCGATTGGCGAGGTCATCAAGCCGAACGTTGAACGGACCAACCAGATCGAGGTTGGCTATCGCGGTGCTGGCACCGTGACGTCCAACGGATCGCGTGATGTGCCCGAAGAAAGCCTGATGCTGACCGGTGACCAAAACATCATCGATATTGATTTTGTTGTTCAGTGGCGTATCAGCGATGCAGGTTCCTACCTGTTTAACGTGCGTGATCCTGAAAACACCATCAAGCTGGCATCTGAAAGTGCGATCCGTGAGGTCATCGGTAAAACCGACCTTGAAGAAGCACTGACTGTTGGCCGTGTCCGGGTTGAAGAACAGACCCGCACCCTGCTTCAGGAAATCATGGACGGTTATGAGTCCGGTATTTTCATTGCCGAAGTGAAAATGCAGAAAGTGGACCCGCCGCGCGACGTTATCGATGCCTTTAACGATGTGCAGCGTGCGCGTCAGGACCGTGATCGTTCCCAGAACGAAGCACTGGCCTACCGTAACGACATCATCCCGCGTGCAAAGGGTGAAGCAGAACGTCAGGTCCTGCAGGCCCGCGCATACAAGGATCGTGTCACCAAGGAAGCAGAGGGTGAGGCAGAACGCTTTAACTCCATCTACAATTCCTTCCTGACGGCCCAGGATGTGACGACCCGTCGTCTCTATCTGGAAACCATGCAGGAGATCTTGAGCAAGTCTGACAAGATCATCATGGAACAGAACGGTGAAGGTAACGGTGTTGTCCCGTATCTTCCGCTTCCGGAAGTCCAGAAACGTGCGAATGCAGGAGGCAACAACTAATGGCAAGTCCTAAACTTATTGCCGCTGGCGTCGTCCTGGTTATTGCTGCTGTCGTTGGTTCGATGAGCGTGTTTACCGTTCGTCAGGACCAGCAGGCACTCGTTCTTCAGTTCGGTAATCCGGTCCATGCGGTTTCCGAACCGGGTCTGCATTTCAAGCTGCCGATCCAGAATGTTGAATATTACGAGCGTCGTATTCTCGAACTTGATCCGCCAGTTCAGCAGGTTCTCCTGTCTGACCAGAAGCGTGTCAATGTCGATAGCTTTGCACGTTGGAAAATCATCGATCCGTTGATCTTCCGTCAGCGTGCAACCAACTCTGCCAACTTTGTGCAGCTGTTTGGTCAGCGTCTGAACTCGGTCATCCGTGGTGAACTGGCACAGGCCCCGCTTGTGACCCTTCTTTCGGACAACCGTGCGCAGATCATGGAGAAAATCCAGGCGACCCTGATCAAACCAGCAGAAGAGTTTGGTGTCGAACTGATTGATGTTCGTATCGGTCGTACTGACCTGCCGCAGGAAACCTCGCAAGCGGTATATAACCGTATGCGTTCTTCGCGTATTGCCGAAGCCGCACAGCTTCGCGCAGAGGGTGAAGAGCTCAAGGCGAAGATCCAGGCAGAAGCTGATCGTGAACGTATCGGCATCATCGCCGAAGCCAACCGTCAGGCCGAAGTCCTGCGTGGTGAAGGCGATGGTCAGCGAAACGTCATTCTGGGTAAAGCGTATGGCAAGGACGCGGAATTCTTTGAATTCTATCGTTCGCTCGAAGCCTACAAAATCGCGCTTGATAACGGCTCGACCATGGTGCTTTCACCAGACAGCGAGTTTTTCCAGTACTTTAATAAGTCTGGCCCAGCGACAAGCCGCTAGACAAAACATAAGGGCGACCTGCATATTGGGCTGGTCGCCCTTTTTGTTTTTATAAATTCGATTTGTCTGGCGAAAGTCTGACAAATCACAAAGAAACGCCGGAACGTCCTTAGTCATGAAGGAACTTGCAACAGCCATACTTCTGGCAATCGCGTTGGAAGGGATGCTTTACACGCTGTTTCCCGGCGGCCTGAAAAGGGTAATGGAGCTTGTTCAGGAAATTCCTGAATCGCAGTTGCGCATTGGCGGATTGATCGCCGCTGTCATAGCCATTGGCGGAATATGGGCAGTACGGACCTGGCTTTAGTAAACGGCCATCAGGATCAGGGAACGGCAACGCAAAAGTCCCTCGTCACGATTTTGTGCTTACAATTCCTTGATTTTTCCCAGTACCGCCTAATTTCTGCCAAAGTCGGAGTTAATTTGGTTACTTAAGCGACGGGTGAAATACAGCCCCGCCGTGCGCTGCACAAAGAGAATGACAAATACCGTGAACGCGGCAACGAACAGGATCAGACACATGCTAGACGCATTATACAACCCGGTGCGCACCAAGATAACCGCAGCACTGGTGATTGTTCTCCTTGGCGTGGCCAGTGTTTCGCAGATTGCGAATGCCCGCCCCGCTCCTGAGAGTTTCGCAGACCTGGCAGAAAAGCTTCTGCCAAGTGTTGTAAATATTTCCACCAGCCAAATGGTCGCCGAACGACAGGGACCGGACTTCCAGTTCCCTCCCGGTTCGCCGTTCGAAGACCTTTTCCGTGATTTCATGGACCGCAACGGTCAGGGTGGCCAAGGCGGTCAGGCACCGCAACGCCGCCGTGCAACCGCACTTGGTTCAGGCTTCATCATCTCGCCTGACGGCTATATCGTCACCAACAACCACGTGATTGACGGTGCCGACGAGATTACCGTGCGCCTGCATGATGGCAATACGCTTGAAGCCGAACTGATCGGCCGCGACCCCAAAACCGACGTCGCCCTGCTTAAGGTCGAACCGGAAGAAGACCTGCCATTCGTCAAATGGGGGGACTCGGACAGTGCCCGCATCGGTGACTGGGCGATGGCAATCGGGAACCCGTTTGGCCTTGGCGGTACGGTGACTGCCGGTATCATCTCCGCACGAAACCGCGACATCAACCAGGGTCCGTATGATGACTTCATTCAGACGGATGCCTCGATCAACCGTGGTAACTCGGGTGGTCCGCTGTTTAACCTTGATGGTGATGTGATTGGCATCAACAGCGCGATCTATTCGCCGTCCGGCGGTTCAGTCGGGATCGGCTTTGCCATTCCGTCCGGCATCGCTCAAAGCGTTGTCGATCAGCTTAAGGAATATGGCCGCACCCGTCGTGGCTGGCTGGGTGTTCACATCCAGACCGTGACCGAAGACATCGCAGACTCGGTTGGTCTTGAAGATTCAACCGGTGCCATGGTTGCCGGTGTCGCAGAAGACGGCCCGGCCAAGGCTGCTGGCATCAAGCAGGGTGACGTCATCCTGACCTTCGATGGCAAGGAAGTTGAATCCATGCGTCGCCTGCCGCGCATCGTTGCAGAAACCCGCATTGGCAAGGAAGTCGATGTCGAAATCTGGCGCGATGGCGAAAAGAAAACCGTTCAGGTTGAGCTCGGCGAACTTGAAGAGGAAGTCGTCGCCGCAAGTGCTGGCGAGGCACAGGAACAGGAAGCACCTGCCGTTGCCGAGGCCAGCATCGACGCACTTGGCATCAAGATCGCCAATGTCGATGAAAGCCTGCGTCAACGCTATAACCTTGCCGAAGGCACCGAAGGTGTCATCGTGACCGAGGTTGCCGGTGACAGCTATGCCGCCGAAAAGGGTGTTCGCCCGGGCGACATCATCATCGAGGCATCGCACAGCTCGGTTGAAAACGTCGAAGACGTCGTCGATGCGGTCGAAACTGCGATCGAAGATGAGAAACGCACCATCCTGATGTTGATCGAAACATCGGCTGGCCCGCGTTACTTCGGCCTGACGCTGTCGGGCGACGAATAAGTCATCGCCTAAAACAAGCATCAAAAAAGGGCGGCCTGATTTTCAGGTCGCCCTTTTTGTTTAACGCGGACATTTCCTAGGAAACGAAGTCCGACTTTGCATATCCCTGCATATAAAGCAGTGCGGTCAGATCACCGTGATTGACACAAATGCGCGCCTGTTCACGCACCGCGGGCTTGGCGTGGAAGGCAACCCCGGTTCCGGCAAGCGAGATCATCTGAAGATCATTGGCACCATCGCCAACGGCAATCGCATCACCAACCGTGATGCCCTGCTCGGCTGACAGGTTTTCAAGCGCATCGACCTTGGCCTGGCGATCAAGAACCGGCTTTTGAACCTTGCCGGTCAGCTTGCCATCCTTTTCAAGCAAGACATTGGCCTGATCGTAATCAAAGCCAAGCTCGGCGCGCACCGCCCCGGTAAAGAAATCAAACCCGCCCGAAACCAGGGCAGCAAACCCGCCATTAGCCTTCATCGTCGCGACCAGTTCCCGCGCACCGCCGGTATACTCCACCGTTTTCCAGGCTTCCTTGAGCATCTCC
Organism: Thalassospira sp. MCCC 1A01148; assembly: GCF_001613795.1. Taxonomy (GTDB): domain Bacteria; phylum Pseudomonadota; class Alphaproteobacteria; order Rhodospirillales; family Thalassospiraceae; genus Thalassospira. The sequence continues at coordinate 99,151 of NZ_LPVZ01000020.1, forward strand.
GTCGACATGCCATCAAGCAATCCAACCCGTTCATCAAGCGCCGCTTCGAAATCAAGCTCGCCATTCATCGCACGTGCCGTAATCGCCGCCACCCGGTCCTTGACCCCGGCGAACTCGGCCAACTCGTCAAGGGTTTCGCCGGTGACAATCGTGCTGTCCATATCCGCAATCAAAAGCTTCTTGCGACGTGTTGCGACCTTCTGGGTGATGGCATCCACCGGAAGCTCCGCCTCGGCCAGCGTCGTATCGGCGACATCAAGCGGAATACCATCAAAGGTCAGATCGCAAGCCTCGCCATCAGCCAACCACGTCACATCGCCAACCAATGCCCCCGCCCCGGTCAGCGCGATTGCCGCGTTATCAATCACAGCCTTGGTCAGCGCATTCGAGTTCGGGGCGGCAATCAGGGTGAGAACCAATTTCATGGTCTTTGGGCTCCTTGACGGAAAAGGCAAATTCTAAATTTCCAACCTTTATCATCAACAACTATGGGAAACACAAGTCAGAACTGGAAGCCACTTAACCGCTTTACAAACCTGAATCGCTCAAATGCCGCGACACAAAGTCAACGCAGTCTTCTGTCGGCTCGTACCGCGAGACAGTAAGAACCCGAGTAAGCTCGGCATCACATACGAAGTCATGACGAATGTCGCTGAATGAAGTTACAAATGCATATCCTGCAAACCCAAAAACGGCGATCTGGTAGAGAATTCCACACACGAACATCCCCAAAACGACAATATGCAGAATCATGATGGGAATGAGTTCTAGTATAGGCTTACTCCTTCGAAATCGCTCAAACCAAGTCCGATATCCCGCTGTAAATAACTCTTCGTCAACTGCCTGCATGTAACATCGTAGTGAGAAATGTCCTCCGACGGCAGCAACCATCGCAACGAACGAGTAAAAAAGAATATTGAGTGAGTACGTAACTTGGACCACCGACTGAGTGGAGGTGATAAGAGCAATAAATGTGCTCATCATCACAGTGCCGATGATAGTTAGAGAGATCCAAGAGCATTTGGCTGCGGAAACAAATAACACTCTCCAAAACTGATAAGCTTTTTTCTTGGTTTCTAAATCAAACAAATTACTCATTCCAAAATACCAATTACGCTAAAATTCAAGGTTGAAAAGATAATGGTAGAAGCCGGGAAAACTCTAGTAAAAATTGTTATCGTTGCCGGCCCGACCGCCAGTGGGAAGTCGGCGCTGGCCCTTGATCTGGCGGAGGCCTTTGACGGGGTGGTGATTAATGCTGACAGCATGCAGGTCTATGAGGAACTGCGTGTGCTCTCAGCCCGCCCCGATGAAAGCGAAACCGCCCGCGCGCCGCACCGGCTTTATGGTGTGCTGTCCGGGCGCGAAGCATGTTCGGCTGGCAAGTGGCGCGACATGGCGATGGCGGAAATTGCCGACTGTCACGCCAATGGCAAACTTCCGATCATCACGGGCGGTACGGGCATGTATCTGAATGCCCTGACTGAAGGCATTGCGCCGATCCCCGATGTGCCAGCTGCGATTCGCCAGCAAGTCACCCATGAGCTTGAAGAGCTAGGTCACGAAGCATTCTTTGCCAAACTTCAGTCAGATGACCCGGAAACGGCCGCCAATCTTGATGGCAGCAATACCCAGCGCCTGATTCGCGCCGCCGAGGTTTTTGCCCATACCGGGCGCGGATTGGCAAGCTGGCACAAGGAACCGGTGATTACCCCGCCTGAAAACATGCAATTCAAGAAACTTTGTTACATGCCGCCGCGCGACATTCTGTATGATCGTTGTAACCGGCGTTTTGACCTGATGATTGAACAGGGTGCCATTGACGAGGTCAAAGGGCTGCTTGCCCTTGAATTGCCTGAAACAGCGCCTGTAATGAAGGCTGTCGGCGTGCGCGAGATTTCGGCCTACCTTGCCGGGGAGATTGATCTGGCAACAGCCAAAGAGAAATCACAGCGCGAAACCAGACGCTATGCAAAACGGCAATTAACGTGGTTTCGACACCAGATGTTAGCCAAGGAAATCATCGACGCGCAATATTCGGAAAGTTTGGCTGCAAAAATGCGTCATGATGTTAACCAATTTCTGTTGACCACGCCAAAGTGAGGCGATAGGTTGGCGCTTCTGCCGCCTAAATGGCGGAAAACCGCCGTTTCGGCGGATTTTTCAACTCCAATTCGAGGATAATTGGATCATGTTTCAATCACGCGGTTATCACGCGACACGTTGTTGTCGTTAAGTAAAGAGGCTCGAAAATCATGGCAGAACGTATTTTAAGCGGTTCGGAAGTAGTGTTGCAGGCCCTTGCTGATCAGGGTGTGGAAGTCGTGTTCGGCTATCCCGGCGGCGCTGTCCTACCGCTATATGACGAGATATTTAAACAGAACCGGATTCGTCACGTTCTCGTGCGCCATGAACAGGCTGCTGTCCACGCTGCAGAAGGTTACGCCCGCTCGACCGGCAAGGTCGGCGTCGTGCTGGTGACCTCTGGACCGGGGGCAACAAACGCCGTTACGGGCCTTACCGACGCGTTGATGGATTCCATTCCAGTTGTCTGCCTGACAGGTCAGGTCCCGACCCATCTGATCGGGAACGATGCCTTCCAGGAAGCCGACACCACCGGCATTACCCGCCCGTGCACCAAGCATAACTATCTGGTGAAAAACCCCGATAAACTTGCCCGTACGATGCACGAAGCATTCCACGTTGCCTCAAGCGGCCGTCCGGGCCCGGTCGTAATTGACCTGCCCAAGGACATTCTTGTTGGCAAGGCCCCGTATCTGGAACCGGCACAGGTTCAGCACCGGACCTATAACCCGGTGGTCAAGGGTGATCGCGCCCAGATCGAAGAAGCCATGGAAATGCTGGCATCGGCCAAAAAGCCGATCCTGTATTGCGGTGGCGGTGTCATCAATTCCGGGACACAGGCATGCAAGCTTCTGACCGAGTTCACCCGCATGACCGGCGCGCCGATCACGCTGACCCTGATGGGTCTTGGGGCTTATCCGGCATCGGACAACCAGTATCTTGGTATGGTCGGGATGCACGGCACGTATGAATCGAACATGTCGATGCATGATTGCGACGTCATGGTCGCGATTGGTGCACGTTTTGATGACCGTGTGACCGGCAACCTCGATTTCTTTGCGCCGAACTCGCAGAAAATCCAGATCGACATTGATCAGAGCTCGATCAACAAGAACGTTCCGGTCGATATCGGGATCGTTGGCGATGTTGGCCATGTTCTTGAAGACATGATCAAGATCTGGAAAGCCAAACAGTACAAGATCGAAGCCAGTGCACTTGATGGCTGGTGGAAAGAGATCGAAGGATGGCGTTCGAAACGCTGCCTGTCCTACAAGCAACCCAAAGACGTCATCAAGCCGCAGCATGTTATCCGCTCGATCCATGCCGCGACCCGCGATCGCAAAACCTATATCACCACCGATGTTGGCCAGCACCAGATGTGGGCAGCCCAGCATTTCGGGTTCGAACATCCGTATGAATGGATGACGTCCGGTGGTCTTGGCACCATGGGCTATGGCATGCCAGCGGCCCTTGGCGTTCAGGTGGCCCACCCGGATGCGACCGTGGTTTGCTTTACCGGTGATGCTTCGATCATGATGAACATTCAGGAATGCGCGACGATGACGCAGTATCGTCTGCCGATCAAGACCGTGATCCTGAACAACCGTTATATGGGCATGGTCCGTCAGTGGCAGCAGCTTCTGCACGGGTCGCGCTATTCCGAAAGCTATAGCGAAACCCTGCCCGACTTCGTCAAACTGTCCGAGGCCTTTGGCTTCACCGGGCTGACCTGCAATAACCCGGCCGATCTTGATGATGCCATCAAGCAGATGCTGGAAATTGATGGTCCGGTGATTTTGGACGTCGCTGTTGATGACAAGGAAAACTGCTATCCAATGATTCCGTCGGGCAAGCCGCATAACGAAATGCTGCTTGGGCAGGAAACCAAGGGCGACGAAGCCATTGATTCCGACGAAGGGATGGTTCTGGTCTGATCCGCACACATAAACTGTGCGCAACGAACTCATCAAATCAAAATGAAAAGGCCGGCGCGGGCGGCATGTGCTGCCCCCGACCGGGCCATAGCGGAGCGAAACCGTGAAAGAAACCGAAATTTCGAAACACACCATATCCGTTCTGGTGGATAACGAGTCCGGCGTTCTGGCCCGTGTTATCGGGTTGTTTTCCGGCCGTGGCTATAACATCGAAAGCCTGACCGTTGCCGAAGTTGACGCCAGGGCCCACCAGTCGCGTATCACTGTGGTTACCTCGGGCACCCCGATGGTCATCGAACAGATCAAGGCACAGCTTTCGCGCCTTGTCCCGATACACAAGGTCAGTGACCTGACCCTTGCCGGGCCAAGTGTCGAGCGCGAGCTTGCATTGGTCAAAGTGATTGCAGCGGGCGAAAAGCGTGTGGAATCCCTGCGTATTGCCGACATTTTCAAGGCGCGCGCAGTGGATGCGACCAATGATTCCTTCGTGTATGAAATCATCGGCAGCCCTGAAAAAATCGACGCCTTCATCAAATTGATGGAGCCGCTTGGGCTTTCGGAAATTTCGCGTACCGGTGTGGCAGCGATTTCGCGCGGCACACTGACGATGTGAGTTTGCCCTGCCCGGTGATCCGCATCGGGTAAGGCATTGGGGCCTGCCCCATAATAATTATTACCATCCGCCACGCATGAAATAGCGTGGTCCAACGTCCAGAGGTATCGAAAGATGCGTGTTTATTACGACCGCGATGCAGATGTTAATCTGATCAAAACCAAAAAAGTTGCCATCATCGGTTACGGTTCGCAGGGTCATGCCCATGCACTGAACCTCCATGATTCCGGCGTTAAAGAAGTTGTTGTTGGTCTGCGTGAAGGCTCCAGCTCGCGCAAGAAAGCCGAAGCTGCCGGTCTGAAAACCATGACCCCGGCCGAAGCTGCTGCCTGGGCAGACGTTGTCATGATGCTGACCCCTGATGAGCATCAGGCTGCGATCTATGCCAACGAACTGCGCGACAACCTGAAGCAGGGTGCTGCCCTTCTGTTCGCACACGGTCTTAACGTTCATTTCGGCCTGATCGAGCCGCGCGCTGACCTTGACGTCATGATGATCGCGCCGAAGGGCCCGGGCCACACCGTTCGTTCCGAATATGCACGTGGCGGCGGGGTTCCGTGCCTGGTCGCAATCGAACAGAACGCATCTGGCAACGCGCTTGAAGTTGCCCTGTCCTATGCTTCGGCAATCGGTGGCGGTCGTTCGGGCGTTATCGAAACCACCTTCCGTGAAGAGTGCGAAACCGACCTGTTCGGCGAGCAGGCTGTTCTTTGTGGCGGTCTGACCCAGCTGATCAAATACGGCTTCGAGACCCTGACCGAAGCTGGCTATGCGCCGGAAATGGCATATTTCGAGTGCCTGCACGAAGTTAAGCTGATCGTTGACCTGATGTATGAAGGCGGCATGGCCAACATGCGTTACTCGATCTCCAACACCGCAGAATACGGCGACTATGTCACCGGCCCGCGCGTGATTGATCCGTCTGTCAAAGAACGCATGAAAGAAGTTCTTACCGACATTCAGGAAGGCAAGTTCGTCCGTGACTTCGTTCAGGAAATGCATTGCGGCCAGCCGATGTTCAAGGCAACCCGTCGTCTGCATGCTGAACACGAAATCGAAGAAGTTGGTGAAAAACTGCGTGCGATGATGCCGTGGATTGCTGCCAACCAGCTCGTCGACAAAGAAAAGAACTAAGTACAGCTTAGCTTGTTCTTACGCAAACGGCCGTCCCGATGGGGCGGCCGTTTTGCTTTGGGGTATGTTGGCTTGGTCTATACGCCTTGTTTCATCTGTCTGATCGGAAAGCGCAATTCGGTCGCAGCCCAGATCAAAACGCACAGGACCGAGACCCCGGCGCCAAGAACCACCACAGCTGGCCAGCCGCCCATGCCATAGGCGATGGCCGAACTGGCAGAGCCACAGGCACCTCCCAGAAAGTAACTGGCCATATAGCCGGTGGTCAGGCGGCTGCGGGCCTCGGGGTTAAGGCGGTAAACCTCGCTCTGGTTTGAGATATGCGCCCCCTGAATGCCCAGATCGATCAGCACCACGCCAAGCGCAAAGGCAATCAGCGACCACTGCCCCCAATAAAGCAGCCCCCAGCTTAAAACCGTTGTCATCAGGAACCCGCCGGTACTCAGCCGCGCCCAGCCCTTGTCTGCCAGCCTGCCTGCGATACGGGCGGCCAGAATGCCAATTGCACCGATCAGGCCATACAGCCCGATCACGGCTTCGGACATGCCATATTGGCGCACCAGCATGAAGGCCATCGATGTCCAGAATATCCCGAACACGGCATATTGCAGCCCGCCAATCAGGCTGCGGCGACGCAAGACCGGTTCATCGCGAAACAGATGCAGGATCGAAAGATACAGCGTGCGGTAACTGGTGTGTGATGTTGGCGGGATATGGGGAATGATCCGGTAACAGGCCACCGAATAAACCGCCATCAGAACCGAAGCCGCAATAAACACCGACCGCCACCCCGCAAGTTCGGCCATGATGCCTGAAAATGTCCGGGCCAGCAGGATCCCCATTAACAGCCCCCCCATGACGGTGCCAACCGCGGAGCCGCGCTTGTCATCCGTTGCAAGGTGTGCCGCCAGCGGCACAAGGATTTGCGCAGTCACGCAGGTGATCCCGACCGAGATGCTAAACACCACCAGCATCAGGAACGATGGGGCCAACCCCATTGCCAGCAACCCCACCGCCGTCAGGGCAGAGGTCACGGTCAGCAACTTACGCCGTTCATGATGATCGCCCAGTGGCACCACCGCGATCAGCCCGGTCAGATAGCCAAGCTGTGCGACGGTCACCAGAAAACCGGCCGTGGTTTCATTCAGCCCATATTCACGGGCAAGCAGTTCAAGCAGGGGCTGCACATAGTAAAGACTGGCAACGGACAGGCCGCTTCCAACCGCCATAAAGGCCAGAAGGCCGGTTGTCAGGGTGGGCTTGGCATGCATGTTCGGGTGGGCCTTAAGTCGGTTGGTGGTCGTCCTACGATAGCCGTCAAATCAGGGACTTACAATGCGGTGTCTGTCAGAGGTGCCGTGCTGCGATGGCATCGACGGATGCCATAACGCACAGCAGCCATTCGCAAAACACCCTGCTTTGCGCTGGATTTCAAAGGCCGATCTGTTTAATTCTGGCCTTTAAAACTTTAACTCAAAGACGAGCATGATGAATGTCGGACTATATTGATATCGCCCCCGAGGTCGCAGAGGCCTTTGCCACAGGCAAGCCTGTTGTTGCCCTTGAATCAACCATCATTTCCCATGGCATGCCCTATCCGCAGAACTTGGAAACCGCGCGTGCGGTTGAACAGGATGTGCGTGATAACGGTGCCATTCCGGCCACCATCGCCGTGATTGGCGGTCGTTGCAAGATCGGCCTGTCGCCCGAGGAACTGGAATATTTCGCAAAAGGGACCGACATCCTCAAACTGTCGCGCCGTGACATCCCCTATTGCCTTGCCAAGAAACGTGATGGTGCCACCACCGTATCAGCAACCATGATCCTGGCTGAAAAGGCCGGTATTCGCGTTTTTGCCACGGGCGGTATTGGCGGTGTGCATCGTGACCTTGCGGGTAACTTCGATGTGTCGGCCGATCTGACCGAGCTTGGCAAAACCGGTGTTGCGGTTGTCTGTGCCGGGGCAAAGGCGATCCTTGATATTCCCAAAACGCTCGAACATCTTGAAACGCTTGGCGTACCGGTTATTGCCTATGGCACTGATGAATTTCCGGCATTCTATTCGGTTGAAAGCGGTCAAAAAGCGCCGCTGCGCCTTGACACCCCCGAGGAACTTGCCGCTTTCCTTAATTCGAAATGGGAATTTGGTCTTGAAGGCGGGGCCGTCATTGGCAACCCGCCAGAAGCCGACAAGGCCCTGGCGCGTGAAGCCATCGAGGGGGCAATTGACAACGCCCTGATCGAAGCCAAGGAAAAAGGCATTCAGGGACGCGACGTCACCCCGTTCCTTCTGGCGCGCGTTACCCAGCTGACCGAAGGCAAAAGCCTTGAAGCCAATATTGCGCTGGTGCGTAACAATGCCCGACTTGGTGCTCAAATCGCAGCGTCACTCGCAAAGATATAAGCATACCCGTTTCAGGCAATTGCAATGCGTTCCCCGAGCCGGTGCTTGGGGAACGCATTTGGTGCAGCAAATCTGGAAACCTTGTGAAAGACCTGACACCCTTGAACAGACAAGCTAGTCTGTAGTCTCCGGCTTGCCATTTGAGTTCTCTTGAGTACGCTCAGTGCTCAGCGGGGCAGCGGGACTGGAGGTGGGCTCAGTGTCGCAATCTTCGGACGCATCAAAATTTGCAGTCACCGAGGCAAGTTCACGCATGATCGCTGCAATTGCCGGAGACTCTACATCAGCGCAGAGTTCTGCATCCTCATAGCGCCGAAGGTCGTCTGACAAGAACTGCAAATTTGACAGAAGGATATCTGTTGTCTTGTCTGTGAGCTGCAATCTTCCATTATGGTGATTGGCGTTTTTGCGAAGGAGACGGGCAATTTGTTCGATGTGGTCGCTTAACATATCCTACGCACTTTTTTCTTGTATTCGGAATTATGCTGCAATCTATCACCAAAAATCACGTAGAACAAACGACATGACAGCATATATCTACCGATTTTGCGAAAAAATCGCGTAATTTGTTATTATAATTCTTTCAAGACACCCACTTTGGGGGTAGGCTTCTTGGCCATTCGGATAGACGCGCTCGGGAAAACTGGAATGAAAGTGGACGACACAGAACTGCTTGGCCAACGCATCGGCCTTTGTGAAAAGATTGCCGGATCGCGCGCGGCTCTTGCCGAACGCACGGGCATATCTGCGCGCACCCTTGAAAACTATAGCCATGGGCGCAACGATCCAAAGGCATCCGCCTGCGTTGCGATTGCACATGCAACAGACGTTTCAATCGAATGGCTATTGACCGGCCAGGGTGCCCCCGTCGACGAGCCAAACACATCCGAGGAAGAACTGGATCGCAAGATCGTTTTCAATATCGCGTATTTTCTGGCCAGAAAATCGCGTGCGGTCAAAGCGGATCCAGACGAGTTTGCCGACCTGTTTCTGTCATTGTTCGACTATTGTCGGGAGAAACAGCAGTCAGCCGGAAAGAGCTTTGATGCGGATTCCTTTGAAAACGTTGTCGAGTTTGCGTCAAAGCAGTTTCACCGCAATAGCGCCTGATCAGTTTACGCAGGCGCGCGTGCAGCGCGCCAACATCCGTGCAAACATATCCTACTTCGGGAATGGCACACCCTTCGATGACGCGATCACGTCGAACTTCGGCCCGCCATCCCATTTGGGCGTACCACAATCTGATCGGGTTATCGCGAAACGCCCACAAGACCGGCGGCGTCAATTCATGGCCGATCATGAAGTCAAGCATGGCCATCATCATCATCGGCCCGACCTCTCGTCCACGAAAGTCGGGTAAAACATAGGCAGCATGCATTTCGCCCCGGCCTTGAATGGCTTCATCCCTGTTGGGACAGCAAAAGCAAAAGCCGACCACAACGTGATCGGCCTCGACAACAAACAAAGCTTCGTCCTTGGCTTGGGATTCGAACCACTTTATCCACTGCGACTTGCGAAACTTGCGGTTTCGGCTTTGTAAAACCGTGCGCGGCATGAAGGAATAGGTTTCGCGCCAGCAGAAGGCGTGTATTTGCGAAACCTTTGAAACATCGTCTTTTTTCGCCAAACGGATCGTCATCATAACCCGGCTCCCTTGCTAAGAGTTCAAGGGGCTAGGATTACACATCTTTCACGTGTTGTTATTTACCGATACAACCATCTATGATGTGTCACGCACATTTTAGTCAAATGATGAGGGTGCCGGGACGGCCATATGCTCGATATTGATCTGCAAAAGCGACTGGACAAGGCAGCGCCACTGACAAGTGATCCGAAAACCGGGCTTTCAACGCCGCAACTTTGGGTTATGGCGATTGTGATCGCGTTGCTGTCAGCAACACTAAGTGTCCTGACCTATGACCAGCTTACGCAGCCAACGATGCTTCCAACTGACGAGCTTGGAAAGCTTGCGGTAATGATCAGTAACGAAACGGGAACAATTCCGGCCGACATATGGGCTGCCATGGAACGCCATATCGGAAAGCCTGCCGCCGAATTTACACCCGATGATCAGATGAAGGCCGTTAGCTTTCTGCTTTACCTGATGGAAAAACAGCCGTCTGAGACCATCAATATATGGTAACGACCGAACTGGTCACAACAACCGGGTAATCGCGCAGGCGACGCCACATCGTCCGGGCGGGATAGGTATTAAGCCTTGTTTCGCTGATCCCCGAACGCCCATCAACAATCATCAGGCTTTCAAAAAAATCATCGGCCAATTGCATTTGGGCCGGTGCGGTCATGATTGTCTGGCCGCTTGTGGTAAAGGCAGAATAGAAGCACAGTCGGCACGCACGTTCTGCGGGCAACCAGGCATCCGGTGTCATCACCGCCACCAGAACCCCCATTACCGAGCCAGAGACACCGCGCAACACCCGCGTAACCGGAACGAACGGAACGCCCGACTGCTTTCCAAGTACTGGCGTCCCGATATGGATGCGGTCATCTTCCAAATTGATGGTTTCGTTAAAGTATGACCGTTCCGAAAGATCAAGATCCGGTGCCGGATGGCGCGTTGTATCGAACGTGAGGATGCCCTTTGCATTGATAAACAGCAATGCACGTACAGCTTCAACCTGTTCGGTGTAGCTCGAAAGGCTTCCCTGAATAACAACGTCATTCATTCCGCCGGCATTTCGCAGCAAATCGGCAGAGCGGCGCATCAGGCCGTCTGTCTGATTAAGGATACTCTCGACATGTGTCGCCATCAGAAGGACGTTTTCCTCTAGCGAGACATTATTGGCATTGGCGAAGGCACCGCCTGGTGCCCCCAAAAGACCCAAAATGACAATCAGCCACTTCTTCATCGTTCAATCCTGTGCTGTTCCCGTCCGGTGTACCCTAAAACAGACCGGTTCGTAAATCAGACATCGAACAGAAGCCAGCACAGGCGAAACAATTAACGCGGGATCGACCTAGCGCGCCTTGCGCTGGATGCCGGGTTTAAGGCGACCATCATCAATTGGCGCCCCCCAAACGGTATGACAGGGCAAGACGCCGGCCCAGACATCCAGATCGTAATCTTCTTCGTCATCGACCGGATCACCTGCACGAACCTTCGCCGATACCTGATCAAGGTCAAAGCCCAGGAACATGGTGGCCTTGAGTTCCTGTTTGTTGGGCTGGCGGATATGGTCCCACCGGCCCGGTTCAAGTTTTTCGGTAAACAGACGGGAATGTTCCATCTTGTCGGCGTCATCTGCCACCACTGTGCCGTGACCATAGATGATCACAGACCGATAGTTGGCCGAATGGTGGAAGGCCGAACGCGCCATCACCAATCCGTCAAGGTGGGTAATGCACAGACAGGCTTCTGCCCCATCGGCAATCGCCGCAAGAATGCGGTTCTTGGATGCGCCATGGATATAGATCCGCTCCCCCACCCGCCAATGGGCCGTCGGGATCATCGCCGGGCGCCCGTTCACCACGGTGCCGACATGGCAAATCAACGCATCATCAATGATGCCGTGAATTTGCGTGCGATCATAACTGGCACGGTTGGGGCCCCGGACAACTTTGGTGTGGGGCTGGACTTCGTATTGATCAGACATGGCGGGACCTCTTCTTCAAAAAACCGGACGTCGAATTTGGCCCGATCATGGATCAAATTGGACTTTTCAAAAGGTCCATTATAATAAAAATGACAGAACCAATTATTCCTCGGGGACGCGATGCCACGCAGCGATTACAGCTGGATCTATCCAAGTCAGATCAGTGATACCGATGATCAGGGCAGGACAACGGCCTATCGCCGTCTGTATCACGGCATTAGATCGGCTATCCTTGACGGGCGTTTGCATCCGGGCGAACGCCTGCCGGCCAGTCGCGATCTGGCAAGGTCCCTTGGCATATCGCGCAATACGGTGGTGGCCAGTTTCGATCTGCTAACATCAGAAGGCTATCTTGAAACCCGCGTCGGTTCCGGAAGCTTTGTGGCCAGCACCCTGCCCGATCGCGACATGCAAACCAGCCAAAACGCCAAGGCGAGACAACCCACCGCCCCCGAAGACCGTCCAGTCCGGCTCAGCAAAAGTGCCCAGCGCATGCTGACCTATCAAAGACGGTTTCCGCGCTTTCGCGTTGCCTGCCCGTTTAACCCGGCGACCCCCGATCTTGACGGCTTCCCGTTTGATCTTTGGGCGCGATTGCTGCGTCGATCATGGCGTGCACCTGATATCGATCTGACCATACCGGATGATCCGCTTGGCCTGCCGCTGTTACGGGCCGAAATTGCCAAATGGCTGCGGCAATCACGCGGGGTCAATTGCGATGCCGATCAGGTGATGATTGTCTCTGGCGCCCAGCAGGCACTTGATCTGGCCGCACGCGCCCTTGTCGATCCGGGGGATATCATCGCGACCGAGGATCCGGGATATGAAGGCATCCGTGGTGTACTGGCGGCAAGCGGGGCTGTTGTTCATCCGATCACAGTGGACGAAGACGGCCTCGATGTTAAAGGTCTGACAAAAACCCCTTCGCCTGCCCGAATTGTGGTCACCACGCCATCACGAAACTATCCGCTGGGCACCACGCTGTCGCTCGCGCGGCGCTTGTCGCTTTTGCAGTGGGCGCAGGATAACGATGCGTGGATTGTCGAGGATGACTATGACAGCGACTATCGCTATGACGGGCCGCCACTATCATCCCTGCAAGGACTGGATACCGACAATCGGGTGATCTATGTCGGCACTTTTTCACGGGTGATGTTTCCGGGGATCCGCCTTGGTTACCTGGTCCTGCCGCCAGCACTGGTTTCGGCCTTTCGCGGTATTCGCGGTTTTGCCGATGGCGTGCCAGCCCCGACAACCCAGGCCGCCCTTGGTGCGTTCTTTGCCGAGGGGCATTTTGGCAGTCACGTGCGCAAGATGCGGATGCAATATGGCGAACGGCGTTCACATCTCAAATCACTGATTGCTGACGATGCATCCGATATCCTGTCCGTATTGCCATCGGATGGCGGGTTGCATCTATGCGCCCGTTTGACCCGGGCGCAAGACGACATCAATATGCAGGAAGAACTGGTCAAGGTGGGTCTGGATTGCCGTGCATTGTCGTCCTACTTCGAGAAATCCCGCTCAGAACACGATGCTGTCCCTGTGCGTGGATTGGTGCTTGGCTTTGCCGGATGGAAAAAAGATGTTCTTTCGCAAAGTTTCGGTGAACTGGTCAGAACCATCAGACGTATGTCTTGATGTACCCCGAGCCAGAGAGAGCGCCTCGACTTCCCCTCTAGACGCTGTCACGGTCGTGACGCTCTCTCCCCTCCGGCATCAGATCTCCCCAAGACATTGCCCAGAACACAGCCCAGACAAGCAGGAAGACAGATGACTGAACGCCCGATCGCGATCATGTGGTTTCGAAGCGACCTCCGACTGGCGGACAATCCGGCGCTTCTGGCTGCCCAAAAATGGGCCAAGGAACATGACGGCGCTGTGCTTCCGGTCTTTATCCTTGATCCGGTGATTTCAGATCAGTTGGGCGGGGCGACGAAATGGTGGCTGGAAAAAAGCCTGACGGCGCTGAACCGCGATATCGCCGAGCTGGGCGATACCAAATCTGATCGCGCGCTGCGCTTGTTTGCGGGGGATGCAAAATCCATTCTCGAAAACATCGCTGACGACAAACCAGTTCAGGCCGTATTCTGGAACCGTCTTTATGACAAGCCATCGACCAAACGCGATACTGACATCAAAACGATCCTTCAGGATCACGGCCTGACCTGCGAAAGCCACAAGGCCAACCTATTGTTTGAACCATGGGACGTCAAAACTGGGCAAGGCACAGATTTCAAGGTCTATAGCCCGTTCTGGCGCGCCTGTCAGAAGCTGCCGACACCGCGTGAGCCCCATGCCCCCCCGCAAAGCATTGAACTGTTCAAGGGCGCGGTTGATGGACAAATCAACATCACCGACTTTGACCTGTCGCCAAAGCCGGTGAATTGGGCCGGTGGCCTTGACGAGCGGTTCACCCCCGGCGAACAGGGCGCGAAAGACCAGCTTTTTGACTTTATCGATGATCGTCTTACCGATTATGCCGATATGCGCGACCGCCCGGACCGCCGGGTGACATCAGAACTCTCGCCGCATTTGCGCTTTGGCGAAATCAGCCCCTATCAGGTTTGGCATGCGGCCAACCACTATTCCGACGCCAATCCGGGCAAGGGCAAGACCGCCTCGAAATTCATCGCCGAGCTTGGCTGGCGGGAATTTGCCCATCACATCCTGTATCATGCAACCGATCTGCGTTCTGTCCCGCTTCAGGGCCAGTTCAAGCATTTCCCGTGGTCAGAAGACGCAAAAGGCCTTCGTGCCTGGCAAAAAGGCCAAACAGGTTTTCCGATTGTTGATGCCGGCATGCGCGAACTCTGGCACACGGGCTATATGCATAACCGGGTGCGGATGATTGTCGGCTCTATACTGGTGAAGCATCTTTTGATCCACTGGCAAGATGGTCTGGCATGGTTTGATGACACGCTGGTTGACGCCTGCCCGGCCAACAACCCGTTTTCATGGCAATGGATCGGTGGGTGCGGGGCCGATGCCGCCCCCTATTTCCGCATTTTCAATCCCGTCCTGCAGGGCGAAAAGTTTGATCCCAAGGGCGACTATGTCCGCCAATGGGTGCCGGAACTGCGTGACATGCCCGAACAATATATCCATAAGCCATGGGAAGCATCCCCGCTCATCCTCAAGGCCGCTGACGTAACTTTGGGGAAAACCTACCCCAAACCCTTGATCGGGCTTAAGGAAGGCCGTGAGCGGGCTCTTGAAGCTTATCAGGACATGAAAAAGGCTGCCGAGTAATCCCGACAGCCTTTTGCGCAACTGGCAGGGCCGGTTTTCTATTTCCAGAAAACCTTCTGGTCGGTGAAATCGTGCATGGCGTCTTCGATCCCCTCAAGACGATGATCGGCACGGGCCCCGAACCAGCCCGATATCAGCCCCACCGCAATCATCCCGTCTTTTGAAAGCTGTGGGGCCAGTGCCATCAACCGTGCCTCTGCAACGGCGGCATCCTGAAGCTGGCCCAGGATTTCCTGCATCGTCGTGAGTTTGGAGCGGAACTTCTTGACCTTTTTCGAACCGTAAATCGCGCCAAAAAACTCGGTCCCGTAACGCATCTGTTTGACATCAAGACGAAGCGCATGAAGTTGTGGCGTCGTCAGACCCGCAACGTGATCACCGCGTTTTGTGACCCGTTTATAGGCCTGTTCCAAAAGCGGCTCGGCCATCTCAGACACCGGTGCAGCCATCGCCTTCATCTGCGCGGCAGTCGCCCCTGATGCCCAGCGCGAATAGCTTGCCCATGCGCCAAGCAACAAAAGCAACTGACCATATTCCGGTTGATCAAGCATCTTGCGCGCGTTGGCAAGGGCCGCCTCGCGCTGTTTTTCCGCAGCCTTTCGCAGTTCGGCGACACCAGCATGATCAGGGAAGCGTTCCTCGATCATCGGCAGGGTCTCGGTCAGGAACACGTCCCAATCGCGCAGGCCATCAAGCCCCTTGCTGCAAAGCTTCAACAACCGGCGCAGCAAGACGGCCTCGCCCGCAGGCAGGTTTTTCTTAAACAGGTTAAGCGCCACCCGCAGGCGGCGCATGCCAACGCGCATCTGATGGCAGCCTTCGATATCAAGATCCTGACGCACGCAGACCTCGTTGCTCAGGATCATGCGCAGTCCTTGCGCGATCACAGCACGAAACGCGGTTTCAGCCGACATATCCGGGGTCAGTTTGACCGCTGCAGCGCGATAGGCCCCCGGCCCCTTGCCAAGGTAAAGGTCACGCCCCCGGGAAGCCTTGGATCGCATACTGAGCAACAGCGGCACGGTGCGTTGCAATTCAAGAGCAAGATCAAACAGGGCCGCTGGATGGCCTTTTTTCAGTTCAAACTCGACTTCGGAAATCGGCACTTCCTGTTCACCAGAACGCACAACGCCTTGATCAATGGCAAGCTCCATGACCGCATCACGATAGGTTAAGTCCACCGCGCCGCGCTTAAGGTCACTTTCAAAGATGCGGTCGATCTTCTTTTTCTTCACAAACTTCTTGAGAAGCTTTTTGACACCCTTGTCGGTAAAGCGATCAAGATCAAGGACACCTTCTTCAAGCTCGACCGTCCACTCGTTGCGTTCGGGCAAGGCTTCACGCAAACCGTTGGTTGCCTTGACGGTCTGTTCCCAGCCCTGCGTACCCTTCTTGCGCAGGCGAACCGCCAAACCTTTGTCAGCCAATGATAGTTTGGGCGTATCATGATAGATGGAGACAAGGTGCGTGGTCACCAGACGACGGCCTTCCTTGACTTCACGCAGAACCGGTGCGCTTTTCAGGCGCGCAACGTGTTTTGGATCGATGCGAAGTTTGAGTTCGATTTCGATCTGCTTCTCGGCCATCTGGTTCCCCTAAGCGAGTGATTATAACAGCGCATCAGCACTGTTCCGCCATCAAGTAGTAACCAATTTTATGTTTCAGCGGGTTGAAACACGAAGCGAGACTGATGTTAGCGGAATGTAAGATTTTCGCAACAAAAGGGCAAAAAACACCCGCAAAATCAAGCCCTAAAAGGCCAATCAACACTTTGCTCAAGCACTTGTTTTCATACGAAAACGAATTGAATAAATCAGGTTCACTTAACGCTTTTCTCCGACGGGATAACTCGAACGTATACCGGTCAAGACAGTTGCAAAGCCTTTGCCAGACAAACGATTCCGAGTGGCTGAGATGGTGTACTTTGATATTTGAACCCTGTCGTTTGCGAACGGTCTGATGTCAGTTAAAGTCACTGCAAATTCAATTAGTCAGAGCGTGAAAATGCAAAGCCTTGCCCGGATCTTCAAGACTACTCTGATCATTGGGGTCGTAAGCCAGTTAATCGGGTGCAATGCCGGACCTGATGTTAACTTTGAGGCATGGCAGGAAAAGCAATCTTCATCGGCGGTGCAGTATACCGTCGATGAAGAAGTCAAAATCACCTTGAACTGGTCGCGGATTGGCCCATTCTCGCGCTATAACACGCGGCTTCGCGCGAACGCGTTTAGCGGCTTGATCGACATCTATGGCGCGCAGACCTGCCTTGGGAAATACGTCCGTGACGACCGCCTGTCCCCTGCGCATGGCTGGTGGGAAATCGTTTGCCCCGACGAAAGCTATGCCGCGGGGAATTTCCAGATCGATGTTCAGGGAAACATTCAAGGCGTCGGCACGGCAATCAATGGCGAAAACGTCTCGTTCGCGCTTGCCATTCCAAATTGAACCTTCCGCATTCCGTTTTATGCGTAAAACCAGCTTTGATTCATCCTCAGGCCTTCCCCCACCTATGAACAGGTTTCTTGTCCCTTACAAGTCGTTATCTTGGTTTTGGGACATAAAATACTGAGGGCAAAAATGAATTCCAAACTGAAGATCAAATTTCTGGTCGTTGGCGCGATTGCAACCCTGCTGGCAGGTTGCCAGACAACGAAGAACAACAAGTTCTCGGAATGGGAGCAAAAACCGCTGGGGAAATCCAGGTTCAACGTTCCGACCATCTCAAACGTGCCAGTGACAAAACTGGAACAGAACGAACGCAACAATGGTCAGGTACAGAATGACAAATGGGAACTGGCCTGCGGTCAGGGCTTTGTGACGACGGCACATACATTCGATGGCTGGTTCGTCACACAAACCGAAGCAGAACTGGCAGACGAGGACGAGTTTCGCGCGACTTTCAAAAACACTGGTATCGTCATCCAAAATGCCATTCCGATAACGTCAAACGCAAATGGCAAGGCCGTTGGCTATTACGGTGATGCAAAGCTCAATGATCTTCCAAACTGCACAGTCGCCAAGTTTGGCGTGCGCGCAGTTCGCGGCGTCAAGATCTACGACAGTGACCGTGGCACCATTGATACAATTGTCACGGCATTCTATTGCGGTCAGTCTGAATTCAACATGCCACGTTTCACACAACAGCTCTCTGTCATTGACGACCGCGAAGCTTATGCCGCGCAGGTAAACGGGCTGCCTTCGGCGCGTTGTGGGTCGGATGGCGGCCAAGCCGACGTATCACCGCAGACAGCAGGAACAGACTGGGTCTCGAACACCAAACTGGGGACATATGACGGAACTGTCGATATGTCTTGGGGAAACAACCTGCAGGATAGTGATCTTGCAGCCAATATTTCTGTGAGGGATTACGGCGGCGCATTGAAGTTCGCTGGCCCGAACAAGGATCAATGCAACTTGCAATTCCGTGTCACGAAATATGACACCCCCGAAGCCGGGACATGGTTTGCCAATTGCAAAGCAGGAGATTTCGCATCCGGCGATTTCCGCGTCGACAAATCCCGACGCCTGATCGCGGAAGGTGAAAATGACGCGAAGGATGCGGTTGAGTTTTCACTGCTGCTTCCACAGCCATAAACTGGCGCGCCAACGAAAGACGGGTTCTGCGCTTCGTTCAATTTTGGTCGATGCCAATACAATTGCGAAGCTCAGACCGCAAAAACAAAAAACCCGGCCAGAAGGCCGGGTTTCCTATAAACAGGCTATTGAAGTCCTTAAAACTCGTAACGCAAGCCAATAGAGATTGAGGCTGACGAGTAGTTTTCTTTATCGGTCGTTGTTTCCGCCAGATTAAATGAACCGGCTGTCGTGTAATACCGGGGCTCAAGATCAAGATCGCGGATCTGGAAGTAATTCGCCCTCGCAAAAAGATCGATATTCGATGTGACTTCCCAATCCGCACCAACAATCAACTGCCCGGCATAAGAATAGTCATCATCGTCTTTAGTACCTGACGTCTCGACAATTTCAATTTCAGCGTGACCAACCCCAAAGCCAAAACCCACAACCGGCTTTACCGGGAAATCTACATCGAAGGTGTAAATCCCGTTCACCATGAAGCTGTTAGACTTCATGTACCCATTCGATGAAAGTACGCTATTGTTGGTTTTGTTGTAGTAGCGATCAAGATCATTGGAGCGATGCGCATACTCGACTTCTACTGACCAAGTATCCGTCAAGTTATAGCCAAGCCCTGCAGACGCCATGTGGCCATGCTTGAAGTCTGCTTCAAAAGGCACGGTTGTTAACGTCGCACCTGCTGAGGTTGTGCGATCTGCTTCAACGTTTTCAAGTGTCGTTAAACCAGCACTACCCTGAATGTACCAGTTTCCCGCATCATTTGCGGAAACTGAAGTCGTCAAGGCCATCGACGCAGACAAGACCAAACCTGCAATCAACTTCGACGGAAAGCACTTTACGAAATGTTTCACTTTAGATCCCCTCAATCTAATCCATGCGTGGCTTAACAACTAAAACTATTCATACATAGCGTGAATGACCACCTGTATAATACGTAGTATCATACTAAAATGGCTCACCTGTTAGGATCAAAAAATCGCACGATCGAAAGCACACATTTCAAATGTGGAAACATTTAACGGGAAAACAAAGCATAAAAACAAAAAACCGGTCACAAGGCCGGGTTTCCTATAAACGGCCCGGCACGCCCACCAGGGCTCTTGGCCCAAACCAATAGAATTTCATTGCTGCCCGCGCACTCTCTGTATTGGTCGATGCTTCTACGAAGCCAGATGAACCTGTTGTTGCGTAATACTGCTGCTTAAGATCAAGACAACAGGTCAAGAAGTACCGCGCGCGGTGATGTTTCATTCGACGTACCGGTCCCAGATCGAGTTTGATCTTCACAATAACGTACGCACCGTAAATCAGATAAAACGGATACGTTACTTGCGCATTGCTGCCGCAACCGTACAGTTACAAGGAAACTATCGAAAGATCGGAGAGCAGATGCGTATTGGGCCTATGACTGCCATTATGAGCTTGGGGGCGTCCCTGTTCTTGAGCAGTTGCGCAAGCACACCTCAACCAGCATCTTCAAGCATCCAAACGGATCTTGAAGAGCCTTATCCCCAAAAAGGTGTCGTAAAGATCAGTATTGGCTGGCCGCGCCTGGGCCCTTTGACAAGCTATGATGCCCTGGTTCAAGCCAACGAAGCTGAAGGCCTGATTGATGTATATGGCGAACAAACCTGCCGGGGCCGGTTTGAGTACACCAGCGAAGTACCTGATTTCGATGGCTTGTGGGAATTGTTTTGCGCCGATGATGGTACCTATGCTGGCGGGTTCTTTCAGCTCAATGATCAGGGCACTATAATCGCGTCCGGCATTGATCTGCATGATACACAGATTTCGTTCACCCTGCCGGTTCCGGACTGACCGGGCGCAAAAACAAAAAACCCGGCCAGAAGGCCGGGTTTTTTTGGCTACCGAAAGATGGTGCCCAGGGGCGGACTCGAACCACCGACACGCGGATTTTCAGTCCACTGCTCTACCAACTGAGCTACCTGGGCAAATCCGACTTTCGCCTCCGTTTCCGGAGTGTTCCCTGCGGAACGAGCGGGGTTATACAAACTCCTTTGGGGCTTGTCCAGCCTCAAATCGCATTTTTTTTACGATCACGCGTCGGATTAAAATTCTTCTTCATCTTCAAGGTCTTCGAGATACTCTGGTGGCTCGCTGGCGGGAATGGCGTAGCTTTCATTCATCCATTTGCCAAGGTCGAGGTCCGCACAGCGTTTGGAGCAGAACGGCTTGTATTTTTCATCGGCCGGCTTGCCACAAACCACGCAGTCCGAGCTGGCTGTTTTCGTTGTCTTTTTTTCATTCATGCTAGTTCTTCTCCAACCGATAGGCATCGTCTTCGAGGGTCGGGTCCGCGACAATTTTCGGCGCAACCCCAAAGGCATTTGTCAGGATCTGGATCGCATCGTCCCTGTCCGCAAGTGTCTTTGCCACACCGGGGCTTACGGACAGATCAACCATCCCGCTCACCCCATTTCGGGTTTCCGCAACAACAGCGCGCACAACGGAATTCAGTGCTGCATCAGGCAAAAGACGGGCGCGTCCCCGTGGTGCAAACAAGGTGGCACGAAGCGATTCGCCAGCACGTTGTCGGCTGAATTCATACAGCCCCAGTCGGGTAAAGCCGCCAATCTGAACCGCACCATCAAGTTCGTCGCCAAAGGCGTCACGGATTGCGGCCTCAAACTTGTCGCGCCCTGCCCGTGATTTCATGCGAAGCGGATCAATCACCACAAGGCCACCGATGTTGCGCAGGCGGATTTGATGCACGATTTCGGTTGCCGCCCGAAGATTGATGTCGACCGCACGGGTTTCGCTGTCGCGCCCGGCGTCTGCCCCGGCGGCATTTACATCAATGGCACAAAGTGCGGTCGCCGGATCAATCGCGATCCAGCCTCCACCGTCCAGTTCAACGCGCGGTGCCAAAGCAGCGGCAATTTCTTCTTCGATATCCTGATCATCGAATAACAGTCGACTACCGACATGACGCACAAGATTGTCATCGGACTTGCCAAGCATGGTGAGCAATCCACGCAGGCGTACGAATTCGTCTGTGCCATCAACAACACATGCGCCGCCCGCCATCAGATGCCGCTCGATCACCTGATCGGTTTCTGATTGCGCCTTGCTGACCATTTGCGGCCTGGATGCCTCAGACAGGGCCTTTTGGGCCTTTTTCAATTGTGATTTCAGAAGCTTGTATTCAGCCGTGATCGTATCAGGCGTCCAATCCAGCGCAACCGAACGAAGCATGATGCCGTCCTGACCGGCCTCAAGAGAGCTCAGCAAGTCATGCAGTTCAGTGCGCCGATCGCCATCTTTAAGCTTGCGCGGCAACTCGATATGGTTGGCCCCCGGTCGCAGGATCATGCCCACACCTTCGATTGCAATCCGCCCGGTAAGCTTTACACCCTTGTCTTCAAAACCAAGACGGGAAATCTGGACGAGAACCCACTGCCCTTCATGCAGCGGGCCGTGATAGCGATCAAACGGAAGAAGCCCGTCAGCCATACCGTCCAGAGCAACCATGGCGGCGGCCATTTCCGGCATCAGTTTTGAAACACGGCCAAGATGGATATCAAAGCGTGCGGGACCACCGCGATCAATCCACAATCGCGTCAGGCGGTCATTTTCGATCAGGGCAACCCTGCGCTCAAGCGCGACGGCGTCAATCAGCAGGCGGGTATGATGGGTGCCGCCAACTGCCATGATCAAACCTCTTTGGGGGTATAGCCAAGGCCGCGCAGAAGACCGTCCACCTCGCACAGCGACAGTCCGACGACATTGGAATATGATCCCGAGATCGCCTTTACAAAGGTCGCTCCGTAGCCCTGAATGGCGTAGGCGCCTGCCTTGCCCTGCCATTCATCATGGGACAGGTAACGGTTCAGGTCATCCTCGCCCAGTGTCCGGAACTTTACCTGTGTCTCGATCACACGTGAACGCGTGGTGCCGTCGGGCGCAATCAGGCACATGCCACCATAGACCCGATGCCTGCGCCCTGAAAGAAGGGTCAGGAACTTTCGCGCCTCGGCCACGTCTTCTGCCTTGCCCAGCGCACGTCGGCCGCAGGCGACAACCGTATCGGCGGCAAGCACAAAGGCCCCGCCATTGGTCTTGGCAACAAAACGTGCCTTTTCCTCGGCAAGGCGAAGGGCCAGCCGACGCGGGCTTTCATCGCGCTCGGGTGTTTCATCGATATCTGCGGGAACAACCTGATCTGGCACAATTCCGATCTGCGCAAGCAGCTCAAGACGGCGCGGCGATGCAGATGCCAATATCAGTTTCGACAAGATGTGGCTCCCGGATATCCGTCCCAGACCATTCCGACCAGAAATGTGATGAGTACTCACATTTCGATGCAGGCAGCAAAATGCACCCTGACGGCAAGGGTAAACGCCCCGCCAGACAAGGTCAATTTGCGCTTGGTCGTGGTTTCAGATTACTTGAAACGGAAGGTAATACGACCTTTGGTCAGGTCATAAGGGGTCATTTCGACGCTGACACGGTCACCTGCGAGAACACGGATACGGTTCTTGCGCATTTTGCCCGAGGTGTGGGCAAGGATTTCGTGGTCATTGTCCAGCTTCACGCGAAACATCGCATTGGGCAGAAGTTCAACGACAGTGCCCTGAAACTCGATAACGTCTTCTTTAGCCATGTGACTCCTAGCTTTCGTATTGCAATATCAAAATACCGGTGGGCCGCAAACTGCTCTGAACCGGGCAAAAGGTCAAGTCCTTTCACGCCCAAAGCAGGGCGTTACAGCACTGCGTTAAACGAATGGCGTAGTCTTGGTCTTGTCAAACCGCCCCAAACCGACCGCGACCAAAAGAACGTCGGTTGCCCCCTTTCCGAATGTCTCCTTGCATCCTAGGATACCTCCTTGTCTTTGACACTATGCAGAAAGCCACCTGATGACCAATCCTCACACCATTGAAATACGTCTTGCGCAACGTCATGACGCACCGGCACTTCACGCCATGATTTGCGAGATCGGCAAGGCAACAGGATGCGCGGACAAGATTGCGAGTACCCCCGAAGATCTGTCGCGCGATGGATTTGGCGAGCACCGTGCGTTTGAAGCATTGATCGCCATTGACGATGACACGCCGGTCGCCATGTGCCTGTTCTTTCCAAGCTATTCGACATTCCGCGGACGGGCCGGGCTTTATATTCAGGACCTTTATGTCGCGCCAAGCCATCGCGGTGGCGGTTTTGCCAAACGTCTGGTCAGCGCGGTTGCCAAACACGCCCATGCCAGCGGCAAATCCTATATCCGGCTATCGGTTGATGCCGAAAATGCAGTGGGCCAACGGTTTTATGAGAAGCTTGGCATGCGTCACGCCGATGATGAGAAGATCTATGTGCTGGACGGGGGTGCGTTCGACGCCCTGGCGAGATCGAATTGACCCACCCGGTCAGACTTTTGGCGCAGGCCCGATTGGAAAACGATCAAGAATGCGCTTTTTAATCTGATCACGTACCTGGCGATAGGCTTCCAGACGGATTTCACGTGAACCTTCGACAATCGTGGCATCAAATGTATTCCAGAATTCCACGTCGCACGCCATCGTGCGGGTCATTTCGACCGCACGGTGCTGGGCCTCAGGGGACATGGTGATGATCAGATCAAAGAAGCCGTCTTCAAGCTGATCAAAGGTTTTGGAATTGTATGAGGAAATATCAAGACCGATTTCCTCCATTACCGCGACGGCAAAGCCATCAAGGTCACCGGCACGCACCCCGCAACTTTCAACATAAATGCGGGTCCCGTGATAGTGACGCATCAGGGCAGCAGCCATCACCGAACGCACGGCATTGTAGCTGCAGGCAAAAAGAACCGAGCCGGGAAGTTCTTCTGCCACCGTGCCTTAACCCCGGATGTGAAGGACACAAATCAGCGTAAACAGGCGACGGGCGGTATTTTCATCAATCGTCACCTTGTCGGCAAGCAGTTCGCGCAGCTGTTCGGACCCTTCATTGTGAAGACCGCGACGCGCCATATCGATGGTTTCGATCTGGGCAGCGCTGGCCTTTTTGATGGCGTCATAATAGCTTTCGCAGATCATGAAATAGTCTTTGACGATCCGGCGAAATGGCGAAAGCGGCACGGGAATGGTGGTGAGGTTTTCGGTATCATCATCGCCGCGCACATCCATATAGATGCGATTGTCTTCGATGCGCATATGCACCGAATACGGCCCTTCAAACCCGCCTGCGGGTTCGAAATGGTTTTCTTCCAGAAGGTCATAGATCGCTACCGCCTGCTCGTGCTCGACCTCAGGACGGCGCCTTACCTTGTATTTCTCGTCAAGATAGATACCGGCAATACACTGGTTTTCTGCCATGGCTCTCTCCCTGCGGTCCCCTCACACGCTGCATTGCAACAGCTTACATCTGGTTTGACCGGATCGCTACCGAAAGTCCATGTGCCTGCAGACCTTCGCTTTCTGCAAGGGCGATTGCCGCCGGTCCGATCTTTGCCAGACTTTCGGGTGTGCACTTGATCAGCGATGACCGCTTGATGAAGTCCAGAACCCCAAGGCCGGACGAGAACCGCGCCGAACGCGCCGTTGGCAGCACATGGTTCGGCCCGGCAACATAGTCGCCAATGGCTTCGGGGGTGTAACGGCCCAGGAAAATCGCACCGGCATGGTGAATCTCTTCTGCCAGTGCATCCGGGTCGTCGACCGCCAGCTCCAGATGTTCCGGTGCGATCCGATCCACAAGGGCCGGAGCCTGCGACAGATTTTCGACCAAAACAATTGCACCAAAGTCGCGCCAGCTTGCGCCCGCGATTTCTGCACGCGGCAGGGTTTCCAGATGCACATCAATCGCCACCTGCACCTGATCGGCAAAACCTGCGTCATCCGTGATGAGGATGGATTGCGCCACCGGATCATGTTCGGCCTGCGACAACAGGTCGGCGGCCACCCAGCTTGGATCGTTGCTGCCATCGGCAACGACGAGAATTTCAGAAGGCCCGGCAATCATGTCGATACCGACCTGACCAAATACGCGGCGTTTTGCGGCCGCGACGAACGCGTTTCCGGGACCAACGATCTTGTCGACAGGCTTGATGGTGTCCGTACCATAGGCAAGCGCCGCAATCGCCTGTGCGCCGCCAATCCGGTAAATCTCGTCAACGCCGGCAATACGGGCGGCGGCCAGAACCAGCGGGTTCATTTTGTTATCGGGGGTCGGCACCACCATGACAAGGCGCTCAACGCCGGCAACCTTTGCCGGAATGGCATTCATCAGAACCGACGACGGATAGGATGCCAGACCACCCGGCACATAAAGACCTGCCGCAGATACGGCACGCCAGCGCCAGCCCAGCTCAACGCCGCTTTCATCGGTGTAACGTTCATCGGTGGGCATTTGCTTTTCGTGATAGGCACGAATGCGCGTTGCGGCCAGTTCCAGCGACTTCAGAAGGTCTGCATCAATCTCGCCTATGGCCGCATCAACTTCGGCGGCGGTTACCGCCATGCCTGAAGCGTCGATATTCAGGCGGTCAAAGCGATTGGTATATTCACAAACCGCTTCGTCACCACGTGTGCGAACATCATCGATAATATTGGCAACGGCCGCATCGACATCTGCATCGGATTCCCGCTTCATGCCCAGAAGCTTGACGAAATCTTCCTCAAAACTTGCGTCAGTAGTGGAAAGCTTAAGCGGCATTGAGTACCTCGGAAAAACGGTCGATCCAGGGCTGGATATCAGTCGGGCGGGTTTTGAGCGCTGCACGATTGACGATCAAACGCGATGTCACATCGGCAACATGTTCGATTTCACGCAAACCATTGGCCTTGAGCGTATTACCCGTCGAAACAAGGTCAACGATACGACGGCACAGGCCAAGTGTCGGTGCCAGCTCCATCGCGCCATTTAGTTTGATGCATTCGGCCTGTACACCGCGTTTGGCGAAATGGGTGCGCGTAATGTTCGGGTATTTGGTTGCCACACGAACGTGCGACCAGCGCGACGGATCATCGCCTTCAATCATTTCTTCGGGTTCGGCAACAGCAATCCGGCAATGACCGATATTAAGATCAAGCGGCGCATAGATATCCGGATAGTCAAATTCCATCAGGACATCGTTACCACAGACACCGATATGGGCCGCGCCAAAAGCCACGAAGGTTGCGACGTCAAAGCTGCGCACACGAATGATATCAATATGCGGATGGTTGGTGGCAAACCGAAGAGCACGGGATTTCGGATCATCAAATGCTGCTTCAGGTTCGATCCCGGCGGATCGTACCAGCGGCATCACCTCGTCAAGAATGCGCCCCTTGGGCAGGGCAAGCACCAGCTTTTCGTCACTCATCAATCAGTCGCCTTACGCGTTTTTCAGTTATCCGGTGGTCAAAAATCAGGCGGGAACCCGGACACGTTCGATCTGCGCCCCACAGGAGCTAAGTTTTTCTTCAAGCCGCTCATAACCGCGGTCCAGATGGTAAACACGGTTAATAACCGTCTCACCTTCGGCTGCCAAGCCTGCAAGCACCATCGAAACGGAGGCACGAAGATCAGTTGCCATAACTTCGGCACCGGAAAGCTTCGCACTGCCGCGCACAATCGCCGAACGACCATGCACGTTAACATCCGCGCCCATACGGCTGAGTTCCGGGACATGCATGAAGCGGTTTTCAAAAATTGTTTCGGTGATCATGGATGCACCGTTGGCCACCGACATCAGCGCCATGAACTGCGCCTGCATATCGGTCGGGAAACCGGGATAGGGTTCGGTCATGACATCGACGCCCTTAAGCGTCGCGCGGTTGCCACGGACCTTCATGCCGTCTTCGGTCTCTTCGATTTCAACACCTGCTGCCCGCATGGCGTCAACAAGGCTGTCGATCAGCTCAAGGCGCGTGCCGGTAAGTTCGATTTCGCCACCGGTGATGGCGGCGGCAATCGCGTAGGTGCCGGTTTCGATACGATCCGGCACAACTGAATATTCCGCACCATGCAGGCGCGGCTTACCGGTGACCTTCAGGGTGTCAGTACCGATGCCTTCGATTTCGGCACCCATGGCGACAAGACAATGGGCCAGGTCGGAAACTTCGGGTTCACGCGCCGCATTGCCAATCGTTACAACACCATCGGCAAGCGATGCGGCCATCAGGGCATTTTCCGTCGCGCCGACCGAAACCTGCGGGAACAGGATGTGCCCACCTTTAAGGCCCTCGGGTGCACGGGCTTCGATGTAACCCTCCGTCAGGTGAATTTCTGCGCCCATGGCTTCCAGCGCCTTAAGATGCAGATCAACCGGGCGGTTACCAATCGCACATCCACCAGGAAGCGACACACGCGCAACACCGCAGCGTGCGACAATCGGCCCCAGTACCAGAACAGAGGCGCGCATTTTGCGCACCAGATCGTATGGCGCCGTGGTCGAGGTGATTTCCTTGGCAGTCATTTCCAGAACGCGACCATTGTGCCCACCATTGGGTGCATGCCCGTTCAGATGTAACGCCACACCATGCTGTGCCAGAAGGTTGGCCATCGAGGTGATGTCTGCCAGATGCGGCAGGTTCGATAACGTCAGCGTTTCATCTGTCAGCAGGGCTGCTGCCATCAAGGGCAAAGCCGCGTTCTTGGCCCCGCCGATTGCAATTTTGCCCTGCAGCCGGCGACCACCGGAAATCTTGATCTTGTCCATTCAGTCCTCTTTGTGCTGTGCGCATTGGCACAGCAAACGCGTGTCTCGGTGGTTCACCACCAGATTTGTGCCATCCCTTTATCACAGGCGCGGCAATGTGACACCTTTTTGGCCCATATATTTCCCTGCACGGTCCGCATAGGAGGTATCGCATTCACTTTCCGCCTTAAGGAAGATGAACTGACAGGCCCCTTCATTGGCATAAATGCGCGCCGGAAGCGGTGTTGTATTGGAAAACTCAAGCGTCACATGCCCTTCCCATTCGGGTTCAAGCGGCGTGACATTGACGATGATGCCACAACGGGCATAAGTCGATTTCCCCAAACAGATCACCAGCGTATCGCGCGGGATACGGAAATATTCCACGGTGCGCGCCAGGGCAAAACTGTTGGGCGGGATCACGCAGACGTCGGTCTGGCGATTGACAAACCCGTCATCGGAAAATTCCTTGGGATCGACGATGGCCGAGTCGACATTGGTGAAAATCTTGAACTCGTCAGCGACGCGTGCGTCATAGCCGTACGAGCTGACACCATAGGAAATCACACCATCGCGTTTGAAACCGTCGACAAACGGTTCGATCATACCTTTTTCCTGCGCCATCTGGCGTATCCAGTGATCCGGTCTTACCGACATAGTGCCACCCCTGTTTTTGCGAAAATCCCAACCACGTTCAGCACCCAAGGTTTTACCCGCCCGCTGGCCTCAAGATCAACCAAACGATGCACGCGTCCATCAAAGCGAAGGTGAAAAATGACGCGCGTGATCAGTCCTCAGATTTTTCGTCTGCGGCCGAAGCTTTGGGATCGCTTTTGCGTGAGCGTTGCTGTTGCTTGCGCTTGGCCAGGTTGGCACGCAGGGCTTCGGCTTCGCGTTTTAAACGTTCCTCGTTTACGGCCGGACGCATGTCAGATTTCTTGGCAGTCATGGTGCAATCAAAGTTCCGTCAGATTTATGCGGGTTTGAGCGATTGGCCTGTTATAAAACAGCGCGCGAAAAATTACAGCCGATCTTGACGAAAACAGGGCGAAAAGGCCTGCGACGGGAACAATCGAAAAACTTCGCATAATTCAGGCTTGACCAATTGCAGATACGTGGCCTATAACCCGCCCGCACCGCAAGGGCTCATGCTGCTGTAGCTCAGGGGTAGAGCACTCCCTTGGTAAGGGAGAGGCCGGGAGTTCAAATCTCCCCAGCAGCACCATTGCCCATCGGTCAGCCTGTTTATCGGGCTGCTGTAGCTCAGGGGTAGAGCACTCCCTTGGTAAGGGAGAGGCCGGGAGTTCAAATCTCCCCAGCAGCACCATTTTCCAATCTATCCCGCTTTTACACGCAAACGACTACTGCGCTACATTAGGTAGTTGATGGTAAAAAAGCGCATTCTGTGAAGTGCGCTTACAAGTATGCTGATAGCCAGCAGCGGAATAAGGACAGTTGGGCACCCAATCGCCCACAAGTAAGTCTCCCTGCCAGCATTCAAAAGTGCAAGACCAAAGTCCTTACGTCGATCAATGATCTCAATAGCCGTGGCGCCAAATATGGTTCCGACCAGCATCGTTGTTACGGCCAAGCCTCCTGACAGTCCCGGCGATTTTCCGTCGACAAAGAAAAAATACACAAACACAAAGAAACCGGCGAGAACGGCATCTGAATACGACTTTTCCCAGCGACCACGAAGTTTTGCGAACAAACCAACCAAAGCAATGGCGGTCAAAGAACTGAAAATGATAAGGTCGAAGGCCTGCAAATCAAGCAAGTCCCGATAGCCCCATAGCAACGGCATCAACATTCCCAAAACCCATGCCAGAAGGGCTATAAACAGAAGAAAAACTGCATTGTAGACCACCGAACAAACGTACGCAGTTAAGCTGTAAGAAAAATCGGCAGATCGTGTCGGACCGCTACCTTTGTGCTGGAACTGGAGAGCAGCGGAAAAACAGGCAAACGTGAAAACAAAAAACAATGCGTCTGAAATTATCGCCCCCAGAAGAATCACCGGAAGCATTAGATAAACCAACACATAACACAACTTTTTGTGACTTTCGCGTCGACTGCGTCCTTCGGTCTCAAGTATCCGGGCCAGCAAAAGAGGAAGGGACAAGCCCCCCAGCAAGGTCAACAAGAACCCAATATGACCCAACTCGACCCTGTCGCCAATGAGACCGATCAGAACCAATAAGAAAACGAATGATTGCTTTCGCCAATAGAGATTTTGGCTATTCACGGGGCGGAAAATCGCGTGGGACAAACTTGCCTGCGTTGAGACCCATGCAAGGGCACGTCTTTTGAATTTGTATCCAAGTTCGATTTGGTCTGCTCGCCACGCCAACAAACATATCGGAAACATAATAAAGAAAACCGCAGACAGTGGCAACCATGCGCCTTCCTGGCTCAACCAATAAGCCGATACATACAACGGCACATTCCAATCATCCCCAAGTAAGACTTCTGCAACGACAGGCACAGTCAAACAAAGAGCAATGAACAGGAGTATTCTTTTCGCGTAAAGTCTTCGAGTCAGTTGGATGAAAAGGCAGCTGAGAACAATTGAAAGCCATAACCACGAAAGGTCCACTTCGTTCATGGAAGAAGGGAAATCCTGTATCAGTTGATACCAAAGCAATGCTGCGGCAATACAGCCAACCAGACCATACAAGGCATCTCGCCGGGTGGGATGAGTTGAAAACGAATAGAACCAGAAGCCCAATATCAATGAAAAGGTAAAACCAAAAACACTTACGGTTGCCGAGTGTGATCGCCCCAAAAGAACATCGGTCCAATTAATATCGAACGCGTGCAATATGCCTGCGCCCTCAATAACGGCACAGATGGTCCAAAAAACCGACAAACTGGCAAAGAAACCTGACGTGAATTTGTGGGCCGGTTTGCCCAGCCATAAAGATGCTTTGTCTGTATGTGAGCTCGTTTTCGAACGCATCCCTGCCACCTGCAATCTGAAGTTGTTCAGATAATCGAAGACAGGCAATGAACCTGCAACGAAAAAGTGGTCAGCTCGAAACTATGAATTCACGGTTACAGTTCAAACCTCTGGGCCGTTCATCCGTAGAAACGGCGATACCATTCCACGAAATTGCCAATACCGGTTTCAATTGAAGTGGCTGGTTTGAAACCGACGGCATCGGTCAGCGCATCAACATCGGCATAGGTTGCCGGAACGTCGCCATCCTGCATCGGCAGCATGTTTTTCTCTGCCGTTTTGCCAAGCGCCTTCTCGATCGTTTCGATCATATACATCAGCTCCACCGGGTTGTTATTGCCGATATTAAACACCCGATAAGGTGCCGAGCTGGTTGCGGGATCGGGCTTGGCCGAGTTCCAGTCCGGGTTCGGCTGGGCGACCGTCGAAATGCAGCGATAGACCCCTTCGACGATATCATCGATATATGTGAAGTCGCGGCGCATCCTGCCTTCGTTAAAGACATTGATCGGCTTGCCTTCAAGTATCGCCTTGGTGAACAGGAACAACGCCATATCCGGGCGTCCCCAAGGACCGTAAACCGTAAAGAAACGAAGGCCGGTGGTCGGCAAGCGATAGAGATGGCTGTAGGTATGGGCCATCAGTTCATTGGCTTTTTTCGATGCCGCATACAAGCTTATCGGATGATCGACATTGTGATGAACGGAGAACGGCATTTCCGTATTCATGCCATAGACCGAGCTGCTGGATGCGTAAACAAGATGCTTCACATTGTTGTGGCGACATCCTTCGAGGATATTGGTGAAGCCAACAAGATTGGCATCGATATAGGCATGCGGATTTTCAATCGAGTAGCGTACCCCTGCCTGAGCGGCCAGATTGACCACATAGGTCGGCTTTTCAGTGGCGAACAGATCGGCTATGCCTTCGCGGTTTTCGAGGTCCATTCGGACGAACTTGTAACCGGGCTTGCCTTCCAGCCGTGCAAGGCGCGCTTCCTTGAGGTTCACGTCATAATAGTCATTGACGTTATCAAGCCCGACAACGGTCGCCCCTTGTTCCAGCAATTTCAGGCAAAGATGGGAACCGATAAAACCGGCAGCACCGGTGACGAGTACTTTTTCATCGGCCGGAATGATAAAGTCGGACATGCGCGTCAGAATTCCTGATTGAATCACACTTTGGGACGCTTGCTGCGCCACTGGAACGTTTGGAATTTCTGATACCAGCAAGGGTACACATGCGCAAGCCATCAACCGCCACAATATGCGTGCGAGATGGTGGAAATCAGACCCTGAATCGTAATCCGAGACTCAAGACAGCTTTTCTGGTATCGTATGCTTCTTTTCCATTTCGGTTTTGAACGTAATACGACGTAGCGACAGATGATTTCAGCAGGTCAAACCATAGCCAATCCAAATGGAGGCGGACTGGGCGTTATCCTGAATGTTCGGGAAATCGCGCAAACCGCTGATGGGCGTGTGCTGGCTGAGTATGAAGCTGTCCAACTTCAACGCCAAGGCGGCAACGCCACAAACCAGTCACCCTATTCTGTCGCAGGTTCCGGGTCGGACAGTGCACGTAAGCGCATTGTTGATCCGCGCACACTGACCGAAGCACAGGCTGTTGCCGGTGGGGTAAGCCGCGCGGAATACCGCGAAGCTGTGGAAGCCAACGAAAAGAATAACAGCTCGCAAGGCAACAATTCAGCCGGCCGTGACCTCGACACGGCAGAGGAAGCTGTGGTTAATCAACTCCGGGCCCGTGATTCTGCTGTACGCCAAGAAGAAGAAGCTCATGCAGCGGCAGCCGGTCCATATGGCTCCGCACCGCAATATACCTATCAGGTTGGACCAGATGGCAACGCCTATGCTATTGGTGGACATGTTGATGTCAGCGTTTCTGTTTCCGGCACTGCAGCAGATCGCGACCGGGCGCTGGCCACATTGCAAAATGCGGCACTCGCACCCAACGCACCGTCAGGAGCCGACATGGCTGCTTTCCGGCAGGCCAGCCTGCAAAGAGCAACCGCTGATGGTATGGAAATAAACGGTACTACCAAAGAATCCGCAGAAGTCGATGAGACATCTCGTAACGGCGCACGACAGAACCTTTCAATCACTGTCTAATTTTGCTCTCACGGTTCCTTCCAACCCTCTGATATACTATTCAACGTGCGAATGAACACTTACCCTTGCGCCAATGCACCTATTCAGATGGATAGCCACCGAAATCAAAAACTATCCTGCCGTTTGACAGGGGCACGGTTTTGTTGAATGCTGCGCTCGCGTCCGGGGGGGGACGCTTGGATTGAAAATATCAGAATCGCGCGAATTCGTATCTCTAGTACGGATCGCGTTTCCGGGGCCACTCTTCCCATTTTTGGTAGTGAGCTTTGGACAAGAACAGGTACGGCATAAAAATGAACATCCTGCTAGC
Source organism: Thalassospira sp. MCCC 1A01148 (assembly GCF_001613795.1). Classification (GTDB taxonomy): domain Bacteria; phylum Pseudomonadota; class Alphaproteobacteria; order Rhodospirillales; family Thalassospiraceae; genus Thalassospira. The sequence goes on from NZ_LPVZ01000020.1 coordinate 132,801, forward strand.
AGACGATCATGACCTCGTCAGAGACGGGATCACTTCCTTCCTAAAACTCGCAGCGCCGGAAGTAGAAGTCGCGCAGGCGAAAGACTTCGCAGAAGCACTTTCTGTTGTTGATGGTGAAGGCAATGTCGATCTGACAATCCTGGACCTGAACATGCCCGGCATGAATGGATTGTCCGGGTTGACTGTCATGCGCCAGAAGCACCCGGAAATTCCGGTCGTCATCCTGTCGGGCTCCGTCAAGCGAAGTGATGTTCTAAACGCGCTGGAACATGGCGCGTCTGGTTATCTGCCAAAAACACTTTCGGGCAAATCGCTGATCAATGCACTGCGCTTGATACTCTCTGGTGAAAAATACATACCATCTGCCTTGCTGGAAGATGATGGCACACAAATTCGCCCCGGTGAGATCGATCTCGACGGCCTGGCACCGGACAATCCCTTGCGCCAGCTCACAAATCGTGAACGTGAAGTCCTCGGGCTTCTTACCAAGGGGCTTTCCAACAAGGAAATCGCCAAGCAGCTCACCGTTCGGGAAATCACCGTCAAGGTGCACCTGACAGGGATCTTTAAAAAGCTGGGCGCTGCCAACCGCACGCAAGCGGTTAAAATTGCCATGCAGTTGGGCTGGGAAGCCTGATCGCAGTCAACACCAGCGACAAAACACGACAAAGCCCGGCTTGCTGCCGGGCTTTTTCTTTGCGCACATTACTTTATGAGCTTTTCGTGTGGCTCAATCCAGCCTTGACGGTTACACCGCAAACACCTCGCAAAGCTCATCAAGTGTTGCCAGAAGCTCTCTGAGGTTAAGTGGCTTGGACATCACCATGACGGGTGCGTCAGAGCCCTCTTCATCTTCGACAGGTTTTTCGGCATCCCCGGGGTGACCTGTCATGACGATGACCGGCAATGCGGGATTCCGTTCGCGGAGCTCCCTGACCAGCGAGTTACCATCCATTTGCGGCATACGAATGTCGGTAATCAGGATATCAGGCTGGAAAACACCGGCCAGTGCCAGTGCGTCTTCCCCATTGCTTGCTGCAGATACATTGAAACCCTGTGCCTCCAGGTATCCGGATATGATTTCCATGGCATCAAGTTCGTCATCGACGACAAGAACGCGGATATTGCCACGTGCCTTCGCATTGGTCGGCAGACTGGACAACCAACCATTATCGAGCATGCTCTCTGAGATCGCGTCGTCTTCGGTAACACCGATATCAACAAGCGGAAGGGTGATTTCAAAACACGCGCCATCCCCCTCGTTGCGTACATCAATGCGACCGCCCATCGCCTCCACGATGCCGAAACTGACAGACAGGCCAAGCCCGGTCCCCTTACCGACGTCCTTGGTCGTGAAGAATGGATGGAACAACAGGTCAATGGCGGCTTCAGGTACACCGCCACCATTATCATTGACCGCCAGTTTCAATGTTTTTCCGGCGTCGTCGATCATTGCGCTGACACGGATCAGGCCGCCGATGCTTCCGGCGTCATCACCGTTCTCGTTGATCGCATCACGCGCGTTGCTCAGCATGTTGACCAGCACCTGTTCCAGTTGAACCTGCCGCCCATTTACAAAGCAACGTTGCCGAGGCGGCACAACATCAATCGCAATGCCCGACAAGCGACAGTCGTGCTCAACCATGTCCACTGCACGTTCAACCGCTTTCATGACATCAAAAGGTGCAAAATCGTCATCATCTGGGCGGCTGTAAATCTGAAGGTGCTTTATGATCTCGGACATGCGCTCAGTCTGCGAACTGATCAGCGAAAGCCGTTCTTTTTGAAAGGCCGGTTTCACGGCGTTGAGCTCATACTGCAAGGCACAGGTATCTGCTGCCATGCGGATCACATTTAGCGGCTGGTTCATTTCGTGGGCAACCGAGGCCGCCATCTCGCCAAGTGTTGCAAGCTTCGAGGTCTGGACCAGCTGGCGTTCGACCTTGCGTTTTTCTGTAACGTCCTCGGCCAACATCAGCATGGCGGGAGCCCCCTCGTGGGTGAAGGCAATGGCCGAGACTTCTAGTTCGACATTCTCACCCTCCGGGCGTTGACAGATAATTGTGAAATCAGCACGCCCCGGATATCCGTTCTGGTAGCGCGAAATATACTCTTCAAGAGTTTCGCGGCTCGAGGGATGGACCATTTCCATGAAGGATCGCCCGACCAGTTTGTCACTGTCACCTGCCCCCAGTATGGTGACACCTTGCTGGTTCATATAGACAATTTCTTCACCACTCAGAACCGAGATCAGTTCTGGCGCGAGCTCGACCAGTTTACGGTAACGTTCTTCACTTTCCTTAAGCGCACGCTCGGCACGTGATCGCTCGATCGCGTAGCGGATCGAACGCCGGATTGTACGACCATCCGGAAATTCCTTGGTCAGGTAGTCTTCAGCACCGTGTTGAAGGGCCTCGAAAGCCAGTTCTTCATCCTTGTGGCCTGTCAGGACCACTACTGGCGCGACATTGGCGCAATTGCGAATGCGACTGATGGTGTCAACGCCCGATGAATCCGGCAATGTCAGATCCAATAGAACCACGTCAAACAATGCCTCTGCACCGTCGCTATTCAGAACAGCCATTGCAGATGCAAGGTCACTTCGATGTTCAACATCAAACGCTTCACCGGTTTCTTCAAGCAGGGTGCGAACAAGAAACGCATCCCCGGGATTATCTTCAACAAGAAGAATTCGAAACCGTTGGTCAGGCATCGTTTTCAATTCCAACTAACAAAAGAACGGGTTTTCAATCGTTAACAGCGGGATTGAAAACCCTTTGATTCTGCATGGTTTTGATGCTGCTAGCAATCCTGAACATCAACAAGCAAACGACCCTTTACCTGACCTTTCAGGATCTTCTCTCCCCACGGAAGAATATCTGAAAGTGCGATCTTGGTCGTTGCCGCTGCCAATTGATCCTTTGGAAGTTCATGCGCCAGTCGCTGCCAGGCGCGAAGGCGCGTGTCATAGGGGCACATTACCGAATCAATGCCGATCAGTTTCACGCCCCGCAACAGGAATGGAATAACCGTTCCGGGCAAGTCTGGTCCACCCGCAAGCCCGCAAGCAGCAACAACCCCATGATACTTCATTTCCGAAAGCACATGGGCAAGGGTGGTGCTGCCAACACTGTCAATCGCCCCGACCCAGCGTTCTGCCAAAAGCGGCTTGCTTGTATCGGTAAGTTCATTTCGGTCAATGATCGTGGTCGCGCCAAGGTCACGCAGATAAGCGTGGGTCTCTTCCCGCCCGGTCGAGGCCGCCACCCGGTATCCAAGCGATGAAAGGATGGAAACAGCAACGGAACCGACACCACCGGCGGCGCCAGTCACAAGCACCTCTCCGTCCTGGTCTTTTGATACACCCTGCTCTTCAAGCGCCATGACGGCCAGCATTGCTGTAAAGCCAGCGGTGCCAATCGCCATCGCCTGCGATGCATCCAGCCCGTCAGGCAACGGCACCAGCCAATCAGACTTTACCCGCGCAAGCTGTCCGTACCCGCCCCAATGCGCCTCACCAACCCGCCAGCCGGTCAGCAAAACATCATCGCCGGGTTTGTAGCGATCATCACTCGATGAAACGACCTCGCCAGAAAAATCAATGCCCGGGACATGCGGATAGTTCCGAACAAGGCGCCCCAAACCATTCAGGACCATGCCGTCCTTATAGTTCAGCGTCGACCATTTGACCCGCACCAGAACCTCACCCTCCGGGAGGTCATCTGTGGTCAAGTCCCTGAATTCTGCTGAAACACCATTTTCGTTCTGGTCTAGCACCAATGCTCGGAATGCTTCACCCATGAGTTCCTCCCGGTCTGATCTGTTCAGATGATCAATCAAGAGTATGGGTCCGGGCGCGATGCGTCAAACACGCACACAACTTTTGCAACGTGGGGAGCTTCAATTTGTCGTGGGGCTATCAACCGGTTCAAACGAGGTATTGGCATCGCCCATAATCGCTATGACAACAACCACGACCAGCAAAATACCGAGATAGATCAGCATCCGGCGTGAGGTTGCCCGGTTTTCCGTATTGTCAGGCACGATTTCACTTTGCACCCCCTTGGGCAGACTTCGGTACGATAGCCACCCCAGAAACGGCACAATCACGAGATCATCGAGCCAACCAAACCCCAACAGAATATCGGGCAACAGATCAATCGGACTGATCAGATAAACCAATCCGGCGATGAGCAACAACTTGGGTTTAAGTGCAACATCCTTGCGCACCAGGGTGCGTAGCAGTTTGGGGATGATCATCCAGGCCGAAGCGTTTTTCACAGATTTTGATCCATCTTATCCGTTTTCAGCGCGCCATAGACAAATTGGGTGAACAACATGGCGCTCCCAAATCTCTTGCGTCCTTGAAGTTTAGTCTTTTTTCCTTTTACTTTCCCCAACCAGCTAGGTTCGGTTGCCCGCTCCTTGCCCATAGTTGTGGCCAGTTTCAATCTATCTCACCCGCAAATTGTTCAGCGGCACCGTCTTCAATGCCAAGCCAACACCGCGCCAAGCACTGTTGGCATTGTCAATTGAGCAAGATACAGCATTTCATGTACCACCTGCATTTCTGCGAATTGACGTTCGCATTTAAGAAATGCGGGAGTAACCTGTGTGGCCCCGTAAAATTTAAGATGCGTTATGTTTGCGATGTGCTTTCGAGTGTTTCAAACACATCTGCACCTGCGGCATGCCCCAGAACATTCGCCTGATGCCAAAGCGCATAAAACAGCAAGTGCCAGCAAGCAGCACCTTCTCGCTTGCCCGCAGTGGTGAAAAGCTTCTCGACCCGACCTTTATCAGCAATCTCGGCAACACCGGCCTGTCGCGCCACCAACGGCCCAAGCTGTTTGCCCTTGCCTGATATCCACTCGGAAACAGGAACGGTGAAACCACGTTTCTTGGCAAAGGGTTCTGCCATAGGTAGGCACCGTTCCAGCCATTTACGCAACAGAAACTTGCCAACCCCTTTTCGGACCTTTAGGCGATCGGGTAGTTGATAGGCGAACTCTGCCACTGCCGGATCAAGGAACGGAGTTCGTCCTTCAAGGCCATGCGCCATCAACATGCGATCAAGCTTGAGTAGCAAATCATTTGGCAGCCAGTCAGAGCAATCGACTGCCTGAGCAATCGAAAGGCGCGAGCGCTTTCCAAGGTTTTCCCGGGTTTCAGAGGCGGCAATACCATCACGCCATCCGTCAAGCACACCGGGACGCAATACATCGATCTTATCAAACGTGCCTTTGGAGCGCATCACACGACCGCCAAGTAAAAAGGGGCGCATGACCGACCGGTACCGACCGTACCCGCCAAACAGCTCGTCACCACCCTCGCCCGACAGCACAACCTTGAAATCGCGCGCGGCTTCCTTGGCAAGCTTATAGGTCGGAAGAATGGCATAATCCGCTGCCGGATCATCCATTCGTGCGGCGACCTCCGGCAATAGCGCCCAGAAGTCCCTCTCGGAAAACATCACTTCGACATGGTTGGCATTGCAAGCCTTGGCGACCTCTCGTGCAAGCTCTCGTTCGTCATGCACGCTACTGGCCTCGAATGCAGCAGTATAGGCTGTTACCGGCCTTTCGTTGAGTCGATGCATCATACCAAGAAGGGATGCACTGTCGACCCCGCCTGACAGGAACATGGCATAGTCGACATCAGATCGTTGATGCAGACGAACTGATTCCTCAAACACCCGATCCCACTCGTAAAGAGCACTATCAAGATTATTCCCGACTGCGCCTGCATCACTGAGAACCTGGCGACGGCGGCGCTCGACGATACGGCCGTTTTTCAAGACGATGGTCTCGCCAGGCAGTAGTCGCTTGATTCCGTCAAGGATCACGTCGGCACCCGTGGTGAATTGCACTTGGAGCAGTTCAGATCGGGCGTCCTCACGAACCTTTCGTCCTACCAGGCCCGCAGCGATCAACGCCTGCGCCTCGGAAGCGAACGCGAAATATTCAGGGGTTTCAACGTAATATATCTGCTTGATACCAAATGGGTCGCGACACAGCACCACCTGATTGTCGATTGCATCGTGAATTGCAAAGGCATACATCCCGCGCAGTTGATCAAAGCCGCCGATGCCGTCGCGTGCAAATATACGAAGGGCTGTTTCACTGTCCGAACGGGTTTTGAATCCGGCTTCGCCAAGATTTTTCCTGAGCTCGAGATAATTGTAAATCTCACCGTTGGCGATCAAAGTACTACCATTTTCGTGGTAAAGCGGCTGATCCCCAGTATTGAGATCGATAATTGCCAAGCGTGTCTGGATGAAACCGACGGGGCCTTTGATAAAGCGCCCGTCACCATCTGGTCCGCGATGCCCCAAAGCATCACGCAAACGATCTAGGATTTCCGGATCAAGGGTTTGCTTGTCCTTGGCGATATAACCGGCAATTCCGCACATTAAGGTGCAACCTCGTCAAAGAAAGCCTTATATCGTTCGACCACGACATCCTCTGTAAAGTTGGCGTCAAATGCCGCACGTCCATTTGCCGACAATGTGTCTGAAAGCGCCTTATCGTCAAGTACTGTACGCAAATCGGACGCCAACGCAGAAACATCTTCAAGCGGAGACAGCAGTCCGCTCTCACCCGCTTTGATCAATTGCACTGGTCCCTGACTGGCTTGTGCGACAACCGGTTTGCCATGCGCCCACGCCTCGATCACCATATTGCCAAGAGGTTCGTGGCGCGAAGACGCGCAAAAGACATCGCACGTGGCAAACAGATTGGCCACGTCGCGGCGCCACCCCAGAAACCGGACACGATCCGCCACGCCACATTCGCCAGACAGTTTTAGAAGCTCATCCCGGAGATCCCCTGCCCCGGCAACCCACAGATAGGCATCGGGCACATCAACCAAGGCACGGATAAGGGTATCGAAACCCTTGTTTTCGTGAAGGCGGCCCAACCCAAGAATTAGCGGCGCGTCGTTTGGAGTGTTGAATTCTGATCGGTTTATCGGAGTACCTGGTTTTGCGTCTACAAAGTTCGGCAGATAATGTGTCCGCGCAGCAGGCCACCCTTCACGCACCAGATAGTCACATATATCGCGCGTGTTACCGATCAGATGATCGCAGTCACGAAAGTTCTTGAGCTTATAATAACCGCCAAGCCGGGCAACTTTGGTGAAATTGCCAGACGGCGTCATCCGGCTGGCACGGTTCATCCAGCTTAGAACGATCTTTGGCTCGTGCTTTTTGATCTGCTGGCGCAATGCCCAAGGCGTTCGGAAATCGAGGCGCCCGCCAAAAGGCAATTCATCAAATGAAACGCCATTTTCGGCGAGAACGCTGTTCCGACCTTCATTCGGCCTGACGATACAATGCTGATCAATCCCGGCCCGCTGAAAACCGCTGGCAAGACGCACAAAGAACTCCTCCGCGCCGCCGTATGGGCTTCCAGCCATGGTTTGCAGCAACGTGGTCATCCGCAGTTCTCCGATGCGTCTTTCTTACTCGTCGTCATATCGTGCCTTGAGATAGGACACCATCGGGAACAGGGCTGCCAGCAATGCAATCAAGAAGCCCAGACCTCCTTCCTTGTATCCCTTGCGCGATATAAAACAGCGCCAGAAGCGCGAGATGATGCGTCGGAAGTTGTGGGCGAAACTGCCAATCTTTCCGGTAGCCCGCAAATCGGCAGCGCGTGCAGAGGTATAACTGTCAAATCGACGGATCATGTCTGAGATGTTGCGATCAACAAAATGAACCAACGCACCATCAAGTCGGGGGCCTTTTTGACCGGTCAACTCAAACGAGGGATGAACCCGCTCGTCCCCCCAGTTCTTGCAACCCTTGCGATAAAGCCGCCAGACAGCAGACGTCCCGAAGGATGCCCCCCAACCGTAACGCACAAGGCGCTTCCCGACATAATTGTCGACCGGAATCAAGTATGAGTCGAACTTGTCCGAGAAAACCGCTTCAGGAATGGCTGCTGCAAGCTCTGCATTTATATGCTCGTCGGCATCAAGTTCGAATATCCAGTCTCCACTTGCTTCGGCTATTGCGCGGTTGCGGCGGTCACCTTCAATGTCCCAGCTACCGACGACAGTTTTGGCACCAAAACCTTTGGCGATGTCTTCGGTTTTATCTGTGCATTTATCGCAAATCACCACGATCTCGTCTGCACAAGTCACTTTTTCGAGGCAAGAAGGAAGTCTTTCCTCCTCGTTATGGGCACAGATCACGACTGAAATACGCGGTTTTTTATCACTCATCGCCGATTTCCTGATTGCGATAGTCTTTAACCAATTGAATTGCCGACGCGACAACTTTGGCAACCGGCAAGGTTTCCATCAAATTTTCTTTGGATAAGTAACTTTCACGGTTGGCCATGATTTTATCAAATGACCATTCCGTACGCACCGCCCGCCCCCATTTCGAGCAAGGGCCATAATGTTCCTCGCGCGATGGGCCAAAAAGCCCGAGTGTCGGTCGCGTGGAGGCCGCTGCCATGTGCATAAGGCCAGAATCATTGCCAATATATAGATCTGCTTTTTTCAGACAGGCCATCACAGTCAAAAGATGCTCTGTTCCAAATATTTCTACGCGTCTATCGGGCGGAATACTCTCAATAACAGGCAAGGACGCATCACGTTCACTCGGCGCCCCGACCAGAAGCACACGGGCATTCTCAAGCACAGCACCGGGCTTGGTCAATTCGGCAATTGTCTCTTCAAACCGTTCGGGATGCCAAGTCTTGCCAATCCAGTTCGCAGATGGTCCGACAGCCAACAACGGCTTGCCATCTTCAGGGATGAGCTCTTTCGCGCGCGCCTCATCCTCAGGACGGGTCCAGAGAACTGGTAACGGTGCAGGTTCAACGCCAATCAATTTTCCGAGCTGCTCGACACGGTGCAAATCATCGTCATTCCCCGGCAACACCACCCGTTTCCAACCCGGCAATACATAGGCGGTCGCACTGCCGCGCAGATCGACGATGATGTCCCACCAGTTCAGGACGACCGATTTCCAGAGTTTCCACCAGTGGCCACCGCGTTTTTGCTTTGGCATTTTGATGATGCGTTCGAGGTTTGGAACGCCTTCGAAAATCGGTGCGGCAACCGGGCCGCAGGCAACCGTCACACGGATACCGGGATAGGTTTCGACATAATGGCGCAAAACCGATGTCGAAAGCACCGCATCGCCGAGGCGATTTGAGGTAATGAACAGCAGGCGCACGGCTTACAGTTTCTCCAGCTCGCCAGCGACATGGATCCATTCGCGGCGATCATTGCGCGCGGCTTCGGACTGGCTGGCAAAGAAGGAACGATCGGTCAGAAGCTGCGTTGTGATATTGCCAAATGCCGCCTCGTCCGGGACGATGTAACCCGTCTTGCCATCCTCAACCCGGCTTTTGGCAATCCCGCCATAGGAGACAACCGGTGTTGCCGCCCCCAGTGCATCGACAAGCCACTGCCCGACATAATCTGTCCCATACTTGCCGTGATGCAGGAACGCGCGTGCATTGGCAACGGTTTCGGCCATATCAGCCTCAGGCTTGGGATGGTGAACCCTTACCCCCTTGTCGATGGCGGATCGCACCATATCAAGCAGGTCATCTGATACGCTGTCGTTTTCACCGGCCATGGCACTAAACAGGTCACAAGCATAGACTTCAAGAATCGCATTCGGTGCTTTGGGCGCAACGTACGTTTCCCAAATGCGAATGATCTGGGCAATGCCGGTGGAGCTATTGGCAACGGTTACGGCCAGTTCATCACGCGATTCAAATGCCCAGTGCATGTTCGATGCCATGACAAAGGATGTTGTCGCGCCCGGTTTGACGACCAACGGCTTTTTGGCGAGTTCAGCATCAAAGGCATTTGCCTGCGCATCATCGGTAAAGATGACCTGAACTTTCTTTTCCTGCAGGACCAAACGCACATCATCGGCATTCAACCGAGCCGGGTCACCATCAAACCAGAACACGATGTTTGCATCTTCGGGGACAGAAGCGTGGTTGAGCAACGCCGGATCGCGCCAGACAATCACGGTATTGACCGCATCACCGCCAAAGGGTGGCAGTTCAGCTTCAAGCTGTCGCCAGGCAACGCCATGCATGTCCTTGTCGATGCCACCATTACGGCGCGCTTCGACCTTGTGACCACGGGCAACAAGGGACTCTGCCAGGGCAATGAAAGCGCGCTGGCATGTTCCGAGAGGACGGGCTTCGCGATCCTTGGGATCAAAGCCGATGGACTGATCAAGCATCAAGATTTTCATAAGTTTGGTTCTATCCGTTCGACGGCGTTTTATGAAGGGTTTTCTTATAGCTTACCCGGCCCTTATCCGCACAGACAGCTCTTGCGAAAATTCTGTGATTACCCCACATTCCGCTCAAACAATTCCGATTTACCGGAGCCATAAACATCATGAGTGAGACATTATACGCCCTTTTGCCGGATCGCGCGGTGATCCGGGTCAGCGGCCCGGACCGGGTCAGCTTCCTGCAAGGGCTGGTATCAAACAATATCGAAACCATTTCGCCCGAGAAATCGGGCTATGGCGCGCTGTTGTCGCCGCAGGGCAAGTTCCTGTTTGATTTCTTTATCTATCATCAGGATGAAGACAGCTTGCTGATAGAATGCGAGCGCGGCGAGAATGGCGAGCGCGCGGCCGAACTGTTCAAGAAACTTCGCATGTATAAACTCCGCGCCAAGGCCGAACTGACAGATGTCAGCGACAGCTATGATGTCATTGCCGTCTTTGGCAAAGATGCACTTTCATCCCTGTCGCTGGATGCGACACCCGGTGCGACCGCGCATATGGCCGACGGGATCAAGGCAGTTGATCCCCGACTTGCCGCAATGGGTGCACGTGTCCTTCTGCCCAAGAATGCGCTTGCCGAAATGGCGGCCATTGGTGCCGAGGAAAGCGATGTCGAAACCTATCACCAGATGCGTGTGATGCTTGGCATTCCAAACGGCAGCGAGGAAATGGAAGTCGATAAATCCATCCTGCTTGAAAGCGGCTTTGAAGAGCTTGGCGGTGTGGATTTCAAAAAGGGCTGCTATATGGGTCAGGAGCTTACGGCCCGGACCAAATATCGCGGCCTTGTGCGCAAGCGCCTATTGCCAGTCAAGATTGACGGGCCAGCACCAAACACTGGCACACCGATCATGAATGGCGACAAGGAAGCCGGTATCATTCGATCTGTCCATGGCGAGTTCGGGTTGGCACTTGTTCGGCTTGAACGGGTCGACGATGATGCAGACCTGCGTGCGGGCGATGCGAAGGTCACCGTTTCTGTCCCTGACTGGGTTCAGTTGCCGGAAAATGCCGCCTGAACCCGACAACCAATCAGAGACAAACGTTTTGAGCGGGCTTCGTCTTGCGGGGCCCGTTTGTCGTTCGAACCTGTTTCAACGAACCAAGATCCCATATGTTAGGTTTAGGGCCTGCATGAGATGCGAAACCGGGAACTGCAATGAAACTTTGGATTATGGGTCATCCTTGCATGGGCGTTTTGGCGGTACTTTGCGTGCTTGCCATTGGACCTGCCATGTCGAAAGCCCAGCAACCTGCGCCTGGCCTGAGTGACGTTCCTGTTTCTGAAATGTCGATAACCGAGGCCGAAAAAGAACTCGCGACAATTACCGAGGCCTATAACCGCAAGGGTCATCAAATCAAACAGATGGCGCTTGGCACGCTGCTTAGATTTTATTCGCAGAAAATTGTTCCATGTGGTGCCATCGTCACCAATGTTCGTGACTGTCTGGACCATCAATGGCCGGATCTGAAAAACTATCCGGGGCACTTTCTTGGCCCGGAAGAAACACCGGTCCTGAGGCCTACAATCGAACAGGCCCGCATGACAGAGGAAAACTACCTGGATGCGGTAGAACGCCTGAACATGCTTTTGCGTGCTGTACGATACGAAAGCACGCTTGCCCCGGAGTTACGTTATCGCGGGCAGCTTGATGCGGTGATTACGCATCTGAAAGAGCTGCGCGAGGCGGAATATCACAACCGGCTTCTCTACGAGAAGATCTTCAAGATCGGCGGCATTATCCTTTTGCTTCTTGGTCTATCGGTGGGCGGCATGCTGGTGATGAAACACCATGCACAGCGCAACGATCCCACCTCGCAATCAGGCAAAAAATAACGGCAACGGGATTTCCCGTTGCCGTTCGTGATCGCGAAACGATGTTCGTCTGGCGCTTATTTGCCAAGGGCTGCCTGTGCCGCGGCAAGGCGCGCAATCGGCACGCGGTACGGGGAACATGACACATAATCAAGTCCCTGTGCCTCGCAAAAGGCGATGGATGCCGGGTCACCACCATGTTCACCGCAAATGCCAAGCTTGATGTCACCGCGCGTCGCACGACCGCGTTCTGCGGCAATGTTGACCAGCTCGCCAACCCCTTCCTGATCAAGCGATACGAACGGATCGCCCGCAAAGATATCCTTGGAGATATACGTATCAAGGAAGCGCGACGCATCATCACGTGACAGACCAAACGTGGTCTGGGTGAGGTCGTTGGTACCGAAGCTGAAGAATTCGGCTTCTTCTGCGATTTCGCCCGCCCGCAATGCTGCACGCGGCAATTCGATCATGGTGCCGACCAGATATTTCAGCTTGGCACCTTTTTCGTCTTCGACCTCGGCTGCGACCTTGATGATGGCGGCTTTCAGGATTTCGAGTTCCTTTTTGCCAACGATCAACGGGATCATGATTTCCGGAATGACCGGATCGCCACCGTCTTTGGAAACCTCAATTGCGGCCTCGAAAATCGCGCGGGCCTGCATTTCATAGATTTCCGGATAGCTTATCCCCAAGCGACATCCACGATGGCCCAGCATCGGGTTGGCTTCGGCCAGATCAAGCAGGCGGCGCTTGACGATGGCTTCGGACACACCGGCAGCCTTGGCCACCTCGGCAATTTCGGCATCACCATGCGGCAGGAATTCATGGAGCGGCGGATCCAGCAAGCGAATGGTAACCGGAAGCCCCTTCATGATGCGAAACAGGTCAATAAAATCCTGACGCTGATAGGGCAGAAGTTTTGCCAATGCGGCACGACGGCCCTGCTCTGTTTCGGCCAGGATCATCTCGCGCATCGAGACAATGCGTTCCGGATCAAAGAACATGTGTTCGGTCCGGCAAAGGCCAATGCCTTCTGCCCCGAAACCACGCGCAGTTTCGGCCTCTTCCGGAGTTTCGGCATTGGTGCGGATTTTAAGGCGACGCAAGGCGTCTGCCCATTCCATAAGCTGCGAGAAATCACCAGAAAGATCGGGCTTCAGGGTCGCAACTTCGCCCAGCATGACTTCGCCGGTTGCGCCATCAAGGGTAATCACATCCCCTTCCTTAAGGGTCACACCGCCAGACATCATGGTTTTGTTGGCGTAGTCGATCTTGATCGCACCTGCACCGCAAACGCACGGTGTACCCATGCCACGTGCAACCACGGCTGCGTGGCTGGTCATGCCGCCGCGCGATGTCAGAATGCCCTGCGCGGCATGCATGCCCGCGATATCTTCCGGGCTTGTTTCGATGCGCACCAGAATGACCTTGCGCCCCTTGCCTGCCCATTCTTCGGCAACCTCGGCCGAAAAGACGATCTGGCCAGAAGCCGCGCCGGGCGATGCGGGAAGGCCCATGCCAACGACCTTGCGGGCCGCATCGGGATCAAGAGTCGGGTGCAATAACTGATCAAGCTGTGCCGGGTCGACGCGTCTGATGGCGTCTTCCTTGGAAATCACGCCATCGCGGCACATTTCGACCGCGATCCTCAAGGCGGCCTTTGCCGTGCGTTTGCCCGCCCGAGTCTGGAGCATGTAAAGCTTGCCGGACTCAACGGTGAATTCCATGTCCTGCATGTCGCGGTAATGGGATTCAAGCTTTTCGCGGATGTCGCAAAGCTCCTTGAAGACGACCGGCATGGCGGCTTCCATCGAAATCAGGTCCGAACCGGATTCCTGTTTTTCAATCTCGGTCAGCGGGGCTGGTGTGCGAATGCCTGCAACCACATCTTCGCCCTGCGCATTGATCAGATATTCGCCATAGAACCGGTCTTCGCCGGTTGACGGGTTGCGCGAGAAGCAAACGCCAGTAGCACAGTCATCGCCCATATTGCCAAAGACCATCGCCTGCACGTTGACCGCCGTGCCCCAACTGGCCGGGATGTTGTGCAAACGACGATAGGTGTTGGCACGCGCATTCATCCAGCTGCCAAACACGGCACCAATGGCACCCCACAGCTGTTCGCGGGGATCCTGGGGGAATGGCTCGCCCAGTTCGGTTTTGACTTTTTTCTTGAACGCCTCGACGACTTCGGCCCAGTCATCTGCGCCCATGTCGGTATCAAGGGTAACACCCTTGTCTTCCTTGACGGTCTCAAGGATGTCTTCAAAGTGATAATGATCAACGCCCAGAACGACGTCACCATACATTTGAATGAAGCGGCGGTAACTGTCATAGGCAAAACGACGGTCGCCTGACACTGTTGCCAGACCTTCGACCGTCTCGTCATTCAGACCAAGGTTAAGGACGGTGTCCATCATGCCCGGCATGGATGCGCGTGCACCAGAACGGACCGACACAAGAAGCGGGTCCTTGGCATTACCGAATGTGCGGCCAACAAGTTTTTCAACAGAGGCCAAGGCACTTTCGACCTCGGCATTCAGACCATCCGGGTAGGCACGGTTATTGTCGTAAAACGCCGTGCAGACTTCGGTTGTAATGGTAAAGCCGGGCGGGACAGGAAGTCCGAGATTGCACATCTCGGCAAGGTTGGCACCCTTGCCGCCCAGAAGTTCACGCATATCCGAACGGCCCTCGGCGCTACCGCCACCGAAACCGTAAACCCATTTGGTCATCTTGCCTTTTCCTCATCTGGTCACGGCCCGCGGGCCGTTCCCCAGGATGGGGAAAAGCCCCTAAACCCTGACCTGTTTTATGATTCGATCTTCGAGAAGTCGGCAATATCGTGCAACGCTGTGCGAATTTGTGCCAACAGCTTCAAGCGGTTGGCACGTTCGTCAGCATTGTCGCTATTGACCGTGACCTTTTCGAAGAATGTATCGACCGGTTCACGCAACCGCGCAAATTCGGTCATGGCCGCGGCGTAGTCCTCGTCACGCAGAAGTGGCAAGGCCTTGTGCCGGACATCAATGAGCGCCTCATACAGCTTGCGTTCTTCTTCCAGGCTCAGAAGATCCGCGGAAACGTCCGCGTCATAGGACGTTCCGTCCTTTTTCTCTTCGATGCGCAGAATGTTAGACGCACGCTTGTATCCGGCCATCAGGTTGACGCCGCTTTCGCCAGAGACAAAATCGGAAAGCGCTTCAACACGGGCCAACAGGCGGACAAGATCGTCCTCGCCATCCAGGGCAAACACGGCCGACACCAGATCATGGCGGACACCCTGTTCACGCAGATGGACTTTGAGACGGTCAGCAAAGAAGGCCAGAAGGTCTTCGACCGCCTCGTCACGACGAATATCTGCCGGGTACTGGGAAACTGCAAAGGCAAAGATACGCCCAAGCGGCAAACGCAAACCGTTTTCCAGAACCAGACGAATGACACCCAGTGCTGCACGACGCAAAGCAAACGGATCTTTTGAACCGGTCGGCTTTTCATCAATTGCAAAGAACCCGGCAAGGGTATCAAGCTTCTCAGCCAGAGCCAGGGCCACCGAAACCGGCGCTGTCGGGCACATGTCCGACGGACCGGCCGGTGCATAATGCTCGGCAATGGCATTGGCGACTTCCGGGGCTTCGCCGTCATTTTCGGCGTAGTATTTCCCCATCAGTCCCTGCAGTTCGGTGAATTCAAACACCATCTGCGACACCAGATCGGCCTTGCCGATTTCTGCTGCGCGGTCTGCCAGTTTGACATCGCAATTCGGAATGTCGGCTGACAGTTCACGTGCCAGACCGCGCAAA
Organism: Thalassospira sp. MCCC 1A01148; assembly: GCF_001613795.1. Lineage (GTDB taxonomy): Bacteria > Pseudomonadota > Alphaproteobacteria > Rhodospirillales > Thalassospiraceae > Thalassospira. The sequence goes on from NZ_LPVZ01000020.1 coordinate 148,702, forward strand.
CGCATGACACGTTCAGCAAGCGAGCCCAGCTTGGCATGGAAGACGATGTTATCAAGTTTCGGCAGACGCGATTGCAGCGTCACTTTCCGATCCTGATCCCAGAAGAATTTGGCATCATGCAGACGTGCGCGCAGAACACGTTCGTTCCCGGCGATGATCTTGGCGTTTTTGTCTGCGGTAACCATGTTCGAAACCGTGATGAAGCGCGCGGCAAGTTTGCCTGCCTTGTCTTCGACCACGAAATATTTCTGATGTTCACGCATCGAGGTTTCCAGAACCTCTCGCGGGATGTCCATGAACTGGTCATCGACCTTGCCCATGACCGGAACCGGCCATTCGACCAGACCACAGACTTCTTCCAGAAGACCATTGTCTTCCAGAAGCGCGAAGCCCTCGGACGCTGCCAGTTTCTTCGCACCCTCAAGGATGACCTGCTTGCGCTCTTCACGGTCAAGCATGACCTTGGCTGCGCGCAGCTTTTCCTTGTAGTCAGCGGCGTTCGCAACGCTGAACTCTGCCGGGGCCAGGAAACGATGACCACGGGTGGTATCGCCGGCGGTGACCGGACCGTAGGTGACCGGAATAACCTTGCCGTCAAACAGGCAAAGAATGCGGTCAAGCTGGCGCACCCAACGGATTTTCTGATCTGCCCAGCGCATGGATTTCGGCCAGGGCAGTTTGTTCATGGCATCTTCGATGATGTCCTTGATGACCTCGGATGCAGGGCGGCCTTTCTGTTCGACAATCGCAAACAGGAAGACGCCCTTGGGCGTTTCGCGTTTTTCGCACTGATCAAGGGTGACACCATTGCCCGCAAGGAAGCCATTGATGGCCTTTTCCGGTGCGTCGGCACGCGGACCACGGCGCTCTTCGCGCAGGTCTGGCTGTTTTTCCGGCAGACCATCGACAATCAGGGTCAGGCGACGCGGGGTCACCAGTGCTTCGACCTTATCAAACTCAAGGTCGGCGGCCTTCAGGCCATCAGTGACCAGTTTGGACAGGTCTTGCGCCGCACGTGCCTGCATGCGGGCCGGGATTTCTTCGGAAAACAGTTCAAGCAGCAATTCGGCCATGACTTAAGCCTCCTCGTTCAGATGGCCACGCGACCGCAGCCACGCTTCGCAGCAGGATTTCGACATGTCGCGAACACGGCCGATATAGGCCGCACGTTCGGTCACGGAAATCACACCGCGCGCATCAAGGAGGTTAAACAGATGGGATGCCTTCATGGCCTGCTCATAGGCCGGCAGGGCCAGACCGCGTTCGATATTCACAGCACACTCGGCCTGGGCATCCTTGAAGTGCTGGAACAGCATGTCGGTGTTTGCGACTTCAAAGTTATAGGTCGACTGTTCGCGTTCATTCTGAAGGAACACGTCGCCATAACTTACGCCAGCGCCGTTGTAATCAAGGTCGTAAACGTTCTCGACACCCTGAATGTACATCGCCAGTCGTTCCAGACCATAGGTCAGCTCGACCGGGACCGGGTTGCATTCAAAACCGCCGACTTGCTGGAAATAGGTGAACTGGGTGACTTCCATTCCATCAAGCCACACTTCCCAGCCAAGCCCCCATGCGCCCAGCGTCGGGCTTTCCCAGTCATCCTCGACAAAGCGGATATCATGGGCCATCGGGTCAATGCCCAGATGTTTGAGCGACCCCAGATACAGATCCTGCGAATTGGATGGTGACGGCTTCATCAGCACCTGGAACTGGTAATAGTGCTGCAGACGGTTGGGGTTCTCGCCGTAACGACCATCGGTCGGGCGACGGGACGGCTGAACATAGGCTGCATTCCAAGTTTCCGGACCAAGCGCGCGCAGGGTTGTCGCGGTGTGGAAGGTACCGGCACCGACTTCCAAGTCATAAGGCTGCAGGATGACACATCCCTGATCAGCCCAATAGCTTTGCAGTCGAAGAATGATTTCCTGGAATGAAGGGGGACGTTGCGACCCGTCGAGCGCCATGGCGCGAACTCTCTATTTCTGTTGTCTGTAAATTTAGTGCGGCAAGCTACCGCCCTGCCCCCGCGCGGTCAAGAAGGCAAAAGCCCTGAGACGCGCTGAATTTGCAACCCTTCCATCCTGCCAAACGCCATCATGCCGCATTGCAGCAACATAGATCATCGATTATCGGGAAAAATCCAAGCCAAATTCGTGCGGATTGCCCCAAAGTCGAATGCCACAAAGGCGATCTGATCGGAGCCCGGATTTTGTCGTTAAAAAGGCTTACGTGTCGCAGCGATGTGCATTGCCTTCGGCATGGTAAACGCCGCAATGCGGGCATTTTTCAAGCTCGTGGGCAATCGGCTTGGTTTGTTTTTTCTTTTCCTGGCCGGTTTGCTTGGGCTGCTCGTTGCTGGAAACCTGTTTGCTGCGGTTAAAAAGCTTGAAGCCCTGCCAGACGACAACGACAACAAGCGCGGTGAAAAGGATTTTCGAAAAACTCAGCATGTCAGGTCCCAAAGCACGGATTTATCTGCGACATCCATCGCAGCCACTGTGCCCTTATATTGAAGTTCGACCGATTTAGAAACCGGGCAATGCCATTGGATTGCGCAAAAGGCGATCCGTTTCGGGCAAATAAGCCCCGCCTTCATCATGCAAAACGATCCCGCGCCGCATGGTTAACGGCGATGCAACAGCCTTGCGCGCCGAAACGATGACACGCAAAGGCGCGTCTGCGTCGGCCTTGCTCCAGATCGGATAAACCGTCATGTCACCGGCTCGCCCATGCAAAAGACCAATGATGCGATCCAGATGATCGGCGCGATGCACCAACGTGATCCGTCCCTTTTGCCGCACCATTTTAAGACAAAAGGCAATCCAGTCCTTAAGGTCTGCGGTACCTTCCTGATGGGCTTTCGCCCGGCTTTCATTGCTGGGCCGTGTGCCCCCGGTATAATAAGGCGGGTTGGAGATGACCTGATCAAAGCTTTCTGCCACCAGCGGCAGGCGGGCGTCATTGATGTCGCCATGAACAGGCGTCACACGCCCCGCCAGATCATTTTCCATCACATTGCGACAAAACAGGGCGTACAGGTCATCTTGCAGCTCGACACCCGTAACCTTTGCCGTTTCAAGGCGACGCGCCACGCATAGCCCAGCCGATCCGACAGCCGCACCGACATCAAGAATCTTTTCGTCACGACGCGAATTGATCGAAACCGACGCCGACAGCAACACCGCATCCACCGCTGCCCGATAGCCATCGACTGGCTGCTTGAGTACCACCGAACCGCCAAGAAGATAATCATGACTGATCCGTTCTTGCGGGAAGTCTGGCACTTCAAAGCGTCTGGCTGTGCTCACCATCAAATGTCCTGATCTGTCATTCCGGGTTGATGCAATTGTTACTCAGACGTCACCGCGTCCGAAGCGTCACTTTTGGCGTTATGCTCATCCAGCTCGCGTCTGGCAAGGTCAAGAACATATTTCGCGCGACTTTCTGCATCACCATCCACCATCAAACGTCTTGGCAAGGCACCGATGGACCCTTCGATGATACTGGCGTGGTAGTCAAAAATATGACTGTCGATACCCTCATCGGCCAGAACAGCCTGTGCCCAGCTCAGTTCGATGGGATCGTTACTGCGAAAAAGTTCGATCATCTGCATTTTCCTTCAAACTGTGATCTGGTCTTGCATACGTTGTGAAATAAGAAGAAATCCAAAAAACGATAATATCTCTATAATGTAAGAGCTTGCAGTCGTGGTTTACAAAATCCTCTGCAAGAAACCCTGAATTGTCTGCGGTTAAAGCAGGACTGGAACCGCATTTGTCCACTTGACCACAACAGCTTGGCCTATCTATGTTGAGGCCGCCTGCTGTTATTTGCAATCTTCGCCGACGCAGGCAGCGAAGATGCCATTTGAGAAGTCGGAATACAGCGTGACCAATACCGCACCGCAGACAAAGACTCAGCCGAGCCTTGATTCACTGGTCAACCTCGTCGACGGCGACATGAAGCGCGTCAATCAGGTGATCATCGACAACATGCACAGTGAAGTCGCCCTGATTCCGCAACTGGCCACCCACCTTGTGGCTGCCGGCGGCAAACGCATGCGCCCGATGCTGACTTTGGCATCGGCACGGCTTTGTGGCTATGGCGACGGCCCGCATGCGGTCGATCTTGCGGCCTGTGTTGAGTTTATTCATACCGCGACCCTTCTGCATGATGACGTGGTCGATGAAAGCCAGCTGCGCCGTGGTCAGGCATCTGCCAATGCGCTGTTTGGCAACGAAGCCAGCGTTCTGGTGGGTGATTTCCTGTTTGCGCGCGCCTTTGTCGTGATGGTCAAAACCGGCTCCTTGCGCGTTCTTGATATTCTGGCACAGGCATCTGCCGTCATTGCCGAGGGCGAAGTGCTGCAGCTTTCGACCGCCAATGACATGGGCACCTCCGAAGAGGCCTATCTGGAAGTCATCACCGCAAAAACTGCCGCCCTGTTTGGCGCGGCATCGCAGATTGGCGCCGTCATTGCCGACCGAACGGCCGAGGACGAAGAAGCGCTTCGTCTGTATGGGATCTATCTTGGCACCGCCTTCCAGTTGATTGACGATGTTCTGGATTATTCCGCCCATCAGGCAACCCTTGGCAAAACCGTCGGCGATGATTTCCGCGACGGCAAGGTGACGCTTCCGGTGATCATCGCCTACGCCAATGGTGACGAAGAGGAAAAAACCTTCTGGCGTCGCTGCATGGAAGATCAGGACTTCCAGGATGGCGATCTGGATCGCGCCCAGGAACTGATCCGCAAATATAATGCGCTTGATGCATCCATGGACCGTGCGCGTGAGTTTGGTCAAAAAGCAATCGACACCCTGTCCCGCTTTGACGACGGCGCGATCAAGGATGCAATGGTCGAGGCAGTCGAATTCTGCATTTCGCGCCCATACTAATCGATATTCCCTTTGCGCATGCCGGGGTCACACCCGGACGGCGCAAAAATATCTTGCGTCGCCTGCGATAAACCATTATCACCCGGCTTCGCAGAATGACGGAGCGTAGCTCAGCCTGGTAGAGCACTGTCTTCGGGAGGCAGGGGTCGGAGGTTCGAATCCTCTCGCTCCGACCATCATTCAAAGGCCCTGAAACGTTTATGCGTTTCGGGGCCTTTTGCGTTTCAATCCGGGTTCTGTCGCGCCAACAACATGCGCGCGGCCATGAATTTCAATTGCTTGTTTCTTCCCCGCTCCACAACAACACCAAACTGGCATTTTTTCCGCCAAAACGTCGGGTTTATGCTTGATCCGCGCGGAAAGAAGGGATAAACCTCCGCCCACTGACGGAGCGTAGCTCAGCCTGGTAGAGCACTGTCTTCGGGAGGCAGGGGTCGGAGGTTCGAATCCTCTCGCTCCGACCATCAGTCGGGCGGTCTTTCTTTGAAAGGCCGCCCGTTTTCATTTCCGCGGGTAAACACCGTTGCGGATACCTGACCTGCTGCGCCTGCGCGATTGCATGCCTGCAACAGGCAGCAAGACTACAGTTCCACCAACAACAAGACAAAATGATCCAAACGGATAGCGAATCCCCATACGATAAGTGGGGTAGAGACACCGCTGATGCGTAAACGACGGGGATCATAGAGCTTTTTGGCATTCAACTTTCGAACAAGATAGAAGAGTTCCAAATACGCATTCCCGTGCGGAATTCCTGCTTTTGCGCCCGACAGCAAGTTGCGTTTTTGCACTGCAATATGGATATTTTCTTTCGCCAACGATGAAACAAACTTGCTCATCCTTGCGAAATACGCTTATGCTTCGCCCTGCAACATAAAAATCGGGGAAAAAACCGCCCAAGAATAAAAGCAAAAGGCGGTGGTCGGCCTCACGTGGTATTACCAATTTCGGACTTCTTAGGGAGGAAGACGAATGACTTTTTCTAAAGTGCTTAAATCGGCAACCTGCGCTGCCGTTCTTGCTGCGGCTGCGTTCACGGCAGCTCCGTCTGATGCGGATGCACAGGAACGCGTTCGCTGGAAAATGGGCTCGACCTATCCGGGCAGCCTGACCCAGCTGGGTACGCTTGGCAAACGCGTCGAAGAGAAAATCGAACAGGTTTCCGGCGGCAATGTCCGCATCAAGTTCTATGAGCCGGGCGCACTTGTGCCGGCACTGGAAGTTTTCGATGCTGTTTCGACCGGCTCGATTGATGCCGCATTCTCCACCCCGGGTTACTGGGCAGGCAAGGTTCCGGCACTGCAGCTGTTTGGTGCCGTTCCGTTCGGCCCGCAGGCTGGTGAATATCTGGCATGGGTCAAGTTTGGCGGTGGCCAGGAAATCTTTGACAAGCTGTATGCCGAACATGGCATTAAGTCGCTGTTCTGCGGCCTGATCGCACCGGAAGCATCTGGTTGGTTCTCCAAGGAGATCAATTCGCCAGAAGACCTCAAAGGTCTGAAAATGCGCTTCTTCGGTCTTGGCGCGAAAGTGATGGAAAAACTTGGTGTTTCCACCCAGCTTCTGGCAGGCGGCGACATCTATCCGGCACTTGAGCTTGGCACCATTGATGCCACCGAATTCTCCATGCCGGCGATTGACCTGAAACTCGGCTTCCATCAGGTCGCGAAATACTACTACTTCCCGGGCTGGCATCAGCAGTCGACCCTGTTCGATCTGATGATGAACAAGGAAAAGTGGGATGCCCTTTCCGACACCCAGCGCGCCCAGATCGAATCTGTATGTAACGACAACCTTGCATATGGCTTCGCGGAAGGTGAAGCAATCCAGTTCGACGCTCTGAAAGAACTTCAGGAAAAAGGCGTGAACATCAAGAAGTGGTCGCCGGAAATGCTGGCAACCATGCGCGGTGCATGGGAAGAAGTTGCAACCGAGCTTTCGGCTGAAGACGAAAACTTCAAAATGGCCTATGAAAGCCTCCAGAGCTTCCGTGAAGACTACAAGATCTGGAAAGACATCGGATATCTCGAATAATCCAACAGGTCTGAACGACTGTTAAGACAGTCGACAAAAGCAAATCTCGGCAAGGCCGGGTGCCACGTGCCCCGGCCTTGACCGCGATAAGAAGACCCGGGAGACCTTCTATGGAAGCGCTACTGAAATTTAGTGACGGCATCGACGCCATCGTGACCCGTGTGGGCAAGTGGGCCAGCCTGCTGGCGATACCGTTGATGATCGTCATCCTGTACGACGTGATCCAACGTAAATTTGGCGGTCAGGGCTCCATCAAGCTGCAAGAGCTTGAGTGGCATCTGCATACCGGTCTGTTTATGTTGTGTTTTGGGTTCGCCTATATTCGCGACTCACATGTTCGTATCGAACTCATTCGTGACAATCTTCGCCCCCGCACCCGCGCCATCGTCGAAATGATCGGTGGCATTGTTTGTGTTTTGCCATTCTGTGCGTTGGTGCTGTATTTCGGTTTTGATTTTGTTGCCCGCTCCTTTGAGAACAACGAGGTATCGGCTGCGACAACCGGCCTGACCCATCGCTGGATCATCAAATCAACTATTCCCATCGGCTTTGGCCTTCTTGCCATGGCGGGGCTTTCAATCTTCCTGAAATGCTTCGTCTTTGTCTTTGGCCCGGCAAACCTGCATAAGCGCGCAGGCTATTATGTCGGCACTCACCACCTTGAAGACCTTGGCGCTGCCAAGATCGAAGACTGAGCGGAACGGGGATAATTCCAAATGGGTAACTTCTATATCGAAGACTGGTTTCCGCTGTTCATGTTTGCCTCGCTCGGCATTCTTGTCTTCACGGGACTTCCGGTTGCGTTCGTCATTTCAGGCATCGGGATCGGCTTTGGCTTCCTGGGCATCGCCTATGACGTTTTCTCCTTTATCGAATTTTTCAATATCGTCTCTCGCATCTGGGGCGGCATCTCCGAAAACATGGTGATGGTTGCTGTGCCGATGTTCATCTACATGGGCACGATGCTTGAAAAAAGTGGCGTTGCAGAAGACCTTCTGGAATGCCTCAACATGCTGCTGCGTAAAGTCCCGGGCGGTCTTGCACTGTCGGTAACGCTGATGGGCACCATCATGGCAGCAACCACCGGCATTATCGGCGCATCCGTTGTCATGATGACCTTGCTGGCGCTGCCGGTGATGATGCGCCGCAACTATGATCCCTCGCTTGCGACGGGGACAATTGCCGCATCGGGAACGCTTGGCATTCTGATCCCGCCATCGATCATGCTGGTTCTGATGTCCGACCTTCTGTCGGTGTCGGTTGGCAACCTGTTCTTGGCGGCCATTCTGCCGGGCCTGATCCTTGCGGGTCTTTATACCGTTTATATTTTCGTGCGCTGCCAATTGAATCCGGGCCTTGCCCCACCCCTTCCAGAGGGTGAAGCCATCCATGGCAAGGATCTTGCGATGATGGTGGTGCGCAGCTTCCTGCCACCGGTTTTCCTGATCGTTCTTGTTCTGGGCTCGATCTTTGCCGGATTTGCCACCCCGACCGAGGCCGCAGGTGTTGGTGCGGTTGGTGCAACCTTCCTTGCATTGGTCAAGGGGCGCCTTAAATGGCCGGTCCTCAAGGATGTTTGTGAACGTTCGGCCCTGACGGGTGCAATGCTGTTCTTCCTGTTTGCCGGTGCAACAGTGTTCTCCTATGTCTTCCGTTCACTTGGCGGCGATGATCTGGTGATCGATCTGGTGGAAAGTGCCGGTTTGGGGTCCTGGGGCATTTTGCTTCTGCTGATGCTCATCGTCTTCATCCTGGGCTTCTTCTTTGACTGGGTCGAGATCACCCTGATCGTTCTTCCGATCTTCGCACCGGTCATTGCCCAGCTTGATTTCGGTCATCACCTGGATATCGGTGGCCTTGAAGCAACCGAAGCACAGGTCCTGACCTGGTTTGCAGTCCTTGTGGCGGTGAACCTGCAAACAAGCTTCTTGACGCCACCGTTTGGGTTTGCCCTGTTCTACCTCAAGGGTGTGGCGCCAAAATCGATCTCTATCCAGCAGATCTACAAGGGGATCATTCCCTTCGTCCTTCTGCAGGTTGTTGGGCTGTTGCTTGTGATGTACTTCCCTGAACTTGCACTCTGGATGCCTAATACGCTGCTTGAGTAGCAAGAGGCTTTCGAAACGAACGACAAAGGGCGCTGTTGCAAAGACAGCGCCCTTTTTGATTTGGTCCGATTTGGCAAGAACAGTTCAACAAAAAGCCGCCCGGATGATGCACATCGGGCGGCCAGGATTTCGCAGCGATTTGGTCAATAGTGATTGGCTGTAATCAGTGGTGCATGGCCCGTTCACCGGGGAGCTGCAACATACGGCCCATCAGATAGTCAACATCATCTGAGTCAAACTCGACCCCAAGATCACCATACTGGGTCAGAACCCGTTCGATCATCCGTCGGGAATAGCGTTCCTTGTCATGTTCTTCACCATCAAAGGAGGTCTCGCGCGCAACCTCGATCGCAGCACGAACACCGGGGAAGAAATGCTCCGGCATGCTGGCCTTGTTGTAAATTGCCTCAAGACCAAACGGGCCGCTGTCGTGAATGAGGATACGGGTATTGATCAGCGAAACACCGGCCCTTTTCGCCAGCGCAGCCTCGAAGAAGGACACATCCCCCATGCACAGCGCACGCAGGATCAGGCCGCTGGTCAGGCGATTGTTTGTGTAAAGATGCTCGACAAGCAGTTCAACATCGCGTTCTTCCACCCCGTCACCCAGCAGGCCAATGGTCGCACTTTCCTGCGACTGGGTCATCACGGCATTCACGATGCCCTCGGGTATATGACCACGCGAAATCAGTTGCGACCGCATCCGTTCAGATACCAGTGTCACCATGCGTTCGGCGATCGTGATCGGCAAGTGATTACGTTCGATCATCGGCTTCTGAATGCGTTCATTGTCGCCGAAATCGTCAACAACCTTTTGCAGCGAAACTTCACTGATTTCCGCGCCCTGGTTTGACATCAGATCGACCATCACGTCTTCATGACCGATATCGACAAGCGTTGCCGAAACAACCTCGGACACGTGGGCGCGCGAGGCGATGGCCCGTTGCTTTTCAACGCTGTCTGCATTGTCGCCAATAATATCGACCAGGTCGTCATCATTGAGGACTTCGGAAAATTCCAGAACCGGCAACGCGACATCATCAACATCACGTGCAAGTGTTGCCGCAACATCATGCGGGACCAAAGGTGTCTGGGCGAGGTTCTTGGCAAGGGCCTTGCGCACACGCACTTCGGCGTCACGGATCATCAAACGGAAAATATCTTCCGCCAGAACACGTTCGCTGTCCGTCAAGGTTTCAGTAGTGAACTCACGACTGATTTTTTCGGCGGTATCCGCACGGTTTTCCCCTGACGGGTCCTGAACCAGCTTGCTCAGATCTTCTTTGGTGATACGTGGCAATAGATATCTCCTGGCACGCTTCTCATATGGCTGCCAATTTACTGCGCAAGATTATACTTCTGGCAGGAAATCGACAAACATATTTTCCATAGTTGGGGCACAAGGCCCTGATTTTCAACCATCCTGTTGATCAATACACATCGGGAACCTTTACCCGGTGCCAAAAGGATGAAATCTGACCGCCTGCCGCCATGGCGGAAACACACTATTTGAGTCGTAAATTATTTGCCAGCAATCAAAAAACGAGAAATCTGGCAAATTCCGTCCGCACCGACCACAAATTGACTAAACTCAAATTGTTCCTATCGACACTATGTTAAATCTGGTTACCAGTTTTTGAAGATCAACCGGTCTTGCACGTGTTCGACGCATGACAATATACCGCGTTGACCTTTTGATTACCCACAGATGTGCCAACAACTGGCGCATCATCCCGATCACCGGGAATATTGAAAGAAGAGAGAGGCTCCATAATGACGTTTCCGCGCAAACTGGCTCTCGTTGCCAGCTCCCTCGCCTTCCTGTCTGCGGCTCCTGCGCTTGCCGGTGATGCGGCAAAAGGTGAAAAACTGTTCAAGCGCTGCGCTGCCTGCCACAGCCTTGAAGCAGGCGTAAACAAGGTCGGCCCCAGCCTTGCCGGTTCTGTCGGTCGTGAATGCGGTACGGTTGAAGGCTACAAATACGGGCGTGGTTACCAGGCTGCATGTGAAAAAGGCTTTGTAGCAGACGAGGCATTCCTGACCGACTACCTGCGGGACCCGTCTGCCAAGCTCAGCGAGATCGCTGGCTCCAAGCAGCGCTCCAAAATGGCCTTCAAACTCAAGAAGGATGAGGATATCGCCGACATTATCGAATTCCTCAAAACGCAGTAATCTTTGCGTCCCGTTTGAAATGCAAAATGGCCGGCGCTTTGTGCCCGGCCATTCTCAATTTTGTTTGTGATTTACCAATGCTGGCTGCAACGCCAGACAAAAACTTGGGCGTTAGGCGGCTTCTCGCCGACGCAGCAACTCTTCACCGACTGCGCGCATCTGCTCAACCGTCGCCACATTGAGCGTCGATGTGACTTCGAGTTCACGGTCTTCGTAAACATCACGGTCCGGGTGTTTTTCCTTCCAGTCGGCGACAGCCTGATCGCGTTCACGTATCAGTTTTTCAATCTGTGGTCGGAACAACACCATCATGCCCGAGACCCAGCGATTGACCGGCCAGGATGGCTGCGCATGATCAATGACAAACCCGTCAAGCATGCTAATCACGTCTTCTGCATCATACCAGACTTCGCCAGTAACCCATCGGTTGGTCGAAAACAGACGCTGACAGAGGCCGAATTCATCCATCGAAAATGCGATCAGATGCGAAAGTGCATCATTTGGGCCTTCGGGATAGTCAAAACCTTCTATCTCTTTTGGTTTGCAGCCTTCCGGCATCCCGCGCGGACGCATGAATGTATGGAAATGTCCATGTTCATCCCAGTCCCGGCGTTCTTCCTTGGGATGGGCATGATAATAGAATTGGGCATGTGACTGGCGATCATAGACATCACCTTCGGGGTAATGTGTCCATTCATAGAATGTGCCGGCACTTTTGATCAGTTCACCAACAATGTTGTCGCCCGTTGCTGTGAGCACCCGATGACATTCCATAACATCGCGACCGGCGGCCAACATTTTTTCAAGTTGGGCTGTCGGGATCGACGCCAAATCAAGTGTGTCTTCAGTCATTTCTTCACCAACATTGTTGCAATCCATCCATTACTTTGCCGATGCAAATTAAGATGGTTTTTGCCCCGTCGCGCCAATGAAACCCTATCAACAGTTAGTGATTCCTGGTTGGCTTGCAAAATCTAATCTTTGGCAGACGCGACGTTATCGATCGCGCATTACCCGGAAACCGATCAGGATATGCTTCAGGAATTCCGGACGTCCATGGCGCGCAGCGGGACGGCAAACACCGCAACCGCGATCATCCCAGGAACCACCCTTAACAATCCGATAGCCTGCCTGGGAAGATGATGACGTCCATTCGAAAACTTGTCCAACTCCGTCATAAAGACCAAAGGGACCTTCTTCAAACTGACCGACCGGCATGGTATCAAACGGCCCCTTGTCGGCACTGTTCAGGCGGTCCGCGTCAAAAATATTGCCCCATGGATAAAAGGTCCCATCCGGCCCGCGTGCAGCCTTTTCCCAATGCAGTTCGTCTGGCAAATGCCAGGTGTCACCAGTCTTGTCGCTCAGCCACTGGGCATAGGCATTGGCATCCTGCCATGACACCAGAACCACAGGATGATCACCCCGCCCCGTTGGCGGACTGTCATCGTTCCACAAGAACGGCAAGATGGTTTCGTAGTTGTAAATCAGCCCCTGACGTTCCCAATCTTCCTGGCTTATGTCTGGTGCCGGGTGCCCGGTTTCCTGAACAAAAGCGGCATATTGGTCATTCGTGACCGGTGTTTTGCCGATATCATAGCCCAAAAGGTGAACGTGCCATTTGTCACTTTCGAGATCATACCAGCGATTGCGACGGCTGATGTCATGACCATAGACCTGCTCATCAATCTGATAAGCATACTGGCGTTCGACGGAATCCGACCCTTGCCAGAACCATCCTGAAGGAATCTGAACCATTTCGGGAATCTCGCCGTTCGCAGCCTGTGCCTGGGAAACTCCGACAACACACGCAACAGCGCAAAACTTCCCGATATCGACGATACAGTTCCCTAATCTCATAAAAACTTCCGTTCCGATCGGTGGCATGGCTCACACTTTTTTCAAGCCGGGCCGCACGTTCAGTATCATTCACCCATCCTTTCAACATGAGGAAATTTCACCGCACTTTCAATCGGTTTGACCATCATGTTGAAGGATTTACGACATTTTCTTTATGGAACAGCCCCCTAGTCAAGCGCATTGCACCACCCGCATGGAACACGCGCGACTCACATAACAGTGAAACCATGTGACGCCGCTTCTTGTGAAATTTGGACCATAGTGCCCTCACCGATGGGCGAAGGAACGCCCGAGGTTAAACTTACCGAACCGTCAGAGAGGCACCACATGACTAAGAAATCCATGACCTTCACGCAAAAGGCACTGATCCCGGCAATGGCAATCGGCACCAGCCTTGCCATGGCGACCCCGATGGCAATGGCATCCCCGCTTCCGGCACCGACTGCCGAAGTCGCCAGCTGTTCGCCCTGCAGCCCGTGTGCTGCCAATCCTTGTGCCGCGAACCCGTGTGCTGCAAATCCTTGCGCGGCCAAGAAAGTCGTTAATCCGTGCAGCCCGTGTGCCGCCAACCCATGTGCAGCAAACAATCCATGCGCTGCCAATCCGTGCGCCGCAAACCCGTGTGCAGCGAACTGATTACTTGATCCGTCCCAACGGCAACGGGGGCGATGCTTCGGCATCGCCCCCGTTTTTTATCCAATGCAAACTGCGCGGACTAGTCGCGAACGACCATGACCGAACAATCCGCATGGCGCACAACGCGCGCTGCGTTGGGCCCCAAAAGATAGTCTTTCAATTCCGGGCGGTGTGAGCCGATCACGATCAGATCGCAATTGGTCTTTTTGGCGATCTGCAAGATAACCTCATACACCGTGCCCTGCCCTACGATATGCTGAACCTTGATGTCCGAGGGTATGTGCTCGGACACGAATTCGTGCAGACGTTCGTTATAGGCATCCAGAACCTTGGTCTCATAACCCTTCGGGAAGAACTGGCCGACCATCGACATCCCGACCGTGGGCACCACGGTCAGAACATGAAGGCGCGCACCAAAGCTTTGCGCCTGCTTGATGGCGACCGGAACGGCCTTCTTCCAGGAAGACTCATGATCAAGATCTACTGTGACCAGAATATCCTTGTACATGTTCACTCTCCCTGTCAGGCCGTACCAAGCGCATCTTCACTGCGCTTGCGTCGGCGTTGAAGAACTATGATCCCGCCCAGCAACAGGAATGCCGGGATAAAGAAGACTTCCTTGGCCGGACGATCAGCTTCGACCTTTACCGCCGTGATTTCAAAATCGAAATCAAGCCCGGCTTTCTCGGCCGGACCGGCAAAGACCAGATCATCAATATAGATGCGGCCATCTTCATTACGAATGCCAATACCCGCATGATAAAGGCGATCCTCACCCGATGCTGCCGGACCAAGCGGCAACATCACGGATTTGGAAACCTCATCGCCTTCGATGCTGATGCCTTCAACATCCAGAAGAATGCTGGTTTCAGGCGGCATGTTGGCTGCGTCTTCAACAATCGTGGTTGCCGGCAGGTTTTCATAAGGCGGCGCGATCATGTCGAGCCAGAAACCCGGACGGAACAAGGTGAAGGCAATCAACAGCAATGCCGCACTTTCCCACAGCTTCGAACGGGCAAAGAAATACCCCTGCGTTGCTGCGGCAAAGATAAGCATGGCAATTGTCGACACCACCACCACGATCACCACATCCACCGGATGATCCAGACCAATCATCAGAAGCTCGGTGTTGAACAGGAACAGGAATGGCAATACGGCTGTGCGCATCGAATAGAAGAACGCGACCAGACCTGTCTTCATCGGATCTGACCCCGAAACCGCGGCCGCAGCAAAGGATGCCAGACCCACGGGTGGCGTCACATCGGCCATGATGCCGAAATAGAAGACGAACAGGTGAACCGCGATTAACGGCACGATCAGTCCGTTCGCGGCCCCCAATTCAACGATCACCGGTGCCATCAGGCTCGAAACCACGATGTAGTTCGCCGTGGTCGGAAGCCCCATGCCAAGGATCAGGCTGATCACGGCGGTGAAGATCAGGATCAGCATGAGGTTGCCGCCCGAAATCAGTTCGACGAATTCAACCATCACCTGACCGATACCGGTCAGCGACACCGTGCCGACAATGATACCCGCAGCCGCCGTTGCCACACCGATCCCGATCATGTTGCGGGCACCGGTCGCGAAGCCGTCAATCACATCGATCAAGCCAAGCTTCAGGTCATTGACCACATCATGACTTTTACGGAAAACGCCCTTGGCGGCATGTTGGGTCAGCATGATGAAGATCATCAGAACCGTTGCCCAAAATGCCGAGAGCCCGGGTGACTTCAGCTCGATCATCAGGAACCAGACCAGAACCACGACCGGCAACAGATAATGCAGACCGGCCTTCGCGGTTTCACCCAACGGCGGGAGCTCCAGGACCGGCTGGTTGGGATCATCCATCTCAAGGTCCGGATACTTGGCCGCGTAATAGAGCCCTGCGAGATAGATTGCGGCACACTCAATCGCCACGACCCAGCCAACACCATCACCGAAAAGCCCCTTCTGGAAGACGATGGCGTAATACACGATACCGGAAAGCACCACGAGCGACAGAACGAACAGAAGCGATCTGATCAAGGTCTGACCAAGCGTGGAAGTAACCCGTTTCGGCAGACCCTTCATGTTCGCCTTAAGCGCCTCAAGGTGAACAATGTAGATCAGCGCGATATAGGAAATCGTTGCTGGCAGGAAAGCATGCTTGATGACTTCCGGATACGGAATGCCTACATATTCCACCATCAGGAAGGCCGCAGCCCCCATGACCGGTGGCATGATCTGACCATTGACCGAGGAAGCCACTTCGACCGCCCCGGCTTTTTCACCCGGGAAGCCTACGCGCTTCATCAGCGGAATGGTAAAGGTACCGGTCGTCACAACATTGGCAATCGAGGACCCTGAAATAAGACCCGTCATTGCCGATGACAAAACCGCTGCCTTGGCCGGACCACCACGCATGTGACCGAGGGCGGCAAACGCCACCTTGATGAAATAGTTCCCTGCGCCGGCTTTATCGAGAAGCGATCCAAACAGGACAAACAGGAAGACAAAGCTGGTCGACACGCCAAGTGCGATACCAAACACGCCTTCGGTCGTGATCCACTGATGCGACATCGCCTTGGAGAAGCTCGCCCCGCTCCATTGCAGAACATCGGGCACCCACGGTGCATTGCCAAAGAAGACATAGGACAGGAACACCATCGCAACGATCATCAAGGGCGGGCCGAGTGCGCGACGGGTTGCTTCAAGCAACATGACAAGACCAACACCGGCCGCAACAAGGTCAGCGGTGATCGGAAGCCCCGGACGATCCGACAATTCGCGATAGAAAATGTAAATATAGGCCGCACAGAACGCGCCTACGGCGGCCAGAACCCAGTCAATGATAGGGATATAACTGCGCGGCGAATTCTTGAAGGCCGGATAAGCCATAAAGGCCAGGAAAATTGCAAACGCGAGATGGATCGACCGCGCCTCGGTCGAGTTCAAAACGCCAAAATTAAAGATAAATGGCAATGGCGAGGCCATCCACAGCTGGAACAGCGACCATGCAACTGCAAGCCAGAGTAATATTTTCGCCGTCAAACCTGTCGGCTGACGGGCCCCTGTATCATTTTCCGCAATCAGGTCCTGCAGCCCCTGATCGACGGACCGATTTTCGGTTTTCTTATCGTCAGTCATCACAAACTCCCGGTCACTACGAAAGCCAATTGAACTGGTGGTCCAGAAACAAAAAGCCTCCGTCGACACACACCCGGTCCCCAACGGAGTACTCCAACACCCAAATGGTGGTGTTCGTATTATTCAGTTTTTGTGAGCAAACCCGCTGGGCGCAAAAGAAAAACGGAGGGCGAAAAACGCCCTCCGTCCCAAGCCGAATTACATCAGGCCTGCTTCTTTGTAGTACTGAGCAGCACCGTCATGCAGCGGAGCCGACAGACCGTCCTTGATCATTTCGTCTTTCTGCAGGACACCAAATGCCGGATGCAGTTTTTTGAAGTCATCGAAGTTTTCGAAGACTGCTTTGACAACGTTGTAGACGATGTCTGCATCGGTGTTGGTCGAGGATACGAAGGTCGCGCCGACACCGAAGGTCACAACATCATCCGGGTTACCGCGATACATGCCGCCCGGAATGGTGGCTGCACGGTAGTACGGGTTGTCAGCGATCAGCTTGTCGATTGCCGGACCGGCAACTTCAACCAGAACCGAATCACAGGCAGTGGTTGCTTCCTGGATCGAACCGGACGGGTGACCAACGGTGTAGATCATCGCGTCGATCTTGTTGTCGCAAAGTGCCTGGGACTGTTCAGCCGGCTTCAGTTCGGATGCCAGCGAGAAGTCATCAAGGGTCCAGCCCTTGGCAGCAAGAACGATATCCATGGTGCCGCGCTGACCGGAACCCGGGTTACCGATGTTCACGCGCTTGCCTTTGAGGTCGTCAAAGGTCTTGATGCCGGCATCTGCACGGGCAACAACGGTGAACGGCTCCGGATGGACAGAGAATACAGCGCGCAGGTCTTCAAACGGACCCTGGTCTTCGAATTTCGAAGTACCGTTATAGGCATGGTACTGCCAGTCAGACTGGGCAACACCCATGTCCAACTCGCCGGTACGAATGGTGTTGATGTTGTAAACCGAACCACCAGTGGATTCGACCGAGCAACGAATACCGTGCTCTTTGCGATCCTTGTTGACCAGGCGGCAGATCGCGCCACCAGTCGGATAGTACACACCGGTCACACCACCAGTGCCGATGGTGATGAAACGGTTTTCCTGTGCCGAGGCCTGACCGGAAAACAGTGAAGCACCAGCAATTGCAGCGACTGCACCCGCTACAGCGATAAGTTTTTTCATAAGGATTCGCTCCCTTTTTACACCCTATTATTAGGCATTCTCAGCGTTCGACATCGAACAACTGAATTTAACGGAAACATCAGAAGAATCAGATGTTTCGGCGGCGGGATTATAGTGTCCGACACGTCGGAATAAAAGCCTATAACCCCGAATTCTCCCTGAGGAATCAGGTATTCCTTCATTTTTTCTTGTTCGCGAGCCCGTTTTACCAGATGGGCTGCATGATTTGACGGGCCTGTTGACCTGTTGCGATTTTGCGTCCCATCAGGATCGCACCATCGTGCGCTTGGGCAATCAGTTCAGCATTGTTCGAAGCAGGCGATCCGTCAACCCTAAGGTGATTGTTTTCGAACCCGATGCGCGCATGTCCACCCAGTCCGGCACCGGTCAGAATGCAGGCATTCTCGTAACGACCAAACGCACACAGCATCCATTCCGACACATACGGACTGGTTCCGATAAATGGCAAAAGATCATAAGGTTCTGATACCTGCCCCGCTGTATAACGCCCCAGTACAAACAGAACCGGAAACTTGTCACCGGGCAGGACACCAAATTCAACGAGTTGATTGAAGCGCGCGACATCTTCGGGCACATACAGGATCAGCTGTGGTGCGATTTTGGCTTCGCGCATGAATTCAAAGAATGATTTCAACGCATTAAGGTCTGCATCCAACGGCGCAATTTCGCGAATGGCAATGGAAACGGCTTCGGGCACAAGGCTCCTGATCGCCTCCATCTGCTGTTGTGCTGTGTAGATACCCACCGCCTCGGTCGTAACCTGCAGCAGCATGTCGTCGCCAACCGATGATCTCACCTCCGCCAGCATTTCGCGATACCGGCCAACATCAAGGCTGTGTTTTTGATCTTCATCGCGAACATGCAGATGCATCATCGCCGCACCAGCGGCCTTGCATTCTGCCGCCGTTTTGGCGACCTCAGCCGGTGTGATCGGAATATTTGGCAAATCGCTTTTTGTCTTGCGCGCGCCGTTCGGTGCCGATGCAATTAAAAACGGCTTGTCGCCATGTGCCATTATGCCAGCCCCTCTGCCGTGAACACATCATCAAGCGCACTTGAAAACAACTCTACGATCTTGGTGACGTCGTTTTCATTGATGATAAAGGCCGGCGCGAACAGAACATGGTCACCGCGCACTCCATCAATCGTGCCGCCCATGGGATAAGCCATCAGACCGCGCGCAAACGCAGCCTTCTTGATCTTGGCATTGATTTTAAGGGCCGGGTCAAACGGTTCCTTGGTTTCACGATTTGCGACAAGCTCCACACCACGAAACAGACCGCGACCACGAATATCACCAACAAACGGATGCTGACCCAGTTTTGCCTGTAGCGAACCGACCAGGTTTTCGCCCTGTTTGACGACATTCGCCAGAAGGTCGCGTTCCTTGATCACACGTTGCGTCGCAAGGGCTGCCGCACACGCCGTGGCGTGGCCCTGATAGGTATGACCGTGCTGGAAGAAACCCGATCCATTGGCAATCGCATCGTTGATTTTCTTGGAAACAAGCACCGCCCCGATCGGCTGATATCCGGCACCAAGTCCCTTGGCGATGGTTTGCAAGTCACCTGAAATGCCTTCCTGCTCGATCGCATGCAGGGTTCCGGTGCGGCCCATTCCGCACATGACTTCATCAAGGATCAGCAACACACCGTATTGATCGCAAATCTCGCGTACGCGCTTGAAGTAACCCGGCACTGGGGCAAGCGCACCGGCCGTTGCCCCGACAACCGGCTCGGCGACGAATGCAGCAACGTTTTCAGATCCAAGTTCGAGGATTGCGGTTTCCAGTTCATTGGCAACGCGCAGGCCATATGCTTCTGGCGTTTCATCGTCGCGTTGATCGCGATACTGATAAACAGGTGCAATGTGGCTTGCCGTGATCAGAAGCGGCTCAAACTGTTTGCGCCGCCACATATTGCCACCCACCGAAAGCGCACCCAGCGTATTGCCGTGATAGGACTGGCGGCGGGCGATTACGTATTTGCGGTCCGGCTGGCCGATTTCCAGAAAATACTGGCGCGCCATTTTAAGCGCTGCTTCGGTCGCCTCTGATCCGCCGGAAACAAAATAGACCTTGTCGATGCCTTCGGGTGCCGACGCGACCAGTTCATCAGCCAGTTCTTCCATCGCATCGGATGAAAAGAACCCGGAATGGGCATAGGCAATCTGATCAATCTGCGCATGCATTGCAGCCCGGACATCCGGATCGGAATGACCAAGGCATGAAACAGCTGCGCCACCACAAGCATCCAGATAGCTTTTGCCATTCTGGTCAAAAATATAGATCCCCTCGCCGCGAACAGCGCGCGGCGGAATGGATGTACTCGTACGATGGAGCACACGGGTTCCGGCATTAGCAGCCGGCTTAGAGGAATTGGCAGAGTGTGACGCGTTGGTCATGTTCGGACGTTCCGTAAAATGTCTAGTCTTCAAGGTATGTATCGAAGACAGCGAGTTGTTCTTCTGCAGCGGCAATTCGTTGCAGGGCCTTCGGGCCACCGCGTGCAACCAGCAGGGCAACAAGGGCCTGCATGACCGAAAGGGCGGCGGTAAAACTTTGGAAAAAGGACTGCGATGTATCACGGGCAACCAACGTGGTCCGTGCATCCACCGCAATTGGCGACACATCGGAATCAGTGACGGCGATAACCGGGCAATGCTGGGAACGGGCATATTCAACAGCCCGCACCGTATCGCGGATATAGGGTTTCGCCCCGACCGCTATCAAAATGTCGCGTCGCCCGATGCCCCGCAATTCGTCACCAAAGGCACCTGAGCGCCCGTCAACCAGAACGCCATTGTCACAAAACAGCCGATAGGCATAGGCAAACTGAAATGCTGCCGGGTACGCCGCACCACTGCCAACGATAAAGACCTGTCGGGCATCTTCAATTGCCTCGCAGGCAGTGATCATGTGCGGGACAAAATCCGGGGAAAATGCGGCACTGATATTGTCGATTTCCGTTCGGCATATGCTTTCAAGCAAGTGCGCGTCACGGTTGGAATCATTGTCAGTGCGCTGGGTTTCACGGGCCCGCTGCGCATAGCTTGCAGGATTGTCCAGCAAGCGATCCTGATAATGATCGCGAAAATCCCGCCAGGTTTCGACACCAATTGCACTCATCAGGCGGGTAACCGTGCTTGGCGGAACGTTGGCCGCGCGCGCCAATGCGCGCATTGAGCGTAGCGCCACATCGTTTGGATGATCCAGAATGTAACGCGCGGCCTTCTGCATTTGCGGGCTTAGCTTCGCATAGTCCGAAATCAGTTTTTCACGCAGATCTGTTTGCACACCCATCACCCGGATCCCCAGTCCACAAGGAACGAAGGATTACGACACAGCTCGCATCATCACGCAACACATGTTTCAAAAATTAACCATGTGAAACATGTGTTTCGAAGAAATGTTTCGTTGTAACACCGCGTGCAATTCGTGTGTTCTCGAAAAAACATGGACTTATTAGAAAAAACTGTAAAAATAAATTGGCATCCCGGATGAACCCAAGCGTTTCATACCGGGCGACAGAAAGTGCTTACAGGTGGAGATCAAAACACCGAATCGTTGGACGAACCTTGGACACACCATGGAAACGAAGATTATTGATTCCCTTAAACAAGCGCAGGCAGGCATTGCGCTTTTTGACGCAGACGAACGGATTGTCTTTGCCAATCCGGCGTGGGAACAACTGATTTCCGGTGTTGCCGAGGAAGACCTGATTTTCAGTGAAACCGAACTGGGCGATGGCGGTATGATTTCGGTCTGTTTTGTAAAACCCCAGGTCCCGCAAGCCGACCGCCCTGACCTTGAAACCTCTGCCAACGATAGCAAGATCGGCACGGTGATCATTGCTGACGACAGCGAGAGCAATCGTTTGGTCGCCAAGCGTATCCTTCAAGCAGAAGGATATAGCATTGTCGAAGCCAGTAACGGCCAGACTGTATTGAACATGCTCAAGCGTGGTGTGACTGCAGACCTGATATTGATGGATGTTGAGATGCCCGATATGGACGGGCTTCATACGACAAGACGCATTCGCCACATGAGCGGCCCGGTATCACGCACCCCGATCATTGCGCTTTCAGCCCATCAGTCACGGGACTGGAATGTAATTGCCCGCCAGTCTGGTGTTGATGACTTCATCAACAAGCCTATTCATCGGCAAAAATTGATCGAAACCATGCAGGATTTGATCAACCGGCGTGGCAGCACCCCGCGTGATGACGGTCCTGTCCAGAAACGCAGCAAGGGCGCAAGGATTGGCCGTACGGTCCGCCCGCAATCCCTGACCAGCCCGGTTCTTGATGTTCGCATTCTTGAACAGCTTTACACAGATGCCGGAGATGAGGGGGCCGGATGCGGGATCGAGATTTTCATCAATGAAACTGAGTCCCGGCTGGTGAAAATTGACAAGGCCCTGTCAGAAGATGACATGACAACGGTGCGTAACGAAGTCCATGCACTTAAAAGCACGTCGGGCACTTTTGGTCTGCGCCAGCTTTCTGAACTATGCGAGACAACCCAGTCGATTTTTGAAGACCACGAACCAGACGAAGGTCGATTGTTGTCGCTTTCCCGTCAGGTGGTTCAATTGGCACCGACGGCGTTAACCGCACTTAACCTGTATCGCCGTTCACGCAGTATCAGCAGTTCCCCGCACGCCTGAGCCGACCTGCCCGAGCCATATCTGCCAGACCATCAGCGCCCATACACCAAGCGCCATATCCAGATCCTTTCCGGAAACGGCCCGCTGCCAGTATCGGGATTTGCTGTCGTTCGGGATATCCACCCCCGCAAAAATGGCGTTCAGGATATCGGTCTCATCGCCCCAATGATATCTGGCCACCCCGAGGAGCCAGTCCGCCACCGGCGGATTGAAGCCGATCTTGCGGTTTTGCACATGCCTGGCCGGAAGGTATGGCGCAATTGCCTGACGCCAGAGTGTTTTGGGACCTTGTCTCAGATGCTGCGATGCAGGCACTGAAGTGGCAAGGCGCACAACATCATGCCCCAAAAGCGGCAAGCGATATTCCAGACCAAATGCCATCCCGCATCGATCTGACATGGCAAGCTGATTACCCGGAAGCGTTACATCACGGTCAAAGCCCATCATCGCATCCGCAAGCCCTGCGTCCCGATATGGTCGCATCACCATCCGGGCGTCGCATTCAGGAATAGGACATCGGTTATTCCAGCTGGCAAAAGCATGTTCAGCGCCCGATGACGCCCCAGCAAGAAAGCGATGCATTTCCCTGTGATCACCCAACCCGGACAGTTTTGCCGTCAGTCGCCGCACAGGTCCCGGCACATGGCGCCAGTATTTCTCGTAAAGCTGCGCGGCCCGGTAACGCGGATAGCCGCCGAAAAGCTCATCCCCGCCATCGCCTGACAAGCATACTTTGACCTCTGCACTTACAGCTTTTGAAAGACACCGCATCAAAACAATCGAAGGATTGGCAAACGGCCCACCGACAGCTTGTAAACCGGCACAAAGTTCCTGATGGATTTCCTCAGCAGTTGTCGGAGCAGATACAACATGCAGTTCTTGCCCGAGATGCTTGCACAGGTTATGCGCGGCAGCGGTTTCGTCATAAGCCGGGTCTTCGAACCCCATGACAAATGCCACTGGCGGTTCCTGCCCGCGTTCCTGGGCAATATCGCTGGCCAATGCGGCAACCCCGGCACTATCCAGACCGCCGGACACCAGTGTTCCAATGCGGCAGTCCACATCCATTGCATCGGCAACCGATTGTCGAACAGCCGATAGCAACACTTGCGGTGCTACCGCCTGCGTTCGGCTTTGTGCCGGGTGCGCGATCATTGCTGATGAAACACTACCACCGCGCCAGCAAAGGACCCTGCCCGGCGGCAAAAGCGTCACGCCCTGTGCCCCGGTCTGTGCTGCATGCACGAACAGATGCGCAAGATAGCTTGGCTTGATGCTCTCGTCCGGTGCTGTCGGTGCGATTGAAGAAAACGCCGATATCTCGGACGCAAATGCGATTTGTCCGGCTGGCAGATTCAAAACATAGAGCGGCTTGATACCCAGCGGGTCCCGCGCCAACCAAAGACAAGATTGCACAGTATCCCACAGCGCAAGCGCATATTGCCCGGATAGGGTTTCAAGCACCTTTGTCGGCTCATGCCCGCGTCGGATGGCATCGGCCAGAAGCAGCAACACAAGTTCAGCATCATTCCCGGTTTCGCATGTCAGCCCGCGGGCAGTTGCATCACCTGTCCTGCGCCGATGTCCCGCGATATACCCGTTAAACACCAGCACAAACCGCCCATCGGATGTGACGCATGGTTGATTGGCCTGATGCGTCAGGTCCGTCGTGGCCAACCGAGCACAACCAACAGAGACCTTCCCGACCGGATCATCCCAAACGCCCGATGCGTCCGGCCCACGATGGGCAATAGACTGAAGCATGGCACGAACGGAACCGGGGTCGTTTGGTTCGGTGATGCCAACGATGCCACACATGGATTCCTCACTTAAATCCGTTCACTGTGGCTTTCAGGATCCGACAGCTTGGCATCGTCACCCGCACTCGGAACGCGGCTTTGCAGATCGCGCAAAACAAACAGACGCAGGGCACTCGACAGGTTGCCTTCGCGATCTGTGTCAATCTCAACAACCAATTCGGCCAAGGTCATGTCGCGCCGTTGCGCAATGCCGACCAATTCTTCCCAGAAGGCATCTTCAAGTGAAAAGCTCGTCCGGTGCCCGGCAATTGTCACTGATCTTTTACGAACGGCATCTTCCATCGGTGTTTAATCTTTGATTCTTGAGCAAAAACGACCATGATTTCAAAAGCTTTCCGCCATGATAGGCCATCGACATGAAATTCATACATCTTTCCGACCTTCACATTCTGGCCCGAAATGATGCTTCGCGCCTACCCGATGCCGCCGCAACGCTTCGTAAGGTCATTGACGAGGTAAACACCTATCACGCGGATGCCGAAGTTTGCATCATCACCGGTGACATCACCCATCGCGGCACGCCGGAACAGTATGAAAATGCGGTTGAGATCCTCTCGGACCTTACCATTCCCTATCTGATCATTCCGGGCAATCACGACATCCGCGAAGCGTTTTGCGATGCCTTCCCGACAACCGAGACCGACACCCATGGCTTTGTCAATTTCGGGCAGACGTTTAATGGTGTGCGGTTTGTCATGATGGATAGCATCGTGCCCGGTCATCATCACGGTACACTATGTGCGCAGCGCCTTGACTGGCTGCGCGATGAATTGACCGCGCATCGGGACACGCCGACCTTCCTGTTCATGCATCATCCGCCGATGGCAATGGGCCTGCCATTTATGGATACAATTCGCCTTGATGCCGAAGACGCGCTTGGTGAAATCGTATCAAGCAACCCGCAGATCAAACATCTGTTCTTTGGCCATCTGCATCGCCCTGCGACCGGCACATGGCTTGGCGTTCCGTTTATTCTGGGCAACAGCACCCAGTCGGGCGAACCACTTGATTTCCGCCATGAGAAAGAAGAAGAGCTTCAGGACCCCAACCCGCTTGGGCCGGGCTATGGCATTGCCTTTGCCGACGCGAAAGGCGGGCTTCGGTATCACTTCAACTTCGTGAAGTTCGATATGCCCGGCTGATCAGTCGGCCTTGGCGGCCATATCCCATTCTTCAAGAACCATGGCATCGTTTTCCTGCGGGGCGTTTGCCTTGCAGACCTTGTCGAATGCTGTGGGTTCCATCAACTGCGACAGGGCCCAAACCGCGCTGGCCCGGATCAGGGCACTTTCATCTGTTAGCAGATTTTCAATGCGCGGGATCAGGCGCGGTGCCCCGCTATTGCCCGCCGCAATCAGAACGTTGCGCAGGAATTTCGCCCGACCAATCCGCTTGATCGGCGATCCGGTAAAGAAAGCCCGAAAACCTGCGTCATCCAGATCAAGGAAGTCCGCCAATCTTGGCGCCGTCAATTCGACACGCGGGATAAAGGCCATCTCGGCTGTCCGGGTCGCAAACTTGTTCCACGGGCACACGGCCAGACAATCATCACAGCCATAGATGCGATTGCCCATGGGTCTACGGAACTCCAACGGGATCGGCCCGTCATGTTCAATCGTCAGATACGAAATGCACTTGCGCGCATCAAGCTTATAGGGTTCTGGAAAGGCATCGGTCGGACAGGCCGACAGGCATTTTGAACAGGATCCGCAATGATCGATTTCCGGTTCGGCTTCCGGCAGATCAAGGGTCGTAAAAATCTCGCCCAAAAACAGCCAACTGCCAAATTCCCGCGACACAAGATTGGTGTGCTTTCCCTGCCAGCCAATTCCCGATGCCTGCCCCAACGGCTTTTCCAGCACAGGGGCGGTATCGACAAACACCTTGACCTGTTCCGTCCCGCCCGACTGTTCAACAACCCAGCGCGCCAATTGCTTCAGGCGCTTTTTGATCAGGTCGTGGTAATCCTTGTTCTTGGCATAAACCGAAATCATCGCCCGATCCGGATGATCCAGCAGTGCCATCGGACTTTCCGCCGGACCATAATTGCTACCAAGCACAATCACAGATTTGACATCGGGCCAAAGCATTTCCGGATCGCGCCGACGCGGCAGGCGTTCAGGATCATTCATCCACGCCATGGAGCCGTATTCACCGGCAGCGACAAATTCATCCAGACGTTGCTGATTGCGCGCATCAACCTTTGGACGCGCCACACCACAGACATCAAAGCCGATTTCACGGGCTTTGGCCTGAAGCATGTCAAACGTGATATTTTGGCGCGTCTTGGTGGTCATAGCATCAGTTCAGTCATTCGGCCTGTTCATTCTTTGGCGCGTTATATCGCCTTACGATCATAACGCAAAAGGCCGCAACATGATGCTGCGGCCTTTTTAACAAACTCATAAACGCAGGTTCTAGCCGCGGCCGCGATACGGGGCCACGCCCTGCTCGGGGATCCAGACACCTTCTGGTGCCGGGCCGGTCTGATAGAACACATCAATCGGAATGCCGCCACGCGGATACCAATACCCCCCAATACGCAGCCATTTCGGATCAAGAGTTTCGACAATCCGCTTGCCGACCTTGATCGTGCAATCTTCGTGGAAAGATCCATGGTTGCGGAATGACGTCAGGAAAAGCTTCAGCGACTTGCTTTCAACCAGCCAGTCACCGGGCACATAATCAATCACCAGATGGGCAAAATCCGGCTGACCGGTGATCGGGCAAAGGGATGTGAATTCCGGTGCGACAAACCGCACACAGTAATCGGTTCCGGCCTGCGGGTTCGAAACGCGCTCCAGAACCGCTTCATCGGGTGATGCCGGCTGTTGGGTATCGCCGCCCAGCATGGTCAGGTTGTCGTAGATCGTTTGATCGGCCATAGCTTAGTCCTCGATAATCGGCACGGGATCGATATCCCCGCCTTCCTGTCTGGAATGGAAATCGCGCGCGAAGGCGTCCATACGTCCTTCGGAAATGGCTTCGCGCATGCCACGCATCAAGTCCTGATAATAGGCAAGATTGTGCCAGGTCAGCAGAACCGCGCCGAGGATTTCCCCAGCCTTGATCAGGTGATGCAAATAGGCGCGCGAATATTTCGTGCAAGCCGGGCAACCACATTGATCATCCAGCGGCCGATCATCATCGCGATGACGACCGTTCTTAAGGTTCAACGTCCCACGATGGGTAAAGGCCTGTGCATTGCGCCCGGAACGGGTCGGTAGAACGCAATCAAACTGATCAATCCCGCGCATCACCGCCCCGACAAGGTCAGACGGTTTGCCAACACCCATCAAATAACGTGGCTTGTTGGTGGGCAGCATATCAACGCAGAAATCAAGCGTATCAAACATGATCTGCTGGCCTTCGCCCACCGCAAGACCACCCACCGAATGGCCGGGAAGATCCAGCTCAGCCAACTTTTCGGAGCTCTCACGCCGCAGGTTTTCAAACACACTGCCCTGCTGAATGCCGTAAAGCGCATAACCTTCGCGGTTAACAAACGCATCTCTGGACCGTTTCGCCCAGCGCATCGACATCTGCATGCTTTCGCGCGCCTGCTGTTCGGTGGCCGGGAACGGGGTGCATTCATCAAACGCCATGGTGATGGTCGACCCCAGCAGATGCTGGATTTCCATCGAACGTTCGGGTGTCAGGTTGAACTTGCGGCCATCGATATGGCTTTTGAAGGTTACACCTTCTTCGGTGATCTTGCGCAGTTTCGCCAGCGACATGACCTGATACCCGCCACTGTCGGTCAGGATCGGCTTGTCCCAGTTCATGAATTTGTGCAGGCCACCCAGACGCGCGATGCGTTCGGCACCCGGACGCAGCATCAGATGGTACGTATTGCCCAAAAGGATCTGCGCGCCGGTATCAGCCACGTTTTCGGGCAGCATGCCCTTAACCGTGGCGGCTGTTCCCACCGGCATGAAAGTTGGCGTATCAATGACGCCGTGGGCGGTGTGAATACGCCCCAACCGGGCCTTGCCATCCTGGGCGAGCAATTCATAGCGAAATTCGGTCATCGGTTCTTATGTCCGTGCATCAATTTTGTTGGCGCATTCAAGCAGGCTGCAATCGCCATAGGAATAAAAACGGTATTCGTTGTCGATGGCGTGCTGATAGGCCGCCTTCATCCGGTCGAACCCGGCAAAGGCCGACACCAGCATAAACAGCGTCGAACGCGGCAGATGGAAGTTGGTCAGAAGCATATCCACTGCGCGGAATTTATAGCCCGGCGTGATAAAGATGTCGGTCTCTGCCTCAAACGGTTCAACCACCCCGTCCTCGCGTGCGGCACTTTCAAGCAGACGCAGTGACGTGGTCCCGACCGCAACCACACGCCCGCCATTAGCACGGGTTTCATTGATCAGGTCGGCGATTTCCTTGCTGATCGATCCCCATTCGGCATGCATCTTGTGGTCATCGGTATCATCGACCTTGACCGGCAAAAATGTGCCTGCCCCGACATGCAGGGTAATCGTCCGGCGATTGATCCCGCGTGCATCAAGATTGGCCAAAAGTTCCGGGGTGAAATGCAAACCCGCCGTCGGGGCCGCCACAGCACCGTCCTTTTGGGCAAAGATGGTCTGGTAATCAGATTTGTCCTGATCATCACCACCGGCATCACGCCGGATATAAGGCGGCAGCGGCATGACACCGAATTCTTCGAGGGCCGCAATCAGGTCCGCGCCGGTTTTGTTAAAGCGCAGGGTCACTTCGCCGCCATCCTTCTTGGCAAGAACTTCGGCTTCGAATTCATCATTAACCTTGAAGGTTTCCCCGATGCGCAGCTTCTTGGCCGGTTTGGCAAATGCCACCCACGTGCCAAGGCCTTCCTGTTTGTGCAGGGTGACTTCAACCTTGGCTTCCCCGCGTTTGCCAAACAGGCGCGCCGGGATCACACGGGTATCATTGGAAATCAGCAAATCACCTGGACGCAGCACATCAGGCAGTTCCCGAACGATGCGGTCCTGTGTCCTATCACCGGACAAATCAAGCATGCGGGCTGCATCGCGCGGATTTGCCGGGTGTTCGGCAATGCGGTCGCGCGGCAATTCAAAATCGAACAGATCGACTTTCATGGATCAGGGCAATTCCGGGTCAATTGAAACACAAATGAAGGGGCGTCTTATGCGCCCCTTCGCAATAAATCACAAGGCCACGGACGGCATATCTGATCCGCCCCGGCCATGCATCAGGCCGGTCTTAGCCCCGGGCTGGTTGCGCATCGGCGCGCGGGGTAACCACGGTCATCAGAAGGCGGAACGGTGCCAGACACGTCAGCGCCATGATCACCTTGGCGGCAAAGTCGCCCATCGCCCACGTATCCCATGGAAGACCGGTACCGGCAAACGCAATCGAGAAGAACAGAGCGGTATCAACCGCCGAGCCAATGCCCGACGAGATCAGCGGGGCTTTCCACCAGCTTGCACGGCGCAGTTTGTCAAACACGGTGACATCCAGCATCTGGGCAATCAGGAATGCCGAACCCGATGCGATGGCAATGCGCGTATCGGCAAAGATCAACGACAGAACAACCGCCAAAGCAAAACCGGCCAGCACCACAACGCGCGCCGCCGCAGCCCCACGCGCACGGTTTGTCAGGTCGGTTACCAGAAAAGCAACCGGATAGGTAAATGCACCATAGGTCAGCCAGTCGGCCAAAACGCCCGGAAGCGGGTATTCGACCAGAATGTTCGATGCGACAACGGTCACCGCCATGGCGAGGACACCGAAAATGATCGCTTTCATATTTTAGCCCTTCTAAGCAAGTGAACCCACGCATAACAAATCTCGCGGCCCACCGAACTGGGCGACGATCACGAACGGATTCTGTGTAACTTTGGTGCGGCTGTTTACGCGCAGACCAAAGGCCGGTCAAGGAAAAACGGCGATCAGGAAAACCTGATCGCCGCTGCAGATCGCTGCAAGTCGCCCCGGGGAAAATGGGGCGCCGCGCCGCGAAACTATATTCGTATGCAATTACAGCATGATGCCGCGAATGGTGAAGAACAGCAGTGCCCCAAGGAAGGCACCGGCCGGCACCGTCACCACCCAGGCGGTTGCGATCGTCACCGCATAGCGACGACGCACCAGAAGGCGCTTGCGGATTTTCTTTTCGGCCTTTTCTGCCTCGCGCGGATCGATCTGACGAAGCGCCTCGATATGTTCATCGGTCTCTTCGTTTTCGGCACGATCGACCAGCATCGGCGGTGCAATCTTGCGACGACGGTGTGAAAGACTTTCACGCAGGAAGCCAACACCGAACACCGCACCAACCGCAATATGCGTCGAGCTAACCGGCAGCCCCAGGGCAGAAGCGATAATCACGGTAATTGCCGCCGACAGCGCCACGGTATAGGCGCGGATCGGATCCAGCTTGGTGATCTTCGAGCCAACCGTCTTGATCAGTTTGGGTCCAAACAGGATCAGACCGGCTGAAATACCAAGTGCACCGATCACCATCACCCAAATCGGAATTGGAGCTGACGTCACGATCTGGCCGCTATCGATGCCTGAGACGATGGCAGCAAGCGGGCCAATGGCGTTGGCCACATCGTTCGAACCATGGGCAAAGGACAACAGGGCAGCAGATACAACCAGCGGAACCCGAAACAGCGATGCGATTTCCTTGCGACGGCCTTCCATATTGGCCGATGCCCGAATGACAGCCTTGCGCATCGGAATAAGGGTCAGGAAGAAGGCGGCAATACCAATCGCGATCACGACGGAAATATCGGCCTTCCAGAGTTTCTTGACCCCCTTCATCATCAGATAGACCGAGAAGACCGAGACCATCACGGCCACCAGAACCGGCACCCATTTGCGGGCAGCCGTTACGCGGTCATCCTGATAAAGGACCCGGAATTTGATGAAGGCCAGGAAACCAGCAGCAATCAATCCACCCAGAACCGGTGAAATCACCCAGCTTGCGGCGATGGTACCCATGGTCGGCCAATTGACCGCACCAATGCCAACCGCAGCCATGCCAGCCCCCATAACACCACCGACAATCGAATGGGTGGTGGAAACCGGTGCGCCAAGCCATGTCGCAAGGTTCAGCCAAAGAGCAGCGGCAAGAAGCGCAGCCATCATCGCCCAAACAAATGTCTGTGCGTCAGGCATCGCCGTCGGGTCGATGATGCCCTTTTTGATGGTGCCAACAACATCGCCGCCAGCGATAATCGCACCGGCCGCTTCGCAAACGGCGGCAATCAACAAGGCACCAACCATGGTCAGCGCCTTGGAGCCGACCGCCGGACCAACATTGTTGGCAACGTCGTTGGCACCAATGTTGAGCGCCATATAGCCGCCAATCACGGCAGCAGCGATCAGAAAGCCACTTTGCGGCAGTCCGCCCATGTGGAAGGCGACAAACGCACTACAGGCAAGGAGGAAAACAAGTGCAAGACCAAGCTTGGCGCTGATCGATGCTGTTTCACCCAGCCCCGCATCCATGCGCTTTTGCCACTTGAGATCCTTATCCAGAGCAGTTTTCTTTACCGACATAATCAACCGTTACCATCAAAGGGAATCGACGGGCGGATCATGTCGAAGCCGAGCCTCTTTGTTAAGGTTTTTTTGCTTATTTGTGACACTCATCACTCAAACGGCTGAACACAAACAAAAACGGCCCCGCAAAGCAGGGCCGTTTCGTTATCAATTTACGCGTTAGATCCTTAACGTCCAAACTGGTTCAGCAGACCTTTTAGCAGTCCCTTTGCCGCATCCTCGGCAGAACCGCCATCAGAGCCGGTCGAACCACCGCTTGATCCATCCCCGCCAAGCGCCTTGTCGAGAATGTTATCAAGAACCTTGACGGCAACCTTGTCCATACGGCCTGTAATGACCGGATCGTCAATCTTGCCTTTGGCATAGACACTGAATGGCGGCAGTTCTTCGATCTTTTCGGAAAAGTCGAAATCGGCCTGCGTATCCATCACCCAACGCGGCAGATCAAGCGTTGCGTCCGCGTCCGCCGTCCCAACCCGTGAAACTGCTGCAACACGGGTGGTTTTGGCGATACCGTTTGCAATCGTCATGTCGGCTTCCAGCGACTGCATGATGTCGTTGTTACCTACACCTTCGACGACCATGGCCTGCGGCCCCTGACGCAACAATGCTTCGATATTCAGTCGCGGATCCGGCGAACGCTTGTCCGCGTTGCTAAAGCGCACATTGTTCAGAACCAGATTGGCCGTCCCATTGAGTGCGGATACCAGACGGCGCGACGTATTGCCCTGTGCGTTGACATCAAATGTCAGGCCTGCACCACCAAGAATGGTGTCACTGGCAACACGGATCGGGGTCAGGCTTTCAATCCGTGCTCCGTCAAGTTTGCCGGCAAGTGCCAATTGCGGGACATCGGTGTTGCGCGCATCAAATGTCCCGTTTATCGCAAGGTCGCCCTGCCCCAGAAGCCCGGTGAAGGATGGAATGGTCAAAAGACCATTGACCAGGTTGGCCGTAAGATCCGGATTGATCAGGCTATAGGTATCAAAATCAAGCTGGTCCAAAGCAATGGCGATATCCGCGTCAATCGACCGCAAGGCCGATACATCAATCACATTGTCATCCCACGGAGTGCCATCGCGGGCATCAACACGCGAGACCATCATGGATTGCGGCAAGTTAAATGCCGCCTTGCGCGGGCCACTGCCGATACCAGGCATCAGGCTTGCCCGCTCTGCCGCAGGCAGGAACGGGTCCACGACAAGCTTCCCACCGGAAAGGGTCACAGAAACTTTTGGCTGCGCCTGCGATGTGTCGAACTGAACCGTCCCGCCTGTTTCAAAGGCCCCGACAATTAGCTTCAAGCCGTCCAGTGCAACATTTTGGGCATTACCCTTAACGTCGCCGGAAACGGCCAAACGGCCAAGGTTACCAGATGGCGTGTAGGCCGGCGCCAACAGTTCCAAAGCGCGGTTCAGGCTGGATGCCTGCAATGCAAGCCTGCCATTGACCCCGGGCGTGCTGCCCAACAGATCCGATACGACACCTTCAAGCGCCACCTGCATAAGCGGGTTAGAAACATCAAGGTCTATCGTCGGGCCGGTGACCGGACCGTTCAGGCCAAGATTTGCCTGAACACTCTTGTAGCTGCTGGCCGGCGCAGGCAACGTGATGCCGGTAAGCTTTGCCAATGGCTCAAGCGTCTTGGCTGTTACACGCACAGACAGATCATCAAATGCCGGAACAGCAGCGCCGCCGTTGAACACACCCTTTGCGCTGGCCGAAAGACCCGCGGCATCCGCAATCGCGAAATTATTCAGTGTGATGTCCGGGCCACTGATGCTGCCGTCAATCGCAATGCCACGTAACGCAACACCTGAGGAGATGACCTCGTCCGCTGCAAGACGATAATTGGCAGCCAAACCTTCAAGCGGCGCCAGGGCATCCCTGATAATCTTGACCATATCCTGCTGCGCGGCGGAAGCAGCACCGCTGTTTGCCCCCGTGTCGGCAGCGCCGGAAGATGCGCCATTACCGGCATCAGAAGTCGACGAAACCGAAACATCAGCAGCAGGCGCGGCCGCAATATATTGATCAAGGTTGATCCGGTCCAGTTTCAGCCCAATCCCCAAAGCAGGCAGCCCTGATTCGTTCAGATTGGCAACAACGGCACCACGAATGGCCGTGTCATCCACCCGCAGATCAAGATTGGAAATGTTGAGCTGTTCGGACGTGCCTTCGATACCACCGGTTAACGAGAAGCGACGCAGGCGATCTGCACGAATGCCATCGACATCAACGCCCAACCACCGAATAACTGCACGGATGTTTTCCGAAGCGACCTCGTAGCTAAGTGCAGCGCTTGGCTTTGGCGTTTCACCGGAAATGCTGCCAAACACAGCCACATCGGTTCCGCCCGGCAGACCGGCCGAAACTTCGTTCAGCGTGATCTTGCTGTTGGCAATTGCCGCATTGATCCGCGCATTGTGAACCGGCGTCTGGTTATAGATCAGGGTTTCAACTTCAAAGTCGATTGAAGCCGTAAGATCCGAAGGAATAGCCGGCGCATTGGCCGCACCGGATTTCTGGACCGAGCTTTGCGACGGGATCGATTGTGCGCCACCTGCTGCATCTCCGGATGCATTGGAGGTTGCTTCACCGTTGCCCGCTGCGGGTGACGCGCCTGCTTCACCGACTTCGGCCAGCACCAGAATGCTGTCAAGATCAAGCTGGTTAAAGCGCAGCGCAACATCGGCACTCAGGCTTGGTTCCTGATCAATGGCAATTGCGCCCGACCCACGGGTTTCACCAAAGCGGATCGACAGATCATTCAGGGTGACGGATTTGGCATTGGCCGTAATGTGCCCGCCCAGATCAAACGGCTTGGCTGCGATGTCGGGGATGTCGGCATTGTCACCGGCAATCCGAAGGGCGGCTTCGCGCAA
Source organism: Thalassospira sp. MCCC 1A01148 (assembly GCF_001613795.1). Taxonomy (GTDB): domain Bacteria; phylum Pseudomonadota; class Alphaproteobacteria; order Rhodospirillales; family Thalassospiraceae; genus Thalassospira. Next base: position 183,629 of record NZ_LPVZ01000020.1, read on the forward strand.
GTCTTCGAAATCACCATCAATTTCACCATCGAAACCCGGTGTATCAGTCGAAAGATCGACACGTCCGGCAACGGTAACGCCACCATCAACCTCATCAATGCCAAGTTTGACGCTGACCGGGAACGGCGCTGTTTGACTGATCTGTCCGACATTCAATGCAAATGTCAGCGGGATACCACGATAGAAGACATACCCTTCCCCCTCAATCGGACCATTCAGACTGTCTGCTGATATGCCAAGGGTAAGGCCTTCGATCCGTTCTTCGGAACCCGGGGCGCGATAGATAATGGTCGCGTTTTCAATCTCGAGCCGATCAACCTGAATGGTATTGGCAAAACCGCCATCAGAACCATTAGCGGACTCTTCTGTTGCCTCGCCCCCATCGGCGGACCCGGCGCCACCATCTGTCTCACCCGGGGTGGTGATAAGGCCCGCATCCGGGCCAGAGCGCGCGGCCTGATCAGGATCAAACACCAGATTGTTTGAACCATCTTCAAAGGTCTCGATGGCAATTACCGGATTGATCAGGCTGACTTCCGTAACCTGCACATTGCCGGTCAGAAGTGGCATCAGGGCGACGGATACCCGAACCTCGCCAATCGATACCATGTCGGCATCCTGCGCGCCTGCCACATTCCCAAGGCTGACGTCAGCCGCATTCAGCGATGGGGATGGGATCAGCGACATCGACAGATCGCCCGCCAGATCAAGCTCGCGGCCCGTGGCATCGCGAACGGCTTGACTGATTTGTGCCTTGTAGCCATTCCAGTCAATCAGCGACGGAATGATCAGCAACGCGGCAACAAGAACCACGAGAAGTGCACCAATTGCGGCAAGGATTTTTTTCAACAGTCGGGCTCCGCTAGATCGCGAGGTCGTCCGCCGAATGTGGCCGCGACCCTCAAAGGTTTGATTTTATGTCCGAAAGCATAAGGCTCGTGATCGCTCTCGCAACAGAAAATGGCCAAAGATTATAGCTTATTTCGGGCACGTTTGATCATTCAGTAACGCCGGGATCACTCCCCGTGTTCCATTCGCACCATCTTCATGTGTGCCAACACAGCCCGAGGATCAAGCATCATCTTGAATTTGCATTGTTTTGAAGCATTACAAACAAAACCGGAATCCACGGAAAGTAAACCCTTAACGAGATTTTCGAACTTACCAGATGGCGAAATACATAGTTTAAAATCAATTGGATGTGGAAATCGGCTTTCAAAATGATACATTTTAAAAAACAAAAAGAAACTCGATCCTGACTTTCATTCAAATCGAATGATCGTTGTACGCAATCGCGACAGGGAGGATTAAAATGACCGAAACAACAATCGAAACGCCGAAAGAAGCGGTCGATCCCGGTCAGCGCGGAATCGTCATACGTACCATCACCACAGATCAATCGGGCGCCTGGTTGCAAGCCGGATGGCGCGATTTCAAACGAACGCCCGCCATCGGTCTGACGTATGGCGCGCTTTGCACCATTGCTGGCTGGCTGATCGTACTCAGCATCTTCCGGTCGGGAGAGCCTTACCTGACGCTGCCCCTTGCGGCCGGTTTCATGCTGCTTGCACCGCTGGTGGCCGTTGGGCTTTATGAAACAAGCCGCCGTCTTGAGATGGGCGAAAACGTCACCCTGTGGCACAGTCTGAACGGTTTCCGCCGCAATCCGGGGCAGATCGGGGCCATCGGCATACTCTTGATGCTGTTCTTCTTGGCCTGGACGCGCATTGCAATGCTGCTGTTTGCACTGTTTTACAACGGGACCATGCCATCTCTTGATGTTCTGGTGTGGCAAACCTTCTTCTCGCGCGATGCCATTACATTCCTGATTACCGGCGGCCTGCTGGGCGGTGTTTTGGCCGTGATTGCCTTTGCGGTATCGGTGGTATCGATCCCGCTTCTGGTTGATCGCGATGTGGATGTGATTACCGCCGTCATCATCAGCGTTTGGGCGTTTCGCAAAAACTGGAAGGTTCTGATTGGATGGGGCGCTGTTATCGCCATCCTGTCTGCTTGCGGGATGGTCGTATTCCTGTTCGGTCTTGCCATCACGATGCCGCTTCTGGGCTTTTCAAGCTGGCACGCCTATCGCGGAATCATTGATGAAAGCAAGGCCGAAGTCGCCCGATTGCGCCGACAGGTCCCCTGAAACAAACCGATAAAAGATCAATGCGTAAACGCCGCCTGAACAAGGGCGGCGTTTTCTGTTGGGGGCCCGGTTCAATTTTCTTATCGCTGGCGACGGAACAAACGCCGTATCTGGAGGTTTAAGATTTGTGGTAATCAACCTGTGTCACGACGGGTGAGACATCGTTCACAGATCCCAAACTTCGCTGGCATGCTTGCCATAAATTGTCCAAGATCGGACGGCACCAGATCGGTGTATCGCAACCAACTGCTTTTACGAGTAATTTCGATCATGTATCAGGCCAGTGCGCTTCGTCATTTCATCACCATTTCCGCCCCGCTTTTTGTCTTGCTGATGGGGATGAAAGGTGCACTTGCGCAGACCGATACCGCGGATGGCCCGCAATCGACCCGTGCCCCGGATGACAAGTGGGGCGTATCCCTGTCGGTTGAAAATGATCTGTTCACGCCCACCAACAGCGATCAGCATTACACGAATGGTGTCCGCCTTGCCTTTATCTCGCCCGAGGACAACGCACCGGCAAGTTTTCTGAACGTTGCCAAGAAAGTCCCGTTCTTTGCATCGGAAGGCCGAATTCGCACCAGTTACTCGCTGGGCCAGACCATGTACACGCCCGATGACATTACGGTTGCGGAAAATCAGCCCAATGACCGCCCATGGGCCGGGATGCTGTATGGCACGGCGGGACTGTTGTCCGACACCGGTCAGCAGAAAACTGGTTCGGACAGCAACTATTCGCGGATTGATACGCTGGAACTGACCCTTGGCGTGGTTGGTCCGGCATCGCTTGCCGATGAAACGCAATCGTTTGTCCACAAGTTGATCGATAGCCCCCATCCCGAAGGCTGGAACAACCAAATCAAGAACGAACCGATCATTGGTGTGACCTATGAACGGAAGTATCGTGGCTGGTTTGAGGCTGATCTGTTGGGTGTTGAGTTCGACGCCACCCCGCACGGCGCCGTAACGGTGGGCAATGCCTTTACCAATGCGGAACTGGGCACGATGTTCCGGATGGGCTTTGACCTGCCTGCCGATTATGGCCCACCGCGCATCCGTCCCAGCCTGCCGGGATCGGATTTCTTTGTTCCAGACACCGATGGCTTCCCGCTGAGCGGTTATGTGTTTGCCGGGTTTGCGGGACGCTATGTCGCACGTGACATCACCCTTGATGGCAACACCTTTGCCGACAGTGCGTCGGTGGACAAGGAACCATGGGTTGGCGATCTGCAGGTTGGTCTCGCGGTCATCATTGGACAGGCACGCTTGACCTATACCCATGTTTACCGCACACCGGAATTCACCGCGCAAAGCGGGGCGGACCAGTTCGGATCCCTATCGCTTTCCTTCCGCTTCTGAGGCGAGAACAAAAAACGGGGCCAAGTGGCCCCGTTTTCAATGAGATAAGCTTATTTGTCTGATGATATCAAAGACCCGGAATCAGCTTGCCCGGATTCATCAGACCTTTGGGATCAATCGCTGCTTTAATCGCACGCATGACCGCGATGGTGTCTTCGCCATGCTCGGTCACCATGAAATCAAGCTTGCCATAGCCAATGCCATGTTCGCCGGTGCAGGTGCCGCCAAGTTTAAGTGCACGTTCTACCATGCGCTTGTGCAGGCGGTTGGCTTCTTCCATCTGGGCCGGATCTTCGGGATCAAGCAGGATCAGGGTATGGAAGTTGCCATCGCCAACATGACCAATGATCGTGCAGGTCAGCGGGCTGGCATCGCAATCAGCACGGGTTTCTGAAATTGCCTCGGCCAGCTTTGAAATCGGCACACAGACATCGGTCGGCATGCCGGCCTTGCCCGGTTCAAGCTGAAGCGACGCGTAATAGGCCTTGTGACGTGCCGCCCAAAGCTTGTTGCGATCTTCCTGACGGGTAGCCCACTGGAATTCCTCGGCACCAAATTCCTCGGCGACCGATTGCACGAATTCTGCCTGTTCCTTCACCCCGGCCTCTGTGCCATGGAATTCAAAGAACAGGGTCGGCGCTTCCTTGTGGTCCAGCTTGGAATAGTTGTTGACCGCACGGACCTGCAAAGGATCAAGAAATTCAATACGGGCGACCGGAATACCGGCCTGAATGGTCAGGATGACGGTGTTAACGGCATCCTCGACAGTTGGGAAGGCACAGACGGCTGCCGACATCGCTTCGGGAATACCATAAAGCTTCAGGCCGATTTCGGTAATGACACCCAGCGTACCTTCGGAACCGACAAACAGACGGGTCAGGTCATAGCCCGCCGAAGATTTACGCGCACGGTTGGCCGTTTTGATGATTTTGCCATCCGGGGTCACAACCGTCAGACTCAAAACGTTTTCACGCATGGTGCCGTAACGCACCGCATTGGTACCCGACGCACGTGTCGCGGTCATGCCGCCGATAGAGGCATTGGCCCCCGGATCAATCGGGAAGAACAAACCTGTATCGCGCAGATAATCATTGAGCTGTTCACGGGTCACACCGGCCTGAACACGGCAATCAAGATCCTCGTTATTCACTTCAAGGATCTGATTCATCTGCGATACGTCGATACAGATCCCGCCGCGAAGCGCGGCAACATGACCTTCAAGCGACGAGCCGGTGCCAAACGGCACGATCGGAACATCGTGCGCAGCACACAGCTTTACGACCTCGGCCACTTCCTCGGTCGAGTTTGCAAAGACCACCGCATCGGGTGGTGATGCCTCATGCCAGCTTTCATCCTTGCCATGCTGTTCAAGCACGGACGCGGCAGTGGAAAGACGATCACCAAGCAATTCGCGCAAAGCGCTGATCAGACTTTCCGGGGTTTCGATACGTTCATACTGACGATCTGACATGATTTTACTCTTTCGGCCTTTGTGGTCCTGATGGCGTTTGTCCGGGATGCCCTTTGACTGTGGGGAAGGCAACGGCGGACAGAAATTTGGCAGACACCCTACGCCCTGATGCCTGAAATTGGTATTACCTTTTGCCGGAAAACAGCAAAAAATTATCACACTATTTCCCTGTGAGGGGTCCGGGGATACCGTGCCGATATCAAAGGACGATATCCCCAGTGCTTTTTGCTGTGCCCAACATCCGGATCACTTGTCGGGCTTAGCCCTTGTTACGATCCTGCGGCAAGGCAGCGGCAATACGGTCTGCCAGACGCGAGAATGGCAAACTTTGCAGCCAGACAGTACCCGGCCCTTCAAGGGTGGTGACAAACAGCCCCTCACCCCCAAACAGGGCATTGGTAAAGCCACCAACAAACTTGATGGAATAATCAATCGACGGCGTCATGGCCACCAACGCACCGGTATCAACCCGAAGAGTCTCACCCGCCTGCAGATCCTTGCGGATGATTGTCCCCCCGGCATGCATGAAAGCCATGCCATCACCGCTCAGACGTTGCAGGATAAAGCCTTCGCCGCCAAACAAACCGGCACCAAGCTTCTTGGAAAAGGCGATGTCGATATCAATGCCCGATGCCGCACACAGAAACGCATCCTTTTGACAGATGATCTCGCCGCCATGCTCGGCCAGATTAAGCGGCACGACCTTGCCGGGGTACGGCGCAGCAAAGGCAACATGCCCCTTGCCCGATCCTTCATGGACAAAGCTTGTGATAAAGAAGCCCTCGCCGGTCAGCATGCGCTTGAATCCGGAAAACAGGCCGCCACCCGTACCGGTCTGCATGGCAATACCGTCGCCCATATACATCATGGCCCCGGCCTCTGCCCGAACGCCTTCGCCCGGATCGAGTTCGATTTCAACCAACTGCATTTCTTCGCCATGGATCGTATAATCGATCACGTCTGCCATCCGGGCGTCTCCTGTTTATCTGAATTGATCGGATCTATCGGACAAGTTTGGAACTTGTCGGTTCCAATCGCAAGAAAAAGGGGCAAAAACACGACAAATGGGCGCGATCCACACGCCGCAAACACACGGTTTCACCTTTTTATGGGCTTGTTTGAAAAATCGGCCTCAAGATGTTGATGGGAAAGCATTTTGTTAAGAGGTTTCTTATACTTCCTTATAGTACTGTGCTATGGTGTAGATAACGCTGATTGGGCACTTTGATCAGCAAAGGGGCAAAGGCGCATGCGATGGTCTTGCTAAGGAAAGTCGACTGGATCACTCAGGACGAGGCCATGACGGCGTCGCTTGATAAATGGCAACGTGTTGTCGACCTGATGACCAAGCTATTGGGTGCGACGGCAGGTTACGTTGTTGAATACAATGAAAAATACGGCTATCGCGCCGCGCTAACCAGTCAGAACCCTGACAATCCGCATCCGCACATTTCGGAAAAACCCGAACCACTGGATTCCAATGTCTATTGCCGCCGGGTCGTGGAAACAAAGCTGGCTCTTTATGAACGCGATGCCCGCGACAAGCCGGAATGGGCCGACAACCCCGAACTGACCGAGGAAGGATATGTTTCCTATCTCGGCATCCCGTTGTTGTGGCCCAACGGGACTGTGTTTGGAACCCTCTGTGTCTTTGATCGAAAGCCGACCGGATATGACGACACGCTTCAGGAGTTGATGGAAGTCTTCCGTGATTTGATCGAAGCTGACCTGCGCCTGTACGAGCAATATGAAATCATGCGCAATCTGTCGATGAGTGACCCGCTGACAGGTATGAACAATCGTGCAGGGTTTGAATTGCTCGCCCATCAGAAAATCCGCATTGCCAAACGTTATCACCATCACATCGGGATCATCTTTATCGACCTTGATAACATGAAGCACTGGAATGATGACTATGGCCATGCTGCCGGGGATGCAGCCCTGCGCGCGGTTGGCGACGCCATCAGCGAAAGTATCCGCGAAGTCGATATTTGCGGACGCATCGGCGGTGACGAATTTGCCGTTCTTGGATATGTGCGTAACCGGGGTGACTTGACCACCATCGTCACCCGGGTACGCAACGCACTTGATCAAGTGAAGCTGACCGTGCCGAACTCAAAATCCCCCATCCGCGAAACACCGCAGATCAGCTCAGGTGCGTCGGTGTTTTTCCATCCGCTGGATAAAAGCCTGGAAGACATGATGGCGGTTGCCGATATGGAAATGTATCGTGACAAGAAAAGTCGACGCAAGTAACGCCCGGCCCTTCACCACAAGCCCCTGCAAGTCATCACCGAAATGCCACGCCGCCCATTGGCAACTGCGAGGCATTAACCTCCCGGTATTCTTTTTGGGCGAAACTCCTCGCAAAGGGTCCGCCCCTAAGAACAATGACTTAGAGCATGATATGCAGATACGCAAAGGCACTATCAACGACCTGCCAGAGGTTCGTGCGATTTCAGAGCGCGCAAATGAAGCCTGCTGTGTTGTTGATGACACCGACGAAACGCCCGTTTCACTCGACCATTGCCTGACCAACACTGCCATCGAAGCATTTGTCACCGGGATCGATTCCGAAAATCAATCCGTCTATGTCGCAACACGTGACGATGTTCTTCTGGGTTATGTTGTTGCCATTCATGAAACGCCGGAAATTCGCTGGATCGTGGTCGATCCCTCGGTCCTGGGTAACGGGACCGGCAAAGCATTGATGATCACGGCCCTTGATGCATTGGCAGATCTCGGTGTGCGCAGCAATGTACGCCTGACCGTTCCGGTGACCAATGAACGTGCCAAGGCGTTTTATCGCAAGTTCGGCTTTATGGTGACCGGCCCGATCAATGACCGACACGTTCCGATGCTGGAAATGCAGCGCGCAGCTTGACAACTGCGCGCAATCGGACAAATTTGCATCCGAACACTAATCGGAGATTTTATGTCAGAGTCCCGGCACAGCCGCTGATCGCGGTTTGACAGCTTAGCGTCTTTCCAGCTTCCAGACCGCTGATCAGCAGATCGGACCGCCTGCCCGACCTTAAATCGGGTGCGCGTGACCGGTACTGTTGTGCCCGTCCCGATCGAAAACCGTTTTCCCAACTGGTTTTCGGACTTTGACCGATGAATATTTCAAAGAATGAACAGCGCGTGCTTCATGCACTCGCACAAGGCGGACTGATCAAAGTGATCAAGGACGACAAAAACCATGTTCTTGAAGCAGATTGCATCACACGCGATGGCTGGTTTCTGACCGCCTGTACGCTTGAAGTCTTCAAGAAGCTGCGCAAACGCCGACTGATCCGTTCACAAGGCGGCGGACCTTACCGCATTACCCGCGAAGGGCTGCTCGCAGTTCGCGCAGAACTATGTCAACGCTAACAGAAAAGCCCGGCTGCTCTGACAGCCGGGCTAATTTATGACGCATCCAAATACATAAAGAACCAAACCAAAGTCATCGAAAATGCAATTACTGAGATTACCCCAGCAAGATACTTGGTACGCTTGTAAGCCGGCTCACCGGCCTTCACTCTTTCCCATTCTTCCTTAAGAACGGCATTCACCTGTTCGACCAACTTGCGGTCAAGAGAATATAACTTCTCACGGTCTGGACCTTGATCATTCGTGAATAGCTTCTCCATTTGAACAAGTGTGCTCAGTACTTCTTTTGATAAGCTCTCAGATGGATTTAACAGCATTCGAACACGGGCACCTGCCTCATTCATTTTTTGGAAATCTGGCTTCATTCTCTCCCAATGCCCCGGGACATCTTCAACCTTAAACTGATACCCGTCGACAGCCGCTCTGGCACATGAAATCAGATTGGCCACCTCCGATCGCAGCGAATTAATCCAGTCTTGGCGGAATTCAGAAGTCTTGTTTTCTTTGCTAATGATAATGCCGACGAACGAGAAAAACCCCGCAATGAATGCAGCAATGATTACGCTGGGATTCAGTTCATCCATTTACTCGTTCCATTGGTCTGTAACGAAAACTCAGCAAGATCGTAGTGGCTGTCAGCGGCTACTGTGCCGCCTTCTCACCAGCAATCGCCTGTGCCCGTTTATAGGGGCCCACCGGGATCTCTTTCGGCTCGAAGGTTTCCGGTGATGCGCGGCCCCAACGTGAATGCCATTCATGCAGTTCCGGGATTTCCGTGTCTGAAAGAAGGAACCCTTCTGGTAGATAGGGATAGGCTTCGTTGCCATCAACGAATTCGTTTTCTTTCTGGCGCACCATGAAGTGATAGGGCATGAAATTGCGCGGGTCGGTCAGGCCGGCTGCGCCTGTGATTTCGGCGAGCGCATGCATGGTGTTTTTATGGAAGCGTGCGACACGTTCGCTTTTGTCACCCGGATCAAGGGCGCGCTGGCGGATTTTATCCTGTGTCGCGATGCCGACAGGGCAGCAGTTGGTATGACAGCTTTGCGCCTGAATACAGCCCAAAGCAAACATGAAGCCACGTGCGGCATTACACCAGTCCGCGCCAAGGGCAAGGGTCCGGGCAATATCAAAGGCCGAGACAATCTTGCCCGCAGCACCGACTTTGATCTGATCGCGCAAACCAGCCCCGCGCAGCGCATTATGAACAAATGTCAGGCCTTCTTGCATCGGCATGCCGACATGGTTGGCAAATTCGACCGGGGCAGCACCTGTGCCGCCTTCCTTGCCATCGACCACGATAAAGTCCGGCGTAATGCCGGTTTTAAGCATCCCCTTGATGATCGACATGAATTCGCGCCGATGCCCGATGCAAAGCTTGAACCCGACGGGCTTGCCATCTGCGAGATCGCGCAGTCGGCCAATGAACTCCATCAGGCCAATCGGGGTTGAAAACACGCTATGTGCGGCGGGCGATACGCAATCATGTCCCATCGGAATCCCGCGCGCCTCGGCGATTTCCGGGGTAATCTTGGCCGCAGGCAACATGCCGCCATGGCCCGGCTTTGCGCCCTGGCTAAGCTTTACCTCGATCATTTTGACCTGTGGGTCAGCGGCGGTTATGGCAAACTTTTCCTCGGAAAAGCTGCCATCTTCATTGCGCGCCCCGAAATAGCCCGACGCCACCTGATAAATCAGATCACCGCCGCCGGCGCGGTGATAGCGTGAAATGCTGCCTTCGCCGGTATCATGGGCAAAGCCGCCCTTTTTCGCCCCCTTGTTCAGGGCAAGGATCGCATTGCCTGAAAGCGCGCCAAAGCTCATGGCAGAGATATTATACAGGCTGCAGTCATAGGGTTGCTTGCAATGCGGGCCGCCAACACGCACCCGGAAATCGGTATCGGTAATGTGCTTGGGCGCAACGGAATGGGTGATCCACGAATAGCCCGATTTATAAACTTCCTCGATCGTGCCAAACGGACGTTTGTCTTCGACACCCTTGGCGCGCTGATAGACAAGACCGCGCGCCTGACGGCTAAACGGGATTTCGTCCTGATCGCTTTCAAGAAGGTACTGGCGGATTTCCGGACGGAAGCTTTCAAGGATGAAGCGAATATGCGCGCTTATGGGGTAGTTGCGCAGGATCGAGTGCTTGTTCTGATACAGGTCATGAAACCCGACCACCACCAGCAGCCCGAAGACGATGGCAGGCAGCCAGAACCAGATATCTATCGCAAGCGCAAGGATCACTGATGCCAATGCCAGAACAACGACACCGGCGATGACGAAATAACGCTGGTTCAATATGAAGAATTTCACGGCGCTCTTTTCCTGTCCTGTTCAGGCCAATCTGATCCCCGAAACACCGCCTGCGCGGGCAGGTGCATGGCATTTCGTATCCAAGATCGCAGCAACACCCGTGATCATGGTTGATTTGACCACGGGCCTCAATGGGCAATGTCGTTGATTTCAGTGACTAATCGCAACTGAATGTGGGTATGCGCAAAAGAACATCAAGAAAAAGCCGCCTTGCAACAGGGAAGCAAGGCGGCTTTGGGGACCGGAAACATCAGGTGTTTAAGGGGGGAACACATTCCCGGCCCGGGACATCTGGTTGTGTGGCGCTATCAGGCCTTGCCGTAGCCGCCACCACCCGGGGTTTCGATGATGAAGACATCCCCCGCATGCATTTCCGCACCATCGGTGCCCTTAAGCTCGATCACTGTGCCATCAACACGCTCAACGGCATTGCGGCCAAGCTTTCCGGGTTCACCGCCCGCACAGGCCTGACCCGGCACACGACGGTGGTTGGACAGGATGGATGCGGTCATGTCTTCAAGGAAGCGAACACGACGGATTGCACCATCGCCGCCCTTGTGCTTGCCGTTACCACCTGATCCTTTGCGGATTTCAAAGCTTTCGAGCAGGACCGGGAAACGCCATTCAAGCACTTCCGGATCGGTCAGGCGCGAGTTGGTCATGTGCGAATGAACAGCTGCCGTACCATCAAAGTCGGGCCCGGCACCGGTACCGCCACAGATGGTTTCGTAATACTGGTGCGTATCGTTCCCCCAGGTGAAGTTGTTCATCGTGCCCTGACCACCGGAAAGCACGCCAAGGGCCGCATACAGCGTATCGGTGACATGCATGCTGGTTTCGACGTTACCGGCAACGACAGCGGCCGGATAACGCGGATTAAGCATCGATCCTTCGGGCACGATCAGATTGACCGGCTTCAGGCACCCGGCATTGAGCGGAATGTCGTCATCGACAAGTGTTCTGAAGACATAAAGCACAGCCGCACGGGTCACAGCCGATGGCGCGTTGAAGTTGTTATCAAGCTGGTCGGATGTGCCCGTGAAATCAACCGTCGCCGAACGGCTTGCCTTGTCGATGGTGACCTTGACGCGGACAACCGCGCCATTATCCATCTCGTAGGCATATTCACCGTCTTTAAGGACGTCGATCACACGACGTACGCTTTCTTCGGCGTTGTCCTGAACGTGCTGCATATAGGCATGCACCACATCAAGGCCAAAGTGTTCGACCATCTTGCGCAGTTCCTGCACACCCTTTTCATTGGCGGCGATCTGGGCCCGCAGATCGGCGATGTTCTGATAAGGGTTACGTGCCGGATATTTCGCACCTTCAAGAAGGTCGGTCAGACCTTTTTCATCGAACGTGCCCTGATCAACCAGTTTGAAGTTGTTGATCAGAACGCCTTCTTCTTCAAGAACACGCGAATTCGGCGCCATCGAGCCCGGCGTGATGCCCCCGACATCTGCATGGTGACCACGCGATGCGACATAGAACAGCACTTCCTTGCCATCATCGCCAAAGACCGGCGTGATCAGGGTAATGTCAGGCAGATGCGTACCGCCGTTATACGGATCATTGAGCATATAGACATCGCCCGGCTTCATTTTCCCGGCGTTGTTTTTAATCACGGCCTGAACCGATTCACCCATCGAACCAAGGTGGACAGGCATATGCGGGGCGTTGGCGATCAGAAGGCCTTCCTGATCAAACACCGCACACGAGAAGTCCAGACGTTCCTTGATGTTGACGGAATATGATGTGTTGGCAAGGGTCACACCCATCTGTTCGGCAATGTTCATGAACAGGTTGTTGAATACTTCAAGCATCACCGGATCGGCTTGGGTACCAATCGCTTCAGTCCGTTTCATCGCGACAACGCGGGTCAGGATCAGATGATCAAGACCATTCACCTTGGCTTCCCAACCCGGATCAATCACGGTGGTGCCGACCGGCTCCACAATCACCGCCGGACCACGCACAGTCGCACCAGGTTTCAGGTTTTCACGTTTGTAGAACGGGGTCTGTTCGGTTTTGCCATCAAATACGACCGGACGGGTCGCAAGTGGCTTGAGCATGACTTCCGCACCATCAAGTTCAGTCGACGACGCCGGGAGACTTTGGGTTTCACCAATGGCTTCAACCGCGACGGCCTCTACCACGAGTGGCTTTTCACTCATGACAAAGCCGTAACGCTGTTTGTGCTGCTCTTCGAACTGGGCCTTGATGGCATCGACATCACCAAAATCAACGATCAGCGGGGTGTCGGTACCGTCATAGCGCAGATGCAGACGTTTCAGCAGGCGGATCTTGTCATCCCCGATGCCCTGCTCCTTGAGTTCAGCCAAAGCATCGACTGCCAGAGCGTCAAGCTGCTTATCGAGATCAGCCAAGCCTTCAGCGGCGAGCTGGCCTTCGACGGCCTGTTCACGCATGGCACGGATATCGGCCAAGCCCATGCCATAGGCCGACAGAACGCCGGCGAATGGATGAACAAAGACCTTGGTCATGCCAAGGGTATCGGCAACCTGACAGGCATGCTGACCGCCCGCACCGCCAAAGCACTGCAGAATATAATCACTGACATCATAGCCGCGCTGTACCGAAATCTGCTTAATCGCGTTTGCCATGTTTTCAACAGCAATACGCAGGAAACCCTCGGCGACTTCTTCGGGTGTGCGGACCTGACCGGTGTTCTTTTCGATATCGGCCGCCATGTCTTCGAAGCCCTTGCGGACGGCTTCGGCATTGAGCGGTTCGTCACCCTCGGGGCCAAAAACATTCGGGAAGAAGTCCGGCTGGACCTTGCCCAGCATGACGTTGATATCAGTCACCGCCAGCGGACCGCCACGGCGATAGGCCGCAGGCCCCGGATTTGCACCGGCACTGTCCGGGCCAACGCGGAAACGCGCCCCATCAAAATGCAGGATCGACCCGCCACCGGCCGCAACCGTGTGGATTTTCATCATCGGTGCGCGCATGCGCACACCGGCAACCTGGGTTTCAAAGTCGCGTTCGTATTCGCCGTCATAGTGCGAAACATCAGTCGATGTGCCGCCCATATCAAAACCGATGACCTGTTTGTAGCCATCCATTTCTGCCGTGCGTACCATGCCGACAACCCCGCCAGCAGGCCCCGACAGGATCGCGTCCTTGCCCTGGAACTTGACGGCATCGGTCAGACCACCGTTGGATTGCATGAACATCAGTTTCACACCGCCCAGTTCACCGGCAACCTGTTCGACATAACGACGCAGGATCGGCGAAAGATAGGCGTCAACCACGGTGGTATCCCCGCGCGAGACCAGCTTCATCAACGGGCTGACCTGATGGCTGACGGACACCTGGGTAAAGCCGATGTCACGCGCAACCTTTTCAGCCGCCAGTTCATGTGCGGTATAGCGATAACCATGCATGAACACGATGGCACAGGCGCGAATGCCGCTGTCATAGACTTTCTGCAAGTCCGCCCGCAGGGCATCAAGGTCCATCCCTTCGAGCTCTTTGCCCTGCGCGTCAAAACGACCAGCGGTCTCGATCACGGTTTCATAAAGCGTTTCGGGCAGGATGATGTTGCGATCAAACAGACGCGGGCGGTTCTGATAGGCCAGACGCAGCGCATCGCGGAAGCCCTTGTTGGTGACCAGAACAGTGCGGTCGCCTTTGCGTTCGAGAAGGGCATTGGTTGCAACCGTTGTGCCCATTTTGACGGCTTCGATTTTCTCGGCTGGAATTTTCTCTTCTGCCGGGACTTCAAGCAATTCGCGGATGCCCTGAATGGCGGCGTCCTTGTAGCGTTCGGGGTTTTCCGACAGCAGCTTGTGGGTGACAAGCGCGCCATTGGGCTTGCGGGCAACGATATCGGTAAAAGTGCCGCCGCGATCGATCCAGAACTGCCATTTTGGCTGTCCAGTCGTCTGCGAGTTGGGCGATTTTTGGTCGAGCGGTGCCATGATGCGCACTCCTTCAGGCATCTGTATTCAGAAAATTCGAGTATTTTGGTCAGTTCAAATAATGAACTGTTAGCCACTCATTTGCGTTGGCAGCCATGTGACGATCCCCGGGAAAACGGTGATCAAAAGGGCTGCAAACAACAGCAAGAAGAAGAATGGCAAAGCAGAAACTGCAATCTTGAACAGGTTCTTGCCTGTCAGTCCTTGCAGAACAAAAAGGTTAAAGCCGACCGGTGGCGTGATCTGCGACATTTCGACCACCAGCACCACATAGATGCCAAACCACAACAGATCGATACCTGCCGCCTGCACCATTGGCAGGATCACCGATGTGGTCAGAACCACCACCGAAATCCCGTCAAGGAAACAACCAAGAACGACAAAGAAGACGGTGAGGGCTGCCAGCAACGCATATGGTGACAGATCCATATGGGCGATCCATGCGGCCAGTTCACGCGGCACCCCGGTAAAGCCCATGGCAACGGTCAACACTGCGGCCCCTGCAAGGATAAAGCAGATCATGCAGGATGTGCGGGTCGCACCCATAATGCCATCAAGCAGGCTTTCCTTTGAAAGCGAACCACTAAGGCCTGACAGGATCAGCGCGCCAACCACGCCAAAGGCCGCAGCCTCGGTCGGGGTGGCAACCCCGCCATAGATCGAGCCGATCACAGCCGCGATCAGAAGGATGACCGGGATCAGACGACCGGATGCGCGAATTTTTTCGGCAAACGGAATGCTGGGTTCGGCAGCTGGCATCTTGTCCTTGTTGATCGTGGCCCAGATGCCAACGAAGCTCATGAACATGATGATCAGCATGGCGCCGGGAATAACACCGGCAATGAACAGACGGGCGATGGAAAGCTCGGCCGAGACACCATAAACAATCAGGATGATCGACGGCGGGATCAGAAGACCCAGCGTGCCGGACCCGGCTAGCGTGCCCAGGATCAGGCTATCGGCATAGCCCTGTTTACGAAGTTCAGGGATCGACATGCGCCCGATGGTGGCCGCTGTCGCGGCCGAAGACCCCGACACCGCAGCAAAAATACCGCAGCCCAGAATGTTGACATGTAACAAACGGCCCGGAAGCTTGTTCAACCACGGGGCAAGCCCGGTGAACATGTCTTCGGAAAGGCGGGACCGAAACAGGATTTCACCCATCCAGATAAACAGCGGCAGCGGTGCCAAGGACCAGGTCGCAAGGCTTGACCATGCTGTGGTCGCGATGATGGGACCGGTTTGTGCACTGGTGAAAACATCAATGGCAAAAACGCCAATGGCAAAAAGTGCAAGTGCAACCCACAGACCAGCGCCCAGAAACAGGAACAGCAGGCCCATCAGGATAAGACCAATTTGAAGTACGTCCATGACCGCCCCCTACTCGTTCAATTCGTTTGCTTCGCCGCCAACAAAAGCGGGTTCGCGGCCAGCCAGAAGGTCAACAAACGCTTCGAGCAGGGCAATGGTGAAGACAACAAGTCCGAAAGCCATGGCGGTTTGCGGGATCCATAGCGGGAAAGCCAGAACACCCGGCGACGTATCACCGTATGAAAAGCTTTCCTGTGCCAGAACCGCCATCCACCAGGCGAAGTAACCAGCAAGATAGATCGCAGCCAGCAAGGTGATTGCCTCGACTGTACGGCGGGCGCGCCCTTTAAGGTGCGACAGAACGATCATGACCCGGATGTGGGTTCCGGCACGCAAGGCCGGACCAAGGGCAAGGAACGTACCGGCAGCCAGCGAAAACCCTGCCAGCTCGTTGGCGTCATGCACAGCGATCCCGACGAGACGCCCCAGCGACTGAGCCAAAATCAGCAGAGCAATGATTACCAAAAACGCGGCCGCCAAAACGGCGCTGAATTTGAACAAATAGTCTAGCAGTCTGCGCACAGCAGTCCCCCTTTCCGCCAACGATCATTCCCAAAGCGAACTATCGCAATCAACGGACAGTAGCATTAAAATGTGCGGATTGTCCGGGACCGAACGGAAGACGAAAACCGTCCGGCCCCGACAAATGGCAAGTACTGATGATCAGTTCTTGAACGCGTCGACGATTGCTTTGCCTTCGTCGCCGGTTTTTTCCAGCCAACCGGCGACCATTTTGTCACCAGCTTCTGCCAGACCGTCTTTGAGTTCTGCACTCGGTGCAGCAACGTTCATGCCGTTTTCAGCCAGGATTTTCTTCTTGGCTTCGGCTTCTGCCATGCTCATTTCCCAACCGCGGGTCTCAGCTTTGGCTGCCGCTTCAAGAACAGCGGCCTGAACGTCTGCCGACAGGCCGTCAAATGCGCTTTCGCTTACGACAACCATGTTTTTCGGCAACCATGCCTGAACGTCGTAGAAGTTGGAAACAAAGTCCCAGGCCTTGGAGTTCGCACCGGTCGACGGCGAGGTGATCATTGCCTCGACAATGCCGGTTGCGAATGCGGTCGGGATTTCCGGAACTTCAACCTGGGTAGCAACCATGCCGGTGAGCGACGCCAGTTCGGACGTGGTCGCGTTATAGGCACGGAACTTCACACCTTCGAGGTCAGCAACGCTGTTGACTTCGTCTGCGGTGTAAAGGCCCTGAGCCGGCCACGGAACAGCATAAAGGACTTTAAGGCCGTCTTCTGCCAGAGCCGCTTCAATGCCCGGACGTGAAACTTCCCAAAGTTTCTTGGCACCTTCATAGGAAGTCGCCAGGAACGGGATCGCGTCAACGGTGTAGATCGGGTTTTCGTTGGCCAGCAGCGAAATCAGGGTTTCGCCGATCGGGATCAGGCCACGCTGAACCGAACGTTTGATATCTGCATGCTTGAACAACGAACCACCGGAATGAACGGTGATGTTCAGTTCGCCACCAGATGCCTCATTCACGTCCTTGGCGAATTCGATGATGTTCTGGGTGTGGAAAGTCGCGTCAGGATACGGGGTCGCCATATCCCAAGTTTCTTCAGCCGATGCAAAGCCAGCCGACATGGTGATCGCTGCAACTGCGACGGTAGAAAGTGCTTTTTTCAACATTTCTCAAGTCTCCCTGTGTGTGATGCAAGCCGATACACGTTTACGCGTATCGAGACTCCAATGTAGCCTCCCGACACATTGATCACATTTTACCGATAAATTGTCAATGTTGATTCATAACTACCATGCAAAAACTGCAACCCAAAAACTGTCAGAAAATGGACTGAAGATCTCTAAGCGTTTGTTAAACCAAAGAAAACGGGCGGCAGTCGATATCAACTGCCGCCCGCAACTTTTTTTAGGATCAATAAAGTAAAATCTGCAACGTGATCGGTTTGGGCACCTAGATCGAACTTGCCGCCCGTGATGCCTGATCATACACGCCCGAGATTGCACGCAGGGTTTTGGCAACATCACCGACTTCTTCGCTGTTTACTCCCAGACGCTGGAAGGTTTCAACAAGACAGTCTTCACGTACCTGGCGATATTTCTCACACATATCGCGCCCATCGGCCGTGGTTGCATAATGCACTTCCTTGCCGCGCTTAACCCCTTCGACCAAACCTAGTTTGCGAAGCTTTTTGAGCGAGTAGTTCACAAGATGGCTGTCCTCGACATTAAGGACAAAGCACACCTCAGACAGACTTTTTTCCCGTTCGCGCGAATTAACATTGTGCAGCACCAGAATATCGAGAACCGACACATCAGGCATACCGGCCGCACGCATGCACCGCACCATCCATCGGTTAAACGCATTGCCTGACAGAATCAGCGCAAATTCAAGTTCCGACAGCTCGGCGGCGCGTTCCGAGACAAGATGTGACGATGATACGATACGTGTTTTATCAGCCATCCGACGTTCCCCGTTGTCCTGTATGATGAGGTATTGCAGCTATTTTTAACCAATATCACTGCAAGTTTGTCGGCATTTTATCTTGATAAAGGCAGCAGGGCAAACCCCTGCTGCCTTATACTTATCGACAATTCGTCATTAAAGTGCCCGCATACGTTCCAGGAAACCGTCAATCTGGGATCGAAGATCACCACTTTGCGTCCCGAGATTATTGGCCGCATCATTGACATCACCTGCCGCGGCATTCGTTTCTCCGACCGCTGCCGAAACGCCTTGCATTGCCGACGATATTGCCTCGGTCCCCGATGCCGCCTGTTCGACATTTTGCGAAATTTCGCTTGTGGCAACTGTTTGCTCCTCGACCGCAGCAGCAACGGCTGAGGCGCGTTCACTGATATCGGAGATCATTTTGACAATTTCGTCAATTGCGTCGACGGCAAGTCCAGTGGCCTCCTGAATATCGTTGATCTGACTGGTAATATCTTCAGTTGCCTTACCTGTCTGCTTGGCGAGGTTTTTGACCTCGCTTGCCACAACAGCAAAGCCTTTGCCTGCATCACCAGCACGGGCAGCCTCAATCGTTGCATTCAGTGCGAGAAGGTTCGTCTGTTCGGCAATATCACTGATCAGACTGATGACCTCGCCAATCTTGATTGCGGAGTCATTTAGCCCCTGAATATTGTCGTTCGTACTGCGCGCACGTTCAGTTGCTGAAACAGCCATGTTTGAGGTTTCCGTGACTTGCCCAGAAATCTCGTTAATGGATGCGGACAGCTCCGTCGCCGCCGTAGCAACAAGCTGAACATTTGATGATGCTTCCTCGGCTCCCGATGATACCGCCATTGATTGATCGGTTGCGGTTTTGGCACTGTCTCGCAAGACGTTTGAGACCTGATGAAGTTGCTCGACCGCAGACCCAACATCTGACATCACGGCAACAACGGCCTCGTCGAATTCTTTGATGTACTGCTCCTGGATTTCCATCCGCTTGCGACGTCGTTCATCCTGAGCACGCTGGGCCTCTTCGAGTTTGGCTCGCTCTATCCCGTTCTCGCGGAATACTCGCACGGCACGCCCCATCTCGCCGATTTCGTCCGAACGGTTCACTTCATTGATTTCGACATCAAAATCGTTGTCAGCTAAACGGGTCATTTTGCCTGTCAGGCCCGAAATTGCCCTGACGATTGCACCTGACAACAAAAGCGAGAGCCCCAGCAGCGCAACAATACCCGCCACATACATGAAAATAGTTACTGTAAGGCTGGTCGCAGCGATTTGTTCGGCACGCTGCTTTTCCGCTGTTGCGATAGAGCCAATCGCCAAACTGATGTCATCAAGAATTGGTTCGGCTTCCGCGTAGAATGCAGAAAGAAAGCCCAGTTCTTCCTCGCGCTGAAGGATTTTGGCTGAAAGCGCTTTGAAGTCAGTTACATAAGACTTCATGAGGTCAGAGATTCTTGCCTTGTCGTCTGCCGGAATGGCTGATGCAGCCAAAGCTGGCCCGAACTCTGCAAGACGATCATCTATGCGCCCAACATATTTTGGATCAAGCCGGGCGAGAAAATCTTTCTCGTGGCGGCGCATCATCAACATGATCACTGTCAGGTTATCTGCGTTGTATTTCTTAAGCGCCTCTTCAACATTGTGCACTGAACCACGAAGGCGCCCCAAAAGGCCCTCTTCTTCGTTCAAGCCGATATGCCGCTGCAGCGCGACAACCGTGGCAAACTTCGCTGTGTAATTCGCAAAAGCTGTTTCAATTTGGGAGATCTGCGCATCAAACGCCCCAAGACTTGGTTCGCGTGACAATTGTTCAAGCCCCGCGATAACACTGGCAACGACATCCGCATGCTGAGCAACGTACTTTTCATCTTTGCGCAGAAGAAAGTCTTTCTCTCGCCGGCGGGCGTTCAGGAAGTCCTTTGAAATAGCATCCGCGACCAACCTGTTATCAAGGGTCATATCGGCAATTGATTGCGCAGATCGTCTTTGATGCTCGGCTGCAAATTGAACCCCACCGACCACAACAAATATTACAAGTGACACGGCACCGATCAGGGATATTTGATAAAGAAGCCTCATTCTGGAAAGAAAATTCATCTCAGCCCCACAGAGATTGATCGCGTTGATGCTACGACACTCGGCTTAGTCATCAGCGCAGATAAAATTCAAAACGAATTGAAGACATCCAAGGGCTTGCAATCGTTGCTTCTGAGAAGTCGCACAGCTTGATTACGATGCAGATTGATCGTTCAAATGTGCCCACCCGCAGTATTTTGTCGCCAAGCCAGCTGAATTGGCGCGCCCGTTGTCTCGTCTTGACTGTGAGTCACATTTGTTTTCAGTCGAAACAAAACAAGGGGGAAGACCACTCTTCCCCCTTGTCTCCATACTCATAGCCTCGCCAAGTGCCTCAGGAGATCGAGCGCATTCTGGCAAGGAAGCTGTCGATGCGTTCGCTAAGCCCATCGCTTTGACGGCCAAGGTTGTCAGCCGACCCGCGCACGTCGTTGGCCGCCTCGCTGGTTTCGGCCACCGCAGTTGAAACACCTTGCATAGCATTGGAAATTTCGCTGGTGGCAGATGCAGCCTGTTCAACATTCTGGGAGATTTCGCTTGTAGCGACAGTCTGTTGCTCTACAGCAGCCGCCACGGCCGAAGCCCGCTCGCTTATATCGGCGATCATTTGCACGATGCCGTCAATCGCATCGACTGCTGATTGGGTTGCCTGCTGAATATCGTTAATCTGGCTTGAGATATCCTCGGTCGCCTTGGCAGTCTGATTGGCAAGGTTCTTGACTTCGCTGGCGACGACCGCAAATCCTTTGCCGGCATCACCGGCCCGCGCCGCCTCAATCGTTGCATTCAGTGCCAGAAGGTTCGTCTGTTCGGCAATATCACTGATCAGACTGATGACCTCGCCGATCCGCACAGCAGCAGCGTTCAAACCCTGAATGTCGTCGTTGGTTGTTTGGGCACGTTCACTGGCGCTGTTGGCCATATTGGAGGTATCGCTGATCTGTCCGGCGATTTCATGAATGGATGCGGAAAGCTCGGTCGCGGCTGTCGCCACAAGTTGCACATTTGATGATGCTTCCTCGCTGCCTGCGGAAACAGTCGTGGACTGTTCATTGGCCGTGGCCGCACTATTGCGCAAAGCTTCCGACACGGAGTGCAATTGTTGTACCGCGGTGCCGACCTCGCTCATCATCGCGACAACGTCATCATCAAACTCGCGGATGTGTTTTTCCTGCTGTTCAATGCGCTGGCGTTGTTTTTCATCAAGCTCGCGTTGCTGGGCTTCAAGTTTCTGACGCTCCAACCCGTTTTCACGGAACACCATCACAGAGCGGGCCATTTCACCGATTTCGTCCTTGCGGTCGGCCTCATCAAGCTTGACGTCAAAGTCGTTTTTGGCCAGTCGGGCCATCTTGGCTGTCAGGCCGGTGATCGCACGCACAATGGCACGCGCCAAAACAAACGACAGCAAAACCATGATGATCGCACCAGCGATAAAGATCGCAAAGGTAACCTGAACCCCTGTATGTGCGATTTCCTCAGCCCGCGATTGCATGTTTTCTGCAACCGTCTGAACTTCAACGCGCAGAGTATCGAGAATGGGTTCGACCGCCGCGTAATAGGTACTCAGACGCTTCAGGGATTCCTCGCGCTCAAGGGCTGCCGCGGCAAGCGTTTTGAAATCCTCTACATAGGATTTCATCAGGTTGCCAAGTTGTTCTTTCTTGTCATCCTTGATGCTGCCTGCGCGCTCAAGCGCCGCAGAAAACTGTTTGGCATTCTCTTCGACGCTTTGGACATAGGCCGGATCAAGACGCGCCAGAAAGTCCTTTTCGTCGCGACGCATTTCTAGCAACGCAATCGACAAATCCTTGGTGTTGGTCAACCCCAACATCGCTTCCAGCTTGGCAACTTCGCCAAGAGCACCTTCGACTTCTGAGGCCGCATTGCGCATCTCCCCCAGCAATCCGGAACTCTTATCCAGTCCGACCTTGCGCTGCAGTTCGACGACAGTCGCGAATTCGACAACATAATTATCGACCGCTGACTGCACCTGATTGACCTGTTCAAGAAGTGCGCCGAGTTCTTCACGCCCCGAAAGTTTTTCCAACCCGGCGCGAATTGCAGCCGCGGCCTCACCATGGGCGACGACATACTCTTCACGTTTTCGAAGAACGAAATCTTTCTCATGACGGCGGGCATCAAGAAAGGCCCGCGCAACGTCCCCGACAACTTGGGAATCCTCACTCGCATCCTTGGCGATCACCTGGGCAGACTGACGCTGCTGATCGGCAATGAATTGCGTCGCCCCAACGATGGCAAAAATCACCAACGCTACAAGACTGAGCAGCGATATCTGGTAAAGCAGCTTCATGCGCGACAAGAAAGACATTTTTCCACCCCACTTCTTATTTCAGTTTTCTTTATTTCGGTATTTCTTCACCGTATAATATTCTACCATCAGTAGATATCCAAACACTAAAGTATAGACTAATTATTAATTCCCCCTACCTTTGGACATACCCTCTCCGAAATTAAGGCATTTCCTTTTAACGGGTGCACACTATGTTTGTGCTCTGGCTAGCGCGTGACACCTATTCATTGGGATATGGTGCTTCGCAGGGAAACTACAAACAGGGCAATGATCACCCATGAGCATCTGGGGTAAAATAATTGGTGGCACAGCAGGTTTTGCCTTGGGCGGACCACTGGGTGCAATTCTTGGCGCGGCAGCTGGCCACGTAGTTGACAAACTCAAGAACAGTAAAAGCGCAAGCGGCCCTCATATCGGGGGCCCTGATACCAGACAAATCGCTTTTGCCACTGGCGTGATCGTGCTAGCCGCCAAGATGGCCAAGGCCGATGGCCATGTCAGTCGCGATGAAATCAACACTTTCAAACGCGTGTTTCATATCCCGCCGGGCGAAGAGAAGAATGTCGGCCGCATATTTGATATGGCACGCAAGTCATCTGACGGTTTTGAGATTTATGCCCAACAGATGGCCACCATGTTTCGTGGAGAGCGCGCAATCCTTGAAGGCGTGCTTGAGGCGCTCTATCAGATTGCCATGGCCGATGGTGAACTCCATCCGGCAGAACAGAATTACCTCAAGAAGGTCGCCCATATCTTTGGCTTTGCCGATGTTGATTTTGACCGTGTCCATCATGCGTTTACCGCATCAAATGGACCGGATCCCTATGAGCAGCTTGGTCTGACCCGCGATGCCAGTGACGACGACCTGAAATCGGCACATCGCAAATTGTCGCGCGAAAACCACCCTGACACCCTTATGGCCAAGGGCATGCCGCCCGAGTTCATCGAACAGGCCAATGAAAAGATGGCGCGGATCAATGCTGCTTGGGATCAGATCCGTAAGGAACGTGGCATCAGATAACCGACCCTGAATGCATCCGCCCGCCAGATCTGCCCCGTCAACAGATGATTTCCCTTGCAACAGCGCCTGATTTGCTGTTTGCAGGGGGCCGGTTATTGTGACCGGATTCAAACTTTAAAGCTTATCGGTTTTTCCATGGCGCCACCGCTGATCAATATAAATGACATTCACCTGACCTTTGGCGGGAACGATTTGTTTTCCGATGTGTCGTTTGCCATCGGGGATCGTGATCGCCTGTGCCTTGTCGGGCGTAACGGTGGCGGAAAATCGACGCTTTTGAAAATCATCGCCGGGGAAATCGAACCCGACGGTGGCGAACGGTTTGTTCAGCCGGGCTGCAAGGTGGCTTATCTGAACCAGGAACCGAAATTCGACGGTTACGACACGGTCGAGGAATTTGTTCTTTCGGCCCTGGACGAGCACGAAGAGGAATATTCCTATCGCTCTGACATGTTGCTGGCATCGGTCGATATCGATCCGAAATCCGATCCCAAGCAGCTTTCAGGCGGTGAAGGCCGCCGGGCAGCCATCGCGCGTGCATTGATTGCGGACCCACAGGTCCTGTTGCTTGATGAGCCGACCAACCACCTAGATCTGCCGACGATTGAATGGCTTGAAGGCGAGATCAAGAATTTCCGTGGTGCTGTTGTCGTGATCTCGCACGACCGTGCATTTCTCAATGCCGTGTCCAATGGCGTGCTGTGGCTGGATCGTGGTGTGATGCATCAAGGTGCGATCAACTTTGCCAAGTTCGAGGAATGGTCCGAGGAAATCTATCGCAAGGAAGCCGAGGAACGCGCCAAACTTGATAAGCTGATTGCACAGGAAACCGTCTGGTCGGTACAGGGTATTTCCGCGCGCCGCAAACGGAACCAGGGTCGCCTGCGCCGGCTTTATGACATGCGCGCACAGCGTTCCCAGCAGGTTGATCGCATTGGCAATGTATCGCTTGCGGCAGATGCCGGTGAATCATCGGGCAAGGTCGTGATCGAAGCCACTGACACTGCCAAGTCGTTTGGTGACCGCCCGATCATATCGGACTTTTCCACCCGCATCATGCGCGGCGACAAGGTTGGCATTATCGGCCCGAACGGGGCGGGTAAAACCACGCTTTTGAAGATGCTGACCGGCCAGCTTGAACCCGACAGTGGCACGATCAAGATCGGTACCAACCTTAATCCGAGTTACTTCGATCAGAAACGCGCCGCCCTTGATGACGACAAAACCCTTTGGGATACGTTGTGTGATGTTGGCGGTGATCAGGTCATGGTACGTGGCAACCCGCGCCATGTGGTCAGCTATCTGCGTGATTTCCTGTTTGATGAAAAACAGGCGCGAAGCCCGGTTGGCGCGCTTTCGGGCGGTGAACGCAATCGGTTATTGCTAGCCAAGCAATTGGCAAAGCCGACCAATCTTCTGATCATGGATGAGCCGACCAACGATCTGGATATGGATACGCTCGATCTGCTTCAGGAAATGCTGAGCGACTATGAAGGCACACTTCTTCTGGTAAGCCACGATCGTGATTTCCTTGATCGCGTGGTTACATCCTCCATCGTGATGGAAGGCGATGGGACTGCCATCGAATATGCAGGCGGGTATTCCGACTATATCGCCCAGCGCAAATTGTCGCGCGCCGAGGCGGCCAAGGAAGAAAAAGCTGCTGCGAAACAGGTCAAGAAAACAGCGCAGGCCAGCGCGCCCAAGTCAAAGCCATCTGGCAAGCTGAGCTACAAGGACCAGCGCGAATACGATAACCTGCCAGATGCCATGGCCAAACTCGAAAGCGAAATCGCAACTCTTGAGGACGCGCTTTCTGATAGTGACCTGTTCACCAAGGACCCGGACGGCTTCCAGCAGAAAGTAGACCGTCTGGACGCTGCCCGTGCGGAACTGGAGTCCTCGGAAGAACGCTGGCTCGAGCTTGAAATGCTGCGCGAAGAACTTGGTCAGGGTTAACCCGAAGCCAAACCATTTCGTGACAGTTTAGGCCAGAGTTGAGAACAACTCATTTGTGCTTCGCGCCAAAACATCGGATCAAGGGATTAGAGGCCGTCTAAAAAATGGGCGGGCTTGACCAACTGTCTGATATCCTTGATGTCGATACCGCCCCTTTTACCGAAAGGCCTCGTCATGCCGATCAAAGCCTTGCTTATGGCCTTTACTGTCGCCGTCATCTGGGGGGTGAATATGCTGACCGTCAAAGGCGCGGTTGGCGAAATTCCACCCTTTATCCTGACCGCGATGCGTTTTGCAGCCGTGGCGATCCTGTTGATTCCATTCACACAGGTACCGCGGGGGCGTATCGGAAAACTCGCGCTTATTTCGGTAACATTCGGCGGACTGCATTTCGGCGTTCTGTTTTATGCCCTGTCGATGATTGATGCTGGCCCGGTCGCCGTCATCATCCTTCTGGGCGTACCGTTTTCATCTATGCTTGCTACCTATTTCTTCAATGATCGACTGGGATGGAAACGGCTTTCGGGCATGGCACTGGCCTTTATCGGTGTGACCATCATGTTCTGGGATCCGACCATGACAGAGCTGCAACTGCCGCTGTTGCTCGTGGTGTTTGCGTCCTTCATGTGGGCGGTTGCCAATGTCATGATCAAGAAACTGGGCGACATTGACACCTTTCAGCTTAATGGCTGGATGGCGTTGATGGCAGCGCCGCAACTCTTGGTCTTGTCCCTGATCTTTGAACCACATGCCTTTCAGGCGATTGCCGAAGCAAGCTGGGTGGCGTGGGCTAACCTGACATTTACCGTCGTGATGTCTTCTATCGTTGCCTATGGTTTTTGGTATCACTTGCTGAAAACTCAGGATGTGAATGTGGTGGTTCCCTGGATGCTTCTGGCACCCGTGGTCAGTGTTATCGGCTCGCTCCTTGTATTTGACGAACAGTTCTCGCTGCTTAAAATCATCGGCAGTATCGTTGTTCTGTGCGGTGTGGCTGTCATCATGCTGCGCAAGCCGGTACAGCGCAAAGCACAAGGGATGGACTGATCCCAATGGGGGACGACTTGCATAACAACAGCTTGCAGGGATGCATCATTTCCCATCCCTCCCCCAACTTCGGTGACCGCCCTGATGGCTGCCCAATTGACATACTGGTTTTGCATTACACCGGGATGCAATCAGGCCAAGCTGCACTTGATCGCCTGTGTGACCCGGACAGTTCTGTTTCCTCGCACTACCTGATCGAGGAAGATGGCCGCGTCTTTGGGCTCGTGGACGAAGAAAAGCGCGCATGGCATGCAGGCGTCGGGGTCTGGCAGGAATGCAAGGATGTAAATTCCCATGCCGTCGGGATAGAGATCGTCAATCCCGGACATGAATATGGCTACCGCCCCTTCCCCGAAATTCAGATTAAATCGATTATCGACCTGACCAGGGATATCCTCGCGCGCCATGACATTCCGGCAAGCCGGATCATTGGTCATTCGGATATGGCGCCTGACCGCAAGGACGATCCGGGCGAACTTTTCCCATGGCAGCAACTGGCTGAAAACGGCATTGGGCTTTGGCCCGGATGCAATGGCATTCCGACCGTCCCTTCCGAAACGACCGACGCGCCAGCCAACCCGGACGAATTTCATGCCCTGCTGGATGCCATCGGCTATGGCCCTGCAGCCAGCAAAGAAGATCGGACCAAACGCACCATCGCCTTCCAGCGTCACTGGCGCCAAAACGATATTTCCGGCAAGGTCGACGGCGAATGCGTTGCCATCGCCAAGGTCCTGACCAGCGCGATTGCCAGCTAAGCAACCTTAGCCACATCGCTTTTTCTTGACGTCATCATTGATGTGACCTACATCCCGATCACCAGATGGTCGGATGGCTGCCCTGATTGCTTGCAATCGGGGAGGAAAGTCCGGGCTCCACGGAAACACGGTGCCAGATAACGTCTGGCGGGGGCGACCCTAGGGAAAGTGCCACAGAAAGGATACCGCCGGATCGCGCAAGCCATCCGGTAAGGGTGAAAGGGTGCGGTAAGAGCGCACCGGTCCTTCAGCAATGCGGGACGCATGGTAAACCCCACCGGGAGCAAAACCTAATAGGAATGGTCGGCCGGATGCTTCGGCATTGTCGGCAGGTGAGTTTTCGCACCACCATTCGGGTTGGTTGCAGGAGGCGTTCGGCGACGGACGTCCCAGATGAATAGTCATCCAGTGCGGTTCGCCGCATGGACAGAACCCGGCTTACAGGCCATCTGGTATTATCTTTCCCAGACAGATCAAAGGCGATGACAGTTTCCCGTCATCGCCCGCAAAAATTTCCCCTGCTTGCAGGCAGAAGATCATCCGCGCTCGGCAATGGATTGCGCGAAATACTTGTCTGCTTCTTCCTGCGTACCTTCGGCGAAATCGCTCGACGTCTGATCCTTGATCATCTTGCCCAAGGTCGGCAACGTCTTGCGTTCAATCCGGGTTTCAGGGTCCCACAGCTTTGAACGCATCAGGGCCTTTGCGCAATGCAGGAAGGCTTCCTCGACCGTGATCCTGATCGCCGTAATCGGCGACTTGGGTGTATCGGTAAACAGCCCCAAAAAGTCTGGGTCGGTGCTGATCTCGGCAATACCGTTGATGCGCAGGGTTTCATTCACACCAGGCACGAAGAACAGCATGCCGACTTTTGGGTTGTCGACGATGTTTGACAGGCTATCAACCCGGTTGTTTCCCGGACGATCAGGCATGACCAATGTCTTGTCATCAAGAACCTTGATGAAACCCGGGCCATCACCACGCGGACTGACATCCGCATTGCCATCCGCATCTGCCGAGGAAATTACCGCAAAGGGCGCCAGCGAAATGAAATGCTTGCAGTGTGGATCAAGTGCCGACAAACATTTGGCAGCAGCAAGTCCATTGGGCTCCCCATAAATGTCACGGAGCTTTTCCTGAGTATCGATTTTGGTCATGGATGGCACACCTTTCGCGGGGACTGAAGGCAGAAACTGCTTCAGTTGCGAACGCAAGTCAATTGCCGATTAACCGGCAATGATTTCATCAACGGTTTTGACTGCCGCGAACTCGCCATTCAGGCTGGACAACGCCACATCATGCACCAGTTCAGCCGGGAAAGTGCGGCCATCGGGCAAGCCACGATCAAAGGTCGCACAGGCATCTGCGGCAATTGTGGCCTCAAACCCAAGATTGGCCGCCATGCGCGTGGTCGTATTCACGCAATGATCCGTCGAGATTCCACACAGAACCAGCTTTGAAATACCCTGCGCACGCAGATCCGCCTCAAGCTCCGTTCCGATCAGGGCGGAATTTACGTTCTTGCCATAGACCGGTTCTCCGTTGCGGGGCTCCAACCCTGGCTTGAAGGCATTGCCAGGGTGGTCGGGATGCAAGCGGGACTGCTGTTCCGTCGAATTGTGCTTTGCATGAAACACAGGCCAACCTTTGGCGCGCCAATGTTCCAACAGTTTTTCCCCGTTAGCTTCGGCGTCGGGGTTGTTGCGATTTCCCCAGTAATTGAGGTCATCAAATCCTTGCTGCCAGTCAATCAGGATAAGGGCGGTTTGGCTCATTTGTGGGGCTCCGATATTTGGGGAATGTGCTGATCAGTTTAGCAGCAAAAATAGTGCCTGAAAGGACAGAAGTCCCACCAATATTGCCAGCAGGATCAAAGCCAGCCTTTGCGCTTGAAATACAGCAACGGCAGGACGGCAGACAGCACCATCAGGCCGATTGCGACCGGATAGCCGAACTGCCACTCCAGTTCCGGCATAAATTCGAAGTTCATGCCATAGATACTGGCAATAAGGGTCGGCGGCAGAAACGCGGCTGCGGCAACCGAGAAGATCTTGATGATGTTGTTCTGCTCAAGACTGATCATGCCAAGTGTAGCATCAAGCAGGAAGGTCACCTTGTTGGCGATAAAATTGGCGTGTTCGGTGATCGAGACAATATCACGCGACAGGATCTTGAGACGCGCCTTGGCGTCCTTTTTTAGTCGCGCCTGTGTTGAAAGGAACAAGCCCAGACGATGCAGGTTCAAAAGACTGTCCTTGGCCTTGCCCGACAGGTTGCCGGTACGTCCAATCTGACGCAGGGTTTCGCGATGATCACCATCAGAATCCTGATCTTCGGGACTGGCAAAGACCTGATTGGACAGTTTTTCAAGATCAATCGTGGTCTGTTCCATCAAATCAGCAAGACGATCAACGATCTGTTCGAGCAGACCAAACAAAACCGTCTCTGCGCTATTGGCAAGCGACGGGCTGCGCTTTACCCGGCGGATGAAGGTCTTGAAGGGCACCGGATCAGCATATCGCACCGTTATCAGGGTTTTCTTGACCAAAATGAAGGTAACAGCGGTCGTCTGGGGCGCATCGGTGGTTGCCTTGGTCAGAACCGAAACGGTCATGAACAGTGCCCCGTCCTCTTCATACAGGCGCGATGACAGCTCAATTTCCTGCATTTCTTCACGGGTTGGCATCTCAATGCCAAATCGTTCTTCAATCTCGTGAATTTCTTCGGGTGTCGGAGAATGCAAATCGACCCAGACCGGAAGACGATCAGCCTTGCCCCCCGCAGGCTTGGCAGACGTAACTTCACCGGCATCAACACTGGCAGAGGACTGCGTTTCGATCGGAGTTGCTGTGTTGGTGTCGTCAGTCGTCGCGCGCACCGGAGCAAAAAATTCGTTGGTGTCCATGAGCCTCTCCGTCATTTCCGGCTTACCGACTATATCGGATGCCAGTTTATGTCTTGCTTGTCATGCGATGAATGCGTTTCAGACGAAATCACGCCTAAAACGGCAACACTGTCTGAAAGGAAAACGGGTCGATATCCTGATCGTTTCCACGCTTTTCATCATAAGTCGTGCGCGCTTTTGCCATAAACTCTTCCTTGGTGACCATCTTGTCCCCGTCCGCGTCGTAATCGGGAAACAATAAATCCAGTCGGCGGCTTTCGGTACGCAGTCTTTGGCGATTGGCTTCTGCAGAACCGGGCAGTTTTTCAACCGCGGCAAATTCGCGTGCGACAAGCACATTGTCGCCGTTAATGTCACGGCGCCTAAACATCCAGCTTGCATAGGCAGCGGCTTCGTCTGGACTGATACGGCCATCCTGATCAATATCAATTGGATGATACTGTTCGCGATACACCCTGACCTGTTCAGGGATGCCGGACGGTGCAACACCCGTTCCACCATTTTGCTGGGCAAGGGCCTTTGCAATTGCTTCGCTCAGTCCGGGGATATTGGCAGCACCGTCAGCTGACATACCGGGCACACCAGGCATACCTGTGCTGGAACCGCCCCCATCAAGACCATTCAGCCCTGAAAGTCCGCCCAAACCGAATTGCGACATCAGTTCCGGATTGTTTTGCAGTTGTTTCATAATCAAGGGCAGCAATTCGCGCATCTGCGGCGACGAGACTTCTGGCGAATTTGATCCGCCACCGGCCGGATCAAGGGGCAAGCCTTGCGCAAACGCCGTCCCGCCAGAAACAGCACCAAGCCCGGGCAGGAAAAACGCACCGGAGAATGCGCAACC
This sequence comes from Thalassospira sp. MCCC 1A01148, assembly GCF_001613795.1. Taxonomy (GTDB): domain Bacteria; phylum Pseudomonadota; class Alphaproteobacteria; order Rhodospirillales; family Thalassospiraceae; genus Thalassospira. The sequence goes on from NZ_LPVZ01000020.1 coordinate 214,981, forward strand.
CATTAATAGAATGGCAGCTTTTATCCGCAACAATCGCTTCCTTCGTTTCACTGACGCTGCCCCGCGCCAGATGATGCTGCCCCGTTCGGGGCCATATTCAACCCTGATGGCCGATCAAATTGATCAAAAAGACCATCAGAGATCATTTTGACATTTTGCAGGAGTTTGCCCGCGCATCAAACCCGATTGGACATCAAATCGCAAACTGTCTTCGGCACTCCATCAAAACCCGATGCCAAATCTGATCCATAAAAACCCGAATTCCGGTTTTTCAATGGTCTTCCCATGGGACCCCATGGAACGAGTTTGGGATTTTATGGGCACATAATGGAACCATGCTGATTTTCCGCGATTTTTGACCGAATTCAGCCTTTCTGCATATACCGCAGAAACCCTCGGGAAGCGCCAAAACATCACGTATTGGCCCATCAAATCCCATTGACCCCCATCATTTCCCATGGTACCCCATAAAGAGGCACAAATTCCGTGCCATGCGGGGCATATCCATTTCAGACATCACACAGTCGCAAGACAGCCCATCAGGGCCCGAGGTTTGAGATCGGATTTTTGATCAGGGGAATGGCGACGTGCTGTTCACAGGGACGCACATTCACAAGCTGGACCGGAAGGGGCGCGTATCCGTCCCCAAGCGGTTCCGTGCGGCCCTTGACCAAGAAGAATTCGCCGGCATCTACCTGTATCAATCCCACAAGGAAAGCGCGCTTGAAGGCTGTAGCCACAGCCATATGGAGCGCATTGCCGCATCGCTTGATGAACTCGACATGTTCTCTGACGAGGCCGACGATCTGGCAGACACCATCCTTGGCTCCTCGCATATGCTTCCTTACGACGGCGAAGGCCGCATCATTCTGCCTGCAGAACTGATCGAATTCGCACGTATCGAAGATCAGGTCGCCTTTGTCGGCCGTGGTCGCACCTTCCGCCTGTGGAACCCTGACATCTTCAAACCCCTGCAAGAAGCCAGCCGGACCCGCACGCTCAACCGTGGTGCGACATTAAAGCTCAAACCGATGTCCGAACTCCCCAAAGGTGCACGTCCCGGCACCGCGGATGAGGAGGACGCATCATGAGCGACAAGGACCTGAGCTTTGCCACCGAAGACCGTCCACATAAGCCGGTCCTGCTACGCGAGGTACTAGAATCCCTTGCACCGCGTGACGGCGAGATCATGGTTGACGGCACCTTTGGCGCAGGCGGTTACTCCCGCGCCATTCTTGATTCTGCCAATTGCGAGCTTTACGGCATCGACCGCGATCCAACCGCCGTTGCCACAGGCAAACAGCTTGAAGCCGAATATGACGGTCGCTTCCACATGGTCGAGGGATGCTTTGGCGATATGGGCCGCCTTATCCCCGAAGCAGGTCCAGAACAGGTCGATGGCATCGTTCTTGATATCGGTGTTTCATCCATGCAGCTTGATCAGGCGGATCGCGGGTTTTCATTCCGCGAAGACGGCCCGCTTGACATGCGCATGTCCATGTCCGGGCCGACGGCGGCCGACTTCGTCAATACCGCCGAAGAAGAAGACATCGCCAATGTCGTTTATCGCTATGGCGAGGAACGCGCATCGCGCAAGGTCGCACGCAAGATTATCGAGATGCGTGCAGAGGAACCCTTTACCACCACATCCCAACTGGCGCGTGCGGTACGTTCTGTCGTGCGCAAGTCCAAGGACGGAATTGATCCGGCGACCCGCACCTTCCAGGCCTTGCGCATCTATGTGAATGACGAGCTTGGCGAACTTGAACGCGCCATGGATGCCGCCGAGACATTGCTGAAACCGGGCGGCCGTCTGGTGGTTGTAACCTTCCACTCGCTTGAGGATCGGCAGGTCAAGACCTTCATGAAGGAACGCTCAGGCGATCCGAACAAGATGTCACGCCGCCTGCCCGGCGAACCAGAAGTTGCCATCCCGACCTTTACGGCGATCACGCGCAAGGCTGTCACCGGTCAGAAAGATGAAATTCGCGCCAACCCGCGCGCACGTTCGGCAAAGTTGCGCGCCGTTGCACGTAACGAGCAACCGGCATCACCGCAAGGAGGTCGCAAATGACCCGTGCGGTAACCATCATCGGCCTCATCATGACCATCCTGATCGGCACCGGCACCTATTGGGTCAGCCATCAGGTCGAACGTCTTGAAAAGCGCTACGCCGAAATCCAGTCCGACATTCTGGCCGAGCAGGAAAGCATCCATGTGCTTCAGGCGGAATGGAGCTACCTGAACAATCCGGAACGGATCGAGCGCCTGTCCCAGCAGTATCTGAGCCTGGCTCAGATTGAAGTCCTGCAGATGGCCAGCATCAACGATCTGCCAGAAGACGCCGATCTGCATCAGTATCGTATCGACAAGTTTGGCGAGGCGGTTGCCTTTATGCCGGTACCGCGCGCCCGTCCGGGTGATCTGATGTATGACGAGGCAGCGGATTCAATGATCATTGATGCGCCGTCGGTTGCCACCGAAACGGGGGGCGCACAATGAGCCTGACCCGTTTTTCCTACTGGTTGCGCGGGGATCGTCCGGAACTGGGCCCGGATCAGCGTGAGCGCCTTGCGCTTGAAACAGCACGTAACCGTATCTTTATTACCGGCGCGATGTTCATCATCGGTTTTTGCTGGATCACCTATGGTCTGGTTGATGCATCGGTTCTGCGTCAGGGCAATGAACCCGCCGTCGCATCCGGCACCGATACCCGTGAACTCAAGACCGAGCGCGCCGATATCGTTGATCGCAACGGCATGCTGCTGGCGACCGATCTTCCGACCAATTCGCTTTATGCTGACGCCCGTGTGGTCAAGGACCCGGTTGAATCGGCGGATCTTTTGTTGACGGTTTTACCCGATCTGGATCGCGACACGCTGATCCGTCACCTGAGTTCGCGCAAGGCATTCGTCTGGCTGCGCCGCAACCTGACGCCCGAGCAGCAATATGAAGTCAATTCACTGGGCATTCCCGGCCTGAATTTCCAACGTGAAGAACGCCGCGTCTATCCGCATGGACGTCTGTTGTCGCACGCCCTGGGCTTCACCGATATCGACAATAACGGCATCGCTGGTGCTGAGCGCGAGTTTGATAACGAGCTGCGCATCAATAACGGTCCGCTGGAACTTTCGCTTGATACCCGGGTGCAATACGCGCTTGCCGAAGAAGTCGAAACCGCGATGGAAACCTATAGCGCGGTTGGTGCGGCAGGCCTTGTGATGGACGTCTATACCGGCGAAGTGGTTGCGATGACGTCGCTTCCGAATTTTGATCCGCACCGTCCGGGTCAGGCACCGGCTGATGCCCGCTTTAACCGGCCAACACTTGGCGTTTACGAGATGGGTTCGGTGTTCAAGCTGTTTAACACGGCCATCGCCCTTGAAACCGGCACATCGACCTTGAACTCGGTCTATGACGCGACGGAGCCGCTGGCCATTGGCGGCTTCAGAATTCGGGACTATCACGCCGAGAACCGGTGGCTGACCCTGCCGGAAATTCTTGTGCACAGCTCAAACATCGGCTCAGCGCGCATGGCAATGGCCTTTGGCGGCGAGAACCAGCGTAAGTACCTTAAAAAGCTGGGCATGCTCGACAAGCCTCAGATCGAGCTTCCTGAAGTCGGCGGACCGCTTGTGCCCAATCCGTGGCGCGAGATTAACACCATGACGATTTCGTTTGGTCATGGTCTGGCCGTTACCCCGCTTCAGGTTGTCAGCGGCATCTCCACCATCGTCAATGGTGGCATTCGTCGCCCGGCGACCATCCTCAAACAGGATGGTGCACCGGCAGGCGAACGTGTGTTTTCCCAGAAAACTTCGGAACTGATGCGTCGCCTGATGCGGCTGGTCGTTACCGAAGGTTCTGGCAAGAAGGCCGAAGTAGCGGGTTACTTCCTTGGCGGGAAGACCGGGACTTCGGAAAAACTCGTGAACGGGCGCTATGTCAAGAACGCCCGCATGTCGACCTTTGTCGCCGCCTTCCCGATGCAGGACCCGAAATATGTGGTCCTGGTGACGTTGGACGAGCCCAAAGGCACCAAAGAAACTTATGGATTTGCCACAGCAGGTTGGGTGTCCGCCCCTGCAGTTGGCAAGGTTGTGACACGTATTGCTCCCCTTTTGGGCATTGAACCGGCGAATGCGAAGGCGCCGGAGATTGAGCAAGCGCTGCAGATCGAACTTCGCAAGGGGGAGCGCAAACTTGCGTCTTTCTGAGCTCATGGCAGGTGATCAAGCGGCATTGAAACATGCCGAAGGACAGGACCCGGATATCACGGGCCTGACAGCAGACTCACGCACTGTAAAGGACGGCTATATGTTTGCCGCCCTGTCCGGTGCGCGTGATGACGGGTCCAAGTATATTGAAGATGCGATCAAGCTTGGTGCCGCAGCCATCCTTGCAAAGGATGGCACGCCAAGACAGGCAGCCCCCACCGTTCCGTTGATCCCGGTGGAAAACCCGCGCAAGCGTTATGCCCAGCTTGCTGCGCGTTTCTATGGCCAGCAACCCGCAAACATCGCGGCGATCACCGGTACCAACGGCAAGACATCGACCGCGATCTTTACCGAACAGCTCTGGACGATCCTTGGCAATATGTCGGGATCCATCGGCACCCTTGGCATTCGCGCAGCGGGCGCGAAAATTCCCGGTTCGCTGACAACGCCAGATCCGGTGGCACTTCATCAGAGCCTTGATGAAATGTGCGGTATTGGCGTGACCCATGTCGCGATGGAAGCCAGTTCACACGGGCTTGATCAATATCGCCTTGATGGCGTGAAGGTCACCGTTGCCGCCTTTACCAACCTGTCGCGCGACCATCTGGATTATCACGGCACGTTCGAAAAATACTTTGCCGCCAAAGCCCGCCTGTTCTCTGATCTTCTGGTCGCCGATGGCACGGCAGTGCTGAATGCCGATGTCGAACAATTCGACCTTCTGAAAAAACTTTGCGCCAAGCGCGGTGTGAATGTTCTGTCCTATGGACAGAACGCAGATGACATCAAACTGGTCAAGGCAACGCCTGACAGCACCGGCACCCAGATCCGCCTTGCTGCGAACAAGGGTGAATACAACATCCACCTGCCGCTGATGGGCAGCTTCCAGGTGATGAATGCGCTGGCCGCCCTTTCAATCGTTGTGGCATCGGGTGCCGACCTTGATCAGGCGGTTCTTGCGCTTGAAAAGCTTGAAGGTGTCCGCGGCCGACTTGAACTGGTTGGCAAAACCGGCTTCGGTGCACCGGTATTTGTCGATTACGCCCATACGCCTGATGCGCTTGAAACCGTGATCAAGGCTGTCCGTCCGCATTGCAAAGGCCGACTTGTTTGTGTATTCGGGGCCGGTGGAGACCGTGACGTCGGGAAACGCCCGTTGATGGGACAGGTTGCCCGTGACTTTGCCGATATTGCCATCATCACCGATGACAATCCGCGCAGCGAAGACCCGGCCACCATTCGTGCTGCAATCAAGGAACAGTGCGAAGGTGCCGTCGAGATTGGTGACCGTGCCGAAGCCATCAAACGGGGCATCGGCATCCTTCAGCGCAACGATGTCCTTATTATCGCCGGAAAAGGCCATGAAAGAGGCCAAATTGTCGGAGATACGGTTCTTCCATTCGATGATGCATCTGTTGCCCGCAGCATCCTTGTCGGCGGCAACTGACCTTAATTCCCGTTACGGCGCTTTGGCCGTGATGGTCTGAGCGAAAAGAAAGTGACGTTATGACGAAGGCTGTTTTATGGACCGCACAGGATGCTGCAACCGCAACCGGTGGCAAAACCACAGGGGACTGGACGGTAACCGGCATCTCGATTGACAGCCGCAAAGTCAGTAAAGGCGATCTGTTCATCGCCCTGAAGGGCCCGAATTTCGATGGTCAGAAATTTGCGCAGGCCGCCCTTGATGCCGGTGCGCACGCCGTCATGGTCTCGGATGCCAATGGCATTGACGATACCGACAAGGTTCTTCTGGTTGATGACACGATGGCCGCCCTTGAACGACTTGGAATTGCCGGACGTGAACGCAGCAAAGCCAAGATCGTTGCCATCACCGGCAGCGTCGGCAAGACGGGCACCAAGGAAGCGCTTAAATATGTGCTGTCCCAGCAGGGTAAAACCCATGCCAGCCCGGCCAGCTTCAACAATCACTGGGGTGTGCCGATTACTTTGGCGACCCTGCCTGTTGATGCCGAGTTTGGTGTTTTCGAAATCGGCATGAACCATCCGGGCGAGATCAGCACACTTGTCAAAATGGTCAAGCCGTCTGTGGCGTTGATCACCACTGTGGTCGGCGCGCATACAGAGTTCTTCAAGGACGAAGCCGAAATCGCCATGGCCAAGGCCGAGATTTTTGAAGGCCTTGATAGCGACGGTACCGTCATCCTGAACCGTGACAATCTGCATTACTTTGCCCTGGTCCGGCGCGCCAAGGAACTTGGCCTTTCCAACATCAAGTGCTTTGGCACGGATGCCGTATCAAACTATCGCCTGTTTGAAGCAAATATCGTCACCGATGGCAGCGCTGTTCGCGCACGCGTCGGTGGCCAGGATCTGGAATACTTCATCGGTTGCCCCGGCGAACACTGGGTTTTGAACTCGCTTGCCGTTCTTGGGTGTGTTGATGCGATAGGTGCAGACCTTGTCAAAGCGTCGAAGGATCTGGCGGATGTCACTCCGCCTGCCGGACGTGGCGAGACGCACACCGTCAAGCTGCCGACTGGCGAGGGTACCTTTACGCTGATTGATGATGCCTACAACGCCAATCCGACCTCGATGATGGCCGGGATCAAGGTCCTGTCGCAAACCAAACCGGGCGAAGGCGGTCGCAAGATCGCAGTTCTGGGTGAAATGCGCGAGCTCGGAGACAGTGCAACCAAAATGCATGCCGATCTTTATCATCCGCTGACCTCGCTTGAGATTGACCGGGTTTACTCGGTTGGGCCGCTGATGGCCGAACTCGACAAAACTTTGCCTTCCGAACGAAATGCCGGCCACTTTGAAACTGCCGAAGACGCGATAGAGCCCATCAAGGCCGATTTGCGCGATGGCGACGTGGTTTTGATCAAAGGGTCGCTTGGCATTTACGTTTCGAAAATTGTATCGGCCTTAAAATCCTGTGGCGTGGTGGAAAAATCCACAACCGCAACAGAAGAGGGTCAGGACTGACCCTCAGTCGCAAAAGGAACGACCAGAGCAATGCTCTATAATCTGCTTTATCAATTTGCTGATCAGATGCCGGTACTGAACCTGTTTCGGTATATCACCTTCCGCACGGGCGGTGCGATCATCACGTCGCTTATTCTTGCCTTTGTGATCGGTCCGCATCTGATCAACTGGTTGCGTTCCAAACAAAGCGAAGGCCAACCGATCCGTGAAGATGGACCCGAAAGTCACCTTCTGACGAAAAAAGGCACGCCGACAATGGGCGGGCTTTTGCTGTTGCTATCAACCTCGATTGCCACCCTGCTCTGGGCTGATCTGACCAATCCTTATGTCTGGGCTGTTTTGCTGGTCACAATCGGCTATGGCTTCCTTGGTTTTCTGGACGACTTTCTGAAGGTTTCCAAGCGTAACACCAAGGGCCTTCCGGGAAAGCTTAAACTTCTTGGGCAGTTTTCCATCGCAGCCCTTGCCGCCTGGTGGATTTCTTACAATACCGCCGATCCGCTTTCGACAGCGCTTGCTTTCCCGTTCTTCAAGAATTTCCTTCTGGATCTGGGTTGGTTCTTTGTGCCGTTTGCCATGTTTGTCATGGTCGGGGCCTCAAACTCGGTCAACCTGACCGATGGCCTTGACGGTCTGGCGATTGTTCCGGTGATGATTGCCGCGGCCAGTTTTGCGCTGATCACCTATCTGATCGGTAACGTTCAGTTCGCTGAGTATCTGCAGGTCCATTACGTTGCCGGTTCGGGCGAATTGACCATTTTCCTTGGCGCACTTGTCGGTGCTGGCCTTGGCTTCCTCTGGTACAATGCCCCGCCTGCGATGGTATTCATGGGCGATACCGGCTCCCTCGCCCTTGGCGGTGCTTTGGGTGCGGTTTCGGTTGTCACCAAGCACGAACTGGTTCTGGCCATCATTGGTGGTCTGTTTGTTCTGGAAACCCTGTCGGTGATCATTCAGGTCGGGTCGTACAAACTGACCGGTAAACGCGTGTTCCGCATGGCCCCGCTTCATCACCATTTCGAGAAAAAGGGCTGGCAGGAAGCAACCATCGTCATCCGCTTCTGGATCATTGCCGTCATCCTCGCACTGGTTGGTCTTGCGACCCTGAAACTTCGTTAAGGACACCCCATCGTGATTGATCTTTCACATCTGCGCGGCAAAACCATCGCGGTTCTGGGTCTGGGAAAATCCGGACTGGCCAGTGTGAAAGCATTGATCAATGCAGGCGCAATTGTCTGGGCGTGGGACGACACCGCATCATCGCGTGAACAGATCGAACCACTTGGTCTTGCGCCGATCAATCTGGCGGAATGTGACTGGTCTGAACCCGACATGCTGGTGATCAGCCCGGGCATTCCATCCACCTTTCCGACCCCGCATCCGGCGGCCGAAAAGGCCCGCCGTGCGGGCAAACCGATTATTTGCGACGTTGAACTGCTTTGCGCGGCACAGCCTGATGTGCCAACACTTGCCATCACCGGCACCAACGGCAAGTCGACCACCACCGCACTGACCGCCCACATTATCGGGCAGGCTGGGATTAAAACGCAGGCTGGCGGCAACCTTGGCAATGCAGCCCTTGGGCTTGAACCCTCTACCACAGATGATTGTCTGGTTCTTGAACTGTCATCCTATCAGCTCGAACTGCTTGAACATGCGGCCTTTGATGCCTGTGCGCTGTTGAACATCACCCCGGATCATCTGGATCGCCATGGCGGGCTGGATGGCTATATCGGGGCAAAACACCTGATCTTTGCACGTTCCAAAGGGCCGAAATGGGCAATCATTTCCGTTGATGACGAACCATGTGCCAAAATGGCGGTTGAACTGGCGCGCGAAGGCGGTCGTCACATCATCGAAGTTTCTGTCAAACAACCGGTCGATCACGGCATCTATGTTGATGCGGATGGTTGGCTGATTGATGACATGACCGGGGCGCAAACCCGTATTCTGGATCTTGCGACCGTCACCCATATGCCCGGTCGACACAACTGGCAAAACATTGCCTTTGCCTATGGGTTGTGCCGTGCGCGGGGTGTGGATGCCACCCGGATCATTGATGGCGTCATGTCCTTCCCGGGTCTTGCCCATCGACAGGAACTGCTTGGCAGCATTGATGGTGTGGTATTTGTCAATGACAGCAAGGCCACCAATGCCGAAGCATCGGCAAAGGCGCTTTCAGCCTATAAGAACATTTACTGGATCGCGGGTGGCAAACCCAAGGAAGGCGGAATCGCGGGATTGCAGGAATACTATCCCCATATCAAGAAAGCCTACTTGATCGGCGCTGCAACCAACGAATTTGCAGAAACCCTTGGTAATGACCTGTCCTGGGAGAAATGCGAAACCCTTGATGTCGCAACCAAGGCGGCCTTTGCGGATGCCCAGGCAAGCGGCGATGACAAACCGGTGGTAATGTTAACCCCTGCCTGTGCATCCTTTGATCAATTCAAAAGCTTTGAGGCGCGCGGCGATGCATTCCGCGACCTTTATGCCGCCTTGGCGAATAGTGACCGGACCGGGAAGGAAAGCGCATGAAGTCCCTGTTTGGTCATAACACGCATATTGCCTTTTCCCGTGCGGATACCTCGGTTCTGGGGATCTGGTGGTGGACCGTAGATCGCTGGCTGTTGGCAGCCATCATCCTTTTGATGGGGATTGGCGCACTTCTGGTGATGTCGGCAAGTCCGCCGGTCGCGGATCGCATCAATGTCGACAGCTTCCACTTTGTCACCCGCCAGTTTGTCTTTCTTGGCATGGCGACGATCTGCATGTTCGGCATTTCGCTGTTGCCGGTGAAATGGGTCAGGCGTCTGGCATCCTTCATGTTTTTGGGCGTGATCTTTTTGCTGATCATTACCCCGTTCATCGGATCAGACATCAAGGGTGCGGTACGCTGGATCAATGTTGCCGGGATCAACCTGCAACCGTCAGAATTCCTCAAACCCGCCTTTGCGGTTGTCATTGCCTGGATGTTTGCCGAAGGGCGACTTAACCCGAACTTCCCGGGCTATATCGTTTCAAGCCTGATCCTTGCTGTTTGCATCTTCCTTCTAATGATCCAGCCGGACTTCGGCCAGACAGTTGTGATCACCTCAATCTGGTCAGTTCAGATCTTCCTTGCGGGTCTTCCGATCATTCTGGTGTTTTGCCTTGGACTTGGGGCGGTTGGGTTGGCGGTAACCGCCTATCTGATCATGCCGCACGTACAGTCACGTGTGGATCGCTTCCTTGATCCGGCATCGGGTGACAGTTATCAGATCGAACGATCCATGGAAGCCTTCATGAATGGTGGCATTATGGGCCGGGGCCCGGGTGAAGGCTGGGTAAAGAACTCCATTCCCGATGCCCATTCTGACTTCATCTTTGCAGTTGCCGGCGAGGAGTTTGGTCTTCTGTTCTGTGTCCTGGTGGTTGGTGTCTTTACCTTCATCATCATGCGCGGTCTTTCGCGCCTGATGGGGGAACGCAACCTGTTCGTGGTTCTGGCGGTAACCGGCATTCTGGTTCAGTTCGGCTTGCAGGCCGTGATCAACATGGCATCGACCCTGCAATTGGTCCCGCCAAAGGGCATGACATTGCCGTTTGTATCCTACGGTGGTTCAGCGACGATCGGTATTGCGATCGGTATGGGATTTGTCCTTGCCCTGACGCGCAAGCGGCCCGGTGAATAACCAACCTGCTTCCCAAAAACTTTCTGCATTAAAACGACAAAATCAGGCCTTATTCAGGAACTGGTTTGAAGGGATATTAACCTTTGTCGGGTTCTGATGGGGGTAACTGTCGGGGACCATCCCTGCACCGCCGTCGTTTTACATGTGGACAAGATGACTGACTTAGCAAATCCAGAACTTTCTGCCGCCGAGACGCCGCTGGCAGGTCAGGTGATCGCCGTAACATCCGGTGGTACCGGCGGGCATATGTTTCCGGCTGTTGCCTTGTCCAAATCACTCGTGCGTCGTGGCGCACAGGTACTGTTTTTCACCGACGCCCGCGCGGCCCGCTATACCGAGGATGTTGAAGGTGTCGAAACCGTTATCTTGCCTGCTGGCGGCATTGCCGGCAAAGGCATCAAGGGGCGCCTGATCGGGGCCGCCCGCCTTGGCCTTGGCACGCTTAAAGCCAGAAGCCGCATCAAAAAGGCCAAACCGGCAGCTGTGATCGGATTTGGCGGCTATGCCTCTATCCCCGCGACAATGTCGGCCAAGTGGCTGGGCATTCCATATGCCATTCATGAACAAAACGCCGTTCTTGGCCGCGCAAACCGTCTGGTGGCAGGCAATGCACAGCGTATTGCAACATCCTTTGCCAAGGTCAGGATGATTGCACCGGGTGACGAGGCCAAAGTAATCTGGACCGGCAACCCGGTACGTGCCGAAGTCGCCGCCCTTGCATCAAGTGAGTATGATGCGCCAACCAATGACGGGCCGATCCGGCTTTTGATCACAGGCGGATCACAAGGGGCGCGCATCCTGTCCGAAGTCCTACCGACTGCACTGGTCAATCTGCCTGAAGGTTTGCGCAAACGTCTGGTCGTAACCCAGCAGGCACGTGAAGAAGATCTTAATGCTGTTCGCAAGACCTATGACGGATCGCAGATCGACGTAACACTGGCATCCTTCATCGATGACATTCCGGAACGTTTGCGCGACTGCCATCTGGTGATTGCCCGTTCAGGGGCATCGACGGTTGCCGAGCTAACCGCAGCCGGGCGCCCCGGTTTTCTGGTGCCGCTTCCCCATGCCATTGACGATCATCAGCGTTACAACGCCCAGCAAGTCGAAGATGCCGGTGGCGCATGGCTGATGCCACAAGACCGGTTTGGCAGCGAGGCGGTGACGGATCGTTTGGCGAAACTTTTGACCAACCCTGCCGCCTTGACGCGTGCCGCAAAGGCCGCCAAAAGCAGCGGAAGGGCCAACGCCGCCGAGCGGTTGGCCGACATGGTGCTTGATATGCTGGGACTGAACCCGGCAGGAAGCCCGGATAACAAGAACATGAGCAAAGACCGAGGAGACATGCAATGAACACCCTGCCGCTCAACATCGGCACCATCCACTTTGTCGGTATTGGTGGCATCGGCATGTCCGGTATTGCCGAAATCCTCAACAACCTGGGCTATTCGGTGCAGGGCTCGGACATTTCCGACAATGCCAATGTGCAGCGCCTGCGCGCCCTTGGCATTAAAGTCTTTGTCGGGCACAAGGAAGAAAATGTCGAAGACGCCAAGGTCGTTGTGATTTCAACCGCCGTCAAGCCGACCAACCCCGAAGTCGTAGCCGCACGCGCGGCCATGATCCCGGTCGTGCGCCGTGCCGAAATGCTGGCCGAACTGATGCGCCTTAAGGCAGCAATCGCGATTGGCGGAACCCATGGCAAAACAACCACCACGTCACTGGTGGCCACCATGCTGGATGCCGCCGGGCTTGACCCGACCGTCATCAATGGCGGGATAATTAATTCATATGGCACCAACGCGCGCCTTGGCGAAGGTGACTGGATGGTGGTGGAGGCCGATGAGTCTGATGGCACCTTTGTCAAAGTGCCGTCCACCATCTCGGTTGTGACCAACATTGACCCCGAACATCTTGACCACTGGAAAGATTTCGATCAGCTGCGCGAAGCCTTCAAGAACTTCGTTCAGAACATCCCGTTTTATGGCTTTGCGGTTCTGTGCATCGATCATCCCGAAGTCCAGGCCCTGATTGGGCGCGTGACGGATCGTCGTATTTTCACATTCGGTTTTTCACCGCAGGCTGATGTCCGCGCGGTAAATGTGCGGACCAATATCGGCGACAGTGTCTTTGATGTTGTTATCCGCGAACGGGTTGATAGCGAAGAACGCGTGATCAAGGATGTCCGCCTGCCAATGGTTGGCGATCATAACGTGTCAAACTCGCTAGCAGCGATTACGGTCGCGCTGGAACTTGGCATCCCCGATGAGAAAATCGTCTCCGCCTTTGACGGGTTTACCGGCGTTAAACGTCGCTTCACCAAAACCGGCGAGGTTGATGGCGTTACGATCATCGACGATTACGGTCATCACCCGGTTGAAATCAAGGCAGTGCTAAAAGCTGCCCGTCAGGCGACGCAAAACAACGTGATCGCAGTCGTTCAGCCGCACCGTTACTCACGCCTGCATGACCTGTTCGAAGATTTCTGCACCTGCTTTAACGATGCGGATAACGTCATTGTCGCCGACGTCTTTGAGGCCGGTGAAAGCCCGATCGAGGGTGCCTCGCGTGATGCACTTGTCGAAGGCCTGCGCAACCGTGGCCACCGCCATGTGAGCGCACTGGAAGGCCCGGAAAAACTGGCCGAAGTCATCAAAGCCGAAGCAAAACCGGGCGATCTTGTCGTTTGCCTTGGTGCTGGTTCAATCAGCGCATGGGCAAATGCCCTGCCCGCCCAACTTGAAGCGATCAAGAACTGAGGCAGATATGAGCACGCCGAAACACCATACGCCCCTGATCGACCGCCTGCCAAAAGTGCGCGGCAAGCTGCGCGAAGGCGCACAACTTGCCAAAGTCACCTGGTTTCAGGTTGGTGGCCCGGCAGATGTTATGTTTCGCCCAGAGGATGAAGCCGACCTTGCTGATTTTCTAAAAGGCAAACCGGAAGACTTGCCTGTGACTGTCATTGGGGTTGGGTCAAACCTTTTGGTTCGCGATGGCGGCATTCGTGGCGTCGTCGTCCGCCTTGGCCGCCCGTTTACCGATGTCGTGGTCGAGGACGGCGCGGTTCACGCCGGTGCTGGCGCACTTGATCTCAATGTTGCGCAAACCGCGCAGATGAATGGCATTGCCGGTCTGGAATTTCTGTCTGGCATTCCCGGCACCATCGGTGGGGCGTTGCGCATGAATGCCGGGGCCTATGGAACCGAGATCAAGGATGTTCTTGTATCGGCAACCGCAATTGACGGCAGCGGTAATATCCATACCGTCACCCCCGATGAAATGAACATGACCTATCGGCATTGCAGCGTTCCAGAGGACTGGATTTTCACGTCTGCAATCTTGCGCGCATCGTCTGGTGATCCTGAAGACATCGCCAAACGCATGGATGAAATCCAGAAGTCGCGGGTAGAATCGCAACCGATCAAATCGCGTACCGGTGGCTCAACCTTTGCCAATCCCGTCCCAAAACGCGCATGGGAAGTCATTGATGCGGCCGGGTGTCGCGGACTTAAAATCGGCGGTGCGCAAATGTCCGAGCAGCACTGCAATTTCATGATCAATACGGGCAACGCCACAGCCCTTGATCTTGAACAGCTTGGCGATGAAGTCCGCAGACGGGTCAAAGAACATAGCGGCGTTGAGCTGCGCTGGGAAATTCGGCGCATCGGTGAGCGCCTTGGCCACTCGATCATAGGAAAAGACGCATGAGCAAACATGTCGCTGTCATTCTGGGCGGTTGGTCAGCAGAACGGGAAGTTTCCCTGTCATCCGGGCACGAATGCGCCAAAGCGCTGCGTGAAAAAGGTTATAAGGTTACCGAGATTGATGCGACGCGTGACCTTGCAAGCCAACTTGTGGCGATTGATCCCAAACCCGATGTGATCTTTAACGCCCTGCATGGCCGCTGGGGCGAAGACGGCGCGGTTCAGGGATTGCTTGAAATCATGAACATCCCCTACACGCATTCTGGTGTACGCGCCTCGGCCATTGCCATGGACAAGATGTCGGCAAAGGCGATGTTTGCCGAATATGAAATTCCCTGTGCGCGCCACGTCTGGGTCACACGCGAAGACATTGCATCTGGCAAGGCACTGCCACCACCTTACGTTCTGAAACCCAATAACGAAGGGTCCTCTGTCGGGGTTGAAATCATCCTGACAGCCGAGGAAGAGCAAAACATGCTTGCCCGGAGCTGGGATCACGGCGACGGCGTGATGCAGGAAGAATTCATTCCCGGTCGCGAAATGACCGTTGCCGTCAAGGATGGCAAGGCGATGGAAGTCATCGAAATCCTGACCGGCAACCATGCCTTCTACGATTTTGAATCCAAATACGCCCAGGGCGGATCGGAACATATCGTCCCTGCCGACATCGAAGGCGATCTGCGTGATCGTCTGCAACGTCACGCCGAAGAAGCCTATAAGGCGCTTGGCTGCCGGGGCGTGGCGCGTGCTGATTTCCGCTATGATCCGGAAAAGGACCATCTGGCGATCCTTGAAATCAACACACAGCCGGGCATGACGCCTACATCACTTGTTCCCGATGCCGCCCGCCACGAGGGGCTTAGCTTTGCCGATATCGTCGCATGGATGGTGGAGGACGCCTCATGCGAACGCTAGAAGAACAGGCCCGCGAACGGCGCGAGAAGCTCGATAAACGACATGGCGTTGCATCAAACGTCAAAAAGATTGCCCGGGTCATGTGGTGGAGTGGCTTTATTGGCGCGATCACGATCATTCCGGCTGCCCTTTGGTATACAGGCAAAGCGGACAAATGGCTCGAAATGGTGGAACAGGAAAGTGTTCACCTGTCAGCTGAATTCGGCATGACGGTCAAAAACATCGAAGTTTCAGGCCGCGAAAAGACCGACACCAATGCCCTTCTGGCCGCCATCGGCCAAAAACCCGGCACACCGATCATTACCTTTGATGTGGAAGCCGCACGCGAACGGGTCGAGGAACTATCATGGGTACGCAGCGCAAAAGTCGAACGCCAGTTGCCCGATACCCTTATCGTATCGATTGTTGAGCGCAAACCGCTGGCTCTTTGGCAAACCGAAGGCCGCGACCATGTCCTGATTGATGGCGATGGCGAACAGCTCCAGAATTACGAGCTGGGCGATTACCTTGATCTGCCGGTTCTGGTTGGTGATGACGCCCCCAAGGCCGCGGCAGAAATGCTGACCACCTTGCAGACCATCCCACATCTTTATGATCAGATCACCGGTGCACAACGGATTGGTCATCGCCGCTGGAACATTCAGCTTGCCAACGGCATGTTTATCCGCCTGCCCGAAGAGAACATGGAACTGGCTTGGCAGCGTCTTGAAATGCTTGATCGCGAACACGGTATTCTTGACCGGGATGTCTTGATCGTAGATCTGCGACTTCCAGACCGGACATTTGTTCGCCTGACACCGGGTGCGGCAGAACAACGGCGCAACCCGCCAAAGAAGGAGGGCGCAGTCTGAATTGACCGCGCTTTTGCATTCTTACCGATCTTCCGCCGAAAAAGCGGCTTGGGCAGTTCTTACAAGACTGCCTCTATTGTTTTTACGCAGTTCTTGCGCACATTCGCATAAAAGATGCGTTACGTGACGGTCTGCCTTAACCAAATTGCAACGGCTTTTGGTGGAAAACGGGCGTAATAAGGTAGGGTCACAAAAGTCTCACCACATAACCCATAAAAAAATTCAGAGCATTCAATTGGCACGCGGCAAAACCAGATCAGGATTGATTGCGGCTTTGGACATTGGAACGTCCAAGGTCTGTTGTTTTATTGCGCGACGCGAAAAGGACCAGCCGCCCAAGATCATCGGCATTGGACACAACATGTCCAAGGGCCTTCAAAGTGGATCCATTTCCAACCTTGATGCCGCGCAGGAAGTCGTGCTTGCCGCAGTTAACGCCGCTGAGAAGATGGCAGGTCAAACCATCGACTCGGTTATTGTGAACCTGTCCGGCGGCCGTCCAGAATCTGAAACGCACACGGTTGAGCTACCGCTTGGCTCCCGTCCGATTGGCAATCTTGAGATCCGCAAACTCAATGACCAGAAAGAAGCCCTTTTGCGTCAGGCCGGTGACGAGCTGATCCACACCGTTCCACTTGGCTTCCGTCTTGATGGCGCCAATACAATGAACGACCCACGCGGCATGTACGGGTCGACCCTTGGTCTCGATCTGCATTTCGTTCGAACCCAGACAGCACCTTTGCGCAATCTCGATACCCTGTTGGCACGCTGCCATCTTGCGATTGAAGAAACCGTTGTGACGCCGTTGGCATCTGGTCTTGCCGCTTTGACGCCGGATCAGCGCGATTTGGGTGCGACCGTGATTGATATGGGTGCTGGCACAACCAGTGTTGCCGTCTTTAACGCGGGCCAAGTTGTTTACACCACGTCGGTTCCGGTCGGTGGCGCACATGTGACGCGCGATATTGCCTATGGTCTCAATACGTCGCTTAGCCATGCGGAACGGATGAAAACCTTGCATGGTAGCGCTTTGACCTCTCCATCGGATGATCAGGAAATCCTTGCGGTTCCGACCATCGGCGATGAAGACGAAAACAATTTCAATCATGTGCCGCGCTCCATGCTGATCAACATCATCAAGCCCAGGCTTGAGGAAACCTTTGAGTTGATTCGCGATCAGCTTGAAGAACATGGCCTGTCACAGATTGGTGGACGCAGCATCGTTCTGACCGGTGGTGCGAGCCAGTTGAATGCCATCGCCGATCTTGCCAGCCAAATGTTTGAACGCCCGGCAACCGTTGCCCTGCCCCACGGGGTATCAGGCCTTGCAGAAGCGACCGCCGGCCCCGCCTTTTCGGCCTGTTCGGGCCTGTTATTGCGCGCTGTCGCCCAGCAAAATGACCCGCTTAGCGAAGCCATGGCGCAAATCCGTCAATCGGGCGGACGCTGGGGCCGTTTGGGCGCCTGGTTCAAAGAGAACTTCTAGTACGCAAATCAGCCGTACTTTTTTCTCCATTTTCCTGAAAACTTTTAGCCGTATTAAGAAGGCAATAACTCTTTGCCAGCTAAAACGAACTTGGAGGTCTTGTGTCCGAAGCATTTCTGGCACGCACAGGCAAAGGGAAGGCTTGTGTGGGACCCTCAGCTCTAAAGCGCGGAGAGGAAGAGCAAACAATGAGTACAATCAGTTTTTCCGTTCCTGAAACGGAAGAAAACCTAAAACCGAAGATTACCGTTATCGGTGTCGGCGGTGCCGGCGGCAACGCCGTTAACAACATGATCGCATCCGAACTCGAAGGATGTGACTTCGTTGTTGCCAACACCGATTCTCAGGCCCTGACCCAGGCAAAAGCTACGCGCAAGATGCAGCTTGGCCGCAAGATCACCCAGGGGCTGGGTGCAGGCGCCCGTCCTGATGCAGGCAGCGCCGCAGCAGAAGAATCCATTGAAGAAATTCAGGCGCAGCTTGAAGGCAGCCACATGGTATTCATCACCGCCGGGATGGGCGGTGGTACGGGTACCGGTGCTGCGCCGGTCATTGCACGTGCCGCAAAAGAGGCCGGCATCCTGACCGTTGGTGTCGTTACCAAGCCGTTCCATTTCGAAGGCACGCGCCGCATGCGCACAGCCGAACAGGGTATAGAGCAGCTTCAACAGTATGTTGACACCCTGATCATCATTCCAAACCAGAATCTGTTCCGGGTTGCGAATGAAAAAACCACGTTCGCAGATGCCTTCCAGATGGCGGATGATGTTCTGCGCAATGGTGTGCGTTCGATCACCGACCTTATGATGGTTCCGGGCCTTGTGAACCTTGACTTTGCCGATATCCGCACTGTGATGAGCGAGATGGGCAAAGCCATGATGGGTACCGGCGAGGCATCGGGTGAAAAACGTGCACTTGAGGCGGCCGAAGCCGCGATAGCCAATCCGCTTCTTGAAGATGCTTCGATGAAGGGTGCCCGTGCGGTCCTCATCAACATCACCGGCGGCATGGACATGGCGCTTTATGAAGTTGACGAAGCTGCCAACCGTATTCGCGAAGAAGTCGCATCCGAAGCCAACATCATCTTTGGTTCGACCTTTGATCCGACCATCGAAGGCGCTCTTCGCGTTTCTGTCGTGGCAACCGGCATCGACGCCGAAGAAGTCCGTCGTCCTCAGCCGACCACGGTTTCCGTCGCACAGCCTGTCGCACAAAAATCGGCAGAACAGCCAGCAGCCGCACCGTCCTTTGCACAGCATGGTGCCGGTAACGCAGCAGCTGCGGCCGCTGAAAGCACCGGCGCAGGTGATTACGCAGGCGGTGGATCAGTTGACCACATCCCGGCTGATCGCTTTGCCGCAACCGGCAGCGCACAGCAACCGGAAATCAGCCATCAGGCCGAAGCACAGGAAACCGGTTCGATTGAAATGGGCCAGACGGTTCTCAAGCCGAAACCTGTTCTGCGTGCTGACAAGCCGACCGAAAAAACCAACAGCAACGGCGACATGGCTTTCATCCCGCCACGCGCTGTAACGCCAAGCCAGGCTGAGCACACCTCACACAGCCCGGATGTGTTCGAAGCAGCCGATGCCCAGAACGCAACCTCGCCGCGTTCGGTACTCAGCAGCCTGTTTGGCAAGAACAAAACCGCCAAGGAACCGCAACACCATGCGGAACCGAAGGTCTCGCAGCCGCAAGCACCGGCACCACGCCAGACCGAGATGCCCCTTGGCGAAGACAGAGAACCTGTCATGAAGAAGGAACCCGCTTCCCGGGGTAAGACGCAAGGCGCGTCGGATGACCTTCTTGAGATCCCGGCCTTCCTTCGTCGTCAGGCCAACTGACGACGATCTCCGCGCGAAGATGGGGAAGGCTTGATGCCTTCCCCTTTTTTTTGAATGCACCAGAATAGATGACGCAGTATTGCGGTGATTGTGATCAAAGCCCCGAAGCCGGACGGTTACAGACTGCAAAAAGACATCAAGATAAACCAAATTTTACTATTTATTTTCAGTTATTTACGAAGTTTACAAAGCGTAACAAAGAGTGATTTGAGTGATTGCGTGTTCGTCAGTAATGTCTGAAACTAACAAAGCAGGGGCCGATGGCTTTAAACATGCTTTGACCGTGATTGATGACAAACTGAATGACCTGATTTGGGGGTTCCTGTGAACAAAATTGCCGATCTTGGTTCTGCCATCGCGCAGAAAGACCTTTCCGGCGACGGCTATGTGGCCCAGCGCACATTGAAGGCCTCCATCGGTTGTGCAGGTGTCGGTTTGCATTCCGGCCAGAAGATCCGCATTACCCTTCACCCTGCCCCTGCTGATCATGGCATCGTATTTCGCCGCACGGACCTGGATGACCAGCCGCTGTTTCCGGCACGTTACGATGGCGTGATCGATACCCGTCTTTGCACCTGCCTTGGCGATGCATCCAAGGGCATCAAGATCGGCACCATCGAACATCTGATGGCAGCCCTTGCCGGATCGCGCATTGATAATGTCCTGATCGACATTGATGCCGACGAAGTCCCGGTCATGGATGGCAGTTCTGCGCCGTTCAACTTCCTGATTGATTGCGTTGGCATTGAAGAGCTTGGTGCTCCGCGTCAGGTCATTGAAGTCCTCAAAACTGTAGAAGTCGAATATAACGGCTGCACCGCGCGGATCGAACCTGCCAGCGGATTCGAGATCGATTTCGAGATTGATTTCGCCAGCAAGGCCATCGCCAACCAGCGCATGTCAGTCAAATTCGATGACGGCGTGTTTGTTGCCGATATTGCCCGTGCCCGTACCTTTGGCTTCCTGCACGAAGTCGAAGCCATGCGTTCTGCTGGTCTTGCCCGTGGTGGTTCGCTTGATAACGCGGTTGTCCTGTCCGGTGACGAAGTCATGAACGAAGAAGGTCTGCGTTACGAAGACGAATTCGTCCGCCACAAGATCCTTGATGCGCTGGGCGACCTTTATACCGCAGGCAAGCAGCTTCAGGGCAAGGTTACGGCCTATAAATCCGGCCATCACGTCAACAACCTGCTTTTGCAGGCGTTGCTGGCTGATGAAGATGCCTATCGCGTTGTTCCGCTGACCAAGTCTGCCCTGCGCGGCGTATCCGAACCGATTCTTGCCACCGCCTGATGTCAGGCGCTGGTTGTCCCATGCTCCTGAAAATGGCGGCCCCAGTGGTCGCCATTTTTGTTTTCAGGGTTGGTTTTGCACCTGCAGATGATGGCGATGAATTTCGAGATCAAAGAAAAGTCTGCATTTGACGACACAACCACTTGCCCAAGCACGCCCTTCACATGATATAGTCCGGCGGATTTTCTGGTGAATGTGTCACAAATTTCGAGGATAGGTCACAGTGCTAAGTACCGTTCGCGCCAAACAGATCATTGCCACTTGCGGCCTGTCGCTGATGCTTGCGGCATGTTCAAGCAATGAGGCGCCGGAATATGTCGAACGCCCGGTTTCCGAACTGTATAACGGCGCGCAGGACCTGCTGGACGCCAAGGAATACCAGCAGGCCGCCGAAGCATTTGACGAGGTGGAACGCCAACACCCCTATTCGGTATGGGCAACCAAGGCGACGCTGATGTCGGCCTATGCCTATTATCAGGACAACGAGTATGACGATGCGATCAGTGCACTGGATCGCTTCATTTCGCTCCATCCGGCGAACCCGGATGTGCCATATGCCTATTACCTCAAGGCGCTGTCCTACTATGAACAGATTTCTGATGTTGGCCGCGATCAGCAGATGACCCAGCACGCCATGGATGCACTTGATGACGTCATCCGCCGTTTCCCGGACAGTAAATATGCCCGTGACGCCAAGCTGAAAAAGGACCTGACGGTCGATCACTTGGCCGGCAAGGAAATGGATGTTGGGCGCTACTATCAGGACCGCAACCAATATCTGGCCGCGATCAACCGTTTCAAATCGGTGATCGAAAACTATCAGAGCACAACCCACGTGCCCGAGGCCCTTGCGCGCCTGACGGAATGCTACCTCTCGCTGGGTCTGGAGGGCGAGGCCAAACGCACTGCCGCTGTCCTTGGTCACAACTTCCCGGGCAGCGAATATTACAGCGAGTCCTATAGCCTTCTGCTGGGCGAAGACGCCCCGGAGCGCGAAGAGGAAAGCTGGTGGGATTCAACAACAAACTCCATTTCCAGCCTGTTCTGAATTCAGGTAACCAAACCACAACAAACCCAAGGGATTGCTTGACAATCCGCCTTGTAACAATATAGAACAAAAAAAGAACAACCCGTGGTTAACACCTGAAATTACTGCACTTTGACCAAACATCATTGTCGCAGTCGAATTGAGACCGTTTCACCTTCGCAAGGCTTGCAAGGCGGGGCGGGATTGGGCACTCTGCAATTTCACAAACGAACTAATAGGTCCTGAACCTAGCTGTACCTGTCTGCTGCTCCGTTAACAACATCAGTACCCAGCAATGCTTCGACGCCTCAGCATTCGGAACGTCGTCCTTATCGATAAACTGGATCTCGATTTTCACGATGGACTAAGCGTCCTCACAGGTGAAACCGGTGCCGGTAAATCGATCCTGCTTGACTCGCTTGGACTTGCCTTGGGCGCGCGTGCAGACAGTGGCCTTGTCCGCCATGGGTGCGACAAATGCAGTGTTACGGCAACCTTCAACCTGCCACAGGGACATCCGGTTTTCAGACTTCTTTCCGATCAGGACATTGACCTTGAAGGCGAAGACCTTGTCGTTCGCCGCGTAGTGACGGCCGATGGTCGATCACGCGCCTATGTGAACGATCAGTCGGTCTCGGTTGGGCTGTTGCGCGATGTTGGCAATTACTGCGTTGAAATTCAGGGCCAGTTTGACCAGCACGGCCTTCTGGATCCGACCACCCACCGCGCGACCCTTGATGCGCATGGCAATCTTGGAACGCTTGCGATGAGCGTGCGCGACCACTGGCGCGCCTGGCGAGAAACACAAAAGGAACTCAATGCCGCGCGGGCCCGGATCGAAAAAGCCCGTGAAGAAGAAGAATGGCTGCGTCATGCCGTGGACGAGCTTGAAAAGCTCGCCCCCGAAGAAGGCGAAGAAGAACGTCTTGCCGAGGAACGCCAGTTCCTGATGCATGGCGAAAAGCTGGTTGCTGCCCTTAATGACGCCGGATCGGAACTTTCGCGTGGCAAGGGTGCTGAAAGTGCGCTTAGAAGTGCGCAGCGCTGCCTTGAACGTGAACTTGAAAAGGCCGATGGCCGGTTTGAACCGATCATCGAGGCCCTTGATCGTGCTGCCATCGAACTTGAAGAAGCCAACCGGTCAATTTCGGCAACGCTGGCCGACCTTAACCTTGATACCGGCCATCAGGAAAATGTAGAGGAACGCCTGTTCGCCCTGCGTGCTGCGGCGCGCAAATATGATGTTCCCGTCGATGGCCTTAACCCCCTGATGAAGGACTTCCGATCCCAGATTGATCAGCTCGAGTTCGGGGAAAAGGAACTGGACCGCCTGACGGCAGCCGTTACGGAACATCGCGACGCCTATATCAAGGCGGGTGAAAAGCTTCATGCGGCGCGCAAGGAAGCCGCCGCCAAACTTGATGGCGCCATCAATGCCGAACTGCCCCCGCTGCGTATGGAAAAGGCGCGCTTTGTTACTGACATTGCCAAGCTTGAAGAAGCCGACTGGGGGCAGGATGGTATTGACCGGGTGCAGTTTACGGTCGCGACCAACCCCGGCAGCCCACCGGGGGCGCTTAACAAGATCGCATCGGGCGGGGAGCTTTCGCGGTTCCTTCTGGCACTCAAGGTCGTTCTGGCACGCGTATCAGCCGTGCCCAGTCTCGTCTTTGACGAAGTCGACAGCGGAGTTGGCGGCGCAACGGCAGCCGCCATTGGTCAACGCCTGCACCTGCTGGCTCAGGAACGTCAGATCCTTGTCATTACGCACAGCCCGCAGGTCGCAGCCCGGGGTCGCACGCATTTCTATATTGCCAAGCGCGAGGCAGACGGCACCATGGTGACCCGCGTCGATGCCCTTGTCGACGGTGCCCGGCGCGAGGAAATTGCACGCATGCTGGCCGGTCATTCCGTGACGGCCGAGGCGCGTGCCGCCGCAGACAGCCTGCTTGAACAACCCAATTGACCCAGACGCCAACGCGTCGGCCCAACCTTGAATACGGAACAAAAAGAATATGAACGCCGAACACGCGTCAAACATGTCCGAACTTCCTGAATTGCCGTCTTCAAGCACGGAGGCGCGCAAACAGCATGCAGAGATTTCTGAACGTATCCGGTCCTATAACGAGGCCTATCACGTGAATGACGATCCGCTGGTGTCGGATGCAACATATGACGCGCTGTTTAACCGCCTGATCGAACTTGAATCCCACTATCCAACGCTCAAGAAAAACAGCCCGACACAGGAAGTCGGTGCTGCCCCGGCAGAGGGATTTGCCAAGGTCAAGCATGCCCGCCCGATGCTGTCGCTTGGCAATGCATTTTCGCGCGAAGACATTGTTGATTTTCTGGCGCGTATTCGCCGATTCCTGAACCTGACGGCGCACAGCGCTGTCGAAGTGGTGGGCGAACCCAAGATCGATGGCCTTTCCCTGTCGCTGCGTTACGAGAACCGGGAACTTGTCACCGCAGCCACCCGTGGTGATGGATCAGAAGGCGAAGATGTTACTGCCAATGTCGCCCACATTGACGACATCCCCAAGATCCTTCCCGGTGACGCGCCCGATGTGGTCGAAATCCGTGGCGAAGTTTATATGGCACGTTCTGCCTTTCAGAAACTGAACGCAACACAGGCAGAAACCGGCGGCAAAACCTTTGCCAACCCGCGCAACGCCGCGGCCGGATCCTTGCGCCAGCTTGATCCGTCGATCAGTGCCAAACGCCCGCTTCGTTTCTTTGCCTATAGCTTTGGCGAGCTTTCCGAAAGCCTGGCCCAGACCCAGTGGGATTTCCTCAACAAGGTCGAAGGATGGGGTTTTGTCACCAATCCGCTGACCCGGTTGCTGAATGATGCTGATGACATCATGGCGTTCTACGACGAACTGGCGACACAGCGTCCGGACCTTGATTACGACATTGATGGCATCGTCTATAAGGTCAACGACTTTGAACTTCAGCTGCGCCTTGGTTTTGTCAGCCGTTCGCCACGCTGGGCAATTGCCCATAAATTCCCGGCCGAAAAGGCACGCACCCGCCTGAACGCCATCGAAGTACAGGTTGGCCGCACCGGTGCGCTTACGCCCGTCGCCCGTCTGGAACCCGTCACGGTTGGCGGCGTGGTTGTTTCCAACGCCACCCTTCATAACCGTGACGAAATCGAACGTCTTGGTGTGCGCGTTGGCGACATGGTGGTTATTCAGCGTGCCGGTGACGTCATCCCGCAGGTGGTTGAAGTCATCCTTGATGAACGCCCGGAAAACACCACCGAGTATCAGTTCCCCGATACTTGCCCGAAATGCGGCAGCCACGCCATGCGCGAAGAAGGTGAAGCCGTCACACGCTGCACCGGCGGCTTGATCTGCCCGGCACAGGCCGTTGAACGCCTGAAACATTTCGTGTCGCGCAACGCCTTTGATATCGATGGCCTTGGTGCCAAAAATGTCGAGGCGTTCTTTGAACTGGGCTGGCTGAAATCGCCTGGCGATATTTTCCGCCTTGAAAGTGATCATGGCGATGCCATTCGCAAGCTTGAAGGTTGGGGCGAAAAATCTGCCACCAAGCTATTCGATGGCATCAATGAACGCCGGACCATTGGGCTCGACAAATTTATCTATGCACTTGGCATTCGCCAGATCGGCCAGGCCACGGCAAAACTTGTCGCCCGTCATTACGGATCCCTTGCCGAATGGCGCGCAGCAATGGTTGCCGCCAATGAAGCCGACAGTGAAGCGCTTCGTGAACTGATCAATATTGATCAGATCGGCCCGGGTGTGGCCAAGGATCTGATTGAGTTCATGGCCGAAGATCACAACCGCGAGGTTCTTGATGATCTGCAAAACCTTTTGACAATCACCGACGTCGAAGCCCCGACCGTCAGCGACAATCCGGTCAACGGCAAGACCGTGGTCTTTACCGGCAAGCTTGAGCTGTTTTCCCGTAATGAAGCCAAGGTCAAAGCCGAAATTCTTGGTGCAAAGGTTGCCGGATCTGTTTCGGCAAAAACCGATTATCTGGTTGCGGGGCCGGGTGCCGGTTCCAAATTAAAGAAAGCAGAAGAATTAGGTGTTACAGTGCTTGATGAACAAGGATGGCTTGATCTGATTGCAGTTGAATAAAAACGTTCTCACTGGGGAAGTGTGCTGATGGAAGACCTTGGAAATTTCTTTCGCCGTTATGTCGACGCCCATCTCAAGCTCGAAGAAAATGCGCTTGATGATTTCTTTCACTTCCCGTGCCTGATCAACGATCTGTCCGGTGTTCAGGCAATTGCGAACTCGTCAGACCTGCACAAATATCACCAGTCCTTTTTCGAAGAACTGAAAAACGCTGATCTGGCCATGGCAAAATCCATGGTCGTTGAACAACATTCCGCCCTTCCCGGTGGCGCGCGCGCGATTGTTTCGTTCCGTTTTGGCAATTCCGAAAACAACCTGATCTTTGATTGCGACTATGCATTTGCGCTGCTCAAGCAGGATGACCAATGGAAAGTCATCTTCGCGCAGCTTGATGAAATCAGATACAGCGACCTGTATTGAGGCACGCATGGTGCCCGCACTTCCCCTCTGCCTGATCAGACTGGCCCTTGCCCTGATGCTGGGATGTATTCCCGCTATGGCACAGGCCGATCCGGACTTTGACACGCTGTCAGGTCCGGCACGTGCGATTGATGCCGATACGCTCGAATTCGGTTTCAAGCGCATTGACCTTTGGGGCGCGGATGCCATGAACCGTTTTCAACAATGCCGGATAAACGGTCAAAGCACGGCTTGCGGGGCAGAGGCATGGCAGCTTACCACCAACCTTCTGGTCGCCACCCCGGTCACCTGCGAGGTGCGCGGCAAGAACCGATATCATCGCAACATGGCCGTGTGCCACAATGCCAATGGGGTTGATATCGGCCAAAGCCTGATTCTGCGTGGCTTGGCCGTTGCCCGCCCCGATCAGATGCCGGAATATGAAGCCTATGAGAATCAAGCCCGGCAAGCCCGCAGCGGTGTCTGGGCCGGGGAGTTTATCGACCCGCTTAAATGGCGGCGCGGTGAACGCCTGCCCGAACATGAAATTGAAGTTCGTCGTTGGCAGCGCGAAGAATAGGCGCCCGGAGAATTCCATCTGTTAGCGCTGCGACGCCCCACCAGAACCAAATGGTCTTGCCAGCAAACGCCCCAATCCCGCCAGCGTAAAACTGTTCTTGAGGGACGCCACACCCAGTGTAACGACGACAAACCCGATCAACTGCGGGACGGTCAGGACTTCACCAAGGAAGAGCCAGGCGGCAAAGAATGTCATCGCCGGACCGGACAGCGAAATCAGCGATGCCTGTGTCGCCCCAACCCTTCGGATGCCTTCATAAAGCAGGAAAAACGGGATTACTGTACAAAAAATGGATATGCCCGCCGTCCACAGGATGCCAACCGGGTTCAGGTTCAGTGGGTTTTGCATCATCAGCGCATAAACCATCATGCAGATACCAGCCGCGGTGTTGATCAGGGCGGCAAAATGCATGGAACCGATGACCGTAATCATGCGTTGCCCAAAATAAAGATAAACCGCATAGGTCAGGGCAGAGCCAAACGCCCACGCAGCCCCATACCACAATTGATCTGACACCCCGCCAAACCCATCGGGCGCAAGCACCAACACCAAGCCACCATATGTCACAACAAAGCAGACAACTTGTGGAAATGGCGGGAAACGCCTTTTGTGAACGGCTTCAAGGATCATGACCACAGCCGGGAACGTAAACAGCACGATCCGCGAAACGATAACATCAATCAGCGAGACGGCCGTGAAGTCGAACAGAGCGGCAAGAAAGAACAACCCGCCATACAGAGCACCCCATGCCACATCGACCGGCTTCATTTTACGTTCGCCCGGCCGGTTTTTACCAAACATGAACACGCCCAGCCAGAAAAACGGCATGGCAATCAGGAAGCGCAACAGCAACAAACCATCCACCGTCATACCTGTCGCATAGACAAACTTCGCCAACAACCCCTTCATCGCCAGGGCAACGGTTGCCAGCAAGACAATGGTCAGCGCTGACCCTGCAGGCGAGATGACAGACGACGTCGTTGTCTCTGACGTACTTTCCTTGGCACACTGACCTTCCGGTCCGGACGGATTAGACAACGGTGTTGGATGCGACGGTGGCGTCATTGAAATTCTCCGATCCTCTCTTGGTTGCCATAGTCCCCTGCAAGCTGTCATTATTCAATTCGAATTAATTGCTATCAGATATCAGCTTTGGCTATATCTTATTGAGACACCACTACTGTTTCCCCGCGCAGGACCGCCACACATGGATATCAAACAACTTAGAAGTTTTGTGCATATCGCCGAACTCGGAAGTCTGTCACGCGCAGCTGAACGCCTGAACCTGTCGCAGCCCGCGCTTAGTCGGCAGCTTAATCTGCTTGAAGAATCACTGGATACGAAACTTCTCGAACGCACCGGCCGTGGCGTCAAACTGACCGAAGCGGGGCAAATGCTTGCGGAACGGGCACGCGTTATCCTGACCGACCTTGCCCGGCTTGAGGCGGACTTATCGGCCCGAAGCAGCCAGGTTACCGGCCATGTTCATGTTGGCGTCCCCCCAAGTGCCGGGATCGTCATAACAGGGGCGCTGATTGAAAACCTGCGTGATCGCTATCCGGACCTGAATGTGACGGTTGCCGAAGACCTGACCGGTGATGTGCAGGAAGGATTGCTATCAGGACGGATTGATATCGGGATTCTGCACGATGGCATGATTTCACGCAGCCTGTATGCCGAACCGTTATGGCGCGAAGACCTGTTTTTGATTTCCCATCCATCACAGGTGGGCGAACAGGAAACTGAAATCGCATATGAAGATGTTCTGTCCCTGCCCCTGATCATGCCAACCAACAAACACGGATTGCGGGCCATGATGCAGGAAGCCGCTTTCCGTGCCGGTCGCCCTCTCACCCCGGTGGTCGAGGCCGACGCCCTTCGCGTGCTGATTGATCTTGTTACCCGCAATCTCGGACATACTGTCCTGCCGCGCAGTTCGCTTGTTCAGGAACTCTCAACCGGGCGGCTGACGGCTCGGCGCATTACAAATCCGCAACTGTCACGCAAGGTGATGTTGTCGTGGTTGCAGGAACGCCCGCTCAGCGCGGGCGGCAAGGCCGTGGTCGATACATTGCGTGATCTTGCCGGTACGGTCCCAATGGCCAATCAATAGATGCCCAGCCGGCTGCAAACAAAAACCCCGAACGGATTATGGTCCGCTCGGGGCTTTCGGTATCATATGTGGCGCCGGGATCAGACAGGTGCCTGACTGTCCGAAGACTTTTGCCAAAGGTTGATGCCCGCATCCCCTGCATACTTGTCGATCTCAGCCAGTTCTTTTGCACTGAATTCAAGGTTATCAAGGGCATCAAGGCTGTTATCAAGCTGCTGAACATGGCGTGCACCGATCAGGGCAGAAGTCACCTCTGGACGGCGCAGCACCCAGGCAATCGCCATTTGAGCCAGTGTCTGACCACGGCGTTTGGCGATTTCATTCAGGGCACGAACACGATCAAGGTTTTCATCCGACAACATTCCCGGCTGGAAAGATCCTTCGAGTGCTGCACGGGAGTCTTCCGGCACGCCGTTCAGATACTTGTTGGTCAGAAGCCCTTGGGCAAGCGGCGAAAAGGCAATACAGCCCATGCCAAGCTCAGAAAGGGTATCAAGCAAACCATCCTCGACCCAGCGATTAACCATCGAATAAGACGGCTGATGAATGACACATGGTGTTCCCATGTCTTTAAGGATCGCATGCGCTTCGCGGGTCATTTCCGGTGAATAGGACGAGATCCCAACATAAAGCGCCTTGCCGGACCGCACGATCTGATCAAGTGCGCCCATGGTTTCGGCAAGCGGGGTGTTGGGATCGACACGGTGGGAATAAAAGATATCGACATAATCCAGCCCCATCCGTTTCAGGCTTTGATCAAGGCTTGAAATCAGATATTTGCGCGATCCCCATTCCCCGAACGGTCCTGGCCACATGCGGTAACCTGCCTTGGTCGAAATGATCAGTTCATCACGATGGCTTTTGAGATCCTGGGACAGAACCTTGCCAAAGTTTTCTTCGGCCGAACCCGGCGGCGGGCCATAGTTATTGGCAAGATCAAAATGGAACACGCCACGATCAAAGGCGCGACGGATCATCGCCCGTTGGGTTTCATAAACGTCCACACCACCGAAATTCTGCCACAGACCAAGTGTGATTTTCGGCAGAAGCAATCCACTGCGCCCACAACGGTTCCAGTTTTCGTCGTTATAGCGATCAGGGTTAGCCATCCACTGGGCTTCGACTTCAGCCATACATTCCTCCTGCTTTCAGAAGCGGTTTACCGCTTTTCTTGAATCGATCCAATGCCGCTTTAATAGGGCATTCGACCCTGTTTGTCAGCGCCAAGTCCGTGGCGTGAAATCAATCTGATTTCTTTTTGATCGGTGCAGTTGCCTTTTGCAGCCATTCCCGATGGTCATCGTCAAGATCATCGGCATACATCGCATAGACCTGTGCGTGGTAATCGTTAAGCCACTGCAACTCGTCCCTGCTCATCAATTCGGGATCAATCAGCTTACGTTCAATCGGCGAGAACGTCAGCGTTTCGAAGCCAAGCATCTTGCGGTCCGCACCGATTGGCGCGTCAATTTCTGCTACCGCAATCAGGTTTTCGATCCGGATGCCGTATTCGCCTTCCTTATAGAAGCCCGGTTCGTTCGAAAGGATCATGCCCTGTTTTAGTGGCACCTTGTTCGGCGCCTTGGAAATACGTTGCGGACCTTCATGCACACCAAGATAACTGCCAACGCCGTGGCCTGTGCCATGGTCAAAGTCCAGCCCGGCCTCCCAAAGCGGCATGCGGGCCAAGGTATCAAGCTGCTGACCCGTTGTTCCCACCGGGAACACGGCACGGGCAAGGGCGATATGGCCCTTAAGCACGCGGGTAAAACGGTCACGGTGTTCCTGTGTCGGTTCGCCGATGACGGTCGTTCGGGTGATATCGGTGGTGCCATCAAGATACTGCGCACCGGAATCAATCAGGAAAATTTCGCCCGGCGTCAGGTTACGGTTGGTTTCCGGGGTATTCCGATAATGACATAGCGCCCCGTTCGGTCCACTGCCGGGAATGGTTTCAAAACTGGAATCACGGAATAGCGGATCTTCGGCACGCATCGACAGCAACATGTCTGCAGCAGCACGTTCGTCGATGTCACCACCGCTTGCGGCTTCATCAAGCCATTTGAAATACCGAATGATCTTTTCTCCGTCGCGCTTGTGCGCCTTGCGCGATCCTTCGAGCTCGACGTCGTTCTTGCATGCCTTGGGAATAGCAACCGGATCGCGCCCAACGCGCACGGTTGCGCCCGCCTCAGCCAGTTGCATCCGCAACCAGTCGGCAGCAGTCGCTTCATCCAGCCGCACCGATTGATTGCCCATCGACCGCAAAGCGTCTGCAAGTTCCCCCGGCGCACGCAGATTTGCTTCGCCCGACAACCATGCGACGGTTTCGGCAGCAATTTTGCGTTCATCCATGAAAAGATCGACCGATGCATCACCATTAATGATTGCATAGCCAAGCGCAAGCGGTGTCTGCGGCACATCGGCACCACGGATATTCAGAAGCCACGCAATGCTGTCAGGTGCGGACAAAATGGCACTGTCACATGATATACGCGACAGGATTTCAGCAATCTGGGTGCGTTTTTCAAAACTGGATTTCCCGGCATATTCCATCGGATGCGGTCGGACAGGCCCCAGCGGCAAGTGCGGTTGCGCATGCCAGATTGCATCTATTGGATTGGTATCAATGGCAACCAGTTCCGCGCCGACAGCTTCACATGCAGAACGCAGATGCGTGGCCTGTTGCACGGTATGCAGCCAAGGATCATAGGCCAGTTTTTGCCCGGATTTCAGATTGTCGTGCAACCATCCCACCACCGGCTCTTCTACTAGATGGCGGTATTCAAACAGGTCACGGTTAACTTGCTGGCGCACCTGAATGGTATAGCGTCCATCAACAAAAACCGCCGCCTTGTCGCTCAGAACAACAGCCGCCCCGGCTGAACCGGTAAAGCCGGTCAACCACGCCAGACGTTCGGCGCGCGCGGGAACGTTTTCGCCCTGATGTTCGTCCGCACGCGGCACGACGAACCCGTCAACACCCTTGGCCGCAAGGTATTTGCGCAATGCATCAAGCCGATGGGCTGAGTCAAAACCGTCCTTGGCCATTTTGAAAAGCCTTTTGCGTTCATCACGAAGTGCCAGCAACTCGGCGCGCAATTCGTCATCCGGGGATGGACAGATCAGATCGATCCAGTCTTCTCGCGTACTGCCTTCGGCGGCGGCCAGAACACCGTCAACCAGATCAATGACAGCGCTGACATCCTTGTCGACATTGGCGGCTTCAAGCAGTTTGGCAAGTTGAGCATCACCGGAAATGGCCATGAAGGTCCTCTTTAATCATGTGGGGCATCGGGTGGGTGGTACGTACGACTTATGTAAGGGTTAGTACCGATATCACGCAAGCACCAAAGCTATCAGCACTATGCTACGTCATTTTTCATCCCGGAAACACCTGTGCATGCATCCGGCGTATGAATGCCTTGCAACCTTCGCAATGCAAATTAGCCAAAGGTTAACGTATGACATTCCCGTGACAAAAAGATGGCCCGTCGGGACGTCAATTTGCTGGAGACCATGAACGGTGATCCGTTTTCCAATTACTGCCTTGAGCGTCATACAATCTCGTCGCCGCCAGACGGCCTATGACGGCCTTGAGCGCCTGACCCTAGGTCAAAAAGCAGCGCTCGGCCTTGATACTGGCCCTGCCCATCTGGCAGACGACATCGCTGATCGTATTCCATATGATCAGCACGACGCCCAAGACACGGAATAATGGATCAGTCCCGCCCGGGTTGGTCTGATATCAAATGACGAAGCGCAGGATCACGGTTCATGATCCTTGCGGCATTTTTGTCTTTTTCCCTCTGAAACGGCCCTGCTTCTCCACAGCAGGGCCGTTTCTTTTTGACCGGCTCCGACCCTGCACGCCATAGTGATCAGAACACCATGTCATGATGCGGAGTAGAAATGGCCAAGACAGTTCTGATCACCGGTGGGTCGCGTGGCATTGGACTTGCCACCGCCGTCTTGTTCGCAGCCAAGGGATGGAACATCGCTTTCAGTTTTGTCGGCAATCAGGAAAGCGCAGATGAAACCTGTGCCATGTGTGAACGGGTCGGGGTCACCGGCAATGTGATTGCCCGCAAATGCGACGTCCGAAACGAGGAAGACGTCATCGCCCTTTTTCAAGCCGCTCGCGACCGATTTGGTTCCATTGACGGCGTCGTTAATAACGCTGGCATCGTGGCCCCACAAAGTACGCTGGCAGACATGGATATTGAACGCATGAAGACCGTGTTTGATACCAATGTGCTCGGTGCTTATCTGGTCGCGCGCGAAGCTGCACGGGCCCTTCATTCCGGAACAGCCATCGTCAACGTTTCTTCGGTCGCGGCAAAACTTGGATCACCGGGTGAATATATCGACTATGCCGGATCAAAAGGCGCAATTGACACCCTTACCAAAGGTCTTGCCAAGGAACTCGGCCCAATGGGCATTCGGGTCAATGCCGTGCGGCCGGGCATTATTGAAACCGATATTCACGCCAGTGGTGGCCGGCCAGAACGAATTGCCGAACTAGGCCCGGCGTGCCCGCTCGGACGTGCCGGTGAGCCCGAGGAAGTCGCACAAAGTATCTTTTGGCTCATCTCGAACGATGCGTCCTATGTTACTGGCAGCATTGTCGATGTTTCAGGCGGGCGGTAACCCGACATTCTTTGCCCGATTACTCTACCGGTTTCAAACCTGCGCTGTCTTTCGCCTTTGCTGGCGTAGCGGCGGAGTTTGATGGCTTTTCGGTTTTACTGGCATCATCAAACACGGCCGCCAAGCCATCATGCAATTCAATGATATCAAGCGGCTTGGACATGATGCGCGCAACACCAAGCGCCTCAAATGAGGCCGTCACTTCGTCAGAGGCATATCCCGTCATAACGACGACAGGAATATCATTGCCCGCTTCGCGAAGTTTTTCGATCAATTTGTGACCGGTCATGCCGGGCATTGTTTGATCCGTCAGAAGCCCGTCAAAATCAGCATCCGGTGCGCTCAAGGCATCCAAGGCGGTGGCTGCATCGTTAAAGGTTTCCACGGAATAGCCGATCCGGCCCAACATCCGCGCGCAAAGCTTGAGGTTCTTTTCCTCGTCATCGACAACGGCAAGATGCCCGCCAGAACTGGCCAACAAACCTTGTGTATCGCGTTTCTCGTCTGTGGCTTCACGGTCATGTTCCGGTAACAGGATGGAAAACCGCGTCCCCTGCCCCAGACGGCTATAGACCGAGATTTCGCCTTTATGCCCGGAAATAATTCCATGCACAGTCGACAGACCAAGTCCGGTCCCCTTTCCGGGCTCCTTGGTCGTAAAGAACGGATCGAATATTTTTTTGGCTGTTTCCGGGTCCATCCCGGCACCGTTATCAAGAACACTGATCTGGATATAGTGTCCGGTTGATAACAACGGATGGACTTCCAGACTGTCTTCGGTGACTTCGAACCTGCTGGCCTTCACACAGATTTCACCATGATCACCAATGGCGTGATATGCGTTGGTAATCAGGTTCATCAGACATTGATCAAGTTGTGTGGCATTGCCCATGACGGTCATGGATTGCGCTGCCAGATCAACCCTGAGGGACACACTGGACGGCAGGGAACCGCGCGCAAACCTGACAGCGCCATTAATCATGGACCCGACATCAACTGGCGAACGTTCCGTTTCCGAGTTCCGGCTAAAGGCCAGAATTTGTCGAACAAGGTCACGGGCGCGATCCGCGCCCTGACGAATTTCCATAACATCTTCACGCAGTGGCGAATCTTCGGGCAGGTCGGTATAGAGCAACTCGGCATAACCGCTGATCGGCTGCAGGATATTGTTGAAATCGTGCGCGATGCCACCAGCCAGAACACCCATTGTTTCCATACGTTGGGAATGGCGGAGCTGCTGTTCAAGTTTTTCACGCTTGCGTTCAGATTGCAGGCGTTGAAGTTCGGCGGATGCGCGCGATGCGAAGACCTCGACAATGGACTTGGCCAATTGCGGGTCCCCAAGCGGCTTGTCTGACACTGTCACCAGAATACCGATCGGTTGACCTTCGCTGCCGTAAAGAGTCGCCCCGACATAACCAACAACATCAATGTCGGTAACCCGTGTCACATCGGGCATCACACTTTTGAAATTGTCCTGGCAGACAAAAACGCCATCTTTGATGACGCGTTCCCCGGCCGATCCAGCTATTGCGAAATCAAGACCGCCGCGCCCGGTTTCCGGTGAATAGTATGCAACGGATTTAATACGGTCACCAACGATTTCAGCAACGTGGCAATATGTCATACCAAGTGTTTCGCAAAGAACCTGGGTCAGGTTTTCAAAGAAGCCTTCACCAACCTGGAAACGAATACCGCGATAAATCGATTCCAGTGTTTCCTGATGGCGCTCACGCTCTGTTACATCGAGGGCGAAACTTGCGATACAATCAAGCTCGCCATTCGCATCAAAGATCGGGCTTTCATACCATTCACAGATAATGCGGCTGCCGTCACGCCTGATATTCTCGAACCTGTTATTAACGCTGTCTTTGGTTTCCATGATCCGTTTGATCAACGTATGCAAGCGTGCCCGGTCTTCCTCCGGCACAAGAAGTTCGAGCTTCTTGCCGACCATTTCATCGGCATTATAGCCAAACAGTTGGCAAGCCGTTTCATTGACCTCGATGATCGTTCTGTCAGGCTTCCAGTAAAAGACACCGATCTTCGCGTTATTGAAATGCGCGCGCAGACGACGCTGGTTGGCTTCAAGATCTGCCTTGGCGACCTCAAGATCGCGGCGATACCGGATACGTTCCGTTATATCGCGGCAACTAACCCTGATCCCCAGATTGCCGCCCTGGCTATCGGCAATTGGTTGCCAGGAGATATCGATACCGACTTTGCGGCCATCCTTGTGGACCCCGGTGAATTCACGGTCGCTTCCCGAAAGACCCTCTAGCCCCTCGTTGATATAGTGGCGCACGCGATCACGATCCTCTGCCGCGACCAATGACAACGGGTAATCCTCAAGCACAATGCATTCATCGACTGAATAGCCCAGAACACGTTCGACCCCCGGATTCACCCAGATCAGTTTCCCGTCAGGTGCGATCCAGCTTTCCCAACCATATGTGTAATTGGCAACCGCCTCAAACCGTCGGCGCGAGAAGCTGAGTTCGTCATTGGCTTCCATGACGTTTTTCATACCCGCTGCCGCAGCCAGCAAGGCACCAGCCATATGGGCAAAGACGATTTCTTCCGGTCGCCAGGCTCTGGTTTTCCCAACCGATTCAAAACATAGAATGCCCATTCGACCAGCAGCCGAAATCAGTGAAACATCCAGGATCGCCTTGACGTTCATTGGAATAAGATATGCGTCTTTTAGCTCCGAGGTTCGCGGATCTTTCACAGCATCTTCTGCATCCACCACTTGGCCGGTCTCAAGTGCCGCGAAATATCGCGGTAAAACCGAGCGCCGAAGTACCATACCTTCATGCGTGGCCGATGGATTGTTGGCATCAAACAACCCAACACATTCCACATCACCATCATCTCTCTGGAGCCAGAGACTTGCACGCTGACAATCCATCAGATTGGCAAAGCGTTTCAAGGTTGGTCGGAATGAGGCGTTCTCAATTCGATCAAGCGACGTGAAATGATTGGCAACTTCCGATGCGCTCTCGCGGATTTGCTCCAGAAACCTTTTGCCAGACATCAATTCGTTTTGCGAACGCAGTTGATCCATACTGGTTTGCAAGAGCGCCTGACGCATCCAGACCACACCAACCACAATGGACGCGGTCATCCAGATGTACCCAAACAGCGCAGAGCCCCAGACCGGCAACGTATGCGGAACAGAGCCGCTATCCGTAATCAACCCGCCATCCAGCTCGAAAATCCGCATCGCACCGACACCGACGATCGCCAGAAAGCAGAACACCCCGTATCGAATGGTTACCGCAAGCGAACAGAACAGGGCCACGATCACCGTTGCAACAATCATCATTGCCATGCCGCTGGCAGGTGAAAACTTTACGATGTAAAGCAACGACATGCTTGTCATCGCGGCGACAATCACAAAGGACTTGGTTCGCGTCGACAAACGTTTGCGCATCAAAAGGCAGATGATGACCGCAAGGAACACCAGAAGGTGAATTACCTCAACCACCACGGACCGCAGGCTGGCCTCACGCAGAACCGAGGAAACCAGCGCGGGCAAACCACCGATAGTCATCACAAACAGCATAAAGTCCGCGATGCGGTTTCTTGTGCGGCTCAGAATGGTATTTAATCTTTTTGGCATCGGCTGTGTTGTTCCGTAATCAGACCAACTGGTCGGGCATGCTCTTATAGATGCTCTCAAAGCGGCCATGATGCTCGGCAAAAAGTCCCAGAAGCATGGGATCAAACATCTCAGGTGATGTGCGCATGTCGCCTCTGGTGATGATTTCGACAGCATCCAGATGACCGTAAGGCGGTTTGTAGCGGCGCGAACTACGCAGGGCGTCATAAACGTCTGCCAGCGAGACAATCCTTGCGACCATCGGGATGTCCGCACCTGACAGGCCCGTGCAGTATCCAGACCCTTCCCAATGTTCGTGATGGTGCCGTGCAATGATGGCAGCCTGGCCCAAAACCGGGTTATCGGATGAATTCAGCATCGCAAAACCGATTTCGGTATGGCGTTGCATCACCTTGAATTCCTCTTCGGTCAGTTTCCCTTCCTTGAGAAGCACTTCATCGGGCACCCCGACCTTCCCGATGTCATGCAAAATACCGGCAACCCGAATGATGCGTTGGACGTTCTCGTCCAGCCCTGCCATCTCGGCCAGCAATTGGGAATAAAGCCCGACACGCACACAATGCTCGGCGGTTTCAATGTCACGGTATTGGGAAATCAGGCTGAGCCGGTCGATCATTTCCTGTTCGGCACCGCCCAGCTTGCGACTCATGTCATCAAGGTTTTTTGACTGACTGATATTCTCAAGTTCAAGTTTGCGAACCCGTTCACCTTCCTGATCGCGTTCCAGTAATCGCGCCTGCGCATCAAGGACAGCGCGTTCCAGATCCGCACGTTCAATCGGTTTATCAAGGAATTCCCGTACGCCAAGGCGCAAAGCGGTAACCGCATCAGACTTGTCACCGTCCCCGGTCAATAGAATGAACTCAAAATCGCGCTTGTATTCATTGATAGCCCGTTTGACGAATTCAAGTCCGCTGCAATTGGGCATGCGAAGATCTGAGACGACCAGTCGAAGAGACGCATCGCTACGCACTTGCGCAAGCGCCTCAAGGCCGTCCGATGCAACGACCACATCAAACCCCGCACGCTCGAGAATGCGCGAAAGCAATTTGCGGATTGGTGGCTCGTCATCGACAACGAGAATGCGGTGTTCGAGTTCGCTCAATCACTCAGCTCCCTTTCTGAGGCACATCCCTACAACCGAATAGAATAAACCTATCCGTAAGTATTGCTTATTGCAATATACGCAAAAGGTGAAGAAGCAGTTCTCAGATTTAACAACAGCAGTTTCCCTTGGTAGTTCACGGGAAAAGCACAAAACCAATGATTGAAAAACGCGGGAGATTTTCTGGTGGGGCCGAAATTTTTCCCACCAACATCCATTTTCGTCGCGAATCGAAGGTCTGAGGCGCTCGAAAGACAAGTTGGAGCCGAAATAAAAAACGGCTGCCCGTCGAATGCGACAGGCAGCCGTCAAAAGCTCGTTTTCAAAGAGGTCAGATTAGCCGACGACCAGCGTTGTCCAGTTTTCCACCTTAAAACGGTTGACCAGAGACAAGCCAACTTCACGGTAGGCAGACAATACGAACTGTTCCTGATGTGCCAAAAGCCCTGAAAGGATCACAACGCCATCTTCCGAGAGCGTATTGGTCAGGTCATGCGCCATGCCGCGCAACGGACGGGCAAGAATGTTTGCACAAACGATGTCGTAATAACCGGCATCGCGGATACGGGAATCCTGAAAACCGTTCGAATGAATGGCGGTGACAAGATCGGCAACCTTGTTGGTTTTGGCATTTTCACGCGCCACGCGAACGGATGCCGCATCAATATCAGCCATCATCACCGGGCAGCGCCAGGTTTTGGCACATGCCATGCCCAAAATGCCCGACCCGCAGCCCATATCAAGCGCATTCTGACGCGGTCCGCGTTTCGCCAACCAGTCAATGGCAGCAAGACAGCCTTTGGTGGTCTGATGTTCACCAGACCCGAACGCCAGACCGGCGTCGACCTGCAAAGCAGTTTTTGATACCGGGAGTTCCTCTTCCCAGTGCGAGCCATGAACAAAGAACCGCCCAACCGAGATCGGCTTGAAGCTGCGCAGGTTTTCACCAACCCAGTCTTTTGGCTCATAGGTACCAAATGTCACGGTTGGTGTCTTGATCCCGACAGCGGATGCCATGATCGAAACCGCCGTTTCGACAGCGCCCTTGTCAAACATCTCGCTAGCGAACCCCTCAACCCGCCAAGGTGCTGCCGGATCACCATCACGTTCGAAATGCGAAAGCGCATCGCAATAATCAAACAGCGCATCGGCAAAGACTTGCGCATAGGCGCTATCAACTTCGAACTGAAAGTTGTAGCAAAGAACGGGTTCAGTCATATCGCTTCTCGCTTGTGTGGGCGGCGAATGTGCCCTGCCCGGTTAAATCGGTCATCCGAAAATGTTGCCCGGGGCTTACCCCGGCAGGATAAAGCTGTCGACCACTTTCTTCATGCCGACACTTTCAAACTGGATCTCCAGCTTATTGCCATCGACAGCCCGCACGGTGCCTGAGCCGAACTTACGATGGCGCACCGTATCACCCACCTTGTATTTCGACGATTTCGAATTGGTGGAATAGCTGGCTTCACCATCCGGCTTCACATCAATCACGTTCTTGCGTACGCGATCCTGCCAACCACTGGATGCGAATTTGCGCTCCCCGGAACCGGATACCGGATTGCGCGACGGGGTATTGTCGCTGGCCCAACTTGGCATCTTCATCCAGTCATCAGCACCCCACGCACCGGGCGAATGATTGCCACCATGCCCGCCAAGGCTGGTGTCACTGCTGCGTTCGATATGCTCATCAGGCAATTCATCGACAAAGCGCGATGGCAGGGCCGATTGCCACTGGTTATAGATGCGCCGATTGGCTGCATAACAAATGGTCGCACGTTTACGCGCCCTGGTAATCCCGACATAAGCCAGACGACGTTCTTCCTCGAGGCCCTTGACCCCGCTTTCATCCATTGCGCGTTGATGGGGAAAGACGCCCTCTTCCCAACCGGGCAGGAAAACGTAATCGAACTCAAGTCCCTTGGCGGCGTGCAGGGTCATGATGGTGACTTTTTCCTCATGATCGTTCTGCGCGTTTTCCATCACCAGTGAAACATGTTCCAGGAAGCTGGTCAGGTTCTCGAACTCGCCAATTGCAGACACCAGTTCTTTCAGGTTTTCCAGACGGCCGGGCGCATCAATTTCCTTTGATGTCCGCCACATGTCGCTATAGCCGCTTTCATCCAGAACGGTTTCAACGACTTCGACATGGCTGCTGTTGCCAAGCATCTCGCGCCAGCGTTTGAAATCAGCCAAAAGCCCACCGATGCTTTGGCGCATCTTGGGCTTGAGTTCCTCGGTATCAATAAGATCACGCGCCGCATCCGGAAGCGAGATCGCCTGATCACGCGAATATTGATGCAGGGTTTGAAGCGTTGCCTTGCCCACCCCGCGCTTGGGCACATTGACGATGCGCTCAAACGCCAGACTGTCATTGGGCTGCGCAACAAGTCTGATATAGGCAAGCGCATCACGGATTTCCTGACGCTCGTAGAAGCGTGGGCCGCCAACAACCCGATAAGGGATACCAAGCGTGATCAGCCGTTCTTCAAACTCACGGGTCTGGAAACCGGCACGCACAAGAATGGCGATCTGCGATGCACCAACACCCTTGCTTTGCAGGGCTTCGATATCTTCACCGATCAGGCGCGCCTCTGCTTCACCGTCCCAAACACCTTTAACAAAGACCTTTTCGCCACTATCGATTTCCGTCCAAAGCTGCTTGCCCAAACGTCCGTCGTTAAACGTGATCAGTTTGGATGCCGCGGCCAGAATATGCGGCGTGGAGCGATAATTCTGCTCAAGACGAACGACTTTCGCGCCCGGGAAATCAGACTCAAAGCGCAAGATATTGCCAACTTCGGCCCCGCGCCAGCTATAGATCGCCTGATCATCATCACCAACACAGCAGATATTGCGATGAACCATCGCCATTGCGCGCAGCCACAGATACTGGGCCACGTTGGTGTCCTGATACTCGTCGACCAGAATATAGCGGAAGGTATTCTGATACTGCTTCAGAACTTCCGGATGCTGCTGGAACAGGGTCAGGCAATGCAGCAAAAGATCCCCAAAGTCGCATGCATTCAGGACCTTGAGGCGTTCCTGATAAATCTTATACAGGTGCTTGGCCCCGCCATTGGCGAACTCGACACTTTCATTGACCCGTTCGGGCGTCAGGCCCTTGTCCTTCCAGCGCTGAATGATGCCCATCAGTTGCTTGGCTGGCCATTTTTTCGGATCGATCTGTTCGGCATCCATGATCTGCTTGAGCAGCCGGACCTGATCATCGCTATCAAGGATGGTGAAGTTTGATTGCAGCCCGATCAGTTCCGCATGGCGGCGCAACAGGCGCGCCGAAAGCGAATGGAAGGTTCCCAACCACCAGCCTTCAACAGGACGCCCAAGCGCCTGAGCGACACGTTCCTGCATTTCCTTTGCCGCACGGTTGGTAAAGGTCACAGCTAAGATCTGCTGGGGATGCAGGCGTTCGCTCTGCGCCTTGGTTTCCAGAAGATGCGCCAGACGCGTGGTCAAAACGCGCGTTTTTCCGGTGCCTGCCCCCGCCAGAACCAGCAAAGGTCCATCAAGCGTTTCGACAGCATCGCGCTGCTCGGCATTCAGATTGTCGAGATATGCCGGGGTCGGTGTATCGGCCAGACGCATTTCAGGGCTGGCTGCGAATTCATCAATTTCGAAGGGATCATCCATCATGACCGCATATATATCACGCTGTGCGAACGGGGCCAGTGTCGTTCCATATTGCCCCGTCGATTTTTACATTCTGCACCACATCGCAGGCTTAAACCAAGCCTTTCGCGCCAACGTTTTCACCAACCAGCTTAGCAACCCAGAAAGGCTTCAAGTTCCTTCACGACACGAGGAGAAGTGTTGCCATCCCATAACGGAATTTTGGCAGGAACACGGGTGCGATTGCCAGAAGCGTGAAGCGCAGACGTGACGGCCTCGGTTAGCTGATCAACCGCGACAAGCCGATTGGTTCCCTGCGTGATGGTGATTGGACGTTCGGTCGATTTGCGCAACGTCAGGCATAGAACACCAAGAAGGCTGGTTTCTTCCTGTACCCCGCCAGAGTCTGTGACAACCACACCGGCATCACGCATCAAACTGGCAAACCCGACATAGCCCATCGGCGGCAACAACCGAACGCCTGCTGCGGTCAGCTCGTTATTCAAACCCAATGCATCAAGACGTTGTTCGGTGCGCGGATGAAGGACGAAACAGACCTCTTCGCTCCTCGCAAGTTCAACCAGCGCCTCGCATATCTGCCTCAAACCAGCGGTATCATCGACATTGCTTTGGCGGTGTATAGTGGCAAGGACATAGCGCCGCTTTTTCAGCCCGGTTTTGCCGACTGTATCCGCCTTTTCAATTTGCGCGTCCATCATCGACAGTGTATCGGCCATGATATTGCCCACCAGCTTGATGCGGTTTGGCGCGATCCCCTCGGCCCGTAAATTGTCATCCGCATCCATCGACGGGGTCAGCAACAGATCCGCCCTGTGATCAATGGCGATACGGTTTTGCTCCTCTGGCATGGCGGGATCAAAACATCTCAGCCCCGCTTCAAGATGCACGATGGGAGTTCGCATTTCAGCTGCAACCATCGCCGCTGCCAGCGATGAATTCACATCCCCTACCACCAAAACCATGTCAGGCCTGTGATCATGGCAAAGTGCCTCGTAGGCCTGCTTCATCTTTGCAATCGGATCACGGGTTTCGCTCGTTTTCCAACCCAGAACATGATCGGGCTTCGGAAGTTCAAGATCACGCCAGATGTCACTGGTCATAACTGCATCGGCGTGCTGACCGGTGTGAACAAATACCGGCCGGATTATCAGGTGCCCACGCAACGCATGCCATAGCGGTGCGATTTTCATGAAGTTGGGACGCGCGCCCCCAATCAGATGAAGGTGCATTAAAGGCCTCCGAACCCGGCATCATTCATGCTGTCTGTATCATAGGCATATTGCGCGTCACCTTGCACCTATCCGATCGTCCGTTAGGGGTGGCAGGTTATAACCTGTTGGATAATGGGTAAATTATGCCGCTCAAGACAGATAAAATCGCCACACCAAAGATTTTCTGCTGAATGCAAGGCTGATGAGATCAGCAGACATTTGGAAAAGTGCCAATGGTCTTGAAGTTGCATGAATTTTTCCGGTTCGCGTCACGCCTTGCAAAAGCTTCGCCTTTTGTTTGGCGTGGTGCTGTGTATATCCATGAAGAAGGATATTTTTCATGAACAGTCTTCTTGGATTGGGGTTTGGGCTTCCGATATCGTCGCCCAAAACTTCAGTATCTAAGGATGGTGGACCCGAAGGTATCGACAAATACAGCGCATTTAGCG
This sequence comes from Thalassospira sp. MCCC 1A01148, assembly GCF_001613795.1. GTDB lineage: Bacteria > Pseudomonadota > Alphaproteobacteria > Rhodospirillales > Thalassospiraceae > Thalassospira. The sequence continues at coordinate 258,839 of NZ_LPVZ01000020.1, forward strand.
CAACACCACAAAGCAGCAAATCTGCACAACCGACCTTTTATGGCACCAAGTTCAGCGATTTGTCTGACTCGGTGCAGGCGGTCATGCTGGAAATGCAAACAACCGGAAGCGGGTCGACATCCTTTGCCGACGCAATGGCGAATGTTGCGGACCAAAGCAAGGATGCCACTTCCGGTGAAAAGGCCTCCAATGGAGTCTTCTCGTCAAATTCTGATCCGGCCAATGACGATCCTGCAACTGCTGAGCAGGATGCCGAGGAAGAATTCAAATCCGCCCTTCGTGACAGTTTGAGTCCGCCAACAAAGGACGAGAAACGTGACGAAAAAGCCGAGATCGAGAAACGCAACGAACGGCTGGAAATTGATGATGCAGCTCAACAGGCTGCAGCTGACCTTCCGGAAAACGTTGCCGGCCTTGATAGTCGGGTTGCAGCCCAAGTCATGTCTGGTCAACCAGCACGACAGCAACCCGCATTGGCCGCCTGATTAGGCAGGCCTTGACACCTTGAACGGAGCAGCGCGGTATAGCGCTGCTCTTTTTCGTCGCGGATCGCCCACTAGAACAGTTTGGGCGGCGCATCACCGCGCTCTTCGCTTTGCAGTTCAAGCAAGGCATTGTTGTAGGCCATCATCGCGTCCTTTTCATGCACGAAGCCGATGATATGGCGTTCTTCGGCACTGTTAAGAACGGGCAAATGTTCCTCGCCTGTTTGCTCCATCAGTTTGATGGCTTTTTCGATACTGTCTGTACGATACAACACCGGCGGCTTTGAACGTGCGACCTCGCCGGCCGTGACTTCGTCGCCAAGATTGGGGTCAAATGCGGCGTGGCGCAAGTCCGTCAGCGTGATCGTGCCATGCAACTTGCCCTGATCGTCAATCACGAACAGTTCGGAATATGGCGCGTTGATCAGTTTTTCGCGCACGGTGGTCAGCCCTTCTGTCAGCGGGACTGTTTCATATTCGCGCTTCATGATCTCGGCGACCTTGATCGTGCGCAGCAAATTGACTTCCCGCCCCCAACGGGTCGACAAACCGCGGCATTTCAACTGCCACTGGAAAAATGACCCACCCTGGAACTGATCCATCACAACGGACGCCAGAACAGACGCCACCATCACGGCCACCGTGAGGGCGTAGTCCCCGGTCAACTCAAAAATGATCAGCGTCGTTGAGATCGGCGCGCCAAGCACAGCTGCCGCCACCGCCCCCATTCCCACAAGGGTGTAAGCCGAATACCCTGAAGACAGTTCGGGAAAAGCACTGGTCGCGATAATTCCGAAAGCGCCGCCCAACATAGCACCAAGGAAAAGGGCCGGACTGAACATGCCGCCTGCAAAGCCGAGCCCCATACACACAGACACCACAAAACCCTTGGCAAGCAGCAACCCAAACAGGAACGTCAGGTTATAGCTTTCATTGAGCGCGTCGTTCATCGCCCCGTAACCAACGCCAACAATTTGCGGAAAGATCAAAGCAACCAGACCGACAACCAGACCAGCCACCGCTGGCCGCAGCCAAAGTGGAGCATTGGTTCGATTTGCGGTCTTCTGCACGACCGGAATGGCACGCACGACCAGAACGGCGGCAATACCGGCAATAATCCCCAACAAAGCAAAGGCCGGAAATTCCCAGAATGATTGAATCTCATGACCGGGAATAAGAAAGGCGACCTCGTCTCCGAAATAGATGCGCGTAATGACTGTGCCGGTCACGGATGCCAGCACAATCGGTGCAAATGCCGTCAAGGCATAGTGGCCAAGTGCCACTTCGTGCGCAAACAATGCACCGGCCAGCGGCGCGTTAAACGATGCGGCCACCGCTGAAGCCACGCCACAGCCCAACAGCGTTCGTGACGCCGAACGCCGCAAATGAAGTATCCGTGCAAGCCACGCCCCGAACGACGCCCCCATATGGACGACCGGCCCTTCACGACCAAGCGACGCACCACTGCCCAGCGATAGCGCACTGGCAATTGCACTTTTGATCCCGCAACGGGTCGACATACGCGCATCATGGAATGATGCCGCGTCAATCACATCGGCAACTCCATGGGGGCGCTTGTCGGGCAGAAACTTATAGATGAAAACACCGACGATCAGACCACCGACTGTCGGTGCAAGAATAAGTTGCCAGACGGGGATTTCGCTTAGATGACGATGAAGGTCTTCTTCGGCAGTTCCGAAAAACAGCGACTGTATGAACAACAACCCATCACGAAACAGGATCGTCCCGCCCCCGGCCAATGCCCCGACCAGCAAAGCCAAAATCGACAGAACCAGCTGTTCGCTTTTGACGATGCGGCGCAGACGGTTCAGAAAAATGTTCGATTTCAGAAGCTTTTCAGCCATTTCAACTATACCAGGGTTGGCGATGCGGGATTTGGAGTGATCATAGGATCAGCTTTTCCTGCGAATAAAGGGTAAAGACAAGTACCACCACGGTTATTTTCGCATTGCTGACGCCCATTGATTGATCGGGGTGGATATGCAAAAACAAGTGACTTGGATTCAGCGCCCCACAATGCCGCGATCCCGTTTAAGAAAACCGTCATTGCCAAAAACGCACGAAATGCACCATTCTGCGCATATCGCGTAAGAGCAATGCCGCCACCAACCGTTCTCAACGGAACCAAAAATAATGAATGACCCTCGACCAACGGGTACGCAGGCAGCTCGCCCGTTGCCCGGACTTGTTGAATTCATCTGTCTGATGGCGATCACAATCGGCCTTGTTGCCCTGTCGATTGATAACCTTTTGCCGGCCTTTGGCCCGATTGCAGAAGATTTCGGCATTGAGGACGGCAATCGCATGCAGATGCTGATTTATGTCTTCATGATCGCATTTGGCCTGATGCAGATTGTTTATGGCCCACTTGCCGACAGCTTTGGCCGCCGCCCCACGCTTATTGCTGGCCTTGGCATCTATTGCGTCGGCACTGTGATGGCGATCTTTGCCAATAGCTATGAACATCTTCTTATTGCGCGTTTTGTTCAGGGGCTTGGTGCTGCTGCACCAAGGGTACTGACCATGGCAATCACACGCGACTGCTTTGCAGGACGTGAAATGGCGCGCGTCATGTCGTTTGTCATGATGGTCTTCATCATTTTGCCGGTGTTTGCACCGGCATCGGGCAGCCTTATCCTTGCGCTCGCGGATTGGCACATGATCTTTGTCAGCACGCTCGTCCTCGCGATTGCGATTGTGTGCTGGTATCTGCTGCGCATGCCCGAAACACTGCACCCGGAATATCGACACAGACTTTCTTTGCCGCGTATCGGTCGCGACATCAAAACCACTGTCACCAATCGTCAGACATTTGGTTATGCCTCGGCAATGGGCATGATGTTCGCCTGCCTGATGGCCTATATCGGATCTGCGCAACAAGTCTTTGAAACCGAAGTATACGGCCTTGGTGTCTGGTTCCCGCTGGTCTTTGGAATGATTGCCGCCTGCATGAGTTTCTCGTCATTCGTCAATGCGCGCCTAGTGCGCAAGATCGGGATGCACAAGATATCGCATATCGCCTTGTTCATCATGACCGCCAGCAGCCTGATCAATGTTCTGATTGCAATCTGGTTTGATGGGCAACCGCCATTGCTGTTGTTTGGCATCGGACTGACCACGATCCTGTTTTGCTTCTCGTTGACCATGCCAAACTTCAATTCATTGGCCATGGAACCGGTCGGTGCAATTGCTGGCACCGCGTCCTCGATGATCGGTGTTTACAGCACACTGATTGGCGTGATTGCCGGCGGCATCATCGGCCAGCAGTTCAATGGTACTGTGATCCCGCTTTTGGCTGGTTACTTTGTGTTGGGGCTGATTGCCATCGTGATCGTTGGCATTACCGAGCGCGGCAAGTTTTGTCACGCCACGCACTAGAGCCGTTCAGCACATGCCCATAAAAAAAGCCCCGCAGAGTGCAGTCTGCGGGGCTTTTCATTGCGACCGGACAGGCGGTTATCTCGCCTGACGCGGATCGTAATTCAAATTCGGGGCAAGCCAACGTTCCGCCTCGGCCAAGGTCATGCCTTTGCGATCGGCATAGCTTTCCACCTGATCGCGTTCGATCTTGCCAAGACCGAAATACTTGGCATCCGGGTTGGCAAAGTAAAAACCGCTCACCGAAGAGGTTGGCGTCATGGCATAGCTTTCAGTCAGTGACACACCAACATTCTTCTCTGCATCCAAAAGATCCCAGAGAATGCCTTTCTCGGTATGTTCCGGGCAGGCCGGATAGCCCGGTGCCGGACGGATACCGCGATACTTTTCGGCAATCAGATCATCATTGCCAAGCGCCTCATCCGGCGCATAGCCCCAAAGCTCTTTACGAACTTTTTCGTGCATATGCTCGGCAAAGGCCTCGGCGAAGCGGTCGCCAAGAGCCTTGACCAGGATGGCATTATAATCATCATGCTCGGCTTCAAGCTTGCCAGAGATTTCTTCGACTTCTGGCCCGGCGGTAACAACAAAGGCGCCGATATAGTCGGTCTTGCCGCTGTCTTTTGGCGCGATATAGTCGGCCAAAGCGCGGTTCGGACGCTTGTTGTTCTCGCGATACATCTGCTGGCGCAGGGTATGGAGCATCACCGGCTCATTCTTCTCTGGCGCCGGAGTCACTTCGATATCATCACCTACCGAGTTGGCCGGCCACAGACCGACAACTGCTTTGGGCTTGAACCATTTTTCGGCAACGATTTTTTTAAGCATTTCCTGCGCGTCCGCATAAAGGCTACGCGCCGTTTCGCCGACCTTTTCATCCTTCAGGATGTCAGGGAAACGCCCATGAAGTTCCCAAGTCTCGAAGAACGGTTTCCAGTCAAAGCGTGACACCAGTTCTTCAAGATCAAACTCTTCAAACAGGGTGATGCCGGGTTTGAGCGGAACCGGTGCTTCGAAGTTCTCCCAGTCGAGCTGAACCTTGTTGGCACGCGCATCAACAATTGAGAAACGCTTTTTCTGCAGTTGCTGTGCGGCATGCTTTTCAGCCATCGCAACATATTCGTTGCGAATTTCCTCGGCAAAACGTTCGCCGTTGGTTTTTGAAAGCAGATTGCTGGCCACACCCACTGCGCGCGACGCATCAATCACATAAACCACCGAAGACTTCAGATAGTTCGGCGCGATTTTAACCGCAGTATGCACTTTCGACGTTGTCGCGCCGCCAATCAGAAGCGGGATATCAAGCTCCTGGCGTTCCATTTCGGCTGCGACATAGGTCATCTCTTCAAGCGACGGCGTAATCAGTCCCGACAAACCGATCATGTCGACATTTTCCGCCTTGGCGGTTTCGATGATTTTCTGGGTCGGCACCATCACCCCAAGGTCAATGACCTCGAAGTTGTTACATTGCAGAACGACACCCACAATGTTCTTGCCAATGTCATGAACATCGCCCTTGACCGTCGCCAGCAAGATCTTGCCATTGGTTTCGTGCTTGCCGTCTTTTTCCTCTTCGATGAAGGGAATCAGATAGGCGACCGCCTTTTTCATCACACGGGCGGATTTTACCACCTGCGGCAGGAACATCTTACCGGCGCCAAACAGGTCACCAACAATGTTCATGCCATCCATCAACGGACCTTCAATCACATGAAGCGGCTTGTCGGCCTGCTGACGGGCTTCTTCGGTATCTTCCTCGACATATTCGGCAATACCGTTAATCAGCGCATGGGCCAGACGTTCATTGACCGGCTTTTTACGCCATTCCAGATCCGCCTTTTTCTCTGGTCCACCGGTACCTTTGTATTTCTCGGCAACTTCAAGCAAACGATCAGTCGCATCCGAACGACGGTTCAGAATGACGTCTTCAACACGTTCACGCAGTTCTTCGGGAATTTCTTCGTAAACAACCAGCTGACCGGCATTAACGATACCCATATCCAGTCCCGCCTGGATGGCATGATAGAGGAACACCGAATGCATGGCCTCGCGGACCGGGTTGTTGCCCCGGAACGAGAAGGAAACGTTGGAAACCCCGCCTGAGATCTTGGCGTATGGCAGGTTTTTTTTGATCAGCTTGCAGGCTTCGATGAAGTCGACAGCATAGTTGTCGTGTTCTTCGATGCCGGTTGCGACGGCGAAGATATTTGGATCGAAAATGATGTCCTCAGGCGGGAAACCGACCTTTTCGACCAGCACGTCATAGCTGCGTTTGCAAATCTCGAACTTGCGATCAACCGTGTCGGCCTGGCCTTTTTCGTCAAAGGCCATGACGACAACCGCTGCACCATAGCGGCGCAACATCTTGGCCTGTGCGATGAAGGGTTCTTCGCCTTCCTTCAGACTGATCGAGTTGACGATCCCCTTGCCCTGCAGGCATTTCAGACCAGCCTCAATCACGTTCCATTTGGAACTGTCGACCATGATCGGCACACGCGCGATGTCAGGCTCAGCCGCAACCAGGTTGATGAACTTGACCATCGCCGTTTCGGCATCAAGCATCGCATCATCCATGTTGATGTCGATGATCTGCGCGCCATTTTCGACCTGCTGACGGGCAATCTCAACCGCTGCATCGTAATCTTCCTCGACGATCAGCTTCTTGAATTTCAGCGATCCGGCGACGTTGGTCCGTTCGCCAATATTGATAAATCTGGAAATGTCGGTCATGGGTCTTTTCGATCTCTTTTCAGCAATCAATATCGGGATTATGCGGCATCAAACGGCTCAAGGCCGGAAAGGCGCATGCGCGGCTCAAATTTCGGAACAATGCGCGGTTTGGCATCGGCAACGGCGTCGGTAATCGCCTTGATGTGTGGTGGCGTTGTCCCGCAGCATCCACCCAACAGGTTCACCATACCGGTCTCCGCCCATTCCTTGACCAGCTCGGCCATTTCGGAATCCGACTGATCATATTCACCAAACTCGTTCGGCAGACCGGCGTTCGGATAGACCGAGACACGGCATTCGGCAATACGCGAGAGTTCCTGGACATAGGGGCGCAGCTGTTCGGCACCCAATGCGCAGTTAAGGCCAATTGAAAACGGCTTGGTATGACGCACAGAATTGTAAAACGCCTCGGTCGTCTGCCCCGAAAGAGTGCGACCCGATGCATCGGTAATCGTCCCCGAAATCATCACAGGAACATCTTCACCACGTTCTTCGACAACTTCATCAATGGCAAACAACGCCGCCTTGGCGTTTAGCGTATCAAAGATCGTCTCAACCAGCAGCGTGTCCGCCCCGCCATCAAGCAGGCCCTTGGCCGCTTCCTTGTAGGCCTCTTTGAGCTGGTCAAAGGTGATGGCACGGAACCCCGGATTATTCACATCCGGCGAAATCGACGCTGTCCGGTTGGTCGGGCCAATTGCACCATTCACAAACCGCACATCCCCGGGATGGGATGCTTCCCACTCATCACAGGCCGCACGCGCGATTTTGGCACTTTCATAGTTGATCTCATACGCCAGATCTTCCATGCCGTAATCAGCCTGGGCAATCGTCGTCGCGCTAAACGTGTTCGTCCCGTTCAGGTCCGCACCCGCCGCGATGTACTGCAAATGGATATCCTTGATGATGTCCGGCTGTGTCAGGGACAAAAGATCGTTATTGCCTTTTACATCCTGCTTCCAGTCAGCAAAGCGCTCTCCGCGGTAATCCTCCTCGGACAGCGAGTGTTTCTGGATCATCGTGCCCATCGCGCCATCAAGGATCAGTATCTTTTCCTCGGCCCGTTTGCGCAGCAGGGCAATGCGTTCCTTGCGGTCATTCATCATTTTTATCCAGTCAATTCTTCATGCGTCATGTTCGAAAGCAAAAGGGACAATCAGGCGGCTGCCTGTTCAGGCCCGCGAATGCCCAGCGCATGACAGATGGCATATGTAAGTTCGGCACGGTTAAGCGTATAAAAATGGAAGTCGGTAACGCCTTCGCTGATCAGACCTTCCACCTGCGAAATCGCTTCGTGGAAAGCAACCATGCGGCGCGTATCAGGATCCTCGTCCAATCCTTCGAAACGCCAATGCAAACGCTGCGGTACAGAAGCACCACACATGTCCGCAAATTTCAAGAGCGAGCCAAAGTTGGTTACTGGCAAAATCCCCGGAACGATCGGGGCATCAATGCCCGCAGCCACACATTTATCACGGAACCGAAGATATGTTTCGTTGTCAAAGAAGAACTGGGTAATCGCCCGGTTTGCACCTGCGTCGATTTTGCGTTTGAGATACTCGATCTCGAAATCCGCACTCGGTGCATCCGGATGCGTTTCAGGGTAAGCCGACACCGAAATATCAAAATCAGCGATTTCCTTAAGGCCCGCAACCAAATCCACTGCATAGGCGTAGCCACCCGGCGTCGGTTCGTATGTATCACCAGCATCCGGCAGATCACCGCGAAGGGCGACAATTGATCGAATACCCTCGTTCCAATAGCTGCGGGCGATCTGGTCAATTTCTTCCTTGGTATGACCGACACATGTCAGGTGGGCGGCGGCAGGAATACCGGTTTCGCCCTGAATTCGGGTCACACTGCCATGAGTACGACCACGCGTTGTTCCACCTGCACCATAGGTCACGGACACAAAAGACGGGTTGAGCGGCGCGAGCCGACGGATTGACCGCCACATGGTTTCTTCCATCTTCTCGGTTTTCGGCGGGAAGAATTCGAACGAAACCTTAAGGTTTTTGCGTACTGCCTTAATTTCCTGAACCGTCATCATATCAATATTTCAATCCTGTCTTCGATGTCCCTTGGGTTGGATCCTCGGGTCTTTTTTATCGTGGTAATTTCGTAAACCGGCGCGTGTTACTCTGCGGCCTTCTCTGATCTTTTTTCACCTGCATCCGCAACGTCCCCCGGGGCCGGATGCGCAGCCCATATCCGAACCGTCAGCGGCTTGCCCGGCAAGCTGATCACATTGTCGGGCTCAAGCTTGTTTGCACGGAACCAGGCATTAAGTGACGCATCATCAAATCCAAGACGGCGATGCGCGTGTTCCTCGCGAAGCTCTTCGTGTTCGTGCTGGGCAAAATCAACAATGACAAGCTTGCCCCCCGGTGCGAGCACCCGCGCAGCTTCAGCAAGGGCCGCTTCAGGTTTTTCAGCGAAATGAAGCACTTGGTGAAGCGTCACAAGGTCAAACATGCCGCCCGGATACGGCAACTGATACATATCTGCTTGCCGAACAAGACAGTTGGACAAATCCGCACGTTGCAATCTTGCACGGGCCACCGCCAGCATTTCGCGCGACATATCAACGCCAACGCCTTCTTCGGCTTCATGCCCCAAAAGTTCAAGTATGCGCCCTGTGCCGGTACCAACATCGAGAATCCGTCCACCCGTCAGATCTCCAACCGCCTCGAGCAGTGCCTTTTCGACCACGGCCTCATCAATATGCAGTGATCTGATCCGGTCCCAGTCCTTGGCGTTTGCGCGAAAATACTCTGTGGCGATTTTCTCACGCTCGGCCTTGACCTGTTCAAGACGGGCACGGTCCAAAGACAGTGTTTCGTCATCCTTGGGCAAAAGATCCAGCACAGGCTGAACAAGGTCAGCCCCGGGGCCGGAATGCGGCGTGCGATAAAACACCCACGTGCCCTCGCGGAAACGGACCAGCAAGCCCGCCTCACACAGTAGTTTAAGATGTCGGGATACGCGGGGTTGGCTTTGACCAATGATCTGGGTGATCTCACTGACAGTCAGTTCGCACTCGGCACAGATCGCCAACAGACGAAGCCGCGTTGCTTCGGCAGCCGCACGCAATCTTGCAAGAACCTGTTCCATGCCAATGACCTCCACGTCGACGACAAAGATATAAAGATATGTTTATATTTGTTCAAGGGATAATTTCGCACACAATTGTGTTGCATAAACATCACACCACAAAATTGCTTGATCCCGATCAACTTTTTGTATGCTGGTGTTTAAATTCCCCCTATGCTAACCAGATGGTTATCTGAGGCGTGCGCGTTACGTGATCGCCCTTTCCGACAGAAGGTTGATCGGTAACGTTTTTTGGTGTTTTCACTGAAAAGCGTTTTGGGTCAGGGGAAGTCTGTGTATCGAACATCGGTTGGCTAAAAATAATGAAGTTTCGAGCTTTGCTTTCACTTTGTGCCGCAGGATCGCTGTCTTTGCTGACCGCGTGCGCATCCACAGAACCTGCTCAGGACATGAGTGACTACGATCCGATTGAGCCGGTAAACCGCGTCGTTCATGGCGTAAACGGGGCTGTGGACTTTATGGTCCTTTATCCTGCTGCCATGTGGTACCGCGACATCGCCCCGGAACCGGTCAAAACGTCGGTCAGAAGCTTTGTGCGCAACATCAACGAACCGTTGAACTCGTTCAACGCGTTGCTGCAAGGTGACCCGGATCAGGCTGCTGCCTCATTCCAGCGTTTCATCATGAACTCGACCATTGGTCTTCTGGGCTTCAACGATGTTGCCACTGATTTCGGCATTCCGTATCGCCGCGAAGATTTCGGTCAGACCCTTGCGCATTATGGCATTGGCGGCGGCCCCTACATTGTGCTGCCGTTGCTTGGCCCGTCCAACCTGCGTGATACAACCGGCCTTGCCGTTGATTACTTTGCCAACCCGCTGACCTGGGGCGCTGAAAACAGCGACACGGCAGAAGCTTTGTATCTTGGCTCGATCGGTCTGAGCGCGCTGCATTATCGTTATGCGACGATCAACCAGCTCAACGAACTGCAGAAATCATCAATTGATTACTATGCAGCACTTCGCAGCCTCTATCGTCAGCAGCGCAACACGCTGATCCGTAACGGTGCCCCGGCACCGGCAACGGCTGTTGAAGACGAAAGCGCATCTTTTGACTTCGACGATGCTGTCGAAGCTGCAAGCGAATAAGAGCCCGTCATGGCAAACAGCAAGATCGCCATACCAGCCGCCGCGATGATCGCCATCGCAGCGGCTTGGCCTGGTCCGTCGATGGCAAACAGCTCGCATCCGGGTGTCATCGCAGAAGTCGCTGTGGAAACCAGTGCGGCCAACGTCATTCAGACGATGGCTGATCAAGCCATCAACGAACTCACCGACCAGACACTTGCTGATGATGTGCGTCGCAAGAAGTTCGTCTCCCTGATGGATCGCTACTTTGCGATGGACGTTGTGTCGCGATTCGTTCTCGGGCGCTACTGGCGGTCAATTTCCAAAGACGAGATCGAAGAGTTTTCTGTTCTTCTGCAGAACTATCTGGCCCTGAATTATGCCAACCAGTTCAAGGAATTTAACGGCGAGCAGTTTGTCGTCGGCAATGAGGTCCAGAAGAACAAGGATACCTTTGTAGAATCGCAATTTGTCCGTCCTGACGGCCCGCCAATTAACATTGTCTGGCGGATGCGGGTCTTTGATGACAGCTACAAGATCATTGATGTTTCCATCGAAGGTCTGAGCATGGGCATCACCCAGCGTGACGAATTCACGTCGGTCATCCAGCAGAACAATGACGATGTCAGCGCCCTGACAGAGGCACTTAAGGCAAAAACCGGCCTTTAAGAAACGCTGCAAAGAAGAATGCAGAAGCCACCCTCCTTGTGACGGTGGCTTTTTTATTTGTCTGTCACCAAAACAAAAAAAGGCCACCTGACGGTGGCCTTTTCCTTAACGCGACAAACCAGCTTAACGGGTCAGCGGCTTGTATTTGATGCGGTGCGGGCGGCTTGCCTCTTCACCATAGCGGCGTTTGTAATCCGCCTCATATTCCTGATAGTTACCTTCGAACCACTCGACATGCGAGTTGCCCTCATAAGCAAGAATATGGGTCGCGATACGGTCAAGGAAGAAGCGATCGTGCGAGATAACCACAGCACAACCGGCAAATTCCAGAAGACCTTCTTCAAGCGCACGCAGCGTATCGACATCAAGATCGTTGGTCGGTTCGTCAAGCAGCAAGACATTCGCGCCGGATTTCAGCATCTTGGCCAAATGAACGCGGTTACGTTCACCGCCGGACAACTGACCGACCTTTTTCTGCTGGTCCGCGCCCTTGAAGGCAAACTGCGAAACATACGCGCGTGAGCTCATCGGGCGTTTGCCCAAAAGAATCTCGTCAAGACCATCGGAAACTTCCTGCCAAACGGTCTTGTTCGGATCAAGCGAGTCACGCGACTGATCGACATAGCCCATCTTAACGGTTTCACCGATCTTCAGATCGCCTGCATCCGGGGTTTCGCTGCCGGTCAGCATCTTGAACAGTGTCGTTTTACCTGCACCGTTCGGACCAATGACACCAACGATACCACCTGGCGGCAGACGGAAATCAAGGTTCTCGAACAGAAGCTTGTCACCATACGCCTTGGTCAGGCTTTCGGCGGTAATGACTTCATTCCCGAGACGCTCGGCAATCGGAATTACGATCTTGGTTGAATCCGGGACAGCTTTTGCCGCCTCGGCAACAAGATCATCATAGGCACGAACACGGGCCTTGGATTTCGCCTGACGGCCTTTCGGGTTCTGACGGATCCAGTCCAATTCGGTCGCAAGCTGTTTCTGACGGCTGCCTTCCTGACGGGCTTCCTGTTCCAGACGCTTCTGCTTCTGTTCCAGCCACGAGGAATAGTTGCCTTCGAACGGGATGCCCTGACCACGGTCAAGCTCAAGAATCCAGCCAGTAACGTTATCAAGGAAGTAACGATCGTGGGTAACCAGAATGACGGTACCCTGATAATCTTCAAGGTGACGTTCAAGCCACGCAACCGATTCCGCATCAAGATGGTTGGTCGGTTCGTCAAGCAGCAGAATGTCGGGCTTTGCAAGCAGAAGACGGCAAAGGGCCACGCGGCGGCGCTCACCACCGGAAAGTTTGGAAACGTCTGAATCCTTGGGCGGGCAACGCAGGGCGTCCATCGCGATTTCAAGGGTGCGTTCCAGATCCCAGCCATTGGCCGCATCAATGCGTTCTTGCAGCTCTCCCTGCTCTGCAAGGAGTTCTGTCATCTCGTCATCGGTCATCGGCTCGGCGAATTTGCCGCTGATTTCATTAAAGCGTGCAAGATCATCAACGATCGAACCACAGCCTTCCATAACGTTACCAAGAACGTCTTTTTCCGGATTAAGCTGCGGTTCCTGTTCAAGATAACCGACATTGACGCCCTCGGCGGGCCAAGCTTCACCGGCATAATCCTTTTCGATGCCGGCCATAATTTTCAGCAGGGTTGATTTACCCGCGCCGTTGTTACCGAGAACACCGATTTTTACGCCCGGCAGAAAGGACAGCGTGATGCCCTTGAAAAGCTCGCGACCGCCCGGAAGGATCTTGGTCAGGTCCTTCATGACGTAAATATACTGGTAGGATGCCATTAAATTCCCCATCCAAAATTCGTTGGGTCTTCCCCTTGCGGGTCAGATCACTGTGGCATGTATGCATACGTGCCTAAAATACTGTGCCCGTTTGTAACCGACAGGCACTGTCTTAACAACTTCAAACAACAGAAGCCGCAAACGATCCTCCCCAACCGGCCAAGTCCGGAGACGATTCTACGTTAGAAAGCTGTCAAAAAGCATGTCAGAGGTCGGGTACCGCGCAAAAACGTCACTTTTTAGGCACGAACAACTCGGATTTTGCACGCCTGAATTGTTGCATTGCACACCTTAAAAACCGACCGGATTCCGTCATTATTTTTAGCCGACAACCCCCGGCAACAGGCCCTAACACCCTGTTCTATACGACTAATGATTAGCTTATGGCGACTCTCGAAAGCTGATATCGACCATTACGGGCAATGAGTGTGTCTCGGTGCATTCAAAGCCACGCATTTATGTAGCCGACAAAGACAACACAAAAAGATGTCGGCAGGGAAAGTTATCATTTCTAGGAAGGAGACGCGCGATGGATGAACAAAGCGCAGCCTACTGGAAGAGAAACGTGAAGCTGGTCTCGGTTCTTATCGCGATCTGGTTCATCGTTTCCTACGGTTTCGGCATCTTGTTTGTCGATGCCCTCAATTCTATCGAAATAGCGGGCTTCCAGCTTGGTTTCTGGTTTGCTCAACAGGGGTCCATTTACGTCTTTGTCGCACTGATTTTTGTCTATGTGGCCAAGATGAACAAACTGGATCGCGAATTCGGCGTTCGTGAAGACGACTGACGCAGGATCAGGGAGACAGACAAGATGGATCTTACTACCCTTACATATATTGCCGTCGGCTTGAGTTTCGCGCTGTATATCGGCATCGCGATTTGGGCCAAGGCAAGCACCACCGGCGAATTCTATGTCGCTGGCAAAGGTGTTAACCCGGTCGTCAACGGCATGGCGACCGCAGCAGACTGGATGTCGGCTGCTTCCTTTATCTCCATGGCTGGTCTCATTGCCTTTCTTGGCTATGGCGGCTCGGTTTACCTGATGGGCTGGACAGGTGGTTACTGCCTGCTGGCGATGCTTCTGGCACCTTACCTTCGTAAGTACGGTAAATTCACCGTGCCGGAATTCATCGGGGATCGCTACTACTCCAAAGCAGCCCGTATCGTTGCTGTTATCTGCCTGATCTTTATCTCGTTTACCTATGTGGCAGGTCAGATGCGCGGCGTTGGTATCGTGTTCTCGCGCTTCCTTGAAGTTGAAATCCTTACCGGCCTGATCGTCGGCATGGGTATCGTCTTCATCTATGCCGTTCTTGGCGGCATGAAGGGCATTACCTATACCCAGGTTGCACAATATTGCGTTCTTATTGTTGCTTACACCATTCCGGCAATCTTCATCGCATTCCAGCTGACCGGCAATCCGCTGCCGCAGTTGGCATTCGGTTCGACCGTGAATGGCACGGGCGAATTCATGCTTGATCGCCTGAACCAGGTTGTGACGGAACTCGGCTTCCTCGAATACACCACCACCAGCAAGTCAACGATTGATATCTTTGCAATCACCCTTGCCCTGATGGTTGGTACTGCTGGTCTTCCGCACGTTATCGTTCGCTTCTTCACCGTTCCGAAAGTACGTGATGCACGTTCTTCGGCCGGTTGGGCACTGGTCTTCATCGCGCTGCTGTACACCACCGCTCCGGCAGTTGGTGCAATGGCACGCCTGAACCTGACCGAAACCATCCAGACTGGTGAAGTTGGCGCAGAAGACGGGAACCTTGTATTCGAAGAGCGTCCGGACTGGATGAAGCGCTGGGAAGCAACCGGCCTTCTGAAATTCGAAGACAAGAACGGTGACGGCCGCATCCAGTACTACAACGATGCGAACGCAGAGTTTGCCGCCAAGGCAGCCGAGTTCGGCTGGCAGGGTAACGAACTGAGCGTTGACCGTGACATCATGGTTCTGGCCAACCCGGAAATCGCACAGCTTCCGAACTGGGTTATTGCCCTGGTCGCAGCTGGTGGTATTGCCGCGGCACTGTCAACGGCTGCGGGCCTGCTGCTTGTGATCTCTTCGGGCGTATCACATGATATTCTCAAAGGGACCTTCACACCAAACATGACAGAAGGACAGGAACTGATGGCCGGGCGTATTGCCGCAGCTGTCGCGATCCTGATTGCCGGTTATCTGGGCTACAATCCTCCGGGCTTTGTGGCACAGGTGGTGGCCTTCGCCTTCGGTCTTGCCGCATCCTCGCTGTTCCCGGTTATCATCATGGGGATCTTCTCCAAGAAGGTTAACCGCGAAGGCGCGATTGCCGGCATGTTGACCGGTCTGGTCTTCACCATGGGCTATATCCTTGCCTACAAAGGTGTGTTCTTTGACCCAATCATTGCAAACACGCCGGAAAACTGGCTGTTTGGCATCTCGCCGGAAGGCATTGGTGCAGTTGGTATGGTTCTGAACTTCATCGTTGCTTTCGCTGTGTCGAAAGTCACCGCTGAGCCGCCAGAGCATATCCAGGTCATGATTGAAGACATCCGTGTTCCGAAAGGAGCCGGTAGCGCGGTTGACCACTAATCGGTCAACCGGTTTGCCAAAAACTGTTGCAGGCCCCCGGATCACTGATCCGGGGGCTTTTCTTTTCGATCATTGTCAGGCAACAATGACCTCAGGGCGTGGCCTTGCGAAGGAAAGCAATCATGAGCATCGAACTCGAAGAAATTGCCGAATTTCTAAAACAGCATCACCCGTTCGATCTGTTACCAGACGAAGAAATCAACGCACTGCCCAAACGCCTGCAGGCCCGCTATTTCCGCGCAGGGACCAAGGTCCTTTCGCCGGAACAGGAATGCCTTCACCTCTACATCATTCGCACTGGCGGCACCGAAACCCGGGACCCTGACGGGCAATTGCTTGCCCGCCTGTCAGAGGGCGAATGCTTTGGCGTGCGCGCCATGTATCAAAATGGTCGCGCAGCCAATAACATTACAACCTTGGAGGACAGCCTGTGCTACCTGCTGCCGGAAAAGGATTTCCACGACTTGACGGGCAAGTATCCACAATTTAGCTATTTCTTCGCGAAAATGGGGGGCGAACGCCTGCGCAGCGGCATGCAGTTGCTTGAAAGCCGCGACGACGACCAACTCAAACTGATGAGTGTGAAGGTCAGTGACCTGATCGCACGTGATCTTGTCAGCATCGACAAATCTGCCTCCATCCTCGACGCAGGCCAATTGATGAGCAAGGAACGCGTATCCTGCCTGCTGATCACCGAGGACGATGGTGCTGTTGCCGGGATCATGACCGACCGCGATCTACGTAATCGTGTTATTGCAGTTGGGCGCAGCTATGACGAGCCGGTATCGGCCATCATGACTGAAAAACCGATCTCCATTGATCCGGACCAGTTTGCATTCGATGCCCTTTTGACCATGACGCGCAATAACATCCGCCATCTGCCCGTAATGAAGGATGGCAAGGCGGTTGGCATGATCACCACCAACAATCTTCTCGCCCGCCAGTCTCTGTCGGCCGTTTACATGGCCGGACGCATCGGCAAGCTGACCACACCGGAAGACATGGCAAAGGTCATTGCCCAGGTACCAGAGCTTCTCAGCCACCTGATCGAAGCAGGCGCGACGTCTTACAACGCCGGACATATCGTAACCACCCTGTCGGATGCAGCCACCGCGCGCCTGCTGCAACTGGCAGAGGAACAATTCGGCCCACCGCCGGTTCCCTATGTCTGGATGGCGGGCGGATCGCAGGGCCGGCAGGAACAGACCGCCCTTTCTGATCAGGATAACTGTCTGATTATCGATGACGCCTATGATGCCGATCAGCATGGGGAATATTTCAAGAAACTGGCCGAATACGTTTGTGATGGCCTGCACAAGGTCGGATATGTCTATTGCCCCGGCGAGATGATGGCAAAGATCGATGAATGGCGTCAGCCGGCTCGCACCTGGCAGAAGTATTTCAACAAATGGATCGAACAGCCTGAACCAAAGTCCCTGATGTATTGCTCCGTCTGGTTTGACCTGCGCCCGGTTCATGGCACCAAAAGCCTGTTTGATGAATTGCATCGCATGATCGTTTCAAAGGCCAAAGACAACCGTATCTTTCAGGCCTATATGGTGGGTAATGCCCTGACCCATCACGTACCGCTCGGGTTCTTTAAAAACTTCGTGATGATTCGCGGCGGCGAGCATGACAAGACACTGGACCTTAAGCATAACGGGGTCGTACCGATTGTTGATCTGGCCCGCATCCATGCTCTGGCCAACGGGGTGGAATCCGTGAACACCTACGAGCGCCTCAATGCGGTCAAAGCATTCCCGTCCATCAGCAATCAAGGCGCATCAGATCTTCTTGATGCCTTTGAATTCATCAGCATCACGCGCCTTAAACATCAGGTCCGCCAGATCCGGCGCGGCGAAACCCCCGATAATTTTCTACAACCCGAAAGTTTGTCAGCCTTTGAGCGCAGCCACCTGAAAGATGCCTTTTCGGTGATCAAGAACCTTCAGGGTGCCCTTGAGCACGCCTTTGGCAAAAGCGGGACATAAACCCTATGGGATTGCGCGAAAAGATCCTTGATAGCCGCCTGTATCGTGAGTTCATTCAACGCAAGGCAACCGGGCCTTTGCGAACCTATTACGATGTGCCGCCTGCCGATCCCGAAAGGTCGGTGATTGAAACAGAGTTCATCGCCCTTGATCTTGAAACGACCGGCTTTGATCCCAAAAAGGACGAAATCGTTAGCCTCGGCTGGGTGATCATTCGCCAGCTTTCTGTCGATTTTTCCAGTTGTGAACATATTCTTGTGCGACCGAGCAAGGAACTTAGCGAAAGCTCGGTCGTGGTGCACCGGATCTTTGACAGTGACGTCGCCGACGCCCCCGATATCGGAAGCGCCCTTGAACATCTGTTACCCCAAATGGCTGGCCGGGTGTTGATTTCCCACCATGCGCCGATTGAACTGGGTTTTCTTGGTCAGGCGTGCAAACGCTGCTTTGGGGCTCCGCTGCAAATTCCGACGGTCGATACACTGGTTTTGGCATTGCGCGACATACGGCGCAGCGGCGAACCGATGAAGGCCGGCGCCCTCAGACTTGATACCTTGCGCCGAAATCACAACCTGCCGCCCTTCCGGGCGCATAATGCGCTTTCTGATGCCATCGCGGCCTCTGGCCTGTTTCTGGCCCAGATCGCCAAGCGTGATCCGAAAGGCGAACTTGAGCTAGACCGGATACTGCGCTAATCGGTTATCAGGGTTCAACAACCCCCATCAACAATAACAGAAATTTGGGAGCCACCCCCGCATGTACGTCTTTATCTTCACGACCGTTGTCGTCGGGTTTGCATCGGCTGGTGTGGTGATGTTGCTGTTCCGGCTTTGGGGCCGCAAAGCCCCGAAATATGTCATTCCCTTTGTCGCCGCAATTGCAATGTTTGGCTATATGATCTGGGATG
This sequence comes from Thalassospira sp. MCCC 1A01148, assembly GCF_001613795.1. Classification (GTDB taxonomy): domain Bacteria; phylum Pseudomonadota; class Alphaproteobacteria; order Rhodospirillales; family Thalassospiraceae; genus Thalassospira. The sequence goes on from NZ_LPVZ01000020.1 coordinate 277,582, forward strand.
AATACACATGGTTTGATCGCTACGAAGCACGCCTTCCCCAGACCATCAGCGTCATTCAAACCTTCACCGACGAAAACATCTTCGCGCCGTGGACACTGGTTTCCGCGCCCACCAATCGCTTTACTGCGATTGATCACGACAAACTTGTTTCCAATCCCGAAAACCCGGATGAAAAAAGGGTCATGACGTTGCTACTGCGCAAGGGCGGTGAAACCCTTGCCCTGACCCATCTTGTCGATTGTGCACAGGGACGGCGCGGCTACATCACACCTGAAACTGCGCTTGATGAAAACGGCTTTCCGACAAATATGGATGAATGGTTCAATATGAATGCAGATGATCCGCTGCGTGCGGCTGTCTGCTCTTAATCCAGACTTTCACCTGAACTTGCGATCTTCGGCCCGCCATTCGGCGGGCCTTGCCGTTTAAATACGATTTATGTGAACCACTTCGCGCATCCCTTTGATTAAGGGTGATTTTCGCTATAGTGCTAAACAATGCTCGCATTCACAGGCGCTTACAAACACCATGCCCCACGCCCATTGCAGACTGTTTCGTTCATTTCTTCTCCTTCTAATCGCGACTGTCGCGATTGGCAGCATGTCGACAATGGCAAAGGCGCGCGACATTACCGTATTTGCAGCTGCCAGCCTTACCGATGCCATTGAAACTGCGGCCCGCACATATGAACGCGAAACAGGTGATAAAATCCGCCTGTCACTTGCCAGTTCATCGACACTCGCCCGGCAGATATCGGCAGGTGCGCCAGCCGATATCTTTATTTCTGCCAACGAAAGATGGATGGACTGGCTTGAAGGTCAGGGTCTGATCACCCCCAATAGCCGTTATGATCTGCTGGCAAATCGGCTGGTACTTATCGCACCGAAAAACAGCACCCTGGCCCCGATTGACATAAATGCAACCACCGACCTGATATCACTAGTCGGACCGGATGACCGCATTGCAGTTGGTGACCCGGACCACGTGCCGGCAGGGATTTACGCCAAACAGGCACTGACTTCCTTGGGGAAATGGGAAACCATCAATCCGAGGCTGGCCCGTGCCGACAATGTTCGTGCTGCTCTGGTACTTGTCGAACGCGGCGAGGCACCGCTCGGTATTGTCTATAAGACCGATGCCCGAATTTCAGACAAGGTCAAAATCATTGGTACATTCCCAGAAAACAGTCACCCGGCGATCACCTATCCGATTGCGTCGATCACCGGTCATGCCAAAGCCAAGGCAATAAAATTCCTGCTGTGGCTTTTGGGGGATGACGGGGGCCGGATTTTTACCGACTATGGCTTTGAACCCATTGCAACAACGCAGGCTACTGTGCCCGAACAATGATCAGTTTGACCCCCGCCGAAATTGAGGCACTTCTTCTAAGCTTGCGCATCTCTGGCGTCGCTGTTGCGTGCGCCCTTCCCTTTGCGATTATTGTCGCAACCGCGCTTGCCCTTGGTCGTTTTCCCGGGCGCTTTATACTGGATGCCATTGTGCACCTACCGCTGATCCTTCCGCCCGTTGTGATGGGCTATTTGTTGTTAATCGCGATGGGCACCCGTGCGCCCCTGGGGGCGTGGCTGTATGAAACCTTTGACCTGCGCTTTGTCTTTAGCTGGACAGGCGCGGCACTGGCATCTGCCATCGTCAGCTTCCCGTTTCAGGTTCGCGCCATCCGACTGAGCCTTGAGAACGTCAATCACGGTCTTTATCAGGCGGCCGAAACGTTGGGGGCAGGACCGATTGACAGGTTCTTCTCATTAACCCTGCCCTTAGCACTTCCGGGCATCATTGCTGGTGCGATTACGGCCTTTGCCGCAAGCCTTGGTGAATTCGGTGCCATCATAACGTTTGTATCCAACATTCCCGGCGAAACCCGCACCTTGCCGCTTGCGATCTATACCGCGATCCAGACACCGGGCGGCGAACTGGCGGCAGCAAGGCTCGCAGCCCTTTCAATCGGTCTTGCCTTTACCGGGTTGCTTCTTTCCGAACTGGCGCTCCGCCGTATCCGCAAGAGGGCCGCGTCATGAGCATCGGTGTCAATGTTGAACATGATTTCAGGAATTTCCGGCTCGCGGCCGAATTCAACATTCCGGAACCTGGCATCACAGCCCTGTTTGGCCCATCAGGCAGCGGCAAGACGACGCTTGTCAACATGATTGCCGGTCTGGTTCGCCCCGACCGCGGTCATATCCAGATCAACGATCACGTCCTGTTTGAACATTCGCGCGGCATCAACGTGCCAGTTCGCGAACGCCGGGTTGGCTGCGTGTTTCAGGATAACCGCCTGTTTCCGCACAAATCGGTGCGCGACAACCTGTTTTACGGCGCACGCCGCAACCCCCGCAAACTGCCGCAGGACGAACAGCAGGCCATCATTGCGTTGCTTGATATCGCGGACCTGATGGACCGCCGCCCCAATCTTTTGTCAGGCGGGGAAAAACAGCGCGTTGCACTTGGCCGTGCGCTTTTGTCCAATCCGGATGTATTGCTGCTTGATGAACCGCTTTCGGCCCTTGATCACGCCCGCAAGCAGGAAATACTGCCTTATCTCGAATGGCTGCGTGATCATCGCAAGATACCGATCCTTTATGTTACGCACGCCATTGACGAAGTCGCCCGTCTTGCCGACCACATGGTGGTGATCGATCAGGGCAAAACGCTTGCTACCGGATCGGTGTTCGAGATGTTGGGACGCACAGACCTGGCTCCACTTTCTGGGCGCTTTGATGCCGGAACCGTCCTGCCCGCCCGGATCGTAAGCCGCGATCCCAAGGCCGAAGTCAGCTTCCTTGAATGCGGCGAACAGCGCCTTGTTGTGCCCTATTTGGGGCGCCCGAAAACCGATCAGGTACGTCTGCATGTACGCGCACGCGATGTCATGATTGCCCGCACCCCGCCACGCGACATCAGTGCGAACAACATCATCCCGGTTACCATCACAAAAATCAGTGACGAACCCGGTGATACCATCGACGTCACCATGTGCTTTGGTCAGGATGCCGACGCCACCCTACTGGCCGAAACCAGCGGGCGTCCGAAGATCCATGCCCGGATCACGAAATGGTCGGGGTCTCGCCTGAAGCTGCAACCCCATCAAAAGGTGTTTGCCGTAATCAAGTCCGTCACGGTCAATGGGCAGTTGCGTGACCGCTAAGCGGGCTTGATCAATACCGATCAGGTATTCTGACAAGACACGAAACCCCGTCGATGCTCCCAAACAGGGGTTGCATCAGACCTTATGGATGATGATAGGCGTTGGGTGCAGGCCAATCCCACTTTTCCTGCAAGGCCGGGTCGGTTTCATAAATCTCGACCTTCAGCGGATAACATGCGGCCTCATCACTTGAATGCCCGGTGCTGCAATCCCCGCCCGGACAGGTGGACAGATTGCCAAGCAGGTCAATTTCGGCAAACATTTCAATATAGTCCCCCGGACGTACCGGGCTTGCTTTCATGAAATACTGATGGGTGTCCTTGGTGAAACCGGTGCACATGAAGACATTGAGCACATCATGCACATAATGATCGGCTTCTTGCATCGACATGCCTGTTTCAGCGCTTAGCGCGCGGCAAAGGTTGGAATGGCAGCAATGGTGATAATCCTGCCCTGAGAGCAAACGGTTGGTGAATGGATCACACCGGGTCCCGATAACGTCATGAACACTGCCACCATCATCATCAAAGCCATACCAGCCCAATGTGTCTTCACTGATCAGCGCCATTGAGCGCAGATACGGCATGTTTGACCATAACCGGTCACCGGTTGTCACATGGGTCCGGTGCAAAGCACGCGTCTTGCCACTAAAGAACCGTTCCTGAAGGTTATCGGCATTCCAAAGGTTCAGATCCCCGACCTGGGGCCCATCAACACTGACGATGCGAAAGAAATGCCCCTTGGGGACGCGAAACGTTCGCGCGTCACGCGGCGGAACGATGACTTCCTCGGACTTTTTCATTGATGCCTTAAACTCGGCCAACGTCGCGAAATCCGGTTCGGGCAGAGTACCATTGGGATACACCACCACAGGCTTCACGGCACGGCGTGCTTCGGCGTCAGTGGGGGCGGGATGTTGGGGCTTGAAAGTCATGGCTTGGCCTTCATCAGGGGAAACGAATTCGCAACAGGATGGCACAGTGCCATCATCTGACAAGCGTGTTTATTCTTGCCAATAGGCCAAGAAATACTTATTCATAATCTATGAAGGACATCCCGCCACTTTCGCATATTCCGGCTTTTGAGGCTGCGGCACGATTTGAAAGTTTCGTCCGCGCCGCCAAGGCCCTTGGCATTACGTCAACGGCGGTCAGTCAGCATGTTCGGGCCCTTGAAGACTGGCTTGGTACATCGCTTTTTATCCGCAAGGCACGTGGCGTACAACTGACCAGACAGGGCCAACAGTTTGCCAGTTCCTGTCACATTGCAATCCGCGAAATCAAAGATGCTGCCGCACGGGTTTCCCCGCAAAAGACCAAACGCAAAGTTAGCCTTGCCTGCCAACCCTCTGTCGTTTCGCTTTGGCTGACAAACCGGCTTCCCGATTTTATGGAACGATATCCGGAAGTTCAGGTTTCGATTGTCTATCCGTTTGGGGCTACCACGCCCGAGGAAGTCGGGGCAGATCTTTTGATCCGCCATGGCAAGACACCAGAACAGTCTGCGGAAAAACTTCTAAGCGCTGCGACCCGCCCGACCTGTGCGAAATCTTATCTCGAAAAGACCGGGCCGTTTGCCAGTCCCGATGCCCTTATGGGTGCACGATTGCTGCATGATGAAACCGAAGATGCGTGGCGGTCCTGGTTTCGCAAGCATGGTCTTGAGCTGTCAGGTGATAGCGCGCCCGTGTTTGGTGACTTCAACCTGCTGATCAGCTCCATACAAGCAGGTCACGGCATCGGTCTTTGCCCGACGTCCCTGATTGAAAACGATATCTCGACCGGCAATCTCGTAGTGCTGTCAGAAGACGCTGCCGATACCGATAAATATTACTGGCTGATCGGGGCACATACCCTGTCATCTGATGCAGAATTAATGCGGCAATGGCTGCGCGATCAGGTCCCTGCCTGACCCAAAACGCCAGTCATATAATTGACGTGATCAGTTCACCGCGTTCGTCCCAGGCATTCAGATTATCAACAACCAGTTGCGCCATAGCATCACGGGTTTCCACCGTTCCACTTGCCAGATGCGGATAGAGCACAACATTGTCGAGCTTGGAAAATGCCGGATCTATGTTTGGTTCGCCCTCAAAAACATCAAGCCCCGCACCGGCAATCAATCGACGCTGCAAAGCCCTGATCAAAGCGGGTTCATCAATCACCGATCCACGCGCGATATTGATAATGACCCCGTCTTTGCCAAGGGCATCAAGCACCAGTTGATCGACAATTCCATTGGTCGCAGCCCCACCGGGGCAGGCCAGCACCAGAATATCGGACCATTCCGCCAAGGCACTTAGTTGATCAAAGAACCGATAATCGACGTCCTTTTTGCTCCGCCCGAAATAGCCGACTTCCAAACCACTTGGCACCGCGCGTGACGCAATAGCCTGTCCAATACGGCCCAACCCGACAATGCCAAGTTTCTTGCCACGAACGGTTCTGGTCAGCGCCATCGGGCCGTTTGCCGCCCACATTCCACTGCGCACCCAGTTATCCCCGGCAATCAGCCGTCGCATGGTGGCATGCATCAACATGATTGCCGTATCGGCGACATCGTCAGTCAAGATATCAGGCGTCGTTGAAACGCGAATGCCGCGGTCACGAAGTGTCTTAAGATCAAAGACGTCATGCCCGACGCCAAAACTTGTGATCACCTCAAGATTTGGCAATTGGGCCAATAAATCCGCGGGCACACCAAAGCGTGCCGATGTCACAACCGCCCGGATCTGTGCGCCCATTTCATCAAGGAACGCCTGCTTGTCATCAAGAAGGTCATATCGATGGAAGTCATGACGTTCCGCCATCAGACGCGTATAAGCAGGGCGAATATCAAGAAGGGCAAGCACGGAACGGATCATGGATGGCATCTTTCAGTGGCGGAAGGTGCCCCAAAGACTAGCGATCTCAATCACCTGAGACAAGCTGATCCAAAGCTTCAATGCGTCAGGTGACCCAACTCAACTCAGTCAAGTTGTCCGAATCAGCTGGGGCGGAGTTGGCAATCACCCAAACCCCGCCCCGACCTGATTTATTCCGCTGCGAATTCCTTGCAGCCAGTACACAGCAAATCGATGATGTGCATTGCAAAGGACCGCCAGATATCCATGCGGAAACTTTGTTCCGCGTCACGCCACAGCACCACCGTGACACCGTCAATCACCGTGCGGCAACCGCCGCCGACCGGGATGCTGTCGATGTCACGCGGGCAACCGATGGTTAGCAGTTCTGCTGCACGGTCGCCTTCGATCCGAACCGTGATTTCACGGGCGGAAACCTCGGTCAGGCTGTGGGTGGCCGATGCATAGATGTCGGCACAGGCCGAAACCAGGGTATCGGTATCGTCCGGCTTGGCGATGATCATCCATTCATCCGGACCAAGGCAGATGGCCTCTGTCGTGCCGCTGGCCGCACGTTCACCAACCGTGGTTGGCAGATCTACACCAAGAGCCTTTGACACAGCCGGTATGCTGGCTGCACGCAGACGCAACGAGAAGCGGGCAACCGGTGCCATAAGGGTCAGCTTGACCGGCCCGGAAGCAACGATCGGACCTGGCGTAAATGCGTGTGTAAGTACCGTCATTTTTCTGTTCCCCGCCTAAAGTTTCAACCGTGCACCTTCGGGATCGTAGAATACGGTCCCGGTGACTGTCGCCTTGATCACACGATCTGGCATCGGAATGTAAATGGTTTCACCCATACGATTGAAACCGTCTTCAAGCAGCGCCATGGCAATCGGGCGACCTGCCGCATCGCTGTGATAGCTTGATGTCACATGGCCGACCATCTTCATCGGCTTGGGCTGGTTCGGATCAAGAACGATCTGCGCCCCTTCCTCAAGCTTGGTTTTGCCATCTTCAGTCAGAAGACCAATCAACTGCTTGCGACCCTCGGCAACCAGGTCCGGACGCGCCAGACCGCGCTTGCCAACGAAGTCTGGTTTCATTTTACCAATAGCCCAGCTCAGCCCGGCATCATGCGGGGTGACCGTACCATCGGTATCCTGACCGACAATGATATAGCCCTTCTCGGCACGCAGCACGTGCATGGTTTCGGTCCCATATGGGCAGATATCGTATTTCTTGCCCGCTTCGAACAGCATTTCCCAAAGCGCACGACCGGCATGGGCCGGAACGTTAACTTCAAAGCCGACTTCGCCGGTAAAGCTGATGCGGAACAAGCGTGCCGGGAAGCCACCCACGCGGCATTCGGCAACCGACATGTGCGGGAAGGCTTCATCGGACATATCCAACCCTTCGACAAACGGCTCAAGCACCTTGCGGGCATTCGGGCCGTTCAGCGCAATGGTCGCCCACTGCTCGGTCGTCGAGGTCAGCCAGACATCAAGGTCCGGCCATTCGGTCTGAAGGTAGTCTTCCATCATGTTCAGGACACGCGCCGCACCACCGGTCGTAGTGGTGACATGGAAGCGATCATCGGCCAGACGGCCAATAACACCATCATCACGAATAAACCCGTCATCCCCCAAAAGCAGGCCATAACGTGCCCGTCCCGGTGCAAGTTTGGTCCAGGGGTTGGTGTACATACGGTTCATGAATTCAACCGCATCCGGGCCAACGACCTCGATCTTGCCAAGGGTCGATGCATCAAAGATGCCGACACTTGCGCGCGTCGCACGGCATTCGCGATCAACAGCCGCATGCATGTCTTCGCCTTCTTTCGGGAAGTACCATGCGCGACGCCACAGGCTGACCGGCTCATAAGCGGCACCGTTTTCTTCGGCCCAGCTGTCAATCGGGGTTTTCCGCGTCACTTCAAAGTGACTGCCCTTGTGATAGCCACAGAACGCCCCAAAGGTGGTCGGGGTATAAGGCGGGCGGAAGGTCGTCAGGCCGACTTTCGGCTGCGGCACACCCAATGCATCAGATGCAATGTTGAGGCCGTTGATATTTGACATCTTGCCCTGATCGGTTGCCATGCCATTGGTGGTGTAACGTTTGACATGTTCAATCGAACGCATGCCTTCACGCACCGCCAAACGAAGATCCTTGGCCGTGACATCGTTCTGGTAATCAACAAAGGCACGTGCCTTGCCAGCATCCAGATCGGTCGGCAGTTCCTTGTGGCTGACACCGGTGCCCGGACGATCATGTGCCACGGCATAGGATGCGGCTTTGGCAGTCTTGCCAAGGCTCTTGACTGCTGCCGCGCCCATTTTCGCACCGTCATTCAGGACCGCTTCAATGCCCCACAGGCCACGGCCTGCACCGGCGATTTCGCACTCCTCTGCCTTGTGATCCGGAAGGAAAGTCTGGCGTTCCTCATCCCACTTCAGCGTTCCCTTGGTGTGTGAGAACAAATGAAGCGACGGCGTCCAGCCACCCGACATCAAAAGACAGTCACAACCGATTATTTCTGGTGCACCAACCGACGATCCGGTGACCGGATTGACCCGAACCGATTTGACACGCAGGCGTCCTTCGGTCCCGGTAACGGTATGACCGGCCATGATGCGAATACCGCGTTTGGTCGCCTCGGCAACCAGATCGGCATTCGGTTCGGCACGGGTATCAACGATGGCGGCAATCGCGGTGCCAGCATCAGCCAGATCAAAGGCCGCATACCATGCGCTGTCATGACTTGTGACGATGACAGCCTTGTCACCAACACGCACGCCATAACGGTTCAGGTAGGTCTGGGCCGAACCGGCCAGCATCACGCCCGGGCGATCATTTCCATCAAACACCAGCGGCTTTTCCAGCGCACCTTGCGCCAGAACAACCTGCTTGGCACGAACACGCCACATGCGTTCGCGCGGTGTTTCTCCATCCGGGCTGGCAAGATGGTCGGTGAGCTTTTCGCACAAGCCCACGAAGTTCTGATGGTAATAGCCAATTGCGGTCGTTCGGGTCATCAGCTTGACGCCAAGCTCTTTGAGCTCTGCGACTGTTTTGGCAACCCAGTCCCAGGCCGGAATGTCTTCGATCATGACCGAAGGTTCAGACAGAAGCGAACCACCGGCTTCCGGGTTTTCATCCACCAGCGTCACGCGAGATCCGGCACGAGCAGCAGTAAGAGCCGCGGCAAGACCGGCAGGACCGGCACCGATGATCAGGACATCGGTATGCAGGTAACGCGATGCATAATGATCCGGATCCGGTTCGGTCGGTGAAACGCCAAGACCGGCAGCCGCACGAATGAACGGCTCATATACCTTATCCCAGAAGGATTTCGGCCACATGAAGGTCTTATAGTAGAACCCGGCCGAAAACAGCATATAGGCCTTGTCGTTGATCGCACCAACATCAAACGACAGGCTGGGATAGCGGTTCTGGCTGTTGACCTGCAGGCCGTCCCAGATTTCCTGGACGGTTGCACGGGTGTTCGGCTCGAACCGGCCCGGACCACGGCGGGTACCGACCAGTGCGTTCGGTTCTTCCGAACCGGCGGTCACGGCACCACGCGGGCGGTGATACTTGAACGATCGACCCATCAGGTGAATACCATTGGCCAGCAGGGCCGACGCAACGGTATCGCCTTTGAAACCTTTGATTTTCTTGCCATCAAAGGTGAACTGGATCGGTTGGGTGTGATCGACGCGACCACGCCCGGAAACGCGGAAGCTGCTCATTTCGATTTCTCCAACAATTTGGACAGTTCAGGACGGGGATCATCGGTTTTATAGGTGATCAGGAACCGGTCACTGACAGTGTCACGTACAGCGTTGAAATATCGACCGCAGCCATAGAAATGGCGCCAGCGTTCATAATGCGGGCCTTTGACGTTGGTGCGGATGAACAGGAAATCGCGCCATTCCTCGTCACTGACCGACGATGGATCAGCCGGACGTGCAATATGGGCTTCACCGGCATAGGTAAATTCCGCCTCCGGCAGGGTCTGATTGCAATAGGGGCAATGGATCAGAAGCATGTCCGGTCTCCTTAGTGCGCAACTGCTGCAGCAGCGGCTTCGTCAATCAGACGACCGGTGCTGAAACGTTCAAGGGTGAAGGGCGCGTTGGCCGGATGGGGATCATCCTTGGCGACGGTCCATGCCAGTGTATGGGCGGCACCCGGGGTCGCCTTGAACCCGCCGGTACCCCAGCCACAGTTGACATAAAGACCCGGTACCGGCGTCTTGCCAAGAATGGCCGAACGGTCCGGGGTCACATCGACGATACCACCCCATTTACGCAGCATGCGCATACGGTTGAAGATCGGGAAGATCTCGCAGATCGCGGCAACCGTATGCTCGATCAGCGGCAAACCGCCACGCTGGGAATAACTGGTATACTGGTCGGTCCCCGATCCGATCACGAGCTCGCCCTTGTCAGACTGGCTGATATAGGCATGCACGCTGTTGGACATGACAACACAGGGGAAGATCGGCTTGATCGGCTCGGACACCAGCGCCTGCAGCGGATAGCTTTCAAGCGGCATGCGAACACCGGCCGTATCCATCACGACCGAGGTATGACCGGCAGCCGAAACAGCAACCTTTTTCGCGCCTATAAAGCCCTTGGCAGTCTCAACACCGGTGACACGGCCATCCGGGCCACGGCGAATGGCGGTTACCGGGCAGTTCTGAATGATATCGACACCACGTGCAGCGGCCCCACGGGCATATCCCCATGCCACGGCGTCATGGCGTGCTGTCCCTGCGCGCCGCTGAAGAGCCGCACCAACGACCGGATAACGCGCCGTCGGCGAAATATCGAGTGGCGGGCAGTATTCCTTGGCTTCTTCGGCAGACAGCCAGACGTTGTCCACACCGTTCAGACGGTTGGCATGTACGTGGCGCTGGAAGCTCTGAACATCATGCACGTTGTGCGCAAGCATCAGCACGCCGCGCTGCGAATACATGACGTTGTAGTTCAGTTCCTGGCTCAGCCCATCCCACAGATCAAGTGCGTGGTCATAAAGCTTCGCACTTTCATCATAGAGATAGTTCGAGCGAATGATCGTCGTGTTACGGCCGGTGTTCCCACCGCCAAGCCAACCTTTATCGATCACGGCCACATTAGTGATGCCGTGTTCCTTGGCCAGATAATAGGCCGCACCAAGACCATGACCACCTGCGCCGACGATGATGACATCGTATTCGGCCTTTGGCTCACTGTCGGGCCACTGGGGCTCCCAGTTCTTTTGCCCGCTCAGGGCGTTCTTTATAAGCGATAGCGCAGAAAAATGGGTCATGATTGTACGATCCCCCGATTTACCATTGCCGGAACTCTATCAATGTCCTTGGTTTGCGGACTGGATAATTGCGACAAATTCATTGTATATTTTTGCCATGAACTCTTTTTCGAACCCTCGTTCCGATCCTGGCAAACCCAATGCAAAAAAGCGTCTTCGCGTCGCCTTTCTGCTGGCAGACAATTTCACGCTGACAGCGTTTGCAAGCTTTGTCGATGTCTTGCGCCTGGCCGCCGATGAGGCGGACCGTTCGCGACCGATTCACTGCGACTGGACGGTGCTGTCTGATACCATGAACCCGGTGCGTTCCAGTTGCGGGGTCAAGGTGCAACCCGACACGCGCCTGCGCAATGCCGGTGACTACGACTATATCGTGGTTGTTGGCGGGCTTATTCAAGAAGAAGGCGGGTTTTCATCTGAGTGTATCGCCTATCTCAAGGCGGCTGCAGCCAAAGGCAAAAGTCTGATCGGCCTATGCACCGGGGTTTTCGCGTTGTATGAGGCGGGCCTTCTTGAAGGATACCGCTGCTGCGTCAGCTGGTTCCACCATGACGAATTTGTCGCACGGTTTGAGGCCGCCCAACCGGTTTCAGATCAGATCTTTGTGGTTGATCGTGACCGGCTGACCTGTTCGGGCGGGCATGGCGCGGCCCATCTGGCGGCCTGGGTGGTGGAAAAGCATATCGGACGCACGGCGGCGACCAAGAGCCTGAGCATCATGATCATCAACGAGGCGATGACGGGCGAAAACCCGCAACCGGGCTTTCAGACTGATCTGGTTGCCCGCGAACCGCTGGTAAAGAAGGCGCTTCTGCGGATGCGCCAGAATATCGAATCGCCCGAAACCGTCGCCAAAATGGCAGAGAAACTTGGCGTAACGCGCCGCAAGCTTGAACGCGCGTTCAGTGCCGATCTGGGCATTTCACCTTCGCGCGCGGCACTACGTATTCGGCTTGATGCTGCCAAAAAGCTGCTTGGCGAGTCGAACAGGACCACCACCCAGATCGCGCTTAGCACCGGTTTTTGCGACGCATCGCATTTCATTCATGCCTTCAAGGCCGAAATCGGCATGAACCCGTCGGAATATCGCAATACGGTTCCGGTCCCGGCCACCCTGCCCTGACAACAGGTCGAAGTCGATCAGCCGCCGGGCATCATCAGGCATCAATGGTGACCTGCCCGATCGGGTTCGAACAGCAGGCAAGGATATAGCCTTCCTCGATATCGTCGTCAGTGATCCCGCCATTATGAACCATATGGACCTGCCCTTCGGTCTTGCGCACCTTGCATGTCCCGCAAATCCCCATCGAACAGCCTGACGGGATCACGAGGCCTGCCGTGCGCGCCGCGGCAAGGACGGTATCGGTTTGGGTGCAATTTGCCGTGATGCCAGATGCGGTGAATGCGATGACAGCCTTGCTGTCCTCATCGGGTACGACATCATCGGGCACCTCTTCTGCTTCAAGTGTCGGCGCGTGGAAGCTTTCCTGATGGTAGCGATCCATATCATAGCCAAGCCCGACAAGAACCTCTCGCACGGCCTGCATGAAAGGTTCAGGTCCACAACAAAACACTTCACGTTCAAGATAATCCTGCGCCATCAGGCCCAGCATCAGCTGATTGAACGTCCCCAAATACCCGGTCCATGGCTTGTAGGGATCGGCTTCTTCGACCACCCATTTCAGGGCAATGCCATTGATCCGTGATGCGCTGTGTTCCAGGCGTTCGCGAAAGATGATCTCGGACGGGCGTTTTGCACAATTGACGAATACAATGTCGGGATCACGCCCGGCGTCATAAAGATAGGTCGTCATCGACATCATCGGCGTAATGCCCGACCCCGCCGAAATGAAAAGGTATTTATCCGCCGGATGGTTAATCAATGAAAAGCTGCCAGACGGCCCTTTGGCCCGAATGCGCATGCCCGGACGCAAATGATCAAGCATCCAGGGCGTACCGACCGACCCAACTTGCGCCTTGACCGTCACGGTCAAGGATGTCGGGCGCGATGGCGAGGATGAAATCGTGTAGGTACGATAAAGCGGCCCGCCCGGCACCGGGAGCTCCAACGTCAAAAACTGCCCGGGGTCATAGCTGAACAACGCGCCCGACACCGACTGAAAGCAAAACGTCATGACGTTGGGGGCTTCTGGCAGGAACGAAACACATTCCAGTTCCTCGGAGTCCGACCAGAAGGCAAGTTTCGGTTTCTCAATCACTGACATCGCCCTACTCCGCCGCAACCAATCTGGTCTGGGTCAGCCTGTCTGACAGGGTTTTCGCATACCAGTTGCCAAACTGGGCTACGCCTGCTTCCTGGCTCTCGGAATACGGTCCCACCTTGTAGGCCGGTGTCGCGATGCCACGCTGATTGTTTTCGACCACTTCCTTGTCCTCGGCATTGGTCGCAAGCCAGACTTCAGTCAGTCGTTTCCGGTCATAGTCACGTCCCTCAACCGCATCCTTGTGCACCAGCCACTTGGTAACGACTTCGGTTTCCATCGGGCTGATCGGCGTTACACGGAAAACAAGCGCATGATCCGACAGGAAATGGTTCCACGTCGATGGATAATGAAACTTCAAAAGCGACCCGCCGTTTTTGAACGGGATGCTGGAATTTGGCAGGCTGACAGCCGCCTTGGTATCAAGTGTGTAGCTTTCGGCTTCACCCAGAAGCGGTACACGCACCAGACGCCATTCACCGGCATCCGAGATCTGATAGGCCGACGGCGCTCCTACTGCCTCGCAACGGGCAACATGGTCATCAAGCACACTGGCCACAACACCATCAGACGTACTGCCGATCGCGCGCGCATCTTCCGGGAAGGTCCGACACAGCGACGGGTGGTTGCCGCCACAGTGATAGCATTCCCGATTATTCTCCCAAACCAGCTTCCAGTTGGCCTTCTCGATAATCGTGCTTTCAAACGCGACCTTGGAATTCTCCAGATCGTGCGGCGCAAGATATTGTTCTGCGGTCTTGGCAAACGGTTCGATATCCGGTGCGTTTTCAGCAAGGCAGATATAGACCAAGCCGTGGATCACCCGGCAATGAACGGGGCTTAACCCGAATTTTGAGTTGTCAAAGTCCGGACCCATATCACGCGCCCAAAGCAACTTGCCATCAAGGTCATAGGTCCACTGGTGATACGGGCAAACCAACCGTGGATTTCGGCCCTTTTTGGTTTTGCACAGAACCGAGCCACGATGGCGGCATGAGTTGTGAAATGCTCGCACCATCTGATCATTGCCGCGCACGATCACGACGGAATAAGCACCGACTTCATAAATGACGTAATCGCCCGCCTTGGGTATTTCGCATGCCGGGATCGCAAACAGCCATTCTTTGTAATGAATGTTTTCAAGGTCGAGCTCAAAGATCGATTGATCCGTATAGAACGGCTGTTCCAGAGAATATCCAGGAACACGACGCGCCAAAAGCTTTTGGACTGAATGCGAAATAACGGGCATGGCGGAAATCCGTTTCTTGATGGTTAAAAGCAACCAAAAGTGTGAACTTCATGCCACGATTTACAACGGCATTAATTTTCATCTTGGTTTAGCTCACCTAATCTGAAAAACTCACAGAAATTACCCTGCGCTGTTTTCAGGAGAGGCCGTTGGCCCGCCCATATGATCTGTCTTCGATAAATGCCCTGATCTGCTTTGAAGCAGCTGGTCGCAATATGAGCTTTAAGGATGCGGCAGCGGAACTGAATGTGACGCCTGCGGCTGTAAGCCATCAGATCAAGGCGCTTGAGGCCGATATTGGCAGTGCGCTTTTCATTCGCCGCAACCGCGGGGTGGAATTGACCGAGAAAGGCGCTTTCCTGCTCGTTGCCCTGCAAAGGGGCTTTGAAACCATTTCCGACGCGGTCATCCAGTTGCGCGATCAGCATGAAACCGTTGATGTCACGATCCGAACGACAACGGCTGTCAGTTCACTTTGGCTTACGCCAAAAATTGCCGCCTTCTGGAAAATTTATCCAAATATTACGGTCTCGCAAATTGTCTCGGACGTGCCCGGCATGACAGGCCATTGCGACCTTAGCATCCATTACAGCAACCCCGATGACGGGGCGGAGGGATATTACAAACTGTTTCAGGACCGTGTGGCCGCCATCGGCACGCCGGCCTTCAAGGCCGAACAAAACATTGAAACGATTGATGATCTGCTGCGCGCACCCCTGATCCATCTGCATAACGAGGAAACAGACTGGACAACATGGACCGACTGGTTCCGCGCATTGGGACGCCCGGCCCCAAAGGGCCGCAGCTTCAAGCTCAACAATTACACGATCGCATTGCAGGCCGCACAGGACGATGTCGGTGCAATGCTTGGATGGGACGAACTGGTTGGACCGCTGCTTGAAGATGGACGCCTGATCAAACTTGTGCCGGACGAAATCGCATCTCCCATGGGGTTTTACTTGCGCGTCCATCCCCGCGCATCCGAAAAGGCCCGCATATTTGTCGACTGGCTGATCAACACCGCCTGAGCTCATAGGAAACGGCAAGCGCAGCACATCGCCACACTTGCCGCACAGATCAGACGTCTTTCAACAAACGCAACGCATCATAGATTGCCGCATGGGTGTTGCGTGCCGATACGGCATCCCCGATCCGGAACAGCTGATAGGTCCCATCCGGGTTCCGTACAACCGATTGTGGCTGACCGGCCAGAAGCTGATCATGGCACATTTCACCATGGTTCGATGAGCCCGGCTTGAGATCAAAATAGATATCATCAAGCGGAATGGTGCCGTGGTTGACCACGATCTGATCGACGACCCGTTGCTTTGCGACCCCGCCATAGTCACTGCCGACATGCGCGATGAGTTGGTTGCCCTGCTTTTCCACCGCCTCAAGGCGATAGGTCACTGTAAAGGTGGTATCAAGCTTCTGCATGCTGCGCATATAGGGCACAAGGTTCATTGCCATGACTTCCGGCGCGAAGGACCGATCCGGCGTCATGATTTCGACCTTGGCCCCTGACTTGGCAATCAGTTCGGCTGCCTGCAGACCGGCATGATCCCCGGCATCGTCATAGACCAGAACATTGGTCCCCGGCTTGACGTCACCCGAGATGATATCCCAGGTCGACACGACCAGATCATTGCCTTTTGACAGGACCTCGGTATCGGGCATGCCGCCGGTGGCGATGATGACGACATCAGGGTTTTCGGCCGTAATCGTGTCGGCCTCGGCCCAGGTATTGAAATGGAAGGTTACGCCAAGTCGGGTGCATTCAGCCATACGCCATTCAATGATGCTGATCATTTCGCGGCGGCGTTCGTTTTGCGCGGTCAGACGGATCTGTCCGCCCGGATTAGGCGCAGCTTCATAGACAACAACTTCATGCCCGCGTTCGCCAGCAACACGCGCGGCCTCCATCCCGGCCGGGCCAGATCCGACAATTACAACCTTCTTGCGGGTTTCGGCCTCTTCAATGATTTGGGGCATCGAAAGTTCGCGCCCGGTTGCGGCGTTATGGATGCAATAGGCCGAGCCGCCCTGATAAATGCGGTCAAGGCAATAGTTCGCCCCGACGCACGGGCGGATTTCATCTTCGCGCCTTTCAATGATCTTGCGCACGATATGCGGATCGGTGATGTGTGCGCGCGTCATGCCAACCATATCGACCTTGCCCGATGCAATCGCATGGCGCGCAGTCGCGACATCGGGGATCTTGGCAGCATGGAATGTCGGGAAATCGGTGGCTGCACGAATTTCACCGGCAAAATCCAGATGCGGCGAGTTCGCCATGCCCTGAATCGGGATCACGTCGGTCAGACCGGCATCCGTATCAATATGCCCACGAATAACATTCAGGAAGTCGACCATGCCACTGTCTTTAAGACGCTTGGAAATCGACAGACCATCTTCCTTGGTCAATCCACCCTCAAGGTCTTCATCACCGGTATAACGCACACCGACAATGAAATCTGGCCCGACCCGTTTGCGAATTTCGGTCAGCACATCAAAGGTAAAGCGCAGGCGGTTATCGATGCTGCCACCATAAGGACCATCAAGTTCGTTGGTCAGCGGCGACCAGAACTGATCCATCAGATGGCCATAGGCCTGAAGCTCGATCCCGTCCATACCGCCTGCCTTCATGCGTTCGGCAGCATCGGCATAATCCTTGATGATGCGTTCGATATCCCAGTCTTCCATCTTTTTCGGGAAGGCCCGGTGGGCTGCTTCGCGCTTGTGCGAAGGGGATACTACCGGCAACCAGTTTGCCTTGTCCCAACGCGTGCGACGGCCAAGATGGGTCAGCTGGATCATGACAGCAGCACCCTGTTCATGCACCGCGTCGGTCAGATCCTTCATCCACGGAACGACTTCATCCTTCCAGACCAGAAGGTTGTTGAAAACCGGTGGGCTGTCCTTTGATACCGCAGCCGACCCCGCCGTCATGGTCATCGCAACACCGCCCTTGGCGCGCTCAACATGATAGGCGCGATAACGGTCCTTTGGCATGCCATCCTCGGGATAGGCCGGTTCGTGCGACGTCATGATAATGCGGTTGCGCAGCGTCAGATGTTTAAGCTGATAGGGCTGAAGAAGCGGGTCGTTGGACATGTGCGGGGCTCCGGTTTTGGACTCTCTGCCCATGACGATATTCAGAAATGTACAGTTATGTCAATTTTAAGTTCACTGATGTATATTTCAGATACATTCATGTACACTCTGCTTGTCGCGATCCAGGCATTTTGCTAAGGACAGGCCCATGGAAGAACAGATTGAAGATATCGCCGGGCAAAACAGTGGCTGGCGCGGATCAGCCGAAGTCTGGCTGAACGCCGCCTATGAGGCCCTGCTTGAAACCGGTGTGGATGGCGTGAAGATCCAGCCATTGGCAAAGCGCCTGAACCTGTCGCGCACCAGCTTTTATTGGTTCTTCAAGGACCGGAGGGAGTTGCTTGGTGCCCTGCTTGATCTGTGGCGCGAAAAAAACACCGGCAATCTGATCAAACAGACAGAGGCCTATGCCGAAAGCGTCTCGGAAGCGATGCTGAACATTATCGATTGCTGGCTGATGCCCGACCTGTTTGACGCGCGCCTTGAATTCGCCGTGCGCAGCTGGTCGGTGCAGTCCGACGATGTCATGGCCGAGATTGAAAAGGCCGATCAGCAACGCCTTGATGCGCTCGCCAAACTATTCATCCGCTTCGGGCAGGATGAACGGATGGCCGATGTCCGTGCACGCACCATCTATCTGGTGCAGATCGGCTACATTTCCATGCAATCAAACGAAGACCTTTCTGTCCGCATGGCGCGAATTCCGGGCTATGTCGAAACATTCTGTGGACAGGCACCCACGCCAAATGAACTCAACCGGTTCTATGCGCGACACAATTTCGAACCCTGATCCTGCACCACCCTTTTGATGGCTTGCCTCAGATTCACCCGAAATCTGATGGCGTGCATCGGATTTGATCGCAATTCAAAGGAAAATCCGCATGCCGAGCCAATAAAATGTCACGTATCGGGCCATCAGTGATGGTTGCGTGTCTTGAACATTTAAGGGCAGTGATGAGCATGATTAACGCCAAAGGGTCGATGACCCATTTTGCAAATCCGTTGGCAAACCGGGAAACCGCCTATTCCGACGCCCAAAAGGCTGTCATCAGCGTTGCAAGATCACGTGAAGCCATTGCGAACATCACCGCTTGGCCGTCTTATCAGCCAACCCCGCTTCACAGCCTTACCAACCTCGCGCGCGACTGCGGGCTTGGTAAGATCTGGTACAAGGACGAGGCAACCCGGTTCGGCCTGAAAAGCTTCAAGGCACTGGGCGGCGCCTATGCCGTTGCAAGGCAACTTCAGGCCATCATCGAAGATAAAACCGGCATCCGCCCCAGTGTCTCGGACATTATCGCGGGCAAACACAAGGACACAGTCTCAGAAATCGTTGTGACCTGTGCCACCGATGGCAATCACGGGCGCTCTGTTGCCTGGGGTGCGCAGATGTTTGGCTGCGGCTGTGTAATCTACATTCATCGCGATGTTTCCGAAGGCCGCAAACAAGCCATGGAGGCCTTTGGCGCCGAAGTCATCCGCATCACTGGCAACTACGACGAATCTGTCCGGCTCGCCGACAGCGAAGCCAAGGCCAAGGGACGTATCATCGTTTCGGACACCAGTTATGAAGGCTACATGGAGGTCCCCAAGGACGTTGCCCTTGGCTATACCGTCATGCTGGCTGAGGCGGTCGAGCAGCTTCACGGCGACATCCCGACCCATGTTTTTATTCAGGGCGGTGTTGGCGGATTGGCCTCGGCCGTAACGGGCTATTTCTGGGACCTCTGGGGCGAAAAGCGGCCACGCATCGTCGTGGTCGAACCTGAACAGGCCAACTGCCTGCAGCAAAGTGCCAAGGCCGGTCATCCGGTCGCGGTTGAGGGCGATCTTGAAACCCTGATGGCGGGCCTGGCCTGTGGCGAGGTATCCCTTCTCGGCTGGCAGATCCTGTCAAACGGGGCGGATGACTTCATGACGCTGAGCGAGGACATGGTCGCACCAGTAATGCAACTTCTTGCCCGGGGCTACGAAACTGACCCCAAGGCAGAGGCAGGAGAATCCGCTGTTGCCGGTCTGGGGGCAGCCATTCTGGCATCACAAAACCCGACCTTTGCCAAGGCATTGGACCTTGACCCAACCAGCAAGGTTTTCGTCATCGGGACAGAGGGGGCGACTGATCCGGAAATGTATGACCGCCTTGTTGGACAAACAGTGCAAGATTAATCAACGTCAACCGGCACCGACAGACCGACCTTCACATTGTCCATGACAATACTGGTCTGGAAACCTTTGACATTGTTGTTTTCAAAGAAGACCTCACGGGTGAATTCTTCATACTCGTCCATGTCGCGTGCCGTCACGACAAGCACGAAATCGGCACTGCCTGTTACGTAATAGCATTGCTGAACAGACGGGTGGTTCTTTGCCGTTTTCTTGAATTCATCAAGGAGATGAAGCTGTTCGCGCTCCATCGTCACCTGCACGATGGCGGTGACATAGCGATCAACCGCCTTGGCATTTACTACAGCGACTTCGGCGCTGATGATATTCTGTTCACGCATTTTCTTGATGCGCCGCTGAACGGCCGCCGGGGACAGGTACACCTGCTCGGCGATCTGATCGGAGGTTGCCCGGCTTGACTTCTGGATGATCTCAAGGATTTTCGCATCAAAGCCGTCGATCTTGCCAATGGGGGCGTTGCTCATTGAAAACACCTGAAAAATCGGGCCGGCCGATCCGGCACATTGTACTCAGTGTGCGGGCTTTGATTGCAATGTAAACCCCTTTTGCCGATCATATTCTGGCAAATAATGCGGCGTTTCGACGCCATGGATGCCCGAATGTCGGAATTCCCGCATCAGATTGCGCTACGCTTTTCGTTCTGCATCCATGTCAGGGGCGCTCATTACATCTTGGCATCCCTTTTTGGGGTTTTCATCCGCAATGACCAGTTTTGCGACGATCAATCCTTTGAAACCACTGGACCATCTGGCCCCGGCTGGACGGGTTGGCTTGATATCGTTGGCGACTGATTTCAATATCGAAACCGATCTCAAACAACTCTATCCATCAGATGTCAGCTTCTTTACCAGTCGGGTGCGAAATCACAATCCGCTGACAATTGAAAATCTTCGCCGCATGACGCCGGGCATCCGCGATGCTGCCGATAAAATCCTGCCTGGCACCGGTCTTGATGCGGTGATTTATGCCTGCACATCGGGTGCCATTGCCATTGGTGTTGATGAAGTCACCCGCCTTGTTCAAGAAGTGCATCCGGGTGTGCCGGTGACGAACCCCGCCACCGCCGCCATAACGGCGTTTAAAACACTATCGGCTAAAAAAATCTCGATCCTCACCCCTTATACCGAACCGGTAAACCGCGATGTTGCGGCCCTTTTTGAATCCTGTGGCGCAGAGGTCATCAACATGACCGGCTTCGGGTTTGAAGACGACACCGCCATGACCTTCATCACGCCCGAAGACATCAAAACCGCAGCCCTTCAAACCTGCGCCAAACAGGCTGATCTTTTGTTCATTTCCTGCACCGCCCTTCGGGCCTCTGGCCTGATCGCGGATCTCGAAGCCCAACTGAATATCCCGGTCATCAGTTCCAATCAGGCTCTTGCCTGGCACAGCCTGAAACTGATGAACTACCCCAAACCGATATCGGGTTTCGGCACCCTGATGCGCGATCACCTCGGCACTACCGCACCGCAAGCCCGCGCCTGAAACAAAGGATATTAAATGCCCCTTGATATGCCCCTGATCAAAGACATGACCGCATGGCGTCAGCACCTTCATCGCCATCCCGAATGCGGTTTTGACTTGCCCATGACATCAAACTTCATTGCCGAAAAGCTTGAAAGCTTCGGGATTGAGACCGTTCGGGGCATCGGGCAAAGCGGTATTGTCGGCATTCTGCGCAATGGCAGCTCAGACCGATCTGTCGGCTTGCGTGCCGATATGGATGCGCTTTACATTGCCGAAGAAAGCACGGCTCCCTATTGCTCGATCCATGATGGCAAGATGCATGCCTGCGGCCATGACGGCCATTCGGCGATGCTTTTGGGGGCCGCGGCGCATTTGGCAAGAACCCGTAACTTTGATGGCACCGTCCATTTCATTTTCCAGCCTGACGAAGAACATGGCGCCGGCGCGCAGGCAATGATTGATGACGGCCTGTTTGAACGCTTTGCCATAGATGAAGTTTATGGCCTGCACAACATGCCCGGTTTGTCAGAGGGCACCTTCACGGTTCGGCCCGGTTCCCTTATGGCGAGTGAAAGCAGCTTTGAAATCAGGATCAAGGGCATTGGCGGTCATGCCGCCATGCCCCATCGTGGTGTCGATCCGATCGTGGTGGGCTCGCAGATCATCATGGCTCTTCAGACCATTACGTCACGCAATCTCAGCGCGATCGAGGAAACCGCTGTTGTCTCTGCAACCGAATTCATCACGAATGGCACAGTCAATGTGATCCCGTCCGAAGTCACCATCAAGGGTGATTGCCGCTGCTTTACCGATGCCAGCCTGAACAAAATCAAAACCGCCATGGAACGCATCGTTGCTGGTACTTGTCAGGCCGCTGGTGCCAGCTATGAATTCAGTTTCAAAAACACCTTTCATTCCACCATCAACAATCCCGACCAAACCACCAAGGCGATCAAGGCGGCACAGGCTGTATTTGGGGCCGAAAATGTTGTTCCCGATTGTGTTCCCCTGACAATTTCCGAAGATTTTTCCAGCATGCTACGCGTCAAACCCGGTTGTTACGCCCTGATCGGCAACGGCACAGGGACGGTTGGTGGCTGTGCGCTTCATAATCCGAAGTACGATTTCAATGACCAGATCCTCTCCAAAGGCGCAGAGTACTGGGTGCAATTGGTCGAAGACATTCTGGGCTGATCGCCCATCGCAGGAGCCCCGCAAAGATGGAAACCGTTAAATTGATTCCCCCTTCCCGCGGGTTTGCGACCGCCGAATTTGAAAACCGCACCAATCGCCTTCAGGCACTCATGGCTGCGCAGGATATCGGCGCACTCTTTGTCACGACCGAACCGGAATTTCGTTACTTCAGCGGATTCAAGTCGCAATTCTGGGAAAGCCCAACCCGGCCATGGTTTCTGGTGATCCCGGCAAACGGCAAACCAATTGCCGTTGTGCCCGAAATCGGTGTCGTCGGGTTTGAACAAACATGGATTGAAGATGTCCGAAGCTGGCCCTCGCCCCGCCCGGAAGATGATGGCATCAGTCTTCTGACTGACACGCTTAAAATTGCGGCTGGCAGCCGTCAGAAAATCGGCGTCATGATGGGGCCTGAAACCCATTTACGTATGCCCGCGTCCAATTTCAGGCAGCTCTGTGAAAACCTGAACAATCATGAAATTGTTGATATCAGCCCCCTTGTGCGCAGTATTCGTGCAGTGAAATCGGCAGCCGAAATCGCCAAAATCCGTTTTGCCTGCGAAGTTACCGCCGCCGGGTTCGATTTCCTGCGTAATACCATTCAACCCGGCATAACCGAACGCGAAGCCTGCAAGGCCATGCAGATCGAAATGTTGCGTTTGGGTGCAGACAGTTGCCCGTATCTGATCGCGGCATCCGGCCCGGGCGGCTATGACA
Source organism: Thalassospira sp. MCCC 1A01148 (assembly GCF_001613795.1). Taxonomy (GTDB): domain Bacteria; phylum Pseudomonadota; class Alphaproteobacteria; order Rhodospirillales; family Thalassospiraceae; genus Thalassospira. The sequence continues at coordinate 301,056 of NZ_LPVZ01000020.1, forward strand.
ACATCATCATGGGGCCGACAGATCGGGCGTTAGGTGATGGTGACGTTTTGATTATCGATGCCGGTGCCAATTTCGACGGATATTTCAGTGACTTCGACCGAAACTTCGCCTTTGGCGAAGTCGATCCGCAAACCCTGACTGCCTATGACGCTGTCTTTGCAGCCACAGAGGCGGGGCTAAAAGCTGCCAAGCCCGGACATACCACCGGCGACGTATGGCGTGCCATGTCAGAAGAATTGACCAAGGCGGGTGCACTTGGCAATTCAGTCGGGCGCATGGGTCATGGCCTTGGCATGCAACTCACCGAATGGCCATCACTTCAGGAAGGCGGTGATGTACCACTCAAACCCGGGATGGTCATAACCCTCGAACCGGGCATGAGCTTCTTACCGGGTAAGATGATGGTTCATGAAGAAAACATCGTGATCACCGAACAAGGCTGTGAACTCTTGCATACACGAACATGGCCGAAGCTTCCTTCTGTTAGATGACAGAAGGTGGGATCGATTTCTCCTGCGCCAGTCGGTACGCCTTTGATGCCCAGGACAACACCTTGCCGCAAAAGTCTGAGACCGGTATGCGCCCTTAACACTCGACTTCAAAGACACTGTCATCAAGAAACTGATCGCGGCCGACAAGTGCTTGATCCGCTGAATTCGCGGCACCTTCAACACGCCAGTCATCTTTTGGCACCAGAACATCAAGCCCGTCGACCGCCGTGCGATACAGATCCGGGCGATAGACCTCCCGGATAACAGCCTTAAGGTCAGAATCCTCTGGGATTTGCCGCCATCGTTTCATTTGTTCACCAAGCCAGCGCCCCTGTGAAAGCCAGGGGAAGGTTGCGGTGTAACGATAAAATACATGGCGGTCAGGCAGATCAAGTGGCGGTTCACCAGGGCGCAAGACCGGTTTGCCGCTAAGCGATGCATTGAGCACTTCAAACGGGGCGCCGACATTGGCTTCCTCAGACAGGATGTGCGCAAGTTCAACCCGGTTTCCCGGCTGATCTGCCCATTCTGCTGCACAAACCAATGCACGCACCAGCGATGAAACAAGCTCCGGGTTGGAGTTTGCCCAGTCTTCGCGCAATCCCAAAACTTTTTCAGGGCTGCGGGACCAGATATCGTCCTTCAGGGCGACGATGACGCCATCGCCATGAAAGACAGCGCGCTGGTTCCATGGCTCCCCGACGCAATAGCCATCAACCCAGCCATTTCGCAAGCTGTCAAACATTCTGGGCGGTGCAATGACGCCGATATTCACATCCGCGTCCGGGTCAATTCCGGCAGCTGCCATCCAGTAGCGGAGCTCATAGTTATGGCTTGAAAACGGAAACACAGTGGCAAAGGACATGATCGGACGACCTTCAGCCTTGTCCTCATCAATGACCTTTTTAAGCGCCCTGGCGGACAAGCCACGCGGCCCGTGCATCGCATCAGGATCGGCTTCGAGCATACGTTGATACAGCTTTGTTGAAACCGTAATCGCATTGCCGCCACGGCCCAGGGCCATCGGCACGACAATGTTTTGAACCGGCAGCCCGCCAAGCCCAAGGCGCGCGGCAATCGGGATGCCCGCAAGCAGGTGTGCCGCATCCAGCATGCCAAAAGCCAGTTTATCGCGAATGGCGGCCCATGACATTTCCCGCACAAGTTCCAGTTCGATATTCTCGCGCGCGGCAAATCCCATCGCGCGCGCCACGACTGGAATGGCACAGTCGACAAGCGGTACAAATCCGAGACGAACCTTATTTGCCATCAATTAAAACTCCAACTGAAACGCCGTGATGACACTTTGCGCAATCTCATAGATCTTGCGGTTCTGCTTCATGGCATTCTTGCGCAAAAGGTTATAGGATTCTTCCTCGGACAAACCTTTTTCTTTCATCAGCAATCCCTTGGCCCGCTCAATCATTTTGCGCTCATTAAGCTTGGCCTGCGCCTCGTCGCGCTCACGGCGCAGCTGATCGAAAACGTTAAAACGTGAAATCGCCATCTCGACAATCGGGCGAATGCGGTCCTGACGTAAACCGTCAACGACATACGCACTGACACCGGCTGAAACAGCCTCCTGAATCATCGAGGCATCGCTCTGGTCGACAAACATGGCAATCGGGCGCGCGATCGCGCGTGACACTTGAAACATCTGTTCAAGAGTATCACGGTCCGGATTCTCAAGATCAATAATGATAATGTCCGGGGCAAGCGCCTGAATGCGTTCAACCAAATTGTGTGACGTCCCAATTCGCGAAACGCGCGCATAACCGCTTTCGACCAGACCACGTTCGACAATAGCCGCGCGGTCGGGATCTTCGTCGATCACCAGAATATTGTATTCTTCCAGCCTTACCAAATTACCCCTTAACTCCCATGCAGCCTCTTTTGGCCTGATCTCTCATAACTCTTTTTATCTTTCCGCCCGTTATCGGATACGGATTAATGGTTCGGGATGCGACACTGGCCGCATCCCGAATAGATTTTGTCAAACGCGCGGTTATTCAGCCGGAACCGGCTGCGTTGAGCCGGAAGTACCCATACGTTCCGCCTGAGCAGATTCAAACCGTGCTTTTTCTTCGGCCTGTGTTTCCACCGAGAACCGCACAGCCAGTGCTGCGAACGAGCAAATTAGCACTGCAACACCAAGATAAAGAAGACCCTCTTCATAGGTAAGCGCTTCGGACTTGAACAGGAAGCCAGCAGCAACCGCACCGGCGTTACCACCCGCACCGACAATGCCCGCAACCGAGCCAAGCGCCTTGCGGTTAACAAACGGAACAATCCCGAAGGTTGCCCCTTCTGACATCTGAACGAACAGCGAGAAGACGATCATCACGGCAACCGCAACAACCAGTGCTTCCATCTGCGAGAAGGCAATCAGGGCGATGCCTTCGATGAACAGTGCCATGAACAGAAACTTCACGCGACCCGAAAGACCGCCCTTGGCAGCAAACTTGTCAGAAAACACACCGCCCAGCGTACGGGCAAAGATGTTCATCAAGCCAAACAGACCAGCAATCATACCGGCAGTTGCCAAAGACAGGTCAAACTTGTCGAAGAAATAGATTGCAGCAATGTTGTTGATGGTCAGCTCTACACCAAAGCACGCCGCATAAACCAGGAACAAAGCCCAGACACGGTAATCCGATACGGCAGCCAACATTCCCTTGGTCGCACCAGCGGTGTCATCTTCAGGTTTCAGCGCACCGCTTTTGCGCAGATCGCTATAGTTGCCATCCGGGCAATCCGTGGTAAAGACCCAGTAAAGCACCGCAACCACCAGCATGATCACGCCCGGAAATACCATCGCCAGACGCCAGCCCATGGTTTCAGCAACACCGAAACCAAGAACCATGGCGAGGATCGCCGGCATGACCATCTGCGTCACGCCACCGCCAAGGTTACCCCAGCCAGCGGTCGTGGCATTTGCCGTCCCAACCACGTTTGGCGCGAACATCATCGACGTGTGATACTGCGTGATTACAAACGATGCCCCGATTGAGCCGATAGCCAAACGGGCAAGCAGGAAGGTTTCATAGCTGTCAGCAAGACCGATCAGCATGACCGGAAGCGAGCCCAGCACCAGAAGACCGGTATAGGTCTTGCGCGGCCCGATCTTGTCGCAAAGCGGTCCGATCAAAAGTCTGACCAGAACCGTGATGGCGACAGAGGCAATGATGGTACTGCCGATTTCGCTTTTGGTAAGTCCCAGGTCATCTCGCACCAGCGGCATCAGCGGTGCAATGCCGAACCAACCAAAGAAGCACAGGAAGAATGAAAGCCAGGTAAGGTGGAAAGTGCGCATCTGGACAGTCTTGAGACTGAATAGATTTATGCGTGTAGCCTTGTTCTTGATTTCCATGATCAGAAGCCCTTCGTTTAGGCCGCACAGCACTGAATGTCTGTTGTAAGCGACCAACGGTTTTTCCCCATGGGCCTAAATGCTTCATCTGGAAGATGTCTGCAGGCGGCCCGTCATTCGTATCGGAAAGGCTGCGCGGTCATCGCGCTGCAATTCCAAACGTCTGATCGTCCGCCGTTGGACGAAGAACTGTGAGCCACCCGTCATTGGGCCTGCTTTCGTCAAAGCTGCTCACACGAACCCCACATTGCAAACACCGCGCCAATTTTTCCGCGATGCGGGAAAAACGCACCAAACAGCTGATTTATGGGAATTTTATCTCACTGCATCTGCACAGAGAAATTTCGCAGAACTCAAAATGCCTGATAAATGCACAAAAAAAGATCACCTTCATTTTTCAGTGTTTATATTTTAATCACTTATGGCATTCCCATTGGTCACTGGCAAAACAGGAAGGTAAAAATATCAGATATTTTTCAAATGCTTATCAGATATTTTTCCAAAGTATAATTTTTGGCATGCCACTTGAATGTAGAGAGGCATGAGCGCGGGCAGTGTCGCCTGCGGCTCCGGCGAAATGCCGATCTCATATATTATAGAATCCAACGACGGGTTCACCGGATAATGACGTCCGTTGCGAAATGCCTCTTTTGGGAGCAGGCCGCATCGGGCGTTTTTTTTTGTGCCAACTTCGCATCCCGCGACGAGGAGCCAGAGACAAATGAACCACGTCACTGCAGCATTAAGAACCGCAAAATCCCGCCTGGTTGTCATCGGCAACGGTATGGCTGGCATGCGCACCGTCGAAGAAATCCTGTCACGCGCACCAGACAAATACGACATTACGGTTTTCGGTGCCGAACCGCGCGTGAACTATAACCGCATCATGCTCTCGCCGTTGCTTTCGGGTGAAAAGGACTTTGACGAAATCGTCATCAACACGCCCGAGTGGTACACGGAAAACAATATCTATCTTTATTCCGGCGACCCGGTGGTCAAGATTGACCGCGACCGCAAGGTGGTAATTTCCAAGAGCGGTACGGAAACCGAATATGACGAACTGCTGCTTGCCACCGGTTCCGATCCGATCATTATCCCGGTTCCGGGCCATAAGCTTGATGGTGTTGTGACATTCCGCGATGTCGATGATGTCGAGACCATGCTTGGTGCCGCGGCAAAAGGCGGCCCGGCGGTTGTGATTGGCGGCGGGCTTTTGGGCCTCGAAGCCGCCGTCGGCCTGCAAGCACAAGGCATGGAAGTCACGGTTCTTCATCTGGCAGGTCACGTGATGGAGCGTCAGCTCGATCCATCTGCGGGCTATCTTCTTGCGCAGGAACTCGAACAACGCGGTATCAAGGTCATCACCGAGGCCGATACAGCAGAAATCGTTGGCACAGACCACGTAACCGGCGTCCGCCTTAAGGACGGGCGCATGATCCCGGCTGATCTGGTGGTCATGGCTGTTGGCATCCGACCAAACGGTCGCCTTGCCACAGAAGCAGGCCTCAACGTTGAACGCGGCATCGTCGTTGACGATGTCATGACCACCAGTGATCCGGCAATCTTTGCGGTTGGCGAATGTGTACAGCATCGTGGCCAATGTTACGGCCTTGTCGCGCCGCTATTTGAAATGGCGAAGTCGCTGGCCGATCACATGGCCGAGATCGACACTGATGGCTACACAGGTTCCATCACATCGACCAAACTCAAGGTTACCGGCGTCGATGTGTTTTCTGCCGGTGACTTCAGCGGCGGCAACGAAACAGAGGAAATTGTTTTCCGCGATGCCGGACGTGGTGTCTACAAACGCATCGTTCTTGAAGACGGCAAAATCAAGGGCACGGTCCTGTATGGGGACACGTCCGATGGCGGTTGGTATTTCCAACTGATGAAGGACGGCGAAGACGTCACCGAACTGCGTGACACACTTGCCTTCGGCAAGGCATTCGCCGGAGGTAGCGCCGGAAACCCTCTTGATGCCGTTGCAGCCCTGCCAGACGATGCAGAGATTTGCGGCTGTAACGGCATTTGCAAGGGCTCCATTGTTGCCGCCATCAATGAAAAAGATCTGACCACCCTTGATGAGGTTAAGGGTCACACCAAGGCATCGGCATCCTGCGGATCATGTTCGGGCCTTGTTGAAAACCTTTTGGCAGCAACCCTTGGCGGGGATTATGAGGCGGCAACGGTCAAGCCAATCTGCACCTGCACCGATCATGACCATGACAGTGTCCGTCGCCTGATCGTTGCCAAAAACCTGAAATCAATGCCGGCTGTCATGCAGGAACTGGAATGGAAGTCATCCGATGGCTGCCATGTCTGTCGTCCGGCTTTGAACTATTACCTGCTGGCTGCATGGCCAAGTGAATATGTTGATCATGGTGCATCGCGTTTCATCAACGAACGTGTGCACGCCAACATTCAGAAAGACGGGACTTATTCGGTCATTCCGCGCATGTGGGGTGGCTTGACCAACCCGCGCGAACTGCGCGCCATCGCCGATGTCGCCGATAAATTCGAAATCCCGACCGTCAAGGTCACAGGTGGTCAGCGTATTGACCTTCTTGGGGTCAAGAAAGAAGACCTGCCAGCGGTCTGGGCCGACCTGAATTCGGCGGGGATGGTATCGGGTCATGCCTATGGCAAATCGCTTCGAACGGTCAAAAGCTGTGTTGGGCAGGAATGGTGTCGCTTTGGTACCCAGATGTCGATGGGCATGGCTGTCGAGCTGGAAAAAATGACCTGGGGATCATGGATGCCCCACAAGTTCAAAATGGCTGTTTCGGGGTGCCCACGCAACTGCGCTGAAGCCACGATCAAGGATTTTGGTGTTGTGGCAACCGATGGTGGCTGGGACCTTCATGTCGGTGGCAATGGCGGCATTCACGTCCGCGCAACCGACCTTCTGTGCAAGGTAACAACCGACGAAGAGGTCAAGGAATATTGCGGCGCCTTCATCCAGCTATACCGTGAAGAGGCCCGCTATCTTGAACGCACCGCCCCCTGGATCGAGCGAGTTGGCCTGAAACATGTTCAGGAACGTGTTGTCGATGATGAAGCCAATCGCAAAGCATTGTTTGATCGCTTCATGATCAGTCAGAAAACAGCGCAGATTGATCCGTGGGCAGAGCGCGCCTCCGAAGGCGTTGATGCGCATGAATTCAATCCCCTTTCCATGATTGCAGCGGAGTAAGACAGATGAGCGATAATCTGACATGGGTAGAAGTCGGCCCTGCCTCTGCCATCCCGCAGCAGGGGGCCCGCACCTTGCAAACCGAAACCGATCGCATCGCGATTTTCCGAACACTTGATGATCAGGTCTTTGCCCTGCTCGATCGCTGCCCGCACAAACAGGGACCGCTGGCACAGGGCATCGTCCACGGTCATTTCGTGACCTGCCCGCTTCATAACATGGTTTTTTCACTTGAAACGGGTGAAGCCCAGGGCCCCGATGACGGGTGTGCCGCCAAAGTCGAATGTCAGGTCGTGAACGGCGTTGTACGTGTTGGCCTGACAGAACTGCAAGCTGGATTGCGCCATGCAGGATGAGGTCAAAACAACCTGCCCCTATTGCGGTGTTGGCTGTGGCTTGATCATTTCACCAACCCGCGATGGATGGGCTGTCGGTGGCGATCCGGATCATCCGGCCAACTTTGGGCGGACATGTTCCAAGGGGGCTGCACTTATCGACACCATCATGGCCGAGGAAAAGCGAGACATCCGTCTGCTGGAACCCGAAGTCGATGGCAAGCAGGTCCCATGGAATGATGCCATTGGCGAAACGGCAAAGCGCCTGCGCGATACCATCGAAAAGCACGGCCCGAAATCAGTGGCGTTCTATGTCTCTGGTCAGCTCCTGACCGAGGACTACTATGTCGCCAACAAGCTGATCAAGGGCTTCATCGGGTCCCCCCATATCGATACCAATTCGCGGCTTTGCATGGCATCAACCGTGGTCGGCCACAAGCGTGCCTTTGGTGCCGATGTGGTACCGGGCTGCTATGAAGATCTTGAAATTGCGGATCTGGTTATTCTCACCGGGTCGAACCTGGCATGGTGTCACCCGGTGCTCAACCAGCGCCTACGCACCGCCAAGGAAAAACATGGCACAAAGATCGTTGTTATTGATCCGCGCAGGACTGCAACTTGTGATATCGCCGATCTGCATTTGCCAATCACACCGGGCAGCGACGTTGCCCTGTTTAACGGCTTGCTGGCGTGGCTGGACCAAACCGGCAATACCGACCTTAAATATGTTGCCCGTCATGTAAGTGGCTATGACGGTGCAGTGGCAGAGGCACGCGCCGACTGCCCTGATATTGAGACAACCGCAGAAAAATGCGGGCTCAACACCCACGAAAGTGCCGATGAAAACGGCTCAGGTCTGGGGAAACTGGAAACGTTGTTTAACTGGTTTGCTGCCTTTGAACGCACCGTAACGGTGTTTTCGCAGGGGGTTAATCAGTCTTCTAGCGGATCGGATAAAGTGAATTCGATCCTTAATTGCCATCTGGCAACCGGACGGGTCGGAAAACCGGGTTCCAGCCCGTTTTCGGTAACCGGCCAACCCAATGCCATGGGCGGCCGTGAAGTTGGCGGCCTTGCCAACCAGCTTGCTGCCCACATGAATCCCAATGACGCCATTGATGTCGACCGCGTCCGGCGTTTCTGGAAATCAGATGTCCTCGAACCGGGCGAGGGCCACAAGGCCATCGACATGTTCCGCGCGATTGAAAGCGGGGAAATCAAGGCCGTCTGGATCATGGCAACCAATCCGGCCGTTAGCCTGCCGGATGCGGACCGTGTGCGCCTTGCGCTGTCGCGATGCCCGCTTGTGATTGTATCGGACACAGTCAAGGACACCGACACTCTGCGTCATGCCGATATAAAACTGCCTGCCGCTGGCTGGGCCGAGAAATCCGGTACCGTTACAAATTCCGAACGCCGAATTTCGCGCCAACGTCCATTCCGCAAAGCCCAGGGCAGCGCCAAGCCCGACTGGTGGATCATGTCCGAAGTCGCCAAAGCCATGGGCTATACCAAGGCGTTCAAATACAAGGACCCAAGCGATATATTCGCCGAACATGCCGCTCTGTCAGAATTTGAAAATGATGGTTTGCGCGCCTTTGATATCGGCATATGGCACAAGGCCCGCAAATCGGCATATGACAACATGGCCCCCTTCCAATGGCCGGCATCGCGTAAACATCAGCCAGCGCACGGCCCAACCCGCCTTTACGGGGACGGCATCTTTACGACCTCAAGTGGGCGGGCAAAGATGCTTGGCCTCAGTCATCGTGGCCCACAATCGAAAACGAGCCGGGATTACCCGTTAATTGCCAATAGTGGTCGCTATCGCGATCAATGGCACACAATGACCCGGACGGGCACAGCAGCACGACTTAGCGCACATCGCCCGGAACCATTGCTTGAAATTCATCCTGATGATGCCGGGCTGTACAACCTGACTGATGGCGGGATCGCCTGGATCAAAAGTCAAAACGGTACAGCGCTGATGCGTGTTGCAGTCACCGATGCGCAAATGCCCGGACAAGTTTTCATTCCAATGCATTGGAGTGATTCATTTTCGGCCGCGGGTGGGATTGGTCGACTTCTCCCCCCCAATGTTGACCCCCACTCCGGCCAACCCGAAAGCAAACATATTCCCATTGCCGTCGAGCCCTTCGTCGCCAAATGGCAGGGACTTTTGTTTTCAAGCACACCTCTTGATTTATCCGGCCTGCCATACTGGGTCAGCGCAACCGGTATCGGCAGCATGGTCTACGAGATCGCCGGAAATACACCAATGATATTCAAATCCCTGCTGCCGATCGCCACCAACAAGGATGACGAACAAATCATTGAATATTCGGACGCGAAAAAGGGTGTTCATCGCGTCGCCCGTCTTGAGCGTGACCGCATTACAGGGGCGCTTTTTGTCGGCCCTGAACGGCCGGCACTTGGTCGCGACTGGGTTTCAAAACTGTTCGGGGCGGATGCCATTGCACCGATGGAACGCAATGCACTTCTGGCCGGGCGCATGCCCGATGCCGGTGCCATCAATGATCGTTTGATCTGTTCATGCTTCTCGGTCGGTTTGGCTGCGATCACCACTGCCATTTCAGAACAGAAAGCCGTCACTGCAGCCGATATTGGCCGCGTGCTACAGGCCGGAACAGGCTGTGGGTCCTGTTTGCCGGAGATAAAGGAGATTCTCGATGACGTATTACCGCGCGCCGCAGAATAAAGCTCTTGGCTCTCCGGCAATTGCCGATCAGCCGGACGAAAAGTTCGCCTATTTCCCGGCATTTGTGAAAGTGCAGGGCAAGAAGGTTGTTGTGCTTGGGGGTGGCGATGTCGCTGCGGGCAAGCTCCGCCTTCTGATGCGCAGCCACGCCGACATAACAGTCATCGCCCCCGAACTCTGCGATGACATCGCCCGAATGCATGCGAACGGAAAGATCAGGTGGGAAAGCAGCCCGTTTGTCGACACCATGATCAACGGAGCCGCCATGGTGTTTGATGCAACGGACAATCCACATTTGACCGCCCGGGTCGAGGCGGCGGCAAAGCGGCGCAACATTCTGCTAAATGTCGTCGACAAGACAGCGCATTGTGATTTCATCGTGCCTGCCATCCTTGACCGTGCCCCTGTGATGATCACGATCTCCACCGGGGCTTGCGCCCCGGCACTTGCGCGCATCTTGCGTCAACGGCTTGAAACGGTGTTCCCCGCAACCCTGTCAAACATTGCCAAAATCGCCCGCGATGCCCGCGAAACGGTCGCAACACATCTGTCCGACGGGCTATCGCGCCAGCGCTTCTGGACCCGGTTCTTTCAGAAGGCCTTGCGCGCCGATAGCGCCGAAAAAATTACCCAAGACGACCTCAGCCACGAGCTGCGCAGTTTTGTCCCGCAAGGTAGCAGTGCCACCGTCCCCTCAGGACAATCCTTGCGGCTGGATGTTGACGCAAACAATGCGTACGACATTCCCCATGGGATCGCGCGTCATGTCGAAACCGCCGATATCATTTTTCACAATGATGATATCGCCCCCGACATCCTTGCACTGGCACGCCGTGATGCAACGCTTGTAGACCTCACGGCAGCTACGTTTGACAGCGAAGAAACGCTTGGGAAACAGATACAATTCTTCACACAACAAGGGATGAACGTCTTGCAGCTGTGTCGAACTTGATTGATGCGTCTTGTGCCTTTGACTGAAAACAGTTCAGGTTGGAAGCCGATCTAGGCTTCCAACCCTTTTTGCTTATCAGTCATAGGCCGTCATTGAGCCATCCGGGCGGGCAACCCAGATTTCTCCAGCAGCACTTACTGACACAGTCTGCGCTTTGGTTTCATCAATGACCTTCCAGCTCTTCGCATTTTCATCCCACTGGTAAAGTGTGTTTCCGTTGGGACCGCCCAGATGCCAGACCGACCCGTCCCGGCCAACAGCAACATCACGTGCCTGCCCCGGAATCTGGTTCCATTGATTGTTTTCCAATCGATAGATTTCGCCTTGCCTGCCTACAGACCAGACTTTGCCATCGGCACCCGCCGCAATTTTCGCGACATTGCCCGGAACCCTGATCCAGCCACTATCCCCCATACGATAGACGCTGCCATTACCACCAATATGCCACTGGGTTCCGACATCATCGACGGCGATGTCTGATGCCCAACCCGAAATCGGCGTTTTCTTGCCCAGGGAATCAATATTCCACATTTTGCCGTCCGTGGTCAGAATGAAGGCATTGTTCTTAAGTCGTCCGGCTTCGACCCGCGCAACCCCGGAAGCAAGAACCTGCTTCCAGCCCAGTTGCCCCCGGGGCTGGATATACAGCGAACCACTGCCACCGATATGCCAGACATCACCACTCTTACCGATACTGACCTGACTTGCCCGGCCAGCAACATTGCGCCATTTCTTCGGACCAGACATTACAGCATAGGTAACCGTCGGCTCGTCGACCTCGATCTGTGTGATGGTAATTCCGTTATCCTGAACAACGGTTTTTGTCGAATCCACCAAATTGCCGGGATCGGCCATCGCTGGACGCGGCGTGGATTTGTGGCGATATAGGACAATCGCATTATCCGGACGCAATGCCCACAGCGCACCCGAAGGTCCGGCGTCAATCTGGCTGATCGTGCCACCGCGTCCTTCTTTCCAACTGCCATTGTACGACAGTCGGAAAACTTCATTTTCAAGACTAGTAATCCACACCGCACCATACGGGCTGACGCTGACATCCTTTGCTTTTCGGCCGAAGTCCTTCCATTGGCCATTCAGCAAATAATGCAGTTTGTCATTGGTATCGATGACCCACAGCATGCCCCCCTGCCCTGCAGATATCTTTTTGGCTTTCGGGCCATTGATACGTTGCCAGTTGAAATCATCGGGGTCGGCAACATAAAGGCTATTGCTGCCACCAATGTGCCATTTGCGTCCGTCCGGCCCAACGGATACCGCATGGCCAATTCCGGACACATTACGCCAGGAACGACCATCATACATCTTCATGGCCCCACCCTCTGCCAGCGCGAATGCCGCTTTTCGACCTGGCATTGCCGCTATATCGACGAAATTGTCACCGGCGGCAATTTCAGACCATTTGTGATCATTTGCCGGATCAGCCCAATAAGCCTTGCCGCCGCCAATGTGCCAGACGTCACCGGAAGGACCTGCTGAAATGGCCGTCGCACTACCATCAAAATTATGCCAGCGACCTTCGTCATACACGAAATAAAGCGGATCCGAGCTGAAGCGGGACTCCTCATAGTGCGCCATCGCCGCTGCTTCGATCTGTTTCAGGTCGCTTGCAGAAGGCCGCACTTCGTTACTTGTTGCCAAGGCCCAGTATGAATAGACCTTTGCCGCCTGATCCTTGTTTTGCAGCCAAACTTTCAGGCTGGGCTTGTAGGATTTCGCATGTTCAAGCGCCCGCATCAGAGCCGGACGCGCATCTGCTTTGGCGAGGTTCTTGTTAAGCTCGGCCTCAAAAATGGCAACCGCCAGTTCGATCACGATCTGCGGTCCGCTTATGGAAAGCATCTTTGTGACCAGTTTCTTTGATGCCTTAAAGGCCGTTTTTACCGCGGCACGCGCTGCGTCATCGGCCACGTCACCGATTTCCCGGCCTACTTTTGATGCAACCTTTCCGATATCATCGCTCGACCCCAGTATGTCATCGACGTTATCACCAAGTTCTTGCGAGACGAGCTTCATCTTGTCGTCGATATCGTAAATCTCATCAACGAGATCATCAGCAAGGTCAATTCTGGTCCTGTTTGGATAGGCTTTCCGAATAATCGCATCTGCGACCGTTTCATCCTTAAGCGGGATAAGAGCGGTAGAGAACATACCCAGCGTCGGAACAGCTGCCACTGTATTCACCATCGCCGCACGGTTCGTGATCTGCTTAAAGTTTGGTGGCACGGGTAGATGATCGCTGATCAGAAACTGCAGGTTCGAACGTCCCGCCTTTGAATCGGCGGTCTGCTTTTCTTTCAGCTTCAAGGTCTGTGCAGCATGCCACACGTCGTATGCTTTGACGGCCTCTGTCGCCAAATAGACACGATACCCGTTGGCGAACTGTTCGATTTCACGGATCAGGCGCCCCTCCGGGCTACTCGAAGAGACTGAACCGCTCATCACTGCATTGACCAGGTGATTAAGCACCGCATACCGCAGAGCAAGGCTTTCTTCGGGATAGTGTGCAATTTCCTGCCAAAGAGCTTCAATCGCACGGGTCCGGTCCACACCTTCGGCACGCCCCATATTGACTGCAATCCGCTCAAGCTCCGCACGTTCCGCGATCACTTTCAGAATGACACCCGTCGCGCCATCCATCTGCATGAAGCCCTTGCTAGGATAAGGTTCCATTTCCCATTCGATACTCGGTGCAAGGCAGCCACGCGGGGAATCAACTGATTCCTCAGAGCGGGTGTAACCTGCCGGGCAGCTGTAGCAGCTGCCGAAATTCTTCGGGTCCCAGAACGCGTTGTTGCCATATTGCTTGCAACCTGCTTCGCCTTTTTTCTCTGCCGAAGCGGTCTCAAACACGGGACGCCCGCATGCCTGAGCACTTTTTACCGAATTGATGGTGCGAACATACCCATCCGGGCAGGACCAGCAACTTCCACCGTCGATCAGGTCAAAGACGGCATTATCATCACCACATTCAGGTCCCTTGAATTCGGCGTTGCGCCAACTGAACTGCAAAAGCCCCGCAACCCGTTCACACGCCTTGTCGGAATTGATCGGATCGAACAAGGTGCGGTTATAGCCCGTTGGGCAACGCCAGCAGGTACCGCCATTATACATGTCAAAGAAGCTGCCCGGCGGGCACTGCGATACGCCTTCAAGCAGCTTTGCCGGGACAGCATCATTGAACACATCTTTGCTCGTAATCTTGTGACACGCAGAATTCGTCGTTACCGCATCACCAGACCGACTATAACCTGTTGGGCAGGACCAGCACGCTTCAAGATCATAGAACTGACCATCCGGACATGTCGTGGCAGGTTTGCCTTCATATTTTGCCGGTCGCCCCTGGCAGCTTTGTTGCAGTTGGCCACGTTCATCCAGACCACCGCAAAGCGCCTCGGCCCGGGCTGGCTCGTTGACGATCATCATCCCCGCCAGACCAATCAGCACACCGACAAAAGCAAACATCAGATGTCGAAGCGTTTGATCATCCAAGTTTATTTCCCGGACCCGGGATTGGGTTTCGTCTGTCATGTCCTTGCTCCTAGTCGCGTGCCCGCTTGATGGTCGGTGTGTTGTTCACACTCAGCCACAGACGTCCATCTTCCTCGACGTCAAAATTTTCAGCTGTGGAATTTTTGATGAGATCAAAGCTCTTGTTCGTCGCATTCCAGCGATACACGCCATTATCGGAGGTCAGGATAAAGACCTCGCCGTTGCGTGACACCCGGACTGCTTCGGCCTTTTGCCCTTGACTGGGCCGCTTTTCAAATGACGTGCCTGTCCATTGCCGGACATAAAGACTGCGATCAATAATCCAGACGTCGTTACCGGCACCCACCGAAACGTCGTACAAGGAATTGAAGTCGTCAAAGCGCGTAAAACTGTTGCTGCCCGGACCTTTGGAATACAGCCAGTAATCGCCGCCGGTATAGAATATCGCGTAAACTGTATCGTCTGGTGCAACTGCGACACCTGCGGGTGTCAGGCCGCTAACCTTGAATTCTTGCTGGCTTTTGTTGCGTTCACGGAAAAGCCCTACAGACGGGGACAAGGTCGAAGCCCAGATATCCCCGTTACTTGCGACATCGTAATCCTGAATATTGGCATTCTGGTCGCCAAATGCGGTGGACTCTGCCACGAACTTTCTGCGCCGTTCGTCATAAACAAACATGGAGCCTGATTGGCTTGGGCTGTTGGTATAGGAATAGCCATAGACAACGCCGTCATTGCCGGTAGCAATCTCGATATCAGCCCCGGAAGGTGCCGCATCTGTTTCGACGGTTTCAAAGCTAATATTTTTGGTAAAGGTGAAGCCTTCTACGATGTTCGACGTGACGGAGGCCGTATCACCCCTGCCCTCCATGTCTTCGGACGTTCGCGCCGCAATGCGCAGGTCGCCACTTTCATCGCGTTCAAAGAACTGACTTGCCAGAATCGTCCCATCCGAAGCGACTATCCACGGGTATCCTTGCGGCCCGGCCGCAACTCTTTTGGGTGTTTTGCGCGCAAGTCGGACGGTTTCAAAATCACCGATATCATCGTTATACCGGCGCAAAACATTGTCGGGTGTCACGATCCAAAGGGTACCGTCAATGCCAGTGGCAAGGCTTGTTGCCTTCTGACGAACGGTTTTGCATCCCGTATCACCGCAATATTGCAAAAAACCGTTTTCGAGAATGGTCCACGGACTTCCATCAGGCATCAGGGCAATCGAAACGCCTTGTCCATCTATTGGTGTAAAGCCCGTGCCATTGCGATCAGTGCGGTAAAGTCGCCCTTGGGCATTTACCGTCACAACATCGCCATTTGCGGCAATGGCGATGTCTGCTGCAGTTTGACCAACAACCTGTTGCCAATCATTCCCGGTGTGGCGAAACACACGGCCAAGCGCAGAAACGCCCCACGGATTTCCATCCGGATCAACCGCAATACGAACCACACTGCCGGGAAAACCGTTAAACCGCCCTTGGCTGTTCGACCAACGCAGGATATCGCCACCTCGAATGGCAAAAACACTGCCATCCCGGCCAATCGCCAAACGGTCGGCACTGTCACGCGTATCGGTAAAAGTCAGGTTGCCGTCATAGGTCCGGCTTGCCGGATCTTCGGCAAGATTGTCCGCGACAGGTCGTTCAGTTTTATCGCCACTCCCCTCACGAGTATCGTCATTTGATACCGTTTGCGTTTCTGACGGCGGCGGTGAAATTGGTTCTGCACGTGACGGGTCCGCACGCGCGACCGGTGCTTTGGGCGGACTTGCGGATGGATAGGCAGACGAAATTTCATCTGCCGTTATCTCGTCAGCCTTTATGTCATCCGGGCGCGCTTCCGGCGCGCTAAGGCCCTCTGCACCAGTTTCCTGATCTTGCGGATCAATACCGGATGACAAGGCAATCCGCACCTTGGCCAGAATGCTATTGTCTCGTAACACGACCCAAGGTGCCCCGGAACGTGTCACCGCAATGTCGGTTGCCGTATCCACCCCCTGAAGAACGAACCAACGCTGGTCGCGCATCCGCCACAGCATCACCCGACCATCCGGGTGGACCATTGCCACACGTTGATTTAAACCCGCAGCAATATCGCGTGCCAGACCGGGAAGCGTGTGCCATCCCGCATCATCGCGCATGCGAATTTCATTTGTCGGGGTAACCGCCCATAGCCTTCCATCCGGATCGACTGCCAGCCGCTTTGCAATACCGGTTATGGTTTCCCAGCTATGTCGTAGCTCCAACCACCGCTGAACAGAGCCATCTGTCTTGGCGATATAGATTTCGCCACGTGCGTTGCCTGCTACATCAACGACGTCACTGCCTTTGCGCTCCCACCACAGACCATTATAGCGATAGACATCCCCATCACCGTCAATGACCCAGGGACGGCGTTCAGCGGCCCCCGTGATCCGAACAAAGGAGCCCGACATGGTGCGCCAGCGTTCTTCCCGTGGATCCCAGCGAAGCGGGGTTCCGTCCACCGAGATGGCATAGGCCTCGCCAATTTCTGTTACCGAAATATCCTGCGCCTGACCCGGCAAGGTGAACCACACCCCGTCATCAAGCACCTGGGCTGCATGGCTTATCCCGGCCATGGCCTGCAATGCGCCTGCAAACAAGATCACCAAAACAATGCAGTATGAAAGTCTTGTCATAATCAAGCCTTTCTGTTGACGGATCCGGTTCAGGACTGTGCAAGAAGATGTTTACGAAGGGCCGTCAGGTTTTCTTCGACACTGGTGTCCTCAAACGATGAATTGAGATCCATGTCGCCGCTTCGGAATTCATCAAAGAACGCCTTGCCCTGCAGCTTGTCCAGAATGCTCTCGAACGTGGGACGCGGCGTGAACCAGTCACTGTGGCGGCGCTCCAGCCGGGACGTTTCCTTTTCGAGCGCCGACAACTGGCCAATGATCCGGTCGCGATCTTCTGCAGACTGGCGCACATAGTGCGGCCGTCGCGGTGTCAGCAGGATCAGGATCGATTTTTCGAAATTACGTTCCGTGCGTTCGGAAAACAGATAATTCAGGATCGGCATATCCTTGAGGATCGGCACCCCGTCAGAGACCTTTGATGTCTCGCGCTCACTCAATCCACCCAGAATCAGCGTTTCACCGAACTTCATCGTTACGGTCGAATTGACGTTTGTCTTTGTCGTATCAAGACGAAACTCAAAGACGACGGAGTTCGATGGATCGGTCAGGAAGGTCCGTTCGGCAACAACATGCAGTCTGATTTCGTCGTTTTGAAGAACCTCTGGCGTGACGGCGAGTTTCACACCGACTTCTTTCTGAACAGAAACACTGTCCCCGTTGCCGCCCGAAACGGCTGCTGCAAGAATTTCCGTGCCAGAGAAGAATTCAGACGTTTTACCACTCTGTGCAACCAAACTTGGTTTCGCCAGAACCTGATTGTCCGCATTCAGTGAATTGGCAATATTCAGTGAATAGTTTACCGCCGGAATGCTGATCTGCGAGGTGATGGTCTTGGTGCTTTCCTCAAGTCCGGTGCCCAGAAAATCCCGTGTTCTGGTACGCGTAATTCCGGCTGCCGGCGCGCCCGTCAGGGGGTCCCCAAACTGAAGCTGCAAACCATTTAAAAGGTTTACCCCGCGCGAATCACGCAGGTCTTCCTGTGTACCGATCAGGACAACATCAACCACAACCATCGATGCGTCCGTCGAATTTGCCCCGACCTCATCGCCATAGGCGTTTGCCGGACTGTCACCATACGCATCAAAGGGATCAGAGGACTCTGCGCCGTATGGATCGCCATACGGATCACTTTGATAGGTGGTGCCACCGCCTGCATACGGATCATAGCCGCCCTGCGCCAAAATGATCTTTGCGTCGCTTTCGTAAAACGACCGCCAGTTATCAACACGCCGATGTAAAAATGGCAGTTCACCGTGATCGGCAGCCACACCGGCATATCGCGCCATCAAGCGATCCACACCTGCACGATCATCCATCGCCGCAAGCGCCATCATCCGGGCTTTCAGGATTTCCGGTCGGTTCTCGGCATCGGGATGAATATTTGAAAGGCGCGAAAGCGCGGCATCGGCTGTTTGCGCATCATGGGAAAAGTAGGATGCCACCGCAAGATTATACAGAACATCCGGACTGTCAGAACGGTAAATCGCGACATATGAGAAATGCTCTTTGGCTTCCTGATAGCGCCGCTGACTTTTATAAAGAAGACCCAAGTGATAATGCGCAGCAAGATTGCCTGAATCAAACTTCAGAGCCTGACGGTATCCTTGTTCGGCAAGGGTGTATTTGGCCGTATCACCGTCGTCACCAAGTTGATGATAAACATAGCCGTTTAAAAACTGCAGATGCGGATTTGTGATATCAAGCTTCAGTGCAAGGTTGGCTGCACGTGATGCCAATTCCAGCTCGCCACGTCCAAGTGCGTTAAACGCCTCTGTGACCAGAAGCTGCACCTGATTTACACTTCCTGACTTGTTTTCTTGAGACGACGTTGTTAGCTCGCCTGACAGCAATTGCGAAGGTCCACCACTGTCAAGCGTCTGACAGGCGCCCACCGCAAGCAAGGCCGAAAAGGCCACGGCCCGACTTAGCCGTAACGGGAAATTTTGCATCCAATCCTACTCAATCTGTCCCCGACGCGTCTTTGCGCATCCCCTCCATGTCCGAATTGATTGCTTTTGCGGCACAATCTTCGCGGGCACGTACATGTTTTCGACAGATTACTCAGGCTTTAGGCACAGTTACAGGCAATGGATGTATGGGAAACGGACGAACTTGTATGACCAACGGACCTCCAGAACCTGCGCCGCGAAAACCAAATTGCGGCATTGTTTATGGCTTAGGCGTTCTTGACCAGAAGCAAGGTCGTTGATCTGGCGTTTTTGGCGTATTCCGCCGGGGAGACACCATATTTCTGGTTAAAGGCGGTTGAGAAGTTGGTTGAATGGTTATACCCGACTTCCCAGGCGACCTCCTTGATTGCCATGTCGGTATTTTCAAGAAGATCTCTGGCCGTTTCAAGACGAATGCCGCGCAGAACCTCAAAAACGGTATCAGAATACAGCTCCCGGAAGGCCTGATTAAGACGCTTTTCGGTTGTTGCAAGCTGCTCTGCAAGGTCCGCAAGACAGGGTGGTTCGCGCAGATTGCTCTGCAACAGCTGATAGGCACGCTGCGCATTATCGACATCAGAGTTCTTCAATACAATGCGCTGGTCTGCACTGTTTGTGCGCAAAGACTCCTCAATCAGTGCCAGATACAAAAGTCCGATGCCTTCCATCTTGATTTGCTGCAATGACGGGGCAGCATCAATATTCAGGTTCTTGAGCAACGTATCGCGCATTGCGCTGGTCACAACGAACGTGACGGGCTGGATATCGTTCGTATTGGGCTGGAAAAGCGGTTGCAAAGCTTCTGGCACACGATTGTCGAAGTAACGTTTGAAAACATCCGTGGGAAGACTTAACCCCAAAGATTGCACATTCTGTCCCGCTGGCAATTTGAAGGTGGTGCTAAGGCCATCATGCACAAACAGATGTCCTTGCATGGGGGAAAAAACGAATTCAGCACCATCTTCAGGGCGAATCATCGAATACTCGCCCTCAAGCGCAACCATCGCGATGATAAGCCGTCTTCCCGAGATACTTTCGGCCTTGATGACCATGTCATCATCGACAGGGAACTGTTGGAAATCGACGCTACCGCCGTTCGACAATAAAACACGCTGATGATGACGGTCTATAACCCGGTCCGTCAGGTCACGCTCTTCATCCACCAGAATTTTGTCTTGCTCGCCCGTCGAAAGCTCAAGCGTCATTTCATAACGTGTACCAACAACTGCCGCCCCGGACCCATTGCCCTTGGCAACATCTTCTGTTTCCCGATGCGACGTCATCAACCAATCTCGTTCTGGATAAGGCACTATTCTTAAGCAAATATACTTATGATTACTCCAAGAGCACTATGAAACAATAATTGCAGCACTTGCATATGCACTTTGAAAAACAAGAACTAAAGCCGCACTGAAAATCGCTCTTGGGAACGTTTGTCACCTATCCTTATCAGGGCTAAACACAATATGCACCAATGTCTGATGCTTGCGCGTCAGCCAGAGAATATTACCGCCTCCCAAGTTACCATGACATCCTGAAAAGTGCCTGTTCGCATATAACTCGCTGGTATCAGACCAATTCACCGCAGGAACAGTTATCTTCCACCCATTCGAATAGCTTATGCTCCTCGGGCCGCACTTCTGTTTCAAGCCCGCCGGCAAATTCCTTGAACGCAGCTAGGTTTAGCTGGTTAAGTCCCACCAGAACCGGGATGTCATTGACCAGTGCGTCGGCGATGACATCGCGAAAGCCATGCCCCTCGGCCTCGTGTTTGCCAAACTTGTTGATCACCAGCACATCCGCACCTTTGCGGATTTCACGTGTCACATGCCCGACAGCTTCTTCGAGGGCACTTGTGTCCAGTCGGCACCCACGAGAATGTGCGCCCAATGTTTGGGAAATGCGAATGATCGGACCATCTGGCAGAACCTGAACATCCATATCGCAAGGGCCATCGGTCTCGCGCTCTGAATTGATTTGCACAGTGCCGCAAACGCGCCATCCCATTTTGGCAATGCGCCGCGCCACACGCGAAAGAAGCAAGTCGGTATCTCCCCTGCCAGGCGCCATCGTATAAGCGATTTTCATCTCAATGTTCCTTTGTCTTCCGCTGATGTTACTGCTGCGCTCTGCCCTGGAACGCGGCTTTATCAGATGTCTGAATGTCAGACGGCCGGATCGTGCATTCCAGATCACGCAAAAGCCCGTCTTTAAGGCTATAGATCAGGCCGTGAATCTTGATGTCTGCCCCTGCCCGCCACGCACGTCTCATGATCGGCGTTTCAGCAACCCGTCCAACACCTTCGATGACATTGAGTTCAGCCAGCCTGTCGCGGCGGCCCTCGATATCGTTGTGCCGTGCAAGTTCACTGGCGTGGAAACGGGCCTGGCGTCGGATGGGTTCAAGCCAGTGGTCGGCCAAGCCATGGGGAAGGTCTTCGGTTGCGGCTTTCACCCCGCCACAGCCATAATGGCCACAGACAATGATCTCCCGGACTTTCAGGCTTTCGACGGCAAATTCAAGTGCAGAAAGCAGGTTCAAATCCGATGAATGCACCACATTGGCAACATTGCGGTGAACAAAGACTTCCCCGGGATCAAGCCCGGCAACAACATTGGCTGGTACACGGCTGTCCGAACACCCGATCCAGAAAAACTCTGGCGCCTGGTGGCTTGCCAGTCTGGAAAAATATCCGGGCTCTTCGTCTTGCCGTGATCGCGACCAGACCCTGTTTCGTTCCAAAAGGTTTTCAAGCATGCAAACCTCACACCTTTTGTGGGTTATATGCGCTATAACCGCGCGTCTAATTCGGTTTCGTATTTCTGGCCGTGCCAAGATCGGCGCCGGTAATAGAGGCTGAGGCAATAAGGCCATCGACAAACAGCTTGGCCTTGCGTGCCCACTGGGCTTTTTCCATCGCTTCGGAGATTTTTGGTTTCACGGCCTCGAACGGCAGTGGCTGCCCCTCTGCCAGTGCATCTAGCCGGAGGACGTGATAGCCATATCTGCTCAGCACAGGCTCGGGCGCGATTTCGCCCTCAGAAAGCTTACGAAGTGCGGCTTCAAATTCTGGCACCGTATCGCCGGGGCGCAGCTGACCAAGCGATCCGCCTTCTGACCGCGATCCACAGTCGCTTTGCGCGCGTGCAATCTTTTCAAACGTCTGGCCACCTTTGCGAAGGTCGCTCAGGATGTCGGTTGCCCGTCGCAGGGCAAGTTCTGTCTCTACGGCATCGTTCGGGTCACATTTGCAAAGAATGTGGGAAACTTCCCACAAAGGCATGGTGCGAAACCGTTCGGGATCCTTCTGCCATTCGGTGCGAATATCTTCCTCAGTCGGGCGCGCGATGTCTATTTCGCTTTCCAAAAGGGCGCGAATCTTGGCCTCGTCCTCTGTTTCGAACCGGTTTGGCGAGACTTCCTGTGGGGTGGCCTCAATACCGTTTTTGCGCGCCTGCTGAAGCAACAGGGTGCGAATAACAAGTGCATTTGCCGCGTTACGCAGGGCGTCTGCAAAATTGTCTTTTGACGCCGTATGGTTCTGCAATTCCGCAGCTACCGCTGTTTGCGGGATGGTTTCGCCATTAATGACGAGATCGGGAAACATTTGCGTATTCATAGCGCTTTGTCCTTTGTTTGCAGGAGGTCGTCGGCGCACGAATGCGCCGACTGTCCATTATCGATGTGACAAAGGTTTGGTGCGGCGTGACCGGACAATCTGATACCCCGGACGCAAGAAATACCGCACTGGCGCCGAGAGCATGTGCACAAGACGCGTGAACGGGAACACAAGGAAGATCGTCAGGCCCAGAACAAGATGCAGTTTGAATATCCAGGCCACATCGGCAATGTGGCTGGCCGCATCAGACTGGAAGGTGAAAATCCCCTGTGCCCAGGCCATGAACTTGGTCATTTCATACCCGTCGAGATGTTCAAGCGACACAAAGATCGTGCCGATCCCAAGGATAAGCTGTGCCAGCAACAGTGCCAGAATGCCAATGTCTGCAGAGCTTGACGTTTTGCGGATACGCGGATCGGTCATCCGGCGATGAAACAGCATCAGACCGCCAACAAGTGCCATGACACCGGCGATACCACCCGCAACAACGGCCAGAGTTTGCTTGGCACTGTGACTGATACCCATGGCATCAAAGATCCAGATCGGTGTCAGTAGTCCGACCAAATGACCAAAGAAGATCACCAGAACGCCAACATGGAACAAAACCGAGCCCAGCATCAGTTGCTTGCGACGCAGAAGCTGGCTTGAGGATGTTTTCCACGTGAACGGATCGCGTTCATATCGGGCGATAGAGCCGATAATCAGGACCGATAGCGCGATATAGGGATATATCCCGAAAAGGAAGTTATGCATGAGAGCCTCCTTTACTCTGCTGCTTCCGGCGGTACCGGTCCAGCGGGTTGATCAATACGCGACAGGATGTCACGCACCTGCGGGCAACCGGCATTCGGGTCCGGTCCAAAAGTGACCTCGCTTTCCTCCCAGACCTCGTCAAGCGCTTCGAGGTCATCGGGATCGTCTTCGGGCTGTTCAAGAAGTTCGGCAACCGCATTGGAATCTGCCGTAACGTTCGACAGCTGCTGCAAGGCGGCAAACACCGCCTGATAGGGGCTTTCGCGATTTTCCAGACGCGCGCGAATGGCCTCAAAGATATGTGCGGCATCAGCAAGTGTGTCTTGTGCCTCTGAACGCGGTTGGGTTGCCAGAAATTCCAGCAGAACAGGAAGATGGTCGGGTAGTTCCGTGGTGGCCGGTTCAAACCCGCCAGCCCGGTATGTTTCAAGCAAGCTGACCATGGCGCCACCACGGTCACGGCTTTCACCGTGGACATGCTCGAACAGGTTAAGTGACAGGCTGCGCGAACGATCAAACAGCATGACGAAACGTTCCTGAAGATCGTAAATGTCATCGTTTGACAGCGCCTCGACCAGCGGTCGCAAACCGCGACGTGCAGCCGCCGTAAGGCGGGTGTCCGAAGCCAGAACGCCGCCAATTTCGGGCATGGCTTCTTGCAGTTCTGTTGTCGGATAGCTCAGCAGAAGCGAGAGCGATTTGAGTGTGCGGTCCATCAGCGTACCTCCTCGGGCATTTTCAGCGGCTTCTTGCTGCCACCAAACAGGGAACCCTGACTGATGCCAGACGAACAGCCGTTGCAGTTGGTGAACCCTTCGCCGCCACGCAGGTCATAGGCTTCCTCAACCTGTTCGCGATGGGTGGTCGGAATGACGAACCGGTCTTCGTAATCGGCAAGCGCCATGATTTTGTACATGTCCTCGATGGTTGCACCATCAAGACCGACACGTTTGGCGACCGACTCATCAATAACACCTTCGACGGTTTTCGAACGCATATAGGCCCGCATTGCCAACATCCGCTCAAGCGCATATGCCACAGGCTCTTCGTCGCCAGCCGTCAGCATATTGGCTAGATATTTCAAAGGAATGCGAAGGTTGCGGACATCAGGCATCGCGCCGTCCATGCCGATTGCACCGGCTTCGGCAGCATTCTGGATCGGGGAAAGCGGCGGGATATACCAGACCATCGGAAGGGTGCGGTATTCCGGATGCAGCGGGAAGGCAACTTTCCACTCCATCGCCATTTTCCAGATCGGGCTGTCCTGGGCTGCCTTGATCCAGTCTTCCGGAATGCCGTCGGCACGTGCCGCCGCGATAACTTCCGGATCTTTGGGATCAAGGAACACACCAAGCTGGGCATCATAAAGATCGGTGGTTTCTTCGGCATTGGCCGCCGCTTCGATCTTGTCAGCATCATAAAGCATGACACCGATATAGCGGATTCGCCCGACACAGGTTTCCGAACAGACCGTCGGATTGCCTGATTCAATGCGCGGATAGCACAGCGTGCATTTTTCCGATTTGCCCGTTGACCAGTTGTAATAAACCTTTTTGTAAGGGCAGCCCGATACGCACATGCGCCATCCCCGGCATTTTTCCTGATCGATCAGAACAATGCCGTCTTCTTCACGCTTATAAATCGCCCCGGAAGGGCAACTTGCGGCACATGCCGGGTTAAGGCAGTGTTCACACAGACGCGGCAAATACATCATGAATGTATTTTCGTATTCGCCGTAAATGTCTTTCTGGATGCCCTCGAAGTTGTAGTCTTCCGAGCGTTTCGAAAACTCACCGCCAAGAATTTCTTCCCAGTTCGGGCCTTTTTCGATTTTTTCCATCCGTTCGCCAGAAATGCGCGAACGCGGACGGGCCGTTGGAAAGGCTTTCATTTCCGGTGCGGATTTCAGGTGATCGTAATCGAAATCAAATGGCTCGTAATAATCATCGATTTCCGGCAGATCCGGGTTGGCAAAGATGTTTGCCAAGATACGCCATTTCGATCCCTGTTTGGGCTGCAGCTTGCCCGACTTCGTGCGTTCCCAACCACCATTCCAGCGGTTCTGGTTTTCCCAGTCGGTCGGATAGCCGGTGCCGGGTTTGGTTTCGACGTTGTTGAACCAAGCGTATTCAACACCATCCCGGCTGGTCCAGACGTTTTTGCAGGTTACCGAACAGGTATGGCACCCAATGCATTTGTCGAGGTTCAGCACCATGCCGATTTGTGCGCGGACTCTCATTTCCCGACCTCCTTGTCGTTTGCTTCTTCGTCGAGCCAGTCGACCTTCTGCATTTTGCGGACAATGACGAACTCATCACGGTTGGCACCCACGGTTCCGTAGTAGTTGAAACCGTATGATTGCTGGGCGTAGCCCCCGATCATGTGTGTGGGTTTAAGTGTCGTGCGGGTGACAGAGTTATGAATACCGCCGCGATGACCGGTCTTTTCGGAACCGGGGGTATTCACGATTTTTTCCTGCGCGTGGTACATGAAGGTCGTACCATCCTTGATGCGCTGGGAAACGACCGCACGTGCCGTCAAAGCACCATTGGTGTTGTACAGTTCCACCCAGTCGTTATCGACGATCCCCGCACGCTGTGCGTCGTTTTCACTGATCCAGATCACCGGACCACCACGGTTGAGCGTCAGCATCAACAGGTTGTCACTGTATGTCGAGTGGATGCCCCATTTCTGGTGCGGTGTGATGAAGTTCAGCACCACATGCGGCACACCCTCGCGGGCCTCGTCGTTGATTTCCTCTGTCACGGTCTTGAGATCGACCGGCGGACGATAGGAAACAAACCCTTCGCCAAAGGCCCGCATCCACAAGTGATCCTGATAAAGCTGCTGACGTCCTGTCAGGGTACGCCACGGGATCAGCTCGTGAACGTTGGTATAACCCGCGTTGTAACAGACATGCTCGGACTCAAGGCCCGACCAGGTCGGCGAAGAGATGATCTTGCGTGGTTGGGCAGCAATGTCGCGGAAGCGGATTTTTTCATCTTCCTTGGGCAGGGCAAGATGCTTGTGATCACGTCCGGTAATCTTGCCAAGTGCATCCCATGCCTTGACGGCAACCTCACCGTTGGTTTCCGGTGCCAGCATCAGAACCACCTCGGTGGCATCGATATCGGTATCGATCTTTGCACAGCCCTTGGCAGACCCTTCCTGCCACACGCCGTTCAGGTCGCGAAGATGCTGAACCTCGTCCTCGGTTTTCCAATTGATGCCCTTGCCGCCATTGCCGAGCTTGTCAAGCAACGGACCAAGTGCCGTAAAGCGATCATGGATTGCGGTGTAATCACGTTCGACCGCGATATAGTTCGGCGCGGTTTTCCCCGGAATGAGGTCGCATTCACCTTTCTTCCAGTCCTTGACCTGATCCTGGGCCACTTCACCGGGTGTGTCGTGCAGGATCGGCAGGGCAACGATATCGGTTTCCTTACCCAGATAGCCCGGTACGATTTCCTGAAACTTCTTGGCGATCGCCTTGAAGATTTCCCAATCCGATTTGCTTTCATAGGCCGGGTTAACGGCTGCCTGAAGCGGATGGATAAACGGATGCATATCCGACGTATTCAGGTCGTTCTTTTCATACCAGCTTGCGGTTGGCAGAACGACGTCGGAATAGACCGCAGTGGTGCTCATGCGGAAATCAATACAGACCAAAAGATCAAGTTTTCCGCGCGGGCCTTCTTCATGCCATTTGGCTTCCTTGGGCAATTGTCGGCCTTCTTCGCCAAGATCCTTGCCCATAACACCGTGATCGGTGCCAAGAAGGTGTTTCAGGAAATATTCGTGGCCCTTGCCCGACGACCCCAACAGGTTGGACCGCCAGACAAACAGGTTGCGTGGCCAGTTCTTGGGATCATCCGGATCTTCACACGACATTTCCAGGTCGCCAGATTTCAGTTTTTCGGCGACATAGGCCGGTATTTCCTTGCCGGCTTCCTTTGCCGCCTTTGCGACATCCAGCGGATTGGTCTTCAGCTGTGGCGCTGATGGCAACCATCCCATCCGTTCAGCACGGATGTTGTAGTCGATCATTGAAACATCCCAGTCCCCGTCCGGTGCGGTCGGCGACAGGATTTCATCGGCCCTAAGGGTTTCGTAACGCCACTGATCGGTATGGGCATACCACGCACTGGTAGAATTCATGTGCCGCGGCGGGCGTCCCCAATCAAGGCCAAAGGCCAGCGGCAGCCACCCGGTCTGCGGACGGAGCTTTTCCTGCCCGACATAGTGTGCCCAACCGCCGCCTGATTGGCCAACACAGCCACACATGACCAGCATGTTGATCACACCACGATAGTTCATATCCATGTGGTACCAATGGTTCATCGCAGCCCCGATGATGACCATCGACTTGCCTTTGGTCTTCTCGGCGTTCTGGGCAAACTCACGGGCAACATGAATGATCTTGTCGGCCGGAACCCCGGTGATCTTTTCGGCCCATGCCGGGGTGCCCGGCATGCCATCGGCATAGTCACTGGTAACCCATTCGCCACCCAGCCCACGATCCAGACCATAGTTGGCACAAAACAGGTCAAAGACAGTTGCCACCATGATCTCGCCATCGGCGGTCTGGATGCGTTTAACCGGAATGTTGCGGGTCAGGACATCAGGGTGTTGCGCGTCAGTCGCAAAGTGTTCCGACGCATCACCGCCGAAATACGGGAAGTCGACCCCGGCAATCTCGTCATGATCTTCTTCAAGGACCAAAGACATCTTGAGATTGGTGTCGGCACCAGCAGCACGTTCTTCAAGGTTCCATTCGCCTGCTTCGCCCCAGCGATACCCGATGGATCCGTTCGGTGCGACCATGCTGCCCGACTTTTCGTCAAGTGCGATGGTTTTCCATTCCGGATTGTTTTCTTCACCAAGTTTGTCACTCAGGTCTGCGGCACGCAGGAACCGTCCCGGAATAAGGGAACCGTTCTTTTCATCAAGTTTCACCAGCATCGGGAAGTCCGAATACTTGCGGCAATACTCTTCGAAATAGTCTGTCTGACGGTCGAGATGGAATTCGCGCAGGATCACGTGACCAAAGGCCATTGCCAATGCAGCATCCGTACCCTGCTTGACGTTCAACCAGACATCGCCAAATTTCGCGGCTTCGGAATAATCCGGGCAAATAACGGCCGATTTGGTCCCGCGATAGCGGGCCTCGGTATAGAAATGCGCATCCGGGGTACGGGTTTGCGGGACGTTTGAACCCCACAAGATCAGATAACCAGCATTGTACCAGTCAGCCGATTCCGGGACGTCGGTCTGTTCGCCCCAGGTCATTGGCGATGCCGGTGGCAAATCGCAATACCAGTCATAGAACGACATGCACACGCCGCCCATCAGGCTAAGATAACGTGATCCTGCCGCATAACTGATCATCGACATTGCCGGAATTGGCGAGAAACCAAATACCCGGTCCGGACCATATGTTTTTGCGGTAAAGGCGTTTGAAGCTGCAACCAGTTCGGTGGCTTCGTCCCAGGTCGCACGGACAAAGCCGCCCTTACCCCGGCTTGCAACATAGCTTTCCCGAAGGACGGGATCATTTTGAATTGCCGTCCATGCCTCGATCGGGTTCATCGTCGAGCGCATCCGGCGCCACAGCTTCAAAAGCTTGCCACGGATCAGCGGATTTTTAACGCGGTTGGCAGAATACAGATACCAGCTATAGCTGGCGCCGCGGGCACAGCCGCGCGGTTCATGGTTTGGCAGTCCGGCACGGGTGCGCGGGTAATCGGTCTGCTGCGTTTCCCAGGTGACAATCCCGGATTTCACATAGATTTTCCAGCTGCATGAACCGGTACAGTTCACACCGTGCGTCGAACGAACGATTTTGTCATGGCGCCAGCGGTTGCGATAGGTGTCTTCCCAGTCGCGATTTTCGCGGGTTACCTGACCGTGGTTGTCTGAAAACCTTTCCAGTTCTTTGTTCTGAAAAAAGTTCAGTCTGTCTAACAGGTGACTCATGGCGTTTCTCCTGAAGGCTGTAGGCCCTGCCCGAACCGATCAGATCGGGCAGGGAGAATTGTGGGTGATCAGCACGGAACCGGTGCGCTTTTGCGGCTGTAGTAGAACCAGGTGATGGCAACACAGACCGCATAGAAGACTGCAAAGCACCAAAGCGCGCCGGCAGGACCGCCGGTCAGTGCGATGGAGGTGCCATAGGCTTTGGGAATGAAGAATGCCCCATAGGCCGCAATCGCACTGGTAAAGGCGATGATGGCTGAACTTTCGAGTTCGGATTGTTTGAGCTGGGCAGCTTGATCTGCATCGGGCATCAGGCGCGGGATTTCCTGACGCATGATTGACGGGATCATCTGGAAGGTCGATGCGTTGCCAACACCGGTCAGGAAGAACAGCGCCATAAAGCAGGCAAAGAAGCCCCAGAAATGGCCGCTCGTTCCGCCGAGCGGCAGGAATTGAAGCACACCGACAACCGCGGCAATCATGCCGATAAAGGTCCAGAACGTCACCCGGCCCCCACCAAGCCTGTCAGAAATCCATCCCGTGCCGGCACGGCTCAGCGCACCGACCAGCGGACCGAGAAACGCATATTGCAATGCATCGACTTCCGGGAACTGTGTCTTCATCAGCAGCGGGAACCCTGCGGAATAACCGATAAAGCTGCCAAATGTGCCGGTATAAAGGATGCACATGATCCAGTTGTGTTTGCGGCTAAAGATGATGGACTGCTTTTTGAAGCTGGCTTTGGCATCAGCGATGCTGTTCATGCCAAACCAGGCAGCAATGGTCGAAACCACGATGAACGGCACCCAGATGAAACCGGCATTTTGCAAGAATATCTCGCCACCACCTGAGACGCTCTGGGCGTCACCGCCAAAGGCGCCAAAGACACCGGCAGTGATCACCAGCGGCACGACAAATTGCATGACCGAAACCCCAAGATTGCCAAGTCCGGCATTCAGGGCCAGGGCATTGCCTTTGGCTCTTTTCGGGTAGAAATAAGCGATGTTTGCCATCGATGAGGCAAAGTTGCCGCCCCCGAACCCGCACAACAGTGCAAGAATAAGGAACCAGCTATAGGACGTATTGGGGTCCTGCACGGCAAAGCCGATCCCAAGGGCTGGCAGCAACAGGGATGCTGTGCTCAGCGTCGTCCAGACGCGGCCACCAAAGATTGGCACCATAAAGCTATAGAAAATACGAAGCGTTGCCCCCGACAGGCCCGGAAGTGCAGCCAGCCAGAACAGTTCGCCGGTGGTGTAGGTAAAGCCGATAACCGGCAGTTTGGCGACAACAACCGACCAAACCATCCAGACCGAAAACGCCAACAAAAGGCACGGAATGGAGATCCAGAGATTGCGGGTTGCAATTGCGCTGCCCTTGTTTGACCAGAACTCTGTGTCTTCTGGTCGCCATTCGGTCAGGACAGCGCCTTTTTGACCATTGTTTGCATGCGTGGTTTCCAAGGGAACCTCCCGATGAAACTGTATGGGAGGCAGAGCGCAACCTTGCGCTCTGCCGGCTTGTATTACTGAGCAGGTTTGGTAACGCCCGATGTCTTGCCAGCTTCAGGTGCTGGCTTTTCCAGTGGCTTCTCGGGCACATCCGAAAGGTATCTCTCGTCGGCCAGTGCCGGATGACGTGCACGTTCCATGCGACGGATCACGACATGCATCCAGATGGTGGAGACCGCGACCAGAATGAACAGCAGCATGAAAGGCGCGGTCCAGACATTGGTCAGGTCCAGAAGCATTCCGAATGCAATTGGCAGGAAGAATCCCCCAAGGCCGCCGATCATGCCGACCAGACCGCCGACAGAACCGACATGGTGGGGATAATAGACCGGGATATGTTTGTAGACGGCGGCCTTGCCGAGGCTCATGACGAACCCGAGAACAACCGTCAGCGCCACAAACATGCCAAGCGACACACCGAAGTTAAATTCGATCGGGCCGTTGATACCCGCGACCTGATAGGTTGTTTGCGGGTAGCTCATGATAAACAGGACGATCAGGGAGACGATGAAGGTCAGATACATGACCGCACGTGCGCCCCATTTATCCGACATCCAGCCCCCCAGTGCCCGAAAGACCGAGCCGGGCAGCGAATAGAGTCCGGCAAACACGCCCGCCGTCGTCAGTTCCAGCCCGTAGGCGCCGACATAGTAGCGTGGCAAGAAGCTTGCGAGTGCAACAAAGGCGCCGAAGACAAAGAAGTAGTAGGTGGCAAACCGCCAGACCTGCATGTTCTTGAGAGGCTCCAGCTGCGAACTGGCTGATACCGGACCTTCGCCCGATTCCTTGCGGTGTTGCTGGACAGGGTCGGTTTTCGCCAGCAGATAAAACAGGATCGCAGTTGCGACAAGAACGACGGCGTAAACACGCGCTGTGCCTTCCCAGCCAAGAGCAACCACAAGAAACGGTGCGGCAAAGTTCGTGACAGCCGCGCCAACGTTACCTGCGCCGAAAATGCCAAGTGCTGTGCCCTGGCGATCCTTTTCAAACCAGCGGGATGTATAGGCGACACCAACGATAAAGGATCCGCCGGCAAGCCCAAGACCAAGGGCAGCAACAAGAAAGATTTCGTAGGTGTGGACAGATGTCAGGAGCCAAACACAAACGGCTGTGATCAGCATCTGCAGCGGAAACATGATCCGGCCGCCAAATTGCTCTGTCCATACGCCGAGAAAGATACGGCTGACAGAACCGGTCAGAACCGGTGTCGCAACCAAAAGCCCGAATTGCGTATCACTCAGCCCGAGTTCCTGTTTGATCTTGACCCCGATAATGGAAAAAATTGTCCATACCGCGAAACATACCGTGAAGGCGAAAGTACTCAGGCCAAGTGCACGATACTGATCAGTTTGAGAAACCCCTTTTAACGTGTGCATGGTAAATCCCCTCAAGCATCTGTCGTTACGTTGGAGCGCGTTCGAAGTGCCTGATCATTGGTTGAGGGGGTGCGCGTCAGGCTTGATCTAAATCAGAAAACGTGGAACGCTTTGGTGAAATAAACGGGCTCGTAAAGTATTTCATGCGGCGAATTGCCGAACTTGTCACCAGAGAGAGAACTAAGACAAATACCCGCTTGATAAATATCAAGTGATGACAAGACATGAATCTGCGCGAGTTAAGAAGTGAGGAAGAAATGCCCGATTCGACCTTCCCGGAGGTGCGTAGTCTGGATCTCTTCGCTGATATGAGCGATGAGAACTATGCCAAGCTCATGCGTGGCGCTTATTTGCAGACATTTCCGCCACACGTCGATCTCATTGGCGAAGGAGAAGATGCCGATTTTCTCCATGTCCTGGTATCGGGCGCAGTTGATCTGTTTTCCAGCTGGAGCAACCGGGAGACAAGCGTCATGATCGTCAAGCCGGTCTCAACATTCATTCTTGCCGCCACCATTCGCGATGCGCGCTATCTGATGTCGGCCAGAACAATGGAAAAAAGCCGGATTGTCATGATCCCCAGTCAGGATGTCCGCGCGATCTTTGATCTTGATGCAGGCTTTGCCCGTGCGGTTGTTGTTGAGTTGGCCGCTTGTTACCGGTCCGTGATCAAAACCACCAAAAATCTCAAATTGCGCACAGCACTTGAACGGTTGGCAAACTATCTGCTCAGTCGCTCCCAGGATCACGATGGTGCACTGAATTTCGTGCTGGATCTTGAGAAACGGCAGCTGGCATCCGTTCTTGGAATGACACCCGAAAATCTGAGCCGTGCTTTCAAGGCTTTGCAAGCATATGGCGTGCAGGTTAATGGCGAAAATGTCGTCATTAACAATATGGACGACCTCCAGACCTTCGCCAAACCAACATCACTTATTGATGATAACCGGACCTAAAGGGCGAACTCATATGAATCTGGGCGCCCCCTGATTGTAATGAACTGTCACTTCGTTTCCTGATTGCCAAGCAGTCTGAAACCTGCTGACGTCTTGAATGACAAAGACTTTAACTGTTGCCACATACGCTTGCGTTTATGTGAAAGCTTAAATTTGTCTGGCCCGCTTCGCACGGCACTTGAACGACATATGTCAGATATCCCGTCGTCGTGCTTCAGCTGACTGATTAATCTTCTATCGTTCAGCTCATTCGGGTGACGACCAAGCCCCCCTTCCACTTGACCACTGTCAATAATCAGGAATCTGCGATGGAATATGAGAAGCATTATGGAAAAAATGCTTCGCACATTTCTGTTGTTTCTGATCGCACTTTCCCTGACCGGAACCGGTGTTGCTCAGGCTATTGCTCAAGTGACGAAGCAAACTGCAGCTGCTGACCTTGTTCAAATCACGATCTGCAGTACAGACCAGACTCCCGTAACAATATTGATCGACCGGAACGGCAACAAAGCACCCGCACCCGTCGAATGCGATTACCCAAATTGCATGAACTGCCTGAGCGGATCTGCAT
Source organism: Thalassospira sp. MCCC 1A01148 (assembly GCF_001613795.1). Lineage (GTDB taxonomy): Bacteria > Pseudomonadota > Alphaproteobacteria > Rhodospirillales > Thalassospiraceae > Thalassospira. Next base: position 334,994 of record NZ_LPVZ01000020.1, read on the forward strand.
TCCAGCATTCAGACCCAATTGGCGTGCCCGAACATGACCGCAAAGTCGTTCTGACGATCTTCCCCATGTCATTTGACCACGCCAGTGCAACACCGACTGCACCGGCGACGGCACGCGCGCCTCCGTACAAGGTTTGAATTCATGAACATCCCATTTGCCCCACGTCATCTTCAGACCAAATACCAGGCACCCGGCGCATTGATGCTCCTGCAGTGTCTTCTGGTCATTGCTGTTGTTTGTCTTCTTTCTTCAGTGCTGTGGGTTTCACAGGCAAACGCGCAAAACAAACCTGTTCTGGCGCAGTTCATTGAAAAAGTTCCCGCAGCATCCCTGGTCGAGGGCGCTGATGGTTATGGTCCGGTTCAAAAAGACGTGCCGGTCGCACCGGTTCTCAAGAACGGTGAGCAGATCGGCTGGGCTTTTATTACCTCTGATTTTGTTGGCACCACCGGCTATTCCGGCAAACCGATCCATGTGATGGTCGCTGTTGACTCACAGGCCCGGATCATCGGTGTCAAACTGGTCAAGCATTCCGAACCGATTGTCCTGATTGGCATTCCAGAAGAGCGGATCGCGTCACTCACCGAGGGATATGTCGGCTTTGACCTGGTTGCCGCAACAAAAGATGCGGACCACGAGCTGAATATTATTTCCGGTGCAACGGTGACGATTATGGTCATCGATGACTCGATCCTGCGCTCGGGCATCAAGGTTGCGCGCATGCTCGAACTGGGTGGATTGAGTGCCCCCGAGCAATCCAATGCAGCACAATTCAAAATCAGATCGGATGCGACCGCCCCGGAAGACTGGTTCACACTGGTTGGCGACGGGACAATTCGTCGCATGTCGCTTGATGTCGGTCAGGTGAACGACGCCTTTGCCACGATGGATGATCCAAGGGCGCTTGAGCGCCCGATTGAAGCCCCGGCCGAAGAAACCTTCATCGACATGTATGTCTCGCTTGTCAGCATCCCGGCCATTGGCAAGGCCACACTTGGCGAGCGCGGCTACAACAATCTGAAAACCTGGCTCAAGGATGGCGAAGAAGCCATTCTTGTTACCGCCCGGGGACAATACTCCTTCAAGGGTTCGGGATATGTCCGCGGCGGCTTGTTTGACCGTATCCAGCTTATTCAGGGCGATATGTCGGTACGTTTCCGCGACCGCAACCATCGCCGTGTTGGTGACATCATGGCCGATGGCGCACCGCAATTCAAAGAGATGGATCTGTTCAAGATCCCGGCAAGCAGCAACTTTGATCCGACACAACCCTGGCGTCTGGAACTTCTGGTCCATCGTGATGTCGGCGCAATTGAACGTCTCTACACCACCTTTGACATCGGCTGGCAGCCGCCAGCCAACTACCTCACCAAATTAGTTTCGCCGACGCCAGAGGCTGACAACTCAACCGGGGCTGGTTTCGCAACCGACGAACAGGCTGCCAAAACCGCCCTTTGGCAGCGGATCTGGCGTGACAAGACGGTCGAAATCGTCGTACTCAGCATCATGCTGATTGTTCTGACGGCTGCATTCTTCTTCCAGGGCTTTCTGACACGTTCTGCAAAATTTACCTTCTGGTTCCGCATCTACTTCCTGACTGTCACGCTGGTGTTCCTTGGCTGGTATGCCAACGCGCAGCTTTCCGTTGTCAATCTCATGGCGCTGACCAACTCGCTTGTGACGGGCTTTACCTGGGAAGCATTCCTGCTTGATCCACTGACCTTTATCCTGTGGTTCTCGGTTGCTGCGGCGCTGATCTTCTGGGGGCGTGGTGCCTATTGCGGCTGGTTGTGCCCGTTTGGCGCGCTTCAGGAACTGACCAACCGGATTGCCAAATTCTTCCATGTCCCGCAATGGACGCTTCCGTGGGGGCTGCATGAACGGCTCTGGGCGGTGAAATACATCATCTTCCTTGGCCTGTTTGGCACCATGCTGGCCTCCATTGATCAGGCGGAGAAACTGGCCGAGGTCGAACCTTTCAAGACCGCCATCATCCTCAAATTTGATCGGGCATGGCCGTTTGTTCTTTACGCCCTTGTCCTTCTTGGCGCCGGGCTTTTCGTCGAACGGTTCTATTGCCGGTATCTGTGCCCATTGGGCGCAGCCCTCGCGATCCCGGCGCGTATGCGCATGTTTGACTGGCTCAAACGCTACAAGGAATGCGGCAGCCCCTGCCAGAGCTGCGCGCATGAATGCATGGTTCAAGCCATCCACCCCACAGGAGAAATCAACCCCAACGAGTGTCACAACTGCCTTCACTGTCAGGTGCTGTATCAAAGCGAAAAAATCTGTCCGGTCGTGATCAAGAAACTCAAGCGGCAGGAAAGCCTCTTGGCAAGCACGGAAGGCGCACAAAAAGCGCTGAACCGGACCCGGACGACAAAGCAAAATCTCAAGGAGAAGTCATGATGTCTGACAAAACATCCAAACCCGGAATCAGCCGACGTGATCTATTTGGCGTAGCCGCTGGCGGTGCTGCCTTTGCCGGTGCGGCAGGTGCTGCACGCTTGGCAGCAGTCGGTGGCGCAACCGGTGCTGCAACAGCCCTTTCGATTGGCAGCGCCCAAGCTTCAACCGGCGCAGAGGCAAGCCTCGCCCCCGGTCAGCTTGATGAGTATTACGGTTTCTGGTCGTCGGGCCAGACGGGCGAAATGCGCATTCTGGGTATCCCGTCCATGCGTGAACTGATGCGCGTCCCTGTTTTCAACCGTTGCTCGGCAACGGGTTGGGGGCAGACCAATGAAAGCCTGAATGTTCTTACCGAGAACATGTTGCCCAAAACCAAGGAATTTCTCGCTGCCAACGGCAAGAAGATTCATGATAACGGCGACTTGCATCACGTCCATATGTCCTTCACCGAAGGCAAGTATGACGGCCGTTTCCTGTTCATGAATGACAAGGCGAATACGCGTGTGGCGCGTGTGCGTTGCGATGTCATGAAGGCTGACAAGGTCCTGGAAATCCCGAACGCAAAGGCCATTCACGGCCTGCGTCCGCAAAAATGGCCGCGTACCAACTATGTCTTTGCCAATGGCGAGGACGAGACGCCGATGGTCAATGACGGCAAGGTGCTTGATGATCCGTCGCAATACGTAAACTTCTACACTGCAATCGACGCAGACGAGATGCAGGTCGCATGGCAGGTCATGGTATCGGGCAACCTTGATAACACCGACGCCGACTATGACGGCAAGTATGCCTTTTCAACCAGCTATAACTCGGAAATGGGGATGAACCTTGCGGAAATGACCGCGTCCGAGCTTGATCACGTTGTTGTCTTTAACATCAAGGAAATCGAAAAAGGCATCGCAGCAGGCGATTACATCGAGCTCAATGGTGTAAAAGTTATCGATGGCCGCAAAGGCAAGAACAAGAACTACACCCGATACATCCCGATCCCCAACAGCCCGCATGGCTGTAACATGGCACCGGACAAGAAGCACCTTTGCATCGCCGGCAAGCTTTCCCCGACTGTATCGGTGATTGATGTCACCAAGCTGGATGCCGTGTTCTATAACGGCGCAGAACCGCGTTCCGCCGTTGTTGCCGAACCGGAACTGGGACTTGGCCCGCTACATACCGCATTTGACGGCAAGGGTAACGCACTGACCACCCTGTTCCTCGACAGTCAGGTGGTCAAATGGAACATTGAAAAAGCCGTGCGTGCCTACGCTGGTGAAAATGTCGATCCGATCATCAAAAAGGTCGATGTCCATTACCAGCCGGGCCACAATTCCACCTCGATGGGGGAAACTCTGGAAGCTGACGGGAAATGGTTCATTTCAATGAACAAGTTCTCCAAGGACCGCTTCCTGAATGTCGGCCCGCTTAAGCCAGAAAACGAACAGTTGTTCTCGATGCAGGGCGATGATCTGGTTCTTATGCATGATGGTCCGACATTCGCCGAACCCCATGATTCGATCATTGTTCACCGTTCGGTGGTCACCCCGGCCAGTGTCTGGAATCGTCAGGATCCGATGTGGGCCAAAACCCGCGAACAGGCCGAGGCAGATGGCGTCGACATTGACGATTGGACCGAAACCGTTGTCCGCGATGGCAACAAGGTCCGTGTCTATATGAGTTCTTCAGCACCGACCTTCAGCCTTGAGTCCTTCAAGGTCAAGGAAGGCGATGAAGTAACCGTCATCATCACCAACATGGACGACATCGATGACCTGACACACGGCTTCACCATGGGGGACCATGGCGTTGCATTCGAGGTCGGCCCACAAGCAACCGCATCGGCAACCTTTGTCGCCTCCAAACCGGGTGTCTACTGGTACTATTGCCAGTGGTTCTGTCATGCCCTGCACATGGAAATGCGTGGCCGTATGTTCGTTGAACCGCGGAGTTAACCTGTGATGTTGCGCCCCGTCATGATGATCTTGGCCATGGCTGTCTTGCCGCTACAGGTTATTGCGGCAACGCAATCTGTGCCGTCAACTGACGGGGCACTGATCTCTGCCATCGCCGGGGCTGCCCCCGGCGATGTGCTGCTGCTTGATCCGGGCCCCCATCAGGGTCCCATAGAACTCGATAGGCCCATCACCATTGATGGTCAGGGCAAAGCAAAAATTTATGGAAACAAGACCGGAAGCGTCATTTCTGTAACCGGAACGGATATCGCCATCCGTGGGCTTGAGATCGCGGGTTCGGGTTCAGCACATGAAACAATTGATTCCGGCATCCAGCTCCATCGGACAGCCGCACGTATTCTGGTCGAGGATAACCGCATCCTCGGAAACCTCTATGGGGTTGATATTCACGGCGCCAAACAAGCCACGGTGCGCGACAATGTCATTATCGGACGCCGCGATCACAGACTGAATTCGCGTGGCAACGGCATATATGTCTGGAACGCGCCGGGAACACTGGTCGAAAACAACGAGATCCAGTTCGGGCGCGACGGCATTTTCGTGAACACCTCCAAACGCGGCGTCTTCCGTGGCAATCTGATGCGCGATCTGCGATTTGCGGTGCATTACATGTATGCCCATGATTCAGAAATCTCGGGCAATGTATCGATTGGCAATCACCTTGGTTTTGCCCTGATGTATTCGAACCGCATCACGGTGCGCGATAATCTGTCTCTTGCGGATCGCGACCAGGGCTTGATGCTGAACTATACCAACAAGTCTGATCTGGTCGGAAATCTGGTACGCGGCGCAGGCGGGAAATGCCTGTTTATCTATAACGCGCATAACAATCTGATCGGGGACAACCGGTTCGAGGGCTGCCAGACCGGCATACATTTCACCGCTGGTTCCGAAAGCAATGCCCTGACAGGCAATGCCTTTATCGCCAACAAAACCCAGGTCAAGTATGTCGGGACCCGTGACGTCGAATGGAGTTTCGATGGCCGGGGAAATTTCTGGTCCGATCATCCGGTATTCGATCTTGATGGCAACGGCATTGCTGACAGCCGGTTCCGGCCAAACGATCTTGTCGATCATATTTTATGGTCCCAACCCGCAGCCGGAATGCTTTTGGGATCACCCGCCGTTCAATTGATCCGCTGGAGCCAGGCACACTTCCCGGCAACTTTGCCGGGCGGGGTCGTCGACAGCTTCCCGCTGATGAAACCGATCGAAATTCCGGTTCCCGAAGAAATCGTCTCCATTGAAATGGCTGCTCGCGCCAATCCTGTCTGGCTGCGTGAAAGGACTGAAAATGTGTCTGACCCTCTCGCAAGTCACTAAACGCTATGATGATCATACCGTTCTTGATGCGGTTGGCTTTGATGTTGCCGCAGGTGAACGCGTTGCCTTGCTCGGCCATAATGGTGCCGGCAAGTCGACACTGATGAAGATCATTCTCGGCCTTGTCACTGCCGACGGGGGAACGGTTTCTGTCCATGGTCTTGCACCCGGAAGTTACCGGGCCCGCATGCAAACAGCCTATCTTGCCGAAAACGCGTCCTTTCATCCGTCGCTGACCGGACAAGAACAGCTTCGATATTATCTTCGACTTCGCGGCGAAGATCCCCGAAAGGCTGCATCGCTTCTTGAACGCGTCGGATTGGGGGCAGCAGCAAACCGCCGCATTGGAACCTATTCCAAGGGAATGCGCCAACGTGTCGGCATGGCTCAGGCGCTTATTGGTGAACCGAAACTCCTGATCCTTGATGAACCGACAAGCGGTCTCGACCCGGTATCACGGCGCGAGTTCTATGTCATTCTTGATGAACTGGCAGCACAAGGCACCGCAATTCTTTTGTCTTCTCATGCCCTTACCGAGGTTGAAGCCAGAACTGATAGGATCGTCATTCTGTCGTCAGGCGTAATGGTCGCAAACGATACCCTGGCAAACCTGCGTCAAAAAGCATCGCTGCCTATCCGCCTTCAGGTATCCGCCCAACGCGGCAAGGCGGACGAGGTCGCCCAAAAGCTTTCCGGGGAACGCAGCAACGGCGTGATGGTCGATCTGGTGTGCAATTCTCAGGAAAAGCTCGCACGTCTTGGCGATATCTCGGCACTGGGGCCATTGGTCGATGATGTCGATGTCATTCCGCCAAGTCTGGAAGATATCTATAGCCATTTCAGCAAACGGGGGAACGCATGAACAAGGTTCTGGCAACAGCCCACAGCGAATTCATCATTGCGCTTCGTAACCGCTGGGTGGCGATTTCTGTCGCGATGATGGTGTTGTTTTCACTTGTGTTATCTGCTGCGGGCAGTGCCCCGACCGGCGCAGTTGGTGTGGATAAACTGTCCGTCACCGTCGCAAGCCTGACATCCCTTGCGGTGTATCTTGTGCCGTTGGTTGCACTGTTGATGTCATTTGACGCAATCGCAGGCGAAATCGAACGCGGCACCTTGTCCCTTGTTCTGACCTATCCCGTCGCCCGCGGGGAACTGGTCCTTGGGAAATTCATCGCCCATCTGGCGATCCTGAGTATCGCCGTCTTGGCCGGCTACGGAATTGCCGCCGTCGCTGCGATTGCAACGGACCCTAATGCGCTTGTTGGCATCCCTGCACTGTTTCGCCTGTTCTGGTCGTCGCTTCTTCTTGGCGCGACATTCCTTGGCATCGGTTATGGCATATCGGCATTCGCACGCCGACCCGGCGCAGCAGCGGGATTGGTGATCGGGCTCTGGCTGGTTCTGATCGTTTTGTATGATCTTGGCCTCTTGGCGGCCATTGTCGCCGATGATGGCGGAACCTTCACAACGCATTATTTTCCGTGGTTGTTAATCGGCAATCCGGCAGATGCTTTTCGGATCTACAACCTTGCCGTTTCGGATGCGACCGCTGCTGCAGCCGGCCTGACGGGGGCTGCCAATAGCATCCCCGCTGTTCATGCCCTGATATCGATGCTGATCTGGCCGGTGATTGCCACGGTCCTCGCCTGGCAGATTTTCAGGAGGGTGACACCATGATTTCCCGACTTGTGCTATCTCCAGTCACAATCGGCCTGCTTATTCTTGCCGGATGTCAGCAGCAGACGAAAGATACCATGCCGCCACCGGTCGCCATGACCGAAGAAGCTGTCGGACATTTCTGCCAGATGAACATTCTTGAGCATGCAGGCCCGAAGGCACAAATTCATCTTGAAGGTTTGCCCTACCCCCTGTTTTTCAGCCAGGTTCGCGATGGCATTGCCTATGAACGCATGCCCGAACAAAACTATAAAATCCGTGCGATTTACGTCACCGACATGTCCAGGGCCCATGACTGGGAAAATGTCGGACAAGAAAACTGGATACCGGCAACCAGCGCGCATTATGTCGTTGCCTCTGCCAAGACCGGGGGTATGGGGGCACCGGAACTTGTTCCCTTCTCTGATCAGGACGACGCCAAGAATTTCGTCAGTCGCCATGGCGGCCAGATAATGCGCCTTGAAGACATTGATGACGTGCTGGTTCTAAACAGTGCGCCAATCACACCATCTGCCGAGACACACGAAACGGCGATCGTGCCAGATGACGACGATTATCGTGCGCGTCTTGAAAAACTTCGCAAAGAATGAGGTCCACCATGCCCGACTTTTCACGACGCCGATTTCTGACCATATTTGCCGCCGCTGGCGCACTCTCGGCTGCACCGTTTACGTTAAAGGCACAGCATCCGGTCCGCACTTGGAAGGGCGTTGCAATGGGGTCTGCTGCATCGATCAGCCTGTCGCACCCCAACGCTGATGACATCCTTTTGCGTGCAACCCGCGAACTTGAACGACTGGAAAATATCTTCAGTCTCTATCGGGAAAATTCCACGCTTGCACAATTGAACCGCGATGGTGTGATTAACACTCCGCCTTTCGAACTTTTGGAATGCCTGGGACTGTGCGGGACCATAAACAGGGCAAGTGGCGGGCTTTTTGATCCAACGGTTCAGCCACTTTGGCAACTCTATGCGCAAAGCTATTCACAAGGCCGGGCGCCCGAGAATGTGATGATCCGTAAAACACTTTCAAGAACAGGCTGGGACAAGGTTGTTATCAATCAGAGCCAGGTCAGCTTCAAAAGACCGAACATGGCAATGACCCTGAATGGAATTGCCCAGGGCTACGTTGCAGACCGTATCGCCAAGTTGCTTCGTGATGACGGATTGAACAACGTCCTGATCAATACCGGCGAGTTCGCGGCACTGGGCCGCGACCCTGAAGGTGAAGACTGGCCTGTTTCAATCAATACCGGATCAGAAATTCGAAAAGGAAAGGTAATGTTGCGCGACAACGCCGTGGCAACATCACTGCCGAACGGCACCTTCTTTGATCAGGCGGGCCTTGTTGGTCACATTCTTGATCCGCGCACCGGCCGTCCCGCACAAGCACGCCCAACAGCGGTTAGTGTGACGGCAACAAAGGCAGCTGTGGCAGATGGGCTCAGCACGGCAATTTGCCTTATGAATAAAGGCGAGGCAGACAAATTGCTCGCACAGTTCCCAAGCGCAAAACTGGTCTAGCTTTGCCTCCCATACTGGATGACATTTCTGGCAAACGTTTGGAACGCCACTGACCTAGTGGGCCAGTTCCAGAAGTGCCTCACGATCAAGTATCTGCAGTTTCGGCCCCGCCGATATGGCGCCAGATGCTTCAAGTTTGCGCAAGGACCGGGAAAACGTTTCTGGTGTAATACCGATCCGGCTGGCAATCTGGCGCTTATCGGGAAAATTCTTGCCACTTGAGCCGTCGATGGCCGCGCCATTTCGGTCTTCAAAATCGATCAGAAACGCAGCAATTCGTTGGATCGGACGCGTATGACGCAGTTTATAGATTTCCTCAAGGAAGAACCGTTCCCACCGCAACAGGCTTGCCAGCACATCTCCGACAACGTCAGGCGCGCTTTTGAGGATGCCAAGATAGGCCGTGCGCGGAATGGCCACGATTTCACAATTCTCGACAACCTGACATTCAACCGGATAGGACCGGCCCGCAAAGGAAACTGCCTCCGCAAAGGAACCGGCCTCGGTCAGGAAATGCATCACTGTTTCATCCCCCTGCGAGGAGGTTTTCACAAGCCGCAAATGACCGGACAAAAGAATGTAGAAATATTCGGCCACATCACCGGCCCGAAAAAGATGTTCCCCCCGGACATGGCTTTCGACCTTGCATGTTCCCAGCAGTGTCTGTAGCCGTTCTTCCCCAAGTGCCGCCAACAGCGGCACCTGAAAGATTACATCGTGATCTGCGCTAGACAGCGACCTTGAAACCATCAGACTGTTCCTCCTTGGCTTCACTGCTTGATAAACCACACCACTCGGCCAGCATCTCGGTATCTGCAATACGGATGATGTACCCGTTGGAGTGTTGGGAAACGCCATGTTCGGACAACTTTTTAAGCGCCCGGGAAAATGTCTCGCTTGTCATGCCAATCTTGCGTGCCAACGCAGACTTTTCCACGGTAAGCGGCGTTTCATGCCCATCCCCGACAGGAACCGCATCTGCAAGCAAATATATCCCCAAACGTTGGGCCGCTGACCGGCATTTCAGTTCCTCGGTCTGGCGCAACATTTGACATAGTCTTTCTGTTACGACCGACATCATGGTTAATGCCCGGACAAAGTGCGCCGAGAGAAAATCGGCAAAGGCGGCTCCGTCTATCCGGATGGCGGTCGTTGCGTCCAGCGTTTTGATTGAAACGGCGTAACAGGCTTCCGGTGCCAGCGCACACTCTCCTACAAGCTGTCCGTCACCCAGCAAATCAATAACACCGTCCTTGCCCTCCCCGTCCGTGTAGGACAACTCAACATGCCCATTCACAATCAGAAAAAGGGCCGATGCTGGGTCTCCGGCATGGATGATTACCGTATCTGGATCATACCGAACCCACGTACACAATGACGCCAGTTCCAGAATGTCGTCTTTCGGCCAGTTTTTGAAATAGCGCCCAGACTGGAGAACACCCGAGATTCGATCAATATCTCTCATTGTGAAGTTTCCATGGAAAAACGCGGTTGTAGCTAGGCTCAGGACCTATCGATTTAGTCTGAATGGTTCTCCGGATTTGCGCGGATACGCGAAGAAAAACCGCAGGAAGATATATATCTTTCAAGGATTTGCGACAAAGTAGCCCGTGCAAATCCGGTGAATCCGAAGGACAGACGTTATATTTGCAAACTCCTGCGTCAAACCCCTTCGCCGGGATACCAGCCCGCCCGGCGGGCCTTTCCTTGGATTTCACAAATATAACGTCTGCCATTCAGACCAAATCAATAGGTCCTGAGCCTAAGCATTGGAACAACTCTAACATTCAACCGGCCGGGGTGGATTGTTCCATGTCAAACAAGTCCGTCAGGCCCATAAAACAAAGTGCACCGTCCAGCAAAAAAGCCCTGCCAGTCAGCAGGGCTTTGTCACAGAAAACACGCGACGACATCGCCGTCACATTTTGCAGCAGACTATTCGAAACGCGGGAACAGGATCGAATTTTCAAGATACATATGTGCAACAAGATCTTCGATCAGCTTACCGATCGCGCTGTACAACCTGCGCCACGAACCGCATACCCCGTCAGGCAAGGTGCAATTGTTTGTCAATTTCTGCAGTTTGTGGATGGCTTGGCCGTGATCGTCATGCTCTTCGCGCATACAATGGATGGGCATGGCAAGTGCCGACGTAATCGAGGTATTCCTGCTCATTTCACGCATCGCCGGGAAAAGAACATTTTCCTCTTTGATCATGTGCATATCAAGTTGCTCTGCCATTTCCATCAATGCATCTGCCAGCCCTACCGGTGCGTCCGGATGGTCACCATGCACAATTTCAATTTCGCGAGACAGCGCAATCAGCTCGATCAACTCTTCGCGATGAACATCATGATAGCGCGTAAGGATGAAATCGATAAACCCATCAACATCCCCCACATCGGGCATGGTCAAAGGTCCCTTGGGAAGCCTGCAGAGTTCCCCGGCAATCACGCGGGGATCAAGTTCCTTGCGCTTTGCAGCTTCTTGAAGTGTCTGGTCAGGATGACAACAAAACCCGATGCGATGACGGCGAAAAACCAGCGTTGCGCCAGGGAAACATGAAATCAAGCCCCCCAGACTCTGATCAAGCAGTTCGGCGGGCTTAACGTCCAATGTTGCCGTGTTCAACGCATCTTGCATAAAGGTGTCCTCCCTAAGATCGGCATCCAGCAAACGAAAGGGAGTTTAAACCAGCGACAATTTGGCAGATTGACGATGGTCAAATGGATTTATGCCAAAAAATGTTGCGGTCGGTTCTGTTCGATTATCACGTCAAAGTAACATCCTGTCGGGTTGTTCCAACTAAGCGTAATTCCAATCTCACGGTGATTTGACAAACATCAAACGCCAACCCGCCCGGGCCAGTGATACTTCGCCATGCAAAACGCCGGAGTATGCCGTGGGAGTATGCCGTGACAGAAAGCCATCCATCCTTTACGCCATTTTTGCTGGCAAACCCGTTCATACGCAATGCGCCAGCCCTTTTGGTAGAGCGTATATGCCGCCACGCGATGGCGACGATGCATCATCGCTACAGACCGGTATTTGAACGGGTGGCAGAGCAAGAAGCATTCGCCTTGCTGATTTCTCCGACTGATCTGGATTTGCAATTCTATTTAAAAATAGATGCCGATCATCCAGAACTCCGCCCCGCAAGACATATCGAAGAAGAAACTGTCGCAGCACAGATATCAGGACCGTTACCCGCACTGCTGGAGCTTCTTCAGGGGACCTCAGATGGTGACGCACTGTTCTTTTCGCGCACATTGCGGATTGAGGGACGCACCGAACTTGTTGTCGCACTTCGCAATGCCCTGGATGGAGAATCAATTGATCTGCGATCCGCTGTGACTGAAAGCTTTGGCGTGATGGGCCCTGCAGCCAGGGCAGCACTTGGCCTTGCCGAAAAGATTTATCGACAACTTCAGCACGACATGAACCGGACGGCAGATGCATTGACGTCCCCCACCGCCAAACGTTTGCTCGGCGTGGAAAAACGCACATCCGCGCAAGCGGTCACACTGGCTGAGATCGAGAAAACAATACAAAGGCGGAACCGCCATACGCGCCCCAAACCATCCGGTGCGGCCAAGGATGATTTCGCGCTGCCCGTCAATCCCTGATCCACAACTGTTCACAGGTTCAATATGGAACTCGTTTGTCCTGCAGGAACACCTGCCAGCCTGCATGCCGCCGTCGCGGCGGGTGCTGATGTTGTATATTGCGGTTTTCGGGACGCAACGAATGCCCGAAACTTTCCGGGATTGAACTTTTCACGTGCAGAATTACGCGATGCCGTCAAACACGCGCACAAGCACGGAGTTCATGTCTATCTTGCCTGCAATACCTATCCGCAAGCCGGGGCGGAAGAAATCTGGCATAAGGCAGTTGATGATGCCGTGGCAATTGGTGTCGATGCCATCATCCTTGCTGATATCGGTTTGCTGCGATATGCGCGCGATCATCATCCTGACGCACGTTTGCATTTATCCGTGCAGGCATCTGCCTCGAACGAAGAGGCCATTCGATTTTATCATCAGGAATTCGGTGTACGACGCGTTGTGCTGCCCCGTGTTTTGTCGCTTGATGAGATACGCACCCTAAATCAGCGCATACAGGTTGAAACAGAAGTATTCGCATTCGGCGGGATGTGCGTCATGGCCGAAGGTCGTTGTTCACTGTCTTCATACGCGACGGGCGAAAGTCCGAATATGAACGGTGTCTGTTCACCGGCAGCACATGTTCACTATGAAGAACGCGGCGACACGACAGTTTCCCGACTGGGGAACTTCACCATCAACATCTACGACAGCGATGAAAAGGTCGGCTATCCGACGCTGTGCAAAGGCCGGTTTCGTGCCATGGACAAATCCGGCTATCTGTTTGAAGAACCCACCAGTCTTGATGTCACCGCCATGCTGCCGGAACTGGCAGATGCAGGCGTTTCTGCGCTCAAGATCGAAGGACGGCAACGCGGGAAGGCATATATATCGCAGGTCGTTGGCGCTTTTCGCACATCACTGGACAGGATCGCCGAGGGACAACTCAACGCGCGATCAAAACTCAGCACGCTGAGTGAAGGTCAAAGCGATACCACAGGTGCATACCGGAGAAGCTGGCAATGAAAAGATCGCGACTTGTTATGGGCCCGGTTCTTTTTCACTGGGACGAGGACCGCAAAAAGGATTTCTACAGCCGCATTGCAGATGAAACCGACGTCGATACGGTCCATGTTGGCGAAGTTGTCTGCGCAAAACGGATGCCCTTCTTTGACAAGCACCTCCCAGACGTTATCGAACGACTTCAGCGCAGCGGTAAGGAAGTTGTTCTTTCGACACTCGCACTGGTGATGAATGAGCGCGAAGTAAGTCAAATACGCGACATTGCGCAGATGCCCGACATTATGATTGAGGCCAACGATATTTCGGTTGTGCGCCTGCTCGCAGGTCAGCCGCACATGATTGGTCCCTACATCAACACCTATAATGAAGGGACGCTGTCCTACTTTGCCGAAAAAGGCGCTAAACGGATCGCCCTGCCATGGGAACTACCAATGTCCTCGATCACAGCATTATGTGGCGCGCAGACCGCAGCCGAGATTGAGGTACAGGTATTTGGCCGAATGCCCTTGGCCATTTCGGCCCGCTGCTATTCAGCACGGGCGCAGGGCCTGCACAAGGATGGGTGTCGGTACGTTTGCGGGGACCACCTTGATGGCATGGATGTCGAAACACTCGACGATACGCCGTTTCTGGCGGTCAACGGGTTGCAAACCCTGTCCAGCCACTATCTCGAAATTTCGGACAATATCGCACAGATGCAGAACGCCGGTGTGACAGCGTTCCGCCTGTCGCCACATAGTCTGGACATGACCAGGGTTTCGGATCTCTATCGTCAGGTTCTCGCGCGTAAAACCGATCCGGAAGAACTCAGGCACCGCCTGAAGGAAATGCGTTTCCCGATGGACTTTGCCAACGGCTTCTTGCACGAAGCCCCGGGGGCCGAGTTTCGTCAGAAGCACGCTCAGCAGGCAGAATAAGAACCACGCCAGAACCCACCATGAAAGAAAGGGCTGCAATCTGACGGATCGCAGCCCTTCAATACATTCACAATTCGGGGAGTTAGCACGGCATAACATTGTGAACACCAATCAGCATAACGCTTTGATCATGGACACCCTTGACAATGATCAACTGGAAGCTGCCTTGCGTGGCGCAAGATCAAAGTACGTAGCGCCATCTCCGAGGAAAATGCTGTTGCTGACGTTGAAAAATGGTTGGCTGGCAAAAATTTCTCTTAACCCGGCGCAGCGCACCCAGTTACTTCATTTTACAAGGATCGGACCAACTTGATCCAGATAACCCATTTCGAATTCAGCAAGTTCGATCAGCTTCTCCAGGTCATCGAAGCGAACAAGTCCCTTCTGGAAAGTCAGTAACTTCTGTTCGCGCAACTGGCGCAAGACGCGATTGATGTGAATGGCACTCAGCCCGAGCGTATCGGCAAGTTGATATTGCGACAATGGACACGGATAACCCTGCGCATTGCCGACACCAATCAATCTGAGCCGCGCACCAAGTTCCAAAAGAAAGTGCGCGGTTCGTTCGATCGCTGAACGCCTCCCGATATTGACGAGATGCTCCACAACCATCGCCTCGTCGCAGGAAACAGCCCACAGGATTGCCATCGCCAGTCTTGGCGAAGATGAGAATGCCGATAGCATGTCCTGTGCCTTGACTTCTGCGACCCGGACATCCGTGACCGCTTCAAAGCTGTGATCGGACGTACGCAACAGCAAACTCCGCAATCCCAGAAAGTCACCTGGAACCTGAAAATCAATGACCTGTCGTGCACCTTCGGGAAGCAACTTGTAGGACATCACCCAGCCGTCCTGCAGAATAAAAGCACGGTGTCCACTTTGACCTTCGTGGACGATGTCCTCACCGGCAGGAAACACAAGCGAACTTCCCGGCATTCTCGCAAGCGTATCAAGCTCTTGGTCCGTCAGATCGATATAGTTTTTCAGCTTCTTTGAAACGGCTTCGGTCGGGGAAAGCATCAAACTCGTTCTCCTCATCAAATATCGGAGCCCCTCAGTGTCGCACTGATATGAGAATACCCTCGCCAAACTAACCTGTGTATGCAGCGCCGGGACGAGGGGATGGTATGAACACACTGCTTCTGACGCGCAGTTTTTTTTTCAAACCAAAACCCAGAAGAGAGCAAAAACCATGAATTATGCAATGGATATCCAGGGATCCGCCGCGCTATCGATATGCGAGTCTACTCTAATATGCTTGGGGGATCTCGGAATTCTCGGTGCAGGAGATATTGCTGGCATTCTTGAAGACGCGAAAAATGCGCATATCGCAGTGCCGAAACAGGTTTCAACTCAAACAGATCATCAGGCGGTTCACAACCTGATCGACCGAATTATCAAGGGTGGAAACGCGCTGAAACTGGGCTAGCTAGGTTCACGCTCGACCGAGATGACCCGCAAAACCAACCTACCCGGCCGCCAGCGTTTGCCGTTGCACTGCAGACGCCCAAGGAGGCCTAGGTTTCCGTGATTCGCACCGCAACGCTCATTTCAAGCAGATCGTCTTTGTCACCGATGAATTGCCCCGAGACAGGAACCGCCTGTGACATTTCCCGAACCACGGCAACCGAAATAAGGTTACCAGAACCAATACTGCGATTTGTTGGATCAAAAGCAACCCAGCCTGCACCGGGAAGAAACACCTCGGCCCACGCATGTGTGGACCCTGAACCATCAGATCCGCTCAACAAGCCATCCGTGTTCACCAGATAGCCTGACACGACACGCGCACCAAGCCCCAAACACCGGGCGGCGGCAACGAACAGAACAGCAAAATCACGACACGACCCTTCCTGCTTGTCGAGCGTTTCAAGCGGCGTCTGTGTTCCCTCGCTTTCACGTATCTGATAGGTCGTTCTTTGTGCAATCCCGGCGCTGATATCCTTGAGCAACGAAAGCGTATCGGTCGGACGGCTGAAAATGAAACTGTTCACCCACTCAGATAACTGCCCATTTGGGTCAGGATAATGTTGAGCCGTCAGCGCGCCGAGATCGATCCATTCATCATCTGAGTATGAGAACGGAAAGTTGCACGCCGATGCCGAAATCGCAAAGACCGGCCATCGCGTCGTATTCATCTCGATCTTGGAGCGGCTTACAATTTCAAGATAGTCGGTCTTCTCCTTGAAATTTGCCGTTGCGATTGCATTGTCCGCAACATCATGTGTCCAGATTAACTCCGTCTGCGGGTTCATCGTGACGTCAAAGGAGACCAGACGGATGTCACGCACTTCTTGCGGGCGAAGCATCAATTTGTGCGGCCCAAGCAAAACGGGCCGACGATAGCGATAGATCGTCGAATGGATCAGCTCAAGAGACGGCATAAGGCTGCCTTACCACCGCATATGCGGTTTGTTCGGGTTCAGATTGGCGGAAAATCATATTTCTTCTGTCCACACCCGGAAATCGCGCAACGTGCTTTCGCCAAAGGTTTGCAATAGCGGCACATCCGCCGCATCCCGTCCTCTGGCAATCAGGACACGCCCGATCCGGGGGGAATTGTTTCTGGGATCGAAAACCCACCATCTGCCGGAAAGATAAACTTCCATCCATGCAGCAAAATCACCGCTTGGATGCGGAAGAGGTTCACCAATATCACTGAGATACCCGGTGCAATATCGCGCTGGTATGTTCATGCAGCGACACAATGCAATCGCAAGATGCGTGAAGTCGCGACAAACACCACGTTGTTCATATAGCGCTTCAGATGCGGTACGCGTCGCGCGCGCATCCAAATATCCAAATGCGATATGTCCATGAACGAAATCGCATATCGCCTGAACCCTGTCGGATCCGGGTGGCGTGTTTTCAAAAAGCCGCCAAGCTTCATTTGACAGAAGATCTGTTTCACAATATCGGCTGCCCAGCAGGTAAACCAGTACCTCAGAAGGCAAGTCTTCCACCGCATGCTGTTCTGCATCCCGGCATTGCTCATCCTCCGATCCGTCGTCAAAAATCATCCCGTCTGACTTCAGGACAAAAGTACCGACCGGCGCAATCAAACGGGTACAGACATTTCCGAACCCATCGACATAGGGCGTTTGCGCCACTTCCGGCACTGTCTGCAGGCGATCTTCGCCCTCCAGATCATCCACACGGGAATGATGCACATTCAGAAGGGCAATCATTGGTGTGATCTGCTGCAGCTCGTACTCAAAATGGCAACCGATGCTCAAGCGCATTTGCTTTGTCCTGACAGTCCATAGTGGGGCAACGAAGCAACCGTGCGACGGACGCTCATGACAATGACAGCTTCGCAAGAGCCTCAGCGGCAAGGGCGTGATCCCGGTCATGGTAGTGCGCCCGAAAAACGCCATCCACACTGAGTTCCCAGATGCTGTTCTTTTTTACCATCCTTACACGCTCAACCCGCCCGCTGCTTTCAATACGCTCTGCATAGGGGGCACGCGCCGCTCCAAGGCAGTCGCCTCTGGCGGCAACGGAGAGGTATTCCTCTGTTCTGAAACTGTGTTCATTTCCTTGATTTCGGCGGCTATCACAACTCTGGTTCAAGCGCATCGAAACAGGCTTGAGCAAGATCACGATTTGGAATTTCTGTGCCCGGCATTGTCGCCCAGCCAGCATCCATCAGGGCTTCTCGTTGCTGATAGCGTGAAGTATCGCGGATTGTTTCAAGTTTTGCTTCACGACTTGAATCCGCGTTTGCCTTGGCAACACAGATTGGCACCAATGCCGCAATCACATTGTCATGGGACATCGTCTTTGACATTTGACGCGCATCGCTGCCCGTCATCCAGCCTCCCCATGTAAAACCGACCACCATTGCAAGCGCCGCACCGGAAGCCGCACCAAGAACATAGGGTTTCAACCAATCGGGATAATTCATATCGTGTCCTCCAAAAAGGCAGATAAACAGTTCGAATGTCCGGGATTTTTCGCATGCAAACAGCGATCAACAAATCACCGCTCTTTTGCCTTTTGAGGCGTTCGCAATCTCGAAGGCGAACAGACCTCTCAATTTTAAAATGGTTGGAGAATTGCTGATTAATACAGCGCTCAAAAAGGCCCCCTGCTTGATACCTGCAGGAAGAGACCTTTTCTTGATCTGAATTCGAGGCGACATTTCGCCGCCTGCGATCCAACATCGCAGAAAATTCAATGAAGACTGTTCTTTTACACCGATTGGGCCCCGGACGAACTAATATAGGTTAGTTTTAAGAGAATCGTCCTCAGGCATCCGGACGCACAGCATGCCCGGATACCGGGTCATTTCCGGCAATACTTAGCGCCCCTTGAACACACAAATTACCTTAATGAACGGATCGACTAATCCACATTAAGTCCCCTGCACTCAGCCGCGTCCATAATGCCAGCAAATACGATTTAACCACGATGGCTAAATCAGGCTTCCCAACAAGGGTCTCAAGCAGACATTTTTATGGATTGGTCAAGCATGACAGAAAATACACGAACCGGCCTCGACACACGATACGACCGTTTCTTACAGACAAAAATCGGTGCAGGTTCGAACGGAACACCTGTTACAACCCTGTCGATGCTGGCCAGGCTTGGGCTTGATCCCTGGCAAGTGGCCCGCGAGCTCAGCACGATGTCAAAAGAAGCCGCTGGCGATAAACTTGACACCGTCATGCTCAATTTCACCGACGTATCGCACTCGACAGAAAATCGTCAGCAAATCGTGACAGATCTGATCACATCCCTGCATACAGCGAAATCATACGGACCATCCCGACCACGTCAGTGATAGACCTTTTCCTTCGCCGGCATGATCAATGTCTCAGCCTCTATGGGTCAATCAGTGAAAAACGTTCTGACAGATACGCAGTCATAACTGCTGTCCAACTTCGCTGTGCATGGCCAACATGTTATGGGGTACCGGAATGGAACATTGACAGTGCGTGCTTAATCGGTACCCGCCTGACGATTGCATGCCAATCAGGCGACTTTCACAAGCCCCGCCACTGACCTTGAAGCTCAACCCATTCGATACCCCGAGCTACGACAACCAGGGCAGTCACCATTTTGAAAAGCAGTAAGACAATTCAACGGGAGAGCAATCAGACCACGGGTAATAATCATATTATATGATTATTGTCAGGTGCCACAAAAGTTGACATTTGGCTTCTAGGGAAATCAATGACTTAGTATTTTCGATTGCCAGATAAGTTGTCATCGATTGTCACAAAAGATGACAAAAACCTGCAGCATTGACAGAAAAGCTGACAATTCTCTTAAATGCTGTAGCTAGTGCTGTTTCATAGCCAAACATCACAGGAATCAGCGGACAGCCGTGTAAACCTGCGACAGCTTCTCCCTATATGCCAGCGCGCCGAAGTCTTAATGCATTGGCAATGACAGACACCGAAGACAAGCTCATGGCTGCAGCGGCAAACATGGGCGAGATAAGAATGCCAAAGAACGGATAAAGTAGCCCTGCGGCAACCGGGACACCTGCTGCATTGTAAATCATCGCAAAGAAGAGGTTTTGTCGAATATTGCGCATGGTTGTTTCCGAGAGGTCGCGGGCGCGAACAATCCCGCTCAGGTCACCTTTGACAAGAGTGAAGCCTGCACTCTCGATTGCAACATCCGCCCCCGTACCCATCGCAATTCCGACGTCGGCCTGCGCAAGTGCGGGGGCATCGTTAACACCGTCACCCGCCATCGCGACTTGATGACCTTTATCTTTTAGCTCTTTGATCAAATTGGCCTTATCTTCCGGTGAGACATCGGCTCGGATATCGGTAATCGAGAGTTTACTGCCAACAGCTTTTGCTGTTCGCTGGTTGTCGCCCGTCGCCATGACAATTTTGAAGCCCTGCTTTTTCAATTCGGCCAGTGCATCCGATGTTGTTTGCTTTATCGGATCGGCAACGGAAATGAGCCCAGCAATCTTTCCATCAATAACGACATGCATTACCGTTTCCCCCATATCTCGCCGATCATTTGCTATTTTATCAACAGCAGAATGATCGATATTGAGAGTCTGAAGGAGTTTGCTATTACCTAGGGCAACCGACTTGCCACCCACCTTTCCGGTGACGCCCTGACCGGTTACAGCTTCAAATTCCTGTGCCTTATCAAGGGACAAACCGCGCTCCTGAGCGGCACTAACAATGGCGTCAGCCAATGGATGTTCGGATCCCTTTTCCAGCGCCGCAGCGACAGAAAGAACTTCCTCCTCCTGAAAATCCGGTTGGGCAATTACACCTGCAAGTTTTGGTTTACCCTCAGTCAAAGTCCCGGTTTTATCGACAATGAGCACATCGATCTTCGCAAATCGCTCCAAGGCCTCTGCATTTTTAATGAGCACACCAATTTGTGCACCACGACCGGTCGCTGTCATGATTGACATCGGCGTTGCCAAACCAAGAGCGCAGGGACACGCAATGATCAGAACAGCAACCGCTGCGACAAGCCCGTATGACAATGACGGATCGGGGCCCCAGATGGCCCAAGCGACAAAGGCGATCAAAGCAACCAGGATAACAGCAGGCACAAACTTGCCTGCAACCGTGTCTGCAACCTTTTGGATTGGCGCTTTGCTTCGCTGAGCATGGGAGACCATATCAACGATTTGGCTCAAGACAGTATCTTTGCCAACCCGTTTGGCTTGGATGATCAGGCTTCCATTCCCGTTGATTGTTGCTCCAGTGACATCATCATCTGGATTCTTCTCAATTGGAACGGGTTCACCCGAAATCATGGATTCATCAACTGACGACCGTCCTTCAACGACAACGCCATCGACAGGTATCTTGTCACCTGGACGAACCCTCAAACGCATTCCGACGGTTACATCTTCAAGAGGAACTTCTCGTTCAGAACCATCATCTTCAATAATGCGGGCTGTTTTCGCAGCAAGACCCAATAACGCTTTGATTGCCGAGCCGGTTCGTTCCCGAGCCCCCAATTCCATTAGTTGGCCAAGAAGCACAAGGACAACGATGACAGCCGCAGCTTCGAAATACACACCGACATGTCCCTGTGCGTCTCTGAATCCATCAGGAAAAATGCCCGGAGAAATCACTGCGACGACGCTAAATATATAAGCTGCGCTAACGCCCATCCCGATCAAGGTGAACATGTTGAGAGAACGGTTCACCACAGAACGCCATCCACGAACCATGAATGGGAAGCCGGACCACAGGACAACAGGCGTTCCGAGAACCAACTCAACCCAAAGAGTAACGCGTTCTCCAATCATTTCCCGGATGAAACCCAAACCAACAAAGGGCCCCATCGTTAGGACAATCAGCGGCACCGTAAGAGCTGCGCCTAACCAGAATCTCTTTTTGAAATCCTGAATCTCGGGGTTTGGCTCGTCATTTTCTGTTGGTATATCCATCGGTTCCAGTGCCATTCCGCAGATCGGACAGGAACCAGGTTCGGATCGTATGATCTCTGGATGCATCGGGCAGGTGTAGCGACCCGAAGTCGATGACGAAGCGCTGTTTGCAGCAGATGTCTCTTCCTCAGCGGACAATACGCTCTCAGGAGAGCTATCGAACTTGCCCTTACATTTCTGCGAACAGAAATAATATGTCTCACTGCCGTACCGCGAGCGTGGTGTATCGGCATCCACCGTGACCGACATACCGCAAACAGGATCCGTCGCCTGTCCTGATTGATCAGACATTTTGTGATTATGCTGGTGCTTCTTATGATGATGCTCAGACATGGTTTGCGTCCTGCTGTTATGCCGCAATGTCACTGCGGTTTATCAATGTCCTGAGTGATCGTGACTGTGCGCCTTGGCCGACTGGTTTATCCAGTTTGACAGGAACCAACGTTCAAAAATGAACACAGCAACGATCATCAAAGTTGCAATGAGAACAATGGATGGGTCGCTTTGCAATTTCAGGCCGGCGAAAACGATCAATACGATGATGTCAAAGACAATCGCTGTAATCATAACAAAGCCGCGTGCTCCTATTTCCTGCCGCAGATACTTAAAACATCCCCAGTGGATGAGCACATCCATGACCAGATAGAAAAACACGCCAAGTGAAGCGATCCGGCTTAAATCAAAAAAGATCGTCAATAGCGCTGCTACGACAACCGTATAGATAAGCGTGTGGTCTTTGATTGAACCCGACATTCCAAAATGACTATGCGGGATCATCTCCATGTCAGTCAGCATCGCGAGCATCCTTGACACCGCAAACACGCTTGCTAGCAAACCGGACGCCGTCGCAACGACTGCGAGCAGCACAGTCAGATAAAATCCGATGGGCCCCAATGCAGGCGCTGCGGCTTCGGCAAGGGCATAGTCTTTGGCTTGTATCAGTTCATTCAACCCAAGACTTGAGCCAACAGCGAGCGCCACGAGAATATATACGACAACGCAAATCAGGATTGAGAACGTAATCGCACGACCTACATTCTTATGAGGGTTCACGATTTCAGCACCACTGTTCGTGATCGTAGTGAACCCTTTGAAGGCCAGAATTGAAAGAGCAATTGATGCGACAAAACCGGCTAATGGAAAGCTCGAGCCGTCGGTTGATGAGGGCTCGAATGAATATCCGCCTGCCCACAGGGCTGCAATCGCGAACAACGCAATTCCACCGATCTTCAACGCGGCCATGACCATTGAAAACAGGCCAACCGATTTGTTGCCAGCTCTGTTGACAGCATACGCAAAAATGATCAGGCAAACACCCAAGACTGGTATAAGAACTTCAAGCTGCGTCAGGTCAAATGCCCGCAAGACATAGGTTCCGAATGTTCTTGCAACCAAACTCTCGTTGATAACCATCGAAAAAGCCATCAGCAACGCGGCGCCACCTGCTATTGCTCCTGGCCCGTATGCTTTTTGGAGGATCATTCCGATCCCGCCTGCAGACGGGAAAGCATTTGACATCTTGATGTAGGTATATGCGCTAAAAGCAGTGACAAGTGCACCAAACAGGAACGATAACGGGAACCACGTTCCCGCAAGTTCGGCAATTTGTCCGGTCAAAGCAAAAATTCCTGCTCCGATCATAACACCGGTGCCCATGGATATGGCGCCAAGGAGCGAGATACTGTTTTTCTTGTATTCTGATTGATGGTCCATCCCTGCCTCACATTTGGTGTTTTTGGTACGCGATGCCGTTTGCTTCCTGCAGCTCGCGTATATAACGAATGATCCGCGCTACCTGTTCCGAACTGACCTGAGGTTGGGCTGGCATATCGCCAAAGGGCCAGTGATGTTGTTTCGCCCCGTTTTCAACAGCAAGATAGAATGCGCGATCTGAATGATGGCCAGGATTGTAGATCCTGTGTATCAAGGGCGGTCCTTGTTCTGTCCCGCTTGCATTGCGTCCATGGCAGGCAACACAGTTCATATCGAAAAGTTGCTTTCCAACCATTGCTTCCTTGCTGAAACTGGGCAATGCGATCCCACGTTCTGCCAATTCAAACTTCTTGGCGTCATCTTTTCCGGGCAGAAACGAATTCATGGTCACGGCAATGACCCCTACTGCGAAGAAGCCGATGACCAGATACTTTGACCAATTGATTTCTTTTTTCATTTTCATCGGGCCATTATTTGTTGCGTATGCATCGAATTTTCGATGAAAGGTGATGAGGATGTGAAGTGAGCAACCTTAGCCAGACTGAGGCTGCCTATAACTTCACTGAACTATCCTTGCGATACATGAGTTTGTCGGCTAACTGCGCTGCTGCCGAGATAGGTATCTGGCGACATTTCAAATTTCGAACGGCAGGCATCTGAACAAAAGTAAAATACGTCGCCGCCATGAATAGTTGTTTTGGCGATACGTGGGTCTACAGTTTGATGACAAACCGGATCCGTAGCGGAATGAGGGTGCTCCCATCGGATCGCCTCAACATTACCATCCGCTTCGCTCTTATTGTGGGTGTGCCTTTTGTGGCCAAACATGTGGGCACCGCAACCAAAGCGCATCATCAAAACGATGAAGGCTCCCCAAAGCAACCAGCTGAGAATATTTTCCATATCTCTTTTCCATCCCATAAATACCTTTAGGTCCGACTGTTCTGACTGAAAACAGCATGCGGCCGAATACCGTCGCTCGATCGGTACGCATGCCACTGGCAAGCGTAGAAACCGGAACAGTTATTCCCTATTTGCTTGGGAGGATCAGAATATTGGGGGCTGGAAAATCCATGACTGAGTTACCGAACGAAGGGATGCTTCCTCTCTCCCGTTCTGAACAGAAGAAAATTCGGAAACCGGCAGGCTAAACTCAGTAAGGATCGCTGAAGTAGAGTGACAAGAAACTTGAGGGCAACACGAAGTCAGATCATGTTGGTGATCGATGCCCAAATCACTGATTTCTGCAGAATGCGCAGGAAAGGAGTCGTTGGCAGCGACCGCCATCTGAGGAGCAAACAAAATAGCGCTGATCCCGACAAACAGGATCAGTACGGCGCGTATAAGTGCTTGCTGTGCATCCATTGATCAAATTTCCTCTGGGCGGAACATAACACATATGCCCCTGAGTATCGAGTTACGTTGACCTACCTCAACGATGGTAAGTTTTCATCCGACTTCAGAAAGCAACGCTATATCTGCAAACCGACTATCCGTAATCTCGACTTCCTTGGAGATATAAGGTTTGATTTCGGCGTATCTGACGTGAGCATCGGCTTGGGCCTGATAGTAACGAAAGAGCTCTTTGAGCGGCGCGCCCATGTCTTTGTATGCTGTTAATACTGCGATTAGTGCGCCGAGTGTGAGGTCGCCCTTTATCACCAGATAACCACCTATTGTGTAAAAGAAGAACGGCGTCATCTGAGATATAAAGTTGTTTAAAGACTTCATGGCGAACTTGTTTTTGTGGATAGAAAGCCGAAGATCGTGAAGTCGTTTGTATGACCCGTAAATATCTTGGGCTGCAGGCTGTTTGTCGTTTGAGATATTCGCGACCTTCTCCCCAAGAACCCTGACTTCCTTTAGGCGCGTTCGGGACAAAGCATTAATTTTCTTTTGGAATCTGGGAATGACAAAAATCTGAAGCGGCAACAGTGCTGTTGCGGCGATGCCCAAGACCAAATCTTGTGCGAGCATGAAAGTCAGAATGGTCAGGAACGTGCCGCCTTGTAACAAAGGCAACACAATGGACTCCGCTGCATATCCCGCTACCGGCTCTACCTCCTGAACAATAACTGGAATCAATACCCCACCTCTACGGGACGGTTTTCGTAAGCTGAATTTTGAGATGTCTAGGCGTAGACGGCGTGATATGTGCTCTGCTAAAGCACCGGACTGCAGATTGACCTGATATTTAAGACCTCCGTGCACGCCAATCGCCAATAAAAAAAGCAGGCAAAGCGCAAACAACGCCATTGTTTGCGAGAACTCCATCCCTAAATAGGCAATTGGAAAATGTCCTGACTCAATGGCGTTATTGATGATCAGCTTGGGAAGCTCAAGGCTCATGTACAGGGCAGGCAAAGAGGCCGCTGCCAGTAGGCCCAGTTTCAGCTGCCGCTTCCATGAAGCTCTGAATATGTACTGCAGGAGCGCTGTTTCGCTCTTTGATGTCGATCTTTGGGAGCGCCACGACCGAATAGTTTTCCGGCGTTTTATTATCCTGTATCCCGCCGCACTGAGAATAATAGTAAGCGCGACCGGAACCCCAAACACAACCAAATGGAATACAAAGTGGACCCACCAGTGTGCGTCGCTTGATATATAGTGCGTTAGGCGGTGCCCCATATCGTGGACGATTTCCATCATTGGCGTCTGCTTCCTTCAGAAAGTTCTGATGAAACAGACAGGGAGGAAAATCCTCCCTGTCATGTGATGCTTAGAAAAGAAGGCGGAGACCGGTTACGAGATATGTTGCTTCGTAATCCTCGCCATCGTCTTTTGCGAAGTCGGCGGTTTTGCCAAGTTTGCGTTCATAGGCAACCCCAATATACGGTGCAACGGCACGGTCAATCAGATCATAGCTAAGCCGCAGTCCGATCTCTGCGCTTGAAAACCCTCGTCCTACCTCAATCTCGCGATCGTCAGAGAATGCAGCATTCAGCTCCAACGAAGGCGTGAGGATTAAACGATTGGTCAGCAAGCCTTCATACTCAACATCAAGCCGCGCACTGCCGTCTCCGGTTTCGCTGACAAATAGGTCAGCGTCGACTTCAAACCATTGAGGTGCAAGCCCCATGACACCAACGGTTCCATACCAACGATCTGTTGTGCTTGGCGTATCCAGCCGAATACCGGCCTTGGCATCGAAGAAGTCGCTGATTGGTGTTTGCAGGACCAATCTGTTCTCGAAGTTTTCGTAAAGGTCGTTTTTGAGGTCTCGCTCGCCTTCGCCTTGCCAGCGTAGTTTCAACTCATCGGTTCCAACAAATGCGTCTCCATCCCAAACAAAAAGATTCTCATCCTCGTCGCCTGCTCGGTATTCAAATTGTTCCATTTGAATACCGTAGAAGATGTGATTGTCAGCTTTTGCCATGAATGAGAACGACAGAATGGTGGCGATAACGCCTCCACCAATCGCGGCCAAAGTTAGGGTTTTCATTGTTATTGAACTCCATTCTCATGTGCGGCGACGGCTGGACCGCCCTCAACAATCACTTTTCGGAACATGCCAGAAGCCATGTGATAGCTAAGGTGACAGTGGAAAGCCCATTCACCAGGTTCATCAACTTCGGTTTCTGAATAAACAGTCATGCCCGGATTGATATTGATGGTGTGCTTTACTGGGTCCCATTTACCGTTACCGGTATCGAGGATTGACCACATACCGTGCAAATGCATCGGATGGGACATCATGGTCTCGTTGACGAATTTGAACCGTACCCGTTCGCCATATTTCAAGCGGATAGGTTCTGCATCTTCATATTTGACGCCATTGATTGACCACGTATAGCGTTCCATGTTGCCGGTAAGGCGCAGTTCAATTTCACGCGTTGCAGGTCGCTCAGGGTACAAAGGCTTCTGTGCCTTCAGGTCGGCATAAGAGAGGAACCTTCCGCCATTGGCTGCTTTCGGCGTCAAACCACTGCCTGCGGCATAGAACGGGTCATCTTTGGACATAGCCATCTGGGAGTGATCCATCCCGGTCATATTCGAATGGTCCATCCCAGCCATACCGTTTCCGTTACCGCTGCTCATCGAAGAATGGTCCATTCCGGCCATGTTACCGTGATCCATTCCCATATCAGCCATTGTCAGTAACGGCGCGTCCATGCGTCTGGCTGGCATTTCAGCTTTCAGCCCTTCTTGCGGTGACAGCGATCCGAATGCATAACCCGAGCGTCCCATTGATTCAGCCATGATTGCATACGGCTTTTCAGCAGTCGGCTGAACAATCACATCGAAGGTTTCTGCAACCGAAATCCGGAATTCATCAACCTTGACCGGCTGTACATTGTTGCCGTCAGCCTGCACAACTGTCATTTCAAGTCCCGGAATGCGGACGTCGAAGTAAGTCATCGCCGATGCATTGATGAAGCGCAGACGTACACGTTCGTCTGGCTCAAACAACCCCGTCCAGTTTTGTTCTGGTGATTTTCCATTGATGAGACCGACGAAGCCCTGAACGTCTTCAATATCTGTTGGCATCATGCGCATGCTGCCCCAGTCTCCACGTTCAGAGAGAGTTTCTCCCAAACCGTTTTCCGAAACGTCGGAGATGAAGTCTCCGAGCGTGCGTTGGTTCCGGTTGTAATAGTCCGGCATCATCTTTAGATTTCGCAGAATACGTGCCCCGGAATGAGGGTGCTTGTCTTTCAGAACAACAACATATTCACGATCAAACCTGAACGGCTCGCGTTTCTCGGGCTCGATAATAATCGAGCCGTAAGCGCCGTCTGGTTCCTGGAAGCCCGAGTGGCTATGGAACCAGTAGGTCCCGCTCTGCTTGACAGGAAAGCGATAGGTAAAAGTCTCACCCGGTTCGATGCCGGTGAAGCTGATCCCGGGCACACCATCCATCTGGTAGGGCAGAATTAAACCATGCCAATGAATAGATGTGCTCTCGTCAAGGTTGTTCGTCACGTTGATAACGGCATCTTCGCCTTCTTTGAGGCGCAAGGTCGGACCAGGCGACGAACCGTTATAGCCAATTGCTTTGGTTTTCATATCACCTGTGTCGATCGTAACGTAATCGACAGAAAGATTATAAGTTGCTGCATGTGCTGCTGTTGACACAGCAATAGCGCTTAACGTCCCCAACAGGGCACGCCCAAGAAGTTTTCTCATTCTTATGATCTCCGAATGGTTGAGGTGCGCCAGAGGCTACAAGGAGGGTTTTCCTCTGGCGCGAGACCCGGGGCAGAGGTTATTACTGCAGGCGAACTTTACCGACCATGCCACTCTCGTAGTGACCCGGTACGTTGCACGCAAACTCAAGTTCTGCGTCTTTCGGGAAGGTCCAGATCACCTCGGCAGAATCACCCGGCTCCAGAAGTACGCTGTTCGGATCGTTGTGCTTCATGGTTTCACCGTTCCCCATGTCCATTTCCATCATGTCCATGTTGATTTTGTCTACTTCAAGGGCCCCGTGTTCCATCATCATCATCATTTCTTTTTGATGGTCAGCATGCATGGTTGCGGTGCCGATGTTGAATTCGTGAACGAACTCACCCTTATTTTCGATCAGAAACCGAACGGTTTCGCCACCGCGAACAACAATCTTTTCCTGATCATAGAAATTGTCTTCCATCGTGACCCGAATTGTCCGGCGTACATCAGAGATATCGCCAGGTGCACCGATTTCGACACCATCACTATGACCGCCACTATGACCGGCACCTGCAAACGCAGGATTCTGGATACCGGCAAGGCTACCCATGGCAAGGGCGGATGCAAAAGCGAGGCGAAGGACAGAAGTAGTGTATTTGGGCATGAAAATGCTCCCGAGATAATTCAGTATGAAGGATCTCGTTACGCAAACTTTGCACAGAGCCAGTGGTCAGACTCATAGCGATAGGATTACGTCACGAGCGCAGTTTTTATAAGGAACTGAATATCTTAGGCGCGCGGAGGTTTGATGCTGACATCAAGCTCTGCAGGCAAGAGCGTTCTGTCTTTTGCCCAGTACTTCACTGACAGCAAAACAGGTGCAGTGTTCCACTGACCTGAAATTTCCTGCACGTAAGGGCCACAAACAGCTATGCCACAAACATCGGTGTGCGATGAATCCTGCATATGAGAACTGTTGTCTGGCATGACGGAGACAACACTGTGTTTGCCACTGTTACTATCAGAAGCGTTGGCGTGCACGGTCTCTGCGCCTGACAGCATGACTGTCAACGCTATAACAACCGAAAGTATGCACGAGATAATTCGCAAAAGGAGAACCCTATCACAATGTTGCAGCGCGATGATTAGCTTCGTGGATAGATGCCGTCAAGTGGCAATATTGTGGCAAATCGGGCGAGGTTATGACCAAAACACTTTTCTTCTGCCAATGCTGACGTCGCTGACTAGCGTCGTTATGCTTCCCCCAAAGAACAAAGAGCGTCATTGCCCGAATTATGACAATTCGGAAGACCAAGTCAGTTAGTTAAACTTCGCAGGAAAAAGCAGAGCGATAGAGTAGTGATTCAGCTAACCATCGCTGAAGCAAAAAAATTGCCTGATCTAATATCGAACATCATGATCAGGCGAGGTTTTGGTCGATTTTTTGCTTAGGGAGAAATTCAAACCTTCTTGCGCACCGCATCGGCAATTGCCTTGCCGCAAGTGACGGTATCTGCTGATCCGCCAAGGTCCTTAGTGCGCAGTGTCTCATCAAGCAACACATGCTCAATCGCGCGCATGATCGCGTCATGGGCATCCGTGTGGCCCAAATGATCCAGCATCATCGCGCCCGACCAGATCTGACCAATCGGGTTGGCAATGCCTTTACCGGCAATATCCGGGGCCGATCCATGAACCGGCTCAAACAGGGACGGGAATTTGCCTTCCGGGTTGATGTTACCTGATGGCGCAATGCCGATGGTACCCGTGCAGGCCGGGCCCAGATCAGACAGGATATCCCCAAACAGGTTTGATGCCACAACCACGTCAAACCGGTCCGGGTTCATTACGAACTGCGCAGTCAGAATGTCGATATGGTACTTGTCCCAGGTGACATCGGAATAGTTCTTCGCCATCTCGATCACCCGTTCATCCCAGTAAGGCATGGAAATCGAAATGCCGTTTGATTTGGTCGCCGAAGTCAGGTGTTTGCGCGGGCGTTTTTGCGCCAGTTCAAACGCATATTTCAGAATGCGGTCCACGCCGGTGCGTGACATCACGGTTTCCTGAATGACGATTTCGCGGTCCGTGCCCGGATACATTTTCCCGCCGACCGATGAATATTCGCCTTCGGTGTTTTCGCGCACGACATAGAAATCAATATCGCCCGGCTTGCGACCGGCAAGTGGGGAGGGCACACCGGGCATCAGTTTGGCCGGGCGAAGGCTGACATACTGGTCGAATTCACGGCGAAACTGGATCAGCGATCCCCACAGCGAAATATGATCGGGCACCGTATCAGGCCAGCCCACCGCGCCAAAGAAAATCGCATCGTGACCGCCGATCTTATCGCGCCAGTCATCCGGCATCATCTGGCCGTGATTGTGGTAGTAGTCACACGATCCGAACGCGAACGTATCGAATTGAAGCTTGATGCCAAAAACCTCGGCGGCGGCTTCAAGAACCCGAACGCCTTCAGGCATGACTTCGGTCCCGATACCGTCGCCGGCAATGACAGCAATTCTGTGGGTGGCGCCTGTCATGGTGTGTTCCTCCTAATCAGTTGTTTTTTGTCAGGTTATGAGAATTGCCCGGAAATCATTCACATTCGTCAGTGTTGGACCGGTAATGATGCTGTCGCCAAGGTTTTCAAAGAAACTGTGTCCATCATTGTTGGCGAGATACGCAGCAGCATCCATGTGGTTACCCGCAGCCCGCGAAAGTGTGTCCGGCGAGATGTAGGCACCTGCTATTTCTTCAATGCCGTCAATACCGTCAGTGTCGCCAGCAACTGCATGAATGCCGTGTGCGCCGTCCAGCGCGATGGCGAGACTAAGCAGGAACTCGACATTGCGGCCGCCACGACCGTTACCTTTGACCGTCACTGTTGTTTCACCGCCAGACAGTAAAATGCAGGGGCGTTTATCGACATTCACGCGTGTGGCAGCTTGTCGCGCCTTCTCTGCCATGGCGCGCCCCAGTTCTGATGACTCGCCTTCCAGTGAGTCGCCAATAATGATGGCTTCAATACCAGCAGATCGGGCCTTCTGAGCGGCAGCTTCCAGTGCGATTTTTGGGGCGGCGATGAGGTGGCTTTCGGTATTTGTAAGTCGCGGATCATCGGGTTTGATTGTTTCGGTTTCGCCTGCGCGCAGGAGATACAAAATATCTTCTGGAACCTGTATGGCGTATTTTTCGATGATTTGCAGTGCGTCATCGCAGCTCGTCGAGTCCCCGACGGTGGGGCCGGACGCGATATCAATGAAATGGTCGTTTGGAACATCAGAAATCAGCAGTGACACAACCTTTGCCGGGTGGCAAAGGGCTGCGAGTTTTCCACCTTTAACCATCGACAGATGTCGACGTACGCAGTTCATTTCGTCAATTGAGGCACCCGACTTCAGGAGTGCCTGATTGATTGCCTGCTTTTCGGCAAGACCCAGACCCGGAACAGGGTCGACCAATAAAGCGGATCCACCCCCGGAGACCAGACAGATCACAAGGTCGTCTTTGGAAAGCCCGGTCACACATGCCTTTAATCGTTTTGTTGCATTGAACCCGACTTCATCGGGAACCGGGTGGGATGCCTCGACGATTTTGATCTGGCTTGTCGGCACAGCGTGATCATATCGGGTAATCACGAGCCCTGAGAGTTCGCCTTGCCAGTGTTGTTCGAGCGCCTGCGCCATTTTGGCCGATGCTTTTCCGGCACCGATGACAACGGTTCGCCCTTTGGGTGGTTCGGGTATGAACGGTTGCAAGCAAAGATGAGGGTCGGCCGCATCAACAGCGGTTCTAAACAGTTCAGTCAGGAACTGCTTTACCCTTCCGGGATCCTGAAGCCGGATGTCTTTTTCTACCCCCATCTTTTTCACCTGCAGTCCTAGCTGTTGTCGCCCTGGATGGCGGCAATCACCGCATCCGTGACCTGACGGGTTGTTGCCTTGCCACCGAGATCAGGTGTGTGAAGTTCGGGTTTTGCGGTTACCCGCTCGACCGCGCGCATCAACCTTTCAGATGCTGGCTTCTCGCCAAGATGATCAAGCATCATCACCGCACTCCAGAAGGTGGCGACCGGGTTGGCGATGCCCTGACCTGTGATGTCAAACGCTGAGCCATGGATCGGTTCAAACATGGAGGGGAATTTGCCTTCCGGGTTCAGGTTGGCGGTTGGTGCGATGCCAAGCGATCCGGCAAGGGCAGCAGCCAGGTCTGAAAGGATATCGGCATGAAGATTGGTCGCAACGATGGTGTCGAGCGTTTCTGGCCGCAGCGTCATGCGCATGGTCATCGCATCGACCAGCATCTTGTCCCATTCGACATCCGGGTATTCTGCCGCCACTTCCCTGGCGATCTCGTCCCACATAACCATGCCGTTACGCTGAGCATTGGATTTGGTGACAACGGTCAGCTTTTTGCGCGGGCGTGAGCGGGCAAGATCGAACGCAAAACGCATGATGCGGGTGACCCCGGCCCGAGTGAAAATCGAAACCTCGGTCGCGACTTCTTCGGGAAGGCCAACGTGCGAGCGACCGCCTTGACCGGCATATTCGCCTTCGGAGTTTTCGCGCACGATGATCCAGTCAAGCTCGCTTTGTTTGACATTGCGTAGTGGACTTTCAATACCCGAAAGAATCCGGGTCGGGCGTACATTGGCGTATTGATCAAACGGCTGGCAGATTGCCAAACGCAATCCCCAGAGTGTGACATGGTCTGGCACATCAGGCGCCCCAACGGCACCGAAATAAATCGCGTCATGGTCACGAATGTGATCTCGTCCGTCTTCGGGCATCATCACGCCGTGCTTCTTGTAGTATTCCGAGCCCCAGTCAAAGTGGTCGAAGCTCATGGTAAAGCCGCCATCGCGCTTTGCCAGAACGTCAAGAACTTCAATCCCGGCCGCGACGACCTCTTTACCGATCCCGTCTCCGGGAATGGCAGCAATACGATAGTTTTTCATGTTCATTCTCTTTTAGTCAGTGTGTTGAAGTCACGTGGGCGTGCGGGGTTAGAACAGCAAGCCTGCAGGCATCCGGATCAAAAGAACGTCCGCCATCAGGAGGTAAAGACCACCAACAATCGCGATTGCAGCAAGCGTTTCGATCAGCAAGCGTTTGGGACCCATGATCTCGTAACAGGCGATGCGTGCCAGAACGAGGAAGGCCAGAATGGCCGCGGTTGCAAAGCCCAGAACAGGGATTGCGAAGACCCAAATCGCCATAACGACAACCAGTGCAATACGCCGTGGAACAGAGACATTGGTTGCCATATCGGCGTTGTTGGCTGTTGCGGGTTTGCGTGCGAAATTGAGCAGCAAAAGAGCGAGCGACAAGGCAATGATCGCGACCGAAATCGTACCCGGGAAAACCGATCCCATCGGGGTCATGTTCGACGTTTCGCTAAAGGCCCAGGCAGCACAGAGGATCAACAGGCCAGACAGAACCATACCGGCTAAATCGCGTGGTTTGGCGATTTGCTTTTTGATGCCGGCCAATGGATCAAATTTGGGAGCCTTGATTTCCTGAACGTCGGTAACTGTGGTCTCGCCATTGCTTTGAGCATATGTGCGTGCAGCATCGATGGCGCGTTTCTGTGCCTTTTCCTTACGCTTGGCGAAAATCAACGGATAGACCAGGGTGAAGACAGCAAGTGCAACGATCGCAAGGCTGATCGGACGACCAAAGAACATACCGGTGATATTGTTGGTCGCGTTTCCAATCAAATAGGACTGAACAAAGCCCTGCTCGGCGATTTTTCCAAGAACAAGCCCAAGGACAATCGGCGAGGGTGCAAAACCACAGCGGTTCAAGATCCAGCCGATTACACCCAAGCTCAGCATCATTTTCACATCATGCAGATTGCTGTGAATGGCAAAGCTGCCAATGACAGTCAGAAAGGCAATGGTGGGCACGAGAAGGGTTTTCGGAATGGACGCGATCGACTTGTATGCATAGCGGCCAATCAGCAGTCCTGCCGGCAACATCAGTGCTGTTGCGATCAGCAGTCCAAAGATGAAGGTGTAGACAATGTCGCCTTGTTGGGAAAACAGGGTCGGGCCGATTTTGATGCCTTGAACAAGCAAGGCACCCAGAATAATCGCGTCAGGGGGCGTGCCCGGGATGCCAAGTACAAGGGTTGGAATAAACCCGCCGCCCACGGTGGCGTTGTTGGCAGCTTCCGTCGCCATGAGCCCGTCGGGTGCGCCTTTGCCAAAGGTTTCAGGTTCTTTTGAAGAGCGGCGGGCTTCGGAATAGGACACCAGGCCAGCTATTGATCCGCCTGCGCCGGGAAGGATTCCGACAATTGTTCCGACAATCGCACTGCGAACGACGTTGAATTTGCTCTTCCAGGCCAAGGTGAAAGCTTCGGGAAGGCGAATGCCGCGATTGCCCTGTTCGACTTTCAAATGACGATCAGGCGTGGCCACCAGATCAATCAGAACCGGGATGCAGTAGAGACCAATCAAGGCCGAGACGATATCAAAACCGCCAAGAAGGGTATGGGTTCCCATGGTGAAACGAATATCACCGCCAACAACAGCAACCCCGACCATGGCAAGCATCAAGCCAATACAGCCGCCCAGCAATCCTTTGAGTGTGTTGCCGACAGACAGGGCTGAAATCAGTGTAAGTCCGAAAATCGCAAGCCAGAAATATTCTGGTGGACCGAATGCCAGTGCCACCTTTGCCAGCGGCGGCGACAGCAGCAGCAGGAACACACCCCCGACAAGCCCGCCTACGACTGATGCAAGCGTTGCCAGTGTTACTGCGAGACTGCCATCGCCGCGTTTGGCCATCGGGAAACCATCAAACGTGGTAGCAATCGCCGATGGTGTTCCCGGTGTGTTGACCAGGATGGCTGCAAACGCGCCGCCATAAATGGCCCCGGTATAGATTGCACCAAGTGCAATCAGCCCGGTTGCGGGATCCATGGTAAAAGTAAACGGGACCAGTACGGCGACCGCCATGGTTGCTGAGAGGCCCGGCAAGGCCCCAATGACCGTTCCAAGGACAACCCCGCCCAGTGCCATAAGCAGGTTTAAAGGCGTGAGCGCGCTCACGAAATAGCCCAGCAATTCCATCGTGGTGACCTTTCCAATCCCGTTTTCTTATCGTTGGCTTTTCTTAGCGGTTGGCGATGCCGAGTTTTTCCGCAATTTCACGGTATTCTTCAGATTTCGCTGCGACGAAATCGTTGATGAAGTCATAGGTGATGTCGGTAAGCACAAAGCCGGCATCTTCCATTTTTTTCTGGAATTCCGGGTTGTTGTTAACGTTTGTCACCATCTGTGAAATCTTTTCACGGATCGGTTCCGGGGTGGATTTTGGAACGGCAACACCACGGAAGGCACCACCGACGATATCAAGACCAAGTTCCTTGAAGGTCGGGACATTCGGGAAAGCCTTGACGCGGGATTCTGACGCAACGGCAAGCATGCGCATGCCATCACCGTTATTCACACCAGACGTGACATAGTTGAAGCCACCTGTTGTCTGACTGCCGAGAATCGCTGTGACAGCCGGACCTGTACCACTGAACGGAACGTAGGTTGTGGTGATGCCCGCCAGTTCATCGAACTGAACCTGACCAAGATGGTTTGCCGAATTTGAACCGGAACCACTTAGCGTGACGAGGCCCGGGTTGGCCTTGGCGTAATCAATCAGTTCCTGGAGATTCTGGAATTCGCTGTCCTTGGGAACGAACAGTGCGTTCGGGGTGTAGTGGAAGAAATTGATGTAGGTGAGATCTCTGGTCTCGTAACCGACATCCTTTTCCATCGGCTGCAGAATGGTGTGGGGCAAGTTGATGCCCATGATGGTGTAGCCATCACCTTCCATACCGTTGAGCTGTGACCATGCCTGTGCACCACCTGCACCTGCCATATATTGAATGACAAAGGACTGACCAGAAAGCTCTTCAAGATATGGTTGCTGGAAGCGTGCCGAAACATCGGACTCGCCGCCTGCGTTAAATGGAATAATGTAGTTGATGGTCTTTTCCGGATATTCCGCAAATGCGGTTCCGGAAACGAGGATTGCGGCCATTGCTGCCGCGATTGCAAGCTTACGCATCGGTATTCCTCCCGAATTGAGTGTCACCGGCCTATCGCCGATGCTGACACGCAGGAGCCGCACACGATGTTTAGCCCTGATGTCAGTGTTTCCCAGATGCCGGATCGGGATTTTTGGGCGCTGTAGGACGCCTGCACGTTGCTTTTGTTGTTGGCCCGATCGACTCTTGCAGTTTATATTTTTGAGAAATTTATTATAATTTCCGACTTTTCACTTCATTATGTCGTATGAGTTAAGAATGTCCGTTGATAGCGATCTTGGCTTTTTTGTTTTGCTTGTGCGCAAGGGGAGCCTTTCTGCAGCCGCGCAGGAGCTGAACTTGTCGCCGCCTGCTGTGAGCAAGCGTCTGGCAAAGCTGGAAGACCGTTTGGGGGTGCGTTTACTGAACCGGACGACGCGGCGGATCAGTCTGACCAGCGAAGGGGATGCCTATTTTCAGAGTGCTGAGCAGATCATGCGTCAGATCGATGATCTTGAACAACGTGTGTCGCATGCCAGTGAGACGCCGTCAGGCCTGCTGCGGGTCAATGCAACATTTGGCTTTGGTCGGGAATACGTTGCGCCGGTTGTTTCGGAGTTCTCCCACCTTTATCCGGAAGTCGAGGTGCAGCTGTTGCTGAGCGATATGCCGATGAACATGGTCGAGGAAGGAATTGATTTGGGGATCCGTTTTGGCGGACTGCCCAATTCCCGAATTCGGGCGCGCAAACTACAGGGTAACAGGCGTTTTTTGTGCGCGGCACCGTCGTATTTGAAGCGGCATGGAACGCCCAAAAGCCTCTCGGACCTTGCGCAACATAACTGCATCATCCTGCGCCAGGACAAGGATGTGCATGATCTGTGGAAATTGCAGCGCGGCCAGCATTCCGAGACGGTCAAAGTGCACGGTACGCTGAGCAGTAATGACGGGGAGATCGCGTTACGTTGGGTTCTTGACGGGCATGGCATCATGATGCGTTCGGAGTGGGATATCAGCCGTCATGTGAAACAGGACAGGCTAAGCCTTGTGCTGCCGCAATATGCTCATGTGGATGCCGATATCTATGCCGTATATCCGGAGCGTCACAACCTATCTGCAAAGGTGCGGATTTTCATCGATTTTCTGCACCGAAAGCTTAGAGAAAAGGCCGCAGGAAGAGTCGAATAACCCGGAATTATGACAATTCGGGACGACAGCCCTCTCAGCAATAGCATCTAAAAGGAAGAGCACCATAATCTTGCTGTTCAGCGCTGAAAGCTCATTCATAGGGAAGCCTTTTAAAAGTTACCTTTGAAGCAGTATTCATCGCTCTCTGCCACATTCTGGCGGTCCATACGAGCCCACTCAATTCGTCTTTCCCAAAGTCGTATTCTAATCTGGCCGCTCCATAGAACTCATTACTATCGGATACATTGTCAGTCATATTTTCTTGTTTAAAAATGTACAGGATCCCGGACTTCTGGAGGCCATTTTGAGCGAAAGGAATGATAGAAATTGTATTTGACTGCTTGATCGGCGTTACGCTGGCGGGGTTATACAAACTCATCTCTATCTTCCACCAACTCTGACGGATGTCAGCTTCAAGCTCCAATATACTCAAGTCGGCAAGCTCTGTTTCGCCGCAGTTGCGCATATCAAATTCATTTTCTTTTGATTGCGCAGCCTCAAGCAGTTGAAGCTGCCGGGGCCAGTTTGAATGCAACTCAACTCTCCATTTTCCGTTTAGATCTGGAAAGAAGTGCACTGACAGCCAAGGTATTTTCGCCCAAACCCACCTCCAAACAGGGTTGAGCAGGAGCAAGTAAAGCATCACCCATACCATCAAAGGTATCGAGGTCAGCCCAATCGGCACGCCAAGTAGCTCTCCGTATGAGATCACAACCATACACAAGCCAATTACTAGCCACGCGATTGCAAAGACGATGAACTTTTTAGGCAACATTCTGTACATGAGAGTCACCTTATAGGTTGTAGAGAATTTTAGAAAGCGCTAGTATGAACAAAACGTGATCAGGAGCCATATGTTGTGACTTTAGCGAATGCACACGCTCTATTTTGTGGGCCATCGAACACTTCAAGCTTTCTCTCTAGCCTTAATATCGACGATATCGATCGTGCGAAGTTACTTGCAGCGAGGAACAAAATTCGTAGCATTCTAAAAGCTTCTGCAGATACGTTGCTGAAGGACGACACGTTTTGGCAAGAGAGTTCGAAATTCAGGACATACAGACACTCTCGCCCAACAAGGGTAACGCTAAAGTTCATGACTCAGGGTAGCTTTTCCTACGGCACCTTGAATATTCCGGCGCAATCTCCGAAGCAAGAAATCGATCTAGACGACGGAATGTATGTTCCTGTCGACTTTCTAGAAAATGGTGAGCCGGCACTAGCTGCAAAAGGCTTGTTTAGCTTTGTGACAAAATCATTATCAGATGCCTGCAGTCAAAACGGCTGGACTGTTAAAGAAAAGCGGAGCTGCGTTCGCGTACAACTGTGGCAAGGCGCACATATTGATATTCCCATCTACTCCATCCCGACAGAGAAGTTTGCTACTCTGAGAGCAGCGATGGACAGTGCTAATTTTGCGGAGGCAAATATCTCCAGAGCGTATCTGTCGAATGATATGCGGATACCTTCGGACAAAATCATGTTGGCTCAGAGCGACGGCTCTTGGTTAAGGTCCGACCCGCAAGAGTTAGAAGAGTGGGTTAAAGCTCGGAAAGATAGGTTGGGCACCTGCTACACAAGACTTTGTCGCTTTTTCAAAGCATGGAGAGACTTTAATTGGCTGAGTTCTCCATTGTCGTCATTGTGCATTATGCGTGCAGTAGAAATCGCCCTTGAAGAGCTACCAGGCTTTCCCTCCCAGAACCGTGACGATGAACTTGTTATGTTAGTTGCAGAGAAGCTCCCCCTGATTTTGGGAAAGACAGTTCAAAATCCTGTTTTACGCGATTTGTCTCTTAACGATTGGGAAGAGAAAGATAGGGAGGCAATTATCTCTGCGTCAGAAGAACTGTATGCAGAGATGCATTCTGCTTTAATGCAGACCGGTGATGCAACAAAGGTCGTAAACAAGCTGCGCGTTCGTTTTGGAGACAGGATTCCGAATAGACCAGACGTTGTGAAAATCGGCTCGAAGATAGAAGCCGTCCAAAAAGAGAAGCCTGCAACAGTGGCTGCGCCCGCTATCGTCGCTTCAACATCTGGGTAATGAATAAAACTCAATCCATTCAGATCATAGAAGCAACGCTATTAGACAAAGGCTTCAAATACATCGGCCCAGGACCGAGTGATTACTCGGGGGTACTTGACGTCAATGGCAAGCAGATTGATGTAAAGCTCTCGATATCTGATGTTCGTTTTGCTGAGAAGCCTCGCGTTTCCCTGACTGACAGATCCCAAATTCCTCTTGAAACGCTCGCCCATATTGACAGCGGAGATGGGGGCATTTGTTACGTATCTGGCGCTGGCCTGCCTCTCGACATGTACCAACCAGGGGAAGCTATTTTACGGGTTTTAGAGGAGGTAACACGAACCCTGGGGCTTTCTTACAAAGGACGAGCCCAGCAAGAGTTCATAGATGAGTATCAGTTATATTGGCGAGCAAAATATGGTGCCAGTGTTTTTCTCCCCCGATCGTCAGCAACGGGTGTAGTTGAAACAAGTGCTTTTTTCGCCAAGAAGGACGGCAAGGCTGAGTTTATCGCAATCAGAAGCTCGAAAAACTTGAGTGGCTACACTCTCTCATTTTTTGCAGAAGCTCAGATATGGTCTCTTTCTGAAAACATCGGCCCATCAGTAAAGATTAAAGTACCTTTATATTACTCGGAGCTAAATGATTGGCTGAGCAGCCAGAAGTTAGCCGCCGAAATGAGCTGGTCGAAAGCCGAAAACTTGCTTCTAAACGAAGGCTTACTAATCTTAGCTGCCCCCAACGCAGTTGTCGGCCTGCAGCTAGAAGTTCCGGCCCATTTAAAAAGTGCGGTCGACCGTAAACGTATTCGTAAAAGAAAACTTGCGGACCTGTTACGTAAAAACCAAAAAAATTTGAAGCTTCTTCGCTACTCATGCTCATGGTGTTCGCTTGAGGATATTGCGTCCAGAAACTGTCTTGGAAGCCAAAACTTGAAAGAAACTTCTGTTGCTTTAGTTGGATGTGGGACCATTGGAGGTCACCTCGCCAAGATGCTTATCCAAAGCGGGGTCGGCAGTTCCGGAAAACTGTCTCTATTTGATAGAGATCGTTTGGCAGAAGGAAATATTGGCCGACACCTGCTCGGATTTGGTGATATCGGAAAAAACAAAGCGCTCGCTGTTAAAGCTGAGCTGGAGCGTTTTCATCCGGACGTTCAAGTCTTTGCGCACACTGGTGACGCGATGACAATGTGGGGGCAACTTAAACAACACGATATAATCATCGACGCCACAGGTGAATGGAATGTTCAAACAGCTATTAATGATAGCTTCCTGAATGAAGACCGGGGGAACGTTAAGGCTCTAATCCATTCCTGGGTATTCATGAATGGAGCAGCTGTGCAGAGTTTTCTCAACTTAGGCGACGATTATGCTTGTTTCCGCTGCTTAAAACCGGACTTTGCAGGTCAGTGGCGCTATCCAGCAGGAAACGAGGATGAACCACTAAACCTCATGCCCGCTTCGTGCGGTGACGGGGCTTACGTACCATTTTCTGTCGATGTTTCTACCATGGCAGCAAGTTTGGCCAATAAAGCTGTTCTTGACTGGGCAACAGGCAACCCCGGCCCACGCTTACGGACAGTTGTTATCGATTTTCAACGCGGAAGAACGCAAAAACCTGTCTCACCAACACCATCCAAGCTCTGCCCTGCCTGCTCGCATTCAAGAGGCTCGCCTTGACATATGTGTTAGTAGAAAAGTCGACATTACTAAGTTTAGAGAACAAGACTGAAGGCCAATCGGCCCAGAATGAACAAGGAGGTTTACTACTAGGTTACAGAAAGAAGTCAGGCCTTCAGATCACTGGCTTTACACTTCCTCAAAGGTCAGACTTAGCGTCTCCGATGATTTTCAAGCGCAATTCAGAAGGACACGCGCAACTTGCTTTGAAAGCATGGGGGGAATCAAGAGGAACTGTCGACTGGATAGGGGAGTGGCATACTCATCCCGCCGGGAACTCGGCACCTTCAACAACAGACATAGCAAACTGGGTGAGGCTTTCAGAACATACAAAAAAACCAATGGTGTTCTTAATTTTATCTAAGCTTGGCTGGTATGTAGGCCTGCAACACCACTCTCCAAAGCGGCTAGTCCCATTGCAATGTATTGAGTCAAATTCCAATGCGGCCTTATTCGGAAAATGTCCGAACGATCACCAAAAAGTCAAATGCACACAATGAAGAAGAATGGTGGGCCCGGCGAGACTCGAACTCGCAACCAGACCGTTATGAGCGGTCGGCTCTAACCAATTGAGCTACAGGCCCTACTCGAGCAAACGTTGGAGTGTAACGAATGGTCGATACGCCGCCGTAAACTAGATAATTTCAGCCCAAGGTCAAGCGCAAACTCAGATCGCGATCATGGACGTTAACGGCATGACCGGTGGATCAATTTGCCTCTGAAGCTTTGATTTCAAACTAGTGAGCATTTTCAGCTTCAAGATATTCTTTTACCTGGAGAATGCCCTCAACACCTCTTTGCATCATTACTTCTAGGGCACTCATCCCACTGAAGATTTGGTTGGGCTTTCTCACCCACTGATACCCTCTCCGTTTGTCGACAAAAAGCACCCTCAGCTGCGTATGAATGCCTAGCAACAAATGTGCCCGAAGCAACATATCTTCACTAGGACTTTGCTGCTCGTTCCCAAACGCTATCTCGTTGCAACCAAGCACAATCTGCGCTTCGGCATCCGTCAGTTCCCAGTTCTTAAGCAACCTTAAGGCCGCTCGGCACAATGCTTGAGCTTCCTTCTGAGTAAGTACGTTCTCCACCTGCCTTTTCGACATCCTCACCTCCAGTGGGGAGCACTGAACTCACCAATATCACTGAACACCCCCTGGAATTGTAGAAACCCGGTTTGATCAGATTTGTCGTCTTTCGAATTCGACGGGTGACTGCATCCCGTTGGTACTATGTTTGCTCTTCGGATTGTAGAACAGTTCTATGTAATAGAGGCTCCCTGCCGTGCTTCATCCCCTGATTTATGGACCCTGCGGCGAAAGCGTTTGCGTTTAACCGTGTTGAAGAAACTTTCGGCAACAGCATCGTCACAGCAGTTCCCAAGGCGGCTCATACTATGTTCAAGATTGTGCTGACGAAGGAAAACGGCCAGTCGGGCAACACTGTTCGGACCGCAACTCTTTCCCATATCCGGCGAACCAGAGCGGGCTACCTTTTGGCGGAAACTTTTACGGGATTGTATCCGAGGCTCTTTGTACACCCAAAGTGAATCTCCACCCCGCCTTGTTGGTCACCTAAAAGGAGATAGTTGGTCATTGGCGAGGGCAAGACATGACACGGTGTGGTATCCTGAAAGCCTCCAAGACAACTACAGGCAAGACAAATGCCGCCGAATGTTCCGCTAAATCTCGAAGAACCAGGTCAACGTTTGACCGAGGTTGCATTGAAAGCATTAACTCGGATCTTCGTTGAATGGAGGCTCTCTCAAACAGAAGCTGCGGCTATCGCTGACTTGTCAGCAAGCAGCTGGAAGCGTATTGAAGCCGGCGACTACAACAGGAAACTAAGCAAAGATCAGATGTTGAGGATCGGCAACATTGTTGGGATCTACAAGTGCCTGAAGCTATACTTCAATGAACCGATAGCATCGAAATGGATTAGCCTCGAGAATGACGGACCTCTTTTCCGGGGACAGAGACCGGTAGACAGCTTGATAGAGCAAGGACTTCCGCAGTTCTTTAGGGTACGCACCTATTTAGGTGCATTACTAGCAGGACAAGATCCTGATTTGACCATTGAACCTGAACAACTAGAAAACTGCTTTCATACCTAACCGGGCTGTTCCTCGGCTCTGATCGCGATCAGCCGGTCGCTCTGATACGTCACTGTGAAACACCCCTCTCATTCAGCAAACGCGTCAACCGGTTTCTGAAACGCGACAATTCATAGATCCACTGCTTCCGCACAACCTCGACGACCTTCAGCCTTTGATCCGGGCAGTTAACAAAGTAACTCTCAGCTGCGGCAATCAACCTTTCCGCAGTGACCGGGAGCTTTGACCGCAAAATCAATCCAGCAACGTCAAAGACATTTGCTTCGATCTGGTTGGTTGCACGCTCGTGTTCGCCACGGGCGACGGCAACGCATTTTTCCAACAAATCATCTTCAAAATCTCTAGCCGGCATTGGCACACCATTATTCAGAGAAGCTTCGAACTACACCACGGAAGGGCTGCATGCCAAATCAACCGATTAGAATTGCGAATGCAGGCAA
The DNA here is from genome assembly GCF_001613795.1 of Thalassospira sp. MCCC 1A01148. Taxonomy (GTDB): domain Bacteria; phylum Pseudomonadota; class Alphaproteobacteria; order Rhodospirillales; family Thalassospiraceae; genus Thalassospira. Next base: position 379,138 of record NZ_LPVZ01000020.1, read on the forward strand.
AGCTAATTATCAATAGCTCGCTGTTTAGCGCTCGAACATCGTTACATTCACAGTCTTTCAAGTAGAGCGTTCAGTTTTCCCGCGCCTCGTGAATAAAGTGGCACCAAGCTGGCGACATCTGCTGTTTCTTCCAGTAAGCGTGGCAAGAAACTCTCAAACTGCTCTCGACGTAAACCTTGAGTTTTGATCTGATCAATCACGCCTTCGAGATCACTAGCGCACGCGGCGAAGAACACGACTTGCTCCATGACATCTCTCATTAACTCCCCGGAAAAAGTACCCTCGAAAAGATCAACCAGCGACGAAGCAAATTCGTCATTCAGTGCAACGCTTGGAAGAGTCTTACCAAGATTCTCTTTGTATGAGCCAACTTCAAGCGCTTTCCCCCCAAGATCGTAAAGCACGAAAACCTTGATACCGGGGGCCTTCACGGAAGGTCTGACGCTAAACCACCCACCTGACTGATTAAAATAGCATTGCCCAAAAACGAATGGTTCGCTCTTGGCGCACTCAAACAAAACCTTAGGTCCGGCCCTGAAAACCTCGTCTCGGAATGCTTTGATGTTTTCTGGCGGGTTGACAAGCGTAAGGCGAACTTCATCGGGAGCGGCGAAACCAACTATCGAGGCATACAACGAAGTACGACCAGACAGTCCAAGACTGTGATCTTGCATAAATCTACGTGAAAGTGCGCTTACAACAGTTTTTATATCTGCTGGTTTGTGACCGTTAAGAAAAGCGCCCTTACGCTTGTGTTCATTCCGCTTAGTGATCAGCTTCCTACATTCAACCTCAAGCCATGAACCATGAGATGACGCCAGTGCTTCGATGAACTCGAGCTCATCTACCGTCAACTCCGCAAGGATATCATGGAACCTCCATCCCCGCTCATAGGCGTTTAGCATTTCTTGCTCACTCAAGCGCCTTTCTCTGTTTCCCTGCCAGAGCAGTGCACGCAAGAACGGCAACTCGGGTTGAATTGCCATGGTTTGACTCCTCCGACTAAAGCGAACTAGCTCACACCGGGTCATACTCCACAGCGGCCTCATTGCCAAAAATCTTCTTGAGGGCAGTTGGGTCCACCCCAAACTTGAGAAAGCCTCGCTCAGTTTGAGAATACATGAGCAACTCGACCTCCCCGTTTCTGATCATATCCAGAAGCTTCACATACGAGAGGCCTTGCTTATTATACTTTCGAACGGCAGCAACCAACTGCACGGGATCAGAGCTTTGCTCCTCCAGACTTTCCTCAAGTTCATGGAGAAACCCGGCAAGCACGTCCTTATCAAATTGCCAACTGTGGTGTCCATCCAAGTCTGGGGAGTGATAGGGCGTTAGGAACCCTGCTTTGACAAGGGTCTTCAGAGTGTGCAGAGAGACCGACAGCATATACGCAGCGGACTTAATCCCAATCAGCCGTCGCTTCAAGTCGAGGTAGGCTTCAATACTCTCGTGCGTAACAAACCGCTGGACGCTCTGACCTCTTCGAACCGCGATTGTCTTGAGCATACCTTTTCTCATCAGTCTTGACAGCGTACTCTTTCCAACTCGCAAACAAACACGGGCATCTGATCCGCAAGCAAGCCATTTGTGACGCCCTGGCTTGGGAGCGACTTTACCAACGAGGCTTTGCAATTTGCCCTTCGCTAACAGACCAAGACATTCCTCAAAACCCCGGAAGATAGTCGGGAATTGCGACTGATTGCTCTCAGCACAATGATACAACCGCGCAAAACGCTCGGCAAAAAAAGACGAACCAGAATAGTTGTCGATCGGTACAATCAATTTTCCGAGATATCGCATGAAACCCTGAGGCCAATCGGCAAGAGCGTCAGCTGCAGTTGCAACTTGAGCTATAACTCTATCTTCACTCATCCGGCAGTATCCTCGGCCATCAACCCTGCCACCTATATGCAGAGACGATCCCAGCAATACGATTGTCTCAATCGCTTCACGAAGAGAAGCCTGCTTTAGTTCTTCCGGAAATCCATATTTATCCGCCCTAAAGTCAGTCCCTACAAACTTGTTGGAAAGAAGTCTTAGCAGTCCAACATGGGCTTCTGAAATTGTAGGCTTATTCCACTCTTGAAAATCCATACAGCTACAGAAATCCACTGTTGTACGAGAATACCCTGCCTCCTCGTCACATTCTGAACATGTACTGCGCAGTTTGCACCCATGCTTCGGACAATGGGTCACAAATCGTAAGTCCCAAGCTGCTGAGAGATAGCCACTCTCCCGAGCGCATTGTGAACAGATCTCTTTTGTTGGCCACTTGAGAAAGTAGCGCGAGATCATTTCACCATTCTCTATCAGAACCTTGGAATGATTGCCTTCGACTGTATTTAAGGGCGCTAACCTACTAATCTCTTCAAGAGGTTGCTGCAAAGCGTATGCAAGTGCCGGCAACCCCTTCTTCCAAGTTGAAGGCTTCATTGTCGCATAGGTCAAACCCGCAAGGCTCAAAATCCACCCTGAACTCTCGTAGCAATTGGTATCAGCAACTCTGATTAGGTAACCGATCAAGCTCTCGCCACGTATCGGCGGAGAAGGAATTGATACAGCCTCAGAACGGTCCATTTTCGAACTCCACCTGCTGCTGTTTCGGAAGCCTCCGCCCAGTTCTCGGTTTCCGTTTAACTTCTTGTGGCGGCCTAGCGGCAGAGGTATCCAACTCCCTAATGTCTACTTCCAATTCTTCCAGGGCACACTGCAAATGCAGCTCAGTAAGCGTTGTACTATCCGAGAGCATTGCGATCTCAACAGCCCGGTGAATGATCTTTGTGATACTACCAATCAGCCCTTTGCAAGATCTCGCCAGTCCCAACATGACATCGTTTTTTAGCAGGACTGATTCCGCCGGGTCCGGTAGAGGTAACTCCATGTTCATGAAGTGGAACAACATAAGGAGCTCTTTTGCTCCGCCCTTGGTCGAGGGATCAAACGGCAAAAGTTCGATACGCGCTCGACGACGGGTTGCCAATTGCGGGTTCAACAGAAATATCTCGTTGACCTCAGGAAGACCCGCGACAAGTACTGGCCTACGCAGGATTTCCAACTGCGTTTTTAGCCAGTCCGCACTGTCATATCTGCGTGCTTGGCTGCCTTTGTTTGTCAAATGCTGAAATTCATCAAAGATGAGCATCTCAACACTGGCGTGATCCGCAATCTTCGTAATCCGCTGCTCCATTGACTCAAGCGTCCCCTTGGTCGCACACGGATCCCCTAATGCATGGAGGATACGGGAGGCTAGGTTTTTGATGGTACAACTCTGCGGGATGACAATAGAAAGAACCCGATTGCGAACATCTCCGCTATTCGCAGTCGAACAGAAGTTTTCAATTACTGACGATTTCCCAGCCCCGGTTTCACCGACGAGCGTCGTGATCCCTGGCGCGCTAGCTTGGACACCAGAGATGTGAAAGTTTGCTATTCTGGCCGTAGCTTGCTGAAACTGGCTGTGGTGGACCCGGCGATTTTGGAACGCAGCCAACTGGCGTGCCTGCTGTTTGGTTAGCAACTTTACATCACTCATCGTCACCTCCTGCTTTACGGGGTGGCGACGTCGATCTCCAATGCGACCGTTCGATCTCTGCTATGATCTCATCAGATGAAAAATCAAAAACTGGAATGGGCGATTCACCGCATTCTTTCCCGTCAGTTGCTGTGTCCAAGTTGGTTACCACATCAGCGGCAATTTCTTCTCGAAGATACCGATGCGCTCTATTGCGCTGCGTTTTCCTCTTGCTACGCTTCACTTTCTGGGCGAGTTCGAAAGTCGTCGTGCGTGCGTTTAGAAGCGCTTCTTCCGAGTGCTTGCGTGCACCATTAGTCTCTTTGGAAACTACACTCCGCACCAACTTATGCCGCCAAACCGATAAACCGTCTGCATACGCTGCGTACAGGCATCTTGCCGGTAAGAAAACTCGGTTCTGCGTGTCCTCAACATAGACAGTGAGTAGGTTTTCTGGATCGTATTTCACGCGGACTTTTGGGTTGCCCCCCAAGTTCATTTTTCCAGTCATCAGCCGACGATAAAGCAGTTGAATCGCTTCTGACTGGAATTGCAGATTGAACAACCGCACACCTATCCGCGAAAGCGTACATGTTTCGACGCACGAAGTCAGAACGCTTAAATCTTCCAAATTGCTCAGGAGACGGACCGGATGCTTTTCTGTGCCTCTTGTCCATCTTCGAATGGGGCAGTCTCTGATCCCTTCGTGATAGGTGTTTGGGTACTCATCCACCACAAACTTCGTCACAAGCAACATCAGATCTTGAATAGTAAGCTTTGCGTTCTTTTCGGATTGGTAGTCACCGCGCTGTTGAGTGTTGGAAAAGGTTGTCCCATCAAGCGTATGGATCAGCTTTGAATTGAGCGTTTCAAAAAAACGCTCGACCTTCCCTTTGTAGCGTGGCTTTCGTTTCGGGTTGTATTCAATAGAAATTCCAAGCTGACTTAAGGCATCAAGCAAATTCTGTGAGTGGAACTCCAGACCATTATCTACAACCAAATCAGCGATCATTCCAAAACAAGGCCATTCATATTCAATGTCAGCTTCTATTTCATTGCCGCCTTGGGCTTTGAATTCATCAAGAACGGTCTGAATGAACTTGTCCTTTGGAGGTATGGCATTTCTCAAACATCTCATGACTGAACGATATGAGGGTGGTTCAGGGCTCATATCAAACCCGACCACCATGCGGCTGTAGCTGTCTATCGCTAACGTCAACCAAACGCGCCCCATGACATCTCCGTTTGGGTAGACAACTAATAGATCAATCAGATGGTGATCTATCTCGACCCGCTCCAGCGGATAGTTCGTACTCACCCCCGAACCAACAGGACCAAACTTCTGATCTGCCGCTTGTTGCCCATGGTGGGCCAGTAGCACCTCATATGGGTCCAGCTTGCTTAGGTACCGGTAAACTGTCCGACGGCTGGGAGCTTTTAACTTCATGCCAACTGCCGCAGTCTCATTCTCCTTTTTTATTCGACGACAGATAGCCCGATAAATCTCTGTTCCAGTACTGTATTCAGGCTTCAGATACCGTTCATGCACAATCTCCCAAACGATACTTTCAAGTCGATTGTCAAAACGCATATGCTGCGGGCCCTTGAAGCAATTTCTAGGCAACAAGGCACGAATATCTCTCCCGCCAGAGACCCAGGATTTGTACCAGCGTATTAGAGTGCGCTTGGAAGGAATGTCATCACGACCTTCTTTGTCACAACGCCTAATTACGCAACCAACCGCTTGATTGAGGTTTCTTGCGCCTGAAGCTCCATCCACCTGCTTGACAAATGTGAGTCTGGCTCGGGCTTCAGCTCGCTCCTGATCACTAAAAGAGTCAAAGGAGACCAACTGGTGCTGAGCACAATTGGTAGAGGCACACAAAATCTCCGCTTCACCATCAAACACAGCCTGCGCAATCTCTTTAGACGGTATAAGCATCGGCTCGCCGGTATCCAGACTACTGAGATGAACGTCTTGGTTTTCGGTCAAAGTCACGACCTTGTATTGCGCGCCATGAAAGGCTAGGCGAGAGCCTTCTGGAAGATGAATTCTCGTCATTTCCCTGCCCCCTCGTCCACGAGTTCGACAGTGGACATCATCCCGATCTTCTCATCCAGATTGAGCTTGAGTTGTCCAGTTGCGACCAGCGTCAAAGCGTCTTCAAGGGTCGCCTCATCGCCTATGATTTCCACCAAATCCCGAATCAGGCAATTTCCTGAGCTTCGTAAATAGCCCCTGAACCTATTTGCACAGAACTTTGGAGACGCGCTAAGGCGGTGAGGACTAAGGGACTTAACGTTTGAACGTCTTGGTTCACGCCGAATGTCATCTTCTGTCCAGATCTCGAACTGATAGCCTTTTTCGGCTAACACCGTTTCGATAACCGGGAACCGCTTCAAATTCTCGGGCTTCCCAAGATCGCGCTTGGGTTTGACCTCAATCACTTTCTGACCGAAGCCCCCAGTGATCAAGATGTCCGGAAAATATACTCTGTCTCGACCATCAAATTGATAAGTCAATTTGAATGGCTGCACAGCAATATCATCCACTTCAGGAATAAGATCGAGAATGATGAGGGCGTCTCTCTCAAGCTGAGATTCCCAGGGAAGCAGACGTTTGGCCTTACGACTGTAGTAAAGCCCGTGAACTCTCCCTTTGCTGCGGCTTACAACTTGGCGTACCGGTTTCATGATAAGTTTCTCCTTCGCATGAAGCAGGCAAGGCTCACCCGTGGCGTGCTGACACGCAGTGCTTGCCTTGGATTTGGCAACGTGCTAAAGGAAAAGGTGCAAACTATATCGCTTTAGCGACGTGAATGGCCGGTTCAGTTATCTGGATCGGTTTTTTGCGTTTATGGGCCTCCCTTTACGGATTTATTTCGACCACCATAATCCTGCTACAGGCATTTTTGTCAACGCGCCCACAAGGTAGAATATCTACCCTTGATTGCATCTGATTCTTTTTAAAAACTGTCAATTCTGTATTACCCATCCATATCCAGTCTAAAATTCCCAAATCAATTTTTACAGAATACATATAAATACATAATCATTTCTGTATCAAAATTAGGGATATGTCAGTTCACTGGAAGCGATCTAAATATGGTATGCCCTTCAACAAGCAACAGATATTTTTATGTATTTCCCAAAATAGATCCAAATTCTGTATCCATTTCAAAAATACATAATTCAACCTATGGTTTAACTTTGATTTAAAATGACGTGGTCTAAATAGCCAATTTTAGGCTAAGCCAGCTTGGAAAAGACCTGATGCTGATTGAATAGCGAAAAGACTCGGGGCTGCTTTGTGAGTTTACGCTCGTATTGAGACGCCGTAGGACCGACCACGTCAAACTCCGGACGCGGGTTTCTAGTCTATGCGAACAACGAACCAGCTAATCACCGTTTCGTTGATGCTCTAAACATAGATGAGAAGAAGCTAGCCGCCGTAGAGCGAAATCGTTGTCAACTTCTTGGCACGAATGACAGCTTTTATGGCACGAATGACAACTTTTGTGGCACGTGACAATTATTACCCGTGGTAGGCCCGGAGGGACTTGAACCCCCAACCAGACCGTTATGAGCGGTCGGCTCTAACCAATTGAGCTACGGGCCCCCAAGACAAAATGTCCGGGTAAAGAAAAGACCGCACCAGATCACCGGTGCGGTCCCGAAAACTAGCGATTTTCGGGCCAAGGTCAAGCCCGAACGTCGCGTAATTTCTTAATAATCGAGGAACGAACGCAGTTTGCGCGAGCGCGACGGATGCTTGAGCTTGCGCAGCGCTTTTGCTTCGATCTGACGGATACGTTCGCGGGTCACAGAGAACTGCTGACCAACCTCTTCGAGGGTGTGGTCGGTGTTCATGCCGATCCCGAAACGCATACGCAGAACACGTTCTTCACGCGGGGTGAGCGATGCCAGAACGCGCGTGGTGGTTTCACGCAGGTTGGCCTGGATCGCAGCATCAAGCGGCTGAACGGCGTTCTTGTCTTCGATGAAATCGCCAAGATGGCTGTCTTCCTCGTCCCCGATGGGGGTTTCGAGCGAGATCGGCTCCTTGGCGATTTTCAGAACCTTGCGGACCTTCTCAAGCGGCATCTGCAGTTTTTCAGCCAGCTCTTCCGGGGTCGGTTCACGGCCGATTTCATGCAGCATCTGGCGTGACGTACGCACCAGCTTGTTGATGGTCTCTATCATGTGAACCGGAATACGGATCGTGCGCGCCTGATCGGCGATCGAACGCGTAATGGCCTGACGGATCCACCAGGTCGCATAGGTCGAGAATTTGTACCCGCGGCGATATTCGAATTTGTCCACCGCCTTCATCAGGCCAATGTTGCCTTCCTGAATCAGGTCAAGGAACTGAAGACCACGGTTGGTATATTTCTTGGCGATCGAGATCACGAGACGCAGGTTGGCCTCGATCATTTCCTTTTTCGCCCGGCCGGCTTCGCGTTCGCCCTTGTTGACCACGCCATAAACGCGACGGAATTCGCCAATCGGCAGGCCGACCTCGGCGGAAACACCACCAACGCCTTCGCGCAGGTTGGCAATTTCATCGGAGTAGCGTTCGACAAAGGTTTTCCACCCCTTGCCCGGCAAGCCGCCAACGCGCTCCATCCAGTTCGGGTCAAGTTCATGGCCCTGATACTGTTTGATGAAGTCCGGACGTTTGATCTTGCAACGATCCGCAAAGCGCAGAAGCTTGCCTTCAAGACCCAGCAGACGGTTGTTCAAACCGGTCATGTGATCCAGAAGCTCTTCGATACGGAAGTTGTTCAGGTGAACATCTTCCATCAGATCGACCATCTCGTTCTTGAGCTTGTTATAGCGCTTCTCGGTTGCGGCCGGGACGGCTTCACCCTTGTTCAGCGCCACAAGACGCTGTTCCTGCGCCTTGTGCAATTTCTCATAGGTCTTGGCGATCAGTTCGAACTTCTCAAGAACCTGCTCGGTCAGTTCCTCTTCCATTTTGGAAAGCGAAACGTTGACCTGCTCGTTCTCGTCATCGTCGTCGTCTTCGCCGTCACCCTCACCTTCTTCGCCTTCGGATTTTTCGGACTCTTCTTCGTCGTCCTCTTCTTCCTCGGCCTCGTCGGTAATGCCTGCGGGGGTTTCGGTTTCTGCCTCGTCATCATCGTCATTGGCAGATTCAAAGCTTTCGACATCGGCTTCCGCATCGACGTCGGTATCTTCTTCGTCCTCACCCTCGGCTGCGGCGATTTCCGCCTCCGGACCACCGCCATAGGTGGTTTCAAGGTCAATAACGTCACGCAGCAAAAGCTCGCCAGCCTGAAGCTGGTCATGCCAATTCACGATCGCACGAATGGTCAGCGGGGATTCGCAGATCCCGCCAATCATCATGTCACGACCGGCTTCAATACGTTTGGCAATGGCGATTTCGCCTTCGCGCGAAAGCAGCTCAACACTGCCCATTTCGCGCAGATACATACGTACCGGGTCATCGGTCCGGCCAACATCTTCTTCCGAGATGTTGCCACGCGGATCGGCTTCGGCATCGTCGCTGTCGTCATTGTCGTCGGCTTCGTCAGCATCGATGACATTGATGCCCATCTCGTTGAGATTGCTCATCACGTCTTCGATCTGCTCCGAGGAGAAATGCTCGGATGGCAGGGCCGCGTTCAACTCATCGACCGAGATGTGGCCTTTCTCCTTGCCCTTGGCAATGAGCTTTTTAATGGCCGCCTTGTATGTATCGAGAAGAGGTCCGTCTGCGTTTTCAGAAGAGTTCTTTTTCTCTTCAGCGTTCGAAGTCTTAGACGACATCTATTCCCCGTTTCCCGCTGGGTACGTTCGTACCGTTGTTGTCCCAAGCGCCGTATCTCTTAGCGCAAATCACAAATAGCCCGATCGCTGATCCAGACCACACATTGATCCAAGATCAGTCGTCGAGCTTAAACACTTTCTCCCGGCGCCGGGCGAGATCGTCTCGTCGATGAGAAAACCTCTCCCATTCCTCCTCGCTGGTATCTGCTGCCAACTGTCGGACGGCGTATTTTGCCTCTTCGTCCTCCAGGGAGCTTACAGCCATGGAAAAAACCTGCTTCCAACCCGTCAGGGCCCGTTCAAGCGGCGTTTCGGGCTTGGCGAAAGCAGCGTGCGCAATTACATCCGCACCAACCACCCGCAAAACTGTCTCTGACAGCCCGTCGCGCTCCAAATGGGCCTTGATCGTTTCGCAATCAAGTCCAGGATCATCGTCAAGCAGCTTTAAGACGGCCCGACGAAGATTGTCAAGCGCGGAGTCTGCACAACTATAGATTCCAAGCTGTTCACCGATCTCGTCATGCAAGGCAGGATGATTGATCAGCGTCAGCAAAAGAATGGAGTCCTGCAGGTCGCGCTTCTTTTGCATGGGCGGTCGCGACATGCCCGGTACCGCTTTACCGGCCGGACCCCAGAAATGGTCATTTTTTCCGCGTTTGCCACCCCAGCCGCTTTTTTTATTTTGAAACCCACCGGAATAACCGGAGCGGTTTGCAGCCTTTCCGCCGCGATCACCCTTGAACAGTTTCCAGATGCGGTCGCGGAAAAACGAATTGTATTGTGACCGCACAGCTTCGTCGGCGATCACGGAGATGCGCTGATTGATCGTGGCTTCAAGGGCAGCACGCCGTTCAGGGGTATCAATCTTGTGCGTCCCTGCATCCATGCGCCAGACAAGCTCTGCCAACGGCACGGCATGATCAATAATTTTGCGAAAACTGTTAAAGCCGTCCGGGGCTGCCATCAAACTATCGGGGTCCTCACCCTCGGGCAGGATGGAAAACAGCAATGATTTGCCGGGGCGCAGGATCGGCAGGGCACGTTCGGCCGCACGCACAGCGGCCCGCTTTCCGGCGGCATCCCCATCCAGACACAGGATCGGCTCGTTGGTCATTTTCCAAAGTTCACCAATCTGTTCTTCGGTCACCGCGGTGCCAAGTGGGGCCACCGCCCCACGAAAGCCCGCACGATGCAGGGCAATCACATCCATATAGCCTTCGGTCACGATGATCGGCGCATCCTGTTGTGATGCTTCGCGCGCCTGCGGCAGGCCATACAGCAACCGCCCCTTGTGAAACAGCGGGGTGTCCGGGCTGTTAAGGTATTTCGGCTTGCCGTCGCCCATGACACGGCCACCAAACGCGACCACCCGTCCACGCCGATCCAGGATCGGGAACATCACCCGGCCACGGAACCGGTCATAGCTTTGACGACCGCTATCTTCGGGCTCAATCAGAAGCCCGGCCTCGACCATCAGCTTTTCATCGATATCTTCGCGGTTAAGCGCGGCCTTAAGGGCCCCGCGGTTATCCGGGGCATACCCCAGCCGGAAATCAGAAATGGTTTTGTCATCCAGCCCGCGCTGATGGAAGTAATCAAGCCCTTCCTTGCCTTCGGGCATGCGCAGCATGCGCTCAAAGAACGCACAGGCTGCTTCCATGACCTCGTAAAGGGTTTTGGCCTTTTTTTCGCGTTCCTGCGCTTCGCGCGATTGTTTAGGAACCTCCATACCGACCTGGTTGGCCAGTACTTCGACCGCCTCGACAAAGGTCAGGCCGCGGGTATTCATCACAAAGCTGATGACATCGCCATGCGCCCCGCAGCCAAAGCAGTGATAGAAACCCTTTTGCTCGTTGACGGTAAACGACGGGGATTTTTCAGAATGGAACGGGCACAGCCCGGAATATTCCCGGCCGCGTTTGATCAGCTTCACCGATGTACCGACGACGTCCGCCAGCCCCACCCGTGCCCGCAGGTCGTCAAGAAACGACTGGGGAAAGCTCATGTGTGCCCCGTTCCCGTAATGCCACAGCAACATGCTGCGACGAAGTTGATTGGTCCCTGCCCCGGTTGACCTGATTTGATGTGATTATTGCCCGGTCCCGGGACGACGAAAGCCGGACGATTTTACACGCCCGGCTTCCAAATTACAGTGTGCTGTTAGGATTAACCCAACAGTTTTTTGGCAACACCGCCAGCTTTGCCGAAATCCATCGTACCGCTGTACTTCTCGCGAAGGGCGGCCATGGTGCGGCCCATATCCTTAAGGCAGGTTGCACCGATTTCCGAAACCGTACCGCGCACGGCTTCTTCGATTTCGTCATCTGACAACTGGGCTGGCAGGAACTTTTCGATCACCGCAATTTCTTGCGCTTCCTGTTCTGCCAGTTCCGGGCGGTTGCCCTTGGTGTACATTTCGATGCTTTCACGGCGTTGCTTTACCATCGCCTGAAGCAGATTGATGATCTCGTCATCTGAAATGCCGTCCGTGTTGCCATCGCTCCGCGCGGCAATATCGCGTTCTTTCAGTGCAGCCAGAATAAGGCGCACGGTGGTTACGGAGCAGGCATCCTTTTCGAGGACAGCCTTTTTCAAAGCGTCATTAAGCTGCGATCGCAGCATGGCTCATCTCTGATTCTGTGGAAGAAAGGAGCGAACATACCGCAAATCGGCAATTGAAGCAAAGAAAACATTAACATCTAAGTTATTGATTTAATTGAATAAATAAAAGTTTAGATGCGTTCTTGACATGCCATGCCGACTCCCGTAGACATCCGCCAATTTGCCTGCCGGGATCACGCTTTGCCCCGCTTTCAGCATGCAACACTGCCGCTTTAACCATCGTCAGTTCATCTTGCTGGAAACCGCTTGGCACGTCTGCATGGCCGGTATGCAGGTTAATTGCAGCCGTTTTTATCGGCTTGCGTAGAAATATTATATATAAAAAGACTCCGTGTTTCACCGTGGAAAGATCGAAAGGACATTTGCCAATGTCAGCGCCCACGCACACCCCGCCACCTGGTGCTTCTGCCGTTCTGGTTCTCGCAGACGGTTCAGTTTTTTGGGGACGCGGCGTCGGGGCCCGAGGAGAGGTCGTTGGTGAAGTCTGCTTCAACACCTCGATCACGGGCTATCAGGAAATCATGACCGACCCGTCTTACGCCGGTCAGATGATCACCTTTACCTTCCCCCATATCGGCAATGTCGGCACCAACGACGAAGATATAGAAAACGCCAAACCGGTCGCCCTTGGCTGCATCCTGCGCCAGGACATTACCGATCCTTCGAGCTACCGCGCCCAGAAGCATTTCAACGAGTGGCTGGCAGAACATGGCCGGATCGGGATTGCAGGCGTTGATACCCGCCACCTGACCAAACGTATCCGGACCGAAGGCGCACCAAACGGTGTGATCTGCCACAGCCCGGACGGCACCTTTGATATCCCGGCACTCATCGCCAAGGCCAATGACTGGCCGGGCCTTGAAGGCATGGACCTTGCCAAGGACAACAGCTGTACCACCGGTTACGACTGGGACGAAGCGCTTTGGACCCGCGAAGGCGGATATGGCAAGGTCGGCAATGCCAAGCACCATGTCGTTGCCATCGATTACGGTGTTAAACGCAACATCCTGCGCAACTTGGCCAGCCTTGATTGCAAGGTCTCGGTTGTTCCGGCCACTACCCCGGCCGATGAAATTCTTGCGATGAACCCGGATGGCATCTTCCTGTCAAACGGCCCGGGCGATCCGGCAGCCACTGGCGAATATGCGGTCCCGACCATCAAAACCCTGATCGACAGCGGCAAGCCGGTCTTTGGCATCTGTCTTGGTCACCAGATGATGGCGCTGGCACTTGGTGCGAAAACCATGAAAATGGATGTCGGCCATCGTGGTGCGAACCACCCGGTCAAGGACACGACCACCGGCGTTGTTGAAATCACATCCCAGAACCATGGCTTTGTCGTCGACAAGGACAGCCTGCCTGACAACGTCGAAGCAACGCACTTCTCGCTGTTTGATGGTTCGCTTGCGGGATTGCGTCTTAAGGACAAGCCGGTCTTTGCGGTTCAGTACCACCCCGAAGCATCGCCGGGGCCACATGACAGCCACTACCTGTTCAAACGTTTCGTTGGTCTGATCGAGGACGCCAAAGCCTGACCCGATAATCAGGACACGCCCAAGACTACGCGATTAACGGACTTAAACGAGGCGGTGCTGCCATCGCGCCTGCCCTTGCGAAAAGCGGAAAACGACATGCCGAAACGTACAGATATCAAATCAATCCTCATCATCGGCGCCGGCCCGATTGTTATTGGTCAGGCTTGCGAGTTTGACTATTCCGGTGCTCAGGCCTGTAAGGCGCTCAAGGAAGAGGGTTACCGCGTCATTCTGGTCAACTCGAACCCGGCGACCATCATGACGGACCCGAACCTGGCCGATGCAACCTATATCGAGCCGATCAAACCCGCCATGGTTGCCAAGATCATCGAAAAGGAACGCCCGGACGCGATCCTGCCGACCATGGGCGGTCAGACGGCTCTGAACACGGCCCTTGCCCTGCATGATGATGGCACGCTTGAAAAATACGGCGTCGAGATGATCGGTGCGAAGAAGCACGTCATCGAAAAGGCCGAAGACCGTCAGCTGTTCCGCGAAGCCATGGACAAGATCGGCCTTGAAAGTGCCCGTTCTGCGATGGTCAGCACCTTCGAGGACGCGGTCAAGGCGCTTGAGGTCACAGGCCTTCCGGCGATCATCCGCCCAAGCTTCACCCTGGGTGGTGAAGGTGGCGGCATTGCCTATAACCGTGAAGAATTCGAACAGATCGTGCGCAACGGTCTGGCAATTTCCCCGACCCACACGGTCCTGATCGAAGAGTCCATTCTGGGCTGGAAAGAATATGAAATGGAAGTCGTCCGCGACAATGCGGATAACTGCATCATCATTTGCTCGATCGAAAACGTCGACCCGATGGGCATCCACACGGGTGACTCGATCACGGTGGCCCCGGCCCTGACCCTGACCGACAAAGAATACCAGATCATGCGCGACGCATCGCTTGCCGTCCTGCGCGAGATCGGTGTTGATACCGGTGGCTCGAACGTTCAGTTCGCGGTGAACCCCGATGACGGTCGTCTGATCGTCATTGAAATGAACCCGCGCGTGTCGCGCTCCTCGGCGCTGGCATCCAAGGCAACCGGTTTCCCGATTGCCAAGATCGCCGCAAAGCTGGCAGTTGGTTACACCCTTGATGAACTTGATAACGACATCACCGGCGTAACCCCGGCCTCGTTCGAGCCGACCATTGATTATGTCGTCACCAAAATCCCGCGCTTCACCTTTGAAAAATTCCCGGGTGCCAAGCCGCTTTTGGGTACTGCGATGAAGTCGGTTGGTGAAGCCATGTCAATCGGTGGCTGCTTTGCCGAAAGCCTGCAAAAAGGCCTGCGTTCGATGGAGACCGGGCTTACCGGCCTGAATGAAGTCAAAATCGAAGGTGCCCCGGACAAGGCCGCCATCCGTGCGAAGCTGACCCAGCCGATCCCGTTCCGTATTCTTTACGCCGCCCAGGCTTTCCGCCATGGCCTGACGCTTGAAGAAATCCAGACGGCAACGAAGTTTGATCCCTGGTATCTCAAACAACTTGAAATGCTGGTTGGAGAAGAAGAAAAAGTCCGTGCCAATGGCATCCCGGCCGACAAGCAGGAACTGTTGCGCCTCAAGAAGCTTGGCTTCTCGGATGCGCGCCTTGCCGAGTTGGCCGGCAAGGAAGAAGACGCTGTCCGTGCAGACCGTCAGGCGCTTGGCCTGCGCCCGGTTTACAAACGTATCGATACCTGTGCAGCCGAATTCCCGTCACGTACCTCCTACATGTATTCCATGTATGAAGGTGATGGCTTCTTCGAGCCGGAAAACGAAGCCGAAGTCACCGACCGCAAGAAAGTCATCATTCTTGGTGGTGGGCCGAACCGTATCGGTCAGGGCATCGAGTTTGACTACTGCTGTGTGCACGCGGCCTATGCGCTGCGCGAAGCAGGCGTTGAAGCCATCATGGTCAACTGTAACCCGGAAACGGTTTCAACGGACTATGACACCTCCGACCGCCTGTATTTCGAGCCGCTGACCGCCGAGGACGTGATCGAGCTTTGCCAGCTTGAACAGTCCAAGGGCGAGCTGCTTGGCGTGATTGTTCAGTATGGTGGTCAGACCCCGCTGAAACTTTCCGCCGCACTTGAAAATGCCGGTATCCCGATCCTCGGCACCAGCCCGGACAGCATTGACCTTGCCGAAGACCGCGACCGGTTCCAGGAACTGATCAACAAGCTTGGCATGAAGCAGCCGGCCAACGGCATTGCCCGTTCAGTCGACGAAGCTGTCCAGATCGCCGAGGGCATCGGTTATCCGATCGTCATCCGCCCAAGCTATGTTCTGGGTGGTCGTGCGATGGAAATCGTACACACCACCGACGACCTTCTGCGCTACATGCACGAAGCCGTACAGGTTTCGGGCAAAAGCCCGGTCCTGATCGACAGCTTCCTGCTTGATGCGATTGAAATTGATGCCGATGCGGTGTCAGACGGCGAGAACGTTTTTGTCGCAGGCATCATGCAGCACATCGAGGAAGCCGGCATTCATTCCGGTGACTCGGCGTGTTCGCTGCCGCCCTATTCGCTTGATGATGCGATGATCGAACGCCTCAAGGCGCAGACGGTTGAACTTGCCAAGGCGCTTGATGTCGTCGGCCTGATGAACGTTCAGTTCGCGATCAAGGATGACGAGATCTATCTGATCGAGGTCAACCCGCGTGCCTCGCGTACGGTTCCGTTCGTCGCCAAGGCCACCGGCAACCCGATTGCCAAAATCGGCGCCCGCATCATGGCTGGCGAAAAGCTTGGTGACTTTGACATTGATCACGGTCCGTTCAAGCATATTGCCGTCAAGGAAGCGGTCCTTCCCTTCAACCGCTTCCCGGGCGTCGACACACTGCTTGGCCCGGAAATGCGCTCGACCGGTGAGGTCATGGGTCTTGATACCGATTTCGGTCGCGCCTTTGCCAAGGCACAGATGGCAGCAGGTCATACCCTGCCGCTTGAAGGCAAGGTGTTCATCTCGGTCAAAAACTATGACAAGCCTGCCGCTGTTCAACTGGCGCGCGACGCCATTGCCCTTGGTTTTGGTGTGGTTGCAACCCACGGAACGGCGGAAGTTCTTGAAAAAGAAGGGCTGGACGTCACCCCGGTCAATAAGGTACAGGAAGGACGTCCCCACATTGTGGACATGATGAAGAACGGCGATATCAAACTGGTGTTCAACACCACAGAGAGCAAACAGGCCGTGGTCGACAGTTTCTCGATCCGCCGGACCGCTCTTACCGATGACATCCCGTACTACACCACAGTTGCCGGTGCCCGTGCTACTTTGCGTGCAATCGACAACCTGAAACGCGGCGCACTTGCAGTCCGACCCGTTCAGGAATATCTTGGGGACAAGTACTAAGGTTCTCGTTCGAACCTGACGGAAGAATTCAGACCGCCCGGCGGGATGCCGGGCGGTTGATTTTGTAGTATCGACCGCTAATAAGAATAGGCTGTGAGCGCGATGGAAAAAGTACCAATGACCCCCCAGGGGCATCAGCGTCTCGAAGAAGAACTGAAGCATCGCAAGTCCGTTGAACGCCTTGAAATCATCAAGGCCATCGCGGACGCCCGTGAGCATGGCGATCTTTCGGAAAACGCCGAATACCATGCCGCACGCGAACGCCAAAGTTTCTGCGAAGGTCGTATTGCCGAGCTCGAAGACGTTCTGAGCCGCTCCGAAGTGATCGACGTGCCATCTTTGGCTGGCAATGTCGTTAAATTCGGCGCCAAGGTAGAACTTGTCGACGAAGACACCGAAGAGGAAACCACCTATCAGGTGGTCGGCCCGATTGAAGCCGACATCAATGCAGGTCGTATTTCGACCACGTCTCCGATCGGTCGTGCGCTGATTGGCAAGTCGGTTGGTGATTCTGTCGAAGTCACCGTACCGGGCGGCACCAAAAGCTATGAAATTCTGAAGGTCGATTTTTCCTGACCGGGAAACAGCTGATCAAGATCAGGCCCGGGAAATTCCCGGGCTTTTTTCATTTCAGAATTTCATCGAGACACAGACAAAAAAAAAGCCGGGCAGATGCCCGGCTTTTTTGCTGGTTGGGACGCAGGCTGGAACTTATCCGGATTTCGCCAACTGATCGAGAACCGCCTCGACATTGCGGTTAAGATCGGTTGCTTCGGACCCAAGATGATCCGCACTTCCCAAAAGATCAGTTGCGGTTTCGCCAGTCTGATCAGAAATTTCGGAAAGCTGATGGATCAGGTCAGAAAGATCGCGTGTCGCATCAACAGTAACATTCAGGCTTTGGGCAATCTCACGGGTTGCGTTCTGTTGTTCATCCATGGTCGACGAAATGGTTGCCGCAACTTCCACCAGATCCCCGATGGTTTCCGAAACACCATTTACGGCAGCCACTGAATCACCTGTCGCTGACTGAATGTCTGCAATCTGTTGGGCGATTTCATCGGTCGCACGGGCGGTCTGGTTGGCAAGGTTCTTGACCTCGTTGGCCACAACAGCAAAGCCTTTGCCGGCCTCACCCGCACGGGCGGCCTCGATTGTCGCATTCAACGCCAGCAAGTTGGTTTGGGACGCGATATCGGTAATCAGGTTAACGACCTCGCCGATTTTATCAGCCGCGTTTGACAGCCATTCGATCCGCTCGCTCGCAGTTGAGGAACGCGAAACCGCATTGTCGGTAATCTCGCGCGCCCGGACGATCTGGCGCGAAATCTCGTCTGCCGATGCGTTGATCTCCTCAACAGCCGATGCCGCTGACTGGACGTTTTGCGACGTTTCCTCGGACGCGTGTACAGCACCAACAGAGGCATCACGCCCCCGACGCGCACGTTCGTTAAGATGTTGGGCGCGCTGCTGAAGCTGGACCGATTCTGCGTCAACCGCGCTCGCAGATTTACCAATCATTGCGGTAATCTGCTCTGCCAGTTCACGTTTGAAGTTATCGCGTTCAACATTGCGCTGTTTGCGCAGCTGCTCGTTCTGGGCAAGCAGTGTCTGCGCCGAACTTGCCGCTTCTTCGGCCTCGCTGCGTGCCGTTTCGGCATTGGCCAGCGTCTGGTACAGGCTTTTGCTTGACCAAATCAAAACGCCGGCTTCAACAATCACAACAACGGCGTGCAGCACGACACGGAAGAAATCCGCACCCTCGGGAAATACCCAGTACGGTACCGCAAAATTCAAAACCAGATGGTGCAGGGCAATCACCCCGGACACCACCACAATCGTTTTCCAGCACACCAGCGCGCCAAGCACAGCCAGGGCGGCAAAGAAATACATGTGGATGTCGATCTGCCATTCATGCCCGCGGAAGGCATATACCAGCACCGCGACCTGCAAAATCAACGCAGAGGCAACAATAAAGCGCGAAATCTGCGCCTGCGGGCCAGCTGCACGACAAACAACAAATGCAATGACTGCAAATATCGCGCTCGCGATCAGCGGCGAAACAGCGTCACCGCTTGCAAAATGCCCGGCAATCGCGCTCAGCGGTATATGCACAGCCATGATGACAAACAGGGCTTTAATCGCATTGGCGCGAATTTCTTGTAACTTTTCCATAGGTTTTCACCCAACTCTCAAAAGGCGTTCTTCGCTGCGCCAGCATCGAAACAGGCTGACGTAATCAACGGCGACATTGCAAACAAAGCACCGAAATCCTCGGCTTCCGGCACCGCGCCATCGTCACGAACGACGACAGCCATGCGCCCAAAGCCCCCGAATCTCGCAACACGACCACCAGCCTCGCCGACTTGTTCGAGAATTTCCTGCTCGGTCATCGTGAACGGAAAAACCATCCCGACACCCTGCATGGCATCAGATGGCCGATAAGAAAGGACAGCCAGAAGCGTCACCCCGACAATCGCAAAAAGGATCGTCGGCACGATCCCGCGCCAACCGTCCTCTTCAACGGCATAGTTCGTGCTGGTTTCCGGGGCTTTTTGAAATGCTTCCAATTACTATCCTAAGATATAAACAGTAAACCTTATGTATAAGTACTATACTTATTGCTATCTAGTGTTCCTGACAAGGATTTTCATCCGGACGTTTAGGAAGAAAGATGCAAGACATCTATAGATAGCCCCTTGCTAAATATCTGTTTTGCAGGACTTTCTTCCTACGATCAAATTCGCGTCCGGATCACTTTCACGCACGCGCATGGCTCCATTGCCGATATCGTATAGACCGGATGCAACACGTATAGGTTTATTGGAGATGATACCTTGCCCCTATCCTTACAAGGGTCATGCAACAAATAAACCGGCGCAAATTGGCGCCGGTTTTACTGTCAACATCATAGGCTTATGAGCAGGTATGAGAGGCCCTTGATCAGTCCTCGACATCAATATCAATCGGCACGCCCGGCATGTTTTTCGCCGTGCGAATCGAAAGGGCCGATTTGACGTGATTAACGTTCTCGGCAACGGTCAGTTCGGTGGTCAGGAATTTCTGATATTCATCCCAGCTGTGTGAGACAATCTTAAGCAGAAAGTCCATTTCACCAGCCACCATGTGGCATTCGCGGACTTCCGGCCACTCCGCAGCACGGGCCTCGAACGCGCGCAGGTCGTGCTCCGCCTGGCTTGCCAGCCCCACCATCGCAAACACAGTCACATTATAGCCAAGCGCCTGTGCATCTACTTCGGCGTGATAGCCCTGAATGAAGCCGGTTTCTTCAAGAGCACGCACACGACGCAGGCAGGGAGGTGCTGAAATACCTGCACGGCGTGCAAGTTCCACATTGGTCATGCGGCCATCTTCCTGCAGATCGCGCAAGATTCTGCGGTCGATCTTGTCGAGTTTGACCCGTTGCATTTATTCCTCGATTCTGTGCGCGAAAGTTACCCCGATTGAAACAATATTACAGCGAGGCAGGTTGCTGGCAATAATATAATCCACGTCATAATGCAATCTTGTGCTTGGATACCGTAGCTGAAAATGCTGCAGAATCCGGTTTCCGGGCACCCTGTTGCCGGGTTGAC
Source organism: Thalassospira sp. MCCC 1A01148 (assembly GCF_001613795.1). GTDB lineage: Bacteria > Pseudomonadota > Alphaproteobacteria > Rhodospirillales > Thalassospiraceae > Thalassospira. Next base: position 399,537 of record NZ_LPVZ01000020.1, read on the forward strand.
GCCATTCAAACAACGTCCCCTGTTGCCTTCCGGATTTTACTGGTTTCAGACGTGAAATTTTATCCCGCATCAGGCGCTCTGCCTCGGTCTGCAAACTTTTCCTCTGGCGGTTGCGTCTTTCGCGGTCTCCTCATATGTTCGACATCAGTTTTTACTCATCTCGGACATATACAGACACCATGGCCCAGGAACATCAGACCAAAGTCCTTATCATTGGCTCCGGCCCTGCCGGTTACACCGCCGCGATCTATGCAGCACGTGCCAACCTCGAACCCATGATGGTTATGGGCCTTCAGCCGGGCGGCCAGTTGACGATCACCACCGATGTCGAAAACTATCCGGGCTTTGCCGATGTCATCCAGGGCCCATGGCTGATGGATCAGATGAAGGCGCAGGCCGAACATGTCGGCACTAAAATGGTGCATGACCTGATCACCGAGGTCGATTTTTCCAAGCGTCCATTCGTCTGCAAGGGCGACTCCGGCGATACTTATATTGCCGAGACCGTCATTATCTCGACCGGTGCACAGGCCCGCTGGCTGGGCCTGCCCGGCGAAGAAAAATTCAATGGCCGCGGCGTTTCAGCCTGCGCGACCTGTGATGGCTTCTTCTATCGCAACAAACCGGTCACGGTTGTTGGCGGCGGCAACACCGCCGTTGAAGAAGCACTTTACCTGGCGGGCATCTGCTCCAAGGTGACCCTGATCCACCGCCGCGACGAGCTTCGGGCAGAAAAGATGCTGCAGGAACGCCTGCTGAAGCACGAAAAGATCGAAGTCGTCTGGGACAGCGTTGTCGACGACATTCTGGGCGGTGACGGCCCGATGGACGGGGTAGAGGCCGTACGTGTGCGCAATGTCAAAACCGATGCCGTACTTGATATCCCGGCAGACGGTTTCTTTGTTGCCATCGGTCATGACCCGGCAACTGCCGTGTTCAAGGGCCAGGTCCAAATGGATGATGAAAACTATATCCTCGTCAAACCGGGCACCACAGTGACCAACGTCGAAGGCGTTTACGCCGCAGGCGACGTCACCGACAAAGTTTACCGTCAGGCCGTGACAGCAGCGGGCATGGGCTGCATGGCGGCCCTTGAAGCTGAAAAATTCATCGCCGAGCACGAAGCCTGATCTTTTGGCACAAGGTGATGCAAACACCAAAAGGGGACGCTTCTGGCGTCCCCTTTTTTAATGGTTCCAACCTTCCGCGACCCCGCCGGTTCCCTGACATTGCGCCGCAAATCGTGACGCACCGTGATCAGACCATGAAAATGTCTTCTTGCAGAAAATGCTACAGGCCTCATATTGATTGAATAATCATGTACTTGGTCAAAGCCTGTGAGGCACTTAACAGTGTTGAAACCAAATTGACCATAAAAGAAGAGAACCATTATCAGGGGTCTGGCGCATCGACCGTGCGCTGGTGAATCTAGGAGCAGGTCTATGGACTGGGACAAGCTGCGTGTCTTTCACGCTGTTGCCGAAGCCGGGAGCTTCACCCACGCAGGGGAAAACCTTAATCTGAGCCAGTCTGCCGTCAGCCGGCAGATCAGCGCACTCGAAGAAAGCGTGAAGGTCCCGCTTTTCCATCGCCATGCGCGTGGCCTGATCCTGACCGAGCAGGGCGAGCTGCTTTATCGCACCGCCCATGATGTCTTTGCCAAGCTATCCATGGCCGAGGCCCGCATTCGCGAATCAAAGGAACGGCCCAGCGGCCCGCTCAAGGTCACGACAACTGTTGCCTTTGGGTCGACCTGGTTAACGCCGCGAATCAACGAATTCCTTGAACGCTATCCGGAAATCGAATTGTCGCTGGTGCTGAATGACGAGGAACTCGATCTTGCCATGCGTGAGGCCGATGTTGCCATCCGCATGCAGCCGCCACGTCAGGCCGATCTTGTTCAGCGCCAGTTGATGACCCTGCGCTATCATGTGTTTGCATCGCCGGAATATATCAAACAGTACGGCATGCCCAAAACCCCGGAAGAGCTCAAGGATCACCGCCTTATTATTTATGGTGCGGATGCCCGCCCGCCGGTTTCCAACGTCAACTGGATGATGGCGACAGCCCAGCAGTTCAAACCGGACATGCGCCCGATCCTGAAGCTGAACAATATCTATGGCATCTTCCGTGCAACCGAGTCCGGATTGGGGATTTCGGCCCTGCCCGACTATCTGCTGCCATCCAACAGCAATCTGGTGCGTATTCTGCCGGAACTCGAAGGGCCAAGCTTCGATGCCTATTTTGTTTACCCCGAAGAACTGCGTCATTCAAAACGCATCGCTGTATTCCGCGACTTCCTGATCGAGGAAATATCAAAGGTCAAGGCAAAGGCCGCCGCTGCTGCAAACGCTGCTGCCGAGAAATAGACAATCAGGACGACATCCATCCTGACGATAGAAACGACAACAGCCCGGCATCGCCGGGCTGTTGTCGTTTATCGCGATCATAGATACATCGGCCACCGGCACAGAAAAACATCCAAGATCAGGGTTAAATCTTTCACCCACCAGAAGGCGATTTTGGGTGCGCACCATATCCATCACAGCGCACACAAACGCCAATAACGCCATAATGTCTTAAAATTGCTGACATTTTGTTGTCATGCATCAGATGCATGGTTGATTTGTGGTTATTCAATTTTAAATCCATTCAGAGCTCGTCTATATTCTCATCATAAGTTGTGAGCATCCGCAAAAAGCGAGATCGCACCAACTTCCCTGATCTTTGGACGATCCGCCCGCTGGAGCGATATCCGGCACGAGAATCTCCCCCGGATTCCCTACGTCTCCCAGACGTAAGCCTCCCTGTTGATCTCGCCGGTAGCTCCCCCGCTACCGGCTTTTTTTTGCGCGACCGCACAATGATCTCAGCCCCTGAAAAGTGATCCAGAGGCAAACACGACAATCAATTCCAAATATTATTGTTATAATTCAATCGCTTAATCCTGTAATTTGCACATTCGAACATTTATGCAGAAAATGCATGGCTGAAAAAGCAATTTGGCAGTGGTCATTATCGTCAAAAACGCTATCTTTCCTCTCGAACCGCAGCGGCAAACACCGCACCGCGGTACAGAGTTTTCTCCCTGACCGATTATGTCGGTCTTAGCCGGACGCCCTGTCCGGCTTACCCAGGGCCCTGAGAAGGGTCCTACGTCTCCCAGACGTGAAGCCTCCCTGATAAACTTGCCGGGCACATTTGTTGCCCGGCTTTTTTTTTGCCCGGTTCACCGGCAACATCCAGCCATTCCTGTCGACCCGCACGTAGCTGTGATCACCTGTCATCGCATCACGACTTGGCAAGTTGCGCCTATCGTTTCACTATGGTGCATTCAATATGTCCACAAAGGACATCCATCGACATGATCGGGACATCGGCACCATGAAAAGCACGCTTAGTGCCTTCCTGTTTGGCAAGAATGCCAACAGTCACCTGCCTGAACGTGTGCACAACGCGATTGAAAAGCAGCAATATGAAAGCGAAAAGCTGATCGGCTGGGTGCAGCTGCTGCTGGTGACGATCTTTGCCACCCTTTATATCATCTCGCCCAATAAGCCGATGTCCGATGGTATCCAGCCTGTGCCATGGGCGCTGGGACTGTATTATCTTTTTACCCTCAAGCGGTTGGCGCTTGCCTATCGCAACAAGCTGTCGACTTGGTTCCTGACTGCTTCAGTGATCGCCGATATCGGGTTGCTGATGGTGCTGATCTGGAGCTTCCATATCCAGTACATGCAACCGGCAAGCTTCTATCTCAAGGCGCCGACCGTTCTGTATGTCTTTATCTTCATTGCCCTGCGCAGCTTGCGATTTGATCCGCGCTATATCCTGATTGCCGGCGGCACAGCGGCGGCTGGCTGGGTTATTCTGACTGGCTATGTCATCTGGTCGGAGGGCGGCAAAAGCATGATCACACGTGATTATGTGACCTATCTGACCTCAAACTCGATTCTGATCGGGGCGGAAGTCGACAAGATCATTGCCATTGTCCTGGTCACGGCCGTTCTGGCGATTGCCGTGATGCGCGCCAAAAGATCGTTTATTCGTGCCGTCACCGATGAAATCGCCGCCCGTGACCTGTCGCGGTTTGTCTCGCCCGAAATTGCCAATCGAATTACCCACGCCGAACAACAGATCCGGCCGGGCGACGGTGATGCGGTCAACGCGACAGTGATGTTTACCGACATCGAAGGCTTTTCATCGATTTCCGAAAAACTTTCGCCAAAAGAACTGGCGACAATGCTCAACGAGTATTTCACCGAAACGAGCGCATTAATTTCGCGCTTTGGCGGTGTCATCACGCAGTTCGAAGGCGACGCCATGCTGATCACCTTCAACGCCGTCACGCCAGACACCGATCACGCGCTCAACGCCGTGCGCACCGCCCTTGCCATTCAGGACCTCTCGGAACGCCGCATTTACAGCCATGGCAGTCCGCTTAAGACTCGCTGCGGGATTAATTCCGGTGAAATCGTCATTGGCGCCATCGGGTCGGAAAGTCGCCTGACATTCACGGTCCATGGTGACAACGTCAATATTGCCTCCCGGCTCGAATCGCTCAACAAGGAGTTCGGCACCTATATCCTTGCAACCGAGGACACCATGCGTGCCTGCGGCAATCACGACGACATCCCGAAATGGGAAGAACGCGGCGACGTCACCGTGCGTGGCCGTGAGAAATCGACAAAAATCTTTTCCCTTCCACCTCTGAAATCTGCGCCAAGAGTACTTCAACAAAAATCCGACAGCCCGATCACGTCACGCGATTGATCAAACCCGATTCTTCCCGGCTTGCAGACAAATTAAAAGCCCGGGGAGCTGGAAGCTCGCCCGGGCTTTGGGGACAGATGGTCTTGGGGAGACCGGTCGGATACGCTGCCTTACCCGCGGGGTGCACGACGCCTTGGGGGAGGACGGGCGCCGATCCGGGCCTCGATGCACGTGAGGGAGTGCACGGCATCGATGTTTTCGCATCCGACAGTTAGGAATATGCCTTTGAAATGCGGCTCAAAAATCGGTGTTTGGTGACCTTTTGGGGGCAAATTGGGGCAATTGCGGCAAGGTTTCTGTTCAATGCATCAAACGCCCCGGACCCGGACAAAAAAGTGGGGCGGGATAAAACCCGCCCCAATCTATTCGGGGTCATTATGGTCTTGGGGAGACCAGGTCAGCCGGGGTATTTCAGGTGGGGGAACAACCTGAAATCAATCTGGCCAGCAACGTGAGGGGGGACAGAGACTGCTGACCACGTCCTCGACTGACAGTTGTGAATATGCCCTGAAATCAAGGCGGGAAAACAGGTCACATTGGGCCATTTCGGGGCGAATTGTGTTCCAATAAAGGCAAGCCGGAACCAACCCCTTGATTTCATTGGCATGGATCATGATCTAATCAGGGGTGTCTCGGCCAGGAAGACATTTTTTTCTTTGTCGCGGTCGCGCGAACGCATCAAACATGACAGGCTGAAGCACACCATAGGATGCTGGCCCCGATAATGCTGCCAGAACAGGTCATGGTTGCGGATCATGATGGTTGGGGCCTTTTTGTGCTGACCGATGGCTGGGGGATCGGTCTTCCTCGTCAAGGAGATGCCAATGCCTGCAAGCACACCTGAAAGCGCTTCATCGACCAAGCCACATGCCCCGCGGGTTGCCGCCCTGATCGGCCCCAATTCCAGCGGCAAGACATCCCTGCTTGAAAGCCTGCTTCTTGCGACCGGCACCCTGCATCGCAAGGGGTCTGTGCGCGATCACAACACCGTTGGTGACGCCGGACGCGAAGCCCGCGCCCGCGGCATGAGCACCGAACTTACCTGCGCACACGCCACCTATCTTGGTGAAGAATGGCACTTCATTGATTGTCAGGGTTCTGTCGATTTCGCCCAGGATGCCCGTGAAGCTGCAATGATCTGTGATGTCGCCATCGTGGTCGTCGACCCGGATCCTGCCCGGGTGATGACAGTGGCCCCGATCCTTAAGTTTCTGGACCGAAACCGTATTCCGCACCTGATTTTCATCAACAAGACCGACCATGCCGGTGTGCGCCTGCGCAGCTGTCTTGATGCGCTACAAGCCATTTCGGAGCGGCCGCTTGTCATGCGCGAAATCCCCATTCGTGATGCTGATGCCAATGATGAACATATTACCGGCTTTGTCGATATTGTCTCGGAACGCGCCTATGCCTATCTCGAAGGACAGCCATCGCAACTCACGGCCCTTCCATCAGACATCAAGGATCGCGAAAACGAGGCCCGCGAGGGATTGCTCGAGGCATTGGCGGACTTTGATGACGCATTGCTTGAACAGGTTCTTGAAGACCAGACACCCGCCACGGCCACCATCTATGACAATCTTGAACGCGATTTGGCACAGGACCTGATCGTACCGGTGTTTTTCGGGTCTGCCGAACATGACCGCGGGATCATCCGACTGCTAAAAGCACTGCGTCATGAAGCGCCTTGCTCAGATGTCTGCGCCCACCGTCTTGGGGTCGAACCCGACCAAAACCAGACGATCCTGCAAGTTTTCAAAACCGTTCACCTTTCCCATGCCGGACGGTTTTGTTTTGCCCGCATTCTCTCGGGCAGCTTGTCAAACGGTGATACGTTGGGTGGCCACAAGCTATCTGGAATCTGCGCCGTCTTGGGCGACAAACATGAAAAGATTGATCAGGCTTTGACTGGCGCGATTGTCGGTCTGCCAAGGGTGGAACGTTTGCGCACCGGCATGCTGATCGGCCCGGAAGGTGAAATGGAAAACCTCTGGCCCGATCCCCTGCCCCCGCTTTATGAAACAGGGCTTAAGGTTGCAAACCCCGGCGACGATGTGAAACTGAACGAAGCCCTGCGTCATCTTTGCGAACAGGATCGCGCGCTTGGTTTTGGCCATCACCAGGCAACCGGACAACTTCTGTTATCGGGTCAGGGCGACATTCATCTGCAATGCGCGCTGGCACACCTTGCCGAGACCTACCATCTGGATATCTCAACAGCACCCGTCCAGACCGGCTATCAGGAAACCATACGTAAACCGGCCAGTGCACGTGGACGCTATAAAAAGCAGACCGGCGGTCACGGCCAGTTTGGAGATGTAGCAATCGACATTCGCCCGCTTGGCCGTGGCGAGGGTTTCGAATTCAGCGAAAAAATCGTTGGCGGTGCCATTCCCCGCCAATATATCCCGGCCGTTGAAAAGGGCGTTCGTGATGGTTTGCGATCGGGTCCGTTCGGCTTTCCTGTGGTGGATATCGCTGTTACGCTCACCGACGGCTCTTTTCATGCCGTGGACAGCTCCGATCAAGCCTTCCAGATGGCTGGACGGATCGCGATCAGCGAGGCGCTTAAATCTGCCGGCCCGACATTGCTGGAACCGATTGATACCTGCACGGTATCGATCCCGTCTGATTTCACTTCAAAAGCACAGCGGCTGGTCAGCTCCAGACGCGGGCAGATCTTGGGCTTTATCGCCAAGGAAGGCTGGCAGGGCTGGGATGAGATCGAGGTGCGCATACCCACCTCTGAAACCATCGATATGGTGACGGAACTGCGATCCCTGTCACAAGGAACCGGCTTCTTCACCCGACAGTTTTCCCACATGCAAGAACTTGGCGGCAAACAGGCCGACGCAGTTATCGCCCGGTCTCGGAAAACCGCAAAATAGGCGTGCGTGCCGGTTAGCCAAATAACCACATTTTTTTGTAATAGAATTGTCCTATCACAAAGAATTAAATGATTGATTGGCATAAAGTTTTCCTGTGTCCGATACTGCGTTCAGAACCAAGGAGCAAGTGGGGCTCCCCACCCCGGAAAGGAGATAACCATGCAGATTGATATTGGCATCAACGAGTCAAACCGCACTGCAATCGCCGACGGCCTTGGCCGTGTTCTGGCAGACAGCTATGCGCTTTATCTGAAAACCCATAACTTCCACTGGAACGTGACGGGTCCGATGTTTCAGACCCTGCACACCATGTTCGAGGAACAATATACCGAACTGGCCACCGCGATTGATGAAATCGCCGAACGTATCCGTTCACTGGGTGCCTATGCCCCGGCCAGCTTCTCGGCGTATGGTGAACTCACCGCGATCAAGGAAGAAAAAGGTGTGCCCGCCGCCAAGGACATGATTGCGCAACTGGTCGAAGGCCATGAAACCGTGATCAAGACCGCGCGTTCGCTCTATCCGATTTGCGATAGCTCGGACGATGACGCCACCGCAGACCTTCTGACCGCCCGTATTCAGGTCCATGAAAAAACCGCCTGGATGCTGCGCTCCCTGCTTGAAGGCTAAACACCGACTTTTCGTGTCGCCGACGCAAAACGGCCCGGAACATTCCGGGCCGTTTTCATATATGTGCGTCACAAGAACACCACACCCCTGTGACGCACGATGCCTGCGACCGGGAAAGGAGCAACCCGGTCACCGGGCTGAAACATCTCACTGGCTATGCTTGGCAATCGCAGCGCGTGCGGCGGCCACGATGGCGGCACCATCAACACCCTTGTCGTTCATTTCCGCGATCCAGCGATCAATTACTTCGTCGGCTTTTGCGGCAAACTTTGCGGTTTCTTCCGCCGAAAGCGTGACCAACTCACCGGATTTGGCAAAGATCTCCTCACCGCGCGGTTCAATCGCATCCCATTCCTCGCCAATTTCGCGCGCGATATTCTGACCGGAATTATCATCGATGACCTTTTTCAGATCATCTGGCAGGGCATCGTAACGATCCTTGTTCATGGCGAACATAAAGACCAGCGTTCCGAACCGAACACCCTGGTCACCTTCGATGGCATACTGGGTCATATCCGGGATCTTGAACGGAATGGCGACCTCGTGCGGGATCAGCGCACCGTCAACAACACCAAGCGACAAGGCCTGCGGCAAATCAGGAACCGGCATGCTGACCGGCTGTGCGCCCCAGCTTTCGAGCATCCATGCCCCGGTACGTGACGGCGCACGCAGCTTCATGCCTTCGACATCAGCAAGGCTTTCGATCTTTTTCTCGGTGGTGAAAATTGCCTGCCCGGTATGGACATGGATCAGCAACGGCTTGATGTCGTCAAAGTCCTGCGACAGGTGCTCTTCATAGATATCCTGGATGGCCATGTTGGTGATGGCCGCACTGCCGGTATGAACGAACGGCAGCTCGAACACTTCACTGCGCGGATAGACACCGGGCGTATAACCAAGTGCACTCCACCCCAGATCAACCGCACCATCGCGAATATGGCTGTAAAGCTCGGTCGGCTTGCCGCCAAGCGCCATCGCCGGATAAATCTCGATCTTGATGCGACCGTCAGATTGTTCCTCGATCCGCTGGGCCCAGGGCTCAAGGAATTTGGCCTGTGCCGTTGCCTTGGGTCCCAGCACATGTTCCAAAACGAAGGTAAATTCCGGTTCGGCTTGCGCAGAAAGCGCGCTTGCCAAACAGCCAGCAGCAACTGCTGCCGATACAAACAGGCGTTTTAACATTTTCAACCTCAGACGTTTTCCCTGAAAATGCGCTCAGCATCCCCGCCCGCTTGGCACGGTTTTGGTGCGGTGTTTCACAGCACTGAGCGTCTCTCTCTTTTCGTAGCGTTCTTCAACCGGTTCGGATCCGGCTTTGTTTTGCGTTGATTATTCCGCAGCAGCAGCAAGTGCCCGATCAATCAGACGCCGTGCACGCACACCGCCCGCATCAATATTGAAGTTCAAAAGCTTGCGTTCCGGATGGCGCAGCATGTTGGCCTGCTGACCTTCGACGACTTCAAGATCCTCATAGAACACCTTGGCCTGCGCATCTTTGATGTTCTGGGTCAGCCCGTTATCATCGATGTCAAAGTTGCGCACCATGCCCCAGTAATAGCGACACGTGGTTTCTGTTTCCGGGGTCATGCAGTTCACGACAATACCGGTCACACCTTTCGACCGGTCCCCTTGCTGCGCACCTGTCCCGGCCAGTGCAACACCAACATCAATCATCACATTGGATGGCAGGGTAAAGGTACAGATCTGCCAGCGGTCGCAGACTTCCTTGGATTTCAGGTTGTTGGCCCAGAACGGTGGCGGGACAATGTTTTCCATCCAGCGTTCGACCGTGACGCTTTCGTCATCGGATCGCGTCTGGGGCAGGCTCTCGGTGATCTCAAGCTGACCGATGCTGGATGGATGCACATAGGTCTCGTGGCTCAGATCCATCAGGTTATCGACCAGAAGCTCATACCCGCACTTCACATCATAGGTACCGCCATCAAAGACCCAGCCTGCTTCGGACGCATGCGGAATTTCGGGCACAAGCGCCTCGTCAGCCTTTTCCTTGTCGCCGATCCAGACCCAGACAAACCGGTCTTTCTCGACCACCGGATAGGCCTGGACACAGGCCTCGGGATGGATGCTTTGCTGGTTGGGCATGTGAACACAGGCACCATCACCATCAAATTCCAGTCCGTGATAGCCACACACAAGGCGGTCGCCTTCGACATAGCCCTGACTTAGCGGCAACAGACGATGCGGGCAGCTGTCTTCAAGCGCGACCAATGACCGGTCGGCACGGCGATACAAAACAATATTTTCATTACAGATCGTACGCGCGACGGGGGTGCGGCCAATTTCGCCGTCCCAGCCTGCGACGTACCAGAAGTTACGCAGGAACATCGTTCTCTCCCTTGGCGTCATTTAAAACGCTTACGTTCAAGTGGAATTCAATCCACCCAAGTTTTTGTTATGGTTCTAACCGTAATCAAATTGGATCCAATTTGGCAAGATGCTTTTTTCATAATCCGAACTGAACTATGATCCCCCGACAGTCACAAGAACGGAAACCGGCATGAGCAAACATGGCCAGCGCGTCCTGATTACGTTGCGAAAAATGATCGCCAACGGGGAACTTCCACCCGGCGAGCGGGTGGCAGAAATCCCGATTGCTGAACGACTTGGCGTATCACGCACACCGGTCCGGATTGCCTTTCGAACCCTCGAACAGGAAGGCCTGCTGCGCAAAGGGGTTCGTCGCGGATACACCGTGCGCGCCATCACCCCGACGGAAATTGCCGATGCCATCGAAGTGCGTGGCGTCCTCGAAGGACTTGCCGCACGCCTTGCCAGTGAACGCGGCATTTCCCTTCCGGCGCGAAGCCACCTGATCGAATGCCTGGCCACGGGTGACGCCCTGTTTTCCAAGGGATTCCTGACCGATGAGGACATGGAAACCTATCACGATTTCAACATGCGCTTTCATAACACCATCATCGAGTCGAGCCGCAATGTTGCCATCGAAGATGCCCTGTCGCGCAACGACCACCTGCCATTTGCATCCGTATCATCCATCGCCTTTAACCGCGATGACATGACCGGCGAATTCCGCCGATTCAATTTCAGCCACATGCAGCATCACATCATTTTCGATGCCATCGACAATGGCCAGGGCGCGCGCGCCGAAGCCCTGATGCGCGAACATGCCAATGCGGCACTGCGCTATACGCAAATCCTTGGCCCGACACAGGATATGCCTGACAACTTCACCGTCATCGAACGCGAAGATACCGCATAATCCACACCGACCTGCATTTTCCAATCCCATCAGGTTTGACAAAATTGGATCCAATTGATCTAATCTGGATCCAGTCAAACCCACAGACAAACACACTCAGAGCGAATCTGAGGACCCGGGAAGGAAAATCGCCATGCCTGAAGTTACCGTTCAACAGGTCCATGACCTGACCGACCGCATACGCGGTTTTGATCTTGTCGCCACCGACGGCACAAGCCTGCCGCCCGCCGAACCGGGTGCGCATATCAAACTCACCGTCACCGATAAATCCGGCCAGCCAGTCAAACGGTCCTACTCCATCATCAACCCGGGGCAGCCCGATCTTTACCGGATTGCCGTGCTACGTGAGCAAGGCGGCGAAGGCGGGTCCATGTATATGCATCAAAAGGTCAAAACCGGCGATGTCATCGAAATCGCCCTGCCGCAAAATGACTTCCCGCTTGTTGGAAGTGCGGCCAAAACCATCCTGATTGCAGGCGGCATTGGCATCACGCCAATCCTTGCCATGGCGACCGCGTTGCAGCAGGCCGGCAAGGATTTTGTCCTGCATTATGCCAGCCGCAACCACACAGACATGGCCCTGATGACAGAGGCGCTTGATGCCGCCAACGGGCGTTGCGCGCTTTACTTTGATGGCGGCGATGCAAAACGCAGCATGCCGCTTGCCACCATCCTTGGCACGGCTGAGGCCGGCAAGCACGTCTATGTCTGCGGTCCGGGCGGCCTGATTGATGCCGTGCTTGATACCTCGCGCCGCAATCGCTGGGCGTCAGAAAATGTTCATTATGAACGCTTTACCACCCCTGCCGCACAGCTTGACGACACCAGTTTCGAGGTTCATCTGGCGCAAAGCGGCCAGACCTTCGAAGTCCCGGTCGGCAAATCGGTGCTGGATGTCCTGATCGACGAAGGCATTGACCCGCTTTACGACTGCAAAAAGGGCAATTGCGGAATTTGCACATCGGTCGTCCTTGAACATGATGGCGATCTGTCGCATCGCGACGCCTATCTCAGCGACAGCCAGAAAGCCCAGAACGATCAGATGTGTATTTGCGTCTCCCGCATGCAAAGCAACGGTCGCCTAACGCTGGATCTCTAAACAAAAATGGCCCGGATCGTGTCCGGGCCGTTTTCCCGTCCGATTGGGACGATCAGTCAAATAGCGGATCAATCAGGCGTGCAGCGTTCAAAACGGCTTTGTCGCGTCCGTGCGTGGCAGCAATCATAAGTGCCGCGGGTGCCGTTTCACCGGCAACACCAACCGGGATCGAAATCGCACAGGCATCAAGCAGATTAAGCATGCCCGTATTACGCAGCATGAGCGGGTTCAGCGTTTCGATATCCGCCTCGACCTCGGAAATCTTGGGGGCCATTCTTGCCAGGGTCGGCGCAATCATGACATCCACGTCCGCAACCGCAGCCCCGAAACGGGCAATCACATCTGTGCGTTTGGCATAGGCTGCGATGACGTCGTCCTTGGTCAGGCTATCGGCAAATTTCAGTCTTGAAAGGACATAGGGGTCTCCGCAGGTCTCAAGGGCGGCAAAGTCCTTTGCATAGATGGCTTTTGCTTCGCTCGACACCAGATCACGGGTGACCAGCGCATTTTCGGCAACAAACCCCATGTCAATCTCGACCAGCTCATGGCCTGCATTGCGAAGCGTATCGCAAATCATCTCGAAGTCGGCCTTCACACGTTCAGAAATGTCATTGGTAAAGGCGTTAACCGGAACTCCGATCCGAAGTTTTTTATCCTCAGCCCGGGGAACGCTTTGGCCACTCATGACCTCAAACACCGAAATTGCGGTTTCAAGATCGCGCGCCAAAGGCCCGGGGGTGTCAAAGCCGTCGGCCAGCGGCAAAACACCTGCTCTGGGCACAGAAAGGCGGCTTGGTTTGTAACCGTAAAGGCCATTGATCGCGGATGGAATTCGGATCGAGCCCCCCGTATCCGTCCCCATCGCAATATCCACCAGACCAAGGCCTGCACTTACCCCGGCACCGGATGACGATCCACCGGGAATACCTTCCGGATCAAAGACATTGCCCGGCGTGCCGTAATGGGGGTTCAACCCGACGCCGGAATAGGCAAACTCGCTCATGCTGGTGCGGCCAAACGGCACGGCCCCTGCTTCCTTTATCAGGCGCACAACCACGCTGTCCTCGCGTGCGGGGGCTGCGGTCTTAAGGAGTTCTGATGCGGCCGTCGTCCGGATGCCAGCCTCATCGTAAAGATCCTTAATCGACACCAGCTTCCCGGCAAGCGGCAAATCTGGGTTGGCAGCAACAAGGTCTTCTGCCGTTTTGGCAGCGCGCAAAATACGATCTTCATCAAACTCGGTGAATATTTTGCCCTTCAGATCACCAAGCGCGTTGACCCGATCAATTGCGGCCTTGGCCTTGTCGATTATTGCACCCATTTTTGCACCCTAATTACATTTTCCTGATATCTTGCGGCGGAATATCGCGTTGATTCCGCTCAAAAGCTTTCCACTGTCATAGGCTTACCCTTCACTGCGATCAAGGATCGGATCGCCGTTTTATCCCGTACAGACAAATGAACATACGTGATTCCAAGTCCTTTCACCGCCCGCTCACCGAGGCGTGACTTGCCCGAAGCAGGTTTTCCAAGGACAGTATGCTAAGGATCAACGGAGGACACCATGCTGATACGCCGCAAAAAGGGGTGGGAAATCCCCGAGAAAGACGCCACGCCAGAGTCGATTTACAAAAACCGCCGCCAATTCCTTAAGGGAATCGCCGCTGGATCAATCGGCGCAACAGCATCAAGCCTCCCGCTGGGCTCTGCAATGGCACAGGGATCGGGTTCGACCGCGGATCTGTATCCGGTGGATCGCAACCCGGCATATACGGTCGAACGCGAAATGACCGAAAAGTCCAAGGCGCTGACGTATAACAACTTCTATGAATTCGGATCGCACAAATCGATCTCGCAGGCAGCCCAGGCCATGCGCATCCGCCCATGGACCGTCGTAATCGACGGGCTGGTTGAAAAGCCGATTGAAATCGACTTCGAAGACCTTGTGCGAAAGATGCCGCTTGAAGAGCGCGTCTATCGCTTCCGCTGTGTAGAAGCCTGGGCGATGACTGTGCCCTGGTCCGGTTTCCCGATGAAGGCACTGGTTGATTTCGCCAAGCCGCTGTCAGGCGCGAAATATGTCGAAATGGAAACCGCCAGCCAAAAGGACACCATGCCGGGCCTGCGTCAGTTCTGGTATCCGTGGCCCTATATCGAAGGCCTTACCATGGCCGAGGCCACCAATGAACTGACCATGATTGCCACGGGCATTTATGGCGAAGAAATACCCAAGCAGAACGGCGCACCGCTGCGTCTGGTGACGCCCTGGAAATACGGTTTTAAAAACATCAAATCCATCGTCCGCTTTACCTTCACCGACAAGCGCCCGAAAAGCTTCTGGGAAGAAATCAACAGCGACGAATATGGTTTCTGGGCCAATGTTAATCCGGAAGTTCCCCACCCGCGCTGGTCGCAGGCGCATGAGAGGCTGCTCAATAACGGCGAAAGCGTGCCGACCCGGATCTATAACGGCTACGGCGAATATGTCGCCGACATCTATAAGGGCATGGAAAACGAACGGCTGTTTATGTAACCCGCACTCCATCGTCAAAAAACAAAAGCCGGTGTCATCAAACACCGGCTTTTCGTTTGGCTAATTGCCTTATGGCCCCTTGCGACGCCGGCCTTTGTATTTCGGTTTGTTGGCCGATTTTGATCCCGGCCCGGCGGTTCCAATTGTCCGCGCCATTGGCCCGGCTTCTGCCAGACCAAGTTCCTGATCCTCAAGACGCTTGATCTCGTCACGCAGTCTTGCGGCTTCCTCGAACTCAAGGTTCCCGGCCGCGTCACGCATGCGTTTTTCAAGATCCTCGATATGGGCGCGCAGGTTATGACCAACCATCATGTCACCAGATACCCCGGTATCAACGGTGACGTAATCCTGTTCGGCGACACTTTCGAGAACATCATTGATCCGCGAGCGCACGGTTTCCGGCGTGATCCCATGTTCCTCGTTATAGGCCATCTGCTTTTCACGCCGGCGATTGGTTTCGCCAATCGCATATTCGAGGCTGTCGGTCATCTTGTCGGCATAAAGCAACACGCGCCCGTCAACGTTACGCGCCGCGCGGCCAATCGTCTGAACCAGTGACGTCTTGGAACGCAGGAAGCCTTCCTTATCGGCATCAAGGATCGCAACCAGCGCACATTCCGGGATATCAAGGCCTTCGCGCAGAAGGTTAATCCCGACCAAAACGTCAAACACACCAAGCCGCAGATCACGGATGATCTCGATGCGTTCCAGCGTATCAATATCGGAATGCAGATAGCGCACCCGAATACCGTGCTCATGCAGGTATTCGGTCAAATCCTCTGCCATACGCTTGGTCAGGGTGGTGACCAGAACACGCTGGCCTTTGGCAGCACATTCCTTGGCCTCACCCAGCAAGTCATCGACCTGGGTTTCCACCGGACGCACGATACAGACCGGGTCAATCAGGCCCGTGGGGCGAATAACCTGTTCGGTAAACACACCGCCCGTGCGCTCCATCTCCCAGTTCCCCGGGGTCGCGGAAACAAACACGCTTTGCGGGCGCATTGCTTCCCATTCCTCGAACTTCAGCGGTCGGTTATCAACGCAACTAGGCAGGCGGAAGCCGTGCTCGGCGAGCGTAAATTTGCGATTATAGTCCCCGCGATACATGCCGCCGATCTGCGGCACGGCAACGTGGCTTTCATCGACAAACAGCAATGCGTTTTCGGGCAAATATTCAAACAGGGTCGGTGGCGGCTCGCCCGGATTGCGGCCCGAAAGCCAGCGAGAATAGTTTTCAATCCCCTTGCAGTGCCCGACAGTTTCCATCATTTCCAGATCAAAGGTCGTGCGCTGCTCGATCCGCTCGGCCGCCAGCAACTTGCCCTCGGCCTGGAACTGCGCCAGACGGTCTTTAAGCTCCTGCTTGATGCCGGACATCGCCTGTACCAGCGTCGGGCGCGGGGTGACGTGGTGGGAATTTGCATAGACCGTGACCGAGTCCATGCTGGCAAACTTGTGCCCGGTCAGCGGGTCAAATTCTGCCAGTTCCTCGACCTCGTCACCAAACATCGACACGCGCCATGCCCGGTCCTCGGCGTGGGCCGGGAAGATTTCCAGAACGTCGCCACGCACCCGGAAAGTCCCGCGCGAAAAGGCAGCGTCATTACGGGTATACTGCAACTCGACCAGACGCTTCATGATGTCGTTACGATCAACCTCGTCCCCGACCGAAATGCGCTGGGTCATCTCAAGATAGGTCTCCACCGCCCCGATACCGTAAATGCACGATACCGATGCCACGATGATACAGTCGTTGCGCTCAAGGATCGCACGCGTGGCGGCATGGCGCATCCGGTCGATCTGCTCGTTGATCGAACTGTCTTTTTCGATATAGGTGTCGGACCGCGGGATATAGGCTTCCGGCTGGTAATAGTCGTAATAGGAAACAAAATACTCGACCGCATTATCCGGAAAGAAATGCTTCATCTCGGCATAAAGCTGGGCGGCCAGCGTTTTGTTCGGTGCCAGAACCAATGCCGGGCGCTGCGTTTTGGCAATGATGTTTGCCATCGTGAACGTCTTGCCCGATCCGGTGACGCCAAGCAGAACCTGATCGCGCTCTTCATCATTGATGCCCGCCATCAACTCGGCAATCGCCTGCGGCTGGTCGCCGGCGGGCTCATATTCCGTCACCAGTTTGAATTCCCGTGATCCTTCAACAGGCGGGCGACGTTTGGTCAAAAATTCCGGTAGCGCATTCATCGGGCAAATCCTGTTTTCATCTTGCCTCTAGTTATAGGCCACATAAACCCAACCGCAAGCCCCGCCCCTGACAGTTCCTGTCAGGGAATGTCAGGAGACGTCAGGAAGAAACACCGGGAACATCGGGTGACTTGATACGTTTGCTCATCAGTTCTTTCCGCTCGGACTTCGAACCGCACTTCTTAAAGGCGACGAAATTGGATAAAATCATCCCAAAGAACCCGCAAAAGGCCCTAAACAGCCTTGAATTGGAACAAGCGCAGGCGTAGGGTCCGAACCGAAAGAACACGATTCTTTTCAATTCTCATAAATTCCAGGGAAACAGACCAATGGCGTTCATTGCCGACCGTTTGAGCCGTATCAAACCCTCCCCCACCATTGCTGTCACCACCAAGGCTGCCGAGCTTAAGGCTGCTGGCGTTGATGTGATCGGGCTTGGCGCAGGTGAGCCGGATTTCGATACCCCCGACAACATCAAAGAAGCCGCAAAAGCTGCGCTCGATGCTGGCAAGACCAAATACACTCCGGTCGCTGGCACACCCGAGCTGCGCAAGGCGATTGTCGAAAAGTTCAAGCGTGAAAACGATCTGGAATACACCATCGACGAAATCACTGTCGGTTGCGGTGGCAAACAGACCCTGTTCAATGCGTTCTTCGCGACGCTTAACCCGGGCGACGAAGTCATCATTCCGGCACCGTACTGGGTTTCCTATCCGGACATGACCCTGATGGCCGAAGGCACCCCGGTCATTGTCGAGTGTCAGGAAGCAAACGACTTCAAGATCACGGCCGCTGAACTTGAAGCCGCGATCACGCCAAAAACCAAATGGGTTGTTCTGAACTCCCCGTCCAACCCGACCGGTTCGGCCTATTCGCGTGAAGAACTCCGCGCGATTGCCGACGTGCTTCTGAAACACGAAAACGTCTATGTCATGTCTGACGACATGTATGAGCACCTTGTCTATGACGGTTTCGAATTCACCACCATCGCCCAGGTCGAGCCGAAGCTCAAAGACCGTACGCTCACCTGTAACGGTGTGTCGAAATCCTATGCGATGACCGGCTGGCGTCTGGGTTATGCCGCAGGACCGAAAGACCTGATCAAGGCGATCAACAAGGTTCAGTCGCAAAGCAGCACCCATACCTCCTCGATCAGTCAGGCCGCATCAATCGAAGCACTTAGCGGTCCGCAGGACTTCCTGGCAGAGCGTGCCGAAGTCTTCAAAAAGCGTCGTGACCTTGTCGTTGCTGCGCTGAACGACTGCGAAGGTCTGTCGTGCAAGACGCCTGAAGGTGCGTTTTATGTCTATCCGTCCTGCGCGGGCGCGATTGGCAAAACCACCCCGGATGGCAAGAAAATCGAAACCGATACCGACTTCGTGACCTACCTTCTCGAAGCAGAAGGCGTTGCGGCAGTTCAGGGTTCGGCATTTGGTCTGGCACCGTATTTCCGCATTTCCTATGCGACCTCGGATTCTGCTTTGACCGAAGCTTGCGCACGTATCAAACGTGCCTGCGCTGCCCTGAAATAAGGTCTGCCTGCCCGATCTTCGGGCCTAAAAAACACCCAAACAGGGTCCGGCACTTGCCGGGCCCTGTTTTTTTGTCCATGATCACAATCAAATAATTACGCACCGAATTACCGATATATCGCCCCAACAAAGATTGCCCCACAAGAGCTATAAGTCACATGAATATCGAAAATTTCTATGCCACGGTGAACGGTATCAGTCTGTCTTGCCAGCAGATCGTTCCAGATGATGTGCGTGCCGATGCACCGACCATCCTGTTTCTGCACGAGGCCCTTGGCACCATTCGCATGTGGCGTGACTTCCCCGCCAAACTGGCAACCGCCACCCGTCACCCGGTAGTTGTCTATGAACGGCGCGGCCACGGGAAATCCGATCCGCATGCGGCAGGTGACATTCCGCGCGCGATTGACTTCCACAACACCGAAAGCGATGTCTATCTGCACGGCCTGATCACGGAGCTTGGCCTGACCAAACCGATCTTGTTTGGCCACAGTGACGGGGCAACCATCGCGCTTAAATATGCCGCGCGCTTCCCGAACAATGTGACGTCAGTAATTTCAGAAGCCGCCCACGTCTTTGTCGAGGACGTCACAGTCGCCGGCATTACCGAGGCGGCCAAAATTTATGCGACGACGAATTGGAAAACCAAACTCGAACGCCATCACTTTACCCAGACCGACGATGTCTTCCGTGCCTGGGTCGATACCTGGCGCCAACCGGCGTTTCTTGACTGGAACATGGTCGATGAACTGGCCCACATCACCTGCCCGCTTCTGGTCATTCAGGGCGATGATGACCAGTTTGGCAGCGATGAACAGGTCCATACCATCTGTGCAAATACCGGCGGCCGGGTGACCAAAATGCTGATCAAGGATTGCGGCCACATCCCGCATTTCGATCAGCCCGATCAAGTGATCGCAGCAACTCTTGACCACTTATCGATTGGCGAATATGTCGATCATCAGGGATGAGAACAGAGCCGTATCTTAAGGTGCAGGCGAGTATCTGGCCCTACTCATCCTCACGATTCCACAAGATCGAGGATCGCCAGTCTTCAAGGAAGCTCTTCTTCTTGAGCTGGTCCTGAAAACCAAGCAAACCGATGCCGAGCTTTACACGAAAGACCGGAATGTCTGCTATGTGCGGACTGAGCTCCGTCTGGACTTTCTGGTTGATCGGAATAAGGGCAGATTGGTTGGCCAGAACCTCCTGACCTTCATGCGACAACAAAAAATTGACGAAGGCCTGAGCCTCATACTTCGCTTGCGATGTCTTGGGCACAAAGGCCGTACGGCTCATGGCGATGGTGTAATCACGCAGGAAATAGATCCCGATTTCCGGCAAGTTTTTAGCCGCTTCAATCGCGTATGAGCTGATCACATTATAGCCAAGCACAAGCTCACCGGTCGCAACCCGGTTCAGGATCTCGGACGAGCAACAGTAAAGCCGCGCCCCCGCACGCCCGAATGTCTCAATCAAGCGCGATGACTGGTTGTTCTGAATCGCATCCTGTGTGGCAAAGAAATATCCGATACCCGATTTGCGAATGTCATAAGTGCCAATCTTTCCCCTGAACATTTCGGGATAGTCGCGCACCAGACTGGACAAATCGGTGTGCGACGTCGGTCTGGTAAGACCATGGAAAGCCTGCTTATTATACACAAGTGCTGCTGGTTCGAACGAAAACCCGTAGAGTTCGTTGCGCCACTTGGCCCACGCCGGTATCGCTTCGGCATTTTCCGGCTCAAACTGATAGGCCAGCCCCTCATTGACCAGTTTGACCTGCAAATCCATGGCCGGGCTTATGATGACATCTGCCTCCATATCCGGGTTATCAATATTGTACATGACAACCTGATAAAGTTCGCTCGTATTGAACTCGCGATAGACCACTTCAATGTCAGGGTATCTTTCTTCGAACGCCTTGATAATCGGCTCGAACGCCGACGTATCGGTTGCCGACCACACATGCAATTGCACGCGCGCAAATGCCTGACTGCCAGACAACAGCCCGACGACAAGAACAATAACGCCAAACCATCTCGCCGGAACGAAACCACCAAGCAGCTTCATGCCTGTTCCCCCTCGACGACGGGAAAGACCATTTCGACACGCAACCCGCCGTCGGGCGACTGTCCCAGTCTGAGTTCCGCGTGATGGCGATCGGCCACCGCACTGACAATCGACAGACCAAGACCGCTGCCGCTGCTCATGCTTGAAAACCTTTCCAATACGGTTGCATACATCTGCTCGTTAATGCCCGGCCCGTTATCATCGACAATTAACAGGCATTTCCCACCGGTTTTTCGTACCAGAATACCGATCTTGTGAGGTGCCTTGCCGTGCTTGATGGTGTTATCGACAAGATTGCGCAACGCCTCGCGTATGCCAATCTCGTCAAGCATTACAAAGGTTTCCTCGTCCCCATCCAGTTCGCTGTCGATGGAAAAGTCCGTGTCATATTTCAGATAATCTCGAATGATCTCGGCAAAGACGGTACGGACCACATCAATAAACACCTTGCGTTCCAGCGGCTTGTTATCGGCGCGGTGAATGATCATTGCATGCGATAACAGCTGATTGGTCAGGCGAATTGTTCTTTCTGTCTGTTCTTCGGCTTGGGCGATACGGACCTGTTGTTGTTTCACATCCGCCTGACGGCTGGCACTTTCAAGCAACCCCTGTAGCGCACCAAGCGATGTACGGGTCTGATGGGCAACATCGGCAATAAAGGCCTGCGCGTTATCAAGACTTTTCTTGTGACGCAGGATCAGACCATTGATCGAACGGGTCAGACTGGCAACCTCACGCGGGGGGGTTATCACGATGGGTGAAAAATCGGTTGGTTCGCGGTGCCGAAGCTGGCGTTCAATCCCGATCAGGGGTGACAATGCACGGTTGATCCCGAACCAGACAAAACCAAGTCCGATGACGGTAACCAACAACAAAAGTGCAATCGCATTGATCATCATTTCCCGTGCAAAGGCATCTCTTGCAATTCGGGTTTGGCCGATCTGAACAACAACCCAATCCCCATACCCGGCACCGGCAAGAAACCGTCCCTGAAGCAGGAAACGAACATCTTCGCCGCTGTAATGGGTATCAAAAAATACCGGCTGGTCGGTTGGATTGTAGTGCTCGGGCAATGGTAAATTCTCTGACCCGGTCAGGGTTTCGCCATTGGCGGTAAAAATACGATAGAAAACGCGATCACTTTCAGCCAGACCGATTAGTTCCAACGCCGAATAAGGAATCTCCACACTGGGGCCGGTTGGCGTCACCAGTGTGCGTTCCAGAATGGCAAACGCTGCCCCGCTCAAAAGCCTGTCATAGGAATGGTTTGCCGCATCCCTTGCGTAACTCCAGATCCCAATCGCAATGCTGACCAGGATGATCGCAAATCCCACCGCCATGCTGGTCAAAAGACGCTGGCGCAGGGAATGATGTCCGACCCGTTTATTCATCCGCAATATGGGCAATATACCCAAGCCCCCGAATGGTCTTGAGGATAATCGGCCCACCAGCCAGTTTCTTGCGTAGTCTGGTAACCATTTGCTCGACCGCATTCATGCTGGGCGCTTCATCAAACGAATACACCTTGTCCGCCAGATCTTCCTTGGTCAGGACCCGCTGCAAATTGCCAATGAAGATTTCAAGCAACTGTACTTCTCTGTTGCGCAATTCAATATCGCGACCGTCAATCGTTGCAACCTTTGATGCCCGGTCAAACACAAGGTTTCCGGCGCAAAATTGATTTGATGCGGTCCCGCTTCGGCGACGGATCAAGGCACGACACCGTGCCGCAAGTTCACGCAGATCAACCGGCTTGACGATATAATCATCTGCACCGCCATCAAGCCCGATCAAGCGGTCATCTATTTCTGATCTCGCCGTCAGGATCAGAATCGGGGTGGCATCCCCGCGCGCGCGCATGGATCGCAAAATATCAAACCCGCTGCGGCCCGGCAGGTTGACATCCATTAACACCAGATCGAACTGCTTGTGCCGCAACAAATCGTTTGCAAGCTCTCCGTCATACTCACAATCAATGGCATGCCCATCCGCGTGCAAACGATCCATGATCGTTTCCGCCAATGTTTCATTATCTTCAATCAAAAGAATACGCATGCCCGGATATTAGGCTTGCTCGGAGCTTCTTACAAATTGTTACACATCACGTCAGCTTCGTGTCAGGAAGGAGTCAGCCTCCCGTCAGCATACCGTCAAGGCAATGTCAGTCTCGTAACGTATAGCTGATATGCGGATCGAACATTGATACGCGAAAAGAATAATCCAATGGGAGGATACAACTATGAAAAAGCTGTTCGCAGCATCTGTCGTTATGGCCGGTTGCCTTTTTGGCACCGCAAATGCCGCAGACATTGAAAAACCCGAATGCATTGCCCCAGCGAAACCGGGTGGCGGTTTTGACCTGACCTGCCGTGTCGCCCAGGGCGGTGTCGGCGACAAGTTGGGCGAACCGATGCAGGTGACCTTCATGCCTGGCGGCATTGGCGCGGTTGCCATCACCCTTTTCAACACCACCCGTACAGATGACCCCAACGCCATCGTCGCATTCTCGTCAGGTTCGCTTCTGAACATCGCGACCGGCAAATACGGTGAATGGACCGAGAACGATGTTCGTTTTCTCGCCACTGTCGGTGCTGATTTCGGTGCCGTCATCGTCCGCGCAGACAGCGAGTACAAAACCCTTGATGACTTGATGAACAAGGTCAAGGAAGACGAAAGCAGCCTCGCAATCGGTGCTGGTGGTTCTGTGGGGTCACAAGACTGGATGAAAGCGGCCCTGCTGCTCAAGGCTGTCGATAGTGATCCGCGCAAAATGATCTATGTCGCCTATGATGGCGGCGGCGATGCCCTGACCGGCCTTCTGGGCGGCAGCATCGACGTTTACACCGGTGATATCGGCGAAATGACCGCCCATCTCGGCACAGGCCAGCTGCGTGTTCTTGCCGTCATGTCGCCAGAACGCCTGCCGGAACCATTCGCAGACATTCCGACCACCAAGGAACTTGGCTACGACGCGGAATGGACGATCATGCGTGGTTTCTATATGGGCAAAAACGTCTCTGACGAAGCCTATGACAAATGGGTAGCGGCCTTCAAGGAAGCCTATGGCACCGAAGAGTTCGCGAAAATCCAGAAAGACAAGGGCTTGCTGCCGCTTAACATTGCGGGCAAGGACCTTGACGAGAACGTCAAGGAACGCATCAAGAAGCTTCGCGAAATCGCAAGAGAAGCTGGCCTTATCCAGTAATCGCCAAACATGTCGGTCCTCCGCTTTCGGATGGGGGACCGACAGTTTTTCCAGCGTTCCCTAGGCCGGAGATCTCCGATGGCTGATCGCCTCTTTGCCCTGTTCGCCCTGATCGCGGGCGGCATTTACACCTATGTCGCCTTTTTCATTATCAAGGCCCCCTTCCAGTATGACCCGCTCGGACCTGAAACATGGCCGCAGGTACTGGCAGTCGTCTTCCTGCTATGCAGCCTCTACGTCCTCGTGCGCCCTGATCATATCCAGTTTGCGCTCGGACGCAGTGTATGGCTGCGCTTGCTGATGTTGGTTGTGATGCTTGGCGGCTACGCGGAACTCTATGAGCCGCTCGGCTTTGTGATTTCGACCGCCCTGTTTTGCTGCCTGTTGTCGGTCATGCTGGGTGCAAATCGCCTGCACTCCGTCGCGTTCGGATGTGCAACCGGCATCATCGGATATGGCATTTGTGACTATTTGCTGGGCCTGAACCTGCCAGAAGGTCTGCTGGCACCGTTTTTGTGAGTTATTCCCATGAATGAAGTTCTAAGTGGCCTGAGCGGCGGTTTTGGTGTCGCATTGATGCCTTTGAACCTGTTTCTCGTGCTGATTGGCTGTTTTGCCGGAACCCTGATTGGTGCACTTCCCGGTATTGGTCCGATCAACGGTGTCGCCATTCTGCTGCCGATTGCCTATAGCCTGGGCCTTCCACCTGAATCAGCCCTGATCCTGCTTGCTGGCATCTATTATGGTGCGGAATATGGCGGACGCATCTCGTCCATTCTTTTGAATGTTCCCGGTGATGCGGGGGCCGTCATGACAACACTTGATGGCAACCCGATGGCCAAGCGTGGCGAGGCCGGACGTGCTTTGTCGATTTCGGCGATTGCGTCTTTCGTTGGCGGCACCATTGCCGTGATTTTGATGTCGCTGTTTGGTCCGTTCCTTGCGAAATTTGCGCTGACCTTTACGCCAGCCGACTACGTTGCGTTGATGGTCTTTGCCTTTGCAAGCCTGTCCTCGCTGGTTGGCAAAAATCAGGTCAAAACCCTGATGGGCGCGGCAATCGGCTTGATGCTGGCAACGGTCGGTATTGATGCCAATACCGGTGTGGCGCGATACACGGGCGGTATTCCCGATATCCTTGCCGGGTTCGATTTCCTTGTTGTCGTGATCGGTTTCTTTGGCATGGCGGAACTCATCCACCTCGTCGAACAACAGATATCAGGCAAACTAAAGCTGCTTCCGATTGGCAAGAGCTTTGTCAGTTGGAAAGACCTGATGCAAATCCGCTGGACCATGTTGCGGTCCTCAATCATCGGCTTTGTCATCGGCGTCTTGCCCGGTGTCGGTGCGTCCGTTGCCTCGGCTGTGACCTATGGCACCGAAATGCGTATGGCCGGTGAAGACCGCAAGAAATTCGGCACCGGAGACCCGCGTGGTTTGGCTGCACCGGAGTCTGGCAACAATGCGGCCGCTGGCGGGGCAATGGTCCCGATGCTGACGCTTGGTATTCCGGGGTCTGGCACAACGGCCATCCTGCTTGGCGCATTGATGCTGTTTAACGTGACGCCTGGCCCGCTGATGTTTGAACAGCGCCCGGAAATCGCATGGGGCCTGATCGCATCGATGTATATCGGCAATCTGGCCCTTCTGGTGATCAACCTCCCTCTGGTGGGTCTGTTTGCCAGAATGCTGACCATCCCGCAGAAATATCTCAGCCCGCTGATTGCCGTCTTGGCGTTCATCGGCGTCTATTCTGTGGTCGGCAACCCGTTCGATCTGTTCCTGATCATCGCTTTCGGGATTTTCGGCTGGGTCCTGCGTAAACTGGAATTCTCGCTGGCCCCGATCATTCTGGGCTTTGTGCTGGGTCACCTGTTCGAAGATAACCTGCGCCGCGCGCTTTCGATCTCGCGCGGGGACTGGTCGATCCTGGTATCCACTTGGGAAAGTATTGGTCTGTATGTGATGGCAGTACTGATTGTCGCACTGCCTGTCATCATCGGCATCCGTAACAGACGCAAAGCCAAATAAACTGTCCTTGCCGGACACAAACTAAAAGAGGGCGTCGTAATGACACCCTCTTTTTTTTGTCTTGATGGCAAATGTTTGGCGGTTACTCGGCCAGTGCATCCTCGGCATCGATCACGACGGCAACGGCATGAACAACCGATGCGATGCGGATCGCGTTCTGGATGGTTTCCTTTTTGATGCCGGCGTTTTTCAGCACCTTGTCGTGGGAATCGATGCACATGCCGCAACCATTGATCGCCGAAACCGCAATCGAAAACAGTTCGAAGTCGGCTTTATCAATGCCCGGCTTGCCGATGATGTTCATGCGCAGGCGGGCCGGCATGGAGCTGTATTCTTCATCCGATACCAGATGGTTGAACCGGTAATAGATGTTGTTCATGCCCATGATGGCAGCCGCACCCTTGGCTGCTTCAATCGCCTCAGGCGTCAGTTTTTCTTTTGCTTCTGCGGCAACAGCCTTGGTCAGTTTGGCGTTGCGCGATGCAAAGGCACACGCCAGTGCAGTACCGTAAACCTGCTGATCGGTCATGCCCGGATTGTTGGCCATGCTCGAAAGGTTCAGCTTAAGGTCCTTGGCATAGGCCGGCATGGAGTCCTTGATTTCAACGATCGACGTCATGGGAAAAATCCTCTGAAACTGTCTGAAACGATAAGCGCGTAATGCAAAAACAAATTTGGGATCAGCCGTGTCAGTGTCGCACCCGATGGGGGCGGACGATGCAAAAGGCAGCAATATTCACAGGCTGAAAGGCGGGACCGGGCCAAAGCCCGATCCCGAAATCATGTCCGGACCGGACTTAGAGGGTTTCGTCACCCTGGTTCCAGTTGCACGGGCAGAGTTCGTCGGTCTGCAGTGCGTCGAGAATACGGAGCGCTTCCTGCGGGTTACGACCAACGTTCAGGTCGTTGACCTGTACGTGACGGATGATGTTGTCCGGGTCGATGATGAAGGTCGCACGAAGCGCAACACCGGCGTCTTTCGCCAGAACACCAAGGGCAGCCGACAGGTCTTTTTTCTCGTCAGCAAGCCATACGAACGGGCTGTCGCCCAGATCTTCGTGGTGGGTACGCCATGCAGCGTGAACGAAATCGGTGTCGGTCGAGCAACCCAGCAGAACCGCGTCACGGTCTTCGAAGTCACCATTCAGTTCGCCGTAACCGACGATCTCGGTCGGGCAAACAAAGGTGAAGTCTTTCGGCCAGAAGAACAGGATCTTCCATTTGCCTTCGAAGGACTTGTCAGTCACCGGTGCGAAGCTGTCCGGGGTCTTGCCCGAAACGCCGGTCAGATTGAATTCAGGAAGCGTATCACCAACGGTAAGCATTATGGTTTCTCCTAACCCAGTTTTAACAACAATGTGCGGCCCCCGACAGGCCGCGAAACTTTACTGTGCAGGTGCAAAAATGCACTGCTTGCTAGCGATTTGTAGAGAAATGCATTACCTAAGACAAATAGATAAAACTTCGACGTTTGATAGGAAAAATTTATGGCTGCCCAACCCAGCATCAAGCAGCTCAAATACCTTGTTGCCTTGTCCGAAACCGGACATTTTGGCCGCGCAGCAGAGGCTTGCTTCATTACGCAGCCAAGTTTGTCTGCTGCGATCAGCGAGCTTGAGAACCTTTTGGGTGCGCAACTGGTCGAACGCAACAAGCGTCAGGTCCTGATGACGCCGCTCGGCCAAGAGGTCGTTTCGCGGGCGCGAAGTATCCTTCAAGAAGTCGACGAACTGACCACCATGGCGCAGGCCGCCTCCGACCCGTTGTCGGGCCCGATCCATATTGGTGTTATTCCCACCATTGGCCCGTATCTTTTGCCAGACGTAATGTCGTCACTGAAAGCCGGTTTTCCGAAATTGCAGCCACTGCTGCGCGAAGACCAGACTGCCAAACTGATCGAACTTCTGATGGCTGGCAAACTCGACATTGCGCTGATTGCCCTGCCGATTGATGAAAACTGGCTTGAAGAGTTCGAACTGTTTGAAGACCGCTTTGTCTTTGCCTGCGCGCCGAACAATCCGCTGACACACAAAAAGCATCTCGAAATCGGCGACATCAAGGATGAAAAGCTTTTGCTGCTTGAAGACGGGCATTGCCTGCGCGATCAGGCACTTGAAGTCTGCCAGAAAGCAGGCTGGAGCAAGTCGGCCGATTTTCAGGCCAACAGCCTGTCGACCCTGGTGCAAATGGTGGGGGCTGGCATCGGTGCCACACTATTGCCCGAAATGTCGCTTGAAGTCGAAGCGCGTCGGCCGGATTTGCTGAAAATCATTCCGTTTAAAAATCCGGTTCCGATTCGGCGCATTGGTATGGTCTGGCGGCGCAGTTCCGCCCGTAAAAGTGAATATCGCCAACTGGCGGCTTATTTGCGTGATCGCCTTGCCCCGCGGGATGAAGCCGTGGTCGCCTGATCGGGGGCGCTGGACCGATCTCGTCAATCGGAGACACAGACAACGGGCATAGCCAATGCTGCCGATCAAGGACAACAACCCGACAACAATCACCCCGTGGGTCACCTATGCCATCATCGCGATCAATGTCGTGGTGTTTGTCGGCACCGTCACGCTTGATCCGCGTGCCACGGT
Source organism: Thalassospira sp. MCCC 1A01148 (assembly GCF_001613795.1). GTDB lineage: Bacteria > Pseudomonadota > Alphaproteobacteria > Rhodospirillales > Thalassospiraceae > Thalassospira. Next base: position 428,332 of record NZ_LPVZ01000020.1, read on the forward strand.
TCTGATGACCTTGCAATATGGGGCGATCCCGGCTGTCTTGTTTGGTCATGCGGAACTGCCGCCAGGCTTTTCACCGTTTCCGGCTGGCTTCGGGTTCCTGTCGATCTTTTCGGCCATGTTCATGCATGGTGGCTGGATGCATCTGGGCGGCAATATGCTGTATCTCTGGATCTTCGGGAACAATGTCGAAGATTCGATGGGCCATTTCCGTTTTCTGATTTTTTATCTTGCCTGCGGTGTTGCCGCCGCCCTTGGGCATGGCCTGCTTGATACCCAATCGGAAATTCCAATGATCGGCGCGTCTGGCGCGTTGGCCGGGGTGCTTGGCGCCTATTTCCTGCTCTATCCCAAGGCCCGCGTGCTGGTCTGGTTCTTCTGGGTGTTTATCTTTTATGTGCCGGCCGTGGTCGTGCTGGGCTTCTGGTTTATCAGTCAGGTGATCAATTTCGGCAGCGGTGCAGACCTTGGCATTGCATGGGTCGCCCATATCGCGGGCTTCCTTGCCGGACTTGCCCTGATCCCGCTGTTCAAGCATCGCAATGTGCCACTATGGCATGACGGATCACCTGCACCGGCCTTTGGCATCTACCGTCCCGGCCGCAAAACGCGTGGGGCCACATCCAACATCCCGCCATGGGCCGCCGCATATGAGGCAGAACGCGCGGCCAAACGGGCAAACATGCGCCGCGAACAGCGCGGTCCGTGGGGCAAAGAGGGCGAGAACCGCGATACATCCCCATGGGGTCGCTATCAGCCAAATGCCTCGCCAGAGCCAAAACCGAAACCAAAATCCAAACCATCGGTCGGCGTTCCGAAGGTTGTCCGCTTGCATCCCGAGCGCGACGATAACGACACTTGAAAATTTAAACACTGCATCCGATAAAAACATAACAACAATCGGGAGGAACATCATGCGCGCAGCCTACTTCACCGAATATCAGGGCCCGATTGAGGTCCAGAAACTCCCCGACCCGACCCCGGGTAATGACGGTGTCGTCATTCAGGTTGGCGCAACCGGCCTGTGCCGCAGCGACTGGCATGGCTGGATGGGACACGATTCCGATGTCCAGCTGCCCCATGTTCCCGGCCATGAATTCGCGGGCACTGTGGTTGCGGTCGGCAAGGATATCAAGCGCTGGCGGGAAGGCGACCGCGTTACCGTGCCCTTCGTGTCGGGCTGCGGTCATTGCCCGGAATGCCACAGCGGCAATCATCAGGTGTGCGATCAGCAGTTCCAGCCGGGCTTCACCGGCTGGGGCAGCTTTGCCGAATATGTCGCAATTGATTATGCCGACACCAACCTTGTCCACCTGCCTGATGAAATGGATTTCGCAACCGCCGCCAGCCTTGGCTGCCGTTTCGCCACCAGTTTCCGCGGCGTGATTGATCAGGGCAAAGTCACCGCCGGTCAGATCGTGGCCGTGCATGGTGCAGGCGGTGTTGGTCTTTCCGCCATCATGATTGCCGCCGCTGCCGGTGCCTATGTGGTGGCCGTTGATATTGATGATGCCAAGCTCGACTTCGCAAAAGAGCTCGGCGCCAATGCAGTGCTGAATGCCCACAGTGTTGATGACATACCGACTGCGATCAAGGACATCACCCGTGGCGGCGCCCATGTATCAGTCGATGCGCTGGGCAGTGCCGTGACCTGCTTTAATTCCGTGGCGTGCCTGCGCAAACGTGGCAAGCATGTCCAGATCGGGCTTATGACCGATGATCACGCCCACGCCAAAGTCCCGATGGACCGTGTGGTGGCCCATGAGCTTGAAATTCTGGGCAGCCATGGCATGCAGGCTTTTCGCTATGACGCGATGCTCGACATGATCCAGTCGGGCAAACTGGCGCCGCAAAAGCTGATTGGCGATCACGTCACACTGGCCGAAGGGGCCACCGCACTTATGAATATGGACAGTTTCGTTGGCACAGGTGTCACTGTGATTGATCGGTTCTGATCCATGCTGGCCGGGATTGCCTTTCACCCCAAAGACCCGATTGACGACCTTCTTGCCGCAATTGCCGATACCTTTTTGGCGAATGGCAAATCGGTTGCCGGCTATGTGCAAAAACGCCGCAAGGATGCCGATTGCGGAACCCTGGTCCATGTCCGCAATCTGCGCAGCGGCGATGAAATGCCGATCACCAAAAATCGTGGCAAAATGGCCAAGGGCTGCAAGCTTGATGGCGATGCGCTGTCCAGCCTTGCCCAGCAGCTTTCGCGCGATGTCGAGGCCGGATCCGACATCCTGATCATTGCGCGCTTTGGCCGAAGCGAGGCCGAGGGGCGCGGGCTTCGTGATGTGATTTCACGCGCACTGGATCTGGAAATCCCGGTTCTGGTCGGGGTGCGCGATGAATATAACGACGCATGGAATGACTTCCATGGCGGTTTTGCAGACGCACTTGCCTTTGATGAAACGGCGATTGAGAACTGGCTTTCCAAAAGACCGGCAGATATGGCTGCCGTCTGACATCGCTTTGGCAGTGAGCTGCCTTTTGCCTTAGCTGCTGTGCCCGGCGTCGGCTGGCACAAGCCCCTTGACCAGCACCTTCTTGGCAAACTGTTCAAACCACGCGCCAAATGCGGCGTCATATTTGGCCCGTCCCGCCCGCTGGGTATCGGGACACTGGCCGTTCGGACGGTCGGTTTTGTCCCCGGCATTGGCCAGCCAGCGTTCATGGCTTTCATCATCGACTTCCGGATGGAACTGAATGCCCCAGATGCGTTCGTCAACATGATAGGCCTGATGGGGGAATGTCGGGCCGGTCGCGACGAGTTCCGCGCCCTCGGGAAGTCCGAACCCTTCGCTGTGCCAGTGATAGACCATCATTTCCTCAGGGAAAAGATGTTCACCGGCCGGGGTTGGCTGCACCGGGTAATAGCCGATTTCAGTCATACCTTCGGGATGGGGCTGGACCTCTGCACCAAGATTGCGCGCCATCATCTGCGCGCCCAGGCAAATGCCCAGATACATCGCATCACTGGACACCACGGTCGGCAACCAGTTCATGATGGCACTGACATTATCAAGATGATCGTCATTGGCACTCATCGGTCCGCCAAACACGACGACCAGATGATATTTGCAAAGATCGGTCGGCAATTCGTCGCCTTCACCCGGACGGCGAATATCAAACTCAAACCCGTAACGACGCATGACAGCTCCCACCCGTCCCGGCTGTCCGGTGGCAGAGTTGAAAACCAGTAAGATACGTTTTTTCGGGCTTAGGTCGTTCATGCGCTCCCCATTTGCTGTAAAGGCGAAGGTAGACCGCGTTGGGCTGTTTTGACAAGTCCCCAGGCCAGATCAGCCTGCGCAAAAACCAAAGGCCACCGCATAAGTTACGGTGGCCTTTGGAATAATTACGAAAAAGCGGAAGCTTAGACGTTGAATTTGAAGTGGAAAATATCGCCGTCCTTGACGATATAGGTCTTGCCTTCCTGACGCAGTTTACCCGCATCACGCGCGCCGGCTTCACCGTTGAATTCGATGAAATCGTCATAGGCGATGGTTTCGGCCTTAATGAAGCCGCGCTCGAAATCGGTGTGGATAACGCCAGCCGCATTCGGCGCAGTCGCACCGGTAAACACCGTCCATGCGCGTGCCTCTTTCGGACCCACCGTAAAGAAGGTCAAAAGGTTAAGCAGCTTGTAGCCTTCGCGGATAATACGTGCGAGGCCGGTTTCCGAAAGACCAAGACCCTCTAGGAACTCTTTCTTGTCTTCGGCACTTTCAAGCAGGGCAACCTCGGCTTCGATTGCTGCTGAAATCACAACCGAACGTGCACCCTGTGCTTCGGCCATTTCGGCAACCTTGGCCGAAAGTTCGTTGCCTTCGGCCGCGTTGTCTTCATCAACGTTGCAGACATAAAGGATCGGCTTGCTGGTCAGAAGCTGCAGCATACGAAACGCCTTGGCTTCTTCTTCGCCATCAATCTCGACAACACGCGCCGGCTTGCCTTCGCGCAGCACTTCAAGCGTACGCTCAATCAGATCCATGGTCAGCTTGGCGTCCTTGTCGTTCGAACGCGCCTTTTTCTGAAGGGCGGGAACGCGCTTTTCAAGGCTTTCCATATCGGCAAGCATCAGTTCGGTTTCGATGGTTTCCGCATCGCGCACCGGATCGACCGAGTTATCGACATGGGTAATGTCATCATCTTCAAAGCAGCGCAGAACATGCACGATGGCATCGGTTTCGCGAATGTTGGCCAGGAACTGGTTGCCAAGGCCCTCGCCCTTGGATGCCCCACGCACCAGACCGGCAATATCAACAAATTCCAGCTGGGTCGGAATGATATTGGCCGACTTTGCGATTGCCGCAATCTTGTCCAGGCGTTCGTCAGGAACGCTGACACGACCGGTATTGGGTTCAATCGTACAGAACGGGAAGTTTGCTGCCTCGGCTGCTGCCGTCTGGGTCAGGGCGTTAAAAAGGGTCGATTTACCGACATTTGGCAGACCGACAATACCGCATTTGAATCCCATCTTTCCGGGCTCCGTAACTTGAATTTCTGTTTATCATGATCGGTCTGCATGCTTGCAAACCAGACTATTTCTTTTTGCCAAATGCCTTGGCAAGCGCCTCTGCCATGGCCGAGGCTGCATTACTGACCGGGGTATCGGCACGTTCAAGACGCACCTTTGCCGCACCCGAAATATCGTCGATCCCCTCACCGGCCTGTGGCTGGTTTGTGGCATCTGAATTCTTGTCACCCTTGTCACCCTTGGCACCACTGGCACCTTTGGCACCCTTGGTGTTGTCGGCCGCTGGCTTGTCCTTTTTCGGTGCCTTTGGCTTGGGCGGCGACACGATGGCGGAAACCTTGCTCATAAAGCCGCCATCATCGCCCTTTGTCAGGCGCCCGAATTCGGCCGCCACCGCATCCAGAAGGGTCATCAGCCAGCCATCCTGTTCGGCCTTGGAAAAATCCCCAAGCACATGACCATGCACACGGGACTTATCCCCGGGATGGCCAATTCCCAAACGAATGCGGCGATATTCCTTGCCACAATGGGCATCAATGGACTTCAAACCGTTATGCCCGCCGTGGCCGCCGCCGCGTTTAACGCGCAGCTTGCCCGGTGGCAGGTCCAGCTCATCATGCAGGACGATAACGTTTTCGACCGGAATCTTGTAAAAGCGCAGGACTTCGCCAACACTTTGTCCCGACAGGTTCATGAAGGTTTCCGGTTTGAGAACCAGAACCTTTTGCCCGTTCAATTCACCTTCGGAAATCTGCCCCTGAAACTTTTTGCGCCAGGGACCAAAAGAATAGCGGCGGACGAGTTCGTCCGCCGCCATGAAGCCAATGTTGTGACGATTGGCGGCATATCCCGATCCCGGGTTTCCCAATCCAACCACCAAAAACATCGTAAGACCTCGATCTTATTCTTCGGTCGCTGCTTCTTCTTCGCCTTCACCTTCTTCGTCAGAAGCTTCGTTTTCTTCCGATTTCAGTGCAGACGGTGCAGCAACGGTCGCAACGGTGAAGTCACGGTCGGTGATGGTAAGCTCAACACCTTTCGGCAGTTTAATTGCCGAAATGTGGATCGAGTCACCAACTTCGACGCCCGACAGGTCAAAGACCAGCTCTTCCGGAATAGCGGAAGGAGCACAGAGAACTTCGACATCGTGACGAACGACGTTAAGAACGCCACCTTTTTTGAGGCCCGGGGATTTCTCTTCGTTTTCGAAGCGAACCGGAACCTCAACGTTGATGGTCTGGCCTTTGGAGAAGCGCAGAAGGTCAACGTGCATGATTTCGTCAGATACTTTGTCGAACTGAACGTCGCGCGGCAGGACTTCGTATTTCTCTTTGCCGACCTCAATGGTCAGAACGTGGGAATAGAAGCCCGGCTGATGCAGAAGTTTCCAAAGCGGACGCGGGTCAATCTGGAACAGAACAGGTTCCTGTTTCGCACCATAAATAACACCAGGGACCATACCGGCACGACGCACGGCACGGGCGGCCCCCTTTCCGGCCCGTTCACGGATTTCCGCAGTGATAACAGAATTTGCCATCGGAAAATCTCCTTGAACTAAAAGTAAGTTGCTTCTGCAGGTTGGTGAAAATCACCGCTGAAAGCCTACAAAAACAAGCGTGGTGGCCTCCAGGGGTGCCACCACGGCGAGGGCCTTATACCCTCAATCGAAAAGAACGGAAACAGATTTTTCTTCCGAGATACGACGGATGGCTTCTGCCATCAGCGGCGCAATCGGAAGCTGTCGAATTTTTCCGCAATCACGAACAGCATCGGATGCCTTGATCGAGTCACTGGTAACAACTTCGGTCATTGGCGAATTCGCGATACGCTCAACCGCCGGACCAGACAGCACACCATGCGAAACATAGGCCGCAACAGACGATGCACCGCGTTCTTTCAGCGCGCCGGCCGCATTGCAAAGCGTACCAGCAGAATCAACGATGTCGTCAACCAGGATGCAAGCCGCGTCCTTGACGTCACCAATGACGTTCATGACTTCGGAAACACCGGCCTGCGGACGACGTTTGTCGATGATCGCCAGTTCAGCATCCAGACGTTTTGCAACGGAACGCGCACGCGCCACACCACCAACGTCCGGGCTGACGATCACCAGCTTCTGGCCTTCGAACTTGTTGCGGATGTCGCTGGTCAGAACCGGCGATGCAAACAGGTTATCAAGCGGAATATCAAAGAATCCCTGAATCTGACCGGCATGGAGATCCATGGTCAGAACGCGGTCTGCACCGGCAACCGTGATCAGGTTGGCAACCAGCTTTGCCGAAATCGGAGTACGGGGACCCGATTTACGGTCCTGACGGGCATAGCCGAAATACGGCATCACAGCGGTGATACGGCGTGCCGAACCACGGCGCAGCGCATCAAGCATCACCAGCAGTTCCATCAGGTTGTCGTTTGCGGGATAAGAGGTGCTCTGAATGACAAAAACGTCCTCACCGCGGACGTTTTCCTGAATTTCGCACCAGATTTCCTCATCAGAGAAACGCTTCACATCTGCACGGGTAAGCGGCAGATTAAGATGGTCAGCAATTGCCTCTGCCAACGGGCGGTTACTGTTACCAGCGAGGATCTTCATAGCGGGGCCTCGGTTAATGGGTGCCGGGAAAGCGAATAATTAAATCCTGTGCGACTCCGCTCACAACAGAAAGCCGTCATCAGCCCTGTTTGCCCTTGCCGCCAAACAGCCCGGAATCTGGGAATTTCCCGCCGGTCCAACGACACATTCACGACACTCAAAGACCAAGTTTCAGCACTTCTGCATATCGGCAGATCGCGGCGGCTTTATAACCAGCCGTTAACAGTCTGTAAATGGGGCCAATGCCGAATAACGACAAGGCAGTCATGCATGCCTTGCCCATCAACCTGCCATCGGCCCTTTGCAGAACCGAAGCAATCCGGGCTTAGCGCAGCGATGCCGTTTTGTTATCGACGCGCAGTTGAAGCTTCTTGTTCGTTGCGATCTGCCCCAGAACCCCTTCAAGGGTTTCAACCGCGGCCTGTGCAGCAAGGGATGCAACTGTCCCCCACCTTTCATCAAGCTGGCCGCGCGGCACGACGTTATTCTGGTTCATCTGCCCCAGTTCTGTGCCGTCGACTTCCATGATGATCCACTCGATAGATACCCGATCAAGTGGTGTGGTGGTTTTCTCAGTCACCGGGCTGACATCAATTGTCGCTGACAGGATCACGCTGTTTTCGTCAATCTCGCGGTTATCAACCGTAATCCCGCGCGATTTCAACAAGGCACCGGCCGATCTGGCAAGGGCTGTATTGCCATCACCGGGGGCCCCTGCAAAATCAATCAGGGCAATTTTCATTACAGGTGCCGCCCGCAGGGATGATCGGTCGCCAGTAATCATAAAGGCGATGTCGTCTGCTGGTTGCGCGACCAGTCCCTCATAGGTTTTTGCCAACGGGTCGTCGGCCCGACCTTCAAGCTCGCGGACTTTTTCGACCAGCTCCTGCGGGATAGCGAGGTTGTTTTCTTCTGGCCCTGTGGGCTGGTCGACGAACCATTGATCCGCGCCAAGTTCACCGGCCGAATGCGTTGTATCAATCGCAAGCCCGTCCGGACGCATCAAAACCCACGTAATATCAAGGGCAGCACCACTTTCCGTCAGCTTCGCCTGCACATTGGGCCGAAGAATGTAATCCCCGCCGGTGTCTGTTTCGCTATAGGCCGGAATATCGCGCAGGCGCAGTGCACGTGCCATGGCGCGCGCAAGATGGGCAGATGCGCCTTCGGGCAAATCTTCGGTCGCCTCGACCCGAACAGTGCCGGTATCACGCAGCTCCAGCAAGCCCGGATCCCCGGCGCGACCGGCCCCCTCAAACGGGCGCGGCAAATCACCACAGGCGGCAAGCAACCCGGCCAGACCAAGGATCAATACAACCGAACGCAGGAAAGACTTCATTGGGGCAATTTTCGTCGTCACATCATCACACAACCAACCATGGTCGCAATGATCATAAAGAAGAACAGCATGATCAGATGCGGCATGATGTTACGCCTCTTTCAACATGATCGCCGACAACTGCCGCCCGTAATCGGGTTCCTTGCGCAGGGTCGTCCGGCGATAACTGTAAAAAAGTTCTTCCTCGGCCAGCGTGTCGCGCGCGACCAGCTCGACCGAAGCAATCCCGGTGGCAATCGTTCGACGACGAACATATTCCGGTAAATCAAACATGAAATGCCCATCACGAACCGACGGATCAAAAAGATCCTCGTCGCCTTCCGGTCCGGCAAGGATGGTGTCACGAAATGCGCCATCAACTTCATAAGACTTGCGCGCAATACACGGGCCAACAGCAGCGTGAATATTCTCGCGCTTGGCGCCAAGCTTTTCCATGGCATCAACCGTACTGGCCGAAATACCGGCATGCGATCCGCGCCAGCCGGAATGACACGCTCCGATTACACTGGCAAAGGGATCATGAAAAAGGACCGGCGTGCAATCCGCTGTCAGAATACCCAGCATGATGTTCGGACGATCCGTCACCATCGCATCGGCCTTGGGTGCCGCGTCGCGCGACAACGGCTTATCCAGAACGGCAACATCGGTGCCATGCACCTGATAAACCGTGGTCAAACGATCGGCACTGGTGTCAAACGCGGATGCCGCACGGGCGCGGTTTTCGGCAACGCGGTTCTTGTCATCATCTGACCCGAAACCAACATTCAACCCGCCGTGAACACCGTCACTGACCCCGCCCTTGCGGCTCAGGAACCCATGGCGCAATCCATCCTTGTCCGACAGGTTCCCGGCTTCAAACCAGGTCAGCCCGTTGGCGCTGCGTTCGATCCCGCTGGTAACCTGGCTGATCGGATGTGTCATGCTGGCCTGCTCCGTTCCCAAAACCGTTCCGGTCGCAATCAATTCAGGGCCTGTTGATAATCAGGATGTCGTCGTGGCGGGATCGTATTTTCCCACCTGCAAGAAGTGGATGGCGCAGCGTGGCAGGTCCCACGAAAGCCAGCCGCGACGCCGCAGGTGGGAAAATACGCCCCGTCCCTGAGGGATTGTCGCCTAAGGGCGCGAAACCGCGTCCCGCGTCCTTGAATATACCAAGCATGTCCTGCGTCCTCACTCCTAATTTCGCGCCCTTAGGCGGCAACCACGGCGATATCCTGATCATCAGCAGGCCCTAACCCGCCACGCCACTGACGCAAGGCGGCGGGGTGGTATCCCGACCATAGCCGATCAGAACTTTAAAAAGCGTTCCCATCTGATCGGCATCAATCAACCGCGACAAAGCCTGATCAATTGCGGTTTGTTGGGCGTCATCGGCATTGGTTTTCAAAAGCTCGGCCCGCTGTTCAATGCCAAGCATACGCAAAAATGTTCCTTGCGTCAGAACCGCACCAGTCCGCGCCCCGGCTTCATTCATCGCCCGCCCGATGGCGGCAAAATCAACATGCGCGGTCAGATCCGCATCGCCCGGATTGCTCAGAACCGGGTGATATTCATGGCCCTTGAGCGCCTGGAACGTATCGCCAAACGCACTGCCGGGATGGCCATAATCAATAAACAATGCCCCGCCGCCGGTTTCATTCAAGCGCCGTGCGATCTGATCGGCAATGGCAATGGCTGGTGCGCAGCTTTCAAAAACATCGCCTTTTTTCGCAGCACCGCGCAGAACCGCCGGGATCAGCGCATCGGTGATCGGGGTTTCTGCCCCACGGACAAAACCAAGTGCGCCGGTTTTGGCATCCACGCCAACCAGCCGTTCGGCCCAGCCTTTCTCGCCGCGCTCGAACTGACGGATCGGCAGCGCATCAAAGAACTCGTTGCCGATGACAATCGCCGGAACATTCGCACGGGTGGGAATGTCATCAAATGTTTCATGCCATGTGGCCGGAATGCCGTACGCCATGATTGATGTTTGCTGATGGGTACGCAGAACCGGACTGGTTTCAACAAACCGCACGGTCAATGCATCGCCAAATCCCGGCACATTGCGCACAGCCCGCAACGCATCAGACATCAATGTCCCGCGCCCCGGCCCCAGTTCAATCAGATCGATTTTCGGCGGACTGCCCATCTGTTGCCAGGTTACCGCAGCCCAAAGCCCGATCAGTTCGCCAAACATCTGGCTGATTTCCGGTGCCGTAATGAAATCACCCGCACGGCCAAACGGGTCCTGCTTGCGGTAATAGCCATGTTCGGGATGGGCCAATGCCTCGGTCATGAAATCGGCAATGGTGATCGGCCCGGATACATTGATCCGGCGCTTGATATGGGCCAAAAGCGGGCTGTCGGTCGCAGAACTCATAATTTACGCGTTTTCGGCTTCTTTGGGGTGAATGCGGGTTTCAATCGGCTTGGATTTCAGGCCGTAGACAATACAGCCAACCCCGGCCAGCACCATCGGAATGGACAATATCTGGCCCATGGTGATGCCCCCGGCAAGGTAGCCCAGCTGGGCATCGGGCTGACGGAAGAATTCGACAATGATCCGCGCAATGCCGTAACCGGCAACAAACGTCCCCCCAAGGATCCCCGGACGGTGGCGGATAAACGCGTTGCGCGACAGGATAAACAGCACAACAAACAGGATAAGCCCTTCAAGCAAGGCTTCATAAAGCTGGCTTGGATGGCGTGGTTCCGGCCCGCCATTGGGGAACACCATGCCCCATGCAACATCCGTCGTGCGGCCATAAAGCTCGCCATTGATGAAATTGGCAATCCGACCGAAGAAAAGACCAATCGGGGTCGCAACAGCGGCCGCATCCAGAACGGCAAGGATGGAAATCCCGCGCTTTCTGGCAAACAGAATGATCGCAAGGATCACGCCCATGAAACCGCCATGGAAGGCCATGCCGCCCTGCCAGACCTTCAGGATATTGGCCGGGTTATCAAGATAGTAATCCAGATTGTAAAACAGGATATAGCCCAACCGCCCGCCAAGGATCACGCCCAGCGTCGCCCAGAACAACAAGTCATCGACATCGCGCTTGCTCATGATGTTGGGCGTTTTGGTGCAGTAATACACCACATACTTCCACCCCAGCAGCAACCCGGCAATATAAGCCAGCGCATACCAGCGAATGGCAATCGGGCCGATGGAAATCGCAATCGGGTCTATCGCCGGAAAGGCAAGGCTCAGCATCTGAAAAACTCCGGATCAGCTATTGGGTGATGATGGACAGGCTCAGAACATGGACTGTGCTGGAGTTGCAAAGGATAAGGGCAGCATCATGGCAGCGCGCATACCCGTCACACGACTTTGTCAGCGGAACGGATCCTCGGTCGCAAGATAATCCTGCACATAGGATCGCACCCCTTCTTCAAGTGATGTCATTTCCGTGCCATAGCCCGCCTTGCGCAGCTTGGTCATATTGGCTTCGGTGAAATACTGGTATTTGTCGCGGATCGATTCCGGGGTCGGCACGAATTTGATATCGGGCTCCTTGCCCATCGCACTGAATACTGCCAGCGCCAGATCCTTGAAGCTGCGCGCCTTGCCGGTGCCGATATTGAACAGGTCACTGACCTGCGGATTGTCATAAAGCCACATGATGATATCAACGACATCACCGACCCAGACAAAGTCACGCAGCTGGCCACCATCTTCGTAATCGGGGTGGTGCGACTTAAACAGGGTCGCGGTCTCACCATTTGAAAGCTTGTCAAACAGCTGCGACACCACGGACCGCATACCGCCCTTGTGATATTCGTTCGGGCCATAGACGTTAAAGAACTTAAGCCCCGCCCACTGTTTGGGACGGAACCCGTTCTGATCGAGGATCCGGCGGAACCGGCGGTCTGTTGCATGCTTTGACCAGCCATAGGCATTCAGCGGTGCCAGCTTTGCCAGATCAGCTTCATCAAAGCTGTCATCAAAGCCCTGCTTGCCATCACCATAAGTCGCAGCCGAAGATGCATAGATCAGGCGCGAAGAATGACGTGCACACCATTCCCAAAGCCAGGTTGTCAGTTTCAGGTTATTGGCAACAATCTTGTCGGCGTCTGTTTCCGTGGTCGCGGAAATCGCGCCCATGTGGAAAATCGCTTCTACATCACCGGCATGCTGATCAAGGAATGCGGGCAACTCATCGGGATGGACAATGTCGCGCAGGTTCCGCTTGGCGATGTTTTTCCATTTGATGCCATCGCGCAGGCGATCAACGACAACGATGTCGGTCTCGCCTCGTTCTTCAAGGGCGGCAACAATATTGGAACCGATAAACCCGGCACCACCAGTGACGATAAGCATTGCATTCTCCTGACGAGGCCGCCCTGCCCGGATGGACCAGGACGACAGATCATGTTTGACGACACTTTATAAGACCGCCCCTGATCTGGAGCAAGAAAAGCAAACCAAAATAACGATATCGTCACGCCCGGTTCATAACGCGCCGCTTGCCCTGTGGCCATATAGGCCCATATTATGCCCAACATAAAATTTCAAAAGCCGGAGACCATCATGCAGATCAACAACCGCATTCTCGATGACCTGACCCGTGTCACCAATTCCGCATTGGGCACCATGACCGGTGTCAAAGGCGAAGTAGATGCCATGATCCGCCAGCAGTTCGAAAAGATTCTGCTCAACATGGATCTGGTCACCCGCGAAGAATATGATGTCGTTCATGATGTTGCGATCCGTGCAGCTGAACGCATTGATGCGCTCGAAGCCAAGATCGCCGATCTGGAAAAGCGCCTTGATGCTGCTGAACCGGCCAAGAAACCGGCTGCCAAGCGCAGCACCGCCAAGGCAGCGCCGAAATCTGCGGCAAAAACCACAGCGAAAAAAGACGCCTGACAGACGCCAGATCGGGTAATTCATCCCCACATATATAACTAAGGTCGCGGGTGCTTGTCGCACCCGGGCCGAACTTTGCCGTCACAAGCAGGCGCGCTTAACGGTCGATTGAAGCACCATCTAGAGCGCAATCAGAATATTCATTGCAGTCCTGCGCGCAGCGGCGGTTGAAACAAAGCGTTCACCGGCATATAGTGCGCGCCCTTTCGCATATGCTTGAACAGGCTGGGTATAGATGAACGACCAAATGGAAGATATCGGCGACATCGGCGACGAAAATCCGTTGCTGCTGGTCGAGGATATTGCCCGCACCAACCAGTGGCATCTCGAACGGCGCGGTTCGGACGAGATCGTGGTCGAAATCCCGGCTCACTGGTGCACCTATCTGGTCTATTTCACCTGGCGCGACGATGCCGAGGCGCTCCACATCGCATGTTGCTTTGACCTGTTCGTGCCAGAACCGCTGCGCCCGCGGATGTATGAACTGGTTGCCAAGTGCAACGAACAGCTCTGGATCGGGCATTTCGGCCTGTGGCTCGAAGAAAACATGCCGCTGTTTCGCCATACCCTGCTGTTTGGTGGTGACGTGCCCCCGATGGTCGAACAGTTCGAAGAACTGATCGAAATCGCCCTTTCGGAATGCGAACGCTTCTTCCCGGCGTTTAATTTCGTGCTGGGTCAGGGAAAATCCCCGGACGAGGCACTCATGCATGCCATGCTCGAACCGGCAGGTCAGGCTTAAAAGCCAAACAGTACCGCAGACATTGCAAGGACGGCCTTACCGCCGTACTTTGGCATATTCATGCGTTTTTTTAAGTTCGCGCCGGACCTTGTGAAAACAATACAAACGCCCCAAACCCGGCTTCGCAATCCCCCTGCACAACAGAAAATCCGGCAAAGGGACGCTATCCCAGCCAAAGCATCCGCCGGCCAGACAACAGGCACCCCTTCGGGGTTTAATACAGACGCCTCTTGCTCTTGGCACTGACTTGACCCACCTTGAGAAGATCGCTACGGCATTGCATCAAGCGTGTTGATCGCGCCACGATCAACAGAACCCGATGGTTAAAGCGGAGCAGAATTTATGAATACGCGTCTTTTGCTGGTTGGCTGTGGCAAGATGGGCAGTGCCATGCTCGAAGGTTGGCTGGCCCGCGGGCTGGTGGCATCCAATGTCTTTATCGTCGAGCAAGCCGAAGCCGCCGAAAAGCTCGAGTCCAAATACGGCATCAACGGCATTACCGATGTTGCCGACATGCGATCCGACTTTATCCCGCAGGTCGTGCTGTTTGCCGTCAAGCCACAGGTCCTGCCCGATGTCATTGACGCCTATAAACCGTTGGTCCGTGCCGAAACGGTCTTCTTGTCAGTCGCGGCGGGTAAAACCATCGACTTCTTCACAAGCCACCTTGGCGACACAGCGCGCATTGTGCGTTCCATGCCCAACACACCAGCCGCCGTTTCACGTGGCATGACCGTGATGTGCCCGACCGAAAATGTCAGCATCGCCCAGCGTGACATGTGCCAGACCCTGCTTGAGGCCGTCGGCATGGTATCCTGGGTCGAGGATGAAGGTCTGATGGATGCCGTCACCGGCCTGTCGGGCAGCGGACCTGCCTATATCTTCCATCTGGTCGAAGCCATGGCACAGGCAGGTGAAGCCGCCGGCCTTCCCGCCGATCAGGCCATGACCCTTGCACGCCAGACCGTGGTTGGTGCCGGCTTCCTGCTTGATGCCAGCGAAGAAAGTGCCGCCACCTTGCGCGAAAATGTCACAAGCCCGGGCGGCACCACCGCTGCGGCTCTTGATGTTTTGATGGATCCCAAAACCGGCCTGCCGGAACTAATGACCCGCGCAGTCGGTGCAGCCCGCGATCGATCCAAGGAACTGGCCGGCTGATCGCCAAACCAACTGTGAAACCAAGGAGGACGTCATGCCACCCAAAAAGGATATCCCCAATCTTCTGATTGATGCGACCCTGAAACTGGCCGCCGAACGCGACTGGCATGACGTCACCATGATCGACATTGCAAACGAAGCAGGCGTGTCTGTTGCCGATTGCTACGATCATTGCAGTGGCAAGGGCGACCTTCTGCGCCGCTTTGTCAAACGCGTCGACCGTGAAGTCCTTGCCGATCTGGATTCCGAGGACTTCAACGAACCCGGTCATGACCGCCTGATCGCGGTCATCATGGCCCGATTTGACATTTTGTCGGAATACCGCGCGGCCCTGCGCTCGATCATTGCATCGGGCGGCGACCTTGGCCCGGCTGACGGGCTGCGCGCGATCAAAACCCATTTCGGCGCCATGCGCTGGATGCTTGAGGCCGCGGGTTTCCAGACATCCGGCCTGCATGGCAGCATGCGCGTTGCCGGATTGACGGCGGTCTACGCCAGGACCTTCAAATACTGGCTTGATGACGACAGTACGGATTTCGGTCCGACCATGGCCTATCTTGACCGGGAACTGTCCAAGGCGGCCGGGTGGGACCGCCGGGTTGAAAAGGGTCTTGGAAAAGCATCATCGATCTGTGGTAAGATCAGCAAACGGTGCAAGAGTTTTTCGGTCAAAAAGTCACCGTCCCCGGGCGATAACAGCCCTGCAGATGCACCATCCGATCAGGCGACATCAACCGCGACCAACACCTAATTCCCTGATCTGAAACGCAAAAACAATATGCACACCCAAGGTTATGCTTTTGACACAATACAATAACCTATAAGTTTTTGTGCAGTGCAAAATAATCCTTGACGACAGGCGATCATTCCGGCATATTGCAGTTGAATTTGTGCGGCGCACAATAGCGCCTCATTGCATATCTGTCGCAAACTAATGGAGTGCAAACCATGACCGCCGCAAAAAAGGCAACCAATCCGTTCTTTGATCTCGACTTCACCAAATACACTGCGGACTTCAAAGTTCCGGGTGTAGACGTGAACGAAATGATGGCTTTCCAGCGTAAAAACGTGGAAGCCCTCACCAAAGCTAACAAGGTAGCCTTCGACGGTTTCCAGGCCGTCGCTCAGCGCCAGAGTGAGATCTTCAAAACGCTGCTGGATAAAGTTCAGACCCAGGGCAAAGATTTCACTGCTACTTCTGCTGACGACCCCATGGCTTCGGCTGCCAAACAGACCGAAGCTGCAAAAACGGCTTACGAAGAAGCCCTTGCAAATGCCAAGGAACTGTCAGGTCTGGTAACCAAGTCTCAGGAAGAAGCGCTTGCTCTTCTGCAGACTCGCTTTACCGAATCCCTTGACGAATTCAAGGCTGCTATCGAAAAGACCGCAGCTACGAAGTAACAGCTTTGGCTGTTAAATTCCCGTAATCTACTTGATGGCAGGGCCTTATGGTCCTGCCATTTTTCTTTTGTCCGACAATCTTTTCCCCCGGCTTTTTGCTCAAACTCCGGAATTCATCTGCCTGTGGTGGTTTGGGCTTACAAGAAACATTCGATCTTACTAAGCTGACTCCAAAATAAGGAGACAGCTATGAGTGACGAAATCAGTTTTGATGATTTTCTCAAAGTCGATATCCGTGTCGGTACCGTGATCGACGCGCAGGAGTTTCCCGAGGCCCGCCGCCCCGCCCTGAAATTGTGGGTCGATTTCGGCGCCGAGATCGGAACCAGGAAAACATCAGCCCAGATCACCAAACACTACACGCCCGCAGAACTGATCGGGCGTCAGGTGGCTGGTGTGGTCAATTTCCCCAAAAAACAGGTCGGCCCGTTCATGTCGGAATTTCTCTGCCTTGGTTTTCCCGATGGCGATGACGACAAGGGCATCGTTCTGATCCGCCCGGATCAGGATGTACCGAACGGGGCACGCCTGTTCTGACGACACTGGCTCAGATCACAAAAGAAAAGGACGGATATCGTCATTGCGATACCCGCCTTTTCCCGCTCGTGCCACGCTCCCGGCAAGGTTAGCGTGCCAAAATGCCCGATGCTTCCCGTATCTGTCCAAGGATTGCCGAAACGTCCTCGGCTGCCTTGACAAGGTCCCGAAACGCACCTTCTGACGACTCAAGGGCGGTCTGGACACTACATAACTCACCACTGATCTGATTGGTGATCTCGCCCTGCTCCGTGACGGCAAGCGATACCACGGCAACACGGCTTCGCATCAAATTGATGTCCGTTCGAACGGTCGAAGAAATGCGCGCGTTTTCACCGATCCGCTTTTCCAGAATGTTGATCTGTTCAATCATCGCAGGGTCTTCGCATGCACAGTCACGCAACGCGTCCACGGCCTCTTCAAGTGCGGCAATCGCACAATCACTTTCTATGGCGTGATCAAATGCCTGATCGGCAACAGACCGCAGCTCCGTCAAACGCTGGGTCGTTTCATCAACACTGCCGACAAGCCGAGCGCCAACCATCCTACTGACTTCAAGATGCGCATACGCCTTGCGCCAGGCTTGCAAAATATCGTCATGGCTCTGATCAATTTTGCCGACGCTTTGATCGGCTTCGCCGCAACCGGCTTCAATTGCTGTTTTAAATCCAGTCAGCGAGGTGACCTGATCGGTAATATCATTGGCAACCTTGACGATCTTGCAAACGTTCCCGTCCGGTCCGCAAACCGGGCTATAGCTTGCTTCAAACCAAACTTCGCGACCGTCCTTGCCAAAACGCCTGAGATGGCAGGCCCTGTTACTTCCCTTTGCCAACGATCGCCAGAAAGCACGGTACTCGGTACTTGCCGCGTATTCGGGGTCGACAAACATGCTGTGATGTTTGCCGACGACCTCCGACAGGCTATATCCCATGGCAACAAGGAAGTTGTAGTTGGCCGTCAGAATGTTGCCCTCCGTGTCGAATTCAATAACGGCCTGGCTATGTTCAATCGCATCGACCTTGCCTTGCAGATCGGCAAGGCTTTCATGACGTTCGGTAACATCTGTACCAAGCCGGATAATGCGGACCACATTGCCATTACAATCTTTTACCGGCCCAACGTTCTCTTCGACCCACTTGCATTGGCCGCTCTTGGTGACCCAGGGCAGGACCACACGCTTGGTTTTCCCGCCCTTCAAATCGACCCAGCACAGGCCATATTCGGGCGCATCCACCACATCCTCAGACAAGAACATCGAATGGTGCTGTCCAAGCACCTCATCTTCATTATATCCGGTCAATGACAGGAAATTGGCGTTTGCACGTACGAGCCTGCCCTGCAGATCGAACTCGGCAACAGAGAAGCATGCATCGATCATACCCGGTACATCCGGGAAGACATCGTTGGGTTCAACTGGGATGGACGTCAGCGAATTCATGGACATCTCCGGATACTCTGAACAGCGAATGTTTGATGCGCCAAGTATCGCCAGATCGCGACAGGTTCGACATCCCCATTTGGGGAGGCACATATACCTATGTATATTTTCTCTGTATCGGCAAAAAAGAAGGCAAGGTCAGTTTCCCGACCTTGCCTTCCCCTCGCCATAGCGAGCTCCCACTCCCCGGAACTCCTAGCGCGCAAGCACCAGTGCAGCCTGTCGAGTTCGCCCGACACTGCCCGACACGATTGAGGACGCGTCGCGGATAAAATTCACGCTGCTTGCAAACTGCTCGACAGAGTTCGCCATGCTCTGCATGTTACTTGAAACCTGCTGGGTTACGGCAGTCTGCTCCTCGACGGCCGAGGAAATCGTGGTGACATTGTTCAGCACATCTTCAACTTCTGTCCGGATTGCCCCAAGCACGCCTGCAACTTCGCCGGCAATGTTCTGCACACCTTCGATTTCGCCGGTGATCTGTTCGGTAGCCTTGGCAACCTGATTGGCCAGATTTTTGACTTCGTTGGCGACAACCGCAAATCCCTTGCCTGCTTCACCAGCACGGGCCGACTCAATCGTCGCGTTCAGTGCCAGCAAATTAATCTGCCCGGCAATGTTCTGAATGACATCAATGATGCTGCTCATCGCGGTGACGACTTCGCTCATTTTTTCGGTTGATGCGCCTGCGGCGATGGATTTTTCAAACACCTGATCGGTTGAAGCGCGCGCCTCTGTCATGCCGCGCGAAATCTCGGCAATCGAAGCGGCAAGCTCTTCGGCAGCCGCAGCGACGGCTTGCACATTCGAAGACGTTTCTTCACAGCTCGAATGGGCGACCGTGGAACGCTGTTCCAGCTCAGTCAGACTGTTGTCAATTTCGCCAAAATTGCTGTCGATCATCTGTTTCAGATCGGTCAACAGTTTGACCTGCTCTGTAATGTCGCTGGCATATTTGACAACCTTGTATGGAATGCCATTGGCATCAAAGATGGGGTTGTAGGATGCCTCGATCCAGATTTCGCGTCCCCCTTTGGCGAACCGTTTGAACTGCTGTGACACGAAGTTCCCCTTGGCAAGCTCGCGCCAGAACTCTGCATAGTCCTGACTGCTTGCATAGGATGGTTCGACAAACATCCGATGATGTTTCCCAACAATCTCCGGAATCTGATAGCCCATAGCAGCCAGGAAGTTGTCATTTGCGTCAAGAATATACCCATTGAGGTCAAACTCGATGACCGCCTGACTGCGGTTGATCGCGGTTACCTTGCCCTCGAAATCGGCCATGGCTTCCTGACGTTTTGTAATGTCTGAGGCAAATTTGACAATCTTTGTGACATTACCTTTTTCGTCGCATACCGGGTTATAGGTTGCCTCGATCCAGACACGCTGTCCGGTTTTGGTAATGCGTGGGAATGCGGCACTTTTGAACATGCCCTTGCGCAAATCAGCCCAAAAAGCGTCATACTCAGTACTCTTGCGAATTTCCTCAGGCACGAAAAGCGCGTGATGCTTGCCAACGATCTCTGAGAGTTCATAACCCATCACAGCAAGGAAGTTCTTGTTTGCACGCAACACTTTCCCATGCAGATCGAATTCGATCACGGCAAGAGCCTGTTCAAGTGCGCTCAGGGTCATGGCAGCACTTTTGGAATCGGAACGTTTGAAGAAGTTGAAAAAGCCCATCGTGTTTTCCTTTCACACGGCATCAGGACATTTCAAAGTGTTCAATCCCTGACGCGACATGGGCGCAACTTATACGGTCACTTCAAATGCAAATATCCCCATATGAGGAGCCTTGAAATCCCCAAGAGCCATTCTTGAGGGCATAGAAAAAGGCAGCACCCATTGGGTACTGCCTTTGCAATATTCAAACATCCATTGGGGCGGATGTCTTATTTCTCGACAAACGCCTTTTCGATCACGAAGTGACCCGGCTCGTTCATGTTGCCTTCCTTACCACCCCAATCAAGCAGCATCTGGCGGGTGTCGGCGATCATCTGCGGGTTGCCGCACAGCATGAAACGATCATTTTCAAGCGTCGGCTTTTCAAGACCAAGGTCTTCATACAGCTTGCCCGATTCCATCAGTTCAGTGATACGTCCCTGATGCTTGAACTCTTCACGGGTTACCGTCGGGTAATAGAGCAGCTTGTTCTGCACTTCCTCGCCAAAGAACTCGTTGTTTGGCAGTTCGCTGTGAATGAATTCCTGATAGGCCAGTTCACGCACTTCGCGACAACCATGCACAAGGATCACCTTGTCATAACGCTCATAAGTCTCGTAATCGCGGATCACGCTCATGAACGGCGCAAGGCCCGTCCCGGTCGACAGCAGCCACAAATTTTTGCCCGGCAGAAGGTTGTCATGGATCAGGGTTCCGGTCGGCTTGCGCCCAACGAGGATCTTGTCGCCAACCTTGATATGTTGCAGACGCGATGTCAGCGGTCCGTTCGGCACCTTGATCGAGAAGAATTCAAGTTCTTCATCGTAGTTTGCACTGACCATCGAATAGGCGCGCAAAAGCGGCTTGCCTTCAACTTCGAGGCCGATCATCGCAAACTGACCATTGATGAATCGGAAGCCCGGATCACGGGTGGTTTTGAACGTGAAGAGAGTGTCGGTCCAATGGTGGACATAGGTGACGGTTTCTTCGTTTAAATTGCTGGCCATAACGCTACATCAATCCGTTTCGTCTGTCTGTGTGTGGAACCGTGGCGGGAAACACGGAGTATATATCCCGGCACGCATTCCATGCCAAGTTGCCGCGATTTAACATCAATCAGACGTATATCGCAAGGAAACAATCAAAATTTATTGTCATTTTGTGTGAATTACATAATTTTATGTATATTTAGTGTAAAATAGAGCACTCCCACAAACCGGGGCAATCACGCCTTTCTGGCTCGTGACTGTTGATTTGATACGCCCGCACATCCATCCGCACAATGATGCATCGCAATACGCTGATCCTGATTCTGCCCTGCTGGTCGTCTTTGTGATGCTTGTTTGCCCGCTGGACTTTGGGCTTGCTGCTCAGATTCGTGCCCCATACACTTCGCAAACAATTAAAAACCCGAACATATCAGGAAGCGCCATGTCGTCCCCGAAAACGCTGACCACCGACTTCGTTCCCATCCCGCTGCCCGACTATCAGGAATATGACCTCAATGAAATGCGCGCCCGCGCGCAAGAATTTTACGACAACATCAAAACGCGCCACACCGTGCGCGATTTTTCGGATCGTCCTGTCCCGCGTGACATCATCGAAACCTGCATTCGTGCTGCCGGCACTGCGCCGAATGGGGCCAACCACCAGCCCTGGCATTTTTCCGTGATTGGCGACCCGTCGATGAAACGCAAAATCCGACTGGCGGCGGAAGAAGAAGAACGCGCCTTTTACGAAGGCCGTGCGGGCGAAGAATGGCTTGATGCGCTCAAACCACTGGGAACGGATGACAGCAAACCGTTTCTGGAAACCGCGCCATGGTTGATATGTATTTTTGGCGAACGCAAAAGCACCTCTGCTGATGGCAAACTGCGCAAAAACTATTACGTGCCAGAATCCGTCTCAATCGCGACAGGCTTTCTGATTGCGGCCCTCCATCGGGCTGGTCTTGCCACCCTCACCCACACTCCAAACCCGATGAGCTTCCTGACCGATATCTGCGACCGTCCGGATCACAACAAGCCTTACATCCTGCTTGTCACTGGTTACCCGGCGACCGATGCCACCATCCCGGCCCACGCAACCGAGAAAAAGGAACTATCGGAAATTGCCACGTTTTTCTGATTGGTCTTTACCGCTCAAACAAGAAAATCCCCGCATCAAGCGGGGCTTTTTGTACCTTGGCACTCTAGGTTCTTAGTGCCCGATTGGCAGCACAAGGCGCACCCGCAGGCCGCCACCCGGCGCATCTTCAAGCAAAACCTCACCGCCGTGACCACGGGCCGAATCACGGGCGATGGTCATGCCAAGGCCGACCCCGCCGGTCGCCTGATTGCGCGACTCCTCAAGGCGGTAAAACGGCTTGAAAACCTCTTCACGTTTGTCGACCGGGATGCCTGGCCCATCATCATCAAAGATGATCTCGTAATCCTGCCCGCGGCGCCCGGCGCGCACCGACAGATTGTTGGCATAGCGTCCGGCATTGGACATGATATTCGCCACACACCGTTTCACCGATTGCGGGCGCAGCTCCAATTCAAGGCTATCTTCAATGTGCAGGTCAATCTGCTGTCCGTCGCGAAGCGCTTCGCCAACCTGATCGGTCAGAAGCTTGCCAATATCAGTCAGAACCGCCTTCTCGCCTTCTTCACCGCGCGCAAATGCCAGATAGGCATCGACCATGCGTTCCATATCGACGACGTCCTGTTTCAGGGCATCAACACCGGGCGAGCTTTGCTGCATGGCGAGTTCAAGCTTCATGCGGGTCAGTGGCGTACGCAAATCATGCGACACCCCGGCGAGCAGGGCCGTACGCTGAGACAAATGACGTCCGATACGATCGCGCATCGCCATGAAAGATGTCGCGGCCAGACGGACTTCTGCTGCCCCTTCGGGCTTAAAGTCCTCAACATCAACGCCGCGACCGAATTGATCGGCGGCCTTGGCCAGTCGGCGGATTGGGCGGACCTGGTTACGCATAAAGATCACCGCCACCCCATACAAGATCAATGCCGATCCCGCGATCCACATAAAGAAGATATAGGTGGTGGAATTGTACAGACGCTTGCGCGGGGCAATGATCGAAAGGACCCCCTGTTTCATCTGCACCCGAATTTCAAGCTTGCGGTCATCAAGCTCAAGATCAAAAAAGAACGGGCGCTGCAGGCGTTCATCAAGAGCAACGTACAGCTCTTCGGACACAAGCCCAAGTGGCGGCTCGGTGATCTGGCGCTCGAGAATCGCATCGGGTTCGAACACGATATCAAGTTGCATCCGCGTCCGCGCCGAGTTCTGAATCCACTCGTAATGTTCTTTCTCGGGATACTGCCCCAAGAAATCGATAACATATGCGACATCGCCACCAAGCCCACGGCTGAGTTGGCGGGCCACCGTATCCCAATGCCGTTCAAAGAAGATCAGGACGGTAACGATCTGCAATAGCAGCATCGGCGTCATCAGGATCAGAAGCGACCGGCCCAAAAGCCCCGTCGGCATCAGTGATTTGATCCGCCCGTTCTGTTCGCTACCCACGCTGATTATCCTTGTCCGTTTTCATGGTCGATTACCCGACGCTTTTCAGTCTGTATACAGGACATAGCCCTGACCACGTACTGTCTGCAAGTATCTTGGTTGCTTGGGGTCTTCTTCAAGTTTGCGGCGCAGGCGCGTGACTTGCACATCGATACTGCGTGACGCGGTCGGATCAATGGCGTTGCCACTGACCATGCCGTGAAGCTGTTCGCGCGATGTCGTTTGGCCCCGCCGCTTAACCAGTGCTGCCAGCAATGCCTGCTCGGCGGTGGTCAGATAAACATGCTCCTCACCACGCTGCAGGATCATCCGGCTCAGATCAAAACGAAATGCCCCGAAAGAAGCTTTTCTTTCTGCTTCTTCAGCCAATACCGCATCTTCAGTGTCTGGCAACTCTCCATAGCGACGCAGGATCGCCTCGATCCGAAGCACCAGTTCACGTGGCTCAAACGGCTTGGCAAGATAATCATCGACCCCGGCTTCGAGACCGGCAATCCGGTCTTCGGTTTCCGAGAGTGCGGTAAGTAGCAAGATCGGAACCTTTGAGCCTGCCTCGCGCAGGCTGCGCGCCAAATCGACGCCCTTTTCGCCTGGCATCAGGACATCAAGCACGATCAGATCAAACTGCAGCCCCGACAGGCTGGCGCGCGCCTCGCTGGCATCGCGTGCAGCAGACACGTTAAAGCCGTTCTCGCCCAAATAACGGGTAAGAAGATCACGCAAACGGTCATCATCATCGACCACAAGAACATGTGGCAGATCAGCACCGGTCATTGGGGGTTCCTAAACACCGAAATCAATCTGGACCTTTAAACAGTAACTTGGCCGCAAAATCTTTCAAAAGCGTAAGGATGACCACGTCAAAATTATGGCTGATCCGCAAGCGTGGCTCAGCCTGCGCGGCGGCGTACACCACCGGGGCCGTCATCCTCGAACCGTTTACGGTCCTTTTCTTCCATCATGCCCAGCATGACCTTGCGGAAACCTTCGACCGATTCCGCCCCGGCCTCGCGATAGGCGGCCGCAATCAGGGCGCGCTGCTGTTCGGTCAGTTCGCGTTCAAGTGCCTCACCCTTTTCAGTCAGGGTCAGCAAACGCTGACGGCGGTCCTGCAAACCGGTCTTCTGCTCGATAAAGCCCTCACGCACCAGCTGGCCCAGCACACGCGACAACGACTGCTTGGTGATCTTGAGAATCGACAACAGGTCGCTGACCGTAATTCCGGGATTTCGGCTCACGAAATAGATGACCCGATGGTGGGCGCGACCGAAATTATATTGCGCAAGCATCTGGTCCGCGACTTCGGTGAAATCACGATACGCATAGAACAGCAATTCAATGCCTTGTCTAAGCTCTTCTTCCCGCAGAAAAAGCGGATTGACCTTGCGTGTAGAGATATCTGCCATGCTTATCCGTTATGTCAGTTATATTGACACATTAATCTATGAATGTTACCCCGACCAGACAAATAAGGACATAAAGTTACGTCCGGGAACGTTCTTGAAATGGAATTTGGCAAATGACGACTCCGACCTTTGATAACCGCGATGGTTATATCTGGTATAATGGTGAACTTAAACCGTGGCGTGAAAGCACTTTGCATGTGCTCAGCCATGCTGTCCATTACGGGAGTGCGGTATTTGAAGGGGAACGTTCCTATAACGGCAAGGTTTTCAAGCTGGCCGAACATGGCGAACGTCTGATCAAATCCGGCGAAATCCTGGACATGAAGATCCCCTATAGCGCCGCAGAACTTGATGATGCCGTCGTCGAGACACTGGCTGCCAACAACATTACCGAGGGCTATGTCCGTCGCATTGCCTGGCGCGGTAGTGAAATGATGGGTGTTTCCGCCCAGACCACGCGCATCAATGTGGCGATTGCCTGCTGGGAATGGCCAAGCTATTTCGCGCCGGAAGAACGCCTTAAGGGCATTCGTCTGGATCTGTCGAAATGGGCCCGCCCGGCACCGAACACAGCACCGACCAATGCCAAGGCATCGGGCCTTTACATGATCTGCACGCTTTCCAAGCACGAAGCAGAACGCAAGGGTTATGCCGACGCGCTGATGCTTGATTACCGTGGTCAGGTGGCTGAGGCGACCGGGGCAAACGTCTTCTTCATCAAGGATGGCCAGATCCATACCCCGAAACCCGATTGCTTCCTGGATGGCATTACCCGCCGTACCGTGATCGCGCTGGCCAAAGAGCGCGGGTATGAGGTTATTGAACGCGTCATCATGCCTGAAGAGATGGCAGACTTCGAAGAATGCTTCCTGACTGGAACGGCTGCTGAAGTCACGCCGGTGGCTGAAATCGGCCCATACAGCTTCACCCCGGGTCAGGTCTGCAAGACCATGATGGAAGACTATATGGCACTGGTCCGCGGCGAGAATACGGCTGTCGCGGCTGAGTAAATTTTTTTGAATAATCGGATCGATTATTCACATTTTTTAAAAAACACCCCGGATGTTTCACGCCGGGGTGTTTTTCTTTGCATTCTCTCACACGGCGAAATTTTTCATCCAGTGGTGGATGACATTCCGATCTTGTGGTCTCATATGCTGTCGGCTGCTATCATACGTAATGCCACCGTTACCGGACAACCGCATGACACCTAACACGGGTGCTTCGAGTACCATCGTCAGAACCAGCATCTTTGTTGCTGCGACGCTTGCGTTGTCTGCGTTGTCTGTGCTGGCAGCGGTTACCAGCGGCCCCGCCTATGCCGAGGAGGCGGCCGAACTCCGTTTTCCCGTGCGCGAAAGCGAGTACGACGCTGTCTTGTCCTGCCAAAATGACACCAATCCAGCCTGCCGGTCCTGCCTTGCCGGCAGGCCGAGCAGTGCGTCGCTTGTGATGTATTCCATCTTGCACCAATCCCTGACGGCAGGCGGGCTTGATGCGAAGATAAACGTGGTGCCATCACCGAATTCCGAACGCAGCCGCATGATGATCCGCAACGGCAATGCCGATGTCAAATCGGACTGGGAGTTTAATATTGATGCGGATCCCAATGCCCTGAAATCCGCCCCGATCCTGCGCCGGGGCGACTTTGAAAAAGGCATCTATGTCCGCCAAGGCAGCGTAACACGCGGCTATAACGAGCCGATTTCCAATGTCCATCACATGAGCGCGGTATCCATCCGCACCTGGCGGCTGGATTGGGAGGTGCTTGAGAACCTTGCACCGGCGAGCCTGACCAGTGCAGCAACCAAACAGCAAATGTATGCGTTGATTGATGCTGGTCGGGCAGATTTCACCCTGCTTGAATTTTCCAGCGCGCCGGGCATGGTTCGGGTTCTGGAGGGTATCAAGCTTTATCCGATGCCCGGGATAAAGGTGATCCTGCCAGCTAGCCAGCATTTCATGATCTCGCGCCATTTACCGAACGCAAACAAGGTCGTCAGAGCAATCAATGCCGGGATCAGCGCGCTTCACACCAATGGCTTCATTCACCAATGCCTTGTGAATAGCGGCATCATCAATGAACAGGTCCGCGACTGGCGCATCCTGAACCCAACAGAAGACCAGCGCGCACACCAGAAAACCGTCCCGTCAAACTGAGCTGCCCCGCCTGGCAGAAAACAAGCCGCATGCCTTAAGTATGAGGATTAGAAGTCGTCTGTTTTTCAGACGGATACGCGGGATTTCCGCCCTTTGCCCCGCAGTCAAACAGACCACTAGCAAGGCGGAATATAAATCCTCATACAATTAAAAACGCATCAGAGGCAATTCGGTGTTTCACAGCGATTTTGCGCCCGTGCCACAAAATGATCACATTGAAATCCGGAACGAGAGCAGCTCGCAGCCGTTGGCAAGGTGTCACCAATGAAAGGAGCGACATCATGCCTGCGATTGATACCGCAAAGATCCTGATTCTTGCCACCGATGGCTATGAACGGTCTGAACTGCGTGTTCCGCTTGAAAAATTGTCAACCCACGGGGCCGACGTCAAAATCGCATCGCCCAAATCTGATCCGATCAAAAGCTGGGATAAAAGCGATTGGGGCGACACGGTCGATGTCGATGTCGAAGTCAAAAATGTCGATATCAAAGACTATGACGCGCTGGTCATCCCCGGTGGGCAGATCAACCCGGACCTGCTGCGCAATGACGAAGCGTCTGTCAGTCTGGTGCGCGAGTTTGTCGCATCGGGCAAACCGGTTGCGGCCATTTGCCACGGCCCGTGGCTTCTGATCGAGGTCGGCGCGCTGCGTGATCGTCATGCAACGTCATTTGCGTCGATCAAGACCGATATGCTCAATGCCGGTGCGCTGTGGCGCGACGAGGCTGTGGTCTGCGAAGACGGCATTGTGACGTCGCGTTCACCGCAGGATCTTGATGCCTTTGTCAGCAAAATCGTCGAGGAAGTCAGCGAAGGCACGCATCACCAGCGTGCGGCATAAGACCAACCAGGATGGTCTAAACACCCTCAAAGCAACGGACGGATGGCACAGGCCATCCGTCCGTTTTGTGTTTGATCGTTACCGTACCAATTTGGCGTCGCTATTCAGCGTGCTTTGGTGCGGTGAATGTCGGACCCGGATGAACATCCGGAAGTTCGGTCTCGTCGACATAGGCATCGGGCAGGTTATGGTCAGCCTCGTGCTCGGTCTCGTACCACTGCTTGTAGCGGTAAAGGACGAGTGAATCGCGACCAAGGCCACGCAACAACCCATACATCATAACCAGAATAACCGCCGCAAACGGGAAGCCCGCCACAACGGCCGCAGCTTGCAGGGCTGATAGCCCGCCTGCCACCAGAAGGACCGCCGCAATCACGCCTTCGGTCGTGGCCCAGAACAGGCGCTGAATACGCGGCGGGTTGGCATCGCCACCGGCCGTCAGCATGTCGATGACAAACGATCCACTGTCAGAAGAGGTGACAAACCAGATCACGATCATCACGATGACAACCGTGGTGACAAACTTGGTCAGCGGCATGAATTCAAGCAGCTTGAAGATCGCACTGCCGTAACTGGCCTTGGTGGCCTCGATCAAACCGGGATCGCCGATCATTTCCATATGGATCGCAGCCCCGCCAAAGGCGGTAAACCAGAAGAACAGGATGAAGACCGGAATAAACAGAACGCCAAGCGTGAACTCGCGCACCGTGCGGCCCCGCGAAATGCGGGCAATGAAAATGCCGACAAACGGCGACCACGAAACCCACCAGGCCCAATAGAAAATCGTCCAGCCGGTCTGCCAGTTGGTATCGGTGTAGGCTTCGCTCCAGAAACTGATGACGACCAGATTGCTGATATAGTTGCCGACATTTTCAACAAAGCTGTCGAACACAAACAGGGTCGGGCCAAATATCAGAACAAAGCCCAGCAACAGGAAGCTCAGCTGGATATTAAGGTTACTGATCCGCTTGATGCCGCCATCAAGGCCCGCCATGACCGAAATGGTCGCAAACACGGTAATGATGGCAATCAA
The DNA here is from genome assembly GCF_001613795.1 of Thalassospira sp. MCCC 1A01148. GTDB lineage: Bacteria > Pseudomonadota > Alphaproteobacteria > Rhodospirillales > Thalassospiraceae > Thalassospira. The sequence goes on from NZ_LPVZ01000020.1 coordinate 457,518, forward strand.
AATGATCTGGACCGGCATCGTGTCGGGAATACCAAACAGCGAATTCAGACCCGAGCTGATCTGCATGACGCCAAGACCAAGGGTCGTGACAATGCCAAACATCGTGCCAAACACGGCGAGAATATCGACCACATGGCCCCAGGTGCCATAAATCCGTTCGCCAATGATCGGATAAAGGGCGGAGCGGATCGAAAGCGGCAGACCCTTGCGATAGTGGAAATAGGCCAGCGACAGGCCAACGATGCAATAAAGCGCCCAGCCATGGATGCCCCAATGCAGGAACGAAATCGTCATTGCCTGTTCGGCCGCGGCAATGCTTTCGGGTTCGGCCATGGGCGGTGCGAAATAGTGATAAAGTGGCTCTGCCACCCCCCAATAGAGCAAACCGATACCAATGCCGGCACTAAACAGCATGGCCGTCCAGGAAAACAGGCCATATTCCGGCTTGTCGGTCTGACGGCCCAGACGCACCCGGCCATAAGGCCCGATTGCAAGATAGAGACTGACCACAACAGCCAGGTTGGCCACAATGATCAAAAACCAGCCGAAATAGTTCCCGATTACCGATTGCGCGGCGGAGAACAGCGCACCTGCGGTTTCGGTAAAGGCCGCGCCGAATATGATGAATCCCAAGATCAGGACGGCCGATACCGAGAAGACCGGCTTGCTGACCCGCGGGAAGGGCCCGAGCGGCCCCACCTTCATTTTGTCGTCCATGATTACCTCACTGTTTCGGGTATCCAACTTTTCGTTGTTTATGCCCCTGTCCAGTTCAGGGGGGCTCCCGGAACTGATCAAACATGCGGTCCGTACCCGAGCCGGACTGCGAGGCGGCTTTGATTAGGCACTTCAGGTCTTTCTTCAGCTGTTTTGGCAGACGAGTTAAGGCAGCGCCGACCAGCCGTCCCACATGGCTGGCCGACGCTGCTTCTTACTCCCCTCGCGGGAAGCGCTGTTTGTCTTCGAGTTCATTGAGATCCATGTGATTACGCATGTAGCGTTCGGAGGCCTTTTGCAGCGGCTGATAATCCCACGGGAAGTAAGAGCCGTTGCGCAGCGCCTCATAGACAATCCAGCGGCGCGCCTGACTTTCGCGAACCGCAGAGTCAAACGCATCAAGGTTCCACCGCGCATCACGCTGCACGCGAAATGCTTCCATCTGTTCAGCACAGGCCGGATCCGCTGCAAGGTTGGTCAGTTCCTTGGGATCGGCTTCAAGATCGAAAAGCTGTTCAGGATCAAGCGTGCAATAGGTGTATTTCCATTTGCCTTCACGGATACAGACCAGCGGGGCATAGGAGCCTTCGGCGGCATATTCCATCAGCACCGGTTCGGTGCGCGCCTTGCCATCAAGCATCGAGCACAGTGACATCCCGTCAGTCCATGGCTGTACCTCTTCCATGGAAATGCCCGCGAGATCAGCGACTGTCGGCGTGACATCAAGGCTTGAGACCGGATCGGTATAAAGACCCGGCGTGATGTTCGGCCCGGCCATCATCAAGGGCACACGGGCAGAGCCTTCAAAGAAGCTCATTTTAAACCACAGACCCCGCTCGCCCAGCATATCGCCGTGGTCGGAGACAAAGATGATGATGGTGTTGTCGAGCTGACGGGTGTTTTCAAGCACCTCCATGATCTGACCGACCTTGTCATCGATATAGGAGATGTTGGCGAAATAGGCCTGACGGGAGCGTCTGACATCTTCCTTTTGGATGTCAAAGGCGGTGTAGTCGCTGGCATGCATCAGGCGCTGGGAATGCGGGTCCTGATCATCAAAGTCAAACGGCGCAACATCGGGTTCAAGTTCCGGGCAATCTTCATACAGATCCCAGAATTTCTTGCGTGCAACATACGGGTCATGCGGATGGGTGAAGCTGACCGTCAGGCACCACGGGCGTTCGTCATGGCCGCGCGACAGGTCATAAATCTTGTGCGTCGCGTTGTAGGCGACCTCGTCATCATATTCCATCTGGTTGGAAATCTCGGCAACACCGGCACCGGTGACGGATCCGAGGTTGTGATACCACCAGTCAATCCGTTCACCCGGTTTGCGATAATCCGGCGTCCAGCCGAAATCGGCCGGGTAGATATCGGTGGTCAGGCGTTCTTCAAACCCGTGAAGCTGATCTGGACCGACGAAATGCATCTTGCCCGACAGACAGGTGTAATACCCCGCGCGACGCAAGTGATGGGCATAGGTCGGAATGTCCGAGGAAAATTCGGCGGCGTTGTCATAGACCCGGGTGCGATGGGGCAACTGACCGGCCATAAAGGATGCACGTCCCGGGGCACAAAGCGGGGAGCCGGTATAGCAATTGCGGAAACGTGCCGAGCGACGTGCTAGCTTGCGCAAATGCGGCGTATGAAGGAAATCTGCAGGGCCATCGGGGAACAGCGTTCCGTTCAACTGGTCGGCCATCAGGATCAAAATATTCGGGGACGTCATGTATTATGCACTCCTTCACAGGGTGCAATCCGCCGATCACCAAGATGGCAGCATTGACGAGAAAAGCACCCCTGGGTCGTTTGGTTCGAGCCCGCGCCAGCCGTAAACCCTGCCCCTTTTCGGGTGCGTTTTATCGGGTCTTATTGTTATTCCGCTTGACGCATGCTTCGTTAACGACATTAAATTCATAAATTGACACTCAAAGAAACCCGGTGTTTTTTAATCACTTCCATAAAGAATTTTTATAATGCAAAGACCACTCGACATTGGCTGGCTGAGAATTTTTGAAGCCGTTGGGCGGCTGGGCAGCCTCACACGGGCCGCCAATGAACTGGGATTGAGCCAGCCTGCGGTGACCTATCAGATCAAGCGGGTCGAAGATCAGCTGGGCGTATCGCTGCTGCATCGGTCACAGGGCGGCAGCCGATTGACCGATGCGGGTGAAGTCCTGTTTGAGGCGGTCAAAAGCAGTGTCGAAAATATTGACAAAGCCGTGCGCGATACCCGCCGGTCTTCACAGGACCATGCGGTGCGGATCTTTACCGATTTCGGGTTTGCGGCCTTCTGGTTGATGCCGCGTGTGACCGATTTCCGTCGCCTGCACCCCGAAGCTGAAGTCCATATCATTGCATCGCAAGGCCTTGATGATGAACTTGGCCGCGAAACCGATGCTGCCATGTTATTCGGGGCAGCAGAAGATTTCCCCGAGACGGCACAGCTTCTGATCCCGGAGCGGGTGGTACCGGTCTGCACGCCGGGTTTTCTTGAACGGTTTGGCCCGTTTGATGATCCCGCGCAGTTTGCCCGTGCACCGCTACTGCACCTGGAAGTTACCGGCAAGTCACGCTGGCTGACATGGGAAAGCTGGCTTGCCGATCACGGGATTGACCGCAAACCGGCACAAGGCGATCTTGGTCTGAACACCTATGGCTTTGTCATTCAGGCCGCCCTTGCCGAACAGGGCGTCGCGCTGGGGTGGCGGGGGTTGATTGAGCATCACATCGACCAAGGGTCACTTGTCACGGTTGGCGCGGAAGTCAGCCGCCCGGATCGCGGATACTGGGTGGTACCCAGCCGGTCGGTCAGCGATACGACAATCACGTTGCTGGACTGGTTGACCAACGAGACCTGACACCTCTGAAATCTTGCATTGTTTTGCTGTAACCTTGGCGCAGTGTTCCCTAGAGTGGTGGTTCGCGTACACCACAATCGACAGGGGATTTTTCATGACAGAGCATGGCTATAACAGCGGGCGGTTGAACCTGCCCTTCGTTGGCATTTCGACCTTTTCCAAAAGCCCCTATGTCGAGAACTGGGATGCGATTGATGCCGATGTTGCGATCCTTGGCGCACCGTTTGATTTCGGCACCCAGTGGCGATCCGGTGCCCGGTTCGGGCCGCGCAGCATTCGCGAGGCATCGACACTTTTTGCCTTTGGCCATGCCGGGGCCTATGACCATGAAGATGACGTGACCTATCTTGAAGGGGTCCGGATGATCGATATTGGCGATGCCGATATCATTCATACCGACACGATCAACAGCCACGCCAATATCGAGTTTGGCGTGCGCAAGATTTTGGCCGCCGGTGCCCTGCCCGTGGTTCTGGGCGGCGATCATTCGATCAATATTCCCTGTATCAATGCCTTTTCCGATCAGGAACCGGTGCATGTGGTGCAATTTGACGCCCATCTGGATTTCGTCGATGAACGCCACGGCGTGCGCAACGGCCATGGCAACCCGATGCGCCGTGCGATTGAAAAGCCGTGGGTATCAGGCATGACCCAGCTTGGCATTCGCAATGTGTCGTCCACCGCCAAGGAAGGATACGACTATGCCCGCGAACAGGGATCGGACATCCTTTCCGTGCGCCAAGTTCGCAAGCTTGGTGTCGAAGGTGTTCTGGAACGTATTCCGGCCGGGAAACGATACTACCTGACGATTGATATTGACGGGTTTGATCCGTCCATTGCGCCTGGCACCGGCACGCCCAGCCACGGCGGGTTCCTGTATTATGACGTGCTGGAAATCATCGCCGGCCTTGCCAAGCGCGGTGATATCGTCGGCATTGATCTGGTGGAAGTCGCGCCGGATTACGATCACACCGGCACAACCGCCATTCTGGCCGCGCAAATATTGCTTAATACCATCGGGCGGATTTTTGCTGCGCGGGACAAATAAGGGCAGACACCGCTGGAAAAACGTCCGCTTGATGAACAGGATCAGGTCATAGCAACAACCCCACATATGTGGTAATGTGGGTTTGTACATTTTTTGGGAGATTGCCCTATGAGCCGCTTGACGATCGACATCACCGAGCAGCAGCACCAGAGCCTGAAGGCAACGGCGGCCTTGCAGGGCAAGACCATCAAGCAATACGCGCTTGAACGTTTATTCCCGGACGATGCCAATGCCGACAAGGCATGGATGGAGCTGAAAACCCTACTCGAAAATCGTATCCAGGATGGGGTTGCGGGGAACGTTTCGTCCAAAAATATCGACGAAATCCTTGAGGAAGAATTGAGCGAGAAGCCTGCGTGACGGGTTATGTCCTTAGCGCAGAGGCAGAAGCCGATCTGCGCGGGATCATTCGCTATACCAACAATGAATGGGGCCCAGCACAAGTGCGGCGCTATGTCGCCACGCTGGAAAAGGGTATTGATGATCTCGTCGCCGGACGTGGTTCATTCCATGACATGAGCGAACTTTTTCCGAACCTTCGGATGGCGCGCTGCGCGCAGCATTACGTCTTCTGTCTGCCACGCAAAAATGCGCCCGCATTGATCGTGGCGATTTTCCATGAGCGCATGGACCTTATGACGCGACTGGCTGACAGAATTCGATAGCGCGGTCGGGGCAAGCGGCACGAGATCCCCGCCTTCGCGGGGATGACGGTGTAAGGCGTTACGGCCAGTTGGCTTCGGGCGGAAGCGACATCAGGATGGCTTCGGTGTTGCCACCGGTCATCAGGCCAAAGCGCGTGCCACGGTCATGGAGCAGGTTGAACTCGACATAGCGGCCGCGCTTGATCAGTTGGGCGCGGCGTTCGTCATCGGTCCAGGATTTGTTGTAGTGGCGCTTGACCAGTTCCGGATAGATATCGCGGAAAGCACGCCCGACATCCTGGGTAAAGGCAAAGTCGGCTTCCCAGTCAGCATCCAGATAATCATAGAAAATGCCGCCAACCCCGCGCGGTTCGTTACGGTGGGGCAGCCAGAAATATTCATCGCACCATTTTTTGAACCGGTCGTAATAGTCATCGCCATGGGCATCGCAGGCAGATTTAAGCGCGCCATGGAAATCGGCGGTATCTTTTTCCTGCGGGAAGACCGGGGTCAGATCGGCACCACCGCCAAACCATGCCTTGGTGGTGACGATGTGCCGCGTGTTCATGTGCACGGCCGGAACATGGGGCGAGCATGGATGGGCGACCAGTGAAATGCCCGCGGCCCAGAAATTGGGGTTTTCATCGGCACCGGGGATTTCCTTGCGGAACTTTTCGGAAAATTCGCCATGCACGACCGAGATATTGACCCCGACCTTTTCAAACACCCGGCCCTTCATGACCGACATCTCGCCGCCGCCCTCATTCTCACCGCGTTCCCATACGGTGCGTTCAAAACGCCCCGGTGCACGATCGGAAAGCGGTCCTTCGTAGCTGTCCTCAAGCGCCTCGTAACTGGCGCAAATGTCATCACGCAATTGGCGGAACCAGTCCTGGGCGATCTGTTTGCGTTTGGCAACGACGGCATCGTCGACCTTGTGGTCGGTGCTCGTTTTCATTGCCTGTTTTGCAGCAATCTTTGCGTCCGTCATTGCGTCACTCACTTGGTTCATTCACTGGGCTTGGGAAAGCCATTGGTCTGTCGGAGCGCTTCGCCCAATGTCATTGCGGTTGCCATGGCGACATTCAGCGAGCGCATTTGCGGCTTCATGGGAATGACGACGCGGGCATCGACATAATCATGCACCTGATCGGGCACCCCTTTGCTTTCGGACCCCAGCATAAGGATATCATCGGCGCGAAATTCGAAATCGCAATAGGGTTCGGCCCCCTTGGTCGTCAGCAACACCAAACGTCCCGGCAGGGTTCCGTCTTCGCGGGCCTCGACAAAGGCGCGCCAGTTGGCATGGCGTATATAATCGGCCTTTTCAAGATAATCCATCCCCGCACGTTTGAGTGCCGCCGAGGTCAGCAAAAATCCGCACGGCTCGATGATATCGACCGGCAGGCCAAAGCAGGCGGCCATGCGCAGGATCGTGCCGGTATTTTGCGGAATGTCGGGTTCGAATAAACAAATTCTCATGGCGTCTTTTAGAATCGTTGGTGAACAAATGTCGAATCAGTTCGTCAGGGACATATAATTACCCGTTAACGCCCCTATTAGACTTTTTTGGAATATGAAGAACTAAACCGCCAAGTCCTTGGCGAACAAAAGCCGGGATACCCGCAATTACGCTATGTTTTACCGAATTGTGCAGCGCAAAACCCAATGATCTGGTTGAATGCAAACAATTTGCAACTCCAAGTTCTCCTTAACAAACTGAATTTTTGTTAGTATACGGACCGTCAAACAGGCCTAAGGGCTTTTAGCGGCAAGATTGTTTGATTTTCATCAATGGAAAGCAAACGGGTTTGCCCTAAGTCTTGGTTTGGCATTCCGCATGCCTGTTTTGGGGGCAGAAAGAGGGATTAATTATGTCGCAAACGGTGCATTCCTCCGGCGAACACCAGCCGGACGAGAACCGCAGGGATTTCCTGACCTTGGCGACCACAGCAGTTGGCGCCGTTGGCGTTGGTTGCGCGTTGTTGCCGTTCGTGGACAGCATGAACCCGTCCAAGGACGTTCTCGCACTTGCCTCGGTTGAGGTTAATTTGGCCAACATCCCCGTTGGTCAGGCAATTAAGGTCATGTGGCGAGGCAAACCTGTCTTCATCCGCCATCGTACCGAACGCGAAATCAATGAGGCCGAAGACGTCGCATTGAACGAACTCGTCGATCCACAGAGCGACGATGCACGCGTCGAAAAGAAAGAGTGGCTGATTGTCGTCGGCGTCTGCACCCATCTGGGCTGCATTCCGATGGGCACGGCCACAGGCGAAACCCGTGGGGATTATGATGGCTGGTACTGCCCATGCCATGGCTCGCACTATGATACGTCGGGCCGTATCCGCCGCGGCCCCGCGCCGTTGAACCTTGTCGTTCCGGAATATGAATTCCTGACCGACACGTCGGTCCGGATCGGGTAAGGAGCAGGTAGATGAGCGCACCTCAGTGGAACAACAAAGTGGTCAAGTGGGTTGACGACCGTCTTCCGGTCATCTCCATGCTGCACCACTCTGCATACGAATATCCGACACCGAAAAACCTGTCCTATATGTGGAACTTTGGTTCCCTGGCCGGGTTTGTTCTGGTGACGATGATTCTCTCCGGGATTTTCCTGGTGATGAACTACACCCCCCATACCGATATGGCCTTTGAGTCGGTCGAGCGCATCATGCGTGATGTGAACTACGGCTGGCTGATCCGCTATATCCATATGAACGGCGCTTCGATGTTCTTCATCGTTGTGTTCATTCACATTTTCCGTGGCCTGTATTACGGGTCATACAAAGCACCGCGCGAGATGCTGTGGTGGATCGGTATCCTGATCCTGCTTGCGATGATGGCAACCGCGTTCATGGGCTATGTCCTGCCGTGGGGCCAGATGTCCTTCTGGGGTGCGACGGTTATTACCAACCTGTTCTCTGCCTTCCCGATCATCGGTGATCCGCTGGTAACCTGGCTTTGGGGCGGTTTCTCGGTTGATAACCCGACACTGAACCGGTTCTTCTCGCTGCACTATCTGATGCCGTTCGTCATTCTGGGCCTTGTTGTCCTGCATGTCTGGGCACTGCATACCGTGCGTTCGAACAACCCGACCGGTGTTGAAATCAAAACGCCGCAAGACAGCATTCCGTTCCACCCGTACTACACGATCAAGGATCTGTACGGTCTGGGCGTATTCCTGATCTTCTTCTCGGCGTTTGTGTTCTTTGCACCGGATTATCTGGGTCACCCGGATAACTACATCCCGGCGAACCCGCTGGTCACCCCGCCGTACATCGTGCCGGAATGGTACTTCCTGCCGTTCTATGCGATCCTGCGGTCGATCGACTTCACCATCTTTGGCATCCCGGCGAAACTGCTTGGCGTGCTGGCGATGTTTGCCTCGATCGTGATCCTGTTCGTTATTCCGTGGCTTGATACCTCGAAGGTTCGCAGCTCGAAATTTCGTCCGGTCTACAAATGGTTCTTCTGGCTGTTTGTGATCGACACCTTCATCCTCGGCTATTGCGGGGCGAAGGCACCGGATGACTACTTCCTCGGTATTCCGGGTCTGAAAGTCATCGTGATGGGTCAGCTTTCGACGCTGTATTACTTCGCGCACTTCCTTGTGGTCATGCCATTGGTTGGAAAAATGGAACGAACCAAACCGCTTCCTGCAAGCATCAGCGAATCTGTTTTGAAGGAGGGTGCAAATGCGTAAGTTCGCACTGACCGCAATTGCTGCCGCCTTCGCGGTAACCGCATTCACTGGTGGTGCAGCCAAGGCTGCCGGCGACGCGCCGGTGCCCGAGGCACAGGATTGGAGCTGGCAGGGTCTGTTTGGCACCTATGACCGTGCACAGCTGCAGCGTGGCTTCCAGGTCTACAAGAACGTTTGTGCCGGCTGTCACAGCCTGCGTTTCATTGCCTTCCGTAACCTTGAAGGCATTGGATTCAACGAAGAGCAGATCAAGGCGATTGCGGCCGAGTATGACATCGAAGATGGTCCGAACGACGATGGTGACATGTTCACCCGTCCGGGCATCCCGGCTGATTACTTCCCGTCTCCGTTCCCGAACGAAAAGGCTGCGGCTGCTTCGAATGGCGGCGCCGTTCCGCCGGATCTTTCGTTGATGAACAAGGCACGTGTCAATGGCCCGGACTATGTGTTCGGCCTTCTGACCGGCTATGAGGAAGAAGCACCCGAGGGCTTCGACCTTGCAGACGGAAAGTACTACAACCACTACTTCCCGGGCCATCAGATCGCCATGGCTCCGCCGCTTTATGACGAAGCGGTCGAGTACACGGACGGCACGCCGATGACCCTGGAACAGCATGCACGTGATGTGACCGCGTTCCTGAACTGGACAGCACAGCCAGAGCTTGAAGCCCGCAAGGCGCTTGGCATGAAAGTGATCCTGTTCCTGATCGTGTTCACCGCAATGCTTTATGCGGTCAAACGCAAAATCTGGCGCGACGTCGAACACTAAGACGTCGCTTCAGACACAACGTTTAGACAGGCCACCTTCGGGTGGCCTGTTTTTTTGTGCCCGCAGATTAAATCGTCGGGCAATCAATAGGCAAAATAGGAAACGACCAGCCGGTCAATCTCGCCGCTATCGCGCATCTCACGCAGGACCTGATCAAGCGCGTCGGCAAACTGATCGCGATAGGGCCAGTTGCCATCCGGGTCCGGCCCGAATGCGACATAGCCGAATTCCTGACCAATGATCGCGACTTCGTTAAACAGGCGGGACGTTGCATTATCCACACCCAGTTCGCGCATCCCCGCCAGAATGGCCATCCGCTCATTGACATAACAATCAACGCGGCCTGCCATCAGGAAACGCAGATTACTGGCCGTGGTGTTGGCTTCTTCAAGCGTAATCCGGCCAGCCTCGACCATGTCAAAGAATGCCGGACCAGCCAGGCGGTAGCCGGCATTATTGGCAAAGCGTGCGCCTCTGAAATCTTCCGGGAAAAGGTGCAGCTCGTTGCTTTGGGCGTAATCCTTGCTGCAAATCACCACCACGGTTTCGCGCAGAATCGGGATGGAATAACGTTCGATCCAGTCCCGGTCCGCACGTTCATAGGGTGGGAAAAACCCCATGATCTTGCCGCTCTCGAGCAGATCCATCCCGCGGCGAAACGGCACGCTAACGATATCAAGCTGATAGGCTGGCAGATGTTCAAACGCCTCTTGCAGGATGCGGACATAAATGCCGTCAGCCACCGCACCATCCAGAAAGGCATAGGGTCTGTTGCTGTCTTCGGCATAGAGCGTGATGGTCCGCGGGACGTTGCTGTCCTGCACTGTTTGGGCCGTCGCCATATATGCCCCGGCCAGCGCATGGCCGACAAGCATGCTACCTGCAAATCTGACTGTATTTCGCAATGCGTTCCTGAAATTCATGGTTCTATTATTCAGACAAACCTGTGCTGCCTGTCAATTGCGATGGCGTAACACCATGTTTCAGATCAGTCGGTTTTCTTGACCGTCTGATGATCTGACGCCGTTTTGGACTTGGCCGCCTGCCCGTCATCAGCATCTTCGCAACACTCCCTGTGCTGCCGGTTGCCATCGGCCGGACGCAGTGGCGGGACCGTAACGGGGATATGGACAAGACGGCGTTTGCGTTGCGGCGTGCCGGAACTGGCGTAAAGCTGCTTTCCGGCCTCGACAATCGAGACACCGGCAAAGGCCTTGAACAGGCGCGAGCCGATATTTTCAAACATTTGCGACCACCGCAGCAGAAGCCGGATGTTGGTTGGCGGCATGAAAAGCGCACGGCTGTGCTGGACCGGCAGGAACATGTTTTCGCGCAGCAGGTTTTGCAGCTGCGACACGCTATGGGGATGGCCATAGCCAAAGGGCGTTTTTTCCGACCACGACCAGAGCGAGCTTCGGTTGGGTGTCACCACAACAATCCGGCCATTGGGCGTCAGTACGCGCCAGCATTCGCGCATCAGGCGACGCATCGAGTCCGTATGTTCGACCAGATGCACAACCAAAATGCGATCCACCGAACTATCAGACAGCGGCAACATGGTTTCTTCGGTCAGTGCCACACGGTTGTCTTCACCGGCAGGCCAATGAACGCAGCCCTGCTGGGCTGGCATGAAGGCCATGACGCGCTCCGCCTCGCCAATAAATGGGCGCAAGTACGGCGTGGCATAGCCAAAGCCCAGCACCCGCATACCGCGGACATCCGACCACATGACGCGCAAACGCCTGCGGATCAGGCGCCGTGCGGCCTGCCCGATGCTGCTGGCATAAAAACGGTGAAGATCAACGACATCCTGACGCATGCGATCAGCCTATCATCCCCGGTCCAGCACGGGAATGTTTTTGCGTGATTGTTTCAAGACACTAGGCTCAGGACCTATTAATTTGATTGGAATGGCAGACGTTGTATTTGTGAAATCCAAGGAAAGGCCCGCCGGGCGGGCTGGTATCCCGGCCTAGGGGTTTGACGCAGGAGTTTGCAAATATAACGTCTGTCCTTTGGAGTCACCGGGTTTGCACGGGCAACTTTGTTGCAAAGCCTTGAAAGATACATATCTTCCTGCGGTTTTGCTTCGCGTATCCGCACAAACCCGGTGAACCATTCAAACCAAATTAATAGGTCCTGAGCCTACATCCTGATAGTCTTGCCCAACAGATAAATTACATTTTGAGGTACGCCATGGCTGCGGGTGAAGTCATCGTCATTCCCTGTCTTTCAGACAATTACACCTATCTTGTGCGCTGCCACCGCAGCGAAGTCACCGCCATCATCGACCCGGGCGAAGCAGCCCCGGTGATTGCCGCACTTGAAGAGCGTGACTGGAACCTTGATCTGGTGATCAACACTCACCACCACCATGACCATATCGGCGGCAATGCCGAATTGATCGAGAAATACGGTGCCAAATTGCTCGGTCCGGCGGCGGAAACCGCACGTATTCCCGACATGGATGAAACCTGTGCCGAGGGTGATCAGGTTCTGATTGGCGACCTTGAGGGCAAGGTTTTCGATGTCCCGGGCCATACCAGCGGGCATATTGCGTTTTACTTCCCGGCAATCACAGCGCTGTTTTCAGGTGACAGCCTGTTTGCACTTGGCTGCGGGCGCCTGTTTGAAGGCACGCCGGAACAGATGTGGCATTCCTTGCAGAAATTCCGGGGCCTTCCGGCGAGCACGCAAGTCTATTGCGGTCATGAATATACCCAGGCCAACGCGAACTTCGCCAAAACGATTGAACCCAACAACCCGATTTTGACGGCACGCTGTCAGGATATTGACGGACTTCGTGTCCGCAACTTGCCGACCATTCCATCGCGCCTGGATGTGGAGCTTGCCACCAACCCGTTCCTGCGCGCCGATGACCCGTCCGTTGCCGAGGCAATTGGAATGAACGGCGAAAGCCCGGTTGCGATCTTTACCGAGATTCGCAAACGCAAAGATAATTTCTAGGAAGCTGATCGCAGATCAGGCCATCTGTTTGAACAACACGTTCTGATCAAGCAGATAGCGCGAAAACAGCGGCAGACTTGCCGCGCCTATGGCGCGTGCGGCACTGCCTACCTGTCCCTGTTCGATGCGCGGGCTTTCAATTCCCTGTAAATCAAGTTCTGAAATGGCAGCGCGCGTGGCCGCAACCACCCGATCACAGACATCGGCCGGGAAACCGCCATCAACGATAACCGCTTCGAAATCAATCACCGAACAAACCGATGTAATGGCAATCGCCAGACTGCGTGCGGTATGGGAAATCCAGATATCAAGGGTATCCCCCAGCCCGTGCCAGTAGTCCGGATCGCGCCACAGCATTGCCGGGTCACGACCTTCGCGGGTCAGCATTTCTTCAAGCACGAAGATAGATGCCTGATCGATCAGCTGGCTGGGGTGACCGCTGCGCGACGATACCGGCATGGAACCAAACGCGCCGGCATTGCCCGTACGTCCGGCGTAAAGCGCCTGATTAAGCACCACCCCACCGCCAATAAATGACCCGATAAAGAAATAGGCGAAGTCGGAATAGTTGGGACCAAGACCAAAGACCAGTTCCGCCCCGCAGGCCGCTGTCGCGTCATTTTGCTGAAAGACCGGGAATGGCACGATGGCGCCGATGGTTTCGACCAGATCAACCTCACGCCAGGCATTCATGTCTTCGACGGGCGCGCCGACTTCATCGACCCAGTTCCAAAGCTCAAACGGGGCGGCTATTCCGACCCCGGCGATGCGATCAATCTGATTGCGGGACAGACCGGAAATGATGTCATCGACCGATTCCCGGACAAACCGGCGAATACCATCAGGTGTCGGATACTTATAGGCTTCGCGTTTGGTTGCCCGTACTGACCCAACAAAATCCATCAGGATCAATTCAGCACTGCGTCGGCCGATTTTAAGACCAAAGGAATAGACCCCGTCGGGATTGAGCGCCATGGGTACTTTGGGCTTGCCAACCTTGCCACGCACCGGGGTGCCGCGCATCAAGAGGCCGTCTTTTTCAAGAGCACGCATGATCACGGAAACGGTCTGGGCAGAAAGGCCCGAAAGCCTTGCGATATCGGCCTTTGACAAACCGGCATTTCGACGCACAAGCGACAGCACAAGCCGTTCGTTATAGGCACGCACGCGAAGCTGATTTGCGCCCCCGCCAGGATGCAACGGACGCGTATTGCGATCATCCGCCCCGGTATCATCCGGGTTTGCAGAGATGCTGTCTGTCATTTGGTCCTCCCACTCAGACATTAGATAGCCTGATTACCGTTCACAGTGACAGGAATAATTAATAAATCAATCGGATTTATTAATTGACAGCCTCGCCCATTTGGTGTGTCGTAAGCGCCATGCAGGTTGAAGGCCCAACCCAAAAAACTGCGCCACGACCTGTTGGAAAACAATCAAATCAGGCCCAAATGGCCACATATTCAGGTTCAATCCTGGGAGGAAACAAATGAAGAAAGCACTTCTTGGCGCGGCCCTTGGTGCGCTTGCACTTGGTATTTCCGCTGAACCAAACACCGCAAAAGCCGATGAAATCGGCGCCTGCCTGATCACCAAAACCGACATCAACCCGTTCTTTGTCAAAATGAAGGAAGGGGCATCTGCCAAGGCCGAAGAACTTGGCATCGATCTTTCGACCTATGCCGGCAAGATTGACGGGGACCATGAAACGCAGGTTCAGGCCATCGAATCGTGCATTGCATCAGGTGCAAAGGGCATCCTTCTGACCGCGTCGGACACCAAGGCAATTGTACCGGTCGTGAAAAAGGCACGCGACGCTGGCTTGATCGTGATCGCACTCGACACGCCGCTTGAGCCGATTGATGCGGCCGATGCGACCTTTGCCACGGACAACTTCAAGGCCGGTGAGCTGATTGGTCAGTGGGCGGCCGCCAAGCTTGGCGACAAGGCATCCGACGCCAAAATCGCCATGCTTGACCTGGCACCGAGCGCGCCATCGGTTGATGTGCTGCGCGATCAGGGCTTCATGAAAGGATTCGGGATCGACATCAAGGACCCCAACAAGATCGGGGACGAGGATGACGACCGGATCGTTGGCCACGATGTGACCAACGGCAACGAGGAAGGCGGCCGCACCGCGATGGAAAACCTGATGCAGCGCGATCCTGACATCAATGTGGTTTACACCATCAACGAACCGGCAGCAGCTGGCGCCTATGAAGCACTTAAGTCGTTTGGCATGGAAGACGGCGTTCTGATCGTCTCGGTCGATGGCGGTTGCCCGGGTGTCGCCAACGTCAAGGACGGCGTGATTGGTGCGACCTCGCAGCAATATCCGTTGCTGATGGCATCCAAGGGCATCGAAGCGATCAAGGCATGGGCTGACAGCGGTGAAAAGCCGCAGAACAGCCAGGGCCTTAACTTCTATAACACGGGTGTGAACCTTGTGACCGATCAGCCGGTAGACGGTGTTCCGTCGATTGACGTTGCCGAAGGCATGGATCGCTGCTGGGGTTAATCCGGGGCTTATCCTGACCTGCTTCGAAGGAGGGCAGTATTATCCCCTGCCCTCCTTGTCCCACATTGCTTTACACTTGGTCTGTCACCCCGAACCAACCAGCCATCAGAGCCGGGCGGTGACAACAACCGGATCAGGAATACCTGATCCCGTTTTGACCAGGTCCGGAGGAAACGATGAGCGAGACATCAAAATCGTCGCGCCAGAAACAGGAATTCGAGCACGCGCTTGACTCCAGCGACAGCAATGTCGCCCAATTCGAACATAAACACCGCAGTCTGTTTGACAGTGTGCAGCACTTCCTGCACGGCAACCCGACGATGGTGCCGGTGATTGTTCTGATATTTTCGATCATCATTTTCGGCTTTGTCGCCGGCAGTAAATTCTTTTCACCGTTTAACCTGTCGCTGATCATGCAGCAGGTGTCGATCATCGGCATTCTGGCAGCGGCGCAAAGCCTTGTGATCCTGACCGCCGGGATTGACCTTTCGGTCGGGGCGATCATGGTTCTGATGTCGGTCATTATGGGGCAGCTTGCCGTGACCATCGGCATCCCGGCCCCGATTGCCATTGTGATCGGCTGCATTGGCGGGATCTGTGCCGGGGCGCTGAACGGGTTTTTGGTAACCCGGATCAAGTTACCGCCGTTTATCGTGACGCTGGGCACATGGAATATTTTCTTTGCGCTTAATCTTTGGCTTTCGGGCGCACAATCAATCCGCAGCCAGACGTTGGATGAAATCGCCCCGCTTTTGAAATTCTTTGGCGAAAGCATCGCGCTTGGCGGGGCCCGGATCACCTATGGGTCGATCCTGATGCTGGTGATCTTTGGGGTGCTTTGGTACATCCTTAATCATACCAGTTGGGGTCGGCATGTTTATGCCATTGGCGATGACAAGGAAGCTGCCGAGCTTTCGGGCATTCGCACCAACCGCACCCTGATCATGGTTTATTGCCTGGCCGGGCTGGTTTGCGCGATTGGCGCGTGGGCATCCATCGGACGTGTGGGTTCTGTTTCGCCACAGAGTTTCCAGGAAGCCAACCTGCAATCGATTACCGCTGTTGTCATCGGGGGCATTTCGCTGTTTGGCGGACGTGGATCGATCATTGGTCCGCTGATCGGGGCATTGATCGTTGGCGTGTTTAATTCCGGCCTCAGACTGGCAGGCGTGGATGTTCTCTGGCAGGTCTTTGCCATCGGCTGGCTGACCATTATTGCTGTCGCCATCGACCAGTGGATCAGAAAGGTGTCGTCATGAGCAACACTTCCCAATCTGTGCAACCTGTTCTTAAGGCACGCGGCATCGTCAAACGATATGGACGCGTCACCGCCCTGAACTATGCCGATTTTGATCTTTATCCTGGCGAGGTTCTTGCCGTGATCGGCGATAACGGTGCGGGCAAATCATCGCTGATCAAGGCGCTTTCGGGCGCTGTGACCATTGATGAAGGCAGTATCGAACTGGATGGCAAACCGATCCAGTTCACATCGCCAATGGAAGCTCGCGAAGCCGGAATTGAAACGGTGTATCAGAACCTTGCACTTTCGCCCGCACTGTCGATTGCCGATAACATGTTCATGGGTCGCGAGCTTCGCAAAAAGGGCGTCATGGGCAAGTATTTCGGGGCGCTGGACCATAAGGAAATGCAGCGTCTGGCGCGTGAGAAGCTTTCTGAGCTTGGCCTGATGACCATTCAGAACATCAATCAGGCGGTTGAAACCCTTTCGGGGGGGCAGCGTCAGGGCGTTGCGGTTGCCCGTGCGGCAGCATTCGGATCGCGCGTTGTGATCATGGATGAACCGACCGCCGCCCTTGGCGTCAAGGAAAGCCGTCGCGTGCTAGATCTGATTGCCGATGTGAAGGCGCGCGGCATGCCGATTGTGCTGATTTCGCACAACATGCCGCATGTCTTCGAAGTTGCCGATCGCATTCATGTGCATCGGCTGGGCAAACGTCTTTGCACCATCAAACCCGATGATTACAGCATGTCAGACGCGGTTGCCTTCATGACGGGGGCCAAAGAGCCCCCGGCAGAAGAAGCCGCATAAAATAACGTACCCGGATATGAGAAGCCCAGTTTCATGACACCTGATCTCGACGCGTTGGCAGACGCCATTCGCGCCAAGCACGCCGACAAGGGCCGCATTCTTGTTGCCATCGTCGGTGCACCAGCCTCGGGCAAGTCAACCTTGTCCGACCGGCTTTATCACCATCTGGGGGGTGATAAAGCCGGGGCTGCTGTGGTGCCGATGGACGGGTTTCATTTTGACAATGCCGTTCTGGAAGAACGCGATCTTCTGGAGCGCAAGGGTGCGCCAGAGACATTCGATGTCGGCGGGCTCAAACGCACACTTATCGCGCTTCGCGACACGCCAAACGAAGACGTTTACGTCCCGCTGTTTGACCGCACACTTGAAATATCGCGCGGCTCCGCCCGTGTGATCACACCAAACCACAAAATCATTCTTGTCGAAGGCAATTACCTGCTTCTTGATCAGACACCCTGGAACCAGCTGCATACGCTGTTTGATCTGTCGATCTATCTTGATGTACCCCAAGAAAAGCTTCGTGTGCGCCTGATGGAACGATGGCGCTCTTTTGGCTTTGATGATGAGGGCGCACGCACCAAGGCGGAACGAAACGACCTGCCCAATGCCGTAACCGTTGCACGGCTCAGCAAACTGGCCGACATCGTGGTTACAGGCGGCTGATAAATTCCCCATCCAGAAGAATATCCACCAGCCAGTCGGCAACGGCACGGACCGGCGGCAGGTGGCGTTTGTCCTGATGGGTCAGAAGCCAGACTTCGCGACCAACCGGATGATAGCCTTCAAGCAAGGTAAGGCCATCAATCCGCGCGCCCACGCACATCGGCAGGAGCGCACAACACGCATGGCCCGCCATCATTGATGCCATGATCGACCCACGATTGGCGTATCCGATTGTCTTGCGATCCGGGAAATGATCCGACAGCCATTTCTGTTCGGGCTTATCGGCAAAAAATTCATCAAGGTCGATCCATGGCAGTTTTGCCGGATCAAGGGCATCCGGCGGCAACCCGTCGGGGTTACAAAAGACGCCAAATTGCAGACACCCCAGACGTCGAATATGAAACGCACCGGTTTCGGGACGGGCAAGGCGGATGGCAATATCGGTTTCGCGTTGCGCAAGGCTAAGATTGCGGTTGGCGCCGATCAATTCCAGTGCAATGCCCGGATAGCGCCGATGCAAGGACGCCACATGCGGGGCAACACAATCTTGCAAGATTGCATCAACACCGGTCAGCCGGACAATGCCACTGATTTGCCTGGTATCGTTTTCCGCCTGCGGTTCCTGCGCCAAAAGCCCTGAGACGTTTTCCTGCATTTGCAAGGCAGTTTGCAGAAGGGCCTGTGCGCGGGCTGTCGGGCTAACAGCCCGGCCATCGCGATGAAGGACGCTATAGCCGACCCATTCCTCAAGGCGGGCAATGCGCCGTGCCACCGTGGTCTGATTGACACCCAGTTCACGGGCGGCGGCACTCATATTCCCGGCCTGGCAGACCAGTGCAAAGGTCCGCAATCCTTCCCAATCAAGGGGCATTTGACGCTCCAGATTTCTGCATAATTGCAGATATTAGCCGAATTAATGCCGATGGATAATGCAAATTCGCAGATCAATAATGAGGCATCAAAACGATAACCCAAGGATCCCGATATGACTGCGCAAACCATTTTTGATATCGCCGGTGCTGTTCTTCCGACCGGAACGCCCAAGAACGCCGCATTGATCGTGATTGATGCACAGGAAGAATACCGTGATGGCAAACTGAAGTTGTCCGGGCTCTCGCCGGCCCTTGCAAATATCCAGACGCTGCTTGCCCATTGGCGCGATCAGGGCGGCACGGTGATCCATGTACAGCACCATGCAGAGGGCCTGTTTGATCCAAGTGGTCCCTATGCTGCAATCATGCCTGAAGTTACCCCGCATCAGGGTGAGGCGATCCTGACCAAGTCCGTACCAAGTTCTTTTGGCGGCACCAAACTTGAAGAGTTGCTGAAACAAGGCGGTTTTGACCATGTCGTACTGACGGGTTTCATGACCCATCTGTGCGTATCGACCACCGCACGTGTCGCCAACGAAAAGGACTATCAGGTCACCGTCGTGGCAGACGCCACCGCAACCCGCGATTTGCCCGACACCCTCACCGGCAAAACCATTCTGGCAGCGGACCTGCATAACAACGAACTGGCGATGCTGGCCGACGCCTTTGCCAAGATTGTCACGATGAAAGAGATTCTCGCGGCATAACTAGCGCTGACCGATCACTAAAACAAGAAAGCGTCCTGCGATAGTCGAGGGACGCTTTCTTGGGTTTCTAGTATTATCAGCTTTGCTAAGCTTCACGGGTCTCGCCACTGAGAAAATCATCATAAGCTATCGCCAAGCCAGTTTGCAGATCAACTGATGGCCTCCAACCGGTTGCAAACAGACGCTCACTATCCATCAATTTACGCATGGTACCGTCCGGCTTGGAAGCATCAAACGCGATCTTTCCAGTAAAGCCAACAGTTTTTGCTATTTCTTTCGCCAATTCTTGGATAGTCACATCCGAGCCATATCCAACGTTGATGTGGCTGCACATTTCCTCGGTATTTGCCTTGTAAGTTGCATGATCCAAGTTCATGACGTGAATACTCGCTGCCGCCATATCATCGACAAACAGGAATTCGCGATAAGGCTTGCCACTTCCCCAGACTATGACTTCGCTGGCGCCCGAAACCTTTGCCTCGTGGAATCGGCGCAAGAGAGCCGGAATAACGTGACTGTTTTCCGGATGGTAGTTGTCACCTGGACCATAAAGGTTGGTCGGCATCACACTGCGATAGTCCCGACCATATTGCCTGTTAAAGGATTCACAGAGCTTGATGCCTGCGATCTTGGCTATCGCGTAGGGTTCATTGGTGCTTTCGAGCACACCGGTCAAAAGCGCGTCTTCTCGCATTGGCTGCGCCACAGCCCGCGGGTAAATGCAGCTTGACCCAAGGAAGAGAAGTTTTTGAACGTCGTTCTTATGTGCCGCTCCGATCACATTGGCTTCAATCAAGATATTCTTGTATATGAAGTCGGCGGGGAAAGTATTATTGGCATAAATGCCACCCACCTTGGCCGCTGCCAGATAAACCTCATCAACTTTGTTCTCAGAAAGAAAAAGGTCTACGGCAGCCTGCTTCTCAAGATCTAAGTCTTTACGCTCAGCGGTTACAACCTCGACGTCAACGTCTGATACCAACAGTCGTTCAATTGCGCTTCCGACCATGCCTTTATGGCCGGCGACAAAAATCCTTCTTTTCACCCCCTAATTCCCTTCTTTCTTCTCAGTTTCCCGTCCATACTGATCGTCAAAACGTACGATATCGTCTTCACCCAAGTATGTGCCCGACTGAACCTCTATAAGCTCAAGCGGGGTTTTTCCGGGATTCTCCATTCGGTGAACCGCACCTAGGGGAATATAGGTTGATTCGTTCTCGTGTAGCAGGAAGTTTTCATCTTCGCGCGTTACCAGTGCTGTTCCTTTAACAACGATCCAGTGCTCAGCGCGATGGTTATGTCTTTGTAAAGAGAGTCTTGCACCTGGCTTGACAGTAATGCGTTTGACCTGGAATCGGTCGCTATGATCAATGCTATCGTACGCGCCCCAAGGGCGTGCGACACGGCGATGCTCTTGTACTTCCGCGCGACCGGCTGCATCTAGCTCTGACACGACACCCTTTACTTTTTCTACTTGATCAAGCGCACTTACCATCAGGGCATCCGGAGTATCAATAATCGCCAAATCTTGCGTGCCGATTGTCACGACGAGACGACGGTCGGAGGCATGTACAAGGGTGTTCTTTGAATCAATCGAATGAATGTTTTCGGTGACACCGAGCTTGCCACAATTCTCTTGGTCAACTTCGCTCAGTGCAAACATCGCATCCCAACTGCCGACATCACTCCACACGCCCTTAAACGGAACTACAGCGATATTGTTCGCACGTTCCATCACCGCATAGTCGATGCTCTTATTCGTTGCATCGACGAATTCTGCTCCGGGCCGCCAGAATGCACCGTCCTGTTCAGCACTTGCAATTGAAGCAATACATTTGTCATAGATCGTCGGCTCAAAGGCCTGTATTGATTCAAGCAGCACAGACCGCTTGATCAGAAAAATACCCGAGTTCCAGAGGAACTTGCCTGAGGACAGGAATTTCAGAGCTGTATCGCAATCGGGTTTTTCGTGAAAGCGCACCGACTTTGCAGCATCACCACGAATTCCCTCACCTGTTTCAATATAGCCGTAAGCGGTACTTGGTCCACTTGGCTGAACGCCGAAGGTCACAATCCATCCGCCACTCGCGAGATCCAAAGCACCAATGACCATTGCGCGAAATTCGTTTGCGTTTGGAATAAAGTGATCGGCGGGGCAAAACAGAAGCAAGTCATCAGGACCTCCTTCAAAAGCTGCAGCCAAACCCATTGCAGGCGCGGTATCCCGCCCACAAGGTTCAAGGATTTGGATAAGGTCCTGCCCGGTCTTATCGGCAATCTCTTGAACAAAAAAACGGTAATCATTCCCGCTAACAGCCAGAACATCGCCAAGAGGGGACACTCTATCAAGAGTGAGTTCAAATAGGGACTTTCCGTCATACAGAGGAATGAACTGTTTGGGAAACGCCTTGCGTGAAAGCGGCCACAGCCTTGTCCCAGACCCGCCGCACATGATGACGGGCTTGATGGTTTTTTCTTCTCGCATGTCTAAGTTGCGCTTTCAGCTGACGCGTCTTTCAGAACCGACCCCGCTTATAGAACAGTTTGTATCACCCTTCCAAGATCTCAGTCACTTGTAAGGCAAACAAATCCCCTAAAACCTTCAGGCAACCTTACTCACCATTTACAGTATCAAAGAATAAAAGCATTTTTCGCTCTGTGGCGCGGCTTGGTCACCAACCTTATACTCGCGAAAAAACACCCCGCAAATTTTGCGGGGTGTTTTGGTTCGTGCGATCAGGCCGCATCACGACATATGCTGACCGCCATTAATCGACAGGCAGGAACCGGTGATGAAGCCGGAATTCGGGCCGCAGAGATAGAGGATCGCCTGCGCGATCTCGGCTGCTTCGCCCAAACGGCCGACCGGAATTTTGGAAATAATGCCTTCGAGTACCTTTTCCGGAACAGCCGCCACCATGTCGGTATTGATATAGCCCGGCGCGATGGTGTTGACCGTAATCCCCTTGCGCGCGACTTCCTGGGCGAGTGCCTTGGTAAAGCCGTGCACGCCTGCCTTGGCAGCAGAATAGTTGGTCTGGCCGAACTGACCTGCCTGCCCGTTAATCGAGGAAATATTCACAACCCGGCCAAATCCACGCGCGCGCATGCCTTCAAGAACCGGTTTGGTCATGTAAAACAGCGAGCTCAGATTGGTATCAATCACCGCGTTCCATTGCTCGGTCTCCATCTTGTGCATGAAGCCGTCGCGGGTAATGCCGGCATTGTTGATCAGAATATCGATTGGCCCGACTTCAACCTCGACCTTGGCGATGCCCGCAGCGCACGCATCAGCGTCGGCGACACTCCATTTATAGGTCGCAATACCGGTTTCATCGGTAAAGGCTTTCGCGGCCTCGTCATTGCCAGCATAGTTCGCAACCACGGTATAGCCCGCGTCCTTGAGTGACAGGCTGATGGCCTTGCCAATGCCGCGCGTTCCACCGGTTACCAGTGCTGTTTTTGTCATGGTCGCCTCCCTAAACTTCGTTCATCAAACGTGTCATTATCGCGATTTCCGTAGCTTGCCCTTCTACGACTAGCGTAATATTAGTCCATAAAAAGCGTTATATATGTAATTTTATTTCATCTCCATCATCGATTTTTGCAATGCCGCTTAGTCTTTCGTCGCACTGCAGCACAAGTTGCATCAATGCAAACGGGGCATCCCCGCCAAGAGGACGCCCCGCATGTTTTATTTTCCGGCAAAGGATCGCTTAGCGTTCAACGCAAAGCGCAACCCCCATGCCGCCGCCAATGCAGAGCGTCGCCAGACCTTTTTTGGCATCGCGTTTCTGCATTTCGTGCAGCAATGTGGTGAACACACGGGCGCCGGATGCGCCGATGGGATGGCCAAGTGCAATCGCACCGCCATTAACGTTGACCTTGTCGGTATCCCAGCCCATGTCGCGGTTGACTGCAATCGCCTGCGCGGCAAAGGCTTCGTTGGCTTCGATCAGGTCAAGGTCGGCTGCCGACCAGCCCGCCTTCTCAAGCGCCTTTTTCGACGCCGGGATCGGACCAGACCCCATGATCGCCGGATCGACACCGGCCGTTGCCCAGCTTTTGATGGTGGCAAGCGGGGTCAGGCCGCGCTTGGACGCCTCAGCCGCTGACATGACAATCAGGGCTGCAGCGCCATCATTGATGCCCGATGCGTTACCAGCGGTAACCGTACCTTCCTTATCGAACGCCGGGCGAAGCTTCGCCATGCCTTCGGGTGAGGCACCGTGACGCGGATATTCATCCGTATCAAAGACAATGTCGCCTTTGCGGTTGGGAATGGTCACCGCGGCAATTTCGTCATCGAAGCGGCCAGCCTTCTGGGCGGCTTCGGCCTTGTTCTGGGAGCTTGCGGCAAATGCGTCCTGCTCTTCGCGCGAGATGCCCCACTTGTTGGCAATGTTTTCTGCGGTATTGCCCATGTGATAGCCGTTAAACGCGCACCACAGACCATCCTTGATCATGCTGTCGATGAATTTGACATCGCCCATTTTGTGGCCCGCGCGCAAATGCGCCACATGGCCCGAAAGCGACATGTTTTCCTGACCGCCAGCAACAACGATATTGGCATCACCGGTCATGATCTGCTGGGCGGCAAGGGCGACTGTACGCAGACCCGAGCCACAAACCTGGTTGATGAGAAACGCGGTCGCGCGGTCAGAAATACCTGCGCCAATCGCGGCCTGGCGCGCCGGGTTCTGCCCCTGACCGCCTGTCAGGACCTGACCAAGGATCACTTCGTCAACAGCATCGCCTTCGACGCCTGCGCGTTCAAGTGCGGCCTTGATGGCAACAGCACCCAGATCGTGCGCCGGGGTATTGGCCAGCGTGCCACTGAATGCGCCGATTGGTGTCCGTGCGGCACCCACAATTACGACGTCGGTCATGAGATCCTCCGATTAATCCTGATTACGTTTCCAAAGATCGGGCAAAGATCGTTGCGGGCCTTGCTCAGATCCAGACATGATCTTATCGCACCGCAGCAGAATTCCAAGCACTGATCCCTACCACTTTCGGTCAGTCCACAACGATGATTTGCAAGCAATACCCAACTGAACTTTTCTTATCGACCAATATATAAAGAGTTTGCTTGAACAGCTTCAATCGCAAGCCTCGGTTAGAAATTTTTGGTATTTTCTCGAATTCTGGCCTACTGAAATGGTTCGACACCAAAGATAAGCTGGCATGGATTAACTACATAACTGTATCGCGGTTTCCTGATCATTTTTCAATCGGTCTACGGGTATTAGGAAACTCTTGTTAGAGATCTGATTCCGTCTCATAGCCATTGTTGAGCGGCTCAATTGTAGAGGGCGAGTTACTCTATGAAAAAATCCTTGCCTCTATCGACTCTAAGAACTCGACAATGGGGCATGTGAATCAGGACTGAATTAGGTGTTTCTTCTTGAGAGCTGGGCTCACTAGTCAGCAACAATGATTGAGGGATTTGCAGCAGACAATTCTACAGCAGCTATGTATATTGCCAGCCTGATCTAATCGGTGCAGCTAATGAGAGCCATCGGTAATCTGTATGCCTACAATTTCAATGGTTCACAATCACCATTCACCTTAATCCTTTTAATTGAGTCCAATCGAATTGTGTTTTCTTCGAAATTCGCTCTGTATGCAGTGTCGAACAAGAAACTGATTACCGAAAAACATTCTCAGTGCGCCTTCCACTTACATAGGCGCTCGAAAGCCATAACCGAGATCATTCTTAGCGATTTTTGCCAAACCGCTGAATTCAGGCGCTTGCATATCAAAACTTCAACGCGTCTCACTCAGGTCTGGAGAAAAATCTGGCGATAGTCGCGATCTGGAGACGTACTCACTCTGTTAGCTCATATGGTAGCGAAGAGTGGTGCTGTACTGAACGTCTTTGGAACCGATTATCCTAGATACAGTGGAACATCTGCTTGCAGATTATGTCTAGGTCGATGACCACGCAATTACACTTATTCTCCCTGATTATTATTTACCTAGTCTGGACCGAGGGAACTTTTAAGATATGAAAACAGGAGTCGAGAGAGGGTGTTCTGTCCTTGATGTTCTCAAACTGTCCCAGAATGTGACCAAGATCAATTTTCAGACTGAATGCGTTGCCCGTCGAATGGGAGATCTGGAAAAACCAGTCGCAAGCGCCTTTAAAACAAAACAGGCCTTGAACTGGACACCACAGTTTGATGATCTTAAATACACGATCATACGTGCGTGGGCTTTTATTGAAAGACAGTTTCAGTGACAGATAAATTCCTTCCTTACGGTCGCCAGTCAATCGATCAGACAGACATTGATGCTGTGATCGAAGTCCTCAAGTCAGATTTTCTTACGACTGGCCCAGCAGTTGACCTATTTGAGGACCTCCTTGCTGAAAAAACTCAATCTCAATTTGCTATCGCTTGCAACTCTGGCACTGCTGCACTTCACATGGCCGCTCATGCTGCTGGGCTACAGAAAGGCGACGCGGCAATCGTACCATCCGTTACCTTCCTTGCGTCTGCAAATGCGATGACTTTCACCGGCGCAGAGGTTGTTTTTGCAGATTGCAATCCTGAGACAGGCCTAATGAGCCCTGAACACTTAGAAGACGCGATTTCGCGTGCAAAAGAAACAAACCTGTCTCCTAAAGTGGTGGTACCGGTGCATCTCGCTGGTCAAATGTGTGACATTGAAGCAATCGCAAAAATAGCCCGACGCGAGGGGATGTTCGTCATTGAGGACGCCTGTCATGCAATTGGAACAACCTACGGTCCTGATTTTAGGTACACTGCAGGGGACTGCACATGGTCTGATATGACAGCCTTCTCTTTCCACCCGGTAAAAACAATTGCCATGGGCGAAGGTGGTGCGGTCACGACAAACAACCCACGTCTGGACGAGAAACTAAAACTCTTCCGAAACCATGGCATGAGCAGGAACACAGATACTTTTATTGCGTCAGAGCTCGGCAGGGATCGTTCTGGTGACTGGGGGCAATGGTACTACGAAATGGCAGAGCCAGGCTACAACTACCGCGCTTCAGACATTCAATGCGCCCTCGGCTACAGTCAGTTGAAAAGGCTGGATCAGTTTCGCGAACGCAGGCGGGATTTGCGGCAGGCTTATTATGCGATGGAGGATAACCTTCCAAGAGGTGTCAAGCTATCTCCAAAGATTTCAACTTGCCGGCCATGTCCGCATTTGATGATAGCCCTTTTCGAGAATGATTTTCTCGGAAAAGGGCGAAACCATATCATGACCCACTTAAAGGACATGGGTATTGGCACTCAAGTCCACTATATACCAGTGCACTTGCAGCCCTATTACCGCAAACTGCAACCTGAACTTGACCTTCCTGGCGCCGTTCATTTCTACAAAACGTGCCTATCTCTGCCACTTTATCAAGCCATGACCGAGGCAGACGTAAAAAAGGTTATTCAATGCTTGAAGGAAATTGGCAAATAAAGGCGAAAGAAGTTATTTCTTGAAGCGCGCTGAATGTGAGTGCGAAAACAATGCGGCTACAAGCACACGGAACAATGATTTCGGCAAAATTCTGTATAGAATCTCCCAACCGAAATAGAGATTAAGTGACCGGGTGGACTTGTAGGGCTTCCACTGCTTCCATGTGGATACAAGGTTGCTCCAAGAATAGAGTTCGGCGTGTTTCGCTCGGATAAACATCCAAAGGTCGACGTGCTTGCGCCTCGAAATACTTGCAAGCATGGCAGTCGACTGAACGCGATAATGGAACAGCGGCTTATTGATCACCGCCCCCTTGTATCCCATCTTGCCTAGACGAATGTTCCATTCCCAGTCTTCGTAACCTTGGCGCATGGCTTCATCATAACCACCAAGCTCCTGCCAAGTTTTTCTAGGTTGCAGCAAGCAATACGGTAACTGGTTCAGGAAAAGCTGCTCAAAGAAATTGTAGTTTTTCTTGAGAATTCCTGATGACTCTGCTTCTAGCGAAAGCCACGAAAACACGAAATCAACATCTTCTTCCGCCAATATCAGTTTCATACCAGTTTCAATGAAATCTGGCTCAAGCCAGTCGTCGCAGTCGAGGGGCAAAACATACTCCCCTTTGGCTTCTTGAAAACCACGGTTACGTGCACTTGGCAAACCCCTGTTTTCCTGCCTGATCAGGCGGATATCATCAGAAATTTCGTCAAGGAAACTTATAGTTTTCG
Organism: Thalassospira sp. MCCC 1A01148; assembly: GCF_001613795.1. GTDB lineage: Bacteria > Pseudomonadota > Alphaproteobacteria > Rhodospirillales > Thalassospiraceae > Thalassospira. The sequence goes on from NZ_LPVZ01000020.1 coordinate 485,214, forward strand.
AATTGTCCGAACCGTCGTCAATCACGATAATCTCTAACGGAGAGACCGTCTGCTTACGCGCAGAGTCAATTGCCTGAGCCAGAAACTCATGACCGTTATAGCATGGGATAATTACGGACACGGACGGCAACATAAATTAGTGCTCCTTGCGTACCATAGGGAGGCAAACAGCCCATATCTCACCCCAAGTGGTCCCTAAGCTTGCAATTTCAATATCTGCGTCAGACATCTCTTTTTCGAATTCATGAACCGTGTGTTCAATGAAATGAGTTCTGTCGTTGAAGTAAGTAATGCCGAGTTCCTTCCTCATAGGAACATGCCATTCACGTTCGAAAGCGGGTACCCGGATGAGAATCTGCGAAGGTGACAACACCTCAACTATACGACGAAGAAAGCCCTGCCTGTCTTCTATGTGTTCAAGAACATTGGAAAGAATGACAGTATCCGCAGTTTCTTCAGGCAAAACCTCAAATGCATCACCAAAAACGAAGTGGAGATTATCCGGATTTCGAGAAGCAACAGCTTGTTCGTAACGAGCTTCGTCCATCTCTACACCGATTACACGGCAGCCCGGCACATTCGCAGCAACCGATCGTGCGACGGCCCCGTATCCACAACCGATATCCACAACAACGCTGTTCGGGGAGATATTCTTAATAAAAAAGTCGTGATACATCATAAGGCGGTGTTTCGGGTGCTCACCCCCTTCATACGCCATAGCACGCTCCGAGAGCAGTCGCTCAAGATTGTCTTTAATTGCGTACAAACGTGGCAATGACTGCGCTGGAGCGCCAATTCTGGATTCCATCATCAACAGCCCGAAAACAATTCCGCCTCTAACTTTTCCGGGAATAATTCGATACAGCCACGAGAGCAGGCGAACAACCCAAAGCACAACTAAACGCATTATAAATATCCAAATATATCGCTGCTTCCAACACTGCGTAAACCCAGATTTCATCAGCAGAACTGATCAGCTTTACAGCAAAAGCGCTATCGCCTCGTCCGCCAGAAGCACGTGTAAATTTGTTGCGTGCCACATTGCAAACTTGCACGTCAAATCTACGCAAACAAGTCACTGTCGAGAAACAACAACCTCGCGCAGAGATAATATAGACCTCATGCAGGTCAGCTGCGCAAGGAACTTTTCCGGTCAATACGCTTGCTCAACGCCAACAAGTCGAGATACATAAACGAACTTATCTTTTGCTTGGAATGAAGTTGGCGGTATCCGTTGCCAAATACCTTAGTCGTCATTGTCGCAGGACGCGTTTCCGAATGGACGGTCAAAGGAGAAACGCCGCCAGGTTACTTTAACCCGGCGCGGGGCTTTTCACGGATTGTTGTTGTATCACTGGCTCCTGACTCGCCATCCGAGGAGGACCTGCAAAAGCTATGCGGTCTGGTCGAGTACGAATTTCGGTCTGTTGATCTGCTCTGCTTAAAGGGCTTTGCAAGAACTATGATGCTTCCTCCGCTTGTCCGGGCATTTGTTATCCGTAGGTTGAATGTTGCTTTTGCTGAGGACGAAAAAGTCTCGGTACGCGGTTACGGTGATACATTCGCAGGAATGGTGGCTTCGATCTTAGGCAAACACTATCAGTGCAAAAGCGTCGCCAGCATTCACACAACGCATACATATCAGCCGTCAGGTTCATCAAAAAGGGGCAAAGAGCTGTTGCTTAGTATACTTGAAAGCATGGCGAGACGATACACGCACTCGAAGATCGATTTCCTAGCACCTGTTTACAGTCCTGCTCTTGAGACAGTCCCTCTTAGATACCATTCCAAGACACACTTGATCCCGAATGCTGTTGCTGTCGCTAGCGAGGACGTAAAAGCCAATTATCAACAAGCAGAAAAGCTCTTTAGTCTTGTAACTGTTGGCAGACTGATCACAGGAAAATCGGTCTTACCTATCCTTGAAGCTGTTCAACAGACTCCATTTACCACGCTAACCATCATCGGAGATGGCCCAAATAGACGATTGATCGAGAACTGGATTAGATCTCAGAGGATGTCGCACCGCGTAAAACTCGTCCCTCGCATGGAAAACAAAGAGCTTGTTACAAAACTCAAAAACTTCGACGCGTTTGTCGGGTACACAGAGTTTGCCGAGATACCCAAGACTGTCATCGAAGCAGGTCTCGTAGGCCTACCCATTGTCCTCAACACTCCAAAATATCGCTTACCAAAAGAGTACGATGGTATCGCGATACATTGGGTAGACGGACAGCCACAGAGCTACGCCAAAGCTATAGGGAGTCTTATTGACACCCCATCTGATCGAGAACTGTCTGGAAGAGATACCCGGGAAAAATTCGAGATCCTGTTCGACCCGGACACCAGCAACAAGAGAATGTTTCAGTTATTGACAGCTGCAGAACTGGACATGCTCCCGAACCATCAAACGCACAATGACGGGAGCAATGGAGCTGCATGACGAAGATCGCTGTTATTCTAGGCACTCGCCCCGAAGTCATAAAACTCGCGCCGGTCGTACGTGCTTTGCGCGAACAGATTGGGGATGAGGAAGTCAAAGTCTATTCGACAGGTCAACATCGCGAACTATTTGTGCAAGCCTTGGATTGCCTGAGGATCAGAATAGATCATGACTTCAACTTAATGGCGAATGCCAAAACCTTTGACAACATGCAGGACAAGATTATTACGCTCCTGAAACAGGAGTTTGCAAAAGATCGCCCCGATATTGTTATAGTCCAAGGTGACACCATATCTGCGTTTTCCGGTGCCATGGCAGGCTTTCTCTGCAATGTGCATGTCGCGCATGTCGAAGCCGGCTTAAGAACCGGGGATCTTCAAAATCCCTGGCCGGAAGAGGGGCTCAGACAAATGATTGCACGCATTACATCCCTGCATCTGGCGCCGACGCCAAGGGCCTTTCAAAACCTGATCCAAGAAGGGTTACCTGAAGAGAACATTCATATTGTTGGCAATCCGGGCATCGATACACTTGTTTCCGTTCAAAAACTGCTGGACGGAAGTACTTCTGACGGGACAACAAAAAAGCGCCGTGAAAGCAAACTGGCTATTGTAACAATGCATCGACGGGAAGCGCTTGATGGGACACTTGATCTGTTTTGCCACCAGCTAAAAGCTGCAATCCAACAGAACAAGAATTGCACGTTCCTCTGGCCTGTACATCCTAATCCAGCTATCAGAGACGTAATCAGGAAAAATTTCGACGACAACTCACTCTTTGACAACCTGAAGATCATAGAACCGCTACCTTACAAAGCGATGATTGCCATGCTGGGCAATGCAGACCTTGTCATTAGTGACTCCGGCGGCATGCAGGAAGAAGCACCGTATTGTGGTGTACCCATTATCGTTGTTCGCGATACAACTGAACGCCCAGAAATCATGGAGCTTGAACTCGGATGCCTTGTCGGGTCCAGAGCAGAAAGTCTGTCCGTCAAAGTTGCAACGTATTTAAATACAGAGCTGAACGCAGACGCAATCTGCGAGTGGCAAAAAATTCAGGGACAAGGACAGGCTGCAGGAAGAATAGCCCAGATTATTGCAAGCTTCATTTAAAACGGAAACCCCGGATCATTGCCAGATACCCCACTCCATAGAAGACCGGGAACAAGACAATAGCCGAAACAATCTCCATCGCCATATTTTCCAGATAGAGAACACTCACAACCCACTCAACCGAAAAATAGGCAAGAACCGAAAAAGAGATAATAATTGCGATTCTGCAAGGTTTGAGAATCAGGCCTGACAACCCTTTACGTGCAGCAATTGCGACGAATACAGTCGCCAAAAACAACTTACCAAACAGAATACCAAGTGCAATTCCCAACATTCCGAACTCTGACGCAAGAATGACGGCAAGAGAAAAGCCAAGCAAAGCAGAGCTAACCGTTGCGACTAACAAGCTTTTCCCAGACGAAACGGATATAACAAAGTATTCCCAGCCGGTTGCCGCTTGATTGATTAACACCGCCAGACCGAGCACGAATACAATGGCTGACATTCCAGACGCGTGAGTATTGACAAGTAAGGAAATAGCAGGGTCCGCGATCAAGCATAGGCAGCCAAATACCGGTAGTGACAATTCAAGGAAAGTCATCGTCCGGCTTTGAACTGCTTCGCTGCAAAGTTCAATATTTCCACTCGATTTGTGGCGGATGATTTCTGGAAATAATAGCCACCAGAAAGGTGCTCCGAGCGCCACAATTGCTGAAAGAACCATCACGGCAGCGGTGTATTGCGCTACCATTTCAGCCCCCAGATATTGGCCAACAATTAGCCTACTGCCAAGGTTACCAGCCCATTCAGCCAGCCCAGCCAACATGAAAGGAATGCCTGAAAACAACACCATAAACTGTGGACGATCCCAGATTGCCCCAACTCTACGCCGCCCTCGTTGTAATTCATTCAGCAGGACAAAGATCACTACTGACAGTTTGACAAGGATTAGTGCTAAAAACGCCGACCAGATGGACAACCCTCCAGCAACCAGCAACGAAAAAAGCGCCGCCAAATGCAGGCATATTGCAGTCAACTGGATGGCAATTGAGTATCGCACCCATTTCTGCGCTCTGAAATACTCCTGAACTAGCGCCTCAACCGCGGTAGCCCAAGCCAGACCAGTCAAAAGCAGAACAAGTGAAACGGGTTCGGGGTCCCAGCTTAGGGATAGGAGTTTGCCAACATTTTCAGAGAACCCCCACAGAATTCCAGCAAGAAGCAGACAGAGGGCCGTCAACAAGCCAACAGCAAAGAGCAACAGACCCGGCGAGTTCGAAGGCTCCTTGCCAGCCGCCACCTTACGGATGACAGTAAAACCCAGCCCCGCCGAGACAATAGGTACGAAAGCGAAAGACAGGCTCTGTATCTGGGCGTAACTGCCGAAAACTGCAGCTCCCAACACCCACGAAAGAAGCGGGGTCACAATGAAGCTGTTGCCGCGTGCCGCCGCCTCTGCCAGAAATCTCATTCCTAGATCGCTGGTGCAGAAACGCCAAGTCTTTGTGACCAAATGTCCGCCCAACTAGTCGCCCTTTTTCCTCAAAACCAGATAATACCGGTTGGCCAGAAAGGGAACCTTCGAACTCCAACGTCCATCAAGGTCTGGATACCTTCCATGCGCATGAATTTTCTCCCGCAGATTTGTTCGTTTATCTACAAGGGGCAAATACAGTAGTTGACTCAATAGGCCGGTGGGAGTGTTTTCGATTATCTCACAACCAAGTGCACTCGCTAGCTTACGGCTACGACGGAGCGAGAGAGGGAAGATACCGGGAAAGCCGAGCTTTTTGTAAAAGCGCCTCCAGTATACCCAACCCAAGTTCCAGATGTTCCCGATATCCAGAATAATGATGCCCCCAGGCCGTACAATTCTGACAATTTCAGAAATTGCTGTTTTCTGGTCGGGCATCAGCAACAAGGTTGCGTAGCACCAGGCTGCATCAACACTACTATCGCTGATAGGAATTTCTTGTGCCTTCGCCACAACGGGAAAGGGTGACTTCGTATTGCGATCTTCCGAGAAACCGGCGCGTGTCTTCAGTTGCTGAAGCATACCTTCGCTGAGGTCAACACAGATGACCTCGCAAGAGAGTTTCCTTGCAGCATCTATCGCGTGGCGACCGTTCGCACCACCGATATCTGCCACCCGGCGCCCGGCTGGCACATGTTTTTCAATCAAATGCCATTTCAACCATTGCGGATACTCTTCCCCGATCTCGGTTTCATAGTTCGCCGCACAAGAGTTAAAATGCCTTTTCTCATTGGTGTTCAAGTCGCTGCTCCACTTTTGCGGCAATGGCGTAACATGCCAAGAGCCCCCTCCAAAAGAGGTCTGTGGGACACTGAACCTCGGTAATACGGAAACAGCTGGCCCCCGAACGATTTTTTGAAATCATTTAGTCCGCGTTGTTTGCCTGCAATGACGGCAGGAAATGCTTCGCCACACTCAAGATGTTCCATTCCCATGGCGCGAAGATGTTTAATCGCCGCCCACATCCCATAATCGTTTGCGCACAACCTCAAAGCATCATCACTACTGGCAACGGTCCAATAGAGCGCGCCCCCTTTATAAATCAAAAAGTTCTGTATTGTCAGCACCTTACCTTCTACGCGGACGACGCAGGTTTTACACAATCCCTGCTGAGCGACACTCTGGAAAATCGCGCTGAAATACTCTTTTCGGTGCGGCGAAATTCCATTTCTGCGGCATGTTTGAAGATGCAGTTCATAGTAGCTCTCAAGTATCTGCAAGTCCGGCGTGAAGATTTCCGCTACCAAGCCAGCACGTTCAGCCTTGTTGATCTGTTTTCGGCTTCTGTGTTCGAGCCCTCGCCATAATTCCCCGTCCCCTCCCTTGACATCAAGTTTGAGCATCCAACTCTGCGTGGACGCATCTTTCGCGCCCAAGAAACAAAGCGGGTTCGGAAAAGGCCGAGCTATTGTCCGTATTTCGGGGCTAAGTGGTGCGATTGAAAAATCTGTCCTTCGTAACCTGTTGGCCACCGCATATCCTTCAATTGTGTTTAAGATACACTCCTGAACTTTTTTTACTGACCGGCGAGGCAACTCAGGATCAAGAGCAGGAGCCCCTGTGCTCTCGAAGTGCCCTCCTACAAGGAAATGCATGAAGCTTGAGCGCACCAGAAATAGCGGAACAATGGCGACAATTTTTCCCCCGTTTGCAGGATCACAGACACAAAAACTGTAGTCTTCTGTTCGTGCCCAAGAAGTTCTTGCCGCCAAGAGAGTAGATCGATGCCAAGCCCAAGCAGCCGGAAAGCGATCGGCCGCCGCGTCCCAATTAGCCCTATCGCAGTCTTTACGGTGAACGATCTGAAACATTCAAACCTTCTTTTCCAATTCAACTCTTTGAAAAGAAGAGACAAGCCCGAGCAAGAAGAAAAACATTAAATGAATATAATGAAAACGAGAAATACTCAAATCAACTGACTGAGCAACGAAAAGAGCCATCAAAGCAGCAGAAACACATACCATAAGCTTATGAGTCTCGACATTAACATGGTCCATCCGACTCCCCGCAAAAACAAAATTTATCCACATAACCAAGAGCAGCGCTAACCCTACGACGCCAGTTTCAATAATTGCGTTCAAGAATACCGAATGCACAGCCATGTCTTCGGCATAATCGCCAAACGACAGTTCGGCGCCTACACCGAAGCCACCTCCGAAAATCCAATGTGTTAAGGCTGCTCTTGATGCCTCGAGAAGATACGTCCCTCTTGTGGTAGCAGTGAGCGCCTCTTGCTGAAAAACCCAAACCGGAAGAGGCGAGAACTGAAACATGCCGCTTTCCGTCAGCACGATCATACCTGGAATGGACAAAGCCCCAATCACCATAACTATAGCAACGAAACGGTAATCGACTGCTCGGCACAAAAACGAGTACAGGAAGCCCGATGTCAAAAAAAGCACCGCAGATCTCGAGCCAGAGAGTATTACCCCAGCAAACATGATTGCCAACAGAACTCCACTTCTGGGTTGAGCGTATTGCCTAATCCCCAGCAGCAACAAAACGCATGTCGCGGCCACCAGTCCCAATCCGTTCGGGTTCGGGAAAAAACCGGAGAACCTTTGCAGTTGAATAAGTTCTCCGTTAATATGAAAAAGTCTTTGACCAAGAGCTTGAGAGAACTCCATCCCAAACAAATAGACCGTCGCGTGTCTGCCACCCGAGGGTGTATTCCATAGATCCGCGATTAAGCCAACGAGAGCGTAAACAACACAAACTGCGGTAACCACGGCAAGCCCAATAACAAATCCTTTGGCTACCTTTTCCGGCTGAAGAACAAGAGCTGCAGCAAGATAAACCATGACTGCAGGGAAAATCGCCAAAATTGCTCTTTTGAGGGACAGTAAAGGATATTCCCCCCAGAACACTGAAGCAAAAGAGTAAATACACCAAAGTCCCAAAAGGACGGTCGCTCTATCTCGCAAAAGAGTTTTTATAGAAGAGACCTTCACCCTTGCCGCAAGGGTCAGGCCGAAAAATCCGACAACAAATACAATGAACTGTGACGCGCCCGAAAGCTCAACATACTGATAATCAATGCGAATGCGCATGAATGGTAGGAGAACAAGCGTCGCGGCCAGAACCCCGTACCAAAAATCAGGCACAGCGTACCTTTTCTCAAGAAAACCTCTCATTCACAGTAACTCATCAATCATTGCGCGAAACTTCGCTCCCACATTTTCAGACCGATATTCCTCAATCAGTCCAATAGCGCTCAAAGGGCGACCTCTCCTAAGTCCGATACTCCGTTTCAGGGCGGCAGTGACTGCATTTACGTCGTTGGGCTCAGCAACCAGCCCTCCAAGCTTATGCACAACATTGCTCACAACGCCTTCCCTGCAAAGCGCCAGAATAGGCTGACCACTACCGATGTAATCAACAAGTTTAGAAGGCAGATACATGCTCTTACCTCCCCCGGGGGCATCTACGAGCACCAACAGATCAGCTTCCTGCATCTTTGCCAAGGCTTCAATGTGGGGGACTTGTCCTTGATGTTTAACATGTTTCACAGATGTGCTCGGGAAGCGATGCGATAAACTCTCGTAAGCCTCATACCAAGGCCCATAAATCTCAAACGTTAGGCTTTGTCCTTGCTCTATCTTCAATTGGTCAATGGCCGAGAAAAGCACATCAGGTCTCCTGGTTCCGTAGAACGAGCCAAAGAGCCGCAGCGTAAAGCTTTCACGATCATTACTTTTCCCGGTTGCGACAGTTTCATAAAGTTCAGGATCGAAGGCATGCGGCAGAACCATAGCTTTTCTGTCCAAAGAAGATTGATGCCCGGTAAAATGGTTCTGCATTCTATCGGTAGGAAAAACCAAGCGATCAGCAACATCTAGAACTCTTTTTTCCCGCTGCTTGCTCCAGCTGGAGAAAAATGGAACAACTGCCTGATGGTCCGCGTTCGACCAAGGATCAGAGAAGCATGCAATCCAAGGGAGATCCGGATACAATTTTTTTAGCGAGAGGCCGACAAGATGGGAAGAGTGATACTGCGAGCGCGTCACAAGGCAGTCATAATTCCCTTGCGAGATCAGTTTGCATGCTTTCCGATAAATCGCAGGGTTGAATAGCATCCACCTATCTGGACGAAAGGGCAAACGAGGGAATTGACATATCTTTTTCAGGGTTTTCATTCCAGAAACCCGATAAACACTGCCGTTGATCCCCTCAGCGTAACTCCCCATACCACTATCAATTACTGTTGAAACTAATCCGTTCTCCAATGTGAGAACATCTACACGACAGTCTGGCAGACTACGCAGCAGCTTTGCGGTCACAAACCCTTCCGGGCTCGCAGTCGGAGGATAGCAGTAGCCAATAACAAGAATTCTAGGCGAACCACTCATTGCTATCACATTACATTCTTGGCTAAAGAGGAGACTTCCCTGTCATCCAACCCCAAAGAATGCCCAACTGACAATTTTGACAGTGCCTCAAGCACTTCTACTTCGTTCGCAATATCTGCGGGATCGAAATACAAGTTTAAAAGCACAGGCACGTTTTTCTCAAATAGTTGGACATATTGCCCAAGTTCGTCGACGAGTTTCTCCCTGCCAAGAGCATCTGGGGCAGACAGAAATCCCCAACTATCGATTAATTGAGTCGGTTTGCTCAAACAGCCATTCAAGGGAAGCTCGACCAAACCAGGAGCGACGGAATAAGCTCCACCATTAATCACTCCAAAAACCGGAGTCGTCGAACTAGACACACGGTAGCCCAAAGTACTCAAGTATCGATACAAGTTTTCTAACTGCTTCAGGCTGTTAAATTCGCCGAAATGCGGCGTTCTAAATACTTGCGGCTCTTCCCCTGTTAATTTAGTCAACAGCCTGTGGCCAAGCAAGATATCCTCTTTCCACACTTCGTCTGTCGCATCGCGATAGGTAAAGGTTGAAAATGGTTTTCCTGTCTTATCATCAACTTCAGCATGGCAACGATAGCCGTGATTGACGAATTTCGCGCCAAGATCAAGCAACTCACTGTAGTCGCCCCAGTTAGCGTCTAAAAGTTCGCCTGGCACAGCAAAAGCAGCAGTTATCCCATATTTATGCAAATATCTTTGCACATGAAGTGAGGCTTTGGCGTCCCTGCTCGTATCGCAATCAAATGAAAGCAACAGAGTTGGCGTTTTCAAACCAACTTGTTGCGCCCATTTGATGAGTGCTCTCTTGTAAGCACCGGGACACACCCGACACCTTATCTTGGTGAGTAGAACCTTATATTTGTTTATCATATAAATAGCGTGAACCGGTCCTGATACGCATAAAGCTTGATTTGCCACCTAGATTCCAAATTAACTCACTTATCAAGAGATTGATAAACCTGACAATAACCGCTTACTGACTGCATGATTGAAAACTCTTCTCTAGCTCGAACTTGAGCTGCACGTCCCATTTTGTCGGCATCATCACGATTATCTATCAGATAGGACATGGCAGTTGCGAGTTCATTGGCATTGTGGGGCGGAACAACCATACCGGTTACCCCATTTACAACTGCTTCGGGATTGCCTCCGACATCAGAAACGATCATTGGAATTCCGGCTGACATTCCCTCTAAAACGAAGTTTGAAAACCCTTCTTCATGAGACACCAACACCCCGATATCTGCGATAGCAAGATATCTGTCGATATTCGGCTGCTTCCCAACAAAATGCAATCGCGACCTGATAGAGTTCTCTTCCGCAAGTTGCTCCATTTCATGTTGTTTTCCTGCCCTGTTGTCACCAACAATTATCAGGCACCACTCAGAACTAAGTGAACTATTTTCTCCAAGAAGGCAGCAAGCCTTGATGAGGTCTACCCCGCCCTTGTAGGGTAACAAATTTGCCACAAAGAGGAACACAACCGTTTCTTTTCGTATTCCCAGTTCCTCTCTGACAGTTTGAACATCTGGACATATTGTTTTTGTGAGGTCAGGGACGCCGTTATAGACCAAACTCAGCTTTTCGCGCGGCACGAATTCGGTTTGGGTGAGTTCCCTGATAACGGCGTTAGAATTCGCTAGTATCAAAGACATCTTACCATGCAGAAATTGTTCAGTCTGACGAACCCATTTCGGATATTTGGCGAGGTAACGATTCAAACTCCTCCTACTCATTACTTTCTTTGAAGAATGCAGTAGGGAAATTGGCCCCAGAAGCAGGTATGCGGCAGGTAAGAAAAAATGAACAATGTTCGGATTTCGTGAAAATAAATAGTAAAGGAAAAACAGGCAGGTCCAAACCGTCGTAATCGGCTTAAACACTAGAGGAATGTGCCTCACCCATCCGCTGAACGGGGGAGTAACGACTCTGATTTTCTGTTCTCGCATTTTTGCAGCGAGTTCCCCTGGACGCTCGAAACAAAAAACCTCAATGTCGAAACCACATTCTGCAATAGCAGGTAAAGTTCGCAGCAAGTGCGTTTCGGTACCGCCACGCTCAAGTGACCGAATAATAATCGAAATTCTTGCAACACTAGCCATTCGGGCCAATCCGAAACACAATACCCATAGTTACATTTCCCGAGCAGCTAGGCCTATCTGGCAAATTTTGCTGCTTTCGCTCCTAAAACAAATGTCCTAAACCGGTTACAGCAACAGCCCAACCAAAACAGATGGACCGGTTTCGAGAAAACCGAACCAAGCTTACACATGAGGAAAAACTGATTTTACCGCAAGCTGGATTGCGCCAAGAAACTAACCGTCTGAACATCAATTGTCATCAGTGTATTAGTCTGGCAAATTCCACTAACTTTCTTTGACTCATACAGGATGACCGAGGTGGATTACCGAACTGAAATTAATGGAGATGGGATCCGAGGTTTCAAATCACGCCTTTTGTACCTCATTCAAAACTTCTGGCTAAATCTGCGGCCAGCAAAAAAATTGAAAGCAAATAGTTTTTCGACATCTTCACTGTTCAGATCACGGACTAACATACATACGTGGTCACCGGGGCGAGGCTTATCGGAACAGTTCATTACCCAGTGTCTATCAAAGCTCATTATCGATAAGGCATCTATAGAACCAAGCAACATTTCCATTCTTGATATCGGGTGCGGATCGGGAAGGTCAGTCCAGTTGTTCGAAAAAGCTGGCCTGACCGGGAAATGGCACGGAACCGATATTCATAACCGCTTTGCTGACCCCACTAGCGGCAAATTTGTTACATCATTCTCGCAAGGCGACATTCTCGCGTCGGAGTTTGAGCCCAAATTTGATCTAGTTTATACAAACTCGGCACTTGAGCACATCCCTTTCGATCCAGAATTCCCAAACAAAATACGTAAATGGCTCAAACCCGGAGGCAAACAAGTTCATATTGTCCCTGGTCCAACTTCTCTTTTCTTGTACTTATGGCACGGATGGCGCCAGTATAGCCTACGGCGAATTGAGGAAGCTTTCTGGAATAGCAAGGTTGAAGTGCTTCCGATTGGAGGTCTTTTCACCTCTCTCCTACATTTTTTCTTCATTACTTTTTGGGAAAACATCTTCAGGATTTCTATAAGAAAAAAATTCAGCAAGACATATAAATGGCTGTTATTTAAAGCAATAAAAGCTGATCGGTATGCACCGATTTTTCCAGTCTTTTATGTCGTGATTGCCTTAAACGACCCAGCACCGACAAAAAACAATAGAGTTTCATGATGAGAGCCGACTATTCAACCAAGTCTGATCCAAGCCTCACCGAAGAAGACCGCCTGGACAATCATTGGACAGAGAACTGGAAGAAAATTGACAATCAGCGACGCGCACAGTGGCGAATAAAGGTTCGACCCGAGTACAAGGTTGTGCGGAAGTATGCGCCAACCGCAAGCAAAGGTGTCCGGGTACTTGACGGTGGCTGTGGACTTGGTGAATGGTGTATTTTACTGAGAGATCTTGGTTATGAGCCATACGGCCTTGACCTCAGCACCCCTACTGTCCAAGCACTTCGTTCCGAATTCCCCGATATGCACTTTGTGCGCGAAGATATTCGAAAAACCTCGTTCGAAGACAATTTCTTCGATTTTTATATTTCGTGGGGAACATTTGAGCATTTTGAAAATGGTATGCAGGACTGTTTCCAGGAAGCTTATCGTGTCCTGAAACCCGGCGGGACACTTATTATTAGCGTTCCGTTTTACAATCACCGGCTGAAGGCGATTGACGCTAAGAACGGCGCACCGGCAAAGGACGAAGCTGTCAACGAGTTCTATCAGTGGCGCTTGGAGCCAGATGAACTGGCAAACGAGTTTAAAATCAACAACTTTGAAACCAAACACATCGAGCCAATCTACACCCGCGAGGGGCTGAACCGGCACATGCACCACGCATACGGGGTTCCTTACGGCAAGCTCAGCCGCCTCTCGGCGCTTGCATTGTCGCCGTTTGTAGACCCGCACAAATACGCACACATGCTGATAGGTGTCGCCACCAAGAAGTAACTCGCGCTTCGATAAGCCTTAAGACGTATTCTGAGCTACACTTGCAATGGCGACTTACACGTTTGCGCTAAGTCTGTTTAAGCCCGGCCCTACCATCAAGGAGCCGGGCTGTTTAATAGGCTTAGCGAACGTCGTAGATTTCGGCCGTTCGATCATGGATCTGATAGGTCTGGAACGGGGCATTCTTGACCCCGCCCATACCCGGCGATCCCATCGGCATGCCTGGCAGGGTATAGGCCTTGGCTTCGGGACGTTCGGCCAGAATGCGCTCAATGGTTTCAAAGGGAACATGACCGGAAATGGCATAGCCGTCGATCATGGTCAGATGGCAGCCCTGCATGTCTTCGGGGATTCCCGTCATGCGTGACATCTGAACGACCTGATCGCTTTCAACCACCTCGACCTCAACATCACGTCTGATCAGGTAATCCGCATAAACCGCACAGCAACCGCAATTCGGGTCCTTATAGACTGTTGCCTGCAAGGGGCCCGCGTGACTTTGGGTGTTCAGGCCAATTGTTATCAGCCCGACTGCGAACATAAATGCAAAGAAGCGTTTCATGGTTTTGATCCTGTTTCTTGTAATTTCAATTTTGCGCGTCAGGCGGTTCGGATGAAGCCTGACATGCCGCCGAATTTGTGTTCGAGAATGTGACAATGGAGCATCCAGTCACCGGGGTTATCGGCAACAAAGGCGATTTCGGCCTGCTCGGCCGGAGCGAGAAGAACCGTATCCTGCCATTCCTGATAGCGGGTCGGCTGCCCATCGCGTGACAGCACGCGGAAGGCATGACCATGCAGATGGATCGGGTGATACCAGGCCGTTGCGTTGGTCACAGTCACCACGCAACTCTCGCCGTTTCCGAGTGAGAAAAGCGGCCCCAACTCATCACGTTCCGGATCGCGGCCATTGACCATCCAGACACCGCCGCCGGTCATCATGCCCATCATGGACTGTGCCATGCTGCGCACTTCACCAAGGAAGCCGGCCTCGATCTTGCCGGTTTCAACCAGATGACGCAAAACACCACCGCCCATCATGCCACCGGTATAAAGCAACTGTTCACGGCGGGCATTTTGCAGATCGGGTTCCGGCAAGGGGTTGTCTGGCAAGGCCATGCTAGTCTGTGCGATATCACCGCGTACCGGATTCCCCTGCACGCGCAGGCGTGCCAACGGATTTTCCAACCCATCAAAAAAGCGGTCGATCACGGCAAAATCACCGCTGGCATCTGGCGGCACATCCAGAATGAAATCAGCCCGCATGCCCGGCGCAAACAAAAAGACCGGCGTGTCGGGCACGTGCGGTGTGACCGGATGCCCATCAAGTGCCACCAGATGCGGTGCCAAGCCAGCAAAGTCGATGGCAAACACCCGGGCATTGGCGGTGTTGATCAGACGCAACCGAATACGTTCGCCCGGACGCACCGCAATAGCGGGATTTGCCACACCATTGATGGTGACCAGTTCGCCCAGCCGCCCGGCGTGACCAACATCGTGCCCGCCATTAAAGGTCGGATCGATTTCGCCAGTTCCCCCCAGACGCCAGTCGTCAATCAACCAGACAAATTCCCGATCAACAGCAACAGGTTCGGCTTCCTCGACAATCAGGGCGCCATAAAGCCCGCGGGCGAGTTGGGTCGGTGAATTGATATGCGGGTGATACCAATAGGTCCCGGCATCGCGGGCATTAAAGCGATAATCAAATGTCTCGCCCGGGGCGACCGGCTTTTGGGTCAGGCCCGGCACACCATCCATGGCATTGGGAACACGCACCCCGTGCCAGTGAATGCTGCTGGCCTCAGACAGCTGATTGTCAAACCGAACATTAACGTCTTCGCCCTGTTTCACACGCAGCAAACCGCCGGGCACCGTGCCGTTATACGCCCAGACGGGGGTTTGCATCCCCCCACCGGGAAGAAGATTGACGCTGGTGGGGGCGGCGGTCACATGGTGGATCGCGTTGCTATTGGTTGCATGGGCCAAGCCCCGTCCGAAACCGGGGATAACACCAAGGGCCGCGGCAGCTGCACTGCCTGCCCCCAATGTTTGCAGAAATCCGCGCCGCGACGGACGCAAAATGGATTGGGTCTTCATAAGAATGACTTTCCTGACATATGGAGAATTCCCGGCATCAAAGCCGGGCGCATGGCGACGCGCGGGATGAAAAATCCCGCAGCCGCGTCTGGTCAGGAAAGAAGTCGGGGCGGGGCGATTTCGGGGCGCCGGGTGATGCCATTGGCAAGATGAGCCACCGGCAGGATATAAATCCCTGCGACCAAAAGGACCTTTGCAAGCGGTTCCTTGCGGGCAATCACGGCCGGGACAGCGCAGATGATGTCGCACGTATCGCTTACAGCGGGTGTGGCCGTGCAATCATCGCAGTCGGCCATCATCTGTTCCATGGCACCATCAGACATGCCCACAGCCGCCATCGGCATTGCCGAAGCCGGGCCGGACATATGCGCCATGCCCACAACCGAGGTCGCAAGCAAACACAACGTCATGAGGATATGAAACAGCTTCTTCATAGGCGGAAGGTATCCCGGTCCGATTGGCGCGTCCATGATCTTGATCATATCAAACTGTGGCAATCACATGACCATTGCCAAAACCCACGCGCACCAGGCCAGACCCGGAACCCTAAAATGAAGGACCATATTCGTCCTTGAGCGTTTCGGTGATGATGTAGGTGCGGTACCAGACGATATTGTCATCAGCATCAAAAAGCGTTTCGCAAAGGGCTGTGTATTCCACCATATCGCGCATTTGCAGGATCATGACACCGGTGACCTCGCCAGTGACAACATGGCACTGGCGCACGGCATCAAGTTCACGAACCTTGCGAATGAAATCCTGCCGGAACTGATTGCCATGGCGATGAAATTCGAGATTGATCACCGCCCCAAGCGGGCGTTCGACCATCGCCGGATCAATCACCGCGACGGTTTTGCGGATGACGCCCGACTGGCGCAATTTTGCCACGCGGCGCAAACAGGCAGATGGCGAAAGGCCAATCCGGTCAGCCAGCTCGGCATTGGGGATATCGGCGTTTTCCTGCAACTGGCGCAGGATTTTGGTATCGATCTGATCCAGCTCAGGCACTTTGCACAACTCCACAGCGTCAATAGGTCAATCAACGCTGCCATATTGCACGAAGACACACAAATACGCTGCACTAAATTTGAAAGGCCGTGGCATGATCGCGTTCCTCGACAGACTTGGGCCGCAACGATAAAGGTTGTGGTACGGGAATATTGGCACCTGCGCCCCACGCGATGTTGCCGACGAGAACGTGAAGCCTTTATGAAAAACCGCGACCGGCAACAGACCGGACGTGCCCGAACACCGAAGATGGATTGCCGCCCCATGCACCGCTATGCCTTTGATCTGATCAACCGTAGCCAGAAACTGTTCATCACCCTGATCAAGGTAATGTTGCCGGTGATGGTGATCGTCCGGATTGCCGAGGAATTCGGCGCGGTTGATCTGGTATCCGCGTGGCTGACACCCGTCATGGCATTGATCGGCCTGCCGCCAGAGGCCGGGTTGATCTGGGCGACCTGTATGCTGGTCAGCATGTATGGCGCGGTCGGGGCCTTTGTCGGGCTGGCGGCCCATCTTGATATGACAGCCGCACAACTCAGCGCGCTTTGTGCGATGATGCTGTTTGCCCACGGCCTGCCGGTTGAACAGGCGATTGTCAAACGGGCCGGGGCCAGTTTTTGGGCCACCACCGCCCTTCGCGTTGGCGCAGCGGTTGCCTATGGCGCGCTAGTAACATGGGTCAGTGACATGACCGGATGGTTGTCAGAGCCGGTTGATTTTTCCTGGATGGTCGGCAGCGACACGACAGCCGCCGCCAGCGGTCTGGCCGGATGGATCGACTGGTCAATCCAGATGGTCAAATCGCTTCTGGTGACCTTTGGCGTGATTGTCGGGTTGCTCGTGCTGCTTGATATCCTGGAAAAAACCGGGATCACGGCGCGCATCACACAGGCGATGATGCCAATGCTGCGCATTTCGGGCATCTCGCGCGATGTGGCACCGGTAACCACCATTGGCGTATTGCTTGGCATTACCTATGGCGGGGCGCTGATCATTGATGAGGCGCGCAAGAACAATTACCCCAAACGCACGCTTTTCCTGTCGCTGAGTTGGCTGTCGCTTTCGCATTCCCTGATCGAGGACACCGCGATCATGCTGGCGCTCGGTGCCGATATCTGGGTCGTGCTTGTCGGGCGGGTGATCCTGACTTTGATCATCATCGCCCTTCTGGCCCGACTGACGCTCCGCTGGGCGCCGGAGCGCGCGCAACTTGCAACCGAGAATGCGGAGTAAGGAAATCGGCTTAGCCTGACAACCAATCGACGACGGGCTTCCATGTAGATTTTTCTGCCCTTGATCCGACCATCATCCCAATATGACCGGCAGACGGGTGAAGTTCGGTACGGATATCTTCGGGGCAAGTTTCAAACAGGGCCTGTGCACTTTCGGGCGGGACGATGCGGTCATTTTCCGGGATCACGGCCAGCACCGGGCAGGACAAGTCCGCCGGGGTGATATCAATACCGTCAATCTGCCACTGGCCCTTGGCCGGGCGGTTTTCGACATACCAGCCGATCAGACAATCCACCGCGACCCGGCGCGGCAATGGCACGCCATCATTCAGCCAGTCTTCAAGGGCCACAAAATCGCGGGCCTTGGGGGAATCCATTGCCATGGCCTGAAAACGCCGGAACTTCTCGCCCATCATGAAGGGATCAAGGCTGGCAAACAGGCTTTGCAGCACATCGACCGGAAGCGTGTCATGGATCGCCAGCATCTGTGGCAATGACGGCGCAAAGGCAGCAGCAATGCGCGACTGGGTCGGACCGGCGGCCATGAAGTCCCACGGGGTTGCCAGCAGGACGAGCTTTGACACCTGTGCCGGATCGAGAAGCGTTGCGGCAAGGGCAAGAACCCCGCCCATACAATAACCGACCACCGGCACCGGCCCGCCATTTATGTCGGCCACGTCCTGAAGGATCGTTACCAACCGGCCCGCCACGTAATCATCGAGACCAAAATTGGCCTCTTCCATGCCGGGATAGCCCCACTCGACCAGAAGCGGGCGATAACCGCATTTGGCAAGATAACGCGCAAAGCTGCGCTTTTCATTGAGATCAAGGATATAGCCGCGATTGACAAGCGATGGCACCAGCAGGACCACCTCGCCACTTTCGGCCGACTTGTTCCCGGCGGTCGGAGCATAGTCATAAACCCGCGTCGAGCCTTCTTCCCATATGACCGGCAGGTCCTTGCGGTCCTGGTCGCGCGGGCGGCGATAGGGATGACGTTGATAGGCCCGCACGCCATCGTGGAACCCGGCATGGCGATCAAAGGCGACCCGGTCCAGTGCCTGCGCAACATCATCAGGGTGATAGGCTTCAAGCTCAGCCAGAAGACTTTCCGCCTGATCCTTCAGTTCCGGCTTCCAGGGCAGCAATTGTTTCAGAAAGATCGGCAATGCGGCGCGCGAGCTGAGCCAGCTCGTCATCTCGACTGCCATGTGCATCGGAAGCGGTCTTGGTCCCGCCCGCCTCTGGGTTTCGCGTTTTGGCGGAAGCGGCTTTTGTTTTGGCGGACTGATCATTCTTCCCCTGCCCCTTTGCAGCATTTTTTGCAGCATGTTTGGTTTTGGAAGTCTTTTTCGGCTTGGCGGTCGCGGATGTTTCCGCGCTGTCTTTGTCGGCGGCATTCCCGGCAGCACTGGCGGCACCCGCGCTCTCGGGTTCGGTTTTGGTGGGCTTTGGTTTTGGCGTCATGCCCGCCATTGCCGACATATCAGGCGCGAACGGCATACCGGCAAACGGAGATGCCGGCAGCTCGGCCGCGGCCTTGGCCATCTGATCCATCATCGCCTGCAGCGGGTTGGCAGCCGTCATGGCATCGCCCATCGGATTGCCAATCCCGGCGGCCGGGTGTTGACCCATCGCCATCTGACCGATCAGTTTGCCCCAGGCTTCAAACCCTTCGCCCATGCGGGTGGTGTCCGCACCAAGAGATGCATAAAGACGCCCGATGGCACTGGCGGCATGCGCGCCGTCTGCGGTTGCCGCGACCTGTTCACGCCACAGTTCAAGGAACTGGCGGGCAAGCTGGTCGAGCCGTTCGTCATCCGGGTCGGATGAAGCAGCGTCTGCTGTTTGTGATGGATCCGGTGCTTTCGTCGCACCGCTCTTTTCGCCGTTCTTCCTTTGGGCCATCGGCGACACCTTTATCGTTCCCTGATGCAAAGCATTTGTGTTGAGTATCACTATAGAATGTTGGCGCGCGCTGGAAAACGAATTCCCTTGCTGCACGGCAACAAACCGTATCCGGAGTTGTTTTTCGCACTGCACTTCGCGTTGAATACTGGACACATTGGAAAATTCGCGGCACTCTCACAGTCTTCTGAGCGAATGCAAAATCGAAAATGCTGCGCAACATCGTAAACGCAACAATGTGAATTGCCGGGGCGCAAAGCAGGTGGAACGACACCACCAGAAGGTTCGCCAGACAAACGTCCGGGAAACAGGGAAGCAGGAAAGACGCCATGACCACCAAGAAATCAGATGATCAGGACCGCATCGTTATCAAGAAATATGCGAACCGCCGCCTCTATAACACGGCGACCAGTTCCTATGTGACGCTTGATCACCTTTCGCAGATGGTCAAAGACAATACCGACTTTGTTGTCTATGACGCGAAATCGGGTGAAGACATCACCCGTCCGGTCCTTACCCAGATCATTGTCGAGGAAGAAAACAAGGGGCAGAACCTTCTGCCGATCAGCTTCCTGCGACAGTTAATCGGCTTCTATGGCGACAGCCTTCAGGGGCTGGTGCCGAGTTACCTTGAACAGGCCATGCGCGCCTTTGGCCATAATCAGGAACAGATGCGCGAATATATGCAGGGCACCATGCAGGGCATGTTCCCGTTCGGCCAGTTCGAGGAAATGAACAAACAGAATATCGCACTGTTTGAACAGACAATGAAAATGTTCTCGCCTTTCGCGCAGGATGAAAACGGCGAGCAGACTGGCGATGGCCCGAAAAAGCCGACAGCCCCGGCGGGTGCAAAATCAGATGCCTCGCTGGATGAGCTCAAAAGCCAGCTTGAAGCCATGCAGGCACAGCTCAACAATCTTGCCGGCGGCAAGTCCGACAAATAAGACATCCTGCCCGCATCCCGCGGCCATAAGACCCAAAAGGCGAAGCTGCACACCAGCGCTTCGCCTTTTTTCGTGCCTGCATCAAGGATGCGCAGATCCAGGCAAATGATGCCCCACCCTGTCGGCACCAATCCTGCATAAACTTTTCATTAACTTTTTCAGAACGCCCGGCACCGCCGCAAGGCGGCAATTTTTGCCGGGTGCATGTCGTGACCACAAACACAAATCCACGGAGTCCCGAAATACGCAGGCAACAATGACCCAATAGACCGATAAACATATGACCGCGATCACACCGATTTCCATGCTCCCGGCCCGCAGGACCGAAACTGCGAGCAGTGGAACCGATGGTCCTGCCGGGATCGGGATCGAGCAACTTGCGCGAATTTCGCCAGTGGAGAAAATTGCGCAGAATGGTGGCGCGTGGCTGCAACCCCATGATCTTGTGGGCAGTGCAGCATTCTGGACCCAGCTTTTGGGACAGGTCTTACCTCAGGAAAACCTTTTGCAACCGCCGGTCATTCAAGCAGCGCATGCCAGCTATGCACATCATCACAAACCAGACAGCGTAGAAACGAACGTCTTTTTTTCGCCTTCTGCACTAGACAAAGACAGCTCGATTGACCTATATAGCTAGCTTCTGGCGGAAAGCTGCAACGATTATCTGACCAATGTTCAGGTACATGTCACGAACTCGCAACGCTTTATCGGTGTCGCGACAACTGACAATTCGGGAAAAATTAACAAGCCCGACAGCATCCGAAGTGGGGATTAATAACTGGCGGTTGATAACGGATTATAAAATGACTGAGAACGCTCAAAACGAAGAACCGAAGCGCGCAAACCGCGCCACAGACACTGACCGTTATGTTGGTCAGCGCATCCGCGAACGTCGCATCATGCTGGGCCTTTCCCAGCAGCAGATGGCCGATCTGATTGGCGTCACCTACCAGCAGGCTCACAAATATGAGCGCGGCATTAACCGCATCTCTGCAGGTCGCCTTTACGAGATCTCCCAGGTTCTGGGCGTTCCGGTGAGCTATTTCTATGAAGGTCTGGAAGGCAATCAGGAAACCGAGCTTAATGCGCGTCAGCGCATGTGCCTTGAACTTGCGCGTAACTTCGCAAGCATCAAGCACGAGAAGCATCAGGAAGCACTGAGCCAGATGGCACGTGCCCTTGCCGACCAGGCTGCTTAAGTCCGTTTAACGGACCCTGGTGCCACCTCAAAAAAGGCTGCCTTTTGCATTGCGAAGGCGGCCTTTTTTATGACTGGTTCGCAGATGCAAAAAAAGGGACGCGAACGTCCCCTTTGTGCCAATTGAAATGATGCAAGATACGCCCCTAGGCGTCGACCAACACCAGATCATCGGAATGAATGATCGCGTTGCCCCGGGTAAAGCCAAGGGTGGCTTCGATGTCGGCCGATGCATGGCCCATCAGAAGCCGGGTTTCTTCCGCGCCATAGGATGTGATGCCACGCGCGATTTGTGCGCCATCGGGACCAAGCACCCGTACAGCATCGCCATGCTTGAAGCGCCCATCCACACCGGTTATGCCCGCCGCCAGAAGGTTCTTGCCTGCATGCATGGCCTTGGCCGCGCCAGCATCGACAACAATCGCGCCTGATGCCTTGAGCGAGGTCGCAATCCAGTGACGACGCGCAGCAAGGGGGCTCTCGCTGGGCAGGAAGACGGTATTGGGTGCGCCTTCAAGCTGCGCCTTGAGCGGATGATAAATAGTACCGCGCGCGATGATCATGCGACAGCCCGCCTTCATGGCGATTTCAGCCGCCTGAAGTTTCGTTACCATGCCGCCGGAGCTATACATGGTCGGCGCAACACCGGCCATATTGAAAATCTCTGGCGTCAGTTCGCGGACTTCTGGAACCAGATCTGCATCCGGGTTCTTGCGCGGATCGGCGGTATATAGCCCATCGATGTCGGATAGCAACACAAGCGTGTCGGCCGAAATCATATGCGCGACTTTTGCGCCAAGGCGGTCATTGTCGCCAAACCGGATTTCCTCGGTCGCGACGGTATCGTTTTCATTGATCAGCGGAATGGCACCGCGAGCGAGAAGCGCATTAAGCGTCCCGCGGGCATTCAGATACCGCCTGCGGCCTTCCATGTCCTCAAGCGTGACAAGCACCTGTGCCATGGTCAGGCCATTGCGCCCAAGCGCCTCCTGCCAGACTTGTGACAGGCTGATTTGCCCGGTCGCGGCGGCGGCCTGCTTATCAGCCAGACTGATCGTGCGGTGATCTAAGCCGAGCAAACGACGGCCAAGGGCTATGGCGCCACTTGAGACCACAATCACCTCGACCCCGCGTTCACGCAGAAGCGCGATATCATCGGCAAGCGCTTCGAGCCAGGCACGACGCAGCTTGCCGGTATTTTCATCAACCAGCAGGGCCGAGCCCACCTTGATGATCAGGCGCTTTGCATCCGCCAGGGCGTGGTTTGTCACGGCTGGAAGCCCTCTTCTTCGCGGCCTTCCATGGCGCGGCGTTCACGTTCGCCCTCAATATGGGCGCGGATTTCGCGATGGATTTCCTTCAAGCCATCATGGGTCGCACCCGAGACGATATAGACCTTTTTGCCGATACCCTTTTCAAGGATCTCGCGCTGTTCCTCGACCATTTCAGGCAGGAGTTGATCGGCCTTCGACAGCGCAACGATCTCTGGCTTTTCGACCAGCACCTCGGCATAGCCTTCGAGTTCCTCGCGCACGGTATTATAGGTCGCGACCGGATCTTCTTCGGCGCAATCGATCAGATGGACCAGAACTTCGCAGCGTTCGATATGGCCAAGGAAACGGGTGCCAATACCCTTGCCCTCGGACGCGCCTTCGATCAGGCCGGGGATGTCGGCCAGAACGAATTCATGATCATCGACATTCACCACGCCGAGCTGCGGATGCAGGGTCGTGAAAGGATAATCGGCGATTTTCGGACGCGCATGCGATGATGCGGCCAGGAAGGTCGACTTTCCGGCATTCGGCAGGCCAACAAGACCGGCATCAGCGATCAGCTTCAGGCGCAGCCAGACCCACATTTCCTCTGCCGGCCAGCCTTCTTCCGCACGACGCGGTGCCTGGTTGGTGGAGGACTTGAAATGGGTGTTGCCACGTCCGCCATCGCCGCCGCGACAGATCATATAAGTCTGGCCCGGTTCGATCATGTCAACGATCAGGGTTTCGCGATCTTCGGCCAATACCTGTGTTCCGACCGGGACCTTAATGGTGATGGATTTACCACCCCGACCGGTGCGGTTGCGGCCCATGCCATGCATGCCGACTTCGGCCTTGAAGTGCTGCTGATAACGGAAATCGATCAGGGTGTTGAGGTTTTCGACCGCCTCAAGAATGATGTCGCCGCCGCGACCGCCATCGCCACCGTCCGGTCCGCCATACTCGATATATTTTTCACGGCGGAAGCTGACCGAACCGGCACCGCCGCGGCCACTGCGCACATAAATCTTGGCTTCATCGAGAAACTTCATAACCGGTCCTTCGGGCGCACCCGCTTTTGCTTTGTATTGGTACCCCGGCGCGCGATCACCGCGCATCAACAGGGACTAAAATTCTATATCACATAAAACAAGGGAGGAATGATTGCTCATTCCTCCCTTAGAAATCTTGCTACGTATCGCGCAGCCGACGGGAGGCTTACGCCTCTGCCGGAACGACGGTAACGTAGGTACGACCCTTGAAGCCCGACTTGAACTGGACAGAACCGTTCACAGTCGCAAACAGGGTGTGGTCTTTGGCGAGGCCAACATTGTCACCGGCATGGAACTTGGTGCCACGCTGACGAACGAGGATGTTGCCTGCAACAACTGCCTGACCACCGAATTTTTTAACGCCGAGACGGCGACCTTCGGAGTCACGACCGTTGCGCGAACTACCACCAGCTTTCTTATGAGCCATGAAACTCTCCTAAAACTGCATCTTCACCTGATAAATCAGGCTTTGATGTCCTTGATGCGCAGAACAGTCAGGTTCTGGCGATGACCATTTTTGCGACGGTAGTTATGCCGGCGCTTTTTCTTGAAAACGATCACCTTGTCGCCCTTGGCCTGCTCGAGAACTTCTGCGGTAACAGAAGCACCTTTGACCAACGGAGCACCAACCTTCGGCGCACCGTCGCCAGCAACCATGAGAACTTCTTCAAGTTTCACGGTTTCACCAGCCTGGGCAGCGATCTTTTCGACTTTGATTACGTCGTTGGCGGCAACTTTATACTGTTTGCCACCAGTTTTGATGATTGCGTACATCTAAAAGTTCCTGAAAAACATTCTGGAAACACAAACGCGCGCTTCGGTGCCGCTGCTAACAGATACCGAACCGCTGCGAAGAACGGGTGAATTACCGCTTTTGGCCCGCAGAGTCAACTACAGAGTGACCTTTTACGCGCCCCCATCCCGCATGCCAAAGCCGCAGAATTGCAGACACAAACGCCCGTTTCAAAATTGGCCAATCCCCGCACCGGGAAAGCGCACACAAAAACACAGACATAAAGAGTCCAACAAATTTGAGATTTCCCTCTTGCAATCTGCCGCTCATCCCGGTAAACACCGGCTCGAACGCCAAGACCACACATGCGGAGAGGTGCCGGAGTGGTCGAACGGGGCGGTCTCGAAAACCGTTGTACTAGCAATAGTACCGTGGGTTCGAATCCCACCCTCTCCGCCATTACCCAGAAGTATCTCACCTACAAAAAAATCAAGTTTTTGGGGCTGCCTGCCACATCAGATTCGGAAGTTTAGTTCACTTCGCTTGCGAGAGAACTATGCTATCTTTCCGAGATTGTAGTGGATTTCTGCGAATGACTTACGCCCTGTTTTCAAAGGGAAATTGGGAACAAGTAACTAAAGAGCGTCTCTAAGTTTGGTTTTTAGCTCCCATTTGTTTCCCTGCAGTTTCCATATCTCGGGATTCCGCCAGCTCTCCGCGACCTCCCAAAACCGCGTGAGCGGAATATCAAGGAAATCACAAAAACGCTCAATATATTCTTCATGACACTGGCCATCAAACTTCTCGCAGAGCTCAATAGCCTCGGAACGAGTTAGCCTGCCAGCGCGAATATCGAGCGACGCTTGTTGCGCCGTCATACCAAAACCAAGTTTAAGGTACTTCAAATATTGGTTGACGATGACAAAATCCTCATCGAGCATAGAATGATTGTGAATAAAGCCAGTCCTTGCAGGGTCCGCATGACGTCCCTCACGAAGCTTCATGCCATGCTGCACAGCAAATTCTGCGTTATTGTGCTGGTCATAATCCTCAATGTAGTAACCAAGGTAGATTAGCTTTAGGTCGTTTTTGAGAATTCTGTCTTTTTCCGGAAAACGGAAAAAGTACATTTTATCTTCAGTATTGTACTCATCTAGAAACGGGGTAATGTCTCCACCACGCAGCGTGTTCATGGAAACAACGTTGATTGCGTTACCGTCTTTTGAGCCGCCTGCCCCGCTACCAAGAGTAATAAATGGGTTCTCACCTGCACACGCCAGAGGAATGTTTGTTTGTAAAGCTGTGCGCGGCAGACTGGCATACAAGGCAATCTCTGAAGGATTGGTCCAATTACCTAGCTTCAAAAATGAGTGTCGTATTGCCCTTCGATATACTTCTGGCGCAGGATTTACTGTCATCACATCAAACCCTTGCTCTACAAGGTTTGATAAATTTGCGGCCCCCAAATCTGTCTGCTGAATCGGCGGGTACACAAAACTGACGAGGAGTGGATTGAGGCCAATCTCTCGCGCAAAAAACGCAAGTCGGGTCGAGTCCTTGCCCCCACTCACACCTATGATTGAGTCGTAACCCAAAGGGGATCGCCGCTCATTTGCCCAAGCAACGATCTCATCCAACTCTTTCCTGCGCCTGTCCCATTCTGCCGCATCATATGACAATGCAAGGGAACAAGGTGTGCACAACCCTTCTTCATTGAACACCTGTCCTGGACGGGTATCAGGCTCTACACAACTCCTACAATATTTCATGAGAACAATTACTTGGTTCCGGTTAGGGTCAAATCTACGGGTTCGTGCTGCCCAAAGCTTGAGTCCGGCATTTGAGTGGATGCAACCGGCCGACTTGGACCTTTCCCGTCGACAAAACCTTTGCCGATTAAAACATAATTACAACGGCCTGAATCAGGCTTTTTGGGTTTAGTGATTCTGTAATCAGCCCATGGTTGGTCCGTCTCAAGACGATCAATATGCAAACCAGTATCACGGCGTCGTTTCAACATCCATTTGCCTTCAGTGTCTTTTTGCCAAACTCTTGGATCCCTGAACCGGTCGACATTGGTCCAGAGTTCCCTCTCTGTCATCCCGACCCACTCCGTAAAAGTTGAGATTTCCTTGTCAATCGCTGACGTTATCACATTCTGGTGCCTGTCGACGAATGCCTCCCCCTGTTCTCGCGTTAAACGGTGGAGTCTTATTTCTCGACAAGCATGATCCGTAACCTTCCCGTATCCCCATTTTCTAAACTTGATCAGGTCATGTAAGCCGGAATAATGAACACTATTGGGATCACTGTATGTATCAAACGTTCTATCTTGTCTGACCGTTTCGTATTGATATAGATCGATCATCAATTCGTTTTGTCGACGGCTATCCCAGCGCAGATAATTGTTCAGATAAATCCCACGAACACCAACGGCCTCCAATTCTTCATCTTCGGGATATCGGAATATGCCGGTGTTATACGCCTCAAACGATGGGGCCCCCTTGATCAAGTCTTCTATTTCCATTCCCATCAGGTCATGTTCTTTTCTATATTTGCGTGTCATCTCGACTTTCTGCAAATGAGAGAACATACCCACCTGATCAACGCCTTGGTGAGCCCCCCAAACAATCAATGGTATCTTGAACTGGATAGCCAACCGAACTGGCCATACAGTCTGTCCCGCCAAGACATGCCAATAGATGCTCCCGAGTTGTTTGATTGATTGCCGTGTTAGCGCCTGCACGGTCTTAGACGATACATTCATCCCCATCATGTCGCAGTCGAACGCCTGGCGCAGATAAGCCAGGTTCCGGATACCAGTCTCGGTATTGTAGTGACCATTATAAAACGCAAGGAGAGGCTTCAAACCCAGCACATTTTTGACAACATGCACCATAAAGTATGCATCTCGACCACCGTCTACTGGCACGATGCAATCATAACTCCGTCCAGATTTGGATTTGTAGCTTGATGTCAACGCCTTCAATTCATCAAAACGCGCATGCCAATCAATCAAATCCTTCTCTTCATGCACGCGACATCCGCTACAAATCCCCTCATCATCAATAACAATGTTGAGAGGATGCACTTCTGTATAGAGGCACCGGCGGCACTGTTTCATATTTTTTCTCGCTCCACATGAACAAACCCCAGATCGTCCAGCCAGCTCTCATCTCTTTTCATCAACCGGTCATCCTGCCCTATCTTCGACAGATCGTGATTGAACGGAAGGTCTTGCCGCATTCTGAAACCCTGACGATGTATCGCTTCCTTCAAGATTGCGACACTGTGTTCTGTGTGGTTGAGAATGTTGCCCGCTGCGATAGCTGCAACACTTGTGTCTTTTAAGCACTTCACGGCATGAGCACTGTGCCCAATTCCTCCCATCGCTATTACAGGCACAGTAACCGCACGGCTAACTTCTGCGAGCAAACCAATATCGTAGCCTGATTGGCTTCCGTCTTTCTTCATATTGTGTAACAGAAGTTCGCCTGCGCCGTTCTCACTCAAGAAAACAGCCCGTTCGACCGGGTCAATCGGCAAATCACCACACACTGTCGCAGTTCTGTCGTGATAATCGACACCCGCTACTACCGCTTGACGCCCATAATGCTCCGTGATGTTCTGCAGGAAGAGGATATCCCCTGAAGCTTCGGTTACAACCACCTTATCCACGCCAACCGCGAACACCCTGTGTACGTCAGAGATTTCTTGTAACCCGCCACCGTACGACATAGGAACAAATGCCTTGCTGGCAATGCTCTTGATCATCTCAATATCCGGGCCTCTCTTGCCGCGGTTCGGCGAGATATCCAAGAGACATATCTCGTCAATGCCCCACCGATTTAGGAATTCAGCACAAATCGCCGGATCACCAATTGGCAGGTATCTTCGAAAACCAAAGCTCTGAACAGCGACGCCGTTCAAGACCAAGATGCTTCCGATCAATCGCCGAATAGCCATTACTCAAGGCCTAACTGTTTCCGGCACAGGTTGCTGAAGTTTCTCAGCATAATCAGTCCGGTTCTCTGGCTTTTTTCTGGATGGGATTGCACACCAAAAATGTGCCCTTGCTGCACCACCGATGAAAACTCACCATGGTAGTTTGACGAAGCCGCTGTCACGCCAGGAAGAACCTCCATCTGGAATTCATGGTCAAAATAGGTCATATCCCCAGTTTCAATACGCTGAAATAATGGACACTTCGCATCCTTGATCTCTACTTCATTCCAACCCACATGAGGGCGTATGATACTTTTGTCCTCTCTACGGTCGGGCGCGACAAGTGTTATGTCTGCATCGATCCAGCCCAGCCCAGCTACACCACCGCTTTCCTCAGAACTGCGCCCCATCAGTTGCATACCAAGACAAATACCCATGAATGGAATTTTTCTTTCAAAAACAGCTTCTTCCATTGGATGGATCAAATCTTTACTTCGTAAGTTCTGCATTGCTTTGCCAAAACTTCCGACACCTGGAAGGAATACCCCAGAAAGACCAGTAAATTCTCTCTGTACACTCACAATTCGGCACTCCACATCAAGAAACCGAAAGGCGGAGATCACCGATCCAAGATTGCCCATACCGTAGTCTATTACACCAATGGTCATCTTTCTAAATCCACCACTTTAGCGGACTACTCCAACTCCAAGCCAACTGCCTTCAAGTCACTCTCCATCATTTCCTGAACAAGGTCTGGAAAGTTTGTCTCAGGCTGCCATCCCAACTGTTCGTTGGCTTTGGAGGGATCTCCTAACAGATAATCGACTTCTGTAGGTCGGAAATAGCGGGGATCGATCTCTATCAAAACTCTACCCGTTGAAATATCTCTTCCGACTTCTTGGAGTCCAGCGCCACTCCATTCTATTTCCACGTCAACAGTAGAAAAGGCGCGCTCCACAAACTCTCTAACTGTATGTGCTTCACCAGTGGCCAGCACGAAATCATCAGGAGTATGGTGATTCATGATCTTCCACATACCCTGAACATAATCTCTGGCGTGACCCCAGTCCCTTTTCGCTTCCAAGTTACCGAGAAAAAGCTTCTCCTGAAAGCCAGCCTTGATTGCAGCTACTGCACGAGTAATCTTTCGCGTGACGAATGTTTCACCACGCGTTGGCCCCTCATGATTAAACAATATGCCGTTGCTTGCGAAAATCCCGTAAGCTTCTCTGTAGTTCCTTGTAATCCAGTAAGCATATAGCTTTGCTGCAGCATAGGGACTTCTAGGTTGAAAAGGCGTTTGCTCATTCTGGGGCGCAGGGGCATCACCGTAGAGTTCGGATGTTGATGCCTGATAAAATCTGGTAGACTTTTCTAGTCCCAGTATCCTGATAGCCTCTAGAATACGAAGTGTGCCGATCGCATCGGCATTGGCAGTATACTCTGGGGTCTCAAAGCTCACCTGCACATGACTTTGGGCCGCAAGATTGTAAATTTCGTCCGGCTTAACGTCTTGGATGATACGTATCAAATTCGTTGAATCCACCATATCTCCATAGTGCATCTGGAACTTGATCTCTTTCTCGTGAAGGTCTTGATAGAGATGCTCAACGCGTTCAGCGTTAAAAGATGATGAACGACGGCGAACACCATGCACCAGATAACCTTTTCCCAGCAGAAACTCGGCTAAGTAGGCGCCATCTTGTCCAGTAATCCCAGTTATCAGTGCTGTGCGAGTCATACTTAAATTTTACTCCGGGTGTCGCCAATTCATTCAGGCAGTCTTAGACCGCTAAAGATACTTCTCACAAGAATTTTCTCCCGAAACATTGATCCAAATAAATCCCTTTCTGGAAACCAGCGAAGCATATGCTGAGCGAAACTGAATCATTTGTAGTCAATTTCTTGCAAGTTCTTCGAACACTTCGCGATGCCTGTTAATCCAATTATTAAGGTTAAAAGCCTCCACCGCACGAGCTCTGGCAGCCCGCCCACGGGCTTCGAGATCTTCGCAGATATCTAACATACCCCTCGCAATGTCTTCGACTTCCGGAATACAAACTTCTTCGAAAGACTGACGAACATCCACACCAATACCCGCAGTTGGGGTGACAAGTTCAGGAACCCCACCTGATTTGCTGTACAGAACGGGCAAACCGCAGGCCATCGCTTCGAGTACGGTGTTTGGGCAAGGATCATTGTGCTTGAGCATAACATAGACATCTGCAGACTGGTAAATTACAGGTGCGTCCTCCTGCGAATAGGCTCCAGTACAAATCACATAATCTTCAACGCCTAGTTCCTTGATTAAATCCGCCATCTGACGACGTGCATCTTCTGCAATCCACCCAGATATTTTCAGGATGCCATTCAACCCTTGCGACCGCGCCAATGCAAAACTTCTCAAGGTAATATCAAGTCGATAATAGAGATGGTTATCAATTTTTCCGGTTAGAAGAAAAACAATACTATTACAATTTTCTTTGAAATCTCTCGGGCGAAACCGGTTTATATCTACGGCATTGAACAGTATTTCTGTTCTACCATTTCTTTGTCCAAGATATTTTTCTGCACACAAAAAACAAAACTCGCTCTGGCAGAACACATAGTCAGCCGAATGCCAAGCATTTGCCATTTCGCGATTTTTTGCTTCCCAGTTCCCATCATACCACGCCCCATAGTACACACCATTCTGGTTAAGGATGATCGGAATTTTCTTGTACTTCAGAAATCTTAGGGCAATTTTTGACAGATACGGAGTATTTGAAAGTAAATACACGTGAGAAAAGCCCAGATATTCCTGCGGAAAGAATTGGATTAACCTCTTCACCTTGACAAGAGGTCCACCAATATTTCCCGGACGAGCTCCTCCATACCAAATAGCAAATTTTTTGGCTGGCCAGAGCATTCGGAGCAAAACCCCACAAGTTTGCACGGCCTTCCAAGAGGCTCGAAGAATTTTCTTCCTTACCGGATCAACCTTCGACATCTCACTTACCCCATAAGCCGAACAATCGCTTTATACCAGTTTGCCCTCTCGACAACCTCATTTGCATAAACTCGGCTTTCCGGGTTAGCAATTCCTCAAACAGCCCCAGCCATTCTTCACATGTTCTTTCCAGACTATTTGGATACCCCTGCGCTTGCTCTTTCCAGTAGTTATAGTCAGAAATAAAGGCGTCCAAACTTGCCTCAAATTCCTTCGGATGATTGTAGCCAAAACCGTAACCTGCCAAGTACTCTGGCATACAACCGCTCTCCAGATACATTATCGGAAGCCCACACTGTATGCCCTCGTTCTGATGGTTCCCGCCAGGTTCATTTACTGAACCTGTTACATATGCATGGTTGTTCTTAAGAGCTGAAGCAAGTTTTTCGCCGGATAGGGGCGGGATGTGTTTTGCATTCTGAAACTTGTAACCTTTTGGCAAATTGCCGATGTAAGAAAATTCAATCCTATCCGACCAGCGCTCTGTGCCCAGCATCTTGTCAATCTGGTCATAAACATCGAAGCCCTTCATCCAGTTCCCACCCCAGTGGTGAGTAACAAGCCTCAAAGGGCCTTTCCCATTCCAAGGCTGAAAACCGGATGAATTAAATATGTTTGAATCTGAGCCGTTCAAGATAACCCTTGAAGGCATTTTCTCAGAACCACCCCAAAGGTCGAGCATCTTAAGCCAAGAGCCAACAAAAACCGTGAAATCTGCGACCTCGTTACAGCTCTTTAGTTTGTTATTCATATCTCTGGTATTTTTGCGTTCATCACACTCATTGATGCGATGCACAATCAGGCATTCGGAGTTTACGCGATTTACGTATTTTTTTGCCTGTTTGTAACTGAACGGGATCGCCCGGTTTTTACGCCCATATCTAGGGTCGGTAATTAGAATGATGTCTATATCTCGATCCGTCAGATTATTTACAACGGAGTGACCACGCGTCTGTAATGCAGCTATCAGGCCCGCAAAAAAACCGTTCCCGCCTCCCCACGGACCAGAAACTACCTGATACCCAATACATACTTTCATTTACCGCTCACATTATGAATTTAGTGGGCCTTAAAATACGTCTATTTTCAGCTCACTGATGCTCGTCAAGTCGGTATCCTTTGCGCAAAGACATATCTTGGCCAGAATTAGCCCGCCTTAAGTTCTTCTAGCACCGAGAGATAGACCTCTTTGACTGTGATGGAGCGCATGCACAGATGTTCGTTATCGCACCACCCCGCATTACCACAGGGGGCACAACTCACCCTGTGACAAATTATTCTCTGTTGGTGAGGGTAACCAATGAACTCCGGCAGGGTTAAGCCCCCCCACAAGACTACTGATCTGCAGTTTACGGCAGCTGATAAATGCATCAAACCACCCTCGGTTCCAATAAACAACGTGGAACGATCCAATAAGCTCGCCGCTTCCCGGAAACTTGTTTTGTTCGTGAAGTCCCTGACACCGTCTAGGACTCCCCCCCGCCCCAATCCAGTCTGAATGAGTTCGAACTGCGGCAAATTATCGTTCAACGAGTAAACCAATTCTTGCCAGCGCTCAAAAGGCCAAGCCCTAAGCTCTCCAAACCAATCGCGGTTCGTATCTGGCTCAATGACAATAAATGGTTTGGTTATACCTTCGCTTGCCAGCAGACCATCGACGTAAGCTTCTTCCTCACTAGTAGGAAAAAATCGACATTTTGGTTCAGGAACATCAAACCCGAAATTCGCGGCAATGATAGATGAAGCTGTTCCGCCAGTTTTCCAGAAGGTACGTTGTTTCGTTTGCTTCTCAGCATAAGAATGGAGCCTCATATCAATATGAACATAAAGAGGTTGCTTCCCGTTCTTCCAGTCAGCAAGCGATTTACGGTAGACGTAATGCTCCCAACAACTCCTCAGTCGAGGCAATGAAATCATTTTCTCAAAAAGGCAGTCGATCAAGCGCTCAGGCCTGGACTTTGAGGAAATTTTCGGATGCGCGATTTCGCTATTCCCTAAGAACACTTGGTCCGTGCGATAATCATCCCCCCTTTTAAAGAGGGCGCCCGCAAGAAAATCTGTAAGCAAGGGAGTTTTGGCAATTACGGGTTTTTCACCGGATTGCTCAGCAATGGAATGAAGAACAGCTGTCCAAATTAAATTCCCCCCCAATCCCATAGCCTTCTCACCTCAAATCGTACTGTCATTTAAGATTTCGGCCGCGAGGTTGCATATATTCTGATCCATCCGCACCAAGCCAAAATGCTTCTCAGCTGTATCTCTGGCTGCCCGCCCCATAGATCGACGCAGCTCCGGATCGTCGAGCAGCGACAGAATAGCAGCGCGCAGCGCTTTGTGATCTTCAGGGGGAACAATCAGACAATTTTTACCCGAAACCAGATATTGTTTATCCCACAGGCCTTGAATACCTGAGATGACGGTTGCTTTTCCACAAGCCATCGCTTGCAGGGAAACACTGTACCCCGAAGGTTGAGCTACATCTCGAACTGGAACAACAACGACTTCTGCTTTCTGATAAAGCTCCCGGAGGACTTCATCAGAAATAGCTGAACCATGCAGCGATCCAGACAAGTGCTCAACGTTTGTTTGGGATGCTTTAATCGTTGGCTTCAGACGCGTCAGAAGCCTCAGCGGAATATCTGTTTGTACTGCCTCAAGCAGAGTTTCGTAATCACGCTTTGGATCCGACCCAACAGCAAATACTTCACCATCGCCTTCAGCTCCTCCTTCTTCGAACGAGGGTCGCCAGAAATCAAGATCAACACCAAACGGATACAAACTACACCTAGCAGGATCAAGACTATAGCGTTTTATTGCTTGCTTCTTGTCTTCCTCTCCAAAGAAGAAATAGTGATCGAGTCCCAACAGACCCTTTTGAATTTCGCGTTCCGCCCACCACTTAACGGATGGAGAAGCTTCATTCACAATGTCACTTAAACCGTGAAACCCACCGACCAGCGTAACTGATTTTGGAAGATATTTTCGGTACCGCCCAATTGATAGGCTCCCAGAGTCAGTGAGCGAAAACACAATATCCCCTGTCTGAAAGTCGTTTGAAAAGGCTCTGACCCGCTCCCGACTGAGACCAAAGTTTGTAAAGCGATTCCGCACCCTCTCGAACAAAAGAAACGCATTGGCAGCCAAGCCTAGAGGTTGCTTACGGAGGTCTACGTAATGCACCCCCCCAAATTTCTTCTCAAGAGCAAGGGCACCATAAAAGAAATCTGCTGGTGCCTTTTTCTGCTTGATATCAAGAAGTCTCTTTGTGCGGCCAGCTAACGGAAAGAGAAAACAAAGACGTCGTTTCATGATTTCCCTGCCACGTCTGAGGACTGGTCCTCTTTTGACATGGGGAATGTATCCTTATACCACCCAATCATTCGCCCAACTCCCTCTTCAAGAGGTATCTTCTGTTCGAAACCGGGCAGCAATGATAGCAAACGGCAGGGATCGGAACTTTTGATGAATCGACCTTCTGGCTTGGTTTCATCATACTCCAGCTCAGGTGTCACATTAGCTGCACGACAAATCATTTCAACGAGTTCGGTAACACTAACAGTTTCCGAAAATCCGATATTGACAGGTCCATCGCAGACATTCCCAGTCACCAGCTGCTTCATAATTCGCGCGCAATCCAAAGCATGCATATAATTCCGTCGCTGCTTTCCAGAGCCCCAAATCTCCACTTTTCCTGTGTTATCGAGTACTTTTTTAACAAGCATTGGAATTGCCTGGCTGTCAGTTCCCATCCAACGATAACGTTCACCATATATATTGAAAGGGCGCACAACCGTCATTTGCATCCCGGTTTCCCGGGCGTAAATTGCTGCTTTCTGCTCCAAGAACCGCTTTGCCCAACCATATCCCCAGTTGACAACTTCCGGTTCACCATCAAATAGGGCCAACTCTCCAACCGTATCAGGACCGTCATCCCTGTGCACACATGACGAGGACGTTATCAGCATGCGTTTGACACCGCGCACCCGCGCTGCTCGAAGAACATTGTTCGTGAGACGCTCATTATGCTCGAGCATATCCAAATGATGGCGAGATGAGTAGCCCACGCCATAGGCACGGCTTGCTAGGTGGTATACTGTATCAACGCCGGTAAAAACATCATCTGCAACATCAGGTTCCTCAAGATCGGCCTGAACTAGCTTGATACCTGACCTGACATTGTCGAGGTTTTCCTTTTTACCTTTGCTAAAATCGTCAATCACCACGACTTCATCTTCATCGTCAATCAAGAGTTCCGTTAAGTAAGAGCCAATCAAGCCAGCTCCCCCCGTAACGACTACTTTTTTCATTTATTACCCCTGATTTCTGATGGAGAAATCTTTATTTAAATGCGCTTTATGGAATTTATCCAGAAACAACCGAGACGAGAGGCCTAGATTATATGACCTTACTTCATCATCTCGTTCAAACCGTCTGCATCCAACCATTGGTCATTGTTATCGCTGGAATAAGAGAACTCTTCAGCCACAACCTTGAACTTTCCGGCATAGAACTCGCGTAATCCAGGGCTATCCTGGAACACTGGCAAGATCACATAACGATCTGCTGTCTCGAACGTATTTCTTGCATCATGAGAAGTAATCATCTCTTCATGCAATTTTTCGCCCGGACGGATCCCAATAACCTTAGTAGCTATACTTGGAGCCATTGCTTGCGCCAAGTCGACGATTTTCATACTTGGGATTTTTGGAATAAAAATCTCACCACCGCACATGTGCTCAAGTGAGGACAGCACGAAGTTCACTCCTTGCTCCAAAGTAATCCAGAAGCGCGTCATCTCTGGGTGAGTGATAGGAAGATGGTCGGCCTTCTCAGCAACAAGTTTTCTGAAGAAGGGAACAACGCTGCCACGCGAACCAACAACATTCCCATACCGGACTACTGCAAATTTGGTATCCAAAGCACCAGCCAAATTATTGGCAGCGACAAAAATCTTGTCCGAAGCGAGCTTGCTCGCACCATATAAGTTTGCGGGACTTGCAGCCTTGTCCGTCGACAACGCTATCACTTTCTGGACACCACAATCCATCGCAGCTTTAACAACGTTTTCTGCTCCGATTACATTGGTGTGGATACACTCGAACGGATTGTATTCAGCAACAGTAACGTGTTTCAACGCTGCGGCATGAATCACAATATCGACGTTGCGCATAGCCATACGCAGTCGTTCGACGTCACGAACATCTCCAATGAAATATCTTAAGCAGGGATGATCCGCCGGATCAAACACCTGCTGCATTTCATATTGCTTTAGTTCGTCTCTAGAAAAGATGATCAAGCGCTTGGGCTTATGAAGCCGGAGTATATTTTCCGTAAACTTCTGCCCAAAAGAACCAGTTCCACCAGTGATCAGAATCGTTTTCCCACTTAGATCAAGATCTTGGGGTGCGAAGTCATAATATTGCATATACGGATCACTTTTCTAGGCTTCTGCTCGCCACGGCAAGCACTACTGAAAATATAGCTTTAGCAGTGCTTGCCGTGCACACGACTTTATACTCTGGCTTTTAATTCTGCTTCCATTTTACACGGGGCTTGAAGACGTCATGGTCTACGTTTTCACGACGCTCAATCACTCTCGAAAGCATCGAGTCAACAACGTCGTCTTCAAGCAAATTCGGCTGCAATCCCAACTCGATCAAACCAGTATGAACCGCATTGTAATGATGGTTCTCTTGCTCAACGCGCGGGTTTTCCAGATGATCAACCTCACACGACAAGCCAGCTCGTTTAGCCGCAGCCTGCACCTTCTTGGCAAGGTCCGACACAGAGAACTGCTCGGTGAACTGATTGAAAATCCGGAACTCACCTGAGTCGGCAGGTGCATCGGCCGCAAGCGCGACACATGCGATGGTGTCCTTGATGTTCAAGAAACCACGGGTCTGGGTGCCATTTCCATAAACGGTTAGATTGTGGCCAACTGCTGCTTGCACCAGAAAACGGTTAAGTACAGTTCCAAAAATATCGTCATAGTGGAATGACGTGCACAGTGCAGGGTTCAATTCCGTTTCAGCAGTTTCGACGCCGTAAACAACGCCTTGGTTCAAGTCAGTCGCACGCATCCCCCAAATACGACATGCAAATTCCAAGTTGGCAGAGTCGTGTACTTTCGACAGGTGGTAAAAACTACCCGGCTTTTTCGGGTACAAAACACGGTCCTTACGACCTTTGTGCTCAATCTCGATCCAGCCTTCTTCGATATCGATGTTCGGTGTTCCGTACTCGCCCATAGTTCCAAGTTTTATAAGGTGCGCATCCGGAACATATTTCTGCATGGCGAACATCACATTTAGCGTCCCCACCACGTTGTTGTGCTGAGAATAGACAGCTGTTTCTCTGCTCTGCATAGAATAAGGCGCAGAGGGCTGTTCACCGTAATGAATAATGGCATCCGGTTTAAACTGTTCAAACACAGCATAAACAAAGCGATGATTGCAAAGGTCACCAATTTTTACTTCGATGCTTTTCCCTGAGACCTCTTTCCAGACTTTCACGCGACGATGAAGAGTCGAAACATCCCAGAGAGGCTCAATACCTTCTTCTAACTCCCACTGTCGTTTCGCGAAATTGTCGACGACACACACATCGTCGCCCCGCTGGGAAAAGTGCATGGCAGTAGGCCACCCAAGATAACCGTCACCACCAAGAATTAGAACACGCATATTAGAGACCTCTTAACAGCAGGAGAATCAAACAGAAAAAGCTCACACCCCATAGCGAAGACTAATTTGTTCCGCAAGGAAATAATCCAGTTCTTCGTCAATGGTAAACGCCTCAATGGCGTTGATATCAACGTAACCTATTGGCCTTGATATTAATGTCCTATTTTTGCGCCATGCCTCTGGAGATGTCACATAGACAGCATTCCCCAAGCGGCAAAGCTTCTCCATATCCTGACGACGAGTATGTCTGACCTTCGGATCATCCAACAAACGCTCCAAATCATTTCTGTCAGTCTTGATAAAAATATTTTCGGGCTTTCGCTCCAAGGGACAAACAGAAATCACGCTCTCATAGCCACCCTGCCGGTAATGCGAGTAGGCATCACGTATTATTTTCCCGGTACGAAAGGGAGTTGTGGGATCGGTAAACACCAAGGTGGAAAACGTTTTCCCGAAATAACGCTCAGCCCCATTCAAGGCATGATCAATTACTGGAACAATGTCAGCGTGATCATCAGACAAGATGTCAGGCCGTAATCCCGGAACAACAACATTTTCATTTTCGCTGATCTCCTTGATTTCTGGATCATCAGTGGAAACATAAATGTTGTCGACTACATTGCTGTCTTTACACGCATTGATCGCCCTGACAATCAATGGAACACCACCTATTGGTAGCTTGTTTTTGCTTGGCACCCCTTTTGAGCCACCACGTGCTGGAATGATCGCCAAAGTGTGCAATACGAAAACCTCGAATCAATAAGTGATAGTCTTATGTAGTGCCGGACTAAGGGCACAAAGGACTTCAGCGATTTTCTCGCCAGAATGCCCGTCGCCATATAGGTCATTTGGTTCGAAGAACCCATGTTTGATCTGGCTTTGAGCAGCTTCAATGATTGCGCCCTTTTCCATCGGAACGTCACAGACGTTTTGCCCTTTCAAACGACTATGCTGCCGCGAACCGATATTTACTGCCGGAACCCCCAGCCATGCTGCCTCGCGCACACCGCTTGATGAGTTACCGATGAGACATGCTGAATTTCGCAACAGAGATGCATAAAGCTTGAGAGGAAGTCCCCCTACTGCAACGGCATCGGCAATATTTTCTAGCAACAATCTTGACCAAGCCTGCTCAAAGTGCTGGGCTCCCGCATCATCATTCGGACGCACCCACACAGAAGGCAGCTTCAACTCTAAAACAGCATCTATCAAGATGTCGTATTGAGAGGAAGCAGATTCATACTCGGTGACAACAGGGTGATGGGACACAACGACATAGGGCTCGCTAAGGCTCGGACAAGCACCAAGCCCTCTCCCCTCTAAATAAGCTCTAACCGCATCCAAATCAGCAAAACCGTTTAAGCGTAAAAGATCCAAGCTGGGCGTACCGCAAATATGTATTGAATTTTCTGGCTCGCCCATCTTGATCAACCGTGCCGCAGCATCACGGTTCGCCGGGAAATGATAATGCGCAAGCTTGGAAACAGCATGACGAATGCGTTCATCAATCGAGCCTGAAATCTCTCCACCTTCGAGATGTGCAATGAGAACATTCTGACAAACGGCAGCCTGCGCAAACGCTAAAACTTCATACCGATCAGCAATCAAGAAAACTACATCAGGACGATGCACTTCAAGCACTTCGGCAGTTAACTCCGTAGCGCGCGCGGCAGAACGCGAAATATCCAAGGGCGTTTTACTGCCAGTAATGTAATCCAGTTCGGCGATGATTTCAAAACCTGTAGCACGAATTTCCTCAATTGTTTGACCATACTCAGGATCAAGTAACGCGCCGCCGACAGCGAGCTGCACTTTGACATCTTTGCGATGTTCCAATGCAGTAAGGATTGAACTGACCTTTCCGAAATTTCCTCGTGTCGTCAGGAAGAAACATAACTTTTTCATGAGTTGATGCTCTCCGTCAACATATCGTCTGCCAATTGGGTATCTGCTTGAACTTCACGGCGCAAAGTTCTACCAATTAAAGACTCTAACTTGGCCGCCGGTATCCCATTTCCTGGGCGTTTGGCAGTAAGGTCGCCATCGGAGAGCACATGCCCTGCGGACAAATCTCGCGCTACAACAACTGACTTCAACGCCCAGTCCATACCAGCGACCTCACAAGAAGCAGGTTTCTTTTCGCGGAGACCAATCATCTTTTCCATACGCCTGACATCGCTTACTAGCTGGGCAAGATCCTCTGGGCCTGCTGAAACTCTCCAATCCTGAGCATTTGGGACATCACGCAAAATAGTAATGTGCTTCTCTATAACTTTTGCGCCTCGCGCTACGGCGCCCAGCACGGCTAAACCATCAACGGTATGGTCGGAATAGCCGACTGGACCCGCGAAAATATCCTTCATGCTTTCCATCGCCGCCAAATTTACATCATCGGCTGGTGTTGGATAACTCGTAACACAATGGAGAAGCGCAAGCTGGTCAACATCTGCTTGCGCCATCAATTTCACAAGCTGTAGAACTTCTTCATTGGAATACATACCCGTCGACACAATCATCGGCTTTCCAAATTCGGCAAGCTTGCGCAGAAACCAAGGATTCCCCTTTTCACCGGATCCCACCTTGATTGCAGGCAAATCCAGCTCGGCGATCCAGCTTAATCTGGATGTGTCATGCGCTGTTGCCATGAATGACATGCCGCGACTTTCAGCTCGCTCTTTTAGTTCAAGCGCCTGATCAAGTGTCAAATTTCTGGGCCGCAGCCTGTCTTTCCAATCAGCC
This sequence comes from Thalassospira sp. MCCC 1A01148, assembly GCF_001613795.1. Classification (GTDB taxonomy): domain Bacteria; phylum Pseudomonadota; class Alphaproteobacteria; order Rhodospirillales; family Thalassospiraceae; genus Thalassospira. The sequence continues at coordinate 526,441 of NZ_LPVZ01000020.1, forward strand.
GCATCATTGGAAATAAGTTCGTCAACGTCAAAAATCTGGGTTTTGAAGACGTCTGCTTTGCTTTCCGCAGCCAAATCAACCAGATCTCTTGCTAAACTCATGTCGCCGAAATGAGCAACTCCAGCCTCGGCTATGAATAAACATGGATTATCTTCACCGACCTGACGTTCGCCTATACGAAAACTTTTTCTAAACATTAACTTCTCGTTTCGGGCGCTGATCTCTCAAGAGTTCAACAAACGCCCCTTCTTTATTTACAAGCTGCTTCCAAGTTCCGCGTTCACAAACAGAACCGTCACGCATCACAAATATTTCAGACGCGTTCTCAAGCAGAGCGCACTGATGTGTAATGAACAAAACGATTATGTCGCTGGACAGTTCTTCAAAGAGCTGCCCCATCTTTTGCGCCATATCATTATCGAGGCCGCTCGTTGCTTCATCCAAAACCAACAACTTTGGCTTCTTATAAAGGGCCCTGGCAATCGCAATTCTTTGTTTTTGCCCACCAGAAAACCTCCCGCCGAGGTCCCCAGACAGGGTATCAATGCCCTGTGGCAGAGTCTGTAAAAACTCAGCCAAACCGGCCCTTTGCAGACACTCTTCAACCCAAGCCCGATCCAAGTCGGTTTCTCCAAAACCCACGTTCTCCGCCAAAGTACCGTCGATAAGAAACGGTTGTTGCGGCACATAAGAAATCCCTGATCGGTACTCAATAAGTCCAAACTCGCAAACCGGAACACCGTCAAGCGAGACAGACTTCAAACTGTCAATCCGCATTCCCATAATTAGATCGACTAACGACGTTTTCCCCGAACCCGATACACCGACCAAGCCATAGAATGCACCCTGCCTTAATTTGATCGATATTCCGGTCAATTTGCTACCGCTATCACTACCAATATACATTTCATTCAGTTCTACTGCCAATTCGTTCCAATTAGTATTTTCGCTTGGCACGATCTTTGTGGAAGATAATTTCGATGTTATCTGGTGTTCCTGCAAGTCCCTTTCGAGCTTTTCCAACCCTTGCAGGAACGGAAAAACTTGCCAAAACTTGCCAAAATTAACAGAAAGCCTGTTTGCGACAGGCAATACTCGTGAAGCGACAACCCCTAAAACTGCAATATTACTTGCTATATCCGGGAGGGTAAAATTGTTCATAAACATTATAAGAACAATGCATAGAAGACTAAATTGACTTAGAAAGGTAATAAATTGAGGCGGAATTTTACCCCACATATTCTGATACAAATGAATATTGCTTGCTCGCTGAACTGAAAAGTCAATTCTTTGCTCAAACCACTTCGGGTTCAACGCGAACCGAATATCCTTGTAACCTCTTAACAGTTCTCCGTATCCAATCTGGATCTCGTTGGCTGCCAGCCTTGCTTGCTCCGCATATCGCGCCAAACGTGGACGTGAAATCAGCGTCAGCACAAGGACCATAAGCGCAATGGCAAAGAAGTAAATCAGCCCTTCCAACGGCAACGAATAGACTAGAATACCTGTCATAACCAAGATCAGAGAGATGTCCGCAAACACCGTAAGACTGAACATGACAAAGTCCCGCGCCCACATCGAGATGTCTTGCTGACAAATACGAACAACTTCCCCCGAATTGTTACTTGAATTCCAGGACGAGTCAGCGTTTTGCATCATCGCAACGAGATGGCGAGACATACGTTGCCAACGCCCTATTCCAAACTTAAGAATGAGCCAAGCTTGCGTCGCATTGAGGATAAAGGCGCACGCGATTAAAGCAATTGGCACACAAACAAATATCAAGACGCGTTCTTGCGGATTGAAATGGGCGAGCAAATCTTGCGCAAAGGCTGGCAAGAAGTCTATCTCTCCACCGGACATTACGAACTTAAAAAATGGTGCTATCGAGGAAATTGCGAGCATATCTACAAAACTAACACCGCACAAAAATACGATCAGAACAGACATCAGGTGTCTCTCACGTTCTGTCATAAGTGAACGGCCCAATTTCCAGCAGCTGGCTATAGAGTTCTTCATTTAATTGAAATACTTAAATTGAAAATAGCTTTAGATGCTAATGACATGACACCCTCTAAGCCTTGCTTCTGCAATGAAACCGCCAGGCAAACCGATGATATAGTCAGCAGAGAGCATTGCATCTTTTGCACTACCAAAATCACTAACAGAAATTAACACTCCAAACTCTTTCTCTAACATATAGCTGTATTTACCAGCATTTTCGCGCGGATGCGGTCGTATTATCAGATGAGGATTCTTTATCTGATCTGTCACACCCAATTCATCCATCTTCCCTTCGCCTATTAGTCGAGCCAACCTTTCGGCAGTCAAAACTTCGTCAAACTCGACATTCCGACCTTTCCCCCGAAGTTCCCTGCCTACAAGAGAAGGATATAAAATTACAGTCGCATCTTTGCCTACTGCCCAAGCCTCCCGACAATCCATACTACGACTGTCATCTGTATCCAAAGTTGCTTCATGCAACTGGTCAAAAAACACGACCCGTTGTGTTTTAAAAACCTCGTGTGCTGACGCACTACGCGATTCCGTGCTAGTTGGTACGATCAATAGATGCGGTATGAAATCCTCACCTTTGATATCTTTGAGCCGGATATTGATGTTGAAATTCACATCTGCCAAACAAATGATTGGGACGTTGTTCGCTCGCGCTTGCGCCCACAAAGCACGAACCCGAACTGCGTCAACGTCATCAAGCCCGGTTATCAAAAGCTCCGGACGAATTCTGTCGACAACGTTCTTTGCGAATTCGATTTCTGCTTCAAGAGACTTTTCATTACCAACTTGATCAATTTCGATCCGACTTTTCTCAAAGCATTTAGAACTTCCTTCGTTAAATGCCCAAACAGAACTCTGCCAAATCAACACATGGAACTTGGCAAGCTGCATAGGTGGCAGAGAATGATTTTTCAATACCCCGTCCAATCTTCCACGCAAGTCGGGAAAATTGTTGCTGGTATATATCTTTAGGAAAGCAACAAGCGTATTTGCGGCACCAGGGTCCCGACTTGCAAGCAAAACTGGGAGCTGATCGTCCGGGCGCTCATAGACCGTCATTTGACCAGATCTTTGATATTTTCGGCAACTTTCAAAAATGCACTCGCCACGTCATCCAAGTCGTTCTCAGACATACCGGGGCGCATGAGCTCATGTGTAATGACTGTCGAGTAATGCGCCTCCTCACAATTTGGACAACTTTGATCCAGATAAGTAGTCTCTGCCTGTTCTGAGGCGCCCTGAATAACAGGATGCATTTTGGATCTATAAAATGATTGTTTGTATAAGGGCCTCACATAACCAGCCCCGATTAGAACACCTTCATGCATCCTTAGCTCAGAAGGTGTCAATTCCGCCTTTACCGCAGCGACATATTGCTCCCTATCAACTCCTGCGACTTTCTGATCAAACTTCAACGGATGTAGGTAGTAGCAATGTGTATCCCCTTCTCGGACTTCTGGCATCGTTAGGAAAGGAATGTCGCGCAATTTTTTTTCAAGAAAGTGTACGTTCTCTATTCTCTCTTCAATCAGCGCCGGCAACCGATCAAGTAGAGACAAAGTGATGGCCGCTTCAATTTCTCCCAACCGAAAGTTATAGCCAACAATGCCACTTAACTTTTCATCGATATGAGTTGGCATTCGATCTACCACAGCCTCACTGTGGTTCCTAACCAGCCGCAAACGTTGTGCCAATTCGTCTGAGTTAGTAACCACAACACCACCTTCTCCACAGTGGATATGCTTGTGATAGTTAAGACTAAAGACCCCCATGTGCCCGATCGAACCAACTTTTCGACCGTTGCATTCTCCCAACGGAGCCTGCGCACAATCTTCAATGACCGTTAACTTATGTTTTTGGGCCAACGACATAATGGCATCCATGTCAGCTGAACCGCCAAATATGTGTACAACGATGATGCCCTTGGTCTTAGCATTAATCAGACGCTCCAACGCAGTTGGACACAAACACCAGCTATCGGGGTCAATATCGCAAAACACGGGTGTAGCACCATTGACGACAGGGGCTACAGCAGATGCCGACATTGTATAGGGGGAAACGATAACTTCATCATCTGGACCAAAACCAGCTGCGGCGCAAGCAGCATACAAACCACTGGTGGCAGAGTTCATTGATACGCTGTGCGCGACGTCAAACATCTGCGCCCATTTTTCCTCAAGCAGTCGAACTTTAGGCCCACCAAGAAAATCCTCATGCCAGGTTCCCAGGTATCTGGATAAAACGCCGGATTCCATGACAGCCGTTGCCGCATCAATTTCCTTTTGCCCGATTACATTATAACCAGGGAAAGGTTCTGTTCTGACGGGCTCACCACCGAAAATCGCAAGCTCTTTTGCCATCTGTGCCTCACGTCTGTACTGCGTTGCATTCTAAAACGATCATAAGTCTATTCTTTGAATGAAGAGAAAGTTTTATCTAGTTCAAATGCGACTTTTTCCTGTTCAACGCACCATGTCCCATCTCGAACCAAGAAGGCTCCTTTCTCGAAGACATCCCTCCAGTTCTGCCAAGCTGCTGGCAATGCCCGAAATGGATCCAAATTCTCAGATTGGATATCTTCTGGGTAAGCAAAGCCCGTATAAACGGTATGGCTTGATGCAAATCTACGACGAATACGACGCCCACCATCTTCCAGACGTACGATGGCATTCTCAAAAAATAGTTCGAGTTCGAAGAAGTTATAATCGACCTTATCAAGTTCTTTTAAACTTACATTTGCTTGGGGCTCACTGAGCAATCTGACAGAAAAATCACCCCGGCTGTTCATCTGATTCGGAGTAGCTTGTACTTCTCCAAAAAAGTCTGCAAGCAGAACTATCATGTGCGGACCATTATGACTAATTCCCTTAACAAACCAGCCATTTGCTGACGTCAAACGCCCATATACGCCATCTGCAATCTCTTTTTTTAGAGCCAACAGGCCTTGGTCCCAAAGGCGGAAATAGTTAACCCCAACTTGAACTTTATTTCTGTTAGCCAACTTAAGAAGTCTAGAACTAATCTCATAATTGGAGGTAAAGGGCTTCTCACAGAAGATACCACTGACACCATTTTTTAAGCAAAAATCGACATGTTCCTCGTGCAGTTCTGTAGGAGAGGAAATAACTGCCAAATCGAGCTTTGGTATTTCTACATTTAAGTCATGAACGCTACGAACCTCGACAGCTTCAGGGAAATTCTCTTTTACCCGTCTTGTTTTGCTCTCATCAGGATCAACGCAAAGGACCACTTGGAAACCACCAATATTTAACAATGCGCCCAAGTGAGTCAAAGCGCCGTCAACCTCTCGCGCATTTGTTTTTGCGTCATAGCCCGCAGCTATTGCCCCGCATCCTATCAGCGCTACCCGGATCAATATTGAACCCACTTGTGCTGGATTTTATCATTCAACGCCCTCAGATCCGGCCGCGAGGCAACAAGTTGAAGAATGTCTTTCAACTCGAAATTTGGGTTGTTCGGGTAGAGATCTTCGTAAACTGCGGTCACCAACTTATAGTCATCCTCGGTATCAACGGTGAGCCGGAGATTTGGATCGAATAGTTCTGCAGATGCTTCAATCCATTCCAAACTGTATAGTTCTGGATGCCTGTAGATGAATAGGCTAACGTGCTCCCGTTCTTCCAAATCGTTGGTCCTAGCGAAAGCATCTGCCAGAACGCGCGTAGAAAAAACCTGTACATCCATCCCAATCGGGAAACAACGCTTATAGATGTTCGAACAATAGTCAGCCCCAGAAATACGATATTTTTCAAATACTTTGTCGCATATTCCGGGATCAATCAAAGGGCAATCACCTGTGGTTTCTATGATATGCTCAACATCGTAATACTTTGCGGCACCGAGAACACGGGACATTACGTCTTCTTCACTTCCGCGAAAGCATAGTATGCCAAGTCGACTGGCTTCTGCAGCAAGAACGTCATCCGTTGCATTTTCGGTAGTACAGAGGATGATTTCATTAGCGCATTGAATTCTTCGTAAGCGTTCTACCATCAACTCAAGCAGTGTTCGTCCCATGACAGGTTTTAAGACCTTGCCGGGCAGACGGGTCGATGTCATCCTTGCCTGGATCGTAATTGCTGTATGAACCATTATGTTTCTCTTTATCTGTCCAGTCATAAAAACTTTAGCTTCAAACGCCTAAGACAAACAGGTCTTCGATTAGAATGTCCCAGCATTATGCGCCTCCCGCCACGCCATCGGTTACTATTCGTCCAGCAGAGATGTCTGATGTCTCAGAGACATGGGTCCGTTGGCTAAATGACCCCAAGGTCACCCAGTATTCCAAACAAAGGCTTAAGACGCACACATTAGACAGCCAGAGCGCTTTCCTTTCGCAGCGCCTTTTAGACGAATCCCGCGTTGTCTATCTCGCCTTTCTGTACGGAACGCATATTGGTACCGGAGAAATTCTTTATATCCGGAACTCCGATGAGGGCGCATGTGCGGAAGTCAGCTACATGATCGGAGAGAGGTGTTGCTGGGGCAAAGGCATAGGGCGCCAACTCGTAAACCTTCTGTGTAAGGAAGCTTTCAAGAATAAAAATATCAGGAAAGTCCAGGCTGGCGCTCATCGCGAAAATATCGGCTCGCACAAAGTCCTTCTATCTAACGGATTCAAAATATCAAAAGAGAGAAATTCCGACACATACTTCATTTTGGACAGGGAAGACTTTATTTAATCAAGCACCACTTGTTTAGCCGCCTACGATGTATACTGGGTCGCATTTAGCATTTTCCAAGCATGGTAGTGCGGGTATTTACTATGAACCCATTGACGGATCTCTCTTGCTTCGGCTTCTAGAGCCTCCACTTGCGTCTCTAGTATTACAGCCAATTTTTCGTAGTTTTCCAACCCGTGAGCATCGTCTGGGAGCAAAAATTCTTTTTGCCACAGCGGCCGTCCCCAAAAGACCCCCCCAAATATTTTTGCACGCTTTGTAGCAGAAGCTATATCGAATTCTCTCCACCAATCAGTACCTAGTTTGGCGAGAAAATCTTCGCGACTTTGGCTGGAAACAACAAACTGCCAATCGTGATACCACCCTCGATCAGCAACTAAAACTGGCACACCAAGCATTGATGCTTCAACACCAATCGTTCCATGGTACGTAACAATCCCATCGACTGATTCGATCATGGATTTACCACTCCACGTCTCATGCGCAATGCCCGTGTTCTCCAGGTCAATTTCCCCTAGAATATCCGAAAGTGTTACCCCTCCATACCACGCGTCGCACGGATGTGCTTTGAATATCCAGTTAAACTCGGGATGTGCTTTTGCTTGCTTCACAACCTCCATTATCCAATCATGGAAGTCCCTGAAATGGCTCATACCATAGGTATGCGGGTAATCGAACCAGTTTGATGCATATATTCCTACAATCGGCTTTTGACCATCCCAACCAAAAGTCTGACAAATCTCCCGACGATCAACTTTCTTGGTACGCTCAGAATACGCGAACGCAGCGCCAATATCATCGGTTTCACCGGAAAAGCGTTTTTCCAAATAGGCTTCCCCGATTTTTGATAAGTACTGTTGTCGCTGTTCATCAACGCTGTCCATATCTTCCCGGCTGGGACGATCACCATAATCAAAGACATCTACCGAATTACTTACGTCCCAAAGGCGCATGGTGTTAAAATCACTATCCGCCACGATAACGCGGACTCCCCTTTGTAGGGCTTGCCAAACAAAACTAATGCAAATAGTGTCCGGATGACTAGACAAGACAAACTCGGGTTCGTAAACATCAAAAGCCTTCTTCGCCCCAACCAGGTACCCAACATAATCGTGAATGTGGGCACCAATGTTCGGGTGCGAGATATCAACAAACGCTGCTGTCTGTTTCTTCAGAAGGTAATCGTAAAACATTCTTGCCGGGATATCGTAAGGGAGATCGACGTTTAAAACTGGAACACCACTTTTCAGTTGCTGAAGAATTGATTGGGTCCAGTAGCTCACTTCGCGAATATCGGCATTTTTCAACAAATCATACGAACACTGCAGTCCCAAGTTAGCGGCAGAATCCTTTTGTACTTCCTGTTGATAGTCAGCTAAAAGGAGTACTTCGTTTGATCCATCCCAGCCCATTGCTTTTCTCACAAGAGCATAACGAACCCAAAAAAGAGGGTTGGCAAAACTGCCGTCGACAAACACAATAGATTCCCTCCCGGGCATCCTACCTGCCACGGTGTCGCTGGAAATCGGGGCGCTCAAAAAGCCCCGTATCCCCTCGAAAAACCGACGCCTTAACTCAGCATATTCTCGAAGGTGTCGTCGTTCATTTCTAAATGTCGAAAAACGGCTAATTTTGCGCTTTAGATATGCGACAAATTCGCCGCATGCAGAGCCTGCACTCATTTTATACTCATCACAAATAAAACGGGTCGGCTTTTGTGGCTCCTTTTGGAGGCTTTACGCACCCGATCAAATGATCTGTCTCTACATTACCAAGGGAGTTGGCAATATCTCGGCTATGCCAGAAGTATATCTCGGCGCCAAGATCATGGAGCATTTTATGCAAGTCTTTGCCGGAATGATAACTCTCTGGCCATAAGTCCGTCGCCTGCGGGTCATATGTTCCATTAAAGACGAATCTTCCACCTGGTTTAAGAACACGCAATGCTTCGGACAACGCCTGTTTGGTGTCCGAAGCATATGAGAGTACATTCGCCATAACCACACAGTCGTATTGTTCGTCTTCAATGGAGAGGTTTTCCATATTCATCGGCAATATTTTCTGATGTGTTGAATACAGATCTACTCCTGTAATGTTTTTCCACGAGAAACCCTGTGTCCAAGCTATAAGAAGTTCATGAACCGTGCGGCTGCCAATCGACAACAATTTCTCGTCGCGCAACTCTCGGACTGGGAGTGCAATTACTGCGTATGCCCTCTCACTCAATCGGTTTGTTAGAACCTGCTTTGTACTGGTTGTGGTAGCGTTGTGGTCAAAAACTTTTTTGAAATGTTCCGTTTTGCCTAGATCATCTGCTGGTTTCTCTGCTGCAATCTCCTTTACTCTCGCCAATTGGCGCATTTGCATAACGAAACTGACGCGATCGAAAATAAACGGTAACCGAACAAACTCTCTAACGACGTTGGCCGGCCTGTGCATCAAGCCCTTAGCGACGAAAAAGCGATACACATAGTACACCCAAGTGCCTCGCAGGAACCCTTTAACAGTGTTGATCAAAATCGCATTCCCATAAAATTCCTAAAAAACCAAAGCAGGATCATGCGGATACCCGGTATCTCTTACTACACCCTCCTTGGCATATCGCTCCCAATCGATAGGACGGTCAGCGGGATAGAACTGAAAAACGATTGCTGTTCTGGTAAAGCCGGGAGCCGGGTATCCTCCGGCATGCTGAAGATTGTTCAAAAATGGCACAACAAGACCAGGCTTTGGTGAGCGGGGTTGAACCACATATTTTTTCAGGGAACTCTCAGCTTTGGACTTTACGGTCCGGGAAATATATTCTCGTCCAAGCTGACCTTCTGGACGCGCTCCCAAATGTCCGATAGCGTTGCGCAAACCTCTTCGAGCATCTTTCCAGACTTCGACGGATTTTTCCCAAGGCAAAAGTTCAATACCGCCGCTCTCAGGGCCCATCTCGTGCAAATAAAACAGCATGTTGACACAGCTCCCCGGACCAGAGTCACTGTGCCACCCTTGCGATCCTTGGCGTTGTCCAAGGTTAGTCGATTGGTACAATACAGCTTGCCAGACCTTGAAATCACAGCCGAAGTAACAAGTCAGAAAGTCTGTCATAACATTTGAAAACAATTCTTCTATTTCAGGAAACTCAACCCAGAAGTTTCCCGAAAAGTTCTTATTGCCAGAACCTCCACTTTTTTCGACCCAGATATCTGACGCACCTTGAATCTTGCCCCATATCTTATTTGCAAGATTTTGAGTTTGTTCAGTTTGTAAAGAGGTAAAGCCGTTGACTTTGAAGTCATCAACCTTGTCTCTAATGTGGTTGGAGACCTCAATATCTTGCCCATACGCCCGCTGGCACTGCTCCCAATAGGCGCTGTATTGAGATGCGTTGCGCCATCCAATTGTCGTCCGGTGTTTATCCACAGAACGAAAATCGAGGAAGTCATTTATCCCTGCACGCCACCATGCGGGCTTCCCAAGGTGGGATAGGCTAAAACTATCGTTCAATTCCATAACACAACTATCCCTTATGGAGCCAAGAGCAAAACTACTTGTCCCCCTATCTTAGAGCTTCAACAACGTTTGCCTCTGCCGGCACCATATTCAACGACCGCAAACTTTGCAAAAACCTGATCAAACCGATGTCTCGATATTTTCTTGCGACAATTTGAGCACCGAACGGCATTCCACGACTATCAGCAAAAACCGGTAAGTTCACTGCCGGCATATGGGTCAATGTCCACATCAACCCTGGATCTCTATTTTCCACTTCTCCGCGTTGTGGAGCTGCTCCCGCCGTCGATAAACAGATCAGAGCGTCATAATTGGCCATAAAGCCATCCATCTCATCAATCATTCTGGTCTGCTCTGCCAAGGCCCCTTTATATTGAGCAGGTGTAACTTCCAGACCTTTCTCAATCAAACGGTACATGGTCTCTGACATTTGATCTTTAGAGTCGAACTCAGATTGGAAGTAATAGGCTAGACATTTGTTATATAGAGTTTCATGAACTTCATGACTCTTGTTCATCATCACCGGCAATGAAACGTCCTCTACCACTAGATCGTTGCTCGTCGATTTCAGCTCCTCGACCCAATCAGTGATCGCAGCCTTGGCATAAGGCTCCGCAAAATCCCATGTATGGGTTTTAACAAAACCAATCTTCCACGGACCATCTGGATTGATTTTTTGCTTTGCGGGATTTTCAAGAATGCTGTTAATAAAAGGATAGTCTTCGCCATGCACTCGTAATGCGTTGAAAGTGCGCTCCATATCTTCCATATGCCTCACAAAGAAGCCAATGGTGTCAAGGGTGTCGGTTGTCTTTAAAACACCAGTTCGCGGCATGACACCGTAAGATGGCTTCATTCCGTACACGCCACAAAAGCTGGCAGGCCTGATAATCGAAGCAGCCGTTTGCGATCCCAAAGCAATCGGGACCATGCCCGTCGCTACCGCAGCAGCAGACCCACTTGAAGAAGTCCCTGGGGTCAACTTTGAGTCATGCGGGTTTAGGGTTTCGTTAAGCTCGTGAACAGCGAACTCGGCCGTTACCGTTTTCCCTGCCACACATGCTCCACTTCTCTTAAGGTTGAATACCATTCGAGAATCGTTGCCGGGGGTGAAGTCTTTCCATTGCGGGCTTCCCATTTCTGTTGGGAAATCAATCGTGTTAAAAATATCCTTTACACCAACCGGTATCCCTTCAAGCAGCCGCATCGGTTGCCCAGAAACCAAATGAACCTCGCTCGCTCGAGCTGCAGAGTACATCTTGGCTTCGTCAAACCCTACCCACGCCTGTACAGCATGGTTTACGTTCCCAATTCTTTCAGCAAAGGCCTTTGCTACATCCGTGGGCGTCACAAGACCTTCTCGGAACGCTTCATGGATATGCCTGACACTCCAGTCCCAGATGGGTTTCCGTTCATCTCCCCCACTTGAGCCTTCTGTAAAAGATCCCGCGAAAACTTCATCTTCAAAAATTGGTGGAGCTTTGGGAGATAACTTCTCGAGAATCTGCTGCGGGAAAGGCTTCAGTACCTCTTTGTTCGGAGAAGTCTTTTCGGTGATTGGTATATTCTGTTCTTTCAACTGAGGCAGGCGGTGTTTTTCCATGATCTCATAGAATTCCTCCTCAGAGTACCCTGTTATCTGGAGGTAATAATCGAGAGCTTCTGGACGTTGCGTATCGTGTTTTCGAACCAGATCAAAACCTTCTTCCCGTGTGAGCAACCCATTTCGGACGTCAACGCTTGAATGGAATGAAGATCGCCCCCAACCACGCTTCAAATAACAGGTGAAATCGTGAACGCCAGGCATGATGCACTCTGCACTCTTATAACCCTTATATGCGTTTTCCACTTCGGTTTCGCGCCAACCATAGGTGTCGCGAAGGAACTCAGTCTGTCGCTCATCATCCCAAAAAATGTAATCGCCCAAATGCATAATTTTGATTTTTGCGTTATCGAAATCTTCATCATTGGGCAATTGGTACATGTGCAGGTCTTTAGGCGTAATGTACTCACAGACCATCTCATCCGGAGTTTTCTTTGCCGAAAACTCCGTAAAATAGTCTTTGCTGTAGCACGGCTTAACCGAAGTGAAGTAATCCCCTCGCTGCGTAACTTCGGCAACAGACTCACCATAAATTATCAGGGGAATATTGAAGTTCATGGCAATATGTATTGGAAACGCCCCAACGCCAGAATGGCACTGCCAACATGCATCACCAATCATCGGAAGCGACCGTTTGGCCAAACGACCAAGCAAATCTCTGTTTGGGGTGAACTGGATATGATCGACATTAAATGCCTCAAGACAGTTCATTAGGTTGTAGTAGCCGGTCTCGCTTAACCAATTATGATTATAGGTTACAGTCAAGGGCTTAACGCCCAATACGTTAACCAAAACGTGGAGCTGAAACATACTGTCTTTGCCACCACTAATTGGAACGATACAATCATAGTTTGTACCAGAAGCTTGCTTTACTTCCTTCATCAAACCTTCGAGGGCCCTCCAGCGTTCAGCCCAATCAATATGCATTTTTTGTTCGGATGACCGGCAGATCCGGCACATACCCATACCATCATCCTGATACCCTTCCTCTGTCTCAGGCATGCAGCAACGCGTGCAGTATTTCATATCGAAGAGAGGTTTGCCGCTAGCATTCATCGCATTGCTCCAGTAAAGGCAGGAAGTTTGATAATCGATGGGTGTTAAGTTAGAAAATCAACAGTGTCAAGCACACCCCAAAAGCGTTGAATCGTTCAATTGCCTTACTCACAATGAGCTTAAATAAGATCAATTCAAATCTGACGGGAGAATAGAAGAAATGGCTGATTAAAGCCGCATCTCATCGAACAAACTATTCCCATTTTCGGGCTTCATTGTTCCGATCAAATGGTCAGCTTCATTATGTCCCGCCCTATTGCGATAGTTGCGGGTAGTCCAATAGTAGATTCTCATATCAAGTTCTTCAAGGAGAGCTCGGGCATCAGAACCACTGAAGGATGCCCCCGGCCAATCCTGAGCAGCGTCGGGTTCGTACATGACGTTGAATACCAATCGCCCACCTGGGCGCAAAACTCTCACTGCCTCTCTGATCGCACTCGGCACATCCCAAGTATCAGAAATTGCGTTTGCTATCACAACACAATCGAAAGAATTGTCCGCAAACGCCAACTCTTCCATATTCATGACCCGTATTTTGGGATGGGTTGAAAAAAGATCAACTGCTTGGATATTCTTCCAAGAGAAACCAAATGACCATGCAAGCAAAAGTTCGTGAGCAGATCGAACGCCAATTGACAACAGCTTCTCGCTCTTCGTTTCTCTGAAGGGCAGAATTGCAACGGCGTAATGGCGCTCAGCCTTTCTGTTCGCAAGGACTCGCGTACCTTTGACTTTGGCTACATTTATATCGAGCAACTTCTGGAAGTGAGCCTCTTGACCTCGTGGATCAAAATTGACAACACCCTCAAGCGCCCGAATACGAGAATAATATCGCATCTGAATCAAGAAACTCAAACGATCATAGATCGCAGGAATTCTAATAAATTCCCTGACTGGCATTACGGGTTTATGCAGAATTCCTTTTATCCGCATAAAGCGGTAAGCGTGAATTACAAAAGTGTCCTCAATGATTTTTTTTATCCAAGTCTTCATTCCACCCCCGAAAGATTGACTAATCCTTCAACAACACCCGTCACCAAGCATTGAGAATGTTCTCCTGGAGCACATTTTTCAATAAATACGCCTGATGAGTAAATACTATCGATATTGTTTGGAATTTTCGTATTTTTATTCTTTTTTGTCTCATATCCAAAGAATTCAATAGTTTTGATATTTTCAAAACTACACAAATCCGAAATGAATCTCTCGATTGAAAATATACAGAAAAACAGGGGGTTTTCTTTACTCCCCGCTCGTGACTTCTCAATATCAATTACATGCTCGCTGATATCTGCAAATTTCACGTCAAACAAAACGTACTTCCTACTTGCAGAGAGCATCATATTCAACAGGCCCTCAAAGTTCGGGTCATGCTGAAACACGCCAGTAGCGTTTACGATATCGAACTCCTCATTAAAGTCAAAATCCGACGCGTTCCCGAAGAAGAATTCGTTCTCCGGGTAGTTTTCTCGCGCAAGATGGATATTTTTTTCACTAATATCTATTCCGGAATAGTCACCTGAAAACCCTAAAGATTTAAGCAGTTCAAGAAAGCGGCCAGTTGCACAGCCTACATCCAAAACTCTTTCCAATCTCGACGCTATGGGCCTAAGAAACTTCTTCTCCGTCTCAAAAAAATCCGCTGGCGACTTTTGCGCAAAGATATTTACACATTCGTCTTCATTCCAGCGCGCATAAATGTCACGCGTGCTCATTTCGCCCCCCCCTGAACAGAAAGCATCAAATCTATAATCAATACGGTAAGCAATTTGTATCGATTCTCGGTAGCCTCATTGAAGAAACAGATGTCGATCCGATGTCCCCATGATCAACGGTGAGCCCCAAGACCGCCCCTTCCTGTTGTGCAATATCGCAAATCTGATCACTGTGACCGCCAAATGGGTAGCACATTACCCAGTTCTGTACGCTTTGCCCAAGTTTGCTAAGCCATTCGACCCCAGATCGGATCTCTTCTCGCACTTCTGAATGTGATAACTCGGTCAACCAAGGATGACTGTTGGTATGGTTTCCTATAACCATCCCGTGGCCAACCATTTCCTCAATCTGCGTTTCTGACATGTAGAGCTGTTCGGCGAAACCACGTTCGTCGTCAGTAACAAATCTTTTAAAGAAGTCTTTCGCTAGCTCGTATGCAAATGGTCGCGGTAGTCCTCGCTGCAGCATTCGCTTTATGTAAAACGTTTCAGCAGAGTCCCAACGCCCACCCTTAGACCAGATCTCCCAGTACTCCTCCGGCGATTTCAAACCTACTTCGCTTTGGGATTCCAGGATAGCCATATCCATTTTTTCCCGAAGAACCCCATGATCTTTAACAGCCGCCAACAAGAACTGTATTCTGTTAACGGAGAGCAAAGAAAAATCACGAGACGAACATACAACTGGGAAAAATATTCCTGAAAGGTCATTTTCTACAAGAACAGGCAATACGTTGATATAATGGTCCAAATAACCATCATCAAAGCTAAGGATCACACTATTATTCATGTCCTTTGGTTCACCATTGACGATCGCATCAATCGCTTCATGAATTGATATTATATTGAATCTTTTCTTTAAATATAAAACTTGATTATTAAATTCATTTAAAGTCCGCACTGGTAAATTTGGGAACATTACGTCGCTGCGATCTCGAACATAATGATACATTACGATCTGCAACATCCACTCCTACAATAGAAAAATTCACTCCTTATGGAATGTATCGAACTTTTTCTTTACGACTATTTTGAACGTTCAGGTATTCTGAGATCTTTTTATCGTCCCATCTAGACAAGCAGTCTAACAACTTCTCTGCAGTGAAGTCTTTATTGTAGTAAGTACGCCCGACATTCAGGTCCTGCTCAAAGACTTTCTCAGTTCCAGCTTCGATTTCCGACAATGCCTGCACCTGAAGCTTTACACCCGTTATGATTGACTTAACACTACCATCATGAATCTGATCCCCCTCGACGAAATCGACCAACCCTTGATGCAATATCGGACCGGAATCAATACCCTCGTCTAGATGGAAAACCGTAACACCCACATATTCCGGCTCATTGTTGAAAAATGGCCAAAATGATGTTGCCACACCTCTGTAGTAGGGGGATAAGCCCAAATGGATATTAACGAAGTGAGGCGTCATATCCAGCAAGTCACGCTTCACCAGACTGGTCCCGAACACAGCAAAAGCATCGGGCCTCAGACCTGCGATTAAATCTATCACCTCCGGTCGATTCAATCTATCCGGGTCAATCTGAAAGAATGGAACACCTTCGGGTATAGAAAAATCACCACCCCCCATAGGGAGCAGATACTCCTGCTCTTTTTGCTCGAACTCCCGCAAATAACTTGCAATAACATCAGCTCCAGAAAGAGTACCTAGTTTTGCCCTCTCTGCGAGATTGCGCTTTGGCTGCTTCCCCTCTGAAAAGATACCAACAACTTCATGTTTTTTGCATATTTGGTTCACCATATATTTGTGACGAACCTTGTTACTTGTCAGAATAATTACTCGCATCAAGCCCTCTTTCCGGAAGTAAGTTCATCAGCCAACGACAATAATCGCTCTCCGTAGGTCGCCCCATCTTGGCAAACGAAATATTCGCCGAGTGCGCCAAGCGATTTCTTTACATTGTCGTCTTTTGAATCTTCAAGAACCTGGCAACAGGCATCCACCAGCTTCGTTGTTGTAGTGCATCGCCCGACACCAGGCCCTGAAAACTCTGAAAAATGTCGTTGCCGCGCCGTGGCCTCGTAAACTCTGCGGATCTCTTCATCAACGTTTTCAGAGGTCATCAAGACCTGAACTGGTTTTTTGCAAAGAACCGCTTCCAGAAGGATTGTTGACAATGGCGACACGACACCGGAAACCAATTCCAAGAGCTTTCTTGTTGGCTCATAAGGGGCCATATCAAAGCTATCATCAGGTTCTTTACTAATACGCCTGTAATAAGCCTCCATATGGGGGTCCATTGTGACATTTTCGAACCCGCACTCAAAGAAGTCTGGCTCATTTTCCATCAAACCACTTCGCCAAGGATGCGGTCTGTAGACAACATGACAACGCGGGATATCCCCACGAGTTATAGCGTCATCAATAATCTTAAGATGCCTAGTTTCCTCAACGCTTTTGCTTGTTCCGCCGTAAAGCAAAATTGGGAGACCTGCCGGAACCCCAAACAGCTGACGGAGCTCGCAATCATTTTCGACGACTGGCTTTCTGTATATTTGAAACTGGGCAGCACCAAAAACAAGCACACGCCCCTCTGGAACTCGCATATACTCCATGGCATGCCGTTTCGTTTGTTCTCCCCACACAACCAATCGGTCTGCTGGGCCGGTTGCTGAAGATTTCTGAGAAGGATTATCCCAAGAATTCATTAAACACACATAAGGTATTTTTAGCCTCTTGCAGATAGGCCCTAGCTCATTGATAAAATATCCAGTCAATATTGAAGGATGAATTACAATATCTGCCTTCTCTTCCTCCACAAAACTTAGAAGATCTTTGTGCACCCCCATATATCTTTTGTAAAGGAATGCAAAAACTCCAAAAATAATAGGCAGGGAAAGAAAAGCGTGTTTTCTGACCAATGATGCCGGTCGCATGCTCTTGAAAAGCTCAAGCCTATCCACGTAGTAATCCGTACCACGCAAATTGTGTAAAACCGTCGGACAAAACAGATGATCCCACATACCCATGCGGTATCGGCTTACCTGAAATCTACACCAACTCTTTAAGCCCAACTTTTCAAGATCGAAATTAATGCCGAGCTTCTTCGAACTATCATCGGTGTGGAATACGTATTTTACGTCATATTTTTCTTCCAACTCATTAAATGCACCAGACAAAATAAAGTGCCGAATAAGCATATCAAAATCGAGAAAAACCAAAGCCTTCTTTTTCATATCAACCACAAACCAAGAGAAACACAAAATATTTGAACCAAAAAATTGGTTCACACAACTATTCCCATAATAAAAGACAAGAAAAAACTGCCAACGTCTCCTCACTCACATGATGCTCAATCCCCTCGGCATCGAACTCCGCTATTTCGGGGTCCACCCCGATAGAGACCAAGAAGTTATAGACGATCTGGTGGCGTTCGCGACATTTTTTGGCAAGCGTTTCGCCTTTTTCTGTCAGGAAGATCGAGCGATATGGGCGGGAGGTGACATAGCCGTCGCGTTCCAGGCGCTTGATGGTGTTATTGACTGTTGCCGCTGTCACGCCAAAACGTTCTGCCAGCGCGACGGAGCGCGCCTCACCTTCTTCGGCAATCAGGTCGCCGATCATTTCGACATAATCTTCGGTCACTTCGCGGGCATGCGCATCACGCAGGCGCGCGAAAACTTCGGCCTTGTTATGACGCGGATTAAGCGGCGTGTCTTCGCCCATTGATCTCTCCACTGCAGACTTCCGGAACCTTCATAACAAGTAAGCTCGCAAATAGCAATTTAGCCTTGACTAACTTTGAAAGTCCGCACATAAATAGGGGACATTCACCAGAGTAATTCCAATTTGCTGTCGGAAGCCCTGATGCAGATCTTTTCCCCACTTCGTCCAGTCATCAGCTACCTTGCCCTGCTTGCGGCAATTGTATTTGCGAGCACGGCGACATCACATGCTAAACCGCTTAATGTGGTTGCAACGACATCCATGATTGCCGATGCCGCCCGCCAGATTGCTGGTGATCGCGCCGAGGTCAAGGCGCTGATGGGGCCGGGTGTCGATCCGCATTCCTATCGTCAAACCCGAAGCGATATCGCCGCCATGGCGCGCGCCGACCTTGTTCTTTGGCATGGCCTGTATCTGGAAGCACAGCTTGAAGAATTCTTCTTTGATCTTGGCAAACGCCGCAATGTCGTTGCGGTTGGCGAAGCTGTGGCGCGCGACAAGCTTTTGAGCCATGCTGATTATGATGGCCGGTTTGACCCGCATGTCTGGATGGACCCGAAACTTTGGGAAACCGTTGTCTATGCCGTGCGTGATGCGCTGATTGCGACTGATCCCGATGGTGCGGCGACCTACACCGCCAATGCCAAAGCACACGTTGCCGAGATCAAAAAACTGACCGCCTACATGGCGTCCGTCACCGCCACCGTGCCGGAGAAAAGCCGGGTTCTGTTGACCGCGCACGATGCATTTAGCTATTTCGGACGCGGATATGATTTCGAGGTGCTGGGCATTCAGGGCATATCAACCGAGTCTGAAGCCGGTCTGCGCCGGGTCGAGGAGCTGGTTGATACCATTGTCGAGCGCGAGATTTCAGCAGTGTTTGTTGAAAGCTCTGTCCCGGAGCGCAATGTCCGTGCCCTGATTGAAGGGGCTGCGGCCCGTGGCCAGGACGTGGCGATTGGTGGTACGCTGTATTCCGATGCCATGGGTGAGCCGGGAACCTATGAAGGCACCTATATCGGCATGATCGATCACAATGCCACATTGATCACGCGTGCCCTTGGCGGGGATGCACCCGAAGGCGGTTTTCAGGGCAAACTTGCCGCCGGGTCCTGATCCCCGACAAGCATAACGTAGAGCCGACAACGCAAAGCGAAACAGGACACGAACCATGAGCAACGCCAAACTGGTTGCAGAATCGGGCAAGATACTGGACGTCGCGGCAAAGGATGCGCCGCTGACCGTGCGTGGCCTGACGGTGTCCTATGGCAACAAGCCAGCCGTATTTTCCGTTGATGCATCAATCCCGGCGGGCTCCATGACAGCCATCATCGGCCCGAATGGTGCCGGCAAATCGACCTTCCTGAAAGGCGCGCTTGGTGTTGTGCCGCGTCTTTCAGGCGAAGTGCGTATTTTTGGCAAACTGTTTGAAGATGCGCGTGACCGGGTTGCCTATGTTCCGCAGCGCGCCAGTGTCGATTGGGATTTCCCGGCGCGCGTCATCGATGTTGTCCTTATGGGGCTTTACGGATCGGTCGGGCTGTTTCGTCTGTGGCGGGCCCGCCATCGTGAACAGGCGATGGACTGCCTGAAGCGCGTTG
This sequence comes from Thalassospira sp. MCCC 1A01148, assembly GCF_001613795.1. Classification (GTDB taxonomy): domain Bacteria; phylum Pseudomonadota; class Alphaproteobacteria; order Rhodospirillales; family Thalassospiraceae; genus Thalassospira. The sequence continues at coordinate 546,322 of NZ_LPVZ01000020.1, forward strand.
GCATGGTCGATTTCGCGGACCGCCAGATCGGGCAGCTTTCCGGCGGCCAGCAGCAACGTGTTTTCCTGGCCCGCGCCCTGGCCCAGAATGCAGAGTTCTATTTGCTGGACGAACCATTTGCCGGTGTCGATGCCGCGACCGAACGCGCCATTGTTTCGGTCTTAAAAGAGCTTAAGGCCGAAGGCCGTACGGTGGTCTGCGTACATCATGATCTATCGACCGTTGCAGAGTATTTTGATCGGGTTCTTCTGATCAATGTGCGGCGCATTGCCGAAGGCCCGGTCAAAACGACCTTTACGGCCGAGAACCTTCAGGAAACCTATGGCGGGCGTCTTGCCACGACCCACATTGATGAATTGCATCTGGCCTGAGCGACATGGGGTTTTTTGATTATTTCATAAGCGCCCTTTTCCTGCAGGCTGGCTATAACAGCGCGCTTGTTGCAATCGGTGCGGGCTTGCTTGGCCTTTCGGCCGGCAGTGCGGGCGCGTTCATTTTTCTGCGCAAGCGCGCCCTTGTTTCCGATGCGATCAGCCACGCCACCCTGCCCGGCGTCGGGCTTGCCTTTATCATCATGGTGGCCTTTGGCAGTGATGGGCGCTGGTTGCCGGGACTTATTCTGGGATCGGCGGTTTCATCGGCCATCGGGCTTTTGATGGTCGAATGGATCACACGCAAAACCCGCCTGACAGAGGACGCGGCCATTGGCGCGGTTCTGTCGGTGTTTTTCGGGTTTGGCATCGTGCTTTTGACTGTCATCCAGACCATGTCATCAGGCCGTCAGGCGGGGCTTGAGAACTTCCTGCTGGGCTCAACAGCTGGCATGCTGATTTCAGAAGCCACCACCATTGCCGTTGCCGGGGCGCTGGCCGCCGCGTTTGTTTTCCTGCTTAGGCGCCCGATGACCCTAGTGGCGTTTGATCCGGAATATGCCGCAACGACTGGTGTCAATGTGCGTAATATCGATCTTGCCATGATGGGCCTTGCCCTGATTGTCACGGTCATTGGCCTAAAGATCGTCGGTCTGATCCTGATTGTTGCCCTTTTGATCATTCCGCCGGTTGCCGCACGCTTCTGGACCAATCAGGTCGGCAAAATGATTGGCATTGCGGCGGTCATCGGTGGTCTTTCTGGCTATATCGGTGCGGTATTGTCCGCCGCCGAAGCATCGCTTCCGACCGGTCCGATCATTGTTCTGGTTGCCTTTGGTTTCTTTTTGATTTCCGCCCTGTTTTCGCCATTGCGCGGCGGGTTGGCATCAGCCCTGCGGCATCAGCGTTTTCAGCGCCGTGTCCATCGTCGGCAGGGATTGCTTTCGCTTGCACGGCGTGAACCGATTTATGATGGTCTGACCATTCGTATCCTGCGCCGTGCCGGGATGATCCGCGCAGACGGGGTTGCCACCGCACGCGGACGGATTGCCGCAGAAAAGGCCGCCCGTGATGAAGCGCGCTGGGCAATGGCGCGCCGGATGTTGTCCGACGATTCAGCTATTGAACGCTATGACGGACTGACCCCGATTGAACGGATGATGACCCCGGACCAGATTGCCGAAATTGACCGCATGATCCAGAACGCACAAGCCGCGAAAGGAGCCAAAGCATGATCAATGACCTGATCACAGCCCTTGGCGCGGAGTTTGTGCAGCTGAGCCTGACGCCGATTGTGATTGGCACACTGGCTGCCATTGCCTGTGCATTGCCCGGTAATTTCCTGTTGCTGCGCCGTCAGGCCCTGATTGGTGATGCGATCAGCCACGTCGTGCTGCCCGGTATTGTTGCCGCCTTTCTGGTGACGGGCACAATTACCGCCGTACCGATGATGATCGGTGCCGGCGCGGCCGCCATTATCGCGGTAATCATGATCGAAATCGTCAAACGGCTGGGCCGGGTGGAGCCGGGCGCGGCCATGGGCCTGGTTTTCACCACCCTGTTTGCCGCCGGCGTTCTGTTTCTTGAAATCACAGATACCAGTTCGGTCCATATTGATGTGCAGCACGCGCTTTTGGGCAATCTTGAAAGTCTGATCTGGTTTGACGCAAACGGTTGGGGATCGCTTCTTGATCCCGCAGCACTGGCCACACTGCCCCCCCAATTGCCGCGTCTGGCCGTTGTTCTTGTTGCGATTACACTGTTCATTTTCCTGTTCTGGAAAGAATTGAAAATATCGACCTTTGATGCGGCCTTTGCCGGTGCGGTTGGCATTCGCACCCGTACACTTGGTTTTGCGCTGGTGGTGGCAACAGCCGTTGCAGCCGTCGCAGCCTTCGATGCGGTCGGATCGATTATTGTGATTGCGATGTTTGTCTGCCCACCAGCCAGTGCGCGACTGATGACCAACCAACTGGCTCGACAGGTTGGCTGGTCAGTTATCTTTGCAACCATTTCGGCCGTTCTGGGTTACGTATTTGCAGGCTATGGTCCGGGCTGGTTTGGGTCACCCTATGCGGTCAGTGCCGCGGGCATGATTGCCACGGTATCAGGTGTGATCCTGCTCCTTGCTTGCCTGTTTGGTCCGCAACGCAAACGCACCGGCCAACAGGCCGAAACCTGATTGTTTCATCTGGCAGGCCTGACCAAGCACATGCATAGTGATGCGATGAATGGTCTCGTGCGAAATAGCCTTCAAGGGATATGTCTAATCGGCATGCTGGTTCTGGCCAGTGCGACGACAAGCCATGCCCAAACAGAACAACTGGAAGCAGAACTCCATCAATTCGGTGACATCGAACTCATAACGTTTGAAGGACGCGAGGACTTCCTGAGGAAGATCGACACGGCACTCGGACTTGGCAATATCAAGGACCCGAATCAGACATTTGCCAGGCTGCCGCGATCCCCGTTCACCGTGACCGGGCGTCAAAATGGTCAAGCGTTGACGACCTGCCGGATTTTTGTCCCAGCCAGGCTTACCCCCGAAAACAACAGCGAAATTTTTGCCGAACTGATGCGCAACTGGTTTGGCACAAGCCTTAACTATGCCAGCGACACCGGCCTTACCTATCGCTGGCTGATCTTTCATGAAGCACGTCATTGCCAGCCCGATCATTTCGGCGGTGACGCGCTTAAGGATAATCGCGACGAACACGAAGCCGACCTGTTTGCATTCAACAAACTGGCAAATGCGCAAAACCGCGATCAGCTTGCCATCGATATCACGGCGTTTCGCATGATCACATCTGCCCTGATTGCCCGGCCAAGCCATATGACAGGCTTGTCGCTCAAGCGTGCCATTGAAGCAAGGACACCACTTGATGCCAGCGTGGAAATGGCCGCCTTTCAAACGGTACGCGCGATGATAAACCGGCGGGCAAAATCAATTGCCACAGCCATCAATCCCACCAACCGGGAACTGATTCGTGCCATTACCGAGTTGCGGAAAGAAGCCGGGCAGGAAACGGGCAGATCAAGTGATCCGCTAACTGTCGAAATCCTGATCGCGCTCGATGACGCCATTGCGCATTTTGCGCCAGCCCTGCATCGGTCCGTCGCCAATGTCAGGGCAAATTGACCGAAACCAGACTTAGCGCCCCGCCTTGCGCCAGAATGTCATGGCAAGACACTTGTCGCGATCAAGACCCAGCTCCTTGCGCCAATAATTATGGATGGGCTTGTAATCGGACTGCTCCACTCCGGCCCAGCAATACACACTCTGACCCGCGTCGGGCAGATCGACAGATCGAATGGCATCTTGCAGCAGGCTACGTTCCACCACCTTCGCGTCATCGCGAAAAAGCCATGTAACCTGTATCTGACTTTCTGTTTTTACCGAAATGACGTCGGATTGGCTGCCGACCTCGATGAAGGCGTGGCCCGATACATGATCCGGCATTTCGGCCAGATAGCGCCCGATGGCCGGCAAAGCGGTTTCGTCCCCCGCCAACAGCATCCAGTCGGCGTCGGGCAAGGCGGTTCCAAGTGGCCCTGTCATGGCAACCACATCACCGGGACTGGCATGCATGGCAAAAGCCGAACCCGGGCCGTTATCGCCATGCATGACGAAATCGACATCAACCCAGCCGGCCCCGGCGTCGATTGCGCGGATCGTATAAACGCGCTGTTCGACGGTGTTTTCATCACTGGGCCAGACGGGCATGCCATTGTCCGCCAGGGTCGGCCATTGCGGATTTTCCTGCCCACGTGGCGGGATCAGCAACCGCACATGGATGGCTTCGCTGTCATATGCCTCAAGCTCACTGCCATGAAGGCGCAAGCGCCGCATATGCGGCGAAAGGTCGGTGATCTCGCCCACGGTCAGTTCGCAGAAATTGGGCAACTTTCCATTGCCTTTGCCCGCCCCCTGCCAGCGGCAATCAAGATCGGCGTCTGGCATGGCCTGTTGCAGGATGGAAATAATCGCAGACTTCATCTGCATCACATCCACTTCACTCTTGGCTGCAATTTCAACCTCAAGCGCAGTTTCTGTACAGCTCAGTTGGATCTGGCCGACAGAAACTGAAATCCGTGTCCGATCACCCTGACAGGAAACCTCGAAATCATGTTCCCGATAGAATGCGGCAGCCTGATTGATCAGGGCCGCAGAGTTTGGCAACGCAATGCGCGTTTTGGCGGTCAGTAGCGATGTGGACATGATTTCCCGGATAAATGGGCGAACAGGATTGGCCCATTGTTAATAGTAACAATGATAGGCATTCTCAATAAAAATTATCATTGATTTTGCCGGCCCGTGATAGATGTTTGTCACCTATGCTTGCCCCGCCCCCGCGCGGTAAGCCCGACATTTATTGATTACCGGAAGTCTGAAAAAAGCGATGCCTGACAAGATCCGCCGTCTTAAATCATTCGAGTTTCCCGTTGCCGTTGACTGGGCTGCCAAAGAAGGCTGGAACCCCGGCATTCATGATGCAGAGGTGTTTTTCAACACCGATACCGAAGGGTTCTGGGGCGCGTTTGACAAGCAGGGACTGGCGGCTGTTATATCAGCGGTTCAGTACAGTTCGGACTTCGGGTTTGTCGGCTTTTACATCTGCCGCCCGGACCGTCGCGGATCGGGTCTTGGCTATCGGTTGTGGCAAACGGTGCTTGAAGACAGCGTTCTGAAGACCGTTGGCCTTGATGGTGTGGTCGATCAGCAGGACAATTATCGCAAATCCGGTTTTGAGTTTGCCCATCGCAACATCCGGTTCGGCGGCGTGGTAGAGACCGATGTCGACATCCCTGATGATCTGATCACGCTTGAAATTAATGACATCGCCATTGTCGATGCATTCGAACAGACCTGTAACCTGTTTCCGGAAAGCCGCCTGAACTTCCTGCGCGGCTGGATCGGGAACGCCAAGCACACTGCCCTCGCCCTCAAGGGCCCGATGGGTATTCGTGGTTATGGCGTTATTCGACCATGTCTTGAGGGCCACAAGATCGGCCCGCTATTCGCACAGGATACCAAAGATGCCAAAATTCTGTTTGGTGCCCTTTTGCAAAGTCGTTCTGATCAAGGCAGCAAGGTCTATCTTGATGTACCCGAACCCAATCAGGCTGCCGTCGACCTGGCCAAGATGCACGGCATGGTGCAGGAATTTGAAACTGCACGGATGTATAAGGGCCCGGCACCCGAACTGGATCTCGATAATATCTTCGGGATTTCATCGTTTGAGCTGGGTTAATTTGCCGCACAAGCCACTCAAATATCAGAATATGTCAGGATTCCAGTCCTGTTCTTGAGCGTAGCCAACGTGTAAAAGCAAACAGTGCAAACCTAGGAAAGACAACCTGTTATTCTTAGGGTGGGGTTGAGAACCATACGAAAGTCTGGCAACAAACATTTAACCCTAAATGCATGGCAAAGGGGGAACCAACGCCATAATTTTGCAATTCGGGGCGCTGCGTGCGTGACACTTTTTATGTTTGCGCACAGGAAGTTGCCCCAAGCGTATGGAAAACCGGTAACGCAAACCCAATTTCAGGAGTGTAGTCCGCGTTTGATTTCCATCTGGTAGCATTCCATGCAGTCCGTTTTTTGTCCGCATGGCTGTCAGACAACCGATTAGTTATGACCCGCCACGTGTCGCCCGCCGTCATGCGTTAAGGACACGTTTGAGGAATTTGTTTTAAGGCCGGATACCAAAAACCGATATGGATATAGCGACACTTATTGGAATTATCGCCGGGATGGGCGTTATTTTTGGCGCCATCTTGATGGGCGGCAGCCTTGATTCGTTTGTCGATGCTCCATCAGTCATGGTGGTTTTTGGCGGAACAGCCGCGGCAACCCTGATCAAATTCCCGATGCGCGATGTCATCAAGTCGCTCAAGATCGGTGTTGGTATTGCATTCAAGAACCCCAAGGAAGATCCGCTTTCCATCTATGAGAAGGCGATTGAGCTTGCAGGACTGGTCCGTAAGAACGGCCTTCTTGGTCTTGAGAATGTCGAGATCGACAATGAAATCATGGCCCGTGGCATCCGCATGTGTGTGGACGGTCACAGTGGCGAAGTGATCCGAAGCTCTATTTCAAGCGAGGTGGAAAAATCCATCCAGAATGACGAGCTTGGCGAATTGATGTTTCGCGGCATTGGCGACACCGCGCCAGCCTTTGGCATGATCGGCACCCTGGTTGGCCTTGTACAGATGCTGGCCAACCTTTCAGACCCGGACGCCATTGGCCCGGCGATGGCGATCGCCATGCTGACAACGTTTTATGGTGCGGTTCTGGCAAACCTCATCGCACTGCCGATTGCCGACAAGCTTGCGCTTAAGGTTGACCGGCTCAAAAACACCAAACAGCTGATCATTGAATCGGTCGTGCAGATTCAAGCCAGCCAGAGCCCGATGGTCATGAAGGAAATCCTTGGCCCCTACCTTCCGGGCGGCGTTCCGGCCGACGAAGACGGCGGCGGAGAATGATCTTGATGGTCGCGAGCAAACAGGCAACAGGCTGGGCATAAGCCATGGCAAAGAAACCCGCAGCAGGCGCACCGGCTTGGATGGCGACATTCGCCGATCTGATGTCGTTGCTGCTTGTCCTGTTTGTGCTTTTGCTGACCTTCGCCGAGATGGATGTCATCCGCTATAAACAGATTGCCGGGTCGGTTAAAGCTGCGTTCGGGTTCTCGCAACAGGACCAGCTGGCAGGCGTGATCGAACTTGATGGTTCGATTGTTGGCAAATCGCTTAAGGCACCGACGCCAGATACGCCGCGCGTGGTGTCGGAAATTCCCCCCGTCGATCCGCCAAAGGTTGAGAACCAGAACAAGGACAGCAAGGAAGAAAAGGCCGAGGCGCTTGAGGAAACCCTGAGCTCCGTTCTGGACAATATGGGCCTTCAGGATCAAGTCGGACTTGAACGCATTGATGGCGAAGTTGTAATGCGGTTCCCCAACGAACTGGCCTTTCCGTCCGGCTCTTCAGGCATGACGCAGGAATTCGCCGCCATTCTTAATCGCGTCGCCCCCGTGATCAACCAGACCGAGGGCGAAATTCAGGTCGCCGGGCATACCGACAATGTTCCGGTATCGGCTTCGTCACCCTATATATCAAACTGGGACTTGTCGGCAGCACGTGCGACGTCTGTTCTGCATTTCCTGATTGATCAGAACGGCACCGATCCGGGCCGCATGGTAATCCAGGGATACGGCGACAGCCGCCCGCTTGATACCAACGACACCCCGGAAGGCCGCGCAACGAACCGTCGGGTCGAAATCACCATTGAAATGGTCGACACCAACTACGAGGCGGGTGCGAACGGCGCGGCAAATGACGGACAAGGCCCGGCACCGACAGAAGGCGAAGTTGGCACAGGAAATGGTAATGGCAGCGGTGATGGCGCAGTTAGTGGTGATAGTCAAAGCACCAATCCGGCACCGGAAAGACGCCGTACATTTAGCATTCCTGATGGTCTCTGAGGGCGATCCGTCCATAGAACTGTTTGGCAAAAACCTGCCGCGAGAAGGGGGCATCGCGCATCATGGTCAGCCATGACAACAAGAAAAAGACGATCCTGTATGCGGACTACAGCGAACGCAATATCAGTGCTGCGCGTGCTGCTGTGGAACCGCTTGGCTTTGGCAAGTTTGTTGATTGTGACGACCGTGAACGCACGGTCGAGCTGGTCCTGGAACTCAAACCTGACATCGTGTTGATCGGTCTTTATCTTGATGGCATTCGGGGTATCTCAACCATTCGTGCCATTCGCGATGCCGCAACCAGTGACAATCCATACGGACGCACTGTGCCGATTTTGTTGGGGGCACCGAAACTTGACCGGCGCGGCATGCGTGATGCCGTCGATGCCGGGATAGAAGGCGTTTTCCGCCAGCCTGTCGATCCCCAGCGTCTGACAAAGATCATTGAAGCCGTTCTGAAAAAGCCCAGACGCTTTGTGTTTGAAGAAAACTATTTCGGTCCGGCCCGCCCGCAGGACATTGCAAAAACCAACGAACCGGCGCCAACGGCAAAAGAACCCGATAAACCCGCTAAACCCGATACTACCAAAAAACCAGCAGCCCCCGCCGCCGAGCTATCCAACAGCAAGGACGTACCGGAAAAGTCAGAAAAGGGCACTGCTGGCCCGGCAACACGCACAAGATTGCCAAAGTCATCTCCTTCATCCCCGTCATCCCCTGCGGTTGGAACGACGACAAACCTTGATATCGCCGCATCGCGGCCACGCCTAAATGGCGCGGGACAGACGTTTGATGACGGCGAGCTTGTCGGTGTGCCAACGGCGCGCGACAAACGCACAGGCGCGCAGAATTTGGAAGCCCTGCAATCAGCGAAAGAGGCCCTGCCCACCGCGACCCCGCAGAGCGAAAACAAACCTTCAGAAGCGCCCACACAGGAAGTTGACGCCGAAGACACGATTGCCGAGCAAGATGAAGAGCTTGTCGAAATTGATCTGCATGCGGCCCTGATCAGTCACAAGCTGTGGGTCGATACCGGTGGGCGTGAAGGAACGGTCATGTCAATCGAACATGCCGATCTGCGCGAGGCGGAGCTTGAAGGCATTGATCTTAGTCGCTGTGGCTTGCCCTATGCCAGTTTTCAGCGCGCCAACTGCAAAGATGCAGTTCTGCGCCGTTGCAACCTGATTGCCGCCGACTTCGTTGAAAGCAATCTTGATAACGCCAATCTGGCTGCAAGCCGCCTTTCCGGGGCACGCTTTAACAAGGCGATGATGCACAACACTGTGTTTCTGGGGTCTGATCTGTCAAACGCCAACTTTCGCGGGTTAAGACTGCCCAACTGCGATCTGAGCGGTACCAATCTTGCGGGCGCCGATTTCCGTGATGCGGACCTGAGCGGTACACGGGGCCTGTTTGCCGAACAGATCCAGCGCGCCCGTGTGAATGCCAATACCCGCCTGCCCCGTGGCCTTAAACTGCGTGATTAATCAAGGTCGCAAACCATATGCAGGCTCGGAAAGGTGAAATCCGGTGCAAAGGGTGCTGCGAAATCGCCAATGGCCCGAAAACCCCGCGATTCATAGAACCGTCTGGCCGAAAGTGTGGAATAGCATTCAAACCGTGTGACATTCTCGGACGCCTTGGCATCGCGCACGCACCGATCAAACAGCATACTGGCGATACCCCCGCGGGCATATGCCGGATCGACCGCGAAATGCCGAACATGGGCCAGCCCCGATTGAACATCACCGTCCTTGCTGCCCGGTCGCACTGCCGTCCAGCCCCCGGCTCCAACGACGTAGCCGGTTTCGGCCCTCGCCAGATAATAGGTCCCTGACGCCAGAAGATCCGGGTTGGCCTTTGCCAGAAAGGTCATCCCGCGCTCAAGGATTTCGGGCGCATAGTCATCGACCAGAAGCACCGAATAGGAGCGCGCAAACAAGGCGCTTACTGCGGGTGCATCGTCGGGGGTGGCAATATGAAGCGTGATACCAGCCATCTGCTTTCCTACCTGCGCCCGAACATCTTTTCGATGTCATTTAGTTTCAGTTCGACATAGGTCGGCCGGCCATGGTTGCACTGCCCGGAATGCGGGGTGGCTTCCATCTGGCGCAACAGCGCATTCATTTCATCGGCATTAAGCTTGCGGCCAGATCGCACCGATCCATGGCATGCCATGGTGGCGCAGACATACATCAACCGATCTTTCAGTGCCATGCCCTGCCCCAGTTCGGCAATTTCATCGGCCATGTCACGCACAAGTGCGCTGACATCAACCTTGCCCAGCATGGCGGGCACTTCACGGACCACAATCGCGCCGGGGCCAAACGGCTCGATCACCAGACCAAGCTCGGAGAATTCCTCGGCCCGCTCCGCAATGCGATCTGCGGATGCCTCGTCAAGTTCGACGACTTCGGGCAGCAAGAGCCCTTGTCGCTTTACACCGCTTTCGGCCAGATCGGCCTTCATGCGCTCATAGACAATGCGTTCATGTGCGGCATGCTGATCAACAATCACCAGCCCGTCACGTGTCTGGGCGATGATGTAATTGGCATGCACCTGTCCGCGCGCCGCCCCCAGGGGATGATCCACAAACTTGCCTTCATCGGCGATGTTATCAATGCGCGCCGACGGTGCGGCGGCGTCATATCCGCCAGACAGGGCTGCTGCCGCGGCCGCAGCAAAGCCGCCCTCGCCACCTGCGATGTTAGCGCTACCATTCCCGCCGAACTCGCGCCCGCGATCAAACAGGCCGCCATAGTTTCCGGGGGTTTCCACCGGGGCCTGGGCGGCATAGTCACGTTCAATGGCTGCGTGGCCCGGCACGCTGGGCTGATACTGGCCGATGTTAAACCCGCCACCACTTCCGGTGCGCGCACCACCGCCATAAGGAAGTGAGGGTCCCTCACCTTCGCGGCGCACAGCGCCCAGGGCCATGTCGGCCACCGTGGTTGAGGCGCGATGCCCGGCCCCGGCCAGCGCATGTTTCAGCGCACCGACAATCAATCCGCGCACCAGTCCGGGATCGCGGAAGCGGACCTCGGTCTTGCCGGGATGGACGTTGACGTCGACATCGCGCGGGGTCAGTTCAAAGAACAGGGCCAGCAACGGATGACGATCACGTGCCAGAAAATCCTGATAGGCCCCGCGCACCGCCCCTTGCAGCAGCCGGTCCTTGACCGGGCGGCCATTGACGAACATGAACTGCATCTGGGCATTGCCACGGTTGAGTGTTGGCACCCCGGCATAGCCGGTCAAGCGGATGCCTTCACGCTCTGCCTCGATCTGAAGGGCATTGTCCTGAAACTCGCGCCCCATGACAGCACCCAGCCGTTTAAGACGCGCATCAAACAAATCACCTTCGCAGGCCGGGTAATTCAGGATTGTCTTGTTGTTATCACCACTGAGCGTAAAGCCAACATCCGGACGCGCCATGGCCAGGCGGTCCATGATCTCGCGCGCATACATCTGTTCGGTTCGCGCCGTTTTCAGGAACTTCAGACGTGCTGGCGTAGCATAGAAAAGATCACGGACCTCGACCCGCGTGCCATAGGGATGGGCGGCCGGTTCCGGTTCGCCCTTGGCCCCGCCTTCAACCACCAGCGTCCATGCATTTTCAGAGCCGCGCACACGGCTGGTCAAACGCATCCGTGACACTGACCCGATGGATGGCAAGGCTTCCCCGCGAAAGCCCATGAAGCCGATATTGAACAGGTCATCATCGGGCAGCTTGGATGTGGCGTGGCGTTCGACGGCCAGTCCAAGTTCCTCGGGCGTCATGCCCTTGCCGTCATCGGTAACGGACAGCAACGTGCGCCCGCCATCGCGCAGATTGACATCCACCTTGGTCGCCCCGGCATCCAGCGCGTTTTCCACCAGTTCCTTAAGCGCAGCCGCAGGACGTTCGACCACCTCACCGGCGGCAATCTGGTTGATCAGGTTCTGTGGCAGGACGCGCAGGGTCATAAAGGCGGTGCTCGTGATGTTCGGATGGATATTGTTGTTTGAAATGAACCTACCAAAGCACAAAGCGCGGCGAAATCCCTTTCACCGCGCTTTGCAACTTTTCCGATGTGGTTCTGCGATCAGAAGACCAGATCACCTTCCGGCTTGCCAACCACGGTGACCGTGACACTGGCCGGGTCCATCAGATCGGCGGCGACACGGTTGACGTCATCAAGGGTCACGGCATTGACCATGTCATTGCGACGATCAAGGAAGTCCATGCCAAGCTCTTCCTTTTGCATGCCGACCAGCATGCCCGACAGGTTGCCAAGGCTGGTGAAGCGCAGTGGGAAGGCCCCCGTCAGGTAGGCCTTGGCATTTTCAAGCTCTTCCGGGTCAATGCCATCCTGCTTCATCTTGGTCCATTCGGTGCTGATCAGCGACAGGCTTTGCCCGATCGCGTCATTGCGCGTCGCAACCCCGCCCATCATCAGGTCGGCATGGTCCAGATTGGCAAGGTAGCTATAAACGCCATAGGCCAGACCGCGCTTTTCACGAACTTCCTCTGTCAGGCGCGATGAGAAGCCGCCACCGCCAAGAATGTAATTCATCACATAGGCGGCATAAAAATCCGGGTGCTTGCGCGCAATACCTTTCTGGCCCCAGATCGCCTGACTTTGCGGGATGTCCTGTTCGACCACCTCGATGGTGCCAAAAGTCGGCTCCACATCGGCGACTTTTGGCAGATCGCTGTGATCGGGCAGCGCACCAAAGGCTTCATCAAGCAGGGGGCCGAGTTCTTCGGCCGTGATGTCGCCCGCAACCCCGACGATCAGGTTGTCCTTGGCAAAGGCCCGGCGCACAAAGCCACGGAAATCATTGGCATTGAGCCCCGCCACCGTTTCAAGCGTGCCTGACGGTGGGCGTCCATAAGGATGATCACCAAAGATAGAGGCGAAGAATGTCCGGCTTGCGATATCACGCGGATTGTTTTCCGCCTGTTTAAGGCCCGAGACAATCTGGGCACGGATACGTTCGACCGCCTCGTCATCAAAACGGGGTTCGGACAAAGCCAGCCGCAAAAGATCAATCGCGGTTTCGCGTTCACGCGTCAGCGTGGTGAGGGAACCTGAAAAGTCATCACGCCCGGCATCGAACGACAGGCTGATAGACCGGTTTTCCATCTCGCTGCGGAAGGTCTGGCTATCCATTTCGCCGGCACCTTCGTCAATCAGGCCAGAAACCATGTTGGCCAGACCAAGCTTGCCTTCCGGATCGGTAGATGCCCCGGCACCGGTAAAGGCGATATCCATGGTCATTAGCGGGTTCATGTGATCTTCGATCAGCCAGGCGCGAATGCCGCCGTCCGAAATCACTTCCTGTACCTCGACCGCCCTGGCCTGTTGCGCAAAGCCAACGCCCAGTATCGCGGCAAAGGCAACACCGGCAATCTGTTTAAACAGCTTGTTCATATCAGTGCACTCCTTCGCCAGACGTGATTGGCAGCGCGGCACCGCCACGCGTGACCGGACCACCTTCGGGCGGCATCAGCCAGCCGGTGACAGATCTCTTGTCATCGAACACCCGTTTGGCAGCGTCATTGACCTGATCGACGGTCACGGCCGAAATCCGGTCCGGCCAGCTTTCGACCTGATCGACACTTAAACCAACCGCAAGCGACTGCCCCAGAACACGCGCACCAGCCGAAAGCGAATCACGGGCAAAGACCGCACTATCAAGAAGCTTTTGCTTGGCGCGGTCGAGTTCATCCTGCGTCACGCCATCGGCAACGACCTTGTCGATTTCGGCCTCGATCGCCTGTTCAAGGTCGGCAAGTTCAACATCGCCGCGCGGAACGCCATAAACCCCGAATGTCGCCAGATCGACCGCGACCGGGTTATAGAAAGTACCAACACTTGATGCGAGTTGCTGATCAACGACGAGCGACTTGAAGAAGCGGCTGGTGGTGCCAGAGCCGATAATTTCGCTGAGCACATCAAGCGGCGCGGCATCGGCCGCATCGGTATTATAGGATGGTGCCAGGTAATAGCGTGACCAGGATGCCTGACCAACCTGCGGGTCGCGCATGGTAACCTTGCGCGGGGCGTGCTGAACCGGCTCCTGAACCCGGTTGCGCGTCATGTCCTTGCCGCGCGGGATGACGCCATAATATTTTTCGGCCATCGGCAGCAATTCATCCATCGTGATGTCGCCTGCAACAACCAGAATGGCATTATTGGGCGCATACCAGTTTTGATAAAATTCAAGCGCATCCTCGGTGGTGAGTTGTTCCATCTCGTGGCGCCAGCCAATGATCGAACGGCCATAAGGATGGGCCATGTAAAGGGATGCACGCATCTGTTCGCCCAGAAGCGCCCCCGGGCTGGTATCAAGCCTGGACCGGCGTTCTTCGATGATCACATCACGTTCGGGCAGAACCACATCATCTGACAGTTTCAGATTGGCCATGCGGTCGGCTTCCATTTCCATGACCAGATCAAGGCGGTCACGGGCGATGTTCTGGAAATATCCGGTATAGTCCCAGCTGGTAAAGGCGTTGTCATTGCCGCCATTGCGCGCAACGATTTTCGAAAAGTCGCCGGGCGCAATATCGTCGGTTCCCTTGAACATCAGATGTTCAAGAAAATGGGCAATGCCCGATACACCCTGCGGTTCGTCGGCCGAACCGACCTTGTACCAGACCATGTGGGTAACAACCGGTGCGCGGTGGTTTTCCACCAGCACGACCTGCATCCCGTTATCCAGCGTGGCAGTTTGCGGATTGAACACCGCAGCATATGAAAAAGCGGGGGCAAAAAAGACCGTAATCGCGGCCAGCGCAATCGCAAGTATCGGCGTGCGCATCTTTGATCGGAAAGTTCCAGAAAATCTCATTGTGGCGTCCCATTCCAATTCAGGCATGGTTGTGCAAACCAGATGTTTGAATGCCGCTACGTTAGATGGCAGCTTCCAACAGGCATTTCTTAAGAACCGAATATGACAGAACAAGGGCGCGAAACCATCGCGCCCTTGTCTGAATGCATCAAATTGTCGTGTGGTCGCAGGACCATCTGGCACAGCTTAGAAGATGTCTTCCAGCCAGCCTTTCTGTTTGCGTTCGATTACAGGTGTGCCGGCACCACCGGAAACATTGTCACCAAGCGCCTGCTGATCGCGGATACGCTTGGCCTCTGCGGACGGATCAACCACGGATCCGAATTCCGGCTTGTCCTGCCAGAACAGAAGGTTATCGACAACACCTTCGCTTTCGGAAATGAAGATCGAGGTTTCACGATCAACCGTGTTGCGGATTTCCGGATCGGCATATTGCGCACCAGATGCCGACAGAAGGGCAACCTGACCTTTGCTGCGTGTACCTTCGGTAATGTCACGCTTTACCGCATTGGGATCATCGCCAACCAGAATGCGACGTGCCTGATCGGTGGTCGAACCGGTTTGCGGGCGCGGTGCCCCCGGATCGGGTACGCGGAGCGTAAAATCAGGCGGCAAGCTGAGCGGGGCGCGCGAGACAACGGCAAACTCGTCCGGGGACTGTTTGTTCAGGCCAAAGGTTTCGCGGGTTGATTCACAACCGGAAACACCAAGCGCAAGTCCGCCCAGCAGTGCAATTCTGAAAATATTGGTCGTCAGTTTCCGGGCCATTTGTGCCTCATTACCACTCCGACACCGGGCCATGATCGCCCGGCGAAAATTCATCAGGTAGATTTTTTACCGCCAAAAAGGGAATCGATCAACAGTAGCGCGGCACCAACCGTGATTGCACTATCGGCAATATTGAAGACCGGCCAGTGATATCCTGCGACATGCAGATCAATAAAGTCGGTCACGGCACCATGGCGCAGGCGATCCACCAGATTGCCAACCGCCCCGCCAATGATCATCGCCAGTGCAAAGCGCAGCATGGAATCACGCGTCCGCCACATCCAGACACCAAAGCCAATCGTGATGGCAGCGGTAACCAAGATCATGACCCAAGGCGCCTGCCCCTGAAACAGGCCAAACGAAACGCCCGGGTTCCAGGCCAGAACAAAGTTCATGAACGGCGTGACTTCGATCACGCGAAACGGGTTTGAAAGACCATCAATGGCCAGCGCCTTGGTCCATTGGTCGACACCAAAGACGATTGCAATGACGATCAGACCAAACACAAAGGCACGATGTTTCATCAACACTCTTTCCGACTTGCCGGGAAAGCGCCCTGCAAGGTCGCAGGGCGTCCCCAGACGCCAACCTTATTCGGCGGCGATTCCCATTTCATCGACGGCATCCGCACAGCGGTTGCAAACGGTTTTATGCTCGGCATGGCTGCCGACTTCCGGCAGGGTCTGCCAGCAACGTTCACATTTCGCACCTTCTGCCAGCGCCGGAACAACGCCAACACCCGCGACATCATCAAGGGTATAGGCCCCATCCGGTGCATCGCCCGTGATCAGTTCGATGTCAGATGTAATGGCGATTTCGGCAAGATTAAGGCCATCAAGCGCTTCGACATATTCCGCGGCCGCATAAACCTTCGGTGCGGCATCAAGGCTTGCGCCAATGCGTTTTTCCGCACGTTCAAGTTCAAGCGCGCCGGTCACAACCCGGCGAAGCTTGCGGATTTTCGCCCACTTTTCAGCCAGCGCATCATCTTTCCAGCCATCTGAAACCGTATTGAAGGTTTCGGAATGAACGGAACTGTCCGCACCGTAACGTGCACGCCATGCTTCATCAGCGGTAAAGCACAGAACCGGTGCCAACCAGCGCACAAGGCAATCAAACACGCGATCCATGACCGTACGTGCCGCACGGCGGCGCAGGCTGCTTGGCGCGTCGCAATAAAGCGCGTCCTTGCGGATATCAAGGTAGAACGCCGACATGTCGAGCGCGCAGAAGTTATGCAGTTCGATAAACATGCTGTGGAAGTCGTAGTCTGCGGTTGTCTTGCGCACCATGTCATCAAGGTGGCTCAGACGGTGCAGGACCCAGCGTTCAAGTTCCGGCAGTTCGTTATCGGCGACTTTTTCTTCTTCGCTAAACTCGGCAAGGTTGCCAAGCAGGAAGCGCAGCGTGTTTCGCAGACGACGATAGATGTCGGAATGGCGCTGGATGATCTCGTGACTGATGCGCAGGTCATCATGGTAATCCGAGCTGACAACCCACAGACGCAGGATATCGGCACCAAGTTTGTTGATCACATCGTTCGGCGCAATGACGTTGCCAAGCGACTTGGACATCTTGCGGCCTTCGCCATCAAGAACGAAGCCATGGGTCAGAACAGCTTCATACGGTGCACGGCCACGGGTTCCGCAAGACTCAAGCAACGAGCTGTGGAACCAGCCGCGATGCTGGTCCGATCCTTCGAGGTAAAGATCCGCCGGCCATTTCAGGTCCTGACGTTCTTCAAGCACAAAGGCATGGGTCGAACCGGAATCGAACCAGACGTCAAGGACATCGGTGACCTGTTCGAAATCTTCGGCGTTGTATTTGTCGCCAAGGAAGTACTGCGCGTCACGGGTGAACCAGGCATCTGCGCCTTCTTCGCAGAAGGCTTCGTAGACGCGATCAAGAACTTCCTGATCACGCAGCGGCTGACGGGTGCTTTTTTCGATAAACACCGTGATCGGCACGCCCCATGCGCGCTGACGCGAAACGCACCAGTCCGGACGATTGGCGATCATGGAATGCAGACGGTTGCGGCCTGCTTCCGGCACAAAGCGGGTGTTATCAATCGCGTTCAGCGCCTTTTCACGCAGGTCGTTGTCCTGCATGGAAATGAACCACTGCGGCGTGGTGCGATAGATCACCGGTGCCTTGGACCGCCACGAACACGGATAGGAGTGCTTGAGACGGCCACGCGACAGCAGCGCGCCAACTTCGATCAGCTTGGCGATGACTGCTTCGTTCGCACCGGCTTCCTTGCCGTTTTCATCATAGATGCGTTCGCCGGCAAACAGCGGCACGGTCTGATAATAAGCCCCGTCGCCATCGACCATTTCCGGCACTTCCAGACCATATTTCAGACCGGTCTGGTAATCGTCCGGGCCATGCGTCGGTGCGGTATGGACAAAGCCAGTACCGGTATCAGTCGTGACGTAATCGGCTGCCAGAAGCGGCACATCAAAGTCATAACCCTGACCGCGGAACGGATGGGCAGCAACTGTGCCTTCAAGCTCGGAACCCTTGAAGGTGCCGACAACCTTGTGGCCGGTGACGCGACCGTTTTTGCACAGGTCGTCAAGAAGGTCGGTACAGACCGCCATCTTCTCGCCAACCGTGGCCCATGCTTCTTCGGCAGTTTCGGTGACTTCGATCACGGAATATTCGATGTCGTCGCCATACGAAATCGCGCGGTTGCCCGGAATGGTCCAAGGGGTCGTGGTCCAGATGACGATGGTGGCGTCCTTTAGGACATCAACCTTGGTCTCGGTGACCGGGAAGCGGACATGGATCGTTTTGGATGTATGGTCGTGATATTCGACTTCGGCCTCGGCCAAGGCGGTCTTTTCAACCACCGACCACATGACCGGTTTGGAGCCCATATAGAGCGAACCGTTCATCAGGAATTTGCCCAGTTCGCGGGCAATCGATGCCTCTGCCTTGTAATCCATGGTGATATAGGGATTGTCCCAGTCACCCATCACGCCAAGGCGTTTGAATTCTTCACGCTGTACATCAAGCCACTTCTGGGCGAACTCGCGGCATTCCTTGCGGAATTCGGCAATCGGAACATCGTCCTTGTTCTTGCCCTTGGCACGGTACTGTTCTTCGATCTTCCATTCGATCGGAAGGCCGTGGCAGTCCCAACCCGGAACGTAAACCGCGTTCTTTCCCAGCATCTGCTGCGAACGGGTGATGACGTCTTTAAGGATTTTGTTCAGTGCGTGACCAATATGCAGATGGCCATTTGCGTAGGGCGGGCCATCATGGAGGACAAACATTTCACGATCAGCCGAAATACCGCGAATTTTGCCGTAGAGGTCCTCGTTTTTCCACTGCTCGAGCAGGGTGGGCTCCATCTTTGGCAAACCCGCCCGCATCGGGAAATCGGTCTTGGGCAGGATAACGGTCTTCTTGTATTCGACACTCATCGTGACGGTCCTGTCGTCTTGAACAAATTAAAAGGGCGAACCCCCGGAGATCTCGCGAAAAGCTGATCTTGCGAAAAGCGCGCGGATCATAGCGGGTTCGTCAACAAATTCAAATCTTGCCGAGAATATCCTTGGCAGCGATCACATCTGCCGCGATCTGGGCTTTCAGGGCGTCAAGCCCATCGAACTTCTGTTCCCCGCGGATAAAGCCGTGCAGGCGCACGCGCACCCGGCGGCCATAGATGTCCTGATCAAAGTCAAAAAGGTGCGCTTCGAGGCCAGCATCGTCATCGCCGCCAAAGCTTGGCCGCACGCCAATGTTGGCGACTCCGGGCACCCAGCGTTCCACGGTGCTGTCATCCGCCTCGGAAATCAGGCCAAGCTCGACGGCATAAACACCGAACTTCGGACGCAGATGATTGCCCAGTGGCACATTGGCTGTCGGGAACCCGATGGTGCGGCCACGCGCATCACCATGCGCGACAACGCCACCAATTTCCCAAGGTCGGCCCAGCAGATGCTTGGCATCTTCCGGGCGTCCTTCGCGCAGGGCCTGACGGATTGCGGTCGAGGAATAGACAATGCCGTTGTCATGGGTCACAGCCTTTACCGCCGTCACGCCAAATCCCGATTTTTCGCCAATAGCGCGGAGCAATTCGACATCGCCTGCACGGCCCTTGCCAAAGCAGAAATCCCAACCGACCACAACATGCTTGGCGCCAAGTCCCGTCACCAGAACCCGTTCGATGAACTCCTGGGCGGTCATGGCAGCGAAATCACGGTTGAATTCGACTTCATAGAACAGATCGATATCAATGCTGCCAGCCGCGGTTTCACGATCCTCGGCCGAGGTCAGGCGGAAAGGCGGATCATCGGCACGAAACAGCATGCGCGGATGCGGCTCAAAGGTCAGGATCGCAAGCGGCGCACCGAGGTCGCGGGCAATTGCACGGGCCTGATCCAGAAGCGACTGATGCCCCAGATGCAGTCCGTCAAAATTGCCGATCGCCACTACGGCGCCGCGCGCATCATCGGTGAGGTTCTCAAAAGATCGAAAAACGCGCATTCGCGCCGGTCTCTCTTTGCTGCGGTCCATGTCTACCGATCACATATCGGCAAATCCAGCAGGCAGCTATATAGGGCGCAGGCCCAAAGCGTAAAGACTTTTCCAACAAAAAACGCAGCTTTCCAGCCCTAGCCGCGCGAAGGGACCATCACCGTTGCTTCGCCCGAGATCACACAGCGGTCCCCGACATAGCAATTGGTTTCCAGAATTGCGCGTTTCTTCCCGGCCATGATTTCGCGCACAGTAACGCGGGCGGTTACCGTATCGCCGATCCGGACCGGTGCCTTGAATTGCAGGTTCTGGGACAGATAAATTGTACCCGGCCCCGGCAGGCGGGTGCCAAGGACAGTGGAAATGAACCCGGCCGAGAGCATGCCGTGCGCAATGCGGCCTTCGAACATGGTGGTTTCAGCATAATCCTGATTAAGGTGCACCGGGTTTGTGTCACCGGTAATCCCGGCAAACATGACAATATCGGTTTCCGTTACCGTCTTGCCATAGCTTGCTGTCAGGCCAATCTCCAGATCTTCGAGATACAAACCCTGAAGTCCGTCACGTTCGTTCATTTCCTTGGAACCCCTTGCCTGTTGCGCGCACTCATATTGCAGATGCCGCGCTTATGATTATTTTGCAATGCAATATTTGTAATTTTATTGCGCATTTTTCGAAATGAGCAATGCCTATTTCGTCGAATGGCCTATTGGCAGGCGCTTGAAATTGTCAGAAACGGGGACATATCAGGGCTTACTCACCTATGATATCAATGATCTAGGGTCCAAACTTATTCACATGACCGGGACGACTATGTGAATAAGTTTGGACCCTGATCCCTATAAAAACAAACCTTTGGGAAACGCCCCTGATGAACAACACAATTGCAGACGACTATGAAATTGCCATGGGTCGATGGAGCCGCCGCCTGTCGCGCAGCTTTCTGGACTTTGTTGCCGCACCGTCTTGCGGTTCGTTGGTTGACGTCGGATGTGGCACGGGCAGTCTGACCCTGGCTGCGGCCAACCGTTATCCGGATGCGCGGGTTGTCGGCATTGACCTGATCCCTGATTACCTGACGGACGCCTTGCGTGAGGAAGCAGCAAATATCGAACTGAAAACCGGAGATGCATTGTCATTGCCGTTCGAGAACAACAGTTTCGATACGGCCTTCTCGCAGCTGTTGGTCAATGATCTCGAAGAGCCGGCAAAGGCGGTTTCCGAGATGGTACGCGTCACGAAACCAAACGGCAAAATCGCCGCGTCCGTTTGGGACCGTGCGGGCGGATTGACATTCATCCGCCTGTTTCTGGATGCCGCAGCCATTCTGGCCGGGGTTGAGGGCGAAAAATTGCGCGAAGAAGTTTTCGACGTCCCCTATCAGGACGAAGATGATCTTTATGATCTGTGGTCGGATGCGGGATTGGGCGAAATTGATACTACAACCCTGGCCGTGCGCATGGATTTCATTGATTTTGATGATTACTGGCAGTCGCTAATGGGGGCACACAGCCTGATCCGCAATTTCTTTAACCGGCAATATGCCGACACGGCCTACGAAATTCAGCAGGCCACGCGTCTGGCCTATCTCGGTGGGAAAACAGACGGCCGGCGATCCCTGGTGGCTTCTGCCATGGCAGTGCGCGGTGTCGTACCAGCGTAATCAGCGCCGCCGGGATCAGCGACGACCAAAAGGCATCCAAAGAACACCCAGCAAACTCTGGCTGTCCTTGTCGCGGAATTCCTTGAGGCCAATCTGCATGTCGTGATCATTGACCTTGGTATGGTCAATATAGCTGACAAACAGCCGATCCCAGACCGAGAGGATATTGCCGTAGTTGCTGTTGGTTTCGCGCATCACACTGGAATGGTGAACCCGATGCATGTCGGGTGTCACGATCAACAGCCTGAGGCTGCGATCAAGGCTTTTGGGCAGATGCACATTGCCGTGATTAAACAGGGCAAAGCCGCTGAGCATGCTTTCGTAAATCACGACCGCCCACGGATCGGCACCGATCAGCAACACAAAGAACGACTTGTAAAGCGCCGATACAACGATCTCGAACGGATGAAAACGCACAGCCGTTGAAACATCGAATTCAGTATCGCAGTGATGCACACGATGAAACCGCCAGAATATCGGCACGATATGTGTCAGACGGTGCTGCCAGTAAACCGCACAATCCAGAACGACAATTGTGACCAGCCCCGCCAGAACACCCGGCAGACCGACAAGGTTATTCAACCCCAGACCATTTGACTGCGCCCAGATCGCGGTTGCAATCATCGCAGCCCCAATGGTGAAGCGTGCCAGAGCAGCACTGAGCAACAAAAGACCAAAATTGGTCAGCCAGCGCAGCGGGCGACGCACGGCTTCCTTGGGGCGATAGGGTGCCACGGCCTCCCACAAGGCCATCACCGCCAGAATGGCGGCAAAGATACCCAGCCGAAATAATCCGCTCTGATCCATTTCATCCTGCCTTGCGTGATGAGATCGTGTTCATAGTTGCCATCTTGAAGTGATAGCGGATAACGCAACATACAAACAATATCTTGCAGGTCGCAGCGCCATCACCTTTATGTTAGAAAAAGGCGATTCACGCTAAATAGCCTGCGTGCAGTGACCAAAATTCAATACAGGGGGCCTTATGCCAGAACGATCAGGATCTTTTCGGACACTCTTTCTTTCGGTGTTCGCGACCCTGTCCTTTGGCAGCATCGCCCTTGCAGATGGACCGCCGTTTGATCTGCCGGTCGATTGTGCCGACAATACGTGCGACATCGTGCATTACGTGGACCACGATCCGGGCCCGCAAATTCGTGATTATGCTTGCGGGACCACGACCTATGATGGTCATCGCGGCACGGACTTCGCCATTCCTGACGAGGCCACGATGCTTGAAGGTGTGTCTGTGCGCGCCATTGCCGATGGCACTGTCAGGGCGCTTCGCGAAGGGGTCGAGGATATTGATTCCGGGCGTATATCCCCAAACAGTCTCGAGGGCATCGAATGCGGGAATGGCATCCTGATTGATCACGATGACGGCTGGCAAAGCCAGTATTGCCATCTGCGCCGCAACTGGGTTGCCGTGAAGCAAGGCGACCGTGTCAGCCGGGGTCAGGTGATCGGACGGATCGGACTTTCTGGCCAGGCAACCTTCCCGCACCTGCATTTCAACCTGCGCAAGGATGGCAATCTTGTTGATCCGTTCAGCGGCACGAACATGGGTGCAAGCAACCCGAATGATTGCAGGGTTGAGAATGCTGCACTCTGGACGCCCGAAGCACGTGCACAGCTGGGCTATAACGAAATCTCGCTTTATGGGCATGGATTTTCGATGGCGCGCCCGACGGCATCCGATCTCAAGCGCGGCTATGGCAAGGACAAGGAACTGCCAAGCACCAGCCCCGGCCTTTATTTCTGGGCCTATCTTATCGGGGCCAATGACGGCGACGTCATCCGTATGAGCATGCAAACGCCAGACGGAAAAGGTGGGCACCGGGATTTCGTAATTGATTTGCCCAATGATGCAGGCCCCCGTGCAAAATGGTTCTTTATCAATATGGACCGGCCGGGAAGCCGCTGGCCGGCGGGAACGTATCATGGTGAGGTCACCTTTACCCGCGGTGACAATCCCCCCCGCCTGATTGGTCAAAGCGACGTCGTCATCCGCTAGGCGGTGTCCGATCATCGGCCAAGCCCGTGCCATCGTCGCCAGCACCCACTTAGCGGACCAGTCAGACTGACCAGTCGGACGAACGCCGAAAAATCCGTTTTAGGTTGCCTCACCTGTGTCGGCCGATTTAAAATTACAACAGCAAATAGCAATAGTTATTGAAACTATTGAATAAATCACAGAATCGGCACGTGCATGTACAGGATATATGACTGTCTGGCCAACCAGCACGATATCGTTCTGGTCATAATTGCCCTCCTGATTGGACTGGCTGGCATCCATACGGCGTTCAACATGTATGCGCGTGCCTGTATCGGGCGCCTTCGTCAGAAAATCGCATGGCTGTTTTTAACCGGTGTCGTCACCGGGGGGAGCATCTGGGCGACGCATTTCATTGCGATGCTGTCTTATGACCCGGTTGTACCTGTCGGCTATGAACCGGTCCTGACCGCCGTTTCACTCTTGATCGCGATTGCGGCAACGACCGCCGGTTTTGCCATTGCATCGGTCATTGGGCCAAATCTTTTGCTTTCGCGCATTGTTGGCGGGCTTGTTGTCGGTCTTGGCATTTCAGCCATGCACTTTACCGGCATGTCGGCAATCCGTGTCCCGGGCGTCATCAGCTGGCACATGGATATCGTGATTGGCGCGATCTTGATGGGGGCCGTGTTCGGGATGATTTCCCTTTGGCTTGCGCGATCAGCACAAACCGAACGCCAAAAGCTGCTGGGCAAGGTCAACCTGACCATTGCCGTTGCCACCATGCATTTCAGCGCAATGGGCGCACTGGTGATCACGCCTGATCCGACCGTGCCGGTGCCGACCCAGCTTATATCGCAGGACTACCTTGCTATTGGCGTTGCAGTTGTCGCGATTTTGCTAATTGCCATCGGCTTTGTCACAGCGCTTGTTGATCGACAGTTGCGTGATCATGTCCGCAATCGCATGCGCATTTTGGGCGATTCAGCAATCGAAGCACTTGTATTGACCCAGAATGGGCGTGTGATTGATGCCAATGACAGCTTCCTGAAACTTGTTGATGTGACCCGCGCCGAAATCCTTGATCAGGATTTTCTGGCCGAATGGCTTGCGGATACCCCGCCTGCTTTTCAGTCCGGCGAGATCAGCTATATCGAAACCAACCTGTCATGGTCGCATAGCACCGAAATACCGGTCGAAGTTGTTCGCCGCGAAATTCCTGCAGATGAAATATCCGACGCCACGGTAATATTTGGCTTGCGCGATCTGCGCGAACGGTATGCCGCCGAACACCACATACGGTTCCTGGCGGAACATGATTCCCTGACAACACTTTTGAACCGGACAACATTCAACGACCATCTGAGCGAAGCGCTTGCAGAATCGGACGAAACCTGGACGCCTGTAACGGTGATGTGTATCGATTTCGATCACTTCAAGGAACTGAATGACAGCTTTGGCCATATTGCCGGTGATCATGCCCTGCGTGAACTGGGTGAGCGCCTGTCGAAACTGTTTAGCGACGATGTCGTGATCGCACGCGTTGGCGGAGACGAGTTTGTCGCCTTGCTGCATCATCAGACGCGCTCGGACATGGATGGGGTTATTGCGCGGTCACGTGAAGTTGCGCAACAGATCCTTGATTGCGTTGCGATACCGGTCTTTATCAACGCCGAACACCGGGCAAAACTGTCATCAAGTATCGGGATCGCGCATTATCCATCGGATGGGGACGACGCCGAAAGCATCCTTTTCCACGCTGATCTTGCGATGTATCGCGTCAAGCAATCAGGTGGCAATGACATGGTGTTCTATTCGCCGGAGATGGATGAAGAATACCGTTTCAAGCGCCAGCTTTCATCGAACCTTCGCAAAGCAATGGATAGCGGCCAGCTGGAACTATATTACCAGCCGCAATGCGACACGGATGGCAAAGTCATTAATTCATTCGAAGCGCTGCTGCGTTGGACAGATCCGGAAATGGGTTCGATCCCACCGGGCCGCTTCATCCCGATTGCCGAGGAAACTGGCCTGATCGTGCAGCTGGGCGAATGGGTTCTCAGAACGGCGTGCCAGGAAGCGGCAAGCTGGAAGAACCCGCTTGGCATCGGGGTCAACATGTCGGCCGTGCAATTGCAAAAGCATGAATTGCCTGAACTGGTTGCCGAAATACTGGCTGAAACGGGGCTCGATCCGAAACGCCTTGAACTGGAAGTCACAGAAACAGCACTTATTCACAACCCGGCACGGTCAATGAAGATACTGTCCGATATCAAGAAACTTGGCGTGCGTATCGCCATGGACGATTTCGGGACGGGTTATTCATCGCTGGCCACCTTGCAGAATTTCCCTGTAGACCGCATCAAGATTGATCAATCCTTTATCAAGAAACTGATCAGTAACGACCAGGCCATTGCGATTGTCCGCGCTGTCATTAACCTTGGCCATGATCTTCACCTTGATGTCATTGCCGAGGGCGTTGAAACAGACGAGCAGGTTAGTTTCCTGACCGATCATCATTGCAGCTCGGTGCAAGGCTACAAGTACGGCCATCCCAAACCGATCAAGGATTACTGGCACGTCGTAAACCACACGGAAACCCCGACAAAACCAGCGAATCGAGGCCCCGGCTTTGAAACTGTCTGAGGACCAGACTACCCAGCCTTGCGCAAGGTAACGGTTTTATCTGGAACGAATGGAATTTGTGACAAAACACGCATCAAAAACGTTACCTTTTCCATGAGGTTGAAAGTTTTTTGACGTTTTTTGACTCTGGACCCTTGTAACTCGCCCTTTTGCCTGCCTATATTTGACGTGTGCCGAGCCCGGCACATTGACACTACCTGTCATAAGACGGAGTAAACATGATGAATAAGCGTAAAGCCGTTGCAATCGCCATTGCCCGTGAACAGCAGATCGCCCGTTCGATGGAAATCCTGTTCGCCGGTACCATTCTGGCCGTCATCGCATCGCTTCTGGTTATCTGATCCAGTTTCCGCTTTCATCATCTGCATGACCTTTCAAACCTTCCGGCTTTGAAAAGACCCTGTTTTAAATAGCTTCATGACGCATCACAGCATCTTCTCGGTCATTATTGCGCGAATTATCAGCCCGGTTGTCTAAGGACACCGGGACGTATCTGTTCGCCTTTTTGATGCACTGAATTTCTGTGAGCATTGTCATGACCGATCATGCATTTGCTGCGTCCACACAGGACGCACATACCCCAAAATCCGTTTACTGTTTTTCTGTCCACGCCGCGGCCGAACCTGATGTCATGCCGCGCGTTCTTGAACTGTTTGCCAAGCGCAACCTTGTTCCCGCCAGCTGGCACTCAACCGTCGCTGATGGGCTGCGCGGCTATGAAGAGCTTCAGATCGACATTCAGGTCCAGCAACTTGAAACCAAAGTGGCCGAGCACATCGCGCGCTGCCTGCGTCAGATCATCCATGTGAATACAGTTCTAACCTCGGAAAAAGGCTATTCAAACTCTGCGCTTAGCGCGTAGGCTGTGTCGGTGCGCGGCGCTGCAACATCTGGCAGCGCCCTTGCCGACAGGAGTTCGACTTGGCCTATCTTGATCATATCCATGCGTGCAACAACGCCAATCTGTCGCGCTATGCCCGTTTCAGGATTGACGGCCTTCCGGTCGGGGCGATCCGATCCGACTTTGCCACTGCGCTCACGGGGCTCGACGGGAACTTTATCCGTGACGAGAATGGCGAGTACGGGTTTGCCCCGCATATCAAGACCATTGATGCACGTAACCAGACCCTGATCGAAGCGACCAGCACCCTGTGTCAGCAAGGCGTGATCAAGCAGTTGCACGGCGAAAAGTTTGATATTCGCAATCATCTGGCCGATGACCCGCTTTGTCAGCTTGACCGGTTTGCCATGCCCTATTTTGGTTGCCGGTCGTGGGGCGTCCATATGAACGGCTTTGTGCGCAAGGCAGATGGCATTCACATGTGGATTGCCAAGCGTGCCATGGACAAGCCGACCTATCCCGGCATGCTTGATAACATGGTCGCTGGCGGCCAGCCGACCGGGCTTGGCTTTCGTGAAAACATGATCAAGGAATGCGCCGAAGAAGCCGGTATTCCGACTAGCCTTGCCGAAAAGATCGTTGCGATCGGCACGGTGTCCTATCTGTATGAAACCGACGAAGGGTTGAAACCCGATGTGATGGTCAATTTCGATCTGGAATTGCCAGAAGACTTCGTGCCGCATTGTGCCGATGGCGAAGTCGCACAGTTTGATCTGCTTCCGATCGCCGAGGTCGCCGAGATCGTCCGCACCGGGTTTGACTTCAAGTTCAACTGCGCGCTGGTGGTCATTGACTTCCTGATACGTCAGGGTCAGCTAACCGCCGATAACGAGCCGTCCTATTGCGATCTCGTCACAGGGCTTCACCGCAGCCTCGCCCCATAAACCAGGCGTTTGAAAGCCCACGATCAAGACAACGGCACCGATCCGGCCCAGGGGTGAGGGTGGTGCCATCTGTCAGGCGCATGTCAGTCTGGTTACTGCCTTGGGGTGTTTGGTCCGCCCATCAATGCGCCAACGGCCATGACGGTCAGTTTGGCGCGCAAGTCCGGGTCAAGCTTATCAAGATCACTTTGCTTGCTGCGCAATGCCTTTACCGCCTCGGCAATCAGCTCCTGACGGCGTTCATCCTCGGGCGTTGCGATCTTGCTTTTCTTTTTGCCAAGTTTGGCGTCAGCAGCATTCAGCGCCTTCATGATTTCGGTATGCGGCGCTTCGGCCTGTTCGGTCAGCGTTTCGGCAAGCGCAAGCGCACGCGCCTCTTCGACTGACATGCCTTCGTCCTGATGGGCAAGGGCGCGGTCTTCTATGCGCCGTGCCTGACGCGCCTGAGCTGCTGTTTGCTCAGCCGTCGCACTGTCACGCACATGCAGGGATTGCGCATCGTTATAAGCTTGAATCGCGTCCCGGCCCTTTTTGCCGACAAAGACGCGCATCAGCGTTTCCTTGAGCAATCCCATCCATTCATCCTTGGTTTAGCAGCCTGAATTGACGCACAACTATTATGCGCCAAAAGAGTTTCGAAAACATTGCCCCGCTGGATTGCGGATTTTATCAATGTTCTAAATATGCTGAGCCACCCGGCCTTCTTCAACTGCCAAAATATAATCGATCAGGGCCTCGCAATCGCTTGTTTGCAGATGTTCAAGATCACAAACAAAATCAACGTTGCTTGCCGCCGGGTCGTCTGAATGGCCAACGATGCCAACCTTGACGTATTCACCGTCCAGCGCATCAAGACCTGCAATCAGATCAGCAACACTCACCCGGTCCTCTGCCGTCAGGGATGTTCTGATCAGAACCAGCATATCGGCATCGCAATCAATGACCTGCCTTACGATGGATTGTGCATCCGAGTGACCGGGTGCGACATCAACGTCAAACCCGCCATCGGCAAACAGGGTCGCGACCTGCTTGTGATGCTTTTCTTCGACCGAGGATGCAGTCGCCAACAGAAGGCGCGGATGGCGACCTTCCATTTCTGCGAATTTGGCCAGATTGCTCGCAAGTTGAGGAGACGTCATGTTACCTCGCTTGAAACTGCCCTTTGCCATCCAACACAGCAAACCGGGCCAACGCAGCTCTGCTACGTTCACGCCCTAGTATCTCTTTCAATTCCTTGACTGACAAGCCTTGCAATCAGACCCGTTCAACCCAGTCCTACCAACCTGCCATGTCAAGCGGATTAACGCCAATCACATGACCATGCCCAAACAGGATCAGAAGGTAACTCACAGTCCCGGCAAGCACATCACGCCACCCGATCGCACCGTGAAACAATGCGGACGGATCAAAGCGACGGGTCGCGCCAAGCCAAACAGCCTGTTGTTCAGGTGCGACGGCCCTCAGACGGATTTTCTCCATACGCCAGAACCCGATCAGGGCAAACGCAGCACTGCCGCCAAAGAACAGCACGGCAACCAGATCCCCATTCGCAATCATGTGCCCGATCCCCCAGATGATCATGCCCAGCAACAAGGGATGGCGGCAAAAACGGTTGATCCCGGGTCTGGCCGGGTCAAATCCGGTTTTTCGTCCGATTGACAACGGACAGGGTTGAAGAATGGCGCTGGCCCACAAAATACAGGCAGGCAGCATTACAATGACAAGAAGCTGCGCTTGCCAGGGTTGATACCCCCAAAGGAAAAACGACTCCGCGACGAGAACTTCGTGAAGCACCCAACCAAACAGGAAAAGCGACAAGACCGAAAAGCCAAAGATATAGGTACGATATCCGACCCACCGAACAAGCCTTTCGCGCAGGATGCCCGGAATAATGTGCCCCGCAAGAAAAACCGCTACGGCCACGAAAAACCAGGTCAAAACACGATCCCCTCTTTACAATACGGCCTCAACATGCAAATTGCCCTGTTCGCGCGCTCGGAGCAGGATGCGAATCTCCAAGGCCCTTGCGTTACGCGATATTAGGGGATACCTCTGTACCCCTGTTTGACATAGAACAACAAGCCCTTGCCCACGGATACTCCGACGGGCAGTTAAAGATATACGGAATATACTCGAAATGAGCTGGACGCCGGAAAAGATTGAATTGCTGACCTCGCTCTGGAATCAGGGCTGGACCACGGCACGTATCGGAGAGGAACTCGGCGTTGGCAAGAATGCCGTCGTCGGCAAGGCACATCGCCTTGGGCTGCCCAAACGCCCGTCCCCGATCCAGCGCCGTGCCGAGGAAGCAGAACAGAAAAAGGCACCGGCCCCAAAACAGCAGACCAAAGGCATTTCGATCTTTGATCTGGGCCCGGGCATGTGCCGCTGGCCGTTTGGTGATCCGGGTGATGATGACTTCCATTTCTGTGGCAAAAAAATCGTGCCTAGCAAACCGTATTGCGATGAGCATTGCGCGCAGGCCTATCTGAACGGCAAAAACCCGCGCGAAGATAATCCGCCTGCACAACAGGGGGGCCCGAACCAAAAGGGTCCTCAGGCCGCAGCAAAGAAATAAGTCCGGTCCCGGTTTCAAACCATTCGGACAAAATCCAAAAGCCGCCCTTTCATCAGGGCGGCCTTTGTTTGCTTTGGGTTTATCTGGCTGCCTTACTTGCTTTGCAGGACGTATTTCGCGAAGCCATCGGCATCTTCACCCACAAAGCTGATATTGGCCGGGGCATTGGCAGCACCGGATGCCTTGGGGCTGGTGACAAAGGTAACCTTTGACGCCTCGCCGATCGGGGCAAAGGTCCAGTTGCCATCAGCCTTGGGATCAATTGCCTTTTCCGTCAGGATGTAATTGGCCAGCACCGTACGGTTTTCGTCCGGGGCTTCGACAATGATGGTCGATCCATCAAGTGCCGGGAAATTCCCGCCACCGCCAGCACGGTAATTGTTGGTCGCAACAATGAATTGTTGATCTGCCGTGACCGCTTTGCCTTCGAATTGCAGATTGATGATCCGGTGACTTTCCGGGTTCACGACCTCGCCCGCCTTGTTATAGCGCGCAGGCTTGGTGACATCGATCTGATAGGTCACGCCATCAATCACATCAAAATTGTAGGTCGGAAAGTCGGGATTGATCAGCATCTGCTCTTCACTGCTGGTCGGATCAATCTGATTGAACTGCCCTGCCGACATTTCGAGCCATTCGCGCACCTGATCACCATCTAGCAACACGGCACGGACCGTGTTCGGATAAATGTAAAGATCAGCAACGTTCTTGAGCGCGATCTTGCCTTCGGGAATGTCAGTGAAATAGTCCGGGCCACCGCGCCCGCCGGCCTTGAACGGTGCACCGGCCGACAGGATCGGGATGCCGTCATATTCCGATCCATTCAGGATCTTCTCAAGATACCATTTCTGCGCGTTGGTTACGATCTGGATTGACGGGTCATCAGCCACCAGCGCAAAGAAGCTGTTGATCGGGGCAGATGTCGTCCCCACACCCTCGCGCATATAGGCAATGGTGGCTTCGTGCTCTTGCTTGACCGCTGCGACAATCTCGGGATCGGCTTCGACCAGCGGGGTTACCGTGCGGCCTTCGCGCTGATAAATTGCACGGGCTTCGGACAGGCTGTCGACCACGCTCCATTCACCGGAATCAGACACATTCAGCGTCAGGTCAATCACACCCAGATGGCTACCCCAAAAGCCCGGCATGACGGCAGCCACACCATTAATGGTGCCCTTGGCAAGGTCGACACCTTCGAGGTCAGAAAAGGCGTCAGACGGGAACACCGTATGCGCATGCCCAAACAGGATCGCATCAATACCGTCCACCTTTGACAGATAATAGGTGGCGTTTTCTTCCATGCCGGTGCGCGCCATGGTCGAAAGGCCGGAATGCGGAACGGCAATGACAATATCCGCGCCCTTTTCGCGCATCTCCGGGACATACCTTTCGGCCATCTCGACGATATCCTTGGAAATCACCTGACCTTCAAGATTGGCCTTGTCCCATTGCATGATTTGTGGCGGCACGAACCCGATCACGCCGACTTTGGCCTTGTGAACGTTGCCATCCTTGTCGGTAAATTCACGATCAAGGATCACGTACGGGTCGAAATAGGGTTTGTCATTCTCGGCATTGCCATCGCCATCATCGACAAAGACGTTGGCGCTGACATAAGGGAAATTTGCCCCTGCGATCGAGTTGTCGAGGAACTCCAGCCCATAATTGAATTCGTGGTTGCCGATATTGGCAGCATCGTAATCAAGCAAATTCATCGCCTTGAAAACCGGATGGATTTCACCCTTTTTCAGGCCGCGTTCCTTGGCCATGTAATCGCCAAGCGGATTGCCCTGAATGAGGTCGCCATTATCGATGAAGACAACATTTTCCGCCTCGCCGCGCGCCGTTTTCAGCAGGGTTGCAACCTTTGCCAGCCCGACCGTGTCAGACTCTCCGTCGCGGTAATAATCATAATTGACCAAATGCGTGTGAATATCGGTGGTCTCAAGAATGCGCAGCGATACGGTGCTATCGGCCAGTGCCGTGCCGCTTGCCAGTGCAAATGCCAGTGAAACTCCGGTAACCCGGATCATGTTTTTGTAAGTAAATGCCATTAATTCGTATCCCTGCTGATGCGTGAAACCATCAAACTTTAATCCCGTTCAAGTGGCGGGGTTTTGAAGATTTTGCGAAAAAGCCACGGCAAACACAAACAGAAACGCCTGCCACACAGGACAGGCGTTTACGTTCTTGAATACATATGCCAGTCAAGCAGGCTGCACTGCGGTTGACTTGTAACCGCGCAAAACCTCGTTCCCCGGTTCAGGGTCATGCGGCACATTCAGCGCCAGAACCAGCGACACGAACGCCATGCCAGCCCCCGCAAGGAACACCGCCCCCGGCGAAATCAGCCATAGCAATCCAAATGCTGCCGGAATAAAGACCGCCGCAATATGGTTGATGGTAAAGCTGACACCTGCAGTCGAAGAAATATCCGCCGGGTCGGCAATCTTCTGGAAATAGGTCTTGATGGCAATCGCCAGGGCAAAGAACAAATGGTCGATCACATACAGACCACCGGCCAGAATGTGGTTTTCGACAAAGGCGTAGGATACGAAAACAATGAACAGACCCACATATTCAAAGACCAAAGCACGTCGTTCGCCCCATTTGCCGATCATCTTGCCGATCTTTGGCGCGAGGAACATGTTGATCACGTGGTTTAGCAGATAAAGCAGCGTAATGGTTGCCGCGTCATATCCGAACTTTTCGACCATCAGAAAACCGGCAAAGACGGTAAAGATCTGACGACGTGCGCCGCTCATGAAGGTCAGGGCATAGTAAAGCCAATAACGTTTGCGCAGGATCAGCTTCTTGGTTTGCGGATGGGCATCGGAAAATTTCGGGAAAGCCCCCCAGACAAACAGGGCTGCAAGGACCGTCAATGCCCCGCCGAACAGATAGACATAGCGATATTCAACGGCAAAGACTTCGAGCATCACCCAGACCATGCCAAACATCACCAGCGACGAAATCGACTTCGCCGAGAGCTGCCGCCCCATGACCATGGCAGTTCGATCCTTGCGCACCCATTGCAGGGACAAGGCCTGCTGCATGGTTTCAAAGTAGTGAAAACCAATCGACATCAAGACTGTCGTGCAATAAAGCCCGATCACCGTCGGGAAATAGCCAGAAATCGCAACACCAATGCCAAGGACCAGCAATGACAGCACGGCAAATGTCTGTTCACGCAAAACCAGCAGGACAAAAATAGCGGTAAAGGCTAGGAAACCCGGGATTTCACGAAGCGATTGCAGGATGCCAATCTCGCGCCCGGTGAAATCGGCCATTTCGACCGAAAAGTTGTTCAAAAGCGCCATCCATGTCGAAAACGACAGTGGCATGGCAGCCGCCATCACGATCAGCAGGACTTCTGGATTGCGCCAGCCTTTATAAACCGGTGCTGCGGGCGCGTCGGTGGTATCGCCAAGTGGGGCTGCATGGTTGCTGGCTTCCGGGATGATTTCCTTGGACATTTCTTCTCCTGGGACATGACCGCATGGGTGGCGCACGTCACGTCGCGTTTTGTGAGCTTTGGAATGCGACCAAGTTAAACCTGTCCGATGCGTCTGTCTTACGGTAATCTGACAATATATATCGCAATAAAGACAGTTTTGAGCTTCACCACACCATGGTTCATATCCTCAATACCTTTGACGGACGCCCGGAACACCACAACAAGGTGCCCCGCCCACGCGAATTGCCGCGCGCGGTTTATGTCAGGGTAAGCGATATGCCCGCTGGCTATCATGTTGCCGCACACAGCCATGACTGGAACCAGCTTCTATATGCGATTGAAGGAACGATGACCGTGGTGACAGAGGCGGGCATGTGGGTTGTCCCACCACAACGCGCGGTATGGGTTCCACCCCATACCCAGCATGCCGTGACCTGCACGGGCTTTACGCGTGCGCGCCACCTTTATATCGGTCGGGACGTCGCCGCAAACCTGCCTGATCGCTGCATGGTACTGGAAGTCAGCCCGCTTTTGCGTGAACTCATTCGGGCGGCCACAGAAATTCCGGTCGAATATGATGAAAACGGTGAAGAAGGCCGCCTGATCCGTGTGTTGCTTGATCAGATCAAGGCCCCCGATCAGGACAAGCTTTATCTGCCAGCGCCCAAGGATGCCCGACTGGCCCGCATTTGCGATCATCTGCAAGGCGATCCGGCCGACAACCGCACACTTGAAGATTGGGCAAAGATTTGCGGCGCATCCAGCCGCACTCTGGCACGCCTTTTCCAACGCGAAACAGGCATGCCGTTTCGTGAATGGCGGCAAAAGCTTCGCTTGCTGCATGCGCTTGAAAAACTTGCCAATGACCGGCCCGTCACGGAAATCGCCCTTGATCTGGGGTACGAAACCCCGTCAGCTTTCATCGCGATGTTTCGCAAGGCAACAGGCCGAACGCCAGGCGGCTATTTCCGTTAAGGCTGGATTTCTTGGGGTTCGGAATCTAGTTTTTGTATCTCGTCACGGGCGATTGTGGCGGCAGAATCTCGTGATCAGGTTCAAGGTAGGTTCCGTAGCGCTCTGTTACATTGAAGTGATCAGGCCGGGGGTTCTGCCCGGTCGCACACATATTGTGGAGCTGGACCATCAATTCTGACGACCAACCGCTTTGTCGGTATGGCGAAGTTTGGTCATTCTGACCGGAAGACTTTTCATTGCAGAGACGATCAAGGCGTCTATCAGCTGTCGGTGCAATTGCCCCGTCATGACGCCTGACACGGAGCCCTTCTATAAAGGCCATCATCTCCATTACAGACTTCAGCATTCTGAAACTGTCTTCGAAGGTTCGCGTTACCGCGACTGAAGCTTCGTCAATATAATCGGAAAACACCGCGTCAATTGCCGCTTCAGAAGGCTCATCATCATCATCGGCGTCAGTTTCGACCAGATACTTCCATGCCTGATGATTAGGTTCATTCACGCGACGCCCGGGAAGAATGTGGCTATTCGGTCCCCAATCACGGCCCTTACTGCGACAATGGACTTCTCCCTTCCGGCGTGCCGGATGTGGTGCACAAGACATCATATCTAACCCCAGAGAAAAACATTAAGCTTCACTGATATTCATGCCCTTACATGAACGCAGATCTTCCCACTCTGTGAACGGACATGTGTTTTATTATTGCGAAACATACTACCCAGAGTTTCTTTGTCCCGATGCACATTTCATCCAAATAGATATGCAAATCATCCAGAAAATGGACGATTTGCACCTATCGAGCACACAAAAGATGCTTTGCGACGCCTCAGATGGCGCGCCTTGGCGCTGCTGCCACAAGGTTTCGGGATACTAGTTTCGTCGTGTTTCCGAATGATCGGCCGAAGATCCTGTATCATTCACCGGAATGATGGTCGTCCCGAACAGCTTTGCACTTTCGCGCCTGTTCGGTTCCGGGGTCCAGTCACATTCGAACATGCTTTGAATGTCCGCCATAACGCCAGGAGCCCAACCTGTTGCGGTCTCAGATTGCGTCGGGGAACTTTGGTTGTCCCCTGCCATTTCATCGCTATCGGCCTTTAGTGCTGACAATACCTTGTCATTGGCACAAGACCGCATACCCTCAAGAACGAAGATCATCCGCGCGAGCGGCGCGAGTGTCTCGCCATCAGGTCCGCCAAATTCTGTATTGGCAATTTTGGGTGAACGATCGCTATGCGCGTTCGACGCTTTGGCGTCAGGCACGTTTGACGAAACGGCCCTTTCTGTGCGGTCGTAATCACGTTTATGCGCGCACGATTTTGGTCGCGCTGACGGCATCTCAATCAAATCCATATTTTCCCCCAGAGAAAATATCACGTCACACTGATAACACCGGCCCTCGTTATTTTGTTCTGATCAGAGGCCGGTCAAATTTTTCATAAGTCTAACATGGTGATTGCAACCCCGATGCACGAGGCGTCCAAAAGAATATGCATAGCGTCCAAGATCGACAGATTGTGGCAAAACCCGCATCAGATTGACTTGTCCTTTCGGTTAGGGTGAGCAGCACTAAGTCATTGACGCGACAAGGCCCTTGTATTTTCGGACCTGTTAGCACGCGAAACTATACCTTTTGGACTTTGACGGCGGGGCAGGACTAATCATATTATACAAAACTTATGGAGATGTTCGACCATAGCATTCGATACCAGAATTGACCGGCGCAAGTAGCGTTGTTTGCTTTTATGCAAAACCGGGGATCAGGCATGACAGAGACACCACAGAACACCCACACCTTTTTTACGGTCAATGACCTTCCTATGTCAGTGCGTTATGACATTTGGAAAAGCAGCATTGACTGCATCTTCGATGTCGAAACCGTACCCGACATCCGCAAAAATCAATTCCATGCAACGCTTGATGCAGACCTTATGGGATCGATGATGTTGGCGCGCACCGTCAGCAAACATCAGTTCTGGTCGCGCAGCGAATCAGCAATCGCCAATGATGGCATGGACCACTACATGATCCAGTATTTTCATAGTGGCGGCATGTCCTCGGAAGAGGGCAAGGAGGGCCATACAATTGCCCATGGCGGATTGCTGTTTCAGGACCTGTCACAGGTCGCAACCGCTGTGACCACTGATTTTGACAATCTGGTCATGATACTTCCAAGGCAGCTTCTTGAAGATCGCCTGACCCTGCCGGAAGATCACAATATGCGGTTTTTAAGCCCGCGTGATCCCATGGTTCGAATTCTTGCCAGTATGATGCTGTCTTTTA
Organism: Thalassospira sp. MCCC 1A01148; assembly: GCF_001613795.1. GTDB lineage: Bacteria > Pseudomonadota > Alphaproteobacteria > Rhodospirillales > Thalassospiraceae > Thalassospira. The sequence continues at coordinate 583,657 of NZ_LPVZ01000020.1, forward strand.
AGGAAAACGCACATTCCTTCAGCCCGGAACAGGCCAGCGTGCTGGAAAACAGTTTTGTCGAAGTTCTGGCCGCCTGCCTGAACTCGACCCGCGGGGTGACCTCCGAGACGGCCCACAAAAGGCAAAACCTCGAAACCATGGCCCTCATCCGCCAATATTTCCGCAAGAACTTCAAGTCACCGGATCTGACACCGGACCGTGCAGCACGGGAATTGGGGATATCACGTTCCAAACTCTATCAATTGATGGAGGATTACGGCGGCGTCTATCGCTTTATCCGCGACTTGCGCCTGCGCCACGCCATGGCCCTGCTTGGATCACCGACGGACCGCAGGCGGTCTCTTTATGACATTGCACTTGAATGTGGTTTTGCCAGCGACACAAGCTTCATCCGCGCATTTCGTGAGAAGTATGACATGACGCCCGGTGACTTCAGGCGCAATGCCCAGACAGGACGCATTGACCTGCCCGATACCAGCGATGGACAACAAGATACCCGATACGAGAAGTGGCTGCATTCGCTGTAATGCGACTGACTTGTGACCGAGGGCATTGAAATTTCATGCCCTCAGACATGAAATTTTATCAGTATTGCCCTGTCCGAACTTGCGATATTCCTGAACGCAGGTCACTTGACCGGCCACCATTCAGGGTATTCACGATGAACAGTTTCTGGTCTGGAATTGGGTTACGCCTTGCCGCGACCAGTTTGTTTGGCGTGATGAACGTATTTGTCCGGCTGGCCTCGTTTGAAGCCCCAACCGGTCAGATCGTCTTTTGGCGCAGCAGTGTCGCGCTGATCCCGATTGTGCTTTACCTGATGTGGCGCAATGAATTTCCAAGAGCATTGCGCACCAAACGCCCGATCGGGCATCTCAAACGCAGCACCTATGGCTGTGTTTCGATGTTCCTTGCGTTTGTTTCGCTGGCCTATCTGCCACTGGCACTGGCCACGGCACTTGGTTTTCTCGCTCCGCTGATCCTGATCCCCATTGCAATCGCCACGCTGCGGGAAAATCCCGGCTGGCTTGTGATCGGCGCAACCATTGGCGGGTTTGCCGGTGTGTTTCTGATGCTGTGGCCAACATTGTCGACCCCGGGGCTGGATCATAACACCTTGATCGGCATCGGTGCCGGTGTCGCCTTTGCCGTGACAACAGCCTTCGCCAAAGTGCAAATCAAGGCCCTGACGACAACGGAGCCATCGGGCACAATTGCATTCTATTTTGCGGTGATTTGTTCCATTGGTGGCCTTTTAACCATCCCGTTTGGCTGGGCACCAGTTTCAGCAAATAACATTGTCTTTCTGGTGGGAGCCGGACTGACCGGCGGTCTTGCCCACATCGCCATGACCGAGGCATTGGCGCGTGCCCCTGCATCGACCCTGTCGGCCTTTGAATATACCGCCATGATCTGGGCGATCATTCTTGATATTATCGTGTTTGGCGTGCTGCCTGCGCCGATAAGCCTGATGGGCGGCGTATTTATTGTGGCCGCCGCCGCACTGGTGATGTTGAACGACCAGATCGTTGCCGCCGTTGCCCGCAAATTTGGTCGTTCACCCGAAGAGGCAACGAAACCAGCGAACTCACCGGCAGAATAAACGTCGTTGCCCGACACCCGCGACAATCAAGCTGATTTGGTTTCCTGAAGCTTGGTCAGGGCATGCAAGGCAAGGTTTGTCGGGGTTGCGATGCCAAGCTCCGTACCTTTGCGCACGATATAGCCGTTCAGAAAATCAATCTCGCTTGCTTTACCGCGTGCCAGGTCCTGGGCGGTTGAGGAAAACTGACCAGGCATGGTTTCGGCAATTTTTTCAATTGCGCCCCAGACATCACCCGGCACGGTCACACCGCACCCATTGGCAACGGCCAGACACTCATCCACGGCATTACGCATCACATCCCAGACACCGACACCTTGCACGACCTCGCCATAAGGGCGCTGTGTAATCGCTGAAAGCGCGTTATAGGCACAGTTCAAAATCATCTTGGCCCAAAGGGCGCCCTCGGCATTGTCGGAAACCTCAACCGGAATTTTGGCAGGCACCAGTGTATCGACGACGGCCTGACTTTGCGCAGATGGGCCGATGACAAGTTCACCCCGGCCATGGTGTTTGACGTGGCCCGGTCCGCCCATACTGGTCGCGACATAAACCACCACCGGAATGACTGGTTGACCAAGAACACCACCAAGCCTTTCGGCGTTATCCACACCGTTTTGCAGGCTCAGCACAATCGTGTTGGCAGAGATGAATGGCTTGATCTGTTCGCCAGCCTCAATGGTATCGGTGGACTTAACGCAAAACAGGATCATATCCGCACCGGCAACACCGGCGGCATCGGTATTCCCCGTCACGGTGACATATTCCTGCGATGAACCGAAATCGAGAAGCAAGCCATCCCGGTTCATGGCATCGACATGGCCGGGACGCCCGATCAGGGTAACGTCATGCCCCGCACGGGCCAGCATCGCCCCATAGTAACACCCAACGGCCCCGGCACCCATTACCGCAATTTTCATCTTCGGTCTTGCTCCTGATCCTGATCTTGCGTCCGATGGGGTTTCCCTGTCGGACTGGCACCCGCGAGTGCCGCTTGACTTTCATGCGTTCTCGTCCAATCCTGATCAAATCAGAGGAACGTTCAAGCCCTTATAACAAGTGGCCGCGCAAAAGAACCATAACAGACGCGCCGGTCATACATATCAGGAAGGCGATCTTGAACAATTCCTCTTATTCCCTGAATCGTCGTCGGTTCCTTACCGGACTTGGCGTCATTGGTGCAGGATCGCTTGCATCTGCATCCCTATTTGGATCTGTTCGTACAGCACTTGCTTCGGGCGTGATCGGCAAGAGCAAGGAAGATGTGCTTCTGGTGATTGATGTCCAGAACTGCTTCCTGCCGGGTGGTACCTTGCCGGTCAGTGACGGCGACCAGATTATTCCGCTGATCAACAAGCTTGGTCAGCAGTTCGAAAATGTCATTTTCACCCAGGACTGGCATACGCCGGGCCATGCATCCTTCGCATCCAGCCACGAAGGCAAGGCCCCGTTTGAGACCATCGAGCTTGATTACGGCACACAGGTCTTGTGGCCCGATCATTGTGTTCAGGGATCGGACGATGCCAAGCTTGCCGCTGGCCTTGACATCCCGCATGCGCAACTGATCATCCGCAAGGGCTATCATAGCGAAGTCGACAGCTATTCCACCTTTGTGGAAGCAGACGGCGAAACCAAAACCGGTCTCACCGGCTACATGCAGGAACGCGGGCTTAAGAACGTTTATGTTTGCGGTCTTGCCACCGATTTTTGTGTGAGCTGGTCGGCACAGGATGCGCGCAAGGCTGAACTGAATGTATCGGTGATCGAGGATGCCTGTCGGGCGATTGACCTGAACGGGTCGCTTGAAGCGGCATGGGCCGCAATGGAAACAGCGGGCGTTGCCCGCATGCAGTCATCTGACATTCTGACGTCGTAGGCATTCTGCCAAACAAAAATCCCCCCGGAAGTTCTTCATCCTCCGGGGGGATTTTTCATTCTATCAAGGCCGGGGTCAGCCGTTCCTGACGACCGAAACATGGCCTGCGGTCCAGCCACCCGGCCAGACTTCGGCTTCGCCATTTCGCAGGTTCCGGATCAGACCAACCGGCACGTCCTTGGAAATCAGAAGTTCGCCATCGGCACCGTCATCGTAGGTCGGCTCTGTTTCGGCAAAGCGACCAGTATGGCCCAATTGCGGTTCGCACGGGGTATAGACCGAACAGCCCGAATAGTTGGTCGGATTGTTGGTGGTGTTGACTGCCGCACCCGTGGTGCCGCAAGCCGCAACCACCGTCATCAGTTCGACAGCCCGCGCCTTCGCACAACCAAACACGCGGTTATAGCCCGATGGCGTCAGGGTCATCGACGGGACGAGCAACAAATCAATATCAAGCGGCGCAAGAACGCAGGACAAGGCCGGCATTTCAATATCAAGGCAGATCAGCACGGCAACATTCAGGCCGCGCCACTTGATCACATTGAATGCCTTGCCCGGTGTCAGGTTCCAGTTTTCCGGCTCTTGTTCCCCGGGGGTAAGCGACAGCTTGTCCTGAATGATGGCATCGGCTTCGGGGGTGAAGATCATCGCACTGTTGGTTTGCCCGGCTGCCGGGTTTTCCGGATCAATGTGCCAGGGCATGCTGCCCGCAACCAAAAGCATGTCATGCTTTTGGGCAAGCTTGGCGGCGTATTTACGCGCCTCGGGCGCAAGGTCCGCCATCCAGGCGATTTCCTGAGCCGTTTGCAGCCCTTCTGGTTTGAAGGCCAACCATTGTTCGCTGGCATATTCCGGCAGCACGAAAATCTTGGCACCTTGTTTGGCGGCCTCGGCCATCTTGGCATCGATATGATCGGCCCATCCGGCCAAGTCAGCCACCGGTCGACCAAGGTTTGTCGCCCAAAGGGCAAGCGTTACATATTCGGGGAAGGATGCCGGCGAAGTCATGATCAGCGTTCCTGGAAATCAAAATGGTGGTGTGCGCAAAATAGCATGATCCGGCCATCAGACGACAGCCGGATCATTTCAGTCCTGAGCGGAGCCAGACTTAGTTTTTAAGTTTGGTCCAGACACGGTTGCGAAGATCACGCGCCTTGACCGAGCAGTTCTGCGACGGAATCAGAAGGTCTGCGTATTCTTCCGGCATGTTCACGGCCGGGTCGGACGTCAGCGACGGATCCATGAATTCGCCAGTGCCCTTGATCGAGTTCATGTAACCGGCATAGTTCGACGCAGCAGCGGCGTTTTCCGGCTGCATCATCCAGTTGATGAAGGTCTTGGCGTTTTCAAGGTTCGGCGCGCCATCGGGAATGACAAAGTGGTCAGCCCAATAGGTCAGGCCTTCCTTCGGATAGACAAAGACAGCTTCCGGAATGCTTTCCTTGGTGCGGTGTGCTGCACCGTTCCACTGCATGTGCATCTGGACTTCGCGGGCCGACATACGGTCGATGGTCCCCTCGGAGCTGTAAACAGCAATGTAGGGTTTCTGTTTCAACAGAACATCAAGAACCTTCTGTGCCTGCGCCGGGTCCTCGGTGCATTTTTCAACGCCCGCATAGTAGGACGCTGCATTGAACATTTCGACTTCGTCGTTCAGCGCACCGATCTTGCCACGGAACTCTTCGCGCGGTTCGAAGAATTCTTTCCAGCTGTTTTCAAGCTCGCCATCGACAACGGCCGCGTCATAGGTAAAGCCGGTGGTCCCCCAGAGATAGGTCACGGAGTATTCGCGCTCCGGATCGTATTTCATGGTGTCGTGCGGCTTGGCAACATTGCTGAAGTTTTCAAGGCTTTTGGCATCGAACTTGGTTGCCAGACCTTCCTTGATCATCACATCGACCATGTAGTCGGACGCGACAGCAATGTCATAGCCCGATGCGCCGGCCTGAAGCTTTGCCAGCATGGTTTCGTTGGAATCATACACATCAAGGGTCACCTTGATGCCGGTTTCTTCCTCGAACTTTTCCATCAGTTCAGGCGGGAAATAGTTCGACCAGTTATAGAAGAACAGATCGCCAGCTGCCTGCGCTGAACCAGCCGACAAAAAGGCGATCGCGGATGCTCCCAGAAGTACGGAACGTAGTTTCATCGTGAGACTCCCAAATTAGGACGGTGCATTGTTTTGTTATTCGGATGGCCGGCCCGTCCGGTGAACCCGCCATCCCGTTTGGAATTTGCTAGTAGCGAATACGATCAATCATGAACGAGATGCTGACAAACACGATTGAGACAATCAACATCATGGCAGAGACAGCATTCACTTCGGGCGTGATCCCGATCCGGATCATCCCGAAAATATAGATTGGCAGGGTCGTGGCCCCGGCACCGCCAACGAAATAGGAAATAACAAAGTCATCGAGCGAGATGATGAAGGACAACATCGCGCCCGACAAAATCCCCGGCCACAACAACGGCAACGTCACCCGTCGGAAAGCTTTCCAGTCGTTGGCATACAAATCATTTGCCGCCTCGACCAATGCGGGGTCCATGCCCTCCAGCCTTGCGCGGATCGGCAGATAGGCAAAGGGAATGCAAAAGACCGTATGGGCAATGATCACGGTCAGAAGCCCAAGCTTGATCCCCAACGCGACAAAGAACAGAAGGGTGGCAATCGCGGTGACGATTTCGGGCACCAGCAATGGCAGGACCAGCATGGCTGAAACGCCTGCCTCTCCCTTGAACCGTCCGCGTGACATGCCCATCGCAGCAAGAGTGGCCGCAATGGTGGCCAGAACCGTGGCCGAAATCGCAACAACGATAGAGTTTTGCGCCGCACGCAGCATGTCATCGTTGGAAAGGGCCGTGACATACCAGTCCATGGTAAAGCCGGTCCAGATCGTCGCCAGACGGTTTTCATTAAACGAAAGCGCGATCAGAACGACAATCGGCAGGTAAAGATAGGCAAAGAAAAACATTGCCGTTGAGGTGATCCCGCGGAAACGCCACAGCGGGTTGGAAGCATCGACTTTCATCGGCTTTCCTCCGGCAATGATTTGAACTTGAACGAATAGACCATCATCGAGATCAGGACGAGTGCCAGAAGCACAAAGCCAAGCCCTGCCCCAAGCGGCCAGTTACGTGCTGCACCGAATTGGCTGCCGATCAGGTTGGCAATCATCATGAATTTGCCACCGCCAAGAAGTTCCGGCGTTACATAGGCACCAAGACACGGAATGAAGACAAGGATACTACCCGCCGCAATTCCAGGTGCCGCAAGCGGCAGGATCACACGGCTCATGGCACGACGTTTGTCCGCACCAAGGTCAAAGGCGGCCTCGACCAGTCGATGATCAAGCTTTTCAAGGCTGGCATAGATTGGCAGAACCATGAATGGCAAATAGGTGTATGTCAGGCCGATGGAAACCGCATAAGGCGTGTAAAGGACATCCAGCCCACCGGTTTCAATCCCCATCCAGTTAAGCGCCCCATCAATCAGTCCGCCATTGCGCAGCAACAGCATCCACGCATAGTTCCGCACCAGAATGTTGGTCCAGAACGGGATTGTGACCAGAAAGATCAGGAAGTTGCGGCGGCTTTGCGGTTGGGTTGAAATGTAAAACGCTGTCGGGAAGCCCAGCAAAAGGGCAAAGACCGTCGTCATTGCCGACAGACCAAAGGAACGGGCAAAAATCTCCAGGTAGTCGGTATTGACCACCAGATTGTCCATCAGGTCGCGTTCAAAGATGAAGCTGATATACGCATCCATCGAGAACACGCCCCAGTTCACCCCGCCATAATCGCCACGTTCGAGCATCGAAACATAGGCCATCTGCAACAGCGGCACGGCCATGAAGAACCCGATATAGACCACCGCGGGCGCGACCAACCAAAATCGTTTGGATCGTATCAAGTTGCCCATGATCAATCTGCCAGTACCCGAACGGCATCGGGCGACATGGTGATGGCCACACGGTCACCCTCGGCAAAGTCGGCCTTGGCGCCAGCACCGTTTTGCATGCGGACCGTCAGCCGGGCATCATTGCCAAGATCGATCTGATAGGTGGTATCCGTTCCGAAATAAATAACCGTGGAAACCGTGCCGGTCAGTTGATCTGCATTGGCATCATTTCCTGCGATCAGTCCCAGGCGTTCCGGACGGACCGATACCGTCACCGGCCCTTTGCGTTGATCCGAGACGTCCTGCGAAAGTGCGATGACGCTGCCGCCTGCAAGCTTGACGGCACGTTCGCCTGCCCCGCCATCGACAAGTTCACCGACCAGAAAGTTACTGTCGCCGATAAAGTCCGCAACAAAGCGATGGGTCGGTGCTTCGTAAATCTCGCGCGGTGCGCCGATCTGAAGAATTTCACCAGATTTCATAACGGCAATCCGGTCCGACATCGCCAGGGCTTCTTCCTGATCGTGGGTGACGAATACGAAGGTAATCCCGGTTTCCGTCTGCAGGCGCTTGAGTTCGACCTGCATTTCCTTGCGCAATTTCAAATCAAGCGCGGACAGCGGCTCATCAAGCAGCAGAACCTTTGGCGCAGGTGCAAGAGCACGCGCCAGTGCGATACGCTGTTGCTGACCACCGGAAAGCTGGCTTGGGACACGATCACCATATTCTTCCAACCGCACCAGTTCGAGCATCTCTTCTGCCCGGCCATCGGCCTGCTTGCGGCTTGTGCCCTGCATTTCCAGACCAAAGGTGATGTTCTGTTTGACCGTCAGATGCGGGAACAGGGCATAAGACTGGAACACCGTATTGATCGGGCGCTTGAATGGCGGCAGATCATTCAGTGCCTTGCCCTCAAGCAGGATCTGGCCGGAGGTCGCCTGCTCAAACCCGCCGATAAGGCGCAGCAAAGTCGTTTTGCCGCAGCCCGACGGGCCCAGCATCGTGAAAAACTCGTTCTGAAAGATATCCACCGACACTGAATCCAGTGCGGTAACCTTGTCGGCGCCCGATCCGAATGTTTTTCCAACAGATCGCGCTGAAATGACTACGTCTGACATGCAGTTCCCCGATTTTGTATTTTGTAAAATGATATAAAATCTACAGAGACTTGCAATCCAGCGGTCGCAAAAGCGGAGAGATTTACAGAAGTTCCGCAATATCCTCGTAAAAAGGGCATCCAAACTGGTGTACATTGCGTCATATAGACACATTACAAAATAATGTGCACCGCACTATGCGCGTAAAACGGGGACTTCCGGGGCAGAAAGGCAATCAAAAGAACCAAATATGATGTCACGACATCATATCAGACGATGCCCGCCTCACGCAGTTTGGCAATCTGGTCATCACTTAGATCTGCAACCTTGCGCAAGATTTCGTCGCTGTGCTGCCCCAACATCGGCGGGGCTTTTTCATCTGTAATCGGTGTTTTCGAAAACTTGATCGGATTGGCAACTGTCGGAACGGTTCCCGCAGTCGGATGATCAAGCTGTTTTACGATGCCGCGATGCTTGACCTGCGGATTTTCAAAGACACGATCAAGGGTATTTATCGGACCGCACGGCACATTGGCTTTTTCCAGCGCATCAATCCATTGATCCGTGGTTTTGCCAACCATCGCCTGACGGATCAGCGGCACCAGTTCGTCACGGTTCGCAACGCGCTTTCGATTGGTGGCATAGCGTTCATCAAGCGGCAAGGCACCCAGCCCGGCCACTGCGCAGAAACTTTTGAATTGGCTGTCATTGCCGACCGCCAGAATCAGATAACCATCGGCGGTCGGAAAGGCTTCGTAAGGCACGATATTGGGATGCGCATTGCCAAGACGGCCCGGTGCATTGCCGGTTGCAAGATAGTTCATTGCCTGATTGGCAAGTACTGCTGTTTGCACATCAAGAAGTGCCAAGTCGATATATTGCCCTTCACCCGTGGCATCGCGGTGACGCAAGGCCGCCAGAATGCCAATCGTTGCATAAAGCCCGGTAAAGATATCGGCAACCGCAACGCCAACTTTCATCGGCTGGCCACCCGGTGCACTGTCAGGCGCACCGGTGATGCTCATCAATCCACCCATGCCCTGAATCATGAAATCATAGCCCGGCCGGTCCTTATAGGGGCCGTCCTGACCAAATCCGGTGATCGAGCAATAGACAATCTTGGGATTAACCTGCGCAAGCGATGCGTAATCCAGACCGTATTTGGCAAGGCCGCCAACCTTGAAGTTTTCCAGAACCACGTCGCTTTCGGCAGCGAGATTGCGCACAATCTCCTGCCCTTCGGGTTTGGTGATATCGATGGTCAGTGACTTCTTGCCGCGGTTTGCCGTCAGGTAATAGGCCGCCTCGGTGGTGTCTTCACCATTGGCATCCTTGGCAAAGGGTGGGCCCCAGCCGCGGGTATCATCACCGGCACCCGGACGTTCGATCTTGATGACCTCTGCCCCCATATCGGCAAGGGTCTGACTGGCCCACGGGCCCGCCAGTACGCGCGAAAGGTCAAGAACACGAAGCCCGGAAAGTGCGCCAGTCATCTGAATATCCCGAAATATCGACTTTGAAAACAGCAGCTGGAATCAAATCGGGCGACAACATTTCTGCCGCCGCCCGATCAAGGTCTTTGGATCAGCCTTCAGCGGTGAAGGCCTGAAGACCCGTCTGTGCACGGCCAAGGATCAGGGCGTGAACATCATGGGTACCTTCATAGGTATTGACCGCTTCAAGGTTCATCGCATGACGAATGACATGGTATTCATCGGCGATACCGTTCCCGCCATGCATGTCACGGGCAACACGGGCAATATCAAGCGCCTTGCCGCAGTTGTTACGCTTCATCAGCGAAATCGCTTCTGGTGCGCCTTTGCCTTCGTCAAGCAAACGGCCAAGCTGAAGCGCGCCCTGCAGGCCAAGGGTGATTTCGGTCTGCATGTTGGCCAGTTTCAGCTGGATCAGCTGATTTGCCGCAAGCGGACGGCCGAACTGTTTGCGATCAAGCGTGTACTGACGTGCAGCGTGCCAGCAGAATTCAGCAGCGCCCATCGCACCCCATGCAATGCCGTAACGCGCCTTGTTCAGGCAACCGAACGGACCACCAAGGCCCTTGGCATTTGGCAGCATGTTTTCTTCGGGCACAAAGACATTGTCCATGACGATTTCACCCGTGATCGACGCACGCAGCGAGAACTTGCCTTCGATCTTCGGTGCGGTCAGACCCTTCATATCCTTTTCAAGGATGAAGCCGCGAATGACGCCTTCGTCATCTTTGGCCCAGACGACAAATACGTCTGCGATCGGGCTGTTGGTGATCCACATTTTCGCACCCGACAGGGTGAAACCACCATCGGCTTTACGAGCACGGGTTTTCATGCCGCCCGGATCGGAACCGTGGTCCGGTTCGGTCAGGCCAAAGCAGCCAACCCATTCGCCGGTTGCCAGTTTCGGCAGATATTTCTTGCGCTGTTCTTCGCTGCCATAAGCATAAATCGGATGCATGACGAGCGAGCTTTGAACCGACATCGCCGAACGATAACCGGAATCAACGCGTTCAACTTCGCGGGCCACCAGACCATAGGCGACGTGGTTCACACCCGGTCCGCCATACTCCTCGGGGATGGTCGGGCCAAGCAGACCAAGTTCACCCATCTCGGTCATGATTTCGCGATGGAAAATCTCATGACGGTTGGCTTCAAGAACACGGGTCTGAAGGTTTTCCTGACAATATGCACGGGCCGCATCGCGGATCATGCGTTCGTCTTCGCTCAACAGCTCTTCAAGCAGGAGCGGATCTTCCCAATGAAACGGTGCGCGGCTTGCCATTCGCCTGGTCCTTTTATGAATTTTTGTACAGAAAGCAGGGGCAGCGCCATAGAAGGGCGAGATGACGCCACCCCTGAAAAGCTTAGTTGCTTATGTGATTAAGCTAGGAATTGGCAGCGCAAGTTGCAAATGATAAAAGCGATATAGATTATGCATAAAACTCATAAACTTGTTTCGCCACACGACAACAGGACACCCATTTGGCCCGTCGCATTCCCAGCCTGAAGGCATTGAGTTGCTTCGAACAGACCGCACGGTTTGGCAGCGCATCTCGCGCCGCCGAAGAACTTTACCTGACCCAAAGTGCGGTCAGCCGCCAAATTCAGGGCCTTGAAACCTGGCTTGGATGCAAGCTGTTTGCCCGTGAAAAGCAACGACTGGTGCTAACCCCTGAAGGCGAAAGCTATCTGCAATCCATCCGCCCGGCCCTTGATCAGCTTGAAAGTGCAACATTGACCCTTTTGTCTGGCGGATCGGAAAGCGGGGTTCTCACGCTTGCCGCACCGCCAACATTCGGGTCACGCTGCCTTATTCCATTATTGCCTGACTTCCGGGCCAAGCATCCCGATATTGCGATCAATTTCATTTCGCGGATCGGGATGCCCGATTTTGATCGCGAACAAATTGATATCGCGGTTCTGTTTGGCGAAGGAAAGTGGTCTGAACTTGATGCCCACATCCTGCATGGTGAGGAAATGGTCCCGATCTGCAGCCCGCAACTGGTTGCCAATCTGGGACGGACACCACAGCCAGAAGACTTGCGAAATTTCCCGTTGCTCCATATCGCGACCCGCCCGCGCGGCTGGGCCGACTGGCTTTCTGCAAGTGGGCTCAGTGATATTGACGGGGAAAACGGCCCGAAGTTCGAGCATTTCACCATGGCGATGCAGGCCGCCGTTGCCGGACTTGGCGTGGCGTTGTTGCCGACCTTTGCAATTACCGATGAACTGGCAACCGGCCGGATCATTGCCCCGTTCGGACAACCCAAGGCCAGTCCTTTTCACTATTACGCCTGCTGCCCGAAAAGCCGCGCGCGGCTTCCGAGAATTCGGGCATTCATGAACTGGCTTGATCAACTTGATACGGTCAAGAACCTTACACGGGAAACGACCGTTTAAGGTAAACCCGCCCGGTCAGCTTACCTTCTGATCGGATGTCAGTGCACGCAGCGCATTCATCCCGCGGCGACGCAGCACGTCGGCATCATCCGGGCCGTCGACGATTTCAAGCAAGCGCACCGTTGCCATCAGGTTTCGCTGCGCGTTGGGCACCTCTTCGGGTGTCAGTCGACGCATACTGTCAACACCGGCACGCCCGATCTGATTGAGCTTTTTCTTCAGCTCTACCACCGCCTTGGCGGCCGAGCTCTGGGCAGCCAGAACGTCTGAAATGCGGGCCGTTTCGGCAATGGCCTCTGCTGACTTTTCGGCCGCAAGGATCTTTTCATCATCGAATTCCTGCGAAAAGATTGGCCGCGCGAGCCCGCCTCGGCCAGATCCCGGACCCTGCGCAGCTTCAAGCTTTGGCAGCGCATCAATCACGCGTTCAGGCGTTGCGCCAAACATCGTATCGGCAAGCGCCCGCGAAACGCGGCGTCGGGTTTCAAGCAGCTTTTCACCCCAACGGCCATCCTTGCGGATTTTGAATTCTCGCGTGATGCGAACAAACTCGGATGCATACCAGCGCGCAAGCGACAGGATATAGGCCTCATCCTTGCCCGTTCCGACACCCTGTTCGATCTCGGTCACGGTTTCGGCAAGCAGGTCAATAATAAGGTCGCCGGTCTCGGCAAGGTTGGTTTTTTCAATCGTGCGGTCATCGGCCTTGGTCGAGAGCACCCGGATCAGCTTGAACAGCTCACTTGGGCGCAACAAGCGCGCAAGAACCGCAAGCAGGAACATCGGCTCGAACCCGGGCTTGGTTTTCGAGATGGACATGAACAGGTCCCGCAACCATTTCACGTCATTTTTGTCGAGAACCCTGATCGGTGCCGACGGGAAGCGTTCGCGGAGTTGCGCGATTTCCTCACCGACATTCAGGATCTTACCAACCGCGGAAAAGGCCGTCATATGCACACGCGATCCCAACCGGGTCGCCAATGCACGTTCCTGCTTAACACCTGTGTGGGAGTCTTCAAGTTGCGCCTCAATCGTGCGCGCACCGAGCTTCCAAAGCGTGCGTTCAGCAATTGCCAGTTTGGCGGTATCACGGGTTGCCGCAGCTTTTTCGATATCCTTCATGGCCTGCTGAAAGTCAGGACCACCGGACTCAACAACCACCTTCCAGATCGGCATCAAAGAGGATCGGCTGATCCGAATGCTTTTGTCGTTCGGATCATCAGAGGTCAGCAAATCCTCAAAGGGATCGCAGAACTGGCGCATCGGGGTCGGATAGCGTTCCGGCTTAAGCGATGCCAGGCGCGGGCGCAGAACCTGCAAAATAGTCTCGTGCGGCAAGGGCAGCTTGGGATCGGCACGGTCGCTCTCGATTGCACGCGTGAAACGGGCAATCTCGTTGCTGCTGAGGGATTCAAACAGCTGACCAAGTTGCGAAGCGCCAAGTTTTCCGGCGTCTTCAATCTTCATGCCGACTGTCTCCTGAAACGTTCGAGACGATCCATCATATCGGCGTCAATTTCGCCGCTACCAAGTTTACGCAACTCACCGGCCCAGAGCATTTGGTTGACACGCACATCCACCCAGAACTGCTGCTCGGAAACGGAAATTTCCGACAACGGCAAGACCGGCGCAAAACTGGCGATTTCCTCAACCGTTTCACGCTGTTTTGCACGATCTGTCAGCGACCGCTTTTCCCAGACATCAATCAGTTCCTGCCAACCATCAAGCAGCCACCAAAGATACTCGATGGTTTTTCCAATATCCTTCTTGGCACGGTCCCAATCTGTCAGAACCTTGCCAAGCTCGCTATTCCAGCTATCGACTTCGTCAATGCGCTTCAACGCGTGATCTCTGGTGGAACGGGTTGCGCTCACCACCCGTCCGGCCATAAACCGGAAATCGGACTGCTCGGAAATCGCCCATTCATCAATGTCCTTGGCAAACTTGCCAAGCTCGTTGGCCAGAACGCGCAATTGTCCCTGACAGCCTTCCAGATCAAGCCCGACAGGGGCGATCATCTTGCTCCACTCGCCAAGGCTATCAATGATGGTATCGTTGGCGACCTTGTGCTCGGAAGCAAAACGGTTCAGGGCCTTTCTGGCGCGGATCTGGCCCTCGGTCGTCATCAGTTCTTCGCGCTTCATGTCCTTGACAGCGCTGCCGCCAAGTTGGCGCAGGGCCTGATGCAGGACCGCCATCTGGCCAAGTTCACGCGATGCCTTTTCGTTCCAGTTCCGGCGTATGCAGACCCGCGCCAGCTCAACCCCGCCAACACCGGTACTACCAACCATGCGGCCATGCTCAAGCACGGTTTGCGGACGCACATCTTCAAGTTCCAGAACACGATCAAACATCATCCGGTCATGAACAGAAAGATCAAAAACCTCGCGCAATGTATCAAGGGGCATTTCGTAGGTCCCCAGTCCCCCGGAAAGGCCTGGCAACATGATCATCTTGCGCCCACCCTTGCCTATCGAAACACGGGCATAGCGCAAGGTTTTGGTCGTAAAGGGGGTTCTGACGCCACGCGACTCAAAGGTCTGGGGCAGACACAACAGTGGGTCTTCCGAAACCTCATGCGGTTCGGGAGTCTTGTGACTGACGGATTTTACGAACTTTTGCTTATTCATTATTGGCTTTGGTTAACCGGTAACGACGCTGATGTCTAGCGGTCACCCTGATACCCACAGAGATCAGGATGTCCGGCGTTGGCAAGCAATGGGTGAAGAACACCTTGTTAAACAGTGCAAACCTGTTCGGGAAGGTTCAGATTACCCCGACAAGGTGACCACTACATTAACAATGTTCCGCGAAATTACCATCAACAACTCGCGGCACCAAATTGCCATTTTTCGCTAAATGTCATCAAGTGTTTATAGCGTCTCTTCCGCCTTTTCCCACGTTTTTACATATGCCTTCCATTCCGCACCATCGGGTATGGTCTCATCGACATTCAGGAATACCCGACTATCGATCATAATGGCCACCTCATCCGTCTCCACAGGCGCCTTGATCATTTTGTCCTGATAGGCGTTCGGATGCGGGCCATGTGGAAACCCGCTTGGATGGAAAGTCGCCATCCCGGCCTTGATATCCCCGCGGCTATAGAACTCGCCACGATGGTAAAAGATGAACTCGTCGGCATCTTCGTTGGAATGATAGAACGGCACGCGCATCACCCCGGATTCACCCTCACCAACCTTGGGGATAAAGGTGCTGACCGAAAAGGTATCAGATACGAAGGTGCAATGGGCTGCGGGCGATGACCTGAGACCATCGGTACGACGTTTGACAATATCCCGCCAATTTAGCTTCACGACGCAAAGATCGCCTTCCCACCCAAGCGCATCAAGCGGATTAAATGGATAGGTCAGCGTCGAAACATGCCCGTTGCGTTTAATGTGAATTTCCCAGAATGCCTCATCTTGCTGGGCGATAAAGGCGTCGTCAATTCGCGGCAATGTGAAAGACATGGGATCGACAACACCTTCCCCGCCTGAGGATGGGTCAGGCAGCTTGAAGGCGTCTGATGTTGCCTCGATCATCATGAATTCCGAGCTTTCCTTGGGCTCAATCCGCCATGCCGTGCCGCGTGGCAGTAAAATATAGTCCCCGTCGCCATAGGATAGATGCCCATAGTCGCAAAACAGTTCGCCCGCGCCGTCATGGACAAACATCAACGTGTCACCATCCGCATTACGTGCAAGCGCATGCATCTTGCTTTCAGTTTTCCAGTACCTTAGCTCCATCTTGTCATTGTGAAGAACCCGGCGGGCCTGAAGTGGGCAAGCTGGTCCCGGCGAAAGCTTGCCAAGGGAAAATGCACGCGGCCGCAATGGGCCTTCGAATGTCGCCCAACCTGCCGGCGGGTGGCGATGATAGATTTGCGCGGCCGGACCCTGGAAGCCGGCACGCCCGACTTCACGCTGATAGGTTTTGTGCGCACCCTGCCCGTCCGGGCGCGTCACACATTGACCTTCACTACTTGGAACCCTGATCCAGTTTGTCATTGCTTCCTCCCAGATCGGTTTATCGGGAACCAAACGACATGGATCGCAACAAGCCCCCTTACTAGCGATATGAGAAAGAAGGGATTGCGTTTCAAGCAACACGGACCAATGGCAAAGCACAACATAAGCGCCAAACCAAGGTCATTGTAATGGAAATCAAAAGAGGAAGATGGTGCGCCCGACAGGATTCGAACCTGTGGCCCCCAGATTAGGAATCTGGTGCACTTCATCCTTGGAATCTTCTACAAACATCGATAAAACACTTTAACTAACTGATTTTAATAATTTATTTTGCAAACCACAGACAATATGTTTATATAACATTCGATAGTTTGAAAGCGGTTTTTTGTAAGTTCTGCTACCTATTTGCTACCTAGAATGAAAAAGTGAGGGATGCTTGAGTGACTGGTAGAAAACAATCTCTGAGCAATCTCACATGTAAGAATGCGGCACCTGAGGGAAAGGAATACGTAGTTTGGGACACCCAGACCAAAGGGTTCTTTCTGAAGGTTAGCCCGACTGGCCGGAAAACATTTGGCCTTTACTATCGAACCAGCACTGGCAAGCAGCGTCGCCCAAAGATTGGCTCCTTCCCTGAGATTAAAACCAGTGCCGCACGAGAGATTGCGCAACGCTGGCTTTATGAAGTTGCCGTGGGTAACGATCCTAGCGCAGATCGTTCAGAAGCCAGAAATTCAGCCGAAATGACTGTTCGCGATTTGGCAAACCGGCATATGAGGGAACACGTTCAAGTCAAAAAGAAAGAAGGCGAGAGCCAGTCAAACGATGAACGCAACCTGCGCCTTCACATCCTGCCAGCCATCGGCGACAGGAAGGTCTCAGAGATCGAGCATGATGATATCTTCAAGCTACACCGACAATTGCAAGCCAAGTATACCGTCAATGGCAATCGTGTTGTCTCCCTGTTATCGAAGATGTTCAACAATGCTGAACTCTGGAAAATGCGTGACTATGGCTCAAACCCATGCCGATTCATCCAATTAGATCTAGAAGAAGAACGCGAACGCGACCTTGAAGACTGGGAATGGATAGCCCTCGCAAAGGCCCTTGATGAATATGAGAAATATCAACTCGGCAACGTTGCGATCTGCTGGCTGATCAGGTTGATTATTTTCACGGGGACCCGGCGTGGCGAAATCATGAATGCCCCCTTGTCTGCAATCGATATGAAACGTGAAGTTCTCATTCCGCTTGACCACAAAGGCAGCACGCTTGGAAGGTCGCGGAAGAAGAAGCGCAAGGAAATTGTCCTCAACAGCTTTGCACTAGACGTCATTGAGGACAGGCTCAAGCATCCGCAGTGGAAAGACAATCCTTGGCTTATCCCTGGGCGGCCCGCAACAGCTGCCGACGGATCAACTATCCATAAACATATGATCAACCCAAAGAAACCTTGGGAGAAAATAAAGAAAATGGCAGGGATCACGGATTTGCGCATTCATGACTTACGCCACGCATTCGCGACGGTCGGCATTGACGACAACATCGACATGACGATGATCCAGAAGCTGCTTGGCCATTCCAAAATTGAAACAACGATGCGCTATGCTCACCGACGACACGATGCACAGCGCAAAACACAAGACAGGATCGCCAACGCCATTTCAGCAAGGATGCGCGGGAGCGGGAGCTAAGCTGGGAATGCCCAAGCGGGCAACTTTACACTGAGCGCCTGACTAATCACTAAGAGCATCTCTCTCGCTTCGAACAGTTCATCAGGATCAAAATCATCTGGATCGAGCGTGGGGCGACCGCCTGCACGACACTCAGAAAATTGCTCCACGAATGCAGCAGCGGGCAAAAGCGCCCTATATCCGTATGTCGTGATTTCGCGGTGCTCACGTAGGCATGTGGCAGGATCGACAGACCAAGGCTCCAGTAATTGGAACCATTCCTCATGCACGCCAAACAGGTCGAAATCTCCCAATGCGCAAAAATCCCCAGCGAACCCCAGGGATTTATCTGTTTTCTTCGGGAGAACAGATAATTGAATTCTGCGGCAAGGCTGTGTGGTCCAGCCATTTCCATGCAGAACCGAGTGGCCAACAAGTACTGCCTCTGGATGCACTTCAAGTAAGGCCTGACGTGCAAAATCGTCTATAGCCAGAGAGGTTTCGGGGTACTTACTCAATCGACTGCCTACCATTGAAGTTTTCAGCGATGCGCTACTACATCAGCATTCGTTGCTGCTAAACCTTCTGACCACTGAAAACCAGAAGCCGAACAAATTAGCAATCTTAAATACTCCTGCATTTTGTTGGCTCGAGCATCTCAGAGATGCTTGAACCAACAAAACATGGGCTGGCGGTGACCATCGCAGCAAAGTTTGCCGTGAACTGGCATAAAAACCGAACCAGGGCAGGTCACAATGATCAAATACCACGCCCTGCATTCCGCTATTCACTAACGGCAAAAGAGGCAGGACTTAGCATAAACACAGCGCCATTCTGCTACCGAACACGCGTCGACATTAACGGCATTTTACAACACTCTTTTTGTTGCACCTGAATTGCTCTTGCTTCGAACACCACAATGTTTCGCGCAACTTTAACTGAAAAGACCCTTGTCGCACTTTTGAACCCAAAAACCTCGCCAAAAACCCCCTTCTCTCCATGTTAGTGCGACAAACCTGACAAGGGTGTTAGTATCCCCATAAACATGTGCAGGAATTGTATAGTAAATGGCGCCTCCCTATCCATTTGATACACAATTCCTGTACAATTCATGCACAGTTCATGCTCAGTTCATGCACAATTGGCGTCGCTCTCATCGCCAACACCCTGAGCCGGTTACGATTGATTGACAGCTTTGACATTTAGGCGAAAGCGATGCGACAATTGTTAACGATAGCAATACAACACATGTTTTGAGTTGAACTTCAGTTTTTTGAAAGAAGCGAGAGCATGTCCGCTGATGCAACTGACCACGAACAAAAAGAATATCCATTCTTGGCTGCCTTGAGATGGCAGGGTGATCGTTCTCGAGCTCTTACCGAGCAGGAAGAGATAGCTCTGTACGAGAGAAATTGGGAATTCATCGACATTCTCGCAAAACCTACATTGCAAGAGCTAGAACATATTCGCGATCTCGGAGCCAAGTACGGTTCTTGGTTGGCGACTGAATGCTCAATGAGAATTGCAGATGCCAGCAAGCGTGTTGCGGTCTGAATTCCTTCTAACACTTTCAGAAAGCTGACGAATGAGTTCCCCAAAAACTTATCGGTATGCTCGGCACAATGAAATCGCTTCCGTCTTGGCAGGAATGGATCAAGAATTTCTGTCGGAGAACAACATTTTGTTCGCTGGCGGCACACTCCTGACAATGACGATGGAAGAATACCGACTGTCAGACGACATTGATTTTCTTGTTCAAGTAAAAACACAGGGGCTCAGGAATTTACGGGCACGTGTGACTGACACTTTTGCCCCTATTTTTCGTGCACCACATGATCAGTTTGAGTTCGGCCCAGCCCGAAAAACACAATATGGCATTCGAGGAAGCGTTGCTCCAATCGGCTGCGCCCCAATCAAGCTTGAGATTTTTCTGGAAGAGCGCGTGAGCGAACTATATCCGGGAGAGTACTTTGAGGGCATTCCTGTTTTAGCGCTAAGCCGAAAGGACATGGTGCTTCAAAAGCTGTTTGCAAACTCTGACAGATATTCGGATCCCTATATTCACCATCGCGATTTATATGATCTCTCAGCGATGGCCTACCAAGGGATCGATCTCCTCACCGAGATTTCCCGTGCAGAAGAAGTATATTCCGTCAGGTTAGAACTTGAACGGGCACTTTGCGCCGTCGAGGACACTCATGTGCGAAATCAAGACCTCGCCTTACTTGAGATTGAACCCCAAGCATACCCAAGAATCATTGCAGGAATAAATAAGTTAAGAGCCACCCTCGGAATGGGTGTCATGAACCCCGACTTCACAGATAAGCCTGAATATCCCTATGAATAAGATCGCCGGTCTCCCTTAGGTAGAAACGACTTTTAAAATATAGCACCGGGCACTGACCATCTTCGCCTTCGCCCCCGAACTCATCACGAGGCCTTTGGAACAGTAAAAGACCTGCTGAATTCTGCATCGATGTCAGACGAGGACCGAGAACAGGTGTAGAGCTGCGCCGTCATTCCGCCCGCCAAACAGACATCCACCTCGGTTGTGAGGCCAAGACGCCGCTCGAGCTCCTGCATCAGCTTGAACATCGCTTTTGCCAACGGCGTTTCAACATAAAATTCTTGCGGCTCAATCATTTACCGGACTCCCTGATTCAGTTTCTCAGACAGGAAATCTCGGAACCGCGGCAGGCTTGGCACCCAGTTTCGACGCAACGCCTCTGCGGTCTCCACCAATTCATCCGGATTGATGTCAAAATAATTCTGCGATGCCACTAGTAGACGGTCGGCTTCCTTGGGAAACTTTGATCTGAGAATCATACTGGCCACACGGAAGGCATTTGCTTCCATCGGCGACGAAGGAAAGGCGCACGAAGCTGTACCGCGTCCAACCCTGGCGCAGCGTTCCAATAATTGTTCTTCGCGATCTCGCTCGTCTATTTTATCTCACATTCGGTGTTTTGTTGTCTCCAACATACAGCGCACAAGGGCGTAGGCGCCAAGTTGGGTACCTCTTACCCTTGGTGCATTCAATTGGCCCTTCAGCACACCCCATGCTTCTCAACAGTGGCGACTTCAGTGAGAGTTCGAGCTTTGCTCATTGTAAACGTTCCTAGTGTTGTGCTCGGTTAACAAAAGCCAGTGTAGCTATAGAGGATTGCACTTATAATCCGTCAAACTTGCACTTATCGCGCTTTTCCGGCTCAAATTAAGTGATTTTATCACCGGTACCCAAATCACATTAACTGCGAATGTGATCAGATTATTTGCCACCAGACCGCAATCATCACCGTGAAATCACATTATCTGCCACTGAAGATTATATCGGCAATCCGGCCTGTCGCATCATCTGCCCCAGTTCCTGGGTCCGTTCGGAATCCAGGTGTCCTTTCAGGAACTTGCGCATTTCCGGAAGCCGGGTATCGAATTGCTCCGCCAGTGTCTTGGCATTGTATCCAAGCCGTGCCAGTCGGGCATCCAGATCGTCATAGCCGATCGCAATTGTTTCTTCGACAATTTCCCGGGTGACAGGCTTGGCGCCAAGCTTGTAGGCTTCGGTGAAAGCGCGTGTCAGATGTTCGGTAAACTGAAGCGGTGTTGACAGGCGCTCGACCATCAGATCCAGCGCATCGTCCGCAATAATGTCTCCTTGCCTAGTGTTTTTGGTCCGGCACTGCTTCAGCAGCCAGTCGAGATATTTGCGACTGTCATCGCCAAGCCCCTGAAACATGATCTTGGTGGTTCTATGCCCGATCTCTTCCATTGTCGCCTTGTTCAGATCATTCCGCAGGCGGGGATGGCCAACCAGAACGACAGACAGAACCCCGTCCCCTGCCTGGACAATTTCCATCAGACGCTTGAGACCGGTCAGCGTGTTTCCATGCAGGTCATGAGCTTCGTCGATGAACAGAACGACGGTTTTTCTCATTTTCCTGATGAGGTCCTGAAGTTTGCGTTCCCGCTTTTCGGGTTGTGTCGGCACTTTGACATCCGCATCACCGGAGACATCGAGAAAGATTGCGGTCAGAAGGGCTGGCAGAACAACACGCGGTTTGTCGATCGACAGGCTGCGGGCCACGAGAATATCTTTGCTTGCGGACAACTCTGTCTGAAGCCTGTTTAGCATCATGGTTTTTCCGACACCAACTGATCCTGTGATGGCAACCAGCCGACCGGCCAGAATGGCCGCCCGCAGGTCGGCCATCATCTGGCGGTGCCATTCCGTTTCGAAAAAACCGGCCAGCGCCCAGTCCTTCTCGATGCCATAAAATGCCCTGACATCCGCTGTTAGCATGACAGCCTCCTGCTATGTTTTAGGGTTCTTGCCGAACCGTGTTTTGATCGCCGTAGAAATTTCACGTTTGTTTGTCGTGGTGGTGACAAGCTCCTCGATGAATTCAAGGTCTTCGGCACTCAACCGCGCCAGCGGTTTTTCCAACAAATCCGCAATGCCGCGACGCGCATCGAGGGTGCTGGCATAACTGAACTGGTGCCACGGGTCCGGATCTTCAAACGTTGCTTCAACGAGGGGGATAATCTCTGCGCTGGAAAACACCTGTTCCGACCCGGCAAAGGCCGAACGCGGTACCGATATTCTGGCCGCCAAGTCGGCTACTTTGTCGGCACGCTTCTCGCGGGGCGATTTGGCCTGTTTGCGATAGCGGTGCAAAGGTATCGGTCCACCGACCGGGCGATACGGGCCATAGCGTTTATTGCCAAACTCGACAAACAGTTCTTGATCGAACAATCCCCACCACAATAAAACTTCTTCACCCGCCAGATCCGGGTCTACCTCATAATAGGCTCCCTTCAGATGAATGCGGGCGTCCGCTGCAACCGTTCGACGTTCCGGTTCCCGGGCAAAAGCGCAATACCGTTCCCAGGAACACATTTCGCGCAGGCCCTGCGCGGGCAAGTTTGAACACCAGTCTTCCGTTCGGCTATGGGCTTCATGGCGATGCGGTTTGTCATTGTAGCGGTTAATAAAGTTCAACAACCAGCTATTGGCTTCGGCCTCTGTTTTGGGACGATGAAAGTGATACAGGGTTTCATGAGCTTCCTTGACGGTCAGGAACGGACGTTCAACCTTGCCCTTGGATCGCGCCGTAACCCGTCGACCGTCCGAGCCGCGAGGCATGTGAGTACGCCAATCAACACCAAGATGTCCCATGACGGTCTGGAACACGATGCTTTTGGCAACTGGTCCATTGTCGAGATACAGTCCTAACGGTCTGCCCTGAAGTGTGGTGCCTTCTTTGGCTGCCATGGCGTTGAACAGGAACCGCAAGGCAGATTCCGCATCCTCACCATACACACAGCGATATTCCTGATAGGAAACACCACTACGATCATCTACCACGCTATAGAGCATCAGGGTTGGTGCTCCGCGTCCGGGTTCAATCCATTCCGGCTGGTCAAGTTCCTTAAGGTCGGACGGACTCATGTCGAAATGCCAGAGTTCGTTGGAATATCTGGCCTGAAACCGAACCGCAGCCGGGCCGCGTATCATCCGGGGATGATCATATCCCCAGTTCCGAAGCCACCGGTTCAGGGTAGATGTCGCCAGCGTTCCTTTAGGGGCTTGCACATAACCTTCGGGCGTCTCAATACCGTGATCCTCAAGCAACCGGATGGCTTCATTCGTCGACAACTTGTGACCTTTGCCATTCTCAGTTCTGATTTTCAGGGCGGCAACGATCTCGCAATATCGCTCCATGTCTAACCGCGACATGACCCTCGGCTCGCCGCTATCAGAACGCTGCATGCCTTTCGGGCGTTGCAAGTTTCGTAACTGGCGATAGACCGATGATATACTGAGACCATATAATTCGGCTGTTCGTGCAACAGCGCTGGCCCGGCCAGGATCTCGCGCGGGCAGAGAAGACAATCTGGTCCGAAGCGCCAGAAGTGCCTCGGCCGGTATGCGTGCGGCCCTACCTTTCATTGTCGGCCTCGCCATCAATGCTATCGGCAAATTCCGCGACATAGGTATAGACGGTTGCCCGCGACACACCCATCAGATCGCAGATCTCTTTAATACTGTGCTGTCTTGATCGATACAGGTCCACGACGTGTCGACGCTTGTCTTTGGTCAGTGCCTTACGGCGACCGCCTTTCCGGCCGCGCGATCTTGCGGCTTCCAAACCGGCTTTCGTTCGCTCCCGGATCAGGTTGCGTTCGAATTCAGCCAAGGCTGCAAAGATATGAAAGACCAGCTTGCCGCCGCTGGTGGTCGTATCAATCGCTTCGGTAATTGATCGCAGACCGATTTGTCGTTCGGCCAGCATCTCGGCGTGCGCAATCAATTCCTTCAGGGACCGTCCAAGGCGATCCAGACGCCAGACAACCAGCACATCGCCCTGACGTAATTCTTCGAAGGTGCGATCAAGCCCTGGACGATCAGTTTTGGCGCCGCTCACCTTGTCCCGAAAAATGCGCTCACAACCGGCTTCCCGCAAAGCATCATTTTGCAGGTCAAGATTTTGATCGTCGGTCGAGACACGTGCATAGCCGATACGCATGGCGCACCGTCCGGAAAGCCGTTTTTGAGGAGCAGAATATTACGTTGATTTCAAGACGCGGTATACAGACAAATTAACAGTTTTCAATCGGAGATTGGCATTCGGGCTTTCACCTGTCTGGAAAACGTTCGTTTCCAAAACGGCGCCCAATCAATGTCGATATTTTCGACAGGATACATCACTTTGGACAATTCGTACTCACCCACCACGTGTTGGTCGTGAAGCCATCAGGGTCGGAACAAGCCTTATATAGGCAAGCTCGGCCAGTAGTTCGACGAGTGTTTGTGTCACGACAACACCAGCAACAAGGCTCCCGTCAAACGGGGCTGCGAGTGCCAGCGGCAATACGACCAGAGAATTTCGGGTACCAGTGCTAAACATCACAGCCCGACCAGCATCAGCATCAAGATGTGCGAACCGGGCAATAGCCCAGCCGATAAGTGGCGAAACCACAGCATAGACAATATAGATCGCTACAATGCTCAAGACGATGTCTTGCGCCTCCCTGATCCGGGGAAGCTCCGCACCGATAACCAGAAACAATGTCAATGCCATCAGGGGAACAGGACCCAACGTCATGGAGGCGGTAAACTTTTGGCTGGTTGTATGACGTCTGGCCAAAAGCTCCGTCAACCAGGCTAGGACCAGAGGCACCGCAATAAGCCACAGGAACGCTGCGAGGAAAGGACCGGGGCTTAACAGTTCTGCTGTGTTTGGCCCCAAAAAAAGCCAGAGATAAAGCGGGAGCAGCAGGATTTGCACGATAAGAAGAATGGGCGTGGCGGCAAGTATAAGACGTGCGTTTCCTCGCCCCATATGCGTAAACACAACGACATAGTCGATGCACGGCGTCAGCAGGACGAGAAGTACGCCAAGTTGCACGGCGGAATGATCCGGCACCATCTGGAACAACAACCAGACGAACACGGGTATGACGAGAAAGTTCGCCAGTAGCAATGCCGCAAGAAAGCGCCGGTTGGTCATTGCGCCGCGAAGATCGGCTAGCGGCACTTGCAAAAAGGTCGTGTAAATGAGTGTAGCCAAAACTGGCGTAATGACACCTTCGAATGCCACTGACATTTGAGGCGCCGTTATGCCGATAACCACCCCCAGACCAATTGCAACGAAGTAAACAATAATCTGACGCGATTCCAGCCAATCACGCATTGCCGTTGCCTTCACCGATCATACTCCTTTATTTAAACCGACAACTTCGTTGCATTCCGGTCGACTTTTTGATTTTTGTTGTAACTAGTCGATTACACCACACAACGCTATTTGAACATTCCCCGGCAGAGCGCCCAAAGAAAAATCGAAAATAGCAAATGAGGGATAAGTGCCGCGACGATAAGTTTGGAGCTTACCGCGAGACCAAGGAAACCCCAGCCCACAATGGGGAAAAATGCAACAAGAACAAGAAGCCAGAGCCCCATACCAAGCAACAAGGCGTTCCGAAATCGTAAATCGTTTCGAAACAACACAACAAACAAAACAGACCAAAATACCACATAGGCAATGTGGAATATTAGGCCAACCGGCAGCGGAAGTGAACGCCCCATAACCGTTTCGGCAAATGCAAGACCAAGCGGCTTGGGCAATGGCGAGATGCCGAATTTTGAGGCAGGCACCATCACCGCAGACAGCAAAATGGCAGTTACAATGCCGATACCAATAGCCTTGAACCAATCTCGTAAATCAACTTTGCCGAACTGCATCATTGGCTTTCTCCCTGTTTAACCGAGTGGCAACTTTTGCACCCGCATGCTTTTTGCATGCGCATGGTATTGCTGCGGCGCATATAAATGTATCCTCCCATACTGATAAGTACGAGCACACCAAGCCCGACCTGTCCAAACACGGTAAGTCCAACGTTACTTGCTGCAACAAGTGCAAGCAGTGGCGGAATAACAAGCGGCGCACAACAAACAGCGCAAGCAGAAATTGCGAAACCGACGGCGATCTTTTTGGAATTATTGGCTTCAACCATTGCAAATATCCTTCTTCATGACTCTATTTCTCAAAGCACTGGCGAAAGCCTAAACCTTCAAGTAACTTGAAGGACAACAGGAGATTTTGCCATGAATAGTCGTTCGGGTATGCTGAGTATCGGCACCCTTGCCAAGGCGACCGGAGTTGCTTCGCCGACGATCCGGTATTACGAGGACATAGGTCTGTTACCCAAGCCGCGTCGAACTACAAGCGACCAGCGCATCTATGACGAAAGCGACAAAGAGCGTCTGATCTTTATCAGGCGATGCCGAGACTTCGGCTTTTCCATCAACCAGGTTCGGCTTTTGGCGGGTTTGTCGATTAGCCCCGATCAGAATTGCAGAGAAGTTCGGGACATTGCTCACGCACACCTAACAGATGTCCGCGCAAAACTTAAAGAACTTCGTGCGCTGGAGAAGAGCCTGACTGGGTTTGTCGAACAGTGTGATGCGGCCTGTTCAGGTGGCCCTGGTCGGGAATGTCTGGTGTTTAAAGACATTGCGAAACCCGAGAACAATAAATGCTGTTGATTATCGACTTATCGTTCCCGTCCAGCTTCGGAAGCAAAAGATTCTCGGGCTCCGAAGAGATGAGCGTTCGCAAGGCAGGATTCTCATATCTTGATCAGACTATCCCGCGCAGCAGGATAGTTTCGACACATCCCTGTTGAATGTTTGGGCAGCCAATTTAAGCCCTTCTACTGTTGTCAGATATGGGAAGATTGTTTCCCCCAGTTCTTTGGCGGTCATCCCGAAGCGTATGGCCAGCGCCATTGTCTGAATGCTGTCACAGCCCTCGGGTGCCAGTATCTGAGCGCCCAGCAAGCGGTCAGTTGCTTCATCTGCAATGAGTTTTATCAAACCGCGTGTATCACGGGCGGCAAGTGATCTGGGCACCTGATCAAGCGGCACGACAGATGTCTTGACCACAAAGCCCCGTTTCTGTGCCTGAACCTCGGAGAGACCTACGCCAGAAACTTGTGGATCGGTGAAGACAACCCAGGGCATCGTTGTGTTGTCATATGTCTGTTCGTCACGGTTATAGGCATTTATTGCCGCAAGTTTGGCGCCATAAGCTGCCATATAAACGAACTGGTCGCGCCCGGTCACATCGCCCGCAGCATATACATCAGGACGCGTCGTCCGCATGTACGCGTCCACAACAATTCCGCCATTCGAATTTACTTCAATTCCAGCCGTTTCGAGGCCTAATCCGTTTGTATTCGGCTTACGGCCTGTCGTTACCAGGATCTGTTCAGCAAAAAGAACCTCGGCTTGGCCTTCGACATTAATGGTCAGTTCCGTTTTATCATTCTTCCGTTCAACCCTCTCGTAGGTGAGGCCCGTGCGAACGGATACCCCTTCATTCCTTAACTCCTGAGTGAGCGATGCAGCAATTTCCGGTTCTGCTTCGGGAAGAAGCCGTGACCGTGTCACCAGCGTAACCGAGCTGCCGAGCCGTGCAAACATCTGAGCCAGTTCACAACCGATATATCCTCCGCCAATCACGAGAAGTGATCGTGGCTGCTTATCAAGTTCAAGTGCCGTTGTACTGGTCAGACAGGGGACATTCTCAATGCCTGGAATATCGGGAAATGACGGGGATGTGCCGGTTGCAATGATTGTCTTTCTTGCAACAAGCTTTTTGCCGTCAAGCAGAAGACCGGTGTCATTAAATACAACATCCCCTTCGAGATAATCGATGCCATCATATTCGGGCAGCAGATCGATATATTTCTTCTGACGCAAACCGGAAACCAGATCCTCTTTAGCCTTGATCAGGGACTGCCAGTCAGCGACATGAGCGTTTCCGGAGAGGCCGGGAAAACGCGCAGCACCCGCTGCGCCATGCACGGCCTCTGCGGCACGGATCATGGTTTTGGAGGGAACACACCCGACATTGACGCATGTGCCGCCAATCATTCCCTTGCCGATAAGTGCGACCCTTGCGCCCTGTTCAGCGGCCGTAATCGCCGCCGAAAAACCGGCCGAACCCGCGCCGATGACAGCAAGGTCATATTCCTGTTTGTCGGTCGAACAACAATTGTTCATATTATTTTCCTTTCCGGGTGGTTGGTTGTGTATCGGTCTCGCAGCAAGCGCGCGCACGGGTTCGTTGTCGGTAGCCGTACAGTGCCAGGGCAATGAACAGGAGTAATCCGGGTATGAGGACATAGTCTATCCAGCCCAGCCATGCCGAGAGTCCAAGGGCCCCGAACGTGACAACAAGGATTGGTGTGAAACAGCAGATCACAGCAAAAATTGTTCCGACGATCCCGGTTTTAAAAATGGTGTTGCCACGCATTATTTAATCCCGCGCCTTGGCCGGATAACCGGCATTTGTCGAAGCGATCCCGATGGTTTCCACATTGGCGACTGACGGGTCGAAGGTGACAGTTGCGGTTTTTTTATCGAAGTTGACGTCTACGGCCTCTACGCCGGTGACGGCTTCCATCGCGGTTTTGACCGTCACCGGACACAGGGCGCAGGTCATGTTTTCGATGTCGAAAACGGTTGTTTGTTCATCCTGCGCTGTGGCGCTGGCAGCAAGCGCCGCAGTTGGGAGGTAGCCTCCCGGATATATGACAGCCAGTCCCAGGGCAAATGCCCCGGCCAGAATAATGCCTGTTCGTTTCATCTCGATTTCTCCTAATAGAACAGCGGTGCCCACCAGTTGATTGTCAGGGCCAATCCCACCAGCACGGTTGAGAACCACAGGGCGGCTTTGGTGATCAGTGCGGATTCCGGACGGGCGCAGTAAGACCCGTCGTCACAAGCTGGCTTGGTCTTGAAATAGACCTGCCAGAACCCCAGCCCGATAAATATCAGAGCCACCGTCGCGAAGAGTGGTTTGTAAGGTTCAAGAGCCGTCAGATTGCCGATCCAGGCCCCCGACACCCCCAGCATCAGAAGCAGGAGTGGTGCGACACAGCAGGCGGATGCAAGAATGGCTCCGACCACTCCACCAGTTGCAAGCAGACCTCTTTTTGTCTGCTTCCCGTCATCCGACAACAGGTCGTCCGATTTGATATCGTTCATGTGATTTACCTCGAATTCGATTCGCAGTTAAGATACAGTCTGTAGCTGCTACAGATTAAAGAAGGTTTTGATCACATGGACGATCACAATTCCGGGAGGCGACTAAAGCGAGCAGAATTGTCGAAGGTGACAGGCTGTCATCTTGAAACGATCCGCTATTATGAAAAGACCGGCATGATGCCCGATCCGCGGCGCAGCAAAACGGGTTACAGGCTGTATGACGAAACACATGTTTCCCGGTTGCGGTTTATCCTGCGCGCCCGTGATCTGGGTTTTTCGATTGAAGATATCCGGGGGTTGCTGACTCTTATAGATGGTCAGTTGCAAACATGTTCGGAGGTCAAACAGCGTACGGAAAGCCATCTTGCTGACGTGCGCACAAAAATTGATGACCTGAAACGGATCGAACAGGTTTTGGCGGAAACGGCAGCTCAATGTTCAGGAAAAGATGTGCCTGAGTGCCCTGTTCTGGAAGCCTTGTTCCACGTTTGAAGTAGTAGCTTGTGAGTTCGGCTTCATCAAAAGGACAAAGAGGCCAGTTATCAATTTTTACAACATTGTCAGCATGCCAACAAATGAAGTAAATTTCAATTATTCCCAAATCCTTGAGCTAAATATCAACAAAAACTTATGATGGAATGCCAGATTACAACAAAGGCTACGCCCCAAGTAATAGATAAAATAGGAAGTATTTAGCAAAACAAACCAAAAAAGTTTCTGTTTATATAATTAAATCGGCAAGAGTAAAATATTGGTTTTTCGGTTTGTTCCACAGGAAAACCCCTCTACCTCTTATGCGTCTCTTTATCATTGATCCCAGAAAGAACGCCACATTCCTCTACATCCCGTCCATCTTTGCAACTTTCTCTTAGTGAAACGAGTTGTATTTCTAGCGCTTGTAGAGTGGCAATCTGTGATTGCACATGAGATATGTGATCATCAAGTAAAACGTTGACCGCATTACAAGGCTGATGAGGCTCATCCTGATGCTGCTGTAGTTCGGAAATCTCCGCCAGAGATAGACCCAGAATTCTGCAGCGACGGATAAATCTCAACCGTTGACCATGCTTTTTGGTATAGACGCGGTAGCCGTTTTCTCTCCGCCCTACCGACGGCAATAGGCCCTGCTGTTCATAGAAGCGGATTGTTTGTGTGTCGATCTCTACTAACCGTGCCAACTGACCAATGCGCATTTGTCCTCTCCACCCTATTGACCTTATAGTTACTATATAGTTTTGAATGGTAACACTGTAATTTAAAGTGGAACCATGTCATGAGTATATTCTGTGATAGCCTTTCTGGTAGTGATGCACCTCCGCCATCGAATACCGATGAACCGAACGCCTTCGAAGCATCAGAGCAATGGATCAGTATTTATGCAGTGCCAAAAATGGACTGCCCGTCAGAAGAACGAATAATCCGCCTCGCCCTGAATGGCCTTAAGGAGATTCAGACCTTGTCCTTCGACTTGTCGAACCACCAGTTGGAGGTCGTACACAATGGCGAAGTTGCCGCTATCACTACAAAGTTGGAGACCTTGGGGCTAGGCGCTACGCTTCAGGAAAGCACCGCAGCCGATCCAGAGACCATCAAGACCGCCGAAGCCTCAACTACCTCTATCAAACAAGAAGCAGGCACCCTGCGCTGGTTGCTTGGCATCAATGCACTCCTATTTCTAATAGAAATGATTTCCGGCCTGGCAGCCCAGTCCACTGGCCTAATTAGTGAGTCTCTTGATAATTTCGCAGATGCGGCGGTATACGGGCTCGCCCTTTATGCTGTTGGGCATAGCATAAGAATGCAGGTG
Organism: Thalassospira sp. MCCC 1A01148; assembly: GCF_001613795.1. Classification (GTDB taxonomy): domain Bacteria; phylum Pseudomonadota; class Alphaproteobacteria; order Rhodospirillales; family Thalassospiraceae; genus Thalassospira. The sequence continues at coordinate 615,029 of NZ_LPVZ01000020.1, forward strand.
CGTGCCGCGCATCTTGCTGGTGTTCTGCAGCTAATTCTGGCTGTTGGAGCACTAGCGGAGGTGGTGAGACGCTTTGTATTTGGCAGTGAGCCTGAATCGTTGGTGATGATGGCTATCGCATTCGTCGCATTGATTGCCAATGCCAGTTGTCTGCTGCTCATATCCAAACATCGGGAGGGCGGGGCGCACATGAAGGCAAGCTGGATATTCTCGGCCAATGACGTGGTGATCAATCTGGGGGTCATCACCGCCGGCGTTTTGGTCGCGTGGACCGGGTCCAATTATCCCGACCTGATCATCGGCACCATCGCCGGGGTCATTGTACTGAACGGCGCCAAACGCATTCTGGCTATCAAGGGTTAAGAGCAGTGTCCGTTGCGGGCAAAAATCGCTCACGGCATGACCTATTGCCCATTTCTGGCGTACTTCCTGCGTCGGATCAGGCGATAAAATGTCTGGGGCAACAATCAATGGCCTATGGCGAGTCTGTTTCTGTACCCCGTTCTTTAATTGGGTGCAGACATGGAACACCTGTGCTGCATTCAGTTGCCAATTGAGAAAACCACCAACTCTTCTTCACACGAATCAAGCCGTGCCATGTGAAACTCGGTTTGCTGAAAGATGAAGGATACTTTGAAATGTTAATTCAAGTGTTCCAATTGACCTTACCACCCCAGCTATCAATTATTGTGATGCTGTGAGCTTGCCGTCAAATCACGATACGCATCCATCAATGGACGATCCACGGTGTCATGTTCCGTTCGCTCCTGATCAAGCTTTTCAAGGGCTCTTAGCATAAATTCGGCAATATCAAGCCTTTCGCAGCTGCAGGCATGTTTGAAAGCATGCAAAACTACATACTCCAATTGTTCATCACTTGAGGTCGTCATTTAATCGCTCCTTAATCCGGTATTGGGTAAGAGAGGTTCTTGCCGAGAAGAACTTCTCCTACCGGTACTTTGACGCACTCACGATCTAATAGAACTTTTCAGTTCTTTCTCAATCCAATCACGCGATCACAACATACGCATTACCGGCACAATTTTACGGAGCCGCAATGCATTTGTTAAAACAAAGACCGAAGACAACGCCATTGCGCCTGCTGCGAGAACAGGAGTGAGCAGAATTCCAGAGAAAGGATAAAGCAGACCTGCAGCAACAGGGATAAGTGCGGTGTTATAGCCAAAAGCCCAAAACAGATTTTGCTGAATGTTTCGCATCGTCCGGTTGGATACTTCAAAGGCATTGATGACGCCGCCAAGATCGCCAGACATCAGAACAATATCTGCCGACTCAATTGCCACGTCAGTGCCTGTGCCTATCGCGATCCCAACATCGGCATGAGCGAGAGCAGGTGCGTCATTAATACCGTCACCAACAAATGCAATCTTCCGCCCCTCTCCACGAAGATCATTCAAGGCCGCAACCTTGCCGTCTGGCAACACTCCAGCAACTACATGATCAATTCCAGTTTCCTCTGCAATTACCTGTGCAGTCTCAAGACTGTCACCTGTTATCATTGCGACTTTCAGGTCAAGGCTGTGAAGCGCTTTTATCACGTCCCTGCTTGAAGGCTTTACAGGATCTGACACTCCGATAACAGCAGCAACCTGTCCGTCAATTGCTGCGTACAATGCTGTTCGCCCGTTTCGTGAGAGCTTTTGAACAACTGCAGGAAAATCTTTGAGATCAATCTGTTCTCGTCGCATCAGGCGTTCAGTTCCAACTAGGACAGTTGCATCATCAACCTTTGCTCGGACGCCGTAACCAGTGAATGAGGTGAAATCTGTAACTGGTTGGTCTGCGTCAATATTCTCACGGCGCGCCGTAGATACGATTGCGTTGGCAATCGGGTGTTCCGATCTGGCTTCAACAGCAGCTACATACCTTAAAACTTCAAGTTTTGTGAAGCCTTGAGCAACCACAAAATCGGTTACCTCTGGCCGTCCTTCCGTCAAAGTACCAGTCTTGTCGAGCGCAACGATCTGAACGGAACGAAGTTCCTGAAGTGCGTCTCCCTTGCGAAACAAAATACCCATTTCAGCTGCACGACCTGTTCCAACCATGATGGAGGTTGGTGTGGCTAACCCCATTGCGCAAGGACAGGCTATTATTAGAACAGAAACACCTGCCACCAACGCCATTGTAACGGCTGGCTCAGGACCGAACAAAAACCATGCCAAGACACTTAGTGCAGCAAAAAACATGACTGCAGGTACAAACCATTGAGTTACGCGATCAACCAGACTCTGAATGGGAAGTTTGGTGGATTGGGCTTCTTCAACCATCCGAATTATTTGCGATAATGTTGTGTCTTCACCAACACGAGTTGCGCGAAAACTGAAGCCTCCTGCACCATTCACGGTTCCTCCTGTGACTTTTGAATCAGCTTGTTTGGCAACAGGAATTGGCTCGCCCGTTATCATGCTCTCGTCAATATGACTGTTTCCCTCAACAATTACACCATCAACCGGGATTCGTTCACCCGGGCGCACTATAATAACATCGCCAACTTGAAGGTCATCAACAGGAACAATGACGCTTTCGCCATCGCGTTGTACTCGTGCTTCTATAACTTGAAGTCCCAGAAGTTTTTGGATCGCCGCTCCAGTCCTCCCCTTTGCACGGGCTTCCAGAAAACGGCCAAGCAGGATGAGAACAATGATGACTGCTGCGGCTTCGAAATATACTGCGCGAACTTCCACAGGTATAAGTTCAGGAAGAAATGTGGAAACGGTAGAGAATATATAAGCCGCTCCCGTTCCGAGTGCGACCAGACTGTTCATATCTGGAGAACCTTTCAGAAGAGAAGGGACACCTCTGATGAAGAAGTATCTGCCCGGCCCGGCAAGAATTGCTGTTGTTAAGATAAATTGCAGCGTCCAGTAAGTTTGCTGCCCGATCGTGCTTTCGATAACATTAGCAAGTTCCGGGATGATATGACCGCCCATTTCGGTCAGAAAAATAGGCAGAGTTAGCAAAGCAGCCCAAAGCGTACGGTAGGCTATTTCACGCGCAACCTGTTTATTCTTGATAGAACTGTCCGTTGTTTCTTTGATCTCAGATGGATAACCGGAAGCAGTCAGTTGGGAGGACAATTCAGTCGGAGAGACAACATTCTGTAGGAATTTCACCGCTACAGTCTCAGTTGGAAGGTTGACGGCTACGTCTATTACGCCGGTGACTTGGCCAAGCGACTTTGAGATGCGATTAACACAAGAGGCGCATGACATTGAATTCACACTTAGAGTTACGTTGCCATATTGGGGGGCATAACCAAGTTTCTGAAGCGCTTGAGCAATCTCGACAAGCCTTTGCGCCTTGTCGACCTTCATTCGGGCCGTCTCATTCGCCTGATTGACCGATACTTCTCCGACACCTTTCATCGCGGATAGAGTTTGCTCGATTCTTGCTACGCAAGAGGAGCAGGTTATCCCATCAAGTTTTATTTGCACGTGATTATGGTTTTGCATCTGAACCTCTGATTGTCTGCTGTTTAAGCAAGTATGAAGGTTCCAGTCACTGGAAGGTCAAGTATTTTGTTCGAAGTGTCTCACACGACGTGTACTTTGCTGTTTTCTTCCAATTTTTCGGCAAAAAATAGCGCGCACAAGTCACTACTAAGAAAGCCATTAACTGTTGGAAGGTTCTTCCTGGCCCGTCAACCAATGCGCCCCAAAAGCGGGAATGTTTCCAGCAGCCAGAACGCAAAGGCGGACATATAACCGGTCATCATGGCAACTCCCATGGCGATCATGATCAAGGCCGCCGCTGCACGGAGATAACGCCCAAAGCGTCCTATGGATTTCAATCTGACAGACAGGCTCTCGGTAAACAGTGCTGCCAAGAGAAACGGCACTCCAAGCCCCACGGAATATACGATCAACAAAGCAATACCATCGCTGACAGTTGCCGACGAGGCGCTGACAGTCAGAATGGCACCGAGAATAGGACCGATGCAGGGTGTCCAGCCGAACGCAAAAGCAAGCCCAAGAGTATATGCCGAAACCACACGTCCACCAGGCAGATCAAGATGAAAGCGCGCTTCACGCATCATCCACGCCGGACGGAGCGTTCCCAGCATGAACAGCCCGAACAGAATGACAATGCCGCCACCAATCAGATTCATCTCGAACCGGTACCCGAGCAGGACCTGACCAAGTGCTGTTGCACTGGCCCCCAGAAGGACGAAAACCGTGGTGAAGCCCAAAACGAAACACAGGCTGAAACCAAGAGATGACAATCGACCAACTCGGATTGCCTCCGTTCTGGTCGAAAGAGAGGCACCACCCGCGATATAGGAGATATATCCGGGAACCAGAGGCAGCACGCATGGCGAGAGAAACGATATGAGGCCTGCGGCGAACGCGCTTATTATGCCGATATTGGAAAGTTCAGGCATTAATCTGTATTCCGTAAAATCAGGAACCAAGTATTCAGAGAACAGGAAGGTCAGCTAACCAAACAGTGCTAAGCCTATCTTTGTTCAGGGCTCTTTTCCTACTTTTGAGAACCAGTCTGTTAACTGATCGAGCCACCCCTTTTCAACAGGCGGCTTTGGGGGGTGGACAGCGTTTGTCAATCCGTTCACGTAAAGGATCAGATTCATCTGATTGAAACTCGTGCCGTGAAAAATACCGGCATGGCGGGTATTCCGATCGATAATATGAATCATCGGCGCAGACCCGTCACGCTGGCTCAATTTGGCGAATTTATCGGCAACAGTTACAGCACTGATATCCGAAGACGGCATAACAGGCCGCCAGTTCACCAGATCCCAAGAAGGAGTATCTGAAAAATCTTCGGAATGAACGGTAATGAACGTGACCATTTCCCGCATCGGGCTAATATTCAGCCTCGCCTGAGAGGACGCCAGTAGGGTTTGCTGTTCTGCACAGGCTGCACCACAATCCCTTGGCACAAAACTTAAAATAAGTATCTGATCATCAAGGTCGCTCAAATTAAAGCGACCTTGATTTTGGTTAAAAAGTTCTATCTCTGGAACCTTTCCGGTGTTTGTCACCTCAAAATATGGCTCTTTATCCGCCATCACCTCGTCAAGGTGTTCACCGGGATGATTCGCAAAAGCTGGTGAGGCCGTCAACGCCAGGATCAAAAACAACCACCGGATCATTCTGTTTCCCCCTGCGGCCCGGCGGCAGCTATGCCAAGAATGGCGACGTCAATGCTAATCTCGCCTGCGTTTTCAAAGCGCAATGTCATGGGAAACTTCTCACCTTCACGGAGTTTTTCATGCAATCCCGTCAACATGAGATGCATTGCCCCCGGCGCCAGAGTGACCGGGCGGTTGGCCGGAACATCCAGAGCCATGACATGTCGCATCCGGCGAACATCATCGACCGTGACGACATCATGTATCATCACATGGTCGGCCACAGCTGTGGTGATTTCCAGAAGGCGGTCGGTCGCAGCGCTTGTGATCGTAAGATATGCCACACCCGGACGGGATGTCAGAATCGTGGCACGTGCCCAGGCGTCAGATATTTCGACAAGGTTTCCGGCAGAAACCGGTAGTGCTGATAGCAAGGTCATGACGAGGGCGATGGCTGTTCTTTTCATATTGTACTCCCATTCATGATCGCGAGAATCCGGATTGCCATGTCTTCTGCCGGCTGATCTCCTTCACGAAAGACAGTCAGGTAACGCCCATCCGGTGCCATCAGATAAAGATGCCCGGAATGGGCCATCAAATAGCCGTCCGGTGCTGTATCGTCGTCCAACTTTTCGTAATAGACCCGAAAAGCCTCGGCGGCTGCAGCGACATCCTCCTTACTACCGGTCAATCCGATCAGCGCCGGATGAAAGGCCTCGACATATTCCGTCATGACGTCAGGTGTATCGCGTGCCGGATCAATTGTAATGAATATCGGTGCCACGCTGTCGGCTTCACGCCCCATGCGGTCAAGCGCATCCGCCATATAGGCAAGTGTGGTCGGACAAACATCAGGACAATGTGTGAAACCGAAAAAGACAAGCTGCCAACGCCCCGGGAAGCTTGCTTCACTCACACGGTTCCCCTGATGATCGGTCAAGGAAAAATCAGAGTGAATGGCGGCTTCTCCCGTCCCTTCGGCCCCCGACGACATTTGCTTGCGGTCGGAAGCCTGGAAGATATATGCGCCGCCAAAGAGCAGTACAGCAAGGACAACCATCCCCCACAATAGGGAACGGATGAAACGTAACCGGTTGAAATTATTCGATGTCATGAAACGATCCCGTGGAAAATCCCGCCCGGGTATTTGTCCCGGGCGGGTGTCATGTCACGATGTTATTTGTCGGAAGGCTGCGGCATGTGATCGGTCATAGCAGCCATCATTTCAGTACACTGCTCCATCATCGGCCCCATCTGGCTCATCATCTTCATCATACCCATCATGCCCTGCATATCCCCCATGCCTGAATTGCCATCATGCTCCATCATCGGGGATTGCTTGTCCGGAGTTTGGGCTTCCTGGGCATATAGGGCTGTTGTCGCCAGTCCCGCGACCATCATTGTGGCAAACGCGGTGAGTTTGATTGATTTACGCATCTCTAACATTCCTTTCGGTTGTGGACTCATGTCCCGACTGGGGTGTTACAGACGCTATATTTGCGCCTGATGCAGCCGGGGACCTTCCGGCCTCGTTGCCGGGAAGACTGTTTTTCGGGGTTTCATCGGATGAAGGGGCGATATCGCTGGCGCTCTTTTTCGACGAACAGGCCTTTTTGTTCATGCATAAACCCAGCGCACACATGGCTACGCAAGGCAGAACAGAAAGGAGCAAAGGTGCAATGCCGACCGCAACCATCCAGCTCCAGTTAAATGCAAGCCCAGCGACAAGGGCAGTTCCAGCCAGCACAAATACACCGCGACGTCCCTTCAGGTAATATCGAACGGCATGAACCACGTCATGCCCAAGCGAGGTATTACCGGATTTGGCTTGTTGTATCTCGGTCATAGGAGTTCCTTCCTCAATCGGTGTAGATGTGGGATTTAAGAAAATCTATCATCTCTGCTGTCGCCCATTCGGTCGGTCCGACAAGTCGACCAAGCTCGCGGCCGTTCCTGTCAATCAGAAGCGTCGTCGGTAAACCGGGGATGCCCAGAGCCGTCGTGGTTTTCATGGTTGGATCGATGAAGAGGTCCAGATTCCGGATGCCGATTTCGCTATAGAAATCCTGCACGACATCCGCTCCGGCCCGGTCGATCGACAAGGCAACGACTTTGAACTCCGAACTGCCGAGTTCGGCCTGCAGGGCATCCAGGGTCGGCATTTCCTCGCGGCAAGGAACACACCAGGTAGCCCAGACATTCAGCAAGACGACCGTTCCCTCGAAATCACTCAGTGTCATGGGTTGACCTTCGGCGTTTTCGAACCCGAATTCGGGAAGAGGCCGGGGAACGTCATGCATGACAAACGAGCGCTGTTGTCTCTGCCTTACATTGTCCGCTGCCTGATCGGTGACATTCTTCTCGTTGCGTAACGAAACTATGGTCAATGTGGTAACAACCACCAGTATGATGCCAGCGGCAAACCCCACTTTCAGGTTCATATGCACCAAGAGGCTCTTCATCGAGGTGCCTCCGCAGTTCCGGCACCTGAGGCCTCATTACGCAATTTTTCGACCCTTGGCAGAATGGTCTCGGCCAACACTTTTTCCGTTACCGGCCCGACATGCTTGTAAGCAATGTTCCCTTTTGCATCGACAACGAAGGTCTCAGGGACGCCATAGACGCCCCAGTCAATTGCCACACGCCCGTTAATGTCCGCACCTGTTCTCGTATAGGGATCGCCAAGGCTATCGAGCCATTCTGCAGCGTCGTCAGGCTGATCCTTATAGTTCAGACCATGCAGTGGAACGGTGCCGTCGCGGGCCAGTTTCATGAACACGGGGTGTTCTTCACGGCACGCGACACACCAGGAGGCAAAAACATTGACCAGCGACACTTCACCTTTGAGATCCGTACTCGACAAACCTTGCATCCGGCCTTTTACCGGCGGAAGGTCAAATTCGGGGACCTGTCTGCCCAACAGGGCCGAGGGGAGTGTGTTGGGATCAAGAGTCAATCCCTTCGCCAGGGCCACACCCAATATCAAGGCGATGCCAAGCGGCAGAAAATAGATCAGCCGGTTGAAGTGCTTTTGCGGGCGATGTTCTTTGGGGACTGCACTCATTTCGCCCTCCCGTCTTTAGGATTCAGATTGTGCTGGAATGCGCGTTCCTCGTCCGACCAGACACTCTTGATATAGCCAAGTACAGCGATGATCTCCTCATCACTCAGAACATCCTCGAATGCAGGCATATCGCTCTCATATCCCGGCACGACAGCGCCAATCCCGAACTTGGTCATCGCATAAAGTTCCAGGTCGCTATGGCGCCATGTATGACCACTGGCATCGTGCGGCGGCGCAGGCATCCGCCCGGTATCAAGGCGGCGCTTCCAGTTTTTCTGCCCCTCAAGATTTGCACCATGGCACGATGCGCAGAATTCAGCATAGACATCGTTGCCCAGTGCAATCTGTTCCGGAGTGATCGGCTTTTCCAGAAAAGTCAGATTCTCGGGCGTTGATCCAGCATCCGCTACCCCGGACAACAAAGCCATGCCGACGCCAGCCATTAATCCGGTGACCAATGATCCAGGCGATACAGCGATCATTTCCTGCCCCGCAGATATTTAAACAACGCGAGAACACTCATGATCAGGATCGCAAGGATCAGAAGAAACACAAGACCGCCTCCTGCCATCATCAGCATCATCATCGGGCCCCCCATCATCGAACCATCCATCATCTGTCCAAAACACTCATTCATTGGCGTAAACGGCAATGCCGTCCTCTCCGAACGCATAGGTTTTCAGCGTCCCGGTTTTTTCACGTGCCATGCCCGGCGCATTTGGTGGCATGCCGGGCAGCGTGATACCCGTTATATCCGGGCGTTCATCAAGCATCCGTTCAATGATCTCGGCGGGAACCAGCCCGCTTACGACATATCCGTCAATCTCGGCCAAATGGCAGCCCAGCCCTTGCTCCGGGACACCGGCGGCAACGGATCGCTTGTCGAAATCGCGATCATCGACACGGGTAACCTGATATCCATTGGTCTCAAGATATTCGCCATAGGCATCACAGCATCCGCAGTTCGGATCCCGATAGATTGTGATCGATTTGCTTCTCTCACCAGCTACTGTCACGTTCGTTTGCGCCTCTCCTTTTCCCGGAGCAAACATTGTAAATGCAGCACTTCCGGCAACAGCCAGAATCGCAACACCTGTCACAATCACTAATTTTCTCATCTGTTTCTCCATCATCATATGTTCGCAATGGCGGTCCACGTCCTGCCACCGTCTGGGCTTTGTAAAACCCCGTCGTTATTCACAATTACGAGATCATCAGCGCGTAGCGGATGAACCGCGAGTGCTGTTGCGATAACTTCTGAACGCTTTAACCAGGTGACACCCGCATCGTGCGATTGCCAAATTCCGGATGGCAATCCGGCATAAAGTGTGGCCGGTCGCGATACCGCACTGACCAGCGCACTCACAGGTTCACCCTCAGGTAAGGGTACTTTGGGAGTTGCCTGCTTTCCGGACGCAAGAGCATCCATGGCATCGCCCGGCTGAACATCCTGCCAACGGCAGAAACAATCCGGCACACGCGTTACACCGGTATCGGTTCCGGCATATAGCCAGATCCCACCCATTCCGGTTGCCAGATCGACTGAAGACAGTGCTGTCAGATCTCGCTCGGCATTCGCTAACCATGGCCGGTCCATGACAAACACCCATGACTGACCAGCATCATCGCTCTGCCATAAGCCGTCACCGCGAATGGCGGCATATATGGTATCTGGGTTTGTCACCGCCGTTGTGATGGCAGTGACGGCAGCTTCTGGCAGTCCTTGCCCGCGCACGTCCCAACTTTTCCCGCCATCGACAGACAGAACAATCCCGCCGGTATCCAGACCGCCAACAATGCGGCCCGGCCTTTCCGGATGTGTTGTAAAAGTGAGAATGGTGCCTTCCGACACCTTCGGCAGCGCTGTCCAGTTTTGGCTCCCATTGCGATAAAGAAGCGAGGTACCGCGCGCAACAATCAGCGAATTGCCGTCAAAAACGATTGCACTGCTTGTGCTTTTGCTAATCGCGGCAAAGGCCGTGGCTGGCAACAGGTAGAGGCCGGCACCCGCCATGAGACCGCGAAGCAGCACACGTCTGGAAACGGCGCCACCCACTATGGTGTTTCTCTTCATATGCCTGTTTCTCAAGGAGTTGGAGCTATCAGACCGTGATACGGAACCTGCTCACAATGATCCTATAAGGTTTGATCTTCAGGGGTCGGGCTCCCGTAAAAACGGGGCGCTCAAGGCAGGGGCGGATTGCCGCCTGTCCATTGAGTGAAGCCGTGCTTTTGGGCCTCGTAGATCGGAAAACATGATTTCCGACCCTGTCTGAAGAAGCTCTCAAGCCCGCAATAAAAATTGCGGGCACGAAGCAGCACGTCATGAGAAATCGCGGTGATGCCCCATGACACTGATATCCTCAAACCAAAACGGATTAAGGAGATATCAGTTCAGAGTGTTGGTTCTGGGAGGGAATGGATCGGGAGAGTTTGAGCGGCCGGTAAGGCTGCCTGTCGGCCCGAAATGCTCGACTGAGGCGAGTGCAGGTATTGCAACTTGTACAGGCGAAATTGCGATAGTTGATACCTGAGGGCACGCAATATCGCAGTCCGGCATGATGTCGCCGCTGCCAGAACAATTCTGGCAATTGTCCATTGCCATGTCCGCCATCGGCATCCCGACATCCATAACAGCAGCGTTGACCGTCTGGAGACTTGTCCCGACGGCAAAAGCAGCGATCAAAAGTATGGTCAGAAGCCTGATACAAGCTAGCATACTTATAGTCTTATCCCAAGAATGAATATCTGTCGATAATAAATTCCCGTGAACATTCCTCTGTCAATCAAGAACATGTCTCTGCGCATAGTCCAGATGGGAAAGTCAGTGGGCTGCCCGACCTTCAAGAGGAAATGACCGCACTACATTTATCGACAGATTGCCCGCAAACTACGCTGGCAGATAGAGGAACAACTCATTGTGTCTACTCATCATTGGCAGGTTCGTGGTTCGGAAGCAATAAGTGCCTTCCTTTGTTGTTAAGGCCGTTTATTTCCGATTGGCCAGATAATCCCTAAAAACCAGAAGGGTTTCTTCGCTAGCATAGTGTTCCATACCTTCAGCGTCAATTCGAGCCGTCTCCGCACTAATACCAAGGGCACAAAGAAAACTTTCGACAATCTGATGGCGCTCCCGGCTTTGTCGGGCGAGCTTGCGGCCTTGGGCTGTCAGGAAGATACCACGGTAGGGTCTCTGTTTGATATATCCGTCAGAAGCGAGGCGCTTGAGCATTTTGGCAACGGTAGGTTGCGCAACGCCGAGCCTGCGAACAATATCGACCTGACGAGCTTCTCCGCCATCAGTTATCAGGTCGGCAATCAGTTCGACATAGTCCTCAACCAATTCATTTCGGCGACTATTCCGCGTTTGCCGAAAACTCTCTACTTGTACGTTTTCATCAACAAGGGCACTCGAAGGCGCTTCTTCTGTCTGATCGGTAAGCATGCGATTTCCTTGGTAGTTATCAGCAATAAGGTATAGCTAAAGCTATACCTTATTGCAATACAGCAAACTGTTGTCTGATTTAACAGGAACTGACGTGGTGATCTGTTTTAACATAGCTATTGCTATATTATAGAGTAAGTGCTTTTATTGATTGAAACCCCTGTATTAAGGAAACTCTCATGCGTCGATGGCTACCAGTAGTTCTTAACCGTCGGAGGTTCCTCGGAGCTGGCATCATCGCAACTGCGGGGGCGACCTTGGCTGCTCGGGAGACGCTTGGCCAATCGGACACATCACAGGGCACGAAGAACCATGATGGCGACAGATTGGGTAGCGGAAATATGTCGGAAATGCCGGGCCATGCTACTAACCATGGAACGATGATGACCGTTGGAGATGTCGACGAGGTGCGCAATGGCTTCGACACCTCAAAACTTCTTACCGATTGGGATACAGGAACGATCTCGCAGCTACCTGATGGACGGCGTCTGCGTACTTTCGAAATTGATGCCATCGACAAGGAGATCGAAATTGCTCCCGGTGTCATGTTCCCCGCATGGACATATAATGGCCGGGTACCAGGTCCGGCATTGCGAGCAACTGAAGGCGAGCGACTCAGAGTCATCTTCCGCAACTATGGCTCTCACCCGCACTCGATCCACTTCCACGGGATTCATTCGGCTCGCATGGACGGTGTGCCCGGGGCCGGAGTGGTTGGCCCAGGAGAAGAGTTTATCTATGAATTCGATGCCGAACCGTTCGGCTGCCACCTCTATCACTGCCACGCACTCCCCCTAAAACGGCACATCCATAAGGGGCTTTACGGGCTCTTTATCATTGATCCTGACCCGGGACGACATCCCGAAAATACTGATATCGCCAGATCCAGACTGCTAGGGACAAAGGAGAACAATCAGTGGCAGGAATTCGCAATGGTAATGAATGCCTTCGACACCAACTTTGACGACGAGAACGAGGTCTACGCGGTCAATACTGTTGCACATGCCTACATGAAGCGACCTATCCCTGTGAGACGCGACAGACCGGTCCGCATTTACCTTGCCAATCTCGTCGAATTCGATCCGATCAACTCGTTTCACCTGCATGCGAACTTCTTCAACTATTTCGATCACGGCACCACACTAACGCCGACACAACTGACGATTGATACCGTCATGCAGTGTCAGGGGCAGCGAGGCATTATCGAGTTCTCGTTCGAGAATCACGAGCCTGGGCTCTACATGTTTCATGCGCACCAGTCCGAGTTCGCCGAACTGGGCTGGATGAGCTTTTTTGATGTTCAGGAGGCCAGAGCATGAGTGACACGGACCCTTTAGCCCCAAACATCGATGCTCGGGATGCTTCACCTCGCAACAAGCTGGCTCTGATCTGGCTGGTCCTGCCACTTGCAGCACTTGCCGCCGCTATTGCATGGCTCGTTACGAGCGATCTTTTAGGCAGTTTTGACAACGGTGTACCACCAGTAGAGAATTTAACCTTCGAGCGGACAATTCTGTCCTCGGACGGCATTGCCACTCGAGTTCGCGCCAGTGGTTCTGATCCGATGATGATTGCTCAGGTACTTGTGGATGATGCGTATTGGCAATTCGAGCAGACTCCTCCGGGACCCTTGAGCCGGGGGCAGAGCGCATGGATTCATGTGCCATATCCCTGGGTTCAGGGAGAAGCGCATGTGATCAAGACAATTACGAATACAGGGGCAACATTCGAGCATGAGATCCCAGTGGCGGTGACGTCGCCAACCCAGAGTAATGGCACGTTGCTCTTCCAAACCCTTCTTGGCGTCTTCGTCGGTATCGTGCCGGTATCTATTGGCCTCCTGTTCTATCCCGCCTTGCGCGGCGTCGGCCAGCCGGGCATGAACTTCCTGCTCGCCATGACTGTTGGCCTGCTTGCTTACCTCATGATCGACGCTGCAGGAGAAGCGTTCGAACTCGCCAGTCAGTCTGCTGCCATCTTCCAAGGGCAGATCATGGTTGTCTTCGCCTCGGCGGCAAGCTTTCTCATACTTATGGCTGTTGGTCGACGACATGGTGCGCCGACGGGTTTGGCTCTCGCCACATTTATTGCTCTCGGGATCGGGTTGCATAATCTGGGAGAAGGTTTGGCTATCGGTGCCGCCTTTGCGGCTGGCTCGGCCGGGCTTGGTACGTTCCTGATCTTGGGTTTTGCCATCCATAACATCACGGAGGGCATTGGAATTGCGGCTCCCATTCTCAAAAAGCGACCGTCGTTAATCACTTTCCCGGCTCTTACCCTTCTTGCAGGAGGACCTGCAATCATTGGTTTGTGGATCGGAAGTCTGGCAGCGGCACCGCAATGGTCGGCCCTCGCCCTGTCCATCGGAGCGGGTGCCATCTTGCAGGTTATCATCGAGGTCGGTTCCTATCTGGCCAGAAGCAACGGACGCGGCAGTGCAGCGCTTTATTCGCCTTCAGTGTTGAGCGGATTGATTTTTGGCGTTGCCTTCATGTACGCAACGGCAATGCTGGTGAAAATCTAAACCTTTCACTGTCGAATACAGCGCCTTCATGCATTCAGACGTGGCTCGAACACATGATAGAGCATTTAAAGGCAGTAGATTGACGATTGCATGCCCGGCAATCACAATCATCTTTGATGACAAGTCGCCGAATGCTTCCATAACGACTGCTATTGCACAGATGACAAAAGTCCCGGCCATTGGCAGACGTAAAAAATATACATGGAAAAAAACTAGGGCTTGTTGAGTATCACCGTCCATTGATAATGGCAGCGACAGCATAGATCATGGCGCAGAAGCTATCATCTGTCTTGTCGCTCCGCATGGCGATGCGTTTGAACTCTTTGAGTTTGCAAAAGAAGTTTTCGATCGGATGCCGCCATTTGTACACTTCAAGGTCGATTTCCACGGGTTCGAGGCGCTGCGGGCGCTGTGATATGCAAATCATGGCACCGCGTTCATTGAGTTCATCTATAATCCAGTTGCAGTCGAACGCCTTGTCGGCCAGCAAGCCGCCGAAGTCGATGCCGTGGATCAGAGGTTCAACGCCAATTGTGTCGTAGCGATTGCCGGGCAGAAGCTCAAAACGAACGAGATTGCCAAGCGCATCGGTGAGCGCCAGGGTTTTCGTCGTCCAGCCCCCTTTAGATTTGCCTACAGCCTGGCTTTGAGTCCCCCTTTTGAGCCTTGACCATGACGATGAACCTTGACGATTGTGGCATCGATCATCGCGTATTCAATGTCCGGTACACCGCTTAAGGCATTGAACATACGATAGAATACATCGCGCTTGACCCATTCGCGAAATCGCTTGAACACCGTGTTCCACTTACCAAAGCATTCTGGTAAATCCCGCCATGGGCTATCCGTGCGCGCAACCCACAAAACCGCTTCCATAAAAAGTCGACAATCACCGCCGGTACGCCCGGGATCAGTCGGCTTGTCCAAGCAATGTGGTTCCATCAACACCCATATTCGATCCGTGATCACAAACCGATCTTCATTCATCAAAACCTCCTCAAAAGGAAGCTTGAATCACATTCGAACCGATTTGTGAATCCCAATACTCAACAAGCCCTACACTGACGGGTGAAGAATCTGTCAGAGCCGCCGCTATTAAAGTAGACAGAATAGGTGGGGCAGTTTCTTGTTCAGGTTACTTGCCCCAAACCGCAATCATCTGCGGAAGATCAGATTATACGTCATTGAAGATCATATCGGTAAACCTGCCTGCCGCATCGACTTGCTCCACAAGTGCCTTGGCAAGGTTTTGCGAGTTTTCGGGCAATTAGCTTTGAACACGGGCGTCATCTTTTTTGGTATATGACAACATTTGTAGTTAGGATGCCGTTTGCTGAAGCGTAAGCTGGGGAATGCTTTTCATTTGACTGTTCCGACAGTCGCTGTGTTAGAGATGAGGCCATTGGCTTCATGGCATTACGCTTCCCAACCCCTCCGATACCAGAACGAACAGGACAAAGCCGCCGATGAAGGCCAAAGGTGAGATGTGGGTATCTTCTCCGCTTCCGTGAGCCTCGGATATCATGTCCTCGATGGCAGCGATCGTGAGAAGGCCTGCCGTGAACGTCAATGCCGCTAGTTTAAGCGCTTCTGATTGGTTCCTGAGCACGAAGTAAGCGAAGACGGTCGCCGAGAGTACAGGAATTGCAAAGGAGGCAGAGATCAACAGGCGTTTGCTGCGGGAAATCCCTTTGTCTTTCATGTTGGCGATCGTCGCGAACCCTTCAGGAACGTCCGCGAGGACTTGTCCTGTCGCAAGAACTATTGCAACCGACGGCGAGACTGCCGACCCTGCTCCGATCAGAAGACCATCACTGAACAGGTCAATGGACACTGCGATATAGATCATCCAGACACTTGTCTGACTGTTGTCTTCCTGCTTGCCTCGTCGCGTGTAGAGAGACTCCACGAACTTCTCGATACCTGTGTAGGCGATACCACCCAATGCAAAAGCAACGGCTATTACCCAGCCTGAAAGGTTATCTAGTGCACGTGGCATGATTTCAACAGCCACTACAGCAATTACAAGGCCAGCGGCCCCATGAAGAGCGTAGTTGAGATGGCGTCCTGTGACTCGAGATACCTCCGCGGCAAGACCACCACTAAAGTTCCCCAAGGCGGGAAATAGCGCTAGACCGAGGACCAGCCAGATACTATCCATCATCCTTCTCCCTTTATTAATTCCTGGGAGCGCCAATTTGAAACCGCAATCTTTCGCTACTCGTTGTTGTTCCGGTCTGACTTGGATGTTAAGGATTGTAACGATAGATAGCGAAACACAACCTTATCCATTTGTCCGGCTCACATCGATTTTCATTGCCAAAGCCAAACTCATACCATCAGCAAATGAGATAAGACAGTTGCTGCCAGATCGCTATCATCTCCGCGAAATCAGACTCTAAATTGGAGTGACTGCCGGAGACATTGATAATGGTTAGGGCGTTGCTATTCTTCTGATCTGGAAACGGTTCTTTCTGGCAAACCGTTCGGGCGTCCATATCACTTCGTCACAGTCACAGTACCTGTCTGATTTTGGGAACGGCTATGTCCCTTGACTCGTGAAAATCGATAACGCCAGCGAAAATTCCATCGGCGTCATAGACGAAAACACCTGCGGTATGATTCATCGTATAGCCGTTTTCTGTTGGAACTCGTTCGTATTTGGCCCGAAAAGCCCTTGCCGCTTTATCGATTTCATCAAGAGGACCGGTATAACCTTTGATGGAGGGATGGAAATTACGAACATATTCGGCCATTGCCTGAACGGTATCTCGTTGAGGATCGACCGTGATGAAAACCGCATGCAACCGCGAGGCATCCTCTCCGAGTTGTTCGAGCCAGCGAGTTATGTCGGATAAGGTCGTCGGGCAAATATCGGGGCAATATGTGAACCCGAAAAACACGAGTGTGGGGCTACCGATCCAATCTTCCGGGCCGACTTTCCTGCCGGAATGGTCTGTCAGTTGAAAATCCATCTCAGAAAAGGGAAGAGGCAAAGCGCTGATGCGTGTTTGACGCTGAGGGGCAGCTGGTCCATCCACCCGCCACCATCCCGTCAGCAAAGTTGCTACGAGCATGCTGACCGCTCCAGCAGCAGTCCAAACCATCTTACGCCTTGAGACAGGCATCGTTTACTCCTCTAATATGGCGTTAAAATGGGTTCTGTTTTCCAGCCTAACTGGAGTTTTTACGTGCAACATCCGTTCTTTTTCCAAGGTCGGGTAAGAGCAAGCACAATGCCCCGATCGTAATGAAAACATCTGCGCTATTGAAAACGGGCCAATGGTATTGACCAACGTAAAGATTAAGAAAGTCTGTCACTGCATCGTCATAGAGACGGTCTATGAGATTCCCTATGGCGCCGCCAATGATCAAAGTGATGCCGATGATCTCGTTCATCCGTTGCGCCCGCCAGAGCCAAATAATCAGGACACCGACGATTCCAATCGCCAGGCCAGATAGAACGATGGGGCCCCAACGACCAAGGTCATCAAGAAGACCGAAACTGACACCTCGGTTGAAGACGAGGACGAGATCGAAGAAGGGCAGGAGAGGAATACGGTGCGGCGGATCCATGATGATCGTCTCTACGGCCCACTTTATCGTCAGATCCACTACCGATAAAAAGGCGGCTCCCGCCAAGGAAAAGACGAATACAGGCAACTGCAACGGATATTTGCGGTTCTTATCCATTGCCTCATCCCTCTTCCAGGATATAGGACTCATCCTGTGCTGTATTTTTCGGAGCTTTGATTTTCAGATCCTGCAACAATCGTTTAGCGGTCCGCCGGAACCGTGCAAGCTCGTCATCTGTCAGTATCTGTCGTGAGGATAGCTCAACGGTCATCGGATTTACCTGCTTACCGTCTTGCATAACCTCGTAGTGCAAGTTAGGACCGCTGACCAGGCCGGTTGCGCCGACATATCCTATGACTTCGCCTTGCCGAACACGGCGCCCCTGCTCAACGTTGTCCTTGTACTTGCTGAGATGAGCGTAAGCTGTGGAGTATCTGTTATCATGCCGGATACTGATATATTTCCCAAAACTTCCTTTGCGTTTCAGCTGGGTAACAATACCATCTCCTGCTGCGAGCACCGGCGTCCCCCGCGGGGCAGCAAAGTCTAGACCTTTGTGCATCCGTGTGTAACCGAGCACAGGATGTTCTCGCTGGCCAAACAGCGATGAAAGTTGTCCACCATCAACCGGGGTCTTTATCAGGTTCGTTTGAACGCTGTTACCTTTAGCATCGAAGAAGCCGGTAAAGCCTTCTCTGGTTTTATATCGGAAGTAGCTCAGTTTACGGTCGGCGAGGGTAACAGAGACGTAACTTAGCTTCCCGGGATGAGCTTGCTCATAATCGCCATCATCAAATCTTTCATAGCCCAGCGCGAAGCGATCACCTTCGCGAATATCGCGTTGAAAATCGACGGCCAGCCCCATAACATCATATAATTGCAACAGAATAGACTGTGGTACTTCTTGTTTGCGTACTGCTTCGTAAAGACTGGTATCCACCACGCCTGAAACAGATATCAATCTGGCGGAATGTTTGATTTGTTGGGTTTGTGCATCAAAACTATTGGAACTGGTGCGCTGGACAAAAATCAGACGATCTGTCTCGGGTAGCAGAGTCAAATTTTCGAGGCGGCGTTCTTTCGCTTTTTCGGAGACTATACTGACAATCAAATCCAGTCTTTGCCCCACCTTTAGCGTACGGAGGTCAATCAATCCCTTCAGCCTGTTTATAGCCGCATATGCTTCGCTAGTGGGAATGCCGGCTTCGGTCAGCACGCCCAGCAGCGTATCCCCGGGGGCCAGAACCAGAGGTATGGTCATTTTGGTCGCCTCTTGCCGGATGGATGTCTGTTCTGGACTTGTATCTTCCCGCTGGGCATGATCAGTATCAAGGAACGCTGCGGCGGATGCCGACACATTCTGTTCTTTGATGTCCGGGTTTCGGGAAAAAGGCCACTCCAAAAGCATTATGATTGCCGTGATCCCCATAACTCCAAAACCGGTTAGACCATATACTTGAGTAGGCATCATTCCTCAGGCCCTGAAGCACCCAGACTGTAGATTGGAACCGACACGTTTACCCGGCCTGCCTTCTCGAAAATCAAGGTCATTGGAAACCGTTCACCTTCTACCAACGCTCTTTGCAACCCAATGAGCATTATATGCAACCCTCCAGGAGCCAGTTTAACAGCATCCTTCGCGGGTATTTCCACCGGACCAGCTGGCGACATTGTGGAAACGTTATCATTGGTCTTTATCTCATGAACTTCCGGCATGCTGGAAATTTCGGTTTCAATGCCGGTCAATACGTCGGCTGATGATCCTTCGTTTCTGATCGTGATATAAGCAGCTGATGGGCGAGATGTACCAATAGAAGCGCGGGCCCAAGGTGCTTCAACAACCAGATCTCCACCCCTAACAGACTCAGCAGTCGCCGGAAATGCAAACAGAAGGAATAACAATGACGAAAGAGTGTTGAATAAAACTCGAGACATAGTGAACCTCATAATCTCTGTTGGACGTCTGCTGCAATTTTTTCCGGAGACGTTCCGTAGCTGTAAGTACGGACAAATACACCTTCTGGCGAAATCAAATATACTGCGGAAGTGTGACCCATGGTGTAGCCATCCGGAGCAGTTTCCTGTGGCAGCTTCTCGAAAAAAGCCTTGAAAGATTTAGCCGTCGCCGTGACTTCAGTCTCGGTCCCGGTTAACCCCACGATGGACGGATGAAAAGCAGAGACGTATTCTGCCATTGTTTCTACCCGGTCTCGTTCAGGATCAATTGAAATAAACAACGGTTGGGTCTTTTGGGCGTCCGGGCCAAGCAGGTCCATCAATTGTGCAAGTTCACCAAGTGTCGTCGGACAGATATCCGGGCAGTTGGTAAACCCGAAAAAAACCAGAAGCCATTTGCCACGATAAGTTTGCTCCGTGACGGCATTTCCCTGGTGATCGGTTAGCGAAAATTCCGGACGAAGTGTGTCCGTGTTTTGCGATAACTCACTCACAAAACGTTGATTGCTACCCTGCGATGTGTACAGCCAGAGAAAGGCTGCCGATGCAACGACGACAGCTCCCCAAAGGGTAAGGCGTACAGTTTTCAATTTTTTTCCACCTCTGCCTTGACCAAATCATTCAGTTGTTGAGCACCGAACTCTGTCAGCGGCTTCCCGTTCACGAAGAATGTTGGCGTCTTGTTCACGCCGACTGCGCTGACATCCATCGCATCCATGTTCATCGTTCCCACAATATCGGGCATTTTCGCATCCGATTTTGCTTTTGGGATATCAAGACCTGTGCCATCCAGAACTGTCCACGCGCTATCCGCAGGTCTTCCATGGGGCGCCCATCGAGGTTGAGTTTCCATGAGGCGTTCAAGAACCGGTTCAAATTTACCCTGCAACCGAGCGGCTTCAAGAATACGAACGGCTTCCTCCGATGTTGGGTGAAACGCCGCATATCGAAGTATCAGGCGCACCTTGTCAGGATACGTCGACATGATTTCCTTGACGACGGGATAAAATGCCCGGCACGCTTCGCAGGCAGGGTCAAAAAATTCGACAATGGTAACTGGCGCGTCATCAGGGCCCAGCATAGGAGCGTGCGGTCGCACAAGTGGCGCGCTGTTTGCGTCCGAAGGTAAAGGGGGCGACAGGTTGTCACTGACAGGTTGATAAAACATCGCGCCGACGGCAAAAGCACCAAGAGCGACGACGGCAGTACCTGCTACAAAGGTTCGGCGGTTCATGTCGAGGCCTTTCTGAATGGAATGGTGAGCAAAAGAATAATTGCGGCAAAGGCAGCGACCGAAAGAAACGGTAACGGCAAAGCTCCGAACAAGGTCTGCTCATTTCCGGTACAGGACGGTCCTCCTCGTGAACAGGGTTGCACCGTCTCAGGTATAATTCCCAAAAACAAAAGACTGTGCCACAGAGCTACAAGGCCTCCAATCACTGCTATCGGCAATGCATAACGGCGAACTGCGTTGTCAGACAGGTAGGCAGCAATACCTAGTATAATGGTGAGGGGAAACATTGCGATGCGCTGGTACCAGCACAGAACACACGGTGTCCGTCCCATGATCTCGCCAAGGAATAGCGCGACAAGAGTAGATACAAGCGCGACTAACCAAGCCATATAGAGAGCGTTTTTTTGTGTTTGCACGGTAGGCATCTGATCATTTGTCCTAGTCGGCAGAATCAGTTTCAACGGAATATCGGCTTTCGCGAACTGCCTGCGTAATAATCTGCAACGCTGACCAAAGGAAAATCCTGGTCGTTACGCCAGCGACGACCAAGTCCGGCCATGCGGTGCCTGTAACAAAGACGCCGCTGGCTGCTAACAAAACGGCAACATTTCCAATAGCGTCGCGGAAACCTTCTGACGCACCCTAGAATTTTGGTTCGTTATCATCGCAGCTGGCAGATATGATTGTCTCAAAACTCTTTGATACATTCCCAATTCTCACGAAAGGTACTATCTCTAGTAGCTATAGGTTCAAGGAGAAAATAAGAATGATGAACTTGCTCACAATCGGCCGCGCGGCTGAAGCCGTCGGTTGCAAGGTGCAAACAATTCGGTATTACGAGCAGATTGGCCTTTTGCCATCTCCATCCCGATCCGGAGGCAATCAACGACTGTATGACGAAGAAGCAATCAGACGGCTTAGTTTCATTCGTCATGCGCGAGAGCTTGGCTTCCCATTGCAAACCATTCGGGATTTGATAAGCCTTGCTGACAATCCCGAATACTCGTGCGAGGCAGCGGATGCGATAGCAAAAAAACAGTTGGAGGATGTTGATCGGCGTCTAAAACGACTTCAGGCGCTTCGACGCGAGCTTGAGCGTATGGTGGAGCAATGCAAAGGAGGGCGGATTGCAAATTGCCGAGTGATAGAGACGCTTGGCGATCATACTCTGTGCGAAGCCAAGAATCATGACATACCTAAAGTTTGACCATGACAATTCCTTGCAAAATCACTCTTTGCGATGTCGCTATTGATTGATACAGGCTGTAAGAAGTTCTGCAGCTATTCCCTTATTGATTGGTGTGATATGACATTCGTTTTCATTAGCGAGGTTAGGTGTCAGTAATAGGAGCGTTTTCCGGTCTAATCGTCAGTGGCACATAATGTGATTTCACGGCGATGATTTCGATCTGGCGGTTATTAATCTGATCTCGTTCGCAGATAAAGTGGCTTTGGCACACGTGATAAAATCACTTAATCTGAACCAGAAATGCGCGATGAGTGCGAGTTTGGCCGCCGATAAGTGCAATCCTCTACATGTAGCCGTGCATCGCCAGCACCAAAGTCGGCGATGCCCCCTAATAAAATGAGGGCGCCACTCAACGGATGGTTAAATATCGAAGACCAGGGCAATTTTCGGGCCGTGTGTCATTTCTGGGCCCAGTGCTTCGAGATATCGCAGCAGCAGAAAATAGGAAAATCAACACATTACAAGTCTCAAATATTCTTCCATTTTGTTGGTTTCTGCATCTCGGAGATGCTCGAACCAACAAAATGGAGGTTAAAGGAGGCCATATCTGCGAAGATTGTCGTGCTCCGGCGTAAACGCTGAGCCAAGACATGCTCAAACGCCGCACTCAGCATTGAGGTACTCCCGGACGGCAAGCAGACCTTCCAATCCCCCACGTTTCATAACATTCAGGGCACTCTCTCCATCGAAGCTGGCGTTGGGCTTCTTGACCCAAGCATACCCGCGAGCCGCATCGACAAACAAATGACGTAACCCTGCATGGATACCCATCAAAACAGCCATCCGCATCTGGGTATCCTGCTCGATTTCGCTCGTATCACCGCCCTTCAGAAGGTCCCACCCTTTTTCCGATATCCCGCCAAGAATAGTGCGCGCCTCAGCATCTGAGATGCACCAGTGAGCGAACAGATTTACTGTCGCCCTTGCAAGTGCTGCGGCTTCTGCTTCAGTGAACCTAGCCTGCCCCAAACAGGCATCAACGTTATCAAGCGGGTCAAATTCCACTTCTTCTCTCCAGCTAAAATAAGTGCTTCATACTTGGAAAACTTCTACCACCTGACTGGCCCCTCTGCGCCCGAACGAACCAACGCCACAATGGCATATTGAAACACTCTGTTTGTTACACCTGAATTGTGTCCTTGTTTTTGGGCCGTATTCTTCTGGTTGATATTACCTAACAAAAACCTTTGTCGCACTTTTATGCCTGAAAACAGCGCCCCAAATTACCCTTCTCTCTATGTTAGTGCGACAAACCTAATCGGGGTGTTAGTATGCGGAGAAACTTGTGTAGCAGTTGTATAGCAATTGAATATCCCATCTCCAATTGGTGTCGAATTCCTCTCCAATTGGTGTCGATTAACTATACAATTCCTATACAACTGCTACACAATTCCTACACAATTCCTACACAGTTCCTCTCCATCTTTTCATCAATCTACCAACTCCCGGATCAACTATTCTCACTAAGTCACATCAAGTCTGCCAGAGACGTTAAGTCATTGGTGTTGCCGTCGTATATTGAATGCCATCTTTTGTCGCATGTGAGACGGATACACTGGCTTTAGTCAACCGAACACAACACCATGACCAAAGCCCGAACTCTCGCTAAAGATGCTACTATTGAGAAGTATGGGATGTGTCAAAAGCCCAATTGGGTGCACTAGAGATAGAGAGACACCACAACTTATAGAGAGACACCACAACTTGGCGACTACCCCCTTGTGCGCGATGTGTTGAAGATAACAAAACACCGACGGTCAGATAAAAATGGACGAACGAGATCGCGAAGAACAATTATTAGAGCGATGCGCAAAGGTTGGACTGGGTACCGCTTCGCGCGCCTCCCCTTCGTCGCCAATGGAAGCCAATGCCTTCCGTGTGGCCAGCATGATCCTCAGATCAAAGTTTCCCAACGAAGCCGATCGTCTACTAGTGGCATCGCAGAATTATTTTGACATCAATCCGGATGAATTGGTGGAGACCGCAGAGGCTTTACGTCGAAACTGGGTGCCAGGCCTGCCACGGTTCCGAGATTTCCTGTCTGTAAAATTCACTCAGGGAACCCGGTAAATGATAGCGCCCCCAGATCAAGCACACTGTTAATGCGTTGATCTCCCTTATTTGGACTTCGTCCCTTATTTGGAATGGCTTGGTTAGTAATGGTAACGGGCTTGGGCGATAAAAATTGCGTCGTCCGTGTGCTTATAAACCAGTCGATCCGCTTGACTGATCCGCCGTGACCAATATCCCGACCAGTTGTGACGCAAAGGTTCCGGCTTTCCGGTTCCTTTGTAGGGCGTTCGTTTAATCTCTTTGATGAGTTCGTTGATCCGCTTGACCATCTTCTTGTCGGTGTTTTGCCAGTAGATATAGTCCTGCCAAGCGTCTTCGCTCCAGACCAGCTTCATTCTTCGGCTAGCGGTCGCTCAATGCCGTTCCCTGTTTCGAGTTCGGCAATTGACCGATTGAGACGATAGGCGTTCGCGGGACTTGAAAGCAGATACATAGTTTCCTGCATGGAATCGTAATCCGCCTTGCTGATTATAACTACGTCATCACCTGATTTCTGCGTGACATGGAAAGGGGTGTGATCTGTGTTGACTGTCTTCATTAAATCCGCAAACGACTGTCTGGCGCGACTATAGGGCACAACTTGCACAATACATCTCCTGTTAAGTAGCTTGCCTTGCTTGTACAATATTCAGTACAATTGTGCAATAAATTGTTTGGAAGGAAATTCGTCCCTTATTTGGAATGATTAAATCGGTCGTTCCAAGATAGTGATGGTTGCTAGCTCTGTTTGAAGCATCCAGTCACAGGTTACATTACATCTCGCTCGCGTGATTGCTTCAATTGAACGCATATCTTCCAGCAAATCTCGCGAGAAAATGGGTTCATGGTGCGCTATTCGGTTTCGTAAACTTCGTATGTTTTCTATTCGATCATGCAAGTACAACCTTCCGAGCTTGATCTCCTTTTGTCTGGTTCGAGCAGGAAAGGTTGGTAGGTTTGGGAAGATTGAATGCAGCTGTGAGTTCCAGATACGACCGTCGTGTCTGCCTGTCAGCATTGTCTCCCAAAATACAAACTTTAGCTCCGGGATTACTTTGCCTGTTGTTTGATATCGAGCGGATGTGTTTTCTATATCTCGTCGTGGGCTGTAGACACCTCTACCAGATGGATTGGGGAGGCTTCGACGGAAAGCGCCGTCCCACGGCCAATTTTGACCGTACATGACCTCAAGTGCTTCAGATACAGCATTTCGAAGAGACACCTCACAGATATGCAAAGGTGCGAGCAATGCTGCGGAAACGTTGGCATTCCAAGCATATAGATCAAGCGCACTGCATGTGGTATGCACTACTGCGTCATCAAACGTTCCCATCCTGCTAGCGGACAGTGTTTTATAGAGCGCCGCTATGTGCGCTATTGACAATGCCGTCATTAACCCCTACGTATCTGTCAGATGCTGCCGGTAACGTTTGGCGTAAGCCTCCCCCGGCAGATATTAGAGAATAGGCAAGCCCGCTTCGCAAGAGGCGGGTTTTTGTCGTTCTGACTACTTTGCTATGTATCCATCCCTTAGTTGGAATGCTTAGTACAACCTTCATCTGATTCACGCTAAACACCCTAAAGCGATTTCTATCTAAAAATACGCTGGATCAAGGTGCCCTCTTCGTGAGGCGCGGTGACAATCCAATTTGTTTTGACCATTGATCACTGCAAATAAGATTCTGCAGGTGGTCAGCTGCATCTATTATCCCAAATGAGCGATACATCATCTCATCATAATCTTGCTCAGATGCGTTCCCCACCGTGCGACTAAGAGTATTTAGCTGGGACAATAATTCACTCGTGAAAATATCATTTTGAACACTCATAATCCCTTGGATTTCGAAAGCTAGTCGCTCTGAACGAATCTCTGAGGGTAATCTATCTATTTCGGCAAGAATGTCAGAACTCAGTTCCATTAACTGAGCTGTGGTAAGGGGATCTGCCATATTACTTCTCCCTTATTTGGAATCTGTTCGCTGATCTTCCTGAACGGTTTTGCGCTTTCCCGTCTCGATCAACATCCAACGTGACAACCCGTACTCTTTTACATCGGATCCATCGGATTTCGCTGGATATTGCTCTGTTTATGGATATCCACCAGGTCAATGCTAGAGAAATCCATTTGACCTTTCTCAATGCTATCTTGTCGCGGCGGCTTCGCAGACACATCATTTAACGACGGATAACGTGGAACAGTCTCTGCTCCTTTTCCAAGTGCCCGTTTGGCCAATATAATCAGAGCAAAGAGCAGCACAGCTGCCGCGGCCATAATCAACAGTCCAAGGTTTGTCGCACTCATGTTGTTCCCTATACTCCCTTATTTGGAAAGCCATTTCATATCGAGCTGCTCAGAGATTGCGGATCGCAAGATTGATCTTGTCCCGCTCTATCTGCCAGTTCTCGTCAACGTACTGCAGCCATCTTTCGATGACGCCATGATCTACTCTCTGGCAGATGAAATTGACTTTTGGCTCGTCATAGAATGTTTCCACACCTTCCTTAGGTGTGACGTCGAGCGCTTCCTTAATGAAACCAATTAGCCCGTACTTCGAGCCATCACTCCAAAAAACCGGTCCACCACTCATACCGCTAAGGCTAACAACGGTGGGGAGTTCCGAAAGCTCACTATGAAACTGTGCTTGGTCACTGCTCCCCGATGATTGAAGGCCTTCAGCTACGGCATAGACGCATGGCAGTGCCAATCTTTGCCTACCATCTTGATCCTTAAAGTCATGCTTTTCGACAGTAGGAAAGCCTATCGCCAAGGCATGTGAGATAGGCCAACTCGCATCATCTTGTGATCTTACTTCGAATGCAGCCTTCCCAATATGGGCTGGAAGTCTGTTGTCGACGGGGCAAATTGCGATGTCAGGTACAGGGTGCGGATACTGTGCTGGTGGAGTTATGAATGGACCTAGAATGGCGACGCCAGGGCTTTGAATGCATGAGTAGCCCTCAAACTGACGACCATCCTGCGTCGCCAAATTGTTGAACGTCTGAATTACATGCCGAGCCGTCACAGCATACGTCTTGTTGTTATGTTCAATGAAGGAAACCGTAGCCGTTTCAGATTTAGCTTCCGGCACCAACAGCCGTTCTAAACCCTGGAATTTCAACCTAGCGATTGTTGCAGCATGTTGTGCTGCATTCTTCAGCTCGTCACTCATCGGATAATCTATGCTTGGCTCCTCATTCTTCTTTTCGTTTGCCGCACTTGGTAAATTTAAAACACCGCCATTCGGTGCTTCATCATTGTCATCTCG
Organism: Thalassospira sp. MCCC 1A01148; assembly: GCF_001613795.1. GTDB lineage: Bacteria > Pseudomonadota > Alphaproteobacteria > Rhodospirillales > Thalassospiraceae > Thalassospira. The sequence continues at coordinate 642,508 of NZ_LPVZ01000020.1, forward strand.
GCTTGTCATTTGTTTTGTCCCTTATTTGGAACTGTTGATTGGAATTTGCTGGACCGACATTTCAAGTATTTCACAACGGTGCCGAACTGCTTCACTCAGCATCAATGTGATGTGCAGAAGAGCCTGCTTTACTTTACGAAAGCGCTCTGGATTTTGCCCCCGTGTCAAAAGGGCTCATGCTGATGGCGCCCAGATGCAGTGCGCCAGCGTTGTCAACGAAGCCACTTTCCACCTGATCGAACACCTAGTTGCAACGTGAAATGTTGCATTTACCAACCAAGATCAAATTAACCTACTGATGGTCTTGAACTCTTCTTTCTCCGGGGTTTTCGGGCATTCTCAAGGGGTAACCGAGGCCGCAAATCAAGAAAATGTACAGCTACTGAGACGGCACCACCCAACGCTTCTTCAATCCGTTTCGCCTCTGTGCGTAGCAGGGAGAAAAGTTCGTCCGCGTTGATTTTACGGTGTTCATCCGGATGATTCCACTTCCGATTCTTTGCAAGGGTCACCATCAAAGCTCCGGAGCGGCTATGCTCTGGTGCCATGTACTTTTTCACCAGCTGCTTCTCGATTGTATCGTGCAAGTCTCTAGCTGTTCGTCCATCCCCGAGCTTGAGTTCGATCACCGCCTCATGGTCAGAGGCTACGGAACGCAATCTGATATCAGTTTCCTTTTCGTCTGCGGTTACGGCCTCTTGGTCCACAGTGTAGATCGAGTTGGCGGCATGGCGCAGCTCTCGCGCGATTTCTCGACGCATGACCTTCTCATCTTTTATCCCTGCCCAAGCCTCTCGTGGTGAAGCATCCTGGAGAAGAAGGTCATCGAGGTCAGACAGCCTATCCTTCATAATCGCAAACATGGCTTCATTCGTTGAGGCAGGCGCTTCCCCGCTTCGATCAAGCGCTACCGCTTGAGCCTCATCAAATGCGTTAGCATCATTCTCTTGCGCCCACTTCTCTTCTGCCACAGCCAAAATGCGATCCTTGAAATGAGCGCACAAAGGATCTGCAGCCATTTCGAGCTTTGCGGCGAAGCCCTCCCCGCCCTTCGCGTTGATCAATGCCGATACAATGTTATTGCGTGCCTGCTCTGCATCGTCTCGAGTGTCTGGTGAATAGGATCCTTCGTGGTGCGCATCGTCTTTTATTCGAACGTGGCGATAGGCCAGGCGAAGCAGCCGCAGCAGTAATTGCGGTGTGAAGCGTTCGTCACGCAGCGCAATTCTGTCTTGGCTATCCCCAAAGAGCCTGGCCAGGCATGTCACAGCGTCTGATCGCTCAGATGGTTCGACTATCTCGATCTGATCCGCCAGCTTTTCGACACCCGCCTGCGGATCAATCCGCATCAAGGTCCGCAACCAAACAAGACGCAGCGCAAACGGCAATTGCTGCTCCAATCTTTGGAGTGCCCGTTCTCGAAGTCTCTCAAATTCCGAAGGATTGCCATGCTTCAAGATAACCCGTGTGACTTGCTGAACCCTTTCGGTCATCCCTGTCGTGTTATCTGGGCCATTGATCCGATCCCCACCAGCATCTAACCAAGATTGCAGCCGTGGAACAAATAGTCTTGCAACTCTTGTCGGCGTGTAACCAATTCCTTGGAGCAGGCCTGAATGTCCATGCTCACCTGGCGGCTGGCTTAGCTCCCACGACAGTTCATTGCCAAGCGTTCGGTCCACAGCGTTTGAGTGCCTCTCTCCGAGACTCTCGAACCACTGGGGAAGGCCGTTCAGTTCAATCAGAGCGTACCGCGCGGCTAGCTCAGCTTCTGCATTGCTGAGTTTAGCTGCCCAGTTCTGGTCCTCTGCTTCGGCATAGATCGCGGCGAGACCAAGTTGCCAACGTACAAGAAATGTATTGCGCTCACCTTCGGGCCTTTCGCTGGGAAAGGTTGGGTGATCATCGCGCCAGATATTCATCAGCACGCGTCTAAGTTTGTCGGCAGTTTCTTGATTGAATTGCTCCTCAATGAAACGCCTGTTCCAACCTGATGATCGGCTGTCATCGCCATCGTGTCTCATTGCGTGCCACAGGTGCCAAGCCGTGTTCCAGCTTTTCTCCGTCGAGAATGCGTTCTCAGGCTGATTGGCAACTTCTCGCCAGAACAGAATCCAACTTTCGCGAGCCATGTCCTTTTGCCGCTCTTCCTGCTTTTTTCGATCAGCCTCCTTCTTTTCCCAACTACGATGTTCTTTGTCGTGTTTCGATGGTTTTAGGCAGTCGTCAAGCCTTTGCACGAATGAGGGCTCATCCACTATGAGAGGCCTAAGTCCTTCAACGTGCTTTCTCCATGTATCACGATCCGGCGACAGGCGGATAGCTGCCTCCAGGAGTATAGCGCGCATACCGGTGTCCCTGGTCGTGTCGCCAAGCGCTTCGCTCACCCAAGTCAGATCTCGGTCCGGTCTAAGCTGGACTGGTCCATCGAAAATCGTGATCTCTGCGAGTCGCTTCGAAGGCTCTTTGGGTCGACAGAGTGACTGAATCAAAGCGTCCTCGACCCAGAAGAGACGAGCAGTGCCCTCTGCATTCAGATTGCTCAGTCTTTCGCGAAGCGACTTGATCGGCTCATCGTTGCCATGATCCCGGCGAGGCAATCGCAATGCAAGTGCGCCAGCATGCAACCATGCCTCATCTTGGCTCATATCGAGGCCGCGTTCACACGTTGCTGCGAGCGCTCCGCTGAGATGTGGCCAATCACTCGAAATATGTGGCAATCTTTTTTGCCAACTAAGCCCCTCTGAGACTAACGCTAGGAGGCCATCACGAAGTTCTTCAAGGACAGGGAGATCAAGTGGCGATCCTGCTATCAGGCGTGGAAGTTGCCAGTTAAGGTCGCCTACACTCGGCTTCTCCAGCTTTGTCCATCGAAGTGTCCGACAAAGCTGTTCAACCGACATGTACTTGGGGAAAAGGGTTGGTACGGCACCTCGAGCCACTCTGTCAGGCCAGATATCGTCAGCATCCGCTATACTGGAAGCAATATACCCTAGCCTCTCGTCATCAAGGGCTACTAACGCATCAACAGCCATTATGCGCTCAACCGCAGGCGCTGCAATGTCCTGAGTGATATCGAATACGATGTCCGCACAGTCTTCTATACGGCCTGCCTCGATGAGGTTGATGAGGACTTCTCGCACATCTGGATTCTCTACTCCTCTACGCCAGAGTCTGTCGATTCCACCTGCTAGCTCTTTCGATGCGAAACGATGGACCTGAATGTGGGGCACCTGAAGGCCTCTCCATCCACCGGGGCCATAACGCTCAGCGAAGGCACTAAGAGCTTGATTTCGCTGCGTTTGCGTTAGCGACTCTGGGTCTCCTTCGTCCAGGAGCACGGCAGGCTCATTGTCCCGCAAGAGTTCAAATATCCCATCTTCTTGCAAGGCTAACCAACCCGCCACTGGTCGCTTGGACGGGCGAACGATCATCTTGCCTTTGGTTTCCGCGAAGAGAAGCCGCTTGAGGGCCCGAAACGACATACCTTGTCTTCGAAGAGTTAATAGCCGTTCCGCAGCAAGATACTCCGCCACCGAGCGATGATGGAAGCGCACCCGGCCATATGAAGCGAAGCCAAATAGCGGACGCTCCAGCAGTGCTTTGCGTTCGTTTGGTTCCCAATCGGATAGGATGATCGTGGGATCGAGGGCTGCCTCATCGTGAACAACGTCGTACGCTGCACTATGACGGATTGTTAGACGCCGTGTCATCTGAGCTGCAAGCGCCAGCCGGCTAGCTCCTTCGATCGCCCTGTCAACGGATAACTCCGCCGTTTCAGGTCTGTCGTTGCGGGGAAGCAGCTTCACTCTAACATTTGTGGCAACCTGATCGCGATGCGTTCGGATGCGCTTGTGCTCACGCCAGTCCGCGCACAACTCAATGAGGTCCTGAGGCCTACGTGCAAACTCCAAAGCATTGCGACGTCGTAGATCCTCAAAAAGAAGATCGGGATCGCTCACACCCTGCTGCCGACAAAAAACGACGATCTGCTTGTCAGATAGCGGCATCAAGCCTACCGACCGCCATTCGGTTGATTGGTCCTTGCTTATATTGTCGTGTTGAGCCCGAGGCTCACCCATTGCGACTTTTGCAAATGCCTCTTCATTTGATTCCGAGGACGGCGCTGCTGGAATAGGCAGTACATTTCGGACTAGCTGTTCGTCGAAGGGTATTGGTCGGGTCGTGATGACGACCCGCGTCCGGTGAAGCTGATTTCCGATGCACTTCTTCAGTCGTTTGAGTGCGCGCTCAAATGAACCCAACGTCATTTTCAGCTCGTCAATCGAGTCCAGGAAAAATGTCGCCTCCTCGGACTGTGAGGCAAGCCAAGCGTCCAGCCGTGCTTCTTCATCGGCATCTAGCAGGCTGCGAAGTTCGTCAGTCGCCAGCGCGGCCAACTCAACGAAGAATGCTGTTTCTCCCGCAGACCACAGATGCTTCGCCTGAGAGCGACATTCATATGTTTTTCCTGCACCCGCTTCTGAGATTATCAGTACGCGTTTTGATCGCAGTAAATCATCCCACGTAGATCCTCTTGCCCAACCTAGACTAACCAAGAACGATTGCTGATCTGCTTCGCTGATTTTTTCGCTGGGGATGTTTTGAAAGGTGCGCTCAATCATTATTGGAAATCTTCTATACCATGGACCTCATCGAGAAATGTTCGTTCGGCCTCAGCGTTTTGGTCGTGAAGCCGGCAAGCCTGGCAAGGTCAAGATCATGTGTGAGGTCGCTGATCTGCTTTCTTGTTTGGAAATGGAGATCCGGTTTTGCCCATCTGTCCGAAAGAAGTGTCTTGGGGACTAACTATCTTGGTGATGCCGGCTGTTACTTTACTCAGTTCTAGATTTTGATCTGTCGACGACTTCGTTTCTTTGCTTATGCTCATGTCCCTTATTTGGAAAACATTTTTAGTGCACGCTGCCAAACAGATGGGCTTCTTGTTGTCGCTTGACCGTTCGGCAAATTCTTACGCGCGTCCTGCTCTTCTATTAAAGCGGTCACCATGTCGAACCGACTGATATATTCATCAAACTTGTATGTTTCGGTTTCACGGGCACCATCTGGGAAAATGTCGGAAAAGATCGTCCGCCAGGCATCGTAGTACTTCCGGCAAAATCGCTCGGTCCCGAAGATGTTGCCATGAGATCCGCACACGAGGGCATGGGTGATCCGTTTTCTGGGGCCAATTGCGTTTCGCGCTGTTTCTGCCTGCTCACCGGTCAGCCGCACTAATATCAGTTCTTCCGACATAACTTTCCCTTATTTGGAATGCTTTCGGTAAAGTGCCGGGGCTCAATAAATGAAAAATAAGGAGACGAGGTAAACCACCGAAATTAGCAACGATGTTGGTAGCAGCTTTCTACCTGCATCACTAATTTGGTCTCCTGCAAAAAGCCCCGTGCCTGCGTTGAATATGAACCACACGCCAATTATGTGCCAAATGTAGATCATCGATCATCCCTTTGTGGCTCGGTGATACCGTTCATCGTCTGTCCCTTATTTGGAATGGTTAGCCACGCGATAGCCTGAAACAGATCGGTAACAACGATTGCGTCCAGCCCCAAGTCGGGCGCGTGAACAGTGGTACGTACCCTTGGTGATCACTTACTATTCCACTTCGTCAAAATTGAATTTCTGAAAACGATCCTCCTGATCTTTTAATTCTCCCCAGTCGAAATCATACAACTCCTTGCAGAGCTGTTCTGTTGGCGGGCATTCAGGTTAGGTCCAGTCCCGTTGCTCGGCATGCTCGTCTTCCCACTTGGCACGCGCATCGTAGCTCTCCGCGATCCGTTCGAGCAACGCGCCGGTGCGCGGCCAAGTCTGCGCACAGAGGAGCGCATCGGCGCGATAACGCTCCGCGAGATCACGCTCCTGTTTTCCGCCATCGGTGGGCAGCCGGACAGTAACGCCGCGGCGGTTCGATACGCCAACCGCAAGGCCATCCTCGAGGTCTCGGCTGCGACACAGCTCGATTACCTCGCAGATCGGCTCGGGCGGCCAGACCTCGCCAGCAACGACCGGCGGTGCCGACAGAATCTGACCGATCCGCGAGTCCCCGATATCGGCGAGATCGGCCTCGGCGCACAGCTTGCGTGCCGTCTTGACCCATTTTTCCAGCTCGACACCGTCAATCACCCCGTCGTCGCGCGTCCCCGGCACGTGCGACCAGTCTTGGAGGACATGATAGGCCTGGCTGGCTATCATCCGTGTGCGCTCACGTGCACCCGCATCGTCGGATTCGAGTTCGATCTTCCCGAACTCCGCATGGAGAAGCTCGACGAAAAAGGCCGGATTCCTTGCCAATGCCTTATGTAACGTGCGCGTCGGGCGCTCGGAATGCCGCAGGGCGTGGAAATAAACCCATTCGAGCTTGAGTATCTCGTCCTCGCCGACAGCGTCGTCGGCATCAAGGCGCACGAATGCCTTGCCGACGTAGTGAGTGAACATCGTCAAGTCGTTGTGATCGGCCTGAGACTTCTCCTCGCTCACTGTTGAGGGATGGCGAAGAACGTCCAACAGATCGGCAACGTACCCTTCGCGGTCGGTCGGTCCAATCAGCATTTCGAGCGCCGAGCGGCCTCGATCCTCAGCGAGGAGCTTTTCGACCGCGATGTGTATCGCCGGACCTTCGGGCACACGGAACGTCTTGATCGTCCGCCAATAGGCAGCGTTGATCTCTGTCCCCGCCGCGGCCACCCGCTCCCAAGTGGGCGGCTCGACCGGCAACGCCATCATCAATGGCAAGATTTCGGTAGGCGGCCGACCGGCAACGATGGCAGCATCGAACCGATCCCATAGCCACGCCACACCGCGCACTTCGGCAAGCGCATACGTCATGCGCTGCACCATGTCGGTCAACGGCGGCTCGCCGCGCGCTATTGCCGCATCAAGAATCGCATCCTTGAGGTCCTCTGTGATATCGGCGGCGGCGAACGCCGCGCCAAGCTCGTTGGGCATCTGTAAGGTCAGAGCATAATCGACCAGCGCATCGACCGATAACGAGCCAGCCAGTTCTGCAACCGCGACGCGTCGCTCGTCAGCGAGCCGTTTCTCCGCTTCATTCCATGGCAGGTTACCACGGAAGTGGTGATTGCCGCGCGTGAACAGCCAGGCATGCCGCGCAGTCGGCTCGTTCGGCTCGAGCATTTCGAATACGACCTTCAATGGCGCCAGCTGCGCCGCGTCCATTGTCCAATCGGCCCCGGAATATTGCTCGTGCATTACGATTAGGCCGCGCAATTTTTCGCGAAAGTCCCCGCCACCGGCACTATCGAACCCCGATGATGCCGCCGCCAGTTGCGCTGCAGCGGTTTCTCGCCATGCCGGACTGAAATTCGCCCAATGTTGGAGCAGTTCGCCCCAACGCACGGTGTTATTCCCTACATGCGCAAGGACACGTTCGCCTATCGCGTCGTATGCCCGCGCGATGCCGGGTCGCGTGACCGGCTCGGCATAATCCACCGTATAGTCCCGCCAGCGCGGGCTCGCCGACGGCGTCGAGATGCCGTGCATGCTTGGCGCGATCCCGAGCAACAGTTCCCAGCCGACGCAATTGTAGTGCTTGAGAATGAGATCGATTACCTGCAACCGCTGCTCCGCAGTCGCATAGGTCTGCGGCACCCAAGGGAGGAATATCCTGCGCAAGGTCGCTTTCGGCCGATTGGACACGCGCCCGCCGGGATCGCGCTCAGCGAGTCGCGCCAGGAGCAGACTGACAGTCGCGAGGTGACGCGGACTCCAGGCGTGCAATTCTAGCGACCAGAGTAGGTCGGAGAGATATTCCTGAGGGTGAAACAAGCCCTCGTCGCTGCGGAAGAGCGCCGCCATCGGGCTCGGGTCGCGGTCGATCGCGGCGTCGATGCTGTTGAAAAACGCCTGCGGTGCGGCTTCGGACAGCAAGCGGAAGCTGTCCGACAACGACCACCACAAACGCTCGTCGGCTTTTTCCAGCAATCCGGAGACATTGCGATGCGCGGCGAACGTCGCGGTCGATGCCGCCTTCGCACGGTCGGGAAACACGCCGAGAGCCACCATCGCCTCGCCAAGCCCGTGCCTCAAATCGGGGGATGCGACCTTGGGCGGCTCGCGATCGATCTTCCAGCGGTCCTCGGGCTTGGCGTCGAATGCCGGGTCACGCTCGCCCATCACCGCGAGGAAAGCAACGTTTAGGCGATCGAGATGCCCATCAGTCAGGAACGGCGCGAGCTGAAACCACGCATCCCGTAGGGAGGCCAGCCGCCATGCCGTGCCGGAACGGCGCACCGGGCTATCGAACGCAGCGGCATAAGGCGCCAACGAAGCGACCAACGCATCATAGCTCTGACCCGAAAGGCGCTCGAGCACTTCTCGGTCGACGGGATAATCGTCGCGCCACCCCCCGGCAAGCATCGCCGCGAACAAGGCCGGGTCGATCGGCGATGATGCCCAACTTGGGCAGCCCGCCGAACTTGCGGACATCAGGCGCCGGAGGACGACAAGGCTGCGGCCGCTTTGCAGCGCCAGCCGGTGGGCTTCTTCACGCTCAAGGCCCATCGCCTCAAGCTCGCTCTCGACGTGATGCCGCCACGGCCGCTCTAGCCGGATAACATTGTGTGGCGCACCTACATCGGAACCCAACGCACGCAGGACGTGATGACCATCAGCCACCAGCGCCGCCGCCACCCCGGGATCGCCCCCATCGAGGATCACCGCCAACTTGGGCCCAAGCCCGACCAATTGGCGCGCGACGTCTTCTGATTGTGCCGCCAGGATGCGGCTCATCCAATACACTCGGTAGGGCTCGGGCAGCGCAGAAAGCGCACCCGAGACGAACGCCATCGCTTCTCCCGACGCTTCCGCCTGCAGCGAAATCGTCGCTGGCGGACCGTAGAGCCAAGCCAGCACTTTTGCCGCTTGATCGTCGCGATCGACCACGATCAGATTGCTCGATAGCGGCGTGACGGTCGCCAGCGACCATTCGCGCCAGATCGAATCAAGCCCGCGCAAGCCTTCGGGCCGCCGCTGGATGCGGACGGCAAGCCATTCGGCGACGCCGGGGTGAAGCTCGAGCCAATGGACGAGCATGTCGCCATCGATCACGCGAACGTCGCGCCACACCCCATCTTGCTTCTTCTTTGCAGCCCAGACGTCCTTTTGCGGCCATCGCTGTGGTGTGAGGAAGATGAAACAGGATACGGCCGGATCGATTTCCAGCGGATCGGCCGTCCGCTTGACATAGTCATCCTCAGCCTTGGCAGGCACCTTGCCGCGCTGGACCCCGATCTCCCACGCCGTGATGCCGGCGGGAACGTAGAGTAAATCTGTAGGAGTGTCGCACACGCCGTCCCAACCCGGATGCTGGATGCTGTCGTCCGAGGGGAAGCGCAACGTCGCTGCCGGGCCATGCGTCGCAAGCAACAAGCGGCTGATCAATTCGGGCATCTTAGCCTGCCCGTCACGCGTGCCCGCCCATTCCACGATGTGCTGTGCTTCGATCCAGCGCATGGGTTTGCCGGGCTTGGGCATAGTCGGCGCGGGCATCTTCTCCGTCACGACCGCCCCGCCCGGCAGGAAGCTAATGCCCTGCGCTTCGATGGCATCCTTCATGGCCTGGGCGTTGTTGGCGACCGGGGTTCGAAGGCTGCGTTCGAAATCGGCGACCGTGGAAACAGCAATGCCGGCTGCATCAGCAAGGTCGGCCTGGGACCATGCGAGCAACGCGCGTGCGGCACGGATCTGTTCAGGGCCTGGAAATGCAGGACCGGACATAGATGTCATATTAAATCACTGACCTCAGCTTCTACAACACTACCAGCTCGGTGTGCGGATACTGCGCGATCCCGCAGATGCGCCGCAAAATAAATCTCCGGCATTGGAGCTCTGACGCAGCGCCTGCCTTTCCGAAACTCTTCATCTATTTTCTGCGGCATCTATGTCCCTTATGTGGAATCAGATTTATCTGATTTGTCGTTACTCAAGTGGGAGCAACTCGAAGCGGTCATCTGGCTCTTCAGCTAAAACCTTTTCAACCCGCTCACGCCAACGACCGGCCGGAAAGACAGGTTCATCCTTGTCAGAATGATGATGATGTTCGACCAGTCTGCCTGCCTTGTTTCTCTCTACATAGAAGTACTGATTATATTTTAGATCTTTAACCTTCCACGGCACTGTGATTCTCTCCCCTAAGTTAAGGTGCAGCCCTTGTCGTTCAAACCAGTTTCTCGTCTTAAATTGTGTGGACGAGTGGCTGTGTAGTACATACTTCCTTTGCAATCTCGACTACGTGACGATGATGAGTCAGATAAATGGCTTGCCCACTTCGCCCAATCCTTTCCATCAGACGGCAGGCCGCGCGTGTGCGATCTTCGTCGAAGGTTTCAAAAACATCGTCGCAGAAGAATGGCAGTTGCACGCCTTGGGAAACCATCTGTTCATATGCTGCTGCGCGCAGGGCTAAATAAAGTTGGAACCTGGTACCCTTTGATAAATCGGCCATCTGCTTGGGTATACCATTCGCATCAACTACCAACAGGATCTCAGATGAGCCGTCCGGTTGAGTGATAAGCTTTTGATAGGCGCCATTGGTCAGCTCCGAAAACGATCGCTCGGTAGCGTTCATCATACCGCTGCGATGCTTATCACGATAACGACGGATCGCCTCTTCTGCGAGGCGCAGGCCGAAGTCGCGTTCCACATAATTGAGCAGAGCCTCTTCGATCTCAATCTGAATGGTTGCGCGTTGTTCGACCAGGTAGGCGATGTCTGCGCTACCACTTAAGGTGTCGAGGTCGCGTTCGGCATTGGCGCGGTCAGCCGTCGCTTGTGATAGCCGGGCCTCTGCGGACTCAATGTCTGCATCTATGGAGGCAAATTTGCCTTCCAAGGTGGCGGAGGTCTCCTCGCTCAACATATCTCGGGCTTCAGCTAGCGTTTGGACAGATAACTCTGTAAACACCTCTTTTTCCAAATCTGCTTTCTGCGTCCTCCATTGAACGACGTCGTTGGCTTTGCTCACTGTGATACGTAAGGCATCAAGTGTGCTGGTATCTTCGGTTTCCGGGAAGAGCGCCCCAATTTCGGCAACCTGCAAATCGATATCATCCAGTTGCGCTTCGGTCGTCTTGCGCTTCTCCTTGCTTGCGGCGACCTTCTTGAGAAGCCCGTCGTGTTTGACTTTATCAGTTTGCGCTTGGTTGGCGATGCCCTCGAGTGTCAGGAACGCTTTGAGGTGGTCACTCTCGTCGACGTCAAACTCCTCAGTTAAGGCCGTTATCGCATTTGCGAACTCATGCTGATCTCTCTCCATGGAGGACACTTGGCTGGTTGCATGTTGGAGCTTTTCATTGAGCTCTCTGGCGTCGCGCAATTGTCCGATGGCGTTTGTCAGCATATCTGGCAGGACGGCCCCATCAAAAAGCTCGTGCACCTTATCTGCCCAATTTCCCAAAGCCTTTTCGGCAGCGTCCGCAAGCTCTGCAAAATCGCTCAAACGCCCTTCGAGTTCTTTTTCCAGAGCGACCTTTTTTTCTAGTGCGCCATCCACCTTGTCGTTGTAAGCCTTCTCTTCTTCTGAAAGCTTTCGCGCTGCTGCGAGTGCGGATTCAAAGTCAGGGGTTTCAAGTGGAAGAAGAGGAACAAGAGCCTCGTGCAGCTTATCTGCTTGATCAAGAATCTTGCTGTGTTGTCTCGCAAGTTTTTCTTGGTTCCGTTTAGCACCAGCAGCGATATTTCGACGCTCAACCCAATCCCTGAAACGAGCAGGAGACATGATAGGCAGGCCAATTTTTGTTGTCAGTGCTTCCACTTGGCCCTCAATCGCTTCTGCCTGCGATTGGAGTCCTTCACGTCTTCTTTTGGTGGCCTCTAACCGCGCTTCAGCTTCGACTAGGGTTTGCTCTAGTTGTCTCAACTCTCCAAGCTCCCTGGCGTGCGAGAGCCTTGCTTCCTCTATGTCATCTACGTGCTTCATCGAAGGCAAGAATGCATCAGCGGTTTCCGGGCTCAATGCCGCACGATGCTTGCGCCAAAGTGTGTCGCGCTGAAGACGCGCTTGGCGCGCATTTTCGTCGTTCGTGACGCCGATACTCGCCTCGAGTTTGGCTATTTGCGCCGATTTGACGGCAACATCTTCCTCATGTTGCGAAATGGTTTCATCCGCGCGAGTAATATTGGCCGTATGGTTAGTATGCTGATCAGCGAGTTTGTCTGCTTCCGTTATCTCAACCGGACACTCTGGTACGTCTTGGAATTCCAGCTGTCCCATCGAAAGTGCAGCTAGTGCGTCTTGCAAGGTCTCGTTGGATGATGCGATTGCCTGCATTGCTGTTGCAGCAGCAGGTGCAAGACTATCTACATCGTACCTCTTGAACAGTGCGATCAAACCGTTTTGTGCCTGGGCATTGTCAAGCAAAGATCGGTGGTCTTCTTGTGCAGTCCTCACCAGCTCTCGAAGTCGCTTGACTTCTCCCTCTCTTGCGTCCTTCACAGTGACGGCTCTCGTCATTTCATCCTTTAGCTGTTCAAGGCTGGCAATTTCAGACGGCGTCTTAACAATTTTCTTGGGATTCGCCTCGTCCTCTGCACCGAGTTCGAGAGCAATTCTCTTTATATTGGATAGTATCTCGCTACATGAGGAGCGTAACATCGGAAGGTCATGCACAGAGATTTGCACCCGACTGCGGAGCTGATCCAACCCTTTCAAACGATCGGCCAGAAATAGACGACCTTCATCTAGAACAATTGCTTCGAGCTCCTGCTCCGCATTCGTGATTTCTGCCGTTAATCTCTTAAGTTCTGCTTGAGTGGTTACTTGCTGAGTCTTTAGCGCTACGAGGTGCTCGCTGGTGACTTCTAATTTTTCTGGATAGGCTTCAAACGGCTCTAGCTTGGGTAATAATCGGTCTATTTCACCGAGCTTGGGAAGGGTACGTCGAAGTGCTGATACTTGGGCCAGTTCAAGACGTAGCTCATCTCGAGCCTTCTTGGCTTCTATTTCTTCATTCTGAGCAGTCTGGAACGCTTCTTTTAGCCTTTTCCAAGAATTAGCGTTCACGTCAATTTTCTTGATATTATCTTCGACTTCAGCCAATTGACGCTTGAGTTCTGCAACTCGGTTCTTGCTTCCACCTTTCTTATATAGATCGTTGGCTTCGTTCCGCGCCTGCTCCAGTACGGCATTTAGATCAGGCACACCTGCAGCAGCAGAAAACAGTAGTCGACCAATGTCGCCACGAGCATTAGCAATGTCATCGCCACCTTTTTCGATCGTCTCATCGTCAAGGCAGAGCAGGTTGCGATAATCCTCTGAGGAAAGTCCCCCCAAATGAGAGGCCAAGGCTGCATCCGGTAGCACGGTCCCTGCTTTATCACGCAGGTTACCGTTTCGTAATGAGAGGCGGGTGAAGCTGCGCGTTTCCCCATCGATCTCGAGAAGTCCTGATACCTGAAGATTGGCTCGCTGATGCTGAAATCCATATGGCTCTCGCATTGAGAAGCCATAAAGAAGGCGCAGATAACCTTCCATTGTAGTAGTTTTGCCAGCCTCGTTTAGCCCGTAAATGATATGAAAATCGGCAGGACTATTGACTTTTCCAAAGTCGAGAGTTTTGTCGGTGAACTGGCCGAAGAAATCCAAGGAAAGTCGTTGAACTCGCATCAAGAACTCGCCCCCTTCATGCGGGCCAGCATGCGTTGGACACCAGCCTCAGAAAGACGCTGCGCGAGCATATCCTTTTCTTTTTCCTCTGGCACGAGCTCACCACGACGCCGTGCGGGTAGTTCTGCAAGTATTGTTTCCAGCTCAGCCCGAGATGAGGCAATAAATCCAGGTTCCTGACGAATTGCAGTCATTATTTCTGCCATTTCATCGACCGCACTGCCGCCTGCTTTCGTATTTTCCGAGAGGGAGATCTCCAGCTTTTCCAGCCAAAGGTTACCTGTTTCACGGGCATACTGAGATGCCACTTCTTCCCAGACGTCTTGGTCACGCAGGATTTGCCAGCGGCGCGTTGTTGTACCTGTGAACGAAAGACGAATAATCCCGCTGTCTGAGGTCAGGTTGTTTGCTGTTTCGCGGAACACTTCGCGAAGCAGGTCGCGCAAGCTGTCTTCGTTCCCGGCTTCGCTAACGTCGATTTTAACGTTAAGGAACTCCACTGAGGAGGTCGGAATTTCCGACACCTCAATTACCTGGTCGATAATGGTCAAGAGCGTGGCAGATTTTGGTCCGGGCTCCCCAATATCACGACCTTGTGGCGTACCGGGCATGATAATCCACGGCGTTTCGTTATGCACTTGCCTCCGATGCACGTGTCCAAGTGCCCAATAGTCGAACCCGGCCGCAACGAGATCATTCACTGCACAGGGTGCATAGGGATCGTGTCCTGTTGCCCCGGCCAGCGAAGTGTGCAGCATTGCAATATTGATCGCCCCACTAACTGGAGCGGGGAACTTGGGAAGCAGGCTTTCAGTAGCGTGGCGATTGGCGAAACTTACCCCATGAATCCAGACATCCTCTGACAATTGAACTTTACTGCCACGCCCATCAAAAATATGCACGTTGTCGGGAAGGTTCAGCTCCCCTGTCAGGGGGTTTTCCGCATCATGATTACCTTTGATGTAGAAAACACGAATACCGCTCTGGCGAAGGCGGTCCAATTGCCCCGTTAGATAAGCTGCTGTCCTCGCGCTTCGTTCTGAGCCATCAAAGAGATCGCCGGAGATAAGAAGTGCGTCGACGTTCTCCGAGATTGCAGTTTCGATAATATGAGTAAAGGCAGAACGGGTTGCGATCTGAACTTTTTCTTTTAGTTCAGGATCGCGCAAAGCCAATGACTTCAACGGTGAATCTAGATGTATGTCCGCCGTGTGAAGTATCTTGGTCATGGGCTTCCTACTAACACATAAGTTATCGATTGCTTGTCTTACTGACAATTTGGTCAGCGATCATGCACTGATAGAACGTTTTCCGTACTCTTCGCGCCAACCTTTTAATAAAGACATATCAGTTAGAAGGTCATCTGGTGTCGGCAGTTGGACAGGGCTCTCTGATGGCTGCGAGTGTTCAAATCGAGAGTATTTGGTCATAAGCGAATCAAGGAAATTGCAATCGGCGTCCGTCAATTTGGCTAAATCCTTAAGCTTTGATGTATGTACCGGTCGTTGAAACCTTTGAACCACTCCACATAGTAGGTCATTTTCAATAGAGCGCTCCACCAGCGTTCTGAAGTCGCTGCATATCGATTTCAGAACGAGTTCAGCATGTTCGAAGTCGCCGTTCTCACTAGCTTTCTTTGCATCCTGATACCGTTGGTTCATGAGTGTGTTAAGGGCGGTTTTGATATCACTCTGTGAGATTGGAATGTGAGCTGGCTCGCCGGATCCCCACTCCGCAGAGCGAATACTCACTACATCCAGCTTAGCCTTCCTTTCGGCAAAATGCCTGATCATCCCCAGCAAGGATAAGCGGTGAGTGAATACAATCACCTGCTTATCTTGGGATAACTCGATCAACCTCTGAACCACAGCCTCTTCATAGCTTTGGTCAAGAGAGGATATTGGATCGTCGAAGACAAATGGAGCCTGATTGCTCTTACCGGTTACATCGGCCAAAAATGCAGCAATGGAAACGATCCGATTTTCACCCTCGCTCAGGATATCGGTGAGCCCATTCTGAGAGGCTCCTTTGAGCTGTAGCTTATGAAGGACGCGGCCTTTGGATACTCTTGATTTAACAAGCTCTACCTTCATTTGAGATGCGCCAAGTGATGTTAGCTCGGCATTGAACCTCTTCACAAACGCATCTGTTATCAAGACCTCTGCCAGTTCACCTTTTTTGTCGGACAGGGCTTTAGTTTTTGTCGATTTCTTAGCCTTTTGAATCTGGTTCAATAGCTTCAATCGAGTGATTTCCTGATCAACGGCGGCTCGGTGCTCAGATAGCCATTTTCTGGCCTCTAAGCTATTTAGTTGCTTCTCGATCTTCTCGCGGTTGTCGCTTTTGGCATCTTCGTCATACTTTGCTGCTAATTCTTCGAGGCTATTCGACTGAGCTTTGATTTTCACAATCCATTGCGGAGCAAGCAAAGGCGTTGGGATGTCTTCTTCAGAAACAATATTCAGAATCAGGTCTCTTCTATCCTGTAATTGAACAAAGAAATCCTTTATCTGACAGGCAATTTCATCTTCAGCAATGCCAGCCGCATCGATACGTGCCTTCAACACTGCGGATGTCGGTAGTACTTCGATCGTGTTACTAGCAGCTTCGTATTCCTCAGCTGCAAGCGTTGCAGCATTTTGTAGTTCGCCTTGCACGAAGTTTTCGAAGGAGATAAATCGGCTCTTAGCCTCATCAGTCAACGTCTGGTGACAAAGGACACAACGAGAGCCATCCGAAACATTTGGGTACTCCGCTTCTTTGTATGCAGCCGACGTTGAGTAGTTTCGGGCAGTTGCCCAAAGCTCTTTCCAAACATCCGTTCCAATGCCATCCAACTCGCTGCTGGAGAAGATCTTTTCAGCCGCTGTATCTGCCGCGGCCTTCTTGACGATGCAGTTCCTCTTGAGAGCAATGATCTGCTGGAAGTTTTTGTCAGATAACTGTTCCAGATGCTTGGACGCATCCTTAACCAAAGTGTCGATATGCTCTTTCTGTTTTCTCAGTTGCTTAGCTTTCTCTGCTGGCGCTTGTTCGGCAAGTCGCTGCTGCAGAGTTTGTATTTCGGTCTCATCAGCACTGATGAATGAGCAATGCTTCTCTATATCTTCATTCGTGGTTTCAGCGTTAATAGCCTCGTACCACAATCCCTCGGGGGTTGCCTTCTTGTTGGTCGGGATATTCGGTTTTTTTGATTGGTGCCTGTTTGCTTCATCATCCAAGAGTGATGCGATCTTTTCGCATACTAAAATGAGCGAGCTGAAGAACGAAAGAACCGGTGGTTCGTAACTCACCACGTCTGCTTCATTGACAAACACCTTACCGAACGAGGTGTCAAAAATATCAACACTTTTCAGTTCATCGCAGATCCCTTGCCCTGACCAAATATGGCTTCTCTCTACGCCATCTTGCTCAAACTTAATGCAAGCTGTTTGTCCGCCAGGTGAGTCCAGCTTATAAACATTACGATGAAGGCGGCCGATTTCTCGGGCCCCACACACATGTTTGAGGAGTCTAACGTACCCAGATTTACCAGATCCATTGTTCCCGTATACGATTGTGATGTTGCTCGTACCGAACTCAAGTGGTTTTCTTGGAGCAAGAGCGTTTACTCCTTCGATGTCACTGATCGAGCACAAACGCAGGGTGCCTGCCTCGCCTTGAGGGAATGCATTTTCAGGAAAAGAATGTGTCTTCTTTGGCAATGCACCAGAAACTTCTTGCCTACATATTGTAGCAAGCTCATCAATATCTTGGTCATGAAGTACGGAGTTTTCAATCAGTTTGGTAGCCGCCACCTGAAGCCATTGTGGACGACCAGAAAACCACCTACTCAAATCTTGAGACATTTTGTCTCTCCCTACCAAGATGAAATTTTCGTTCCCATTAAAAGTGTGAAGATATCAAAAGGCGAGTATACGAAGTTCAGTTTCCAGTGCCGTTCCGCATCCTGAATCTAACTCATCAAATTACTCATATAGAACAGGATTGGTCGATACTCATTAAGGGTAGCTCACTTAAGCAAAGGTGGTGCTTTCGCTTGATCATAGAAGAGTCCAGTTTAAATCTCCTGTTTACTCTTCATCAATATCGGTCGTCATCAAGGCTTCTATCTGGCTTCGATAGTTGTAGATTGAACTCTTTGATACGCCGACCTTTTTTGCTATCTGCACCCAATTAAGACCTTTTCTATAAAGTATTGCAGCTTCTTGCATGGTAGCTTGGGAAATTGCAGGTTTTGTTGCATAAGTGCCGCGCTGTCTGGCTGCTTCCAGACCCGCTTTTGTTCTCTCAGAAATCAGGTTTCTTTCAAACTCGGCAAACATGCCAATGAGGTGAAAGAACATCTTTCCAACTGCAGTCGTCGTGTCGATATGATCCTGCAGTACGACCAGTTGCGCGCCTTTCTTCTCAATTACTTCAACAGTTTTGATTAATTCTGCAAGTGAGCGACCAAGTCTATCGAGTTTCCATACGACAAAAGTATCTCCTGCTCGAAGTGCTTTAACAGCACGTAGCAAGCCTTTTCGCTTAAAGGCGATACCGGCGCCCGAGGCGTGATCGGTAAAAAGGAACCGTTCTTCGACGCCGAACTTCTTTAACGCGTTGACTTGCAGGTCGAGATTTTGCTCAGTTGTGCTCACGCGGGCATATCCAATAGCAAAATTCTGTGACTCAGTCATTTTTCCAGCCTGTCCAAAACTTGTTTATCCGAATACGACGGAAGACTATCAGAAAGGAAAATGGAAACCTTTTTTGGAAAATTAATGATGGTGACTGTTTCGATTATGAGGATCGTAGCAGAATTTCAGGAGGCCTAAGCGATGCCAAATCAGGACTTTCCAGAAAGCGAGGCCGGACTAATTCAGATACCAGTCAAACTCGATGGTAAGATGCTTGTCGATGGCATTGTTCAGGATTTGGGTACTCCAGGCATGACGCCGGTTCTTGCTATTGAACGAGCTCTGGAAGCTCATATTTATCAAGCGTTTTCCGGCGCATTCTCCGATATGTTGATCAAACCACCGACGATCAAACTTCACTCGAATTACTTCAAGCGGCGGTTCGCGTCGCTTGCAGAGCTAGTAGAGATTGGCTACGAGACTTGGTATTTCGAAGTGACAATCGCAACAAGACCAGAGAACGGTTTTGATAAGGTTATGCTCGCCGCAACAGACCTTGAGCTGATCCCTATTAGTTACGGCTGGGGAGTATCCAGAGTTCATCAGGTCAAGGTAAAGAAGCTGAAAAAGCAAACCAACCATTTAGTGCGGATTAATCACATCCGTGTTGGCGCGGCGGTAATTCGGATTATCATGGATAGGCTGATCGAAACTCCACCGGTACAGCCAATGATTGCCAATTTTGATCCAGTCACTGGCAGTCGTGGCATGCGGATCGTATCGTTCGATCACATGGTGTCTGGCCAAAAATCACTGTGCGAATGCGCAAGAACTTTCCATTCATCTTTACCGGCACCTACAGATCGAGACGGCAGTCATTTCACAGCTTTGGGCGAGTATCTCTCACAGTGCAACTACAAACTGGACATTTGCCATATCTGCATAGCGAAATCGTTACCAGAAGATAAAAGGTATGGCAGGAGCATAGAGACAAACTTCAAAGTATACGTTGATCAAGTGATGTGCGACCGTGGTGTTGACAACCGAACTGCTCAAGCCGAAGTGATGCATGTTCTCGGGCTGAGTCGATGGCAGCGTGAGTCTGAGTTGTATGGCATAGTGCGTGACCTTTTCCCTGACTATAAGGTTTTGAGGGAAGCTTCACCGGAGTGGTTGGGAAGGATGCGCATAGATATTTACGTACCAGATTTAGGGCTGGCAGTAGAGTATCAGGGCGAGCAGCACTACCGACCAGTTACTGCTTTTGGTGGTGAGGATGCCCATAGTAAAGTCGTTGAGCGGGACAGGCTGAAGCGCCAACTGTGCGCGAGAAATAATGTTGAAGTTGTTGATTTCAGGTTTGATGCACCAATTACTAAGACAGCTGTGAAGAGCAGACTAAGGCGCTTCTTAGAATCAGATCAATAAGTACCGCCAGATGCGGGACTGATCCCGTTAATCAATTTTCCAAAAAACGAGCGGCGAGAAGAACAATCCACGGCACGACTATTTGCCCGATCACGGGCCTGATTTAGAAATCGAGTGATTTGAACACCAGCGAGTTTAGAGGTGCTAAATAGCTTGGCCACCAGTAGAAGTGGTGACATATTCAAATAATGGATTATCGACACATTTGTACTGCGGGCACCGTGGCGTATCACGATTTACTTGTTGCCCATGAAGCACTTGAAGCTGGGCCGGAGAGCATGAATATGCGGCTCGTGCTGATCCGCCACCTAATTTTAGAGATCGCAAACATCGCAGACCTCGCCTCGATATCCGGTGCCCTTTATAAAGAAAATCCCGCCTTAGGTAAGGCTTACCAAGAGATACGCAAAGGGTTGGAATTCTTCAAATATCTGCGCAATGTCTATGTTGGCCATTTCGTTCCCGATCTGACGAACAAGACTTTCGAATGGATACCGTTCACCAATGCACTCCTTGGTAGCGAAAAGCAAAATGAGCGGTTCGGCGTTAGCTGGTTTGCACTGGAAACGGCTATCAATACATATGCTGATCACGACACGGGTCACAAAGTTTTTGATTCAGATACTGACCTGAATTACCCGCCTGACCACACGCGGTTTTTGAATTTTTTGGGCTACACAGTTCTCAGCTCTATGGACTACGTCACGCAACTCGTCTCAGTGGCGCGTACGTATCTCGATGTTCCGGACCTGCATTCAGAAATGCTCCAACTGGCATTTGCCGCCGGTCAGACGGATTTTTCTGTTTTAAGGAAGGGCAAGCGATAATCGACGATGCTGGTTCATTATGGCCACCTCAAGCCAGCCACGTTCATATAACTGTACGCTAAGTAGCTCATGTCCACTTTAATGGACACTCACTTGACAAACATGTTCTTTTTCGCCATAATGTTCAATGAAATGAACATGAGATGGTATTGTGTTCATTTAAACGGACACGAGAAAGCCGAGTTATGAAGCGCAAAAGAAGCTACTCACGTGTGACACGTCATGCCTTGTCGATCCTCGGCAAGCTGATCCGTATTGGGCGGATGGAACGGGGCATGACAGCACAGGAGTTGGCCGATCGCGCCGGAATCAGCCGCACTACACTCTACAATATCGAAAAAGGTGCCCCCGGCCCTGAGATCGGAATTGTTTTCGAAGTCGCCGCTCTTGTCGGTGCCCATTTGTTTGAGTCCGACAGCCGATTGCTCTCGATGCACGATGCACGGCTTAAGGAAAAGCTGACATTGATCCCGCAAAGCGTCCGCCCCGCGAAACAGGAGGTCGATGATGACTTCTGATTTCAAAGAACCGAACGAAGCCTTTGTATGGATCTGGTTGCCCGATGAAACGGAACCCGTAGTCGCTGGTCGCCTCACAAAAGACCGAGACCGACTGCTCTTCACCTACGGAGCAAGCTACCGCCGTCGCAAGAATGCCATCCCGATCTACGAGCCGGAATTACCGCTCCGCGCGGGGGTGATTGAACCGTTAAACGGGCTTTCAATGGCTAGCTGCATTCGCGATAGCTCACCCGATGCCTGGGGGCGGCGTGTCATCATAAACAGGCTCACCGGCAAGAAGCCAAGTTCCGATGACATCCCAAATATCAGTGAACTTACGTTCCTACTGCAATCCGGCTCGGACCGTATCGGTGCGCTTGATTTTCAAGCATCTGCAACGGAATACGTCCCGCGCTTGGCGGCGGAAGCTTCGTTGGCTGAATTGCTAGCCGCAGCGGAGCGTATCGAAAAAGGCCTCCCACTCCCGCCAGCTCTGGAACAAGCTTTAAACCACGGCACCTCCATTGGCGGAGCTCGCCCCAAAGCCATGATTGAAGATGGCGAAAAGAAATTCATTGCCAAGTTCTCAGCGAGCAACGACCTCTACAGCGTCGTGAAAGCCGAATTCATCGCCATGCGGCTGGCAGAGAAATCCAGACTGAACGTCGCACCTGTGTCCTTAACTCGTGCTGCACACAAAGATGTGCTGCTTATTGAGCGTTTCGACCGCATCAAATCAGATAACGGCTGGACACGCCGCGCGATGGTATCAGCACTAACCATGCTCGGCCTTGATGAAATGATGGCGCGATACGCCTCTTACGAGGAACTCGCCGAAATCATACGCCACCGTTTCGCAAATCCCAAAGATACGCTGAAAGAGCTGTATGGCAGGATTTGTTTCAACATCCTGTGCGGCAACACGGACGATCATGCTCGCAACCATGCCGCATTCTGGAATGGTGAGATACTGAGCCTGACACCTGCCTATGACATTTGCCCGCAAGGTCGTACTGGCAATGAGGCCTCACAAGCCATGCTGGTAAAAGGAGATACCCGCTTTAGCAAGCTGGCGACCTGTCTTGCCGCAGCACCCGATTATCACCTGAGCGAAAACCAAGCAGCCTCACTCATCGAAAAGCAACTGGAGACCATCGCAAAACACTGGTCTGATACCTGCGCCGAGGCCGACTTGAGCCCAACCGACCGAACGCTATTTGCCGGACGGCAATTCCTGAACGCCTATTGCCTGGACGGGCTAGACGACAGCCTCAAAGCGCTCAAGGACGTTTTCGCGCAGGCACGCGCCGAAATCATGGCTCGCCTTTAATGCGCCAGGCTTTCGGGAAGGAAGGCTGGCGCATTAAAGGCGAGCCCAATCCAAGAGACAAAAGTGAAAAGCAAGAAAATACGGATCTCGCTAATTTATTTGCCTCCTGCTTTTCTGTGTTCCGCAACCCTGCCGCTCATGGGCGTGCGATCTACACAACTGCCGACGAGACCTTTGGGGCTCTAATGATTGCCAATCAATTGCTTAGAATGGTCGATACGTCCAAATAACGGGAGATCCGACTGACAGACACTATCGCAATAAATTTCAATGAGTTAGCAAAGTGGCGGCAGTTTACGCAATGATCCGGCCGACATCTGAGTATGCACACCACTCCACTGAGCAGCCTTTTGCGGTGCAGCTAGGTGATCCGCCTTATGATGGTGTGGTCGTATCAGGTGGTCCGGGCGGGCGCTATCGCCTTACTGATGTGTTCTTCTATGTCGACATGGGCGACGGCCGACTGCATTTGATGCCCGGCCAATACGAAACAGAAGATGCCATACAGACCTTTGGTGCCCCGTGATGAATCCGGATCGCAGAATGACGAACTCAGATTTTCCAAAAAACGAGGACTAAATTGACAATAGAATTTCTTCTCCCGCAGAATATTCCATTGGCGCAGAAACTCCGTTGCATGCTGCTTAATCAACTAGATAATTGGTCCGGAAAGATAGGTGCAAATTTCCATATTCCGGGGAAAGACCTAACCAGTGAACACGCCTATCTCCAATTCCGGAACTTCAAAGATGTTTTTGATTTAACCTTTAAAAATCCTACTGGCTACCGGTCGCTGTCGTCGAGCACTGTAGGCATATCTTACTTCGACTACATGCTGCCTGGTATCAAATTTGATATCCTGCCCAAACCGAATATCGGGCCATAGATCCAAATCAGGTTATAGGTTGTTCTTGGCGAAATTATCCAGTTTCGAACAATCCACTGGAAATCATGGAAAAACTGAACTCAGCCCCGCGAGGTGACAGCAATAGAGCCATCTATATCCAAATTGAGAACCTGCCGTGGTTTATAGCGAGTGAAGGGCAAAACCGGGTTGAATTGTTTCGTCGCCATCAACAACGGATTAATGCAGATATTAAAAAACTTACGATTACCAGATGCCCGGTGATCATGAGAAACATCTCTGGAGATCGATGGTTAGCGACTTGGCCTAACAGGTTTGGGGCCACAATGATTTCGACTGTTCCATTTCCAACTATCTCGCTTCCGATTTATCGAGCACTTGGCGTGGAAGTTCAGTCCACGAGATTACCCGCAGATGAAAATGATGTTCAAAGAAGCTATGAAAACTCTATCGAGGGACTAGCCAGCGCAGTTGGTATTCCGTGATCCGGATAAACAAGGAACACTTTCTAAATAACGAGCCCGAGCAAGGTTTGGGATAACATTGCATATTATTGCTCTATATTTAGGTATCATTCAGTATGTTCGTATGATCACATCCAGATTGCAAAACCAACAAGTGAGTAAGTTTTGACACCCAAAATCCTTGAGCAACTTGAGCTAGCTTCCCAAGCCCAAGATGATGAAGCGCTTGCGATCTTTAGGCACCTCTCAGAAAGTCTTGATAATCTGGGTTTGTCGTGGATTTCACTGGCACGTTGCGAAAGTGAACACGCGGCACCGAACCAACGCATGCTTCCTACCCCCGGAAATACACTGCGCTTTAATGACCTAATGTCAGAGAATGATTTTGGTGTTGTCTTACGTGCCACAAGAGATGCGGTTGGAGACCTCAAATGGTTCGATGATGACCGCTATCTGGCATTCGGCCTGATGTGCCAAGCTGAAGAACAATGGCTCGGAAATGGTTTTATAGACAAAAAGACTCTTGAATATCTCTCCTATTCAATTCCAGTTCTTGGGGTGGAGATGCATAATCCAGAGGCGTATTTCGGTTTTGCCCAAGATGCTTGGCTTGAAAGCCATAGAGAGTATTTAGCTGAACTAAAGAAAACCAGATTGGCCCAAGAAATGCTTGATATGATTGAACAGAACGAGATCTATTCCAAGAATGACGTGGTTGCGGGGGGATTACGTCACAAAATATTGGAATTTGCCCGTATTACACCTCAGTTTGTTGAAACTTGGCGTGAAGCGCTTTTCCTGATGCGCCCACAGGCCAATAAGTTCGACCTTGATGGACTGAAAAAGGCGCTTCACAGTGACAACACAAAAGCTGCACGAATTGCTATTGCGTTTCTCGCAGGGATCACTCCGGTTCAGTTGTGGCCGTATCGCCCGGACATCTCTGATTTACGTGATGGGAGCTTATCGATCAAGATGAACCGACATGAACTTGATCAGGATTTCGGAACATTCTCGCGGACACATGGATCGTCATTTACCGATATCGAATGCGTTAAAGAACTTAGATTGATCCTCAACCACTATCTCGGTCTAATCCCTATTAAGTAAGCCTGTTGACGCAACAATGCACCCGTGACCTGACTTCAAATGATCAGGATGCAACCACAATCTGTGGCAGAATGATCATCTGGCGTAGGTTCTAGCGTATTTTCATGAGACTGCTAATAGCTTTCCAGGCAATACAGCTGGCCTATTGCTGTTTGGAATTTCTGTTTTGCTCTACTTGGTGCGTATCGCAATCGCCTTTCGTGTCACCTGAAGCGTCTTATCGCTCCTGCCAGTTCTTAGGTGTGGCTGACTTCGCAACCTCAGCCTATTGTTCTTTGCGTCATCCGAGTCATTTATGAGCGTAAGTTGCATGATGATAGGCCATGACTGAGCAGAGAAAGCCGCTGACGTATCACTTGCAAAGCAAAGTAGTACGGGTAAAGCACATGCATAATTTTCCAAAAAAAGAAGATTCAGTTCCACGGAGCGTCGCTACCATGATGAGAGAACGTCGAGTGACCCAAATATAACGCCCAACGCGAATGGATCAAATTGACTAACGCACGGGCACAAGTTAGCGGTAGGAGACCCTGCATGAGCGCCCTCTTGTTTTTAACATCACAGCAAGTTTCTGACCGTTGGGCGCAGGCGGGTATTCTTGGAAGATGCAACAAGCCGATCTCACCCGCGACCCTGGCTTTCTGGCGGAGCGAAGGAACAGGACCCACGCCTGTAAAAGCTGCGGGAGCGATTCGATACGGCATCAAGGCTTTGCGGCAGTATGAGAGAGAAAACTTCGGTCAGGAATGTGACATCACACAAAATTCAGACACTCATGGATAGCGATATTTTTGCTACCTATTTGCTACCTAAACCAATAAAGGCTTAGAGAGAAAATCTCTAAGCCTTTGATTTTATGGTGCGCCCGACAGGATTCGAACCTGTGGCCCCCAGATTAGGAATCTGGTGCTCTATCCTGCTGAGCTACGGGCGCACTGCTTAGAAGCCGCTTTCAATTAGCAGCAAATCCGACGGCAATCAATCCGCGACGACACGCATATTACCGCCATTTCGGGTAAAACTGCGCCCCAAACGCAAATCAGCCGGGGGCGCGAACACCCCCGGCTGATCAAATTTTAGATCGATGATTGCCTTAGTCGAAAAGGCGATCAATCGGGAAGGAATAGGTCAAAGACAGGATTTCCGTACCCGGGTTCTCGTCACCGATGCTGGCGTTCGAGATGTGAGAAATACCAAGACTCAGGCGTTCATGGCTGTCAAAGCGGAAGCCAAGCTCAAGCCCCGAACGGAATTCGATCCAGTGACCAAGATCTTCGCCGTTACCCTGATGGTATGCTCCAACCGATGTATAAACACTGGAAACGAAGTGATCGCCCCACAGAACATCAACAGCAAGACCACCGTAACCGTGAGCGGCACCTTCAGAGGTCACCATCACACCGCCAATCGGACGGGCGACATCGAACATTGCGTGCTGCGCACGATAGTTTACACGAAATTCTGCTGCTTCTTCATCCTGAGTGATATCAACCATACCGGTTGAAAATTCAAGCAGTCCAGAATCGTTATCATTACCAAGAATTTGCTGCGCATGTGCCGTGTTCCAAAGCCCAAACACAACGCAAGCTGCAAGCAGCTTCCCCAAAACCAACTTCATTAACCAAGTCCCCACTAGATCAATCGGTAGGCTATACTACTCAACGGCGAATCAAACTCAACAACACATTGTTATGTGATTGCTATTTTACGCAAAATGTTTCCCATCAAACCGGTCGGTCGCGCGGACAAGCTCGCGAATTATTCCGGGCTCACTTGCTGCATGGCCAGCATCATCAACAATCACGAGCGCAGACCCCGGCCATGCCTGATGCAGCGCCAACGCCGACACCGGCGGACAAACCACATCATAGCGGCCCTGCACAATTACGATCGGCAGATGGGCGATGCGATCCACATTTGCAATCAACTGGCCTTCTTCAAAGAAGCAACGATGGACAAAATAGTGATGTTCAAGCTTGGCCAATGCCAGCGCGATCTGATCACCTTCAAAGTCCTCGACCAAGCCATCGTCGGGCAACAGTGTGCAACAAGTTGCTTCGTAGGCGGACCACACGCGCGCAGCATGAATTGCAGTTTCTTCGCCATCTTTGTTCGCAAAGATATCGGCATAGCGATCAAGAAGTGCCTGAAATCCCGGATTCTCCTTGAAACCGGCTGCGTCAAGAAAGCGCTGCTCTGCCTCCGGGAAGAAACGCCCCATGCCATCCATGAACCATTTGATTTCGGCCTCGGTGCCAAGGAATATACCGCGTAGAACAAACCCGATAATCCGTTCCGCGCAGGCCTGACCATATGCCAGAGCTAGTGTGGACCCCCATGACCCGCCAAACACCAACCATTGATCAATACCGCGGTTTTCTCGCAGGGCTTCGATATCGCCAATCAGGTGGTCGGTTGTGTTGTTTTCAAGACTGCCGAACGGGCGTGATTTTCCGGCTCCGCGTTGATCGAAGAGTATCACGCGGTACTTTTCAGGATCAAAGAACCGACGGCTGTTGGGCGAGATGCCCGCACCCGGCCCCCCGTGCAGGAAGATGACAGGGATACCCGACGGGTTTCCAACTTCTTCCCAATAGATTTCGTGACCATCGTCACGCGAAAGCCAACCTGATTGATGGGGCGAAATTTCGGGATAGAGCACGCGAAGGACCTCTTTGTTTTCGTAGCAAAATATTGCGATGACCGGTGGTGGCGTGAACAACAAGTCTCATGAACCGCGCCAAAAGAACAAGCCCTATTAGGGTATCCCTGCAATTCCGCCTATTGGGCAAGACATAGCCATGTCGGGTCGCGTAAAGCGATATAGGGACCGCCACGATTTTCGATGACGCCTCTGACCCGGACCTTTTGACCGATCCAGCCCTTTAGAACGTTTTGAAAATCTTCGCCCTGGGCAAAGGCATCGCGCATTGAGGCATCCAACGCGATGGTGAAATCTTCACGCCAGTTTGCCCCGAAATTCAGGTAGCTACGCCATTCCTGATGCTCAATGCTCTTGATCGTGCCGTCTATCACGGCAAATCTGCCAACAGCGTCGCTTGCCGTCGGGACTGCATTTTTTCGCGAACCGTTGGCAACAAAGTAAAAGGACGCATCTGGTCCAAGTTCCGACCACAGCCCAAGCTTGCCTCTGATTGCAGCATCTTCGACATTGATCAGACTATCAATTTCAGGGCCGTCATCGGGGACAAGCATCGACAAGCCTTCTGCCAGCAACACCTTGCGCCAATCGCCGTCCACGGAACTCTCAATACGGGCCGGTCGTCGGCCAAGGAAATCGGGGCGATCAGAAGCAACTGTGACCAGAACCTTTTGCCTGCTTAGTTCTTGCAGCCTTGCCTTTGCCTGATGTTCATACCCCGGCACAAAGGCAACATCTGCCAGTCGAAATAGCCCGTCCATCGCACCATTTGGTGTAAAGGCGTCGACGGCATCAATATTCAGATGCAGACCGTCCAGGATTTCGCCACGTTCGGTTTCTGCTGCTTCCATGACCTCGATGCTGCCATTTTCACATCGCCATTCACTTGCCGCTGCAGAAAGGTTTGTGGCGCAAGTCAAACAGACAAAGACAAGCATTGCAGCATGGCACCGTGCTGGCACCAAACTGGCCCGAAAATCTCCCCATTCTTGATGTTTGATCGGGGAAACTGAAAAGATTGAACGATCACAGAACACGCGCTACCAATTCCCGGTTGGTTTCGCAATTACGATGCATGGTAGCTTACGCGGCCAAACGACACGAGGAAAGATATCAATGGGCTGGCTGAATTTCGGATCACACAAACGTCTTGCTGGTGTGCTTGCCGCGATTGCACTGAGCACTGCGGTTGCCGGGTGCTCGACAAACCGGGCGACCGGCGAGGACAGCTTTACGGCCTTTATGTCACCCGAGCAGGAAAAAGAAATCGGCTCGCAGGAACATCCGAAAATGGTCCTGGAATTCGGTGGTCAATACACTGAAAAGGACCTGCAATCTTATGTAACCGAGATCGGCGAAAAGCTTGTTGCTGTTTCGGAAACTCCGAACGAGAAATTCACTTTCACCGTTCTGGATTCCCCGGTTGTCAACGCCTTTGCCCTGCCCGGTGGTTATGTCTATATCACGCGTGGTCTTGCTGCCCTTGCCACGAACGAGGCAGAACTGGCCGGTGTTCTGGCCCATGAAATCGGCCATGTCGTTGCCCGTCATTCCGCCCAGCGTTATAGCCGGGGACTCCTGACGCAAATTCTGGCTGGCGGTCTGGCGGTAGCTATCGGAAACGGTGCCGGCGAGTTGATCGGGACCGGGGCAAACGCCTATCTTAAATCCTTCTCGCGCGAGCATGAATTCGAAGCGGACATGCTTGGCATTCGATATATCACCCGGGCGGGATATGATCCCGATGCGATGGCGACCTTCCTTGAAAAGCTACGCGCCCATTCGCGCCTTCAGGCCAAGCTTGCCGGGCGATCACCCGATGATGTCGACCAGTACGATTTCATGGCGACCCACCCGCGTACGCTTGATCGCATCGAACAGGCCCATCAAAGCGCCAACGTCACCGCCGTTGCCAACCCGGAACGCGGCACCGTGCGTTACATGACCGCCATTGATGGCATTCTTTATGGTGATGGTCCGGATCAGGGCTATGTCCGGGGACAGGAATTTGTCCATGTACCGCTGGATTTCAGGTTTGAGGTTCCAGACGGTTTCAACATCACCAACCAGCCAACCGCAGTCATCGCCAAAGACGGTAAAGGTGCACAGATCATTTTCGAAGGTGCACCGGGCGCAAAAGACATTCGTCTTGATCATTATCTCGAGAATGGGTTCTCAAAGCAGGTCGACATTCGCAACATCGAGATGCTTGATATCGAAGGTCAGGAAGCCGCTACCGGAAGTGCCGACATATCACTCCGGTCCGGCCCGGCGCGCCTGCGGGTGGTTGTCATCCGTCATCGCAGTTCTGCCTATCAGTTCCTGTTTGTCACCCCGCTTGATCAGGCCGACAACTACAATCTGCCACTGCGTCGCACGACCTATAGCTTCCGCCCGCTAACAGAGCGGGAGAAACAGATCTACACGCCGCTTCGTATCAAGGTGCGCGCCGCAAACCCGGAATATGACCTGCAAACCTTTATTGACGCCATGGAAGTCGACAAGGCTCCTGCAGAGGTGTTTGCAACCATCAATGGTCTCGACACAGGCCAGCCGCCGGCCGTTGGATCACTGGTCAAAGTTGTGCGCCACTAGGCCCACAGCAAGACCAACCACCCCAAACAACAAAAGGCAGCATTTATCATGCTGCCTTTTCTGTTCCGGAACATGCTTTTGGGTCAGTTCGGATAATCGATTAGCTGCTTGTGATCTGTTCGATGATCACACCTTGGGTATCAAGCGCAACAGCAATCAATTGACCACCCCGACCAGCCCCACCATCCAGGGACAAGGTGAATTCGCGTTCCTGCAGGCCAGCGTGCCCCTGTGATGCACCACGCACAATGCGCGCGCAATCGTAGTAGCGCTCGGTAATCGCTTCGAACATTGATCCGCCCCACCAGAATGTATCGGTCTGGCTGGTCAAAGGCCGGGAGCCATCAAGCCCTGCATGAACAAAGATTAATCTGCCATCGGTGGAATAGGCCGCATGTTTAAGATCAGACAGAAGCGCATTGTGACCACCATGGCGCCGTACAGCATCGCCGAATGCTGAGGTCCACTGTGAAATCGCATGCGCCCCCTGATGCATCGTTCGTTGCACATTGGCCGGTTCAAAGCCATAGGCACGAACCACACCGGCAATTCCGCGGGTCAGCATCCATTCAAAAACTTCGCCGGGATTGGGCGCGAACTGGATCTGTTGCAGCTTGGACAGCATTTCTTCGGCAGCGCCACGCAGAAATGCGATGTCGGTGATATCAACACCGTCCTTGGCAATGAAGTAACGACGGAACAGCAAAAGCTCGTTGATGGTGGCAATGACATTTTCAGCCGAGCCATCACCCCAATAGTTCCCAAGATAGACAAGCCTGTCGCCCGGCTGAATGCGCTGCGCAAGCTTCTGATGAACATCACGCAAAGCGCCATGATCACCATTTATTGCGCCGACGACCCAGATTCTCTCTGCCGGTTTGATCGGCGCCAAGACTGTACTCATCGCTGTAACCTGCCCAAAACAAAAAATAAAACCGGCCCAAGCGTATATCGCGGGCCGGTTTTTATAAATAGTTGTCTAATGGTGCCTTCGCAATCAGGCTGCCTTTTGCAAAAGCTTTTCAAGCTTGCCAGACGCCTTGTCCTTGTCGATTTTTTCAATCGCGGCAAGTTCATCAACGAGGCGCTCGAAGGCTGCTTCGTAGATCTGACGTTCAGAGAAGGACTGTTCTGGCTGGGTCGCGCTGCGGTGCAGGTCGCGAACAACTTCTGCAATCGAAACCGGATCACCGGAATTGATCTTTGCTTCATATTCCTGCGCGCGACGCGACCACATGGTGCGTTTTACGCGCGCACGGCCCTTAAGGGTAATGAGCGCAGAATCCATCTGCTTTTTCGAGGACAGCTTGCGCAGACCAGAGTTGCCAACCTTGTTCACCGGCACGCGCAAGGTCATGCGGCTGGAATCAAAGGTAATTACATAAAGGCGTAGTTCCTGTCCCGCAATTTCCTGGGTTTCCAGGCCATCGACACAGCCAACACCGTGCGCGGGGTAAACAACATAATCGCCAACAGCAAACGGCAACTTATCCGACATCAAGCATCCTTCCGGCCAAATCAGGCCTGGTCATTCAACTGCAACATTACAGAACCAGCGACACAAAGAGCTGCACACGACCAAGCTTTTTTGGCAAAGTCGCGGTTCAGACAGGAATTTCAAATACGGAAATCCGACAATTCGGAACGAGCCTGTCGAGCCCTTAGCGCGAATTGTGAACAATAACACAACACGTCATCAGTTTACAGATATTTTCCCGGAACCGTATTCAATGCAGCCATGCACAAAACCCACTGGCAAGCACCAGTGGGTCTAAAATCTCTTGGAATTTCGGGAGTTAGCCCGAAAATCAGTCGCCTTCTCCCGGCGCTTCGGACAGCATTTCGGCCTTGCCAGATTTGCCGTTCCATTCGTCAGCGTCAGCAGGTGCATCGCCCTTGCGGGTAATATTTGGCCATACCTCTGCAAACTTACGGTTGATTTCCAACCAGTTATCCAGATTCGGCTCGGTATCGGGAATAATCGCCTCAGCGGGGCATTCCGGTTCGCAAACACCGCAATCAATGCATTCATCAGGGTGAATCACGAGGAAGTTTTCACCTTCATAAAAGCAATCGACGGGGCAAACCTCGACGCAGTC
The DNA here is from genome assembly GCF_001613795.1 of Thalassospira sp. MCCC 1A01148. Classification (GTDB taxonomy): domain Bacteria; phylum Pseudomonadota; class Alphaproteobacteria; order Rhodospirillales; family Thalassospiraceae; genus Thalassospira. The sequence goes on from NZ_LPVZ01000020.1 coordinate 674,652, forward strand.
CTGATACTTACACTTGATGCAGTTTTCCGTCACCACATAGGTCATGGTGTAACTCCGTACAGGTTGCGGGGCCAGATTGCGGCTGCACCCGCTTTCAGCCATGTTCTCTCTCGGGAATTGGGTTATCACGCACAGCTGTTGTGTGCAACTCCAATAAAACCCTAATTTTTTGCGTAGTATTTTCTTCACGACGCACTGACAGGCTGCTTGGCGCCTGCTTCGAGTTCGCCCTCAACGCTGCAGTGCAGCGCAGAACATACAGATTTCTCCCGGCTTTTCCAGTTCCTAAATCCCGCCGAGAATTGCTTTTGGCCCCACAAAGCCATAATCTGCTTTGCAGGGGTTACATTACCGAGATCAACGGGGGTTGGGTTGCCAGAAAAAGCCCGGGACCAACAACGGCTTAGATGGCGCGACCGATTGTCTGTCAAACAGGCAAGAATTGCGGTCGGGCTCACCTTGCTGATTGGCCTGTTGTTCAGTGGCATCCAGATCATGTGGGACTTGCGCGAAGAACAGCACCTGATCGACAGGACCGTGAACCAGGTTCTGGCAACACTGCGCGAGTCTGCAACACAGGCCGCCTATGGGCTTGACGAAACGCTGGCGGCCCGGGTCGTTTCCGGCATATTCGAATATGATCCGGTCTACGAAGCAGAACTGCGTGACAATTTCAACAATGTGCTGGCACGCAAAGTCGAACAGCCAAGCAGCTCAAACCGTGCTTTCCTGACCCAGCTTATGTTTGGCGAGAATCAGGAATACGAGATCGCGCTTCAGACAGACGCCCCCAGCGGCCTTGTGGGGCATCTTCGTGTCAAAATTGATACCGATCTGATCGCGGATGGCTTTCTGAACCGTGCTTCGCGCGTTCTATTGTCCGGCATACTCCGCAACCTTTTGCTGGGGCTGGTTTTGGTTGCGTTTTTCTATACGACTTTAACCAAACCGCTTCTGGGCATTGCGGCCCAACTGCGCAAAATCGACCCGGAAAAGCCCGACTCCGCTGCCATTGATATTCCGACCCATCATAGCCGCAACGAACTTGGCATGATCTTGCAGACCATGCGCAGTCTGATGGAGCGCGTATCGACAAACCTCGACCGATTGCTTGAGGCGCAAAAGAAAGTGCGTGACCGCGAGAACCGCCTGAGCGCCATCGTCCAAAATGTGGCGGACGGCATTCTGACCATTACGCCGAACGGTCGCATTGTCGAACACAATGCAGCAACCAAAGAAATCCTTGGCATGTTGCGTGACGAAACAGCCAAAGGCCGCACGCTTCATGAATTTTTGATGCCCCACGCCATACCGCTTCTGGAACACAGTCTCGAAGAACTCGCCGCACATGCTCAGGGTAGCGGAACGGTGGAAAAACGCTTCACGCTGCCGATCATACGTGCGGACCAGAAAGAAATTGATGTTTCCATCGCGTTGCGGCCAATCCCCGATAGCGCGACCCCGCTGATGACTGCAGTGCTGAACGACATCACTGTGCGCAAACGCTATGAAGAACAACTGATCTATATGGCGAACCATGACACGCTGACAAACCTGCCCAATCGGAGCATGCTTGAACGCAGCCTGTCAGACGCCTTGCAAACGCACAAAGACTCCGCAGCCAAGCGCAGCGGCGCAACAGCGATCCTGTTCATCGACCTTGATCGTTTCAAAGTGATCAATGACAGCCTGGGGCATGATGTCGGTGACTTGTTGCTCAGGGCGGTCGCCCTTAGGCTGCAACGCGTGATCGGGCGACAGGAAATCGTCGGTCGCCTGGGGGGAGACGAATTTCTGATCATTATTCCAGAGCTCAAGGAAACCCAGGATGCCGCCATCCTGTCGCAAGCGGTACTTGATGCGCTTGCGCCTTCCTTTGACATCAATGGACGGGTCCTGTTTGTAACCCCTTCAATCGGGATTGCCCTTTATCCGTCTGATGGCGATGATTTCCCGGCACTTATGCGCAATGCTGATACCGCGATGTACAGCGCAAAGTCGGGCGGCGGTGGCACCTATCACTTCTTTACCAAGACGATGAACGAAAGCGCGATGGCGCGCCTCGTCATTGAAAACGATCTGCGGGAAGCGTTGGTAAAGGATCAGTTTGAACTGCATTACCAGCCAAAAGTCGATCTTCGCACCAACCGGGTTTGCGGCCTCGAAGCATTGATCCGCTGGAAGCAACCCGGCCGGGGGTATATTTCCCCCATGCAGTTTATTCCCGTCGCCGAGGAAACCGGCCTGATTGGCAAGATCGGTGAATGGGTCTTCCGGGAGGTCTGCCGACAAATTGCCGAATGGGATGCACAATCGGTTCCAGCAACCCCGATTGCCATCAATCTGTCACCACGCCAGCTGATCGAAGGGCGCATTACGGAAACCATTTCGCGCATCCTTGCCGAGGCCAACACCCCCGCAGCGCGGATCGTGCTTGAAGTCACCGAAACAGCAATGATGCAGGAGATCAAAAAGTCTGCGACGATCCTTGAAGAACTGCGACATCTGGGCCTGAAAATTGCGGTCGATGATTTTGGCACTGGCTATTCGTCGCTCGCCTATCTCAAGCGTCTGCCGATCAACACGATCAAAATTGACCGATCCTTTGTTCGCGATGTGACCATTGATGCCGATGATGCGGCAATTACACGCACCATCATCGCGATGGGCCATAATCTTGGCCTCAAGGTCGTTGCCGAAGGTGTCGAAACACATGAACAGATGCATTTTTTAAGGGAGTGCGATTGTGACGAAGTTCAGGGTTTCCTGATTGCAACGCCCCTGCCAGCAGGCGATGTTGTCGACTATATCCGACGACCATCCATCGACATCCAAACCGAACTTTAGCCCCGCTGCGTCGTCAGGCTGACATCAGCCGCACCACAGCACCATATAATTGAGAAGAAAATGCCAAACACCAAATCCGTTTTGCTCGTTGATGACAGCAAGTTCGCTCGCCTTCTGGTAAAGGCATTCATTTCCAGCAACTTTGCAGGTTGGGAAATTGACGAGGCCGAGGACGCAAACAAGGCGTTGGAAATGGTCAGTGCAAAGACCTATGACTACATGCTGGTTGATTTTAACATGCCGGGTATGAACGGGCTCGAACTTGGCGAAAAGCTGCGCGCACAGTTCCCGGATGCTGTAATTGCACTTCTGACTGCCAATATTCAGCAGGAAATCCAGAACAAGGCCGAGAACCTTGGACTTGATTTCATACCCAAACCCCCGACCGAAGAGAAAATTCGCGACTACATTGCGTCGCGGGAAGCAGCCAGATGATCGAACTTACCGAGCTTGAACATGACACCATCAGCGAGCTGATCAATATTGGCGTTGGCCGTGCGGCATCATCGCTTTCGGAAATGGTTGCACAACCTGTTGAGCTGACCGTGCCCACCATTTCCTTTGTGGAGCGGTTTTCTGACAGCGAACTGGCAAATGCCCCGACCGAAATTGTTTCCGCAGTCAGCCAGCGCTTCCATGGGCCTTTTACCGGGGAAGCCATGCTGGTCTTTCCCGAAGTGCGAAGTCTGGAGCTTGTGCGCAGCCTTTTGAAGGTCGACGTCCCGCTTGATACCCTGACAGATCTTGAACAAGAAGCCCTGATGGAGGTCGGCAATATCATCCTCAATGCCTGTCTTGGCAGTATTTCGAATGTTTTGGGCGAGCCGATCAACTGTTCCATGCCAACATTCCGCAAGCGGGAAACGCGCGCCTTGCTCGAAGACGATGCGACCGAAGCAACGGCTGGCGTCAAGCCGGTTCTGATGATTTTGCATGTACAGTTCATGCTGCGCCAAAATGATATTGATGGCTATGTCCTGTTCGTCATGGATCTCAAATCCATCCAGATGCTGCGTGAATTGGTGCGGCGTTTTCTGGCCAACTCCTTTGAATAGCCGGTGAGGTGAATGACCAAGTCGAAATCCGCAAGCACGGATCAAACCCCATCCTTTGATCTCAACCGTGACAGTGATGCTGCCGACCTTTTTGCGGCACTCCTTGATACGGCAGATACCGGTTTGATTGCGCTTGCCCCCGACGGCACGATTTGTCACTGGAATCAATGGATGCAAAGCCGGTCTGGCATGGATGCAGATCATGTGATGGGCAAATCATTGCACGATGTCTTTCCCGGCACAAAACTTGGCCGGGTCAGTTTAGCAATCGAGGATTGCCTGAAGTTCGGCATGCCGGCGGTGATTTCCCCATCCCTTAATCAGGGGGCTCTGCCGCTGCGGCCCTTGCCGCAATTTGCCGCCAGTTTCGAGCGGATGGAACAATCCATTCGCATTCATCCAATCGAAACCAAGCGGAACGGCACGCTGTGTTCGTTGATCATTCGAGATGTCACACTTGCGGTGCAACGTGACCGGCTTCTCCGCCAGCAGGCGGCAGAACTGGCTGATCTGGTCACGCAATCCAAGCGCAGCGAGGATCGTACACGCGCTATTTTGCAAAATACCGTTGATGCCATTCTGGTGGCCTCTGACGATGGCAACATTGAACCGCTTAATGCGCGCGCGCAGGAACTTTGCGGCCCAACGGGCGATCCCGAGCTTCGCAACATCATCCGTTTCTTGCTGCCCGATAGCGAGCATACGCCGCTTACACCGCCGCCGCCCAACCGGCTTCTGACCGACCTTGGGACCGGCGTAATCGAAGTTCTGGCATCCACACTCAGTGGCCGCAATATCCCGCTTGAAGTGGCTATTAGCCATTTCTCTGCCGACCAGCGCTATCACTACATCATTACCCTGCGCGATATTTCCCAACGCAAACGCCATGAAAAAGAAATTCAGCGCACGATGCAGGAACTTGAGCGGTCAAATGCCGAACTTGAACAGTTTGCGTATGCCGCCTCGCACGATTTGCAGGAACCCTTGCGCATGGTTTCAAGCTATACCCAGTTGCTTGCGCGCCGCTATGAAGGCCAACTGGATGAAACGGCCGACGAATTCATTCACTATGCCGTCGATGGTACGCAACGGATGCAGCGGATGATTGACGACCTTCTGACCCTTTCACGGGTTGGTCGCCATGGCAAACCGTTCACCCAAGTACCGCTCGACAGTCTTTTTGATGCCATCGTTACCAATTTCAAGCGCGCTGGTTCGGCCCCCGAAGGCAATATCATTCGCGAAGGATCCCTGCCGACTGTCAGGGGTGATGCCAGTCAATTGTTGTTGCTGTTCCAGAATCTGGTTTCGAACGGCCTGAAATACAGCGATCCAAAAAACGGTCAGGTCCGTATTTTTGCCTCTGAAACGCCAGACACTTGCCGAATCTTTGTTGCCGATAACGGCATTGGCATTGACCCGCAATATCACGAAACGATCTTTGAGATTTTCAAACGCCTGCATGGATACGGGGATTACGCCGGAACCGGCATTGGCCTTGCCATCTGCAAAAAGATCGTCGATCGCCATGGCGGAAGCATTCAGGTCACCAGCAAGCCCGGGGACGGCAGCACCTTCTGTGTGGAGCTTCCCAAAGAATTGCCGATTGTCGCCGCATCCGAAAGCATGTAGCTTTCAGTTTACGTAAGCGTAAAGATGATTGAGCCACAATGACCGATAGCTACACCATCACCGACCTTGCCCGTGAATTTGAAGTCACCACTCGTACGATCCGCTTCTACGAGGATCAGGAATTGATTTCGCCCGAACGGCAAGGCCAGACCAGAATCTATCGTCAGCGTGACCGCGTGCGCTTGCGGCTGATCATGCGTGGCAAACGGCTTGGGTTTTCGCTTAAGGAAATTCGTGACCTGCTGGATCTTTATGACGGCGACCGCAGCGAGATCACCCAGTTGACGACGCTGGTCGACAAGGTCAACGAACGGCGCGAAACATTACGCAAACAGCGCGAAGACATTGATGCCACGCTTGATGAACTCGATAAACTTGAAGAAACGTGTCAGGAAGAACTGTCGCGCAAGAAGGCAGGCTAGGAGCTTTGCTCTGTGTTGGCTTTATTGACCATTGACTGTCGTGTTTTGCACCTTGGCCAAGCGGGGTTCAGACGGGCGCGACAGAATAAAACAGCTAACCGGTATCGCGACCAGAAGCTGAATAAACGCCACCCAGCGGTTCTCGATCAACACCAATGATGCCGTAATCACCACAAGAAATGCCACCATGGCAAGGGTTTTGGCACGGCGATTGATCACGCCATATTCGTTCCATTGACGGATCGACAAACCAAAGCGCGGATGGTTGCAGAGCCAGTCATGCAAACGCGGCGATCCCTTGGCAAACAATGCGGCGGCCAGCAGCATAAATGGCGTGGTTGGCAGGAGCGGCAAGAATATGCCAATCACACCCAGTCCAACAGAAAGCCATCCAAGGGCAAGATAGATATGCGAAAGGCGCAGCATTGATTTCCTGTTTACAGTCGGCCCCACCCCTGACAGGTTAGGGTCTGCGTAATGTAGGCATAGAAATTCGTAAATTCAATCAATAGCCGACCATTGCACTCAGTTAATTTATCACCTTGAAACGCATCAAAAATCCTCTCGGTTTGCCATGCTTGAAATTGAAAATGGCCTCTATCTGGATGAACGGCATCTGAATTTTCAGTTTGTTCGTGCCTCTGGCCCGGGCGGGCAAAACGTCAACAAGGTCTCCAGCGCCGTTCAGATGCGTGTCCGCATTGATGACCTGACAGAGCTGCCGCAGCGGGTGCGCAATCGCCTGCGTGAACTTGCCGGCAGCAAATTGACCAATGACGGCGAAATCATCTTTGACGCCCAGCGCCACCGGACCCAGGAACGCAACAAACAGGATGCCGTCGAACGGTTTCTGGCCCTGCTGCGCAAGGCGGCCGAGCGCAAGAAATACCGGGTCAAAACCCGCCCCAGCCTGTCGGCCAAACGCAAACGTGTCGATTCCAAAAAGAAACGCGGCGACACCAAAAAGATGCGCCAGAAGCCCTCATACTGAACTGGCAGAATTCCGCGCGCGCAAGCCGCCACCGATCTGTGTGCCCCAACCATAGGCCCCGCCATGACCATTGACTGGAACCATATTTCAACGGCGGAACTCCCCGCCAATTGCGGCTGGAAGGGCAGTTATCGTGTGCGCTATTCCGAGATTGGCGACAATGGCAAGGTCATGATGTCGGCCCTCGCCGACTATATGCAGGATGCCGCGGGCTGGGGCGCACGCATTCTGAAACTGGCCTATGACGACACAGTTGATCACGGGATGGCCTGGGTGCTCGCACGGATGGTTATTCATATCCGCAACTATCCCGGCAACGGCGAGGAAATTCTGGTTGAAACCTGGCCATCGGGTGTGTCGCGCCGGGTGGCGACGCGTGATTTCCGACTGACCAACAGCAAGGGCGAGGTTATCGGCGTCGCGCAAAGTTTCTGGGTGATGTTTGACCTGACCACCCGTCGCGCGGCCCAGTGGCCGGACTGGATCGAGGAACGCCTGCCCAACCCGCCGGGCCCCAAACTGATCGCGCCACCTTTGCGCCCGCCATTCACCAAGGATCCGTTACCAACAGTCGATAACATCAAGGCGCGACCTTCTGATCTGGACCTTTACGGGCATGTCAACAATGTGCGTTTGATGCAGTGGGTCATGGGTGTTGCCGGGCCGGATAGTCAACCGGACTTTCACCCCGAAAGCCTTGATATCCAGTTCCGCACCGAATGCCGTGTGCAAGAACGCGCTTCCATCCGCCATGCCAATGGTTTTGCCGCCGTCACCCGTGAAGAAGACGGCACTGATCTGGTGCGCGCCCACATTGTGCCGTTCAGCCAGACGGCCATGGCTTAGGTCTGGTCGTCCTAGCGACCATCCATCATCGCCTCAAACAAATCGGCAATTGGCTTAAAGCTTTTGCGGTGGTGGGCGGTTGGGCCAACTTCTCCCAACCCGGCCATGTGTCTCTTCACGCCATAGCCAGCATTGCCTTCCCAGCCAAAGAACGGGTAACGCACAGCCAGGCGCGCCATGGCGCGATCACGAACCACCTTGGCAACGATGGATGCGGCCGCAATCGACAAAGATTTGCTGTCCCCCTTCACAACCGTCTCCACCGCACAGGGCAAACCCGGATCCCGGTTACCATCCACAAGCGCCTGATCAGGCACCCCATCAAGTCGATCCACGGCACGGCGCATGGCAACATAGGTCGCCTGAAGGATATTGATCTGATCAATCTCACGCACGGATGCAGCCCCAATGCCAACCTCGGCGCAGCGCATGATGATTTCATAAAGCCGTTCACGTTTTTTGACAGACAGCTTTTTGGAATCATTGAGTTCTGACACCAGCTCCACGGGCAGGCGTGCGTCGCGCGGCAGAATAACGGCAGCCGCCACTACCGGGCCTGCCAACGGCCCACGACCGACCTCGTCGATCCCGGCGATCCGACCGTGATACTGATCTTCGATGGCAAAATCCGGCATGGTGCCCCTGTCGCGTTTCTTTTGTCATATGGTCATAGCAAGCACGCACAAAGCAGGCAACAAGCCACCCGCGAAACAAAAAAACGGCACCAGTTTCCCGGTGCCGTTTTATTTCATCAGAGGTCCTGACCCTTTCAGGTTTCCTTTTCCTGATATTCCTCGCTTGGGTCATAGCCCTCTGGCCCGATGGGGTCAAAGGTGGCCCAACCTTCATCCTGCTTGCTGGGCGGAAGATCCTTGTTCGGATCAACATTCAGCAGCATGTAGGCCTTGGCAATCAGGTTGGCGGTGATCGGCGCTGTCAGGAAGATGAATAGCGTGATCAGCAATTCATGGATCGTAAAGTGACCACGTTCGACCCAGAAGAACAGCATGGAAGCGATCAACAGGCTTCCTAATCCCACCGTACTGGCCTTGGTCGGGGCATGCAGGCGTGGCAGAAGATCGCGCAGCTTGATCATCCCGAATGACCCGATCAGCAAGAAGGCACCACCGATGACGATCAGAAGCGAGATGATAAGTTCAATAACGAACGGCATTGCAACGCTCCCTTATTCGATGATGTCGCCACGCAAGACGAACTTGCAATAGGCCACGGTTGAAACAAACCCGAACATTGCAAACAGCAACGCCCCTTCGAAATACATCGCAGTTGCCTTGCCGATCCCGTACAGAACCAAAAGCGCGATGGCATTGATCGCCATGGTATCGACGGCCAGAACACGGTCTGCGGTCGTCGGACCAGCAGTCAGACGGTACAGGTTCATCAGAAGTGCCAGCGCCACACAGACAAAGCCGAAATTCAGTGCATATTCGATCATTCGAAAATCTCCTTCAGACGGCGTTCGTAGCGATGTTTGATCTCATCGACGACTTCCTGCGGGTCCGGCGCATGCAGGCAATGCACAAGCAGGCTTTTGGCATCGGCACTCAGATCAATGGTCACCGTTCCCGGCGTCATGGTGATCGTGCCGGCAAGTGTGGTAATCGCCTCGGGCGAGGTCAGATCAAGCGGCACAACAACCGATTTTGATTCCAGACTTTCGGTTTTGCGAAACAGGATCAATCCGGCCACGATCACGTTCGCGACGAGAATGTCCCACAACACAACCAGCCCGTACTCGCAAATTGCATATGCATTGCGCACGCTGGGTCGACCTGGCCAGAAATTGGCCGTGATCAACGGAATGATGATCGCCAGAATAAGGCCAAAGATCACCGCACCGGCCGAGATTTCATTAACCAGAAAGACCCAGACAATCAGCAGTGCGAGGGTCAAAAGCGGATGGGGCAGATAACGTTTCATCATCTTTTCTATCCTCTCCCCTTATTGACCGATCAGTGACAGGGCATTTTCGCCCAGCACCGCTTCGATATATTGCGACGTGTCAAAGAGCTGCACCGAGACGCCTTGCAGATAATCTGTTACCGGCCCGGCAAAGATCGTCAGCGCGACCAAAGCGCCAAGCATTCCGCAACTTGCGATAATCGGCAGGACCGGCCATTTCGCACCTTCAACCGTGATCTCACCATCGACAGAGGCACTTTTCCAGAACAGCACGCTGCCCGCCCGGCCAAAGCCGACGATGCACATAAGCGACGTCACCAGAATGATTGCCCAGATCCAGACCATGGCATCGCTGTCGCGTGCCGCATCAAGGATCTGCAACTTGCCGATAAAGCCGCTAAGCGGTGGCATCCCGGCCATGCCAATCGCCCCGACAAAGAACAGAACGGCAAGGAAACCGGACTGATGGAAACGCGGCGCGGTATGCAGGCTGTCCCCAAACTGCCCGCGGCGTGACACCACAAGATCAGCAATCAGGAACAGCGCCGCGGCCGAGAAGGTCGAGTGCAGAAGATAATAAAGACCTGCCGAAATGGCTTCGGGCGTGAACAGCCCGACGGCAATCAACAAGGTCCCCATCGATCCGATCACCGAAAAGGCAATCAGGCTGTTAAGGCGCTTGGCGGCCAGAACCCCGGTCATGCCCAGCACCAGTGTAACCAGTGCTGCAGGCAGGATATAGGGCGCTGCCAACCATGCCATATCCCCGGCCGTGTCACCAAAGGCCAGCGAATAGACACGCAGAACCGAATAGGCACCGACCTTGGTCATGATGGCAAACAGGGCCGCCACAGGGGCGGGCGCATTGGCATAGGTGCCCGGCAACCAGAAATGAACCGGAACCAGTGCGGCCTTAACGCAGAACACCAGAAGCAGGATGAGGGCCCCGGCACGCAACAAGGCCGCATCACCGGATGCGACGTTGGGGACCTGAATGGCAAGATCGGCCATGTTCAGGGTACCGGTAACCGAATAGATCATGCCAACCCCAACCAGGAACAGCGACGAGCCGGTCAGGTTGATGACGACATATTGCATGCCCGCCTTCAGGCGATCAGCCCCCGCACCATGCAGCATCAGGCCATAGGATGCGATCAGCAGAACTTCGAAGAAGACAAACAGGTTAAAGATGTCACCGGTCAGGAATGCACCATTGACCCCCATCAGCTGGAACTGGAACAGGGCATGGAAATGCTTGCCCCGCTTGTCCCACTCGCTTGAGGCAAACAGAACAACACCAAGACCCAAAAGCGATGTCAGAAACACCATCATCGCTGACAGACGATCAAGTACCAGAACAATGCCAAACGGTGCCGGCCAGTCCGACAACGCGTACATTTCCGGACCATTGCCGCTGGCAAAGATCAGAAGCGACAGCGTCACCGCCACAAGGGCAACGGTTGCGGTAATCGAAAACACGCGCTGCAAAATGATGTCGTGACGCACCGCCAAAACAATCAGGGCGGCCATCACGGCGGGCAGCACTATGGGAACAACAATCCAGTCACCCATCAGTTTTTATCTCCTGCTTCGGATGGCGCGCCAGCCGGGCGACCGTCAACATGGTCATTGCCGATCTCAAGGAAAGTCCGGATCGACAACACAACGATAAGTGCCGTCATACCAAATGAAATCACAATCGCCGTCAGGACAAGCGCCTGTGGCAACGGATCAGTGTATTCGGTAACACCATCGCGCAGGATCGGCGGCATATTGATGGTCAGGCGCCCCATGGCGAACAGGAAAACGTTCACCGCATAAGACAGCATGGCCAAGCCGACAACAACCGGGAAGGTTCGACCACGCAGCAGCAAATAGGTGCCGCACATGGTCAGAAGCCCAATACTGCTTGCTACAAGAAATTCCATATCAGGCCTCCTTTTCCGGTGATGCTGCCGGTGCCGCCGTTGCCGACGGATCATGATCCATCGGTTCGGCATTTATATCGACATGTTCGGCCATACGTTCGACCTGCGAGAGTTTGGCAAGGGCAAGCATCACGGCCCCGACCACGGTCAGGAACACGCCAAGGTCAAAGCCCATGGCTGATGCCAGCTCGAACTCGCCAACGATGGGCAGGTGGACATGAACAAACCCGCTGGTCAGGAATGGCAAACCAGCCACCCACGCCGACACACCGGTAATCGCCGCCGCAATCACACCAAGGCCGATCATGCCATGGTAATTGACCTTCATGCGGTTCTGGGTCCAGCCAAAGCCGGACGCCATATATTGCATAACCAGTGCAACCGAAACGACCAGACCGGCGATAAAGCCACCGCCCGGTTCGTTATGGCCGCGCAGGAAGATATAAACCCCCACCATCAATGACAGCGGAAGCATCACACGCGTGGCAACCACCATCATCATCGGATGACGATCGGCCGAACGGCGATGATCCACCACCCAGTTGGCAAGACGTTTTGCCGCCTCGCCCTGGGTCACGGTTTCAATCAGAGCAAAGATCGAAAGTGCGGCGATCCCCAGAACGATGATTTCGCCAAAGGTATCAAAGCCACGGAAGTCAACGAGGATCACGTTAACAACGTTGGTCCCGCCACCTTCGACCTTGGAATTCGCCAGATGATAGGACGAGATCGAGTTTGTCAGGTCACGTGTCATGATCGCCCAGATCGCCCCGCCGACACCAAGACCCGCGGCGATGGAAACAATGCCATCGCGCATTTTGCGTCCGGGCGTGCTTTCCTTTGGTGTTTCCTTGGGCAGGATATTAAGTGCCAGCAACATCAAAATGACCGTCACCACCTCAACCGAGATCTGCGTCAGGGCAAGGTCAGGTGCGGAAAGATAGATGAAGCCAAGCGACACGATCAGGCCAACCACACCAACCAGAAGCAAGGTCAGCAAACGGTTGTGATGCATGAAGACGGCGGCCACGCACGTCACGACCAACAACAGCCAGCCAATGGCTGCAGGCGGTGAAACTTCAAGAAGCTCGCGCGAGCCCGACTGGAAGTCCGGCTGGGCATAGAAGCCCGAAAGACCAATACCAATCGAGCCGATCACCATGATCGCAAGGTAACGCTGCAGCGATCCGTTATGCAGGTTGTCTGAAACCAGTCGGCTCAGTGCGACAGCCTTGGCAATCCCGCAATCAAACATTGCCTTCGCATCCGGACGCGACAGGTTCGCAGTCACTGACATCAGCCCCCCATGGCGCATCAGCAACAGCGAACCACCGATAAGGGCAATCACGCTCATGCCAAGGGCCGGTGTCAGGCCATGCCAAAGGGACAGATAATACTCCGGCAATTCGCCCCCGATAACAGCACCAGCGGTCGCCGCAACCAGCGGACCGGCAATGACGGAGGGGAACAGACCGATCAGCACAACCAGAACCGTCAACAGTGCGGGCGGTGCCCACATGCCAAAAGGCGGATCATGCGGATGGTGCGGCAGGTTTTCATCGCGCGGCTTACCAAGCCAGACATGGAAGATAAACCGGAAGGAATACGCCACCGAGAACAGGGCACCCACCGTCGCCAACAGCGGCACCACCCAGTTCTGATCCAGCCACATGGTGTGCCATGCTTCTTCGAGCATCATTTCCTTGGAAATAAAACCATTGAACGGAATGACACCGGCCATCGAAGCCGCAGTGATAATCCCGATGGTCCCGGCAATCGGCATCAGGTTAAGCAAACCGCCAAAGCGCCGAATGTCACGGGTTCCGGTTTCATGATCAATAATACCGGCCGTCATAAACAGGGCGGCCTTGAAGGTCGCGTGGTTGATGATATGGAACACGCCGGCCACAGCAGCCATCGGCGTTCCGAAACCAAGCAGCATGGTCACAAGACCAAGGTGGCTGACCGTCGAAAACGCCAGAAGCCCTTTAAGGTCATGCTTGAAGATGGCAATCCATGCGCCCAGCACCATGGTCACCAGACCAGCCGTTGCAACGATATAGAACCATTCCGGCGTGCCAGACAGAACCGGCCACATACGCGCCATCAGGAAGATGCCCGCCTTCACCATCGTGGCCGAGTGCAGATAGGCCGAAACCGGCGTTGGTGCCGCCATCGCGTGCGGCAGCCAGAAGTGGAACGGGAACTGTGCGGATTTGGTAAAGCAGCCCAACAAAATCAGGATCAAGGCCGGCAGATACATCGGCGATGCCTGGATGAGATCGGCATTCTGCAAGATGACAGTCAGGTCATAGGACCCGACAATGTCGCCAAGGATCAGCATCCCGGCAATCATCGCCAAACCACCGGCCCCGGTCACGGCAAGCGCCATACGCGCCCCCTGTCGACCGGCCGGAAGATGCTTCCAATACCCGATCAACAGGAACGAAGACAGCGATGTCAGTTCCCAGAAAATCAGCAGCAGCAGTATGTTATCAGAAAGAACGATACCGACCATGGCCCCCTGGAACAGAAGCAGGAACACATAGAACCTGCCCATCGGGTCGTCCTTGGAAAGATAGAACCGCGCATAAATGATAATCAGCAAGCCAATGCCCAGGATGAGGGTCGCGAACAGCAACCCAAGCCCATCCAGGAAGAAGGTCACATTCAGACCCAGTTCCGGCAGCCAACTATAACTGACCTGAAATACCTCGCCGGCGATGACCGCTGGGGCCTTTGCCATTAGCAAGATCAGGGCAAGCAGCGTGACAGAACCGGTCGCTGTGGCACATGCATTGCGCCCGGCCCTGATCATTATGGCGGGTAAGACCGCCCCAATGAAGGGAAGCAAAACAATGAGGGTGAGACTCATGAAGGACCCTTATTTTTGGATATTCGCCGCATCGCCCCCAACGCGAGACAGCAAGAAAATTCCGCCAGAAGTTAATATTAGTACTGATATTGGTCAAGAAAACCCAAACAGAGCAGCTTTTTACCTTGCTGCTGTCAAGTGAAGACGATCACCAAAAATTACAACCGGGCGCGGTCAAAAAGTCACTTTTTACCACCCGCAAGCTGTATTGCCTCTGGCATCATGCGCAAACGAACCATGGCAATGGTCCCCAAAACGGGACCTCCGGCCAGCATGGCAAACGCCCCCCACCAACCAGCATGATCCGCGACCACCGGCACAAGATGGATCGAAACAAGCGCGATCAGGAAACCGATGGCATTTTGCAGGGTTAATGCCGTGCCGACCTGATGGGGATCGGCCAGTTCGATCACACAGGACGAAAACTGCGCGGAATCCGCAATCACGGAGATCCCCCAAACGATGCAGACAACAATAAGAAGGATGATCGGGGCATCGGACAACCCACCGGCAACCATCGCACAGGTGCCACTCACGATCATCGCGGCTATCGTCACTGTCGTTCTGCCAATCCGGTCAGCATAATAGCCCCCGGCCAAGGACCCGAACGCACCGATGCCAACAATGGCAAAGGTCGAAAGCGCGGACCAGACACCGGGATTATCCATCACACGATCCGAAAACGCCCCATACAGGAACAGGCCGATCCAGCCCCACATGGCATAAAGTTCCCACATGTGGCCGAAATAGCCATAGCAGGCATGACGCAGCGCCTTGTTTGACCAGATCTTGCCAACCATTCTTGGATCAAAGCGGGGCGACCGTCCTGGTGTGCCGCCAAGATGTACAAACAAGACGGCAATTGCCGCGATATAAGCCGTGATACTGGCGGTAATGATCACGTACCGCCAGTCAAGCGGCACGGCGACCGCAAACAGGTGCGGCATGGCAGACCCCATGGTCAGTGCCCCGACCAGAAGCCCCACCAGAAACCCGGTATCGCCGCGTGACCAGGTTGCCACCATCTTCATGCCGATCGGATAAATCCCCGCCATGCAGACCCCGGTGATCAGGCGCAGCACAATCACCACGGCCCCGTCAATCGGGACAACAAGGATCATAAGATTGGCGGTCGCGGCAATAATCGCCGATGCCGCCCAGAAACGCCGGGGTTCGATGCGATCAGCCAGACCAAGGATCGCACTGATCACGGTTCCCAGAACAAAGCCCAGCAAGACCGCGCTGGTAAACAGCGATGACTGCAACGCACCGATGCCAAATTCGCTGCGCAATTGTGGCAGCACCGCTGTTGCGGAAAACCACAACGCAAGCGCCATCAACTGGCAGATTGTAATCATGGAAACGGCAAAACTCTTGCCCGTACGCAACGTGCTTCCCCCGCGGCTTTTTTGGTATTTCGGCCATCATACACAGATGTTGGCGAATGCCTATCTTGGAACACTTCATCTTTCCAGCCGTTCCTTCAATACTCCGACACCTGAAATCGCAGGAAGGCCACAATGGATTTGCTTGATCAATATTCAAACGGCGTCACCACCGCACTTGGTTTCTTCTGGAACGCGCTGTGGGCATTTGTGCTTGGCTACGCCATCAGTGCCGCGATTCAGGTTTTCGTCCCCAAAAACCGCCTGACTGCGCATATGGGCGACGCCGGGGTCGGTAGTGTTTCGCTTGCCGGTCTGTTTGGTGCCATATCCAGTTCCTGCTCGTTTGCGGCCCTTTCGGCAGCACGATCCCTGTTTCAGAAAGGCGCGCATTTCATTGCCACAGTCGCCTTCATGTTCGCATCGACCAACCTGGTGATTGAACTTGGCGTTTTGATCTTCCTGTTTCTTGGCTGGCAGTTTCTGGCCGCCGAAATCATCGGTGGTATCCTGATGATCGCGATTTCCGCCGTTCTGATTCGCGTGACATATCCCAAGGAGATGATTGAAGCCGCAAAGCAGCATGCCGATGAAGAAACCGGCAGCGAAGAAGACGACTTCGACTGGAAGAAACGCATCAAGTCGCGTGAAGGCTGGCAGCAGGTCGGCAACCGCTTTGTCATGGAATGGCAGATGGTCTGGCGTGAAATCCTGATTGGTTTCACGATTGCCGGCTTTATTGCGGTCTTTGTGCCTGCCGAATTCTGGCAGACCCTGTTCCTTGCCGGGGACGGCACCGGTAAAGCCGCAGACCTGCCGTTCGTGACCGTTCTCGAAAACGCTCTTGTCGCGCCATTTGTCGCCGCCGCGACCTTTATCGGCTCAATGGGTAACATTCCGTTGGCCACTGTTCTGAGCGCCGGGGGTGTCAGCTTTGCCGGGATTATGGGCTTTATCTATTCGGACCTGATGGTCCCGCCACTGGTCAAGGTTAATGCCCGGTATTATGGCTGGAAAACCGCGCTTTATATCGCGGGGGTCATGTATGCCAGTATCGTCGCGACGGCTCTTATCCTGCACTATGCCTTTGTCGCAATTGGTGCCCTGCCTGAAAGCAGCCGTGACATCGCCGAGGTCAGTGCCTTTGGCGTCAATTATACACTGTTCCTCAACATCGCGGCCTTTGGGCTGATTGGCATCCTGCTGTGGCTTCGTCGCGAAGGTCAGAAAGCAGCACAGCACGACCACGAGCATGATCATGGTGGCCACGACCACGGTCACGATCATGATCACGACCATGGCGACGGGTCTGTGCTTTCCCTGAAAAACGTGATCGTCGGAACGGCACTCACGCTGCTTGCAGGTGGTCTGGTGCTTAAAGCAGCCAGCTTGCTCTAGAAGAAAAAAAGTGCCGCCGGCAAAGCCGAGCGGCACAGGTTTCCCGAGCGGGAATGAAATACTAAGTCAGTGAACTTAATCAGGTCAGATCACGCTGATCATCAATCACCTTGCCGTCATTGGGCAAACTGCCGACCTCTGTGGCCAAAACCGTCCCACGCAGTTTGCAAACACTGGCAAGCGTGTCGGCAATCGCTTCAATCTGGCCGTCATTAATACCCTCGCAGGTCAGGGTCATGATGTCGTTATCGTTTTCCCGGCTAACGACCAGGCGCGCCTTGGCAATATCGCCATGACGTTTGACGATTTCGCCGATCTGTTGCGGATGAACAAACATGCCCTTGATCTTGGTGGTTTGATCGGCACGCCCCATCCAGCCCTTGATACGATGGTTTGTGCGACCACAGGCACTTTCGCCTTCGGCAATTGCCGACAAGTCGCCGGTAGCGAACCGGATCAGCGGATAGTCCATGTTAAGCGTGGTAACGACGACTTCGCCAACCTCGCCCTCTGCCACCGGCTCACCGGTGCCCGGACGGACGATTTCAAGAATGATGTCTTCGGCAACAATCATGCCGTCCTTGGCATCGCTTTCATACGCAATCAGGCCAAGATCGGCACTGGCGTAACATTGCAGCATGGCGATATCGCGTTCGGCAAACCACGACCGCAGACTTTCAGGCAGGGCTTCGCCCGATACCAGTGCGCGCTTGATGGATGAAATATCCGCACCAAGTTCCTCGGCCTTTTCGATCAGGATTTTCAGGAAGGATGGCGTACCGCTATATCCGGTTGGTTTAAGATCGCTGATTGCCTTGACCTGCGCTTCGCTTTGCCCAACTCCGGCCGGAACGACAACACACCCACAGGCACGGGCACCACTGTCAAAAATGAACCCACCCGGTGTCAGGTGATAGGACAGGCAGTTATGAACAATATCGCCGGGGCGGAAGCCAGCCGCAAAGAACGCACGGCCCATCCGCCACCAGTCATCGCCTTTTCCTTGCGGATCGTAAATCGGTCCGGGGCTTTGGAACAGGCGCGCCATCGCCGGGACCGGCGTCGCGTTCAGGCCTGCAAGCGGCGGCTCCTTGGCCTGCGCGTCAATCAGATCCGACTTGCGCGTAAGCGGCAGTTTCGCCAGCGCCTTGCGGGTGGTGACTGTTTGCGGCTCGACATCGGCCAACAGCCGACCATAAGCCAGAGATTGTGACTTGGCATGATGCAAGATACGCGGCAGTGCGGCCATCAGCCCGGCTTCGCGAGTTGCCGGGGTTCGCGTTTCGCGTTCGTCAAAATAAGTCTTTAGCATCATACCCGTCTTTCATTCAAAGGCCGCCAACCACGGACATGGGTGTGGTTGGCGCATTCATCCTAGAGCCAACGTTTGCGGCGCTTATAGGACTTGATGTTCTTGAAGCTTTTGCGTTCTTCAGAACCGCCGCCCAGATAGAACTCCTTGACGTCCTCGTTATTAAGAAGCTCGTCACGGGTACCATCCAGAACAACCTTACCGCTTTCCATGATGTAGCCATAGTCGGCAACCTTGAGCGCAAAGTTGGCGTTCTGTTCAACGATGAGCATGGTGATGCCCTGTTCACGATTGATCTTTTCGATGATCCCGAACACTTCCTTGACCAGAAGCGGCGAAAGCCCCATCGACGGTTCATCAAGCAGGATCATTTTGGGTCGCGCCATCAATGCACGCCCGATGGCCAGCATCTGCTGCTCCCCGCCAGAAAGGTAACCGGCAAGGCCTGTTCGCTCCTTAAGACGCGGGAAGTATTCAAAGACCATCTCGATATCTTCTTTGACCTTGTTGTCCTTGCGCGTATAGGCGCCAAGACGCAGGTTTTCGATACAGGTCATGTCCTCGATGATACGGCGACCTTCCATGACCTGGAACAGGCCAGAGCGCACGATATCCTCGGGATTTCCGTTGGCAATCTGGTTGCCCATGAAACTGATGTCACCACGGGTGACTTCACCGTCTTCGGTTTTCAGCAAACCCGATATCGCCTTGAGCGTTGTGGATTTACCAGCACCGTTCGGGCCAAGAAGGGTCACGATTTTGCCTTGCGGCACTTCCAGCGATACCCCGCGCAGGACAAGGATCACCTCGTCATAAACAACTTCGATGTTATTGACCGACAACATCGGCTCGGCGGTTTCAATTTTGCGGGCGGGCTCAGCCATGGTGTCCCTTTCGAATGTTCGTCTTGTGATCTCCAGCTGCCGGGGGCAAGGCATTTCGCGTCTTTTGCCCTGCCCCCGAACAGTCTGGGAGACATTCGTCTTACTGGATGGTCTTAGTAACCAAGCCAGTCGTCACGACGCGGCAGCGTTACAGTCGTTACTTTTTCGACCGTTGCTTCACCGCCCTTGGCACTACCGTTATAGATATTGACGGTATTGATGCCGCGATGGTCTTCGGCGGTCCAGGTTGCTTCCATGCACACGCCTTCCAGACCGGCAGGTACCCAGTTCTGGCGGGCATACATGCCTGCCTTGATGTTTTCACCGGTGATCCCGCCATTGGCTTTTGCCCATTCCATCGCTTCTTTCATGTAATAGGCAGAGCAAATGCCACGGATATAGTGATGGGTGCGGAACTCTTCGCCAGAACTGTCTGACATCTTGGAGATTTCACGCACCAGTTCCATGCCCGGAACGCCTTCGTCCGTCCAGAAGCTGGTCATCGCCGGGAAGACATAGTTTTCAACATCGCCGATGGTTTTAAGCGTCTCGTAGTCACCCGCCCAAATGTTGGCGAGCCATTTCGGCGTGGCACCAACCGTGTCACAGGATTTCACCAGCGACACAACCGACGGACCAAGGTTGCCAAGGTAACCATAGTTGGTCCCGGCTTCCTTAAGGGTCAGGCACTGTGCCTTGAAATCACCCGGCTTCATCGAAACCACGACCGGCGCGGTTACCTCAAAGCCAAGCTCGGTTGCATATTCCGCACAGGCTTCCTTTGGTGCGTTCGGATACGGATGGTTATCCCCGATATGCGAGAAGATCGGTTTGCCGGAACCGCCCGTGGACTTCCAGTCTTCTGCCGCCCACTGAACCAGTGCACGACATGCATCGGAATAGGATGCACCATAGAAGAAGTTATACGGTGCCGGTTTTGCGGTTTTCGGGTTTTTGCCGGTCGGATCGGTCAGATGACCGGAATAGGACGCGGAATAGACCGGGACCTTGTCCTTGGCAACGAAGCTGATAAGGGCTTCGGTATCACCCGTGCCCCAACCCTGCATCGCAACCATTTCATTGCGCGAACGCCATTTCTTGTAGTTGGCAATCGCCTGCGGAACCTTATAGGCATAGTCAACGGACTCTGAATCCATCACCGTGCCATCGATACCGCCATGGGTGTTGATGTATGACAGCGCATCGCGCACACCATCTGCATAGAATTTGCCGATGAAGCCGGTCGGGCCGGTGATATCCATCAAATGGCCGACAAAGACCATATCGTCATCTGCTTGTGCTGCCGAGAATGACAGGCCGGTCGCAACCATCGCGGTTGCAGCAATTAGTCTCTTCATAACGACGTCTCCCTTGGACGTTTTCATCAAAGATAGCCTCCCGGTCGCCCCGTTTTATCCCCGGCCCTTTTGGTTTTTATAAGCGGGCCGGGTTCGGGGTTTTGATCAGTACGAGAAGGGATAAAGCTTCCAGTACGCCCTGATCTGTTGCCAGCGATGGGCAAGCCCATCCGGCTCAAAGATCAGGAAAAGGATGATGGCCAGACCAATTGCCATCTCCTTGATGTAAGCCAGTCCGTCGGTCACAGCCGTCGAGCTGGCCCATTCAAATACGCTAAGCGCGCTGACACCGCTTTCCATAACTTCGGGCAACAGAACCATGAATACCGTGCCCATCAGGGTTCCTTTGACCGACCCAAGCCCCCCGATGATGATCATGCCCAGGAACTGGATCGACAGCAGAATGGTAAAGCCCTCCGCCGAGACAAAGCCCAGATAATGGCCATACATCGCCCCGCCGACACCGGCATAGAAAGACGAAATCGCAAAGCTCATCAGACGGTATTTCGTCAGGTTGATGCCCATGATTTCAGCCGAAAGGTAATGGTCACGCACCGCGACAAAGGCACGACCATCACGGGTCCGCATCAGGTTGGTGCCCAGCAGATACATCACCACCAGGAAGAACAGCGCGACATAGAAGAAGCTGAAATCATCGTAGATTTCATAGCCAAACACATTGATCGGATTGGCTGCCGCCCCATAGGAACCACCGGTAAACCATTCGGCACGGGCAAAGAAATCTTCAAGAATGAACTGCGCGGCCAATGTCGCAATTGCCAGATAAAGCCCCTTGATCCGTGCCGCTGGCAATCCAAACAGCATACCGACCGCCGCCGTCATCAAACCCGCCAGCGGGATCGACAGCAAAACCGGAATGCCCGTGGTGTTGTTGATCCAGGCCGATGCAAAGGCACCAAAGCCAAAGAACGCGGCATGGCCGAGCGAAATCTGTCCGGTAAAACCAACCAGAATATTCAGACCAAGTGCGGCAATCGCGAAATACGAGATCTGAATGAACAGGTTGACGTAATAGCCATCAAGAACAAACGGGATCATGGCAACGGCAAAGATGCCAAGGATCGCGGCGTTGCGGATATAGGTCGTATCAAAGATGCGGGTATCCTGCCGATAGGTCGTTCGGAAGTCACCGCAAGGACGTATAGAAAATCCAGCCATAGTACTTTTCCTCGTCCCCTAAATCCGTTCGATGTCTTTGGTGCCAAACAGGCCATACGGCTTGATGCACAGGATAATGATCAGCACGTAGAATGGTGCGATCGAGAACAGGTTGCCCCAGTGCAGATACTGGCCATCGACAAACTCTGCGGTGTTTTCCAGAAGGCCGATAATCACGCCACCGACAATCGCACCAACGATCGAATCAAGCCCGCCCAGGATCACCGCCGGGAACACCTTGATCCCGATGACCGAAAGCGCCGATGAAACCCCGTTGACCATGCCGATCACGATACCGGCAACGCCCGATACAAGCGCGGAAATCGCCCAGGACATCGCAAATACGGTTTTGACGGAAATACCAAGACTTTGGGCAACCTGCTGATCAAAGGCGGTTGCGCGCATGGCAAGACCAAGCTTGGAATATTTAAAGAACCAATAGAACCCGGCCATGATGAACAACGAGATCACGAAGCTCATGATATAGGCCGTCTCAATTTGCATGCCGAGCAGGTTAACCGACCGGGTTTCAAACACCTGCGGATAGGTTGCTGTGGTCGCCCCGAAAATCCATTTGGTTGCGGCCTGGAAGAAGATCGAAAGCCCGATGGTCACCATGATGACCGAAATGATCGGCTCGCCAATCATCGGTCGCAACACGACCATCTGCAAGACGACGCCAAACGCCATCATGAACAGCAAGGTAAACAGGAAACCCAGCCAGAAGGGCATTTGCATCTCGACAAGGAATGCATAACACACCCATGCCCCGATCAGCAGGAACTCACCCTGGGCAAAGTTGACGATCTGGGTCGATTTGTAGATCAGGACAAAGCACATGGCGACAACGCCATAGAGTGTCCCGACAATCAAACCGTTCAGCAGAAGCTGGAACAGAAGTTCGAAATTCATGTTGCCATCCCTGTAATGGCGACCCAGGCCTTGGCCCGGGTCACAGTTATGCTGCTGCCTTATTCGGCGGCTTTCGGGGCCGTCTGTGCGGCCTTGTCATTATCAAGATCGACGACCTTCACACTCGTCTGGATGCGGGTTTTTGACCCGTCCTGGAAGGTGATCATGGTGTCGATATCAACCTTGTCATTCCCGGCATAAACCGCATCAATGATGTCGGCATACTTTTCGGCAACCACCCCACGACGCACTTTGCGCGTGCGGGTCAGCTCGCCGTCATCGGCATCCAGTTCCTTGTAAAGAAGCAGGAACCGCTTGATCCGCTGGGCTTCGGGAAGTGTCTTGTTCACTTCGCGAATTTCCTCGGTGATCATGTCATAGACCTGCGGCTGGGCTGACAGGTTGGTATAGTTGGTAAAGGCAATCCCGCGCTGCTCGGCCCATTTTGCCATGATCGAATAGCGGATACAGATCATGGTCGACAGGAACGGCAGGTCCTTGCCAAGAATCACGGCCTCGGCAATGAAGGGCGAGAATTTCAGTTTGTTTTCAATAAACTGCGGCGAATAACGCACCCCGGTCGAGGTTTCCGCCAGGTCCTTCATACGGTCAATCACCACAAGGTGCTTGTTCTCGTCCTTGAAGTATCCGGCATCACCGGTATGCATCCAGCCATCCCGGACATCCTCGTCATAGGCGGACTGGTTTTTGAAGTATCCGGTAAACATGCCCGACGTGCGGGCCACGATTTCACCAACCCCGTTTTCATCCGTGTTGATCACCTTGATCTCGGAATTATCAAAGGCAACGCCAACCGTATCGAAGTCGATGTCTTCGGGCTGATGGATGGTATAGGCCCCGCAAAGCTCGGTCTGGCCATAAAGCTGACGCAGTGGCACGCCCATCGCGTGGAAGAACTTGAAGGTTTCCGGCCCAATCGCCGCGCCACCGGTTGCGGCCGAACGCAGATTGGAAAAGCCAAGCCGGTCTTTCAGCGCATTCATCAGGACGATGTCGGCCATTTTTGAACGACCACCATTGTCCATGGCGGTACGTGCCAGCGCCATTCCGAAATCAAACATCTTTTGCTTGAACGGTGTGGAATCCATCATCCGTGCGCGAACGTCTGCAGCAATGGTTTCCCATACGCGCGGCGCCAGAAGGACAAAGTTCGGGCCAATCTCGCGCAGGTCGGCCATCATGGTTTCCTGCTCTTCAACGAAATTGACGATCTGGCGACTGATCAGCGACTGACCAACGACATAGACCTGCTCCATAATCCACGGCAACGGCAGGACAGAGACATAGTTGTCACCCGGATATTTCGGGTCGGCGCGAAGGTAGGCCGCACAGTGATCAAGGAAATCACCGGAATTAAGCATCGCCATTTTCGGCTTGGATGTCGTCCCTGACGTAGTGCAGAGGATGGCGCATTCATCACCACGGGTGTCGGCGACCATCTGGTCATAAGAACCCGCGTTCTGTTCCTCGAATTTCCGGCCCAGCTCGTAAAGCTTTTCGACATCCATCAAACGCGGATCGTCATATTTGCGCATCCCGCGCGGGTCACAATAAACAATGTGCTCCACGGTCGGAATATCATCGCCAAGCTCAAGAAGCTTGTCGCACTGTTCCTCGTCTTCGGCGATCAGGATACGCGCCCCTGAATAGGTAATCAGATAGGCGACCTCTTCGTGCAGGCTGTCCTGATAAAGGCCAACCGACATACCGCGCAGTGCGTGGGCCGCAATTTCGGCCCAGACCCATTCCGGGCGGTTTTCGCCGATGATGCCGACAACATCACCCTGCCCAAGGCCAAGGGCCCGCATGCCAAGCGTCATCCATTTGACGCGGTCGTTATAGTCCTGCCAGGTAAATTCCTGCCAGATACCGAATTCCTTTTCGCGCATGGCGACTTCTTTGGGCCAGTTGCGCGCGTTATAGGCCAGTACTTTCGGGAAGGTATCAAGCGACTTGATGTCGGCATATTCCGGGATATTGCTGCTCATGCTCAGGCCACCTGCTCGTCTTCGTCCGTTTCGTCGTCTTCTTCGCCGAGATAGGCTTTCTTCACATGCTTGTTGGCCATCACCTCATCTGGCAGGCCTTCGGCAATCTTGCGACCGAAATCAAGGACCATCACCCGGTTTGAGATATCCATGACCACACCCATGTCATGCTCGATCATGACAACGGTCATGCCCCACTCTTCATTGAGATCGATTATAAAGCGCGCCATGTCCTCTTTTTCTTCGAGGTTCATGCCCGCCATCGGCTCATCCAGCAGGATCAGATCGGGGCGCAACGCAACCGCGCGCGCAAGCTCAACTCGCTTGCGCAGACCATATGAAAGCGTTCCGGCTGTTGCCTTGCGGATGTGGGAAATTTCAAGAAAATCGATAACATCTTCGCAGAAGCGACGGTGTTCCAGCTCTTCCTTCTGCGCCCCGCCAAGCCAGTAAAGCGGCCCGTTCACGAAGTTGTTCTTTAGCAGGTGGTGACGGCCAACCATGATGTTATCAAGCACATTCATGTGACCGAAAAGTGCAAGGTTCTGGAAGGTACGACCAATGCCCAGCTCGGCGCGATCATTGGGTTTAAGCCCGGTAACATCCTGCCCCTTGAAGGACACCGAACCCATCGTCGGGGTGTAACGCCCCGATACGCAGTTCAACATGGACGTCTTGCCAGCGCCATTCGGGCCAATGATCGAAAAAAGCTCGCCCGGTTGAACGGAAAAGCTGACATCACTCAGCGCACGCACACCGCCGAAAACAAGCGACACGTCGCTGATCTGTAAAATAGGACCCTGTGACGTCATGCCGTCGCATTCCTCCCTGACTTGGGCCGCAAATACCGCAGAACCGCATTTCGGGTTCTTTCGCGTCAAAATTTGCAAACCGCTGTTCAGTTTCCCTGATGATGTGTCGTTTTATTTTATGACCCTGACCTTACGGAAACCGGGCCTGACACATTTAATAGGCATTTAAGTACCAATTTCAGCATATCGCGTCAATGCAATGATTCTCAACGGGTTGGGACTTTTCTACAAATTTGCAGCGCACAATTATTTGCCTGTATATTAAACCGGTCATTCTACCCTTGATTACGTAGCGTTATCTGGCGGCCTGACCAATTCGGGGCATTTTCAATCGCCGCGTTGCAAAAAATTTTGGCAATCATGCACCGCACAATCCGGACCGGCCCAACATCATCACTTCTTGCTTGATTCGAGTCTTGGCATTCCCAAACGCAGCCGGAGTCGCAACAGCACGCAAATGGGCGGCACCCGAGGTGACGCACTTTGCCTTGTCGCCATCGGCGATCATCAACATGTCATGAAGGACAGACTCCGTGTTGCCGACCATCCTATTGAAAGGTCAAATGCCACGGCACATATCGTTTACAGCTGCTTTAGTGCTTGTTGGACTTTGCCAATACACTGTGATCAACGGGTTTTCCCCAATACCCCTTTTCGGGGTCTGGACTTTCACAGGGAATTGTGGTGTAACCCCGTTGCACATAGATATGTAGCCGTGACCCGCGTCACGCAACACAGATAGCCCACCGCTCGGCGCTCCGACGGTCGGGGTGTCTTGTCACGACAAGCCCTTTAAACCACCTTGAGGAGGGTCTGATGTCCATTTGTGGCAAAGACAACCTGAAAACGCGCCGTACGCTGAAAGTCGGGGACAAGTCCGTCGACTATTACAGCCTCAAAGTTGCTTCCGAGAAATTCGGCGACGTTTCAAAACTTCCGTTCACGCTGAAAGTCGTTCTTGAGAACCTTCTGCGTTACGAAGACGATTTCACTGTTAAAACCGACGATGTCAAAGCTGTTGTTGACTGGCTCAAAGAGCACAAGAGCAGCCACGAGATCAACTATCGTCCGGCCCGCGTTCTGATGCAGGACTTCACCGGCGTTCCCGCCGTCGTTGACCTTGCTGCCATGCGCGATGCCGTCGTCAACATGGGTGGCGACGCCCAGAAGGTGAACCCGCTTTCACCGGTTGACCTCGTCATTGACCACTCGGTCATGATCGACTTCTTTGGCACCGACGACGCACTCGACAAAAACATGGAAGTCGAGTTCGAACGTAACGGCGAACGCTACGAATTCCTGCGTTGGGGCCAGAACGCCTTCAACAATTTCCGTATTGTTCCGCCGGGCGCAGGTATCTGCCACCAGGTCAATGTCGAGCATCTTGCCAAGGTCGTCTGGACCGGCGAAGACGCAGACGGCAAAACCGTTGCATATCCGGACACGCTGGTTGGTACGGACTCCCACACCACCATGGTGAACGGCCTTGCCGTTCTGGGTTGGGGTGTTGGCGGTCTGGAAGCCGAAGCAGCAATGCTTGGTCAGCCGATCTCGATGCTGATCCCGGAAGTCGTTGGCTTCAAGCTGACCGGTTCCATGAAAGAAGGCATCACCGCAACTGACCTTGTTCTGCGCGTCGTTCAGATGCTGCGTGAAAAAGGCGTTGTCGGCAAATTCGTCGAATTCTATGGCGATGCGCTTGACCACATGAGCCTGCCGGACCGTGCGACCATCGGTAACATGGCACCGGAATATGGTGCGACCTGTGGCTTCTTCCCGATCGATGACGAAACGCTGAACTACATGCGTTCGACCGGCCGTGACGAAGACCAGATTGCTCTGGTCGAGGCATATGCCAAAGAACAGGGCATGTGGCGTGACCCGGCACATGAAGCCGAATACACCGCAACGCTTGAGCTTGACATTTCGACCGTCGAGCCGGCCCTTTCGGGTCCGAAGCGTCCGCAGGACCGTGTTCTGCTCAAAGATGCCGTTTCAAGCTTCAACAACACCTTTGCCGAAATGGCACCGGGTGTTGATGCCGATCGTTCCGTCCCGGTTTCGAACGAAAACTTCGAAATGAAAGACGGTAACGTCGTCATCGCCGCGATCACCTCTTGCACCAACACCTCGAACCCGAGCGTTTTGATCGCAGCAGGTCTTCTGGCGAAAAAAGCTGTCGAACTCGGCCTTCAGAGCAAGCCGTGGGTGAAAACCTCGCTTGCACCGGGTTCTCTGGTTGTTGCCGACTATCTCGAAAAAGCAGGCCTTCAGGATTACCTGGATCAGCTTGGCTTTAACGTTGCCGGTTTCGGTTGCACCACGTGCATCGGTAACTCCGGTCCGCTGGCGGCACCGATCATCGACGCGATCGATGGTAACGACATGCTCGTCACCGCCGTTCTGTCGGGTAACCGTAACTTCGAAGGCCGTATCAGCCCGCAGGTCAAGGCAAACTACCTTGCCTCCCCGCCGCTGGTTGTTGCCTATGCGCTTGCCGGTAACCTGAAGATCGACCTCGACAAGGATCCGATCGGCAAGGACAAGGACGGCAATGACGTCTTCATGAAAGACATCTGGCCGACCAACAAAGAGATCGCTGACACCATCGCGTCCTCGATCTCGGCGTCAATGTACAAAGATCGTTACGACAACATCTTTGCCGGTCCGAAACCGTGGCAGGAAATCGAAGTCACCGAAGGCGAAACCTTCGCGTGGGACAACAAGTCCACCTACGTGCAGAACCCGCCTTACTTCGTCAACATGGCGAAAGAGCCGGGTGACTTCGCTGAAGTTCACGGCGCACGTCCGCTCCTGATCCTCGGTGACTCTGTCACCACCGACCACATTTCCCCGGCCGGTTCGATCAAGGAAGAAAGCCCGGCAGGTGAATACCTCAAGGCGAATGGTGTCGCGGTTCGTGACTTCAACTCCTATGGCGCACGTCGTGGCAACCACGAAGTCATGATGCGCGGTACCTTTGCCAACATTCGTATCCGTAACGAAATGGCACCGGGCACCGAAGGTGGTGTTTCGGTTCATTATCCGTCGGGCGAACAGGGCTGGGTCTATGACGTTGCAATGCGTTATCAGGCCGAAGGCACCCCGCTGGTCGTCGTGGCCGGTAAGGAATACGGCACCGGTTCTTCGCGTGACTGGGCAGCCAAAGGCACCAACCTGCTTGGCGTCAAAGCTGTTATCGCCGAAAGCTTCGAGCGTATCCACCGCACCAACCTGGTCTGCATGGGCGTTCTGCCGCTGCAGTTCAAGGATGGCGAAGGTCGTGAGACCTATAAGCTGGATGGCTCGGAAACCTTTGATGTTCTGGGCATTGGTGATGGCATCACCCCGCTGCAGGATGTCACGGTTCGCATCACGCGCAAGGATGGCAGCACCGAAGAATGCATCGCCACCTGCCGTATCGATACCGAGAACGAAGTTCTCTACTACCAGAATGGCGGCATCCTGCAGTTCGTTCTGCGTAACATGATGAAAGCTGCCTGATTTCTTCCTGAAATCTTTGGCAGAGATATTGACACCCCACCGGTTTTCCGGTGGGGTGTTGTTGTTTGGGATGGTTCTTACTGAACAATGCTCAACTGAAAATTGCCAAGTTGATCCAGAACAATTCTTAAGAACGCCGAACCTGCTAGGAAAGGCGCGCACGAGTCACCCTTAAGAATAATAGCGAACAAGAACAATCCAACAGAGCAAACCTGTATGATACGCCCTTCATCCTCAGACGGACGTCCATTTGGGCTGACGGTCGGCACACTTTCACCGGGAACAGTTTTAAGCTGTGATCCGCAGGAGACGCTTGGCGAGGCCATCGCCAAGATGCGACGTGCCAACAGCAGTTCGGTTGTTGTTGTCGTCGCCAACAAACCTGTGGGAATTGTTACCGAGCATGATTTGCTCTCGTTGCCAGCCACGACTGCGGCGGCACTTTCGGAACCGGTTGCGACACAGATGTCAGCACCGGTTCATACGATTTCGGTTCATGCCACGCCGCAATCGGCCATCGTTCGCATGCGTGATCGCGGTGTTCGCCACCTTGTCACCATCGACGCAGACGGCTGTTTGGTCGGCATTATCAGCCAAACAGACCTGATCCGTCATGTCGGCGACAAAAAGCCGTTTATCGCCAATGACGTTGCTGATGCCGTTCGTCAATCCACCGTATTTGCGCACAAGGACATTCGTGTCTGGGAATTGCGTCAACGCATGCATTCCGAGAAATGCGACAGCGCCATCATTTCGGGCTTTGCCGAAGATCTGCCAGCAGAACTAAAAACCGGCATCATCACCGAACGCGATATTCTGCGCCATCTGGCCACTGAGCATGAAAACCTGACAGCCGGTGACATTGCCTCCCGCCCGGTAAAGTTTATCCGTCAGGACATGAACCTTGATGACGCGCGCAACATGATGATGCGCGACAATTTCCGTCATCTTGTCGTTCACAACCACCATGACGAGACCATCGGGGTTTTGTCATTTGCCGACCTTCTGGAATTTATCGAACAGGATTATCTGGTTCATCTCAGCAATCTGGCCGAGGACGGCGGCAGTGAACTGACCAAGGCACGCCAGTCACTGGCACTTGCCAACAAACTGATCGAAAATTCACCCGATTGCGTGATGATTTGCAACGCGCAGTCGGAAATCGAGGCCGTCAATCCGGCCTTCACCCGCGTGACCGGTTATCAAGCCGAAGAAGTCATCGGCAAGACACCCAGCATTTTGAAGTCCGGGCGTCAAAGCAAGGAATTCTATGACAAGCTCTGGGCGGACCTTGCCCGCACGGGGAAATGGGAAGGCGAAATCTGGAACCGCCGGAAATCTGGCGAGATTTATGCCGAATGGCTTTCGATCATGGCCGTGCGCGATGGCGATGGCAATGTGACGCATTACGCATCGATTTTCACCGACATCAGCGGTCGGAAAAAAAACCGCGAAGACGTGCTGCGCATTGCCTTTACCGACGAACTTACCGGCATGCCAAACCGCCGCCGGTTTTCGGAACTGTTGTCTCTTCATATCGGGCGCGCCCGCCGGGTCGGGCGCCCATTAAGCATTGCCATGCTTGATATTGATAACTTCCAGCGTGTGAACAATGCCCTTGGTCACAGCACCGGGGATGACGTTCTTGTTGAAGTCGCGCGCAGGATCAGCCGCGAGCTTGGGCATGATGCGGTTGTTGCCCGTGTTGGCGCCGACGAATTCGCGGCCATTCTGCCACACGTGAAAACCGAACAGGAAGCTGTCAATATTGCCGAAAAATTGCTCAGCCGGCTGGATGAAGCACACCAGACCCGTAAGGGCGAAGATGTCTATCTTTCTGCCAGCGTCGGCATTGCCTCCTTCCCCGAAGATGCCAACGACACCAGCAATATCATTCGCTGTGCCGAACTTGCGATGGCCCAGGCCAAGGAAAAGACAAAGGAACAGGGCAGAAATCGCGTCGGGCTTTATAGTGTCAATCTGCACAGTCAAAAGGGTGCAGACCTTGCCCTTGAAACCGCCTTGCGGCGCGCAATTGACAACCAGGAACTCCACCTTGTCTACCAGCCACAGTTTGACGCAAAGACAGGTGACATAACCGGCGTCGAAGCCTTGTTGCGCTGGACCACGGCCGAAGGCAAAACCATCCCGCCCTCGACTTTTGTGCCGGTTGCCGAGGAAATGGGAGTCATTGGCGAACTGGGCCGGTGGGTCATCCGCACCGCCTGTGACCAGCTGATCGCCTGGCGGCAGGAAGGTCTGTTCAATCTGGGCCTTGCGGTGAATGTATCGGTTCAGCAATTCTATGGCTCGATGGATTTTGCCGATCAACTTCGCGCAATCCTCGTCGAAAAGGGTGTCGCCGCCGAAAGACTGGAGATCGAGGTCACCGAAAGCCTGTTCATGCGCAATATCGACGATATGCGCACCAAACTGCAGCGCCTGCGCAATCTTGGCGTAAGGATCGCCCTTGATGATTTCGGAACCGGTTTTTCCAGCCTAAGTTACCTGCGCACATTGCCGTTTGATGTGATCAAACTCGATCGCAGTTTTGTGCGGGATATCGAAGATGGCCCGGATGGCGCAACGCTTCCGATCACGATTATCAATATGGCGCGCAACCTTGGCAAAACCTGCGTTGCCGAAGGCGTTGAAAACGAAAAACAGCTTGAAGTGCTGCGAAATGCCGGTTGTGACCTTATACAGGGCTACCTGCTTGGCCAGCCGATGCCCGCCAGCCAGGTTTCGGAACTTGCCAAGGCAAAAAACGCCCGCACGTCTTAAAAAAAAGCACAACGGAATCATCGCGCTTTACAGGGTCGCGTGGCTTTCAACGCCTTGTGATTGGCCGGTGAAGACTGTTTTCAGGCATCATCAATGTCATGAAAAACACTCGCCCCCTTTTATGTACCCTTGCACTGACCATTATGATGGTTGCTGGCCCTGCGACTGCGGCTGAAAGTGTATTGCCGCGCGCCGTGGTGGAACTTTACACGTCACAAGGCTGCAACTCCTGTCCGCCTGCCGACAAGGTTCTTTACAACCTTGCCCAGCAGCATGACGACCTGCTGTTGCTGTCCTATCATGTCGACTACTGGAACTATCTTGGATGGACCGATCCATTTTCTGATGCCCGATATAGCCAGCGCCAGCGCGAATACGCCGATCGCATGCGCGAACGCTATGTGTACACGCCACAGGTCATCATCAATGGGGATCACGTCGTCCGCGCAACGGCCCAACAGCAGATTCGGGCAGCCAGCAGCGACCTTGCACCATTGCGTGACGTTGCCGATATCAAGCTGGCCACATCCGACACCGGCCAGGCGGCACGCGGAACTGTTTCCCTGCGCGGCGTTGGCAAACAGGCCGCAGGAAATGGTGGCCAAATCTGGCTGATCGGCTTTGACCGCGAACATGCGCGCGATGTTCTGTCAGGCGAAAACGCCGGCAAACGTCTGGTGCATGCCAATGTCGTGCGTGAAATGATCAGTCTCGGTCAGTGGGATGGCACCACCCGCCAAATTCCGTTTGCCATGTCAGAACCCTATGACGGGGGCATTGCCATTCTGGTCCAGAATGGCCGCGGCGGCCCGATCAGCGGCGCTGCGATGATCCGCTTCGATGACTGACTTCACCGTGCAAGGGTGAATTTGGATTGATTTGAAACAATGCCTTTAAGCCCATTGTCGGTTATTGCATGAATAATGCACTGTAACGCGCTATATCATGACGTGTTGCAGAATGAATTTCAGACAATCTAACGGGTTATATGGCTGATTTTAGCGGTTCTGATCTGACCTGCCTGCGCGGCGAAAGACTGGTGTTTGGTGGCCTGTCCTTTTCGGCCACTTCCGGTGACGCCATCATGCTGCGTGGTCGAAACGGCGCTGGCAAATCAAGCCTGTTGCGCCTGATGGCGGGTCTTCTGGCACCGCGATCCGGCACACTGTACTGGAACGGTGAAAACATTGCCGATGACCGGATCGCGCATCATGGCCGCACCCAGTATCTGGGCCATCAGGATGCCATCAAACCCGTCCTGACAGTCCGTGACAATCTTCGCCTTTGGGGACAGCTGCGCGGAGTCCGTGATCTTGACGCCGCCATTGACCGGGCATTGGATGCGCTTGATATCCATCACCTGGCTAGTGTCACCGGGCGATACCTTTCAAGCGGGCAAAAGCGACGCAGTGCCCTTGCCCGCGTTCTGATCGGGCAAAGTGATCTGTGGCTCCTTGATGAGCCAACCGTCGGTCTGGACCGTGAAAGCTGCGCTGAATTGGCGCAATTGATTGCCAGTTTCCGCAAGGATGGCGGGATCGTGATCTATTCCACCCATATCGATCTTGATGTCAAAAACCCGACCATTCTGGATCTTGATGATTTTGCCGTTCCGATGGTCGAGTGGCTGGCCGAACAAGACGAAATGGATGACGATCAATCGGACAACGCAACAAGCCAGTCATCGCCGGAGGCCGCGCAATGAACGGCTTTTGGGCGATCCTGCAACGTGACCTGCGTCTGGCCATGCGCCAAGGGGCCGATTCCGTGATGGTGGTTGCGTTCTTTATTGTCACGACCACCCTGTTTCCGTTCGGTGTCGGGCCGGAAGCCAACATTCTGGCACGCATTGCATCTGGTGTGATCTGGGTCTCGGCGCTGCTTGCTGCCATGCTGTCACTCGAACGCGTTTTTCAGACCGATTACGAAGACGGTTCGCTTGAACTTTTGACCCTCTCGCCCGTGTCGCTGGAGCTTCTTATATTGGGTAAAGTGCTGGCACATTGGCTGACAACCGGGCTTCCGCTGATCATTGCGGCACCGCTGATGGCGGTGATGCTTAACATGAATCAAGACGGCTTCATCATTCTTATGGTTGCTATGCTGCTTGGAACACCGGCACTCAGCCTGATCGGGGCAATTGGCGCAGCACTCATACTGGGGGCGCGCCGGGGTGGTGTACTGGTTTCACTTCTGGTGTTGCCACTTTATATTCCGGTTCTGATCTTTGGGGCCGGTGCGGTTGAGGCCGCCCTTCTGGGCATTTCAGCGACCGCGCAACTACAGATCATGGCTGCGATCCTGCTTTTGACACTGGCAGCAGCGCCCTTTGCCACCGCCCATGCCGTTCGACAGGCCATGGAATAGAACAAGATACGATACGGGATGACCCTTTGCGGATTTCCGCACCAAGGAAAAGAAAAAATGCATCGCTTTGCCAAACCAAGTGTGTTTTTGAAATTCACAGCCCCGATCCTGCCGTGGCTGTCGGTTTTGACCGCAATTCTGATTGCGGTCGGGCTGTATTTCTCCCTGATCGCATCACCCGTTGATTATCAGCAAAGCCATACCGTACGGATCATGTATATCCATGTACCGGCTGCCTGGATGGGCCTGTTTTGCTATGTCGGCATGGCGATCTGCGGCGCGATGAGCCTGATATGGAAGCACCCGTTGGCTGATATTTGTGCGCGCGCCACGGCACCGATTGGCGCCATGTTCACCGTCGTTTGTCTGGTTACCGGATCGCTATGGGGTGAACCGATGTGGGGAACATGGTGGGTGTGGGATGCCCGCCTGACATCAATGCTGATCCTTTTGTTCCTCTATCTTGGCTACATGGCTTTGGTGAACGCCTTTGACGACCCGGAACGCGGATCAAAGGCTGGGTCTGCGTTGGCACTGGTCGGCGCGGTCAACGTGCCGATTGTCAAATTCTCAGTCGATTGGTGGAATACGCTCCATCAACCGGCATCCATCGTGCGGATGGATGGTCCCACCGTTGATCCAAGCATGCAATTGCCGCTTGCCCTGATGATCCTTGGTTTTACCTGTTACTACTTCGTTGTTCTGATCCTGCGTGTCCGTCTGGAACTCAATGAGCGACGCATTCGTGCCTTGCATCTTTCGGGCATGTTCGACGAACGCAGCAATCCGGCCACTGCCAAGGAACAATCCTATGATGCCGGTCACAATGCGGAGGCCAAGCAATGAGTGAATTCTTCTCAATGGGCGGTTATGGCAGTTATATCTGGGCAAGCTATGGCCTGACAGCTTTGGCCATGATTGCTTTGCTGATCTCGACATTGCGCGGCCTGCGCAGCAGCGAGACGGAACGCGATCAACTCGAAACTGTCTTGCAATCACGACGCCCGCGCCGCACCAAAAAGTCCCCAACGGCATCCTGACCGGAGAACGAACGTGTCACTTTCCCGCGCGAAAATCCGCAAACGCCAACGCATGTATGCCATTGCCGCCATTTTGCTCGCCGTTGGCGGCGCAGCCGCACTCTTGCTGACCGCCTTCGAAGATTCGGTCGTATTCTTCTTCAGCCCGACCGAAATCGCTGAAAAGTCACCGATTGACCCGGATCAGCGATTGCGTGTCGGCGGGCTTGTCGTTGAAGGATCAGTGACCAAACTTGATGACGGCCAGACGATTGCCTTTGTTGTCACGGACATGGCTGAGACTGTTCCGGTGTCCTATCGCGGGATTTTACCCGACCTGTTCCGTGAAGGTCAGGGCGTTGTTGCCGAAGGCCATATGAGCAGCGAAGGTACGTTTGTCGCATCCGAAGTTCTGGCAAAGCACGACGAGAACTACATGCCGCCCGAAGTCGCCGAATCGCTTAAGAAAAGCGGCTACTGGGAAGAAATCGAAGCCAAAAACGCCGAACAGATGCGCAATTAAGCCACATTCTACCGCCATAAAACCCGATCGCACGCAACAAGAACACAACCGCGACCATTGCCTCTTGATCCGCCCCAAGCAGATCAGGCAATAGGTTGCAAGGGAACTTTCTGGGGAAGCCTTAGACGCACATGCTTGCAGAGTTAGGACATTTTGCCCTGCTTCTGATGGTGGTCACCGGGATCGGACAGGCCGTCCTGTTCAGTCCGCTGTGGATCCATTCCTCTCTGCGCATGCTTCGCCCCCAAACCAGTACGGCCACACCACAGGGCAGCCCAGAGCTTCCCGATGACGATCCTGTTGGCGCCACAGGCACGGCGGCGAAACCCGCCAATCTGTTCTTGCTGCCTGCGGTGATCCTTTTGCTTGGTCTTCTGGCCGAGGGGGCATTGCTAAACGCCTTTATCGTCAGCGATTTCACCCTTCCTGTCGTAACCGATGTCAGTCATTCATCCACGCCGATGCTGTACCGGATCGGTGCCGCCTTTACACCGGATGGTGGGGCGATGCTGGTTTGGCTTGTGGCATTGTCGCTGGTCAATCTGCTTCTGGCGCTTCAAATGGGCAAAAGCGCGAAAACCGGTGATGACCACTTTGGCCGTAACGCGCTTTCGATACTCGGGCTTTTGATCGCCGTTCTGGGTGTTGTGACCCTGATTGATGCTGATCCGTTCCTGCGCAGCAGTGTCGCGCCGCTTGATGGTCGGGGCATGAATCCGCAAAGTCAGGACCTGCTAAAAGTTCTGCGTGAACCGTTTCTTTATCTTGGTCTGGCGGGATTGGCTGGTATTTTTGCGCTGACACTGGCCGGGTTGCTTGATCGCAGGATCGACCGGCAACTGGCCGAAACCATGCGATCCTGGACGATTGGATCCTGGGTCTGCCTTGGCACCGCGATCGCGATCAATGCCTATCGCTCCTATAGCGAACAGGCATGGGGCGGCTGGTGGTACTGGGATACGGCCGAAAACAGCCTGCTTTTGCCGTGGCTGCTGGCCACCGCACTTTTGCATTGCCGGGCGGTACTGGAAAAAACCGAAACCCTGCGCGGATGGACAGCCTTTCTTGGCATCACAGCCCTTGCCGTTGGCTGGTTCGGGGTTTACCTGACCCGTTCGGGACTGTTTGTCCCCTTGCCGGAAACCCAGCTTCTGCCCAGCGACAGCACCGGCCTTTTGGTCAGCTTCTGTGCGGTATTTGCAGGCGCTTATTACCTGTTTTGGCGATCCGTTGATCAGATGGCCACCAGTCGTTATTTCGAGGTGATTTCACGCGAAAGTGCGATGTTCCTTAACAGCGTCATGTTGGCATTGGTTGCTGCTGTCGTGCTGATTGGCACCATCTATCCGCTGGTCCTGAAATGGATTACCGGCGACCCCATTACGGTGGGCTCACCGTTCTATCTCAAAGTCCTGGTCCCGATTGTTCTGCCATTGCTGTTCTTGATGGCTTTTGCGCCGGCGCTGCGCTGGCGTCAGGATGAAATATGGATGATCGGACGGCGCATGAAACTGGCCGCCATCCTGTCATTGATCACCGTCCTGTTTGTTTCCATCCGCTTTATCGAGATGTCCCCGGCCCCGCTGATCGGCATTGGCCTTGCGGGTTGGGTGCTAACCGCGTCGCTCAGTGATTTATGGGCGCGGCTTTGGCGTCATCCGGAACATGGCGAAAGCAAGTATCGCAACTTGCAACTTCTTGGACCACGCTATGTCAGCATGACTTTGGCCCATATCGGCCTGGCAATTCTGATTGCCGGTGGATCGGCCAGCAGCATCTGGGAAGAACAGGTTGTCGTCTCGGCACGTGCCGGACAAAGCATTCAGGCTGGCCCCTATAACCTGCAATATGAGGGTGTCTCACTTTTGGCAGGCGAAAACTACGCCACCCGTCAGGCGACCTTTATTCTGTATCGCCACTCCCTGCCTGTGACTGAGCTTTTCCCCGAAATTCGTTACTATCCGACCCGCGGGGTTGAAACCCGCGAAGCAGATATCTGGCATGGTCGCGACGGCGATTTGCATGTTTCAATCGGGGACCGTGCTGATGATGGCGGCCGGGTGGTGACGGTGCATTATTTGCCGATGATGCCATGGGTCTGGGGTGGCATGTTATTGATGTTGATCGGTGGATGTTTCAGCATCCTCACGCGCGTGGTATTGCGCCTTAAGAACACTGGAGTTCCCGCTTCATGAGATTTTCGATCGCCGTAATCCCGCTGGTTTTATTTGCCGCCTTGGCCGGGGTGTTTTTGTTGAATATCGACAAGGATGCCTCCGTCGTGCCATCGGTCCTGATCGACAAACCGGCCCCGGAATTCTCGCTCCCCCCTCTGCCTGGTCGCGAAAAGGGCTTGTCGCGTGCCGATCTGACCCAGGGTGAAGTATCGGTTCTCAACGTCTTTGCAAGCTGGTGCATTCCGTGCCGCGCAGAACACCCGTTGATCAAGCGCCTTTCACGCGAAGCCAATGTTCCGGTCTATGGCCTGAACTACAAGGAAAAGGCCCCGGAAGACGGCGTTAAATGGCTTGATGAACTTGGCGATCCCTATGCCGCCGTCGGCATGGATCTGTCCGGGCGGACCGGGATTGACTTTGGGGTTTATGGCGTGCCTGAAACCTTCATTATCGATGGCAACGGGCAGATAAGATACAAGCATGTCGGCCCCGTCACCGTCGAAGTTCTTGAAAAGGTTCTGCTGCCCAAGATCGCGGAGATAAAGGGATGATCAGACGCTTAAGTATTCTTGTCAGCGCGCTTGCCGTTCTGTTACCGGTTCTGGCAGTCACCCCCGCCTTGGCAGTCAATCCCGATGAAATGCTGTCCAATCCGGTTCTTGAAGAACGTGCGCGCGAGATCAGCAAGGAACTGCGCTGTCTTGTGTGCCAGAACCAGTCGATTGATGATTCTGATGCCGAACTGGCGCGTGATCTGCGGGTTCTGGTCCGCGAACGCCTTGTCGCCGGGGACGACAATCAGGAAGTCATCGACTATATCGTTGCCCGTTATGGCGACTATGTTCTGCTGAACCCGCCGCTGAAACCCGAAACATATATTCTTTGGGCAAGCCCGGCGGTTCTGGTGGTGCTGGCAATTCTGGCTGTTTTTGCCTTTTACCGTCGCAAGAAACGCGATGGATCCCCGGCATCTGCATCGCTGTCAAAGGACGAACAGAAACGGCTGGACGAACTTCTTGGTTCTTCAAAAGACGACGGCAAGTCCTGATGCAACGTGATCGCCTGACATATTATCACCCCACCGGAGGTTTCCTGTGATCTGGGTTGGCTTGGCGGTTCTGGCACTTCTGGCGGGTGCGGCCCTGTATGCAAGCCTGCCGAAATCAGCGGGGCAAGGATCACGTGCGCGCCGCGTTGCCTTTGCCGCCCTGCCGGTTATCACGGCATTGGGGCTTTACGCCATGCTGGGCAGCCCGACCCTTCCGTCACGGCCCTATGCGGATCGTGCTGGCGAACGCAACCTCGCCGCCGCAGCTGCCGTTGCCGATAACGCCACCGATCCCGATTTCAAAACCGAACAGCAGATCAGGAGACTGCTTAATCAGATTGTCGTCTCGCTGGAGGTCAACCCGCGTAACCTTCAAGGCTGGGTCGCCCTGGCACGTGGATCGTTGCGTCTGGGGAATATTGAACGGGCCGTGGCCGCCTTTGCACAGGCCTATGCCCTTTCGGGCGAGAACCCGTTACTTGCCATCGAATATGCCGACACCCGCATTACCGCCCAGGACGGACAGATCGACAGCACGTCGCGTGATCTGGTCTTGCATGCGCTGGGCCAAATGCCCAACCATCTGCTGGCGCGCTACTATTACGGTATGATGCTAAAACAGAACAATAAGCCCGATCAGGCGCTGCGTGTTCTAAGTGATCTTTATCGCGACCTGCCCAATGACGATCCGCTTGGCAATGCCACCCAAAGCGAGATCGAGGCCCTGCAATCCAACGCAGATGCTGACTAAGCGCTGTACTTGGCGCTGAACTAGGCCGCAAACAGATACAACGTTCCCAACAGCACAGCAACGATCAGCAACAATGTGCCGCCCAGTGCGACCAGCTTCATGACAGGATGAAGACTTTCAAGTTCCCCGAACGGACGCTCCGTTTCATCACCCGTTTGGTTGCCATGCCCCTCACCAAACCGGCGCAGGGCTTCCTCCCCGCTCATGGGGGGCATCTTGATACTATCAAGGACCGTCCCCTGATCCGGGGTACGGTCCTTGTCAGTTGTTCTGGACTTTTGCGGGCTGTCGCCGTTATTGGCTGTCATCGCAGGTGCTTGATGCTTAACGCTGCGCTGTCAGGCCGCGCTCTGTGTCCTGATCCTGCGGCTGATAAGTTGGCCATTCGCCAGCAGCCAGAAGATCAAGCGACGGCGTTTCCTGACCGAACCGCGACCGATACATCCAAAGGTTTGCCATCACGCGTTCGATGAACAAACGCGTTTCACGCGACGGGATGCTTTCGATGAAATAAAGCGGATCGACATTGTCCTTAAGCGCCTTCTGCCAGCGACCAAGATTACCAATGCCGCCGTTATAGGCCGCCATCAACTGCAAGAAGCCGTTATCAACACCATTCTGCTCAAGCAGGTGATCAACATATTTCTGTCCAAGCGACAGGTTGATTTCCGGCTGATACAGCTCGGCGCGTTTGGCACCACGGTAACGGGTGTTGCCAATATAGCTTGCCGTGGCCGGCATCAGCTGCATCAAACCACGCGCACCGGCATGGCTGCGCGCATCGGTGTTGAAACCCGATTCCTGACGCATGAAGGCATAAATCACCGCACGGTCAACTTCATAGCCACCTTCCGGTGCCCATGGCGGAACCGGATAAAGTGCGTTTACAAACACATCACCGGTCTTTTGCGCGATATAACTGCCAAGACGCATGGTAAGTGATGCGAAATTCGCGGTATCGGTCAGGGCCAGAACAGCGCGACGCAGCGAATCGTCATCCTTTGCCGCTGCCTTGCGCAATTCGCGTTCGGCTTCATCGCGCAGACCAATCTGCAACAGCGAAAGTGCGCGACGGCCATGCGGATCAAGTTTCAGCTTGTTGGCACGGTTTTCATCAAGCTCAAGGCTGTCCCAGTCAAAAACGTCATCACGTCCCAGTGCGCGCATCGCCAACTGACCATAGAACGAGCGCGGATATTCCGCCGCCCGGTTCAACATGGCATCGGCTTCGTCAAATCGACCTGCGGCCAGATCAATACGACCGGCCCAGAACGCACCTGCGGTCCGGGTCCAGCTTGAAGCATATTTGTTTGTGCTAAGGGCTGCAAAATGGGCGTGCGATTCATCCATCTTGCCCAGACGCCAAGCGGTCAGACCCGCAGTCCAGTGCGCCTGCGGCAGGTATTTTCCCGACCGCTTAGCTGCTTCACTGGCATATTTCAGTGCAAGATCAGGTTTGCCAAAATAATAGTAACCCGATGCAATTGCGGCCTTGGCATGGTCTTGCTCATAGGCATCAAAAATACGCTGGGCCTCGTCGCTGTTAAGAACTTCAAGCGCGCCGGTCGGCCAGCCATTTCCAATGCGATGGCGAATACGACGTTTCAGGGTCGAAACGCGCGAACGTTGCTTGGATGACAGCTTCTTGGTCGATTTGTGATAATAGGGCGTGATGTTCTCGTAATCATAACCGGCACCCGAAACATAGCTGCCCACAGGCTTTTTCGGATAATTGGCAGATCCGCGACGTGTCAGCGCAAGCTTGTAAATGCGCGGCGCCTGCGGGTGATCGGCATACTTTGCAAGCCAGCCCTTCAGCTCCTTGTAACGCGACCGGTACGCCGTCGGGTGCAGATAGCGCTGCGCCATCACATGCCCCATCAGGACATCATCAGACAGGCGCGAAATCAGGCGGTCGGCATCGTCCCAGCGACCTTGCTCCTGTACGGCAAAAATCTGTTCGTAAAGTTCGGCATCACGTTCGGAAAGTGGCTTTGGGATCAGGGTCGAAAGCGCGTCGTCCAGAACAGGGCTGCTCAGGGCGGCCTGTTCCTGCGTGCTGGCAGCAGCAGGCGACATGGCAGCCATGACCGTCATGGTGCCCATAAACGCAAAGAAAAGTCCCTGCCTTACGGTGCGTTTTACACCGGGCAGGCGTGTTCTTATTGCTTCGATCAAAATCAGTTTCCCCAACGAGGCTTGTTTTCAAGCCGCGTGTTTATCCCGAAGCAGTTTGGTCTCGCAACCCGTTGCCTGCGGTGTTCCCCCTCGTGCAACGGCGTGTCTTATAGCAGAAAACACCCAAACCGCGAAATCATTTATCTGGAATCAATCACTTGGCGCGGACCGCGCAAAGCACCCGAAACGCTTGCATATCTCCCATGCATACGCCGATATTATCGCCAATTCCTTAAAGCTTTTGCGCAATCGCACGCAAATCACGCCAGGCAAGACGTTTTTGTTCCGGCGTCCTGAGAAGATAAGCCGGATGGAACATTGCGGTCAGGGCTGCATTTTTGCCATCGGCAAAGGAAATTTCCTTCCACGTGCCGCGCAAACGCGTAATGCCGCGATCTTCTTCCATCAGGGTTTTGGCCGAACTGCCGCCAAGACAGACAACCACCTTCGGACCAATCAGCTCAAGATGACGTCGGATGAACGGTTCGCACACCGCAACCTCGGCTGTGGTTGGCTGACGGTTTCCCGGCGGTCGCCATGGCAGGATATTGGTAATATAGGCCTCTTCACGCGCCAGTCCGATGGACCGCAACATGGCATCAAGCAACTTGCCGCTTGGCCCGACAAACGGAAGGCCCTGACGGTCCTCTTCGGCGCCCGGTGCTTCGCCGACCAGCACCAGATCTGCTTCGACATTCCCGGTGCCAAAGACCGTATTGCTGGCGGACTTTTTAAGGGCGCAGCCTTCGAACTTTTCAATAGCGGCCTTGAGTTCATCAAGGCTGTTTGCCGCAGCGGCTGCATCGCGTGCGGACTGGCGCGCCTCGTGCGGCGTATCAGACAACAGGAACCCGCCATCCCCGCCAGCCGGAATCGGCGCAGGACCAGCAGTTCCAGCCGACTGAGCAGGCCGTGCCGACGCCCCTGCAGGACGCTGCCCCCCTGGGCGACCATTCGCGCCAAATCCCTGACGATTGGCCGCATTCTGGCGCAGGCTTTCAGATGCCTTGAAACGGTCAAGCGGCTCGTCGGCGATGGCCTCGTCCGCGCCCATCTCAAACTGCCAGACAAGGGCCTCGAACGGGTCGAGATTATTTACATCAAAGTCTGTAATTGGTTTGCTCATCTACACAAAGGCGATGTATGTTGCACCGCAATCAGGATCGCGGGCACTGCTTGGGAAGACCTTATACGATTTTGGGTCCTTTGTGCCAGAGTACAAACGCGACACAGGTTATGACTATGGATTGTCAACCGATGCCATGATCGCTATAGCTTAACCACGCAAGAACTATCTGAGAAATCAGGGCTTGGGCGAGACCCTGAACGGTGAATACCGGCTCACGATCAACGAACGGAAACAGTTCGACAAGATCGCCAGCCAAAGGAGAGAGGCCAAATGGAACGGGAATCCATGGAATTTGACGTGGTCGTCGTTGGTGCCGGTGTGTCCGGCCTGTCGGCTGCCATCAAGCTAATGCAACTCGCCCAGGAACAGGAAAAAGAAATCACCGTCTGTGTGGTTGAAAAAGGTTCCGAGGTCGGCGCACACACCCTTTCAGGTGCCGTGATGGAGCCGCGCTCGATCAATGAACTTTTCCCTGACTGGCAAGAACGTGGCGCACCATTAAACGTGCCCGCTGGCGAAGACCAGTTCTTGATGCTGAGCGAAACCGGTGCCAAAAAGCTGCCGACCCCGCCGCAGATGCACAACAAGGGCAACTATATCGTCAGCCTTGGCAATGTTTGCCGCTGGCTTGGCGAACAAGCCGAGGCCCTTGGCGTCGAGGTTTATCCGGGCTTTGCCGCCGCCGAAGTTCTGTTTAACGATGATGGTTCGGTCAAAGGCATCGCCACGGGTGATATGGGCCTGCAGCGTGATGGCACGCCGGGCCCGAACCACGAACCGGGTATGGAACTGCATGCCAAATACACCTTCTTTGCCGAAGGGTGCCGTGGCTCGCTGTCCGAACAGCTGATCAAGAAGTTCGATCTGCGCAAGAACTCCGATCCGCAGACCTATGGCATCGGGATCAAGGAACTCTGGGAAGTCGATCCCGAAGTCCACAAGGAAGGCCTGATTCAGCACACCGTTGGCTGGCCGCTTGACAAGAACACCTATGGCGGGTCGTTCCTGTATCATCTTGATAACAATCAGGTGGTTGTCGGTTTCGTTATCGGTCTTGATTACGAAAACCCGCATCTCAGCCCGTTTGATGAATTCCAGCGTTTCAAGACGCATCCGGAAATTCGCAAGATTTTCGAAAATGGTCGTCGCATCTCGTACGGCGCACGTGCGCTAAACGAAGGCGGTTTCCAGTCGATCCCCGATCTTGTCTTCCCGGGCGGCTGCCTGATCGGCTGTTCGGCCGGTTTCATGAACGTGCCAAAGATCAAGGGTTCGCACACCGCGATGAAGACCGGCATGCTGGCCGCCGAGGCTGCGTTTGAGGCCCTGACTGCCGACGAAACGCCTGCACAGATGGACAGCTACCCGCAGCGTCTGAAAGACAGCTGGGTCTATCCGGAACTGCACAAGGTGCGTAACATCCGCCCGAGCTTCGCCAAATGGGGCTTCTGGGGTGGTATGGCGTACAGCGCGGTCGATACCTATCTGTTCGGTGGCAAGGCTCCCTGGACCTTCAAAAACCACGAAGACCATTCCTGCCTGAAGCCCGCCGCAGAAATGCCGAAAATCGACTATCCGAAACCGGATGGCAAAATAAGTTTCGACAAGCTGTCATCGGTCTTCCTGTCAAATACCAACCACAGTGAAGATCAGCCGGTCCATCTGACGCTTAAGAATGACAC
Source organism: Thalassospira sp. MCCC 1A01148 (assembly GCF_001613795.1). GTDB lineage: Bacteria > Pseudomonadota > Alphaproteobacteria > Rhodospirillales > Thalassospiraceae > Thalassospira. The sequence continues at coordinate 719,582 of NZ_LPVZ01000020.1, forward strand.
CGTTCCGGTAAACACCAACCTTGCCGTCTATGACGGGCCCGAAGCCCGTTTCTGCCCGGCCGGTGTTTATGAGTTTGTCGAAGATGAAGAAAATGGCGGCAACCGCCTGCAGATCAACGCGCAAAACTGCGTGCATTGCAAGACCTGCGACATCAAGGACCCGACCCAGAATATCGTCTGGGTCGTGCCCGAGGGTGGCGGCGGACCAAATTATCCGAACATGTAAGCCTTCCGGCTTTCATCACACAAAAAGGCCCGTGTCATGCGGGCCTTTTTCTTTTGGTCTGATGATTGGATTTCTGCCGGTCAAAGCCGCATATAAGTTTTCACTTGTTTCAATTTCAATCTGTGCGTTCAATACCGGCCCTTTCCAACGCGCAGGCAAGAACAACATGAGAATCGCAATTGTGACCCTTGAAGGTTTCAACGAACTCGACAGCTTCGTCGCTTTGGCGATTTTAAACCGCGCCAAGGCCGATGGCGTCCATGCCGAAATCGTTGGCACCGGCGACACCGTCACATCAATGAACGGTGTTTCTGTCTCGGTGCAAAGGCCTCTGTCCTTTGCACAGGAAGCCGACGCGGTCTTGTTGGGCAGCGGCATTCATTCACGCGATCACATCAATGATCCGGATATCATGAAGCAGCTGTCGCTTGATCCGTCCCGGCAACTGATTGGCGCACAATGTTCGGGCATTCTGTTTCTGTATCGCATGGGCCTGCTGCCCGCGACCGTAACAACAGACAACAAAACCCGGCCCTTGATAGCACGCACCAAAGCCGTGATCGAAGACCGCCCGCTGGTCGCACAGGGCAACATCGTCACCAGCGGTGGCTGCCTGTCGTCAAGCTATCTTGCCGGCTGGTTCCTTGCCAAGGCGGTCGGCCTGGATAAGGCCATTGCCGTGCTTGAGACAGTCGCCCCGGTTGGACAGCGTTCTCAATTTGCCAAACAGGCCCGCGAAATCATTGGCAAACAGTTGGATATCCCGGCCAAGCGTCCACTTTATTGCTAGCCAATATGATGCTTTTGCCCGCTGCTTTCGGCACTTTGCGGATCATTACTTTATTGTGATGGTCTTTGCGCATGGTTCCGTGTTGCAAATGCTTTGCCTTATAATTGCCGACTGAGTAGGCTAAACCCGAAATTCACTATGGCGATGCATACGACCTTACATCTCCGAACCCGAATTGCGGACGCAGGAAAAGCCTTTGAAACGTAAACTGTTACACCTCCTCATCCCGATGACGGCTGTTGCACTTTCGGCCTGTGGCACCATGCCGCAACAAAGCGACGACACCGTTTTCGAGTATCCGCAATCCAACGGTTTTTCGGGCAACTTCCTTGCAGGCAAGGCCGCACAGCTTGAAAGCCAGTCGGGCTATGCTGCGCAGTATCTTTTGCGTGCCCATAACCTTGATCCCGATAACGCAGAACTGCGCCGTCGCGCTTTCCTCGCGCTGATCAGCGACGGGCGTATCAGTGATGCAGTCGATATTGCCAAACAACTGCAGTCGGAAAACGATCAGGATCTGTTTGCGGCCCTGACGGTCATGGATGCCGCCATTCGCGAAGATCGCTATCAGGATGCGCTTGATATTGTTTCAAGCCTGCCCGAACGCGGCATCAACGCCCTGATTGCACCGCTGGCAAAGGCATGGCTTTATACCGGCCTTGATCAGAAGGCCGCAGCCATGGCCGCACTTGACGGCATGCAGGGCAATGGTTCGCTGAACCCGCTTTCGGAATATCATCGCGGCTTGATACTTGCACATTTTGGCGATTTTGATGCTGCCGAACGCGCCCTTGCCAGCGCCTATGGCGACCCGGCTGATGCGCCACTTCGCGCGGCAGAGGCCCTTGGTGCCGTCTATGAGCGCAAAGGACAGGTGCAAAAGGCGTCCCTTCTTTATGAAAGCTACATGGACCGGCATCCGCAATCGCTTGCCATGCCCTTCCATTTGGCGCGCCTTGATCGCGGCGAACCGCCAATCGCGACCATGCTGACCCCGGCAGAGGGTCTGGCAGAGGCCTATCTTGATATCGCCACCTTGCTCAGTCAGGAAAACGCAGTTGATCCATCCTTGTTGATGGCGCGCTATTCGTTGTCGCTGCGCCCTGATGATGACATTACCCGTCTTCTGGTTGGCGAAGTCATGGAAATCCAGAATCGCTTTGAAACGGCAATTGACGTTTACGGCGCCATTCCAGTGTCTTCACCGCACAGCTGGAATGCGCGACTGCGCATCGCATCCAGCCTTGAGCAAATTGGCCGTGCGGACGAAGCAATTGATATCCTTGAAGACATGGTTGGCGAACGCCGGGACCGCCCGGACGCCCTGATCCAGCTTGGCGATATCCTGCGCTTCCAGCAGGAATATGGCCCTGCTGCCGATGCCTATGACAAGGCCATAGAACGTCTGGGCGGCAAGACCCAGGTTGGCTGGCGCTTGTTGTATCGTCGGGGCATCGCAAACGAGCGGGCGGGCGACTGGGCCAAGGCCGAAGCAGACTTCCTTCAAGCGCTCGAAATCGAACCCGAACAGCCTTATGTTCTGAACTATCTCGGCTATAGCTGGGTTGATATGGGCATGAATTTCGATCAGGCCGAAGACATGCTCAAACGTGCCGTCGAATTGCAGCCTGATGACGGCTATATCGTCGATAGCCTCGGCTGGGTCTATTACAAGCTGGGCCGGTTCGATGATGCGGTTGAACAGCTTGAAAAGGCTGTCGAACTGAAACCTGACGACCCGACAATCAATGATCATCTGGGGGATGCCTATTGGCAAATCGGGCGCTATCACGAAGCCCGTTTCCAGTGGCACCGCGCCCTGTCATTCAATCCGACCGAAGACCTGCGCAGTACCGTAGAAGCCAAAATCAATGGCCAGGTACCAAGCGTGGCCCCGATTGTCGTGAACTGACACATTTGGGAAGAAACGTTCATGTCTGCGACCTATCGCCAGCAGGCACCTGCCAAGGTTAACCTGTTTTTGCATGTCACCGGCAAACGCGATGACGGCTATCATCTGCTTGAAAGTCTGGTTTGCTTTACCGCAACCGGTGATGTCCTTAGTGGTGAATTGCGCAGCGATGACCAGATCACGCTTTCAATCACCGGGCCCATGGCGGCCACCCTTGCCCAGAATGACATCAACGAAAATCTTGTCATGCGGGCCGCAAAGCTGCTGCAAGACACCTGTGCGCCCAAACAGGGGGCGGATTTGATCCTTGATAAACGCTTGCCGATTGCATCTGGCGTTGGTGGCGGATCGGCGGATGCAGCTGCGGCCATCCGGTTGCTGCGCGAAATGTGGAAGCTTGATCTTGATGCGCATACTTTATCGCACATCGCCCTGTCGCTGGGGGCGGACGTTCCGGTTTGCCTGCACGGCAAAACCTGCGTGATGTCGGGGATTGGCGAAGAAATCACCGAACTGCCTGACCTGCCGCCCGTACCGATTGTCTTGATCAATCCGGGCAAAGCGGTTTCAACACCCGAAATTTTCAAGGCCCGCGCTGACGAGGGGTTCAGTCCCACGGGCGCATGGCAAGGCAACCAGACATTCCAAAGTGCGGCATCGCTTGCCGATGCGCTGTCGGAATGCGGCAACGATCTGACTTTGCCCGCAACGGGAATACTTCCGGAAATTTGTGATGTGCTCAATGCACTCGCGCGTGAAGACGGCTGTTTGCTGGCCAGAATGTCGGGCAGTGGTGCCACCTGCTTTGGCATATACGACACAACCAGTCAGGCCGAACGTGCCGCCCATGCCATCGCAACACAGAACCCGGACTGGTGGATTTCACCCACGCATATCCTCTCGGAAAAGACCCGCGAGCAGGCCGAAATCGGCGCAGCCTTTCCGGACTGAACAGCCGGGGCAGGACCGGATAAAAAAACCTTCAAATAGAGGGTTGCACTCTGCGCATGGGGGCGCTATTTTCCGCGCCACACACGCTGATGGGGCGTGGCCAAGTGGTAAGGCATCGGTTTTTGGTATCGTGTATCGTAGGTTCGAATCCTACCGCCCCAGCCAAGACAAACCGCTTTGAGGTTTTCCTCAAAGCGGTTTTCTTTTTCCTGCCTTTTGCAGGTCGGCAGCGCGCGAACGTGCCACCCTTATTTTCGTGCTCAGGACTGCTTTGACTGATGCATGGCAATGTTTGCCCGCGATACCAGTTTGGCAAGGGTATCCCCCGGCTCGGCAATGCCAAGACCAACGCTTAGGGTCAGAGCGGGATATTCATTTCCTGCCTGAAAGTCCTCTGCCCCGACATGATCCGTCAGACGCTGCAGATAATTCAAGGCCCCTGCCGCCCCGGTTTCCGGCATCAGGATGATGAATTCCTTATCACTCCAGCGCGCGATCACATCGGTTTCGCGCATCATATCCGATGCCACCTTGGCAAACAGCTTCAATGCCGCGTCACCAGCAGCATAGCCAAGGCTTTCATTCAGGCTCTTGAGGTTGTCAAAATAGACCATCCCGACAACGACCGCATTGCCATAACGGTTTGAGCGCTCAAGCTCGGTGCGCAGGATGCCTTCCATGTAACGCCGGTTATAAAGCCCGGTCAGCGGATCGGTATTGGCAGTGCGTTCAAGATCTTTTCGCGCCTGATCCAGCGCCTTGCGATCATGAATATGGGCAACGGTCTGGCCAATTGAGTCAGCAAAAAGCTGTACGAGATCAATGTCATGCTTGCCAAAGGGTGTCACCGGATTTGGGCTGCCAAATGCAAGCGTTCCGATGCATTCGCCTTCAACCACAATCGGCGCACCAAGATAGGCGGCAAACCCAAATTTTTCGCCAGCCGGATGGTCGCCCAGTTCGCTTTCACTGACATCATGAAAGGCAAAAACCTTGCTGGCTGAAATCACATGACTGCAGAAAGTCTCATCAAGGTCGAACGCCATGCCCGGCGTCAGGGCATTTTCCGGGTGGAAGACCTGCCGAATTTCATAGGTCTCTTCGCCAATGGCACTGAAGATCCCAACAGGCAGGCCAAACTGCTCAATGCCGAGCTTCAGGATCGCCTCAACACGCTGTTCGAACATTTTGGCCATTTCTGCCTGATGATCGGTCTCAAACTCGGTCGTCATGATGTTTCCCATATTGTGACCGGCACGGTTTTCCCCCGACACGCCAGCCATAAAGTCTTGTTATACTGCAACATTTAAAACCCTTGGTCGCACAGGGCAAATTCTAAACGCTTAGCATACCAAGGCATAGGCCATTCTTCTGGCTGAATAATATTTTTCTGATATGACCGGATCAATCAACGCGTTTTCGGGCGCGCCGGCATGTGATGAAGCAAGGCGGCCCCACGCAAGCCGCCATCTCGGACAAAGGCGCCCGGGACCACCAGCGGCGTATCATATCGACCAAGAGCCTGCTTGCGGACCCGTACATCAATCTCTTCGATCAATGCAGTTTCGGATGCCAGACCGCCCCCCACGGGAATGCAATCAGGATCAAGAACATTGACCATCAAAGCCAGTTCACGGGCAACCAGATCGCAGTAAATGTCGATGGCCTTGGCAGCCAAAGCCTCATTGGCGTGCCAACCTGACGTAATGTCTTCGCTGGCCCGTACCGCGCCGCCAATCTGGGCATAAATGCGTTCAAGGCCACGGGCCCCACCCCAGGCATCAAGACACCCTGTACGCCCGCAGCCACAGGCAATCGGGGCAAGGCCATGCTTGATCAGGGTTCCGGTGACATCATTTCCATGCCCCCATTCACCACGAATACCACTATTGCCGCCGACAAACTGCCGATCAACGACAATGCCACCACCGACACCCGTACCAAGGATGATGGCGAACACGATGCTGGCATCCCGGGCGGCACCACTTGACGCTTCGGCCAGAGCAAAACAGTCGGCATCGTTTTCAACCAGAACCTTGCGCCCCAGAACATTGGAAAGTTCCGCAGCCAGCGGCCAATCCTTGATCGCCGGAATATTAGCCGAAATCACGGCACCGGTTTTCGGATCAATCCCGCCTGCCAGGCTGATGCCGATATCCTGCGACTGACCGTATTTGGCATCGGCGTCACGGATGCATTCGGACAGGATGGCAATAAAGGCGCCGCGATCTTCGCGCGGTGTCGATGCCTTGCGATGATCAACGAACGATCCGTCCGCATCGAAAACCCCGAACTCAATGTTCGATCCACCGATATCAAAGGCATATTGCATACTGCACGTTCCCCAATCCTGACTGTTAACGGGATACACCAGCCAAGGCAGCGCAGCAAAAAGAAACGGCACCTGCCCGACTGGCAAGTGCCGCTCCGATACGTCTCGATGCGCTGTCAATTAACTGCGCAGGCGTGCTGCCACATCGTCATAGGACGGCATCTGATCCACAGGACCAAGCGCCGTAATGGTCGGCTTGCCATCAAGCAGCGCCTTACCGGATCGGCGTACGCTTTCAAGATCAACCGCGTCGATCTTGCCAACGATTTCTTCCATGCTTTGCGGGCGACCGAAAATCTGGATCTGGCGTGCGAGTGTTTCACAGCGACCCGAATTGCTTTCCATCGCCATCACCACCGATGCCTTGAGCTGCGCACGGGCACGTGTGACTTCTTCCTCGGAAAGGTCTTCGGTCGCACGAACCAGTTCATCGCACATGACCGGCATCAATTCGCCAATGTCATTGGCTCCCGTCCCGGCATAGATCGAGAACAGGCCACCATCCACGTAATGCGACGAAAAGCTATAAACCGAATAAACCAGCCCGCGTTTCTCGCGGATTTCCTGGAACAGGCGCGAGGACATGCCGCCACCCAACAGGGTGTTGAACACCTGCAGGTCATAGAAACTGTCATCGGTGTAGGACACGGTCGGAAGACCAAAGATCACATGCACCTGTTCAAGCTTGCGGTTTTCGATCCGGCTGCCGCCTTCGTATCTGAGCGGCTCCATCTCGTGGTCTTCATGAGCCGGAAGGCTGTCGAACTTTTTGGCGACCATATCGACCACGCGGTCATGCTCAACCTTGCCTGATGCTGAAAACACCATGCGCTTCGGGCTGTAGCGGCGCGACATGTAATCAAACAAGTGATCGCGGCTGAGCGACGATACATTTTCCGGGCTGCCGAGGATCGAGCGCCCCAATGCCTGATTTGGCAGGGCGGTTTCCTGGAAGTAATCGAAAATGATGTCGTCGGGCGTATCGTTGGCCTGACCGATTTCCTGCAAGATCACCTGACGTTCGCGTTCAAGTTCCTTCGCATCCAGTGTGGAGTGCTGCAGGATGTCGGCAATCACATCAATCGCCAGTTCCTGATCTTCATGCAGGACCTTGCAATAATAGGCCGTGTTCTCGCGCGAGGTATAGGCATTCATCTGCCCGCCAACTGCTTCGATTTCTTCGGAAATCTGAAGTGCGGAACGACGACGCGTGCCCTTGAACGCCATATGTTCAAGCATATGGGAAATGCCGTTGATGTCTGGCGTCTCGTTACGCGCCCCAACATCAACCCATGTGCCCAAGGCAACCGACTCTACGTGATCCAGACGGTCGGTCGCGACAATCATTCCATTGTCAAGCCGGGTGAGCTCGACTGTCATATAGCATTACTCCTGTTTCGCATTTCAGGCCCAATCATGGCTTGTCTTCAGGCGGCACGTCGGTTTTTACGAACGTGCGCCATCAAGGCGGCCACATCATTGGACATGGGTTCGACCTTTTCAGGTCGGTCATATAGATCGGAAAGACGCGGCGGCAAGTCCGGGTAAATGCCCGACGCCTGCTTGACCGCATCCGGGAATTTCGCCGGATGTGCCGTTGCCAGTGCCACCATCGGTACGGATTTGTCCCGATTGCACTGACGGCCGGACACAATGCCAATCACGGAATGCGGATCAACCAGTTCGCCGCTGGTTGCCAGCACATCCTTGATTGCGGCTTTGGTTTCTTCGTCATCCAGTCGATAACCGTCAAAATGTTCACGCGCACGGCCAAACTGGCCCTGCGACATTTCCATAACACCGGTTTCACGGAACTTGGTCAGCATATCGGCAATCGCAAGCCCGTCACGATCATAAAGATCAAACATCAGACGCTCAAAGTTTGAGCTGACCTGAATATCCATCGACGGACTAAGCGATGGTTCAACGCCTTCCATCTTCATGGTTCCGGTTTCAAAGAAACGGGCCAGAATGTCATTGCGGTTGGCACCCACCACAAACTGTTTGATCGGAAGGCCCATCTGCATGGCGGCATAACCGGCATAAACGTTGCCGAAGTTGCCCGACGGCACCGAGAATGAAATTTCACGTTCCGGCGATCCAAGCTGCACACCCGCCCAGAAATAATAGGCGATCTGGCACATGATGCGTGCCCAGTTGATCGAATTCACCGCCGACAGGCCAACTTCGTCACGGAAGCCATGGTCGTTAAACAGTGCCTTGACCAGATCCTGACAATCATCAAACGATCCTTCAACGGCGACGTTATGTACATTGTCCGACAGGATGGTCGTCATCTGGCGACGCTGGACTTCTGAAACGCGGCCCTTGGGATGAAGGATGAAAATGTCGATATTTTCACGATCACGGCAGGCCTCGATCGCAGCAGATCCGGTATCGCCCGATGTCGCACCGACAATCGTAATGCGTTCGCCGCGTTTGGCCAGAACATGGTCAAACAGGCGACCAACCACCTGAAGCGCATAGTCCTTAAACGCCAGCGTCGGGCCATGGAACAGCTCCATTACCCAGTCATTCGGGCCAAGCTGTTTAAGCGGTGCGACCGCTTCGTGATCAAAGCCCTGATATGTATCTTCAAGAATGGCCTTAAGGGCATCGTCATCAACCGTGCCCGCCACAAACGGCTGGATCACCTTGAACGCTACTTCGGCATAGGTCAGAGTTCGCAGTGCACGAATGTCATCCTTGGAAAAGGTCGGCCAGGTTTCGGGAACATAAAGCCCCCCGTCACGGGCCAGACCGGCAAGAAGAACTTCATCGAACTGCAAAACGGGGGCGCTTCCCCGCGTGCTGACATAGCGCACTAGACCTGCTCCTGCGTAAGGCGAATACCGGTTCCGTGCCCACAGGCGCAGTACGCCCCCATAAACACGGCAAGGCCTGATTTAGTGAGGGTTTGCGCCGCTATAGTCAAGGGTCAATACAACAGGTCTGGCACGCATCAGCGATAATACGCGATCAACACCAGCCATCGCTGCAAACATCCGTGATGACTTAGCTATCAAGCGGGATGTCATGTTCCTTCAACTTGGCTTCCGCAAGAGCAGCGCGACGGACAACGGTGCGGTAATTGCCCAGAAGGATTCGCAAGACCGCCTTGATGAACCGGTCCGAGCCCGACATTTTCTTCTCGAACGTCTGGCGATTGATTGCGATCAGAACGGTACGTTCCTTGGCACGGGCGGATGCCATCCGGGGCTGATTATCAACAAGGGCAAGCTCGCCAAACAAACCACCGGCCTCAATCGTTCCCAGAACGACTTCTTTGTCTTCGCTCAGCGTCTTGTAGATTTCGACCTTGCCTTCCTGCACGACATAGGCGGCATTGCCGGGCTTGCCTTCGCGGAAAATGACCTGATCGATGGCAAAGACCTGTCGGTCCATGACCTTCTTGTTGCCGTCAGTTATGCCCATGTCTTTGCAGTGCCCATGTAAATTAGCCGGGATTCTGCCCCCGATCATTGATGGCAGCGTATATCACCAATCCATCAATCAATGCTAGCAGATTGCCCGATCCATTCAATTGAATTTACTGGCCATACCTATTCTCAAGATGGGCCTTGAATGCATCAACGCCAAGGGCCTTTCCTGTTGCCGCCTCAAGGATCGCGTCGGTGGATTTGCTCGACGCCTGACCATGTATGTTTTTGCCAAGCCAGCGCATCAACGGGGCGAAATCACCGCGTGAAAGTGCGTCTGGAATTTCAGGGTTGGCTTCCCTGGCAGCGGCAAAGATCTGGGCTGCGGCCATCGCACCCAACGTATAGGTCGGGAAATATCCCCACGCCCCGGCAGGCCAGTGGATATCCTGCATGCAGCCATTGCGGTCATCTTCGGGCACAATGCCCAGAAGTTTCTGCATCATTTCGTTCCAGGCCGATGGCAGGTCGGCAAGCTTCATGTCACCTTCGATCAATGCACGCTCGATGCGATAGCGCAGGATCACATGGGCGGGATAGGTCACCTCGTCGGCATCAACACGGATCAGCCCCGGCTCAACCCGGGTATAAAGGCGATGCAGGTTGGCGGGCTTCCAGGCCGAACTGTCGCCCCCAAAAGCCGACTCAAAAACCGGTCCGGCATAGGTCAGAAATTCTTCTGACCGGCAGGCCTGCATTTCAACCAGAAGCGACTGGCTTTCATGCATGGTCATGCCACGCGCCTTGCCAACAGGCTGGTTTTGCCAGTCGGCTGGCAACCCGCGCTCATACATGGCATGGCCGGTTTCGTGCAGAACCCCCATGATGGCGGAGGTAAAATCATCCTCGTCATAGCGCGTGGTCAAGCGTACGTCTTCGGGGATGCCACCACAGAACGGGTGATGCGAAATATCCAGACGTCCGTGATCAAAGTCGAAACCAACCGCCTTCATCAGCTCAAGGCCGATCTGGTTTTGTGTTTCAACCGGGAACGGCCCTTTCGGTTTCAGCGGCTTGTCTTCGGCTTTTTGACGCTCGATGACATCGGCAGTGAAATCAGGCAGGAAGGATTCCAGCTCGGCAAACAGGGTATCAATCCGGTCAGAGCGCATCATCGGGTCATACTGATCAAGCAGCGCATCATAAACGGACGTCCCAAGTGCCTCTGCCTTGGCTTTTCCGGCCTCAATCGACAGATCGAGAACTTCTTGCAGTTGCGGCAGCAGTCCCTTGAAGTCATTTTCAGCCCGCGCAGTACGCCAGGCGACCTCACAGCGCGTTCCAGCACGTGACATCTTCTCGACCAGTTCGCCCGGAACAGCCGTGCCATGAACCCATGCGCGCTTCATTTCGGCAAGGTTGGCCTGTTGCCAGTCATCAAGGCTTTCGCCCTCGGCACTGGTGATCAGATCCCCCAGATCCGGTGCATTGATCAGTTCGTTTTCCAGAACACTCAGTGTTGCCAACTGTTCGGAGCGGGCATTTGCACCGCCGCCCGGCATGATCACTGCCATATCCCAATGCAACATCCCGCCAATGCCCGACAGGACACTCATGCGGTGAAAACGGGATTCAAGCTTTTTGTATGCTTCAGTCATGGGGGCTCCTGCGCGGTCTGGTTGGTCACAGTCCGCATAAAAAACAGTCAAATTCGGCAAAGTGCAATCAGGACGTCGTGTTGTTTTCCTTATCGCCAGACGGACGGCGATGATACAGGACAAACATCACGATCAGGGTCAGTGCAAGACTGTACCAGGTGATGGCGTATTGAAGATGGTTATTGGGCAGTTCAACTTTCGCCTGACCACCAATCGGCAAGCCACCCGGGACCTCGGAATCATCGAGTTCCAGATAATATGGGCTTGCTAGCTCCGCCCCGGAATCTTCGGCCATGTGATCGACATCGACGTAAAACCACTGATTGCGCAAGGCATCGTTTTCTGGCTGCGCCCAATGCTTTTCGCGCGGCAGACGCAGAACGCCAGATACCTGCACAGGGCCCTCGATCAGGCTTTCCGGGCGAGTTTCAGGGTCGCGGTAATCCTGGGGCACCCAGCCGCGATTGACCAGAATGATACGGCCATCTTCCTGTTCAAGCGGTGTGATCAACTGAAACCCGACATTGCCGCGACGGGTACGCGCCATCAGGTATTTTTCCTGATCGTTCAGGTACACACCTTCGGCATATGCCGCGCGGAACGCCATATCCGGATCAAAGGCCGTGTCCGTCGGCACCGCGATTGGGGCCATTTGCGCCTGCGCCTGGCGGCTTTCAATCAGGTTTTGTTTCCAGAACAGTCTGTCAACCTGCCAGGAACCAAGCCCCAAAAGGATCACCAAAGACAGCCCGGCGGAAATTTTCATCGCCAGACTGGGACGCGTTTTAAGAAGTGGCATGAAGGGTCAGTCCTGTTCGGATGTCGATCGGTGACGATATTGCAGCGCCACCATGATGCCTTTGAGCGGCCTTAGCAAGACCAGTGTCAACCCGATGATCACCGGGCCCCACATAACGGCATGAAGCCATAATGGCGGCATATAGGCCATTTCGACCCAAAGCGCCATGGGCACCACCAGAAATCCGAGAATAAAGATGATGAAAACGGCCGGGCCATCACCGGAATCATGACCGCGCAGATCCAGTCCGCAAACCGCACAGGTTTCGCGCACTGTCAAATAGCCCGAAAACAACTTTCCCCCACCGCAGCGGGGGCATTTGCATGCCAACCCGGTACGAATGGGGGAAAGGTTTGGATAATAATCATCCATGATCTTGTTTGTGCCCTGACGGCGGCTTATTCGCCGCCCCAGATGTAAACAGCAAAGAACAGGAACAGCCAGACAACGTCAACGAAGTGCCAGTACCAGGCTGCTGCCTCAAGACCGAAATGATGATCCTGCTTGAAGCCATCTTTCATTGCACGCACAAGGCAGACCGCCAGGAACACCGTCCCGACAAACACGTGGAAGCCGTGGAAACCGGTCGCCATGTAGAAGGTCGAGGAATAGATGTTGTCCGAGAAGCCGAATGCCGCGTGGCTGTACTCATATGCCTGAAGGAACAGGAAGATAACGCCAAGACCAACGGTCAGTGCCAGTCCCTGAACAAGGTCCTTTTTCTTGCCTTCAAGGATGCCATGATGCGCCCAGGTCAGGGTGCAACCCGACAGCAGCAGGATCAGGGTATTCAGGAACGGCAGATCCCAGGGATCAAGTACTTCGACACCGGCAGGCGGCCATTCGGTCACACCCGGGCTGAAGATCACAAACGCGTTGTGGAAGAATGCCCAGAAGAAGGCGACAAAGAACATCACCTCGGATGCGATGAACAGTGACATCCCGTAACGCAGGCCGATCTGAACGACCTTGTTATGATAGATGTGTGATTCACTGATCACGTTGCTCCACCAACGGAACATCACAAACAGAATGCCTGCAATGCCGATCGCCGCCAGCCAGAAGTCAGCCGGCGCACGGTCCGAATGCATGAACATGACCATGCCACCGGTAAACAGACCAGCAGATGCCGCAGCCACCAGCGGCCACGGGCTCGGGTCTACCAGGTGGAACGGATGCTTTTGTGCATGATCACTCATTCCTTGCCCCCCTCAATCCTTACAAAAGAAACTCTAAGTTCGCTTTGTTAACCAAAGACTGGACATGCCACCAAACAGTGGATTGTCAGCCTCCATGATCTTCGTTCCCGCCAACTGCTTCTACCGATGCCTCGGATTTGAAGAAGGTGTATGACAGGGTAATTGTCTTCACGTCTTGGGTATTGATGTCTTCGGCAATGGCAGGATCAACATAGAAACTGACCGGCATGTCTACGCGCTCGCCCGGTTGAAGGGTTTGCTCGTCAAAACAGAAACACGCGATCTTGCTGAAATACTGCCCTGCTTTTAGTGGTGTCACATTATAGACCGCCTGCCCGGTAATCGGTTTGACGGCCATGTTTTCGGCCACGTAATAGGCCAGATTATCTTCGCCCAGACGCACCGTAATTTCACGCTGTTCGGGCTTGAACTGCCATTGCAGTCCCGAATTCACATCCGCGTTGAAGCGGACCTTGATGGTCTTTTCCGACACTTCAACGCCGGTATCCTTGCCCACTTGTGGCGTTCCGCCAAAACCGGTCACCTGACAAAACAGTTCGTAAAGCGGGACAGATGCATAGGACAGGCCGATCATGCCGCCAACGACGACAACACAGCTGAGCAGCACACGCTTGTTGCGTGCCTTTACAGTATCTGTGTGTTTTTGATCAGCCATGGCTTCCTAGCTCATCTTCAATATGGTTATCGCAAAAAACAGGATAATCAGGCTGCTCAGGATCGCCAGAAACACCCAGTTCTTCTTTTTGCGCTTGGCATAAAACGCTTCGAGTTCGGCTTTGCTCATTTTAGGGGACTCCGTCATGCGATCACCCCTGCAAGCCAGACATCTGCAACCATCGCCCCGAACAGGACAAACAGATACAGGATCGAATATCCAAACATCTTGTGCGGGGCGCGTTCCTCGGCATTGCGCAGAACACGAACCGCGTGGCGCAGGAACCACAGCCCGGTCAGGGCCGCCGTAACGCCATAAAAGACACCAAGCAGACCAGTCGCAACCGGTACCAGCGTGATCGGCAACAACAGAAGCGTGTAAATCAGCATCTGCTTCTTCGTCGCCGCCTCGCCGGCAACCACCGGCATCATCGGCACGCCGACCTTGGCATAGTCGCCACATCTGAACAGGGCCAGCGCCCAGAAATGCGGCGGTGTCCACATAAAGATAATCATGAACAGCGCGATAGAATTAAGATCAATCCCGCCTGTCACCGACGCCCAGCCGATCATCGGGGGGAAAGCCCCGGCGGCACCGCCAATGACGATATTCTGTGGTGTGCTGCGTTTAAGCCACATGGTGTAAACGAACACGTAAAACGCAATCGACACCGCAAGCAAAACAGCAGCTGCAATATTGATGGCAACCGCCATCACGGTTACCGAAACAATCGACAATGCAATGCCAAGCGACAATGCTTCGTCCGCTGGCACGCGCCCTGCCGGAATTGGCCGGTTCTGGGTGCGTTTCATGTGGATGTCGATATCGCGATCATACCACATGTTGATTGATGCGGCCGCACCACTGGCCACAGCAATACAGGCAATTGCGACAAGTCCGAGGAACGGATGGATTGTTCCCGGCGCAATCAACAGACCAACTGCACCGGTGAAAACCACAAGCGTCATGACGCCGGGTTTGAGCAACGCGATATAGTCACGCACATCCGAAACCGGCAGGGATACTGCGTTTTCAAGCGCTAGGGTCTGATCTGCAACCTGCTTGGTCATTGAACTCTGGTCTTCTCGTTTGGGGCGGTAGGATGCCCCCCGCAAACCGGGGCCTGCGGGGGACTTAAACCAGGATCACTTACTTGATACGTGGCAGTTCGTCAAAGGTATGGAACGGCGGCGGAGAGCTGACGGTCCATTCCAGTGTATCTGCACCTTCCCCGTACGGGTTTGCTTCGGCCTTCTTGCCACGGATGAAGGCATGCGCCACCACACCAAGGAAGAAGATCGTCGCCGCAAACGAGATATAGGCACCATAAGACGAAACCATGTTCCATCCGGCAAACGCATCCGGGTAGTCGGCATAACGACGCGGCATGCCGGCAAGACCCAGGAAGTGCTGCGGGAAGAAGGTCAGGTTGACGCCGATAAAGAACAGCCAGAAGTGGATCTTCGCACCGAGATCGGAAATCTCGTAGCCCGACATTTTGCTGAACCAATAGTAGAAGCCAGCAAAGATCGAGAAGACAGCGCCAAGCGACAGAACATAGTGGAAGTGCGCCACAACGAAATAAGTGTCATGCAGCGGCAGATCCATGCCCGAGTTCGCCAGAATCACACCTGTCACACCGCCCACAGTAAACAGGAAGATGAAACCGATTGCCCAAAGCATCGGAGCCCGCAAGGTGATCGAGCCCCCCCACATGGTCGCGATCCACGAAAAGATCTTAACCCCGGTCGGCACCGCAATCACCATCGTCGCTGCGGTAAAGTATGCACGGGTATCAACATCCAAGCCCACCGTGTACATATGGTGCGCCCACACGATGAAGCCGACAACACCGATTGCCACCATCGCATAGGCCATCCCGAGATAACCGAAGACCGGCTTGCGCGAGAAGGTCGAGATGATGTGGCTGATGATGCCAAAGCCCGGCAGGATCATGATGTACACTTCTGGATGACCAAAGAACCAGAACAGGTGCTGATACAGGATCGGGTCACCGCCACCGGCCGGATTGAAGAAGTCCGTGCCAAAGTTACGGTCGGTCAGAAGCATGGTGATCGCGCCACCAAGTACCGGCACCGCCAGCAGCAGCAAGAATGCCGTCACCAGCATTGCCCAAGCAAAAAGCGGCATCTTATGCAGGGTCATGCCCGGCGCACGCATGTTAAAGATGGTGGTAATGAAGTTCACCGCACCAAGGATCGAGCTGGCACCGGCAAGGTGAAGGGCAAAGATCGCCATATCCACCGAGGCATCCGGATGGCCAAGCACACTTGAAAGTGGCGGATAAACCGTCCAGCCGGTGCCGGCACCACTGCCAACCACGGCTGAGAGCATCAGCAGGATAAAGGCCGGAACAATCAGCCAGAACGAAATGTTGTTCAAACGCGGGAACGCCATATCCGGCGCGCCAATCATGATCGGAACAAACCAGTTGCCAAAGCCGCCAATCATCGCGGGCATGACAACAAAGAACACCATGATCATGCCGTGTGCGGTCACAAGCACGTTAAAGAATTGCGGGTCATCAATGACCTGGGTTCCCGGTTGTGCCAGTTCCATACGGAACCAGACCGAAAACGCACCACCGATCAAACCGGCAAGCACTGAGAAGATTAGATAAAGAGTCCCGATATCCTTGTGGTTGGTCGACAGGAACCAACGGGTAAAGAAGCCGGGGGTATGATCGTGATCATGTGTTTCAGCGTGAGCCATCAATCTCTCCCTCACTCTGCCGATGCCACTGATACCGCAGACGGCAGATCAGCAGATGCGAACTGTTCTTGAGCCTCGGCGACCCAGGCTTCGTATTCTTCCATGGTAACGGCCTTAACCGCGATCGGCATATATGCGTGGTTCACACCACACAGTTCCGAACACTGACCATAGAATGTCGTACCGGCATACTCAGCTGGAATGCGGGTCCAGGTTTCGTTCAGTCGGCCGGGAACGGCATCAAGCTTGATGAACAGCGACGGCATCGCCCAGTTATGGATCACGTCGTCTGACGTCATGATCAGACGGATGTTTTGATCAACCGGCAGGACAACGGGATTGTCCACATCCAGAAGGCGGTTCAAGCCTTCGGCAACAGCAGTTTCCTGATCGATCATAAGAGAATCAAAGGTGAAGTTGCCGTTATCCGGATACTCATAGGTCCAGTACCACTGCTTGCCAATGATCTTGAGCGTAAGATCGGCGTCCTCAACACGGTCTGCAAAATACAGCAGGCGGAAAGACGGGATCGCAATAACAAGGAGGATCAGGACCGGAACAACAGTCCAGACGACTTCAAGAAGCGTGTGGTGGGTTGTTTTCGACGGTACCGGATTGCGTTTCGCGCTGAAGCGGAAAAGCACGTAGAGCAACAAAGCCAACACGATCACGGTAATGATCGTCATCAGCCATGTAAGCAAATTAAAGAATTTCTGGCCTTCAACAGCCACAGGCGAAACCGGATCCTGCAGCCCAAGCTGCCACGGTTCGGGTTGACCAACAGCCGCAATCGCTGCGCCATCAACCCCGGTAAGTACCGCCAATCCCAACAAAAGAATGGGAAATAGCTTCTTGATCGACATGCGAATCTGCCCCCTCGCATTACATCTCAAGGCGATATGCCTCACTCTTCCCCACCCCCGCTGGGCTTTGGTGACTTGGTGTATCATCCCCTTCTTGGGATGATCCCAACCTCAACCAAAGATTAAAGTACAACGGGCCGGAGCATTTCCTCTGACATATCTTATTCTTAAATAGCCTGCACATGAAAGTACATTGGTAACGCAGGCAAATAGCGTATCTTCGACACCTGTTCCAGAAAAAACCTCGCTGCGTTGCACAAAAAATGTATTTGATAACAAATCAAATTAGCGCCCCGGTTTTAGCTGAAGCCGTTCTAAATACCCACCCTTGGATAGAAAAACCGCCATTCCTCTCGGCCGATTTTCGCTTCGCCTGCGTTTGCTGCTTTGCAATATATGCGCAACAGACCTTAGAATCACTTCAACCAATGGCTAAAGCCGTTTTCTCATCCGTCCTACGCAGCCGACATCCGTGCGGATCAACTCAACGCTACGTCACATTGATGACATCGCAGGATGCCCCGATTTTGACCGGGCATTGCCGAAAAAACCTTTCAGGGAACGATTCGGTGCATACTTTGAGGCGCTTCGATCCTACATGCAGCAAAATTATGGTCCAAACCCTTTAACTGCGTTGGCTTTTCCCCAATATCACGGATAGAAATTCGGTTGGATATATCAGCTTTGCGGACTATTCTACCATCACGTATGCATTCCCGATGTTCCGTGCAAGATGGTCAAACCGGCCCTTGTCCGATGCTGACGGTTCAAAGACAGAGGTTCGTCTATGGCACGCTCAGGAAGTAAAAGACTATTCACCGCAGAGATGCGGTTGCTCAACAAGCTCGAAACCATGAGTGACATGGTCGCCCTGCCGACCGAAATGCCGACCGACACGGGTAGTGCTGCAGGCAGCGCTGACATTTCAAGCCTGCACACCGCAATCGAAGAGCTCAAACTTGAACTGTTGTCCGACATCCGCTTGATGATCGACGAACAGAAAAAGGCGAACGCGGCAGCAGCCCCGGACGATGACGAACAGGCAGATGCCCGCAAGGAACTGCGCCTGGTCAAGAACGAAGTCCGCGCACTTGCCAATTCCATTCAGGAAACGAAAAAGGAAATCGCTGCTCTTTACACCGCTCCCGAAGACGATAGCGGTACACGCCTGAATATCGTGAAGGGCGAACTTGATTCCGTTGTCGCCGCGACCGAGGACGCAACGGCGAACATCCTTGAAACCGTCGAGAAGATTGATGCGGTCGCGCACAATATTCGCTCAGCTGCCACGGATGACTACACGCAGGGGCTGGCAGATGACATTGTCGAGCTTGTGGTCAAGGTCTTTGAATCCTGTAACTTCCAGGACCTGACCGGGCAGCGGATCACCAAAGTCGTCAACACGATGAAATATATCGAGGAACGTGTGAACCGCGTGATCGAGATTTGGGGCGAAGACGACTTTGGCGACTTTGACCTGCCGCCAGATCCCAAGGGCCTCGACAATCTGGACAAAACTGTCACCAAGGCCCCGCAGAACGCCAATCGCGTGTCTCAGGATGAAGTTGACCAGATCTTCTCACAGGAAGAAATCGACGCCCTGTTTGATTGATCCGCATAATCCCGCGCAAAACAAAAGCCTGCCAGATTGGCAGGCTTTTTCTTTTGGCAGTTTGTGAAAATCTGTGCCTCAGGCGTGTCCGGCTTCACCCGACAGCAGTTCGGGCGCAAATCCAAGCCGCGAGAACGCCTGTTCCCACTTGTCTTCGCAATCGGTGTCAAACAGCAAATCTGCATCCGCATCGACATGAAGCCAACCGTTGGCCAGAATCTCACTTTCAAGCTGACCACTGCGCCACCCGGCATAGCCAAGGGCCAGAATACGGCTTTGCGGGCCTTCGCCCACGGCAATCTGTTCAAGGACATCAACCGTCGCCGTAACCGATACACCACGATCGACGTGAAGTGTCGCTTCGTTGGAGAAATCGGTTGAATGCAGAACGAAGCCACGGCTGCTTTCGACCGGGCCACCGAAATGCACCTGAATGTCTTCGATGGTGGGTGCCGGACGCGCAATGCCAAGCTGCTCAAGGAGTTCGGGGAAGGTGATGCTGTCGATCAGGCGGTTGATGACAAGCCCCATCGCACCGTCTTTGTTGTGCGCACAGATATAGACCACACTTTGCGAAAAGCGCGGATCACGCATTCCCGGCATCGCTACCAAAAGCTTCCCGCCAAGATAATCGCCAGTGTCTATACCTTCACCCATCTCGAAAACTCTCTTTATCCAGTTTCATCAAGCCTAACGCGAATGCCTTTCCATTACCATCAAGAACCCCGGAAACCGCGACAATTTGTCGTTTGACATTGCTCCATCCCATATATCGTATGTAGGTGCAAACGCCGTGCTCTGCCATTGGGCGGCATTACAGTTGTTCTGGATCAGGCCAAGGCACAGCGGTTTTGTGGTACTGATAGACCGTTCACACAGTCGTGGCTTGATTTGAACACGGGCTCGAACTACGCCTGTTTTGTGCCACAAGTCTGGCTCATACTGCGCCAACCGTTTTTCGTGCTTAAGGAACAACACGTGTTTCGCCACCTTATCGCCCGTTTGACCCTGTTATTTGCCCTCTGTCTTACGATCATCGGCACAACGTCCGCCGCAATGGCGGCGTCGAACACGGCCACCAACTGGTTTGACGAAGACTTTGCCTCGGTGCGCCTGATCAGTGCACAGACCGAAACCGGCGGCAAAGAAGTCCTGCGGTTGGGTCTTGAATACGAATTGCAGCCGGATTGGAAAATCTACTGGCGCAGTGCGGGTGATGCCGGTTTCCCGCCGCAACTTGACTGGACCGGGTCCGAAAACATTGGCGAGGCCGAGATGCTTTGGCCCGCGCCATACCGGTTTTCGATCTTCGGGCTGGAGACCTTCGGCTATAAGGACCACATCATTCTGCCGATTGATGTCGCGATCATGGACCCGGCTGAACCAGTCGCGATCCGCCTTGGTGTCGATTATCTGGTTTGCAGCGACGTCTGCATTCCAGCGACGGCAACCTTCAATCTCGACATCCCGGCGGGCAGTTCCGGCAGCGCTGGCGGATCAATCACCAGCGCCCACGCCCATCAGATCGAAAAATTCGTTTCAAAGGTGCCGCTGACTGGCGCAGGCCTGCCGATCCAAGTCACCAGTATCAGCAGCGTAAATAACGGCGATGCGCGCAAATTGCGCCTTGGGGTTCACGGGCTTGATGCCGCCGGGGTAGAGGTCGAAGACATCCTGATTGAAAGCGACCTTCGTGCAGGCTATGGCCTGCCCAAGCCTGCTGGATCTTCCGATGATCAGGCCGACGATATCCGGTATTTCGACATCGCAGTCATGGGATTGGCACAGGACCAGTCGTTGATTGACCAACCGCTTACGGTCACGGTCATCGCTGGTCCGCTATCTGTTGAACAAGACCTTGTCGTTGGCGCAGTCAGTGACGGGATCGCACCCAAGGCCGCCCCGGCCAGCACCGGCGCAAGCGCTGGCAACAGCTTCTGGATGATCGGCTTGTTTGCCTTGCTTGGCGGGTTGATCCTGAACATCATGCCGTGCGTCCTGCCCGTCTTGTCAATCAAGGTGATGTCTGCACTCAAGGCAAACGCACAGGATACCAACCGCGTACGCATCGGATTTCTGGCCAGTGCGGCCGGGATCATCACATCCTTCTGGGTGATTGCCGCGGTCCTGGTTGGCATCAAACTGGCCGGCGGCACAATCGGCTGGGGCATTCAGTTCCAGCAACCACTGTTTTTGACCGTCATGACGATCATTCTGGCCCTGTTCGCGCTGAATATGTGGGGCCTGTTTGAGATTTCCGGCCCAGATCAGCTTGGCAATGCCGCCAATGATGCGATCACACGCAGTGAAAGTCACGGCCGCCATATCAGCAGCAATTTCCTGACCGGCATGTTTGCAACCTTGCTGGCAACACCGTGCTCTGCGCCGTTCCTTGGCACCGCTGTTGGGTTTGCGCTGGCAGGCAGTGTCTTTGATATTTTCTGGATCTTCACGCTGCTTGGTATCGGATTGGCAATACCGTATTTCGCCATCGCCATTCAGCCACGCGTCGCCCGCATCCTTCCCAAACCGGGTCGCTGGATGAACGGTGTAAAATTCGTGCTGGGCCTTGCCTTGATCGGCACGGCGATCTGGCTACTCGGTGTGCTTTCGGTTCAGGTCGGATTGACCGGTGCAATTGCAGTCGGACTTGGCCTGATTGCTGGTGGCGTCTTTATCTGGGCGCGCAAACGCACATCAAACCTGCGTCCGCGCCTTGCCTTTACCTCTTTGGCAGTTCTGGGTTTCCTGATTGCGTTGTTTGCGCCCGGATTTTCCAAACCACCGTCATTGCCCGGCACGTCATCTGGCAACGGCACCCTCACCTGGCAGCCCTTTGCGCCAGAGACAATCGATACGCTGGTTGCCGACGGCAAGACTGTCCTGGTTGATGTGACGGCAGAATGGTGTGTGTCCTGTCAGGTCAACAAGAAGCTTGTTCTGGAAAAAAGCAATGTCCGCACGGCACTGACGCAGGACAATATCGTGCTGATGCAGGCTGACTGGACCCGCCCGGATCAGCAGATTGCCGACTATCTGGCATCCTATGGCCGCTTTGGTATTCCGTTTAATGCCGTGTTTGGACCCGGTGCACCGGATGGCATCCTGCTTTCGGAGTTGCTTGGCGTGGACGAAGTTCTTGGTGCGCTTGATGATGCAAATGGTTCCGCCAGCCTTGCCAGTTCGGCAGAGTAATCACATCTGATTGAGGATGCGTATTCCAACCGTCCCGATTTGCATCCCCGCTTTTGCAGGAACAAGGGCGGGGATGCCAACGTTACAAGTTAACCAGATGAAACCTGTTAAAAACTCTGCGTGAAAGCATTGAATGCCAAACAGATATGGTGTTTGATTCCGGCATGCGATCCAGCGCGCAGTCAACGGGATTGCGCCAAATAACGGAGATACCAATGACCATTAAAGTCGGTACTGAACTCCCGGAAGTCACCCTTTTCCGCGCAACCAGCGATGGCCCCGAAGCCATCAATTCCAAGGAATTCTTTGCAGGACGCAAGGTTGTCCTGTTTGCGGTGCCGGGTGCCTTTACCCCGACATGCTCGGCAAAACATCTGCCGGGTTTTGTAGCCAAAGCCGATCAGATCAAAGCCAAAGGTGTCGACGAAATCGCCTGCCTGGCATCCAATGATGCTTTTGTTCTGCATGCGTGGGCAGATGCCGAAAATGCAGAAAACATCACCATGCTGTCAGACGGTGACCTTGCATTTGTAGATGCAACGGGTCTTGAACTTGATTTGACCGGACGTGGCCTTGGCAAACGTGCCAACCGCTTTGCCATGATTGTGGAAGATGGCAAGGTTACCGAGCTTGCCGTCGAAGAACCCGGCGCCTTTGAAGTATCAAGTGCCGAAGCGGTGCTGGAAAAACTCTAGGCCCGCGATAAATTACACGCACAAGCGCTTAAAGCTCCGCAAACTGATGCGGAGCTTTTTGCTTTTCAGATACATCTTTGCGCACAGGATCAGCGCGGCAGCAAAACCGGTATCGGGTCTTCCTTGCTGTCGTAGTCGCATTCAAAGGTCGGGTTGGTGTGTTTGGCAATGAAATGCACAACACCTTCCCGGAAGCTGCCCTTAATCGGCGACCAGCTCATATAGACCCCGCCGCGGGTATCATATTCGCGAATATCGGGATCGCGCATCAGTTCAGAAAAACTGTGTCCAAGATCCTCTGTCGCACCTGCCACCAGCCACGACGGCTTCAAGCCGCCATGCCACAGCAAGTAGACGCCACCGACATTATTCAGACCAAGTTCAGAAATGTCATCGATCATGAAAAGACGGTAGTAATCCCCACGCGGGCTTTTTCGCCATTTGATATCTTGCGCCTTAGGCTGGCGAATAGCACCGAGAGACCAAAATCCCATAGTAACCTCCAAGCACGCCAAAACACGTGCAACCGAATGTCACACGCATCCCAACATAGCTTCTTATTCTTATAGGTAAGAACTTACCTTAGCATATGTAAACTTTTGGTTGACGAAAGACAGCGCACAAAACGCTATCATTTCGCCTAGCGAGTTCAACTGTGTAACGCTACTACCTAATTAACCCGACAAAACCAAGCATTTTTCGAGTTATTCGAATAACTTATCGATGTCGTCCTGGCTGATACCCTCGCCATCAAGCTGCGGACCATTCAAAAGGTCTGAATCTTCGGGCCGTGCTTCTTCTTCAACTTCAGGGACCGGCAGTTCGGCGAAGGCGTCTTCACCCCAGATCGAGATCATGTTGTGGACGCGCTCTTCAACGAATTCAAGGGTACTAACCACCTTGTTGATGCGCTGGCCGGTAATGTCCTGGAAGTTACAGGCTTCAAAAACCTTGGTCACGATGAAGGCAATCTGCTCGACGTGATCAGCAACAAAATCGCTGGGCGCCGAGTTCTTGAGCGCCATGGTCAGATCGTCGATCTGCTCAGCCGATTCAAGAATGGTGTGGGTCGCCATTTCAGTGTCTTTGACGATCGCATCAAGTTCCGAAGCAGCACTGACAAGACGGTCGTCCTGCGCCTTGGGATGGCGCAATGATGCAATCTGCACCTTGGCCTTGTGAATGTGCTCGTTCATTTCTTCGATCTGGGTGCGGATCAGTTCCAGATCGTCACGATCAGGCTCTGCTGCCCCCGGTCGATTGGAGTGGGTCGGATTGCTTGTAACCGGCTCAGGCAATTCATCCATCGGTGCGTCGTTCGACGCAACGGGTGCTCCGACATCGCTTGGTGCCACCCCACCGGACGCCACGGCCTGACGGAGTTGCGAAACTTCACTGCGCAACGCGCGGATTTCATCAAGAACCGCCTGGGAAATTCCGGAGTTATCCGGAACACTCGCCGCCGACGGCAAAGAAGCCGGCATCGGTTCGCCTGCCCCCATCCCGCTTTCCAGCGTCGGATCGAAGAAGGAATCCGACCAGTCTTCAACAACACCACCTGTCCGTTCTTTAAGACGACGTTCGGCAGTGAATACTTTTTGCACGCGACGAGACATGACTTGTTCCAAACCTCCGGAACGGACGGTAGTCCGATCACTAAATCCCCAAAACGCGTCTTTGATGACGTCGTTCATTACAATTCTGACAAGTATAAGGGTGCAGATTGCGACAAGTCCAATGGGTTTCAAGTACAAGTCTTTGAAAAAGAACACCCCGGTCAGATGACCGGGGTGCCCTAAACAGTCAGGTTGCTTGGGTTATCAAGCTGTTTCAGGTTTCCAGCGCAAAACCGGCTTGCGCGCAGCCGCAGTTTCATCAAGGCGTCTGCGCGGTGTCAGGTACGGTGCATTCTTGAAGAATTCGGCATCGCCCGACTCGGCTTTGGCCACAAGGGACAGAATCGCATCACAGAATTGATCGATCGATTCCTTGGTTTCGGTCTCGGTCGGCTCGATCAGCAATGCCCCATGGACCACCAGCGGGAAGTACATCGTCATCGGGTGGAACCCTTCGTCGATGATTGCCTTTGCCAGATCAAGGGTCGAAACACCGGTATCCTTCAGGAAGCTGTCATCAAACAACGCTTCATGCATGCAGTATCCCGGGAAGGCGACACTGAGCTTGTCTTTCAGACGCGCCAGCAGATAGTTGGCATTCAGCACCGCATCACCGGACGCCTGACGCAGACCATCCGCACCGTGGCTTTTCATGTAGGTCAGCGCACGAATAAACATGCCCATCTGACCATGGAAGCCCTTCAGACGGCCAAACGGCTGCATGCCGTCTTCTTCGTCTGCGGTTTCAACCAGATGGAAGCCATCGCCTTTTTTGACGACATACGGGATCGGGGCAAACGGTGCCAGTGCCTCGGAAAAGACAACAGGCCCGGAACCCGGCCCACCACCGCCATGCGGGGTCGAGAAGGTCTTGTGCAGGTTGATATGCATCGCATCAATGCCAAGGTCTGCCGGACGCACCCGACCGACAATGGCGTTGAAGTTCGCACCATCGCAATAGAAATAGCCACCCGCTTCATGCACCAGATCGGCAATCTTGCGCACGTCACGTTCAAACAGGCCACAGGTGTTCGGGTTGGTCAGCATGATACCCGCCACATCGTCGCCAAGCTTGGCTTCGAATGCGGCAAGGTCAACACGGCCATCCTCGGTCGCCGGGATTGAATCAACCGTAAAGCCACAGGCTGCTGCTGTCGCCGGGTTGGTCCCGTGTGCGGATTCCGGCACCAGAACACGACGACGGTTTTCACCGCGTGCATCAAGGGCCGCACGAATGGCCATCATGCCGCAAAGCTCGCCCTGCGCACCCGCTGCCGGGGACATGGAAACGGCCGGCATGCCGGTCAGGACCAGAAGCCAGTGTGCACACTGATCAATCAGTTCCAGCGCGCCCTGAACGGTGCTTTCGGGCTGCATCGGATGCAGATCGGCAAGACCGGGCAAACGCGCGACCTTTTCATTCAGGCGCGGGTTATGCTTCATCGTGCATGAACCAAGCGGGAAGAAACCGGCATCGATGCCATAGTTCTTCTGCGACAGGCGCGTGAAGTGACGCACGACCTGCGGTTCGGACAGTCCGGGAAGGCCAACTTCGCTATCACGATCAAGTCCGCCAAGACGGGATTTCGTGCCCTTCGGTTCGGGCAAATCAACGCCGGTTCGGCCGGGCTGACCCTGCTCAAAGATCAGTTGTTCTTCAATAACAAGGCCGCGGTTGCCGGTATGGGTTGTAAAATTCATGCCAGCGCCTCCTTCAATGCGTCCGCAAGGGCCGCGATATCCTCGTCCGTGTTGGTTTCGGTTACCGCGACCAACAGGTAGTTATCCAGATCCGAACGGTTCGGATACAGGCGCGACAACGGCACACCGGCAAGAACCCCCTTGGCCACCAGCGTCTCGACCACGTCAGCAGCCGGTTTGGTCAGCTTGACGGTGAATTCGTTAAAGAAGCTGTCATTGACCACCGATGCCCCGTCAACGGCATCAATCGCATCTGCCGCCTTGCAGGCATTTTCATGGTTCAATGTCGCCAGACGGCGATAACCGTCTTCACCAAGCAAGCTCATATGCACCGTAAAGGCTAACGAACACAGACCAGAGTTGGTGCAGATGTTCGAGGTCGCCTTTTCGCGACGGATATGCTGTTCGCGGGTCGACAGCGTCAGGACAAAGCCACGCTTGCCATCCTGATCAACCGTTTCACCACAAAGACGGCCCGGCATCTGACGCACCAGTTTCTGCGTGGTGGCAAACAACCCGACATACGGCCCACCGTAATTCAGCGCATTGCCGATCGACTGGCCTTCGCCGCAAACGATGTCTGCGCCAAAGCTTCCCGGCGATTTCACCGCACCAAAGGCAACCGCCTCGGTAAAGACCACCACCAGAAGCGCACCCTTGGCATGACAAAGATCAGCCAACTGGGTGTGATCCTGAATGCGGCCAAACACATCTGGATACTGCACAACCACACAAGCGGTCTGGTCATCAATCAGATCGTTGAGTTCCTCGGCAGTTGCCTGATGTTCGGGATGACCATCGCGACCTGCAACTTCGGTATCGCTGTACTGGCAATATGTCTCGGTCACTTCGCGGTAATGCGGGTGCAGACCACCCGACAGGACCGCCTTTTTGCGACGGGTCGCACGGCATGCCATCAGAACGGCCTCGGCACAGGATGTTGCACCATCCCACATCGAGGCATTGGCAACATCCATCCCGGTGATCGAGGCAACCTGGGTCTGGAATTCAAACAGATACTGAAGTGTCCCCTGTGCGATTTCTGGCTGATACGGGGTATAGGCGGTCAGGAACTCACCGCGCTGGATCACGTAATCAACCGTCGCCGGAACATGGTGGCGATAGGCACCCGCGCCAAGGAAGCTGGGCACGCTTGAGGCACCCATGTTTTTCCCGGCAAGGGCCAGCATATCGCGTTCGACCTGCATTTCGCCAAGGTGGGATGGCAAATCAACAGGTGCATCAAGCAACGCACCTTCCGGAACGTCACCGTAAAGTTCATCAACAGATGATGCCCCGATGGTATCGAGCATCGCAGCACGATCAGCGCGTGTCAGTGGGAGATAGCGCATGCTTAAAGGCCTTCGACGAATTCTTTGTAAGCTGCTTCATCCATCAGCTCATCAAGCTGGGATTCATCAGCAAGGGACATTTTAAAGAACCAACCTTCGGCTTCCGGTGCTTCGTTCACCAGCGCGGGATTGGCATCAAGTTCTTCGTTGATTTCGACGATCTCGCCATCAAGCGGGGCGTAGACGTCGCTTGCGGCCTTGACCGATTCAACAACCGCTGCGTCGCCATCCTTGGTAAGCTTCTTGCCAACTTCGGGCAGCTCGACATAGACGATATCGCCCAGCGACTGCTGCGCGTAATCGGTAATGCCGACGGTCGCCACACCATCTTCGAACTCGATCCACTCATGTTCCTGCGAAAATTTCTTCGTCATTTCCCTTTGTCCCTCTTGATCAATTCAATGCCAATGCGGCGTTGGCCGCTCTCTCAAAAATTTCTGGTACTCAACCGCGGAAGTAGCGATGCGGTGCAAACGGAAGCTCAACCACTTCGGCCGGGCGCGCCTTGCCACGCACCATCAGGTCGATCTTCGTCCCCGGTTCGGAAAACTCTATGGCAACATACCCCATTGCAATCGGGCCATCGATGGTCGGGCCAAATCCGCCCGAAGTGATTTCGCCGATTTCTTCGCCGTCGGAATTAAGGATCTGGGTATGTTCGCGCGCTGGTGCCTTGCCTTCGGGCTTGATGCCAACACGCTTGCGGTCCGCGCCGTTTTCAAGCTGATCAAGGATCACATCCGCACCCTTGAACCCGCCTTCTGCGCGGCGACGTTTGTTGATGATCCAGTTCAAATCCCCTTCAACCGGGGTCGTGGTGGTATCAATGTCATTGCCATACAGGCACAGGCCCGCTTCCAGACGCAGCGAATCACGCGCGCCCAGTCCAATCGCCTCAACCTCTTCTTCGGCCAGCAATTTACGTGCAAGTGCCTCTGCATCCGCATTCGGCACCGAAATCTCAAAGCCGTCTTCACCGGTATAGCCCGAACGGGTGACAAAGCACGGACTGCCAGCGATTTCGATCTCGGCAAAGCTCATGAATTTCAGATCGGCAACGGCTGGCGCAAAGCGTGCCAGCACCTTGGCCGCATCCGGGCCCTGCAACGCCAGAAGCGCGCGATCGTCAATTTCTTCAAGGGAGACGCCGTCACCCAGATTGGCGCGCATGTGAACGATATCGTCATCCTTGCACGCCGCGTTGATCACCAGAAACAGGCTGTCTCCGGCGTTGGTGATCATCAGATCGTCAAGGATCGTGCCATCATCCTGGGTAAACGCGGAATAGCGGGTGCGACCGGGTTTAAGGATGGCGATATCACCGGGCACAAGTTTTTCAAGCTCTGCCACACGGTTTTCGCCGGTCAGGCGCACCTGACCCATATGAGAGACATCAAAAAGGCCGGCTTTGGCGCGGGTATGAAGATGTTCGCCTTTTACACCAAGCGGGTACTGCACTGGCATCGCATAGCCAGCAAACGGTACCATTTTGGCACCGAGTTCCACATGCAGGTCATAAAGGGCTGTTTGAAGCAGTTCGGTCTGTTGATCCACTCTTCCTTCTCCGGGACAATCGTTGCGAAACATAGCCGACCACTGGCCAACCACATTCCCCCTCTGTCTCGGAGCCTGAAAGAATCACAGCCAATGGTCGAAACTGGTCTGCTTACATCTTCGGCGAGGTACACCTGATCAGGTTGATCACAGCACCTGCTTTCCAGAGTCCCATCTCCGCGCGGTCCTGTTGCCTGAGAGTTTCCGGGGTGGTTGCTCCTTCGGCGTCCGCTCATCCATAAGGACTGCGGCCTCTCCCACGGGGATCATTTGGGTATGTTTTTGTTTATACGGGTTTCCGCGCAAAGCGACCAGCCCCTATTTTGCAAAAGGCGGCTGACAACCAGCACGAAACGACAGAAACCGTTGTTAAATCAATCGGTTCCGAAGCGACGATTATATTCCAGTTGCTCGGCATTCAACTGAAAACCAAGATAGATTTCATAATCCGGCCCGGTCCAGACATCATTCAGCGGCACCGACAAAGTGACCTGTTCATCGCGGATACGCGCCATGTTCAAATTGTCGGCAAATGGCATATTCACGTCGAATACGGACTTCTGGATGAAGTTGCCCGCAGGGTCACGAAGGGCGACGAAATACTGGAACTGCACGGTGCGATTTTGTGCCGCCGGTCCAAGCTCGGCCGTGATGATCGGACTGATGATGACATCAAGTTCCTTGTCATCCAGATCATAGCCACAGTCACCAACGTAGCCTGTGAATTCGGCTTCGACGATCACATCAGTCAGGTCACGGCCACCGCCGCTGAACTCGACAAGTTTTGCCGTATCCTTTGGCAGATAGGCCGCCGGGCAAACCGGCACGGGCTGTTCTTCGAACGGGTTTCCGCCGCCGCACGCACTTAGCAATCCGCCAAGCGATACCATACCCAATGCATAAACGCGCCGAAGTCCGTTACCGATTGTCATCCAAGCCTCTATCAAACCAAATGTTTTCAGGCCTGTGTCTTTCGCAAGCGGCCCGCGCGCAGTCTATTCCGTCACGGTTGTCGGCACAACCCGCTTGAAGGATCTGTCCGTCTGGAAAAGGTCAAATTTCCTGCCAAGGCACACAGCCCAATTGCCGCAGAGTCATTGCACCACATGATCAAGCGGGTTATGTAACGTGAATGTTTGAAAAATGCGTCGGCAACGCCCGTACGCAATTGGGAAAGCCGGACCTGTATCATGTCTGACAAAGCCAGCCTTCAGATCGTACTTGCCAACCCGCGCGGCTTCTGCGCCGGGGTTGATCGCGCCATCGAAATCGTCGAAAAGGCGCTCGAAAAATACGGCGCACCGGTCTATGTCCGCCACGAAATCGTGCATAACAAATTTGTCGTCAATCGCCTGCGCGACATGGGCGCTGTTTTTGTCGATGAACTTGATGCCGTTCCTGATGGCGTTCCTGTGATCTTTTCGGCCCACGGCGTACCAAAATCCGTGCCCGAGGCCGCGGAAACCCGCAAGCTTGAATATCTTGATGCGACCTGCCCGCTGGTTTCAAAAGTCCATCGCGGGGCCGAACGCCATCACGCCGATGGCAAACACATTCTTCTGATCGGCCATGCGGGCCATCCGGAAGTTGTCGGCACCATGGGCCAGTTGCCACCGGGCAGCATGACCTTGATCGAAACCGAAGAAGACGCAGAAACCATCGAGATTACAGATCCGGAAAATCTGGCCTTTGTCACCCAGACGACGCTGTCGCTCGATGACACCGCCAAGATCATCGAAATTCTGCAGCGGCGCTTCCCGTCGATCTCGGTGCCAAAGAAAGAAGACATCTGCTACGCCACGACCAACCGTCAGCATGCCGTCAAACTGATTGCAGAAAAGACTGACGCCATTCTGGTTCTTGGCGCGCCGAACTCTTCGAACTCCAACCGCCTGGTCGAAGTCGCCAAGCGTGAAGGCTGCATGCGTTCTGTTCTGGTCGAACGCGCGAAAGATATTGACTGGTCCAAGCTTGAAGGCATCAAAAGCCTTGGCATCACCGCAGGTGCCTCTGCGCCGGAAATCCTGGTCGAGGAAGTGATTGATGCCTGCCGCGAACGTTATGACGTGACGGTCGAAACCATCGCGCTGACAAACGAAAACGTAACCTTTAAACTGCCGCGCCAGCTTGCCAGCTAATTCTGCGGACATGCTTACTCTCAGATCAGGACGACAATAAAGCCCATGGCCGTCTATACCGATGTTTCAGACGAAGATATCGCCCGTTTTGTTGCCGAATACGATATCGGTGAAGTGGTCTCTTTCAAGGGCATTGCCGAAGGTGTCGAAAACACCAACTTCCTGCTTCAGACCAGCATCGCGCCCTTTATCCTGACCCTGTATGAAAAGCGGGTAAATCCTGACGACCTGCCTTTTTACCTTGGCCTGATGGATCATTTGTCAGGCAAGGGACTGAACTGTCCGACCCCGATCCATGGCAAGGATGGCGCTGCCTTGCGCACACTCTGTGATCGCCCGGCTGCCATTACATCGTTCCTGCGCGGCATGTCACCGCGCCGTATCCAGCCCCATCACTGTGCCGGTGTTGGCGCGGCCCTGGCACAGCTTCACAGTGCCGGTCTCGATTTTGAGATGCACCTGCCCAATGCGCTGAGTGTTGCGGGATGGCGTTCACTGTTTGAAAGCTGTCAGGAACACGCCAACGATGAAGTGCCCGGTCTTGGCGACATGATCGGTGAGGAGCTTGATTATCTCGAAGCCAACTGGCCGCATGAACTGCCCAAGGGCGTCATTCACGCCGATCTGTTTCCCGACAATGTTTTCTTCTTCCCGGGCAAGGAAGAAGTCTCTGGCCTGATTGATTTCTATTTCGCATGCAATGACCTGCTTTGCTATGACGTCGCGATCTGCATGAATGCGTGGTGCTTTGAGCCTGACAACAGCTTCAATGTCACCAAGGCCAAAAACCTTCTGTCACATTACAGCAAAGTGCGTCCGATCTCGGACGCTGAAAAGGCCGCCCTGCCGATTCTGGCACGCGGTGCCAGCCTGCGGTTTCTTTTGACCCGCCTGTATGATTGGGTAAATACGCCCAAGGATGCGCTGGTAACGCCAAAGAACCCGCGCGAATATATCAACAAACTGCGCTTCCATCAGCGCGTGGATAATGCATCGGCCTATGGCCTGGACTAAGCCCACAGAATCGCCCGGGAATAAAAACATGACTTCAACTGACGGCGACAATCGCGTCGAGATTTACACAGACGGCGCGTGCAGCGGCAATCCCGGCCCCGGTGGCTGGGGCGCTATTTTGCGCTTCAAGGGTGTCGAAAAGGAAATGTCGGGTGGCGACCCCGAAACCACCAACAACCGCATGGAAATGATGGCTGCGATCAGCGCACTTGAGGCCCTGAAACGGCCCTGTGTGATCGATATTTATACCGACAGCAGCTACGTCCGCGATGGCATTACCAAGTGGATTTTCGGCTGGCAAAAGCGCGGCTGGAAAACGGCGGATAAAAAGCCGGTCAAGAACGTCGAGCTGTGGCAACGCTTGCTAAAAGCCCTTGAACCACATCAAGTCGAATGGCACTGGGTCAAAGGCCATGCAGGGCATCCGGAAAATGAAAGATGTGATGAGCTTGCACGCCAAGCCGTACCACGGTAACGAATTTTTCGCAGATCGCACAAAAGCTGCTTGAAGCGAAAGGGTTTCGCACCAAAATAGATAGGCTTGTCGGCCTTGGTCGGATATTAGATTGATTAAACGAAATCGACCTTGCGTTTTCATCAAGTTGCGGTTTGACTTGAGACTAATTCAGGGGGGAGTTGGCACCCATACAAACGTCGAGTACAGTATATTCGACTAATCCAAAGTAGGTGCCGAGGAGAGAACGCTTGTCGCGCGGATCGTACGGGTTTTTACAACGAAAGTCTTTGAGCAGTCGGCTGCTGTTTATTGCATTGCCGCTTGTTTCACTGTTCTCGCTCGCACTTTTCGTTGTGTTTGGCTATGTCAGCTACAAGGTGCTGCGCGATGATCTGAACGGCAAGGTCGAACAGACCGCCGACATTAACGCACGCGTTCTGGCCACACCTTTCTGGTATCTTGACGTCGATAACATCGAATCAGCCCTTAACGCGATGGCGCGCGACCGCGATATTGTTGCTGTGCAGGCGTTGGGTGCCGACGGCACTGAATTTGCCCATACCGGCGTTTCCCAATCCGAACTGACCGACACGCTCCGCCTGTCGCGCCGGGTCTATTTCGAACGCAACAATGTCCGCCATGACGTTGGCGAACTGGTTATCTTCTTCACCGATGACCGCGTGCAGGACTTGCTGTTCCGCCGTATCGCAATTGACATGATCTTGTTCGGGCTGTTGATTTCGGTCGTGGCGGCCAGCCTTCTGATCGCCAACAAACGCTCGATCAAGGAACCGCTCAATCGTCTGCTGCATTCCATCCGAATGACCAAGCACGGCCGTCTGCGCCGTCCGGTGGAATGGAACAGTTCAGACGAACTCGGCCTTCTGATCCGCGAATATAACGAAATGGTCGCCCTTCAGGGGCAGGCACAGGAAGAAGCCCAGCGTAAGCAGGCCCTGCTTGAAGCCACCCTGCATAATATCGGTCAGGGCATTTGTCTGTTCGATCAGGACCTGAACCTGATGGTCTGGAACGAACGCTATATCGAATTGCTGAACCTGCCGCGTGATCTGGTCAAGGAAGGCACGCCGCTTTCCGATATCCTGCGCTATAATGGTGAACGCGGCGAATATGGCGATGTCAGCATTCAGGCGCTGATTTCCGACCGTGTTGCGATTGCGCGGCGTCGTGAACCCTATCGTATGGAACGGACCCGCCCGAATGGCCGTGTCATTCAGGTCGATCACAACCCGATGCCGGGCGGCGGTTACGTTGCGACCTATACCGACATTACCGAACGTAAACAGACAGAAGCGCGCATGCGCCACCTTGCGGTCCATGACGTTCTGACCAGCCTGCCGAACCGAACCCTGTTCCTTGACCGCCTGCGTCAGGCCTTGCTCTCCGCCCGCCGCTTCCAGCGCGGCGTGACTGTTCTGTTTGTCGACCTTGACCGGTTCAAGGACATTAACGATCACTTCGGCCATGACGTTGGCGATCTGATGATTCAGGAAATGGGTCAGCGCCTGTCGCGCATCATCCGCGATTCTGACACGGCCGCCCGTCTTGGCGGTGATGAATTCGCCATCATCCAGACCGATGTCCAAAATATCGAAGACACCATCGCCCTTGCCCAGCGCATCATTGACGAGCTGTCCCAGCCGTTTGATTGCCGCGGGATCCGCCTGCATTCAACGGCCAGTGTCGGTATCACGCTTTTCCCGGAAGACGGCGAAAACCCCGAACAGCTGGTCAAGAACGCCGATATGGCGATGTATGCTGCCAAGGCCGAAGGCCGCAACAATTACCGGTTCTTCCTGCCGTCGATGCACGAACGGGTCAAGGAACGCAAAACCATCGAGGAAGATCTGCGCAACGCGCTCGAGCATGATCAACTCGAACTCTATTACCAGCCGAAAATCGACTGCCGCACAGAACGCGTCGTCGGCGCAGAGGCACTGGTACGCTGGCATCACCCGGAACGTGGCCTGATCCTGCCGGGCGAATTCATTTCAGTTGCCGAGGAATGCGGCCTGATCAACCGTCTGGGGGCGTGGGTTCTGGAAAAAGCCTGCCGGCAGACACGCATTTGGCGTGACACAACGCTTGCAGGTCTGCGTATTGCGGTTAACTTGTCGCCTGCCCAGTTCCAGGACGCCGAACTGGTCAACAGCGTCACCAAGATCGTCAAAGAAACCGCCCTGCCCGAGGGGACGCTGGAACTTGAAATCACCGAATCCATTCTGATGAACAACCCGGAAAAGGCGGTCTCGACACTTAAGGAACTCAAGGAACTTGGGGTCCTGATCGCGATTGACGATTTCGGTACGGGGTATTCATCACTGAACTATCTCAAACGTTTCCCGGTCACCTCGATCAAGATTGACCGTTCGTTTGTGAACGACATCCATGTCGATATGGATGACAAGGCAATCGTTGATGCGGTCATCGGCCTTGGCCACAGCCTGAACCTCGAAGTGGTTGCCGAGGGCGTGGAAGAAGTCGAACAACTTGTCTATTTGCAGGAAAAGGGCTGTGACTTCATTCAGGGCTTCCTGTTTGCAAAGCCACTTCCGGCAGGCACATTTGAAAGCTGGGTCTGTGAACGTCATGGCATTGAACTGGAAAGCGTTTCCGCAAAGTCATAACGCTGTCGCAAAGGTATCCAGATCATGAAAAACGCCACGGATCAAAGCCCGTGGCGTTTTGCTTTTGTCGGTAGTCCGGCACAAGGTCAGGCGTTTACACCGCTATCAACCGTGAATTCCGCACCGGTCACCACACGGGCTTCCGGCCCTGCAAGCCACGCAACAAGCCCGGCCGTATCGTCGGGCTGGCTATAGCGCGGTATTGCCATCAACCCCCGCTGCGCGTCTGACATCTGGCCATCTGCAGGATTCATATCCGTATTGGTTGGCCCCGGGTGAATAATGTTCGCAGTGATTGACCGCGCTCCCAAATCCCGCGCCAGACCACGGGTCAATCCGATCAAGGCTGACTTTGACATGGAATACAGGCTGAAACCTGGCCAGGGCACATGTTTGGCCAAGTTGCTACCGACCGTGATAATGCGTCCGTCATCAGACATGTGCAAAAGGGCTGCCTTAACAGCCACAAACACCCCACGCACATTGACGTCCATTGTCCGGTCAAATCGATCCAGCGACAGATCGGCAATCGGCGCAACATCAAACACACCGGCATTATTGACGAGGATATCAAGCCTGCCAAAAACACGGGCAGCTTCATCAATGGCCGCTGAAATCGCCGCTTCATCCTGATTATCCGCCTGAAGGGCGATGGCCCGCCCGCCATTTGCTTCAATCCCGGTTACGACCTCGTCGGCTTTTTGCGCCGCGTTGGCATAGGTAATGGCTACCTGCGCGCCTTCTGCCGCAAGGCGCTTGGCGATTGCGGCACCGATGCCACGGCTCCCGCCTGTTACGAAGGCGACCTTTCCCGAAAGGTTCTGCATTGGAAAATCCTTTATGTAATGATCACTACATAATTCGTGACAGGCTTGAATTTCTCCGTCAACTAATTTATTTAGTGATCATTACATAAAAACGCAGGCACATCATGGCAGCACGTGGAAGACCCAGACAATTTGACCGGATCGACGCACTGGACAAGGCACTGGCCCTGTTTTGGGAACGGGGATACGAAAACACGTCCATGTCTGATCTAAGCAATGCCATGGAGCTGCGCCCGCCAAGCATCTATGCCGCCTTTGGCAGCAAGGAAGCGCTGTTCGAAGAAGTTGTCGAACGTTATAGCGAAGTGTATGGCGGGGCGATTTGGGGCGATCTTGAACGGTTCAAACACCCGCGCGATGCAACGCGCCACATCCTGATTGCGACAGTGAATACGTTTTGTGATGAAACCACACCAAAAGGATGCCTGATTGTCCTGGCCGCACCACAAACAGAATCATCACAGTCAAACGTCACACAAACATTGTGCACACACCGCCAGAAAAATGTCGAAACCCTGAAACACCTGTATGAAGAAGGCTTGCATCGCGGCCATATCCCGCGCGGTGCAAATATCAACGTCATGGCAAACTATTACGCCACCGTTCAGCACGGCATGTCGATTCAGGCGCGGGACGGCATGAACCGCGCCGCCCTGACCGCTGTTGCCGAGGCGGCCATGGCCACATGGCCAACCCTGATCAAGACATCCATGTCTTCGAGCTAGGCCGAGACTTCAATCATCAATAGATAGACGTTTCGTCGCCCGCGCCATCTGGATGGATGCCCCCGCCAACCGGGTACGTTGATGACGTACGATCAACAAGATCAACAATCTCGGAAATCACCTTGGCCAGCTGATAGTCCTTTGGCGTATAGACCGCCGAAACGCCCATCTGACGTAATACCAGCATGTCAGATTCCGGGATGATCCCGCCAACGACGACCGGGATGTGACCGGCCCCTTTGGCACGCAGGCCATTGACCACTTCACGCACCAGCGGCACGTGCGAGCCAGACAGGATCGAAAGCCCGATCACATGCGCACCATCTTCGATGGCGTTGCGCACAAGTTCCTCTGGCGTCCAGCGGATGCCCTCATACAGCACTTCAATCCCGGCATCCCCGGCCTTCACGGCAATCTGCTCTGCCCCGTTGGAATGGCCATCCAGTCCCGGTTTGCCCACCAGCATCTTCATGCGTTCACCTAGCTTGTCGGAAACCTGATCCACGCGCTTGCGCAAATCCTGAAGGTTTTCCGCATCCCCGGTCACGATCATCGACGTGATTCCGGTTGGGGCACGATATTCACCAAACACGTCACGCAATGTTTCCGACCACTCACCGGTGGTCACACCTGCATGGGCGCAGGCGATCGAACACTCCATGATATTGCGCTCTTCACTTGCCGCAGACTTCAAATCTGCCAATGCGCTATCGACTGCTTTCTGATCGCGGTCGGAACGCCAGGCTTTCAGCTTTTCGATCTGTTCCTGTTCGGCCATATCATCAACGGTAAGGATCGATTTTTCACCCGATGTCAGCGGCGATGGTTCGGTTTCGGTAAAGGCATTTACACCGATCACCTTTGTCAGCCCGCTTTCAATATCGGCCAGACGCAGCGCGTTGGAGCGCACCAGTTCCTGTTTCATATAGCCGCGATCCACCGCGGCAATCGCCCCGCCCATCTCATCAATCTTTGCAAGCTCTGCGCGCGCGCCTTCCTTAAGCGCGCCGACCTTGCGTTCAATCGCCGGGTTGCCGTCAAACAGGTCTTCATATTCCAGAAGATCAGTTTCATAGGCCATGATCTGTTGCAGACGCAGCGACCATTGCTGATCCCACGGGCGCGGCAGACCAAGCGCCTCGTTCCAGGCGGGCAACTGCACCGCACGGGCCCGCGCATTTTTTGACAAAACCACCGCCAGCATCTCGATCAGAATACGATAGACGTTGTTTTCGGGCTGCTGTTCGGTCAGGCCCAACGAGTTGACCTGCACGCCATAGCGGAACCGGCGGTATTTCGCATCTTCGATGCCGTAACGATCGCGGGTGATTTCATCCCAAAGCTCGCAGAATGCCCGCATCTTGCAGATCTCGGTAACAAAGCGAATCCCGGCATTCACAAAGAACGAAATGCGCCCGACCACTTTGGCGAAATCTTCTTCGGGTACCTGTCCCGAATCGCGCACCGCATCAAGAACCGCAATTGCCGTTGCCAGCGCATAGGCCAATTCCTGTTCGGCCGTCGCCCCGGCTTCCTGCAGATGGTAGGAACACACATTCATCGGGTTCCATTTGGGAACCTCCCGATAGGTAAAGGCTGACACATCTGTAATCAGCTTAAGGCTGGGCGCAGGCGGAAAGATATAGGTCCCGCGCGACAGATATTCCTTGATGATGTCGTTCTGGGTTGTGCCTTGCAGGCTTGCACGCGCCGTGCCCTGCTTTTCGGCCACCGCAATATAAAGTGACAAAAGCCACGCCGCCGGCGCATTGATCGTCATGGACGTGTTCATCTGATCAAGCGGAATGCCGTCAAACAATGTCATCATGTCGCCGAGATGCGACACCGGCACGCCGACCTTGCCGACCTCGCCGCGCGCAAGCACATGATCCGAATCATACCCGGTCTGGGTTGGCAGATCGAAGGCCACAGAAAGGCCGGTCTGCCCCTTTGCCAGATTTTGACGATACAGCGCATTCGACGCCTGGGCTGAGCTGTGCCCGGCATAGGTCCGGATCAGCCACGGGCGATCGCGTTCAGACTTTGCTGCATTGCGCTTGTTTTCCATCGACATCGCGACCTCTTGTATTTTTATTACCGTGTTTATTTACGATAATTACGCCTAAACGTTATTAAATTATCCACTAGACATTAGATTGGTAATTATATAACAATTTGTGCAACGCGATAAAAGCGAAAACACATATCTCCTTGGTTTCAACTGCGAGAAACCCGCAGAAAACCGGGAGATGACCAGGGAAATAAAACAAATTCCGTGGCTTGGAGGATTCGTCGACCGCAACGCAGCATAGGTAATTTTGTTACCCTGCATACCGGATCGACCCCGAACAAGGAGTGAAGGCCATGAATACCACTGCTGAAGTGCTGCCTTTCCGTGGCGGTCAGGAAGAGAAAGATCTCTATGAAATCGGCGAAATTCCGCCGTTGGGCCATGTGCCGAAAAACATGTATGCGTGGGCGATTCGCGAAGAACGCCACGGTGAACCCGACACCGCGATGCAGTGCGAAGTGCTGCCAGTCACCCAGCCTGACAGTCACGAGGTGCTTGTTCTCGTGATGGCAGCTGGCGTGAACTATAACGGGATCTGGGCATCGCTCGGCAAGCCGATCTCGGTCTTTAACTCGCACGACTGCCCGTTCCACATTGCCGGATCGGATGCATCGGGCATCGTCTGGGCGGTTGGGTCGAAAGTCACCCGCTGGAAAGTCGGTGACGAAGTTGTCATTCACTGCAACCAGGATGATGGCGACGACGAAGAATGTAATGGTGGTGATCCGATGCTGTCCCCGACGCAGCGAATCTGGGGTTACGAAACCCCGGATGGGTCGTTCGCACAATTTACCTGCGTACAGGCACAACAGTTGATGCCGCGCCCCAAACATCTGACCTGGGAAGAAAGTGCGTGTTACACGCTGACACTTGCCACCGCCTATCGCATGCTGTTTGGCCATCGCCCGCATATCCTGCGTCCGGGCCACAATGTTCTGGTCTGGGGGGCTTCCGGTGGTCTTGGCTCCATGGCGATCCAGCTGATCACCACCGCCGGGGCCAACGCGATTGGCGTCATATCCGACGAAAGCAAGCGCGATTTTGTGCTGGGACTTGGTGCCAAGGCCGTGATCAACCGCAAGGATTTCAATTGCTGGGGTCAGCTTCCCACCGTTAACGGTCCGGAATTTGGCGACTACATGAAAGAAGTCCGCAAATTCGGCAAGGCGATCTGGGATATCACCGGCAAAGGCAACGATGTTGATATCGTCTTTGAGCACCCCGGCGAACAGACCTTCCCGGTATCATGTAATGTCGTAAAGCGTGGTGGCATGGTCGTGTTCTGTGCTGGTACCACCGGCTTTAACCTGACGTTTGATGCGCGTTTCGTCTGGATGCGCCAGAAACGTATTCAGGGCAGCCACTTTGCCAACCTGAAACAGGCGGCACAGGCCAATACCCTGATGATTGAACGCCGCATTGATCCAAGCATGTCCGAAGTGTTTTCGTGGGAAGACATTCCGCGCGCCCACATGAAGATGATGCGCAACGAACACAAGCCCGGCAACATGGCCGTTCTGGTTCAGGCCAAACGCCCCGGCATGCGTACCCTTGAAGAAGCAGTCGAAGGTTAATCCCACTTGGGTGGCGGATTATTCTCCCAAGTCGTCCATCACCCGGCCTTTGACTGATTGCTGGCACCCTGCGCGCGTTCTCGCCCGATTTGCGCCGGGGTGCCACCACCCTCTCAAATCATAACTGATCCGTGCAATCGCCCCACAGGATTGCCGAACCAAGGACCCGATCCGAGGACCCGAAAAATGACTGATAACGCCCTTTTGCCTGACCTCGAACGTTTGTGCGACGACGCGCTTTCTGCACTCAGCCCCGTTTATGACGCCGCCGAATATGCGCTGCGCACGGCTGTAACGGTCGATGGCCGGATCAATGCGGATGCCTTTGACGATCATCAGTTTGCCGCACATGGCTTTGCCTGGTTCACCACCTATGTCACAGCCCTTGGTCAGATGAAGGCATGGGCAAGCAGGCTTAAGGATCAGGACAAGTTCGGCACGCTCGAACACCTCATCCTGCAATCGGCGTTTGGTGAATATCTCGCCCAGATCATTGGCGGCATTCCCATGTCACAAGGCGAGATCATCCGTCTGTCGACCCTTGGCGTCGCAGACAACCTCATTGCATCGCTTGCGGCAAACCCGTCGGTGGCAACCCTTGCCCAATACGGCAATTCGGATGCCGCACGCCGTGCGATTGCGACCGAGATCGAAGACAGCCTTGATACCGGTCGGTTTGGCGAAACCGGCCTTGAAGACGAAACCCTTGATATGGTCCGCGATCAGTTCCGCCGCTTTGTCGAGGAAAAGGTCTCTCCGCATGCCCATGGCTGGCATGAACGCGATGAACTGATCCCGATTGAGATCGTGACTGAAATGTCGGAACTCGGCGTCTTTGGTCTGACGATCCCAGAAGAATTCGGCGGCCTTGGCATGGGCAAGACCGCCATGTGTGTCGTGACCGAAGAACTTTCACGGGGCTATATCGGTGTCGGGTCACTTGGAACACGTTCCGAAATTGCCGCTGAACTGATCCGCCTTGGCGGCACGGAGGCGCAAAAGGAACATTACCTGCCAAAACTGGCATCGGGTGAAATTCTGCCGACAGCGGTCTTTACCGAGCCCAATAATGGATCGGATCTGGCACACCTGCGTACGCGCGCAGTGAAGGATGGCAATACCTATAAGGTCACCGGCAACAAGACCTGGATCACTCATGCCGCGCGGTCAGACCTGATGACTCTTCTGACCCGCACCAACCCGGATGAAGCCGGTTATCGCGGTCTTTCGATGCTTTTGGCCGAAAAGCCACGTGGCACGGATGACAACCCGTTTCCGGCAGATGGCATGTCAGGCGGCGAGATCGAGGTGCTTGGCTATCGCGGCATGAAGGAATACGAGCTTTCCTTTGACGGGTTCGAAGTCCCCACGGAAAACCTTTTGGGCGGCGAAGAAGGCCAGGGCTTCAAACAACTGATGGCGACCTTTGAGTCGGCACGTATTCAAACGGCCGCCCGCGCGGTTGGCGTTGCCCAGAACGCGCTTGAAATCGGCATGCGCTATGCCAAGGATCGCATTCAGTTTTCCAAACCGCTTTATGCCTTCCCGCGGGTGTACGGAAAAGTTGCATGGATGGTTGTCGAAACCATGATTGCACGTCAGCTCACCTACTTCTCTGCCTTTGAAAAAGATCAGGATATTCGCTGCGATATCGAGGCGGGCATGGCCAAACTTCTGGGCGCGCGTGTCGCGTGGTCAAATGCCGATAATGCCCTGCAAATTCATGGCGGCAACGGCTATGCGCTTGAATATCAGATCAGCCGCGTGCTGTGTGATGCCCGAATCCTCAACATTTTTGAAGGCGCTGCAGAGATTCAGGCACAGGTCGTAACCCGTGGCATTCTGGGCCGCTGAACCTGATAACATTCTGAATTACTGATGAAATTGACATTTGAACCGTGGCCCCTGTGAACAACGAGGGCGAACTCGGCCCGCCATCCGTGGCGGGCCTTTTTTCCACATCAACCTAAAGTATGATATCTTCTAGACTTACCTAAGGTGCTACACTCTCCGAAAGCACATACAGATCGCGGAAAATCTGTGAAAAGCGGGCTAAACCGCACGCATGGAATTAGGGAGTGAAACGTAAATGAATCACACTTCTGCAATGCCGGAAAATACAATCTACGCGCGTATTGGGGATGCAAAAGACCTTTTCGCGCAACACGGCGAACAGCTTGCAGAAAATCTGGTTTCGGAACTGCTGGGCTCCGGGCAAAACAGTGCCGCGCCAAGTGACCCGAAAAGCCACGTTGCAGGTGTCGCCGCCCGCTTCTCGGCAATGATTAATGCAAGCAGCCCCGCCGCGTTTAATGACTGCCTTAACGATCACGTTCTGGCCAATGCCGTCACCGGACTGAGCACAGATCAGCTTGTCCTGGCCTATCACAAGGTCGCGACGAATTGCGCAACACTGGCGGCACGTTCCAAAGGCGGCGCATCGATTGCGGACGCGGCACGAT
This sequence comes from Thalassospira sp. MCCC 1A01148, assembly GCF_001613795.1. GTDB lineage: Bacteria > Pseudomonadota > Alphaproteobacteria > Rhodospirillales > Thalassospiraceae > Thalassospira. The sequence continues at coordinate 762,742 of NZ_LPVZ01000020.1, forward strand.
GCCTTTTGATGTCGGATATGGGAAGCCTGATTTCCGCACGCCAGAATGTGCTTTCCGAACATCGATCCGCCTCCGAAATCCAGTCGATGTCTGAGATCATCGAACGTGAAACGGACAACATCATTTCGGAAGTCGGTTTTCAGGCCGGGCGCACCAATGATGTGGCACAGGCAATGGAAGCTGACGCCAGCGAATTGTCACAACTGGTCGAACGCATCACCGCTACAACGGAAATCGCCAGCAGCAATGTCGCCACTGTGGCATCCGCCACAGAGGAATTGCAGGCATCCAGCCACGAAATTGCCGAACGTATTCACAAAACCAATGACATCGCCGGTCAGGCCGTAACCCGGGCGCAGGAAACGTCGAACACGATGGGCAGCCTGTCGGAAACCGCCACCGAGATCGGCAAGGTCGTTGATATCGTCAAACGCATTTCCGATCAGACAAAGATGCTCGCGCTGAACGCAACGATTGAAGCCGCAAGGGCGGGTGATGCCGGCAAGGGATTTGCTGTTGTCGCGAACGAGGTGAAAAACCTCGCCACTCAGACCGAAAAAGCCATCCTTGATATCAACGCCCAGATTACCGCCATTCAGGGCGCCACATCAGAGGCGGTGACGGCAATTGAGGGCATCGGCGGGGCTATTGACGAAGTCAGCCAGCTTTCAAGCGATATTTCGGCCTCTGTTGAACAACAAACCGCTGCCATTGCCGAAATTTCGACAAGCGCACAGGAAGTCTCCACCCATATGCAGGGCATTTCCGGTGACATCGAACTGGCCAGCCACAAATCGCATAACGCCAGCGAGACGGCTGAAAACCTGCGCATTCTGTCGTCAAATATTCGCAACGACATCAACGAGATGGAAACGCGCTTCCGCATGGTCCTGCGCAGTGCAGACAGCACAAACCGACGTCACGAGGAACGCGTCCCCATTGCGGTCGACATCAATGTTGATTTCGGCAATGGCGATGTTCGCAAAGGTGTCACTGCGGACATGTCGCTTGCTGGTCTTCTTGCCCGTATCGATGCCAGCGAGAAAGATCGCAACAAGGTGATTTCCATCACCATGGAAGACGGCACACGCCTTAAGGGCATCGTCAAGGCCTACTCTACACTTGGTACCCACATCCAGTTTACCGAAGTTGACGACGCGGCAACGCAGGTCATCCTCGGACTGCTCAAGAAAACCAGCGAACATGACGAAAAGATCGCCGGTCTTGGCACCGAACTGGCGGCTGATCTGGGCAGGATTCTTGAAAGCGGCCTGCGCAATCAGGAATTCAGTGAAGATGATCTGTTCAACACCCGTTATGAACCGATCCCCGACACCGATCCCAAGCAGTTCATGACGCCCTATATTCCATTTACCGACCGTAATTTCACACCGCTGCAGGAAGCGATGCTTAATAAAGACGAACATATCGTCTTTGCCGCCGGGGTGGACACCAACGGCTATCTGCCGACCCACAACAAGGTCTATAGCCAGCCACAAAGACCGGGTGAACCCGCCTGGAACATGGGCAATTGCCGCAACCGGCGTATCTTTGATGACCGTGCCGGTCTGATGGCCGGGCGCAATACCAAACCCCATCTGCTGCAGACCTATTTCCGTGACATGGGCGATAGCGTCGTCTTCATGAAGGAATGCGACGTGCCGATCATGGTCAATGGGAAACAGTGGGGGAACCTGCGGATCGGTTACAAGTCCTAGCCCCTGCACACCATCTGGATAACGAGCAAGCAAAAAAGCGGGCAGTTCAATCACGAACCGCCCGCTTTTTCATGCCTTTAACGCCTATCTGAAATCAAACAGCTCCTGATGGAAGGCCCGGCTTGGTAATCCTGCCGCCACCAGATCGTCCTTGATCGCCTGTCCTAAGCCGCTTGGCCCACAGAACCACACACCGGCCTTTTGCCAATGCGCAACATCGCTTCGCAGTCGTTCACCTGTCAAAAAACCATCGCGCCCATCACGCCATTCATGCAACCGCACGCCAGCATGCTTTGACAGATCCTTGATCCGCGCCATCAGCTTGTCATCGCAATGTGGCGCCACCTGATAAAAATCGATCTCGCGCAGTGTCGGATTGGCCACCAGATCCTCAAGCCAGGCAACGAATGGCGTCAGCCCAATACCGCCGGAAATCCAGATTTGATGGCTTTGGTCACGATCAAGCGTGAAAGTCCCGTACGGGCCTTCCAGCTCCACCGGGTCCCCCGGCTTCAATGTTTCCTGAAGCGTGCTGGTATAATCGCCCAGTTTCTTGGCGATGATGGTCAGCCCGGGTACCCCGTCATGCCAGGCAGATGCAATGGTGAACGGATGCGGTTCTTTGCTGTTGCCAAAGCGGGCAAAGGCAAACTGCCCGGCAAGATGACCTTTCCAGTCACCATCGGATTTAATCGCGATCTGAAGCGATTGCATCTCGGGAAGATAGTCAATTTCAACCACCTCGCCCTTGGATCGACGCCCGGCACCGATTTGCCCGAAAAGAACAATGATCGCCGATACCGTGCCAACCAGCAGCATGGCGACCAACGCCCAACCAACCGGCGTTGCCCAGTTGGCGAAATCAAGCAAGACGATGCTGTGATACACCAGAACAAGATAAATCACCGCCAGAACCGTGTGGGTCTTCGCAAACCAGCGATACGGGATGCGCTTGATCAGGGCGACAAGGATCAGGACAACGGCGATATAGAAAGCCCACTCACCTACTGTTTCAGCCAGATGGCGATGTTCCAGAAACAGCGACTGCGCCCAATGCATGCCCGCCCCGTCCGGCCGTGGCCCACGCCGACGCGGCGCAAGCAGATCAAGCGCCACCGCCCATTTCGGTGCCATCCGCCATGCCCAATGCAGGATCGCCACCGCCAGAACGGTAATGCCAAGCCACTTATGCAGACGGTACGCCTTGTCCAGACCGCCCAGACGACGCGTCAGCCAAACCGGACGGATCGACAAAAACAGGATGAGGCTCATCATGCCGACAGCCAGAAACCCCGTATACTGAACCATCAGGTTCCGAAAACCGATAAAGTCATGATCGGCAAAAACATCGGGATTAACCGCCAACCACAGGGCGGACAGGCCAAGAAGCGTTCCAAAATATAGGCGCGTGATGTTCTTCATGGGGCTGGTTCCTGACAATCCAATAAAGGCCCGTGAAGTAACGATACCAACACGCGCCATCCGACGCTTTGATTTAAACAAAAACACTTCGTGGAATTATGTCGGGAAGCCCGCAAAACTGTATCAAAACGTATCAGGGCAGCTGCAAGACCCTGCAGCTGCCCTGATGTTTGATAAAACGACGTTCATCGGGTCCAAATCCCCGAAAGAACCTTAACGGGTCGTCTGACCCTTAACTATGGGACTGCAGGATCGCTTCGGCGATTTCGCGTTCGACATCCTGGGGATATGCATAAAAGCCCGGCTTGAAAGATGTCGCACCACCAGATGCCAACCAGTCGATACCGCGGATCAGAATGGCCGAGAACGGATCAAACAGATCCTTGCCCGATCCGCCCATGCCGGGCGCCAGGTTAAGCAAGCTTCCGCGATTGAGAAGATAGACCTCACGGCTGTTATCAAGCTCGAACCGTTCGATATAGCGGCGCATTTTGGTACGCGGCTGGGTATCAAGCCATTTGACATCAATCTCGGTATTCGAATGCCCGACATTGACCAAGATCGCACCGCGACGGCATTGCTTGATCTGCGCTTCACCAAGAATGCCAGAAAGGCCGGTGGCGGTGACAATGATCGCGCATTCCTTGAGGCCCTCTTCAAGGCTCACTACGCGGCAACCATGATGCTGCGCCTCAAGGGCGCGGACCGGATCGCGTTCGGCGACAGAGACCACCGCCCCAAGATTACGCGCACGTTCCGCTACACCGCGCCCGACCGGGCCAAACCCGATCACCAGAACCGACCGGCCATAAAGCGCCAGCCCCGTCACATTCGAAAAGACCGGCCACATTTCCTGCGCGACATGGTGGCGATTATGCAGACGGTCCTTGATCGCAATGTCGTTCCAGTTAAACACCGGGAAGGAATACTCAAGTTTTTCAACACGATGGACACCGGTCGTGGTGGCTTCAAGCGCGCCTGAAACCTTGTGGCCCTTGTTAACAAATGCCTCGATCAGCTCGCCACCCATATCCGCGACGATATCGGCGGGCTCAGACGACAGGATATCGATGCTTTTGGCGTATTCTTCGGGTGTCATTCCGGAAAAGGCATGGACCTCGACCCCGTTGGCGGCAAGGTAGGCGGCCGCGACATCATCGGTGCTATCCGGGTTACAAGCGCCGACCTTGACCTTTGCACCGGCCTTTACAAAGGGCAGCAAGGTGGGAATGGTATCTTCAAGAACATGCTGGAAACTGACGATGGTCTTATCGCGCAGGTCGCGCTTGGCAACATAGTTTCCGTATTTCGCCGTCACCGGACAAATCACCTCGCGCCAGGCAAGGGTCTCGTCAGTGATCTGCTGGGCAAGGCTAGCGTCCTTGATGCGGCTGGTCTTGAAGGTCGTCATGGCGGTTGGTCTCTTAACTTCGTGGGACAAAATCTGCCCCCTAGTTAAAGCCAGTCTGACCGGATGAAAAGCATTTCTGATCATCCGGTCAGGTTTAGGCGAAATTTCCGCGATATGCGCAGATCAGTCGCGGGCAGGAATATTCACACCGCGTTGAACCGCCGGACGATCAAGACCACGTTCAAGCCACGCCGGAACGTTTTTAAATTCGTCATAATCAACCAGATCACCAGCGTCATAAAAACCGATCAGGTTGCGCACCCAACCAAGCGATGCAATGTCGGCAATGGTATATTCATCCCCCATGATCCAGTCGCGTCCTTCAAGACGGGTCTCAAGAACACCCAGCAAACGTTTGGATTCTTTGCGATAACGATCAAGTGGTCGCTTGTCCTCGATCTCCTTGCCTGCAAATTTATGGAAGAAGCCAAGCTGGCCCAAGATCGGACCGAGTCCGCCCATCTGGAAATAAACCCATTGGATCGCCTCAATGCGTTTCGCCGGATCGGCGGGAAGGAACTTTCCGGTTTTCTCGGCCAGATACTGAATGATGGCACCGGATTCAAACAGACCAAGCGGCGCACCATTCGGTCCGTTCGGATCGATGATTGCCGGGATTTTGCCGTTCGGGTTCAGCGACAGGAACTCCGGGGTCCAGGTTTCATCTTCGCCGATATTGATCGGGTGCGGCTCATAGTCCAGACCGGTCTCTTCCAGCATGATGGAAACCTTTACCCCGTTCGGGGTCGGCAGGGAATAAAGCTGAATAACGTCCGGATTTTGCGCCGGCCAGCGCTTGGTAATATCGAAACTCGACAGATCAGCCATGACAAAGCCCTTTCAAAGTCAATAGGTTGTTGACCAATACATTTAGGCTACCACAACGATTGTGCCACCGGAAATCAGGCAACTTATTGTTTCCACCAACACTCCCGGCCTCAAACACCCCAAGAAAGTAAAAGACGTTCCGTGGCAGCCATCTACAGGGCAAAATGACCAAGATCCAGGATGGACCGATACAAAGCACCACGGGTGTTTGGCGAAAATGGTGCGGTCACCTTTCCGGATATCAAACCAACCACACTGGCCTCGCGTATCAAGAAATTCAAAATCGACCGCCGCAGCTTCGGGGAAGGCGAAACCATCGACTAATTGCGAAATATCCTATCGTCTGGTTGCCTGTTGCGTCCGTTTGGCGCAGCATGTCGCCGCCGGGCGCGGTAGAAGTCTGCGGGCAGAAACAGGGAAGAAACAGGAATGGCTGGTTTTTTACAGATTGGTATGTTGATTGCGATGGCAGCTGTCGCAGGTGTTCTGGTCATGGGCATTGTTTCCATGGCGCGCGGCAAGGATGCACGCAAGCAAAACAAACTGATGCAAATGCGCGTCCTGTTGCAGGGTCTGGCCCTGTTGCTGCTTTTCATCCTGTCGCTGATGGCGGTTGGTTCCTAAGCCAGGCATACGCCTTGACCACACAAACCAAGATTACGGACGGCACATGGTTCAACTGACTCGTATCTATACAAAATCCGGTGACAAGGGCAAAACCGCCCTTGGCAATGGCACCCGCGTTCCAAAAAATTCCGTGCGCGTGGACGCCTATGGCACCGTGGATGAAACCAATGCCGTGATCGGTGTTGCCCGCCTGCATGCACAAGGCGAAGTCGATGAGATGCTCGCGCGAATCCAGAATGACCTTTTCGATCTGGGCGCGGATCTTTGCACGCCGGGGGATGGCAGCGATGATAATCCCGAACAACCCGCCCTGCGCATTACTGCCAAGCAAACCGAACGTCTTGAAACCGAAATTGATCAGATCAACGCTTCGCTTGATCCGCTGAAATCATTTGTTTTGCCCGGTGGCAGTGCGCTTGCAGCGCAGCTTCATGTGGCGCGCACTGTCTCGCGCCGGGCGGAGCGCCTGATTGTCGAGCTTGCCGGGGTTGAAACCATCAACCCGGAGGCCGTGCGATATGTCAACAGACTGTCAGACCACATGTTTGTCCTTGCCCGTCACGCCAATAACGACGGCAAGGAGGATGTTCTCTGGCAGCCCGGACTGACCCGATAATCTGGCCCGATAACAGGATTATCGGACAAAATCCTTGTTCCCTTGCGGATTTTTGCCGTATCAAGACCGCGAAGGGCATCAAGATTTTCGTGAAGAAGTTGTCGTTAACGTCAACACCTTTACGTAAATTGACAACCTGCGTAGCACTACTTATTGTGCGTCGCGGGGAAAACATTACCATGCGGGTCCGCTTGCCTTCTGCTTTGGTAGGGAGCAAAGCCCGCAGTTTCGACAACAAAAACGAACAGGTCTGTCATGAAGGTTCTTGTCGCCGTTAAGCGCGTTGTGGATTACAACGTCAAGATCCGTGTCAAACAGGACCAGTCTGGCGTTGAATTGAACAACGTTAAGATGTCCATGAACCCGTTTGACGAAATCGCCGTTGAAGAGGCCATCCGCCTCAAGGAAGCCGGTACTGCCACCGAAGTGGTTGCTGTATCGCTCGGCGTTAAACAGTGCCAGGAGACCCTGCGCACCGCCCTTGCCATGGGTGCCGATCGCGGCATTCTGGTCGAAACCGAGGACGAACTCCAGCCGCTGGCTGTTGCAAAGCTCCTGAAAGAAGTCGTTGCCAAGGAAAGCCCGGATCTTGTGATCCTTGGCAAACAGGCAATTGACGATGATGCCAACCAGACGGGTCAGATGCTGGCCGCGCTACTGGATTGGCCGCAGGGCACCTTCGCGTCCAAGGTTGCCGTTGCTGACGGCAAACTTGATGTCACGCGTGAAATCGACGGTGGCCTTGAAACCATCAAGATTGATCTTCCGGCAATTGTGACCACCGACCTGCGTCTCAACGAGCCGCGTTACGCGTCGCTGCCGAACATCATGAAAGCCAAGAAAAAGCCGCTCGATACCATGAGCCCGGCCGATCTTGGTGTTGATACCGCGCCGCGCCTGAAAACCCTGAAAGTTGCCGAACCGGAAGCACGTCAGGCAGGTGTCAAAGTTGCCGATGTCGCAGAGCTTGTCGACAAGCTCCGCAACGAAGCAAAAGTAATCTAAGCGGGGATCAATCAAATGAGCATTCTTGTAATTGCCGAACACGACAACACCGAACTGAAGGGTGGCACGCTTAACACCGTTGCTGCTGCTCAGAAAATCGGTGGCGACATCACCGTTCTGGTCGCGGGCGAAGGCTGCAAGGCCGTTGCCGACGCGGCGGCCAAGATCGAAGGTGTCTCCAAGGTTCTCCTCGCGGACAACGCCGCTTACGGCCATTTCCTGGCTGAAAACATGGCAGGTCTGGTGGTCGAACTGGCTGATGATTACAGCCACGTTCTTGCGTCGGCTTCATCCACGGGCAAGAACTTCATGCCCCGCGTTGCAGCAAAGAAAGATGTCGCACAGATTTCCGACATCACCGATGTTGTTGATGCGGACACCTTTGTCCGTCCGATTTATGCCGGTAACGCCATGGCGACCGTTCAGTCGTCAGATGCGCTTAAGCTGATTACTGTCCGTACAACCGGCTTTGATGCGGTTGCTGGCGAAGGCGGTTCTGCTGCTGTCGAAGACGTCTCTGTCGCAGCTGACGCTGGCAAGTCGAGCTTCGTTGGTCAGGAACTGACCGAGTCGGAACGTCCGGAACTTACCGCTGCTGGCATCGTCATCTCTGGCGGTCGCGGTATGGGTTCGGGTGAAAACTTCCACCTGATCGAACCGATTGCCGACAAACTCGGCGCTGCCATCGGCGCTTCTCGCGCTGCGGTTGATGCGGGTTATGCCCCGAATGACTGGCAGGTTGGCCAGACCGGCAAAGTTGTTGCACCGCAGCTATACATTGCTGTAGGCATTTCGGGTGCTATCCAGCACCTTGCCGGCATGAAGGACAGTAAGGTCATCGTGGCAATCAACAAGGACGAAGAAGCACCGATCTTCTCGGTTGCGGATTACGGACTTGTCGGTGACCTGTTCGAGGCCCTTCCCGCTCTGGCGAGTGAACTCGACAAATAATCTGATCCCCGTTAGGGTCAAAGCGACGCATACTGTTGTTTTGACCCTTGGGGACGAGTGGGGAACAAATGGCTTCGTTGGAAGATATTAAAACCATTGGCGTAATCGGCGCCGGTCAGATGGGCAATGGTATTGCACATGTGATCGCACTGGCTGGTTACGACGTCCGAATTCTCGACATCTCGCAAGAAGCCTTGGACAAGGCCATCGGCGTGATGGAAAAGAACATGGACCGACAGGTCAAGAAAGAGATCATTACCGCAGCGCAAAAAGACGCTGCGCTGAAACTGATCTCAACCGGAACGGAATATTCCTTCCTGTCTGACTGTGATCTGGTTATCGAAGCGGCCACCGAAAACGAAGAGATCAAGAAACAGATCTTCAAGGCCCTGTGCCCGGTGCTTGGCCCGGAAGCGATCATCGCGACCAACACGTCATCGATTTCGGTCACCCGTCTGGCGTCCTATACCGACCGCCCGGCGAAGTTCATGGGCATGCACTTCATGAACCCGGTACCGTTGATGAAACTGGTGGAACTGATCCGCGGCATTGCCACAGACGAAACCACCTATCGCACCATTCATGAACTGACCAAAAAGCTTGGCAAAGACACGGCAAGTGCCGAAGACTTCCCGGCCTTTATCGTCAACCGCATCCTGCTTCCGATGATCAACGAGGCGATCTACACCCTTTACGAAGGTGTGGGAAACGTCGAGTCCATCGATACCGCAATGCGTCTGGGGGCGAACCATCCGATGGGCCCGCTGCAGCTGGCCGACTTTATTGGTCTCGATACCTGCCTGTCGATCATGCATGTCCTGCATGATGGTCTGGCCGATACCAAGTATCGCCCGTGCCCGCTTCTGGTCAAATATGTCGAAGCCGGATGGCTTGGCCGCAAGGCTGGTCGTGGCTTCTATGACTATAGCGGCGACGAACCGACCCCGACCCGCTAAGCGGTTGCATGCCAAGACAGGCATCAAGACATCAAAGCCGCTGCCTCGCAGCGGCTTTTTTTGTTGCAATCCCTTTCTTAACCATCTGGAATGGTGCCTGGTTTAACCCGCGCAATCAGGATGTCGGGAACAATCAAAACGGTTTCTGGAGGCCGTCCGAACATGTATCTCGGGATTGATGTCGGTACGTCGGCAGTCAAGGCACTGCTGATTGATGAAAACTCGGTAACCCTTGCCGAGGCCGATGTCCCCTTGTCGGTGTCAAGCCCCCACCCGTTCTGGAGCGAGCAAAACCCCGCCGACTGGTGGGACGCCACCCTGAAGGCCGTCGACGCACTGCACCGACAAACCCCGGCAGCAATCCAGGCCACGCGCGCCATCGGTCTTTCCGGCCAGATGCATGGCGCGACCTTGCTGGGGGCCGATGACAAACCGCTTCGCCCCGCCATCCTGTGGAATGACGGGCGCGCGACCCGGGAATGCGCCGAACTCGACGCTGCCCTGCCCGACCTTGGGCAACGGGCGGGGGTGGCAACCATGTCGGGCATGACCGCGCCCAAACTGCTCTGGCTGCAAAAACACGAACCCGATCTGTTTGCCAAAATCAAAACCATCCTGCTGCCCAAGGATTATATCCGCTTTTGCCTGTCGGGCGACAAGGTCACCGAAATGTCGGATGCCGCAGGTACGCTGTGGCTTGATGAACAAAGCCGAAGCTGGAACCAAAGCGCCATCGAGGCTTGTGGATTGACCCCTGATCAATTACCAGAACTGGTTGAAGGGTCCGATATCACCGGCACGCTTCGCGCCGAACTGGCAGACCGCTGGGGAATGGCCGGAAACGTCATCATTGCCGGGGGTGGTGGCGACGCCGCAACAGGCGGAATCGGTGTCGGGGCGGTTTCGCACGGCGACGGGTTCATTTCGCTGGGCACCTCGTCACAGATTTTCATCGCCTCGGACAAATACCGTCCCAAGCCCGAAGAACTCCTGCACAGTTTTGCCCACGCCATCCCGAACCACTGGTTTCAGATGGCCGTGCTGCTTAACGGGGCAAGTTGCCTGAAATGGGCCGCCGACCTTTTGGGCGAAAGCGACATTGCCGCCTTGCTCAACCGGGTCGAGGCACAACACAAAGCACCATCAGACGTCGTGTTTCTGCCTTATCTGAACGGTGAACGCACCCCGCATAACAACCCTCATGCCCGTGGCGTGTTTTTCGGACTGGGCAGTGATACAGGCCGCGAAACCATGGTCCAGGCCGTGCTTGAGGGGGTCGGCTTTGCCCTGAGTGATGCACAATCAAGATTGCATCAGGCGGGCGCACATTGTGACCTGCCCGGCGTGATTGGCGGCGGCGCACGCAGCCGCTACTGGATACAACTGATCGCCGACATCCTGGGCAAGCCACTTGCTCGTTATGAAGGGGCGGCCAAAGGCCCGGCATTTGGGGCAGCACGTCTGGCACGGCTTGCACTGACCAATGAACCGGTCGGGGATGTCTGCGTCAAACCGGCAATCGAGGAGGTCATCGAACCCGATCTTGCCCGCAATGCGTCCTATCAGCCGCGCTTTGCGAAGTTTCAGCGCATTTATGCCGCCTTGTCGGCGGAATTCACCCCCGAATAAACCGTCTTGAACAGGTATTTTGAGCAAGCCTGATACGTTGGCCCAAGGCGGATGGCATTGAAAATTTCGGGATATCGGTGAATTTTGGCAACCGCGCCCTTTAAACCTCTGAATTGGTGCCAACATTAATTTAGTGGAATTAACTTATACGCACGGACAGATATGACAATTGCAGTTGTCGGAAGCTCGAACTTTGATTTCGCCGCCAAGGTGGCGAAGCTTCCCACGCAGGGACAAACTGTTGTCTCCCATAACTACAGAACGGGTCCAGGTGGCAAGGGATGCAATCAGGCGTTCGCTGTCGCACGTCTGGGTGTGCCACCGATTTTCATTTCAAAGATCGGTGATGACCTTCTCGGGCGTCAACTGCTTGAAACGCTGACCCTTGAAGGGCTTGATACCACCAATATGGTGGTCGCAAACGAAGCCCAGACCGGTATTGCGCTTATTTCGATTGATGACGCCGGCGAAAACATGATCACGGTTGTCGGTGGTGCCAACATGACCATGTCCCGGTCTGACCTTCATGAAAGACAGGCATGCTTGCGCGACTGTGACTACCTGCTGTTGCAACTTGAATGTCCCGTGGTCGCGGTTGACTGCGCAATCAAATACGCCCGTGAAGGACAGGCAAAGATCATTCTTGATCCGGCACCTGTTGCTGATTTGGTGGTGATGCGCGATTTGCTGGCCCTGACCCATATCGTCACCCCCAATCAAAGCGAATGCAGCGCCTTAACCGGCATCGCCCCCATTGATGAGCACTCCGCCCGTGCCGCCAGCGACAAACTGCATGAAATGGGCCCGGAAACCGTGGTGCTCAAAATGGGTGGTGCCGGTGCGTTTTATTCATCAAACGGACAAACCGGTATGGTCCCGGGCTTTAACGTCAACACGATTGATACTGTCGGTGCCGGGGATTGCTTTAATGGCGGTCTGGCTGTCGCCCTGCATGGCGGTCAGTCACTTCATGACGCTGTCGGCTTTGCCTGCGCGACCGGCGCCCTTGCCACGACAAGCGAAGGTGCTGCAGACGCCGCCCCCCTTCTGGAAGACGTTTTAAACCTGATCGAAAGCCGCGCGGCCTGAGGCCGGGGGATTAATCCTCAGGACGTCTGGTCAATCAATTGATCGAAATACGTGATGACCTCTGGCGCGTCCCAGCGCGCAATTCCTTCAAGCTTACCGCGCAAATCACCATTGGCGTCATAGACAAAACTGGTCGGCAGGCCCCGTGCGCCCATCTGGCGGGCAATCGCACCACGCGGATCGAGAACAACATCAAGGTTCTCGATTCCATTCTTTTCAAAGAATTCTTTGACCGCATCGGCACCGCCACGGTCCTGACTAAGGGCCAGAACGCGGAACGGCTTGTCTGCCATTTCGACCGCCAAACGATCCAGATCGGGCATTTCCTTGACGCACGGAACACACCAGGTCGCCCAAAGATTGACCAAAACAACCTGTCCTTTCAGGCTGTTAAAGGCGATCTCAGTGCCATTTTCATCGACAAACGCCAGATCTTCGGGCAAAGAACCCCCATCCGATGGCATGACCATCTTTGAAAGTTCTTGCGGTAATTGCGTATCAGCAAAGGCAGGGGTTGCATAAATGCCCGAGATGGCGACAATCACGCCAAGTTTTACGTAACGAAGCAATGCTTTCACAGCACCCACCTTTCCAAGACTGCGGATCACGATGACCGACCAAAACGCCACTGACCAGAATAACGCAAACTCCCTTTGGGGCGGCCGCTTTGAAGCAGGCCCTTCAGCCATTATGGAAGAAATCAACGCTTCCATCGGCTTTGACAAGCGCCTTTACGCCCAAGACATTCAGGGCTCCAAGGCCCACTGCGCCATGCTGGTCAAGCAGAACATCATTCCCGCTGAAGATGGCGAAAAGATAACCAATGGTCTAGACCAGATTCTTCAAGAAATCGAGAGTGGCGAATTCAAATTCTCAGCCGCCCTTGAAGACATCCACATGAACGTTGAAAGCCGCCTGCGCGAACTGATCGGCCCGGCCGCAGGACGCCTGCATACTGCACGTTCGCGCAATGATCAGGTCGCGACCGATTTCAAACTGTGGGTCCGTGATGTTGCGCTTGGCGATCTGGAAGCCGGTCTGAAGGGCCTTCAGGAAGCCCTGATCACGCAGGCTGAAACCCATGCTGAAACCATCATGCCGGGCTTCACCCACCTGCAGGCGGCCCAGCCGGTCACGTTCGGTCACCATCTTCTGGCCTATGTCGAAATGTTTGGCCGTGATCGCGGGCGCGTTGCCGATTGCCGCGCACGTGTGAACGAAAACCCGCTGGGGTCTGCGGCCCTTGCTGGCACCCCCTACCCGATTGACCGTCACATGACGGCAAGTGCGCTGGGCTTTGATCGCCCGACGGCGAACTCGCTTGATGCGGTATCGGATCGCGACTTTGCGCTTGAATACCTCAATGCTGCATCGATTGCGGCCATGCACCTGTCGCGTCTGGCCGAAGAAATGGTCATCTGGTGCTCTGCCCAGTTCCGCTTTATCGGCATGTCTGACAAGTTTTCGACCGGCTCTTCGATCATGCCTCAAAAACGCAACCCGGATGCGGCCGAACTGATCCGCTCCAAGATCGGGCGTATTGTTGGCTGCTATAACGGTTTGATGCTGTCGATGAAGGGCCTGCCGCTGGCCTATTCCAAGGACATGCAGGAAGACAAGGAACCGGTTTTCCAGGCCCATGATCATCTTGGCCTGTGCGTTGCGGCCATGACCGGCATGATCGCCGATATGAAAGTCTTTGCCGACAATATGCGTGCAGCAGCCGGTGCGGGTTACACCACCGCCACCGACCTTGCCGACTGGCTGGTCGCCGAACTGGGCATGCCGTTCCGCGATGCCCACCACGTTGTTGGCGCGACAGTTAAACTGGCCGAAACCAAGGGCTGCGATCTTGATCAGCTGTCGCTTGAAGACCTTCAGGGGATTGAACCCAAGATCACCAATGCGGTTTATGATGTGCTCACAGTCGAGGCATCGGTTGCCGCCCGCCAAAGCTTTGGCGGCACCGCCCCGGTCCGTGTGAAGGAATCCGTTGCGGCCGCAAAGGAAAGGTTTTTGAAATGAACAACAGCCTGTTGAAACGCGGCACCGTGGTCACACTGGCCATCATGCTGGGACTGTCGGTTGCGGCGTGTGGCAAAAAAGGCCCGCTCGAACCGCCGACCGATAAAGGTTATGAATATCCAAGGGATTACCCGGCCCAATGAACCATTTTGAATATATCAACGGCGAACTGTACGCCGAAGGCGTCTCGATCCGGGAAATGGCTGACAAGGTCGGAACCCCGTTCTTTTGCTATTCGACCGCGACCCTGGAACGCCATTACAAAGTCTATGCCGACGCATTTGACGGCCTTGATGCCACCGTGTGCTTTGCCGTTAAGGCAAACTCCAACCAGGCAGTCCTGAAAACACTTGCCAATCTTGGTGCGGGTGCAGACGTGGTTTCGGTTGGTGAAATGCGCCGTGCACTTCGTGCGGGCATGAAGCCGGCCAAGATCATCTTTTCCGGGGTTGGCAAGGCCGATGCCGAAATGCGCGAAGCCCTTGAGGCCGACATTGCCCAGATCAATGTCGAAAGCATCCCAGAACTGAACGAGCTTAACCGTGTTGCCATCGATATGGGCAAAAAGGCGCGCATTGCGCTGCGCGTCAACCCGCATGTCGATGCCAAGACCCATGAAAAGATCGCAACCGGCAAGGCCGAGAACAAGTTCGGCATCGACTGGACCCGCGCGATCGAGGTTTACCGCGACGCGGCCGCCATGGACGGTATCGAAGTCACCGGTATCGCCATGCATATCGGCTCCCAGTTGACCGATCTGGCCCCGTTCCGCGAGGCATTTACGCGTCTGGCCGGGCTGGTCGAACAGCTCCGTTCCGAAGGCATTGATATTCGCAACCTTGATCTCGGTGGCGGGCTTGGCATTGCCTATCAGGGTGAAACACCGCCGCTTCCCGATGCCTATGGTCAGATGGTGCGTGAAACCGTCGGCCATCTTGGTTGCCACATCACCCTTGAGCCGGGCCGCCTGATTGCCGGGAATGCCGGGATCATGGTTTCGCGCGTCATGTATATCAAAGAGGGCGAAGCCAAGCGCTTTGTCATTCTTGATGCGGCGATGAATGACCTGATCCGCCCGACACTTTACAGCGCCTATCACGAAATCATCCCGGTCGATGAACAGGGTGACGACGACAAACAGGTGAAAGTCGATGTGGTCGGCCCGGTTTGTGAAACCGGTGACACCTTTGGCAAGGACCGCGACCTTCCCGATGACCTCAAGGCCGGTGATCTGGTCGCTGTGATGTCGGCTGGTGCCTATGGTGCGGTCATGTCTTCGACCTACAACACCCGGGCGCTGACGCCGGAAGTTCTGGTCAAGGGCAACAACTTTGCCATCGTGCGTCCACGTCAGGAAATCGATGATCTGATCAATATGGATCAGGTGCCCTCTTGGCTCAGCAACGCCTGAGGCGCGGTTACTTTCTGATCTGTATTTGCTTTCGGAGCGGTTGGCCATGTGCCAGCCGCTCTTTTATTTTGCGCCAATCGGGCGAACTGCTTGACCCTTACGGCCAAAAACCCAAACTCTAAAGAAGCGGGTTGTGCTGGAATCCCGGATACAACGCGCATTATTTCGGCAAGCAGGAACCACCAGACGCATGTCGTTGATACCACCCTATCCCGAGATGGAACGCCATGTGCGCAAAACGCACGTGGTGATTGTGTGGGAATCTGTCTGGCCCTGCCTGATCCCGGCTCTTTCCATCGGCCTTTTGGTCGTTGGTCTGACACTGACCGGAACGTTTGAACTTCTCCCCGCGACCGGGCACATCATCTTGCTGTCCATCCTGTCGGTCGCCGTCATGATTGCCGTGGTCGCCCCATGGCGCAATTTCAAAATGCCCACGCGCCGGGACGTCCTGCACCGGATAGAGATCGACAACCGGCTTGATAACAACCCGCTGCAAAGCCTTGAAGATCACATCCCCGAAACCGACGACCCGCTGACCAGCTATCTTTGGCAGCGTCAACTGGGTCTGCATGAAGCCGCTCTGTCGAATCTGCGGCTGTCGCGCCCCTTGCCCGCGATCACGCGGGTGGATCGCTTTGGCCTGACCGCAATTCCAGTTCTGCTGTTGTTTGTCGGCCTGATGACCGGGGCGGATCATGTGACGGAACGCTTTTCCAAGGCCTTCAGCCCGCTTCAACGTCTGGGGGCTGCGGATTTCACCGCCACCCTTTGGGTCACCCCACCGGCCTATACCGGACAAATCCCGCGCATTTTGCAGTTCAGCTCGCTATCAGAGCAAAATGACAGCAATAGCGCATCAGAAGCCAACGGCAACATCATGTCGGTTCAAGTTCCGGTGGGCGCCACGCTTGATGGCAGTATTTCAAGTATTTGGGAACCGACCCTGACCACGCCGGGCGGTGAAAAATCCTTCACCGAAAGCAGCGAGAACAGCTATGTCCTTTCCACCGCCATTGACCAGCCGGGCCTTTGGCGGATTTCGGTCTGGGGCAATGACCGTCTGACACTCGATATCGAACTTCTGGCAGACAAGGTACCAAGCCTTTCCTTCATCAGTCCGCCCAGTGTCACCCGTCGCGATCATGTTCGCCTTGATTATGTCGCCAGTGATGATTACGGGCTGGCCAGTCTGGACCTTGTGATCATGCCCGCTGCTGAACAGGACATGATCGAACAGTATGGCCCGATTGAGCAGGTCGTCATCGACCTCAAGGGTGATGCTGGTGGCACAAGCAGCACAGGCAGCACCGGTGGAAGTGGAGCCAACAGCGCCGGTGCCATGCCGACCCGCATTGACGGCCCGCGCTTTGTTGATCTGGTGGCCCACCCGTGGGCGGGCTTGCCGGTCAATATCCAGATGGTATCGCGTGACAATGCCGATCAACCGGGTGAAAGCGATATCCGCTCGCTGATACTGCCTGAACGGGAATTTACCCACCCGGTCGCGCAAAAGCTGATTGCCATTCGCCGCGGCTTGCTGCGCTATCCTGATCGTGCGCTTGAAATGCATCAGGCCATGCTGCCTGTCCTTTTCGCCCCGCAGGCCTTTAACGGTCATCTGGGCGTGTTCCTGAGCCTGTCTGTCGCCGAGAACCGCCTGTCGGCCAACCTGCATGATCGCGACACCCACCAGGATGTCGCTGGCCTTCTTTGGCATATCGCAGAGGAGATCGGACGCGGATCCTATGGCATTGCCGAGCGTAATTTGATGGAGGCCGAGGAGCGCCTGCTTGAGGCACTTGCCAATCCCGATGTCACCGAACGTGAAATTGCCCAACTGATTGACGAATACCGGCAGGCGCTGAACGAATATCTCGCCGCCCTGATGCGCGAAAGCCCTGAGGCGACCGAAGAACAACCCGCTGCCAGTGCCACACTCGAACAGCAGGACCTGTCGCGCATCATTGACCAGATTGATGCCCTGATGCGCGCCGGGGCCCGTGATCAGGCCCGCCAGTTGATTGATCGCCTGCGCGAACTGGTCGAAAACATGCAGGTCACCAGCGGCGAAGGCGGCATGGACATCACATCAACACTGCGCGAGATGCTTGACGGCATGCGTGATCTGTCCCGCCGGCAGCAAGACCTGATGAATGATGGTGACAATGCCTCCGCGCAAAACGGCAATGGCCCGCGTGCGAGCCAGCAACAGGGGCTTGCCGATGATGCTGGTGAAATCCTTAATAGTCCGGGACTGGGCCAGTTCGGCGATGTCAGTGGTATGAATTCGGTGATTGATGCCATGCGTGGGGCCGCCGATGCGCTTGGACATGATCGTTCGCACGAAGCCCTGCAATATCAGCGACAAGCCATGGACGCGCTTCAACAGGGCATCGGCGAAATCAGCCGCGCGCTCGAAGGTCTAAGCCAGATGGCCCCCATGCTCGAAGAGCTTGACGGATCGGGGCGGCGTGACCCGCTGGGCCGTCCGGTGGGGGGCAGCAACGGTCCAACCATCATCCCGGACGTAAACACCCTTGAACGCGCCTGGCGTATCTTGCAGGAACTCCGTCGCCGCTCCGGCGATCCCGACCGCCCGCAGATCGAACAGGAATATATCGACCGCCTGCTCAAACGGTTCTGATAGGCCTTCCCAACTCCAAACAAAAAAGGCAGCACATGATGTGCTGCCTTCTTGTTATTCGGTCTGCTTCCGGGGTGCTTAAGGCTCAATCGCCTCACGCGGATCCAGGAAAGTCACCTGCAAGCGGGTCGCCGTCGGGTTCGGACGGCGGATCTTGGTTTCGACTTCCATGCTTTCGCCAACCGGCAGCATCTGTTGCTGCATCGGCATTTCAGCACCGGTCGACACAAGCGACTCATCATAGATCAGCGGAACCTTTTTGCGCTGAACCACACGATCAAGCGGGTCAAGCAGCTCGATCAGAAGGTATGGCAAGGCACGCGGTTCTTCGCTTATATTGACGATCTCGGCCCGGACCACCAGCACATCGACCCCGTCTTCTTCTTCACGGGTCGGCGGCAGTTCGCGAATATCAAGGCCTTCGCCCACATGCGGCACATCAAGGCCGACCATGTCATAAACCTTGGCAATTGGCGGCCACATTTCGATGACCTGATCCTTGGCGAAATATCCGCCCGCACCAATGCCAGCCAGCAACAGCAGGAAGATGATCCAGCCGATGATGCCCTTTTTCTTTTTGGGTTCCGGCTTGGGATTATTGCGAATCAGCTGTTGGGGAATCGGGGGCGGATCAGGGATCTTGTCGGCTTCTTCAAAGCCCGGATCAACCGGTCCGTTGCCCATCTGATCTGCGTTGAAATCAGCCCCCAGCGATCCCTCTTCGTTGAACGGGGCCGGGATATCACTTTCCGGTGCTGGCGCTGGTGCAGCCTTCTTTGCCCCGGGCGGGTCCTGATGCCAGCTATTGCCGCAGCTTTTACAGCGCACGGTTCGGCCTTTCGGGCCGATGGCTTCTGTTTTGACTGAGTATTTCTTGGAACACTCTGGGCAAGTAATGATCATTGCAAACCTGGCATATCGATGACGGCGGCATCTAACACGGGGGAAGGCGTGAAGGTGTTTGCGACTGACGGTCCCCCTGTGCCGTCAGTGAAGACTTACACTATATGTAAATAGCCGCGATTTAACAGACTGTTAAGCACAGATAACAGAAGCTGCCCGGATTTGGGTCTCAAACCATGGTATAGCACTGCTTTTCATGGTACCCGAAAATAGATGACAAACTGCTCTAACAGGTTAATTCATTTTCGATATTGTCATGACAGCGCTAGTTTCCAACCCTGTCAGATAATGACGAAAACCGTTATAAGCTGCTAGGGTCAGGACACAGGGCTTTCGCCCGCACCGACCGTCATTCGGCCATATGGAGCAAGAGTTTTGACCGACGTTGTCAGTTTCAGGAATGTCGGAGTCCGCTATGAATCCGGGCCGGAAATCCTGCGCGATCTAAATTTTTCTTTGGGCCGCGGCAGTTTTCATTTCCTGACGGGGGCTTCGGGTGCGGGTAAATCCACGCTGATGCGGCTTTTATATTTGGCCCTGCGCCAAACGCGTGGCGAAATTTCGATCTTTGGGCGCGACAATATCCGCATCCAGCGCGAGGAACTGCCCGCGATTCGCCGCAAGATCGGTGTCGTGTTTCAGGATTTCCGCCTGATCAATCACCTGACAACCTTTGAAAATGTCGCCCTGCCGCTGCGCGTGGCGGGTGTCGAAGACCTTCAGATTCGCAAAAACGTCACCGAACTTCTCGAATGGGTCGGCCTTGGCGATCACATCAATGCACAGCCGTCACGCCTGTCTGGTGGCCAGCAACAGCGCGTTGCCATTGCGCGCGCCGTCATTGGTCGCCCTGCCCTGCTTCTGGCCGATGAGCCGACCGGGAACGTCGATGACCGAATCGCCATGCGATTGCTTTATCTGTTTGAGGAACTCAACAAACTGGGCACCACCGTTCTGATCGCCACCCATAACCGCAATCTTGTGCGGCGGTTTGGCCATACACAATGGCTGCTCGAAGGTGGTACCTTGCATGATGTCTCCAACAGCGGCTGAAACCCGACGACACTTTAACCGTCAAGACTCGTAACCACGGGATCAACAGGACCAACACACGATCATGGCATTTCGCGCACCACCATCGCACCTTCCCCTAGAAAGCGACTCTTCGGCGCGCTTTTTGCCAAGCATCGTTGCCCTGATGGTGGCCCTTTTGACATTCTCCATCGTCGGACTTGCCGCCCTGCATGACAGTGTCGGTCAATGGTCGGGTCAGATCGAAGGCAGCCTGTCGATCCAGGTTCCCCCGACCGAGCTTGCCAATCGCACCCCTGCCGAGCGTGAGGCCGCCCTGCAAGGCACCGTGGACAGCATCATCGAACAGGTTTCCACCCTGCCCGGTATCGCCCGGATCGAGGAACTTAGCCCCGACACCATGGCCGCCCTGCTTGAACCCTGGCTTGGCCCGGACGAGGTCATAAGCGAGCTTCCCATTCCACGCATCATCGAAATTACGCCTGAAACCGGGTTCAATTTCGATGCGCTTGAAAGCCGTTTAGGGGTAATCGCCCCCGAGGCCGTGCTTGATGATCATCGCATCTGGATCGAACGCATTGCCGATGTCGCCTTTTCAGTTGAACTGGCACTGGCACTTTTGATTGTTGTGCTGTTTGGCGCAACCATGCTGTCGGTTGTGTTTGCTACCAGATCAGGGCTTTCGATCCATCACCGCATCATTGAATTGCTGCATCTGATCGGGGCGCAGGATGGCTATATCGCAAGTCAGTTCGGCAGACATAATCGACGCCTTGCCTTCTTTGGCGCGTTGATCGGTCTTTTGATTGCGCTGCCCGTTTCCGCCCTGATTGGCTGGCTTGGCCTGCGTGCGGGCTGGCCGGTACCGTCCCTGGTTCTCAGCCCGACCTTTATCGGTCTAATTGTCGCCATTCCGTTTATTGTGGCAATGGTCGCGGGCATTACGGCAACCCGAACCGTGCTCCGTGTTCTACACAGGATGTTGTAACCCGCTGGCGGTCTTCGTATAGTCCGTTTGTCACCACTTCCCTTTTGGGATCATGGCCTTGGCCCTCTTTGGCCCTCTGAGGAGATCCGAATTCATGCCAGATCGCCGCTATTCAGGCACGCATCTATGAACAAACCCCCGCTTAGTGTGCAGCACCGCCGCCGCTTTCGGCGGTTTCGCTTTTTGCTCTCGGCTCTCATTTTTTGCGGGCTGATCTGGGCAGCCGGCTTTGTCTGGTATGTTGATTACATTCCCAAAAGCGTCGATAGCCCCACCCAAAAAACCGATGCGATTGTCGTTCTGACGGGCGGTAGCGAACGCCTGTCCGAAGGTCGACGTCTTTTGGTCCGTGGCCTTGCCGATAAACTGTTCATATCGGGCGTCTATCGCGGCGTAGAGGTTGATGAATTGCTGTCAGTCGGCAAATCCGATCCGCGTCTGATTTCATGCTGTGTTGTGCTGGGTCATGTGGCGGAAAACACCCGTGGCAATGCAATTGAAACCGCGGTCTGGATGTATGAGGAAGACTATCAAAGTCTGCGCATCGTCACGGCCAACTACCACATGCCAAGATCGCTTCTGGAATTCAAAAGCCTGATGCCCGATGTCGAAATCGTCGCCCATCCGGTCTTTCCCGATAACGTCAAAATCGAAAATTGGTGGCGCTTCCCGGGCAGTACTGCACTGATCGCCAGCGAATATAACAAGTATGTTTTTGCCAGCCTGCGCAACACGCTGCTGAACTGGTTGCCAAACGGCGACCGAAGGGCCCTGCGTAGTCCGGGTGGGACGTCCGGTGACGCGCCCGACCTTGATGACTATTCTGCCTCAAACGGGGTGCGCAAGGGTGGGTGAACAATCGGCATTTTCTGATCGTCATATTGCTGTTACAAAACAGCAGATTTTTAGGATCAGGACCCTAAGCCCATGAAGGAATTTGTCTGAATGATAGCCCTGCGCGCGTTGCTCTTTAACGTGTTGTTTTTCGGTGGAACGGCGCTTTTGTGCATCGTTCTTTTGCCGCTGATGCTGTTTGGACGCAAGGCCAACCAGTTTGTCGGGCATGCATGGTGTCGACTGATTCAGTTCATGCTGCGCTATTCGGTGGGCATGCGCAAACGCTTCACCGGTTTGGAAAATCTGCCGGACGGCCCCTGCATCATTGTCGCCAAACACCAGTCTGCCTGGGAAACCCTGACCTTCCATACGGTGGTCCCCGATCCGGCCTATATCCTGAAAAAGGAACTCACCCGCATTCCATTGGTCGGGCAGTTTCTGATCCTTTCGGGACAGATTGCCGTGGATCGGTCGGCGGGCAGTCAGGCCCTCAAAGACATGATCAAGGGGGCTTCCAAGGCGCTTGAGGAAAACCGTCAGGTGATCATTTTCCCCGAAGGCACGCGTACCCCGCCGGGCTCCAACCGCCCGTATCATCCGGGTATCTTCGCGCTTTACAAAGCCTTCCCCGATACCAAGGTCATACCCGTTGCGCTGAATTCCGGCATGTTCTGGGGCCGCGACAGCTTCATGAAATATGGCGGTCGGGTCACCATGGAATTCTTGCCTGCCATGGAACCGGGCCTTGATCGCAAGACCTTCATGAAGGAAATCAAGCACCGCATCGATACCCGCACGCGCGAGCTTGAGGCAGAGGCTCAAACGGAATTCCAGCTGCCTACCCTGACCACCGATGATATTGATGCGAAACAGGAACAAGAAGACGCGGAAATCAGCGTCACGACCAAAGCCCCAAGCGGCGACAAGGTTTCCTGAACCGCAGCCCCCCCGGTAAGACAACAAAAAGGCCCGCGATACCATGTGGTAAGCGGGCCTTTTTTAAGTTTGGCGGCTCTAAGGCTTTGTGACGCGAACGCGCTCGGTCTTTTTACGCGTCACAAGCCAGATGCCCGACACGATCAAAACGATGCCTGCCAGATGGTAAAGATGCAGCGCCTCGCCCAGAAACGCGATGGCAAGACCGCTTGAGCAAACCGGGATCAGATACATGAACACCCCGGCCTTGGCCGGGCCGACCATCGAAACACCCTTGTTCCAGAACATGTACCCCAAAAACGCCGGACCTGCCCCGATATAGAAGATCTTGAGCATATCGGGCCAAACCGGATCAAGTGTGGTGAAGAACGGCTTTCCATTCACAACCAGCGCCCAGATATAAAGCGGGGTCAGGAAGCACAAACCGATCACGGCCGACACAAATACAAGGCTCAGCGGGTGCACCCCCTTGGGCGCACGTTTCAAAAACATCGAATAGGCCGCCCAGACCATGGCCGACATCATCGCCAGCACATCGCCCAGAACAAAATCCATTCTGGCAAAGACCGATGGGTCACCCTTGGCAATGATGGTCGCGGTGCCCGCCCCGGCGATCAGAACGCCCAGCCACTGACCAAGCCGCGGCTTGTCTGCCGTCAGAAGGGCTGCGAACAACAGAACCCAGATCGGTGTCGTCGCATTCAAAAGGCCGGTATTGACCGCCGTGGTGTTATAGGCCGCCAGATAGATCACCACGGAAAACAGGAACACGCCGGTAAAGCCGATCAAAAACATCGACAGCTTATGCTGGGACATGATCGCGAGGTCGCGGCGCAGATATTTGGCGCAGAACGGCAGCAACAAACACATCGCCACGATCCAGCGCCAGAAGGAAAGCGCTTCAAACGGCACGGTCTCATTGATGCCGCGCGCCACCACGTGGTTTGACCCCCACATCAGCGAACAAGCCACCAGCATCATGTAGGCCACCGTCAGGGGCGTTTGTGATCCGCTCTGTCCTGCTGCGACGGTCGTTGCATTGGACTGACTCATTAAATACCGGCCCCCATATTGATCTCGCCATATTCGCGGCGCACCAGATCCATCAGATCATGCAGCGGCGGATCAACGATGCCCATTTCATCAAGATGGCTCACCGTGTTTTCAAGATATTCGAGGTTCGGCCCGACATTGCCGTGTGCCGCAACAATGATTTCAACTGCCGTACGCACCGGAAGGTTGCCGGCATATTGTTCGTGGGTCGGATCGGCAACATAGGTGTGCGCAATCACTTTGCGCCCGTCTGCAAGCTCGACCTCGACATCGGCCGGGATATAGGTGTTGGTCACGAGTTCACGCTCATCAAGATAAGCTTTCACCTTTGACCAGCTTTCAGGCGAAATACGAAACGCATTGCCAACACATTCCCCGCCCTTGTTCAGGCCAAGAACCAGACCGGGATTTTCCGGCGTGCCGCGATAATGGTGGGAATAGATACAAAATGACCGGTGGTAGCCGGGCAGCAGCGCGCGTGCGCACTCGACAAACTCAAAGCCCGGCCGCCACAGCAGCGACCCATATCCAAACACCCATTTTTCGCGCGCGTTGGTCACGCATTCCTCCAGTAACTTGTTTTCCGGTTTCGTAAAGTTACGCGAAACTACCGCTTCATGATCACCAATGCCACCCCAAGGGCGGCAATGGCAAAACCGGCAAAGCCAAGCACGCCAAGTTGCTCGTCAAACAGGAGCCACGCAAAGAACGCAGCCGTTGGCGGCACAAGATAAAACATGCTGGCCACCCGGGTCGCTTCGCCCTGCTTGATCAGAACCATCAACAGCATGATCGCCCCGATGGACAAAACCAGCACCAGCCACGCCATCGCCAGGATGAAGTCCATGCTCCATTCGACCGTCAACGGCTCCTTGAACAGCGCGACGATCCCGACAAACACACTGGCAGCAACATATTGAACGACTGTGCCGCTCATCAGTTCCATGCCGGTGCAAAAACGTTTCTGGTAAAGGGTGCCTGCGGTCATGCCAAACAGGGCGAAAACCGCAAGTCCGATGCCAAGCGGGGTAATGCCGACACCATCGCCAATCTTGGGCAGCAAAACCAACGCAACCCCGATCAGGCCAAGGATCAATCCGCCCCATTGGCGCATCGAAACCCGTTCGCCTAAAATGGACCCGACGACCGATGCGGTCACAACCGGTTGCAGCCCAACGATCAATGCGGCAAGCCCCGCCGGCAATCCGGTATCAATCGCCCAGAACACGCCCCCCAGATAGACCCCGTGCACCAACACACCGGTGGTGCCGATATGGGCCGCCTCACGCCAGGTTTTTGGCCATTTCGCGCCCATCAAAAAGATGACCGGGACCATCAGGACCAGAACGATGACAAATCGGACAAACAGGAAAACGAACGGATCGGCATAGGGCAGACCGAATTTGGCCCCGACAAAGCCCGTGCTCCAAAGGAACACAAAGACAAACGGCATGAACCGAGTCAGTGCGGCATGGTTGGTGGCAGACATTTCAATCCCCTTGGACCGGACGGTGCAACATGTGGGGTTGTTGTCCGTCGGTTTATCCCGGAAAATCGGGCATCACGGTATTACTCGGCAGGCTTTTTCTTGGCTTTTTCATCGCTTTGGCGGTCTTCACCCTCGGCGGAGAAATTGGTGAAATCCTGTCCGGCATCGACAATGCCGCGGCGAATTTCGCGGGTGCGCGTAAACAGATCAAACAGCTTGTCACCCTCGCCCCAGCGAATGGCACGCTGAAGCGCCATCAGGTCTTCCTGAAAACGTCCCAGCACGTCCAGAACCGCTTCGCGGTTATTCAGGAACACATCGCGCCACATCGTCGGATCAGACGCCGCAATACGGGTGAAATCGCGGAAACCTGTCGCAGAAAACTTGATCACTTCCTGACGCAGCGCATCTTCAAGATCGGTTGCGGTGCCGACAATCGTGTAGGCAATCAGGTGCGGCAAATGTGATGTAATGCCAAGGATGCGGTCATGATGATCTGCATCCATGCATTCGACATGCATTCCGCAAGCTTCCCAAAGGCCGCGAACCTTTGCGACTGCTTCTTCATTCTCGCCCGGGATCGGGGTCAGAATGCACCAGCGCTCTTCGAACAGTTCAGGAAAACCGGAATCCGGCCCCGAATGTTCCGTACCGGCCAGCGGGTGACCCGGAACGAAATGAACGCCTTCATCCAGATGCGGAGCAATATCGCGGATCACCGATTGCTTGACCGACCCGACGTCGGAAACAATCGCACCCTTTTTAAGCGCCCCTGTCAGTTGCGCACCAATGCTTTCATTGGCACCAACCGGCGCACAAACCATGACCAGATCCGCATCGCCAACCGCCTGTTTGATATCGCAATAGGCGGCGTCGGCAATACCAAGTTCAAGCACCCGGTCACGGGTCGCCTCAGAGCGAACCGCGCAAGTGATTTTGTTGGCAAGGCCGTCACGCTTGATGCGACGTGCCATGGACGAGCCGATCAGGCCCATGCCGATAAAGGCGACTGTTTCAAACAGCGGTTGGGATGCAGTATTGGTCATTTTATGCGTTCACAAAGTCTTTGATGGTCTGCAGGCAGATTTCCATTTCTTCCTTCGTACCAATAGAGATACGAAGCATCTGCGGCAGGCCATAGGCACCGATTTTGCGCGGAATCACGCCACGCGCCATCATGAAATCATTGGCGGCATCTGCGTTCTTGCCGTCTTCTGCCGGGAACTCGACCAGAACGAAGTTGCCATAGCTCGGATGTGCCTTAAGGCCCGAAATCGCGTTCACCTCGTCGCGGAACCACGAAAGCGTTTCGGCATTGTGGCGTACGCATTCATTGACGAAATCATCATCATCAAGGGCTGCAGCCCCGGCTTCCTGAGTTGGCAGCGGCACGTTGAACGGATTGCGCAAACGGTGCAGGACATCAGCAATCGCCGGCGGCGCATAGCACCAGCCCAGACGAATGCCACCAAGACCATAGATCTTGGAAAATGTCCGGGTCATCACCGTGTTGTTGCCTGCTTTTACAAGCTCTTCACCGGCGGAATAATCTTCCTGACCGGTCATGAATTCGGCATAGGCCGCATCGACCACCAGAACGATGTCATCGCGCAGACCATCACGCAGGCGCTTCATTTCCGCGTCCGAAATATAAGTGCCCGTCGGGTTGTTCGGGTTGGCGACAAACACGATTTTGGTCTTGTCGGTGACCGCAGCCAACAGGGCATCAACATCGGTGGTCATGTTGGTTTCCTTGGCGGTCACAGGGGTTGCACCAACCCCCATGGTCGCGATCGGATACATCAGGAAACCATGTTCCGAATACAGAACTTCATCCCCCGGACCGGCATAGGCACGGATCAAAAGCGTCAGGATTTCATCAGACCCGTTGCCGCAAATAAGCTGATCAAATTCCAGACCGTATTTCTCAGCCAGCTTGTGACGCAGAACGTCGCAACCACCATCCGGATAACGATGCAAACGGGTTGCCGTGTTCCGCAGGGCTTCCATGGCCTTGGGGCTCGGGCCAAGTGCGCCTTCGTTCGAAGACAATTTGATCACGCGCTGAGCACTGTCAGCACTGGATTTGCCGCCTTTATACGGCGCAATATCAAGAATTCCGGGGCGTGGGGTGGGCGCAGACATCAGGTAGTTCTCCCAAGGGAAACGGTGGCCAGTCATGACCACCAAGCGTATTTAACTCAGTGCGTCTTCAGCAATCGGCACGGCATAGGCACCCACGACGCGTAAACTTTCGGGGCGAAGGCCCTGTGCATCCAGTGTCGCCTGAAACGCATTGGCGCGATTACAAAAGAATCCCGGCACATCAACAAGCACAAAACGCCGATCCGATGCCGTTTCGTCAGAAAAGCCAAGGATTACCGATCCGTCGATAGCATCCGCAATTTTTTTGCGCACCGTATCCATCGAAATCTCTTTCGACAGGCTGACAACAAACAGAGTCCGGTCGTCTCCACTGTCTTCAAGCTCAATCGCGGCCAGAACGAACCCTTCGGTCTGCTCACCCCGTCCGACAGGACGACCACCAAACGGCAATTTGGATACGACACGGACCGCACTTTGTTCAGTCAGGTTGGTCCACCATGGCATGGCTTCGCCCAGTTCGGGCTTGGGAAACACCCCGACAGCCGCACGGCCTTCTTCAAGCGCGCCAAATGCTTCACGCGGGGTATCAAACTCGATAATCTCGTTCAGGCAGCCAAAATTCAGCCGTGCCAGTTCCCAGCAATCCACCCCGTCGGCATTGCGGCAAAGCGCAACCGTATAGGGCGCTTCAAGGCGCGTACCGGCGGCGATCATTTCGCGCCAGATCTGGATCAGGGCGGTTTTCGGAAAGGCCCCTTCATGGCGTTCAACCAATGTGCGCATGATGCGGGCTTCGCGTGCCGGGCGATACGGGACCTTTACCTTGCCACCAGCGGCGATCATCCGGTCCTTATAGGCACCGACAGCCTGCACAACCTTTGTCCGGCGGATGATCAGCGACTGCAGCGCCTGATCGATCTCGTCGATCTCTCCGCGCAGGTCATCCAGGTCAAGATTTGCCAAATTTTTATCGTCAGACGCCATAATCTACTCTTCTTTTGAACGGCGCACAGTATTAGGACAGGGCCGCAGAAATGCAAAGAAAAGATTGACTAACACCGGCTCTGCTTCATAGCTAGAGCAAGGGAATTTTCACCAAACCCGGCACCCGCTGCGCAGTCCGCAGCCCGATTGTGCAAAAAAACGTCAGATAACAGGGATACCAACCGAATATGTCCACCGCGACCAATACAAAAAAGCGCCCACCGCTTCCCGGTCACCACATGGTGCTCGGCGAAACGGAAAAGCTGCGCCTTGATAGCGGTGTGGAATTTGGCCCCTTCACGCTGGCCTATCAGACCTATGGCGAACTGAATGCGGATAAATCCAACGCGATTCTGGTCTGTCATGCGCTGACAGGTGACCAATATGTCGCCGATGACGTGCACCCGATCACAGGAAAAGCCGGTTGGTGGTCCGAAATTGTGGGTCCGGGCAAGATCATTGATACCGACAAGTATTTCGTGATCTGCAGCAATGTGATTGGCGGCTGCCTTGGCAGCACCGGTCCCAAGGACGTCAATCCCGAAACCGGCAAGCCGTGGGGCCTTGATTTCCCGGTCATTACCATTGCCGACATGGTGCGCGCCCAGACCATGCTGATTGATGCGCTTGGCATTGATATGCTGTTTGCGGTTATTGGCGGCTCGATGGGCGGCATGCAGGTTCTTGAATGGTGCAAAAGCTATCCGGAGCGTGTCTATGCCGCGGCCCCGATTGCGACCTCTTTCCGCCATTCGGCGCAAAACATCGCTTTCCACGAAGTCGGGCGTCAGGCCGTGATGGCCGACCCGGACTGGTGTGGGGGCAACTATCTGCTTGAAGGCAAGAAACCGTCCCGTGGGCTGGCAGTTGCGCGCATGACCGCGCACATCACCTATCTGTCGCAGCCGGCCCTGCATCGCAAATTCGGCCGCAAGCTTCAGAACCGCGGTGCGATCACCTATAGCTTCGACAATGACTTTCAGATCGAAAGTTACTTGCGCCATCAGGGCAAAAGCTTCGTCGACCGGTTTGATGCCAACAGCTATCTCTATATCACGCGTGCGATGGATTATTTCGATCTGTCGCTTGAATATGACGGACGCCTTGCCGAGGCGTTTCAGGGCTGCAAAACCCGGTTCTGCGTTGTGTCGTTTTCAAGTGACTGGTGCTTTACCACGGCTGAGAGCCGCATCGTTGCGCATGCACTCAATGCCGCATCGTGCAATGTCAGTTGTGTGGAAATCGAAAGCGACAAGGGCCATGACGCGTTCTTGCTTGATGAACCGGATTTCCACATGGTGCTAAGCGGCTTTATCGAAGGTGCTGCCGAAGGTCGGGGACTGAAATAATCATGGAAGAAACGATGTCAAACGGCGCTGACGTACCTGCGCATAGCGACCGCATCCGTGTCGATCTGCAGCTGATTGCCGACATGATCGATCCGGGGACCCGTGTACTCGATATCGGCTGCGGCGACGGTGAACTTCTGGGCTATCTGACGCGCACCAAAAAGGTTGATGGTCGCGGTCTTGAACTGTCCAACGAAGGGGTGCGCAACTGCGTCGCACAGGGCCTGCCGGTGATGCAGGGCGATGCCGACCGTGATCTGGGCGATTATCCCGATGGTGCGTTTGACTATGCCATTCTCAGTCAAACGCTTCAGGCGACCCAGCGTCCCAAGGAAGTGTTGTCGGAGCTGCTGCGCATCGGCAAGCAGGCGATTGTGTCCTTTCCGAATTTCGGGCATTGGCGCGCACGGTTTGACCTGATGTTTCGCGGTCGGATGCCGCAAAACCCCAACCTGCCGATCATGTGGTACGAGACGCCAAACATCCATTTCTGCACGGTTCTGGACTTCGTCGCGCTGTGCGAAGAAATGAATCTGACGATTGAACGATCGATGGTTCTCAATGAAAGCGGATCAAAACTCAGCCTCGGCAGCCAAACCCGGTTTTCCAATTTCTTGGGCAATCAGGCCTTGTTCATGCTGAGCAAATAAGTTCATTTCGGCTAGCAATCCGCCCAAATATCACCTTTTGGTTGAATAAGATGTGATTCATATTATCATCTATCCGTGACGCAGGCGCGTTACGGAACGGTTGCCTATGGACGGCCGCCTCCAGATTAATCCTTGATTTGAAAAATCGCTGCCTCCGTCTGCCACCTGATTGATAGGTCACAAATACCCTGCTGACACGTCAGCAGGGTCAGGACCTGTCAATTCGATTGGAATGGCAGAGCTTATATTTGTGAAATCCGGAAAAAAGCCCGCCAGGCATGTTGACATCCCCACAAAGGTTTTGACGGCGCAGTTCACAAATAAAATCTCTGCTCTTCGGATCAACTGTTCGGACGAAACAAACAGGTCCTGACCCTAGGCTGTCATTCATCTCAAAGGGGGCGCGCATGGCATTACGTGATTTCGCATCAAGAACACTGGTTATCTGCTTTGTCGGACTTCTTGCGGCCTGCTCGCAAAAGGCCGAGATGCTGAAACTTTCGGCAACGCAGTTCGGAACGGCAACTGAATCCGCCTTTGACGCCTATGGCACGGCGCAAAGCGCACAGTTTGAGCCTTTCGCGAAATCAGCCGACGAAAAGCGCGCTGAATTCCTCAACAACATGGAAACGTTCAACAGTTCCGTGACACCTGCAAACGTTGAAGCACTGGTTGACCGAAACGCCAGCAGCGGCACGGTTGGCAACAGTTCCGAATGGAAGGCGACCCTTGCCAGTTTGCGTCAGCAATATCAGGAATTTGTCGCGATCTTTGACAATATCGAAGGCGGGTCCGCCCTTGGTGCATCGGCAGTTACCAACTCCGGTCCGATCCTGAAAAAGTTGCGCCAGCAACTGGCAAGCATCACCAAAAACCTGCAGGAAACCCCGCCACAATACCTCAATCGGCGCGCGACACTGGTGGCACAGCTTAACGCGATCCGTGCTGATGACAATGACGATGCCGCAGCCAAAAAGCTGCGCTATGAGCTTTGGCTGCAAAGTTGGCAATCCCTGATGGCAGCCGAACAGGAACTGCAGTCAACGACGCTGCGCCATTTCATTAGCGCATCCACACTTGGCGCCAAGCTTCAGACACAGATTGATAACTACGCCAAACTTGATGTCGCATCCCTGATAAAGGCCGTCGAAGAAGGCATCACCCTTGTTGACAACATTAACGATCTCTCGGCGGAGGAACTGCTCAGCCACGGCACTGACCTGATCGAAACCGCAACGCAGTAGCAAAGGAGGCCGATATGTCTGATCATCTTAACGAACTCATCACCGAAGCCCGACTTGCCTATCAGAATGCGGTTGTCGCGCTGCAAAGTGCTGATATCAACGAAGCACTGACCCTGCGGCCCAAAGTCGAAGAGGCCCGCAAGCTTGTTGAAAAACTGGAAACCCGGCAACTTAAGGCAGGTGTCGTGGTGACCGCCGAAGATGTCACCAGAATGCGGGAACTGCGCGAGCAGATTAATTCTGCCGCCACCTTGCAGCAAACACTGACAAAACTGGCATCGATCCTGGTTACCTTTGTCTAGGGTCAGGCAGCCAAAATCTGTTCGGCGTGGCTTGGGTGGAAGGTTGCTACTGTTGCCAGCGGTCGGCATCGGCATCGTCAGATGCCTTTGCCGTAACCCATTTATCGCCACCGTCCGGGCTTTCTTCGCGTTTCCAGAAGGGGGCGCGGGTTTTAAGGAAATCCATGATGAAGTCGCAGGCCTCAAACGCCGCACGACGATGGGCGGACAGAACAATCACCAGAACAATGCGTTCACCGGGCAGCATGCGGCCAAAGCGATGAACGATGCGGATGTCGTCAAGCGGCCAACGATCTGCAGCCTCATCCGCGATCTTTTCCAGTTCGCGTTCGGTCATGCCGGGATAATGATCAAGCGTCAGGGCCGAGACACTTTCCCCACCATGAATATCGCGCACCAGCCCGACAAAACTGACCGCCGCCCCGATATCGGTACGACCATCGGTCAGGGCCGAAAGCTCGACTCCTGGGTCAAAATCATGTTGCTGAACAGAAACGCGTGACATGGTCGCCGTCCCGGATTGGGTGAGTTGGGGCCAAGCCCTAGTCGAGATGCTTAAGGCCGGTCCGAAGATAAATATAGCCGGTCTGGACCGTGACGATCCCGGCAATCCATAGCAGGATATCACCAATCAGGATCGAGGGAATCAATTCAGGCGATGCATCACCAACCAGAAGGAAGCCGATGGCCAGAATCTGTGCCGTGGTTTTCCATTTGGCAAGCACGGTGACTGGCAACGGCACTTTAATCTCGGCCAGATGTTCGCGCAGGCCCGACACCATGATTTCGCGGCACATGATAATGACCGCGGGCAATACCGCAAAACCGGAAATGCGTTCGAACGCCACCATCATCATCAAGGCTGCCGCCACCAGAAGCTTGTCGGCAATCGGATCAAGGAACCGACCAAGTGGGGATACCACATTCATCGAGCGCGCCAGATAGCCGTCAAAGAAATCGGTCACCCCGGCAAAGGCAAACAGGGCAAAGCCGACCCAGTTGCCAACCGGACCATTGATGTAAAACGACGCGATCAGCGCCGGGATTACGAATATGCGCGACATGGTCAGCAGATTGGGAATCTGGTTTTTCATAAGCGGCCTGTTTGATGGATTTTATGGCGATGACGTCACGGGTTTAGTCATGGCATGGGGCACATCACCGCCCAAAGCCGCGCAATTATTAATGGCTTGAAGCGCTTACCACAAGGGCTGCTTTCCCATTGTTCGCTATCGCAATATTCAGGCGCGAAAGTGATCACTTTTCGTCGTGGAAATGATCATAAATCTTTCGGGCGAGTGCCGCACTGATGCCATCGACGGCTTCCAAGTCAGCCAGACCGGCATCCGCGACCCCGCGCGCAGAGCCGAAATGATGCAGGAGCGCCTTTTTGCGCGCACCCCCAACACCGGGCACCGAATCCAGAACGCTTTTGCCGATCTGTTTGGCGCGTTTGGCGCGATGGGTGCCAATCGCCCAACGATGGGCTTCGTCACGTAGGCGCTGAATGAAATAAAGCACCGGGTCTTTCATATCGAGACGTACCGGGGCCTTGCCGGGGATGTGCAGCACTTCCTTGCCGGCATTGCGATCAACACCCTTGGCGACACCAACCAGCATGACGTCTTCGATCCCGAGATCTTCAAGCACTTCGCGCGCCACGCCAAGCTGCCCCAAACCACCATCAATCAGGCACAGGTCCGGCCATGTGCCGTTTTCGCGATCCGGGTCTTCTTTTTGTGCCCGCGCGAAACGACGGGTCAGGACTTCACGCATCATGGCAAAATCATCACCCGGCGCGATATCGCCCTTGATGTTGAATTTGCGATAGGCGTTTTTCATGAAGCCTTCGGGTCCGGCGACAATCATGCCACCGACCATGTTGGTGCCTTGCGTGTGGGAGTTATCATAAACTTCGATGCGTTCCGGCGTGCTTTCGAGATCAAGCTTGTCGGCCAGATCTTCAAGCAGCTTGCGCTGTGTCGCACTCTCGGCCAGACGGCGCCCCAAGGCATCCTTGGCATTGGTCAACGCATGCTCGACCAGCTTGCGCTTGCCGCCGCGCTTGGGTACGAGCAATTCGATCTTGCGGTCGTTATTGATCGCAAGCGCGTTTTCCACCAGTTCCTGGCCTTCGATTTCGTGTGACAGAAAGACCTGCTTGGGGGCGGGTTTGTCGGCATAGAACTGCCCGACAAAGGCCGACAGGATTTCGGGAATTTCAGCAGACTGTTCATGGCGCGGGAAGTAGGACCGGTTGCCATAGTTCGAGCCCGAACGGAAGAAGAAGACCTGCACACAGCTTTGCCCGCCTTCCTGATGGAGCGCGATGACATCGGCCTCCTCGACACCTTCGAGGTTGATATCCTGATGGGAGCGGATCTGGCTGAGCGCGCGGATACGGTCGCGATACATCGCAGCCTGTTCGAATTCCATCTTTTCGGATGCATCCATCATGTCGGCTTCGAGCTGCTTGAGGATTTTCTGGCTGCGCCCGGTCAAAAAGTCGCGGCAGATATCAACAAGCTCGTCATAATCCGGCTTGGAAATGCGATCGACACAGGGTGCTGCACAACGTTTGATTTGATAAAGCAAACAGGGACGCGACCGGTTGGAAAACACGCCATCGGTGCAAGAGCGCAGCAAAAAGGCGCGTTGCAGATGGTTGATGGTGTTATTCACCGCCCAGGCCGAGGCAAACGGGCCAAAGCAACTGCCATCCTTGGCGCGCGCGCCGCGATGTTTGACGATGCGCGGATAGTCGTGATCTTCGGTGATCAGGATGTACGGGAAGCTTTTGTCATCGCGCAGCAGGATGTTGTAGCGCGGTTTGAGCTTCTTGATCAGGTTGGATTCAAGAAGAAGCGCCTCGGCCTCGGTATGGGTGGTGATGATTTCCATCCGCACCGTCTGGGCCACCATGCGGGCAATGCGGATCGGCAATTGCATGATGCGGGTATAGGCCACCACGCGTTTCTTGAGGTTCTTGGCCTTGCCGACATAAAGAACGCGGTCCTTGTCATCGATCATGCGATAGACACCAGCCGAGCCCGGCATGGTTTTCAGCGCATTTTTGATCGCCTCCACCCCGCGTGCTGCCCCACCGTCGATTTTATCACCATCAAGCGACAAACCGATTTCCCGCCTCGGGGTGTCATACCCGGTCGGGTTTTCGGAGGAAACAGGTGGCTTCATCAAGGCACTCCACAATCACCAGAATCTGTTGCGGTTCAAGCGAGCTGCAATAGACCCTAAAATACATTCAAAGTTGTGACGGTCGTCACAGGCAGGCGCGCTTTGGAACATAGCTGAAAAGATTAACATCGCAATACCATCAGGGGGAATCGCCATGCCAAAAAAGATGTCCACCAAGACTGTGGATAACTATGTGGGTAATCGGGGGGTGACTTCCTACACCCCTTGAGAGTCTTAACGTTCTGTGAAGTGCTCAATTATTGAGCAAAACAGCTAAGTAATTGAAATTCATCAATAAAAATACTGTCAACCTGAAATCATTCGGTAATAGAGTCGTAAAAATTGAATATTTTCCTTTGATTCACATGCGCCAGATGCTTGTGCATAAGCACAATCGCGATTCGGGCCATAGGAATCAAAGAGTCCCTTGTGATACCGGTTCGAAAAAGTAAATTTTTTGGCGAGAGACGATGCAGATCAGCGCGCGATATTGTGGCGTTCGATTTCTACACCAACCGCTGTGACGTCTTCAAAAACATCAAGCTTTTCAACCCTGACGATCACCTTTTGCACGCGCGGATCGGCAAGGCACATATCGGCGAGTTTTTCCCCAAGGGTTTCCACAAGGTTTGTGTGACCGTCCTGGCAAATGCGGCGCGTGCCGACAACCAGATCTTCGTAGCTGAGCACGGTGGTGATGTCGTCATTCTGAACGCCATCCCCTTCAAGTACTTCCAGATCAAGATTGATTCGAACGCGTTGCGGCGCTTCTTTTTCATGTTCATACACCCCGATAGAGGTGTGAATGATCATGTCACGCACGAAGACACGGCGCAGACTGCCTGCCAGATCAGCATGGGGCAGATCGGCAAATGGCAATGTCGTAACTTTGGCATCCTTTTTAAGGCCTGCGGTCATATTCCGGTCTTCCTTGTGCTGCTTTCCTGTGCGGTTTGATCAACAGAACCACACATGTCCGGCCCGATGTCAGGCTGTGATTTCACAGATCACCGCCGGGCATCATTCGACTGGCTTGTCTTCTTCGCCACTGGGCGCCCAATCAAGGTGCTGCCCGCCGTCAAGCGCTAACATTTGCCCGGTGATGGCCGGCGCGGCAAGGAAAAATCGAACCGCGTCGCAAATCTCTTGCGGATTTGTCCCTATTTTCAGGGGCGTTTTGGCACATTGCGCGTCGAAATCTTCCTGTGTTTGTCGGCTACTAGGCAGTGCCGGCCCCGGTCCGATGGCATTCACCCGAATTTTCGGGGCCAAAGCCAGCGACAGCGTCTGGGTCAGGGTCCAAAGACCGGCCTTTGACAAGGTATAGGTCATGAAATGCGGCGTCAGATTCCATACGCGCTGATCAATCAGGTTCAGGATCGCGCCCTTGCAGTCGTCTGGCAGATGCCGGGAAAATTGCTGCGAAAGGACAAACGGCGCACGCAAATTGGTTTCCATATGCAGATCCCAACTGTCGCGCGTCGCACTGCCGACGTCATCAAATTCAAAGGTCGAGGCGTTATTAATCAGAACGCCAATCGGGCCAAGCTGTTTGACGGCATCTGCGACAAGGCGGTGGGTATCTTCTTCGTTGGTGAGATCGGCCGAAACAACACAGGCCCGCCGACCAAGATCACGTATCTCGGCGGCCAGCGCTTCGGCATCGCTTTTCGAACTGTTGCAATGAAGGGCGATGTCATACCCCTGCCGCGCCAGATCAAGGCTCAGCGCCCGGCCAATGCGCTTTGCCGCGCCGGTAATCAAAGCCGTCTTTGGAAATTGACCTGTCATTGCTGCCTCGATCCTTACCATATGGTCCCGTCCGGTGACTGACCAGCCGGGAACTGATTGAACTGACTATGCTACGACAAGTTGGAAGACATAGACCAGATAGGCGATCACGAATGCAATGCCGGTGATGCGCGAAATCTTGCGCAAGGCATAAGCCACCAGAAGCAACAGGACCGTAACCGCCAACATGATCCAGATATCGGAATTCATGATCTGTTCAGGCACCGGGATCGGGGCGATCAGCGAAACACCACCAATAATAACAAGCAGGTTCAAAAGGTTCGATCCAAACACGTTGCCAAGTGCAACATCGGCATGCCCGCGGAAAGCAGCAACAACCGAGGCTGCGAGTTCCGGCAATGAGGTTCCGAATGCCACCAGGGTCAGACCAATAACGGCCTCGGACACGCCAAACTGACGGGCCACGGTTACCCCGCCTTCAACCAACCAGTCCGCACCGAGCATCAAACCGACAATACCGATCAGGGTCGCGATGATCGGTTTGATCCAGCCTTTGGGTTTTTCACCAATTTCATCGACTTCTTCTTCGTGCAGATGGCTGGCATCACTGGGTGAATTTTTGTCATGCTGATAGGTAAAGTACCAGATCGCAGCCAATACACAGAGCATGACCGCCCCGGCCCAGCGTTCGATCACGCCAAACATGCACAACCCGATGAAAAGCACCGTGCCCAGCAACATGGTACCACCATCTCGAACAACCGTGACGCGCGCGGCCGCCACAGGCTTGAGCAAGGCAACCGCCCCGAGAATAAGCAAAATATTGGCGATGTTGGAGCCAACCACGTTGCCCATGGCGATATCGGCCGTGCCTTTGAGTGCCGCGTTCAGGGATACGACAAATTCGGGTGCCGACGTACCAGCCGCCACAATCGTCAAACCGACAATCACCTTGGAAACGCCCAGCAAAAGGGCCAGACCAACCGCACCCCGCACAATAAATTCACCACCCGCCGTCAATAAGACAAGGCCTGCGACGATCTGAAGATAGGGGATAAGCTGTTCCAAAATATATGCTCGTCTGAAAAGCGATTAAACCGGCCCTTGATCGGGCTCGCGGAAGATGGCATTTGGCAGACCGGATGGCAAGCCATCAGAAGATGACATTCTTCACGACCTGCCCACATGTCCCGGACGTCTTATGGCATTTCGCATTCACGGGGATGTGTACTGTTCTGGTGCACGTTCTGTGAATTTCGCAATTGCGCTAAATTTACCCACGACTGGCAGGGTTATTTTCGTTATCCTGTTATTCTCGTTATTTTCAGATATTTAAGCCCTGACTACGGGGCCTGAAACCCAGTGACTGTTTGACCGCCTTCCGGATCGTTTTTCGCCATGCATCACAGCGTCCTGTTCGAGCTGTTCCTTATTCTGACTGCCGCAATCATTGCGGTGCCCATCGCTCACAAGCTGCGTGCCAATTCGATCATCGGCTTTCTGATTGGTGGTTTCTTTATCGGCCCGTTCGGCTTTGGCCTGATTAGTGAACGTGAAGACATCTCCACGGTTGCAGAACTTGGCGTTGTTTTTCTGCTGTTCATGATCGGTTTGGAACTGTCGCGCGAACGATTGCGCGTTATTGGCGGGCGGTTTGCCGCACTTGGGCTGTTTCAGATACTTGTTTCGATGCTTGCCCTTCTGGGCCTGATGATCGTCATGGAATTTGCCCTGCCGACCGCGCTGGTCATTGCAGGCGCACTGGCATTGTCATCAACGGCCATCATCCTCAAACAGCTTTCGGATGACCGGCAGCTCAACACCCGGTTCGGGCGCGCGGCCCTTGCCATCCTGCTTTTGCAGGACGTGGCGGTTGGCCCGTTCCTGATCATGGTGCAGGCCGCAGGCGATGCGGGGACGGAAACAAGCCCGTGGATCAGCATCCTGCTTGGTTTCGGGGCGGTTGCCTTGCTGTTGCTGGTCGGGCGTTATTTGTTGCCACGTCTGTTTCGCTATATCGCCTCTCTTAAAAATCCGGAACTGTTTGCCATCGGCACACTGTTTGTCGTTCTGGCGGCCAGCACACTTACCGAAGTGTCCGGGCTTTCCATGGCGCTTGGCGCCTTTATTGCCGGCGTGATGCTGGCCGAAACCGAATTCCGCCATCAGATCGAAGCCGACATTGCGCCGTTCCGTGGTGTGTTCCTGTCGCTGTTCTTCATGTCGGTGGGCATGTCGGTCAATGTCGACGTGGTCTACAACGAATTTGGCACCATCATGATGTGGCTGGTGTTGCTGCTGGTGATCAAGACGGCTGTGCTTTTTGTTCTGGCACGCGCGATCAAGTTTGAAACCGGTTCTGCCATTCGTGTTGCGCTTAGCCTTGCGGCGGGCGGCGAATTTGCCTTTGTGATGTTTGCACTGGCCGCGCAAAACGGGGCGGTGCCGCTTGATATTGCGGCGATGCTGATCCCGGTGGTGGCGATTTCGATGGCGCTGACCCCGACCCTGATCAGCCTGGGCCACAAGATCGAGGAAAAGCTGCATCCCAAAGAAGAAGACCAGCTTGGCAAGATTTCCGAGGAATCCGAAGGCATTCACCAGCATGTTCTGGTAATCGGCAGCGGCCGTGTTGGCCGGGTTCTGGCGCGGTTGCTCAAAACGCGCAACATCCCGTTTCTTGTCCTTGATAGTGACGCACAACAGGTTTCACGCGGGCGTGCCGAAGGCCTGCCAGTTTACTTTGCCGACGGGTCGAGACCGGAAACTTTCCGGGCTGCACACACGGATGAGGCAAAAATTGCGGTTGTTGCCATGGGGAACCCGCATGCCACGGAAAAAACCGTTGCCCTTTTGCGACAACATTACCCGCATCTGAAGATCTTTGCCCGTGCGCAGGACATCACCCATATCGGGCCGCTGTCACGCCATGGGGCAGATGCCGCCATTCCCGAAGTTCTCGAAACCGGGTTGCGGTTATCCGATCATGTTTTGGCCGCCTGCGACGTGCCACAAGAAGATATCGATGCGGAAATCGCCAAGTTCCGCCGCGCGGATATGTTGTTGATGAACGAACTGGCCCCGCGCATGCAGCGCAAACAGACCAGCGGGGATGCCAAGGAAAGCGGCACCAAGGACAGCACCACCAAGGACAAGTCCTGATCATCAACAGGACGAAACAAAAACCCCCGTTGCGACATGCAACGGGGGTTTTTGATGACGTCGGTCGGGAAAATGACGTTTAGACGGCAGTTTCTGCATCCAGTGCATAACCGGCCGCACGGACGGTGCGGATGATATCGCGCGTGCCCTTGACGTCGTTCAGCGCCTTGCGCAGGCGGCGGATGTGAACATCAACCGTGCGGGTTTCGACATAGATGTTCGGGCCCCAAACAGCGTTAAGCAGCTGTTCGCGCGAGAAAACACGCCCCGGATGTTCCAGGAAATAGCGCAAAAGAC
Source organism: Thalassospira sp. MCCC 1A01148 (assembly GCF_001613795.1). GTDB lineage: Bacteria > Pseudomonadota > Alphaproteobacteria > Rhodospirillales > Thalassospiraceae > Thalassospira. Next base: position 803,356 of record NZ_LPVZ01000020.1, read on the forward strand.
GGAATTCCGTCGGGCCAAGATGGATGGCCTTGCCGTTGCGACTGACACGATGGGCGGCGAGATCCATTTCGATATCGGAATAGATCAACTGCCCCTGTGGTTGCGCCGGACCAGACCGGCGTAGCAAAGCGCGGATGCGGGCCAGCAATTCACCAATGGCAAACGGCTTGGTGACATAGTCATCAGCCCCGGTATCAAGACCGCGGATACGGTCGCCTTCTTCGCCACGGGCCGTAACCATGATCACCGGCAAATCGCGGCTTTCAGGTTTGCGACGGATCTGGCGGCAGACTTCGATACCCGACATCACCGGCAGCATCCAGTCGAGCAAAACAAGATCGACATGGGTTTCTGCCAGAATTTTCAACGCTTCGTCACCGTCTCCGGCTTCGACAACCTGCATCCCCTCTCGTTCGAGGTTGTAGCGCAACATGGTTACGATTGCAGCCTCGTCCTCGACGATAAGAACCGTTGGGTCCATCTTCCTATGCTCCAGTGTCACTCATTCGGTTCGACGACCGCGAAATTCGCAGCGTCGTTTTTGGGCCGATCAATCCCCGGCAGGTCTTCGCCCTTGATCCGGTAATAGATCGTCTCGGCGATGTTGGTGGCGTGGTCGCCAATACGTTCGATGTTCTTGGCGATGAACAACAGATGGGTCGACGCGGTAATGTTGCGCGGATCTTCCATCATGTAGGTCAGCAATTCGCGGAACAGCGAATTGTACATGTCGTCCACTTCCTGATCGCGTTCCCAAACCCGGTGGGCCTTTTCGGCGTCGCTTTCGATATAGGCGTCCAGAACATCCTTGATGATTTCCTGGGCCAGCTTGGCCATGTTCGGGATCGCCTGAACCGGACGGATCGGCGGGATCTGGTTCAGAACCTGTGCGCGTTTGGCGATGTTCTTTGCCAAGTCACCGATGCGTTCAAGATCGTTTGACAGCTTAAGGGCCGTAACGACCTGACGCAGGTCATCTGCCATCGGCTGACGCAGGGCCAGAAGACGGACGGCAAAGTCCTGTACTTCCTGTTCAAGAACGTCGATGCGCTGATCGGACAGAATGACTTTCTCGGCCAACTCGGAATCGCGTTTAACGATGGAACGGATCGACGAAATAAGCTGGCTTTCGGCAAGCCCGCCCATCTGCGAAATGATGTTGTTCAGACGGGTCAGTTCCTCGTCGAACGAACTTACGATATGGGTATGATCTTCAGCCATTTATGCGTACTCCTGGTGTCGCTTAACCGAAGCGGCCGGTAATGTAACCCTTGGTGCGTTCGTCCTTCGGGTTGGTAAAGATTTGATCGGTTTCGCCAACTTCAACCAGCTTGCCAAGATGGAAGAACGCGGTGCGCTGCGACACACGGGCAGCCTGCTGCATGGAGTGGGTGACGATCACAATCGTGTAGTTCGAACGCAACTCATCGATCAGTTCCTCGACCTTGGCGGTCGCAATCGGATCAAGTGCCGAACATGGCTCATCCATCAGGATGACTTCCGGGCTGACGGCCACCGCACGCGCAATGCAAAGACGCTGCTGCTGACCACCGGAAAGACCGGTTGCAGGCGACTGCAAGCGGTCTTTGACTTCCTTGAGAAGACCGGCACGTTCAAGCGAGGTCATGACGATTTCGTCAAGTTCATCGCGCGAATTGACCAGACCATGAATACGCGGGCCATAGGCCACATTGTCATAGATGGTTTTCGGGAACGGGTTCGGTTTCTGGAACACCATACCGATGCGCGCACGCAGCTGAACCACGTCAATGCGCTTGTCATAAATATCGCGGCCATCAAGGGTGACTTCGCCCTTGAGGGTGACACCGTCAATCGTGTCATTCATCCGGTTCAGGCAGCGCAGGAAGGTGGATTTACCACAGCCCGACGGGCCGATCAGCGCGGTCACCTGCTGTTCGGCGATATCAAGGTTGACCTCATAAAGGGCCTGATTATCGCTATAGAAAAGATCAAGGTTACGCGCGGTCATTTTCGGTTTTTCGACCGACGGCTCTGCCGTCATTGCGCTCTGGGATACAGCAGCCATTTTACCACTTCCGTTCAAATTTTTTGCGCAGATACACAGCCAGTCCATTCATCAGGACAAGGAAGGCCAGCAACACCATAATCGCAGCCGAGGTTTTCTCGACAAAGGCACGTTCCGGGCTGTCTGCCCACAGATAGATCTGCACCGGCAGAACCGTTGCCGGGTCAAGAGCCCCGCCCGGGATATCGACAATAAAGGCCACCATACCGATCATCAGAAGCGGTGCGGTTTCACCCAATGCCTGCGCCATGCCAATGATCGTGCCGGTCAGAATGCCCGGCATGGCAAGCGGCAGGACATGATGGGTCACGGTCTGAACCGGTGATGCGCCAAGACCAAGTGCGGCCTGCCGGATCGACGGTGGCACCGCCTTGATCGCTGCACGCGAGGCAATGATGATGGTTGGCAAGGTCATGAGTGCGAGCGTCAGACCACCGACGACCGGGGCCGAACGCGGCAAATGCATGACATTAAGGTAAACCTCAAGCCCCAGCAGACCAAACACGATGGACGGCACGGCCGCCAGGTTGTTGATATTGACCTCGACAATCTGGGTGAAGCGGTTCTTCGGTGCGAACTCTTCGAGATAGACCGCAGCCAGAACACCAATCGGGAAGGACAGCGCAAGCGTCACCAGCAGGGTATAGAACGACCCGACAGCCGCCCCCCAAATCCCGGCAAGTTCCGGTTCGCGGGAATCCCCACTGGTAAAGAAGCGGGAGTGGAACTGTTTTTCCACCGCACCGGCTTCGACCAGCTGGTTATACCAGCTTACTTCCTGATCATTGAGGCGACGGTCGCCTTCATCGACGGTGGGATCAATATAGCCCTTGTTGAGCATATCGAAGTCGTCACCCGAGATCAGCCAGATGGTGCGCGTTTGGCCAATCAGGCTCGGATTTTCGAGAACCCGTTCGCGCAGGTCATAAGATGCACCACCTGAAACGATGCCATAAAGGTTTCGCTTTTCACTGCGCGAGGTCACATCCGGGAAACGTTCCCGCAAGGCCTGTTTGATGAGGCCATCAAAGTTCGCACGACCAATCACGTCCGGGTCACCGGTCCCTTCGGGATCAATGACCGCCGGATCAAAGGTAATTTCGAGCTGGACATAGGTCTGGTAAAAGGCGCTGTAGCCTTTTGATCCAATCGAAAACACCAGAACGAACAGGGCCAGAAGCGCGATACCGATCGCAACCAGGCCATACATTTTAAAGCGGCGTTCAGCGGCGTAACGTTTTTTGATTTGACGCGCAATCTTCGGACTATCCCAGTCAACCGGCTTACGCAGATTGTCAGAGATCACCTTGGCCGCAGCTCTGTCTTCCATAAGAGATGCCATATCAGTCATATTTCTCGCGATACTTCTGAACAACCTTAAGGGCAAATACGTTCAAGCCCAAGGTGACAAGGAAAAGAACCAGCCCCAACGCAAAGGCCGAAAGGGTTTTTGCACTGTCAAACTCCTGATCCCCGACCAGAAGGGTCACGATCTGCACGGTAACGGTCGTAACAGCCTGAAGCGGGTTTGCCGTCATGTTTGCCGCAAGACCAGCCGCCATCACCACAATCATGGTTTCACCAATCGCACGAGACACTGCCAGCAGAACCGCACCGACAATACCCGGAAGTGCGGCCGGGAAAATCACGTTGCGGATGGTTTCGGATTTGGTTGCGCCCAAACCGTAAGAACCATCGCGCAGGGATTTCGGCACCTGCGACATGACGTCATCAGACAGTGACGAAACAAACGGAATGATCATCACACCCATGACAAGACCAGCCGCCAACGCGCTTTCGGAGCTGACATCAAGACCAAGGATCGCCCCGTTATCACGCAGGAACGGAGCCACGGTCAGCGCAGCAAAGAAGCCATAAACAACCGTCGGCACACCCGCGAGAATTTCAAGTGCGGGCTTGGCCACCGCGCGGAATTTCGGCGATGCATATTCGCCCATATAAATTGCCGAAAACAGGCCGATCGGAACGGCCACGCACATGGCAATCAGGGTAATCAGAAGCGTGCCGACAAAGAGCGGGATCGCACCAAAGGCCCCCTCAGAGGCAACCTGATCGGCACGAATGGCAGTTTGCGGGCTCCATTCCAGACCAAACAGGAACTCAAGCGGGTTGATCTTGGTAAAGAAGTGCAGTGCTTCGAACAGTAGCGAAAAGACGATGCCGACGGTCGACAGGATCGCAATCGCCGAGCAGGCAATCATCACATAGCGCGCGATGCGTTCGATATTGTTGCGCGCCCGCATGTCTGCGGTGATTTTGCGATATGACAGCGACAGGCCAAGCACAGCGCCGCTCAGCATCACGACGACAAGAGCGGCATTGGCAATCGTCTGAATGTTGGCAAGACGGCGACCGGCATCAACAATTTCCGGTTCGACCGTCAGATGCTGACCATTTCCGTCAGCAATCAGTGAAATAGAGTTAAGCGCAAGCGACAGGCGACCGGAGTCACTGACAATTTCCTGTGGTAGATCTGAAACGATCAGGGCTTCGATCACTGATCCCTGAAAACAATACCAGATCAAAAGCAAAAACAGCGCGGGAAGCCCGCACCAGGCTGCTGTATAGGCCCCGTAGTGAACCGGCAAGGAATGAAGATTGCTGTGTCGGCCGCCCGAGAGCGCTACGGCCCGCTGGCGTCCAAAATAAAAGGACAGCGCGCAAAGTGCGGCAACCGCGAGCAACAGGAAAGACAGGGACATTATATTAGATCCGTTCGCCAGATGAGCCTGCAAAGGTCAGTTCGTGAGGCCAATAGGACAGAAACAATAAACAAATCAAGCAATGATCAGGCTCAGAACCCATGAATTTGGTTTTTATGGTTAACCTGATTTGTGCGGATACGCGGAGCAAAGCCGCAGGAAGATTAATATCTTGCAAGGTTTTACGACAAAGTAGCCCGTGCAAATCAGGTTAATCCGAAGGACAGGCGTTATATTTGCAAACTCCGACGTCAAACCCCTTGGCCGGGATACCAACCCGCCCCGCGGGATTTTCCTTGGATTTTACAAATATAACGTCTGCCATTCAAATCAAATTCATGGGTTCTGAACCTGAAGAAACCGGTGGCAGAAAAGGCTGCCACCGGTTGAAAGATCGCGTTACATGCTCAGCGGCGAAAGGTTCATCGCTACGTTGCGTACGGCTTCACGCTCTGCTGCATCCATCGGGATGAGACCGCGGTCAGCAAGGTAACCTTCGTCACCCCAAGCTTTGTCGGCGGTGAATTCAGCCAGATATTCCTTGATGCCCGGGATGGTGCCAACGTGCGCGTTCTTCACGTAGAAGTACAGCGAACGGGAAACCGGGTAATCACCAGCAGAGATTGCTTCGAAGGTCGGAGCAACACCGGCAATCATGGAGCCCTGGAGCTTGTCGCCGTTCTGGTCAAGGAAGGAGAAGCCGAAGATGCCAAGGGCATCGTGGTTTGCTTCAAGCTTCTGAACGATCAGGTTGTCGTTCTCGCCTGCTTCAACATAACCACCGTCTTCACGAACGCCAGCACAGACAGCTTTGAACTGGTCTTTGTTGGTTTCTTCAAGAGCGGCGATAACCGGGAACTCTTCGCAAGCTTCTTCGAGTACCAGCTCGGTGAAGGCGTCACGGGTACCGGAGGTCGGCGGCGGGCCGAGAACTTCGATTTTAACGTCCGGCAGGCTCGGGTCGATTTCCGACCAGGTGGTGTAGAAGTTGTCTACGAGCGACTTGCCGTCTTTGGACGGAACGGTTTTTGCCAGAGCAAGGAAGATCTGCTCTTTGGTCAGGTCAAGCTGCGGGGCAGCGTTGGAGTTCGACAGAACAATACCGTCGTAACCAACTTTAACTTCGGTAACTTCCGAAATGCCGTTTGCAGCGCATTTTTCAACTTCGGACTTCTTGATGCGACGCGAAGCGTTGGTGATGTCCGGGTGCTGTTCGCCAACACCGGCACAGAACAGCTTCAGACCACCGCCAGAACCGGTCGATTCAATAACCGGCGTCTTGAAAGAGGTGGTTTTACCGAATTCTTCTGCAACCGCAGTTGCAAACGGGAAGACGGTGGACGAACCAACGATACGAATCTGGTCGCGTGCTTCGGCAGCGCCAGCAAAGGCAACGCTCATCAGCGCCGCAACAGCAAGAGTCTTCTTCATCATAAATTCCCCAATGGTTGTTCCACTTCGGAACGGTGCAACGATCTGCGAGGCGGACTCTAACGCTGGGTGCTTACGGTATTGTGTCGCTTTTGTTAACGTTATGTGACAACGTATCAGAGCGGTAAAAACCGACACAAAATTCATTTTAAATCAACGTCTTAACATTAAACAACGTGCGCTTGAAAATACCGAATTTTCGTTCCAACACGGCAAAACACACATTGTTTGCGACAGGCTGTAACAAAAACTGTCACATTTCCCGAAACCATGGCTCGGGGCACGGGTTTTGGCGCTGAATTGGGGGCAATTGCCAGCAAGTCCTTTACATGGCGCCATTTCCACGCAACTGTTGGGCATAAGGGATACATACTTGCCGCGCGCGTGCGCAGCCAAAACAGGAGCAAAACATGAGCAACGCCTCACTCGATGAGATTCAGGAACTGATCCAGAAGTTATCTGGTGAACTCGGAGATATGTCAGAGGCCGCTTCGCGCCATATTGATGATCTGCATATCGCGGTGAACAACGTGGCATCGCATGTTCTCGCCATTGAGGCGGTCCTGTCGCTGGTCGCAAAGAAAGTCGATATCGACGAAGCCGAAGCCCTTAAATGGATTCGTGACAAGACAGCTGCCTATGCCGAAGACGCCAGCGAAAGTTCCGCTGCCGAAGGCATTGCGCAAAGCCTGCTTGGCAAGGAAGAAGAATAAGCGACCATCCCCCGTCATCCGAACGTGGTGGTCAGAAATCAAAAGGACGGCAGAGGGTTTTCCACTGCCGTCCTTTGTGTTTTTTGATCCTGAAGTACCGGGCCTAACCGGCAAGCTCACCCACGGGCATCCGGTCGCGCAGTTTTTCCGGTACCGGGCCGCCCGCCGCCCAATCAAGCAATTGCACAGTGTGCAGAACCTTGAGGTCGTCGGTTTCGATCTGCACCATGCAGCCGATATTACCGGTGGCGACCAGATCAGGCTGGGTCGCACGGATATTGCCGCGTTTGCGCTCCTGAAGCTGGCCTGCGATTTCGGGCTGCAACAGGTTATAAACCCCGGCAGAACCACAGCACAGATGACCTTCGGCAATTTCGGCAACTTCAAAACCGGCCTGTTTAAGAAGATCGCGTGGCGGACGGGTGATCTTCTGGCCATGCTGCATCGAACACGCCGAATGGTAGGCAACACGCGGGTTCCCGTGGCTGGCACCGGCAAAGACCGCGTCATCAATATCAAGGCTTGCCAGATATTCGGTAATATCCTTGGCAAGGGCCGAGACCGTGGCTGCCTTGCCGGCATAGGCCGGGTCATGGCGTAGCATATGGCCGTAATCCTTGATTGTGGTGCCACAGCCCGATGCGGTAATCACGACTGCATCAAGCCCCTCGCCCTCAAGCTCATTGGTCCAGGCATCAATATTGCCCTTGGCCTGGGCATGCGATTGTTCTTCCTTGCCCATGTGATGGACAAGCGATCCGCAACAACCAGCGCCCTTGGCGACCACCACCTCGATCCCAAGACGGGTGAGTAGACGAACCGTCGATTCGTTGATTTCGGTTTCAAGCACCTGCTGCGCACAGCCGATCAGGATTGCAACGCGGCCTTTGCGTTCGCCAATCGCCGGGATCACCTGTGGTTTATCAACCCAGCTTGGCGGTGGCATATGACGTGCCCCCATCTTGACCATGCCCTTGAGCCGACCGGGCATCAAACGTGCAAACGGTGCGGCAAATTTCGCCCCGATCAGCGACATCCGAAACAGGGTCGGGTTGGGCACAACAATCGACAGCAGCTTGCGCAACAAGCGATCACCCAGCGGGCGCTCATAGTTTTCTTCGATATGGGCGCGCGCATTATCGATCAGGTGCATGTAATCAACACCAGATGGACATGTGGTTGTACAGGAAAGACATGACAGGCAGCGATCAAGATGTTTGACCACCTTTTCGGTCGCCGGTTTGTCATTTTCCAGCATGTCCTTGATCAGGTAAATGCGGCCACGCGGGCTATCAAGTTCATCACCCAGGGTCACAAATGTCGGGCAGGTCGCGGTGCAGAAACCGCAATGCACGCATTTGCGCAGGATCTGTTCACTTTCGGCAATCGCCGGATTTTCAAGCTGGGCTGGGGTGAAGTTGGTTTGCATTACACGCCCTCCCCGTTCTGTGAAACGGGTGCTATGCGCCCCGGATTAAGGATGCCATGCGGATCGAAGTTTTCCTTGATCCGGGCATTGATGCGCGCAAGAGCCGGGTTTTCAGGTTGGAAGACTGCGATGCTTTGGCGCATATCGTCTGGTGCACGGACCAGATCGGCCTGCCCGCCCGCCGACGTCACCACATCGCGGATCGTACCGGCCATGCCATCGGGCGCATCAGAACCGGAAAGCTGCAACCAGACCCGGCCACCAGCCCAATCCATCATCGTGCGTCCGCCGGTTTTTTCCATCAGGTCTGCACAGATATTCCCGCCGCTTGCCGGGGGAACCGACACGCGCCAAAGAATACTGCCTGCGTTTTGAGATGCAGCAAACGGAACCACATCGGCAACAACACGCCAGATATTATGGCTGTGACTTTCCGGGACTTCGTGACATTCGCCAAAATCGGCCAATGCACGACACAACGCATCGGCCCGCCAGGCAACAGAGGGATGGGGTCCTTCGATCCGCAACGCCACAAGGCCACTGCCATATTCACCAGCAAGCGGCACATCAAGGTGCGGCGCGTCTTCGGGCGCGATCCAGGCGGCGGCCGAAACTTCGTTTTCACTGCGCATGGCCAGTGTCATGGCCTTACCAGCAGCCCGCGGGTCACTGCACGCAACAATCACAGTGGCCGATGTCTCATCATTTGGCATGACCTTAAGCGTCACGGTATGCATGACGCCAAGGGTGCCAAACGAGCCAGACATCAGTTTCGAAAGATCAAACCCGGTAACGTTTTTCATCACCCGACCGCCGGACTTAAAGTCCTCTGCCCGGCCAGAAACAGCTTCGAAGCCAAGAACATGATCCCGTGCAGAGCCGACCTTGATCCGGCGCGGTCCACCAAGGTTGCAGGCCACCAGTCCGCCGATGGTTCCGGCATTCGGGCCGCTTGCGCCATTAAGCAAGGCAGGAAAATTGCCTGGCTCGAAATGGAATTGCTGGTTCTTTTCGGCAAGGGCGGCCTTGATGTCGGAAAGAGGTGTTCCGGCGCGTGCGGAAATCACCAGTTCTTCGGGCTGATAAAACAGAATGCCCGACAGTTTGGAGCAGTCCAGCACCGCATTGGTCTGAACGCTGTGCCCATAGGCGCGTTTGCTGCCTGATCCGATGATTTCAAGCGGGGTCTCTGATCCAAGCGCCCAACCGACTGCGTCGCGCAGCTGATCCGGCGTGGTGGGGGAAAGTACGTCCACCATAACTCTCTCTTTTCCTCTCCTGAGCCTGATCCATCGGATTTGCGGGAGCCGATTGGCAGGCCTTTGTTTTGTCTTGTTTGCTTCTTTTATTAGTGCGCTGTGCCTAGAAGCGCGGGATATCCGGGAATTTGTCGGCCACCGCCTTGGCATGCAGGGTTTTAAGCTCCCCACAGCCATGCAAGGTCGGGAATACCTTGCCGGGGTTGAGCAACTGGTCCTCGTCAAAGGCCATTTTGATGCGTTCCTGATGCTTCATGTCATCACTTGTGAACATCTCGCCCATCAGGTCACGCTTTTCGACGCCGATGCCATGTTCACCCGACAGCACACCGCCGACCGCGACACAAAGCTTGAGGATGTCGGCCCCGAATGCCTCGGCCTTTTCAAGGTCGCCCGGCTTGTTGGCATCAAACATGATCAGCGGGTGCAAATTGCCGTCACCGGCATGGAAGACATTGGCAACACCAAGCCCATGCTGTCTGGACAGATCCTGCATACCCGTCAGGACTTCGGACAGGCGGCCACGCGGAATGGTGCCATCCATGCACATGTAATCCGGTGAAATGCGGCCAATCGCCGGGAAGGCGTTTTTGCGGCCTGACCAGAACAGCAGGCGCTCTTCTTCGCTTTCGGAAATGCGCGAATAGACCGCCCCGCAATCCTTGGCGATCTTGCCGACCCGATCAATCAGGTAATCGACTTCGACCTGCGGGCCATCAAGTTCGACCAGAAGAAGCGCCTCGACATCAAGTGGATAGCCGGCCTGAACGAATTCCTCGGTCGCCTTGATTGCCGGGGCATCCATCATTTCAAGACCGCCCGGAATGATCCCGGCGGCAATGATGGCGGCAACGCAATTGCCGCCTTCTTCAGATGAATTAAAGCCCAGCAGAAGCGCCCGCGCGGTTTCGGGTTTGCGTAGGATGCGAACGGTTACTTCGGTCACGATACCAAGCAACCCTTCGGACCCGGTAACGATGCCAAGCAGGTCATAGCCCGCCTGATCAAGGCCCTTGCCACCGATGCGCAGGATGTCACCTTCGATGGTGACCATTTCGACACCCAACACATTGTTGGTGGTAAGCCCGTATTTTAGGCAATGCACCCCGCCGGAATTTTCGGCGATATTCCCCCCGATGGAGCACGCGATCTGGCTTGATGGATCGGGAGCGTAATAAAAACCTTCGTGTTCGACCGCGCGCGTGATGCCAAGGTTGGTGACACCGGGCTGCACGACGGCGGCCCGGTTGTCCCAGTCGATATCAAGCACGCGATTGAATTTCATCATACTAATGGTAATCGCATCGGCCATCGGCAACGCTCCACCGGACAAACCGGTACCGGCACCGCGCGGAACGACACGGATCTTATTTGTATGACAATATCTCAGGATGGCTGCGACCTGCGCGGTATTTTCCGGCAGGACAACGATCATCGGCAATTGCCGATAAGCCATCAACCCGTCGCATTCATAGGGCCTGAGCTGATCATCATCGACAATAACCCCGCCCGGTGTCGGGATGATGTCCCGCATGGCCGCGATAATGTCCTTGCGACGTGCAAGAGTGTTCTGATCAGGCTCAGGCATCCTAAGCATCGGTTGTTTACTCCGTCAATTCGACCAGCAAATCCTTGCTGTCGACCTGTGTACCGGCAGGGGCGTGGATTTTGGCCACGGTGCCGTCCTTTTCCGCGTGAACCGCGGTCTCCATTTTCATCGCCTCAAGCGAGCACATGACATCGCCCGCCTTGACCTTCTGGCCTTCGGAAACGTGAACTTCGACCACAAGGCCCGGCATCGGAGCGGGAACATGCAAGCCATTGCCGTCTTCGGCCTTTGGTTTTGCCTTGCCCGACGCTGCCAGAGTCTTATCGGCGACCTTTACCGTGCGCGGCTGACCGTTCAGTTCGAAGAACACGGTACGGTTGCCTTCCTCGTCACCGGCTTCCGAAGTTGTCAGATAGCGGATGACAAGGGTCTTGCCCTTTTCCAGATCGACCGAAATTTCATCGTTCTGGTTCATCCCGTAGAAGAAGACCGGGGTTGGCAGAACCGAAACGTCGGCGTTGTGGCTGCGATGTTCGGCGTAATCAAGGAACACCTTGGGATACATCACATAGGATGCAACCTCGGCATCGCTGATATTGCGATGGGTCTTTTTCTCGATTTCCTTGCGGGTGGCTTCGAAATCAATCGGCGGCAATGACTTGCCCGGACGATCTGTCAGGGCTTCGCCACCTTTAAGCACCTTGCGCTGCAGGGCGGGCGGGAAACCGCCGACCGGCTGACCGATTTCACCACGGAAGAAGGAAATAACACTGTCCGGGAAGGCGATGTCCTTTTTGGGATCAAGAATGTCTTCCTCAGACAAACCGGACGTCACCATCATCAGCGCCATATCACCAACGACCTTGGAGCTTGGCGTGACCTTGACGACATCGCCAAACATCTTGTTGACCGCAGCATACGCCTTGGACACTTCGGGCCAGCGATCCTCGATCCCGAGGGCCCGGGCCTGCTGACGCAGGTTGGTGTACTGGCCACCCGGCATTTCATGGACATAAACGTCCGATGTGCCGCTGCGAATGTCGCTTTCGAAACCGGCATAGTAACGGCGGACCTGTTCCCAATAGGTCGAGACTTCCTTGAGCGCCTCGGTCTTAAGGCCCGGATCGCGCGGCTGACCGATATAGTTATTGGCGATCGAGCCCAGATTTGGCTGCGATGTCAGACCCGACATGGAATCCATGGCCGCATCGACCGCATCAACACCGGCATCAATGGCGGCAATCACGGTTGCCGCCGAGATACCGCTGGTGTCGTGGGTGTGGAAGTGGATCGGGATATTGACCGTGTCCTTGAGTGCGGTCACCAGTTCGGTCGCAGCCGCCGGACGCAAGACACCCGCCATATCCTTAAGACCGAGAATATGGGCACCGGCAGCTTCAAGTTCGCGGGCCATATTCACATAGTAATCAAGGTTATATTTCGGGCGGTCCTTGTCATAGATATCGCCGGTGTAACAGATGGTCGCTTCGCAGAGCTTGTCGGTTTTAAGAACCGACTCCATCGCGACCTTCATGTTTTCAACCCAGTTGAGGCTATCAAACACGCGGAAAACATCCATGCCGTGTTCAGCCGCCTGCTTGACGAAGTAATCCACGGCATTGTCGGGATAGTTGGTATAGCCAACTGCGTTGGAGGCGCGCAGCAGCATCTGGGTCAGGATATTGGGCACACGTTCGCGCAATTTGACCAGACGATCCCACGGGTCTTCCTTAAGGAAGCGCATGGCAACGTCAAAGGTCGCCCCACCCCAGCATTCAAGCGAAAACAGTTCCGGCAGACCATGCGCGTAATAGGGCGCAATTTCGAGCATGTCATAGGTGCGCATGCGGGTCGCCAGCAAGGATTGATGGGCATCACGCATGGTGGTGTCGGTCATCAGGACGCGTTCCTGATCCTTCATCCAGCGCGAGAAACCCTCTGGCCCCAATTGATCAAGCTTTTGCTTGGTGCCCGGGCGAATTTCGCCAAGATCAATCGATTTTGGCATCACCGGATCATGCAGATTGGTCGGAACAACCCGGCCTTCGACTTCGGGGTTGCCATTGACCGCAACCTCGCCGATGAAGCGCAGCAGGCGGGTGGCACGGTCACGACGGCGCACGAACTTGAACAGATCGGGCGTTTCGTCAATGAAACGGGTCGTGTATTCACCGGCCCGGAATTTCGGGTGATTGATCAGGTTTTCAAGGAAGGCAAGGTTGGTCGCAACACCGCGAATACGGAATTCGCGAAGGGCCCTGTCCATGCGATCCACCGCTTCGCGCGGGGTGCTGCCCCATGCGGTGACCTTTTCAAGCATACTGTCATAGAACGGTGTAATCACCGCCCCGGAATAGGCCGTGCCACCATCAAGACGAATGCCAAAGCCGTTGGCACCACGGTAAACCTTGATGATCCCGTAATCGGGGACAAAGTTGTTTTCCGGGTTTTCGGTGGTGATACGGCACTGAAGCGCATGATCACGCAGCTTGATCTTGTCCTGCCAGGGGATACCGGTTTCGGACGGGAAACCGATGCGCCCACCCTGCGCGATCAGGATTTGTGCCTTGACCAAATCAAAGCCGGTCACGCATTCGGTGACGGTATGTTCGACCTGAATGCGGGGATTGACCTCGATGAAATAGAATTTGGATGTATCAACATCCATAAGGAACTCGACCGTCCCGGCATTGACGTAGTTGGCCGCCTTGCCAAGGCGGATCGCTGCATCACAGATTTCCTTGCGCTGATCATCATCGAGATAGGGTGCGGGCGCACGTTCAACGACTTTCTGGTTGCGGCGCTGAACGGAACAGTCACGCTCATAGAGATGAACAAGGGTGCCGTGGGTATCACCAAGAAGCTGAACCTCGACATGGCGGGCACGGCGGATCAGTTTTTCAAAGTAAACTTCACCATTGCCAAAGGCGGCCTCGGCCTCGCGGCGGGCGGCCAGCACCTGCGCTGACAGATCCTTGCCGTTTTCGATAACCCGCATACCACGGCCACCACCGCCCCAGCTGGCTTTCAGCATCAGCGGATAGCCGATATCCTCGGCGATGCGGGTAACTTCGGCCATGTCTTCGGGAAGCGCGCTTGAGGCGGGCATGACCGGCACACCGGCACTTTCGGCCAGATTACGCGCAGAAACCTTGTTGCCCAAGGTGCGCATGACTTCTGAATCCGGACCGATAAACTGAATGCCGGCTTCGGCACAGGCATCGGCGAATTCGGGATTTTCCGACAGGAAGCCATAGCCCGGATGGATCGCATCGACATCGGCATCGCGCGCGACACGCAGGATGTCCTCGATATCGAGATAGGCGCGAATGGGTTTATTACCCTTGCCCACCGTGTAGCTTTCATCAGCCTTGAAACGGTGAAGGGCAAAACGGTCTTCGTCAGAGAAAATCGCAACTGTGCGAATGCCAAGTTCGTTGGCAGCTCGCAAAACACGAATCGCAATTTCGCCACGGTTGGCGACCAGAAGTTTACGGATACGCTTTGGTGCTGAACGCGTCATGGACACCGGGCTCCTAACACATTTTCCTGACAGGAGCGTGCCTGTGCGCGCCTGCCAAAACCAAGTGAAACGCCACGATATGGTCCTTGAATGCGTCGCGGTGCGGGATGCCTGCAACGCCATATCTTTTGTGGCGATACGGGATGCCAGCACGCAGAGATCTTGTGCAATGCATCCAGAGCTTTCGGCGCCCGGTGGGCAGGCGACGGTTCTGGTATATGCGCATTGCCCTCTCCCTGTCAAAGCATGATCTCATGAATTGGTAATACCAATTTTCAGATATCCCGACCAGTTTCTTTTCACCATACGGAACACGCCACTGATCCTCTTCAATCACAGCGACCAGAAAACCGCGATCTTTCAGCGACTTTTGGCGCGAATATGCTATTGTCCGCCCTCGGAAAAACTGGAAATCCCGAAACGGTTATGCCCATGCCGAAGCTCAATCTTCGACTAAAGTTTTTGCTGCTCTCGATCCTGCCGCTGGTTCTTGCAGCTTCTGCAATCTCGTGGCTGGTCTTTGCCCAGGCCGAACGTCTGGCCGAAGCCGAGATCAGGACGTTTGAACGCAACATCCTGCAGGCCCGCAAGGATGAGCTGAAAAGCTATCTTGAGCTGGCGATGGCATCCATTGACCACATCTATTCGGTGGCAAGCCCACTGGATGCGGTATCCAAGGAACGCGTGAAGGCCATCATCGAAGACCTGAGCTATGGCGAGGACGGGTATTTCTTTATCTATGACCGCGATGGCACAGCGCTTGTTGAACCGCCCCAGCCGTGGCGCGTCGGGCGGACCTATTGGAACCTGCGTGATATCAACGGCAACACGGTTATTCAGGGCCTGATCTTCAATGCGGAAAAGGGTGGCGATTTCATGCGCCACGTCTGGGAAAAGCCATCGACTGGGGAGCCGACCGAAAAGATCACCTATTCGCTGATGCTTGATAAATGGGACTGGATGATCGGAACGGGGATTTACATCGACGATATCGCCGAACAGGTCACCGAGATCGAGGCCGAAGTTTCCACCCATATCCGCGAAACCACCATTTCGATCATCGGGGTGACCATTCTGGCGGTGTTACTCGTTGGCATTTCCGGCACGGTTGTCACCCTGTCGGAACGCAAGCTGGCCGACTCAAAGCTTAAGGAACTGACGCATCGGGTTGTTGATGTGCAAGAACAGGAACGCCTTCGGGTATCGCGCGAACTGCATGACGGCATCAGCCAGATACTGGTTTCCGTCAAATATTCGGTTGAAACCGCGATTGCGCGGATTACGCAAAAACGCGACAACGCCATGGAACCGATGGAAAAGGCGGCCAAACGATTACAGGACGCCATTCATGAAGTCCGGCGCATTTCACGCGATCTGCGTCCGGCGGTTCTTGATGACCTTGGCCTGAAACCTGCAATCGAAAGCATGTGCGCGGAGCTGCAAGACCGTTCGGGCATCCTGATCGAAGTAAAGTGTGAAAACATTGATGGGCAGCTTGATATCGGCAAGAAAACCACGCTGTATCGCGTGCTGCAGGAGACACTTACCAATATCGAACGCCATGCCGATGCCACGGTGGTCAAAATCACCATCAAACGCGAAGGCCAAAGCATCGTGATGCGCATTTCCGATAACGGCGTCGGGTTTGAGACCAACCGGTATATCCGAAACCGTGATCCGAGGGCGGGCATTGGTCTGCGCAACATGCGCGAACGCATGGAATTTCATGGCGGCGGGCTTGCGGTGCGCTCTGAACCCGATGATGGCACCAAAATTACTGCATTTATTCCCGCTACCAGCCAGAATGCCCTACCCGATGACGCAATCAGCGGTTAATCTGGCCACAGCAGGGTCATGACCCTACACCCGACAGCCACGCGACAGGAACACGTTCGATCCATGACCAATGTCACCAATGCCAAAGAAGTTTATTCCACAGATCGGCCATTGCGGATTTTGCTTTGTGACGATCACGCGCTTGTAATGGACGGCATCCGGTCGCGTCTGGAATGCTTTGAGCATATCAATATCGTTGGCGAAGCTGGCACCGGTGCGGAAGCATTGACCATGGCGGACGACCTTCACCCCGACATCGTCCTGATGGACATTTCAATGCCGGTGATGAACGGCCTTGAAGCGGCAGAAAAGTTCCGTGAAACCCTGCCGGGCACCAAGGTTGTTATCCTGTCGATGCATGAAAACCCGGAATATCTGCGCACGGCACAACAGGCCGGTGCCAAGGGCTTTATCCTTAAAGACGTGTCATCCAATGACATGGTGCGCGCAATCGAAACCGTGGCCAATGGTGGCGAGGCATTCAGTTCGACATTTGATCGCATCACCGATGGCGAAGATACCGCCAGTGATGGTGTGCCGCTGACGTCGCGCGAACGCACGGTTTTGCGCCTTCTGGCAAAAGGGGCCAGCAACAAACATGTGGCACGCGAACTTGATATCAGTGTTCGGACCGTGGAAACACATCGGCGCAACATAAAACGCAAGCTTGATATTGATAGTTCGGCAGGCCTTGTGCGCTATGCGATTGAAAAAGGTTTGGTGACGCTGGATTCCACCAGCTAAGACCGCCGTTCCGAGCATGCCGTTAAACCGGTCAGGCATCTCTATGCAATGATTTCACATTCTGCTACGGTACATTACGCTAAGGTTTGGATTGATTAAACTTTTCAATGTTTACCGTGGTCGGGTTTGATCCCGCATTCAAGATCAGCCCGTTTTCATGGGTGGAAAGCGTGAACCATACAACAAGCTACACATTCCGACCCGAGCTTGCGCGATGCCGCGAATGCGGTGTGCGGAAGTTTGCCCTGTTCAACAACCTGACGGACGAGGATTTCAAACTTGTCCATATGCCGGTTGAAGACATCGCATTGCCAAGGCGCAACACGCTTTACAATGCCGGTGATCAGGCGCAATCGATCTATACCCTGCGTTCTGGCCTGATCAAACTTGTGCATTACCTGCCTGATGGCAATCAGCGGGTTGTGCGGCTTGTAAAGCCAGGCGGCACCATCGGGCTTGAGGCGCTGGTCAGTGATTGCTTCACCCATCACGCAGAAGCCCTGCAAGAAAGCAAGCTTTGCCGTATTCCAATTGCGGTGATCGAAAAGCTTGATAATGAAAGTCCGCGTTTGCACAAGCAGGTGCTTAATCGCTGGCATCAGGCGGTGATGGAATCGGATAACTGGTTAACCCAGATGTCGACCGGTACAGCGCGCGAACGGGTGGCACGTCTTTGCCTGTTTCTGCATGACGATGTGACGAGTACCTGCACCCTTCCCGGGCGCGAAGATATCGGCGCGATGCTTGGCATCACAACTGAAACAGCCAGCCGAATTATTGCCGATTTCAGGCGTCATGACCTGCTTGAGTTTAAATCCCGCAATATCTTTGTGCTTAACCTGCCTGAATTGCGCGAAGTTGCCGGCGTTGATGGGGCGCACGTATCTGACAGTGCAAACTAAGCTGTCTTTCGGAACTATCGCATCGCGTCCTGCAAGGTCGTTTGAAATGCCGAATTCGGGCCACACGCCAGTGACAGCTTCTTGTATTCGGCCGGGGTGTCGATCCGCTCGTGCAGTTGGCTACTGCGCCGACGAATGTCATTAAGTCGCCTTTTGAAACCCCGACTATATTCCGAAATCAGCCGCCGCATGGCACGCTGCGCATTTTCGGCGGGCATCGGAAACATGGCGCCGACTTTTCTGACAACATCATCAACCAGATCATCAAGCGATGCCCGAATATCGGCCTCCATGCCCTGATTGATTTTGACGTGTTCACCTTCGTGGGCATAGACGACATCATATTCACAGGTGCCGCGTTCCAGTTCGGAGGCGATATAGACAAGATGTTTGACCACATTGACCTTGGGACTGACCCTTACTGGATCAAGGCAATAACGCCCTGCGCCGACTTCGCGCGGTTCAAAGCGCATATCAAATGACGCTTGTACTTCATATTCGGTCAAGCCGGTGACGAGATAGCTAGCATTGCCGCCCGCACGGCTATTTAGCCAGCGCACGGAGCGATGCCGATCAAGCATCGGGTCCATATGGTTGAATTCAAGAAAGGCTTCGGGGGCACTGATCGGCGCACAACTGCCTTGCGCGCGCAAGGAACCTGGAACTGCCAGCACGGCCAGAACGGCCAAAAGCACACACAGGATATGACGGTACTTGATCCGATCATGCTGTTGCCCGAACACTGGCAAACACTTTCTCCCGGTCTCATGAAAACGCTGCGTACAAAACAGATCGCACGCAGCGTCGTTGGTTCCTGTGTTTACGTCTGAAAATCAGACGTGGCTCACATGGTCGGCACAATCAACACAAAGCGGTGTGGTCGGATCGAACTCCAATCGCTTGGCGGCAATTGGTTCGCCGCAATTGTGGCAATGACCGTATTCGTCATCATCCATGCGCTTGAGGGTTTTTTCTATGCGCTCCAACTCGACCGTGCGACGACGTTCCTGTTCAAGGTGCATTTCCTGATTTTGCAGGGCATCCATCCGCGACAGACGACCGACAGCCTGCTGATCAAGTTCGACCGGCTTGCGATAATCTTCTGAATGCGTCGAATGCGACAGAATTTCGGTCCGTCTGTCTTCCAGGCGGGCGCGCAATTTCGCAAGGTCAATGTCTGTTCGATCCGTCATTCGAAACCTCGTTATGGGTTGTTGTTCTTGACTATCAATATGGGTGCAAAAATCCCTGTTTCGCCAATGCATAGATCAAATTATTCAAATATTTTGGCCGATCACGTGCAATTCCCGCAGGCATCAACGAGTTTTTCCAGCGCTGCCTTGGCCTCGTCATCATCCAGACCTTCGGATTTGATCTTTTTCTGGATTTTGCAGCAAAGTGCTGGCCCATCCGGGAACGGCTTGTCGGTCCAGAAGGGCGCGGTTGTGCCAAAATATCCCGCCTGATCAAGGAACGAGACTCCATAGTAATAGGCCGCCCCGACCGAGTTATAAAAAGTGGGATCATCAATAAACCCGCCATCAGGCGTCATGGATTTGGTCAGGCACCAGTGCAGCACCAATGCAATGTCCCTGGACGCCGCATTTTGGGTGGTGCCATCGACCTTTGACCAGCCAAGGTCGAAAATCTTGGTGACGTCATAATTATTGTGATTGTTGAAATCACCGTTGTGCTTCCAGCCAAACGGGTATGCATCATCGCGGATCGCAAGTGTGGTGTCAAAAATCTGGGTCCATAGATCGACCTTGCCGTGCTGATAGGAAATATTGTGAAAGGTCAGACTAAGATCACTGCTTTTGAGAACGCCTTGATCCTTTGTATCAAACCAGCCGCCCCAATAACCGCTTTGATCATCCTGCCAATCATCAAGCCATGTTTTGTAAGCAGAGATGTAATCATCCGTCAGATCAAAACCCTTAACATTGGCTTTGAAGTAATCGCGGATTTCGCTTTTGAAACACATCTGTGACAGAGCGGCCGTAACCGCACCAAGGGCATCACGACGATCAAGGCCATCATCGAAAATTTTTGACGTTTTCTGCCCGTCAAGCCAGGCAACCATTTTGTCGGGCGTTGCAATTGGCGCCATGAATGCAAACGGGTATTCGGGCGCTTGCCCGGCATCGGCCAGGGTATTGACCGCGTCAATCATGGCATCGACTTTCAGGAACCATTGGTCATAACAAGGCCCCCAGGAACCGTCGGTTGCCACCTGTTTTTCGGCCCACGCCTGATCCGGATTTTTCAGGGAACTGGCAAAGTCATCAAGTTTGGAATCAAGCTTTTCCCAGTCGGCGGTGTATTGCAGCAGCCATTTGCATTCGATCATTTTTTGATCGGAGGCCGCCATGCTGTTACCGGTTTTCTGGATCGCGATCAGCTTTTCCTGCAGGGGAGAGAGCTTTGCGGCATAGGCTTTTTGTTGCGCGATATAGGCGGGATCAAAAGTGCAAAACTGTTCTGTAATCAGCTTACTGAAATCTGTCAAAGCCCGCCCCCGGATGCTTACCACTGTGGTTTCTGCACAGAACCATGACAAAAACCACAGGATATCCAAAGCATTATCGACACACCGCCTGGATCGCGGAAACCACCATAGATCGCGCAGACGGATAGAGGGCGCACTGGAAACTAATCATCAAGCAGCCAGTTGCGGATCACGCGCAGCGCCTGATCAGGGTCGGTTTCAACAATTTTCGCCGCCACATTGGCTTTCTTGCGGTCGATCATGCCTTCAATGCCGGCCACACTGAAACCGTCCGCATCAGAAACGACAGGAAGAGCCGCTGCGTCCCGCGCCGTTCCGCGCAACCTTTCACGCAAACCCGGATCCGATCCCGATTCGTAACGCGGGATCGGCGCGGCAGGCTTCGGCCCCGGCAAAAACGATGGCCCATCCTTGGTTTGATCGGGGTTGTCAGAGTGCGTCATTGGCAAAACTTTCGTAGCACATCATCGCGACGCCTATCATACCGCGCTTTGCACTAGGATCAAAAACTCAGTCGTTCGTATATGTTTTATCTCAACACAGGCTTATTATATTAGACTTAAAGAAACTTTGATTAACAGTGACTTGCGTTGTTAGGCTGTAGTTTGAGCAATTCAAAATGAGCAATGCCGGCACCCGGTATCATTCAGTAACCATCACATATTTGACGCGCCGTAATTCGCCAAGAGATACGACATCATATAAGATGGCAGAGGCTTTTCAGCCGTGCAGGGTGTCGCAGAGATACAAAAAATACCTGTTTGCGAATTTTGTACTTTAACAAGTCCTGTTGTCTAACTAATTTGAAAGGCATAACCTACCTCACCTTTCGGGTAGCAAAAACGATACGTTAGAACAAAGCGCACAAAATCACGGGGGCACAGATTTTTGTGAGGCACCATACATTTATATTGATTGTTGCACTGGCCGCGCTGCTGACGAACATCAGCGACACCCACGCTATGGAATTCGGTGAGGCCCCCGAACTTGCCAAGCAAGTTGAAGACGGGACTCTGCCGCCAGTAAAAGACCGTCTGCCGAAAACACCAATGATTGTCACCCCCAATGACCGGGTTGGCACCTATGGCGGAACGTGGCAAATGGCACAGCGCAACAAGCGGGACCATGCCCTTTTGATCCGAAATATCGGATACGAGCCGCTTCTGCGCTGGACCCCGCAATGGTCATCGACCATTCCGAATGTGGCCCTGTCCTTTCAACCAAGCAGCGATGCTACAGAGTTCTTTTTCCGCCTGCGCCCCGGTATGCGCTGGTCTGATGGCGCGCCATTTACCGCAGCCGACATCGTTTTCTGGTATGAAGACATCCTCAACAATCCCGCATTCGCGGATTCTGTTCCGGAATGGCTGACATCTGGTGGCAATACGGTACAGATTGATGCAATTGATCCGCACACCGTCGCGTTTCGGTTCAGCAAGCCATATGGCCTGTTTCCAACTGCACTGGCCCGCCCCGAAGGCGTAGAGCCGGTAAGCTATCCGGCGCATTTTCTCAAACCGCTTTTGCCGAAATACAACCCCAATGCCGACGCCACGGCCAAAGAAATGGGCTATGCCGGGTGGGAAGAACGCTTTGTTGACGTGTTTGGTCAACCCGGCACGATTGACGACCCGTCACGCTGGAACAATCCGGATGTCCCGACCCTGAATGCATGGGTCCTAACCGGCGTCTATGGCAAGGATGATCCGCTGGTCGCCAAACGCAATCCTTACTACTGGAAAATTGATCCGACTGGCCGCCAGCTCCCCTATATCGACAGGGTGTCGATGACGCTTGTGCCGTCAAAAAGTGCTGCAGGCGATGCGGCAATCTCTGGCAAGGTCAACATGCAGGAACGTCATGTCAGCAAACACGCCGATGAGGTGCTTGCACGCAACACGGATTTGCTGCCTTTCACACTGGTGGAAAGTGACATGAACATCATGACCTTGTCGCTCAATCTGAATGACAAGGACCTGGTGCTGCGCAAGATCTTCCAAAGCAAGGATTTCCGTATTGCCCTGTCCCATGCGATAGACCGCTACGCCGTGATTGACCGCTTTGTTCCCGGTGCCCTGCCCCATCAGGCGGCACCACGACCGGAAAGTCCGCAATACCACACGGTTCTGGCACGGCAGTTCATGGCGCACGATGTTGAGCTTGCCCAGCACTTCCTGGCAAAAGCAGGCCTGACAGCCAAAACTGCGGACGGAATTCTGAAGCGTCCGGATGGCAAGCCGCTTTCGTTTACGATTGATACGGAGGGCGCGGAACGATTTGAAATGCTTAATGCGGTTACGCGCTATTGGCGTGACCTTGGGATTGACGTAACCGCGCGGAACCTGCCACGTGACGAGTTCGTCGCCTTGCGCGAACGCAATGAGCATCATGCCAGTGCCTGGGGCGGCGATGGCGGTCTGGACGCGATGGTGATCCCGATCAACTATCTGCCGATTTCTTCCGAATCGTCCTGGTATGCAACCGGCTGGGCAAATTGGTACCTCAATCCGGAAAGTCCCAATGCTGTTACGCCACCAGATGCCGTTCGCACCCAGTTTGACCTGTATGACCAGCTCAAAGCCACAGCAAACGCCGAAAAACAGAATCAACTAATGCGTGATATTCTCGACATCAGTGCCGATCAGTTTTACGTTATGGGAATCGCTTTGCCGCCGAACCGAAAAGGCGTGGTGGCCCGGAACTTCCATAACGTTCCAAAGGTCATGCCTGCTGCCTGGAGTTACGCGACACCAGCGCCCACAAACCCAAGTCAGTATTTTATTCTCGGCGAATAAAATCCGCGCACAAAATGCATCATTCTGAATGGGAGCCGAAATCATTTGAGGACGCTGTTTGACCGATTGATCGGCAGTCTGGTTTTCAAGATCGCACTTGCAATCATCGTTGTGGAAACCATTCTTCTGGGCCTGTTTGGTGGCTACTATGTGCAGTATTTCGGGGCTGAAATTGATCGCCGCATCGCCGAACAGATCAGCACGCCCGGACGGCTTATTCAGCATGAACAACTCAAAGTATCCATTCTGAGCGATCCCGAGCAGATGAAACTTCTGCTGGGTCCGCACCTGCAGCAGGCTTTGGCCGTTGGCTTTGACGGCACAATTTATCATTCTACCGATCCGCTCAAGATCGGCACATCGGTCAGCTCATTGCCGGATTTCCCGGAGGATCAATTAAGTCCGGGCATGACCGAACAGGTCCTGATGACGGTCGATGATCCGACTGGCACCAGCATGGTCAGCATCACGCCGATCTTCAATCTGAATGCCAATCAGCCCTTCATGTATGTCTATCTCAAGGTGTCGACAAAAGGCCTTGAAGAAAGCCAGCGACAGATGCAATCGGTGCTGCTGATCGGGTCGGCACTGTGCCTTTTGCTGACGTCCGGGTTGATTTTCCTGTTTACCCAGCAAACGGTGCTGAAACGTCTGATCACCGCGGCACAATTTGTGAACAAGATCCAGATCGGCAAACTCAGTTCACGGCTGACGCCCATGGGACGTGACGAAATCGGGATTCTCGAACGCGGCCTGAATGCCATGGCCGAAAGCCTTGAACGTCGCACCCAGCAGCATCAAGCCGCCCAGGACGCCCTTCGCGACAGTGAAGAACGGTTTCGTGACTTCACCCTGTCCTCGGCCGACTGGTACTGGGAAATGGACAGCGATTTCAAAATCGCTTTTGCCTCCTATAAGTTTTATCAACTTATCGAAGAGATCAACGGCACCCCGCAGGGGCAGTCCTTTGACAAACTGGGGCTTCAGCCCGAGCACCCTCAAGGCTGGCAACAGCTTAATCAGCACCTGAACAAACATACTGCCTTCTACAACATCGAGTTTTCCTGGATATCGCGAGACGGCGAAAAGCAGTTCGGCCGTATCAATGGTGTTCCGGTCTTTGCCCTGGATGGCAGTTTTAACGGCTATCGCGGGACGGGCAGCAACATCACCGACCAAAAGCGTGCTGCCGAAGAACAGCAGGCGCTGCAACGCCAGCTTGCCACATCGCAGAAACTCGAAGCCGTTGGCCAGATGGCAGGCGGTGTCGCCCATGAATTTAATAACTGCCTTGCCGGGATTTTGAGTTTTGCCGAAGTGGCGCGCGCCAAAATCGATAATCCTGAGCGGGTCAAAGAATATATCGATCACGTCATCTCGTTGGGTGAACGGGCAACCGGGGTTGCCGACCAGCTCTTGATGTTCTCGCGCCGCAGGATCGACCAACCCAAGAACGTTCGTGTCGAAGGCATCTTTTCAGAGATGGAAAAGTTGCTGGTGACCTTACTTGAACATCGGATTGATCTGCAAATCTGGTCAGATGAACCCAATCTTCATACAAGGGTAGACCCGACACAGCTTTCTGCCTGTATCCTCAATCTTGCCATCAATGCACGTGATGCGATGCCGAATGGCGGAACACTTCAGATATCATGCAGCAAGGCAGATGTTCCGCCAATTGCCCAGCGTGGCATTGATGAAGGCGACGACATCTATCCACCCGAGGCAGAAGGACAGTATGTCGTTATCACCATTCAGGATACCGGAACCGGTATCCCCGCAGATGTGATCGACCATATTTTCGAGCCCTTCTTCTCGACCAAGGAACCGGGTAAAGGCACAGGCCTTGGGCTTTCCATCGTCCATAGCTGGGTCGAAGAGGCACATGGCTTTATCAATCTGGAAAGCATCGAGGGCGAAGGCACGACCTTTTCCATCTACCTGCCCCGCTCCGAGCCCGATACTGAACCAGTGCACGAAGTTGCCGAAATCGGTGAATTTCCCGGCAATGGCGAACGTGTTCTGATTGTTGATGACGAACATGCGCTGCGCACAACCGCACAAATCATCCTCGACGATGCGGGGTACAAGACCGAGACCGCCAAGAGCACAGAAGAAGCCTTGACGATTCTTAGCCAAAACGTCGACGACGCACCGTTTGACGTTATTCTGACCGATGTCGTATTGCCCGGACGGAGCGGACCACAGCTGGTTATTGAAGCGCTGCGGCAAAGCCCGCACTATGGCGTGGTTTTTGTGTCGGGTTATCCGGCCCGTTCGCGCATGGAGCTCGAGAACCTTCTTGGCAATTATGTTTTTGTCAAAAAGCCGTTCCGGCCGGGACAACTGCAAAAAGCCATTCAGGATGCGCTTAAGCTGGCATCCAGTCGCGCAAAGACAACCTAACGTGCGGCAATTGTATTCGAGTCCCAACCCTGACGACCGCGAAACGATGCAAATTTCGCCGAAGGGTTAAAAAAATCTTACCCGTCTATATTAGCTAAAATGCTTGCAAAACAGGCGATTGACGAGCTGCGCTTTGCTGTGACACTGGATAGTGTGACAACCGTCACTTATATCACTATCAGATGCTCATACCGTGAGTGACAGACAGATGATAACCATCCCGGCGAAACAAGGGCACAGCCCTTCCGGACAAGTGATGAGGTCAGGATGATCGGCTCAGTTCAAGGTTCAGGACTTGGTTCAGCAGCACAGGCTGTGAATGACGCAATTACGCCCAAAGGTGGTGCAGACCCGTCTCTGCCTTTCGCAGCCGCAGAAGGCGCGATCAACAAGGCAACGGGACTTGCAAAGGTCATCGGTTCGATCGTGACCGAGCATCAGCCGCTTGAAACCAGTGGCAACCGTGGCACCAAAGTTAATATCCTAACGTGATTTTTCCCTCTCGTTAGCTTCCTCCGGGGTGGTCTTGTACGACCACCCTTTTTTCTGTCTGGATCATGCACGCCGCAATTGATTTGGCGAAAACCGCCCTGTTGCCCGATCATGACAAAGGTCGATCCACGTGATAGTGTAAATGTCACTTTCAAATGTGGATGATCACATGGCGACCAACAGAATTGGGACCGGCTCTTCGCAAACAGGCCTACAGGACGCACGCGCGCGTCCGCAAGGTGCCATTGCGTCGCGTGGCCGGGTTGGAACCAATTCCGATCAGCCATCCTCTGACAGCTTCATCGCATCCCAGCTTGCCCGCCTGCGCAACCTGATTGCCACTGATCAGATTGACCACAACGCCCGGCGCGGGACCTATTTGAACATTTTGTTGTAACCGGCAACGCTGCATCGCGTCCCGTCATGTCGGTCCTGTCGGGAACGCATGGGCGTAACGTCGATATTTGCGCGGCATTTCACCCACAAACCCCGCAAAGAAAAAAGCCCCGTACCGAAGTACGGGGCGAGTTCATTTGTCCAGGTGTGTTGGACAAGGGAGCTTGCGCAAAAGCGTGAGGGATCACGCAGTTGCCTGGTTTTCGCTCTCGGAGCGAATGGGGTGTTCCAGCTTGTCGACGATTTCTTTTGGCACGATCTGCCAGAAGTTGCCGCGTTCACGGTCCCAGTTATCGAGGATCGTGCGCGCAAAACCACTTTCGGTTTCGTTCACATGCTCTTCGATCAGAGAACGGCAATGTTCGTCCCAATGCTGGGTTTCAATGCGCTGATACAGAATGGAGCCATCATTAACGACATCGGCAAAAGTGCCTTCGGTGTCATAGATGAACGCCATACCGCCGGTCATGCCGGCACCGAAGTTTTCACCAACGGAACCAAGAATGACAGCCGTGCCGCCGGTCATGTATTCACAACCGTTCGAGCCACAGCCTTCGACCACAACGGTCGCGCCGGAGTTACGCACACAGAAACGTTCACCGGCCTGACCCGCAGCAAACAGCTTGCCCGAGGTCGCACCATACAAAATGGTGTTGCCGATGATGGTATTTTCGTTGGTCTTAAGCGAGCTACTTGGCCGCGGACGCAGAACAATCGTTCCGCCCGACAGCCCCTTGCCGACATAGTCGTTGGCATCGCCCTGTACTTCGATCTTGAGCCCCTGCACGGCAAAGGCACCAAGCGACTGACCAGCTGATCCGCGCAGACGGACATGCAGATGGCCCGGTTTCAGGCCGGTCATGCCGTATTTCTGCGTAATCAGTGACGACATCCGGGTCCCAATCGCGCGCTGGGTGTTCTGGATGTTGTACTGCAGCTGCATCTTTTCGCCGTCTTCAAGAAGCGGACGGGCATCCTTGATCATCTGGGCATCAAGGGTGTCCGGCACTTCGTTGCGGCCTTCGATGGTGCAGAAACGTGCATGGTCACCGGCATCGGCCTGTGCCAGAAGCGGGTTAAGGTCAAGGTCAACAAGGTCTTTGGCGCCACGATGAACCTGATGGAGCAGGTCCGAACGGCCAATGACCTCTTCAAGACGGGTATAGCCAAGCTCGGCCAGAACGTCTTTGACTTCCTCTGCCATGAAGGTGAACAGGTTGACCAGCTTGTCTGCGGTGCCGACAAACTTGGCACGCAGCGCCGGATCCTGGGTACAAACACCGACCGGGCATGTGTTGGAATGGCACTGACGGACCATGATGCAACCAAGCGCAATCAGGGATGCGGTGCCGATACCGAATTCCTCGGCACCAAGCATCGCGCCCATCACGATGTCACGGCCGGTTTTGAAACCACCGTCAACGCGCAGCTTGACCTTGTCACGCAGGTTGTTGAGCGTCAGAACCTGGTTGACTTCCGACAGGCCCATTTCCCATGGCACGCCAGCATATTTGATCGAGGTCTGCGGGCTTGCACCCGTACCGCCGTCATACCCGGAAATCAGGATCACGTCGGCTTTTGCCTTGGCAACGCCAGCAGCAATCGTACCGACACCCGAACGCGATACCAGCTTCACGCAAACACGGCAGCGCGGGTTGATCTGTTTAAGGTCATAGATCAGCTGGGCCAGATCTTCGATCGAGTAAATGTCATGGTGCGGCGGCGGCGAAATCAGGGTCACACCCGGCGTTGCATGACGCAGCTGGGCGATTTCGACCGTGACCTTGAAGCCCGGCAACTGACCGCCCTCGCCCGGTTTTGCACCCTGGGCAACCTTGATCTGGATTTCCTCGCAGTTGTTCAGGTATTCGGCCGTCACACCGAAACGACCGGATGCAACCTGCTTGATCGAGGAACGTGCATTGTCACCGTTCGCACGCGGACGGAAACGTTCACGCGACTCACCACCTTCACCGGAGTTCGATTTCGCGCCGATGCGGTTCATCGCAATCGCAAGCGCTTCGTGTGCCTCGGTCGACAGCGCACCATGGGACATGCCCGGGGTGACGAAACGTTTGCGGATTTCGGTGATGCTTTCGACCTGATCCTGACGCACGCTTTCGCGGTCAGAACGGAAATCAAGCAGATCACGCAGATGCAGCGGTTCACGCGAACGCAGACCTTCGGAGAATTTCTTGAAGGAATGATAGCTGCCCGTCGTGACGGCAGACTGCAACGTATGGATCAGCGGACCGGTCCAGACATGGCGTTCGCCACTGCGGCGGTACTTGTAAAGACCACCGACAGGCAGAACCACAACATTGCCGTTAAAGGCTTCTTTGTGTTGGGCAATGGTACGGCGCTGGATACCCTGAAGGCCAATCCCCGAAATGCGCGATGGCATCCCCGGGAAGAATTCCGCCACAAGGGACCGCGACAGGCCGATACTTTCGAAGTTATAGCCCCCGCGATAGGAGCTGATGATCGAAATACCCATTTTCGACATGATCTTGAGCAGACCGGCATCGATTGCGGCCTTGAAGCGCTGCATGACTTCGGCGGTGCTGTTCACGTTGGGGAACAGGCCGCGTGCATAACGGTCCAGCAGACCTTCCTGCGCAAGATAGGCATTCACCGTGGTTGCACCGACACCGATCAGAACGGCGAAGTAATGCACATCCATGCATTCGGCAGAGCGAACGTTGAGCGAGATATAGGTCCGCAGCGACGTCTTGACGAGGTGGCTGTGAACACCACCAGTCGCAAGGATCATCGGGATCGCCGCACGGGTTTCGGAAATGCCTTCGTCGGTCAGGATGACGTGCAGGGCACCACCGCGCACAGCTTCTTCGGCTTCGCGCTGGATGCGCGAGATTGCTTCGCGCAGCGCCATCTGACCACCATTGATGTCAAAGGTGGTGTCGATTTCAACAGCGCTGTCGCCCATATAGCCGCGCATCGCGTCATATTCGGCGTTGGTCAGAACCGGGCTTTCAAGCTGGAGCAAGTCACACTGGCTTTCATCCTCGTCAAGGATGTTGCCAAGATTGCCCAAACGGGTTTTCAGGCTCATGACGCGCGCTTCACGAAGGCTGTCGATCGGCGGGTTGGTCACCTGCGAGAAGTTCTGACGGAAGAAGTGATGCAGGCCACGATAACGATCCGACAAGATCGCAAGCGGGGTGTCATCGCCCATCGAGCCAATGGCTTCCTTGCCATCCTCACCCATCGGATGGAGGATCAGTTCAAGGTCTTCGTGCGTGAGGCCCATCGACTTCTGCAGACGCAGCAGGCGTTCTTTTTCAAGTTTCACTGGTTCCGCCTGTTCTGGCGAAATCAGATCATCAAGAACCTTGGTGCGACCGACCCACTTTGACCAGTCGCGACGTGCGGCCAGCTGGTCTTTCAGTTCGGCATCATGAAGCAGCTTGCCCTCTTCGAGGTTGACCGCAATCATCTGTCCCGGGCCGAGACGGCCTTTTTCAACACAGGCTTCTTCGTCGATATGAACCATGCCGGCTTCGGAACCGGCAATCAGAAGCCCATTGCCCGTAACGGCATAGCGCAACGGACGCAGACCGTTACGGTCCGTACCACCCATCAGCCATTTGCCGCCATAAGCCGCAAGTGCTGCCGGGCCGTCCCACGGTTCCATTACGGCGTTGCAATAGGCATAAAGGTTCTTGTAGCTGTCTGGCGTGGACGCCTTTTTCGACCAGGCTTCCGGCACCATCATGGTTTTGACCATCGGCAGGTCACGACCAGCACGCACCATCAGTTCGAACACCGCATCCAAAGCCGCCGAGTCCGAAGACCCCGGCTGGATCACCGGCTTTAGGTCATCGATGCTGTCGGCATAGGCATCATGTGCCATGCGCGCTTCGTGGCTTTTCATCCAGTTGACGTTGCCGCGCAGCGTGTTGATTTCGCCGTTATGGGCAAGAACACGGAACGGCTGTGCCAACGGCCAACTCGGGAAGGTGTTGGTGGAGTAACGCTGGTGATAAACGCAGAAGTTCGAAATGAAACGATCATCGCGCAGATCGGGATAGAAGGTATCAACGTCCTCGGCCAGGAACATGCCCTTGTAGATCACCGAACGGCAGGACATCGAGCAGATATAGAAATCCTTGATCGCCTCGGAAAGCACGGCCTTCTCGATGCGACGACGGATGGCATAAAGGTCGATTTCAAACTTTTCTTCGCTGACATCGCTGCGCACGCCAATCAGGACCTGCTCGATTTCCGGGCGGGTCTGGTTGGCTTTTTCACCGATGACCGACACATCAACCGGCACCTGACGCCAGCCAAGAATGCCGTAACCCTGCTTGAGGATTTCGGTTTCGACAATCGCACGGCAACGTTCCTGTGCCGCCATGTCGATGCGCGGCAGGAAGACCTGACCAACAGCGATCAGGCTGTCGGGCGCTTCCTGATTGATGACTTTAAGATAGGCCTTGAAGAAGTCCTGCGGGATCTGAAGGTGGATACCCGCGCCATCACCGGTCTTGCCGTCGGCATCAACAGCACCACGGTGCCAGATGGCCTTAAGGGCTTCGATCCCGGCTTCGACAACTTCACGGCGCGGTTTGCCGTCAATGGCACCGACCAGACCCACACCACAGTTGGCATGTTCTTCTGCCGGATCATACATCCCGCTGGCTTCAAGATGAGCCGCGTTCTTTTCAAAACGGGCGATGTCACTTGCGCCCTTGCTGTGAACGATCTTGTTCATAACTCTTTCTCCTAATGCGGCAGCGGGCTTAAGCGGCAGCTTCTTTGCGCGCCAGCAAATATTCATCAATCCGGTCCGCCGCATCGCGACCATCACGAATTGCCCAGACCACAAGCGATGCACCGCGGGCAATATCGCCAGCAGCAAACACACCATCCAGATTGGTCATCATGGTACGGAAGTCGATTTTGACCGTTCCCCAGCGCGACACACCGAGTTCCGGTGCATCAAACAGGGTCGGCAGGTCTTCGGGTTCGAAGCCAAGCGCCAGAATGACCATATCGGCATCCATGGTGTAGCTCGAACCTTCGATGATTTCCGGGCTCTGGCGGCCACCGGCATCCGGGGCACCAAGGCGCATCTTGACCGCGCGCACACCGGTTACCTTGTCATCGCCGACAAAGGCTTCGGGGTTTGTCAGCCAGACAAACTCGACACCTTCTTCCTCGGCATTGGCCACTTCGCGCTGGGAGCCCGGCATATTTGCACGGTCACGGCGATAAAGACATTTGACCGATTTTGCACCCTGACGGATCGCGGTACGCACACAGTCCATGGCGGTATCACCACCACCAATGACGACCACGTTTTTGTCCTTGGCATTCAGCGTTCCGTCTTCATAGGCCGGAACCTTGTCGCCCAGACCATGACGGTTGGACGTTGTCAGGTATTCAAGTGCAGGATAGACGTTCTCAAGACCGGCCCCCGGCAGTTTCAGTTCGCGGGCCTTGTAAACGCCGGTTGCGATCAGAACGCTGTCGTGTTTTTTGCGCAGGTCTTCAAGGGTGGCATCGCGGCCAACTTCGAATTCGGTGTGCATGACAACACCACCTTCCTCGAGAAGCTTCACGCGGCGTTCAACCACATCCTTTTCAAGCTTGAAGCCCGGGATACCATAAACCAGAAGCCCGCCCATGCGGTCATAACGGTCATAGATATGGACTTCATATCC
Source organism: Thalassospira sp. MCCC 1A01148 (assembly GCF_001613795.1). Lineage (GTDB taxonomy): Bacteria > Pseudomonadota > Alphaproteobacteria > Rhodospirillales > Thalassospiraceae > Thalassospira. Next base: position 835,797 of record NZ_LPVZ01000020.1, read on the forward strand.
TTTGAGGCGCAGCTGTTCAGCCGCTGCCATACCGCCCGGGCCACCGCCGATGATACCCACCGACATGCCATTTTCCTTGCCCGGCACCGGGGCCTTGACCCAACCGTTTTCAAACGCGGTATCGGTAATGTATTTTTCGACCGAACCAATGGTGACCGCGCCATGGGTCGATTGTTCGATCACGCAGTTGCCTTCACACAGGCGGTCCTGCGGGCAAATGCGGCCGGTTACTTCCGGCATGTTGTTGGTTGCAGCCGAGATGGCATAAGCCTCCTCAAGGCGACCTTCGGTGGTCAGGCGCAGCCAATCGGGGATGTTATTATAGAGCGGGCAATGTGCCTGGCAGAAGGGCACACCACACTGCGAGCAACGCGCGGACTGGTCCGCGGCACTCTGGTCCTCGAACGGCTCGTAAATTTCATTGAAATCCGTGCGGCGCTCGGACGCTTCTCTTTTGTGCGGATACTTTTGTTCAAGATGAACAAACTTCAGCATCTTTTCTGTCATGACGGCCCTCTGGAAGGGTTTTATGTTGCAGGTTTTGCTCTGTATACGTGTCAAACAGGCAAGAATCCAGTATAAAATATCATTTACGTCAATAATGCTGACGTAAATATCCAGATTATTTTTCCGGTTTTTCGCGAAACCCCATTGAAAACCGCTGTAACATTGTTTCAATAGTACCATAATGGTACTATTTATGCGTTTCGCCAAAATGGGCTAAACTGCTATAAGCGATCAGTTTTTGCAGCGAACAGGCACAGAGGCGGGCGTGACACTACAGCACATAATTCTTCTGGCAGTCGTTCAGGGGATCACCGAATTTCTCCCGATCAGCTCATCTGGCCATCTGGTGCTGGCCCCTGCCATCACCGGCAGCGCGGATCAGGGTTTATTGGTAGACGTCGCCGTCCATGTTGGCACTTTGGCTGCTGTATTGATCTATTTCTGGCGCGATGTGTTCGCCATGATCGGCGGATTCGTTCGGCTGCTTACCGGGCGAATCAATGCCGGTGCCCGCCTCGCCATTCATATTGTGCTCGCCACCATCCCCGTGATTGCTGTTGGATTCTATTTCAAGGTCTCTGGCATCGAGGAACAGCTGCGCTCGATTGAAATCATTGCCTGGACCACGCTTGGCTTTGGCGTGTTGCTTTGGATTGCGGACAAGGTCGGCATGACGATCAACCGCCTTGAGCATATGCGCTGGGGCGGGGCGTTGTTTATTGGCCTTGCACAGGTTCTTGCCCTTGTTCCCGGCACCAGCCGTTCGGGCATTACGATGACTGCGGCCCGCTTCATGGGGTATGAACGCGCAGACGCAGCACAGTTTTCCATGCTGATGTCGATCCCGGTGATCCTTGGTGCCGGTTTGCTGGCAGGGATCGATTTGCATCAGGCCGGTGACATCAACCTGACCGAGGATGTCCTGCTGGCGGCTGGCTTGTCCTTTATCACCGCACTGATCGCCATTGCCCTTCTGATGAGCTGGCTGAAACGTTCAAGCTTCACCCCCTTCGCCATTTATCGCATCTTGCTGGGCGGCGGGCTTCTGGTATGGATTTACGTCTATGGCGGCACACCCCTGCCCTTTCTGAGCTAAGCCAAGCAGCCACCACCCCTTATCCGATCCTTAACCGAAGTGCCTGACATGTATCTGCGCCCCCTTGATCCGATGGCCGATGGCCCGGACCTGCACGTTATTTTTGGTGACGCTGAGTGTTGCCTTTGGCTACCTGATCCCGCCTTCCCCGATCTCGAAACCACCATCGCCAATCTGAAAAACTGGACTGAAGGGTTCGAGGCAACATCCTGGGTTGTGTGCGAAACACCCGATGGACCGGCCCTTGGTCGCATTGCGCTTTATAACACCGGGCGGGAAAAGGATATCTGGGAAGCGGCCTGCATGATCAGCCCCGCCGCCCGCGGGCAGAACTATGCGGCGCGCGGATTGGCTGCGGCGATTGACGATCTGTTTGCCAAAACTTCGGCGCGCCGGGTTTTTGCCGATATCGACCCGGACAATCACGCATCACAAAAGACGTTTGAAAAACTGGGCTTTACCCGCGAAGGCGTTTTGCGTGGCGAATGGGAAACCCATATCGGTATCCGCGATTCCGTGATTTACGGATTGCTGCGCACCGATCCGAGGCCGAACATCGCGAACATGCCAGAACTGCTTGCCCGCCATTAGTCCTGCCAGATCGGGCCGCCGGACAGAACGATTTGCGCGCGCGCAGGGTCTTCGGGGGCGTAATCCGAATCCTCGACAAAGCGCATCAGGAACGGCTCATGCGACAACAGGAATTCAAGAGCACCGAGTTGCACTTCGGTTGATCCGATCCCCGCTTTGAGGTCATCAAGCCCCATACCGGTTTGCGCGATCAGTCCTTGCAACAATTCTTCATCGCCCGCGATATGGGCGATGGCGTTGATGGCCAGTGTTTCGGCTGCGTCCTTGTTCATGGTTTCGAATGCCTGCCTGAATGCATTGTTATTTGAACCACTGGGCCTTGGCCATGGCGCGCCAGATCACAAGACCGGCAATCACAATCACAGCGGCGGCAATCCCGCCAAGACCATTGCCCGCCATCAGGACCAGTCCCCAAAAACCGACTGTGCCAAAGCCAATCGCCAGACTAAGAAAGGCTGATTTGGTCAGGGTGTCCTGATTTTTCTGGGCCATTTCGGCGCGCTTGATTTCATCGACGATCTCATACCAGGCCAGTTGCTGCCAACGGGAGTATTTCAGCCCCTTGCGCGGACCCTTGCGCAGGAACTCATCAAGCTGCTTGACGATATTGGCCGCGCGCTCTTCGGGGGCAACATATTTGCCAATCCGTTCTTTCTTGCGCGGGCCTTCGTCTTCTTCATCTGGTAGCGGCATAGGACGGCCTGACACGTGATTGCGGCGATGCGTTATGGATAGGGGCCATGTGCTTTACATCCGGTAAACACCGGGGGCCAAACTCATGCACATGACCGATCCGGCAACTGGTTTGCACGGGCTACTTTGCCGCAAAGCCACACAAATCGCGGAGACCCGAGCGATTATGTGAATGAATTTGGCCCCTGTGACTTGCGCTTCTGCCAGTGTCGCAGGACCGCCTTTTCGACTTCGACCAGCACAAAGACGCTGAACCCGACCCCAACCGCCAGCGCCCAGCCAAGCGGCGAGATCACAGCACTTTCAAACAGATACTGCATCGGCGGGGCATAAGTGTAGATCAGCTGGAAAACCACAACCAGCGCCACGGCAATCAGCACCGCCCGACTGCCCGTCAGCCCCTGCTTGGTAAGCGCCGATGCAGTCAGGAAGCGCGTATTGAAAAGATAGAACAGTTCAAACATCACAAGCGTGTTGACCGCCAGCGTGCGCGAGACTTCAAGCCCCGCGCCCCGGTTCTGGGACCACACGAACACGCCAAAAACGCCAACCACCAGAATGAGCGAGACAAAAACAGTCCGCCAAATCAAAAAGCCCGAGAGCAAAGGCGCATCCCGTCGACGCGGCTGACGTTTCATGACGTTATTTTCGGCCGGCTCAAACGCAAGAGCCAAGGCCAGCGTCACAGCGGTGATCATATTGACCCACAGAATTTGCGGGGCGGTGATGGGCAACAATTGGCCAAGGGCCATTGCCATAACGATGGTAAGTGCCTCTCCACCGCTGCTGGGCAGGATGAACAGAATCGATTTGACCAGATTGTCGTAAACCGTTCGACCTTCCTCCACCGCGGCGGCGATTGAGGCAAAATTATCATCGACGAGCACCATTTCGGCGGCTTCCTTGGCGGCCTCGTTGCCCTTTTGGCCCATGGCAACCCCGACATCGGCGCGTTTCAGCGCCGGGGCGTCATTAACCCCGTCGCCGGTCATGGCGACGACATGGCCTTCGGCCTGCAGGGCCTTGACCAGTCGCAGTTTATGTTCGGGACTGGTGCGGGCAAAAACATGGGACTGCCGGGCCACGTTTCGCAGCGCCTCATCATCAAGCGCGTCCAGTTCATGGCCACTGACCACGCGTTCACCATCACCAAGGCCCAGTTGCCGGGCAATGGCACCGGCAGTGATCGCATGGTCGCCCGTGATCATTTTAACAGTGATCCCGGCAGCACGGCATTTGGCAACGGCAGCGATGGCTTCTTCGCGCGGCGGATCGACCAGACCATAAAGGCCGATCAACACCAGATCCTGTTTGACGTCGTCAAACACCAGCTGGTGATGGTGGTTGAGGGTCGGGCGGAACGCCAGTGCAAGAACCCGTTGGCCATTTTCGGCCATTTCCTGCATGCGGTCTTCCCAATAGGGGCGGTCACGGGCCTCCTGATGATTCGGTCCGCCCTGAGAGTTGCACATGGCAAGAATACGTTCCGGCGCCCCTTTGACATAGATAAAGCCATGGCCTTCGGCATAGTGATGCAGGGTCGCCATGAAACGATGTTCGGATTCAAACGGGATGACGTCGTGGCGCGGCAATTGACGGTTTTCGGCACCGGGTTCGAGTTCGGCCTTCATGGCAAGGGCAACCAGCGCGCCTTCGGTCGGATCGCCATCAACTACCCACTGACCATCATCCTCATGCAGACCGGCATCACTGCAAAGCAATGCCCCGCGCGCCATTTCGGTCAGCCCCGGATGATCATCAAGTGTGACCGGTTTGCCATCGAGTTCAAAACCGCCTTCGGGGCGATAGCCAGTGCCAGTCACGGCATAAAGATGCTTGCCGGTAGCAAGGGACTGCACCGTCATTTCATTGCGGGTAAGCGTGCCGGTCTTGTCCGAACAAATCACACTGACCGATCCCAATGCCTCTACGACGGGCAGCCGACGAATGATCGCGCGCCGCGACGCCATGCGTTGCACGCCGGTGGCAAGCGCGATGGTCATGATCGCGGGCAGGCCTTCGGGGATGGCGGCAACGGCCAGTGCGACAGCCCCCACAAACATGTCGGCCGCCGCCCGTCCATGCACCCAGACACCGATGGCAAAGGTGACACAGGCCACCGCCATGATCGCCGCGCTCAGCTTGCGCCCGAAGGCCGACATTTGCCGCAGAAGCGGTGTGGTAAGGGTACTGACTTCGGACAAAAGCGCACTGATGCGGCCAATTTCGGTTTTGGCCCCGGTGGCCACAACCACGCCACCTCCCTGCCCGTGGGTAACCATGGTGCCGGAATAGGCCATGGAAAAACGATCACCAAGGGCTGCGTCCTTGGCCACGGGGGAAACGGCCTTGTCGACCGGGACAGATTCGCCCGTCAGGATGGCTTCCTGAATTTGCAGGCCCTTGACCCGGATCAGGCGCAAGTCGGCCGGGACCTTGTCCCCTGATTGCAGATGGATGATATCGCCGGGCACGACATCTTCGGCGGGGATTTCAGTTTTGCGGCCATCACGCTCGACGATGGCGGCAAGCGAAAGCATATTGCGGATCGCCTCGAGCGCGCTTTCCGCCCGGCCTTCCTGAACAAAGCCGATGATGGCATTGACCACCACCACCGCCAGAATGACGGACGTATCCACCCAATGCGCCAAGGCCGCTGTGACAAGGGCTGCCAGCAGCAGGACATAAATCAGCACATTGTTAAACTGTGAAAGAAACCGGATCAGCGGCCCGCGCCGACGTGGCGGGTCCAGCCGATTGGGCCCGTATTGCACCAGACGCTTCGATGCTTCTTGCGGATCAAGTCCTTGGGAGCTTGTTTGGAAATCATCAAGCGTCTGCTCGGCGGGCAAAGCATGCCATGCCCCGTCTGCTTGCACCGGGTCCGTTGAAATCTCAGCGGGTTTGGCGACGACTTTGTTCATGGCAATGCGAGCCTTTTGATTGCGCATTCAGCGCATCGCAGATCGTATCGCACCGCAGCATTGCTTACAAGAAGTCACCACGGGGAAATTAATTATCTCCGTGTCTTTGCGGGAAACGAATTTATATCAATGACTTCTGATGGATATTCCTTTCGCCCGGTTCTTTGTGCGCTGAACAAACCTAAAAACCAGCAGAGAGGCACCACACATGCTATTATGATTGCTCACAAGCCGGAAATTCAGATGTCGCGCAGATTAAGATTTTTGGGATTTGTTCTGTGTGTATTGCCATTGATATCATCAACGGCAAGCGCATCTGACGACGACAGCACCGAAATCGTCGCTGCCTGCAGTCCGTGGCCACCCTATGTTGTCGATGGGAAGCTTCCAGGTGGTATTCTTGTCGATTATGTCCAAGAGCTCATGACATCATTCGGCTATGAAGTCAGGATAGAGGTCTTTCCATGGAAGCGCGCAATTGATGCCGCACGCAATGGCGACGTCGATGTCATATTCTGCGCCGAATCCGGTCAGGCGATAAATTATGGGCTAAACTACGAGTTCCCAATTCTGGTCAGTGACACCATTTTACTGTCCCACCGCGAGTATCCGCTGGAGGCTAACGAACTGTGGAACCACCGCATCGCTGTTGGCGCTGGCTATTGGTATGGTGACGTTTTTGAAAGCCGCCGTGACGATGTTGACACCATCGAAGTCGTAGATGACTTAACCATCTTGCGGATGATCGCCAAGAAGCGGGCTGATGGCGGATTGATGGAGAAGGCAGTGGCCGATACCTTGCTTAATACCTATCCGGAATTGGGGGATATGGTTCACATAAGCAAAATGCCCGTCGCGACACAGACATTTTACTTTGCGACATCACCAAATTCAAAAATCGACATGCGTATTTTGCGCCGCCATTTAACCCAGAGAGATCCTTCTCCGATCATACAGCAGGTTGAACCCACCACAAATTGAAGCCGGTCACGCTTAGCTGACAGCGAGAACGGCGGCTGCAATCACGCCAAAAGCAATCAAGTGGACCATCATCATTCTCCTCGTTTGTAGAACCACACAGGCGCCTAGAGCAGACCTGCGCGTGGAACTTTGAATGATGCATCTCAAAGCAGGGGATTTGATGACCGGATTTCGGCAATTTCGTGCCGAGCGCACAAACCGCATTCCGGGTTAAAGATGCGATGGTGCGGGCGGCCGGACTTGAACCGGCAAAGCCTAAGGGCTGACGGATTTTAAGTCCGCTGCGTTTACCAATTTCGCCACGCCCGCGACGCGCGATGGACCGGCCAGAGCCGATGCAAAGCGTTCTAGCGCGGCTTGGTTTTTGACGCAACATTCTATTGGCTCTTGTTGTCTGCTTTCCCTGTCTTTGACTGATCAGGCATCAATGGGGCAGAACTGCCCGTCTTTCTCCATATTCCCTGCATTTTCGTCTGTCACGCTAGATAACTGGCCCGAACCGAGATGTTTAACGTCAGATGCACAGGCGCTTTCAAACTGCCGTGATTGCCACGGCCTGTCTGGCGGCCATCTATGCCCTGTACCGCGAGACACGCCAGCCCCCTATCATAGCGCAGGCCTTTGCCCGCGATGATGCTGCACGGCCAGATGCACCGGTCCTGCGGAACAAGACAACCACGCGCACAGAAAACCAGCGTCGGCATATGAACCGGCTTTACGACAAAATGGACGATGACCTTTATGACAGCAGGCTCGCCCCGCTTTTGTCTGAAAGCTTTCTTTCCCCACCGCAACAGGCGACCGAGAACCTGCAATTTGGCATGGGCACACCGACACCAAGCGAGATCCTTGCCGGTCGCGCCGCGCTGTCATCGCTTGCGCGCAGGATTGATTTTGACAGTGCTGCCGGCACCTTTCCCACCCAATCACGCAATGTGCGCGTCCCGATTAGCATCTGGCTTGCGGGCAATCATTCCGCGCTTGAGAACCGCATCACCGGTTCAGGATATGATCCGGGTTTAAGCGGCGACACCATATCGCTTGATAGCGGGGTTGATTATCTTGTTGATGACGGACTCGTGCTTGGCATGGGGATCGGCTGGGGCAGTACTGTTGGGGAATCAAGCACCAGACAGTTGCGCTATCGCGAAAACAATCTTGCTCTGTCACCTTATTTTGTGTCGCGCATAACAGACTGGTTTAACCTGCGCGGCAGTATCAGCCTTGGTCAAAGCACCATTTCGCAGTCCCCGACTGGCTTGGTTCCAGACAATCTCGACTATGCCGAAACACTTGATAGTACAAGCATTTCAAACAGTATCGGGTTCGGTACCGATTATGAATTTGGTGCCGTGCCGCTTCGCATCCAGCTTGAAGGCGACATGGTCACAGCCCGTGAATATATTGATGCCGCGCGCGCCACTGACGGTGGCCTTGTGCCGGGGAATATCGCCACCACCCGGCTTTTTGATACCTCGGTTGAGGCCCGCTATCGGCTTGGCTTTGGCGATCATGAAATCATTCCGTTTGCTGGACAGGAACAGACAATATCACTGCTGAACCAGGATTACGGACGCAGCGGATCAAGGCGGTATTATGCCGGTTCGGATTATGCCTATGATCCGTTGAACTTTGATCTGAGCGTTCAGGGCTTTCGCGATATTGCCACCGGACAGCAAGACATCACCGGCATTCGGACGGAGTTTTCACTGACCCATGATGTTGCGCGCTCATCGATGATGCTTGAACCATTTGTCAGCATTGAAAGCACCAATCTGTATCTTGATACCGGCGGCGGCATCACCCAGCAATGGAGCCGCTTTCCCGCCAGCGTCAGCTTTGAGCTGCGGCGCAAACTGACCTATGAAGTTCAGCACGGAGACTACACCGGCCTTCTGAGCATTGATGTGCCATTCTAGGACCTGCCGGTCGGTTGTAGTGGAAATAATGCCGGTGGCTGGCGCTTTAGCCCATCTTGCTATTGGCGATAACGGCGCTGACAGGTAGGGTGCAAAACCATTGAACGTTACCCCGCATTTCATCAGGGCCGCGCCATGACAAAACCAGATCAAGTTGCCGCAAACAGCGACCAGGAAACGGACCTGACACCGCCGGTTTTTGACCATGCCTTTCAAAAGCAGTTCATTGACCTTTTGCTGTGGCGTCGCGATGTCCGGCGTTTTCGCACAGACGCGATCCCGCAAGAAGATATCGACGATCTGATCAAGGAAGCGTGTCTGGCGCCATCCGTCGGCAATTGTCAGCCATGGCGTTTTGTAAAGGTCAATGATCCTGAACGCCGCAAATCAATCCGCGACAGTTTCGAGCGTGCCAATAACGAAGCACTCAATGACTATCACGGCGAGCGCGCAAAGCTTTATGCGTCGCTTAAGCTTCAGGGCATGGATCAGGCCCCGGTACAGCTGGCTGTGTTTGCCGACGAAGAAACCGAGGCCGGCATGGGACTGGGTCGCAAGACCATGCCCGAGATGCTTGATTATTCCGCCGTGGCAGCGGTGCAGCTGCTGTGGCTGGCCGCGCGTGTGAAAGGCATCGGGGTTGGCTGGGTTTCGATCCTTGAGCCCGATGTGGTTGGCAAGACACTTGATGTGCCAGACCACTGGCGCCTGATTGCCTATCTGTGCATTGGCTATCCGGAACAGGATCACGTTGTGCCCGAACTGGTGCGCGAAGGCTGGCAGGAACGCATTGATCCCGATGCGCTTACGCTTGAACGCTGATCGCCAAAGCCTATTTCAGAACGCAAGGAATGAAGAATGTCTGGCGACGAAAGCCAATCAAACAATCCCGAACCGCCATCAGAAAAAAAGAGACTGTCGAACGGGGTCTATTTCAAGATTGCGGGCTATGTGCTGACCGCAGGTTGGATCGGCTTTATTCTGGCGGCGTCTGGCGGGGATTCAAGCCATCCGTTGTTTGATTACATTTTCATCGTGCCGCTGGCGGGCTGGATCATCGGCATGCTGATCGCGCGCATGGTCGCCAAAAAGTCTGGTGCGGACCCGCAATAAGCCAAGGTCTTTGTCACCCGGGAAAGGCGCCAAGGGTTGGCGCCTTTTTAGTTTCTGTCATCTGAATTGCGGTTGCGCGTGCGTTCATCGCGGTAGCGATCATCATCGGAAAACCCGCCCATGGTCATGATCCCGATGCCAAGACTGATCCCGCCAAAGGTCACGAACAGGCCAAAGAACAGCAAAAAGATAAAGATCGGCGCATCACGCGATGACATCGCCAACGTGTAAATCCCGCCAATATCAAAAAACAGCACCAGCGCCCCGAAGACCAGCGCGCCAAAGCCGCCATAGGCGGTGTGTTCGATCATGAATTTTATAATCGAACGCGCTTCGCGGGCAGCCTGACTGTTGCGTACATCATCGTGCGGCTCCTGGTTCTGGTCGGTCATGTTCTCTTCCCGTCAATAGGTCAGAACAATTCTAGACAGTGCGCCTGACGGTTACCTTGACCAAACGCAATACGCCGCCAACCGAGATGCGCGATCAAACTTTGCGCTGAATCAGACCGTGCCGGTATCTTCGATCACGTCCTTGCCGCCTTCGATGATGGCAAGGCGAATACGTTCTGCTGCCTGATTGACATCATCTGGATTTTCGCCGCGCACCACCAATGTGGTGCCAAGCTTTCCTTCGCGCAGGAACGGATAGGAGCCGATATCGGTTGCAGGGAAATCACCCTGAATTTCAGCCAGCACCTTGGCTATCGTGCCTTCGGGGATATAGCCGCCAACAGAACGCGACACCATTGGTTTACCGCCGATCAGCTGGTGCTTGATGCCCTGGAACATCGCCTGCATGATCATCGGTACACCGGCCATGACATAGACATTTTCCATCCGGAAACCCGGTGCCTTCGAGATCGGGTTCTGGATCAGTTCTGCGCCGACCGGAATGCGCGCCATGCGCAGGCGCGCCTCATTGAGGTCTGCGGGGTTGTCATAGTGGCTTTTAAGCAAGTCATGCGCGTCGGCGTTCAGTTCAATCGCCACCCCGAAGGCCTTGGCAACGCATTCCGATGTGATGTCATCGTGCGTCGGGCCAATGCCGCCAGTGGTAAACACGTAGTCGAACTTTGCCCGGCATTCATTGAGCGTCTCGATGATGGTGTCTTCGATATCGGGAATGACGCGGGTCTCGACCAGTCGCACACCAAGCGTGTTCAGCTCCTCTGCCAGATAGGGCAGGTTCTTGTCATGGGTGCGGCCAGACAGGATTTCATTGCCGATAATAATCAGACAGGCACGGACCGGATCAGACATCATATCCCCACAACATCATTCAAATTCTTTTGCCCTGAACCATACGCCGCGAAAGGGCGGATGGCTCACAGGAAATCGCGCAGCATCGCAACAAGCGGCAAATCGGCCGGCGGCATCGGATAATCACCCAGACGCACCGGACGCACCCATTTGACCTGCTGACCTTCCATCGGCGTGATGTCGCCTTTCCACACACGGCACAGATAAAGCGGCATCATCAGATGGAAATCATCATAGGTGAAAGACGCAAAGGTGAAGGGTGCCAGACAGCTTTCGGTGATATCAATTCCAAGCTCTTCCTTGAGCTCACGCACCAGTGCCATTTCGGGGGTTTCACCCGCCTCGACCTTGCCGCCGGGGAACTCCCACAGACCTGCCATGGATTTGCCTTCCGGGCGCTGTGCAATCAGCACACGGTGATCGATATCCACCAGTGCTACCGCACTGACGAATACTGTTTTCTCGGGAATTTTCCCCTGGCGCAGGTCAACCGACATGCAGCCTTTATCTGGTTGTTGTATTGTCATGGCACTGTTTTATCGCGCCATCAAATCTTCGCCAAGAGCAGAAAACAATCAGCCCCGATCAAACCCGGCCAAATCAATGTCATCGGGGGCCTGATCTTCCAGATAATGGTCATATGCCGCGTCAAATCCGGCTTCAAGAGCTCGGGTATATCGTTTGGTATCAAACAAGGGACAGGTCCTGATTTGATCTTTCACCTTGGCTTTCAGCGCCTTGGTCTTGGCAGGGTGAAGGGCAAGTTCCAGGGCAATGGCCTCGTATTCCTGTTCGGTTTTCGCCACCAGTTCCGGAAGGTTTGCGGCATGCAGGACACTGGCTGCTACGCGTGCAGCGAATTGCTTGCCGGGCAGCGTCACCAGCGGCAAGCCTGCCCAGAGTGCATCACTTGCGGTCGTGTGTGCATTCACATTGAAAGTATCAAGGAACAGATCGGCGTGCTTATGACGGGCCAGGTGTTCTTCCTCTGGCAGCATTTCTGCGAAGACAAGGCGATTTGGGTCAACACCACGGGTCTCTGCTTCCTTGCGCAGGTTCGCGACGGCATCGTCGTTGCCCTGAAAAAGCCAAAGGACAGAACCTTCTACCTGATCAAGCAACCGCATCCAGATATCGAATTCACGCGGTGAAATCTTGTAACAGGCATTGAACGAACAAAAGACAAACCCGTCTTCCGGCAGTCCGAGATCGGTACGTGTTTGTGTGTTTTCAGGAAATGACCGCGCGCCATCATTTGGCTGGTAGCAATGCGGCATGTAGATGATTTTCTCTGTGTAGGCATCTCTGTATTCGTCGGGAATGACCGTGTGATCGGCGACAAGATAATCAATGCAGCCTGTCCCTAATGTCCCGGGATAACCAACATAATTCATCTGGATCGGCGCCATGCGACGCGCAAACAGGCGCGGTCGCGCAAACTGGGTATAGCCCTTGAGATCAATGGCGATATCAATGCCATGTTCGCGCGCATGCTGAACAATTTCGTCATCCGAGGCGTTCTGTACATCCCAATTCTTGTCGATAATCTGTTGAAGCTGACTGCGTCGCCAACCATCTGTGACATCGCCGTAGCTATAGGCATGGATTTCGAAACGATCTTTGTCATGCTCACCAAGCACCCCCATCATCAAAGACAGGGTCGCATGATTATGAAAATCAGCTGAGAAATAGCCAATCTTAAGCTTCTCGGGGCGTGACGGAGGGCGCTGGAAAGCGGGCGGATCGGTCGGGACCGCGTAACTTAATGCGCGGATCTCAGATCGTTTTCGCTGTGCAAACGGATCATCTTCGAAATGCAGCATCGAAAATGGCGAGATCGAATTTCCCGGCTGTCCCATTGGTTTGGTGTTCAGGAGTTCGGGCGGCAATGGGGTCCAGTCACAAATTTGCGCTCGCACATAAAGATACTCACCAAGTGCCGCCATATTGTCCGGGTTAAGTTGCACAGCCTTTTCGAATGCCTGCTTTGCTGCAGCACGTTTACGCCTGCGATAGAAGATGATGGCAAGATTGTTATATGCGCCGCTCATATCGGGTTGTTTCTGGATGGCGCGCACACAGAATGGCTCTGCCTCATCAAGGCGTCGCAATGAAATCAGAATACCCGCAATGCTATTGAGCAGCTCGCCATTCTCTGGATCAAGATGACTGGCATTCTGAAAGGCTTTCAGCGCCAGCTCCAACCTGTTCTGAGTATAAAAAAGGGTTGCAAGATTGACCCAAGCCACGCCGAAATTTTTGTCAATTTCAATCGCTTTTCGCAGATGCCGCTCCGACTCAAGCGGCCTGTTATTCTGAAAGTAGGCCATCCCCAAAAGGTTCCAAACCGGGGCATTGTCTGGCATTTCGGCAACAATCTTTTGGGCAATGGCGATGCCCTTTGCATATTCGCCCCGTTCGATCAGTTTTCGGGCCGTTGTATAGGCGTCTTGTGTCGCGTCCGTGTTCATTGTCAGGGATAACTGCAGCTTTTCAAGAGCCGCCTTTGCACGTGTGTTTTTCGGAAAATCCTGAAGAAACACCTCGTACAGTTTTATGGCTTCGCCAATCTGGCCATTAGTTTCCAGTTTTTTCGCTCGTCTGGACACCTGATCGAATGAGGACACCTTACCCAACTTTGTTGCTTTACCGTTTGGTCAACAAGTTTAGTGGGCCGGGAATTAAGGAGCAATAAACGTCCGGATCAACAGTCGTGGACGATGTTTCCTCTTTTCAAAAACATCACGAAGGCAGGTCAGTATTCGAACAGAACACAGAAACAAAGGATTTTTAAACGGAGCAGCAAAAGATAACGTATCAATTCCTGATGCTTATTTCCCGTATTCGGAAACCATATGCTTCCCAGAAAATTCCTGACCGTCACGTCCAATTCACTTCTCGCGATCATGCTGCTTGCTGGTTGCGACAAGCTGGGTGCCTATAACCACTGGCAGGCGGGTGACTTGAAGCCGGATGTCGCAGATCTTTCCTATGGTCCGGACAAGCGGCAGGTTCTCGATCTTTACTTGCCCGATGTATCAGCCCGGCCAGCACCGCTTGTGATCTGGTTTTATGGCGGATCATGGGCTTCTGGTGATCGTGCCAAATATGCCTTTGTCGCCAAGCGATTTACCGAGCTTGGATATGCCGTGGCCATTCCAGATTACCGACTGGTGCCAGATATACATTTCCCGGCCTTTATCGAGGACGGCGCGTCGACGATTGCGTTTATGGATCGATATGCAAAACAGAACCCCAAGCTGCTAGCCGACACCCCTGTGATGCTGGCCGGGCATTCCGCCGGAGCCTATAACGCCGTTCAGGTGGTTGCCGATAAACGATATTTAGACGCTGTTGACCTTGATAGCAGCGCCATTGCCGGGATTATCGGGCTGTCTGGCCCGTATGATTTTTATCCCTATGATGTTGCGGCCACACAAAATGCGTTTGGCAACACACCAGCCGATGAAAGCCAACCCGTGGAGATGGATCTGGCGCATATGCCGCCATTGTTGCTGGTGACCGGCACACGTGATCATACCGTTTTCCCAAGAAATTCCCGCCGACTGGCTGAATTGGCACCAACGGCCGAACTTGTCGAAGTCCCTGACACCGGCCATGCGGGGACGCTGATTGCCCTTGGGTTTTATCTGACGACCGATGAACAGGTTCTGGCCCCTGTCAGACAGTTCCTGCAAGGCATCCTGCCAACGACACAGAAATAAAAAAGGCGCGCAACCGTTGGGCGCGCGCCTTTTTTGATGATGTTGCCGGGTTCGATCAGTTCAGCTGACCATGGCAATGTTTGTATTTTTTCCCGGATCCGCATGGGCAGGCCTGGTTGCGTGCAACCCGCCCCCAAGTTGATGGATCGTTGGGATCGAAATTGCCCGGCTGACGCGACTGCACGGTTGCGGTATCCACACCCTGCTCGGTTGCTTCAAGTTCGTCGCGATTTTCGCGCATTTCCTGCTGTGGACGGCGTGATGCCTCGAGGTCTTCGGGGCGCGGGGTCGATTGCAGTTCGACATGCGACAGCATCTGGGTCACGCGTTCGCGCAAGGAAACCAGCATGGCTTCGAACATGTTGAACGCTTCGCGTTTGAATTCATTGAGCGGATCACGCTGACCATAGGCACGCAGACCAATGCCCTGACGCAGGTGATCAAGGGCAAGAAGGTGCTCTTTCCACGACTGGTCAAGCAACTGCAGGACAAGGCTTTTTTCAACCTGGCGCATGATGTCCGCACCATAGTTGGCAACCTTGGCCGCCATTTTTTCATCCGCGGCCTTTTCAATGCGTTCGCGCATGACTTCCTGATCAATGCCTTCTTCCTTGACCCAATCTGCAATCGGCAGATCAATCCCCAGAAGACGGGTAACTTCTTCGTGCAGGCTGGTGGTTTCCCACTGCTCTGGATAAACCTTGGCCGGGCAATATTTGTCGACCATGTCTTCGATGACTTCGGCGCGCATGTCAGCAACGTCTTCGGCCACATTTTTGGCCTGCATCAGGTCACGGCGCTGTTCGTAAACGACCTTACGCTGGTCATTCATGACATCATCAAACTTCAGAACGTTCTTACGAATGTCGAAGTTGCGCGCCTCGACCTTCTGCTGGGCTTTCTCAAGCGCCTTGTTGATCCACGGATGGTAAATCGCTTCACCTTCCTGCAGACCAAGTTTCTGAAGCATGCTGTCCATCCGCTCGGACCCGAAGATGCGCATCAGGTCATCTTCAAGCGACAGATAGAATTTCGAACCACCCGGGTCACCCTGACGGCCGGAACGACCACGCAGCTGGTTATCCACGCGGCGTGATTCATGGCGTTCGGTACCGATCACAAACAAACCGCCAGCCGCCAGAACCTTTTCCTGGTCGGCTTTGACCTCTTCCTTGATTTTCTCGATCGCAGCCGCACGTTTGGCTTCGTCGGTGACATTGGCCAATTCGTGTTCGACCCGCATTTCAACGTTGCCGCCAAGTTTGATGTCAGTACCACGACCGGCCATGTTGGTGGCAATCGTGATGGCACCCGGCGCACCAGCCTGTGCGACGATCGATGCTTCGCGCTCGTGCTGCTTGGCGTTGAGAACTTCGTGCGGGATTTTCTTCTTTTTCAGAAGGTCAGACAGGATTTCCGACTTTTCGATCGAAACAGTCCCGACCAGAGCCGGTTGGCCACGTTTGTGGCAGTCTTCGAGCTGTTCAGAGATCGCCACCCATTTTTCCTTGGCGGTCCGGTAAATCTCGTCATCGGCATCAATGCGGGCAATCGGGCGATGGGTCGGGATTTCGACAACCTGAAGGTTGTAGATTTCCTCGAATTCCTCGGCCTCGGTCATTGCCGTACCGGTCATGCCAGCCAAAGTCGGATAAAGGCGGAAATAGTTCTGGAAGGTGATCGATGCCAGAGTCTGGTTTTCGTTCTGGATCTTGACCTTTTCCTTGGCTTCAAGCGCCTGATGAAGACCATCGGAATAGCGGCGGCCTTCCATCATACGACCGGTGAATTCGTCAATGATGACGACCTTGTCGTCCTTGACGATGTAGTCGGTATCTTTCTGGAACAGCTTGTGCGCACGCAGCGCCTGATTGACGTGATGGACCAGATGAACGTTGGCAACGTCATAAAGCGTGCCTTCGGTCAGGATTTCCATTTCCATCAGAAGCTGTTCGGCGTGTTCGGTACCCTCTTCGGTCAAGGTTACCGCACGTGCCTTTTCATCTTTTTCGTAGTCTTCCTCGACCAGTTTCGGGATCAAGGCATCAATCGCGCGATACAGTTCCGAACTGTCTTCGGCCGGACCGGAAATGATCAGCGGGGTACGGGCTTCGTCAATCAGGATCGAATCGACTTCATCGACGATGGCAAAGTTGAACGGACGCTGGACCATGTCTTCGAGGCGGAACTTCATATTATCGCGCAGATAATCAAAGCCGAGCTCGTTATTCGTCGCATAGGTAATGTCGCAGGCATAGGCTTCGCGGCGCTGATCGTCGGTCATGCCATGCATGATCACGCCCACGGTCAAACCAAGGAAGCCATAGACCTCGCCCATCCATTCCGCATCACGGCTTGCCAGATAGTCGTTCACAGTCACAACATGAACACCCTTGCCTTCAAGCGCGTTCAGATAGACCGGAAGGGTCGAAACCAGGGTTTTACCCTCACCGGTTTTCATCTCGGCGATTTTGCCCGATGTCAGAACCATGCCGCCCAGAAGCTGCACGTCATAATGACGTTCGCCACGTACACGTCTGGAGGCTTCGCGGATGGTGGCAAAGGTATCAGGAAGAATATCTGTCAGAGTCTCGCCATTCTTCAGACGATCGCGCAGCCAATCGGTACGGGCGCGCAGTTCGTCATCTGAAAGCTTCTCGACTTCGGGTTCCAGGGCATTGATTTGCTCGACCGTGGCCCGCAGGGCTTTGACTTCACGATCGTTAGCTGAACCGAAAATTTTCCGGGCAATAGCGCCGAGCATTAATACGTTCCTGAACAAATAAATTAAGACACAATGAACCCCGGCAGAAAGCGGAGCCCGATCACAGATAGAACCCTGCCTGCCATCTGTCAACGGAACGAACCAATATCGGGAATGAAGAGCGGGAAATTACCTGTTATCGCACCAGATTGCTGGCAAATCCGCGCCTCTTCACGTTTTCGTTTGGCGCGCTTGAAGCCTTCTTGCTTGAGAAACACGAAGAATGGTCGTATTATTCACCTATTAGTTTTACACCCTAACAGAGCATGTAGCTCGTTTTGGCGCTCAGGGACGATCCTTAAACGCTGCCAATTCAAGTCCTCAGGAGGAGGATTATGGTCGATTTTTCCGCGCTTAATCCGTTTCGTCAGGGGCAGTCTGCCCTGCAAGACGCGCGTCAGCCCCATGCCAAAACCGATTCAAATGCTGGCGAAAGCGCAGCACAGGCCCGCCCTGATGAGCGCACCCGTATTGACCCGGTAGCCCTTTCTGATGATGCGCTTGCCGCACATAACGACAGCCAGAAGCTTGTACCGGCCAACGGAAAGTCTCTTTCGTCCGAACCGCTGACAACCGATGAATTGTTTGAGCGTGCGCTTGATGCATCGCTTGAACTGATCCGCGGCAGTGTTGAGGAAATGTTTGCACTTTCGGGCATGTCAGAAGAAGACGCTATTGCCGCAACCGATGCGATGTTCAATGGCATTCGCGATGCCGCAAGCGGTCAGGACCAGTTCGAATTTTCCTTTGATCAGGCCATCGCCAGCCACAGCAAGACTGCCATTTCCTATGCCGGGGCAAATGGCGCAGCGGTTGGCGTATCCGAATCAGCCATGATGGCGGTCCAGTCGCTTGATATCAGCATCAACAACGAAACCGGTGAGTTTTCGTTTAACTACGAGGCCGCCAAGGTTGAGGTTGTCCGCACCGAAGCCATCGCAATTGGCAACAGCATGGGGGCGGCCCTTGGCGCCCTTGGCAATGTCATGGATGGACTGGGTGGCGGATCGCTGGTTGATGCATTGGGCAACCCGGCCAGTGCCGAGGATGGGGGGCTTCTGTTCGATATCAATGACAACGGAGTCGCCGAATTCATCCGTGAACTGATGAATGCAACGGTTGGCACCGATGATACATCCGCAGAGGGCGAAGGTGGTGCCACCAATGGTGCGGCACAAACCAACGGCCAGGCGCTTGCCGCAGAACGCATGGCAGCACTGAATGCCCAGATCACCGAACAGTTCATGGAGCAGGCAACCCTGATTGTACGCAGTATCAATCAGCCTGCACCAGAAGCCGGTGAAGGCACTGGCCCGCTTCAGCTGACGGTTGATATGATGATGCCGATGGGCCGTTTTGGTCAGGACGATGGCAATGCCACCTTCACCTTCCCGAATGGTGAAACCGTGCCCGTAATTGACCCGACACAGGAACAGGATGTTCTGATTTAACAGCCACGGGATGCCGTAATCAGCATCCCGCAGCCCTTCAGGAAGGAGGCGCTGAATGTTTGAGCACACAACATTTTCCAAACCCACCGCAGCGGATAATGCCGCCGGAATTGCCACGTTGCGCGCCACCTCCAACAGCGCGGTGACTGCAAGCAGTGCGGATACCGGGGCGGATGGGAAAAGCCAAACCGAAACGGCATTGGCAAGGCAGCGCACGATTTCCGATCAGATTGATCTCAGCATCGAAGCCAATGAGCGCATCGAAAATGCCCTTGGCGAGTTCCAGCGTCCGGTGTTTGAAATCAACACTGCCCCGCTTGAAGCTTTTAATGCGCTGAAACCCGCATTGGACGAGGCGCAGGCAAGGATGAATCGCGATGCTTTCATCATCCTTTCGATGATGGGTGTTCCGCCCGCCAAGGCACGTGCCATCGCCAATGCGATGACCGGTGGTGACCCGGCCGAGCTCAAGACTGTTGGTGCGAATGGCGTCAAGGGGGCGATTTCAACTCAGGAACTCTCGATCAACATCGCTCAAGGTAACAGCGCGGTCAATCTGGGTCAGGTTTCCGTAAATTCGCGCAGCGTCGAGATTGATTTCAGCGCCATTGAGACCCGCTTTTCAAGCCTGGCAGGGTCAGCCGATATCTCGATCTCTGAATTTCACGCCCATATCGAATTAATCCGTATCGAGATCTCTCAGATGTTTCAGCAAGACCCGTTGATCCTTGATCTGGATGGCAATGGTTTCGACATCACCAGTGTGATGGCTGGAACGCGATTTGACATTGATGGCGATGGCACGCTTGATCAAACCGCCTGGGTCAGTGGCGCGGATGCACTGCTTGCGCTTGATCGCAACGGAGATGGCAAAATCAACGATGGCACTGAACTGTTTGGCGACCAAAATGGCGCAAAAGACGGCTTTGCCGAGCTGGCCAAATATGACGACAACCATGATGGCCAGATTGACGAAAACGATGCTGTTTTCAGTTCGCTTGTGTTGCTGCGCGCAGACGGGAGCCAGTCCGATCTGGCAAGCGAGGGCATCAAATCGATCTCGCTTTCGATGATCACACCATTGGATGAACGCCTGATTGGCGGCGATCTGGTGGCCAAATCAGGTTTCACCCGTGCCGATGGTTCTCACGGGATGGTCGGTGAAGTCCTGTTTGATGTTAAGGCCTGATCCGTATCCTCGGCCCTGTCAAAATTTCATATTACTGTCGCTCAGCCATCGCCCGCCTCGCAGTCGATACGTGCGGCACATCCGCGGGCGGGCGCACAGATACAAAACACAACATGCTGACAAGCAAATTTAGCTTCTTCACATTTTAGACAGATTGCTTTGTCAAAAGGTGCATCATCCACGGCAAAGCCTTGTGCAGGCACCACTTATGTGTTTTACCCGTGGGCAGAGGCATCGGGCAAAAGCCCGTCTGAAATCAAAGTCTGGAGAAACTATGCTGCGCAAATCCCTTCTTGCTGCGTCCCTGGCAACCGTCATTTTTGCATCCCCTGCCATGGCACAGGACGCTGCACCGGCAGAAGACCCGGTGCTGGCGACGGTGAACGGTGAGGAAATCCTTGAATCCGAAGTCCGCGCAACCCAGCAGGGCCTGCCGCAACAGTACCGCCAGCTTCCGTTTGAAATGCTCAAGGCGGACCTTCTGACCCGTGAGATCAACCAGCGTCTGCTGATGAATGCCGGGAGCGAAGCCGGTCTGGCCGATGACGAAGAAGTCAAAGAACAGATCGCAGCCCTTGAGCGCCGCCTGATCGCGGAAACCTATCTGGATCGTGCGCTCAATGACGCGATCACCGAAGACGCGATCAACGCGAAATACGAAGAATTCATCGCGACCAACGAGCCAGAGCCGCAGGTTCACGCCCGCCACATCCTGCTTGAAAGCGAAGAAGACGCAAAAGCCGTCATCGCCGAACTCGACGATGGTGCTGACTTTGTCGAACTCGCCAAGGAAAAATCGACTGGCCCGTCCGGCCCGAATGGCGGTGATCTTGGCTTCTTTAACCGTGCAGACATGGTCGCACCGTTCGCGGAAGCTGCCTTTGCAATGGAAGCAGGCACCTATTCAAGCGAACCGGTTCAGACCCAGTTTGGCTGGCATGTGATCAAGGTCGAAGAGAAAAAAGAAGGCGCCCAGCCGTCGCTTGACGAAGTCCGTCAGCAGCTGGTGGCCGAAATCAGCCGTGACGCGTTCAACGCGCTGGTCGAAGACCTGCGTGCCACCGCCGATATCGTCAACAATGTCGAAATCGAAGCGGAGAAAGCAGCAGAAGAAGCTGCCAAGGAAGCACCGTCTGAATAATTCGGAAAACAGGATCATCCGTCTGCATTGACGGCCCCTGTCTTTCCAACATCATCAAACGGGGTGCGGCCATTGGCTTCGCCCCGTTTTTTGTCGATCAGTTTGATCGCGCAAACTCATTCTGTCGCTTGCTTTTCGCCACCATTGCGGCAGGATGGGCCTACTTGTCCAATAAAGGAAATTGCACAGATGGTTGCGACTGCCATTTCACCGCTTGCCCCCGCGGCATTCCCCGATCTTCCGGCCATTGCCGGTGTCAAATTACACACCGCGACCCTTGGCATTCGCTATAAGGGGCGCCCGGATGTCCTGTTGGCTGAACTTGAGCCCGGCACCCAGGTTGCCGGTGTGTTCACAAAGTCAACTACAGCATCGGCAGCGGTGCGCTGGGGACGCGAGGCGCTTAAGGGTGGCACCGCACGTGCATTTTTCGTCAATGCGGGTAACTCGGTCGCCTTTACCGGCAAGGCTGGCGAAAAGTTCGTCGCCGATAAGGTCGACGCCGCGGCCAAGGCACTTGGCTGCGCCAAGACCGAGATTTTCACCGCATCAACCGGTGTGATTGGCGAGCCGACCACGGCAAACCGCATTACCGATGCGATGGATGACATCCTCGCCGATGATGCCAGCTGGCTGGATGCGGCCAAGGCAATCATGACGACTGATACCTTCCCCAAGGGGGCCTCAGCCACTTCGACCATCAACGGCACCGAAGTGACCATTGCCGGCTTTGCCAAGGGATCTGGCATGATCGAGCCGAACATGGCGACCATGCTGGGCTTTGTCTTTACTGATGCCGCCCTGCCGCACAGTGTTTTGCAGGCGCTGTTGACCGACTGCAACAATCGCAGCTTTAACGCGATTACGGTCGATAGCGATACCTCGACCTCGGATACCGTCCTGCTGGCGGCGACCGGCAAGGCTGGCAATGATGCTATTTCCGATGCGAATGATCCCGCTTTGGCATCGTTCAAAACGGCACTGGAAGACGTTCTGCGTGATCTGGCCCATCAGGTCGTGCGTGACGGCGAAGGCGCAAGCAAGTTCATCACCGTCAATGTGACCGGTGCCGTGAACGAGAAAGAAGCCAAGATTGCCGCCAAGGCGATTGCCAACTCCCCGCTGGTCAAAACCGCGATTGCTGGTGAAGACGCCAACTGGGGGCGTATTGTCATGGCGGTCGGCAAATGCGGTGTCACCGCCGACCCGAACAAGCTGACCATTTCGATCGGTGGCATTGTGCTGGCCAAGAATGGCGAGCGGGTCGAGGATTATGACGAAGCCCCGGTCGAAGCGCACATCAAGGGTCAGTATATCGACATTGATGCTGATCTTGGCTTTGGTGATGGTGCGGCCACGGTCTGGACCTGCGATCTGACACATGGCTATATCTCGATCAACGCCGATTATCGCAGCTAGGCGACAAACCGCCCGCGCACAATCAAAAACGCCGCCTTCAATGAGGGCGGCGTTTTTCATTTAACCTGAATGTTGGGCGGTGATTATTTTTTGCGGGGGATATAGCCGTTCAAAATCAAACCGACATTGGCCCCTTCGAGTTCGGTTTCGCTAAGATCGGTCGCACCAAAGGCAACACCGGCAACATTCGCCTTGGTCAGGTTTGCGCCCTTCATCTTGGCTTCGTGGAAGACCGAGTTGCGCAAGTCGGACTGTTCGAAATTCACATCCGACAGATCCGCGTTCCAGACGACGCCGGTCTTCTCGCCCTTCTTGTCGCGCTGATCGACACCGCCGAAATGAACGCCCTGGAACACCCCCTCCGAACAATCAGATCCCGCCATGCGCACACCATCAAGCACCGCACCGTTCATGCGGATCTTTTGCATGTCGGCTTCGCGCATCGAACACATGGCAAGAATGGTATCGACAAACAGGGTGCCGCGCATAATGCATTTGTCAAAGACTGCCCCTGACAAATCCATGCCGGAAAAGTCCATGCCCGACAAATCACGCCCGGCTGCAATCATCGGCATCCCGGATTTGCCACCTGTTGACAGCCATTCGCTGTGACCGTTGACCAATGCGCGAATATCTTCGACCAGCGGGGCGCTGGGGGCTTCACCGCCGATGGAATAGGACGTGTTGGCCTGCGTGAGGTCGACATCTTGCAGGTCGACATTGCGCAGGTTCGCACCACTCAGGTCCGCGCCAACAAGTTCAGTACCAGAAAGCTTGGCCCCCTTGAGGTTGGCATTGCGCAGCTTCGCGCCATTCAACTTGCACCCCGTCAGGTCCGCCCCTTCGAGGTTGACAGCAAACATGTTGGCGTCACTCATGTCGGTGTTGGCAAGACGTGCGCCCGACATGTTGCTGCCAGCCATATTCGCGCCCCACATCATCGCGCCCTCAAGGTCGGCGTTTGTCATGTCGGTTTCACGTTTGACCGTGCGTTCACGCGCACCTTCGAGAACCACCATGATACCCGCACGCAAATCAATGCCGTTCAGGTTGGCGTTGCGCAACTTTGTGCGCGCCATGTTCGCACCACGCAGATCGGCACGTTCAAACGTGGATCCTTCAAGATCGGCTTCAACAAAGTTCGCGCCAAACAAATCACAGAAATCAAAGCAGACATCGCGGGCAGATGCCTGAATGAAGTTCGCCCCCGGCAGGACGGCCTCTTTCAGGCTGATCTTGTTCATCTTGATGCGCGACAGGTTGCCATTGCGCAATTGCATGCGCTGACCGCCCGGTTTTTGATTGAGGTAAAGTTGATGCTTCTTGATTGCATCAATCAATTCCGAACGCGATGACATAAAGCGAATAGCCCCCGACTCTAAATCAGTTTTTTATTATTCAGCATTATAGAATGCAGCACTTAGCCTGCAACGCAACAAGTTTAACTTCTTGCGTATCGGCACTGCCCAGCAAGTCGGTTATTTCGCTGAAATCCTATCCGAATGCTCAGGAGGCTTCGGGGAATTTTTATATCGGGGTTAAACCTGTTCGGGAATGGTCCCACTCAGAATCGAACCGATATTGGCACCATCAAGATCGACTTCGCTTAAATCCGTATCGCCGAATGCAACACCGGCAATATTCGCCTTGCGCAGCGAGGCCCCCTTCATGCGGGGCTGATCAAAGACCGAGTTTCGCAGGTCAGTATTGGAAAAATCTGCTGATTGCAGATCAGCCCGCCACACCTCGCCCGTCTTTTGTCCCTTGGCATCACGTTGTTCCAATCCGCCAAACTTGACCCCCTGAAGCACAGCCTTGGAACAGTTGGCATAAGACATCCTCACCCCGTTCATGATCGAACCGCTCAGGCGGGCGCGGGCCAGATCGGCATTTCGCATGGATGCCATCACAAGGATGGTATCAACCAGCAACGCGCCACGCAGGATACAATCATCAAAGCACGCTGCCGAAAGATCAAAGCCGGTAAAATCAAGCTCGGTCAGATCACGGCCAGTAACATCAAGTCGTGCGCCTGCTGCCCCGCCACTTGTCAGCCACTCCGTATGGGCGTTTAACAAAATGCGGATATCTTCGGGCAAGGGCGCTCCCGACTTGCTGCCGATCGAATTTGAAGTATTGGCCTGTGACAGATCGACATTGGACAAATCGACATTGCGCAGATTGGCACCCGACAGGTCCGTGCCCAGCAACAATGTATCCTTGAGCTTGGCCCCCTTCAGGTTCGCATTCTTGAGCTTCGCCCCCGAAAGGTTGCACCCTGAAAGATCTGCCCCGGCAAGATTGACGGCAAACATGTTGGCATCGCTCAGATCCGCGTCCGCAAGTCGGGCACCGGACATGTTGCTTTCCGCCAGGTTGGCACCAGACATCATCGAGCCTTGCAGATCGGCATTGGCCAGATCCGTGTTGCGCTTGACCTTTTTTTCGCGTCCGGCATCGACGATCACCATCACGCCGGATCGAAGATCAGCCCCCTTAAGGTTGGCATTGCGCAATTTTGCGCGCGCCATGTTCGCACCGCGCAGATCAGCCCGCATGAAGCTTGATCCTTCAAGATCAGCTTCAACGAAGTTGGTTCCAAACAGGTCACAGAAATCGAATTTGACGTCTCGGATTACGGCCTGAATAAAGTTGGCACCGGGCAAAACCGCATCCTCAAGACTGATCTTGCTCATTTTGATGCGCGAAAGGTTGCCATTGCGCAACTGCAATCGCTTGCCACCCGGTTGCTTCATCACATAGAGCTGATGCTTTTTAATGGCATCAATCAGTTCCGTGCGCGTTGTCATTTATGAGATCGCACTCCCCGTCGATCATGAAAAGCATTTATGCGCGTCAAATTTACAATCATTGAAAGTGTACCCACGGTTGGCACTATACATTCTGACAAAATATGACAATCGCGCCGGACCGAGGATGACATCAGTATATCATCACACAATACCTATACTTTTGTATTATTTTAATGCTTTTGGTTTCGGGAATGTTTCCCGTTTTTTCCGCATGAGACGTCCGGCTTGGTGAATCTTATCATCTTTATGACCCGATTCGCTTTGCCCGATGACTTGTCATTTCGCGATCTTGTAAGGGCCAAAAGGCAACCCCATCTGCAATATGTCCTTGAAAAGTATCGGTTCCAATGCACCAGATCTTGTTTGTAGATGACGATGCCAACATCCTGAACGGATTGCGCCGACGCTTGCGCGGCGCGCGGCCACAATGGAACCTGCATTTTGCCAATAGCGGGGCAGAAGCACTTGAGCTTGCTGAAAAACAGGATTTCGATGTGATCGTATCGGACATCCAGATGCCGGGCATGGATGGCGTTACCTTGCTTGAAACCATGCAGAAAACCCAACCCGATGCTGTACGCATCATTCTGACCGGTCATGCCGACAATGCATCCTATCTGCGCACCATCGGTCCGGCGCACCAGTTCCTGAGCAAGCCTTGCGATAACGAAACCCTGATCGAAAGCATTGAAAACGCCCTTGGCCTGCGCCAGTTGTTGCGCAGTCCGGAACTTAGAACCCTTGTGGCGGACTCCAAAAGCCTGGCATCCCCGCCAGACACCTATATGCGCCTCGAAACAGCCTTTGCCGATCCCAATTACTCGCTTGATACCATCAGTAAAATTGTCGAGTCCGACATTGCGTTAACGACCGAAGTCCTGAAGCTGACCAATTCGTCCTATTTTGCGGTCACCCAGAATGTGTCCTCCGTTGGCCATGCGGTTCGCATGCTGGGCATGGAAACGCTTAAGGCGCTTGCACTGTTTGTCGGGCTGTATCGCGGGTTTGACGGCCCGGCCAGTCAGGCGGCCAACCTTAAGCGACTGTGCCATCGGTCTCAGCAAATCGGGGTTACCGCCGCGCTGATTGCAGAATATGAACGTCTCCCGCGTGAGATTTGTCATGCTGTACCGTCAATCGGGATGCTCAGCCATATCGGGACGCTTATCCTTTACACCAACCGGTCGGACGAAATGCAGGCGGTTGTCGAACGGGTGGAAAAAGAAGGCATTTCCATCGATCGGGCTGAAAACGAACAGTTTGGGGCAGGACACGCCGAGATCGGGGCCTATTTGCTTGGATTGTGGGGGTTCCCTGCCCCGGTCATTCAGGCGGTTGCCTATCACCACCGCCCGATGGACCTTCCACATCAGGAAATGACGGCGCTGACCGCCATATATGTTGCGCAGCACCTGACCCGCGAAGTCGCCGACCGTGACGCGGGCGTAAGCATCGAAAGCAGCATTGATATGGACTATCTCGCACGGATCGGAAAGCATGGCCGTCTGGAGGAATGGGCCAATATTGCTGCAATTGTTTCCGAGAAATACCGCGAACTTACCGATAGCTGATGGCCCCACGCACCACACCCTTTGATTCCAAGAACGACTAAAAAGTTCATTACCCTCCGCAAATGCGGACTATCAAAGACGCCCTTCTCGCCCCATGTATTGAACATGGAACACACGCATGAGATGAAAATGAGCGTCATCCTGTTCGTAGACGATGACAAGAATATTCTGGATGGGTTGCGTCGAAGATTGCGATCCGTTCATCCGGAATGGCAGCTGCATTTCGCGCATGACGCGGAAAGCGCGCTGCTCAAGGCTGACGAGATCGATCCGGATGTTGTGATTTCAGACATGCGCATGCCCGGAACTGATGGCGCGGCACTTTTGACCATCATGCAGGAAAAACACCCGCATTCCGCGCGGATCATTTTGTCCGGTTTTGCCGAAGAAGAAGCGATCCTGCGCACGGTCGGACCAGCGCATCAATATCTGGCCAAACCCTGCGACGACAAGATGCTGATCGAAACCATCGAAAATGCACTTGATCTGCGCCATCTTCTGACCAATCCGGACTTGCGGGCCCTTGTTGGCGGGATTGACGCGCTTGCCTCGCCTCCGACGACCTATACCAACCTTGTCAAAGCACTTGAAAACCCGCTTGTCGGCAACGAGCAGCTTACGGCCATCGTTGAATCAGACATCGCACTCACCGCAGAAATTCTAAAGCTGACCAATTCAGCCTATTTTGCGATCAGCCAGAAGATCACCACGATCTCGCAGGCCATCCGGATGATTGGCATCGACACGCTCAAGGCGCTTGCCTTGTTTGTTGGCCTGTTTCGCAGCTTCGATGGCCCGAAATCCGCGGTCACCCAAATGATGCAGCTTTGTAAACGCAGTCAGCAGCTTGGGGTGATCGCGACCCTGATTGCCGAACAGGAAGACCTGCCCAAAGAAGTGGTCAATGTTCTGGCCGCAGTTGGCATGCTGAGCCACATTGGCAGCCTTATCCTGTATGCCTATCGCGCCGATGAAATGGCCGACGTTGTCAAACGGGTCGAAACCGAAGACGTTCCGATTTATGTCGCCGAGCGCGATCAGTTCGGTGCTGCTCATCCGGAAATCGGTGCCTATCTTCTTGGATTGTGGGGATTTCCCAGTGCCATGGTGCAAACTGTTGCCTATCACCATCGCCCCCAAAAGACCCCGCATGCCGAAATGAACGCACTCACGGCGATCTATGTTGCGCAGCATCTGGCACGTGAAATTGCCATCGAGCAACGCACCGGGACTGCGCCGGAAAGCCGCATTGATCTTGAATATCTGGATCAATTGGGCAAACGCCATCGACTGCTTGTATGGCTCGAAACCGCC
Source organism: Thalassospira sp. MCCC 1A01148 (assembly GCF_001613795.1). Lineage (GTDB taxonomy): Bacteria > Pseudomonadota > Alphaproteobacteria > Rhodospirillales > Thalassospiraceae > Thalassospira. The sequence continues at coordinate 864,270 of NZ_LPVZ01000020.1, forward strand.
CGCTTGGTGGAACAGAAATACCGCGAGATTGATGCGTAAGGGAGACAGAGCATGACACAGAATCCTCCTGTACTCTTTGTTGATGACGATGAGAACCTGTTGATGGCTCTAAAGCGTAAGCTGCGCGGCAAGTTCAATTTTGACACCGCAGTCGGCCCTTTGCAGGCGCTTGAAAAAATCAAGGCCGGTAACAAATATGCCGTCTGTGTGGCAGATATGCGCATGCCCGACATGGATGGCGTGCAATTATTGGGAGAGGTCGCAAAGCTCAGCCCTGACACCGTCAATATGATGCTGACGGGAAATGCCGATCAACACACCGCCGTCGAGGCAATCAATCGCGGGCATATCTTCCGGTTTTTCAACAAACCCTGCGAAGACGACGACCTGATTGCTGGCCTTAGCGCAGGTTTGCGACAGTACCAGTTGATCACCGCTGAACGGGCCCTGATCGAACAAACCCTGGCTGGTAGTGTCAAGGTTCTGACCGAGGTTCTCGCACAGCTTAACCCGGCAATCTTTGGCAAGGCGATGCGCGCCAAGATCTGGTGCGACACCATTGCCAAATCAATCGGCTATCCGCATCCATGGGAACTGGGATTGGCCGCCTTGCTCGCCCCGATTGGCTATGTATCGCTGCCGCCGACAATCCTTGCCCGGCTCGGAGAGGAAAAGCCACTACAACCGCTTGAACGTGATGTGGTTCGACGGACACCGGAAGTCGCCCGCCAACTGATTTCCAATATCCCGCGTCTGGAAAGAGTCGCTGAAATTGTCTATTTGCAGAACCGGAACTTTGATGGATCGGGTTTCCCGGCCGACGGCCCGCTTGGCAATGAATTGCCGCTTGGGGCGCGCGTGCTTCGGATCTTTAACGACCTTGGCAAGATTGTTGATAGCGATCTGGTCGTCAAACAGCATTTTGACGAGTTGCGCCAAAAACCTGATCGCTATGACCCGGGGCTTCTTGACCAGATTGAGGCATTGCTCGCCAAAGAAGACCCGTCTTATGACAAGGTTGCCTACCCCAAAGGAACAGAGCACGACATCAATCTGAAGAACCTCAGGATGGGTGACTTCCTGCTAACTGATATCGAAACCCTTGAGGGGCAGGTCTTGCTCACGCATGGCAACTATGTTTCAGAGATACAGCTCCAACGGTTGCGTGTATTTCAGGAGCTCCATCAGTTCCACGAACCCATTCGCGTGCGCCGTGGCGGTCATGACCCCGAAGTGCAAATCGGCGAGGCGTCATGACCGAAAGCCAGGACGCTATCGAGGCCCCAAAAATTCTGAGCAGCACGGACGAGGTCACATCCGGCGAGGATCTGCTTGATGCCGCGAACGAAATTGATGCGCCCGAGGAAATCCGCGCGCCTTTCATGGCGCTGTTGAAGGAACAAAAGCGCCGCAAACTGGAAGCAACCCAACGGCTCAAGACCATTCTTGATAGTGTTGTTGAAGGCATCCTGATCATCGATGCGACCGGTATGATTCAGGACTTCAACAAGTCAGCCGGTGAAATCTTGCGCGCAACGGGTGATGAACTGCTGGGAACGTCGGTTGATGTCATGTTCATTGATCGCAAGGCAACCGTACGTCACCGGCTTCTGAACCGCTGCATCAACATCAGCAGTGGCGTTTTGAAATATGACTATACTGAAACCATGGCCCAACGCCTTGATGGCGACAGCTTTCCGATGGAAATCATCGTAAGCCCGGCCAATTTCGAATCAGAAATGAGTTATCTGTATATTTTCCGGGATATCACCCGTCGCAAAACAGCCGAAGAATCCCAGAAAAAGCTTGAGGAAGACCTGCGCGAAGCCCTTAAGCTTGAGGCGATTGGTCATCTCGCAGGCGGCATTGCCCACGAAATCAACACGCCCAGTCAGTATATCCGCGATAACCTGAAGTTCCTGAATGACAGTTATGGGTCGCTGTCACGTATCCTCGGTCTGGCATTGCAGACCTTGTGGAAAAACCGCGCCAGTTTGCCACCCAATACGTTTGAGGATTTTGTTCGACAGATGCGCGATTCCGATCTGGAATTCCTGCTTGAGGAAATCCCGCATGCGACCCAGCAGTCCTTGGACGGGATCAATCAGGTGGCGCGCATTGTGCTGTCGATGAAGGAATTTTCCCATCCCGGCGGGGCAGAAAAAACCACCACCGATATCAACCGTGTTCTGTCCAACGTGATTGTGATTTCGCGCAATGAATGGAAACACAATGCCGACATCATCGAGAAGTTCGATCCTGAAATCCCGCATATTCCCTGTCACATCAACGAGATCAATCAGGTCTTCCTGAACCTGATCGTCAACGCCGCACAGGCCATTCAGGCTGCCGGGCGCAAACCGGATGAAGGCCATATCACGGTCAAGACGACGTCGCTTGATGACAGTATCCTGATTTCGATTTCTGATAACGGCACCGGTATCGCCAAGGAAGACCGATCCAAGGTTTTCAACCCGTTCTTTACCACCAAGGAAGTCGGCAAAGGGACCGGGCAGGGTCTGTCGATCACCCATGACATCGTCACCGTCCGCCATGGCGGGCGCATCTGGTTTGAAACCGAAATGGGCAAGGGAACGACGTTCCATGTTCTGCTGCCGGGCGAAGATCGAACCGGGCCCCAACCAGAAGAAAAGCCGGCAAAAGCCTGAAAGCTCTAACGCGGGGCAAACAGAATGATGCCCGCCCCAATCAGGCAAACCAGCAAGCCGATAATATCCCAGCGATCAGGCATACTGCGTTCAACCACCCACATCCAGAATATTGATGCCGTGATATAAACCCCGCCATAGGCCGCATAGGCCCGCCCGGCAAAATCGGCTTCTACCCGCGTCAGAAGCCAGGCAAAGATAATAAGGGATGCGACGCCGGGCACGCCCCAAAGGATCGATTTCCCCGATCGCAACCAGGCCCAGAAGGCAAAACACCCGGCAATTTCGGCAATGGCCGCAAAGATATAGGCCGCAATGCTATGCATCGGTTTCCCGTCTTGATTAGAAGGCAGGGCGCAAGTCGCCTGCATATTTGCCCGCCCAGTTGGTCAGCACCGGCGTCAGATGGTTTTTAAGCACCTCGGCGCGGGCATCGTCTATCACGCCATGTTTGCGCAAGATCGCGCCCATCGCAACCTCTGCCCCGCGCTGGGTGCCATCATCAATCTTGAGCGCCACACCAAGCCCCTGTTCGGGGAAGGCTGCACAGTAAACACCCTCTGCCCCGACCTTGACCAGCGCGTCCTCGCCACATTCTTCCATGATGGCACTGCAGAAACGGCCCGTGCCTGCGACCATGAAGGGTGCTTTTGCACAGCCCTTGCGAATGCGCTTGATGGCATTGGCGCGCGTTTCCGACAGGCCAGCGGGATCAGCCATCCGCGCCATGGCAAGCCCCAGATCGCGCAGGCGCATACCGATTACCGGAATACCGCACCCATCAATGCCACGCGGGGTGGATGACAGATCACAATCCCCCATTTCCTCAAGTACCTTGATCAGGCGCTGCTGAACGGGATGGGGCTCTGCAATGTAACCGGTCGGGTCATCGCCAAGATGCTGCGCGGTTGTCAGGAACCCGGCATGTTTGCCCGAACAGTTGTTATGCGCCTTGGTCAGTTTGACATGATCGGATGCCTGCTTGATCGCGGCATTCAGGCTAAGCGAATAATGCGGCGCACATTCCAGCGTTTCGACCGACAGGCCGATTTTTTCAAGCCATGTGGCAACCGTGGTTGCATGCTCTTCCTCGCCATTATGCGACGAGCACGCCAGCGCGATGTGCTTGTCTTCAAGGCCAAAGGCATCCGCCGCACCACTTTCAATCAACGGGATCGCAAGAAGCGGCTTGATCGCGGATCGCGGATACATCAGTGCGTCAATATCGCCGCCCGCGTCGATCACGGTGCCATCCGATTTCATCACCACATACCGGCCACGGTGAAAACTTTCGACCATCGCGCCACGGGTGGCTTCGACAAGGATCGGGTTGGCAGCAGAGGACGATGACATTGCGGAGTGCTCCGGGACGTGATGGATTTGGTGGCGGACCGGGTATCAACCCAGACCATGCTATGCCCGAAATATGGGAATGATGGCAAGCAAGACCAGCGATTACACATAGAAAAACGCCCTGCCGGGGCAGAGCGTTTGTCATCGCAATACGCCGAATGAAGAGCTTAACAGGCGCTCATGGAATTGCCGAGAACCCGGTTGAGCTGCTCAAGAACCACTTTCGGGCTGGCATCCTTGCTGATGAAATCAGCGGCACCCAACGCATCCGCCTGCGCGCGGGTATCGGCGTCATAATGGGCGGAGAAAAAGAAAACCGGCACGTTTTGGCTGTTGGGGAAGCGGCGGCGAATCTCGCAAAAGGCTTCAAAGCCGCTCATACCCGGCATTTCAATATCCAGAATAATGGCGTTGGGGCACATGCCTTCAAGCTGATCGATCAGATCATCGGCACAATCAAAGCCGGCCACGTCATATCCGGCCCGGCGCAACACTGTTTCAAGGGCTGCTTTGGCGCTGGGACTGTCGTCGGCGAACGCAACCAGTCCATCAGGACAAAATTGCGGCGGCATGGCGCTGAGCGCATTCATGGATGGCGATACTCCGAGATTTGGGACACGCCCAAACTGACAGATGAAAATGTCAAATTGGTTAAACCCGCCAAATTTTTGCCATGCAATGTTCTGCCTTCACCCCGATCTTCCACCCCTTGCGCGAAAGTATAAGGTGGTTATGACACCAGCATCGTGGCACAGAAATCACGGCCCGACCGATAAAACTCCAATGTTTCCGCCAACATAACGCTACGGAAACCTGATTTGTCGGGTGGCTTATCCGCCTAAATAGGTATTTCCATGCCTATTTACGGAATTAGGGACAGGTGCTATAAACCGCCATGTCGCGAATGTGACCGGAAAACATGATCGGGAATCCGGTGCGGCCCCGCCTTTTGGCGGTGTGGCCAAGCCCGGAACTGCCCCCGCAACTGTAGGTACGAAGCCGTTTTTCGCGGTTTTGCACGAGTCAGAATACCGATGGTGTTTTCTTGGCATGAATTGGGCCGGGCGGGGTGTACCGGGTACTGGGAATCCGTAGTAGAATAGAATTTGGCAACTTTCCGCGCCGCGCCCCATATGGAGTCGCATCAAGGCCGGGATGAACCAAGCCGGGAGAAACCATGTCCGACCCGCTTAAGCTCGCATCCGAATTTCCATCTGCTGATTACGCAAGTTGGCGCAAGCTGGCCGAAGAGGCCCTTAAGGGTGCACCGTTCGAGAAGAAGCTTGTCACCAACACCCTTGATGGGTTTTCCGTTCAGCCGATCTATACAAATGACGATCAGGATGACGCGACCCGGCTGATCCACGAGGTTCTTAACGCCACGGTCGAGCCGCGTGAAACCGTTACCGGTTGGGACATCCGTCAGCTTCATACCCATCCCGATCCCAAAGCCACCAATGCCGCGATCCTTGAGGACCTTGAAAATGGGGCCACCTCGATCACGCTAAAACTTGATGCCGCCGCCCGCGCCGGGCGCGAAATCAGTTCTGCCGAGGTCGGTGTTGACGGGATTGCCATTCATTGTCTGGCCGATCTTGATGCCGCACTTGAGGATGTTTACACCAACCTTGCCACCGTCGGACTTGATGGTGGTGCCGCAGGTGTTCCGACTGCGGCCCTGTTGGCCGCGCACATTGCCAATACCGATGGCGCAGACGAAGCCGCCCCGGCCTTTAACATTGACCCGATTGGAACCCTTGCATCCACCGGCACCCTGCCCTGCGGGGCACAGGAGGCGGTTGATCATGCGGCAGGCGTCGCGGTTGAGCTGATTGACCTTTTCCCGCTGGCGACTGCGATTTCGGTTAATGGTGCGCCTTACTATAATGCCGGGGCCACCGATGGTCAGGAACTGGCCTGTTTGCTGGCAAGCGGGGTGACATACTTACGTGCCCTGACCGATGCCGGAATGGCGGTTGATCAGGCTGCGGGTGCAATGGTGTTTAACGTCGCCATCGGCACGGACTTCTTTGCCGGGATCGCCAAACTGCGTGCGCTTCGCATGATGTGGAGCCGCATTCTTTCGGCATCGGGTGCCGAGGATGCGACGATCACGATCAATGCGGTTTCAGCCGAAATGGCACTGACCAAGGTTGATCCATGGGTCAATATGCTGCGCACCACAGTGACAAGCTTTGCCGCCGGTCTGGGTGGTGCGGACAGTGTGACCTGCCTGCCTTATGATCATCTGATTGGCCTGCCTGATGGCTTTGCGCGACGTATTGCGCGCAACACCCAACTGATCTTGCAGGAAGAAAGCAACGTCCACCGGGTCATCGATCCGGCTGGTGGTTCGTGGTTTATTGAAAACCTGACCAAGGAACTGGCGAAGGCCGCCTGGTCGAAATTCCAGTCCCTTGAATCCTCGGGTGGCATTCTAAGCGCCCTTGCCAATGGCAGCCTGAAAACCGAAATCGAGACCGTCTGGAATGCGCGCGAAAAACGCCTGTCCACCCGTCGTGATCCGCTGACTGGTGTCTCCGAATTCCCCAACATCGCTGAGGCCAAGGTGACGTGCGAAACGCCCGACCTTGACGCGATCGTTGCCGATGCCAAGAGCCGCCAGACCAAGTTTGACGGAACGGTCGGCAAAAGCCTTGCTGCCATGATTGAGGCCGCACGCGCAGGCGCCACCATCGGACAGATGTTTACCGAGCTTTATGGCACCAGTGCCGCGACCCGTATCGGTGCGCTTCCGGCCCATCGCCTATCTGAAAACTATGAGGCACTTCGCAAACGTTCTGAGGTACACAAGACAAAGACCGGGTCTTTCCCGCAGGTCTTCCTGGCCAATCTTGGCAAGGTCGCCCAGCACACGGCACGCGCGACATTTGCGCGCAACTTCTTTGAAGCAGGCGGGATCGAAGCCATCACCAATAACGGCTTTGACACGGCAGATACACTGGCATCCGCCTTCGCAGATAGCGGGGCCAAGATCGCCATAATCTGTGGATCGGATCCGCAATATGGCGACATGGCAACCGATGTTGCCAAGGCACTCAAGGCAAAGGGGGCCAGCATGGTTTACCTTGCTGGCAATCCGGGCGATGCGAGGTCCGATTACGAGGCCGCCGGCATTGACGACTTTGTCTTTGTCGGGGCCGATGTTCTTGGCATTTGTGGTGCCGCACTTGATCACCTTCTTGGCAAGCAGGGGGAGAAATAACCATGACCCGCATTCCTGATTTCTCCGACCTTCCGCTGTTTGATGGCGCATCCGCCGGTGCAAAGGACCCGTTTGAAAGCACGCCCTGGACCACGCCAGAAGGCATTGATGTCAAATCATCCTATGGGCCCAAGGATCTGGACGGTATTGATCACCTGAACACCATGCCGGGCATGCCGCCGTTTTTGCGCGGCCCCTATCCCACCATGTATGTGCAGCGTCCCTGGACGATCCGCCAGTATGCCGGTTTCTCCACGGCCGAGGAATCCAACGCGTTCTATCGCCGTAACCTTGCCGCCGGGCAAAAAGGGCTTTCGATTGCCTTCGATCTGGCGACCCACCGTGGCTATGACAGTGATCATCCGCGCGTCGCAGGTGATGTCGGCATGGCCGGTGTTGCGATTGACAGCATCTATGACATGCGCACCCTTTTTGATGGCATCCCGCTTGATCAGATGTCGGTTTCCATGACCATGAATGGTGCGGTTCTGCCGGTCATGGCGCTTTATATTGCGGCCGCCGAAGAACAGGGCGTTGCGCACGAACAGCTTTCTGGCACCATTCAGAACGATATTCTGAAAGAGTTCATGGTGCGCAACACCTATATCTATCCGCCGAAACCATCGATGCGCATCATTTCGGACATCTTTGCCTTTACCTCGCAAAACATGCCGAAATTCAACTCGATCTCGATTTCCGGCTATCACATGCAGGAAGCCGGTGCGACGGCTGATCTCGAACTCGCCTATACGCTGGCCGATGGCATCGAATATGCCCGCGCCGGTCAGGCGGCGGGTCTTCCGATTGATAAATTCGCGCCGCGCCTGTCGTTCTTCTGGGCGATTGGCATGAACTTCTTCATGGAAATCGCCAAGATGCGCGCGGCCCGCATGATCTGGGCAAAGCTGATCAAACAGTTCGATCCGCAGAACCCCAAGTCGCTGTCGCTGCGTACCCACAGCCAGACATCGGGTTGGTCTTTGACCGCCCAGGACGTATTTAACAACGTTATCCGCACCTGTGTTGAGGCGATGGCCTCCACCCAAGGCCATACACAGTCGCTGCATACCAATGCACTGGACGAAGCATTGGCCCTGCCGACCGATTTCTCGGCCCGGATTGCGCGAAACACCCAGCTGTTCCTGCAACAGGAAAGCGGCACCACCAACGTTATCGATCCGTGGGGTGGTTCGTACTATGTCGAACGTCTGACCCGCGATCTGGCGGAAAAGGCATGGGCCCATATCGCCGAGGTCGAAGAACAGGGCGGCATGGCCAAGGCGATTGAAGCCGGCATTCCGAAAATGCGCATCGAAGAAGCAGCGGCCCGCACCCAGGCCCGCATTGATAGCGGCCGTCAAACATTGGTCGGTGTGAACAAATACCGCGTCACCGATGATCGCCCGGTTGATGTGCTTCAGGTCGATAACGCCGAAGTCCGCCGCCAGCAGATCGCAAAACTTGAACGCCTGCGGGCCGAACGTGACAACGCAGCAGTTGAAAGTGCCCTGACCGCGCTGACCAATGCCGCCGATGCTGGCAATGGCAACCTGCTTGAACTGGCTGTCGAAGCCGCACGTGCGAAATGCACCGTGGGCGAGATTTCCGATGCGCTTGAAAAGGTCTATGGCCGTCATCAGGCGGTGATCCGATCCATCTCCGGCGTTTATAAAACCGAGGTCGGCGCTGATAACGAGGCACTGGCCAAGGTTGATCGCCTGATCACGGAATTTGAGGCCAATGAAGGCCGCCGTCCACGTATCCTGATCGCGAAAATGGGTCAGGATGGTCATGACCGGGGTCAGAAGGTGATCGCGACTGCCTTTGCCGATCTTGGATTTGATGTCGATATCGGCCCGTTGTTCCAGACACCGGAAGAAGCCGCCAAACAGGCAGTTGAAAACGATGTTCATATCGTTGGGGCAAGTTCGCTTGCCGCCGGTCACCTGACCCTTGTGCCGCAACTTCGGGCCGAACTCGACAAGCTTGGCCGTGAAGACATTATGATTGTTGCCGGGGGTGTGATCCCGCCGCAGGACTTCGACAAACTGTTCGAAGCCGGGGCCGAGGCGATCTTCCCGCCCGGAACGGTCATTGCCGAAGCGGCTGGCGACCTGCTAGAAAAGCTTAATCAGTCTGGTGAGGAAGCGGCCTGATCGCTGCTTCCTTCCCACCCGACGTAACGCTTTGCTGGCGTGAAACGCGCCAAATTCAAGGAACGCTTGGTGAAAGAAACACTGCGCACCATACCTGCAGGCTCGGGCGGCACGATCAGCCCGCGCAAGGCCGTGCGCAGACGTGTGCTTTCGACCGATGAAATCGTCGAAGGGGTTCTGGCAGGCGACCGCACCATTCTGTCACGCGCGATCACGCTGGTTGAAAGCCGCAACCCCAAACACTTTGAGCAGGCCCAAGCCGTTCTGGCCAAACTCATGCCCGATACCGGCGGATCACAGCGCATCGGCATTACCGGCGTTCCCGGTGTCGGCAAGTCGACCTTTATCGAGGCCTTTGGCAAGAATCTGACCAAGGCGGGTAAAAAGGTTGCCGTGCTTGCCGTTGATCCGACAAGTGCGCGTTCGGGCGGGTCCATTCTGGGTGACAAAACCCGGATGAACGAGCTTTCGATTGATCCCAATGCCTATATCCGCCCGTCGCCCAGCAGTGGCTATTTGGGCGGGGTCAATCGCATGACGCGCGAAACCATCCTTCTGTGCGAGGCCGCCGGGTTTGATGTGGTTCTGGTCGAAACCGTCGGGGCCGGGCAAAGCGAAACGATGGTCGCGCAAATGACCGACTTCTTCCTGGTTCTGATGTTGCCCGGTGCGGGCGACGAGCTTCAGGGCATCAAGAAGGGTGTGCTTGAAATTGCCGATCTGATTGCGGTCAACAAGGCCGATGCCGATCCGGCCAAGGCGCGCGAGGCCAAACGTGAATATTCCTCAGCTTTGCGGATCATGCAACCCAGCAGCAAGCATTGGCGCCCGCAATCGGTGATGGTTTCAGCGCTCATCAATGACGGGCTTGATAACATCTGGGATCTGATCAATCAGCACCGCGCAGTGATGGAAAAAGAAGGCGAGTTCACCGCCAAGCGCGCCCGCCAGCAACATGACTGGATGTGGACGATGCTGCGCGACCGGTTGCTTGAAACCTTTACCGCGCGTGATGATGTTGCAAGCCGACTTCAGGCGCTTGAGGCCGATGTTTTATCGGGCACCACCAACCCGACTGCTGCGGTCGAGGAATTGCTGGGCCTGATCAAGACGGTTGCGAAATAGGCAAACAAAAGGCCGCACAAAATGCGCGGCCTCTAAAACCATTTAGCTGTGGCTGGCTTACTTGGTTTCTGCTGCCTTGAGCTTTTCTTTCAGGACTTTAAGCTTCTCGACGGCATCATTGATCTCCTGATCAAGATGCTTGAGGCCTTCGCGCTTTTCGGTCGGCACAGATTCGAGCTCATCGAGGGCTTTCTCTACGATATAAAGCATCCTGCGATCCTCCTTGTTTTGATATCGGCGACGTCATTTGCGTGGATAGGCCACCGCAGACGTCCACGCTGGTTAACATAGCACCAAGCATGGACCAACCGATGTGTAATTTCAAAGACATGGATCAAGAATGATCCGAAAGCATCAACCGGCTGTCTGTTCAAGACGTTCCTGAAGGACCCGGATGCTTTCGGAAGTTGATTGCAAAACCTGTTCAAGGCCGGAGAGTGTTTCACGGGCTTCGCGCGAGACCGCTTCGACTTCATCAAGCGCGCTTTCAAAGATATCGAGCATGAATGTGCCCTTTCATTGTTGTTTTTGATGGTTCAAAGCTAGCCGCCAAATTCGCTGAAACCGTGTCAGCAATGCGCTATTTCTGCCGCATTCCGATGTGAGAACGCGCAGGACGGCAAGGCTGATCTGTGATTTTTCACCGGCAGGTTTGGGTCAATTGTGGTAAAAGCCGCCCACTGATTTTCTGAAACCGGAATTGATCGCGATGACGCACTTGGTGCTTGCACCGATGGAAGGACTTGTTGACTGGCGCGTTCGGCAATTGCTGAGCGCTGCCGGCGGGTTCGACCTGTGCGTTACCGAGTTTATCCGGGTGTCGCAGAACCTGTTTCCGCCCCACGTGTTTCATCGCTATTGCCCGGAACTCTTGAACGGCGGCAAGACGCTTTCGGGGGTGCCGGTTCTGGTTCAGCTGATGGGGCATGACCCGGAACTGATGGGCGAAAATGCGGTTGTCGCGGTAGAGCTTGGCGCGCCCGGGATTGATATCAATTTCGGTTGCCCGTCCAAAACCGTGAACAAGCGCGAAGCAGGTGCGTCGCTGCTGAAATGCCCGGAAAATCTGTATGAAATTGTCTCGGCTGTACGGCATGCGGTGCCGGATCATATCCCGGTCAGCGCCAAGGTCCGGCTTGGGTATTCCGACAAGGAGATGTTCCTTGATATCGCACGTGCGGTCGAAGCCGGTGGCGCGCAGCACCTGACCGTGCATGCGCGCACCAAGATGGAAGGTTACAAACCGCCGGCACATTGGGAATATCTTGCGCGCATTCGTGAAGCCATTTCAATTGGCATGACCGGCAATGGCGAAATCTGGGATGTGACGGATTATCAGAAATGCCGTGACATTTCAGGCTGTGACAGCTTTATGCTGGGCCGTGGGGCAATCGCCGCCCCCGATCTGGCCACCCGCATCAAGGCGTTTGAAAACGGCGCACGTGTGCCGCGCGAAAGCTGGGCCGATGTTCTGTCCATGTTACTCGCCTATTGTGATCTTATGGCGTCAGATGGCGCGTCGGAAAACCATCAGGCCGGGCGTATCAAACAGTGGATGGCGTTGATCCGAAAAAGCCACCCGCAAGGCGAAACCTGCTTTGACGAGATCAAGCGCATCCGGTCAATTGATGAGCTGTGCGCCAAGCTTCGCCACGACATGGCCTTGCCGGAAAATCGACGGACAAACGACCTTATGGCTGCGGAATAGCCGGGAATTTCCGAAATAAACACAAAAACAGAACGGGCGGCCAGTGTGGCCGCCCGTTTTTATTCGATCAACTCTTTGGGCCCTGATCAAGTACCAAAGCCAAAGTCATCAGCATCCAGATCATCCGGATCATCAACACCCATCAGGGTGACAGATGCATCATTGCCAAGTTCGATGACGACATTGCCGTCGGTATCGACATGCATGTCATTTTTGATCTGGTTGAAGTTGTTGTAGCTCCATTCAGACAGATCAATGATGTCTTCGCCCGGCGTGAAGTCGGTAATGATGTCATGACCATCGGTTTTACCGATCTGGAACGTATCCCAGCCAGTGCCACCCGTCAGCGTATCGTCACCGGCACTGCCATAGAGATGGTCATTGCCTGAACCGCCGAGCAGCAGATCATCACCGGCATTACCCCAAAGCGTATCGTTGCCGGACCCACCATCAAGGGTGACATCGCCATAGCTTTCGACATCGCTGGTCAGGTCGATGATGTCATCACCGTCGCCGGCTTCGATCACCTCGATCCCGCTGATGCGGACATCGTCATGGTCATCACTGACACTGTCACGGATGAACAATGCGTCATTGCCGCTGGTCATCTGCAAGGTATCGACACCATCGCCACCGATGAAGACATCATTGGACTGGTTGTAGCCATCCAGATTGACGTATTCGCCGGTACCTTCGTCGCCACCATCGTCATGGCCCCAGCCATTGCCGTTGTGGTTATGGTGTCCCCAGCCGTTATCGTGCTGATGACCATCCTCGCTCGGGGAACCATCATTCAGTGCGTACCAGCTGCTATCCCATACTCCATCGGCGTTATATTGCAGGACATCATCGCCCGCACCGCCATTGAGGACATCTTCCCCAGCACCACCGGTGATCGTGTCAGCACCCGATCCACCCCACAGGGTATCGTTGCCATCACCGCCGTTGATCACGTCATCGCCCGCGTTGCTCCAGACGATGTCATCGCCGGTACCGCCCAGGATCGTGACATCACCATAAGACAGCGTGTCACTGGTCAGGTCGATGATGTCATCCCCATTGCCAGCATCAATGACTTCGATGTTGGAGATGCGCGGGCTGGTGCCCGGATCGGTTTGGGTATCGTCAAGGAACAGGGCATCGTTACCACTGGTCATGGCCAGCGTATCGGTGCCCGAACCACCATCAATGATGTCTTCGGAACGGTTGTACCCCGAAAGATTGATCTGTTCGTTGGTGCCATCCATGCCCGGATCGCCAACGTTCTTCGCGGCATAACTGCCGGTCCAGTTCGCATCTTTCTGGTATTCGATGTAATCGTCGCCAGCACCGGCATCAATCAGGTCTGAACCCTTGCCGCCATTGATGCTGTCATTGCCATCGCCACCCCAGATGGTGTCATCCCCGTCGTCACCGCCAAGGATGTCATTGCCATCAAGACCCGACAGGAGGTTCGCACCATCGTCACCGAACAGGTAATCGTTGAAGTCCGAACCAATCAGGTCTTCGATCGAGCTTAGCGTGTCATTGCCATTGCTGCTGGTAGCCGTGCCACTTTCAAGGCTTGCGGCGACTGCTGTGGTCGAGTTGGCATAGCTTGCGGTATCACGACCGGCACCACCAACCAAGCTGTCATGACCGGCACCGCCCATCATGGTGTCATTGCCGGCATCGCCATACAGTTTGTCGTCGCCATTGCCGCCTTCGATGGTGTCATCGCCTTCGCCGCCATAGAGACGGTCGTTATTTTCACCGCCATCAATAACGTCGTTACCGTCACCACCAAGGATGCTGTCATCGCCCGTACCACCATTGATGGTGTCGTTGCCAGCTTCGCCATACAGCTTGTCCTGACCCTGACCACCGGTGATGGTATCAGCACCTTCACCACCCCAAACGCGGTCGTCACCCGACCCACCATCAAGGGTATCGTTACCGGTACCGCCGGTGATGCTGTCCTGACCACTGCCGCCTTCGATCAGGTCATTGCCCGCATCACCCGACAGCGTGTCGTCACCATCACCGCCATACAGGCTGTCATTGCCATCCATGCCCGTGATGGTGTCCTGACCATTCAGGCCATAGACGGTGTCATCACCCGACAGGGCAGCAATCGTGTCGTTGTTGCTGGTGCCATAAAGCAGATCATCATACGGGGTCGGCCCGCTTGTGGACTGATCGACACCGACGAACATGTCAGCATTGAGCTGGCTCAGCGAGACGCCAACCAGGGTCAGCGTGCCCTGACCATTGAGGTCAATCACGGTGTCATTGCCGACCTGCGTCATCTGGTCTTGCAGATCATCCCAGTCATCAATGTCGAGCGACGCCAGATTGATCTTGTCTTCGTTGACGTTGAAGTCGGTAACAACCTTGTTGCCCGCATTGTTGGAAACAATGATCTCGTCCGCGCCGGAACCACCGGTATAGGTGTCATCACCCGCACCGCCATCAAGTGTATCGTTACCCGTTCCACCAAGAAGGGTATCCGCACCATCGGTTCCGGTCAGGGTGTCGTTCCCGGCACCACCATCCATCAGATCGTTGCCATTGCCACCCGACAGGACGTCATCACCGTCACCACCGCTGAGCGTATCGGCACCGTCACCGCCCAAAAGCGTGTCATTGCCGATACCACCATCAAGGGTGTCGTCACCGCCATCACCAGACAGAAGGTCATTGCCCGCACCACCGGCGATGCTGTCATTGTCATCGCCGCCATACAGAACGTCGTCACCGCCTTCGCCGTCAAGCGAGTCACTGCCCGCGGAACCGTAAATGGTATCGGTGTCATCGCCACCGGAGATGGTGTCGTCACCGTCCATGCCGTCGATGTAATCATCGCCGCCGCCGCCATCCATGACGTCGTTCCCGGCATGGCCGATCAGGCTATCGTCACCGGCATTACCCTCGATGACATCATTGCCTTCATTGCCTTCGAGGCTGTCATTGCCTGAACCACCGGAAATGACATCGTCGCCACTGCCGCCCGTGATGGTATCGTCGCCATCACCACCCGACAGGCTGTCATTGCCTTCCATGCCGTTGATGGTGTCATTACCGGCACCACCATCGACGGTGTCATCACCAGCCAGCGCATCAATATAGTCATCTTCGCTGGTGCCCAGCAGGACATCGTCAAACGGGGTCGCGCCACCGTCATTTTCGATGCCGATGAACATATCGGAAGACACATCATTCAGGCGCACACCGCGCAGCGTGACAGATCCCTGATCACCAAGATCAATGACCGTGTTGCCATTCACTTCGGACAGAAGCGGGGCCAGTTCCGACCAGGTGCTGATATCAAGCGCATCAAGCGAGATCTGATCTTCGCTGGTGTTGAAGTCTGTAACGACCTTGTCGCCGATCAGGCTAGTGACCTGCACAACGTCCGCACCAGATCCGGTGTGGATTTCATCGTCGCCTTCGCCACCATCAAGGGTGTCGTTGCCATGACCGCCATACAGCTTGTCATTGCCCGCACCACCATCAAGGTAGTCATCACCGCGTTCGCCATGCAGCGTATCGTTGCCTTCGCCACCGATCAGGGTATCGGCACCATCGCCGGTCCAGATCGTGTCATTGCCTTCACCACCATCGACGGTGTCTTCGCTGATGTCGGCTTCGACATTGTCAAAGGTGTCATTGCCTGCACCCAGATCAACTTCGTTGTCCTGGCTGTTGCCATAGACATAGTCGTCATGGGCGGATGCGATGACCTTTTCGAAGTTGGCAAGAATATCGCCGACCGCATCACCGCCAAAGGCACGTCCGCCTTCACCCGGATTGTGGGTATGGGCGTCGGTGTCACCAAGGAAGATTTCAACGCCTTCGTCGGATCCTTCGTAACTGATGGTGTCACGGCCATCACCACCATCAAGGTAGTCGCCGCCAGCACCACCTTCGATGGTGTCATCACCGGCACCACCCAGCAGGGTGTTGTCACCGCTTGACCCGGTCAGGACATCGTCGCCATCCGAACCGATGACGTTTTCGATGTTGCTGATCGCATCCGTCCCGGTTTTAGCCGAGGTCGCGCTACCAGCCGAAAGATCCACCGTCGCACCGTCTGCGGCAGACATATCAAGCGTATCTTCGCCGTCACCACCATCAAGGGTGTCGTCGCCTGCCGCTGCCATCAGGGTATCGTCACCCGCACCGGCATCGACAACGTCGTTGCCCGCGCCATCGTCAATGACGTCCGCACCATCGCCCGAAGCAATCGTGTTGTTGGCTGCGTCACCGGTAATGGTATCTGCCGCCGCACTGCCAATCACATTTTCAAAGCCGGAAATGGTGTCATTGCCGGTTTCAGAACTGCTTGCCGTACCGGCCGCAAGATCAATGGTCGCACCACTGGTGGCTTCGGAAAGATCAAGGGTATCGTCGCCTTCACCACCGGCCAGAGTATCATCACCCGCACCGGCCATGACGGTATCATTGCCCGTACCACCATCAACGATGTCAGCGCCGGCACCGGCATCAATCATGTCGCTGCCGTCACCACCATTGATGGTGTCATTGCCTTCGCCGCCATCCAGGGTGTCGTCACCGGCACCGCCTTCAAGTACGTCATCGCCAGCGCGGCCCGAAAGGATATCGTTGCCCAGGCCACCGGCCAGGGTGTTGTTATCGTCCGAACCGCTGAGCGTATCGTTGCCATCCGAACCAATCAGGTTCTCGATGCTTGAAAGCTTGTCGGTTTCACTCGCACCGACTTTTGCCGTACCGGTTGCAAGGTCGGCATTTACCGCACCGCTTGCATCGCTGTAATCGGCAGTATCGGTACCGTCGCCGCCAGCAAGGGTATCATTGCCTGCACCACCGGACAGCGTGTCGTCACCGGCACCACCGTCAAGGATGTTGGATTTGGCATCGCCGGAAATCGTGTCGTCATGGTCCGAACCGACAACGTTTTCGACATGATAGATCGAATCATTCCCGGCACCACCCGTTGCAGAGTAGTTCGCCAGATCAACGTCAACACCGGCAGATGCATCGTCATATGTGACGGTATCATTGTCGGCACCACCGACAATGATGTCGTTGCCTTCGCCACCGCGCAGGGTATCGTCACCGATACCGCCCTGCAGCGTGTCATCGCCAGCACCGCCTTCGACAATATCATCGCCGTAGCTGCCATCGACATAATCGTTGCCCGCACCACCATGCAGGTTGTCATCACCAAGTTCGCCGTTGATGGTGTCGTTGCCTTCGTTACCCCACAGGGTATCGGCACCCGCACCACCATTGATGGTGACATCGCCATACGAAATCGTGTCGCTGGTCAGATCGACCACGTCATCGCCGGCACCGGCATTGATGACCTCAACCCCGTCAAGGCGTGCGCCATCGGTCGTGGCTTCATCAACCGTGGTGTCGAAGCTGATCGAGCGGACAAAGAAGTCACTGCTGTCAGAACCGGAAGAACCGTCTGCATAGGGTTCGCTTTCGAACGCGATATAACGGAACTCAATCGGGTTGCCACTGCCATCGGTGGCATTGATGGACGCCGTGCCGACACCGTTGCTGGTGTAATCAATCGTGCTGTCATCAAGCGTGCCGGATGCAACAAGGTTGCCGTCGGCATCAAAGGCCTGCCAGGAACCGATCTCGCCGCCGCCTTCACCGGCCATCAGGTTGGAAACCTGAACCGTGGCCGTGGAGGCATCCGAACCAAGATCGACAACAATGGCTTCGCTTTCGCCGGACTGCGCATCGTGGTTGATCTGACCACCGGCTGTCGTGCCGCCGTCATTGCCGATACCATTGCCGTCGAAGTTGACGGTGTCATCCGCCGCGGCAAGGTTCAGCTTGCCATCGCCATCAATATAGGACGTACCAAAATCAAAGGCATACAGGTTGGCATCCGACCAGGCCGCCTGGACATCTGCAGAACTTGCCGACTCTGTCAGGCCAAGGGTGCGCGTTTCGGTCGTTGGCGTCGTCGTCTGACCATCGCCCAGTTTCGAACCATCGAGAACCAGCGCGTCCTCACCATCGGACATATCAAGGGTGTCATTCCCCTCGCCACCGATGAAGGTGTCATCAGAGATGTTCTTGCCGCTGATATCGGCAACATCACCCGTACCATCAACGCCCGGGCTACCGGTGTTTTCGGTGGTATCACCGCTGGTGGCTGTGCCGTCTGCTTCGAAGTTCAGAACGTCGTCGCCTGCACCGCCATCAAGGGTGTCGTCACCGGCACCGCCGCTGAGTTCGTCATTGTCAGCACCACCCGACAGCGCGTCGTCGCCTTCACCACCGGTCAGCGTATCGTTGCCAGCACCGCCATCAAGGCTGTCACTGCCCGTACCACCGTCAAGGGTGTCGGCACCGTCATTGCCAAGCAGGGTGTCATCACCCGCACCACCGGCAACCGTATCGTCACCGGCAAGGGCATCGATGGTGTCATCATCATCGGTCCCTTCCAGAGTGTCGTCATACGGGGTCGCACCATCAGTGATGTTGTTGAAATCATCCGCACTCAGGTCGCTGAGAGCAACATTGACGAAGGTCACCGTACCGCCAGCCGGCAGGGTCAGGACCGCGTTACCGTCGCCGTTCTCACTTAGAAGCGGAACCAGATCACCCCAGCTTTCAAGGCCAAGATCATCAATCGAGATTTTGTCTTCGCCAGGAGTGAAGTCGCTTACGACATCATCATCGGTGCCATCGGCAAAGATGAAGGTATCCGCACCGGCACCACCGGCAACCGTGTCATCACCCGCGCCACCGTCAATAGTGTCATCCCCGGCACCGCCGCCGATAACGTTATCGCCGTTCGATCCGGTAAGCTGGTCATCACCGGCACCGCCTGTGACATTTTCAAAGTTCGAAACCTGATCATTGCCAGTTTCGGCCGAACTTGCCGTCCCCGCACCAAGGTCGACAACCGCACCACTCGATGCGTTCGACATATTCAGGGTATCAGTGCCGTCGCCACCATCAAGGCTGTCATTGCCTGCACCGGCGATGACCGTATCGTCACCGGCACCGGCCCGCGCAAGATCACTGCCCGCGCCATCGGAAATGACGTCGTTGCCCGCACCGCCATCGATCAGATCGATACCGTCGCCACCATCAATGGTATCGGCACCGTCGCCAGTGGAAATGGTGTCATCAGCACTGCTGCCGGTAACGGTGTCATCACCGGCACCCGTAACCACATTTTCAAAGCCGGAAATAACATCAGCACCGGTTTCGCTGCCGTTGGCTGTGCCATCCTGCAGATTGACCGCGACATCCGCGTCGACATCGGACATATCAAGCGTGTCAAAGCCGTCACCACCCGAAAGGGTATCGTTGCCAGCACTGCCGACCACTGTGTCATTGCCCGCACCGGCATCAACGATGTCATTTCCTGCACCGGCATTGATGTGGTCATTGCCATCACCACCGCTGATGCTGTCATTGCCTTCGTTGGTCCAGACGGTGTCGTCACCCGTTCCGGCATCAACCGAAACATCGCCATAGGAATCCGTCTGGCTGGTCAGATCGACAACATCGTCGCCGGCTCCCGTGTCGATGACTTCGACACCGGAAATAGACGGTGCATTCGATCCATCGGCATGATCGTTATCAAGAATGATCGCATCGCCAGCTGACGTACCGACAAGGGTATCGACACCTTCGCCGCCATCGAACTGATCATCGCTTAGACCAAGGCCCTCAAGGTCGGCAACATCGCCGGTGCCATCGACACCCGGGCTACCGGCATGGTCGGTTTCATCACCGGCTTGGCCAACACGGTCCGCTTCGAACTGAAGAACGTCGTTACCGTCACCACCATCAAGGGTGTCAGATCCTTCGCCACCGCCGAGCGTATCATTGCCGCCACCGCCAATAACGGTGTCATTGCCTGATCCGCCGCCAACGGAGTCGTCACCATCGCCGCCGTCAACGGTGTCGTCACCGTCACCGCCATCGACCGTGTCATTACCGCCGCCGCCGCCGACAGAGTCATTGCCGCTGCCACCACCAACGGAGTCATTTCCATCACCACCGTCGACAGAGTCGTCACCATCGCCACCGTCGACCGTGTCATTGCCACTGCCGCCACCGACAGAATCGTTTCCACTGCCGCCGCCAACGGAATCATCACCGTCACCACCGTCAACGGTATCGTTGCCGTCGCCGCCATCGACGCTGTCATTGCCGCCGCCGCCATCAACCGAATCGTCGCCGTCGCCACCGCCAAGGGTGTCTTCACCCGGCGTGCCGACATTGTCGATACCAGTGAAGTGATCCGGGGTCAGATCGCCCACAGCCACACCCGACAGGGTCACCGTACCGCCAGCTGGCAGGGTAATAACCGCGCCGTCTGGGCCGTCAGACAGCAAGGGTTGCAGATCGGTCCAGGCCGAGATGCCCAGATCCGGAAGTGAAATTGCGTCAGAAGTCAGGTCGAAATCGGTAACAAGGTCGGCATCCGTGCCGTCTTCGAAGACAAACGTATCCGCACCGTCACCACCCGAAAGCGTGTCGTTGCCGGCACCTGCCGCAATGGTGTCATCACCGGCACCGCCAGACAGAACATCATCACCCGCACCACCATCAAGGGTGTCGTTGCCTGCACCACCGTCAATGATGTTGGCATCATCGGAACCGGTAATGACGTCAGCGCTATCCGAGCCGGTTACATTCTCGAAGTTCGCAATGGTGTCCGATCCGGTGTTGGCACCACTTGCCGTGCCGGCCGCAAGATCGACATTCACACCACCCGTAGTGTCAGACAGATCAAGGGTATCAATACCGTCGCCGCCATCGATATCGTCGTCGCCACCATCAAGGGAAACGGTGTCATTGCCCGCACCGGCATCAATCGTGTTGTTGCCAGACGATCCGGCAATGGTGTCATCACCATCGGTCGCGATGACATTTTCAAAGCCCGAAATGCTGTCACTGCCGGTTTCACCGCTGCTTGCGGTGCCTGCGCCAAGATCAATGGTCGCGCCATCGGCGCTCGACAGATCAAGCGTGTCATCGCCGTCACCACCGATCAGAATATCGTCGCCAGCACCGGCTGCGATGGTGTCATTGCCAACACCACCGTCAATGGTGTCAGAACCTTCGCCGCCATCCAGGACGTCGTCACCTGCACCGCCATCAAGGGTGTCGTTCCCGGCACCGCCATTGATGTTGTCGGCACCTTCGCCGCCCAACAGGACGTCACTACCATCATTTGCCCAGATGGTGTCATCGCCCGCACCGCCATCAACCGTGACATCGCCATAGGAATAGCTGTTGCTGGTCAGGTCGACGACGTCGTTGCCGTCGCCAGCATCGATGTTTTCGATATCAACGATGGACGGGTTGGCCGCACCGTTTTCATGATCGCGATCAAGAATGATCGCATCGTCACCGGAACCGGCAACCAGCGTGTCATTGCCTTCGCCGCCAACGAAACTGTCATCAGACAGGTTCTTGCCCGAGATATCGGCAACTTCGCCAGTCCCGTCGGTGGTTGGGCTGCCGACATGGTCGGTGGTGTCCCCATCTGCGGCAACATTGTCACCTTCAAACGACAGAACGTCATCACCAGCACCGCCATCAATCAGGTCGGCACCTTCGCCACCGGCAAGCGTATCATTGCCCGCACCGCCCGAAAGTGTATCGTCACCCGCACCACCAGAAAGGATGTTGTCACCGGTCGACCCGGTCAGCGTGTCATCACCCACACCACCGGTCGCACCTTCGATACCGTCAAGGGTATCGGTGCCATTGGTCGCGGTACCGGTGCCGTTTTCAAGATCGACAACCACACCATCGGTCTGGTCGGAATAATCGACGATATCGTCGCCTTCGCCGCCGATCAGGGTGTCGTTACCCGCACCGCCCGAAAGCGTGTCATTCCCGGCACCGCCATCAATGACATTGTCAGTCTCACCACCAGCAAGCGTGTCATCATGATCGGAGCCGATCAGGGTTTCAAAACCGTCAATGCTGTCATTGCCTGCACCACCGGTCGCAGTACCGGCATCAAGGTCGGCATTCACACCACTTTCGGCGTCTTCATAAGACAGAATGTCTTCGCCCTCGCCGCCGATCAGCGTGTCATCGCCGCCATTGCCAAAGACGGTGTCATTGCCTTCGCCGCCATCCAGGATGTTGGCGTTTTCATCGCCGATCAGAACATCATCGCCATCACCACCGGTGACGTTTTCGATGCTTTCAAGGGTATCGTTGCCAGCCTCACCCGTCGCGGAGCCAGCACCCAGATCAACGGTGACACCTTCAGATGTGTCGGAATAATCGGCGGTATCACTACCATCGCCACCGCGCAGGGTATCGTCACCTGCGCCACCGATCAGCGTGTCATTGCCCTCGTCGCCATAGATGTCGTCATCGCCAGCCTGACCGTCGACGATGTCATCGCTTTCAAGGGCATGGATTTCGTCACTGATCTGGCTACCGGTGATGTCATCTTCGAACTCGGTGCCAAAGATGGCGTCATAGCCAAAGAAGTTTTTCTGACCAAGATCATCGACCGAGACACCTTCAAGGGTGATGCTGTCGCCATCGCCAAGGGTGATGACCGCATTGCCGTTTTCATCATCGGCCATCTGGTCACGAAGGTTGGCATAATCCTCGATGCCATAGGCAGACAGATCGATGATGTCTTTTTCGACGTCAAAGTCGGTCGCAGTATCATGTCCGCCACCCGGCGCAAGCACGATCAGATCTTCGCCTTCGCCAGTGATCAGGACGTCATCGCCTGCACCACCGACCAGGGTATCGTCACCCGATCCGCCATCAAGGGTGTTGACCCCGTCGCTGCCAACAAGGGTATCGGTGTAGTCGGTACCAATGACGCGTTCGAAATTCCGAACGATATCGTCGCCACCGCCACCCGTCGCATATTCCTTGACCAGATCGACCGTGACACCGGAATCCATGTTGGAATAATCGACGGTGTCGATGTCGTCTTCGCCATCGCCGCCATCAAGGATGTCATCCCCGGCATCGCCAAAGACCCAGTCGCTGCCAGCGCCGCCTTCGACAATATCGTCGCCTTCGCCGCCAGAGAGGGTGTCATCGCCAGCTTCACCCAGAAGGATATCGCCACCGGCACCACCATCGATGATGTCGTCGCCTGCACCACCGCTGATTTCGTCAATGCCTTCGCCGCCATCGATCACATCAGCACCGGCACCGCCATCAATCGCGTCGCCGCCAGCACCGCCGGAAATCGTGTTGTCGTTTTCATCACCGACGATCTGGTCGTTGTAATCAGAACCAACAACGTCTTCGATATCGACCAGCGTATCATTGCCCTGACCGGTTGCGGTGCCCGCCCCCAGATCGACATCAACGCCCTGATCCGCACTGCTGTAGTCGGCGGTATCGGAACCTTCGCCGCCATCAAGCACATCATCGCCCGCGCCACCGACAAAGGTGTCGTCACCGGCAAGGCCGGTCAGGGTGTTGTTTTCGTCATTGCCCGACAGGGTATCGTCAAACAGGGTACCGGTGACGTTTTCGATGCCTTCAAGGACATCATCGCCGTCACCGCCGGTGACCGTGCCCGCCGCAAGATCGGCAGCAATGCCGGAACTCTCGGTCGAGTAGTCGGCGGTATCGTTGCCATCACCGCCACGCAAAACATCCGATCCGGCATTGCCAACCAGCGTGTCATCGCCAGTTCCGCCGTCAAGTGTATCGTTGCCTTCGCCACCGATCAGGCGGTCATTACCCGCACCACCGTCGACCGTGTCATCGCCACCAAGCGCGTTGATGATGTCATCGCCACTGCCGCCGATCATTTCATCGGTGTTCTCAGATCCAAGGCGGACATCAACACCAACGAAGTTATCTGCAGTCAGCTCTGACGGGGTAACGCCCTGAAGCGTGACGGTATCGCCGCTGTCAAACGTGATCGTCAGATCGCCATTGGCATCCGTCCCGAACATGTTTTCGAGCGCGCCATAACCGGCAATATTGAAGCTGGTAAGGTCGATGGTATCGACCGCAGGATTGAAATCAGTGACCGTGTCTTTGCCGTCACCCGGATTGAAGACCACCTGATCGGCGCCTTGGCCCAGGGTCAGCGTATCATTGCCCGCACCGGCATCAAAGGTGTCGTCGCCTGCGCCACCGATAAAGGTGTCGCTCTGTCCGCCACCGATAAAGGTATCGCTGAACTCGGAACCACGGATGGCCTCGATGCCTTCAAGGGTATCGGTACCGGTTGCTGTGCCCGAAACGGTGTTGTTGCTTGTATCAACCGTGACCGCGGCCTCGGAGTCGATATAACTTGCAGTATCGACACCTTCGCCACCGATCAGATGGTCATCGCCCTCGCCCGACAGAAGGGTGTCATTCCCCGCACCACCATCAAGCGTATCGGAACCCGCACCGGCGGAAATGGTGTCGTTGCCAGCACCACCTTCGACAAGGTCATCACCGCTGCCCGACGAAATGACGTCGTTGCCTTCGCCGCCCGTAATAGTATCGGCGCCATCGCCGGTCGCGATAATATCATCGCCTGCACCGCCATCGACGATGTCGGCACCTTCGCCGGTGGTGATGACGTCATTGCCTTCACCAGCATTGACGGTGTTGTCACCGTTACCGGCATCAATCACGTTGCCCGTGTCATCGCCAATGATCAGGTCATCACCGTCACCGGTCGTGACATTTTCAATATTGGTAAAGGTATCGGTATCGGTGCCATCGGTGGCTGTTCCGTTGGTGAAATCAACGGTCTGATCACTGGCAAGGTCGGACAGATCAAGGGTATCTTCACCCGCGCCACCATCGATGGTGTCGCTACCTGCACCGCCGCGCAGTGTGTCATTGCCAGCGCCACCCAGAAGAACGTCATCACCTGCACGCCCATCAAGGATGTCATCGCCGGCCTCACCCGAAAGCGTGTTGCGACCACTATCGCCGCGCAGGGTGTCTGCATTGGCAGAACCAGAAACGTTTTCGAAGTTCGAAATCGTATCGCCGGTACTGGTCACACCTGTCTGCAGGTCGACCGATACACCTGATTCGCCAGCGAACGAGACGGTATCTTCGCCTTCGCCACCATCAAGGTTATCAATGCCCGCACCACCAGAAATGGTATCGTTACCAGCGCCACCTTCGATCACGTCGTCACCACCACCGCCGGTGACGATGTCGTCGCCGTCGCCAGCAAGAACGGTATCGTTGCTACCACCACCGGTGATTACATCATCATGGTCGGATGCAATGATCTGTTCGATACCGCTAAAGGTATCTGTGCCTGTGTCTTCGCCAGAGGCGGTATTGGTTTCCAGATTGATATCAAGACCCGATGCCGCATCAGAATAATCAAGAGTGTCGGCACCAGCACCACCAACATAGGTGTCATCGCCCAGTTCACCGACAAAGCTGTCATCCCCTTTGCCGCCGTCCAGAACGTCATTGCCGGCACCGCCGGTCAGCATGTCGTTCCCGGCACCGCCATCGATTACGTTATCGGCTTCGTTACCGGTGATGGTGTCGTCATATTCTGTACCGGTGACATTTTCGAAACCGGAAAGGGTATCGTTGCCATCGGCACCGGTTGCGGTCCCGGCAGCAAGATCAATGTTCTGCGCCCCGGTTGCCTCGGAATAATCAAGGGTATCGGTCCCCTCACCACCCAACAGGGTGTCATCACCCTCACCACCGGAAATTACGTCATCGCCAGCGCGGCCATCAATCGTATCGTCACCAGCTCCGCCCGACAGGGTGTTGGCTGCATCCGAACCACCGATGCTGTCATTGGCATCCGAGCCGATCACATCTTCGATGTTGCTCAACAGATCCGTACCGTCGGCCTTGTCAGTCGAGCCGGCTTCAAGGTCGACATCAACACCGGTTTCACTGTTGCTGTAATCAACAACGTCCTGCCCGGCACCACCATCAATGACATCGTCGCCAGCACTGCCGTTGATGGTATCGTCGCCGGCACCAGTCAGAATGGTGTTGTCCGCATCCGAACCGGTAATCGTATCATCCAGCCCCGAACCGATGGCATTTTCGACATTCAGAACCGTGTCACCGGTTGCCGAGTCCGTTTTGCCAGTTCCAAGATCAAGGGTAACGCCGTCTTCCGCGCCAGAATAGTCAACGGTATCAATGCCATCGCCGCCATCAATCAGGTCACTGCCCGATCCGCCATTCAGGGTATCGTCACCCGCACCACCCAGCAGTGTGTCATTGCCGCCACCGCCCGACAGGATGTCATCGCCATCTTCACCCGACAGAACGTTGGCAGACTGATCACCGGCAATGGTGTCGTCATAGTCCGATCCACTCAGATTTTCGATACCGTCAATCTGATCGTTGCCAAGTCCCGTGACAGTGCCTGCGCCAAGGTCGGCCGTGATGCCGCCTGTCGCATTGCCATAGTCGGCAGTATCGATGCCTGCGCCACCACGCAGCACGTCATCACCGCCGCTTGCAATCAGACTGTCGCTACCCGACCCGGCGTCAATGGTATTATTCCCGTCATCGCCAGCCAGTGTATCCGCATGGGCCGAACCGGTGATGTTTTCGATGTTTTCGAGGGCATCTTCACCCGCCGCACCAGTTGCAGTTTGCGCGGCGAGGTCAACATTCACGCCGCCGTCGGCATTGGCGTAACTTGCTGTGTCATTGCCTTCGCCACCCGAAAGGGTGTCATCGCCACCAAGGCCCTCAAGGATATCATCGCCCTCGCCACCTTGAAGAATGTTGTCACCGTCCGAACCGGTCAGCGCATCATTGCCTGCACCCGCCACAACGTTTTCAACATTGCGGATGCGGTCAGTACCACTTTCAGTGTTTGCCGTGCCTGTTTCAAGATTGACCCTGATGTCGCCAGTCTCATCGGAATAATCGACTGTATCGACACCTTCGCCGCCATCAAGGGTATCATTGCCTTCGCCCCCGATCAGCGTGTCGTCACCAGCACCACCAAAGATGCTGTCATTGCCTTCAAGACCATCGATCGTGTCGTTGCCATCCAGGCCCGACATGGTGTCCTGACCGTCGGTACCCGACATGATGTCATCACCTGACGTCCCGACAATGTCGCGAACCCCAATGAAGTTGTCAGCAGTAATGTCATCCTTGCTGACACCCTCGAGAACCATTGATGTGCCTTCACCGAAATCGATGACGAGGTCACCATTTTCGTTGTCGGACATCATTTCATACAGTTCGCCATAGGTATCAACACCAAGGGCACTGATATCAATCTGGTCTTCACCAACAGCAAAGTCGGTTATGGTGTCAGCACCGTCATCCGGCCCGACAACAAAGACATCCGCACCGGTTCCACCGGTCAGGGTATCGTCGCCTGCACCGCCGGTAATGTTATCCGAACCGGCACCTGCATTGATGACGTTGTCGCCATCATCACCGGTAATGGTATCGGCCTCTTCGGAACCAATAACGTTTTCAACGCCAGTGATGCTATCGATGCCATCTGCACCGGTTGCCGTTCCTTCGGAAAGATCAATGGAAACAGCACCTTCACCCTCATAGCTGACAGTGTCACTGCCTGCCCCGCCCTCAATGGTGTCATTACCAGCACCACCGACCAGAAGGTCGTCGCCGGCACCGCCATCAAGGATGTCGTCGCCAGCACCCCCGGAAAGGGTGTTATCGGCATCATCACCAGTCAGGGTGTCGTCGTGATCAGACCCCTGAACACTTTCGATGCTCTCAAGAGTATCATTGCCGGCAGCACCACTTGCTGTGCCCTGACCAAGATCAACGTTTACCGAACCATCTGCATCGCTGTAGTCAGCCGTATCGGTGCCGTCACCGCCGACGAGTGCATCGTTACCCGACCCACCGGTCAGCGTATCGTCGCCGGCACCGCCAAGGATCGCGTCATCACCGGCACCGCCTGCGATCGTGTCATTCCCACCGCCGCCAAGCAGCGTATTGGCACCACTGTCGCCCGCGATTACATCATCCTGGTTGGAACCGACGACATTTTCGATGTCAATAAGGGTGTCTTCACCGCCGACACCACCTGTACCGGCTTCGAGGTCGACCGTGATCCCACTGCCCGTGGTATAATCAACAGTATCTTCACCTGCACCGCCGTCGATAACATCGTGGCCAACACCGCCGGTAATGGTGTCATCACCATCGTTACCCGAAATGGTGTCGTCGCCTGCACCGCCGTGAATGATGTCGTTACCGGCAAGACCATCAATGATCTCCGCTGACGACGATCCCTGCAGTGTATCGTCGTCCTCTGTCGCACCTAGGGACTCAAGATCAACGAAGTTGTCTGCGGTCAGGTCATCAGGAGAGACACCATTCAGCGTCATGGTGTTGTCATTGATGGTGATGACCGCATTGCCATCATCATCGGTGCTGAGCATTGTCTTGAGAGCTTCAAAGTTCGGAATATTGAAGCCGACAAGATCAATCTTGTCTTCCGAAGGATCGAAATCCGTGATCACGGTGGCATCGGTGAGGGTGCTAAAGACAAAGGTATCCGCACCTTCGCCACCCGACACCAGATCCTGACCTGCGCCAGCATCAATGGTATCGTCACCTGCACCACCTTCGATGGTGTTGTCTGACGAGGACCCGGTCAGGACATCATCATGGTCGGAGCCAACAACGTTTTCGATAGATTCCAGCGTGTCGTTGCCGTCCGCACCTGATGCCGTGCCAGATGAAAGGTCAACGGTTACACCACCTGATGCGTCTTGGTATGTAACAGTATCTGAGCCGATACCACCGTCGAACGTATCGTCTCCTGCGCCACCGGCCAGGGTATCTTCACCCGCGCCACCCTTGAGCACATCATCGCCGCCACGGCCATCAAGAACATCATTGCCAACGCCACCGTTAAGGGTATTGGCATTGTCATCACCGGTCAGAGTATCGTCATAGGACGAGCCGATAACGTTTTCAAAGTTCGCAATCGTGTCGGTGCCATTTGCGGCGTCTGCCTGACCGGATTCAAGATCCACGTCAACACCGCCCGTGGTTCCCTGATAGTTCAGCGTATCGTTACCATCGCCGCCATCAAGGTCATCACTACCGTCACCACCGCTGATATTGTCATCACCGGCACCGCCAGTGATGGTATCGGCGCCTGTGCCACCCGTAATGACGTCATTACCATCGCCGCCATCAATCGTATCGTTGCCTGCGCCACCTGAAACCTTGTCATCACCGCCTTTCGCCGTGATCACGTCGCTGCGGTCTGTGCCGGTAAGGATGTCCTTGTCTTCGGTACCTTCGAGCGAACGAATACCTTTGAAGTTGGCATAGGTCAGGCTATCGGGATCAACATTTTCAAGGGTAATGACCGCATCACCAACCGTGATCGTCGCATTACCTGCTGCATCTTCACCAATAAAATCAGCGATATCAGAGAACAGCTCAAGCCCGTCAATACCCTGAATATCAATGATGTCATTGATCGGGTTGAAATCGGTTACAAGATCATTGCCGCTCTCGGGCGTGACAACAAAGGTATCGGCCCCTGATCCACCACTCAGCGTGTCGTCCCCGGCACGACCATCAATAGTGTCATTGCCGTCACCACCCATGAAGACGTCATCACTACTGCTGCCCAGCATGATGTCGTCAGTTGCGGTTCCCTCGACCTGCTCGAAGCCGGAAATCGTATCGGTAAAGTTATTGCCGCTGACGGTACCTGCCTCAAGGTCGACGGTAACACCTGCACCGAGGCCATCTGCATCGGAATTGTAACTTAGCGTATCGTTGCCATCACCGCCGACCAGGGTATCGTCACCTGCACTACCATAAACAGTGTCATCACCTGCGCCGGTATCCACGATGTTAACGTCATCGTTTGTATAAACGACATCGTCGCCAGAACCCGTAACAACGTTTTCAAAGCCGGAAATCGTATCATTGCCATCGCCGGTCGCCGTGCCCCCGGCAAGGTCAACCGTAACGCCGCCATCAACATCGGTGTAATCAACCGTATCGTTACCGTCACCACCCGACAGAACATCATCGCCGCCACCGCCGGAAATGGTATCGTCACCACCCATGCCAGACAGCGTATTGGCACCATCGTCACCAGCAATGACATCGCTGTTCGTTGTGCCAACCACATTTTCAAAGTTGGAAATCCGGGTCGTGCCGGAATCCATGGTGGCAGCGCCATCCTGCAGATCGACATTCAGGCCGGTTTCGTTGCCAAATCCGACCGTGTCATTGCCCTCGCCACCATCAACGGTATCGCCAGAGCCAATGCCACGAACGACATCATCGCCCGCACCGGTTGAAATGGTATTCTCACCATCGGAGCCAACAACAGTATCGTTGCCGGCGCCGGTAACGACGTTCTCGATGCTGTCTAGACTGTCGTTTTCGCCGATCTCTGCATCACGGGCCGTTCCGCTGGCAAGATTGACATCCTGTGCTGTCTCGCGCGCACTCAGATCAAGGGTGTCACTGCCTTCGCCGCCGATGATTGTGTCATTGCCATCTTCACCGAGGAACAGGTCATCGCCGGCACCGCCATCAAGGGTGTCATTCCCACCGCGCCCGACAAGCGTGTCATCTCCGGCGCCGCCACTCAGGACATTGACGCCATCGTCGCCGTAAAGTTCGTCGTCATAGCCCGAACCCGTCGCATTTTCGATGCGATCAAGCACATCGTCGCCATCGGCGCCCGTCGCTGTTCCGGCTTCAAGATCGACCTGAACACCGCCATTGGCGCCGGAATAATCAACCGTATCAATGCCTTCCTGACCGCGCAGGGTATCGTTACCAGCACCGCCGGAAACCGTATCGTCGCCATAGCCACCCGAAACAACGTCATCGCCATCGCCACCATCAAGGGTGTCGTTGCCGCCATAGCCATAAACTGCGTCGTTGCCGGAAGTCCCGGTACCGACATCGTCATCTTCGCTTTCAAAGATGCGGCCAAAACCACGGAAATCATCCGCCGTCAAGCTATCGCTGCTAACACCTTCAAGGGTCAGGGTGCCTTGGTCACCGAAATCGATAACAGTATTGCCGTTACCGTCATCGGACATCATGGTTTGCAGGGTTGCAAAGTCCTGAATGCCAAGCTTCGACAGATCAACAATGTCTTCTGAACCGGTAAAATCGGTAATCGTATCGTTGCCGAAATTCTCGGTCAGCTCGAAATCATCATCGCCCGCGCCACCGGTCAGGGTGTCATCGCCCGCACCACCGGTCAGGGTGTCAATGCCAGCCCCACCTTCAAGAACGTTATCGGCATCATCGCCGGTAATATAATCGTCATAGTCGGAGCCGATAACGTTTTCGACCATCTGGACGACGTCGTTACCAGCACCACCTGTCGCAGTTTCATTGGACAGGTCGACCGTAACACCGCTTTCTGCGTCGCTATAGCTGGCAGTATCAATGCCGCTACCGCCCTGAATGTGGTCATCACCCTGACCACCACGCATGAAATCGTCACCCGATCCGCCAGCCATGACGTCATTGCCGTCACCGCCAACCAGAAGATCGTCGTCGGCACCGCCCTGCAAAACGTCATCATCGGCGCCGCCAAACAGGCTGTCGCTGCCGTCACCGCCCTGCAGGATATCCTGACCGTTTTCACCACGCAGAACGTCATTACCGGCACCACCCTGCAACAGATCGTTGCCAAAGTTGCCTTCCAGCGTGTCATCGCCGCCATTGCCCTGAAGGGTGTCATCACCTGCACCACCACCCAGAACGTCAGCGTCATCGCCGCCCTGCACCACATCGGCACCGGCAGTCGGGGTATTGTCGTACGCAGTTGCGTCACCATCATCGGCATCGGTTACGCCAGACCCGGTTTCAGCATCGCCTTCGCCGGTCGCGTTCGAATCCGTCGCGTCATCGCCTGCGGTGGTTTCGCCGGAAGAATCCCCGGTCGTTTCACCAGCAGAGGCGCCAGCTTCTGCACCCGCATCGGTTTCGCTGTCAGCCGTGGCGTCTTCGCCGGAGGCGTCCGCGCTGCCGGCATCAGAGCCGGATGTTGTTTCACTACCAGAATCGGTGGTTTGCGAACCGGAATCTGTCGACCCTTCACCGGATGTGTCACCACCGGTTTCCGCGGTCGTTTCATCAGTGGCTTCGCCAGTCGTCTGTTCACTTTCCGAAGACGTGGTCGTATCCGAACCGGTCCCGGCACCAGCCTGGGCACCGGACGTCGTGTTTTCTTCTTCGGTCTGGCTGGTTTCACCCGTCTGGGTTTCTGTACCACCTGCTTCACCGGTGGTTTCTGCGCCGCTTTCACCCGAGGCCGTGTCGCCCGAAGACGTCTCTTCACCGCCAGTTTCCGCACCAGAAGTGCCTGTACCGCCCGCACCGGAAGTTTCACCAGCGGTCGTCTCGTCACCAGACGTACTGTCTACCGGCTGCCCGGAGGCTTCGCCGTCGGTTTCACTGGTGTCGGTGCTGCCAGTATCTGTTCCGCCGGCCTCAGCATCGCCACCGGATGTGTCGGAAGCCGGATCACCTGTACCAAGGGTATCTTCACCGCTGGCACCCGACGTGCTGTCAGAACCGCTGCCGCCCGTGGTCTCGCCACCAGTAGCATCACCGCCGGTGGTTTCGCTTCCGGAAGTCGATTCCGATCCGCTTTCCGCACCCGTATCGGTTTCGGTCTCAGAACCGGTTACGGTGCCACCACCCTCGGTTCCTGATGTTTCTTCACCGCCAGAAGTGGCGTCAGAACCGGATTCACCGGTGGATTCCGATCCGGATGCAGTTTCATCGCTGGTGCTGTCCGTACCGTTCGACGCACCGGTGGTTTCACCATCCGAACCATCTGTCTGCCCACTGGTCTCATCGGTCCCGGTTGCATCACCGGATCCCGTGCCGGTGCCGGTGCCAGTTTCGGTCTCAGAGCCAGCATCGCCGGTGTCGCCGCTGTTGGTGGTGTCGTCCGCGCCACCAGAAGTGGTGTCACCTGCGGCGCTATCTTCCGCAGTTTCAGATGAGCCTGTTGAGCCGCTGTCGGTTCCAGAATCACCGGAAGTGGTTTCACCGGAACCCGTTGCGTCGCTGCCACTGCTGCTGTCTGTTTGACCGCTAGTTTCGCTGTCCGAGGCACCCGTAGTGTCGGTCCCCGACGTTTCACCGGTCGTCGCATCAGAATCCGTCGTGCCGGTTTCCGTTTCGGCCGCGCCAGAATCACCTGTCGTGTCGCTGCCTGCAGAGTCATCAGTTGTCGAACCGGAATCACTTTGCGCAGATGCATCCTCGGCACTACTGGTGCGACCGGCACCGGAGTCGAGATTGACTTCAACACCCTGATCAGACCCGCTGTAATCAAGGGTGTTTTCGCCAGCACCACCGTCAATAACGTCCGATCCGTCACTGACAGCAAAGGTATCATCACCGTCGCCGCCAGAAAGGCTGTTGTCGCCCGAGTCGCCGGTCAGAACATCATTGCCTGATGTGCCGCGCAGGTTTTCAATATTTTCAAAGGAAGTACGATTTGCGCCAGTGGCATCCGTCGAGGATCCCTGCGAAATATCAGCGCGCACGCCATCTGAAGCCCCATCGAATGACAGGGTATCTTCACCCGCACCGCCATCAATGTTGTCCGTTCCGCCGCCCGATGAAATGACATCATCACCATCAGAACCAACGATGGTGTCATCACCTTCGCCGCCTTCGATGACATTGGCTTCACCCGCAGCCGAAGACGAATCCCCGCCCTCGGACGCGACAGACACTTCGTTGATTTGCGGAACGTCAACCAGCGTTACATTGGCAAGCTCTGCCTTCGAAACGCCTTCGAAAACGACCTTGTCGCCGGTTGAAAAGACGATGAACGCGTTGCCCGCCGCATCCTCGTCGACCAGCGCCATCAGCTCGCTGACACTATCAACGCCAAGATCGCTCAGCGCCAATTCGTCTTCGTTAACGTTGAAATCGGTAATCGTGGTTTGCTCAAACCCGCTTTTGAGCACAAAAGTATCGCGCCCATCACCGCCGGTAACAACATCCTCACCCTCGCCCGATTCGAGAATGTCGTCGCCTTCGCCGCCAACCAGGGTGTTGTCGCCACCATCGCCCACCAGAACATCGTCGTAAGCACTGCCGATGACATTCTGAATGTTGGTGAAGACCTGCGTTGCTGCGGATTGCGGATTGCCTTCGCCCGAAGAGCCAGACCCAGAATCATTTTTGACCGCGTCAGAATCCCCTTCCGAGCGGTCATCAAGTACCTGATCAATGTCGGTGTCGGTTACTCCAACACCATCGTCTTGGTTGGCGGGCGAGACCAAAGCGCGTACTCCCTACATGGGAATTGTTTTTACCGTAACTGCGGCGGACATCCACCCCAGAATCAATTTATACCGTAGTATAAATTAGATTTCTACGAATCATCAATAGTAAATGACTCGTTCTGGCGTGATTAATGCGCTTTTCTCATGTTTTCCGGCGTTTTGGAAGGGGAAAGCCCGACCTGTCAGAATCTGTCAGGTTGTATAGAGCAGCCTGATATGACCTATACGTTCTTTAGATAATCACTGTTCGCGGAATGCGCGATCAAAGCTGGTGGTGATCGGTGAAAACAGGTACGCCAGAATCGTTCTGGCCCCGGTTACGATTTCCAGCTGCGCGGGCATACCGGGCGAGAGAATCATGCCTTCGTGCTCTGCCAGACTTTCCGCATCAATCTCAACCATCGCCTGGAAATAGGACCGGCCCTCGGCGTCGGTCAGACGGTCAGGCGAAACGTCAGTGACCGTTCCCTTGACCGGTGCAAACCAGCGCTGGCTGAACGACGTCACGCGGATGTTAACCGGAAGCCCGGCCGAAACGACGTCGATGTCGTTTGGGGACACGCGGGCTTCGATCACAAGACGATCATCGGCTGGCACGATTTCAAGCACCTGGGCACCGGGCGGAATGACACCACCGACCGTGGTAAATTGCATATTGGTCACCGTACCATTGCGCGGTGCCTTGATGTCGGATCGCACCAGAATATCCTCGGCCGAACGCAGGCGTTCATTCAGATCGGAAATCTCGCTTTGGACATCCCGCAGTTCAGTGTTGATCGACTGCAAATGATCACGCATCAACTGCGACTGGCTGGCCTTGACCTGCTGGATCTGTTGTTCGATCCGCGCAATATCAGCAGAAAACCGCCCGATATTGCCAAGGGTTTCGACCAAACGGCTTTCAAGCTGCAGCAACCGGGTGCGCCTGGCATAGCCGAGCTCCACCATCGGCTTGACCATGGCAAGCTCTTCCTTGACGATCCCGACCTGCTGTTCGGCGGCGATCTTTTGTTCACGCGTGCCGACAATCTCGCGGCGCAATTCCTTGATGCGCTCGTCATACAACTCAAGCTCACCCTGAAATGCGTTCCGACGGCTTTCAAACAAGGTCCGCTGCGCATCGGTGATCGAGAAATAGCGCGGGTCTTCAAGCGGCGGCGGGAAGGTCAGATAATCATCCTGCGCGCGTTCAGCAACCAGGCGCGTCTGGGTCGCCAGCGCATTGAGATAGCGGTTGTTGAGCAGATCATAGCTGGCGCGCGACCGGGTATCATCAAGGCGCACCAGAACCTCACCGGCCTTAACCCGTGTGCCGTTGCGCACCAGAATTTCACGAATGATGCCGCCTTCGAGGTGCTGGACACTTTGGCGTCCGGAAAATGGCGCGACAACTCCACTGGCCGTTGCGGCCGAATTAACCTCGGCCGTTCCTGCCCATAGCAAGACCGAACCAAATCCCAAAAACAGGATTAGAAAGCCGATCCGCACCAACGGTTTGACATCGGTGCTAAGCTCGCGCGCGTTTGGAAGTTGCACACCACCAGACATCAGGCACCACCTTGTCGGCGCTCGGCCGATCCTTCAACCACACGCAATTGCGGGCGTCCACGACGGGCCGTTTGCGCGCGGGCCGGTTCACGTTCTGCCGGACGTTCGGTTGCTTCAGATGGCCTGCGGCGCGGCGCACGCGCGGCCGCAGCACGTTCGGCATCCTCACGCACCTTGCGCATGCGCATGGCGGCCTCCTCGCGGGCCTTGGCAATTGCTTCGGCCTCGCTCATTTTGCGTTGTGCTGCGGGTTTGCGGGCGGGTTGCGCGCTGCGTTCAGGCTGTGCTTTTGGCTTTGTTGCCGGGCGTTTGGATGCAAGATCCGCGGCACTTGCCGGACGCGCTTCACGTGACGGCCGTGCTGCTGGATCCTTGCGCGCAGAACCCTTGGTCGCATCCGCCTTTTTGCTGACCGGGCGCATTGTCATCATCGTGCCACCCGGGGTCGGTTGCGGCTTCATTTCTGCTTTTGCGATCCCCGCTGCCTGCTTGGCGGCCTGGGCCCGACCCGAACCGGTTTCGCCAGTCGAACCGAAATCGGCAATCTCGGGCAGCTCTTCAATTTCTGGCTCAGGCGAAGTATCTGCCTCTGGCGCGCTCATGGCCGTGGCCGGATGACTGTTTGGTGCGCTGTTTTTTTCAACGATCGGACGCGGTGCATCGGGATTGGGAACCTCGATCCGTTTGGGCGTGATGCGCATTTGGCCATCAGATGGCGGGCTATCCGGTGCGGCCTCGGTCGAACGCGCTGCCGGTGGCAAACCACGGGCGATTTCGTCATTCTCGGGCGCAGGTTTTGTCACTGCCGGTTTACTGCCGCCCTTGACCGGAACCACCTGAATCTGTCCATCGGCAAGGGCAAGGATGGCATCTGCGCGTGCAAGAATGCCTCGCTCGTGACTGACGATAAACGTCGTGATGCCATTGCGCCGCAGCACTTCGATCAATTCGCTGATATGAGCAACACCGCTGTCATCAAGGGCAGTTGTCGGTTCATCAAGCAGCAACAAGCGCGGGCGCGAAAACAGCGCGGCCGCCAAGGCAATCAATTGGCGCTGCCCACCCGACAAATTGCGCCCACCACGATCTACCCGCGTGTCATAACCATCTGGCAGATCAAGGATGAACTGATGTGCACCAGCCAGTTCAGCGGCCTGAATGATGTCGCGCATTTCCGCATTGCCAAGACGTGCAATATTTTCGGCAATCGTGCCCGGGAACAGGAAGGGGTTTTGCGCCAGATACCCGATCTGCGCGCCCATTTCGGCACGATCCACCCGTGACGCTTCGACATCATCAAGTTTCACCGACCCGGAACCGGGCAACCAGATGCCCATGAGCAGCTTCAAAAGGGCGGTCTTGCCGACCCCGTTAAACCCGGCAATTGCAATAATCTGCCCCGGCCCGGCCTTAAACGAGAAGCCCTTGAACAGCACATTGCGGCTATTGGGCGGCGCAAAGACAAGCCGGTCGACACTCACCGCCATGCCACGACCGCGCGGCATGGGTGCCGGGACCGTCTGGCGTTTTTCAAGCAGGATCTTGTTAAGGCGCTCAAACGAACTGCGCGCAGCGTTCCAGCTGCGCCATGCCGTCACCGCACCGTCAAACGGGGCAAGTCCGCGCATGCCAAGGATCATGGATGCCACCATGATACCAATCGTGATGCTTTCAGACAGAACCAGATAGGCCCCGACACCGATAAAACAGACCTGCATGGCAAGCCGGACAAAATGCGATAACGTGGTCGATGTCCCAACCCGACGGCTGGCCTGTCCTTCCCAATAAAGCGAATCCGACTGATCCGCCTGCCAGCGTTGGCGGGCAGACTGGGTCATGCCCATGGCTTCCATCGCCTCGGCATTGCGGACATAGGTTTCTTCCTGCGCAATGCCGCGGTTCTGGCTTTCTTCGGACCGGTCGACAGAGATTTTCGCGGCTGCCTCGTTGGCAATCGCAATGACGATCAAAAGCAACGCCCCGCCGCATGCCACCATGCCAAGGCGGGTATCGAAAATGAACACCACCCCGATATAGACCGGGGCCCACATGAAATCGATCAGGGCAAACGGACCACTGCCCGTCAGAAAACCGCGCAAGCCATACAAATCGCGCAAAGGTCGCTGACGCATCTGACTGCCGCGTGCGGATTGCTGGACGACATGGGCAAACAGCTCCCCACCCAGTCGCAGATCAAGCGCGGTCCCAACCCGGATCAAAACCCGTGACCGAAGTTGCTCCATCGATGCAATGAAGACCAGAACAAGACCGATACCAAGCGTGAGAAGGGCGAGCGTATCCACCGACCGGCTGGAAAGAACACGGTCAAATACCTGCATGGAATAGATCGGGATCACCATGTTAAGCAGGTTGATCACCATCGAGAATCCGCCGACAAGCGCAATCGACCGCCAGAACAAGCGTTCCAGCGGGGTACGATCCCCCTCGCGTCCCGCATCCGTCTTGCGGGTTGGCCGGATTCTATCCAACAGGCCCATTCTTTCCTTCCGCTACAACTGCCCGAAAAATCGGGCAGAACCCTTATATTTGGTGCCGTTGACCAATTGCCAATCACGCATGACAAACCACCCGCGCAACGAAGCTACAACGGGCAACCTAGCCAATGGCATACTCCCACTATTCTAGTCGAATATATAAGGATGTGTTAAGATTTCGCCGCAAAACCCTTTATTTCATTGCCTTACCGCGCAATCAGATCGTGCAATTCTGTCATAAATCAGGCCCAGAACCTGACCCAAAACCGGGCATCGAATCCTGACCGCTTCCTGTGCGATGCAATCTGTTCTGAATCAATGTCGTTAACAGGTTGTTTGATATAGACTTTTCACATCGCAACGAAGGTTGCGTTTGCGAATGTCTGTTCATCATCCCTATCTTTGAACAAGACCCACACACCAAACCCCGACAGGCAAACACTTTATGGCTGAAAACACCCCGCAGATTCCGGGCTTCATTCAACGATTTCTCGCCATTCAACCGGGCGGAGCTTCGCATGCGGGGGGCCTGATGGCCTGCATGATCGGTGTGCTTGCCGCCTGCGCATGGATGCTGGGCGGGGTATCAATGATGATTTCCGCTGGCATTGCGGTTGCCCTGATGCTGGCACTTTCGCCGATGATCTCGCCTGAGGTGCTGATGAAAATGCTGCGCGCCAGTCCGCTTTCCGGTGAAGACTATCACGCGATCCATGAAATGAGCCGCCTGCTTTCCGAACGCGCAGAACTTGGCCACAAACCAAAACTGTTCCTGTTGCCGGGCAAGGGGGTGAATGCCATCACAACCGGCACCAATGACAACACCACCATCGCCATTTCAAGCGATGCGGTTCATGGCCTGTCGCCACGTCAAATGCGCGCCATTCTTGCCCACGAAGTCGCCCATGCATGGCATGGCGATACCCGTATCTTGCTGATTACCGATGTGCTGTATCGCGCAACATGGACGATTGCACTGTTTGGTCTGGCGATCTTTATCTTTGGTGATTTCAATCCACCCGCCTGGATGATTGTCCTGTTTGGTGCGGTGCCGACCATCAGCTTCCTGTTTCAGCGTGCTGTCATCCGCGACCGCGAATTCGCCGCCGATCACGGAGCAAGTGATTTGCTCAATGGCCCGGAAGACATGATTGATGCGCTTTTGCATATTGATCAGATCAATCGCAAACGTCTGGGTCTTGTGCCCTACCGCAGCACCCAGCCGCCCAGCTTGCTTGATACCCATCCATCGGTTGGTGCACGGATCAAGGCTTTGCGTGCGCTCAAGCCCGGCACATGGCAAAAATTCTTTGAAAACCGGCGGATGCCGCCACAATAATCGACCATGGCAATACCGGGAAATTCAGATAGTCCTGAACTTGGAAAGTGCGCGATTTGCGGACGTGTGATGGTCGCAGGTCCCAGTGTCGATCGCCATCACTGGCATCCGAAATCACAGGGCGGCACTGAAACCGAATGGCTCCATCGCGTTTGCCATCGCATGATCCACCGCCTGTTTGATGAAGCCACCCTTGCACGCGACTTTAGCAGCCCTGACAAGCTGCTTGCCCATCCCGATATCATCAAGTTTGTGAAATGGGTGCGCAAGAAACCGGTTGATTATGTCGACTGGCCTGAAAATGCCGGGCGTTACGGGCGCAATCGCGGCAGGCGCCGATAAGGGCAGCCTTGCCTAAAACGGCAAAAGAACTGCCCATTTAGCCATTTACCTGCCAAGATAGACGCAATATACGCATCCATCTCGCAGTCGCCGAAAGCAGGAAGAACCGATGCCAAGCTCAGGGTCCGGACCTATTAATTTGATTTGAATGGCAGAGCTTATATTTGTGAAATCCAAGGAAAATCCCGCCGAGCGGGTCGGCATCCCGCGCAAGGGGTTTGACACGGGAGTTCGCAAATATAAACTCTGTCCTTAGGATCGCGCAGCTTTGCACGGTCTACTTTGTCGCAAAACCTTGAAAGATAAATATCTTCCGGCGGTTTCGCTCCGCGTATCCGCACAAAGCTGCGCGACCATTCAAACCAAATTAATAGGTCCGGACCCTAAATATGCTCAATGATCTGATCCCGGTCTTTGTCACGTTGTTTGTGATTATCGACCCGTTGGGTCTGGTACCGGTCTTCATCGTCCTGACCCAAGGCACCAGTGCTGCGCACCGCCGGCGCATGGCGATCCGTGCGTGCTTGACCAGCTTCTTCATTCTTGCGGCATTTGCCCTGATCGGCGAAGGATTGCTTGGTGTGTTTGGCATTCACATGCCCGCCTTCCGCATTGCCGGGGGCACGTTGCTGTTTTTGATCGCGCTTGAAATGCTGTTTGAAAAGCGCAGCCAGAAACGCAATGAGCGCGCTGAACAGGTCCATCAGGAACTAGAAGAAGACCACGAGACAGAAAAACCAAAGACAAAAACCAAAGCCAGCGCGGCCACATCAAACGGTGATGTCACGATCCCCGATGACGAGGCCGATGATATCTCCATCTTCCCGATGTCGATCCCGTTCCTGTCAGGCCCCGGTGCGATTGCGTCCGTGATGCTCCTGATGGGCAAGTTCGAAGACAACATCGCCATGCAGGCCAGCGTCATCGGCGTTGTCGCCGTGGTGATGGTGATCGCCTTTGTCTTCTTCCTGCTGGCAAACGTTGTTGCCAAACGCCTCAGCCCGACGGTTGCCACAGTGGTATCACGCCTGCTTGGCATGATCCTGGCCGCCCTTGCGGTTCAGTTCATCATCGATGGCATAAAGCAGGCGTTTTTCTGAAAGAAATTTGTAGTTGAACAAGCCAAAATCACAGAGGCATTATTACATATGCAAAATACTACTGTGAGGCTGTTATGTTCTTTAGAGTAGCGCTCCCAATACTCGTGTGGATGACAGCCAGTCTGTCATCATTCAGTGTATCGGCATCAGAAGACACGGATATTACCGGTATGTTAGCTAATTTGGCGTGGTTCCAAATTGGTGAGAACCGACCAATAAAACTCGAGGTCATCGATGAGATTTCTGGCGGATGCTGGAAATCGGTAGAAGCTACCAAGAACGCAATAAAGTTAGAGCTCCAGCGGAGCAACTTGGCCTTCTCCGAAGAGCAAAATGGCACGTTCGCATATGTTACCCTTCATGGTGTCGGATATGAAACAAGCAACTATTCTTGTGCGGTGTACATCAGCATGCTCGTATCAACTCTCTCAGTCGAAAGAACTACACTAGGGGATATGGAACTACGAACCGGCGACTTTCCAACTTTTTGGCAACAAGGCGCCCTGCTTTCCGGCCCCAAGTCAGATATGAGCAAACGGTTGAAGGACAAATTCGTTGAAATGTCACAAGCCTTAATTCTCAATATTTATGAAGAACGGAAACGTATACGTTCTGACTTAGCGACACACGAAACCCTCACAGACATGCAAAGAACAGTTTGGGAGAGCTATTTCAATATTATGTTTAAGAAGGAAGATAATTGAGGCAACGCGCCGCCTACCCGTCTAAATCCTATCAATCTCTAGCTCAACTCAACGCCGCATGTATGCAGGCTTAAATCAAGCCTGCATCAGCCACTATCTTTGAATGCCAGATCCAGTCAGCAAACACAGTAAAACAAAAGGAGAGGACAAGTTACCCTCGCCCTGTTCATAGCTTAGAGTACCGATCACTTTAGATAGCAACCAACAGGTCAATCCCAGCGCTTCGCAGCAGGCAGGATGGCGTCGGTGCCGATCTGCTAGCGATCAGGACGATGCTATCGCCGCACTGGCCAAAGGCGTTAACGCCAAGCCACGCAAGCTCTGCCGGATGACCATCAATCACCGTGACAACGCGGGCAACAGATGCCAGCGGTTTAAGCAGTTTTTCGACATGGGCCGTTTTACCATCTACCTTGCCTTCAAGGCGGGCGCGCTCAAGATCCTGCTATTTGTTATAGAGGCGATCGGTCGAAGTCACAGCCAGCAGACCAAGCCCCGGATGATCTTCAGACAGCTTTTCCCTCGCCGCAGCAAGTAACCGCCATCTTATAATCTTTGCCCGGCCCAAACAGCTAGCAGTCGCCTGCGACGGATAGAAGTCTCTCTACTGTGCCGCCCAAACGTAACCCGCATACAGTACCAGCATGATGATGCCGGGTATCCGGCCAATCTGCGGACGGCGAAGCATCAGCGTCAGGCCAATCGAAACCGCAATCATCACCGGCAGATCAAACATCAGGAACCGGTCCGCGACCGGAATCGGGGATACAACCGCCGTCAGGCCAAGAATCCCCAGGATGTTGAAAATGTTCGAACCAATAATATTGCCAATCGCGATTTCGGATTGCTTCTTCAATGCAGCGATCAGCGATGTCGCAAGTTCCGGCAAGGACGTACCAACCGCAACAATCGTAAGCCCGATAAAGGCTTCGGACACACCAAATGTGCGCGCGATTGTCACCGCCCCGTCCACGAGGTAATGGGCGCCAACCATCAGCATGGCCAGCCCCGCGACAACCCAGACAATTGACAGCCAGACATTTGAAACCGCTTCGGGCAGATCCGTCGATGACGCAGGTTCCGAACGCGACTGGCGATAGGCAAACACCAGATAACCAATCAATGCCGCAAACATAAACCCGCCGGCGACACGGCCAAGGTCACCAAGCGCAAAGAACGGCACCAGCACGACAGCAGCACCAAGCATCACAGCGGTATCGCGACCAAGCGTGCCGCCAGATACCGCAATGGGCCAAACCACCGCCGAGACACCAACAATCAGCAAGATGTTCGCAATATTGGACCCGATCACATTGCCAAGTGCGATATCGGGTACACCACGCAAAGCAGCATCCAATGACACAAGAAGCTCCGGCGTCGATGTCCCGAAACCAACCACCGTCAAACCAATAAGAAGCGATGACATGGAAAGCTTGCGGGCGATACCAACACTACCGCGCACCAGGGATTCACCCCCAAAGAAAAGCCCGGCCAAACCGCCGAGCAACATCAGATATTCCATGACGAACGCCCTTCCAGCTTACATTGCATCAAATCACGCTTTTGGATGCATGCTGCGTGAGTTGTACGACAATTGGGGACATTGCAAGCCCATCACGGCTTACCCATTGAAAAAAGACTGGGTCATAAAATCCGATCAGGGCATAACGCCCTGTATTATTGCTGCTCCGTCAAGGCCAACAGCTCGTCATGCAGGGCCTTGGGAATCGTCACGCCTTTTGTCTGACTGCGTTCGCGGGCCTCAAACCGGCGTTGCGATGGCAGGCGCGCGCCCTGTTTGACGATCTCCTCAAACAAGTCTTCGGCGTGATCAAGATGCTTTTGCGCATCAGCACCAAGGAATGTTTCCGGACTAAAGGCAATGATGATTTCCCCATGATGCGGCTTACCCGGCGCATCTTCGGATGCGGCATGGGTTTCATGTCCCAGCACA
Source organism: Thalassospira sp. MCCC 1A01148 (assembly GCF_001613795.1). Taxonomy (GTDB): domain Bacteria; phylum Pseudomonadota; class Alphaproteobacteria; order Rhodospirillales; family Thalassospiraceae; genus Thalassospira. The sequence continues at coordinate 908,203 of NZ_LPVZ01000020.1, forward strand.
TCACCGATCAACGGCCCCGCCATCAAACCGATCATGGTCGAAAGTGCTGATCCCTTGTGCCCGCCAAAGGTCAGCATCGCCCCTTCGAGCGCCTTGGTCGGATCGGTGGTGGGATCACCGTTTTCATCAATCGCCCAGCCTTCGGGAATCGGCTTGCCCGCGCGACGGTGCAGTTCGATTTCGCCGCGCGCGATCATGCTGGTGGCAAAATCAAACGTGTAGGGCGTTTTGCCCGGACGTGGCCATGAAAAGGCAATCGGGTTGGTGCCCAGGAGCGGCCTGGTTCCGCCTGCTGGCGCGACGAAGGCATGGGTCGGTGTCATCGCCATCCCGACCAGACCGTGGGCAGAAATCTGCTCGACCTCTGGCCACAGGGCCGAAAAATGGAAGCAGTTATTGATCGCCAGAACCGAAATACCGCAATGGCGGGTTTTTTCGACAAACATCGGCAATGCCTTTTCAAAGGAAAGCAGCGAGCATCCCTTGTGCGCATTAACCCGCGTAATGGCCGGCGCCTGATCAATAATTTCTGGCATCGCATGGGTATCAAGCCCGCCATTCCGCGCGGTCTGCACACATCCCATCAGGCGGTAAAGCCCGTGCGAATGACATTCATCGATCTGGGCGGCCACGACACTGCGCATGATTGCGCCAGCATGCTCTTTGCCAAAGCCGTTATTTTCAAGCACAGCAAGGCTCAGATTTTCGGCGTCTTTGATTGTCAGCGTGGCGGTTTCTTGCATCGGTCGGACGTTCCTTCAAGGCAAACAGTTTTGTGTTTTATTGACTGAAAGCTCTATCCGATCCTGCCCCGCCTTGCAAAAACTCATACAAATAAGGAGGGCAGTTTGCCCTCCTTGATTTCAAGTCTGATGTTTTGGGAATTAACGATTAATCCCAACGCTTTGCGGCGCGCAGGATGGCCTCGGTTCCGATCTGGTAATGATCATAAAGCGCGATGCTGTCCCCGCACTGGCCAAAGGCATTCACGCCAAGCGGCGCAACCGCATGACCACGCACACCGCCAAGCCATGCAAGGGCGGCGGGGTGACCATCAATCACCGTCACAAGGCGGGCATCATCGGCCAGAGGTTTAAGCAGATTTTCGACATGGGCCATTTTGCCATCCGCCCTGCCTTCAAGGCGGGCACGTTCAAGATCCTGCCATTCGTTATACAGGCGGTCTGTCGACGTCACGGCAAGCAGGCCAAGCCCCGGACGATCTTCAGACAGCTTTTCCCATGCGGCAATTGCTTCGGGTGCCATGGCACCGCAATAGGCAATCGCCATTTTGCAATCCGCACCCGGCTGGCGCAGCCAGTAGCCACCCGAAATAATTTCGGATTTTTGGGCATCTGACAGGTCACGTTCCGGCTGCGACAGCGGTTTGGTCGACAAACGCAGGTAGATCGAGCCACCGTCCGGGTCCTGCATATGCTCGAATGACCAGCCCATGATCGCGGCCAGTTCATCGCCAAAACTGGGTTCGAAACTCGTCAGCCCGGGCTGGCCCATGCCGATCATTGGCGTGCTGATCGACTGATGCGCTCCGCCTTCCGGTGCCAGCGTTATGCCGCTTGGTGTTGCCACGACCATAAAACGCGCATCCTGATAGCAGGCATAGTTCAGCGCATCGAGACCGCGCGCAATGAACGGATCATAAAGGGTGCCAATCGGGAACAGGCGCTCCCCAAACAGACTGTGCGACAGGCCGAATGCAGCCAGGTTCAGGAACAGGTTGTTTTCGGCAATGCCAAGCTCAACATGTTGGCCGCTCGGCGACCTGATCCATTTCTGGGCCGAGGGGACCTTGCGTTCCTTGAACTGATCGGCCAGTTCTTCGCGGCCAAACAGACCACGCTGGTTCACAAACCCGCCAAGGTTGGTCGAGACCGTCACATCGGGGGACGTGGTAACGATCCGGTCCGACAGGTCGCTGTCCTTCATTTTGGCCAGTTCGTTCAAAATCTTGCCAAAGACTTCCTGCGTGCTGGATGTTTCCGCACGTGCATAGGGCATTTCAGGGATGGTGATGTGTTTGGCCGACTTGTTGCGCGGGGCATCATCATTAAACGGTGCGCTGGCGATATAGTCGCGAAGGGCATCGGCACTGATATCAAGGCCAGCCGCGATATCCCATTCCTGCCCGTCGGCGACCTTGTTTTGCAGCTTGAAGGCATCCATTTGCGGCACATTCATCAGCCCCGCATGGTTGTCCTTGTGCCCCTGAAGCGGTGTGCCATAGCCCTTGACGGTATAGGCAATAAACACGGTCGGCTTGTCATTGGGTACAGACTCAAAGGCGCTCAGAACCGCTTCCATGCAATGCCCGCCCAGATTGGTCATCAGGTCATGAAGCTGATCATCGTCATAGTCGCCCAGCAGGCTTGCCAGCGCATTGTCGCCTTCCATGTCCGATGTAATCTGTTTGCGCCATGCCGCCCCACCCTGGAAGGTCAGGGCCGAATAGATGTCGTTGGGCACATCATTCAGCCACTTCTTAAGCGATTTCCCGCCCGGCTTGGCAAAGGCGTCATGCAGCTTGCGGCCATATTTGATGGTAATCACGTTCCAGCCAACCGCGCGGAAGAACCGGCCGATGACACGAAACAGATGGGCATCAATCATGCCATCAAGGCTTTGGCGGTTATAGTCGATCACCCACCAGACATTACGAATGTCATGCTTCCAGGTATCAAGCAGCGCCTCATAGATGTTGCCTTCATCAAGTTCGGCATCGCCAACAAGGGCGACCATGCGGCCGGGCGTTTCATCCTTGGGCAGCATGTCCTTGTAGCGCAGGTAATCCTGTGTCAGGGCGGCAAAGTTCGTCACCGCTGCTCCAAGGCCGACGGAGCCGGTCGAGAAATCAACCTGATCGCCATCCTTGGTGCGCGACGGATAGGATTGCGCGCCACCAAAGGACCGGAAGCTTTCAAGCTTTTCCCTGGTCTGACGGCCAAACAGGTAATTGATCGCGTGAAATACCGGGCTTGCATGTGGCTTGACGGCAACCCGGTCCTGCGGACGCAGAACATTGAAATAAAGGGCTGTCATCAGGGTCGTCATTGACGCACAACTGGCCTGATGGCCGCCAACCTTGATGCCATCACGCTTGGGCCGCAGATGGTTGGCATGATGGATCGTCCAGCTTGAAAGCCAGCGCACTTTCTTTTCAAGCAGGCCAAGCATCTCAAGATCCTTGGCATTGATATCGGCCGTGCTGCTTGCTTCGATGATTTCACCGATTTCCGGTACGGTTTCTTGTGCTGACATTTCCTGATGGCCTTTTGTGTTTTCCGTTATGACGGTTGTTTTAATTTGTTTAGTTCGCCGCAGCGGGTCGACAAACCGGTATTGTGATGCCGATTTTTAAGCGCGCGATGGGGAAATCAAGATAGCCGCGCTGCAATTCACACAAGATTCGGCATTTTTGCCGAATTGTTGGAATCTGCTACGACGATTCTGCAAAGATCCTCGAATTTCCCTTCGGCTGAAAAGTCCGATAAATTGCCCGGCCTGTGATGTTTTCGCACGATTCGATCCAACCGAAGCATTATGCAAGATGACGGTATTTCCACCTCTGACACGATGCGCTAAAGTAATTGCTTCGCAATAAACCATACCGATATATAGTACGCCCCATCCAAAAGTTGGTCTCTCGCAACAGCGAACACGCGAAACTCCCATTTTCCACCCCGCTTTCTCTAACGGACGTTGTTTGGTTTTGATCACAAGCAGGAACACAGCGATGGCATATGCAAGAATGCTTGTTGTTCTTGTCATCTCGGCCCTGTTTGGCACCATAGGCACCCATGCCCAATCAGCCCCGAACGTTTCGCCTGCAAACAGTCGATCCCAAACCGATCAAATCAAAACATCTGCGCTGCCTGACATCCGTGTTCCGATGGATACGTCGTCCAAATTCTGCAAAGGCCGCGTAAGCTGGGAAGATTATTCGGAATACCATATGGATCTTTTGCGCCTTGCTGTCCGCCTGAGCAACGCGAACACCAAGATCACACCGGTCTGCATGGATTACCCGACCGAAGCGCGACGGATTTCGATGCTGCAGACTGGCGATCAGATCAACACAGTCTTCTTTGGTGCCAATAACGAACGAGAAGAAAAGCTTCTGGCTGCCTATGTCCCGATCTATCTTGGCACAACCGGTTTGCGACTTTTCATGCTTCGCGCCCAGTCAATTGACGCGCTTGATAGCGTCAGAACGCTTGACCACCTCCGTACGTTTTCGATGGGTCAGGGCCTGGGATGGCCCGACAGCGAAATCCTGATAAACAATGGCTTCAATGTAATCCTTGGCCGCTACAAAACACTTCATCGCATGCTGTCGGCTGAACGCTTTGATCTTTACCCGCGGGCCTATTGGCAAATCGCCGGGGAATGGAGCTGGATGCATGAGCAGGCACCGGGGATCGTTATTCACCCCGGTATTGCCCTTTATTACCCGCTACCGATCTATTTTTTCGTAAGCCCCAATTATCCCGAGCTGCACGAAGCCATAGAGACCGGCCTGAAACGGGCCCATTCAAATGGCATGATGCTTGATCTGATCCGTTCTCATTTTCAGACCGCACCATCCTTTAACCAGATTTCCTTGTCCGATCTGCACGTCCTGCGAATTCCAAACAGCCAACTGTCTGCAAGATCGCACGAAGCTTTGCGTACATACGGCCTTCTGGATTAGCAGCCCTTCGCCTTACTCCGCTGCAATCGCCATCTGATCGCCATCTAGTGCGTTGGACAGATCAGCCAGAATATCATCGATGCATTCAAGCCCGGCTGACAGGCGAATCAGCCCATCGGTGATCTGATATTCGGCACGTTCTTCAGCGGTATAGGTTGAATGCGTCATGGATGCCGGGTGCTGGATCAGGGTTTCAGCATCTCCAAGGCTGACTGCACGCGTAATCATGTTAAGCTCGTTCATCAGTTTACGGCCTTCCTCAATCCCGCCCTTAAGCTCGAACGCGATCATGCCACCAAACCGGTCCATCTGTTTTTTGGCCAGTTTGTGATGCGGGTCGCTTTCAAGCCCCGGGTAAAAGACCTTCTCGACCTTCGGGTGTTTGGCCAGGAAATCGGCGATCTTTTCGGCATTGTCGCAATGGCGTTCCATGCGAAGCTCAAGCGTTTTAAGGCCACGCATCACAAGGTTGGCATCCTGCGCGGAAAGCACCGCACCGGTCATGTCCTTAAGCCCCACCAAGCGCACCTGCGTCATGTCCTCAAGCGTTCCGATCACCGCACCGGCCATCAGATCGCCATGGCCACCCAGATATTTGGTCGCGGAATGGACAACGATGTCGGCACCGAGTTCAATCGGACGCTGCAGGTACGGCGTGCAATAGGTGTTATCGACAACGACCTTGGCACCATGCTTGTGCGCGATGTCCGAAACCGCTTCGATATCGACCAGACGCATGTTCGGGTTGGCCGGGGTTTCGAAATAGACAATCTTGGTCTTGTCCGAAATCGCCTTTTCCAGCTCTGCCGGATCGGTCAGATCAACATGGGTATGTTTGATGCCAAATTTTTCCAGACCGTGGCGGAAATAGGCAAATGTGCAGCCATACAGCGTACGATCAACAATGATCTCGTCGCCCGGCGCAATAAAGGTCCAGAAGACAGATGTAATCGCGCCCATGCCCGATGCGGTCGCAACCGCGGCTTCACCGCCTTCAAGCACCGCAAGACGCTTTTCGAGAAGATCCAGTGTCGGGTTGGCAATACGGGAATAGATAAAGCCCTGCTCGTCGCCGGCAAAGAACCGCCCGCCCTGCTCGGCCGTTTCGAACGCAAAGGTCGAAGACATGTAAACCGGCTGGTTCAGCGCACCATTGTGGCTTTGCGGATCGTAACCGTGATGGATCGCACGGGTGGCAAAGCCGGTTTTGGCGCTGTTATGTTTGTCATTGGCAGACATCGGAAGGCTCCTTGAAATGCGTTTATTCTGCCCTCACCAGCGCAAGCACCGTGCCAGATTTGAAAATCACCTGTTTTCAAGGGCTTGGCAGAATCGCCTTACTTAGAAGTGTAAATAATATTTTACACACTCGCAGAAAGCAGTTCCGGGAACCACAAAGACACTGGATTCCTGAAGCTTAGGGATGTACAATTTTTCTTACAGTGTAAATTTATCGGTACAGATATGCGGTTTGAAATTCGTGGTGAAAACAGGCTTGGCATTACGCGCGACGTAATCAATGTCCTGACCGATCAGGGGCTCGACATCCGTGCGTTTGAAGTCACCACCCATCACATCTATGCCGATATCCCCGCCGTTCGCCCGGAACGGTTTCCTGCATTGGCAAAGGCGCTCAAACAAATTCCCGGCATCTTTGACATCACCGAGATTGACCGACTGCCAACCGAACGCCGCCGCGCGCAATTGCATGCAACGCTTGCTGCGCTCGGCGACCCAGTGATCGCGGTTGATGCCAGTGGCCTGATCGCGCAGGCCAACCCGGCCGCACAGGCAATTTCCGCAACCCCTGAAATTCCTCTGCGTGATCAGGATATATCCAGCATTTTGGCAGAACCATCTATTGAAGATTTACGCCAAGGCGGGTTCCACTTGCCAGAGCGCGAGGTTGCTCTGGGCGGGCAAACCTATCTTTTGCAGGTCGAACCGATTGGCCATGTGGATGACGGATCCGATAGTGCCGATGATGCCCCATGGGGTGGCGTGATGGTCTTTCACCGCCCGGCGCGACTGGGGCGCGTGATCACAGCCCTTCAGGATCGCAGCCATACCGGCTTTGACGACATTATCGGCACCAGCCGCGCCATGCTGCGCGTCAAATCGCAGGCAGAGCGACTGGCGGCCATTGATGCGCCACTCCTGATCCTTGGCGAGACCGGAACCGGCAAGGAGCTGTTTGCACGCGCCTGCCACCGTGCCAGTGCGCGGGCTGATCAGCCATTCCTGGCCCTTAATTGCGCAGCCCTGCCCGAAGGTCTGGCCGAAAGCGAATTGTTTGGTTATGCCGCCGGGGCCTTTACCAGTGCCCGGCGGGGCGGCAAGCCGGGGCTTTTGGAGCTTGCTGATGGTGGCACCCTGTTTTTGGATGAAATCGGCGAACTGACACCCTATCTGCAGGCCAAGCTTTTGCGCGTGCTTCAGGATGGCAGTTTCCGACGCGTGGGCGGCACCGATGAAATCACGGTTGATGTCCGCATCATCAGTGCGACCAACCGCGACCTCGAAGCCATGTCCCATGACGGCACATTTCGCGAGGATCTGTATTTCCGCCTTAACGTTCTTGGCATCACCCTGCCCCCCTTGCGCGACCGGGTCGAAGACATTGCCGATCTGGCGGCTTTTTTCATCGACCGCACCGCCCAACAGACAGAACGCAGCACTCCGCGCCTGGCACGCGACGGGCTCGACTGGCTCTGCGCCCATGACTGGCCGGGCAATGTTCGCGAACTTGAAAACACCCTGTTTCGCGCCGTCGCCCTTCTGGATAGCAAGACCCTTGGGGCGCGCGACCTTGCCGATGCTGCCAGCGGCACGGCAAGCGTGGCCGCCCCTCAGTCACCCAACACGGCCGAAACAGCGCAAGACACGCCCACACCCCCAACGCAGCAAACAGACCTGATCGCCGCCGCCCTTGCACAAAGCGATTTCAACAGCGGCATGGATTTGCTCGAACGTGAAATGCTGGCGCGCCTGTATCCCGACTACCCAAGCTCGCGCAAACTGGCTGATCGGCTTGGCGTTTCGCACACCTCTATCGCCAACAAGCTGCGCAAATACGGGATTGGCACCTAAAAAGCCATCCACCCGACAACAGCATTTCTTGCCACTTACATTGCACTGCGGCATGATCTTCCTAAATCAAAGGGCAGAAAGCCCATTTCACAGGGAGAAGACAGAATGCTGACAGGTAAACGCGCACTCGTAACCGGCTCCACCAGCGGGATCGGCCTTGCAATGGCCAAGGCACTGGCAGGCGCTGGTGCGGATGTGATGCTCAATGGCTTTGGCGACGCTGATGAAATCGAGGCCACTCGCAAAAGCCTTGAAACCGAGTATGGTGTGACCGCGCACTATAACGGGGCCGACCTGTCCAAACCCGATGAAATCGAAGCAATGATGAAGGACGCCGAGGCCAAATTCGGCGGCGTCGACATTCTGATCAACAATGCCGGCATCCAATACACCGCCAATGTCGAAGATTTCCCGCCCGAAAAGTGGGATGCAGTAATTGCGATCAACCTGTCGTCTGTCTTCCACACCACCCGCCTTGCCGTGCCCTATATGCGCAAACAAAACTGGGGCCGCATCATCAACACGGCATCGGCCCATGGCCTTGTCGCATCCGTCCAGAAGGCGGCCTATGTCGCCGCCAAGCACGGCGTGATCGGCCTGACCAAGGTCACAGCCCTTGAAACCGCCGAAACCGGCATCACGGCCAATGCCATCTGCCCAGGCTGGGTACGCACCGAACTTGTCGAACGCCAGATCGAAGCGCGCGCGAAGGAAAACAACATCTCGGTCGAAGAATCCGCAACCCGCCTTGTGTCGGACAAACACCCGTCCAAACAGTTCGTTTCCCCCGAACAGATCGGCCAGACCGCCCTTTACCTCTGCTCGGACGCGGCATCCCAAATGACAGGTACACACCTGTCGGTCGATGGCGGCTGGACAGCGCAGTAACGCACACGCCAAAAACACCAAAGCCCCGCAGGCAACATGCCGCGGGGCTTTTTTTTGCACAGATCGCTCCGCACCTAGCTCAGATCGCAATCGCATCCATTGCGCTTGGCATTGGCGATGCAGTCGGATTTGTTCGAATAACCTTGCGTTGAAGCCCCGACGATATTGCCGTTGCTGGCCGTGCGCCGCCACCGCCAGCCATCCTTTGCTTCATAAAGCTCCCACAGATCACCTTTCGACCCTGTACACTTTGACATCGCTCGCCTCCTTCAAACCGAAATTCATTGAGGGTTCGACGCGGGCGCAAGCCGGTTGTGACAAAAAATCAGGATGATTGCCCCAAATACCGTCCCAAATGCTCCACCAGCATCCGTATCTTCGGGCTGAGGTGTCGGTTGGTCGGGTAGATCGCCCAGATGCCTTCATCGGATGGCTGATATTTGGTCAGGACCGGTACGAGGTCGCCGCTGGCAATCCACGGATCGACGTAATAGTCGGGCAACTGCACGATGCCGATGCCCTTGCGCGCGGCATCGAGAAGCGCCTGACCACTATTGGCGTGGATGGAGCCATGAATGCGGACCGTGCGTTCGCGGCCATCTTCTTCAAAGCGCCAGTAATCAAGCGTGCCGACCAGACAGTTATGGTGGTGCAGCTCCGAAAGCGAATAGGGCTCGCCACGTTTGGCGATGTAGCTGGGTGCGGCACAGGCATAAAGGCGCCTGGTTGAAAGTTGCTGGGTCATCAGACTGCCCGTGGTGCCCTCCAGTCGGCCCAGACGGATCGCCATGTCGTAGCCCTCGAGTACCAGATCAAGCTTCTGGTTGGTAAAGCGGCATTGCACTTCCAGATCGGGATAGCGGGTGACGAAATCATTGACCAGCGGCGCAATCACCGTCTCGCCATAGGTCGTCGGCGCGGTGAGTTTCAGCTTGCCGCGCGGCAGTTCCGTCAGGTTGCCAATCGCGCGCTCGGCTTCATCCAGCCCGTCGAGCAATTGCCGGCAATGCTGATAGTAAATCTGCCCGGCCTCGGTCACGCTGACCTTGCGGGTGGTACGGTAAAAAAGCTGCACACCGAGCTTTTCTTCAAGCGCTGTGACCTGTCGGCTAACCTGGGCGACCGAAATGCCAAGCTGCCTGGCGGCATGGGTAAAATTCTGCCGTTCGGCCACGGCGATAAATTCGCTGATCCCGTCCCAGGCATTCATCGCCCGACCCCATTTTGATTATTACACATGCGTAAAAGTGAATTACCAAAATAGCGGATTATCATCCTAGACGAAATAAATACACTGGCTACAGTTCATTTAATCTATCGGAGACGCGCAATGACCGCCGAAACCATTACCTGTAAAGCCGCCATCGCCTGGGAAGCGGGCAAACCGCTGTCGATCGAAGAAGTTCAGGTCGCCCCGCCGAAAGCTGGCGAAGTCCGCGTCAAGATCGTTGCGACCGGCGTTTGCCACACCGATGCCTTCACCCTGTCGGGCGACGATCCGGAGGGCATCTTCCCGGCGATCCTTGGCCATGAGGGCGGCGGCATCGTTGAGTCCATCGGCGAAGGTGTGACCAGTGTCGCGGTTGGCGATCACGTGATCCCGCTTTACACCCCGGAATGCGGCGAGTGCAAATTCTGCAAATCGGGCAAAACCAACCTGTGCCAGAAAATCCGCGAAACCCAGGGCAAGGGCCTGATGCCGGACGGCACCACGCGTTTCTCGCAGAATGGCAAGCCGATCTATCATTACATGGGGTGCTCGACCTTCTCGGAATACACTGTGCTTCCGGAAATCTCGCTTGCCAAAATCAACAAATCCGCCCCGCTTGAAGAAGTTTGCCTGCTGGGTTGCGGGGTCACCACCGGCATGGGGGCCACGGTGAACGCGGCCAAGGTGCAAAAGGGTGACTCTGTGGCCGTCTTTGGCCTTGGCGGTATCGGTCTTTCGGCGATCATCGGCGCACAGATGGCTGGTGCCGGTCGCATCGTTGCCATTGATCTGAACGAAAAGAAATTCGATCTCGCCAAGAAACTGGGCGCGACCGATTGCATCAACCCGAAAGACTATGACAAGCCGATTCAGGACGTCATTGTCGAGCTGACCGACGGTGGTGTTGACTGGTCGTTCGAGTGCATCGGCAATGTCAATGTCATGCGTTCAGCCCTTGAGTGCTGCCACAAGGGTTGGGGTGAGTCGGTCATCATCGGTGTTGCCGGTGCCGGTCAGGAAATCTCGACCCGTCCGTTCCAGCTGGTCACCGGTCGCGTCTGGCGCGGCACGGCGTTTGGCGGCGTCAAGGGCCGCTCGCAGCTGCCCGATTATGTTGAACGTTACCTTGCCGGTGAGTTCAAGCTTTCGGACTTCATTACCCACACCATGAAGCTCGAAGACATCAACGAAGCGTTCGACCTGATGCACGAAGGCGAAAGCATCCGTTCGGTTATCCATTACTGATCGATACATAAACGTTTGAATAATTGCGCCACTGCCGGAAATTTTCTGGCAGTGGCCGATCAGAAGGAGGCCCCCGATATGGGTATCGAGAATTCTTCAAGCAACAAGGTCTTTGGCGGCTGGCAAAAGCAATATACCCACCCATCAACCACCCTTGGCTGCGACATGCGCTTTGCGATCTTTCTGCCACCACAGGCCAGCAATGGTGCAAAGGTGCCGGTCATGTACTGGCTGTCGGGCCTGACCTGCACGGATGAAAACTTCATGCAGAAGGCCGGTGCATTTCGCATTGCCGCCGAACTGGGCATCGCCATCGTCGCCCCGGACACCAGCCCGCGCGGCGATCATGTCCCCGATGACGAGAACGAAGCCTATGATTTCGGCAAGGGGGCTGGCTTTTACGTCAATGCCACGCAGGAGCCGTGGGCGCGCAATTACCGCATGTATGATTACGTGACCAGGGAACTGCCGGCACTGATCAAGGATCACTTCCCGGTCAATGATGATGCGGTGATTTCCGGCCATTCCATGGGCGGTCATGGCGCACTGATGATTGCACTGCGTAATCCGGGCACGTTTAAATCCGTCACCGCCTTTGCACCGATTTCCAATCCGATTAATTGCCCGTGGGGCCAGAAGGCGCTTGGCAATTATCTCGGTGATGACAAATCAGCCTGGAAAGACTGGGACAGCTCGGAACTGATGAAGGCCGCAAGTGCGCCCGATGTTCAGACCCCGGCCCTGGTCGATCAGGGCGGTGCAGATGGCTTTTTGGCCGAGCAGCTTAAGCCCGAAGTGCTCGAAGCCGCGGCCAAGACATCAAACTACCCGGTCACCATCCGCATTCAGGATGGCTATGACCACAGCTACTATTTCATCTCGACCTTTATCGAAGATCATATCCGCTTCCACGCCAAGCATCTTGGACTGAGCTGATTGCACCACGATCTTCGACTTCCCCGGCACGCCGCCCTACCGACTTCCCCCCTCAGGCGTGTCGGGGCTTTTCCTGTTGACATCAAGTGATCGAAAGCGGCACCAAGCCCTAATCAAAACTGCGCGCATCAATCGCATCGGCGACGTCATCGGCCATCTTGAGCGTGCGGATGATCAGCGGCACCACCATCGCGATGATGGACCGGTCAAGGCCGCGCGCACGCTGGGCGTCGCGGATTTCATGGGCAACCTGTGCAATCACCGGGATGAAGCGCAGCACCATTGAAATTGCCAGACTGACCTTTTCCGGGTTTACGCCAATCGGGCGCAAGGGCTGCATGGCACGTTCCAGCGATGCCAGCAGGTCGGACGTTTTGGTGGTCAGGGTCACCAGCGCGGCAAACATCACAATTGCGGCAATCCGGGTGATGACCAGCAATCCCGACTGCCAGTCATTCAGCCAAAGCTGAACGGCAAAAAAGATCACCAGCAGCCACAGGATCGGCTTGATCTGCGCCCACATAATGCGCGGGCCAAAGCCGGATGCGGGATACAACAATGTAACAGTCGCCAGCACAAACCCGACCACCGGCCAATCGGGGATCAGGAATACGCCCGTGCCAAGGGCGACCATGGCAAGGATCTTGGCCCCGGCCGCTGCCCGGTGCAGGGCAGACTGCCCGTCGATATAAAGCCCTGCGATCACGCCATCATCTCCCGATATTTCGGAAGAACTTCAGACGGCTTGCCATCAAGTACGACACGGCCATCCTCAAACGCCAGCACCCGGTCATAATCGGCAATCAGGTCAAGATCATGCGAAACCGTAATCACCGTCTGGTCAAGCTCGGCTATGGCGCGCTGCACCCGGTTGCGATTGCGCAAATCCAGCAAGGTGGTTGGCTCATCAAAAACGATGTAGCGCGGTTCCATCACCAGCACGCCCGAGATGGCAAGCAACTGCTTTTGCCCGCCACTCAGCAGATGGCTGGGATGGGATTTGAAATCCTGAAGGTCATAGCGTGCCAGCACGTCATCGATGCGGCGATCAACTTCATCTTTGGGAAGCTTAAGTGGCTTGAGCCCAAAGGCAATGTCTTCCTCGACCACCGGATAGACGATTTGATTGTCCGGGTTCTGGAATACAAACCCGACATGACGTCTGAGCTTGCGGCCATCCTTTGCCGCATCAAAATCATCGACCAGAACCCGGCCCGACGTTGCGGTTTGCAGGCCATTGAGCAACCGGACAAAGGTGCTTTTGCCCGACCCGTTCGCACCAACAATCCCGATCCGCTTTTCAGTGAGCGTCAGGTCAATGTCAGCAAGTGCACGTCGCTGTTCAAACTGCACAGAGACATTTTCAATTCGGATCATGGGGCCAGTCCGGCGTTGTCGGGGAAATTGGAACGGGCACAAGCAACCATGTGCTTGTGCCCATAAGAAGTCAGTATGCCTTCGAAATCAAGGGATAGGAACGACGCACCGCAAGGCATGCGGCTGTTGCAATCCCCACCTTGATGGCATCACCGATCAGGAACGGCGCGGCACCAACGGTCGCCTGCCAATAGCTGATGTCCGCCGCAACCGCGACCCAGGCATTGCCAATGGCGTAAAGCACCACGATCCCGCCAAAGGCGATGGAAAGTGCTGCATTGATCACGTTCAAACGGTTCCAGAACTTCTCGATCAGAAGGCCGATGACAAAGGCCGAAATGGCCCAGCCAAAAATGAACCCGCCCGTGACACCCATCATCACGCCAAAACCACCACGTCCACCGGACAGAAGCGGCAAGCCGACAGCAACCAGAAGAAGGAACAAAATGATTGAAAGCCCGCCACGACGCGCACCCAAAATGGCCCCGGCCAGCATCGGACCGAGCGACTGTGCCGTAACCGGAACACCGGTCACCGGAAGGGTAATTGGCGGAAACAGCCCAAGAACGGCGGTCAGGGCTGCAAACAGGGCGACATAGACAATATCTTTGGTCTTCATGTAACGGTTTCCCATTCCCGTTATAAGGCAGAACTGCAATCAACCCCTTGCGCAGAACTGCCTCTCGTTAACCGGTCCGCCCGACCGGCTCAACGCGCTATGGGATAACCGCAAATATGCGCCGCGCCAAGCAAAATGACAGCGGATACTGCGTAGCTCATTTAAGAGAAACGCAATATCCAATAGTTTTCAAAACCTTAGACTTCATCGTCTTCGACAAAGGTTTTAAGCCGCATCAGGGCAGATTCCCAACGTCCCGCCACCTGATCAAGGTAGGCGCGCGCTTCGGCCAGTTGTTCCGGGCAAAAAGCATATTGGCTTTCACGCCCGACCCGATGGTTTTGAACAAGCCCTGCGGCCTCAAGCACGCGCAAGTGTTTGGTCACGGCCTGACGGGTCATGTCGGCATCATTCGACAACACCGAGATCGAGCGCGGCTTGCCATCCGCCAGACGATCGAAGATCGCCAGCCGTGTCGGATCGCCCAATGCGGCAAACATGGCGGAAAAGTCACTGCCATGTTTGCCATTGTCTGGATTTTTTTCAGGTTTCTGCATGTTTCTTGATATTTTCCAACTGGAGCTCCCAGCCGTTTGTATTGGCCCGCAGCGCATCAGCAATGCGATGGGGTGGCAGATTATCAAATCCGGTTTCCCGCACCTTTACCGATGTCGTGCCGGACGCTTCTTCAAGCCAGAACTCGACAAGGGTTTCAGGTTCCCCACTGTAATCGACTTCGGGGTCAACCGCATAGGGATGCCATGTATAGGCAAAATAGGCGGGTTCCTCCATCGCCTTGATCGTCGAGTTCCACGGCACATGGGTGAACCCTTCGATGGTTATCATGCCCCTGGATACCTCGCCCACCGCAAACGGGGTTTCGATATTAATCCCAAACCACGTACCGAACTCCTGATGATCTGTCAGCGCCTTCCAGACACGGGAACGGGATGCTTTGATCTCAATCGACTTCTCAATTGTATTTGACATAATGCAACCTCCTAGTTGCATTTAACTTGCCAGAAGATTTTTCTAAATGCAACTAAAAAGTTGCATATTTAAATTTGGGCCTTAAACACAATCGCCCGGCTGTTGCCAGCCGGGCGATGCGTGCTCCCGTCATCCTTGGGTCAAGGCCACGTTAATGATGTAACTGGCCCTGCCCGTGCAGCTATCCTTATATCCCCATATCAGGATGCTGCGGATTGGCGGAGCCCCCCTGTCTCGATGATGAAGTTTTTCACGTCCTCAAGGCCATCCATCGCCTTGAGATTGGTGAACAGGAACGGACGATCACCACGCATTTTCTTGGCATCACGATCCATCACGCCCAGATCAGCCCCTACCAGCGGGGCCAGATCGGTTTTGTTGATCACAAGCAGGTCCGAACGGGTAATGCCCGGTCCGCCTTTACGCGGGATTTTATCGCCTGCCGAAACATCAATGACGTAAATCGTGATGTCGGCCAGCTCTGGCGAGAACGTAGCTGACAGGTTGTCACCACCCGATTCAATAAAGATCGCCTCAAGCCCGGCATGCTTGGCGGCCATGTCTTCGACCGCTGCCAGATTGATCGACGCATCCTCGCGAATGGCCGTATGCGGGCAGCCACCGGTTTCAACACCGGCGATGCGGTCTGCGGCCAGTGCGCCCGAACGGGTCATGAATTCGGCGTCTTCGCGGGTATAGATGTCATTTGTGATCGCAGCGATGTTGAAATCATCGCGCATCGCCTTGCACAGGCGCTCCAGAAGGGCGGTTTTACCCGACCCGACCGGGCCACCAATTCCGATACGAAGGGGAGAGCTCATGATCTAAATAGCCTCGTATATTGGGTTTCGTGTTTCATCGACGTCCAGTCGACCATCGGTGCCGCGGCACCAAGATCGGCAAGGTCTGTCTGCATGGCGTAATCGACTGCAACCGTCACCGCGCCATCAAGCGACGACAGTGATCGCACACCGTCGGTCTGACCGAGCGGCACCAGACGCACCGCACTGGACACAAGGTTTGCCGCCATCGCATGCAAATAAGCAGTCAGCGCATCACGGAGCGGCACATCAGACCGGGCCGCAGCAATGCCCACCGCCACCGGATAGGATGGCAAACGATCATCTTCGCGCATGACATTGGCCCAGCGGGTAATGACATCATCGCCCCAGACCTTTTGCATGGTCGAGACAAAGGCACGTCCCTGTGCGGTTGCCTCCAGCGCCATCTCGGACGTGCCGCGCCAGCAATCGGCCTCAACCCCGATGTCAAACAGGGCCGCTTCATCACCTGCGCGCGCCGCCCGCCATGCAGCACAAAACAGCACCGCATCAATGCGCCCAGCCCCGAATTCCAGAACCCCTTCAACCCAGTTGATCAGGCTGTCAGCCGATGTCACCCGCCCGTCTTCGACCGCATATTCAACGCCGTGTGAATAGGTATAGGCACCGACCGGGAATGACGGGCTCAGCCACGTCATCAGCCGCATCAGGCCTGCGGGATTAAGGGTCAGGTCATCCGTGGTCATGCGAATGTCCATGTTGATGGCTATGACCGTGTTCGTGGTCATGGTCATCATGGTCAAAATGATCGTGACCATGGCTGTGACCATGAGCACCACCAAGCCCGTGATAGGCCCCGTTCAGCGGATCGAATGGGGCGATTTCATTTTCCACCACACCGCCAAGGCCCGTGATCATGTCGCGCATGACATGGTCATCAATGATGCGCAAACGCCCGTCATTCAAAACCTGAACCGGGGTATGCCGGTTGCCGATATGCCAGGCCAGTTTGGCAGTCGCAATCGGTCCGGCCGCGGTGATGGTCAGAACCGGCTCCTCGGCTGCACGGACAACGATTACCCCGCCATCGACAAGGCGCAAGCGATCCCCATCCGCCAAACGCACCGCATGTGGCAGGTCAAGCAGGAACGGTTCCCCCGCATCATCATGCAGGCGAATACGGCGGCGATGCCGGTCGGAAAAGGCCAGCGTGACCGTACCGCGCACTTCGGACGTGTCGGCACGGTCAACCGGAATATGTTCAATGGCGTGACGCATGGTCTTGTCTGCCACCGATCAGAACAGGAAGTAACGTTGCGCCATCGGCACAACATCCACCGGCTGACAGGTCAGAAGTTCACCATCTGCCGTCACCTGATAGGTTTCCGGATCAACTTCCATCGCCGGAAGCGCATCGTTCAGCTTCATGTCCTTCTTGCCGATATTACGTGTGTTCGAAACAGCCAGAAGCTCTTTTGACAGGCCGAATTCGGCGGCAATACCCGCATCAATGCCCGCTTGCGATACGAACGAGAAGCTCGATTTCGCAATCGCATTGCCATAGGCACCAAACATCGGACGGTAATGGACCGGTTGCGGTGTCGGGATCGATGCATTCGGATCCCCCATGGCTGCGGCCACGATCATACCCGCCTTTACGACCAGGTCGGGCTTGGTGCCAAAGAACATCGGTTTCCAGACGACCAAATCGGCGATCTTGCCCACTTCGATGGAGCCGACATGCGCACCAATCCCCTGCGCAATCGCCGGGTTGATGGTGTATTTCGCAACGTAACGCTTGGCACGGAAGTTATCATTGCCAGAACCCGCATCCTCGGCCAGCGCACCGCGCTGCTTTTTCATCTTGTCGGCGGTCTGCCAGGTGCGGGTAATGACTTCACCAACACGCCCCATGGCCTGACTGTCTGACGAGATGATCGAAAACGCGCCAAGATCATGCAGGATATCCTCGGCCGCGATGGTTTCACGGCGGATACGGCTTTCGGCAAAGGCGACGTCTTCGGGGATTTTCGGATCAAGGTGATGGCAGACCATCAGCATGTCCAGATGCTCGTCAATCGTATTGACCGTGAACGGACGCGTCGGGTTGGTCGAGCTTGGCAAGACGTTGGCTTCGCCGCATAGCTTGATGATATCGGGCGCATGCCCACCGCCGGCACCTTCGGTGTGGAAAGTGTGAATGGTCCGGCCCTTGAACGATGCACGGGTGTGCTCGACAAAGCCGCTTTCATTCAATGTATCGGTATGGATCATGACCTGTACATCAAGGTCATCAGCTACCGACAGGCAGGTATCAATCGCAGCCGGGGTCGTCCCCCAGTCTTCATGCAGTTTCAGGCCACAGGCACCTGCCTTGACCTGTTCTTCAAGCGATCCGGGCAGGGTCGCGTTGCCCTTGCCAAAGAAGCCGATATTCATCGGAATGCCATCAGCTGCCTGCAGCATCCGGGCGATATGCCAGGGGCCTGGCGTACAGGTTGTGGCGTTCGTCCCCGCAGCCGGGCCGGTACCACCGCCCAGCATGCTGGTAACGCCGGAATAAAGCGCGTCTTCAACCTGCTGCGGGCAAATCCAGTGAATGTGGGCATCAATCCCGCCAGCGGTGATGATATTGCCCTCACCGGCGATGACTTCGGTGCCCGGCCCGATAATGATATCCACACCGGGCTGCACATCTGGGTTTCCGGCCTTGCCGATCCCGGCGATGCGGCCATCGCGAACGCCAATGTCGGCCTTGATGATACCGGTATAATCAAGGATCAGCGCATTGGTGATCACGGTATCAACCGCGCCATTGGCGCGCGTTGCCTGTGACTGACCCATGCCATCACGGATCACCTTGCCACCACCGAATTTGACTTCCTCGCCAAGGGTGGTGAAGTCTTTTTCGACCTCGATGATCAGGTCGGTATCAGCCAGTCGCACCTTGTCCCCGACGGTCGGGCCAAACATGGCCGCATAGGACGGACGATCAATTTCGTAAGCCATTTATTCCATCCCCCCGCTTAAAGCTTGCCGTTGATTTTGGCGTTAAAGCCATAGACCGTGCCTGTACCGGCATATTTCACCAGATTGACGTCGCGCGACTGGCCCGGCTCGAAACGAACAGCGGTACCGGCCGGGATATCAAGGCGAAAGCCACGTGCGGCTTCGCGGTCAAAATCAAGACCCGGATTGGTTTCATAGAAATGATAATGCGACCCCACCTGCACCGGGCGATCCCCGGTATTGGCAACGGTGATGGTTTTGGTTTCACGCCCCTCGTTCAGGATGAGGCTGCCTTCCTTGGTAATGATTTCACCTGGAATCATAACGCGCTCCTCTTTCCTTAACGGATTGGTTCGTGAACGGTCACAAGCTTCGTCCCGTCGGGGAAGGTCGCTTCGACCTGAATTTCGTGGATCATTTCGGCAATGCCATCCATCACCTGATCGCGCGTGATCACGGTTGCCCCGTCGCGCATCAGATCGGCAACAGATTTGCCATCGCGCGCCCCTTCAACGACATAGTCGGTGATGATCGCGATCGCTTCGGGATGGTTCAGCTTCACCCCCCGTGCAAGGCGATTGCGCGCCACCATGGCGGCGACCGAAACCAGCAGTTTGTCCTTTTCGCGTGGCGTCAGATTCATGCCTGCCTACTCCTTGGCTTCATCAATTAAATCTCCCACAAACGCGGTAAGCGTGCGGGAAGCCCCCTTGTTTGATGGCGGAATGTTTTCCACCACGCGCCGTAAACCCGGCGCAATTTCATCGGATCGCGTGCCATGAAACGCGCTATCACAATCCCATTCATCGCGGTCGCAGCACATAGCACATCGCGCGCTTCAAGCCCCTCGCATGCCTGCGCCAGACAATCACGCGCCGCTTCAAGATTTTGTTCCGCGCCGTGGCCAACCAGAATGGCGGTCGCATTGGCACGTGCGCCGTCAAAGGCCGCTTCGTGATCAAGCATGCGCAACACATCACCTTCGAGATGCAGCGCATCGCGCCAGATCGGACGCCCGTCAATCGAGACATCCCATGCATCACGCGCAAGCCCGGTTTTGAAAACCTCACCCCGGGCAAGGCGGCCAAACACCATCATCTCACCGGCCATGACCATGCCGGTGCCAGATGCACGCAAGGTCGTTTTGCGCTTCAGGCGGGCCTGATCAAACAGGATGCTTTCATGGGGCAGCCATTCAAGCCAACCACCATCGGCCACATCCAGATCAACCGACATCTCGCAATCCGGTCCGACCGACCGGTAGATCTTTTCTGCCGCCTGGGCAGTAAACAGGGCGGATGCCCCTTCTTCGACCTTGCCGGCAAAGGCCAGCTTGTCGCCGCCAACCATCCCGCCCGACGTTGTCACCAGAACAGCCGTCGTCAGATCCCCGGCCACCGGGCGCGGGAACAGGATTTTCATCGGGTCACGGTAATAAAGATGATCGAGGGCTGCATGCCCGCCCTGATGCGCCGCACCCTTGCCCAGACGGAACGTCACCTCGGCCCGACCATCGGTGATGATGCGGGCGGGCGTTGCTGGCGTTTCCATCTCCGCATTCGGATTTGCGGATGTTATGGGTTCAAGTTTGCGAAGCTGCACAAAGACACCTGATTAATGCGGCCCACTTACGGAGCCTTGTTACCAAGGGGCTTCACAGCAAGATGCGGGCCAACCGCCGACACCCTGGCTACACTGGGGTTCTGGCGGCTCTTGGCCCGGTTGGCGGCGCAGCATCTGCGCAATTTTTTGGCAAATGCTGATCAAACAGTCAGATAGGCGCGGACTTTTTCACGATCGAGCGTTTCCTTTGCGCCCGAAAGAACAACCTCGCCACGTTCAAGCACGACAATCTCGTCGGCCAGCTCGTGGGCGAATTCAAAGTATTGCTCGACGAGCAGGATCGCCATATCACCACGGTCGGCCAGCTGTTTGATGACACGCTGAATGTCCTTGATGATGGATGGCTGAATGCCCTCGGTCGGTTCATCAAGCACCAGCAATCGCGGACGCGTTACAAGCGCACGCCCGATGGCCAACTGCTGTTGCTGCCCACCCGAAAGGTCGCCACCGCGACGTCCCAGCATGTCACGCAGTACCGGGAACAGCTCGAAAACCTCGTCAGGGATATGGCGCAGCGCACGCGGGAGTGCGGCAAAGCCTGTTTCAAGGTTTTCCTTCACGGTCAGAAGCGGAAAAATCTCGCGCCCTTGCGGGACAATCGCGATCCCGTTGGCCGAACGCCGATAAGACGGATCGCGCGAGATATCCTTGCCTTCCCATTTGATATTGCCATCTGCAATCGGATGCTGACCAACCACGGCCCGCATCAGTGATGTTTTGCCAACCCCGTTACGGCCCAGAACCGCGGTCACCTTGCCGGTTTCAGCACTCAGCGACACCTTGCGCAACGCATGGGACGCGCCATAGAACAGATCAATATTGCTAACATCAAGCATGACAGTTTTCCCCTAGCGCCCCAGATAGACTTCAATGACCCGCGGGTCTTTCTGCACGTGATCAAGGCGCCCTTCGGCAAGAACCGATCCTTCGTGCAGAACGGTCACCTTGCAATCAAGGTCGCGGACGAATTCCATGTCATGCTCAACCACGACAACCGAATATTCCTTGGAAATCGACCGTAAAAGTTTTGCCGTTTCCTCGGTCTCGGAATCAGTCATCCCGGCAACCGGTTCATCCACCAGAAGAAGTTCGGGCTCCTGCATCAACAGCATGCCGATTTCCAGCCATTGTTTCTGGCCGTGCGAAAGATTGGCGGCCATTTCATCACGCTTGTCTTCCAGCATGATGGTGACCAGCGTCTTTTCGATCTTGATCTTTTCCGCTGCGCTCAGGCGATGGAACAAGGCCTGAAACACACCGCGCCCGCCCGAACACGCCAAAAGCAGGTTGTCGAACACCGTATGGCTCTCAAACACCGTCGGCTTCTGGAACTTGCGCCCGATGCCCAGATTGGCGATCTCGGCCTCGTCCAGCTTGGTCAGATCAATCTCGCTTTTAAAAAGTACATCACCGGTATCAGGCCGGGTTTTGCCGGTGATGATATCCATCATCGTAGTCTTGCCGGCCCCGTTCGGGCCGATGATGGCGCGCAGCTCACCCGGCTCGACATAGAATGACAGGTTATTAAGCGCGCGGAACCCGTCAAAGGTTACCGACACCCCGTCAACATACAGGATGGTTTCCGATCTGGCGGATTTGACCTGTTCCTCGTCCGAGGCATTCACTTGAATGGCTGCTTCGCTCATGCCTTGCCTCCTTCATTTGCGCGGCGTTTGCGCCAGGCCGTGATGATGGATTGCCGGTCGGGCGATCCGAATGCCGGGATGGCACCGATCACGCCTTTTGGCAGGAACAGGGTTACCGCAATGAACAACCCGCCGAGGAAGAACAACCAGAAGTCCGGCATCGCCCCGGTAAAGAAGGTCTTGGCATAGTTGACGATAAACGCGCCCAGCACCGCCCCATACAGCGTGCCACGCCCGCCAACCGCAACCCAGATGACGATTTCAATCGAAAGGGCCGGGGCAAATTCGCCCGGGTTGATGATCCCGACTTGCGGCACATAAAGCGCACCGGCAATACCAGCCATCACGGCTGAAACGGTAAAGACGAACAGCTTGTAATACTCAACCCGGTATCCCGTGAAGCGCACCCGGCTTTCGGCATCACGAATGGCAATCAACACCTTGCCCAGACGCGACTGCGTAATGCCGCGCGCCACGACATAACAAATGCCCAGGAACACACAGGATGCGACAAACAAGCCAGCCCGCGTGCCATCCGATTGCAACGAATAGCCCAGCAGATCCTTGAAATCGGTCAGGCCGTTATTGCCACCAAAGCCCATATCGTTGCGGAAGAAGGCCAGCAGCAACGCATAGGTCATGGCCTGCGTTATGATCGAAAGATACACACCCGTCACGCGTGAGCGGAAGGCAAGGAAACCAAACACAAAGGCCAGAAGCCCCGGCACAAACATCGCCATGACGATGGCGAACCAGAACATGTCAAAGCCATACCAGTACCATGGCAATTCCTGCCAATTCAGGAAGACCATGAAGTCCGGCAGGACCGGATCGCCATAAACGCCGCGATCCCCGATCTGGCGCATCAGATACATGCCCATGGCATAACCACCGAGCGCGAAGAACGCGCCGTGGCCCAGCGACAAAATCCCGCAGAAACCCCAGATCAGATCGACGCTCAAGGCAAGCAAAGCATAGCAAAGATACTTGCCCAGCAAACTGACCATCCAGGTCGGCACATGAAAGGCGGAGCTTTCCGGCAGCAACAAGTTGCTCATCGGCACCAGAATGGCAGCCGCGATCAGAATGCCCAAAAGGATCATTCCACCACGGTCGTTCAGCAACCAGCCGATGACCGGCGTCATTTGATATTTTTGGCGGTAATCGGTCATGGATCAGGCCTCCACCGCGCGACCTTTAAGGGCAAACAGTCCCTTGGGTCGTTTCTGGATAAACAGGATCAGCGCAATCAGGACAAAGATCTTGGCCAGAACCGCACCTGCGACCGGCTCAAGGAACTTGTTCACAATCCCAAGGCTGAACGCGCCCAGTACCGTGCCCCAAAGGTTCCCGACCCCGCCGAACACGACGACCATGAAACTGTCGATAATATAGGTCTGACCAAGGTTCGGGCTGACGTTTGAAATCTGGCTGAGTGCCACACCGGCGATGCCTGCAATCCCAGAGCCCAGACCAAATGTCAGCGCGTCGACATAGCCGGTGCGAATGCCAACCGACCCGGCCATGCGACGGTTTTGCGTGACAGCGCGCATCTGCAAACCAAACGCGGTATAGCGCAGCACAGCGGCAATGCCCGCAACAACGATGATGCTAAACAAAATGATCCAAAGCCGGTTATAGGTCAGCACCAGACCGGTCGAAAATTCAATCGCCCCACTCATGAAATCAGGTGCGGTAACCTGTTGGTTGGTCGCCCCGAAGATGGTCCGGATTGCTTGCTGCAAGACAAGGCTGACACCCCATGTCGCAAGCAGAGTTTCAAGCGGGCGACCATACAGGAAACGGATCACGGACCGTTCGATCACAACCCCGACCGCACCGGCGACAAGAAACGCCGCAGGTACTGAAATCGCCAGCGACCAGGCCGACCCGGATGGCAAAAATGATCCCAGCGCCTGCTGCACCATAAAGGTGGTATAGGCGCCAATCATGATCATCTCGCCATGGGCCATGTTGATGACCCCCATCACCCCAAAGGTAATGGCAAGACCAACAGCGGCGAGCAGCAGGACCGAACCCAGACTGATTCCGCGATAAACATCACCCACCGTCTGCCAGGTCGACAGGCGGCCTTCGACGGATTCAAGCGCATCATTGGCCGCGGCAATGACTTCGGGCTCAAAGCCGCCGGCCTCGGCACTGGCAACGAACTGATAAAGCACCGCACGGATTTGCGGGGTGGTTTCGCTTGAAAGAACCTCGATCGCAGCCAGGCGTTCTTCGGTGGTTTCACCTGCCGCCAGCGCCATGGTCGCACGCGCCAGTTCCATACGGGCCAGAAGCGTTTCATCTTCTTCGCGATCAATCGCGCGCAAAAGCAACGGCAGCATCGCCGGATCACGGGCATCCATGATCTGTTCCACCGCATTGGTCCGCGTCGTCAGATCCGGGCTAAACAGGTTCAGCGTCGCCAAGGCATCACGCAGCACACCGCGCAGACGGTTATTGACCTTGATCTTGGAAATTTCCTTTGATCCGCTTTCGCCGATCTCTTCACCGCTGACGATGTCGATATGGGTATAAACCTTGCCCTGTTTGCGGGTGATCACGACATGTTCGTCACTTTCGCGGACATAAAGGTCGCCTTCGAGCATCGCACGCAGGATCGGCGCAACACGGGGATCCCCGTCTGCTGCCATTTCCTCGATCACTTCGATTTTCTGGGTCGAACTTTTGGCATCAAGCCTTTCGGCAACGTTGCGAAGCTCTTCATCGCTATAGGCCATCGCCATATCGGGAACAGCCATGAAAAAGATCAAAAGACAGGCCAGAACGGCACCAAGTCGACTGCCGGATTTCCGGGCCTGTTGAAGGCAGTGCGGAGAACGGCGCAGCATCGAAAACATGTCATTGCGCATGATCACCAAACCTTTGAATACAAAACGGAAAAGGAAATAAAGAATTGTTGGGCATAGCCCCGCAGAAAGGCCGCCCCAAAGTGAACAGGCCGGTCGCACAGCTGCAACCGGCCCATCCAAAACCAATTAGTACATCGGTTTTTCACAGTTGCCGCAGACCCACGGATAGGTCCAGTCGGCGGTCAGCTTTGCGCTTTCCGGCAGGAAGTCCGACCATGCATCGCCAACGACGGTGCCTTCGGTTTCCCAAACGATGTCGAACTGGCCATTATCCTGAACCTCGCCGATCAGAACCGGCTTGGACAGGTGGTGGTTGGTGTTCATGACAGCAGTGCCACCGGTCAGGTTGGCAACTTCCTGGCCATACATTGCCTGACGAACAGCATCGACATCGGTTGTGCCAGCCTGCTCAACAGCCTGTTTCCACATGTTGAAGCCGATATAGGTTGCTTCCATCGGGTCGTTGGTTACGCGCGACTCATCACCGATGAAGGCGTGCCATTTTTCGATGAAGGCAGCATTGGCATCAGACTCGACCGACTGGAAATAGTTCCAGGCAGCAAGGTGACCAACCAGCGGCGCGGTATCGATACCGGCCAGCTCTTCTTCACCAACCGAGAAGGCAACAACCGGAATGTCTTCGGCTTTGATGCCCTGGTTTGCCAGTTCCTTGTAGAACGGAACGTTGGCGTCACCGTTAATGGTCGAAACCACGGCGGTTTTCTTGCCAGCAGATGCGAATGCTTTCACGTCAGCAACAATCGACTGCCAGTCGGAATGACCGAACGGGGTGTAGTTCTCCATGATGTCTTCATCGGAGATACCCTTGCCGTTCAGATAAGAACGCAGGATCTTGTTGGTGGTACGCGGATACACATAGTCGGTACCCAGAAGAACGATACGCTCGGCAGAGCCGCCATCTTCGCTCATCAGGTAATCAACAGCCGGAATGGCCTGCTGGTTCGGAGCTGCACCGGTATAGAACACGTTGCGCGAGCTTTCCTCGCCTTCGTACTGGACCGGATAGAACAGCATGCTGTTGAGTTCTTCGAAGACCGGCAGAACCGATTTACGCGAAACCGACGTCCAGCAACCGAACACAACATCAACCTGTTCCTGTTCGATCAGCTCACGGGCTTTTTCGGCAAACAGCGGCCAGTCAGAAGCCGGGTCAACGACCACTGCTTCAACTTCCTTGCCAAGCAGGCCACCATTCTTGTTCAGATCGTCAACCAGCATCAGGACAGTGTCCTTCAGCGTGGTTTCGGAAATCGCCATCGTCCCGGAAAGAGAGTGCAGCACGCCAACCTTGATGGTCTCTGCTGCCTGTGCGGCTGACATTGCCATCGCAGACACTGCCATGGCCCCGGCGCCGATAAGCGCCTGAAGCTTCTTATTCATTTATAGCCTCCACTGAGTTTTTATTGCACCGCCACCTCACTTGCTAAAACCGTGCCAGACTCAGAGGCCAAATCGAATAAAATCACGAATCGAGGGATTTCCACGCAATAAGCGATCATTCTACAGCTTGTTTTGGGAAAATATTTGCGCAAACCGCGTTTTGTATGACTATTTTTCAATCAATGATCACATTTTGATTATTTTTTGATCACATTGACGCCGCTGTATTCACAGCTTATCTCAGGGGCGGAAGTTTCGCCTTTACTGAGCTTATTGCACCACAATCTGCCCTGTGCTGGCGGCTTCCTGCCCCGTCGGGAAACCGGCGGGGCGCACCACTTCAGAACACCGGCTCGGACCGGATCATTCCGCTGCGATCAAACCTGATGTTGGTGAAATTGACCCGATCACCGTCCGAATTTGATCGCGCAACCAGATCAAACCAACATCCTTGTCTGTCCACACAGCCCAATTCATTGTGACCGGCGGGAACGAGACCTCAATCGGCATCGGCCCATAGGACAACCCGAACAGCGATGCATATTGTGTCGCAATTCGATTGGGTACTGTTGCAATCACCGCACTATTACGCGCCGCCGCCAGAAGCGGCATGAAGTCCGGCGCTGCCAGTACAACATCAAGCTCGATCCCCATACCCTGAAGTGCCACCCCGACACATCCTGCGACATTTTCCGTTTGCGACAAAACGGCATGACGCGAGGCCAGATACGCTTCGCGCGACAACGGGACGGTCAGATCAAGAATATCGGGATTAAAGCAACACGCGACTTCCGAATTAAAAAGCACCTCGCCGAAATTGCTTGATTTCAGCTGGCTCTTGCAGCCAATCGCAACATCGATTTCGCCACCATTGATCATGTGATCAACCGTTTCCGCGGTAATCGTTCGGCTCAGAATCTTGAGCCCCGGCGCCTCATGCTGAAGATGCCGCAAAAGGACCGGCAACAGGATCATGTCCATCTCGCCGGTGACACCCAGCCGGAAAACACGCTCGGCGGTTTTCGGATCGAAACAATCCGTGGCCTGAATGGCGTTTTGTGCCTGCGAAAGTGCCGTACGCACCGGCCCGGCCAACGCCCGCGCCTTGGCAGTTGGCTGCATCTTTTGCCCGACGCGAACAAACAGGTCATCTGCCATCAACATGCGCAACGTATTAAGATTGTGACTCATCGCAGACTGCCCGATCCGCAGTTTCTCTGCGGCCTTGGTCACGCTCATCTCCTGCATCATTGCGTCAAACGCAATCATCAGGTTGAGGTCAAAAGACCGTAAATTGAAATGATCAATATTATCCATGACTGGTATCGATTTGATTACTGACTTCGTGCACTATAGCCTTTCCCCATCAGCTGACAACCCGCCGGTTCACACCGGCATGATTTGAGGGAAAAGAAAATGTTATCACGTCGCGATTTGCTAAAAAGCACGCTTGCCGCAGGCGCCGTGGGTGCCGTTGGCAGCACGGTCTTTGTTCCGCTTGCCGCCAAGGCCAAAGCCCCCCTGGCCGGAACGCAGGCCCCTGGCTATTACCGGGTGATGGTCGGTGATGTCGAAGTCACTGCCCTTTCGGACGGTGCTGCGCAATTCCCCATCGCTGACCTTTATGTCAACACCACCCCGGAACAGGCGCGCCTGGCCCTTGCCAATGCCTTTCAGGGAACCCCGACCTATCTTTCGGTGAATGCCTATTTGCTGAATTTTGGTGATCGTCTTGTCCTGCTTGATGCAGGCACCAGCGATCTGATGGGGCCGGCACTGGGTAAACTTCCCGCCAACATCGTTGCCTCGGGTTATCATCCCGATCAGATTGATGATGTGGTGATCACGCATATTCACCCCGACCACACCGGCGGCCTGACACTGGCTGGCGCAAAGGTCTTCCCCAACGCCACGGTGCATGTCCCCGAAGCCGACAAGGCCTTCTGGCTGAGTGCCGAAAACAAGGCAAATGCCCCCGAAGACACCAAAGGCTTCTTTGATCAGGCCGTGGCTTCAATCAAGCCATACGAAGACAGCAACACGCTTCAAACCTATGCGCCGGACGAGGCAGCCATCGCAGGCAAGATCAACTCGACCTTCCGCCCCGGCCACACGCCCGGTCACAGTGCACTTTGGATCGAAAGCAACGGCGAGAAGTTTGTCTATTGGGGTGACATCACCCATGGCGATGTTGTCCAGTTTGACGATCCGAACGTCGCCATTGTGTTTGATGGCGATACCGAACTGGCGATCAAGTCGCGTGAAGCCGCCTTTGCCGAAGCAGTACAGGAAAAATACCTTGTTGCTGGCTGCCATGTCGCCTTCCCGGGCCTTGGTCACGTGCGGGAAGACGCCACCATGTATGACTGGGTGCCAATGAACTATCGCGCTGACGTCTAAGACCGGGAATGTGATCCCCCATCCCCACCGGTTTACCGACGACCCGTCAACGCAAAAGGGCGGTCGCATGATGCGGCCGCCCTTTCCTGTTGTTCCCTGCGCAACTTGCCTATTCAGGCATGCCCGCGCGGATCCACTGACCAAGCTGGGCGCGCTCTTCGTCCGTCATTTCCGTTAAATTGCCAAGCGGCATCGCCCGCCCGATGACGGCCTGCGCCAGGATGCGCTGTGCGCTGGCTTCGATCTGGGCCAAATCATCAAACATCACGCCTGCCGGGGCTTCGTCAAAACCCTCATCACTTGGATTGGCGGAATGGCACGTCGTGCATCGCGTCTGGACAATCGCCAGTGCATGATCAGCGGTAATGATGTCTTCATCGGCCAGCTTGACTGCATCGGGGTCATAGCTTGCAAACATCGCCAGCACCGCCATACCGACACCTGCGGCCGGAAGTTGCCAGACAATCGCCTTGCCGGTGCCACCGGCATTGCGCGTATTGAAGAAATGCCGCACCAGACCGCCGATGATCAGGATCAGCCCGACAATCAGCCACGACTGGTCATGTGAAAACAGCATCGAATAGTGGTTGCTGATCATCATCAGCAATACCGGAAGCGTCAGGTAGTTATTGTGCGTTGAACGCTGCTTGGCCTGAAGACCCAGTTTCGGGTCGGGCTTTTCGCCGGCCATCAGACTGGCCACGACCTTTTTCTGGTTCGGAATGATGATGCGAAACACGTTGGCGGCCATGATCGTGCCAATCATCGCACCCACATGGATAAACGCACCGCGCCCACTGAACACATGGGTAAACAGATAGCTTGCGGCCATGATCAGGATGAAAAGCGCAACCGCCAGCGTATCGGTGCGTTTGCCAATCGCACTTTTGCAGATGATGTCATAGATCACCCACCCGGCAAACAGGCTGCCAAGCCCGATCAGGATCGCGTCCATCTTGGTAAGCGCCAGCACGCTTGGGTCGATCAGATAGCTTTCGGCACTCCAGTAATACATGGTGACCAGAAGCGCAAAGCCGGTAATCCAGGTGAAATAGGCCTCGTATTTGAACCAGTGCAGTTCGGGCGGCATGGAACTGGGGGCGACCATCCATTTGTTCACATGATAAAAACCACCACCATGGACCATCCAGGCTTCGCCATAGACGCCCTCATCCATGCCCGGACGCTTGCGCAGGGACAAATCCAGCCACACGAAATAGAACGAAGACCCGATCCAGGCGATGCCCGTAATCAAATGCGCCCAGCGCAGGATCAGATTGATCCAGTCCTGAAACAGAATATCCACGGTGTTTGAAACCTCCGTCTCGCCCATGCGCGGTTTCCGGCGCGCTGGCAGCCCTGCCTTAAATGATGCCCCGGGCCGCGTGAATGGCTCTGATGGCAGCATTTTGCCCGGGTCTAATTCAGTCGATCTGTAACACAGTCCCCCGACCGCCTCTATTATTTAGGGGTTGAGCATAATCGAAATGACTTTCAAAATAATCTTTAAAATGGCAGAGTGTGGCCGCTAATCTGCACATATAATGTTTTAAAAAGACCTCAGACATCAGGAGCTTCCCGCGCCATGTCCGACTTTGAGGACATCCAGATTTTTGTCCGTGTTGCCGAACTTGGCAACCTTTCTGCTGCCGGGCGTGAATTGCGCCATTCGGCGGCAGTGGTATCCAACCGGATCGCCCGCCTTGAAGAACGTCTGGGTGTGCGTTTGCTCAATCGCACAACACGCCGGGTCAATCTGACGACGGAAGGCGATGTTTATTACCGGCACTGCCTGCGCATTCTCACAGAAATGCAGGAAGCTGAAAACGCCATCGCCAACCAGAAAAACACCACGCGCGGTCCTGTTACGCTGACCTGCCCGGTGGCGTTTGGCAACAAATACGTCGCCCCGATCATTCCGAAATTTGTTGAACAGAACCCGGATGTGCAAATCCGCCTGCATCTGTCTGATCGGTTGCTGGATCTGTTGCAAGACAAGGTCGATCTTGCAATCCGCATTGCAGAGCTCAAGGAAAGCTCGCTGATTGTCCGCAAACTGGCCACCAACAAGCGCATGCTGGTCGCAAGCCCGGATTATCTTGAAAAGAACGGCACACCCAAGGCGCCCGCAGATCTTTTGAACCACAATTGCCTTCTGCTGCGCTTTCCGGGATCACAGCAATATCAATGGACACTGCAAGGACCGAATGATGAACCACCGGTCACCCTGGCCGTCGCCGGTTCCATGGATTCAGATAACAGCGAAGTCCTGACCCGCTGGTGCCTTGATGGGCACGGCATTTCGCTGAAATCGAACTGGGAAGTCGACGAATATCTGCGCAACGGACGCCTTGTACGCGTCCTGCCGGATTATCAGCCCCCCTCACATGCGGTCTATACGCTCTATCCCGAAAACCGGTATCTGCCGACCCGTGTCCGCGCCTTTGTCGATTTTCTGGTGGCAGAATTTGGCGGTACGCCACCCTGGGAACGCTAAACAAAAAACGCCCCGAACAGATGCCGGGGCGTTTCTTGTCGTTCGCTATAACTGACTTAGCTTTTGGCAAGCTCCAGGTACCCGCTCAGAACCGCGGCGACATTGTGCCCGATCACGTCATGGGCATAACCGCCTTCCATCGTGAACACGGTTTTAAGACCCAGCCGCCCGATCATCTGACCGATGCGGTTGAAATCATCGGTCTGAAGCTTGAAGTCGCAAATCGGTTCGGCTTCATGGGCATCGACACCAAGCGCCACCACAAGCGCATCGGCCTGCCAAGTCAGGAGTTTCTGCATGGCCTTGGCAAAGCCAGCCCCCCAGGCGCCAAAATCACTCCCGCCCGGAAGCGGAACATTCAGGTTCGCCCCCTGTCCATCGTTGCGTCCGGTTTCATTGGCATAGCCCATGAAGAACGGGAACTGATGGGTCGGGTCGGCATGGATCGATATCGTCAGAACGTCCCCGCGCTCATAGAATATATCCTGTGCGCCATTGCCATGATGATAGTCGATATCAAGGATCGCGACCTTTTTCGCGCCCTTGGCAATCATGTGCTGGGCGGCGATGGCGGCATTGTTCAAGAAGCAATAACCACCGTATCGGTTGGCATGGGCATGATGCCCCGGTGGTCGCGTCAACGCAAAGGAGGACTCATTATCGCTCCAGGCGGCCTCGGCGGCCGAGATCACGGTCTGCGCGCCCCAATAGGCGGCCTTCCAGGTGCCTTGCGTAATCGGCGTGTCCGATGAAATGGCATATTGTCCAAGACGCGCGCTGATATGTTCGGGCTTGCCACCGGAAAAACCGGCAGTGGGCCAGACATAGGGAAAGGCATCGCCGCTATTTCCGGCTTTGGTCCAGCCATCCCACGCGGTTTCAAGAAAATCGAGATAATCCGGATCATGGATCGCGCGGATCGGGTCCATGCCGTGATCCTTGGGATCAAACAGCTGTGCCTTGATCGCGTGCGCGACGGCATCACGAATGATCGGAATACGCCGGGCGTTTTCAAAACACGGCACCATGCGCCCGTGATGCATTTCGCCGGCCCCGTCATGGGCATCGTGACGCGAATTGAAGAAAACCCGCATGGCACCGCTCTCCTGACTGAAAATCTGTCCTGGGCGCTATCATGACGCCCAAGACGACGTGTTGCACGCAGAAAGCGGCTATTTCTTGGCGGTATAAAGCAGCTTCTCAATCGTCTTAAGGAAACCACCCAGTTGATTGCGCAGGTTTTCCGACTGATCAGCAAGACGGCCAGCCATATCGCGCGTGGTATCAGCAGCCTCTCCGGTACGTCCGGCCATGTCCGATACCACGGTAATGTTATCGGTGACTTCCTGCGCGCCGCCTGATGCCTGTTCAACATTGCGCGTAATGTTGCTTGAAAGGTTCGCCTGGGTTTCAACATTGCCCGAAATCGTGTCCGACCGTGCCGCCAGATCATCAATCACCCCGGCAATTTCACGGATCGAGCCGACCGACTGTTCAATCGCAGTCTGGATATCCTGCACCTTTTCCTCGATGCTTTCGGTCGCCTTACTGGTCTGGTTGGCCAGCCCCTTGACCTCGTTGGCAACCACCGCAAAGCCTTTGCCTGCCTCACCGGCACGGGCGGCCTCGATGGTGGCATTCAATGCCAGAAGGTTGGTCTGGGCGGCAATGTCACGAATAAAGCTGACAACTTCGACAATCTCGCCGGCTGCGGCTTCAAGCTGTCCGATACGACCATCGGTTTCCTGCGCAAGGCCATTGGCGCGGTGTGCAATCTCCACCGACTCACGGGCCTGATCGGACACATTGCGGATCGATTCATTCAGCTCTTCCGAGGCGCTTGAAAGTTCGCTCACATTGGCTGCGGTCTGGCGCGCTGCGGCGGCAACATTGGTTGAACGCGAACTGGTCTCATGGGCGATGGAATTGGCGTCCCCCGATGCTTCGGCAAGGGCCGTTGCCGCATTGGCAATTTCATCGACCGCGGCAAAGGAACCGCTTTTGAATTCTTCAAGAACATCGGCAAAGCCCGAAAGCTTCTGTTCGATCGAGGCACTGGCAGCGTTAATGCGCTTGGCCGAAGACAGATAGTCGCCAACCAGCCCGGTCTCGACAATGCGACGATAATAACGGTTCTCCGAAACCGCCCCCATGGATGCCGCACTTTCACGCAGGAACGCATCATTGCGGTCGATCAGACGGTTGATCGCAATGAACAGTTCACGCATGTCCGAGTGACTATCGACATTGGTAATGCGGGCTTCGTAATCACCATCGGCTGCGGCCAGAACCACATCCAGTGCCTTTTTGATACCTGATTTTGAACCACCAAACAGCGACATTAGAACCTCGAACCTTCGATTTCGGGGGCGCGGGAACACCCCGATGATACTTTTAAAGACTTTGAATAAACTCGTCGTACGACAGGCCCGTGTCAGACAGTTTCTGCATCAGGACTTCGGATGCGGCGTTCATTCCGTCCTTCCGATTGGGCGTGCTTTCTTCAATCTTGCGAAGCTCCTCATACAGAGGAATGATCTTTTCGCTGATGATCTTAGGATCCGGCACGCGTCGATTGGAATGATATCCAACCACATTGTGCGCAGCGTCAAAACTTGGCGTGATGTGGGCATAAACCCAGTAATGATCGCCATTGCTTGCCATATTCACGACATAGGCGAAGATTTCCTTCCCCGCCGAAATTCGGTCCCACAACAGCTTGAAAATGCAGCGCGGCATATCCGGATGCCGGATGAGTGAATGTGGCTGACCAAGGACTTCTTTTTCCGAATAGTCGGAAA
Source organism: Thalassospira sp. MCCC 1A01148 (assembly GCF_001613795.1). Taxonomy (GTDB): domain Bacteria; phylum Pseudomonadota; class Alphaproteobacteria; order Rhodospirillales; family Thalassospiraceae; genus Thalassospira. Next base: position 942,304 of record NZ_LPVZ01000020.1, read on the forward strand.
GGCGCAAAAACACCTCGTTGGCATAGGTGATCCGCCCTTTGAGATCGGTTTTGCTTACGATCAATTCTTCCGGTTTGAAATGGCGTTCCCGTCCGGATGGAAGAATACCTGAAGGCTTGTCGCTCACCCTAAGACCTCGTTTCTTTTTTTAACCATGCCCGCATTTCTGAGATTCAGGCGAAATTTATTAGTCAATTATCATGTAAAAATGCGTCTGCGAAGAAAAAATGTTATCGTTTCATACGCTTCTTTCTCAAGGACTAACATACATATCTGGAATTATTATTTGATAAAATATTGTCCGCACAAACACTATTCAACCCTTGCTTGTTGATAAATGCGGATACGGACGGGACTGATTTTCGGGCAAATATTACATCTGTTGCTGACAGATGAATTAAGCACCTTTGTAACGAATTCATGTATCATCAACCAAAGCGCGAACCGTCAGGGTAAGAAGCGATGACGCAAGATCTCCGGAATTTTCCATATCGTGTCGTCATTCACGAAAAGCATTCTGCGCAAGCGGTGCTGGACTGGCTCGACACCAATGTCATGAGCAAGAACTGGACGATGGGGATTCGCAACATCGAAATCCCGCGTGCCGGTCAACCCGACCCGATTGTCGATATGGTGATCTATTTCAATCGCCGGGGTGACATGGAACGCTTTCGCGACAAATGGGCTGGCAAAGCACGCGAACACAAGGTCAAGCTACGGAGCTGGCGGGCCGCCCTTTATGCGCTGCTTCACCCGCGCACCGAAATGGTCGCCTATGAAAAGGTCGAAGACGCCAAGCCGAAATAATCCGCCCACACAAAAGCCCGGTACTTATCTGTTGGCATATTGCCCGCTGCTGTAATGAAAAAAGCCCCGTGCAACTCAATGCACGGGGCTTCGTCATTCAGCCGATCCAAACGGATCGGAAAGCTGACTTATTTCGGCAGTTCAGCGTCGATACCCTGAACGTACCAGTCCATGCCCAGCAGCATGCCATCATCAGCAACTTCGCCTTCTGCAATGCGCAGCTCGCCAGCCTGATCATAGATCGGGCCGGTGAACGGGTGGAATTCACCCGAAGAAATCTTGGCAGCGGTTTCTTCTGCCAGTGCTTTCACGTCGTCAGGCATGTTGGTGTACGGTGCCATTTCGACCATACCCGAATCAATGCCACCCCAGGTGTCCTGCGACTCCCAGGTGCCATCAGCAACAGCCTTGGCACGGGCAACATAGTAGCTGTCCCAGTTATCAACGATCGCGGTCAGCTGTGCTTTCGGGGCGAACTTGATCATGTCAGATGCCTGACCGAAACCAAGAACACCACGGTTTTCAGCAACCTGAAGCGGTGCCGGGCTGTCGGTGTGCTGAACCATGATGTCTGCACCCTGGTCAATCAGCGCCTTGGCTGCATCGCCTTCTTTGCCCGGATCATACCAGGTGTTGGCCCAGACGACTTTGACTTCAACGTCCGGGTTAACCGACCATGCACCCATCATGAAGGAGTTGATGCCACGCACAACTTCCGGGATCGGGAAGGAACCGACATAACCGACAACGTTGGATTTGGTCATTTTACCGGCGATCACACCAGCAACATAACGGCCTTCATAGAAACGGGCCGCATAGGTCGACAGGTTGTCTGCGCGCTTGTAACCGGTTGCGTGTTCGAATTTGACATCCGGGAACTGCTTGGCAACTTTTTCGGTCGGGTTCATGTAACCGAACGAAGTGGTGAAGATCAGGTCATGGCCGGTCTGAGCCATCTGACGGATCACGCGCTCTGCGTCGGCACCTTCCGGCACGCTTTCGACATAGCTGGTGGTCGCAGCATCGCCGAGTTCGGCTTCAATCGCCTGACGGCCGATGTCATGGCGATAGGACCAACCATGGTCACCAATCGGGCCGACATAGACAAAACCGACTTTAACGTCTTCGGCCTGGGCTGCACCCATGCCGGTTGCGAGGGCACCAACAGCCGCAACGGCGGCAAGTGTGCGCTTCACGAGGCTTGCATTCATAATTTCAGTCTCCCTGTTAGACACTCAATCAGGATTTATACGTTATTCCTGATCGCAATCAATGACGCGTTCCTGCACGAACCAAATCTCAGACAAACCGGACAAGCCTCGGCCCGGCTTGTGTGAGGTTTGGCAAGTGCAGTCTTCCTCCCGTCGGGCCGGAACATCATTTGGCGTGTTCCGGTCCCGCACACAAAGCCACCAAACGCTATTGGGCGGCTCTGAACGCCTGCCCGATACAGGCTGGCGCATTCAGTCTGATTTTCGCACGGTCGCTTGAAATAATCACCAGCACGATCACAGTCGCCAGATACGGCAGCATCGACATGAACTGGCTGGGCACATGAATGCCAGCCCCCTGTGCATGAAGCTGCATTACCGAAATCAGGCCAAACATATAGGCCCCGGCAACCAGACGTCCCGGACGCCAGGTGGCAAACACCACCAGCGCCAATGCGATCCAGCCACGACCGGCGGTCATGTTTTCCGCCCACATCGGCGTATAGGACAGCGACAAATACGCACCACCAAGACCTGCCATCGCACCACCAAACATGGTGGCAAGGTAACGGATCTTGATCACGGAATAGCCAATCGCATGCGCCGAATGATGGGAATCGCCAACTGCCTTAAGAACAAGACCGGCACGCGATTTCGCTAGGAACCACCCGACACCGATTACAACAGCAATCGAAAGGTAAACCAGAAAATCCTGCCCGAACAGGATCGGACCAATAATCGGAATGGCGCTGATGCCCGGGATGGCAAGGGCGGGCAGCGGATCAATCGCAAAGCCGACAAACCCCGACCCGACAAGGGCTGAAAATCCAACCCCAAAGATCGTAAGTGCAAGCCCCGTCGCCACCTGATTGGCCATCAGGGTGAGTGTGAGAAACGCAAAGATCAGCGACATCATGGCGCCGGCCAGAACGGCGGCCAAAATCCCGACAGTGGCCGACCCGGTTGACGCGGTTACGGCAAAACCGGCAATCGCACCCACCAGCATCATGCCTTCGACACCAAGGTTGAGAACACCGGATTTCTCGGTAATCAGTTCACCTGTTGCCGCCAGCAAAAGCGGCGTTGATGCGGTAATCACCGTCAGAACAAATGGGACAATCCATTCCATTATGCGGTTCTCCCTTTTGCCGCGATAGAGCCGAAACGAATGCGGTATTTGGTCAAAACATCACAGGCCAGCAGGAAGAACAGCAAGATCCCCTGGAACAGCCCGGTCACAGCATTGGGCAGGCCCAATGTAATCTGCGCCAGTTCCCCGCCCAAATAGGTCAGCGCCATGATCAAACCGCCAAACAGGATACCCACAGGATGCAAGCGCCCCAAAAAGGCAACAATGATCGCGGTAAAGCCATAGCCCGGCGAGATGGATGGCTGAAGCTGCCCGATGGGTCCTGCCACCTCAAACAAACCGGCCAGACCGGCAAGCGCACCGCCCAAAAGCAGGGTAAACCAGACCATGCGTTTCTGACGGAACCCGACATGGCGGGCAGCCTGCGGGGCCTTGCCCACAACGCGCAGCTGGAACCCGATCACCGATTTCGACAGCAACAACCAACCGGCAATCACCACCAGAACCGCAACGGCGGTGCCAAGGTGCACACGCGATCCTTCAAAGATGATCGGAAGCAAACCGGCATCCGGGAACGGGCGTGATTCCGGGAAGTTGAACCCTTCCGGGTTCCGCCACGGTCCATGCACAAGAAAGCTTAAAAACAGCGTTGCGACATAGGTCAGCATCAGGCTGGTCAGGATTTCATTGGCATTAAAGCGCGTGCGCAACAGTGCCGGGATCGCCCCCCAGAATGCACCGCCCAGCGCACCAAGCACAAACATGGCCGGCATCAGAAGGATGCTTTCGCTGTCATGGAAATACAGCGCCAGTCCACCGCCAAAGATCGCCCCCATGGTCAGCTGGCCTTCGGCCCCGATGTTCCAGACATTGGCCCTAAAGCCCATGGCAAGACCAACCCCGATAATGACAAGCGGGGTCGCCTTCACAAACAGCTCGGAAATGCCATAGCTGTTATTGATCGGCAGAATGAAAAACGTATAAAGCGCATCAAACGGGTTTTTGCCCATAAAGGCAAAGATGATCCCGCCGACGACAAGCGTCATAAGGATTGCCAGAACCGGCGACAGATAAACCATCGCCTGGGAATGCTGGCGACGGGGTTCAAGCCTGACCAACGCGACCTCCCTCTACTTGCGTGTCGTTCGCCGGGGTCGCGTTGCCTTCAAGATCATGAAGCCCCCCCATCAACAGACCAATTTCCTCAATGCTGACATCGGCCATCGGACGCGGTTTGGACATTTTGCCCTCCGCCATCACGACAACAGAGTCACAAATGGCGAAAATCTCGTCGAGATCCTGCGATATCACCAAAACCGCCGTGCCCTTGGCTGCCAGATCCAGCAATGCCTGATGAATGGCACTGGCCGCCCCGGCATCCACACCCCAGGTCGGCTGTGAAATCACCAGAACGCCCGGGTCCTGCAAAATCTCGCGCCCGACGATGAATTTCTGAAGGTTACCACCCGAAAGCGACCCGGCCTCTGCCCCTGACCCCGTGGTGCGCACATCAAATGTCTTGATGATGTTGTCGGCAAAGGATTTGGTCGGCACTTCGCGGATCAGCCCCTTGGCCGCCAGCGCCATCCGGCGAAAGGCCGTCAAGAACCCGTTTTCCGACAGGCTCATATCGGGCACCGCCCCATGGCCGTTACGTTCTTCGGGCACAAACGTCGCACCCAGACGACGACGGCGACGCGGCCCGAAATGCGCAACTGATGTGCCATCAATCTTGATGCTGTCCGGGGCGGCTTCCTGTTCGGTTTCACCGGCAAGGGCGCGGAACAGTTCGTTCTGCCCGTTCCCGGCAACCCCGGCAACGCCCATGATCTCGCCACCGCGCACCTCAAGGTTAATGCCCTTAAGATCGGTGCCAAACTGTTCGTCACTGGCAAGTGACAGATCGGCAACAGCAAGCCGCACATCACCAAACGTGCGCGCTTCGCCCCGGTCCGGTGCGGTCAGTTTCTGGCCGATCATCATTTCAGCCATTGATTTCGCGGTCTCTTCGCGCGGATCACAGCCCGCAACAACCTTGCCACCGCGCAGCACTGTCGCCTTCTGGCACAGCGCCTTCACTTCGTGCAGCTTGTGGCTGATATACAGGATCGCGCAGCCTTCATCGGCCAGACGACGCAGTGTCTCAAACAGCTTTTCGACTTCCTGCGGGGTCAGGACCGAGGTCGGCTCGTCCAGGATCAGAAGTTTCGGGTTCTGCAACAGACAACGCACAATCTCGATGCGCTGACGTTCACCAACCGACAGCGTATAAACATGGCGATCCGGATCCAGCGGCAGGCCATAGGTCTTTTCGACCTCAAGCACCTGCTTTCGCAGCGCATCCATATCGCGCACGTCATTCATCGCCAGTGCAATGTTTTCAAGCACCGTCATGGTTTCAAACAACGAGAAATGCTGGAACACCAGACCGATCCCCATTTCGCGGGCATCGTGCGGGCTGTGGATCGTGACCGGCTTGCCTTCCCAGATCAGCTCACCTTCATCGGCCTGCAAAACACCATAGATGATTTTCACAAGCGTACTTTTGCCCGCACCGTTTTCACCCAGCAGCGCGTGGATTTCACCCGGCTCAATACGGAAACTGATATCGTCATTGGCCAGACAGCCGGGAAAGGCCTTGGTCACACCGCGCACTTCCAACTGCGCAGGGCCTGCCCCCTTCATGGCTTCTGTCCCGGTTTCACCGGTCGTTGACGTCACTGTTGCCACCCCCATTTAGCGATATGTCTTGCACCCGACACGCGGTTTTACCGCATAACGCACTGCAATCAAACGGTCTCAATAAGCAATCTTGTCGGTTTTGAGATCCCAGGCGGTAAACACTTCGCGCGCCTCGGGCAAATCGACATGAATAATCGGCAAGGAACGATCCTCGATCGGCTTTGCCACCTCATCATACAGGAACTGATCATCAAAACCGATGGCAGCGGCATCCTCGCGGCCATTGGCGTAATAGATCTTGTCAAGACGGGCCCAATAGATCGCCGACAGGCACATCGGGCAAGGTTCGCAACTGGTATAGATTTCACAACCCGACAGATCGAATGTTCCCAGCTTCTCACAGGCTGCGCGAATTGCGCTGACCTCGGCATGGGCGGTCGGGTCGTTTTTGGATGTGACGTTGTTCCACCCTTCGGCAATCACTTCGCCATTGCGAACAATGATTGCCCCGAACGGACCACCGCATCCCTCATCCATCTTTTGCCGCGACAAATCCACGGCATGGCGCATATGGCCCTTGGCATCACACACAGCCAAACTCTCCTCTACGAAACCTCCGGTCCGGTTTTCCGAACCGCCTGATCAGGCCGTCATTGTGCGGCCCTTTATCATTAATGCTGCCCTCAAAGAAGGCTTTAGGGTCAGGACCTACTAATTTGGTTCGAATGGTCACTCAGATTTGTGCGGATACGCGAAGCAAAACCGCAGGAAGATATTTATCTTTCAAGGTTCTGCGACAAAGTAGTCCGTGCAAATCTGAGTGATCCGAAGGACAGAGCTTATAGTTGCAAACTCCTGCGTCAAATCCCTTGAACGGGATGCCGACCCGTTCAGCGGTATCTTCCTTGTATTTCACAAATATAAGCTCTGCCATTCCAATCAAATTAGTAGGTCCTGACCCTAGCCGTTGCCCAACCCGTCTGATGCGGATTTTGGCATTTGCGTATTCGCCATCTGCGCTTCGCGCACTGACAACAATTGTGCGGCAACCGATGCCGCAATGACCACCGGCTGTTTGCCGGTAATGCCTTGAATTCCAATCGGAGTAGTCAAACGGCCGATCTCGACCGGGCTCAACCCCCGGTCTTCAAGCCGTCGGATAAAGCGTGCACGCTTGGTTTGGCTGCCAATCATGCCAACAAAACCAAGATCATCGCGTCCCAAAGCCGCCCGGCAGATCTCGAAATCAAGCGCATGGTTATGCGTCAGGATCAAAACATGCGCCCCGGCGGGAATATCCGCGACCTCCGCCTCGGGCTTATCACTTTGACAAACCTGAACATTTTCACCTTCAACATCCGCCAGAAAGTCTTCGCGCGAATCGATCAGGTGGATATCAAACGGAAGCGGCGCCAACGCCTGCACAACCGCCTTGCCAACATGCCCTGCACCAAAAACCCAAAGCGGTGTGCGCGCGTCATCAAGGCGCAAACAAAGCATTTCCAACCCGTTTAGCGACACAACCCCGCCACGCGCGGCGCCAAAACTGCCCGATAACATCTTGGCATGCGTACCACTGACCCGCGTGATGTCGCTGCAATCGGTCGGAACCGTCACCCACGTGCCATCGGCACGGTTCGGTGCGGTCTCGATTTCTTGCAAAACCGTGCGCAATGTTTCTTTGGCAACGCCACCCAACAGATGAAACCCAACCTCGACCGATCCACCACAACATTGCCCAAGACCGGGACCAAGCGGGAACCGGGCGATCTCGGCAACGGCCATCTTGTCGGCCCCATCATGGAAGCCTGCACGCACGCGTCGCGTCACCTGATGCTCAAGGTTGCCGCCACCAATCGTGCCCGAAATCGCATCCGGCGTAATCAGCATAAAGGCGCCGACTTCCCGCGGCGTCGATCCACGAATGGCCGCGACGCTGACCAGCACCACCGGACCGGGTTCGGACAACAGCCTGATATGATCGCGACGCGACAGGGTCATGACTTATTCCCCCGCCATCGATTGTGCTGAATGAACCTTTTCGATCATCCGCTTGGCGCAATCGGCCACGGCATGCAAAACCGCCTCGGGCGTTGCCGGGGTATCAAGGGCCGGGACAACCTTGTGATCGGTCACCGATGCCACCGCATCAGCAATTGCCCGATGCACGGAAATTGCCAGCATCAAGGGCGGCTCACCCACTGCCTTCGACCGGTGAATGGTTTTTTCAACGTTTCGTCCGGACGACCACAGTTCCATGCGGAAATCTTCCGGTCGATCCGAACATGCCGGGATTTTATAGGTCGACGGCGCATGGGTGCGCAGGCTGCCTTTATCATCCCACCAGAGTTCCTCGGACGTCAGCCAGCCCATCCCCTGAATGAAGCCACCTTCAATCTGGCCAAGGTCGATCGCCGGGTTCAACGACCGTCCGACATCATGAATGATATCAACCCGCGTCACCTTGTATTCGCCGGTCAATGTGTCGATCAAAACTTCGGAACACGCCATGCCATAGGCAAAGTAATAAAACGGCCGACCCGATGCGCTTTCGCGGTCATAATGGATTTTCGGTGTGGCGTAATAGCCCGTGGCCGACAGCGACACACGCGCCAGATATGCCTGCTTGATCAGATCAGCAAAAGCCAGCTCATCCTTGTCGCCAACAATGACCTTACCCGGCACAAAGCGCACGGTACTTTCCGCTACACCATATTTCTCAGCGGCAAAGGCAATCAGTCGGTTCTTGATCGTCATCGCCGCATCGCGTGCGGCCATGCCGTTCATGTCCGCCCCGCTTGATGCTGCGGTTGCCGATGTGTTGGGGACCTTGCCGGTATTGGTGGGCGTGATCTTGATCTGATCCAAGTCGATCTGGAATTCCTCGGCCACGACCTGGGCAACCTTGATAAACAGGCCCTGCCCCATTTCCGTTCCGCCATGGTTCAGATGAACCGAGCCATCCTGATAAACATGGATCAGCGCGCCCGCCTGATTGAGGAAGGTCGTGGTAAAGGAAATCCCGAACTTCACGGGCGTCAGGGAAAGGCCCTTTTTCAAAACCGGGCTTTCGGCATTGAACGCCGTAATCTCTTCGCGGCGCTTGCGATAGTCGCTGGCTTTCAGGATATCGTCGGTCAGTTCCGGCAGAACGTTATCTTCGACCACCATATGGTATGGCGTCGTATTGCGATCCTTGGTGTCGTAATAGTTGGCAATACGAACATCCATCGGATCACGCCCGACGGTCATGGCGATCTCATCAATGATGCGTTCAATCGCGACCATGCCCTGCGGCCCGCCAAAACCACGAAACGCCGTGTTGGACACAAGATTGGTTTTGCAGCGGTACGACCGGATTTCGACATCGCCAAGGTAATAGGCGTTGTCGGTATGGAACATCGCCCGATCAGCAATCGCCGCCGACAGATCAGCCGAAAAACCGCAATTGGCGGCATACTGGATATCCAGCCCGCAAATCCGCCCGTCATCATCAAAGCCGACATCATAATCGACAATGAAATCATGGCGTTTGCCGGTCATGACCATGTCGTCATCGCGATCAAGACGGAACTTGGCCGGACGTCCGGTTTTGGTCGCAACAATGGCGGCCAGTGCCGCCCATTGCATGGCCTGTGTTTCCTTGCCGCCAAACCCGCCGCCCATGCGGCGCACTTCGACCGTAACCGCATTGGCCGGACGGCCCAGCACATTGGCAATATTGTGCTGCACCTCGGACGGATGCTGGGTGGAGCAATGCAGCAACACATCGCCATCCTCGCCCGGAATGGCAAAACTGATCTGCCCTTCAAGGTAAAAATGATCCTGCCCGCCAATGTCCATCCGCCCGGCATGACGATGCTTGGCGCGCGCCAAAGCCGCCTTGGCATCGCCCTGCTTCATCACATGTGGCGGTGCGACAAAAAGCTGCTTTTCCAGGGCCTCAGCAACATCCAGAACCGCGGGCAGTTCTTCATATTCGATCTCGGCCAGCTGAGCTGCCGCGCGCGCCTGTGCCCGGGTTTCCGCCGCGACACAAAAGACCGGCTGGCCATAAAACTGCACGATGCCATCGGGCAAAACCGGCTCATCATCGGTGTGGGCTGGCGAAACGTCATTCTGACCTGGAATATCATCGGCGGTCAGAACACATACCACGCCCGGTGCAGTGCGGACCTTGGACAAGTCCAGCTTGCTAATCTTGCCATGCGCGATGGTCGCCGCACCCGGTGCCAGATGCAGGGTGCCAAACGGTTCATTGATATCATCAATATAGACCGCCTCGCCCGCCACATGTTTGGGGCCGCTATCATGTTTTGAGCTGGATCGAACACCGCCACTCAATCCCGCAGTCGGTGCCACAACCTCGTCCATATCGGTTTTCATAACCTGATCAGACATGGGCCGCCTCCTTGCCAACAAGGCGGGTGGCAATGTCCGGCGCACTGGTTTCGATAAACAGCTTGGTCAAAAGGTTCTGCGCCACCAGCATGCGGTATTCCTTGGATGCCCGCATGTCGGTCATCGGGGAAAACTCGCTGGCCAGGGCCAGTTGCGCGGCATTGAGATTGGCTTCATCCCAATCCTTGCCGATCAGGGCCGCTTCGCATTTCTTGGCCCGCATTGGCGTCCCGGCCATACCGCCAAAGGCCGCCCGGAATTCCGAAACCTTGCCGTTATCATCGACCTTGATCGCAAAGGCCCCCAGAACAGCCGTGATATCCTGATCAAAGCGTTTGGAGATTTTATAAGCCTTGAACACCAATCCGCTTTGCGGTTTGGGCACAATCACGCTTTCGACAAACTCGCCCGGATGACGGTCCTGCTTGCCATAGGTGATAAAGAATTCTTCCAGCGGCACTTCGCGGCGCACATCGCCCATGCGCAGCACAACCTTCGCCCCCAGCGCAATCAGGGCCGGCGGCGTATCGCCAATCGGCGATCCGTTGGCAATATTGCCCCCGACGGTTCCGGCATTACGGATTTGCCGCGACCCGATCCGTCGCACAAGCTCACCAACATCGGATGCGACCCGGCCCAACGCATCATGCGCGCGGCTATAAGTCACACCAGCCCCGATCACCAATGCATCATCGGCCTCGGTCACCGACTTCAGATCATCGACATCGCCAATATAGATGATCGGGTCCAACCGCTTGAGCATCTTGGTCACCCAAAGCCCGACATCCGTGCCCCCGGCCAGAACGGTGGCATCGGGATGGGCAACCAGAAGGGCGGCCAATTCATCAGACGTACGCGGTGCGAAATAACGCCCGGCCGGATGTTCAAGCGCAAGCGTGCCTTCACCCTCGACCATCGCAGTCAAATTGGTGGCAATATCGGCCCGGCGTTTTTGTTCGGCACTGTCATTGGCAGCAACACCACCGGCCTTGCGCGCGGCCTCGATGATCGGGCCATAGCCGGTGCAACGACACAGGTTGCCCGCCAGCGCATCATTGATCGCGCCCCGGTCATCCTCTCCGCCATCCAGCCACAGCTGATACAGGCTCATGACAAAGCCCGGCGTACAGAAACCACATTGCGACCCATGGGTCTCAACCATCGCCTGCTGTACGGGATGCAGGCTGCCGTCCGTGGTTTTGAGATGCTCGACCGTCAGAAGCTGCTTGCCATCAAGGGTCGGCACAAACTGGATGCAGGCATTAACCGTGCGATACGCCATTCCGCCCTTGCCATCCGGCTCGCCCAGCACAACCGTACAGGCGCCGCAATCGCCCTCGGCACAGCCTTCCTTGGTGCCTGATTTGCGTTCAGTCAGGCGCAAGTATTCAAGCACGGTCATCTGCGGATCAACATCGCGCAGGCTGCGTTCCTCGTCGCCCAGCAGGAAACGGATATCAGAACGGAAGGATGTGGTCGCACTTGCCATGTCTGTTCTCAGCTTCCGCGATAGGTGGAATAGCCAAACGGCGACAGCAACAGCGGCACATGATAATGCGCCTGCCCATCAGAAATGCCAAAGCGGATCACGACCTGATCCAGGAATTTGGGATCGGGAAGCTCCGTACCGCTGGCATCGAAATAATCACCTGCATGGAAAACAAGCTGATACTGACCCGGCTTGAAAGAGGCACCTTCGAGCATCGGACTATCGGTACGGCCATCAACATTGGTCACAGCTTCGGCAACCATGTCGTCATGGCCATTGCCAAAGCGGTGCAGCTCAATGCGGATTCCGGCCGCCGGGCAGCCTTTTGCCGTATCCAGTACATGGGTGGTCAGTCGTCCCATGCCGGGCCTCCTCTCTCTCGTTCTAGGGTCAGGACCGATTAATTTGGTTTGAATGGTTAAACAGATTTGTGCGGATACGCGGAGCAAAACCGCAGGAAGATACGAATCTTTCAAGGTTTCGCGACAAAGTAGCCCGTGCAAATCCGTTTAATCCGAAGGACAGACGTTATATTTGCAAACTCCAGCGTCAAACCCCTTGGCCGGGATGCCAACCCGCCCCGCGAGCTTTTCCTTGGATTTCACAAATATAACGTCTGCCATTCCAATCAAATTAATTGGTCCTGACCCTCATTTTATGAGCGGTCGCTTCTCCCGATGGTCGGCATTCTGTTTGTGCTTTTGTGCCGAACCATTTTTTAAGCGATGTAAAAAGGGTCGCATTAGGACCCACCCTCGGGAAAGAGGGGATAAAGTGAAACTATATCAATAATTCTTTGAAAAAAGAACAGTCCCATTTCAGGCACTATGAACGGAAACACAGGCAAAATGCCTTGAAAGACCGCGAAAAACGTGGCTCCAGCCTGCTCCCGTCCAGGAACATTATCAAAACAGCCTTGATAGTGCGGCACGTCTTCGGCCCCGGCATATGCAGGTTTCTTTCTTGCTGCGCTGCGGCCGATGGTTAATGCTACACCAAACAGGCCCGACAACAAAGCCGGGCATACGGGATCAACCCCACAGAATTCAGGAGAAGGTTTGCATGAACGACCAGAAATATGCGCGTGATTTGATTGGTTACGGTGAAAACCCGCCCAAGGCCAACTGGCCGAACAAGGCGCGCGTTGCTGTTCAGTTCGTGCTGAATTACGAGGAAGGCGGCGAAAACTGCATCCTGCACGGGGATCGCGCGTCCGAGGCTTTTCTGTCGGAAATCATCGGGGCGGACATGCGCGAAGGTGTCCGCCATATGAGCATGGAGTCGATTTATGAATATGGCTCGCGCGTCGGCGTCTGGCGCATTCTGAACCTGTTCCGTGAACGCCAGATCCCGATCACCATCTTTGCCGTCGCCATGGCGCTTGCCCGCCATCCCAGGGTCGGTGAAGTCGCCATGAAGGACGGACACGAAATCTGCTCGCACGGTTATCGCTGGATCGATTACCAATACATGCCCGAAGATCAGGAACGCGAACATCTTCACAAGGCGATCGAGATCATCAAGAACGTCACCGGCGAACGTCCGCTGGGTTGGTATACCGGCCGCACCAGCCCCAATACCCGGCGTCTGGTGGCTGAAGAAGGCGGCTTTCTCTATGACGCCGACGATTACAGCGACGAACTCCCGTTCTGGAGCACCCAGACCGAAACCCCGCACCTCATCGTGCCCTACACCCTTGATGCCAACGACATGCGCTTTGCCGCCATGCAGGGCTTCAATTCCGGCGAACAATATTTCCAGTATCTCAAGGACAGCTTCGACACCCTTTACGAAGAAGGAACCGAAACCCCGCGCATGATGTCGATCGGCCTGCATTGCCGTCTGGTCGGGCGTCCGGGCCGCTTCGCAGCCCTCAAGCGCTTCGTCGATTATGTCCAAGGCCACGACAATGTCTGGTTTGCCCGGCGCATTGATATCGCCCGCCACTGGCGCGAACATCACCCGCATGGCGGCTAAGGCCGATCAAAAAACACAAGGTCGATATGACAGAAACCACCAAATCCCTGTTTGAAACCCGCCCGCCCAGCACGCTAGCGCAAAGCGCGTTCGTATCCCTGTATGGCTGGGTTTACGAACATTCTCCGTGGGTTGCCCATCAGCTTTATGAACGCGGCATCACCAAAAACCTCGATAACCCTGCTTCGCTTGCCGATGCCATGGCGGCCATCGTCAATGGGGCGGTTGATGATGACAAACTGTCACTTCTGCGCGCCCATCCCGATCTGGCTGGCAAGCTTGCGCTGGCCGATCTGACCGCGTCGTCGCAAAGCGAACAAAAGGGTGCCGGGCTTGATCAATGCACACCCGACGAACTTGCACGCTTTACCGAGCTTAATGAGCTCTATAAACATAAGTTCGGTTTTCCGTTCATCTTTGCGGTCAAGGGGTTCCATCGCACCGACATTCTCGATGCGTTTGAACGGCGTGTAAAAAACGACGCGGAAACCGAATTCAACGAGGCGATCGAACAGGTCCACCGCATTGCCAAATTGCGGCTCGAAGCGCTGTAGGAACACACACAGCATCAGAACCTGTGATAACCATATAACAAACGATAAATTCAGGATAAGACCACCATGAACCATCAGGAAAACACCGAAATGCCGGAATTTGCACGGCGGTTTGTTAATCTTGCCGACGAACGTCTGGGCGCAGAGGCAATCTTTGCGACCGATGATTTCTTCGCGGACAAACAGCGTATGCTGCAAACCGCTGAGGCGGTGTTTTATCCTGACCGTTATGACGATCACGGCAAATGGATGGATGGCTGGGAAAGCCGCCGCAAACGTGTTGAAGGCCACGATTACTGTGTTGTGCGTCTGGCAACATCGGGCCGCATTTACGGTGTCGATATCGATACCAGTCATTTCACCGGCAACTTCCCGCCAGCCGGGTCCCTTGAAGGCTGCTATTGCCCGGATGGCGATCCGACCGACGATACCAAATGGCATGAAATCGTTGCCCCCATGGGCCTTCGCGCCAGCGCGCACCACTATGCCGATGTGACGTCGAATGCGATCTATACCCATGTCCGCCTGCACATCTATCCCGATGGCGGCGTTGCACGTCTGCGCGTCTATGGTCGCCCGAACCGCGACTGGACGGAAATGGCCGCCAAGGGCGAACAGGTCGATCTGGCGGCGATGATCAATGGCGGTGTCGTTGTTGGCTGGTCGGATGCCCATTACGGCAACCCGAATGCCATTCTCGCCCCCGGGCGCGGGGTTAATATGGGCGATGGCTGGGAAACCCGTCGCCGTCGCGAACCGGGCAATGAATGGCTGATTGTCGAACTTGGCACCCCCGGCGAGATCGAAAAAATCATCGTCGATACCTGCCACTTCAAGGGCAACTACCCTGACCGTGTCTCGATTCAGGGCGCCTATGTTGATGGCGAAAAGGACAAGTCGCTCACGGCACGTTCGATGTTCTGGTCGACCATCCTGCCGGAAAGCAAGATGCAGGCGGACCATATCCATGAATTTGATGCATCCGCACTTACCGTCAATGGTCCGGTCACCCATCTTCGCGTGAACTCGATCCCCGACGGCGGCATCAGCCGTTTGCGCATCCTTGGCAAACCGACGACGTAACGGGGCAGGATGATGCAACTTCCCATCGAATACCTGACGCCAGAGGCCTTCGCCCCCTTTGGCGAAGTCATCTCGACCGACACCGCGCGCGATACCTACAAGATCAATCAGGGAACCACCACAAGGTTTCATGATATCTCGCGCGTAGATGTCGGGGACGAAGGTGGCGCGCCGATCATCAGCATCTTTCGTGGCACACCGCGGCCCAAGCCGATTGAAATCAAGATGATGGAACGCCACCCGCTGGGATCGCAGGCCTTCATCCCGCTTGCGGGCCAAAAGTTCCTGATTGTCGTCGCGTCGGGCACCGAAACGCCAAAACCCGAAGACCTGCGCGCGTTTCTAAGTGATGGCACACAGGGCGTGACCTACGCCAAAAACGTCTGGCATCACCCATTGCTCGTGCTTGAAGAAGACAGCGATTTTCTGATCGTGGATCGCACAGGGCCGGGCAACAACCTCAATGAAGTCGAACTGCCATTGGTCGATGGCGAGGTCATCACCCTTGATTGGGCGTAACGAAATAAAGTGACGAAATAACAAAGGCCGGGATTTCCCCCGGCCTTTTTCTTTCCCTATTGAGAACAGCGATCACTGAGCCGGGGACGGGGCAGCATTCACGCCACCATTCAGATCCAACGCCAGCATGCGTTTCTGAATGGTCTGTGACAGGACCGGACCGGCACCAGCCTGCAATGCCCTTTGATAGGCTGCGCGCGCCATTTCGGTCTTGCCCATCGCCAGCGCGTTGTCGGCGAAATGCGCAATATGCTCGGCCGTGGGCATCGCCTTGTTCACGCGGACAAAAACGTCTTCGGCCTCCTGATAGCGCCCCTGGCGATAAAGGATCAAGCCATAGGTATCAAGCGTACCGGGATCATCCGGGGCAACCTGCAAGGCCTGCTTGGCAAGGCGCTCGGCCTCCTGCAAGTTTTCACCGCGCACTGCATAGTGATAGGCCAGCCAGTTGGCCGCCCCCATATTGCCTTGACCTGCCGCCTGATAGGCCTCCGCCGTCATGGTATCGCGATAGGACGAAATCACGCTTTCAATGGATGACTGATCAAGGCCATCGACCCAGGTCAACCCGACCCGAACCGCCTTGCACCCTTGCGCATTGGCCTGCTGGCACATGGCAACCGCTTCTTCAACCGCCCCCATCACCGTGGCGTTTGGCCCGGCGGCGTATTCCTTGCCCGCCGCATCACGCGCCATGGCCTTGAAATCAATCATCGCCCGATAACGGTCATCGACCTTCTGTTCAGTGGGTGCAGCGAACATATCCTGCGCTTCCCACTTTGATCCTGTATTCCCGCAGGCCGCAAGGCCAAGCATCAGGCCAGCAGCCACGACGAAACGCGTTGATTTGAAATGAAACGGGCGGCGGTCAAACAAGGTTGTCATTCCCATACTGGTGCACAAAGCCAGACGCCATCATAGCGCATTTGGGTAATTGCGGGGTTAACATCCTGCGACCAAAAGAAAAAGCCGCCGGGATCATTGATCCGCGGCGGCTTTAACACGCTGGCGTTAAACGCCAATATCAGGGCAACACTGCCAGCACTTAGGCGCGGCGTTCTGCGATCATCTTTTTGATTTCGGTGATCGCAAGCGCCGGGTTCAGGCCTTTCGGGCAGGTGTTGGTACAGTTCATGATCGTGTGGCAACGATACAGGCGGAACGGATCTTCGAGTGCATCGAGACGTTCACCGGTATATTCGTCACGCGAGTCTGCCAACCAGCGATATGCCTGCAGCAGAACAGCCGGGCCGAGGTAACGGTCGGAGTTCCACCAATAGGACGGGCACGCGGTCGAGCAGGAGAAGCACAGAATGCATTCCCACAGACCATCAAGCTTCGCACGTTCTTCACGCGACTGCAGACGTTCGCCATCCGGCGGGGTCGGGCTGTCTGCCTTAAGCCACGGCTCGATGGATGCGAGCTGTGCATAGGGCTGGGACAGATCCGGCACCAGATCCTTGACGACTGGCATATGCGGCAGCGGATAGATCTTGACTTCGCCCTTGATGTCATCAATCGGCTTGAGGCACGCAAGCGTGTTACGGCCATCGATGTTCATCGCGCACGAACCGCAAATGCCTTCACGGCAGGAACGACGGAACGTCAGGGTCGCGTCGATCTCGTTCTTGATCTTGATCAGCGCATCGAGAACCATCGGCCCGCATTTGTCCAGATCGATGTCATAGGTGTCGGTACGCGGGTTATCGCCACTGTCCGGGTCAAAACGATAAATCTTGAACGCACGGACATTCTTCGCGTCAGCCGGCGCAGAGAACGTCTTGCCCTCTTTGACGACCGAATTGGCGGGAAGATTGAATTCTACCATCTCTCAAATCCTCTCTTGCCGCGCCTTAATAGACGCGCTCTTTCGGCTCGATATACGACACTTCATCGGTGAGCGTGAAGTTGTTGACCGGACGATAGGTCAGATCAACGCCATAGCCCTTGTCGGTGTCGACGGTCGCAATCGTGTGCTTCATCCAGGTTTCGTCATCACGCTTCGGGAAATCTTCGTGGGCATGTGCACCACGCGATTCATGACGCGCTTCTGCCGAATTCATGGTCGCGGCGGCACAGGTCATCAGGTTCTCAAGCTCGAGAGTCTCGACCAGGTCCGAGTTCCAGATGAGGGATCGATCCGAAACACCGACGTCGGGAAGCGTCTTGGCGGTTTCAGAAAGCTTGTCCTTGCCTTCCTTGAGGATTTCCGAGGTCCGGAACACACCGCAGTTCGACTGCATGACACGCTGCATTTCCAGACGGATATCCGCGGTCGGACGCGAACCTTTTGCCCAGCGCAGGCGATCAAAGCGTTCAACCGCTTCTTCACCGTCGGTTGCCTTGAGCTCCTTGAAGGAAGCCTTGGCATCAACGACTTCTGCGGCGTGCAGACCACATGCACGGCCAAACACAACAAGGTCGAGCAGCGAGTTCGTACCCAGACGGTTTGCACCATGGACCGAAACGCAGGCTGCTTCACCAGCCGCCATCAGGCCCGGAACGATTGCGTTCGGGTCTTTGGCGGTCGGACGCAGAACCTCGCCCTTATAGTTGGTCGGGATACCGCCCATGTTGTAATGGACCGTCGGCAGGACCGGGATCGGTTCCTTGGTCGCATCAACACCGGCAAAGATTTTCGCGGTTTCGGTAATGCCCGGCAGACGTTCCCACAGCACTTCAGAACCGAGATGTTCAAGATGCAGGTGGATGTATTCGCCGTGTTCGCCAACACCACGACCATCGCGGATTTCCTGTGCCATACCACGCGACACAACGTCACGCGATGCAAGGTCCTTAACGGTCGGCGCATAACGTTCCATGAAACGTTCGCCTTCGGAGTTGGTCAGATACCCACCTTCACCACGGGCACCCTCGGTAATCAGGCAACCTGAACCGTAAATGCCGGTCGGGTGGAACTGAACGAATTCCATATCCTGCAGGCCAAGACCCGCACGGGCCACCATGCCATGACCGTCACCGGTACAGGTATGCGCCGAGGTGCAGCTAAAGAACGCACGGCCATAACCACCAGACGCCAGAATAACCATCTTGGCATTGAAACGGTGCAGTTCACCGGTATCCAGATCCCAGGCCACCAGACCTTTGCACGAACCGTCTTCGTCCATGATCAGATCAAGGGCGATATATTCGACAAAGAACTCGGCTTTATTTTTCAGGCACTGCTGATAAAGGGTATGCAGCATGGCGTGACCGGTACGGTCAGCGGCTGCACAGGCACGTTCAACCGGCGCCTTGCCGTGGTCACGGGTGTGGCCACCAAACGGACGCTGATAGATTTTGCCATCTTCGGTCCGCGAGAACGGCATACCGTAATGTTCAAGTTCATGAACCGCCGGAACGGCGTTACGGCACATATATTCGATTGCGTCCTGGTCACCCAGCCAGTCCGAACCCTTGACGGTGTCATACATATGCCACTGCCAGTGATCCTCGGACATGTTGCCAAGCGACGCACCGATACCGCCCTGGGCAGCAACGGTGTGCGAACGGGTCGGGAAGACCTTGGTAATACATGCGGTTTTCAGGCCGGCTTCAACCGTACCCAGTGTCGCGCGCAAACCCGCGCCACCCGCACCCATAACAACGACGTCGTAGTTATGGTCGATAATTTTATAAGATTCACTCATTGGCTCAGGCTCCGGCAAAAACGATACGCAGGACTGAAATGATCGCGGCGACAGACAGGAAGGCTGCCACAGCCTTGATCAGCATCAGCGAGATCATTTCTGCTTTACGGTTGTGCACATAGTCTTCGATCACGACCTGCAGGCCATGCGTGAAGTGCACGGCAACGCTGACGATCAACAGGATCATCATGGTCGAATGGAAGTACGAGCCCAGCCAGGCTTGGACGGCATCGTAATCTGCCGTATGCCCGGCAAGAATCGAAACAATGAACCAGATGCCGAGCGGAAGGTTTGCAGCAGCCGTCACGCGCTGGGTCCACCAGTGCGAAGAGCCACTTTTGGCAGAACCGAGACCGCGGACACGGCCCAGATCGGATTGCATCTTCATGACAAGTTGTCCCCTCTTGCCCGGCCTTAAGCCAGACCGATGATCCAGGTGAGAATGGTCAGCACAACTGCCGCGCCAAGGACGATCGGGTTGCCTTTGGCAGCACCCTCATTCGTCAGGCCGCGACCGGTATCCCAGACAAGGTGACGGATACCGTTGCAAGCGTGGTAATAAAACGCCGCTGTCCAACCGAACAGCAGCAGCAGACCAAACCACGAGGTGAAAAATCCGTGATAGCCTTCAAAAGCATCACGACCGGCGCCGGCACCAATCAGCCAGGACGCCAAAAATACGAAACCAATGGCAAGGCCGACACCCATCGCACGGAATGTGATGGACATCTTTGCCGTCATCGGAAGCCGGTACACCTGCAAGTGCGGAGACAGCGGCCGATTGGCTTTGCTCATAGCGGAAATGCCTCTTCTCAAAGTAGCTGGCGGGAAAGCAGGGTTTATTTACCCATGCAGCGGGTTTGAGTCAATCTGAACCCCTTTTTAAACCAAAGATTTCAGCGACAAAAACGTCTCAACTGCCTCCGTTAAACTACGTAGGTTGACCTCTCAGACACCGTAAACACCCTGCGGGATGGGTGCTGCGAAAGACACGGGTCATTCACTTACGGCGTAACGTGCTTTTAGCAATCGCACAATTAGACCTTCTTACGCAAGGAAACTGCCAGCGGATCGGGTCTTATTTATTGCAAACACATATGAATGCGTCCCTACCCGATCAAGATCGGGGCCGAGCGCGCGGCGAAATTACCTTGGCGCAGCCAAACGAAAAGTTAAGCCGCCCCGTGATTTACCGCGGTTCAGCGCGGGATCAGCACCGTGTAGTCGAAATCAAGCAGCACATCAGACTGATATTTGCCATCCGCGTCCTTCAGCGGGAAGTCACTGGCCTGACGATCGCGCACCGCAACAAGACGCAGGCGAAGTGCCCCCAGATCACGTCGACCGGGCACTTCAAACTTGCCCAGAACCTCGGACCACGCAAAAATCGTATCCCCGGCAAAGGCCGGGTTGGCGTGCGTCCCGGCATTGATCGCGGCAATCCGGAACGCATTTCCAAGCCCGTTAAATGACAGCGCCCGGCACAGCGAAATGATATGCCCGCCATAAATCAACCGCTTGCCAAATCGCCCGCCATTGGCAGCGACCTGATCGAAATGGACCTTGGCCGTGTTTTGATAAAGCCGGGTTGCGATCTGATGTTCGGCTTCTTCAAGGGTCATGCCGTCGACATGATCAATCTTCTCGCCGACATAATAGTCATCCCAGCAATGGGGTGATCCCGCCAGCTGGGTTGAATAGCCTGAAACATCCAGCCCGACCGGGATTTGAAAGGCCTCGGGCGCGACCACACCGGGCAATTCCGGCAAAACGGTTTCCGGGGCCGGTGCGCTTTCATCGCGCTTGCGCACCATGACCCAGCGATTGTAATCCAGCACCATCTCGCCGCGCTGATTGCGCCCGACGGAATTGACATACACCACACCGGTCTTGCCGTTGGAGTTTTCCTTGATCCCGGTCACGGTGGAAACCGAACTGACCGTATCACCGGGATAGACCGGCACCCCAAACACACCTCCGGCATAGCCCAGATTGGCCACCGCATTCAGCGACACATCGGGCACCGTCTTGCCAAACACCATGTGAAAGGCCAGCAAATCATCTACCGGGGCGGCCTTATATCCGATGCTTTGGGCAAACTCGTCAGACGACTGCACGGCAAAGCGCGGGCCATACAGCCCGGTATAAAGCGCAACATCACCACTGGTGATCGTGCGTGGTGTGGCGTGGCGGATTTCCTGTCCGATCTGGAAATCCTCAAAATAATTGCCCGGATTGGTCTTTGACATGCGACTGCCTCCCCTGAAAGGCCGGTTTTTCTGTGAAATGCCGATGCGCGCCGCTTTGGCTGTCTTTGACGCAGCCATTTTTACCCGACGCGAACCGTTTTGTCTGGCGACGACGAAGGCGCTTAGGCCCCGTCCATCTCTGCAATCAAATCTGCCATCGCGACCAGTTTCTTGGCCGACACCACATGCAGATTTTCAATCAGTTTGCCATCGACCACGACAACACCCTTGCCAGCGGCACTGGCTTCTTCGTGCGCAGCTATGATCTTGCGCGCCCATTCAATTTCGCCCTCTGCCGGGGCAAAGGCTTCGTTGGCCGCTGCAATGGTTTTGGGATGAATAAGCGTCTTGCCATCAAAGCCGAACTCGCGCCCCTGTTTGCAGGACGCCTCAAAACCGGCATCGTCAGACAGATCAAGATGCACACCATCAAGAATCGCAAGCCCATAAGCACGTGCCGCCAACAGGCAAAGACCAAGGCTGGTCACCATCGGCAAACGGTCCGGGGTATGCGCACAGTTCAGATCCTTGGCAAGATCGGACGTCCCCATGACAAACCCGCCCAAACGCGGATGCGCCCCGGCAATTTCCTTGGCATTGAGCATCGCGAGCGGGGTTTCCATCATGCACCAGATGGTCATGTCCGCATGTGCGCCTTCGGCCTCCATGATATTTGCGACCTGTCGCACCGTATCGGCACTTTCGACCTTGGGCAGCAGGATGGCATCAGCCGACGTCCTGGATGCCGCGACGATGTCGGCATAGCCCCACGGCGTGTTCAGGCCATTGGTGCGGATCTGGATTTCACGTTTGCCATAGCCGCCCTCGGACAGCGCACTGACAATCTGATCGCGCGCACTATCCTTGGCGTCGGGTGCTACCGCATCCTCAAGATCCAGAATAAGCCCGTCGGCCGGAAGGCTTCTGCCCTTTTCAAGGGCGCGGGCGTTCGATCCCGGCATATACAAAACAGAGCGGCGCGGACGTGGGGCAGCAGCCATCAGGAATCTCCCGTTTGATAATATTCGTACAATATCTGATGTTTATTTTTACGAAAATTACCTAAACTCGCTTTTCACTGCAAGCCACTTTTTGCGGTGCGGCATAGCAAGCCAACCGTGAGCAGGGGAATCATCCGCCAATCAGAAGAATATGGCACCACCGCAGGAAGGTAACTCTATTCCGGCGTACCAAACAATCCAGTCATCAGCATGCTGGTAACTGATGGGACCTCATTGAGCGCGCGGCCATTGGCGAGAAACACCACCACCGTGTCCTGCTCCGAGAACCAGGAAAACTCGGCCGAATAGCCAAAATAGATCCCGTCATGGCCCCAGACCGGCCCCCAGTCGCTTGAGCCAATCATAAGCCCGTAGCCATAAGACCCGTCACCGGCAAAAACGGTATCGGTTGTGGCGCGCTCCAGCGCGTTTGGCCCCAGAAGCACGCCATCAACAAAAAGCGCACGGGCGAATTTGACCATATCCGCGGCCGTGGAAATCACCCCGCCATCGGCCAGTTGATCACCCACGTCATAATCCGTGACGTCTTCAAGCTGCCCGTCGCCATTGGCATCATCAAAGCCCCGTGCAAGCAATGCGGGGCGGGGATACCGGCCAAAGGATGTATTGATCATTTCGGCGGGTTCGAAAATACGCCGGTTAAACACCGCCTGGATATGGTCGCCCTCGACCGCCTCGATCATGACGCCAAGCAGGATAAAATTGCTGTTCGAGGCAGCATAATTTGTGCCCGGCGCAAAATAGGCTTCCCGATCAGCAATCAGCGGCAGCAGCTCGACATTGCGCCAGCCATGCTGTGGGTCGCGTCCGACCAGCTCGAAAAAGAACTCGCCATCCAGATAATCGGGAATCCCCGAACTGTTGCGCAGCAAATCGCGAATGGTCGCGCGGTCGGCACTGGCAATGCGGTCGCGGAATTCTTCGGGCAGGTATTTGCCAATCGGATCGGCCAGATCAATCCGCTTTTCGGATGCCAGTTGCAGGGTAACCACCGCCGTCATCATCTTGGTCAGCGATCCGATATAAAACTGCCGATCCCGCGTCATGGCGGTTTCGGGCCGGACACTGGCATAGCCGGTCGCAGCATAGCGCACATTGTCTTCGCCATAGCCAATCGCCACCACGCCACCTGGCAAACCGGCATGCTCGACATACTGATGCAGGAATTTTTCCAGCGGGTCAGACAGCGCTTCCTTGGTGCTTTCGCTTTGCGCCAATGCGGGATGGCTCGCGGACATGACAAATGCCACCGCCAATATCGCTATCGCACATGCGGGAATACGCCAGAATGCCGGGTTCAAATCGCTTTACTCATCATGTCCAACCACGCCCACCTTCGGGCAAATTGCTTTCCGCCCGGTTAATCCGGACTTTCCAAGAGCCTTGATATCCATGCATGCAAAGCCAGCTCCAGATCATCGGTCCGGACCGTCACCGGGCTTTCACCCGCTTCGTCATAAACCGGCGCGATCTCGGTTGTGTCCGGCCCGACATTCAAGATGTAGGCATTCATCGCCATTTCCCAAGAGGCATCAACACCCTGACGCACCCGCCCAACGTGCGAAAGCACCTCTGCCGCCCATTGGTCCGCGCGCCCGATATCCATTACCAGACAGGCCGCAATACAATCATGTCCCGGGTCATCGGCCAGTTTGCCCGGCCAGTCGGGCTGCGGAAAATCACCGGCTGTCATTATAAAAGTCTTTCATCACCTGCCGCTTGCCACCCGTGATCAATACAGCGGAAAGGCCGTGTTGATATTGCCCGCATGCGCCCCGTGACTGAGGGTGGCAAAGGCGATGTAAAAACGCGCATCTTCCGATGGACCAACACAATATCCCGCACTCGACCCGCCTTCAGGCCGGTTAAACCCGCAAGATGCCCAATGCGGCGCACCCGTCGCGCAGGCCACCTGATGGTCATAGGCATGAATAATGGATTTCTCGACCTCTGCCTGACTGCACCTGTCGGGGAACATTGTCGAAAACTTCGATGGGTCGGGTCCATCGGGGTTCACCAGTGTGATCGTCGCGCCGTAAATGCCGCTGGCATTTGGCGCCTGGGTGATCTTTACATCCGCGACACTGGCCGGATTAATGCCATCCGGGCGGGAATGAAACCCCTTGGCCCGCTTGCCATCGACCTCGCCGCAAAAGACATGTTCGATATTGATCGGTGGTGTGGTGTCAGTCCAATGCGGATCGGCAGGGCAGGCAACCTGTGCTTGCGCAAACGCAATCCCCGGCAAAACCATCCCGGCAACAAAACAGAGGCAAATCCGTAAAAGCCCGGTCATCAACGACCTCCTTTGCCACGCACCACAATTCAAAGCTGCGAAAATTCAAGCCCGATACGAAGGGCCAGCACACTGGCCGGCTCAAAGCGCATCGGCACCCCGCCAAGCTTGCCACCATGCCATTGCGCCTTGGTCAGGACAAACGCCCCAAGCGGCAGCGCATGACTGCCCCGGAAATTGACAAGGGCGCGGATTTCCTTGGGCTTGCGGATCGCCTCATCGCGCCACAGGCAGTGATAGGCAAAAAGCGGCGTGCCGGACCGGCGATCAAGGAACACAAACGGCACCTCATATTGCCCCCAGCGCGCGTAATACAGACTTTCCATCCCGACACTTGACGTCAAGAACTGTGTCTGGATCGCGGTTTCGGCCAAACGCGTGATTGTCGCACTGTCGGATGCCCGCCCGCCAATCAATCCGGTACGAAGCCCCGGATGGATCAGATGGACCTTGAACGCCACCGCACGCTGGAACGGTTTGGCATCCTGATCCACACGTTCAAGACGGCGCACCAGCCAGGCACTTTCAAGATATTCCAGATACCGCCGAAGCGTGTTCTTGGCGATATCAAGCTCACGCGCCAGCGTTTCAATCGAAAATTCCGACCCCGTATTATAGGCCAGAAGCGCAAACAACCGATGCAGGTCCGAGGGGCTTGAAATACCGTGAAGCCCCGGCAAATCGGAATGCAATGATCGGTGAATGGCCCCGGCCTCGCCATTGGCATCGTGAAAGCCACCTTCATTGATATAGTCTTCAAACAGGTCGTTAAGTTCAACCAACCCGTCCGGCACATCAGCCGTATAGCGTCCGACATTGGGCGTTTCGGGCAAGACATCACTCGGCGCGATGCCCTTTTGCTCAAGATACTCGGCAAAGCTGAACGGGGGCAAAAACAGGCTTTGAATATATTCAACATTATCGCCCGCCGGGGCGAGCGCACTGACCGCCACCACGCGCAACATCGGATCGGCCGCCAGTAGTTTGATCAGGCTGGCCTCCCAATCGCGCTGATAGGATACCTCGTCGATAAACAGCCAAAGCGGGTGATCAGCCGAAATGCCGCGCATCGAACGCAACAATTTTGGCAAACGCGGCAGGTCTATTTCCAGAAACAGCGGATGTTCCAGCGACACATAGCAAACATGGCGACGCGGCGTATCGGCATTCAAAAGTTCCGACACGGCCTGACGCATCATCACGGTCTTGCCGACCCCGCGCGGACCGGTCAACACCAGCGCCTTCTGCCCGTCATTCTTTTCAATTGCCGCCCAGAACCGCTTGAAAAACGCCCGTTGTGGCAGGCCCTGCACCTGCTCATCGGTAACGCCATCCCACCACGGATTATCAAGCATCAAACGATGCAGAAAATCCTGTTCCCCGGGATGTTCGATCATGGTCGCCATATGATGTTCCCCAAAACGCTGTCTGCCCTGTCTCTGGATATATGGGCAATTTTCCCGACTTTGCCGGGAAAACCTTTAAATTAGGTATAGTGATAAATGCTATTTGGGATTTTTTCTGCAAGAACTTGCAAACAAAAGAAAAACCGGACTGCATTGGCAATCCGGCTTAACTGTTTGACGACGGTTCTTCGGGTCAAGACCCGTGCTAACGCGAGGGGGGATTGGGGTAGCTTATAAAACCGCCGTCAATCTCGGTTGCTGAACAATGCCTCTCTTCGGATCGTCATTCCCGCGAAGGCGGGAATCCATCAGCGCTTCAACAGGTTATGGATTCCCGGTCTGCGCTTTGCTCCGCCCGGGATGACAAAACTGGCCGATTACGGGATTGCCAATAATCTTACGCCTTCGGCCCATCCGACTTGGTGTCATTATCGGCCTTGCTGGCGTCGTCATCCTCTTTCATCTTTTTGAATTCGGATGCCATGCGGTAATCGCCAGATGCGACAAAGCCTTCCATCGAACCGGTGCGCCGTTCCAGATCGTCAAACTGCTCTCGCAGGTCTTCCATCCAGCTTTCCTCGTAATCGACACCAACCGTCGGGCGCTCATCAGCTGCCTCGGATTGCGCTGCATTATGGTTCTGGCGTGCGGCACGTCCGGCTGATGTGCTCTGACCCGCACCGCGTACTTTACCGCGCAGACCATCAAACCAGTCCGGATGATGGACATAGGCCCATGCCAGACCAAACAGCATCACGCCGACCGGGAAGCTGAAGATCAGAACCAGAATGAAGGCAATCAGCACCCCTTTGCGCGGGATGCCAAAGGCTTCTGAAATACCGCGCGTCGTCCGGCCGATCACGCCATGACATTGCTTTCCGTCATGGTTGGCGTGCGATGAACGGCATCCGCGCTTCTTGTGACCGCGCTGAAAACCATTTCCGGCAGCAGCTTGCTGGGCCGTCATATCCTGTTCCTCCATTCGGCAACCTCGGCATCTAACAGGCGTTCAAGTGTTTCGACACGGGTTTCGAGTCGCTTTGCCCGCTGTTTCAGATCGGCCACGATTTCCTTTTCGCGCGCGGTCTGTGCCGGGCTTTGCGGGCGTTGCTCCGCCTTCATGCGCTTCCAGACCGTGATGTAGTGAAACACGACCCAAACCGGGCCAACCACGGCGATTAAAACGATCAAGGGTACGGCAATCGCCCACATATTCGACATCTCGTTCTTTCAAACAGACCTGTGCTTCAAAACACGCAAGCCTGTTACTTACTTGTCTTTCTTCGTGTCTTTTTTCACACGCGCTTTCAGTTCCTTGAGATCATCCTCGATCCCGAGCTCCGCCTCAAGGTCTTCAAACTGCTCTTCAAGGCTCTGGCCGCGGCCAAGCTCCCAGGAGTCCGCATCGGCTTCAAGCTCGTCAATGCGGCGTTCCATCTGCTCATAGCGCAGAAGCGCGTCATCGATCTGACCCGAATGCAGCTTTTCTTTCATTTTGACACGCTTTTCAGCTGTCTGCATGCGGATTTCAACCGTACGCTGTTTTGCCTTGGCTTCGTTCAGCTTGTTCTGAAGCTTGTTCAGGTCCTCGTCATACTTGCCAAGGGTTTCCTCAATCACTTCCAGCTCCCGCTCAAGCACAAGGCTCTGGTCGGCCAGACGACGGCGCGCCATCAGTGCGCCCTTGGCCAGATCATCACGGCCCTTGGAAACAGCAAACTCTGCCTTGGTGTCCCATTCGACCTGACCGTCATGAAGTTTCTTGAGCTTGCGCTCGACTTCCTTCTTGTCGGCAATCGCCTTGACGGCAGCGGAACGCACCTCAACCAGGGTGTCTTCCATTTCCTGGATCATCAAACGCACCATTTTTTCCGGATCTTCGGCACGATCCAGAAGCGAATTGATGTTGGCATTTACGATATCGGACAAACGCGAAAACACGCCCATTGTCTGATCTCCTTAATTAATCGGGGGACGCTACAAATTCTGCACTCTGTATTTCAAATGCCGTGCCAGTTTTGAAATCCCGCAAAATCAATGACTTAATTAATCATCAGACTTTTTGTTTAACTTTTATCGCGACAATATTGTCGTTTTTCGATAACGTTTTCCGCGAAATGGATAGCTTGCAACCGATATTGGGCGAAGACCCCGTTTTTCTGGCCGCCCTTGAACATGTTTCACGTCTGGCACCGATTGAACGCCCGTGTCTGGTGATTGGCGAACGCGGCTCGGGCAAGGAACTGATTGCCGCCCGCCTGCACTATCTGTCGCGCCGCTGGGGCGGCCCACTGGTCAAGGTCAATTGCGCCGCCCTTTCTGAAACCCTGCTCGATACCGAACTGTTCGGCCACGAGGCCGGGGCGTTTACCGGGGCCACCAAACGCCATATCGGGCGGTTCGAACGAGCGCACGGCGGCACCATCATCCTGGACGAAATCGCCACAGCCAGCACGGTGGTTCAGGAAAAGCTTCTGCGGGTGGTTGAGTATGGTGAAATCGAACGCGTCGGCGGGTCCGAGGTCATCGAAGTCGACACCCGCGTCATTGGTGTGACAAATGAAAATCTGCGCGAACTGGCCAAAACCAACAGGTTCCGCGCCGATCTGCTTGATCGCCTCGCCTTTGACGTCATCGCCGTGCCACCACTCCGCCAAAGGTCTGATGATATCCTTTTACTCGCCGAACAGTTCGCACTTGAGATGACAAAACGGCTGGGCCGCAGCGTCTTTCCGGGCTTCTCGCGCAATGCCGCCGAACAGCTTCTCCGCCATCCCTGGCCCGGCAACATCCGCGAACTGCGCAACGCAGTTGAACGCAGCATCTACCTTGCTGAAGACGACGAAAACCCGCTGGCCCACATCACGCTGGATCCGTTTGAGGACATCTGGTCAGAAACCGAAAACAGTACAGCCAGCCAACCCGGCGCAACTGAAACGCCTGAACCCAACAGCGCCCCGGACGGCACCATCGACTTCAAAACACAGGTCGCCAATTTCGAAATAAAGCTTCTGCAACAAGCCCTGCGCGAAAACGCCAACAACCAGACTGAAGCCGCCAAAGCGCTTCACCTGAACTACCACCAGTTCCGCCGCTTGATTGAAAAGCACGGACTTCTGCCCGGGCGTCAGGATTAAGGCCGATGTATCAGCCAAGAACGCCGAACTATCGCAAAAGCGATCCGGTGATGCGCTGGAACCTGCCAGACCGGGTGTTCTTTGCCTGTGGTGCCTGCCACATCCTCGCCCACGCCTTTATCAAGCGATACAGCACGATTGGGAAGCTCACCGCACTTTGGCTTCACCCGAAAAACAACCATCCGGGCAATCACATTGTCGTCGCCCACGACGACTGGGTGTTTGATTATCATGGCTACAGCAAGCGTGCTGCATTCATCAGCCATTGCATCCGCCGGGCCAGACAGCGCTGGCCGGACTGGGACGTCGAAATCAAAGAAATCCCGCACGACGTTTTGATTTCCGAACCCAAGTCGCGCCAGATCGACGGGCTATGGTTGCGCGAACCAAAACAATTTCTGCATGACGCCCTGCCGCGCGCGGAACGCTTCCTTGAACTCTTCGCACCGCCACCGAGCTAACAATCTGCCGACGTGCAGCCCTGTCCGTCAATCGGCCAACGCCCGGGCAATCACCATCCGCTGGATATCGGATGTGCCTTCATAGATCTGGCACACCCGCACATCGCGATAGATGCGCTCGACCGGGAAGTCCTTGAGGTAGCCGTATCCGCCATGGATCTGGATCGCGGCCGAGCAGACTTCTTCGGCAATTTCAGAAGCAAACATCTTGGCCATGCAGGCCTCGGTCAAACACGGCTTCTGATCATCGCGCAGGGTGGCGGCACGTTGTACCAGCAAGCGGGCGGCATCGATCTTGGTCGCCATATCGGCCAGACGAAACGCCACCGCCTGATGTTCAATGATCTTTTTGCCGAATGTTTCGCGTTCGTTGGCGTAATCCTTGGCGGCCTCGAACGCCGCACGCGCCATACCGACCGACTGGGCGGCAATGCCAATGCGCCCGCCTTCAAGGTTGGCAAGGGCGATTTTATAGCCCTGCCCTTCCTCACCCAACATGTTCTCGGCGGGTACCCGGCATTCGACAAAGGTGATCTGACAGGTGTCAGACGCATTCTGCCCCAGCTTTTCCTCGACCCGCGAAACAACATAACCCGGCGTATCGGTCGGCACGATAAAGGCTGAAATGCCGCGCTTCCCGGCGTCCGGATCGGTCACGGCAAAGACGATGGCGACATCGCCCTCAGACCCGGATGTGATGAATTGCTTGGCGCCATTAAGGATCCAGTGATCGCCATCGCGGACCGCCCGGGTGCGCAGCGCACTGGCATCCGATCCGGCCTGCGGTTCGGTCAGGCAAAAGGCCCCGATCTTTTCACCGCGCGCCATCGGGATCAGAAATTCCTGCTTTTGTGCCTCTGTCCCGAATTTCAGGATCGGCATGCAGCCAACAGAGTTATGCACCGACATGATGGTCGATGTTGCCCCGTCGCCAGCCGCTATTTCTTCAAGTGCCAAGGCATAGGCGACATGATCCATGCCCGCCCCGCCATATTCATCGGGCACCAGCATGCCCAGAAAGCCAAGCTCGCCCAGGCCTGCAATCGCCTCGGCCGGGAAGGTGTGGTGGGCATCCCATTTTGCTGCATTGGGTTTGAGTTCGTTTTCGGCGAACTCGCGCGCTGTATCGCGCACCATGATCTGATGTTCTTCCAACCGCATGACGGCCACCCTCCCGCTTTACGTTTCATGGGCGATGTCCGGTCCTGTGATCAGAAGATCGTTTTCATCAGGCCGGGCTTATTCTTCGCCCTGAACAAATCTGTCCTGCGCGGCATCAAAGCGCCACAGGATCCCTTCCTTCATGCCGTACCACCAGCCATGCAGCTTGAGGTCACCGGCATCGACCAGTTCCTTGATGAACGGGAACGACATCAGGTTTTGCAACGAGTTGCGGATCGAATGGCGCGATACCTTGTCGGCATCCGGACCATGTTCCAGACAGCATTTCGCAATGCTGACCCACTCGCCGATAAAGTCGCGATCCGGCACCTTGCCCGCTTCGCCGTGCTCAACCAGGGCCTGCATGCCACCGCATGCCGAATGACCCAGAATGACGATGTCCTTGACCTTCAGATCACGCACCGCAAATTCAATCGCCGAAGACGTCCCGTGATAATTTTCATCGGGCTCATAGGGCGGAACAAGGTTTGCAACGTTACGGATGACAAACATCTCGCCCGGTTCGGCATTGGTCAGAATGGCGGGATCAACGCGGGAATCAGAACAGGCAATCAAAAGAACTTCCGGCCGCTGGCCCATATTCACCAGATCCTCGACGCGTTCCGGGCGCTGTTCATAATACATCGCCTTAAAGCTTTTGAACCCGGCAAGCATCCGATCAACGGTTGGCTTTGGCATCTCGCGAAGTCCCCTATCCTGTCAAACTCTGTCGCCAAAATAGGACCAATTCGCCCAAGTTGATAGCCCCCATTCAAACCTTTTGAATCGTTCTAAACGTGCAATCTCCCTAGCTCGCAAGACATCCAAACCCAAACGTTCAAGGATCAGGTTCTAGAAGCGGTCGGCGCGCAGCACCTGACAATCACTGATCGTGACGACGCCGATATGGCGGTCTACTACCTCAAAAGCGGCCTCAAGCATCCGGTCAAGTTTCTCTGGCCGGATAATGCAGATCACCTGAACCATGCCGCCCCCGCGCGACACGGTATCGTCGCGGCTCCAGTTACCGGACCGGCCCGATCCGCCCAGAACCGGCAGCACGGAAAAGCCCGTGACCCCGGCACCTTCAAGCGCCTGACGCAGGCGGGTTTCCATGATGGCTTCGATAATGATCGCCACACGTTTGGCATCATGCTTTTCCATGGGATTAACCTCCGTGAACGGCGCTGGCGATTGCAAGATAAAGCGGAATGCCAAGCGTCAGGTTGAAGGGGAACGTCACACCAAGCGACAGCGTAAGATAGACGGACGGGTTGGCCTCTGGCAGGGCGACACGCATGGCGGCGGGCACCGCGATATAACTTGCCGAGGCGGCCAGCACCATCAACAGCACCGCTCCACCCAGCGACAGGCCGATAAGCAACGCAAACGCCAGCCCAAGGCACGACCCGATCACCGGCATCAGCATCCCGAAAACAAGCGGCCCCGGACGCAAAACCGCACGCCCCTGTTTAAGGCCACGCCCGGCAACCAGCCCCATATCAAGCAGGAACAGGCACAGGACCCCCTGGAAGGGCGCAACAATCAGCGCCTCGATCTTGGCCATGCCTTCGGCCCCGGTGATCCAGCCAATAAGGAAGCTGCCAACCAGCAAAACGATAGAGCCATTAAGCAGGATTTCACGGATCAGCGCGCCATCCATCCGCCCTTTTCCGCCTGATGACACCAGCAACAGGGCCGAGAAGATGGCAGGTGCCTCCATCGCGGCTGCAACGGCAACCATGTACCCCTCTGCCACGATGCCGGAACTTTGCAGCACAGAGGTCGCGGCAACAAAGGTGACAATAGAGATCGAGCCATAATGGCCTGCCACGGCAGCGGCGTCTGTTCTGCTCAGTTGCGAAATCCATCGCAAAAGGCCAAAGGCAATGAAAGGCAGAACAAAGGACAGGATCACACCGGACATCAGCGTCATGCCAAGCGTCAGGTCGATGCCGTTATTTGAAACTGCAACCCCGCCCTTGAAACCAATGGCAAACAGAAGATAAAGCGATATCCCCTTGGCCACCGCCTCGGGGATCGTCAGATCCGAACGCGCAAGGGCGGCACCCGCCCCCAGAACAAAGAATAGAACGATGGGCGACAGAAGATTTTGCGCCGCCAGGCTCAACACATCTTGCATGGCTGTCCCTTGACTGTGATACCGCTGTGTCACGCAGGTAGCCTCGCCCCTGCGCCAAAACCGTCATTCCGATAGCAGGATCAAGGTTTTCTGTCACCAGAAAGCCGAAAACTTCGACCACAGGGGCGTAACTTGGTTCACATAATTCACCCGGGAATTACAGGAGTTCGATGGCAACCGCTGTTGCTTCGCCACCGCCAATGCAAAGCGAGGCCACACCCTTGGTACCGCCATGGGTTTTAAGCGCATGGATCAGGGTTACAAGCAATCGCGCACCGGTCGCACCAATCGGATGACCCAGCGCACAGGCGCCGCCATGGACATTGACCTTGCCATGATCAAGCTCCAGATCATGGATCGCGGCCATGGCGACCACGGCAAAGGCTTCGTTGATTTCCCAAAGATCGACATCGTCCTTGGCCCAGCCCGCCTTGGACAGCACCTTCTTGATTGAATCAACCGGGGCGGTCGTGAACCAGCAAGGTTCTTGGGAATGCGTTGCCTGACCAACGATCTTGGCAAGCGGCTTGAGCCCGCGCTTTTCGGCCTCGGATGCGCGCATCATGACAAGGGCTGCGGCCCCATCTGAAATCGATGCGGAATGGGCAGCTGTGACCGTGCCATCTTTGGCAAAGGCCGGACGCAGGGTCGGGATCTTTTCCGGTTTGGCTTTTGGCGGCTGTTCGTCGGCATCAATCGTCACATCGCCCTTGCGGGTGGCATAGGTGACCGGGGTGATTTCATCGCTAAAATGGCCGGATTTGGCTGCATTCTGCGCACGCGTCAGCGAGGTAATGGCATAGTCATCCTGCGCTTCACGCGTAAAGCCGTATTTTTCCGCTGTTGCCTCGGCGAAGGTCCCCATCGAACGGCCCTTGTCATAGGCATCTTCCAGACCATCAAGCGCCATGTGGTCATAGACCATGTCATGGCCGTATTTGTGGCCCGAACGCATTTTCGGAAGCAAAAACGGCGCATTGGTCATGCTTTCCATGCCACCAACAACCATGACGTCGGCGGAACCGGCCGCCAGCGTATCGTGGGCAAACATCACGGCCTTCATGCCCGATCCGCACATCTTGTTGATCGTGGTTGCACCGGCCGCACGCGGGATGCCGGCATTCCATGCAGCCTGGCGGGCCGGAGCCTGCCCCTGTCCGGCGGGCAGGACATTGCCCATGATCACTTCGTCAATATCATCGGCAGACACGCCACCACGTTCCAGGGCAGCCTTGATGGCAACACCGCCCAGTTCGGACGCCGTAACAGGGGCAAAATCACCCTGCATGCCGCCCATCGGGGTGCGCGCGCAGGAAACGATGACGATCGGATCAGAAATGCTCATGGTAAGGTCCGTTTGTTTATGGGACAGAAGTTCAATCAGGGTTTAGCGGACTCAGGCGGTTTCGCCAAACAGTTCGCGGCCAATCAGCATACGGCGGATTTCACTGGTGCCTGCACCGATTTCATAAAGCTTGGCATCGCGCAGCAGACGGCCCGTCGGATATTCATTGATATAGCCATTGCCGCCCAGCGTCTGAATGGCTTCAAGTGCCATCCAGGTTGCCTTTTCCGCAGCATAAAGGATCACACCGGCTGCGTCCTTGCGCGAGGTTTCATCACGGTCACACGCCTTGGCAACCTCATAAACATAGGCACGGCATGCATTCATCGTGGTGTACATATCGGCAATCTTGCCCTGCATCAGCTGGAACTCGCCAATCGCCTTGCCGAACTGCTTGCGTTCATGGATATAAGGCACGACCACGTCCATGCAGGCACGCATGATGCCTGTGGGGCCTGCGGCCAGAACCGCGCGTTCGTAATCAAGGCCACTCATCAAAACCCGCACACCGCCATTAAGCTGGCCGAGAATGTTTTCCTCGGGCACTTCGCAATCCTGAAATACCAGCTCGCAGGTGTTGGATCCGCGCATGCCCAGCTTGTCGAGCTTTTGCGCGGTCGAGAACCCCTTGAAGGTCTTTTCAATGATAAAGGCCGTAATGCCCTTGGGCCCGGCATCGGGATCGGTTTTGGCATAGACCACCAGCGTATCGGCATCCGGGCCGTTGGTGATCCACATCTTGTTGCCATTGAGGATGTAACGATCCCCCTTCTTTTCGGCCTTGAGCTTCATCGACACAACGTCGGATCCTGCGCCCGGCTCGCTCATGGCCAGCGCCCCGATATGCTCGCCGCTCATCAGTTTGGGCAGGTATTTGGCCTTTTGTTCGGCTGTGGCGTTGCGTTTGATCTGGTTCACGCACAGGTTGGAATGCGCGCCGTATGACAAGGCAACAGAGGCCGAGGCGCGGCTGATTTCTTCCATGGCGATAACATGTTCAAGATACCCAAGGCCCGTACCGCCATCTTCTTCGGATACGGTTATACCCAGCAGGCCAAGGTCGCCGAATTTGCGCCACAGATCATTGGGGAACTGGTTGGTTTCATCAATTTCGGCAGCGCGCGGGGCGATTTCGGCCTCCGCAAAGGAGGAGACGGTTTCGCGGATCGCTTCTGCGGTTTCACCAAGATCGAATTTCAGTCCGGGGAAGTCGAAAAATGCCATGTTACTGTTCCTGCCCTGCGAATTCTGGTTATTTAATAAAAGTGAATAATCAGCCCGATTATGCGGCGCTGTTTAATAATTCCGGCGGAAGCTTCATGACCTTGAGCGTCTGAAGCGATGTGGCGCAAAGGACCGTTTCGGTATTCCTCATACCAAAGACATCGATGCGCGTGACAATGATCGACCGACCGCGTGAAACAACCTCGCCAACCGCGCGCAACTGATCGCCCATGCCGGGTGCGACGATGTTGAGCTTGTACTCGATGGTCAGCATTCCCTGATCAGCGTCAACCAGGCTCCAACCGGCAAAACCCCCGGCAATGTCGGCAAGACCGGCGATCAGACCGCCATGGAAATAGCCGTTATGCTGCAAAAGATTGGGCCGCGCTGGCACGATCACCGCCACCCGGCCAGGCTGCACGTCATCAACCTGTGCCCCAATCGACAGATTGTAGGGTTGCTGGGCGAAACGCCGGCGCACTTCGGCGGCGTAATCGGGGTTCTGCGGTTCAAACGAAGCCATGTCGCGATCCTGAGGTAAGTGCGATGCGGCCAATCCTGAACGCACCGGAAGATAACGCGACTCTGTTGTAGTTAACGTTAACGTTAACGTCAAATCAAATCCGCATAGCTATACCAATTTAATGCCAAAAGCCGATTGAGGCACGGCAATCAGGGGCTTTGCCGTGGGCAGTAGGGTTGGTTGGAGGGTGCTGAGGCGTTGAGGTGCTGGGGTGCTGGGGTGCTGGGATGCCGGGGTGCTGGGATGCCGGGGTGCGGCGGTGTGGCAGTCCGGGGGTGCATGGTTCCCGACGTTGCCGGGCTGCGGGTTGTTGACTTCAGACTGTGGGCTGTCCGGTTGTGGGTTGCGGACTGTGGGTTGCGCGGGCTTCGGCGCGGGGCTGATGCAGAGGGGGCGAAGGTTTGCGGGCCGGGGGTGCGGCTGAGGCTCTGGACATTGGCAGTCTGGGCGCTGGCAGTCGGGCGCTGGCGGGCTGGGGTTGAGCACCGCTGAGCGGATGCGGCGTCTGGCGCACTGACGGTTGGAGGTTGGAGAACAGGTGTCGGAGAGTAGGCGCCGGATGTTTGTCGCCATCGGTTGGTCGCCAGAGGTTTTGCTAAACGTGGCGGTCGGGCGGATTGCTCGTTTTACCCTCGACGCCTTGTCGGGCGCTGGCCTGGTCGGGACGCCCTAGTTGGTGTGTTCGCCCCAGTCCTGAATGCTGGCTTCGAGCATTTCGGTCATGACACCTTTTGAAACGAGTTCGAAAACAGCACGCGAAATACGGCCCCGCAGGTCGCCGGAATTGCATTCCGATTTGTGCGACATGGTCAGATACAGGTTTTCGGTGCTGACAGGCGTTTCGTAGCTGCGGATATTGGTGATATTTTCGTGGGCCGCCACGGCCTTGCCGGGGAATTCTTCGTAGATCAGGTATTCAGCCCGACTCAGCGAGAGCATTTGCAACCCCTGTTCAAGACTTGGCACCTCGCGGATGGTCAGATTGTGGCGGGCATAGGCATCGAACGCCTGGCCGAAACTGTTATTGATCACGGTAAGCCCTTCGATCCCGACAAGATCCGACCACTGGCTATAGCCCAGATCAAGATTGTCGCGGGTCCAGATCAGGGTACGGGTGCCCTGAAAGGCCGGATAGAAATAATCCATGTATTCGAGGCGCGGCAGGGTCAGGAAAGCGCCGGCAATCATATCAATCGTACCGTCGCGCATATGTTGCTGCACACGGCCCCAATTGCCCGAATAGACCACGTCAATTTCGACACCTGCGATTTCACCAACGCGCTTGATGAAGTCAGCAGCAGCACCTTGCAAGGCTTCACCATCCTTGGCGACCCAAAGATAAGGCGGGTAGTCGGGGTTGCCCGATGCCACCAGACGCGTGCAATCGCGATGTCCATCTGCATCATGGGCAAAGCTGTAATCAGAGGCCTGCGCACGCAGCGGCAGCCAACCAATCACGGTGGCCAACGCCATGGCCAAAGATGCATGCCTGATGTTCATCATTTCCACTCTTTCCCTGCCTGTAGGCCAAACCAAGGCGCCGTGCAGAACAGAATACTTAAGCTTAGGTGTAGTAAATTTAGCCGAATTCCACACTTCGGAATAGGTCTAAACACGTTTATCTCGAATTCAGAACCGGAATAACACACGCCAAAATGGCGAAGGACCAGCTGTCGCCAGCTGGTCCCCCCATTATCAATGTCATTCCCGGTGATCACCCGGCACCGCATCTGATGTGCATCTTCATCACACTAGACAGATACAGACCGGATCCAGGGTCGTTTACGCCGAACGGCGTTTCATACCCTGATTGCCACCACGGCTGTCGCGGCGCGGACGTTCGTTGAAGTCACGTCGACCGGCATCGCGACCGCCATCACGGCCACGGAAGTTGCCACCGCGATCCCCACGCGGCTTATCGGCAAAACGGCGCTCATCGCGGTTGCCGCCTTCGCGCTGGTCACGGTTGGCAGCACC
Source organism: Thalassospira sp. MCCC 1A01148 (assembly GCF_001613795.1). Lineage (GTDB taxonomy): Bacteria > Pseudomonadota > Alphaproteobacteria > Rhodospirillales > Thalassospiraceae > Thalassospira. The sequence continues at coordinate 980,711 of NZ_LPVZ01000020.1, forward strand.
TTCGCCACGCGGGCGGAAGTTGCCACCACGGCCACCACGGCCACCACGCTCTTCGCGTTCAGCACGCGGCGGGCGATCATCATTGTCAAACCGCGGCTTGCGGAAATCATGATCTTCGCGGCGCGGACGATCATTGAAGTCACGACGACCACCGCCATCACGCGCAGCGCGTTCACCTTCGCCACGGCCGCCATCACGACCGCCGCCGAAGCCACGCCCGCGACCACCGTCACGATTGTCACCACGGGCACCATCGCGGCCGCCATCACGACCACCACCGAAGCCACCACGGCCCCGGCCACCATCACGGCCGCCAAAACCACCGCGACCGCCGCCGCCGAAGCCACGACCACCGTCACGGCCACCACGACCACGACCGCCGCCACCACCGGCACCGAACGAACGGGGCGGCGGAGCGGCATGGAATTCGTGATCTTCGTCAATATCGACATCCTGTTTGATCAGGCGTTCGATGTTGCGAAGCAGGCGAATGTCACGCGGCTCGCAGAATGAAATCGCAATACCTTCGGCACTGCCACGACCGGTACGACCGATACGGTGAACATAGCTTTCGGCATCCTGGGGCAGATCGTAGTTCACAACGTGGGTAATACCCGGAACGTCGATACCACGTGCGGCAACATCGGTCGCAATCAGGACCGGGAAACGGCCATTGCGGAAGTTGCGCAGGATTTTCTGACGGATGCGCTGCTGTTTGTCGCCATGGATGGCATCGCTGTCGATGTCTTCATCGCGCAGCTGGAACGACAGTTCGTCGGCATCTGCCTTGGTTTTGGTGAAGACCAGAACACGCTCTGCTTCATCACGCTTGAGCAGCTGAACCAGAAGCTTGGTCTTGTCGTGACGTTTCACGAACATGCCAACCTGGGTCACGCGCTCGGTCACGCTCGACTGCGGAGCCGTTTCAACCTTGACCGGGTCATTGAGAAGACGGTCGGTCAGGTGTTTGACTTCCGGCGGCATGGTTGCCGAGAACATCACGGTCTGATGATTGTTCGGAAGCAGTTCCGCCACGGTCAGAACATCTTCGGAGAAGCCCATGTCGAGCATACGGTCGGCTTCATCAAGGATGAAGACTTCGACATCGTCGAAACGAACCGTGTTGCGTGACATGTGGTCAAGCAGACGACCCGGGGTCGCAACCAGGATATCAACGCCACGGCGCAGTTCCTGAATCTGCGGGCCCATCGGGGAGCCACCAAAGACAACAGAAGAAAACAGGCGGATGCCTTTTTTGAAATCACGCAGGCACTGGCCGATCTGGGTCGCCAGTTCGCGGGTCGGTGCCAGAATAACAGCGCGCGGCTGACCCGGTTTCGGGCGCTGCGGGTTTTCGGCAAGACGCTGCAGCAACGGCAGGCAGAAAGCGGCCGTTTTGCCGCCACCCGTATGGGAAATCCCCATCAGGTCCTTGCCTTCGAGAAGGGCCGGGATCGTCGCAGCCTGAATTTCGGTCGGCGCGGTAAAACCGGCAGCTTCAACATTGCGCAGCAGGGGCTCGATGAGGTTGAGCCCATTAAAATTCGTCATAAAGGAAAGTCCTTCGTTTATCCGGTCGGCGCCATGTTCACGCCTGTGGTGCCTGCCCAAACGCAGTCAAGACCGGTGCTTGGCAAAGAGCCAGCGTCGGACCCGCATGAGAGGCAAATGATGTGAGGCATCGACGTCATCACGTCGTACCCGCCCTCGCCTTTTCATACAGTTCCTGACAGCTCATTCTGTCTTTGCAAGCGAAGGAATGAGCGGGGTGATACAGGGCAGCGCACAATAAGTCAAACATTCCCCGCGCCGATCAGCCATGCAAAAACGCTTAGCCCCTGATAATGCGACGAAAGTTTCTTTTTAAATTAATCATTTAAGGCAAAAATAAAGTGTACGGAGTGGAGAACTGCATTTCAAAAGGGGAATTCCATGCGGTTTCGCGTTGTGACGGGGATTTTTTCAATTCCCGCGATCTGTCTGGTTGTGTTGCTTGCAATCATCGCGACAGTATCATTGAACTATCAAACAAGCCTGCGTAACGGAAAATTCGAACAGATTTCGCATCTGACCGAAGGGGCCGTGACCATCGTTAACAGCTTTGTCGCCAAAGCCAAAAGCGGCGAGATGAGCGAAGCCGACGCCAAGGCAGCAGCCCTCGATCTTCTTAATGATTATCGGTTCGACGGCGAGAACTATATTTATGCCACCGACTATAATCACTGCATGGTTCTTGATCCGCTCAGCCCCGGTGATGTCGGCAAGTGCAATCCCGACAGCCGGGTGCGCAGCATGATTGTCGAGGCCGCCAAATCGGGCGGTGACATTATCACCTATGAAACCAAGAAGCCCGGCGAAGGGGACAAACTGATCGAGAAAGCGGCCTATGTCCGCCCGATCACCGAATGGAACTGGGCCCTTGGTGCCGGTGTCTATATGGATGACGTCCAGTCAGAGTTCGTTTCCATCATCACCCGTATCGTGATCATTTCCGCCATCGCCATCGTGATTGCCGGGATTCTTTCGTGGATTGTCGGCACCCGGATCACGCGTGGCATCGTTGGCCTGAATGACAGCATCCGCGCGATTGCCGATGGCGATTACAATGCGCCAGTGGAAACCGATTCCCGTTTCATTGAAATCGGCGATATGGGCGAAGGGGTTCTGGCACTGCGTGACAAATCGGCACAGGCCCAGAAGCTTGAAAATGATGCCGCGGGTCTCAAGGCAAAATCCGAAAAAGAACGCCGCGAGAATATCCGCGCGATTGCATCTAAACTTGAAAGCGAAGTTGGCGGGATCGCAGGTGCTTTGGATCAGTCGGTCAAACGCAGCAATGATCTTGCGATCAGCATGGCACGCAATGCCGATGGCATTCTGGGTCAAAGCCAGCATGCAGCATCCGCAGCCGGTGAAGTGTCGCACAGTGTTGATGCGGTTGCAGCCGCGACCGAGGAACTGTCATCGTCGATCACGGAAATCAACGTCCAGATCAGCCAGATGTCGAACACGGTCGAACGGGCAACCGATGAAAGCCAAAGCGCATCCAATGATGTTGCTGGCCTCTCGGCAACGGTCGAGAAGATCAAGGAAATCATCGGCCTGATCAATGACATTGCAGGCCAGACCAACCTTCTGGCGCTCAATGCCACGATCGAGGCGGCCCGTGCCGGTGAAGCAGGCAAAGGCTTTGCCGTGGTGGCCAACGAGGTGAAGAACCTTGCGACCCAGACAGCAAAGGCAACCGACGAAATTGCCGCCCAGATCAATGACATTGTCGATGGCACCGAACGTGCCGTAACCGGCATTTCGCGGGTTTCGGAAACCATCGAACAGGTCAGAAGTGCCTCGACCGCGATTGCCGCAGCCATCGAGGAACAGGGTGCTGCAACGCAGGAAATCTCGGGCAACGCCAACCGCAGTGCGGACGGGGTCAAGGAGATCTCCAACAGTGTTGAAGACACCATGAACAATGCCCAGAGCACGACACAGGAAGCAGATGAACTGAAATCAGCCTCCGCCGAACTTTCCAGCCGTTCGAGCGAGCTGACCCAGATCATCAAGCGTTTCTCGACCGATCTTTTGAAGCAAGCCGGTTCATAAGAACCTGATATCAAGAAGGGCCGGACATTAGATTGTCCGGCCCTTTTTGTGTTTATTGCGTGTTTTTCGGGAGAACCGCAGTCACGATCATGCGTTACACCGAACGCGTAATCCCGCCATCGACCCGGATATTCTGGCCGGTAATGTATCCGGCACCGTCGGAAGCAAGGAATGCAATGGTGGCGGCAATTTCATCGCTTTTGCCATAACGCCCCATCGGCACGCGATTGCGTCGCTCGTCCGTTTCCGGCAGGCTGTCGATGAAGCCCGGAAGCACGTTGTTCATACGGATATTTTCCGCGGCATATTTATCAGCGAACAGTTTGGTAAATGCCGCAAGTCCCGCCCGGAAAACACCGGATGTCGGGAAGACCGGATCCGGTTCGAAAGCGGCAAATGTTGAAATGTTGATGATCACACCGCCGCCCTGCTTTTGCATGATCGGTGTTACGAGACGGGTCGGGCGGACCGCGTTCAGGAAATAGACATCCATCCCCGCATGCCAGTCTTCGTCTGTCAGGTCGAGCACGGGTTTGCGCGGACCATGACCGCCAGAATTGACCAGAACGTCAATGCGCCCCCATTCTGCCATCGCCAGATCGACCAGTTTCTGAAGGTCATCTTCCGACTGGTTTGAGCCGGTGACACCGATGCCACCGAGCTCCTTTGCCAGTGCTTCACCCTTGCCCGACGAGGACAGGATCGCAACTTTATATCCTTCGGCTGCGAGCTTGCGGGCAGCATCGGCACCCATGCCACTGCCACCGGCGGTGATAAGTGCTACTTTTTCTACTGTCATGATGATTCCTTTCCTTGGCATTTTCCGGCCTGAGAAACTATGATATTTTCGAAAAATAAAGCCTTACAGCATGCCACACCAATCATAATTTCATCGTCGAGACTGTAGAAAAACTATCTCATGGACATATCATCGGCACCAACACCTCCCCTGAACGGTCTTCGGGCATTCGATGCCGCGGGACGGTATCTGAATTTCAGGCTGGCGGCGGAAGAACTTGGTGTGACGCAAGGCGCGGTTGCCCAGCAGGTTCGCGGACTTGAGGCCTTTTTGGGGGTGACGCTTCTGGATCGCTTGCCACGCGGGCTTAGACTGACGGAAAACGGGCTTCGATTTCATGCCGAAATCAGCCGGGCCTTTGACATCATCCGCAATGCAACACAAACGTTGCAGCCCAAATCCACACATCTGACGATCAGTGTCACACCGACCTTTGCAGCAAAGTGGCTGATCCCGCGTCTGCCGGATTTCACGGCAGAAAATCCGCATATCGATTTGCGGATTGTTGCGACGGAAAAGACATCCAATTTCCATTCGGATGGTGTTGATCTTGCCGTTCGCCAAACAGGTTCGTCGTTTGCAGCGGGACTGTCTGCGGATTTTTTGTTCGCACATGACATCGTTTCGATTTGCAGTCCCGCACTGCAATCAAAATTCGGTCAAACCCCGGACATCAACGATCTGGATCAGCTTGTACTTATTCATGACTCGCACAATTTGTGGCCGGAATATCTGGAACTGGTTTTCGGGCGGAAAATTTCAGACAAGGCAAAAGCCGTGCGCCTGAACCAGACCAGTCTGGCAATTGATGCGGCCCTGTCGGGGCAAGGCATTGCCCTTGCCAGCCGGTTTCTGGTGGAGAATGATTTAAAGGAAGGGCGGCTTGTCCAGCCCTTTGCCGAGACCCTGCATGGCGGGTCGGATTTCCATCTTGTTATTCCGCGCCAAAGCAAAAAACCCGATGCCTGCCGTCAGGTGCGTCAATGGATGCTTAGCCAGGCCAGGCGCACGGTCGCCGACAAATGACAAAAGGGCCGGAAATGGCCGGCCCTTTGGCATTGGGTATGTGGCTGCGCGCCTACTCGGCCGGAAGATTGTTTTCCTTGCGGAAGGAATGCGCCGGATAAACACCCAGAATGCGGACTTCGTGCGAGAAGAATTGCAGTTCTTCGAGCGCGTGGCGCAGGCCGAGCTGTTCGGGGTGGGCTTCGACCTCGGCGAAGAACTGGGTCGCGGTGAAGTGGCCTTCGACCATGTAGCTTTCAAGCTTGGTCATGTTGATGCCGTTGGTGGCAAAACCGCCCAGCGCCTTATAGAGCGCAGCCGCAACGTTGCGCACCCGGAAGACGAAGCTGGTGACGACCGGCGTGCCATCATTGGGAATATCAAGCGGTTCGCGCGCGAGAATGATAAAGCGCGTGGTGTTGTGTGCGGCGTCTTCGACCTCGGTACGGAGCACATCAAGGCCGTAAATCTCGGCCGCCAGCGCAGGCGCGATGGCGGCAATTGATTTGTCGCCGCGATCAGCAACTTCCTTGGCGCAGCCCGCGGTATCGGGCCCGACGACCGCATTCACACCGAGTTCCTTGCGCAGTTTGCGGCATTGGCCAAGCGCGTGAACGTGGCTGTGGATTTCCTTGATGTCCTCGATCCTGGTACCGGGCACAGCAACCAGCGCGTGGTTAATGCGCAGGAAGGTTTCGCCGATAATATGCACACCGGACTCTGGCAGGATGTGGTGGACGTCCGCCACGCGACCGGCCAGCGTATTGTCAATCGGGATCACCGCCAGATCGACGTCGCCTTCTTCAAGCGCACCAAAAGCGCCTTCAAAGGTCCTGTACGGTACTGTCGTTGCACCCGGAAAGGCGCGACGGGCTGCCTGATCTGAATAGGCACCGTGCATTCCCTGAAAAGCGATCCTTTGTTGCGCAGTCATCTGGCTGTTTCCTGAAGTGGTCATGTATTTTGATTATGAACTTAAAGCACTTGGTGGCTGGTTCCGCAACTATGCACCCAGCACTTCGCGCGCGCGTTCAAGGTCTTCTTGCGTATCAACGCCAAGCGGCACACCATCCACCAGGGCAACCGCAATCACCATGCCGTTTTCAAGCGCGCGCAACTGTTCGAGCTTTTCACGTTGTTCAAGTTCGGCGGGCGGCAGTGAGACAAAACGATCAAGGGCCGCACGGCGATAGGTATAAAGACCGATGTGATGATAAAGCGGCCCGTCCCCGTAGGGTGCAGTCGCGCGCGTAAAGTAAAGAGCACGTGCGACACGCCCGGAACCAAAGGCCGCGACGGCCTTGACCACATTGGGGTTGGTGCGTTCTTCGTCGCGTTTGATTTCAGCGGCCAAAGTCGCGATATCCACCGACGGGTCAGCAAGCGGTTCAAACACCGCACGGATGTCGGCGGCATCAATGGTTGGCAGATCGCCCTGCACATTGACCACGGCGTCAAACTTGCCTTCGGGGTCGAATGTCTGAAGTGCTTGATGCACACGATCCGAACCGCTGGGCAAATCGGGATCGGTCAAAACGGCAATACCCCCGGCAGCCGTAACCGCATCGGCAATTTCCTGTTCGGCGCAGGCGACCAGAACCGGGCCGATTCCCGCCTCAGACGCGCGTTTCCAAACCTGCACGATCATGGGTTCGCCACAGATATCGGCCAGCGGTTTATTTGGTAAACGTGTGGACGCCATGCGGGCGGGAATTACAACGACAGGATTGCGCGGGGTCGACATTTCTTTACTCCGATCAGGCACAAATCACCGGTGTTTGATCTTGCGCAAAGCATGATGTGAAACAGCAATGGCAGAACACAGGCATTAATCGGCGCGACATTAGCCGGTTTTGGTGTGGCGACGAAAGGCGGAATCGCTTTTTTGCAGGACACCGGGGGCAATTACGTGAATGCGTTTAGACACTAGACGAAAGTTCTAAGGCAAGCATGTTCACCTTGGTGTTTAAGAAAGGTTGATGCAAATCGCTGAAACGTATAGTTTCCCACCGATCAGTTTTGCCAGCGGTTACACGTGTGTTTCTCATCAATGAGAGTTGCCGGGGACGCATGGGTAGAACATAAAGATAAAACCTGAGAGTGATTAGGCTGTAACGGGGTCCCGTCATGAACACGATGGAAATCAACAAGATCGTCGCCGGCGTTATTTGTGCTGTGCTTCTGGTAGTGGTTGTCGGCAAGGTCGGCAGCGCGCTGGTCAGTCCTGAAGAACTGGAAGCACCGGTATATCCGTTCTCCGAGGACGTGATGGCGGGTGCAAGTGCGCCTGCTGCTGCACCGGCAGAACCGGCAGGCCCGGAACCGATTCTTGCCATGCTGGCCTCGGCCGATATGGGTGAAGGCGAAAAAGTCTTCAAAAAATGCGCATCCTGCCATGACGTCGAAAAAGGCGGCCCGAACAAAACCGGCCCGAACCTTTATGGCATCGTTGGTGCAGACTTTGCGCACAGAGATGACTTCTCCTACTCCGATAGCATGGCCAACCATGGCGGCAGCTGGGGCTTTGAGGAGCTGAACGAATTCCTTTACAAGCCGCGCGATTACATCGATGGCACCAAAATGAGCTTTGGCGGTCTGAAAAAGGCCGAAGACCGTGCAGCGGTTATTGCCTGGCTGAACACCAAGTCTGACAACCCGGTCGCCCTGCCCGATCCGGCAGCGGTCGAAGCCGCGGAAGCGGCCGAAGAGGCTGTTGACGAGGCAGCCGAAGCGGTTGAGGAAGCTGTTGACGAAGCAGCCACCGCCGTTGAGGGTGCCGCCGAAGAAGCCGGCGACGCGATTGACGCGGCCACCGCGCAATAAGCACGCAATAAAGACATCGTCTGACCATCAATCTGTGGTCAGCACCGATTTCGCAGGGGACAGGAAACTGTCCCCTGTTTGCATTTGGGTGTTTGTTTCGGATCACGGCCCAAGGCGTTCTTGCGTTCCGGGTCCAAAGCAGAAATATTACCGCCCACATAACATCAACTGCCTGCAGGAATGCCTTTATGGAAAATCTCGACCCGTTTTTGGAAATTGCCCACAAGCTGGCAGATGCGGCGCGCCCTGTTGTGCGCAAATATTACCGCACCCCGGTCGCGGTTGACGTAAAGGCCGATGACAGCCCGGTGACGATTGCGGATCGCGAGGTTGAACGCACCATGCGCGATATCCTGAATGCGGAATTGCCCGACCATGGCATTCTGGGCGAGGAACATGGCCGCGAAAATGTTGATGCGGAATATGTCTGGGTGCTTGATCCGATTGACGGGACCAAATCGTTCATTGCCGGCAAGCCGAGCTTTGCGACCCTGATCGCGCTTTGCCACAAGGGAACCCCGGTTCTGGGCATTATTGATCAGGCGATTACCGATGAACGCTGGGTCGGCGTCATGGGACAGGCCAGCACGATGAATGGCGTTGAGATCAGCGCACGCGAATGCGAAGAGCTGAAAAGTGCGACCTTCTTTACCACCGCGCCTGAACTGTTCAAGGGCGATGCCGCCAAGGCCTACGCGGCGATTTCGAAGAACTGCCGTGTGCCGATGTACGGGGTGGATGCCTATGCCTATGGCCTGACCGCCCTTGGCCTTGCCGATACGGTGGTTGAGACCGGAATGCAGGCATATGATTTTTGTGCGCTGGTGCCGGTTGTCGAGGGTGCGGGCGGTGTGATGACCGACTGGTCGGGCAAGCCGCTTGATATCGATAGTGCCGGTGATGTGGTTGCCAGTGGTGATGCGCGTTGCCATCAGGATGTTCTGGCAACGATCAAGGCCGCGATGGCCTGATCGCATTTACCGTCTGACCGCGCCGCCACCCAACTGATCTTGCCGAATACTGGAAATCCGATGACCAACAATGCCCCGTTTCTCGATATGGCCCACAAGCTTGCCGATGCGGCGCGCCCGGTGCTGCAAAGCTATTACCGCAAGCCGCTTGATATCGATGAAAAGGGTGATGCCAGCCTGGTCACCGACGCCGACCGGGCGATCGAGCGCACCATGCGCGACCTGATCAATGCGGAACTGCCCGATCACGGCATTCTGGGCGAGGAATACGGCCCGGAAAACCTTGATGCGGAATATGTCTGGATCCTTGATCCGATTGACGGCACCAAATCATTCATTACCGGCAAGCCCAGCTTCAACACCCTGATTGCACTGTGCCGCAATGGCAAGCCGGTGCTGGGCGTGATCGATCAGGCGATCCTTGATGAACGCTGGATCGGGGTGGACGGACAGCCCACCACGCTTAATGGCAAGGCGGTCACGGCACGTGAATGCCAACACCTGAAAGATGCCACCATTTTCACCACCGGACCGGATCTTTTCATTGATCCAAAGGCAATTGCCGGATACGAGGCGATCTTTGGTGCCGCGAGGCAGCCAATTTACGGGATTGATTCATATGGCTATGGCCTGATTGCCATGGGGTTTGGCGATGTGTTGGTGGAATCCAATCTGCAGCCCTATGATTTCTGTGCCGCGGTGCCGGTGATTGAGGGTGCGGGCGGGATCATCACTGATTGGGATGGCAATGCCCTTACGATGCACAGTGGCGATCTGGTGATTGCCAGTGGTGATGCGCGTGCCCATGCCGAAGGGCTTGCGGTTTTGCAAAAGGCCATCGCGCAGGATTGAGGCCTGCCGTAACTGGTTGGCGAATGGTGACCTTTCGGGCACACTTGCCGTGATCAGGGCAACATCACGGCAACAGGTTGGGCAGCGCCATGTTTGAATGGGTGATCATTCTTTTTCTCGGCTCCGGGCTGATATACGGGCTGCAATCACGTCGCCTGCAACGGCGTAATATTTCATCGCCGATGATGATGTTTCTGACCGGGATGCTGGTGGCCCTGCCGCTTGGCATTTGGCACGGTGCGCCGCTTGATGCGCTTTCGGGCAGCATTCATTTTGCCACCGGCTTTGCCGAGATGACGCTGGCGATCATTCTGTTTCTTGATGCCGCTGTTCTGAATTACCGCAAGGAAAGTGCCGCGCGCAACGTGGCGATCCGGCTTTTGCTGGTGGGCCTGCCGCTCACCATCGGGGTGACATGGACCTTTATCGTCGGGCTTGATCCATCCATCGGGTTGGTGTCGGCACTCATCCTGGCACTTATTGTCAGCCCGACCGATGCCGCCCTTGGCCGACCTGTGCTTGAAAACAAGGGCGTGCCCGAACCGGTCCGCCAGGGCATCAATATTGAAAGCGGGCTGAATGACGGGCTGGTCCTGCCGGTTTTCACCACGGCGGTGTTGCTTGAAGCCAATCTTCTGAGTAACGGACATCAGGGCTGGGTGGCCGAGGCGCTGCTTGAAATTTCAATCGGTGCCGTGATCGGGGTTGTATCTGGCTTCGTGATCGGGCAAGTCGTTAATCATGCGGTCAAGCACCGCACCATGGTCGTGCGGTTTGAAAGACTGCTTGGTGTTCTGGCAGCGCTTTTCATTTTCCTTCTGGCCGAGGAATTGGGCGGCAATGGCTTTGTTGCGGCCTTTGCCGGGGGGCTTGCGCTTAATATCTCGAGCGACAAGGTGCGCGATACCATCGAAAGCTTTGGCGAGGCCGAGTCAGAGCTTTTGACCATGCTGACATTCTTTGTCTTTGGCCTGATCGTTGTGCCAGCACTTTATGACGCCTGGACATGGCAGATGCTGGTGTTTTCCATTGCAAGCCTTGCTGTGCTGCGCCCGCTTTGTGTCTGGATTTGCATGATTGGCAGCCCCTATAGCCTGGGCGAGAAGCTTTATATCGGCTGGTTCGGACCGCGCGGGATTGCATCGGTGATTTACATGCTGATCATGGCAACCATGATCGAGCCGGGCACGTTCAAGCCGCTGTTTGCGGCAGGTGCGATGATTATCTGCATCAGCATTGTCGCGCACGGTATTACAGCCGCCCCGGCATCACACGCACTGGTGCGCTATCTGGCGCGAAAATCCTAGTCGGGCAAGCCCCTTTGGGAGCGGCGGGCAGACATAAAAAGTCCCTGCCCGGTCAGCTTATTGCTGGGTGATGGCAAGGCGGATGCCAAGCGCGATGAACATGGTGCCAAGGGCACGATGCAACCACGCGCCAAGCCTGCGGCTGCCCTTGATCCGCCCGGCAGCGGATGCCACAGCCATGACCAGCATGCCTTCAACGACAAGTGCGATCAACAGCACCACCAGCCCCAGAACAAGAAACTGGGTCGCCCCATTGCCCATGGCCGGATCGACAAATTGCGGCAGAAAGGCCATGAAGAAAATCGCGACCTTTGGATTGAGCACATCAATCATTACCCCCTGACGCCAGGCGGCAAATGCTGTCATCGGTTTTGTTGAAACGGGTGCTGCCGGTTCATCGGAGCCGGCATCGTTGGCGGATTTGGCAAAACTGCTGCGCAGCGCCCCGAGACCAAGCCAGACCAGATAAGCCACCCCGATCCATTTGACGATGGCAAAGGCAAGGGCGGAAGTCGCAAGGATTGCGGACAAACCAAGGGTCGCCGCCAGCACATGCACAAACGCCCCGGACACCACACCAAAGGATGAAAACAAGCCGATCTTGCGCCCGTAAACGGCCGTCTGCCCGACAATATAGGCCATATCCGGCCCGGGCGAGATATTGAGCAACAGTGCGGCGATCAGAAACGGCGTATAGGCAACGAACAGCTCGATCATGCCAGCAGTTCCCGACCGAAATAGATCAGGTCAATCTCAAGCGGACCTGAGCCGGCCTCAATCAGCATATTGGACAGTTGCCCGCGATGATGGGTCTGATGGTTGAACATATGCCCCAAAATCAGATCGCGCGGCATGGTATAGGCCCCGGCGGTAACGGACTGATAGCTTAGATCGGATGTGACTTCGGCGTCGGTCAGGTTTCTGGTGAATTCAAGGATCGCCTGATCTTCGGCTTCGCGCGCGGTACGCAGTTCATCGAAGTCTTCGTAAAGCACAGTATCAAGCGCCATGGTCACCGGACTACCCAGCAAGCGCCCCATCCAAAGCCGGTCGGCAACGACAAGATGGTTGAGTGTGCGCATGATTGACGGGAAGAAGGCGCGGCGGGGCGCGTCCAGTTCGGCCTTTGACAATTTTGCGCAGGCATCATAGGCATGGGTATTGGCCCAGATATTATATTGCGCCATGCGTTCGAAATAGGCCGCACCGTTCATCTTCTTACTCCGTCTTTAGATCTGCCTTTGGGGTCGCGGTCGCGATCAGGACTTCGCCGCCGGATTTGGCGTGCAGGTGGTCGAAACTGGCACCGCCGCCGGTGCGACCTGTTCAAGCACCTGACTTGCCGGTTTGGGCACACGTTTGGTCAGAATAACCACGTTGCCCACCAAAGTCAGTGCAACACCCCAGATAATATTGCCTGTCCAGTGGAAATCCTCAAACCAGGTCGACAGCAACAGCGCGACAATCGGAAACATCACCGAACTATATGCCGCACGATCCGGCCCGATCTTGCCCAGAAGCGTCAGATAGAAGCCAAAGCCCAGAACCGACCCGAACAATGCGAGATAGACCAGTGCTGCCATGAAGCTGGCACTCGGATCAAAGGAAACCGGAATCCCGGCAAGGGCGATATAGCCAAACAGCAAGACCGTGCCATAAAGCATGCCAAAGGCATTGGCCTGCATGACCGGCACGCCGCGCGCATGGTTGCGGGCTGATGCCATATTGCCAAGCGATGCGATGTAACTGCCCGCAAGGGATACCAGAAGCCCGATGCTGCCACCTGTGGTGAGATCAAATGCGGCCAGATCGTTGGCAAACACCATGGCAATGCCGGTAAGGCCAATCCCGGCCCCGATCAAAGTGCGGGTTTCGGGGCGGCGGCGGAAAAAGATCACGCCATTAATCATGTTCATGATGACGATGGTCGAAAATACCACCGCCAGAAGCCCAGATGTCAGATGCACACTGGCGAGATAGATCAGCACATAGTTCAGCGAAAACAGACAAACACCCAGAGCCGCCATGAAGAAATGATCGCGAAGCGTAAAGCGCATCGGCAAACGGCGGAAGCCACACCAGGCCATCATGATCAGCGTTGCCAGCGCAAACCGATAGGCAACCGCAACTTCGGGCGCGACCGAAAGCTGATACTGAATGGCGATCCAGGTCGATCCCCAGATCAAGACAACCGCTGCATAAAGACCCAACATGGCCCAAGGACTCCAAAATATTTGAAGCCACAATTTAAGGCAGTTCAGAATCGACACCAAACCAGCTTTTTTGATCCGGGCATTAGCCAAACTAATCCAAAACCCTGAAATCTAATGCATTACCGATCAGGTTTTTTGGGTGGATCTATTTCGACGGGCTTTTGCCATTGCCTTTCGGTTTGGTGGGTTCAGCACCTTCTTTCGGTGTTTCACCAACCGTGTCGTTGGCCACATCGTCGATCATATCGTCAGATGCGTCAGACATGTCGGGTGCCTCAGGCAGATCAGTCTCGTCTGTGGCAGCTTCGGCAGTCTTGGCCGTCGATGATGTCTGATCGCGAAGTGCAGCGTTCTTTTCGGCCCGCCTGCGTTTCTGCCAGTCTTTCCAGATTGCCAGCAACTCGCTGCGTGACTGGAAGATCGGGATGCGACGTTTGGGTTTGGTTTTTTGTTGTTCGACTGCAAGGCCGACTTCGATCACGCCATGTTCGTCATCTGTGCGACGCACGATCAGCTCCACCGTGCCATAAGACAGGCGATCGCCGAGTTCGAGGTCGCCGGCAAGTTCACGTTCCATGATCTCGGCCACGGTTAGCTCGGCGTCATTGTCGGCAAGGGCGAAGCCGTAAAGGCGCGCGATATCGGCAATGCGGGTATCGGCCGGGAAGCTGAAATCACCAAACAGTTCGACGTCATTGGCCCCCTCTGCCGGACCGGCGAAGAGCTGATCAAGCAGTTCGACATGGCGCGGCGGGGTGATGATATAGACCTGATCACCGGCCTGAATGGGCCCGGCAGAATGCGGACGCAGCGACGCGCCATCGCGCAGGATCAGGCTGGGCCGTGCCCAACGCGGAATGCGCTGGCCGGTGGCAACCGCACTGGCGTCGTGCACGCGATAGACAACAATTTCCTGATTGGCATTACCGGGCAATTCCAGATCAATACGATCCACCGGACCATGGCGCGGCGGCACGATAATGCCCAACCAGTTGGCGACCTTGCGGATCGTCCAGCCCTGCAACAGAAGCGAGGTGATGACGACGATAAAGGCGGTGTTAAACAGTAACTGTCCTTCGGGCACACCTTCGACCATCGGCACAATGGCAAGCAGGATCGACACCGCCCCGCGCAAGCCAACCCATGAAATAAAGGCCGTGTCATTGCGCGAGAAGTTAAAGAACATCAGGCAAAGCCAGACCGCAACCGGGCGGGCGATAAACACCAGAACAAGTGCCAGGATCACGCCCGGAACAATCACTTCACCAAATTCAGATGGCGTTGCCAGAAGACCCAGCGTGACAAACATCGCGATCTGGGCCAGCCACGTCGTGACATGCTGAAAACGCCGGACACCGACGCTCATTTGCATTTTGCTGTTCCCGGCATAAAGGCCCGCAACATAGACCGCCAAAAAGCCACTGCCGCCCAGAATACTGGTCGCGCCAAACAAACTGAGGGCAAGCGCCATGGTGATGATCGGCACCAGACCGGGTTCAAGTTTGACCCGGTTGATCATCCAGACCAGAGCATATCCACCGGCCAGACCAAAGATGCCGCCAAGACCAATCTGCAGAATGAAGCGCTGCAGGAGCTCAAGGGCGATGTTTTCGCCGCCGCCCAGAATGATCAGCTCGACCAGCGATATGGTCAGAAACACCGCCATCGGGTCGTTCGAACCCGATTCAACTTCCAGCGTGCTGCGCGTACGATCACGCAGATTGATGCCGCCAACGCGTAACAGGAAAAACACCGCCGCCGCATCGGTCGAGCTGACAATCGCACCAAACAAAAGCGCGACCAGCCATGGCACATCGAGCACCAGCCATGTGACCCCGCCAATGACACCCGTGGTAATCATCACGCCGATGGTCGCCAGAACCAGCGAGGGCCCGGCGGCAATTTTCAACGTTCGAAGCTGGGTTTCAAAGCCACTGTCAAACAGGATGAGGGCGAGTGCGATAGAGCCGATGAAATAGGCCAGCGGCGCATTGTCGAACATGATGCCGCCAATGCCATCTTCGCCCGCGCCCAGCCCGACAAACAGAAACACCAGCAGCAAGGGTGCGCCGACCCGGAAGCTGACCAGACTGGTGAAAACGGCAACCACCACCAGAATCGATGCAATCAGGATCACCAGATTCATCGATTCAATCATTTCGGGGGCTCCTGTGTCGGGACATCACAATGGGTGTGGCGGATTACTCGCGCATTACTATCACATCAGATACTTAGGAAATGATGACCGATAATGCCATCGCACCAGAGATATCGATAAAAATTATCCGGAAACTGCAAATCAATCAGTCGTTCTCGGATTCAGCCGGAACAAACAGTGTTTCTTTCGATGTCGACAAGGCAATTTCCGGAAGAACTTCGACCACGCCGGGCATTTCCTTGATCGTGTCGGAAATAAATGATTCCAGATGCGCGGTATCACGCAGACGCAGTTTGATCAGAAAGTCAAAGCGCCCTGTCATGTGATGACATTCAAGCACCTCGTCGGCCTTGATCAGGGATTTTACCAGCTTCTTGTTGCCCTTGGCCGGATCAGTGCGCAGCCAGACCAGTGCGGTCAGGGCCCGGCCAATGGCCTGCGGATCAACTGAAATACGATAGGCTTGAATGACCCCCTGTTCGCGCATCTTGCGTACGCGATCATTCACTGCAGAAACCGATAGCCCGACCTTGGTCCCCAAAACCGAATAGGACAGCGACGCGTCTTCCTGCAGGATGTCGATCAATTTGCGATCAATTGCATCCATTAATCTTCCCCCTGAATGGATTTGATGGCGTTGATCTTACACGAAAAATCGGCAGGCGCGAACTGTTCGCCACAACTTAAGGGTTATTCCTGCGGGCGGCTGGACCATTTTTATGCGGTTGGACTGGATTTTTTCCAGATAGCTGCGTAATGCTAGAAGATAATGAACGCGCCCCAACCCAATTCTGACAATGCAGCCCTGATGGGCGCCCTTCTGATGATCAGTGCTGCAATGTGTTTTGCGGTAATGGCCGTCTTTATCCGCTATGTCACAGCCGACCTTCACCCGTTCGAGGCATCGTTTTTCCGCAACCTGTTTGGATTGCTGCCGATGGTGCCATGGATGGTGCGCCATGGGCGGAGCGGATTGAAGACCGAGCGGTTCAAGCTGCATTTTCTGCGCGGTGTGCTTGGCTTTGGGGCGATGTCGTGCATTTTTACTGCCCTGTCCTTGTCCCCGGCTGCCCAAGTCATCGCGATCAATTTTACCCTGCCGATCCTGACCACGGTTCTTGCCGCCATTGTGGTCCGCGAAACCGTTCGCGCGCGCCGCTGGAGCGCGATTGCCATTGGCTTTGTCGGGGCAATGATTGTGATCCGTCCGTTTGGCCAAAGCTTTGAGACCGGCGCGATCCTGGCCCTTGGTGCGACCGTGTTCATGGCCTGTGCGATGACCACGGTCAAAATGCTGTCGCGCACCGAAAGTGCCAATGCCATCGTGACGTGGATGGGGCTGATCATGACACCACTGTCGCTGATCCCGGCCCTGATTTACTGGCAGGGGCCAAGCGTTTGGCAGTTATTTATCCTGCTGGTGATTGCGGTAACCGGTACCGCCGGTCAGCAATTGCTGGTGCGGGCATACCGCACTGCGGACCAGTCCTATGTCATGATCTTTGATTTCCTGCGCCTGCCCTTTGTTGCGATCCTTGCCTATATCATGTTTGGCGAAGTGGTTGATTTCTGGACGTGGGCCGGGGCGGCCCTGATTATCGGATCAGCGCTTTATATCGCGCGGCGCGAGGCGGTTCTGGCGAAAAAGGCCAGAACACAGACTCGCCTGCCGACCACCGCCCCCGCCGACCCACAAGCCATCCCCGCAACCAAGATCGACCGTGCCGACCGACCGAAAGACGATCCTGATGCGTAGCTGGTTCAACGCGTTGCCACCGTATCTGCAAGCCACGGCATTTGGCCTGATGGCATCAATCAGTGCTGCGGTATTTTCGGTATTTGTCCGGCTTGCGACCGAGCATATCCACCCGCTTCAGGCCGTGTTTTTTCGCAATTTCTTCGGGCTGTTGTTCATCGCGCCGCTTGCACTTCGCGCGGGTCTGACGCCGCTTAAAACCAAGCGATTCCCAATGTTTTGTTTACGCGCGGTTCTGTCGATGGGGGCGATGAGTTTCTGGTTTTCGGCCATTGCCTATATGCCACTGGCCGAGGCAACCGCGCTTAACTTTACCGTGCCACTGTTTGGCACCATTCTGGCCGCGATCTTTTTGGGTGAGACAATCCGAAAATACCGGATTGCCGCGCTTCTGGTCGGGTTCGGCGGGGTCTTGGTCATTATCCGGCCGGGTGATGAGGCTGTGCAATTGGCAAGCCTGTTGCCGATTGCGGCTGCGGTTTGCATGGCGAGTGCGGGTCTGACGATCAAGTCGCTGTCACGGACTGAAAACCCGACCACCATCATTCTGTACATGATGGTGCTGACCACGCCGATGACCCTGATCCCGGCGCTTTTTGTCTGGCAGACGCCAAGCCTTGAGGCGATCTTGCTGATGGTGGCGGGCGCGTTCATGGCCAACCTGACGCAGATCGGCAATACCAATGCGTTTCGGGTCTATGATTACGGCTTTGTCGTCGGGTTCAATTACCTGCGCCTGCCCTTTGTGTCGATCATCGCGCTGGTGATCTTTGGCGAAGTACCGGAAATCTGGCTTCTGCCCGGTGCGATTTTGATTGTCGGGTCCGCACTTTATATCGCCCGGCGCGAGGCGAAACTGAACCGTGAAGCCAACCGCCTCAAACGCGGCCTGTCGGCCACGGCAAGCGATCTTGATCTGCCGCCTTCCAACAGGAAGTCGTGACAGCATGCGGACATGGTTCAACACCCAATCCGATGTGATGCGGGCAAGCTTTTTCGCGCTGTTTGCAGCCATTCTGGCGGCGTGTTTTACCCTGACGATCCGCTATGCCACCGAGGAGTTGCATCCCTATCAGGCGGTGTTTTTACGCTTTGCCTTTGGCTTGATCCTGATTTTGCCGATGGTTATGAAGCGCGGGATTGGCAGCCTTGCCACCAAGCGCCTGCCGCTGTTTGGAGTGCGTGGCATCCTGTCGGCGGCAAAGATGTGTTTATGGTTCATGGCAGTTTTGTATTTGCCGCTGGCAGAGGCCACGACGCTGAATTTTACAGTGCCCTTGTTTGGCACCGTTCTGGCCGCACTGATCCTGCGCGAACAGGTGCGCATTCACCGCTGGCTTGCGATTGTCATCGGATTTATTGGTGTGGCGCTGATCATTCAGCCCGGGACAGATACCATGCGAGCGGCCAGCATTTTGCCGATTGCAGCGGCAATCTGCATGGCCAGTGCCGGGTTGATCACAAAGCGGTTGGTGGCAACCGAGTCCACCGCATCGCTCTTGTTTTATCTGATGATCATCACCACACCGGTTTCCCTGATCCCGGCATTGTTCGTCTGGCAGACGCCAAGCTGGTCTGCACTTGGCCTGATGGCGGTTGCCGCCCTGATGATGAATGTGATGCAGATTTGCAATGTCAGAGCCCTGCAACTGGCCGATTACAGTTTCTTTGTCGGGTTTTCCTATTTGCGTTTGCCGATCATTGCGGTGCTGGCGCTGATCCTGTTTGGCGAAGTGCCCGATATCTGGATATTGCCCGGCGGGGCGATGATTATCGGGGCTGCGATCTATGTCGCACTTCGGGAAGGAAAATTGAACAGCGAAGCCAGACGGATCGAACGGTAGCACGCTTCATGGACAAGCAATTGCGAACCACGTACGCCAACTTCTAAAGAGACCAGCAATTGGGAGTTTCAACCTGAAACCCGTAAGAACGAACCTTCTACCAATCCAACACCTTGCCAAACCATGTGAACCTGCAACAAAAAAAGCTACTATTGCACCAATTATCCAACAACAGTTGCGGACCTAACTAATGATAAAAGATACAGCGTTCATCGGGATAGGATCTGAGGAAACGTCGATTGATCCAATTCAGTACATTAGCAATTACAACATCTCTGAGCTCGATTATCTATTTTGGAACTCGGCAACTTTCAGCGATGAATTCAGCAGATATGTAAAGAATGTTTACGGCAGCTCTAGCGAGAATACTAGACAGCAGTCCTGCATTACTTACTCAGAAAAGACAGAAAAACTTATAGATTTTTCAGAAAATGGTGGAAACATTGTAATATTTACTGGAGGAGAAACAAAAGTAAACATTGGGTTTGGAAGACGGGATGACCCATCATTACTTGAAAAGTTTCGCCTATCAAGAACACATGGTAAAAGATATAAATTTATTGAAAATGAAAAAATTAACAGAACGCTAAATGAAATATATTCAGAAATAAATTACTCATTTATAATAAAAAACAATAAAACAAAAACTTTGATAACAGTTCCCAGAACTGAAGAAGTAATATCTTCCTTTTATCTAACTGATGGAGGCGGAATTGTTATAGCGATGCCGCTACCTACTTCATCACCCCTCCCAGTAAGTAAAATTAAGACTCTGATATCAGATATTAAGGCCGAATTTTCAGCGGAAAATTCGAAGAGCGATCTTCCAAGACTTGCATCAAACTATCATCTACCGCTGGAACACCAAAAAACAGCTGAAAACAAAAAAATATCTGAAGAGATACAAGCTATGCAGGCTCAAATAGATGAAAATAGGCTGATAATCTCGAAGGAGGCTGAATGGAAGCACCTATTTTCGTCACATGATGAAGCGCTTGAGAAAGCAGCAGCCAAAGCCTTTGAGGAACTTGGGTTTTTAGTGGGCTTTGGACCCAAAACTCACTGCGACATTGTCTGCGTAAAAGAAAAAACAATACTTGCAGTTGAAGTAAAAGGCCTGAAGAGAAGTGCAAAACCTGCAAACGTCAATCAATGTAAAAGATGGATTTCAGACATTGTAGGTGCTCTTGATTATGCACCAGACGACAAAGATAGCGTTCTAGAAGAATACGTTGATTGCCTTAAGAAACTTGGCGTCAAAAACCCGTCTTCTTCAGAAGAATGGGACGTCAAAGGTGTCGTTGTGATCAACACGTTTAGGAACAATTCACTCGAAGATCGAAATGATCCGAGCGAGCCTTCATTTAACAAGCAAGTTCGTGAACGGATGAAACGTGAGAACATCTGTGGAATGACCGGGATACAACTACTTAATCTTGTTATACGCATCACAGAGAACCCGTCAGAGAAAGAAAGTGTTTGCGAAACCATCATCAAAACTGCCGGACAAATTGACCTTAAAGAAGATTGGAAAACCTACATCAGCAAAGTTGAGATATGCGAAACAGACCCAAAATGAAGGCTCCAACCCCTGAACACTTAAAATCAAACAGATAGCCGTTGCCGACAAAAGATATAATTTGGTATACAAATACCAAATTAAGCATAAACACGCGCGTCTGGAGGCTTCACGTCATGCAAATCAAGGGTTCGATTGCCATTGTTACCGGGGCTGCGTCTGGTCTTGGGGCGGCAACGGCAGAGACACTGGCGAATGCCGGGGCACGGATTGCCGCCTTTGATCTGAATACAGACGGGGCCAAGGCAACGGCCGAGAAACTGGGGGGCGTTGGCTATGGCGTGGATGTTTCGAATGCCGAAAGTGTCGAGCACGCAGTTTCCAAGGTGGTCAAGGATATCGGTATTCCGTCGATCCTTGTGAATTGTGCAGGCATCGTGCATGGCGAGCGGATCGTCGGGCGCGAAGGTCCGGCTGATCTTGAAGCCTTTTCCAAGGTGATCACGGTCAACCTGATCGGCACATTCAACATGATGCGGGTTGCCGCCACCGCGATGAGCCAGAACACCCCATCAGACTCCGGCGAGCGCGGGGTGATTATCAACACCGCCTCCATCGCGGCCTTTGAAGGGCAGATCGGGCAAGCAGCCTATGCCGCGTCCAAGGGCGGGGTTGCGTCGCTTACCCTGCCGGCCGCGCGTGAATTGGCGCGACACGGGGTTCGGGTGGCGTCAATCGCACCGGGTCTGTTTGGCACACCGATGTTGATGGGCCTGCCGGACGAGGTTCAGGAAAGCCTGGCTGCCAATACGCCGTTCCCCAAACGCCTTGGTGATCCGTATGAATATGGTCGTCTGGCGATGCATATCTGTGAAAATGAAATGATCAATGGCGAGACCATTCGCATTGATGGCGCGGTCCGGCTGGAACCGAAATAGTCCCACACCATTTCGCTTCTTTATCACCGCAGCCAAAGCGCCCTGTCGTCCCCCCAGCGGCAGGGCGCAATTTTCAGGGCAAGCTTTATTCGCCTGCCGCCGTTTGGCAGAAGGTTGCCAGATCAATGTCCTTTTGCGTCACGCCACCGGCATCGTGGGTGGTGAGCGTCATTTCGACCTTGTTATAGACATTGAACCATTCGGGATGGTGATCCATCTTGTCGGCCTTGAGTGCCACCCGCGCCATGAAGCCGAAGGCGGCATTGAAATCGCCAAACTTGTAGACGCGCTTGATTGAAAGCCCGTCATCGGCAAGCGTCCAGCCCGGAAGATCGGCAAGTGCGGTTTCGATGGTGGATTTTTCAAGTTTGCTCATATGGCGTGCCTCCATTGGTTGAAGTCTGCGCGCATTGGAACATAAATCCTGCCATAGCCCAAATCGTCTAGCCCAACAGGCTGTGCACCCGGCTTTGCAGGATTGGCAGAAGGTCGCGTTCAAACCACGGGTTCTTTTTCATCCAGGCGGTGTTGCGCCAGCTTGGATGGGGCATGGGCAGGATGTCTTCGCCAAGGAAGTCGTCAAACTGATGGACGGTTTCGGTCATGGTCTTGGCGCGGCGTTTACCAAGATAGCGTTCTTGCGCATATTGCCCGATCAGAAGCGTCAGACCGATATCGGGCAGATGTTGGCGGAGCGCATCATGCCAGGTCGGGGCGCATTCCGGGCGGGGTGGCAGATCCCCACCGCGCTCAAAGCGGCCGGGATAGCAAAAGCCCATCGGCATGATGGCGAGCTTTGCCGGATCGTAAAAATCATCAACAGATAGCCCCAGCCAGTCGCGCAACCGATCGCCCGATGCATCATTCCACGGCAAGCCGGTTTCATGTACGCGGGTACCGGGCGCCTGCCCGATCACCAGAATGCGTGCCGATTTCGCCATGCGCACCACCGGGCGCGGACCAAGTGGCAAATCCCCCGCGCAGATACGGCATGCACGGACGTCTGCCAGCACCCGATCAAGGGCATCATCCCCGCCCATCGGATCAATTTCAGGCAATTGTCCAGTCAGCCCCGGCATGGGTTATTTGACCTCTTCTTCCGCGATCACCCATTCCTCGGCCGCAGCGGCCGCGTACCATTCCTGCATGTCCGGCAGGGCAAGGATGGTTTCCATATAGGCATTGCCAATCGGATCGAGGGTCACGCCATAGGTTTTGAAGCGCGAAACGACCGGGGCATACATGGCATCGGCTATCGAGAATTGGCCAAACAGGAAATCCCCGCCCTGACCATATTGGGTGCGGCACATCTTGAAGATTTCAGTGATGCGGTTGATGTCCTTGTCCACACCGGCGTTGCGGCCAAGCCCGGCCAAGCTTTTGCGGCAATTCATCGGCATGGAACTGCGCAGCGCGCCAAAGCCGCCATGCATTTCAAGCGACACGGAACGGGCAATCGCACGCACATCGATGTCCAACGGCCAGAGCATGGTGTCAGGCTGGTGGTCTGCGATGTATTCGAGAATGCCAAGCGCCTCCCAGATGGTTTTCTTGCCATCGAAGAAGGCCGGGACCTTGGCACTGGGGGAGAAGACCGGGGCCTTGGCGTGCCATTCTTCGGTGCGCAGCGGAATGAGCTTTTCCTCGAACGCTACGCCAGCGACGCGCAGGCCAAGCCATGCACGCAGCGACCAGGACGAATAGTTTTTATTGCCAATATAAAGCACGGGAAGGTTTTGCATGGTGGGACCTTTGGCGGTTGGCGCGATTGGTATGTCTGATGATAGCGGCGATTACTATCTGGTCTTTGGGCGTCGGGTTCAAGCCAGACATTCAAGCGCGGTTTCAAGTGCAAAGTTGCGTGCTGATTGTGTGAATGAGTTTTGACCCCGGGGGATGGCAGCCGTAAGATCAGACAACATATCTTGTGAACACATCTTGCGTGGGCCGTTGCTGCTGCGCGGCTGCCCATTGCGTTCACCATCACCCGTCACCATCAGGGAAGTCTTAAATTGTTCGACCACATCATCGCACGCGACCCTTCTGCCAACCCGACCCCTATTACCCCCATCCTTGAAAGCGGCTTTGAAAGCTGGCTTGCCACGCAATCCGACGCGACCAAGTCATGGATTGCCGCCAACGGGTTTGAGGGCAAGCGCGGCACGCAACTTTCGCTTCCCGGTGCGGATGGATCGGTCGGGACGGTCCTGATCGGGTACGCTGATGATGCCAAGGCGATCTGGGATTTTGCCGGTCTGCCGAAATCCCTGGCCGCCGGGACCTATGCCCTTTCCGATGATCTGACCGATAAGGACGATCTTTATGAGAAGGCTGCCCTTGGGCTTTATCTGGGTGGGTATCAGTTTGATCGTTATCGCAAGGATGATGGCAAGAAGGACAAGCGCGCCAGGATCGCCCTGCACGATATTGATGCGGCCAAGCGTGCCGAAAACATCGCGCGCGGGATCGGCCTTGCACGCGATCTGATCAATGTGCCTGCCAATGACATGGGCCCGGCAGAGCTTGAAGAAGCCGCCAGTGCGCTGGGCAAGGAATTTGGTGCCAAGGTCAGTGCGATTGTGGGCGAAGAGCTGATCAAGCAAAATTACCCTGCCATTCACACCGTGGGACACGGCAGCGATCGCGCGCCACGCCTGATTGATCTTAAATGGGGTGACGAAAATGCACCAAAGATCACACTGGTTGGCAAGGGCGTTTGCTTTGACACGGGGGGCTATGACCTTAAACCGTCAAGCAACATGATCCTGATGAAAAAGGACATGGGTGGTTCGGCACAGGTTCTTGGCCTTGCGCGCATGATCATGGCGGCCAACCTTCCGGTGCGGTTGCGCGTTCTGATCCCGGCGGTCGAAAACATGGTGTCAGGCCGGGCCTATCGCCCGAGTGATATTTTGCAAACCCGCAAGGGCATTACGGTTGAGGTTGGCAATACCGATGCCGAAGGCCGCATTGTGCTTTCCGATGCCCTGACCGAGGCAGCATCCGAAGACCCCGACATGCTGCTTGATTTCGCGACCCTGACCGGGGCTGCACGTGTGGCACTTGGTCTTGGTCTGCCGGCGCTGTTTTCCAATGACGATGATCTGGCCAACGGGTTAATGGAAACGGGTCTGGCGGAAAATGATCCGCTGTGGCGTTTGCCGCTGTGGGATGATTATCGCAGCCAGCTTGATAGCAAGGCGGCTGACATGAACAATATTTCCGGCAGTCCGTTTGGCGGCGCGATTATTGCCGCCCTGTTCCTTGATCGGTTTGCAGAGGGGGCAAAAAGCTGGGCGCATATCGATCTGATGGCGTGGAACCCGTCTGACCGCCCGGGTCGTCCGACCGGCGGCGAGGCACAGGGCATTCGGGCCGCCTTCAAGCTGATCAAGGATCGTTACGGTAAGTAAACCAAAACGGAAAATACATTTTCCCCAATTACACCTTTGACATCATTGCCGGGGTCAGGTAGAGATTACGTATTCGTAACAAATAAATTGTTGGGCACAAACATGTCGATCGAGATCAAACCGTCTCAGGCGCTTGACCTTTGGCGTATCGCGATTGTTGAGAGTGTGCGTCGGGATTCCCCCGACCTGTCAGCCCGACAGATGGCCTTGTTGCTTAGCGTTTACCTGACCCCGGCACCGCATACCGTGCGCGGTCTTTCCGAGGCGCTTAACATTTCCAAACCGGCAATTACCCGTGCGCTTGATCGTCTGAGCTCCCTTGGCATGGTCAAACGCAAGGTCGATGAAGAAGATCGCCGTTCGGTGCTGGTTCAAAGGACCGTCAAAGGGTCCGTCTTCCTGCGTGAATTCGGCGATATCATCGTCGGCGCCGGTCTTGAGACCGAATAATCCGGTTGTAAAACAAATTTCGGACGTCTGAAACCAGACCGGAAATGATGCCCGAGGGGGCGATTTTGGCGCAAAGTGGCGCAAAACCGACCTTTTAGGACAGCAAAGCTTCCCCATCTTGAATGCATGAAAACTGATATGGCGAAAATTCGCTATATACAGACTGGTTGGTCTGTAGCGTGGCTGACCAAATCTCTGTGACAGAAGGAATTTCTTCCCTCTATATCAACGTGTTACAGGCCCCGTGAACACGTGATGCATGGCATATCGGTGCTAGCGGTCCGATTGCTGGATTATAGGTTGTTCAGGAGATATATGCGGCTTGGCCATGGTTTCGGGCATCTCGATCAGGGCCAAAAGGCCCGCTGCAACGATCAAAACGCCACCGGACAGCCGTGCAATCACGTTATTGCCCCCACGCTTGACCAGCCAGGGCATGACCCGCGCGGCCCCGACCGCATAAATCATTACGAAACTGTAATCAAGAAACACGAAGGTCGCGCCAAGGATCAGCAATTGGGGTGCCAATGGCTCGGCGGGGTCTACAAACTGCGGGAACAGTGCCCCGAAAAACGCAATCGCCTTGGGGTTGCCAGCAGCAACCAGAAAGCCTTCGCGAAACAGACGCAGGGCATTGGCCGGTTCAAAGCAGGTCCGGTTATTCGTTTCGGTACCGGTTTTGATCTTGATTTCCGTGGGCTTGCGAAAGAATGACAGCAAACCGATCACCAGCAAAAACCCAACACCACACCATTTGACGATGGCAAAGGCGGTTACCGATGTTGCCAGGACTGCCCCCAGACCAACCGCAGCAATTACCATCTGGATCATGTTGGCTGTGACATCACCAAGGGCTGTCATCAGGGTGGGGCGTGCGCCATAGCGCAGCGCATGTGACATGCCAATCAGGATGCTTGGCCCCGGTGTCAGGACCAGCAAAAAGACAAGCAGGGTAAAACTGAGCCAGATTTCAAAGGACATGTTGGGGCTACTCCGGTGACGAATGCCCACCGGATATCACACCCCAGATCACAGACAAGTGCCGGTTCGGCAATGGCCCATGCACGAGGCGCGCGCCATGACATCCATCAGGCGCGCCCGGACCGGATCACGGTGCGCAATCAAGACTTAGCGTTTTTTGACGTCGCCCGGCCAGAAATCATAGAACATGCGGATCTGGACAGAACGCAATGTATCGGGCGGAAGAACGCCTTGGGCTGTGCGCAGCAACTTGTTCTGAAGGGCTGCGAAATACCGATTTCCCGCGGGCTGGAACGGGCTGAAAGGCGGTTCCTTGGTGATTTCCTCGCCATTTTCCTTGGCCTGTTCGGCGGCCTCAGCTTCGGCGGCGAGTTCTTCCTCTGTCTTGGGGGGAGGTGGTGGCAGCAAGGCAGGGGCGGTATATTTGAAGCCACGCTTGCCCGGTTCGCGGGTTTCAAAGCGATGTTCGGTATCGCGATACATCAGGCGCTGAAGATCGACCAGAAAAGCGTTGATGACCTTGGGCAGGCGTTGTTCGATGACGCCCACAGCCTGCTTGTTGGTGGCTTCCAGCCAGATGTTAAACACCATCTGACGGATGGCGCCGCTTTTGCGCAGGACCACCGTCAACGAAACCGGATCAGGCACGACAACGGTATCGGGAATTTCCGGGACGGCGGGTTCTTTGTCTTGCTGGGTTTCTGCGCCATCCCCGGACGCAGTACTGGCACGGGCGGGCAGACTGACTGAAAACAATATTACGGCCAGCGCAACGATCAAAGCGCGGCCCCAAAGACGATGTCCGGTTCGATTTTTGATCGCACGTGACAACATATCCACTCTTAATCCTGCCTTTACGGTTCTGTTATTCTTGCCGTGTCATACGGGTTGTAGCCGATCACGGATGACTCTTCTGATCCTACTTACTGACAAATTCTGTCCCCGCAGCCTTAAGATCAAGGGCCGCAGCCAGAAGGGCCTTGGTGTAGGGCTCTGCCGGGTTGTCAAACACATCGGCCGCCGCACCGCTTTCAACCAGTTTCCCGTTCTTCATCACCATGACCCGATGCGACAGTGCACGCACGACGCGTAAATCATGGCTGATGAACAAGTATGCCATTTTATGGCGCGCCTGCAAATCGCGCAGCAAGTCAACGATTTGGGCCTGTACCGACATATCAAGCGCCGATGTCGGTTCATCCAATACGATAAAGCGCGGCTTTAGCACCAGTGCGCGTGCAATCGAGATGCGCTGACGCTGCCCGCCGGAAAATTCGTGCGGATAGCGATCCATGGCATTTTGCGGCAGGTCGACTTCGTCAAGCGCCTCGGCAATGCGGGCTTCACGTTCGGCCTGGGTCAGGTCGGGCGCATGGATTTCCAACCCCTCACCAACGATCTGGGCGATGGACATGCGCGGGCTGAGCGATCCGAACGGGTCCTGAAAGACCACCTGCATGTCGCGGCGCAGTTTGCGCAGATCAGCACCAGAGAACCCGCGGATATCCTGCCCGGCAAAGCGGATATCCCCGCTTGATTTCAAAAGCCTGAGGATCGCCATGGCCAGGGTTGTTTTGCCCGATCCGCTTTCGCCAACGATGCCAAGGGTTTCGCCCTGTTTAAGGGACAGCGAAATCTGATCAACCGCATTCAGATAATGATCGGGCCGCCCAAGGATTCCCTTGCGCCCGATCGGGAACTGAACATGGATGTTGCTGGTTTCAAGCAACTCTGTTGCGTTTTCCGGCAAGGGCGGGGCTTCGCCACTTGGCACGGCCGACAGCAGCTTTTTGGTATAGGCATGCTTGGGCGCATCAAACAGGGTGCGGGCTTCGCCGGCTTCTACAATCTCGCCGTTTTTCATCACGCAGACGGTTTGCGCCATCTTCTGAACAATCTGCAGATCATGGGTGATCAGCAAAAGCGCCATGCCCAGTTTATCCTGCAGGTCCTTGAGCAGTTCGAGGATTTGCGCCTGAATGGTGACATCAAGGGCCGTGGTCGGTTCATCAGCAATCAGGAGTTCCGGCTCGTTGGCAAGGGCCATGGCGATCATCACACGCTGGCGCTGGCCACCGGAAAGTTCGTGCGGCAGGGCCTTAAGGCGCGACGCCGGATCGGGAATACCGACAAGTTCAAGCAATTCAAGAATACGCGCGCGCGCCTTGGCACCGCGCAGGCCCTTGTGGAGCAACAACACCTCGCCGACCTGCTTTTCGATATTGTGCAGCGGATTAAGGGACGTCATCGGCTCCTGAAAGATCATGGAAATCCGGTTGCCACGGATTTTGCGAAGCTTGCGTTCCTTGGCCCCGACCATTTCCTGCCCATCAAAGATGATCGAACCGGACGGATGGCTGGCGCGCGGATAGGGCAGCAATTGCAAAATCGAAAGTGCGGTGACCGACTTGCCAGATCCACTTTCACCGACAAGCGCCATGGTTTCGCCGCGCTCAAGGGTAAAGGACACATCCTTTACCGCAGTGGCATCGGCGAATTTGACCGAAAGATCGCGAACGGCAAGGAGCGGCTGATGGGCGGATTGCGCTGTCATTTTCCTACTCCTTAAAACGTCTTGCGCGGATCAAAGGCATCACGCACCGCTTCACCGATAAAGATCAAAAGACTGAGCATGACGGCGATGGCAAAGAAGGCCGTGATGCCAAGCCACGGGGCTTGCAGGTTGTTCTTGCCCTGGAACAGCAATTCACCAAGTGACGGAGAGCCCGGCGGCATGCCCAGTGACAGGAAATCAAGCGAAGTGAGCGCGACAATCGAGCCATTCAAGACAAACGGCAGGAAAGTGATGGTTGCCACCATCGCGTTGGGCAAAACGTGGCGATACATGATCCGGAAGTCGGTCATGCCAAGCGCACGTGCGGCACGGACATATTCAAAGTTACGCGCACGCAGGAATTCCGCACGGACAAGGCCGGTCAAACTCATCCAGCTAAACAACACGAGGATGAACAGCAACGTCCAGAAACCCGGCGCAAACAGGCTGGCAAGAATGATCAGGATGAAGAGTTGCGGCAGGCCTGACCAGATTTCGATCACGCGCTGAAAACCAAGATCGACCCAGCCGCCGAAATATCCCTGCACTGCGCCTGCTGCAATGCCGATCACGGAACTGACGGCCGTCAGGGCCAGACCGAACAGGATGGAAATCCTGAAGCCGTAGATCAAACGTGCGAGAACATCACGCCCCAATTCATCCGTACCAAGCAAGTGCCGCCATGATGGCGGGGCCGGTTGTGGTTCGCGCATTTCAAAATCGATGGTGTCGTAGGAAAACGGTATTAAAGGCCAGATGGCAAAGCCGTTTTCGGAAATCTTGTTCTGGATATAGGGATCATAAAAATCCGTCTCGATGTCGAAATCCCCGCCATAGACCGTTTCGGGGTGGTCCGATACGATCGGCACGTACCAGTCATCGCCATACTTAACAAAGATCGGTTTGTCATTGGCGACCAGTTCGGCCACCAGACAAATGACAAACAGGATTGTAAAGATCACAAGCGACCAATAGCCACGCTTGTTGGCCTTGAAGTTTGACAGACGACGCTGATTGAGCGGTGAGAGAACGGCATTGAACATGATCAATTCCCCCGCGCTTCAAAGTCGATCCGTGGATCAACCAGATGGTAGCTGAGGTCGCTGATCAGGTTCATGATCAGGCCAAACAGCGTGAAGAAATAAAGGGTTGCGAACATCACCGGATAATCACGGGTCATCACTGCGTTAAACCCAAGCAGGCCCAGACCATCAAGGGAGAAGATCACCTCGATCAGGACCGAGCCGGTAAACAGCATCCCGACCAGCGCACTGGGGAACCCGGCAATGATCAGAAGCATGGCGTTGCGGAACACGTGACCATAGAGCACACGTTTTTCGGTGAGCCCCTTGGCACGTGCCGTCACGACATACTGTTTGTTGATTTCATCCAGAAACGAGTTCTTGGTCAGCATGGTCAGCGTGGCAAAACCCGAAATCGTCAAAGCGATGATCGGAAGGGTCAGATGCCAGAAGTAGTCAACGATCTTGCCCCACAAGGACAGCTGTTCCCAATTTGACGATGTCAGCCCGCGCAACGGGAACCAGTCAAGATAGCTGCCCCCGGCAAAGACCACGATCAGCATGACCGCAAACAAGAAGCCCGGAATGGCAAAGCCAACAATGATTGCAGCTGATGACCAAATGTCGAAATTCGATCCATCACGCACCGCCTTGGTAATGCCAAGCGGAATCGAGATGATGTAGATGATCAGGGTTGACCAGAGCCCCAGTGAGATCGAAACCGGCATTTTATCGACCACGAGATCAACCACGTCGCGGTCCTGAAAATAGCTTTGGCCGAAATCAAAGGTCAGATAGTTCTTCATCATCATCCAGAACCGCTCGTGGGCGGGCTTATCAAACCCGAACTGCACTTCGAGCTGTTTGATGATTTCGGGATCAAGCCCCTGCGCCCCGCGATAGTCCGAGGTCGAGGAGAAATTGTTACCCGACGCCGATGATGCATCTGACCTGCTGCCACCGCCGCTGTCACTGCCCTGATTGGTCACCCGCGCGGTCGAGGAAACGTCGGTTCCCTGCAGTTGGGCAATGACCTGTTCAACCGGTCCGCCCGGCGCGAACTGAATGATCGCGAAGTTCAGCAGCATAATGCCAAACAAGGTCACCGGAATCAGGAGCAAACGGCGCAGAATATAGTTCAGCATGGCCTAGTTCATCCCCATCTGAAGTTTTGCAGCCTTGTCCGGATCAATCCACCAGCGCATGACCGACATCCCCTGGAGCGGGACTTCATCGGGCCGCCCGAAGATGTTCCACCACACCATGCGATCACCGCCGAGATAGTATTGTGGAATGACATAATCCCCCCACAGCAACACCCGATCGAGTGCGCGGGTGGCGGCAACCAGTTCTTCCCAGCTGTTCGCAGACGTAATGTTTTCGATCATCGCATCAACCACGGGGTTCTTGATCCCGGCGAAGTTGCGCGATCCCGGCTGATCAGCGGCCTCGGAGCTCCAGAACACGCGTTGCTCGTTGCCCGGTGTCAGAGACTGTTGCCACCAGAAGGTCGTGACTTCAAAATCAAAGGCCTGAATGCGGTTCACCCATTGGCCGGTATCAATCAGGCGGATATCCATTTCGACGCCCAGCTGTTTGAGGCGCGATTTGACCACCAGCGCAATCTTTTCGAGTCCGGGTTGGCGAATGATCAGTTCGAAACGGAATGGCTGACCCGTTTCCTTGTTCACCAGAACCTTGTCGCGCACTTCCCAACCGGCTTCGTTGAGCAGTGTCATCGCTTCACGCAGGGCTTCGCGGCGACCGTTGGGCGCATCGAAATCTGGCAGGGTATAGGGTTCGGTAAACAGTCTGGCTGGCAGTTGATCACGATACGGTTCCAGCAGGGCCAGTTCATCGCCCGTGGGAATGCCGGTTGCCGCCAGTTCGGAGTTCACAAAGAAGCTGTCGGTCCGGCTATATGCCCCATAGAACATGGCGCGGTTGAGCCACTGGAAATCAAAGCCATATTGCAACGCGCGCCGAACACGCTGATCCGAAAAGATCGGCAGGCGATTATTCATCACATAGGCCTGCATTCCGACCGGCAGATTATCGGGCATGAATTCCTTCTGGATGTCGCCGCGTTCCACCGCCGGGGTGTTATAGGCGGTGTTCCAGTCCCGGGATGAATGCTCTGAGCGGATCATATATTCCCCGGCAAGGAACGCCTGACGCTGTACTTCGGGGTCAAGGTAGGTGTCGTACTGAATGGTATCGAAATTGTTCTGCCCGCGATTGACGGGCAAATTCGCCGCCCAGTAGTTGGGGTCACGTTCATAGGTGATGCGACGGCCTGCCTCGATGCTGGCAACTTTATAAGCCCCGCTGCCAACCGGGATTTCGAAGGTGGTTTTGGCGAAGTCCTTACCGTCCCAGAATTTCTTGGGCATGATCGAAATGCCCGCCACGGTCAACGGCGTTTCGCGATTGTTCCCCGGTTTGAAAGTGAATTTGACGGTGAGTTCGTCAATGATTTCGGCCCCTTCGATCTGTGAGAAGACCTGTCGATAGACCGGACTGCCCTTTTCCAGCAGGATTTCATAGGAGAACTTCACATCCTCGGCGGTGATGTCGCTGCCATCCTGAAATTTTGCACGCGGGTCAAGGTGGAAGATGGCAAAGGATCGGTCCTGCGGGAGTTCGATCTCGCGGGCGATGAGGCCATACATCGAAGAGGGTTCATCGGCACTGGAAACCATCAGGCTATCGTAAATCAGGCCTATGCCCGCCGCTGCATTGCCCTTGAGCGTGAAGGGGTTAAGCGTATCGAAGGCAACGATGGAAGATTGCAACAGCTTGCCGCCCGTGGGCGCATCCGGATTCACATAATCAAAATGATGGAAGTCCGGGCCGTATTTCAGATCACCATAAAGCGAGATGCCATGTGACCGCGTGGTCAGCGGCGCCAGATCAGTCTCGTCCACGGCCACTGTCGGGGCCGGATTGATGTTTGGTTTGCTGTCTTCCTGCGCATGTATGCCTGTGGATGGCAGAACGGCGGCAAGCAGGGTGAAGGCGCTGGCAAAAAGGATGGATGTCATGGCCGCGCCCAGCCGCCCCCTGCCCGGCATTTTCATGCTGGCTGCATACGAAATCATGTGATTATCGTCTTTCCCCTGATGCAAGCTGATGCCTGTTGTCTCTGTTTTACTATGTGAGCTTACACTGCAGGACGCAATCAATGGTCACCAATTGTCTTGGCCAATCATGATGCGACTGTGAATATTGCCACACGAGAACTATCTGATACTCACTATTAAATCGTTCAATTTCAAGGCACCATCACGTGACCTTGCTGTTTTCCATGTCTTTTTTCGACAGTTTCTGCCGTCCGGTTTCAAGCTTGATCTCGGTCATCAACCAATCACGGAACGCCTTGACCTTGCGCCGTTCCAGTCGCCCGCGCGGATAACTCAGCGAATAGGCATAGGGGCTATCAACCGGCAAATCGAACGGGACGGTCAATCGATTGGTCACGACATATTCCCCGATCATCGCCGGATCGGAAATGACCACGCCAAAGCCACTTGCCGCAGCCTCCATCGCCATATCAAGGGTGGCGAAAACCGGGCCCTTTGAACCATCGACCCCCTTGATACCCGTCCCTTCGAGCCAGATGCGCCAGTCTTCACGCTGGGCAGAGCAATGCAACAATGTGACACGGGCAAGGTCTTCGGGTGTTTCAAGTTGCTTGGCCAGGTCGGGATGGCACACCGGCAACAGACGTTCGCCGGTCAGGAATTCATGGACAAGCTGTTCGTTGCCGTGATCGGCAAAACGGATGGCGATATCGACCTCGTTGAAATCAACAGAGGCCAGATCATCGTTATAGGTGCCCAACTGGACCTGAAAATCGGGGTATTCCATCTGAAACCGCCCCAGACGCGGCACGATCCAGCGCATGGAAAATGTCAGCGGGGCGGTGACGGAAAGCAGCGTGTCATCCGCACGGTCTTCGACCTTGGCAACCGCGTCTTCCATGGCATCAAAGGCCGGCGTCAGTGATTCCAGAAGGTTGCGCCCGGCACGGGTCAACCGAAGGCTTCTGTGGTGGCGTTCGAAAAGCTGCCGCCCGAGCACCTCTTCGAGATGCTGCACCTGTCGACTGACAGCCCCTTGGGTCACGTTGAGCTCATGTGACGCTTTGGTGAAACTTTCGAGCCTTCCGGCCACTTCGAAGGCCCTGAGCGCGTTTAACGGTAACGGACGGCGTTTCATGACAGCTGCTTTGCATGATAAAAACTCATACCATGATGACAAAAGGTGGTTTGAGCGCAAGCCTTTTTTCAATTAACCCTGAGTTTAACGAGAGTATAGACACACGCATCATGGATGCACGGGCCGCTGAAGTGTTGAGAGCAGGCCTCGTTTTAAAAGGATTAGAACAATGGTTGCTATCACCAAAGACGCAGGCGCATTCGCCACCACCCGTCGCCATCACAATACCACCAGCCTGCTGGATCTGCCGCGCACCTGGTTCAAACGCCACGACCTGCGCCAGAAACTTGCAGACATGGATGCCCACATGCTGCGTGATATCGGCTGGACCGTCTACGACGCAAAACGCGAAGCGGCCAAGCCGTTCTGGAAAGCTTAACCCGCGCAAAAGCGCATAACCGAGTGTTTTGTCATGCAGAACAATGTAACCCCGCTGCACAGCGCAATTACTTTCCCGCTTCAGGTTCTGATCGAAGCCCTGATGGATGCGTGGAAAGGCATCAGCCTTAAATAAGGCTTTGCACCCAAGATCCCTGAGCGCAATTCCAGCCTCCCCCCGTTGGAAAGTGCGCATGTAAATGCCGGTCACATCCCCTTGTGACCGGCATTTCTTTTTGCACCAACACAGGCGAGAAATCGCAGACGTGCCGGGTTATTTTTTCGGGGGATAGCGCAAATACATCAGGTTTGCGGCATTGAGCACCGAATACATCACCGCAAATTGCGCGTTGAATTCGAACTTTTCGGGCTTCGGATCGAACATCGCGTAGATTTCATCAATCGAGCGCTTGCCATCAATCCGCGACAGGATGGCGGGGGATGCCGACGGCATGGTGCGGGTGACCGCAAGTCCGGTAAATGTGATCTTGATATTGCCGGTTTTGGCAACCGAACGCGCCAGCGACGGACCATCAACACGGGTAAAAGTCGGGATCAGTTCCGGCGATGGCACCGGTGGTTTGACCTTGTTCTTGGCCTTTACGACATAGAAGGTGTGCTTGGTAATATTGCCTGCCATCAGTTCGGCAAGAGCCGCGCG
This sequence comes from Thalassospira sp. MCCC 1A01148, assembly GCF_001613795.1. GTDB lineage: Bacteria > Pseudomonadota > Alphaproteobacteria > Rhodospirillales > Thalassospiraceae > Thalassospira. Next base: position 1,016,179 of record NZ_LPVZ01000020.1, read on the forward strand.
TTCGCGAAACGGCACATGAACCGCCCTATCAAGCACATCATGGCGCGAACAATAGGTGGTCGGGTCATAGCGCATTGGTTCGATAAAGTTTTGCAGGCGCAGACCGGCGGCCTCGACAAAATCAAAGACCTCATCGACGCGATAGGCGCGATCCTGTTGATGCAACAAAAGGTCATAGAAACCGGCATCGCCACCATGAATATGGTCGCCAACAAACGGGTTGCGCTTGAGCCAGTTGGTGCCGGGCAGCGAATTAAACAGCGCCTTGCCGAAATTCAGGCGCTTGGATCCGCCGGCCTCGGCATTCAGGCGTTCCATCATTTCCTGCATGTGATAGACGCCCTGACGACCCAACTCGCCATAGACCATCAGACCCATGCCACCATCGGGTTTGAGCGCATCGGCAAGCGCCTTGAGCCCGGCATCTGGATCCGGCAGGTGATGGAGCACCCCGCAGCAATCAATATAGTCAAACGGACCATATTCAGCGGCCAGATCCACAAAGGACCCGGTCACAAAGGTAACGTTCTTTTCCAGGCTGCGGCGTTTGATCCGCGCTTCGGCAATGGCGCGCGAACTTTCGGAAAGGTCGATATAGACGATCTCGGCCTTGGCCTTGCGATCGCGGGCCTGCTGGGCCAGCATGACCAGCGCATCGCCAGTCCCGCCACCCGCGACGAGAATTTTGATCTTGCCGCTTTTGGTCTGTGCGGATGGATCGCGCCCGCCAAAGACGAAATGCACAACCTCGTCCCAGTTGCCCGGTGACCCGGTGATCAGGCGTTTGTCCTCATCCTCGGGACTACGTTCCGGATAGGGATAGCTTTCATACTGATCGCGCGTCTTTTGAGAAGACGGAACGTGATCGGGCCTGTTTTTATCGTCGGGCATTGCGGCGAAATCCGGCATCGAAGTGGTTGGGACGCCAGTATCCTATACCAACGAATTAATGAAGGAAATCCACGTATTTACCTGTTTGGACGACAATCAATCACCAATTTGCCGGTTGCGGTACGATCCCGGATCGACGCCAAGGCGTCCATCGCGTCTTCAAGGCGATACACCGCAGAGATCATCGGGCGGATTTCCCCGGATTTCAGGCGATCCAGAAGTTCTGTCATGCCCTGTTGTGCAATAACTGCGTTCTGTTCGAGATAGGCACCAAAATAAAAGCCAATCGCGGTGACGTTTTTGACCAGCAGGATATTGGCCGGGATTTGGGGCACCGCGCCACTGGCAAACCCGATCAGAAGCATGCGCGCGCCGGGCGCAACGCAGCGCAGGCTTTGATCAAACACATCGCCACCAACCGGATCATAAACCACGTCTGCACCTTTGGGCTGCCCAAGTGAGGCCGTGATTTCACGCACCCGGTCACGGATATTTTCGGATTTGTAATCAATGACATGATCTGCGCCATGATCACGCGCGATCTGGCATTTGTCCGCGCCGCCCGCCGTGGCAATAACCGTCGCGCCCAAAAGCTTGGCGCATTCAACCGCGGTCAGGCCAACCCCGCCAGCCGCCCCATGAACCAGAACAATCTCGCCCGGCTTGACGTCTGCGCGATATTTCAGAGCAAACCAGCTGGTGCCATAGGCAATCTGAAAGGCAGCAGCATCGTTGACATCAACACCATCGGGCAAGGCGATGACAAGACTGGCATCGGCAATGACCATTTCGGCGTAACCACCCCAGTCGGGCATCGCCATCACCGCATCGCCGGGCTTAACATTGGTCACACCATCCCCAATGGCGCGCACGGTGCCACTGACTTCAAAGCCCGGAGAAAAAGGGCCGCTGGGGCGCTTTTGATATTTGCCCTGCAAGATCAGGGTATCGGCGAAATTGACACCGCAGACTGCGATATCGATCAGAACCTGACCGGGTTGCACCACCGGATCGGGCACATCACGCCATTGCGGTTCTTCGCCAAATGCGTCGCAGATCCACGCCTTCATGCCGATTTTCCTGCCTGTTGTTGTGTTGGTTTCGGGCAGTTTGGCGGTTGGGCCCGCTGCAGACAAGGCGACAAAGGACTAAACCCGCCACGCAAATGACGGATCGATCAATCGGGAAAGCCGGATATCAGAAAATGCGCTGACGCTTGCGTTTGCGGGTCAGCAGAAGAAGGATCGCGGATGGCACAAACAGGACGACAAGTGCTGGCGCAAGGAGGACAGGCACAAAGATCGTGTCCCACACCCACACAGAGATATAGCGCTGAACGACCGATTGCAGCAGGTTGAGGCTGCCAGCATCAAGGCGATACCAGAGCTCGCCTGCGGCGACCAGTCGAAAACTGCCTGTCTGAAGCGCGGTGATGGAATCATCAACCAGCACGGCGATGCTGGCAAATAACAGGATCCATCCCAACGCCCGGAAAAACCACATTATCCTCTCCAAACTACCTGTCAGGGTCGGTATATTAGCAAAAAACACCGGAACCCTAACGGGTCTTTGCCGCCGCCGTAAAGGGGCACATGACGTACCCCGGCCGACACAGCGATTGGAAATCCTGACCTCAAACCTTACGGATGAGACATCAACAAGAAGTAAAGATTATGGCAACGCCTTCATTGCCAAAGGTTTCAGGCGGTTAAACCGTGGGTAAACACCCCGCGCCACAGGCCCATTTGCGGCGATTTCAGCAAAGTAAAAAAAGAGGCTTATTGGGCCTTGTCAAGCGCGGGCGTCTCGGCTAATGTCCGCCCGCTTTCGCGATATATCAAAGATCGCATGTGGAGAGGTGGCCGAGTGGTTTAAGGCGCACGCCTGGAAAGCGTGTTGGGGTGTAAGCCCCTCAGGGGTTCGAATCCCCTCCTCTCTGCCATTGACCAGAAAGCCTTTTTCCAAGCATACAAAAACGACCAGTTGCCCCCCGAATGTGGCGTCAGCAATACTCAGACATGCGATGTCTTTGGCGCGGCTCCTGACAGCAGGCTGTCAGGGGGATTTGTTCATGATGTCCTTTTGCACGGAGGCATGATGATCAAATACCTTTATCCTGACGGCAGCCATTGTTACCGCGCGCTGCATACAGCGCACGCAGTCTTTCGCAATGCGGATGGCAAGCTGATCGCCCGGGCCGAAAAGGCCGATGGGTCAGGCAAGTATGAGTTTGAAATCGCGGGCTTTGAGCTTTTGAGCCCGGGTATCGTTTATGACTGATCTAGCCGTTTTCTGAATCCCCGGCCGCATTCATCGCAGCCAGCCATTTGCGCAAGAGCCCGTCAAGCTGGTCGAGCTCTTCGGGGTTTAGTGCTTCGAGTATCTGATGCTGGTTGGCGACATGTTCTGTAACGGCAGCGTCGATCAGCTCAAACCCCTGGTCGGTTAGGGCAATGACAAAGCCGCGACCATCTTCGGGGTTGCGTTGACGGGTAATCAGCCCGGCCTTTTCCAGCCGGTCAAGGCGGTTGGTCATGGTGCCCGATGTCACCATGGTCCAGTCAATGAGTTCTGACGGGCTAAGCGCATAGGGCGGGCCGGACCGACGCAAGGTTGCCAGAACATCAAAACTTGCCAGTGACAGATCGTATTTTTTGAAAACACGTTCATGTGCAGCACTCAAATGGCTGCGCAGATGACCTATCCGACCAATGACACCCATTTGGGTGACATCAAGGTCAGGCCTTTCACGGCGCCACTGCGCAAGAATGCGATCAACTTTATCCATGGTCAGGGTCCAAACTATTCACATGATCGTTCCGGTCGCCCGGATTTGTGCGGATAGGCGACGCAAATCCGCGGGAAGAATTAACATCTTTCTAGGTCTTGCCGAACTTTTATCTTGACGTCAAGATTTCTAAATATATCTTGAAGTCAAGATAAATGGAGACGCCACCATGAACCGAACAACTGATTTATGCCTCACCGCACTTGCTCCAATCATTTGGGGCAGTAGCTATATCGTCACCACGGAGATGTTGCCCGATGGGTTTCCACTGACCGTGGCCCTTTTGCGCGCGCTGCCTGCCGGCTTGATCCTGTTGCTTGTGGTCCGGCAATTGCCGCCCGCCGGCTGGCGCACACGGGTATTTATTCTGGGTGCGCTTAATTTCGCAGTGTTCTGGTCGATGCTGTTTGTCGCAGCCTATCGCCTGCCCGGCGGGGTGGCAGCAACACTTGGCGCGATTCAGCCATTGCTGGTGCTGTTTTTGGCCCGCTTCGCCCTTGGATCGGGCATTACGATTCTGGGTGTTATCGCGGCAATTTCGGGATTGATCGGGGTCGCGATGCTTGTGCTTGGCCCGACAAGCAGCCTTGATCCCATTGGCATTGCTGCCGCCCTTTTCGGTGCTGCATCCATGGCTGCCGGCACCGTGATGACACGCAAATGGCAACCCCCTGTATCACCGCTGACCTTTACGGCCTGGCAATTAACCGCAGGCGGGCTGCTTTTGATCCCGGTAGCACTGATCATTGAACCGGGCTTTCCGATGCCGACGCCTGTCAATCTGGTCGGTCTGGTGTGGCTTGGCCTGATCGGGGCGGCACTGACCTATTTCCTGTGGTTCCGGGGTATTGCGCGCCTTGGCCCGACGACGGTGACAAGCTTTGGCTTTTTAAGCCCGACCAGTGCGGTTTTGCTGGGCTGGGTAATCCTGGGCGAGGCGTTAAGCCCGCTTCAGATGACTGGTGTGATTGTCGTGCTTGTCAGCATCTGGCTTGGTCAGCGCGCCGCCCGACCTGCGCCCGCACCGATCAAGAGCCCGATCACCGAACCAGCCCCGCGCACCACCTAAAAACGAAACGCCCCACATATATAAAGGAAACGTCCGATGAAGATTGTACTGTTTGGCGCCACTGGTGATGTCGGCACCGCCACCCTGCGTGAAGCCCTGACGCGTGGACATAGTGTTACCGCGATTGCGCGCAATATCCACAAACTGGCTGATGTGCCAGACAGCGTGACACGCGAAAGCGTTGATGTGCTGGCCAAGCCGGACCGCGTTGCAGAGCTGATGGCAAGCCATGACGTTGCAATCAGCGCACTTCGCCCGATCAGCGGATCAGAAAGTTTGCTGGTTGATATGAGCCGGGTTTTGCTGGACGCGGCACGTAAAACCAAAGCCCCGATTTACCTGACCGGCGGGGCCGCAACCCTGAAACTGGCCGATGATAGCGGCTATACTGTCCTGAGTGCGCCTGATTTCCTGCCTGATACCGTTCGACCGATTGCCGAGGCCTGCGCAAAGCAGGATGCGCTGTTTAATCAGTATGAAGACGTGCAATGGACCTGCCTGCGCCCGCCCGCGATGCTGATTGATGGACCGCTGACCGGGCAATATGTGCGCGGCACTGATACGCTGGTCCCCGACCATGACGGGATGGCGCGCATCAGCTTTGCTGATTTCGGCTATGCCATGGTTGATCTGATAGAAGACGGAAATGGTGGGCAGCAACGCCTGACGGTTGGGTATCAGAACAGGGCGGCGGCCTGAAACTGCTGAGCCGGATTATAGAAAGAACGGAAAACGGGCGGCCATCAAAGCCGCCCGTTTTTGTTGCCTGAACTTACTTGGCAGATGCCTTGATCCGCGCGAACACTTCATCAAGCGCAGCATGAAGCGCATCGGTGCCCTTTTCACGGATGAAAGTTTGCGCAACCTGCTCATTGAGACCACCAGCGGTGATGTGGCCTTCATAAAGATCGGCAAAACTTTGATCTGGGGATTTGTCCGTGTTCCCGGCAAGCCCGGAAAACAGCGCGGCAAGGTAGCGCCTGGCATCAGCATAGTCGGAGCCCTGTTTGACCATCCACTGCGCGGCACTTTCAAGCACGGTGAAATAGGTCGCCATCAGGGCACTGCCCGCTGCGTAGCCATCAAAGGCATCAATGGTTTCAGCCGCCACCGCACCACCGAGTTTTTCAAACAGGGCCATGACATCGGGCGAACCGGGATAGACCGCCGTGACACAGGCATGATGTTCGACCGGTGGCAGGGGGATGGCACGATCACATTGTGCGTTGGTGCCCAGCCAAAGCTTAAGGTCGGCAATCGGGATGGTGGCAATCAGGCTGACAATCTGTTTGTCATCGGGCACGCGCAGCGTTGAGAGAACATCACCGGCAATCTGTGGCAGAACCGCAAGAAAGACCATATCGGACTGATCAATGATCGCCTGATTGTCGTCTTCGACCCGCACCTGGTTAAAGTCGGCGGCGAGCTTTGCGGAGATATGCGCGCTTCGGCGTGAAACGATGATTTCGCTTGCCGGATAGTCAGATGTCAAAAGACCGCGAATGACCGCATCGCTGATTGCGCCGGTTCCGATAAAGCCTAGTTTCATTGAAAATCCTCTGTTGCGAAGGCCTCTGAGAGGTCTGGTTCAGGAAGCGGGCCATCCTTGCCATCATAGGCGGCAATCACGCGAAATTCCGGACCATCCGTTGTTGAATGGCTTTCATACAAGCAGAAACGATCAACGGTGAACACCCGCGAGGTCACATCCCCATGATCGACAATCGCCTGTTCGATGGAAGCCCGCGCGGCATCGCGATTGCGGCCCAGCGTGATATGCGGGGTGAATTTGCGCATATCCATATCCGGGCATTCTTCAAGTGCGAGAAGCGCATTTTCCACCCGATTGGCAAGCGTGTGCAACGCCGGTTGATCCTTTACCCCAGCCCAGAAGATGCGGACCTTGCGGTTGGATGCAAACATATCAAGTCCGGATACCTGCAAATCAAAGGGGTCGAATTTGACCTGCGAGAGGGCCTTGTCAATCTCGCCTGCCAGCCCCGGATCGACATTACCGATGAATTTCAGGGTGATGTGCATGTTTTCCGGGGTCTGGGGATCAAGCCCCTTTATCGCGCGCCCCAGCGGATAAAGTTCGACCGCAATATCGTGGGGAATTTCCACACCAACAAACAAACGCATGTCTTCAATCCAATTAAAGTTCGGGGGTGGGTCAGAAGCGGCTCAAGAAGGAATAGTGTATGGATATTATCCGGTCGAGCGCGCAGGCAGCGGCAAAGCGTCGTCTTCACCATCGATTTGCGGGAAATTGCCCGCCGCCCAGTCGGACTTGGCCGCTTCAATGCGGTCCTTGCTGCTGGAAACAAAGTTCCACCAGATGTGACGTTTGCCAAGCGGCAACCCGCCGAGCAACATCACACGACAATCGGTTTTGGCGACGATATCGGGGATTTCTTCGGGCGCGACATACAGAAGGCTTTGTGGTTCGTGACTTTCACCGTCGACCATTAGCGTGCCGGATACAACGTAAATCGCCCCTTCCTGATTTTCGCCAGGCAACACAAGCTGCGCGCCTTCGTCAATGGCGACATCCAGGTAATAGAGCTTGGACTTGACCGGCACCGGGGCCGTTTTGCCAAAGGCTTCGCCCGCGATCAGGCGCATATGAAGCCCGGCATCCTCGATGATTGGAAGATCATCCTTCGGCACATGATAAAAGGCGGGATCGGATTCCTCGTCCTCTTCGGGAAGGGCCACCCAAAGCTGCAAGCCATGAAGGGCATGAACCGAATTGCGCACGATCTCGGTTTCACGTTCGGAATGGGTAATACCGCGGCCCGCATGCATCCAGTTGAGATCACCCGGGGTGATTTCGATATTGCTGCCCAGACTGTCGTGATGGAGGATCGCCCCATTGAACAGATAGGTGACGGTGGCCAAGCCGATATGCGGATGCGGGGGTACATCAACACCGTGGCCGGGCTCGAACTTTACCGGGCCCATGTGATCAAAAAACACAAACGGACCGACAGAACGCACCTCGCGGTGAGGTAAAATGCGGCGGACCGTCATATCCCCGAGATCAGCTTCCTTGCCGTTGATACGCTTAACCATTGGTCGCCTCCGTCTCGGTGGTGAGGGATACGGCGAGGCATGGAATACCGCGCCGCATCTCCCAAGTTTGGGGTCAAAATCTGACCATCCTGTGACGTTACCGCCAAGGATATCCCTTCAGTTCCTTACGGGCAGGGATAGGTATAGATTTTGTGAATGTTTTCGATTTCTTCGAGAACAGTGTCCGACAGGGTGATTTTGGCGGATCCAATGTTGGATTTGAGCTGTTCCATGCTGGTTGCGCCAATGATGTTCGAGGTCAGGAACGGGCGCGAATTGACATAGGCCAGCGCCATCTGTGCCGGATCAAGGCCGTTATCCTTGGCAAGCTTCACATAGGCTTCGGTTGCCTTGACCCCGTTTTCGGTCAGATAGCGCCCGAAATATTGGGGCCAGACAGAGGAACGCGCACCTTCGGGACGCGCACCGCCCAAATATTTGCCCGACAGCGCCCCACCGCCCAGCGGCGAATAGGCCAAAAGACCGGCATCTTCGCGGATCGAACATTCGGCCAGACCGACTTCATATTGACGGGTCAGAAGGCTGTAGGGGTTCTGAACAGAGACCACGCGCGGCCAGCCATTCTTTTCGGCCAGCTCAAGGAACTTCATCAGGCCCCACGGGCTTTCATTCGACAGACCGATATGGCGGACCTTGCCAGCCTTGACCAGTTCATCAAGGGCGCCAAGGGTTTCCTCGATCGGGGTGAATTGTTCTTCCGCGTCATGGGTATAGCCCAGCTTGGAGAAGAAGTTGGAATTCCGATCCGGCCAGTGAAGCTGATAAAGATCGACATAATCGGTTTTCAGGCGCGCAAGCGAGGCGTCAATTGCCTCAAAGATTTGCCCACGGGTCAGACGCGGCCCACCACGCACATACGGGAAACGATCCGCCGGACCGACGACCTTGGTGGCAATCACCAGATCATCACGACGGCCGCGCTTTTCAAGCCAGTTACCAATGATGGTTTCGGTTTTGGTAAAGGTCTCTTCCATCGCCGGGACCGGATACATTTCGGCTGTGTCGATGAAATTGATTTCGTTGGCAGTGGCGTAATCAAGCTGTTCGAAAGCTTCGTCTTGCGTGTTCTGCTGGCCCCAGGTCATGGTGCCCAGACAAATCACACTGACATCTATATCAGTACGCCCCAGTCGACGATATTCCATATGAAATTCCCCTGTTTTGTGCCGCCAGAACCGCTGAATCGGGGCGGCACATGATTTTGCAATGGTATGAATATATCCGCTTGGCCGCGTGATGAAACCGTTGGCGGGCAAATTTATTGTGACGGGGTATGAGGTGGCCCTGGCGTCAGGACCTAGATAAACAGGGTCAGAACCCCGGTATATCCATAGAAGCGGTCATTGCAGATTTCGCCATTGCCATAAAAGCCGGTTAGCGGCAGATCGCCCAGTTCATCGCGGATGATCATCATTTCGCGGCTTTCGGTGCCAAACAGATGCGGGCCACGGGCAACGCAGCTGCAATACAGCGCTCCGCGCGGCTTGCCCGGCAGACGTTTTTGCAAATCAGCCAGCATGCGCCGCAGATCCTGCTCGGCCGCTGCCCCGTCGCGGCGGACAAAGCGGATGGCATCGCCCGCCTGCACATCACCGCTGATCGCGATCATGTTGTTATGGGGATCCACCCCCATCAGGTTGCGCACGACAAAGTCGCCGGTGTCCGATCCCGGTACCATCAGGGCCGCATGATACCGCCCCGATGCCATGGATTGTTCCCCACCGTCGGCGTCGAGTTCTTCCTTAAGCACCTCAAGGGCTGGACGATCATCAAGGGTCGAGACAATGCCATCGCGCCCCTCGGTCACGCGATGGACCGGACCAACCGGGGTGCAGGCCTGACTGATACCGACCTGAACACTGGTTTTACCGTCAAACAGAACACCCGAAAGGCCGCCATCGACAATGCGATCAGCAATCTGTGGCGCACCGCGTTCGCCCGAGGCAATCCCGCCAACCAGATAAGTCGAGCCCAACCTTGCGAGCTCGGCCAATTGACCGAGGCTGTCAGGTGCGCCCGGGTCGCCATGCACCAGACCAAAAATCGGTTGCAGACGATCAATCGCCTTTTGCAGTTCGGGGGCGTCCAGATCGGCTTCGGTTTTCAGGGGTTCAAAGATGTGGAAGTCATCACGGGCAAACGGGGCGATCATGACAGAGGCCGCCGGAACCCCGAAATAGGCGCGCCCTGATCCGCAAACCCCAACACCGGACGTTCCGATCCAGTGTTCAATCGACAGGCGCGAACGCAGGAAGGTCAGGATACTGCCAAGATCCCCGGCAAGCGGTTCGGAGACATACAAAAAAGCCAGTGCCTGTTCTGGTAATGGTTCTTTTTCCAGAAGTTCGGCAAGCTCGGATGCGACCGAGGCCCAGTTTTCACCGCTGGCATGTGCCGCCCGAAATTCCGCCGTCATGCTGTCTCCCATTGCTGGCTGGTCGGGGTGGCCGGTTCTTGTGCCCGGTCGCCAAACCAGAAATCGACTTTCTTACATCTAAGCATTGCGCGAACCCTTCCACAAGGGGCCGTGGATCGGTTTGTCATGGCGCACAATATGCGCAATCAGGAAACGTGTTTGCGCAGGATCTCCATCGCGGCATTGAGCTGCGTCATGCGCTGGTGGGAGCCATAATTGCTGTCGGGATGATGGATGGCTGCCAGAACGCGATATTTCGACCGGATCGCTCGCATATCGGGCCGGGCGCTTGGCGGAAAGCCCATGACGTGAAGCGCCTCGTTAAAGGTGGTGACGCCACGATCAAGCGGATCAAAGGCAAGGTTATCAACAATCTGACGGAGACGTTCGAGCTCTTCACGCGATTGCAGAAGTTCGACAGGTGGCTCTGCCTGACGTTTCTTAAGGGCACGGGCTTCTTCGAGGGCAGCGCGTTCAGCAGCCAATACATCTGACTTCTCGACGCGCATATTCACATCCCCCGCGTCGAAATCAATCGCCATTTGCAACGCCTTGCGCACGGTCACCACCGAAAAGCCCGGAGGCAGGCGCAATTGCAGGCGGGGTTTGCGCCGCCAGGGCCGCCCCTCGGCCGGGCCGGACTTCAGCACGATGGTTTCACGGTCCCCCTTGGGCGGATCGCCGGGGTCCTGATAGTCCTCAATCGCCTTTTCCGGAACGATCAGCATGACCGAGCGCGCCAGATCGGCGGCATTCACACCGCGCCGTTCTGCCAATTGCAGCACCGCGTCGCGGAAGATCGAGGAACAGGGAATGGTGTAGGACTGCTTGACGGTGGAAGAAGACGACACAGAACAATCCCTTTAAGGCATTGAATTATTTAATTAATTTAGCATAACCGAACATGAGAAACGCAAAAGAGCGCCCGATATTCAACAGCATAAGAAGGAAGTGTATCGACGGAGTCCGGCCCCTGCAACTGCATTTGCAGTCAAAATTGAATCGCTTCCGATTCATTCACAGGCCAATTTGCGACTCCCAGGAAACAAACGGGGTTCACTGAAAAATACCAAGCGTTTGATATAAAACATTTTTTGATGAATTACGTGTATTTCCTTGACGTCATACACCCGTTTTGACTGTTGCGGAGTTATCCACAGGTCGCAGATTACAGACACTCTTTGCGAATTCTGTTAAGTGATTGCAATAAAACATTATTTTCAAGTCGTTGTTGGGAAGAGGGTCCAATTCGTCGGCGGAGGCAAAACCGTCAAAAACTGAAATTGTCGTCGATCCCCTGTCAGAGCGTTCCCGTAAAACAACATATGCAGTTAACGTAAAGCCAGTTCGAAACATAACCGAAAGTAAATGAGGTGTTAATTTTACACCAAACCCCATGTTTTGGTCCCCAAATGGGGATTTTCAGGCAAGATTCACGGCGCACGCACCACCCGGAAGACAACGCTAAATATATGATTTAATTGTATTATTCCTGTTTCAGGTGAGTGACACTGGTATCCTTACGGTCTGACCGGTAAATCGTTTCGAGTTGTTGACATTTTCTATCTACATATGCAGTTTTTTATTGGCCGCAAGCGGCATAATTGCGCTGATTTACGCACTTGCGAAATTTTATAACTTGCTGGAAACCGCATAACCCCTTGGAAACAGCCCATTTTACGCACAGCATTCAAATCGAGCGCAAGAAACGCTCGGCACGATGTGTGCCCGACCGTCTTGTGAGCAAACCTGTGGGTTATTAACTGGAGACGTTTTGATTACAGGGGTGACGTGCCGGTTTTATGCCAACGTAACCGGATGGTGGCTTTCAGGAACCGATAACTGCCTGAATTGTCCGGCAGCCGCAGATCTTGGCCTTGTTAGCTGGCGTCTGATGTCTGCAGCAGATTGATCACATCTGGCAGGATACTTTTTACGATAACGTCCACGCCCTCGGCATTGGGGTGCATGCCGTCATCCTGATTAAGGCTGGGTTCTGCGGCAACGCCTTCAAGGAAAAACGGGTAAAGATCAACCTGATAGCGGCTGGCGAGATCAGGATAGATGCTGTTGAATTCATTACCATACGCCGTTCCCATATTGGGCGGCGCCATCATGCCAGCCAGCAAGACATCGACATCCATGCCGCGCAGCTTCTCAAGGATTTCTGCCAGATTTTCCCGGGTCTGGGACGGCTCCATACCGCGCAGTGCATCATTGGCACCAAGTTCGAGCAAGACCGCGTCGGGCTTGTCAACCAGTGCCCAGTCAAGGCGCGCAAGACCCGCCGCCGTGGTATCGCCAGAGACGGAACTATTCACGACTTCCACATCATGACCTGCATCCTTCAGGGCCGCCTCAAGCTTGGGCGCGAAGCCATTTTCATGGGCCAGGCCGTAACCGGCCATCAGGCTGTCGCCAAACAATACAAGGGTTTTGGTCGCTTGATCGGTTTCCTGCGCCCGCGCTTCATCAGAAAATCCAGCCAGGGCAAAGACAGCAATGGCAAGGGCTGCGCATGCCTGCGTGGCAGATTTACGCAACTGTTTTGCCAACTTGTACGTGAACTTGTTTACAGTGTGACCTTGCCCAAACACCGAATTCATTACAAATCTCACCTTAATATGCTGCGAACTTGCCCGAGCGGTTTCCGAACGTTTACCCTTGATGAACGCAGACAGAAGTCGTTCAGATCAAAAGAAGTCTGAACCAGAAACGTCCTGATCCGTAAACCTATTTAGCCTGCTTTGCCGATCTTGCAACGGACAACCCGATAGGACCCGAAATGAGTGTGACCGAAACCACCACGATACCGGAACAAAATGTCGCCGCGTCTGGTGAAGCGCCAAAACAGACAATTGATGTGCAAAACCTGAAGCTGCGGCTGCAAGGTCCGGCCGGGATTGTCGAGATCCTTAAAGGGGTTGATCTTTCGATTGGTGCAGGCGAGCGGGTATCGCTTGTCGGGCCGTCGGGGTCGGGCAAGACATCGCTTTTGATGGTTATTGCCGGACTGGAACAAGCCCAGGAAGGCGTTGTGAAGGTGTGTGGCAAGGACCTGCGCGCCCTTGATGAAGACGGGTTGGCCCTTTATCGCCGCCATCATGTCGGCATCGTGTTTCAGGACTTCCACCTGATCCCGACCATGAGCGCGCTGGAGAACGTTGCGCTTCCGATGGAATTCGCCGGGCGCAAGGATGCCTTTGAAAAAGCGCGCGAAGAGTTGGAGCATGTCGGGCTGGGCCATCGCACCGATCACTATCCGGGCCAGCTATCGGGCGGGGAGCAACAGCGCGTTGCGCTTGCACGTGCACTTGCCACCGACCCTGAGCTTTTGCTGGCCGACGAGCCAACCGGCAACCTTGATGGCACGACCGGTGAAACGATTATCGAACTGTTGTTTGATCTGACCAAGCGGCGCGGCTCGACCCTGCTTTTGATTACCCATGACCCTGCCCTTGCCAAGCGGTGCGACCGCACGGTGATGCTGCGCGACGGCGAAATCGTTTCGCATCTGGAATCGCAGTCATGAATACATCTGTTTCCCCCACTGACGGTGCGGACCGCCTATGGTCCATTGCCTGGCGGGTCTGTCGGCGCGAATTGCGCGGCGGGTTATCAGGTTTTCGTATTTTTCTGGCTTGTCTGGCGCTTGGCGTCGGGTCGATTGCGGCTGTCGGAAACGTTTCGGAATCCGTTCTATCGGCACTGGAGCGTGACGGGCGGAAGCTTTTGGGCGGCGATGTTGAACTGCGCCTGACCCATCAGGAAGCGACCGGTGATCAGATCGAGTGGCTGCGCGCAAACACCGAACGTGTTGCCGAACTGGCCACCATGCGCACCACGGCCTATGGCCCGGACCAGCGCCGGTTGGTGGAGCTTAAGGCGGTTGATGATGCCTATCCGCTGTTTGGCGCGATGGAGCTTGCCGACGGGGTTGCCTTTGACGGGATCCTTGAACAAAAGGATGGCGTTTGGGGGGCTGTGACCGAGGCAGGCTTGCTTGAACGGCTTCGGATCGATGTCGGTGACACGGTCGCGCTTGGCGATATTGATGTTCAAATTCGTGGTGTGATCAAGACCGAGCCTGACAAGGCCGTTGGCTTTTTCAATTTTGGTCCGCGCCTGATGGTCTCGATGGACGGGTTGATGGAGACCGGGCTGGTGCAGCCGGGCAGTCTGATCCGCTATTATTACGCTTTGGATATCAATGATAATGAAACCCCGACCGCCTTTCGCGAACGGCTTGAAGAGCGGTTCGAAGAGGCAGGCTGGCGCATTCGCGATACGGCCAATGCCAACCCCGGCCTGAAACGCTTTATCGAGCGCCTGACCCTGTTCCTGACCCTTGTTGGTCTTTCGGCCCTTTTGGTCGGGGGTATTGGTGTGGCCAATGCCGTGCGCAGCCATATCGAAAGCAAAACATCCGTTATTGCCACACTTAAATCCATCGGCGCATCGCATGCGCTGGTGCTTCGGATTTACTTCCTGCAGATCCTTGTTCTGGCCCTGATCGGGATTGCCATCGGGCTTCTGATCGGCGCGGTGACACCGGCATTGATTGCGCCGGCCCTTGCCGGGCGGCTGCCAATTGATGTGACGCTGGGCCCGGCATTGCCATCGCTGATCATTGCCACCAGCTTTGGTGTGCTGACCACTTTGGTCTTTGCCCTGCCGTCCTTGTTGCGCGCACGCGAAATCCCGGCGGCACGATTGTTCCGTGCCAGTGCCGGACTGTTTAGCGGCAGTCCTGTACGCAAGCGTGACCTGCCCTATATCGGTGTGCCGTTGGTGCTGTTGCTGATCCTGACGGTGCTGACTGCGACCGACAAGGCGATTGCGCTTGGCTTTATTGGCGGTTCGGCGGCGGCGGTGGTGATTTTCACCTTCGCCGGGCGCGGTATCGTATCCCTTTCGAAACGTTTAATTACGGGACGCAGTGCCTTTTCCAGACTGGCGCTTGCCAACCTTCACCGTCCGGGGGCAAGCACCGTACCCGTCGCGCTATCGCTTGGGTTGGGTCTGACACTGCTGGTGACGATTTCGGGGATCGAGGGCAACCTTGATAACGAGATCAACGAGAACCTGCCGGACTCTGCCCCGGCCTTCTTCTTCCTGGATATTCGCCCCGATCAGATCGACCAGTTCCGCGATCAGCTTCTGGCACAGGATAATGTTTCGGATATCGAACAAACTCCGATGCTGCGCGGTCGTGTGACGGCGGTTGATGGCGTTAATTCCAACGATGTCGGACCAGGTGATGATCGCTGGTTCCTGCGCGGTGATCGCGGGTTGACCTTTGCCGCAACCGCACCGCCTGAAACCAAACTGGTGCGCGGTGAATGGTGGTCAGCTGATTACAATGATGCGTCAAAGCCGCTGGTGTCGATCAGTGCGGATATCGGTCGCGCGTTTGACCTTGAGCCGGGCGACACCCTGACCATCAATGTGCTGGGTCGCGACATCACCGCCGAGATCGCCAATTGGCGCGAGATCGAATGGCAAAGCCTTCGTATGAATTTCGCGATGGTGTTCTCACCGGGTCTAATCGACAAGGCGCCCTATAGCCTGATCGCCACCGCCCATATGCCGCGCGAAATGGAAGAACCGGTCGATCGCATGATCGGTATGGACTTCCCGAATGTCTCAGCCATTCGCGTGCGTGAGGCGCTTGAGGCCGCCAATGCCATTCTGGCCGGGATCGGCACCGCCCTTAATGCGACCAGCATGATTGCGATTGTCGCTGGCGTGCTTGTCCTTGGCGGGGCAGTTGCGGCAGGTCGCCGCAAGCGGATCTATGACGCGGTAGTGCTCAAGACACTGGGCGCGACACGTTCAAACATTCTTTATGCCTATGCGCTGGAATACGGGATCCTTGGTCTTGCCACCGGTGTGATTGCGGCCTTTGTCGGGTCGGTTGCGGCCTGGTCGGTGCTGGTGCTGATCATGGAGGCTAACTGGGTGCTGTTGCCGATGACCATTATCGGACCGATTGCGATTGGCCTGTTTGCCACGCTGGCAGCCGGTTTTGTCGGCACATGGCAGGCTCTGCGCAGTCCGGCAGCGCCGTTGTTACGCAACGAATAGCCAACAGGCGCAGATGACCTTAAACACGCAAGGCCGGATCCAGAAAGACCCGGCCTTGTTTTATACAAAACCGTTTTGGGAACGATTTGAAATCCGGGCACGATATCAGGTGATGTCGCGCAAGGCCCGCCGCACGACCTTGCCGGTGGTTGTCATTGGCAATTGGTCAAGGAAGGCGATCTCGCGCGGGTATTCGTGTGCGGCCAATCGGGTTTTGACGAAGTTCTTGATTTCGCTTTCAAGCTCCGGACTTTCGGCGAAACCATCGGCCAATACGACAAAGGCCTTTACGATCTGGCCCCGCTGATCATCGGGCTTGCCGATCACACCGGCCATGCGCACGGCAGGATGGGCAATCAGACAGTCTTCAATTTCCCCCGGCCCGATACGATACCCGGCCGAACTGATGACATCATCATCGCGCCCGACAAAGCGGATGTACCCATCTGCATCGACACTGCCCATGTCCCCGGTCAGAAGCCATTCACCAACAAACTTGTCGCGGGTGGCTTCGGGATTGCGCCAGTATTCGAGGAACATCACCGGATCAGGCGCACGCACGGCAATGCGGCCCATTTCACCGGGTTCAAGCACCGTTCCCCCCAGATCAATCACCGCAACATCATGACCGGGCACCGGACGGCCCATAACACCGGGTTTTGAGTCCATGATCGACTGACAGGAACTAACCACCATGTTGCATTCGGTCTGGCCATAAAACTCGTTGATGGTGACATCAAACACCCGACGCCCCCAATCAAGTAATTCCGCACCCAATGTTTCACCACCGCTTGCAATAGAGCGGAGTTTGAAATTGAACCTTTGCGCCAGCTCGTCGCCCGCGGCCCGCATCATCTTGAGCGCGGTCGGTGGCAGGAAAGTATTACGCACACCATATTCCGCCATCAGGCGAAAGGCATCCTCGGGCGTGAATTTTTCAAACCGGTGGGCAACAACAGGCACGCCGTGATGCCAGGCGGGCAACAGGACATCCAAAAGCCCGCCAATCCACGCCCAATCAGCCGGGGTCCACATGACATCCCCGTCTTCGGGGAAGAAATCATGTGACATTTCAACACCGGGCAAATGTCCCAGCAACACACGGTGCGCATGCAAAGCACCCTTTGGCTGACCGGTGGTGCCCGATGTGTAGATGATCAGCGCCGGTTCATCGGCACGGGTGTTGACCGGTTCGAAATCGTCACTGGCTTCTGATGACAGGGCCTTGAAATCAAAACAGTTGTCTGGCGCCCCATCGATCACATAGACATATTCAAGTGCGGGCAAAAGATCGCGAATTTCAGCGATCTTGGCGGCCCCTTCCTTGTCGGTCACCAGTACCTTGGCGGCACAGTTCCCCAGACGATATTCGAGCGCATCCACCCCAAACAGGGTAAAGAGCGGCACGGCAATACCGCCCATTTTATAAGTCGCAACATGGGCGATCGCCGTTTCCGGACTTTGTGGCAACAGGATCCCGACCCGGTCGCCACGCCGTATGCCATGACGGCGCATGACATTGGCAAAGCGGTTTGACAGGCGTTTGATCTGTGAAAATGTATAGTCACGGCGCGTGCCATCACGCCTGCGATGCATCAATGCCAAACGATCCGGGTCGTCCGCCCATTTGTCGCAGACATCAACGCCGATATTGAAGTGGGTCGGCACGTCCCAGGCAAAACTTGAACGCACCGAAGCATAGTCAGAACGACTGCCCAGCATATTTCCTCCCTGAATTCGCCGCTGTTCTTTGTTTTTGGGTGCGGCAAATGTTGCGATGCATGCTAGTGGCAATCGTGGAAAATTGGAAGGTCTCTCTGTTCGTGATCGGTTAGCTGCCCGGATCAAGCAGAAAGGTAAAGTTGGCAACCTGTCCGGCGTCACTTGTTGCGCGGGCATGGCATCCCAAACAGGTGGCATCCGGTTGATCCTGCATGAAGCTTTCAAGCGTGCTGTTGGTCAGAAAACGCGGCACTTCACCAATACCAAACGGTGCACCGCCGGGATTTCCGATCCATTGCGTACCCAGCAGCATGTAATTTGCCCAGACGGTGCCCGAAAGTTTGCCCTGCCAAACAAAGTTGCTTTCCGCCGTGCCGGAAAACAGCCGCCAGCAGCGCACGATTTCCGGGGGCAAGGGCCTATCCCCCGATGACAGGCGGGCATATGGCGCATGGTCGGCCCATTTCAGGGTTTCAGAGATTGGCTGGTTGGCGGGGCTGCCGACCGCCCCCATCCCGCCGTAAAAGGCGTATTGCTGATCCACTGGCCCCGGTGACAGGCATCCGTTTTCAAACGGTTCCTTGGTGATGATGCTGTTGGGACGGAGCGCATTTGTGGCCAGGGGAACATTATCGACATGCTCGAAACTCGACCAGATCCAGCGATCCCCATTGCCGCTGGCAACCCGTTGCACAAGATGCAGGCCAACCAGCCCGACCGTGACATCAAGGCATGTCGCCTGCCCGTCCAGCATCTGGTCACTGCCAAGCGATATCCGCGCCGGGCGGGTGAAGTAGCGCGCATTTTCTGCCGCATTGTCGGGGGACAGAATGCGCCATGCGAACTTTAACAGTTGCGCGCCCATCACACCGGGCGCCGATGGCGGAATTGCCGAATCAGGCTTTTGCACCCCATCGCCATTGGCGATGGTGGCCTTAACCTTGCTTTCGGCACCCGCCGTCAAATGCCCGGTCGGGAAATCAATGAACTGTCCGGTATTGGCAAATCGCGCACGCCCGGCCTTTGATTGCAGGTTGTTGGCAATGATGTAGTCAGCGGCCACCGGATTGATGCGTGTTTCAAACAGAACAAAGTTACCTGCCTGATCAATCAGCGTATCTCCGGTCGATTGCAGGTAGCTTGCCAGCAACAGATGCCCGTCTGGCAGATCATCCCTGCATGCTGGATTGGGATAGGCCAGCTCGGCAAACAGATCACGCCGTGTCGGGAATGTTTCCCAGTAGGTTTTCTGGCCCGGGTACTCAAGTGGGCTCATCAGCGCTGTGAAGGCCTGCCACGAGAATCGATCAAACGGGCGTTGAGCATGATAAGCCAGAAATCGATAAACGAAGCTGGCATCAAATTCCGGCACATCAACCGGGGCAACAGCGCACGGGGCATCACCATTGCCATCGGCACAAAATTCCGATCCGTCATAAACATCGGTAAAGACCGGAATGTCACCATCACCCGGCGCACGTTGAAGGTTGGCATTTTGCGCCTTCACATCCAAGGCAACAGCACCAAAAAGCCCCGCGATCAGCCCGCCGGTTACCAGTGCACGCCAAAACACCCGGACCGGGTTTGACAGCGACATATGGTTTGCGGCGCGAAATGACATGGGGTCGGGCCTGTATGCGTTGAGTGGATTTTTTGCGAGTCCCGCAAGCGTCATCATAGACCCGTTTACAAAACCTGTCGTCATCGGGTGATTTCACGATAGCGTCATATCGAAGGTGAACAAGTTCACATCTGATGGCGACCTATTGGCACCCGATCAGGCAAACCGTTGCTTTTCACGGAAATCCTGCCATATTTTGATCATCGCAGAATTGTATACCTATGTTCTGCTCACAATTGGATCAAAGAGGGATTTCAATGGCTTTTGAAACGCGTCAACGCGGCTATGACGTCTCGGTTGGCCGGTCGGCGGCCGAGATCGATGAAGGTCTCCGCGCCTATATGCTGCGTGTCTACAACTACATGGCATCTGCACTTGCCTTGACCGGTATCGTGGCAATGGCTGTGTCGACCAGCCCGACCCTGATGCAGGCTATTTTCGGCACTGGGCTGCACTGGATTGTCATGCTGGCCCCGATCGGGCTTGTCGTCTTCCTGAGCGCACGCATCCACAAGATGAGCTTTGGTGCTGCACAGGCGACATTCTGGATCTATGCCGCAATGATGGGTCTGTCCCTTGCGTCGATCTTCCTGGTTTATACCGGTGAGTCGATTGCACGTACCTTCTTCATCACCGCGGGTACCTTTGGTGCGATGAGCCTGTTTGGCTACACCACCAAGAAAGACCTTTCGGGCTGGGGCAGCTTCCTGTTCATGGGCCTGATCGGTATCATCATCGCGATGGTGGTGAATATCTTCCTTGCAAGCACGATGCTGCAGTTCGTCATTTCGGCGGCTGGTGTTCTGATCTTCACGGGCCTTACCGCCTATGACACCCAGCGCATCAAGGAAGAGTATCACGAACATGACGATGCAACGACCGCAGGCAAAAAAGCCCTGTTTGGTGCGCTGCGTCTGTATCTCGACTTCGTGAACCTGTTCATCATGCTGCTGCACTTCTTCGGTAACCGCGAATAGAAGTCATCCGGCTAGAACATCACGCTTCGCAGTCAAAACCCCGCAGCCTTGCGCTGCGGGGTTTCTTTTTGTCGAACTGCCGGATGAATGAAGCAGGTCCTTGCCCGAAGTAAAAACACATCAGGAGGCGTTTGCAGCACCTTTGTCCGAACTTTCACCAACACCGCCGGTGGCATCCATGACCGTCTTGCGGTGACCAAGCTGTGACAGGAAGTTTTCCGATCGGGTGTAGCCGCCAGATGCGGCACGTGCCGCGCCCTTCGCCCCTGCTTCGTTAAAGGCTTCGTAGGCTTGGGAATAGCTCATCCGGGCATGGGTGAGCATTTCGATATCCTTGTGAAGGTTGCCGTTGGTCAAATAGACAGTTGCAAGGGCAAACATGATCCGCCCCCAGATATAGGGATGATCGCGCCGCGTGCAGACCTTGAGTGCGGCCTGAAAGACCGGGACCACCTGTGTATCGGGGATCGTGACATCACGGATGGTTGCCGAAGACACAATTGCCTCGGCCAGACCATAGGCGATTGTCGCATAAAGCGGGCCATGAACACGGGCATTGATCATGCCAATTGCCCGGCGGTAATGCGCAGCCCCCTTGTCGACAAGCTTGGCGTCTTCCTTGTCCTTGCCGGTGAGCACCATGGCTTCGCCAAGCTTGCAAATCGAAAGCGCACGATCCACCGGAGACCCCATGGAGAGCTCAATCCGGCGTTCCAGCATCCGCCAGATCGCAATGGACAATGCACCAGAACGCGCCTTGAGGTTGGCAATCAGCGACCAGTTCACAAGTGCCCCATACAGGGCAAGCGCCGCGACGGTGCGCGGGTTTATTTTGGAAAAATCACTGATCCCGTCAAGAAGCGTGGAAAGCGGAACCTCCTGGGCGCCCGCATTATCAGCATCAAGTGACTCGCCCTTGAGCCCGGTCGGGGCAGCGGTTTTTCCTGTGGCGGACACTGGTTTTTCGGAAGCTTCGCTGACCATTTTCCGGATATAGGGTTCCATGACGCGCAAGGCACTTGCGCAATAGGATCGATCCCCGGTTTCCGAAAGAACGAACGCCCCGAATCCATAGGCAAGCCCCACACCGGCACCGCCCTGCGAAAAGATATCACCGCCGTGAATTCGGTCCTGAAGGTCTTCAAGGACAGCGGCCAGTCGGGCAATCTGCAGGGCGCGCTGTTCGCCGCCGGTTGATTTCAGCACAAGCTGGGCCGTCAGGAGAATGCGCAATGCCTCGGAAACATCAGGATGGGTCAGCTGACGGAAACTGTATGTCTGGGGCAGCATCAAGTCATAAAGTGACGATGCCAGCGCATCACTGACCATGTGAAGATCAAGATAGCCGTTGCGCGGATCCTGACGCCCCCAGAAGACAGTATCGACATCCTTGCGATGTGCGACGTTCAGAACGCCAAGTTGCGCCTCGCGCATGGCTTGAAACGGGTCGGCTGCATCGGGATTGGGTGAGAAGAACTGATCAATCCGAACCCCGGCACTTTCCGGGACAGAAGACACCGCAGCCTTCACAACATCGGCAACTTCGTCGTCAACACTTGCGCCGATATGGGCATTCGGTTCTGGCGGTGTGAAGCGCGCGATACCATACCGGCACAGAACATCGTCGGCTGCCAGAACGTCGTCGGCAGCACCCCCCATATCATCGACAGTGTCCGCACCCGTGATCAGGGATTTGAACACGAGGCCAACCATTGACCAGAAACCAGCCATTATTGTCCTTATCTGTCCCTTGCTTTGAAGAGCCTGACAGCAAGGGTCCTTAGACTTTTATCGGATCATTTTCGTCCTGTATTCAAGGTTGGTCAATGCTGTGCGTTGTCATTTTTATCATACCGAAGGATAAGGCAAACGACCCCAAGTTGGGTTAACTGACCACCAGACACATAAAGGCACCGGATCTTCAGGATTCCCAGGGCCGTTTGCGCTGACGCGACGTGCCACGTTTGGGAGCAGCAGGTTTCGCGGACTTGCGCCCCCACGGCCCACGGCTGGACGCGGGTCTGGCGGTGCGGGGTGTTTGTTCGGCCTGATGGCCGTGCACGGGGCTTTGTGCGGAACTTTGCGAAGAGCCAGCCAAGGCCTGCAGGCGCGCAATGCGGTTGGCCATGTTGGGGTGGGTAGAGAACAGGCTATCGACGCCTTTTCCGGATAACGGGTTGGCAATATACATGTGTGCGGTTGCCGGATTGCGTTCGGCATCCATATTCGGGACGGCGTGAACACCCTTATCTAGTTTGTTCAAGGCACTGGCCAGCCACATCGGATGGCCGCAGATTTCAGCCCCGATCTTGTCGGCCTCATATTCGCGGGTCCGCGAGATTGCCATCTGCACGATCATCGCCCCCAAGGGCGCGAGAATCGCAATCAGGATCATGCCGATCCCGCCCAGCGGATTGTTGTTATCGCGATTGCCGCCAAACATGCCGGCAAACATTGCAAAGTTGGCCAACGCAGAAATCGCCCCGGCGATGGTCGCGGTAATGGTCATGGTCAGAGTATCGCGGTTTTTCACATGCGCCAGCTCGTGGGCCATAACGCCGGCGATTTCGTTGCGATCAAGGAGCTTAAGCAACCCTGTGGTCGCAGCCACCGCTGCATTTTCCGGGTTTCGCCCGGTGGCAAAGGCATTGGGTTGCGGGTTTTCGATGACGTAAACCTTGGGCATTGGCAGGTCGGCATTGCGCGCAAGGTCACGGACCATCGCCACCAGTTCTGGTGCTGTTTTATCATCCACCTGCCGTGCGCTGCGCATGCGCAGCAACATGGCATCCGAATTCCAGTAGGCGAACACATTCATGGCAGCTGCAAACAGCAGCGCGATAATCATGCCCTGTTGCCCGCCAATCATCATGCCAACAGCGCCAAACAGCGCGGTCAGGCCAGCAAGCAACAAACCGGTACGCACATAGTTCATGGTCGAAAACCCTTATCGACAAACATCCCGACCGAAAGATAAGGCGATGTGCAGCCAAGGCAAGGGCCATCAGATCAGACTGAGAGATGGCTCACACGAAAAAACGGGGCTGACCTTTGTCAGCCCCGTTCGGGAGTTTCAAAACAGCCGAACCGGCGGGGTCGGGGGAAAAGACAGTCCAGCTGTTTTGTGCAACGATATCGGTCACTCCGCAGGCTGATGTGCATCAACCTCGTCAAGTGAACGAACGTCGTTGCGCCGGCCAATCATGCGTACAAGGACATAAAAGACCGGGGTCAGGATCAGGCCAAATATCGTCACACCCAGCATGCCCGAGAACACGGCAATACCAATTGCGTGGCGCATCTCGGCACCGGCACCACTGGACAGGACCAGCGGAACGACGCCCATGATAAAGGCCAAGGAAGTCATCAGGATCGGGCGCAGACGCAAACGGCTGGCCTCGATCGCGGCTTGAACGGTGCTGCGGCCCTGATGTTCAAGTTCGCGGGCGAACTCGACAATCAGGATGGCGTTCTTTGATGCCAGTCCGGCCAGCACAAAAAGGCTGATCTGGGTGAAGATGTTATTGTCACCCCCAAACAGATAGACACCAAAAACAGCGGACAGGATGCTCATCGGGACGATCAGGATCACCGCCAATGGCATGGTCAGGCTTTCATATTGAGCCGCCAGCATCAGGAACACGAGCAGGATACAAATCGGGAAAACAAAGATCGCCGTGTTGCCTGCCAGAATCTGCTGATAGGTCAGCTCTGTCCATTCATAGGACATACCCGGTGGCAAGGTTTCATCAAGGATCTTGGTGATTGCGGCCTGTGCTTCGCCACTTGAATATCCCGGTGCCGCATTGCCATTAAGATCAGCCGAACGGAATGCGTTATAGCGCATCGCCGTGTCCGGCCCGAATGTTTCGGAAACCGAAAGCACGGAACCAAGCGGCACCATATCGCCATCTGCGTTGCGCGTTTGCAGACGCAGAATGTCATCGGGGCTTGAACGATACGGCTTGTCTGCCTGTGCGATCACCTGATAGGTGCGGCCAAAGGCGTTGAAGTCATTGACATACATTGACCCCAAATAGACCTGCATGGTCCGGAAGACTTCATCAACAGGGATGCCAAGCTGCTGGACCTTGGTACGGTCAAGCGTCGCCTGAAGCTGCGGCACATTGATGTTGTAGCTTGAAAACACGCCGGTCAGTTCCGGGGCTGCCCATGCCTTGGCAAGGACCTGTTTCATCGCATCATCAAGCGCACCATAGCCCTGATCGGTTCGGTCCTGTACCTGCAGCTTGAAACCACCAACAGTGCCAAGCCCCTGCACCGGCGGCGCGGGGAAGATGGCAACAAAGGCCTCGTCGATGCCTGCGAACTTCTGTTGCAGTTTGCCTGCGATGGCAAGCCCTGACAGATCATCGCTTTTGCGTTCATCAAAGTCCTTGAGGGTGACAAACACGATGCCGGCACTTGAGCTGTTCACAAAGCCGTTGATCGAAAGCCCCGGGAACGCCACAGCACTTTCCACTCCGGGTTCCTTGAGCGCGATGTCAGACATTTCGCGAATAACATCCTCGGTCCGGTCCAGTGTTGCGCCCTGCGGAAGCTGGGCGAAACTGACAAGATATTGCTTGTCCTGCAACGGTACGAAACCTGTCGGCAGGATCTGGAACCCCTGATAGGTCAACGCCAGAAGACCGACATAAAGCGCCATCATGATGGTCTTCATGCCCAGCAGACGCTTCACACCACCGGCATAAAGATCAGTACTGCGGTTAAAGAAGCGGTTGAACCCGCGGAAGAACCAGCCAAAGACAAAGTCCATGCCGCGTGTCAGCCAGTCTTTTGGCGCGTCGTGGCTGCGCAGGAGCACAGCCGACAAAGCCGGGCTCAGCGTCAGTGAGTTGACGGTGGAAATGATCGTGGCAATGGCAATGGTCAGGGCAAATTGCTGATAGAACTGACCGGTCAGGCCGGAAATAAAGGCAATCGGCACAAATACACCGGTGATGACAAGCGAGGTCGCGATAATCGGCCCCGTAACTTCGCGCATGGCCGCCACTGTTGCATCACGCGGGGAAAGACCACGTTCAATGTTACGTTCGACGTTTTCGACCACGACAATCGCGTCATCAACCACAATCCCGATGGCCAAAATCAAACCAAACAACGACAGCACGTTGATCGAAAAGCCCATCAACAGCATCAGCGCGAAGGTACCAATGATTGATACCGGCACGGCCAGCAACGGAATGATCGACGCACGCCACGTCTGCAAGAAGACGGTGACCACGACAACAACAAGCGCAACTGCTTCGAGCAGGGTCATGATCACCGACTTGATCGAGCCGCGCACAAACACGGTCGGGTCGTAAACGATGGAATAATCCAGATCTTCGGGGAAGCCCTGTTTGAGTTCTTCCATCGTCGCGCGGACGTTGCTTGAAATATCGAGCGCGTTCGAGCCCGGTGATGCAAAGATCGGGATCGCGACCGCAGGCTTGTTATCAAGCAGGGAACGCAGCGCATATTGCTGGGCTTCCATTTCAACGCGGGCAACATCGCCCAGACGTGTGACGGTGCCATCCACTTCCCGCTTGACGATGATGTTTTCGAATTCTTCAGGGCTTTCCAAACGACCACTGATATTGATCGGCAGCTGGAACTGTACGCCGCTGTCATAGGGCGCGCCACCGATGATCCCGGCGGCGACCTGTACGTTCTGGCTTTGGATGGCCGAAACCACTTCGCCCGCCGTCAGGTTGCGTTCGGCAACCTTGTCGGGGTTGAGCCAGACGCGCATGGCGTAATCGCCCGACCCAAACAGCCCGACCTGCCCGACACCGGTGATACGTGCCAGACGGTCACGCACATTCAGTGTCGCGTAGTTGCGCAGATACAGCATGTCATAGCGTTCATTGGGGGAACGCAAATGCACGACCATGGTCAGATCCGGTGAACGCTTGGACACCGTTACGCCAAGCTGGCGCACGATATCAGGCAAGCGCGGTTCGGCCTGCGACACACGGTTCTGGATTTTTTGCTGGGCCAGATCGGGGTCGGTTCCGATTTCAAAGGTCACGGTAAGTGATAGATTGCCATCGGTGGTGGCCAGCGAGTTGATATAAAGCATCCCCTCGACCCCGTTGATTTGTTCTTCAAGCGGGGATGCGACTGTGTCGGATATCTCGGCGGGGTTGGCGCCGGGGAATTTGGCTTCGACAACGATCGACGGCGGGACGACTTCCGGATACTCGGAGATCGGCAAACGCCACATGGCAATCAGGCCCGCCAACAATATCAGGACGGACAGAACACCGGCAAAGATCGGGCGATCCACGAAAAGTCTGGACAAATTTTGCATGACAGTCAGCCTTGCTTACGTGCGGCTCCGCATCCCTCAGGATGCAGAGGCCTGCAGGATTTCAGGGGCGACCGCCATGCCTGGGCGGACTTTCATGATGCCGTTGACAATCACCAGCTCGCCGACCTCAAGACCAGATGAAATGATCCGCTTGCCGTCAAGCTCGGCACCCAGCGTAACCTGGCGATAGGCAACCGTATTGTCGGGGGCTACGACATAAACGAATTTACGATCCTGATCGGTGCTGATCGCTTCGGGCGAGATCATGATCACGTCGTTCTTGCCAAGGGTGCCGACTTCAAGGCTGGCAAAGGTGCCCGGTATCAGGCTGCCATCAAGATTGTCGAAAAGCGCACGCGTTCGGATGGTGCCGGTGCGGGCATCGATCCGGTTGTCGAAGCTGTGCACATGACCCGAAATCTGACGCCCGTTCGACAGGGTCATGTTGACCGGAATGTGTTGCGCGGCATCGTCAATCTTG
Organism: Thalassospira sp. MCCC 1A01148; assembly: GCF_001613795.1. Classification (GTDB taxonomy): domain Bacteria; phylum Pseudomonadota; class Alphaproteobacteria; order Rhodospirillales; family Thalassospiraceae; genus Thalassospira. The sequence goes on from NZ_LPVZ01000020.1 coordinate 1,043,646, forward strand.
CCGCTATCGCCAAGGCTGGCAAAGAAGGTCTGCTCATCCAGATCAAAGTCGGCATAGATCTTGTCGGTCGAGACGATGGTGGTCAGAACCGGCGCATTGGCACCGGCATTAACCTGATTGCCGACAGTAAGCTCCACACGGCTGACGCGGCCATCAATCGGTGCCTTGACATAGGCGTGGTCAAGTTCGATCTCTGCCAGTTCAAGCTTTGCCTTTGTGCGGCTGACGTCGCTTTGCGCGACCTGATAAGCACTTAAACGCTCGTCATAGACGCGTTTTGATACTGTGCCGTTCGAGACGAGCTTTTCCGCGCGTTCCTTTTCCTTTGCCGCCAATGACAGGTTCTGACGGGCAGCGGCAAGCTCGGCGCGGGCTTCATCGACGGCAGCCTGATAGCTGCGCGGATCAATGACCGCAAGAATGTCCCCCTTTTTGACCTGCTGACCATCTTCAAAGCGGATTTCGACAATTGCGCCGCTGACTTGCGGGCGCAACTGAACTTCCTCCACCGCGCTCAGGCAGCCGGAAAAGTTGCTCCAGAGGCGGACAGACTGGCTTTTGACACCCGATACGGTGACGGGGGTTGCCGGGGGTACGGATTGTTCCGTTTGAGCCGCGACCTCATCAGCGGCGGAACCGGTGATATGCAGGCCATATCCACCGGCGGCAACGGCCAGCGCCATGACAGCTGCCGGCAGCAAAATTTTGCGTTTTGATCGAGACTGCATCATTCCATCTTCCAAATAGGTTATGCCGCGCACAGGCGACCCGTTTGGAAGAAAAATGGATACCGATCGGTATGTTTGCAAGTGAAATTAGAGAATAATCTGAATTATTTTCCCTACACACTGAAATTTTTAAGGGTTTTACGCGGCTGAACCAGACTCTATGTCCCTGTATTTGCACTGCAAATTGAGGATCCGGCAGATACCGTTACGAATATCAGACCGAACGGTATCAAGATCGTTGAAAACCTGACCATACGTCAGCAGACCGTGAACATACTGGAAAATCAGTCGCGCCAAAGTCGTGACATCACCACCCTCACCCAGCATGCCTTCGCCTTTCAGGCCGCGCACCATAGACGCCAGATACTTGATCTGTTCTTCGGCAAGTTCGCGCGAACAGGCCTGGATCGGCGCATCTTCCGGCCCGACCTGCCCACCAGCGGTGAAAATAGGGCAAACACAGACTTCGTTTTCCCCCGGGACGGCATAGCGTTCCTGCTTGTTGCAAATGAGTTCGATATAACCGTTAAGCTGATCAAGCGGAGGAACATCGGGGGAAAAGATGGCGCGAAGCTCGTCCTTGCCCTTTTCCCAGTGATGGCGGGCCGCCGCCGCAAACAACTCCGCCTTGCTGTCAAAGTGATGATAGAACGCGCCCTTTGTCACCCCGGCATGCTTGCAGACGTCACTCACACCAACATCGTGATAGCTCCGTGTCGCCAATAGCTCCATCGCTGTTTCAAGCAGCTTGTTCCGGGTTTCTGCGGCGTTCCTCATGACCTTGACCTGTTTTGTTTATATAGCTCAGATATACATACCGGTTGGTATTTTTCAAGGAATACACCGGTAATATTGTAAATAAGTCATATGAAAATGGCAGCAGGATGACAGGATCTCCCATTCCTTCCCGTGATCTAGTGCAAATCTTGCTGCATCGTTCATTTTGCCAATAAGGCGGTATGTATTCTGAACGACCCGCTGTGGGCGCAGGCCATTGATTGAAGACATGTAAAACAAAAAAAGAAGGGCGCCCGTTACAGGCGCCCTTCCGTGCTTAAGAACAGGGTCTTCCGACCTGCCAGACGTCAGGCGCCGGTCAGAGCCCGGATCTGGCGGTTGGCCACTGTGATCATGGCAAGATCAATCTGACCGGCCGAGCGCAGCTCATTGATCAGATCATCGCAACGCGCACAGCCGCGCTGGCGATCCTGAACCCAGATATCAAGCAGATCGGATCCCGATGTGCCTTTCTTACCTGCTGCGAGAACCGAACGGGTCAGTTCGCGCTGATGGCCAAACAGGTCATCAATCACGGCTGCGCGAGCCAGTTTCTGCCAATAGGTATCGGCTTCGATGGACTCGGCAGCGGAACGCATCAGACCCAGCTGGAAGCGTGCACCGACCGCGAAGTAGGTCGCAGACACTTCGATCACGTCGCGTCCGGTTGCCTCTGCGATGCGGACCACATCACAGATTGCAACCATTTGCGCGGCTGATGCCACCCGCCACGCGATGTCTTCGGGGACACCCTGTGCGACGAGTGACTTAGACTTGTCTGCCAGCGCCTTGCGGGCAGCTGCGTCCTCGGGCACGATTTCCTCGAAGCATTCGATGACCTTGGAAACCGCCGGGCGGAACATTTCGATCTTGGCACCGACATTAAGTTCCTCGCAATTGCGCAGGAACCAAAGGGTCACATCGTTCACCATGCGATTGATTTCGCGGAACATGCTGGTCTGCAGCTTGGCCAGCACGACGTTATCAAGCGCCTCGATGCCGTCCCACAAGTCGCGAAGCCCGAAGACCGCACGCGTGATCAGATAACCACGCGACACATCAACTGCCGACATGCCGGTGGCTTCCATCATGTCATGGACAAAGGTGCCACCAACCCGGTTGACCAGGCTGTTGGTCGCCACGGTTGCGATAATTTCACGTCTCAAACGATGGTTCGAAATCGCATCGGCGTATTTTTTGCGCAATGCCGTCGGGAAATAGCGCACCAGTTCCTCGACCAGAACCGGATCATCGGGCAAATCGGACTCAAGAATTTCGTCATAGAGCCACAATTTCGCATAGGGCATGAGAACCGAGACTTCCGGACGCGTCAGGCCCTCATGCGCATTGGCACGACGGGTAAGTTCCTCGTCATCAGGAAGATATTCGATTTCGCGGTTCAGTCGCCCTTCGCGTTCTAGCATGCGGATCAAGCGGACCTGTGCATCAAGGATATCGGCACTTTCCGCATCGGCATTCGAGATCGCCTGGCTTTGCAGATAGTTATCACGCAGCACCAGATCGCCGACCTCATCAGTCATATCGACCAGCAACTTGTTACGCTGCTTTTCGGTCATATCGCCCGCCGCGACCACTTCGCCCACAAGGATCTTGATATTGACCTCGTGGTCCGAGCAGTTCACGCCCGCCGCGTTATCAATTGCATCGGTATTGAGGCGACCACCAACATGCGCATATTCAATACGACCGCGCTGGGTCGCGCCAAGGTTGGCCCCCTCGCCGACGACCTTTGCGCGAACTTCGCGACCATTGATGCGGATGGCATCGTTGGCACGGTCACCGGCATCGGCGTTGGTTTCGACACTGGACTTGATATAGGTCCCGATACCGCCAAACCACAGAAGTTCGACGTCGGACTTCAGGATGGCCTTCATCATCTCAGCCGGGGTGATCTTGCCACTGCCAAGCCCCAGCACCTTGCGGACTTCGGGTGACGGATCAAGGGTCTTGGCCTTGCGATCAAAGATATCCCCGCCCTTTGACAGGGTTTTCTTGTCATAGTCGGCCCAGCTGGAACGCGGCATGTCAAACAGACGTTTGCGCTCGGCAAAGCTTTTGACCGGGTCCGGGTCCGGATCGACAAAGATGTGCATGTGGTTAAAGGCAGCCACAAGCTTGATCTGTTCGGACAGCAACATGCCGTTGCCAAACACATCGCCCGACATATCGCCAACACCCGCAACAGTAAACGGCGTGGTCTGGATGTTCTTGCCCATTTCGCGGAAGTGGCGCTTGACCGACTCCCACGCACCACGGGCGGTAATGCCCATTTTCTTGTGGTCATAGCCCTGCGAGCCACCCGAAGCAAAGGCATCATCAAGCCAGAAGCCATAATCACGCGCGACACCATTGGCGATGTCAGAAAATGTCGCCGTGCCCTTGTCGGCCGCGACAACCAGATAGGGATCATCATCATCCAGACGGCGGACACGTTTGGGTGCCACGATTTCACCGGCAACGATATTATCGGTGATATCAAGCATGCCGCTCATCAGGGTTTTGTAGCAGGCGATGCCTTCTTCAAGGAACGCTTCACGCGTGCCATCGACTGGCGGGCGTTTGACAACAAAGCCGCCCTTGGAGCCGACCGGCACGATCACCGCATTCTTGACCATCTGGGCTTTGACCAGACCGAGGATTTCGGTGCGGAAATCTTCCTGACGGTCTGACCAGCGAATGCCGCCACGCGCGACCGGTCCACCGCGCAGGTGAACGGCTTCGACCCGCGGGGAATAGACAAAGATTTCACGCCACGGCCGGGGCAGCGGCAAATCTTCGATCATGCCGGAGTTAAATTTGACCGACAGATAGGATTTCGGATTTCCATCCGCGTCATACTGGAAGAAGTTGGTGCGGAGCGTTGCTTGCACGAGGTTAAGGAAGGCCCGCAAGATACGGTCTTCGTCCGGATTCATCACGTCTTCAAGACGGCTGATGATATCGGCTTCAATTGCCTCAACCTCGGAGGTCTGATCTGCATCACGATCCGGATCAAAGCGCGCCACAAACAGCGATACAAGGGCCGATGCCAGTGCCGGGTTGTTGGCAAGGGTCTTGGCCATATAGGCCTGCGAGAAGGCAGACCCCGTCTGGCGAGTGTAACGCGCATAGGCACGCAGGATCACCACTTCGCGCCAATGCAGGTTGCCCAGAAGGACAAGACGGTTGAAGGCATCATTTTCAACCTCCCCATGCCAGATGCGGACAAACAGTTCCTGGAACTTGTTGCGCACGTCATGGAGGCTGAATTCGCCGTCGACCTCTACCCCGAAATCATGAATGCGGACATCGGTATCAACATCACGCGGGCTGACCGTGAACGGATTCTCTGTGATGACCTTAAGGCCCATGTTTTCAAGCATGGGCAGGACATCCGAGAGCGGCACAGGTGCGCCGGGATTATAGATCTTGAAGCGCAGCTCGTTCTCGGCTGCTTCGATCGGGCGATACAGGTTCACCCGCAGGTCACTGGCACTAATGACTTCTTCGATGCGTTCGATATCAAGTTCGGCACTTTCGACCGTGAAACGTTCGCGATAATCGGTCGAGAAGCTTTCGCCATAGCGACGATGTAGCGCCAAACCGCGTTCCTCGCCCAGTTCACGGACAAGAACCTGACGCAGGGTATCGGACCAGTCACGGGCCGCTTCGACCAGTTGGCGTTCAATATCGGGCACGCTGTATTCGGGCAGCTCCCCCGGATTGGTTTTGACCAGCAGATGCAAACGCGCAAGCGGGCTGTCCCCGATCAGGGTGTAGTGGGCGGTGACCTTGCCATCAAAGGCGTTTTCAATCACCGCCTGGAACTTCAGACGCAGCTTGGTGGTAAAGCGATCACGCGGGCAGAACAGCTGACAGGAGACAAACCGTTCAAAGGCATCGCGGCGCACGAACAGTGCGATACGCTGGCGCTCCTGAAGGTGCAGGATACCCATGCAGGTATGATACAGATCATCCAGATCAACCTGGAAAAGCTCATCACGCGGATAGGTTTCAAGGATATTGACCAGCGCCTTGCCATCGTGACTTGCCGGCGGGAAGCCAGCACGTTTGACCGTTTCGGCCAGTTTCATCCGCAGAAGCGGGATAAGGCGCGGGCTGAGGTTATAGGCGACCGAGGTAAACAGACCGACAAACAGGTGCTGCCCAACCACCTTGCCCTTGGCGTCGAACTGTTTGACGACAATCGTATCAAGATGCACTGAACGGTGGACGGTCGATTGCTTGTTGGCCTTGGTCACCATCAGCAGGCTTGGCTTGGTGACGAAGTCCTGAACTTCTGGTGACAGGTTGCCGATCTGGCGCAGCTCGTCAAAGACGTGGGTTCCCTCACGCGACAGAATGCCGAGCTGATTTTTCACCTCAACATCGACCTGGGACTTTTTGCCACCGCTTTTGAAGCGGTATTCCCGATACCCAAGGAAGGTGAAGTGATCATTATGCAGCCAGCCAAGGAAATCCTGCACTTCGCGGCGGTCATCATCGGACGCATCTGCCTTGACCTCGCCGATTTCATCAAGAACATCGGTGACCTTTTTCAGCATCGGCTGCCAGTCACGCACGGCAAGCGCGACGTCTGTCAGGCAGTTTTCAAGCCGATCATGAACCTTGGCGAGCACGTTCTTGTCGGTCTGTTCGTCGATTTCGACATGCATGACCGATTCACGCGGATCATTGGTTTCCTCAACACCGGCAACGCGCTGCAAGTCACCGTTGTCATCACGCGCAATGCGCATGATCGGGTGAATGACAAGATGCACCGTCAGATCAAGTTCATGCAGGGCGGCTGTCACCGAGTCCACCAGAAACGGCATGTCGGTATTGTTGATTTCGATCACGGTGTGATCAGACGTCCAGCCATGTTCTTCAAGATCGGGGTTATAGACCCTTATCTTGGCGGTATCTGCCGCAGGGCGCTTTTGCGCAAATTTGTATAGTGTGAGTGCCGCGCCATAAAGCGAGTCGACAGATCGACCCGCCATGTCGTCAGGCGGAACATCCTTATAAAAAAGGCGAACGAATGCTTCTGCATCCTTCGCCATTTCGCCAGACATTCGCTGATGGATTTTCTCGACAACCTTGTCGATGACTTCCCGTTTTGGGTCGCCGTTTCGGGCTTTCATGACCAATTTCCCTTTTTCCCGGCTCTGTTTGCCAGAACCGAAACACCGATCTTTGCGACCGGTGCAACACACCACTGATTTTGCTTTATTTGGGACGTAGAGCGGGATTTTCCATCATGAAGGCACCTGAAAACCCCGCGCGCCCGTAAGCCTACACATAACGGATCATCTGCCTAAAAACTATGCTTCTGCACAAAAAAAATTCATTTAACCAACAGACTAGCATGTAGCCGCAAAATCATCGGCAAGGCGTGATTGTCACAGAATTTTGCACTTTTTTGCAGCGCAAAACCCGGTACACTTTGAAAGACGACCCATTTTACCGGTTACTTCGCAGTCGCACATAATCCGAAAAGGAACAGCAACATGCTTGAAGGCAAAAAAGGGCTGATCGTCGGAATTGCCAATGAAATGTCCATCGCCTGGGGATGTGCCCGCGTTTTCAAACGCGAAGGCGCAGAGCTTGCCGTGACCTACCTTAACGACAAGGCCAGACAATTTGTCGAACCATTGGCCCGGGAAATCGAAGCACAAATCTTTGCCCCGCTTGACGTCCGCGAACAGGCACAGGAAGACGCGCTGTTTGCCGAAATAGAACAGAAATGGGGAAAGCTTGATTTTATTCTGCATTCCATCGCCTTTGCCCCGGCAGATGACCTTCATGGACGTGTCGTCGATTGTTCGCGCGACGGGTTTATGGCGGCGATGGATATTTCATGCCATTCCTTTGCACGACTTGCCAAACGGTCAGAACCGCTCATCCGTGATGGCGGCGCGCTTCTGACCGTGACGTATATGGGGTCAGAACGGGTCATTGATCATTACGGCGTCATGGGCCCGGTCAAGGCAGCACTGGAAAGCATGACCCGCTATATGGCTGCCGAACTGGGCCCCAAGGGAATTCGTTGCCATGCAATTTCACCCGGCCCGCTTTTGACCCGCGCAGCATCCGGAATTGCCGAATTTCAGCACCTGATGGACAAAGCCACAGACCGTGCGCCATCGCATCGTCTGGTAACCATTGATGAAATCGGTGAACTGGCAGCGTTTCTTGCCAGTGATCGGGCCAAATCATTGACCGGCGATGTTGTCCATATTGATGGTGGCTATAACATTATGGGCTAGGCGGCACGTTAGCGCCGCTTTATCGCGTCATCAGCCTTGGGAGCAACGCGCTTGATCTGACGGGCAAGTGCCAGCTTGATCTCGGCATCCGGGTCTGGTTCCGCAGCGGCAAACAGATCGGGTACATCCCCGCCATTGATCGCAATCATCCGTGCATCGGTTTCAGACTGGGCTTCAACCCGCCCATCGACCAGATGGTGCAAATCAAAGCCGGCGTCCTTTAAAGCCGGAGCAATCAACAGGGTGCGATGACAGTCCAGCGGATCCTTCTCGGCACACATCAGGCAGATTCGGTATTTCCCTGCCCCGGCCACCAGCCGTTCAATGCCCGATTTGAAATCAGACCGTTCTGCCATCAGGTCATAATCAAGCTGCCCGTCAGGATAAAGTTCGGGCATTTGCGGCTTTCCGCCCATGACATCGCCCATAAAGACATAAGCAATGCCATTTTCGCGCAGGAACGGTCCGAAGCTCTCGGAGTCAAAGGCCGTCCAATAGCTTGATCCCTTGAAGGTCCGGATATCGGCCACGGCGGTAATACCGTGGGCTCTAAACAGGGCAAGCAAACTTTCCCTGTCGTGGCCAGCATAGCCAACAGTGTAGATGATGCGCCCGGACAATGCGGATTTATCGGCGGTCAGATCAGACATACCCAGAACACACGACAAAACGCATTTTCTTGCAAGCAAGAACGGTCAGGAGTCTTGATCCAAAAACAAAAAGACCGCCCCGAAGGACGGCCTTTTAAACTTTCATCATGGAGCGGGCGAAGAGATTCGAACTCTCGACCCTAACCTTGGCAAGGTTATGCTCTACCCCTGAGCTACGCCCGCATCATCATGAAAGCGATGCATTTTGAAACCTGTCTGATGGAGCGGGCGAAGAGATTCGAACTCTCGACCCTAACCTTGGCAAGGTTATGCTCTACCCCTGAGCTACGCCCGCGTTCATCAGATTGTTTCTGCCCCTGTGGAGCGGCGCGGATAATAGCCCAACAAAGAGCGATTGCAACCCTTTTTTCCATGAAAACGTAACAATGGGAATTTTGGCGGTTTTCCTTGACTTTAAGCGCCTGAATTGTCGAAATCCGACCCGGTTTATGCAAATTTGCGTCCGGTTTTGAACTTGGTTATCTTCTGGCGCACAGCCACAAGGGAAAGAGCATGAGCGATCCATCAACCCAGCTTTTCGATCACCTTGCCAAATTGGGCATCAAAACGACCACACATGAACATGATCCGCTGTTTACGGTCGAGGATTCGCAAAAGCTGCGCGGCGACCTGCCGGGACTCCATTCCAAGAACCTGTTTGTCAAAGACAAGAAGGGTGCGCTGTGGCTGGTTGTCGCAGAGGAAGAGACAGAGATCCGCATGAACCACCTGCACAAGCGGCTGGGATGCGCACGCTTGTCGTTTGGGAAGCCGGAACTTCTGATCGAAACGCTGGGCGTCAAGCCGGGCTCGGTAACGCCCTTTGCGCTGCTCAATGATCAGGAGCGCAAGGTGAACCTTGCCCTTGATGCAAAGCTTGCCAAAGGGGATGTGCTGAACTTCCACCCCTTGCGAAATGACCGTACCACGACAATTACCTCAGCAGACCTGTTAACCTTCATCGACTCACTTGGTTATGAGGCGATGATCATTGATTTCGACGCCGAACCCGCCGCAATTGACGATAAATGAACTACGGACAGCTGAGGCAAGTCCTTCAATCTGCTTATATTTAAGTATAAGTGACGCGCAATATCACATGACTGCCTCTTGTCGTCCGGGCATGGCGGTATCATCTAGAATTCAGAATTAGCGAGTGAATTATAATGTCGATCATTCTTGACGCGAATGCGCCAGATGGCGCCACCAGCCAAAATCAGGATTCCGACCTGATCAAGGACAGCAGTGTAGAAACATTTGTTCAGGACGTCATTGAACCGTCCATGGAAGTGCCGGTTGTTGTCGATTTCTGGGCACCATGGTGCGGGCCTTGCAAAAACCTGACCCCGATTATTGAAAAGGTCACCCGGGAGGCCGGCGGACGCGTAAAACTGGTTAAGGTCAATATCGACGAAAACCAGGAACTGGCGATGCAGCTTCGCATCCAGTCGGTCCCGACCGTTTACGCCTTCAAGGGCGGACGCCCGGTTGATGGTTTCCAGGGCGGCCAGCCCGAAAGCGAAGTGCGCGCCTTCTATGAAAAACTTGCCGGTGGCCCGATTGAAAGTCCGATCGAGGGACTTCTGGAACAGGCAAGTGCCGAACTTGCAGAGGAAAACTTTGAAGCGGCACATGGCATTTACGTTAGCATCCTTGAACGCGAGCAGGAAAATGAAGACGCCATTGGCGGCATGATCCGCTGCATGGTCGGCATGGATGAGGTTGAAGAAGCCCGCCACTTTGTTGACAACATGTCTGATACTGATCGCCTGAAGGCACCGATTGCGGCCGCCATCAGCGCCCTTGAACTTGCAGAGACAGGTGTGTCGGGCGAGGATCTTGATGCCGCGCGCGCCAAGGCCGAAGCTAACCCGAACGACCCGCAGGCACAGTTTGATTACGGCATGGCCTGCTTTGCCAAGAACAAGCGTGAAGAAGCGGTCAACGCCATGATCACCATCATTCGCAACAATCGCGAATGGAACGAGGATGCAGGACGCACCCAGCTCCTGAAGTTTTTTGAAGCCTGGGGCCCGATGGACCCTGCCAGCGTCGCCGGACGCCGTGCCTTATCGACGGTATTGTTTTCATGAGCATATGCGGCCCCTTTGATCCTGAACTTTCGGATCTTCCGGAAACCATGCCAGTATTCCCGCTGAGCGGTGCGCTTTTGCTGCCGCGCGGGCATCTGCCGCTCAATATTTTTGAGCCGCGATACATGAATATGGTGACTGATGCCCTTGGACAGGACCGGATCATCGGCATGATCCAGCCCCGTCCGGATCAGAACAACGCCTATTTCATGGACCCGGAAAACCCTAAAATCTTTTCGACAGGATGTGCGGGCCGCATTACCGCCTTTAGTGAAACCGACGATGGCCGCTTCCTGATCACGCTGACCGGCGTATGCCGTTTTAACGTCATCGAGGAATTACCCGAAAATAGCGGCGGCTATCGCCGGGTACGCGGCGATTTCGACCCCTGGCGGGATGATCTGGAAATTCCCGAGGCGAATGACATGCCGATCAATCGTGATCGGTTGCGCATGGCGCTAGAGGCCTATTTTGCTCAGCATTCGTTACGGTCGTGCTGGGATACCCTGGCAGACAGCGATGATGAAATGCTGATCACCACCATTTCCATGGGCTGTCGGCTCAGTCCGCTTGAAAAACAGGCTTTGCTCGAATGCACAACCCTGTATGATCGCGGCGATATGCTCACGACGTTGCTTGAGATGGCTGTCCACGCCGATCCAAAGCAGACGTACAGCAACTCCAACTGACCATTCATGCCGTCCTGGACGACATAGTTAACCCGAAGGCTGAATTCATGACTGCGACCCCAAGCCCGGTAGACCCGAAACTTCTTGAAATCCTTGTCTGTCCGGTAACAAAACAGGCGCTGGAATATGATCGCGACAATAACGAATTGATCAGCCCCAAAGCCGGTCTTGCCTATCCGATCCGTGATGGCATTCCGATCATGCTGCCTGATGAAGCCCGCGCCATCGAAGATTAAGGCAAACAGCCTGTCATGACACAAGACAGCTTCACCCCGGCTTTTACCCCGGTTGAAATCAATTATCTGCGTGATGATCGCATTCTGGAAATTATCTGGGATGACGGTGTGAAAACCCGCCTTGGTGCCGAGTTGCTTCGGGTTGAAAGCCCGTCAGCCGAGGTTCAGGGGCATCATCCCTCGGAAAAGAAAATCATCGCCGGACGCCGCCATGTCGGCATCATTGATATTGTGCCGGTCGGGAACTATGCCGTGCGCATCAGTTTTGATGACTTGCATGATAGCGGCCTGTTCAGCTGGCAATATCTGCGCGAGATGCACGACAATCAGGACAATCTTTGGGCGGACTATCTCGCTGCACTCGAAGCACGCGGACTTTCGCGCGATCCCGCTAAACGATAGCAACCGCGCCGCATCCCGCCAGTCCATGAAGACCCCCAAAACAAAAGCGGCCCTGCCAATGACAGGACCGCTTTTTTAAATGTTTTGACGAGACGTCCATCCCGTCACTCAGGTTTCCTAGAAGCGATAGCCAACACCGAGGCCAAAGACCCACGGATCAAGATGCGCTTTGGAGGTGTTCGCACCATTGTTGATGCTGACATCGGTATCGAGATAGATCTTTTTGACGTCGAAGTTGACCGACCACGGGCCGGAAATTGCGTAGTCAAAACCAGCCTGGAAGGCATAGCCAAAGCCGTCATCATACTCTACCGAGTTAAACTGACCTGGCTTGGAGTCATAGAAGAAGGTGTAGTTGATACCGGCACCAACATACGGGCTCCAGCGGCTTTCAGGCATGAAGTGGTACTGCACCGTCAGGGTCGGCGGCAACAGACGAACAGAACCCGCATCAAGGGTCGGGTTCGCCCAATCCAGATCATGCTGGGTGGTTGCAGCGATCAACTCAAATGCGATGTTGTCAGTCACGAAGTACGAAAAGTCGACTTCGGGCACGGCATCGTTGCTCAGCTGGCCATGACCAGTGCCGTTGTTGATGTTGTGGTCATAGGTGTCCTCATCCGGAACCATCGCAATACCGCGCGCACGAATGACAATATCACCGGCCTGTTTGGTTTTGAATTCGGCGGTCTGTGCGGAAGCCGGATTGGCTGCAACAAGCGAAGCGGCCATCATGCCACCCAACAAAGCGGTGCCAAGAAGTTTGGATTTGAATGACATTATCTGTCCCCTGTTAGTTTGATCAACTCGCTGGGGACATTGCGCCTTTCGGTTTGCTGACTTGTTGACACAAATCAACAAGCAACGACAAAAAACGACATGTTTTTGAACGATTTTAAATGACTTTGGATCATTTAAGCTGAAGTTCCCGGTTTTTGATCAAAACCAGGTCTTCATCGCACTACATGATCCAGGGACTACAAAGATTTGCCTTGCATCAACTTCGGCAGAGTCCCGGCATACCCCATGGCATGGGACATGAACGTCTTTTTAAGTGGCGGGATTTTTTCGACCACGGCCAAACCGATATCGCGCGCCCAGCGGACCGGGGCAATGTCATTTGAAAACAGACGGGTGGTGAGATCGGTAACCGCCAACATCACCGTATTATCAAACCGGCGCCATTGTTCGTACTCTGCCAGGACATCCGCACTGCCAATGTCACGACCCAGACGACGGGCATTGACGAGAATTTCGGCCAGAACGGCGACATCACGAATGCCCATATTCAGCCCCTGACCGGCAATGGGATGCATGCCATGGGCCGCGTCACCAATCAGCGCCAAGCGATCCTGCGTGTAGTGATAGGCATGCTGCAAACCCAGCGGATAGCAGAAACGCGGACCAATCACCTCAAGATCACCCAGATATCCGTCAAACCGACGATGGAGTTCATCCACAAAGGTCTGCTCATCAAGATTGACCAGATAATTGGCCTGTTCGGTGCCCTCCGTCCAGACGATCGAACAGCGGTTGTCCGTCATTGGCAGAATGGCAAACGGACCGGCAGGCAAGAAGTGTTCAACCGCCAAACCATTATGCGGCTGCTTGTGCTTGACCGTGCAAACGACCGCACTTTGCTTGTAGCTCCAGTTATAGGTCTTGATCCCGGCCCACTCGCGCAGCATGGACTTGCGCCCCTCTGCGCCGATTGCAAGCGGCGCCCGCACAGATTGCCCGTCTGCAAGCGTGATGGTCATATTGCCCTGATCACGGTCAATCGTTTCAACACGTGCCGGTGCAATCATTTTGACCAGATCGTTTTTTTCAATCGCACGATACAGCGCACTGCGGGTCACAAGGTTTTCGACGATATAGCCAAGCGGTTCGTCACCAACTTCATGGTGATCGTAATGCAAGAAGAGCGGACTTTGTCCGTCGGCAATCCGGATATCAAGGATCGGTTCGGCCGCATCGGCCATGTTTTCCCAGGCCCCGATAACATCAAGCACCGATTTGGAGGCCGCTGCAATCGCACAGGTACGACCATCATAATTTGCGGTCAGGATGGTTTTGGGATCTGCATAATCAATCACTACAGACTTCATACCACCATGCGCCAATGCCAGAGCCATGGAAGCGCCATTCAATCCGCCCCCCAGAATAATGACATCGGTTTGAAGTGCCTGCTGATCATGCATGTCGCAAATTCCTGTGTCGTTTGGCCACCGCACATGACGCCGGTTTACCCTGTGGACCGGCGGGCTGCGTTGACCTGACGCAACAAGGCGTCGTGAAAGCGTTGTTTGCACATCTTTACCCTGCCCGATACGCGCCTACAACCCGCACCGATCATCGCGGGGCCCGTAATCTTGCCTGCCAGGCCACCGACGATGCATTAAGCCCATCTGCTGCACACCATCAACCCACAGGCAGCCCATACACTTTACCACGCAATACATGCCCCCAGTTGCAGGAAAACTGGTCTTGATCAGTAAATGACCGCCACAGGCCATTGAGCTGCAAGTGCTTTTCTTTTCCACGGCCGGTTGATTAAAAAATATGCACATTTTTTGGACAACAACAGATTTTGTGCAGATTTTAATCCGTACAGGGCAAAACAAAGTCATCATTCCATCACTGCGATTCATTATTTTGTCTTTTTCATTCAGTAACTTACAAGATTGATTTTGAGTCTGGCACGATTCTTGGTTTGGAACGGGGGACTGCGAAATCGTGATTACCACGTTGGTATTCAACGGATATGCCGGGAGGTCGCAATATTATGAAACTTGTTACTGCTGTAATTAAACCGTTCAAACTGGACGAAGTCCGCGAGGCGCTCAGCGCACTGGGCGTTCAGGGTTTGACGGTCACTGAAGTCAAAGGTTTTGGCCGTCAGAAAGGCCAGACCGAAATTTATCGTGGTGCTGAATACATGGTCAGCTTCTTGCCGAAGGTGAAGCTGGAAGTCGCCATCACGGATAATCTGGTTGATCAGGTTGTCGAAGCTATCACCAAAACTGCTCAAACCGGGAAAATCGGGGACGGTAAGATTTTCGTTCTTGATGTGAGCCAGGCGGTCCGTATCCGTACTGGTGAAACCGGCGACGACGCCCTGTAAGTCCAGAGACAAGGGGAGACATTATGACTATTTCCATGAAGAAAACCGGCCTTGCTGCAGCTGCAGCTACCGCCCTTCTGGCAATCGCTTCTCCGGCTTTTGCACAGGACGCAGGCGTTCCGGCCGAAACCCAGTTCATTCTCAACAGCTTTAGCTTCCTGTTCAGTGGCGCCGTCGTCATGTTCATGGCTGCTGGCTTTGCAATGCTGGAAAGCGGTCTTGTACGGACCAAAAACGTAACCACCATCCTGCTGAAGAACATCGGTCTCTTCTCCATCGCAGGCATCATGTACTACCTCATCGGTTACAACCTGATGTACATGGATGTATCTGGCTGGATCGGCTCGTTGAGCCTGTGGAGCGCAGATGACTCCGCTGCCCTTGGTGGCGACTTCTCTGGCGGTTATTCCGCAACGTCCGACTGGTTCTTCCAGATGGTCTTCGTTGCCACCGCAGCTTCGATCGTTTCCGGTACTGTTGCCGAGCGTATCAAACTGTGGCCATTCCTGATCTTCGTCGTTGTTCTGACTGGCGTCCTGTATCCGATCACCGGTTCCTGGACCTGGGGCGGCGGCTGGCTCGCAGAGATGGGCTTCTCTGACTTTGCCGGTTCCACCATTGTGCACTCGGTCGGCGGCTGGGCTGCTCTGACCGGCGCGATCATCCTTGGTGCTCGTAAAGGCAAGTACGGTGAAGACGGTTCGGTTCATCCGATGCCGGGTTCGAACCTTCCGCTTGCAACGCTTGGTACCTTCATCCTGTGGCTCGGCTGGTTCGGCTTCAACGGTGGTTCCCAGCTTGCTATGGGTACCGGCGCTGACGTTATCGCCATTGCCAACATCTATGGCAACACCACCATGGCTGCTGCTGGCGGTGTGGTTGCAGCAATCATCCTGACCCAGATCCTTTACAAAAAGGTCGACCTCACCATGGCACTTAACGGTGCACTGGCTGGTCTGGTCTCGATCACGGCTGCTCCGGACACCCCGACCATTGGCTCGGCGATCATCATCGGTGCAATCGGTGGTATCCTGGTTGTCATCGCGGTTCCGCTGCTCGACAAACTGAAAATCGACGACGTTGTCGGTGCTGTTTCGGTTCACCTTGTTGCTGGTATCTGGGGCACACTTGCTGTTCCGTTCACCAATGATGGTGCTTCCTTCGGTACGCAGATCACCGGTATCGTTGCAATGGGTGCCTTCACCATCGTTGCTTCGTCGATCGTTTGGTTCGCTCTGAAATTCACTGTTGGTATTCGCCTCTCCGAGGAAGAGGAAGCCAACGGTTCGGATGCGACCGAGCTCGGCCTGGAAGCTTATCCGGAATTCGGCAAGGGTTCCCAGCGCTTCTAAGCAAGACATTCTGACGGGTACCGTGTTCGCACGGTACCCGATCAACAAGATCAAAAGCCCGTCCGGGGAAACCCGGGCGGGCTTTTTTGTCGGCGTCATGCAAGCTTTTAGCGGTTTCGCACATCACTATCGCAGTGGCGGTTTAACGCCGATTTCATGCCGCTCTTAAATGTTTCTTTGCACTTTTGGCATAGGGGTAAAGTCAGGGGATTTTACCCATCTTCTGAAGAACGGCACCGCCGATGGCGGGCCACAGACCATGCTGGAATGACGACGAACATGTTTAACGCGCGCCTGGATCAATTGCCTGCCTATCCGTTTCCGCGATTGGCAACCCTGCTTGACGGTATTGAACCCGGTCAGCCACCCCTTGTCATGTCGATCGGCGAACCGCAACACGAACCGCCTGCGATGATCACCGATGCCATGGTCAAGCATGCCAGCCTCTGGCACAAATATCCGCCCGGCGCGGGCACACCGGAACTCCGCGACGCCATCAAAAACTGGCTGGATCGGCGCTATAACCTGCCCGCAGACATGATCAATCGCGATGACCACGTCCTGCCGGTCGCAGGTACACGCGAAGCACTTTATCTGATCGCGACCACCGTCATTCCGCAGGATCAGCCCGGACCAAAACCCAAGGTCTTGCTGCCAAATCCGTTCTATCAGGTTTATTGCGGGGCAGCGGTTCTCAATGATGCCGAAATGGTACCGCTGGCCGCTGGCCCGGATAACGGCTTCATGCCCGATCTTGATCAGATTGACCCAAGTGATCTGGATGCCTGTGCACTGTTCTTCCTGTGCTCGCCCGCCAATCCGCAAGGGGCGATTGCATCGCGCGACTATCTTGAACAGATCATTGCGCTGGCCCGCAAGCATGACTTCGTTCTGGCCATGGATGAATGCTATGCCGATATCTATGACCGCACCGCCCCGACGGGCGCGTTGGAAATTTGCGCCGCGCAAGGCGGGAACATGGACAATATTCTTGTCTTCCACAGCCTTTCGAAACGGTCCAGCGCACCGGGTCTGAGATCGGGCTTTGTTGCCGGTGACGCCAAAATCGTCAAACGCTTCACCGCGCTGCGCAGTTATTGCTCCGCCACGGTTCCGATGCCGGTAATGGCAGCATCCACCATGCTTTGGAACGATGATGCCCATGCAGAGGCCAATCGTGACCTCTATCGTGCGAAAATCGACATCGCCGAGGAAGTCTTTGGCAACCGGTTTGGTTTTTATCGCCCGCCGGGGGGCTTTTTCCTGTGGCTTGATGTTGGTGATGACGAAGCCGCCACCCGGAAAATCTGGAAGGAAACCGGCGTAAAAGTCATTCCCGGCAGTTACCTGTCGATGACCGATGCTAGGGGCAACAATCCGGGCAAACGGTATATTCGCATTGCCCTTGTTCACGATCTTGAAACCACGCGGGAAGGACTGACCCGCATCGCGCAGGCATTGGACAATTAGGGTTCAGTGCATCGCACCCAGCAGAACAGCAGGACTTAACCAGAACGGATACCCAGATGAGCAGCCAGTCAAACACTCTTGGAACCGCTTTCATGCCCGGCAGTCTTGTAACACTGCTCAAGCGCAGTGGCTTGCGGTTTTGCGGCCTTGGGCTGGTATTGCTGGCCATGGCCCTGTTCATCATGCTGATTGGTTTTCATCCGGGCGACCCATCCTTTAACCACGCAACAGACCGGACAACAGTGTTTAATCCACTGGGTATTGTTGGCGCCTATGGCGCGGATTTGATGTTGCGTACGCTTGGTCTGGCCTCTGCCCTGATTACGGTTCTGCTGGTTGGTTGGGGACTGCGCCTGATTGCAGTGAAGCCGTTTCGCTGGATGTGGGCGCGGTTCCTTGTGCTGCCACTTGCCCTGCTTCTGGTCGCAACGTCGGCAGCCGACATTCAGCCGGGTATGCATTGGCCACTGACGGTCGGTTTGGGCGGCTTTGCCGGTGATTTATTGCTCAACAAGTTACAAGCTGGTTTTGCGATGATCGGTGTACCCGGTGCGCGGGCGCTGATTGCGCTGGCATCCATGGTGCTCGGTCTGGCACTGACGATCTTTTGCATGGCCTATTCCCTGTCAGAGTGGGAGCGCCTCGGCACGGCCCTGTCCTTTGCCGGTGGCAAGGTGATTTCGGGCATTCGCGCCATCATCCCGACCGGAAGCAACGACGAACCGCTTGCCAAACGGGCTCCCGGATCGCGTCAGGAACCGTCGATGGACAAAGGCAAGTCGAAGCTTGGCAGCGCCATCTCGACCCGCAAATCCGAACCAATTTCCACCCCCGCCGAAGACGATGGCTTTGACGATGATGACGGCGATCACGAACCGCCGGTACATATCGTCGCCGCCCCCGCCGCCAAGCTGCAACCAAGCCAGAAGGCCGCGGCCCAGCGTCAGGCATCGCTTGATCTGGGCACCGAAGAATACCGCTTTCCGCCGCTTGACCTTCTGGGCGAACCCGACCCGGCTGATGCCAACCCGGTTGATCAGGAAGCGCTGGCACAGAATGCGCGCTTGCTGGAAACTGTCCTGCAGGACTTTGGCGTTAAGGGCGAGATCGTTCAGGTCCGCCCCGGTCCGGTTGTTACCCTTTATGAGCTGGAGCCCGCCGCCGGTGTCAAATCATCGCGCGTTATTGGTCTGGCTGATGATATTGCGCGCTCCATGAGTGCGATTGCTGCCCGTGTTGCCGTGGTCCCGGGCCGTAACGTTATCGGGATCGAATTGCCGAATGTGCGCCGTGAAACCGTGCATCTGCATGAAATTCTGGCATCGAGTGATTTTGAAAAGAACACCGGCAAGCTGAATATGAGCCTTGGCAAGGATATCGGCGGCACACCGGTGATTGCCGATCTGTCGAAAATGCCGCACTTGCTGATTGCCGGTACCACGGGTTCGGGCAAGTCGGTGGGTGTGAACGCGATGATCCTGTCGCTTCTCTATCGGATGAAGCCCGAAGAATGCCGCTTCATCATGATCGATCCCAAGATGCTTGAACTGTCGATCTATGACGGCATCCCGCATCTTCTGACACCGGTTGTGACCGATCCGCACAAGGCGGTTGTCGCCCTTAAATGGGCGGTGCGCGAGATGGAAGACCGGTATCGCGCCATGAGCCAGGTCGGTGTGCGTAACATCGCGGGCTATAACAAACGCATCAAGGAAGCAGCCGCCAAGGGCGAACAACTGACCCGACGTGTTCAGACCGGCTTTGATCCGGAAACCGGCAAACCGATCTTTGAAGATCAGGAACTGCCGATGGAACCGCTGCCATTTATCGTCATCATCGTTGACGAAATGGCTGACTTGATGCTTGTCGCAGGCAAGGATGTGGAAGCATCCATCCAGCGTCTGGCACAGATGGCCCGTGCGGCTGGTCTGCATCTGATCATGGCGACCCAGCGCCCATCGGTCGACGTGATCACGGGTACGATCAAGGCCAACTTCCCGACACGTATTTCCTATTCCGTGACCTCGAAAATCGATTCGCGCACCATTTTGGGTGAAATGGGCGCCGAGCAGCTTCTGGGTCAGGGGGATATGCTTTACATGGGCCAGGGTGGCCGTTTGCAGCGTGTCCACGGACCGTTTGTGTCCGATGAAGAAGTCGAAAGCATCGTCAAGCATCTGCGCGATCAGGGCGATCCGGCCTATCTTGAAACCGTTACCGAAGAACCCGAAGAAGATCCTGTCGCGGCCTATATGGCAGGTGGTAATGCCGGGGCTTCCGGCGGTTCGGGATCGGATGATGATCTTTACAATCAGGCAGTTGGCATTGTCCTGCGCGAGAAGAAGGCATCGACCAGCTTTATCCAGCGCAAGCTTTCCATCGGCTATAACCGCGCGGCCCGCATCATCGAACAGATGGAAGAAAACGGCGTTGTTTCAGCAGCCAACCATGTCGGCAAGCGCGAAGTCCTGATGGAAAACATGGATGGTACCCCCTACGAATACTGATGGATAAACCATCCGCTTCGTGGCGCACGGTTTCACAAAATGACAAAAGGCGGCCTGTTTCAGGGCCGCCTTTCGTCGTTTGAGCCGGATGATCGAATTGTTGCCATGCCTGAGGTCTGAGCCGAATCGACTTCCCCATATTTGCAGGTTACTTGAGGTTGCGCCGCCCAACCCAAGCCAAAACCAGCGGCCTGGGTTCCGCAATCTCCCCGCAAAGCGCGTTCCTTTAGCCCCTTTGTAATCGGCCCAAAGAAGATATTTTACTTAATTCAAATATATTAATCGTTGTTTTCCAATTATTTATAAAACTTTTTAGGAATGGTTTGGCCCAAATCAATGTCTCATTTTCTCAATCGACTATAGCCAGCTGTGTTCTGCATTCAGCGGATCAAATGCCCATACATTCAGTCAACACTCATGCGGGTTAGGTCTTACTATGAGGCTCTCTGATTTTTCATTCGCGGCGAAGTTGCGCGGCGTTATGGTTCTTGTGGCAATCGCACTGGCGGCTTCTGCTATCCTGAACTTGTATTCCCTTCACGAAACCATGATGGATGACCGCAAGATCACCTTGCGTTATGTCGTCGATCAGTCGACCAGCATTGTTCAGGACTATGCCGAACGCGCAAAGTCAGGCGAGATGAGCGAGGCCGACGCCAAGGCAGCCGCCCTTAAAACACTGGCAAGCCAACGGTTCGATAACAACAACTACGTGTTCGTCACCGAGCGCGATGGCACGATGGCCATGCACCCGCTGGTGCCCGAGCTGGTCGGCAAAAGCGCGGCTTCAGTCAAGGACCCGACCGGCGCAACACCGATCGCAGAACTTAGCGCCATTGCCGTTCAGTCCGGCGAGGGGTTTGTTTCTTATGTGTGGCCGCATCCAAATACCAACAACAACGAACCGAAGCTGGCATATGCCAAACTCGTGCAGGGCTGGGACCTAATCGTTGCCGCCGGCATCTATACCGATGATGTGGAAGCAGCCTTTTGGAATGTCGCAACGATGGATCTTGTCACACTTGTGGTGATCATGGCCGTTATTGGCGGCCTGGCCTTTGCCATCGAACGCAGCACAACCGCCCCGTTGCGCGGCATCACCGAAGCACTTTCGCACCTTGCAGATGGTGATACATCGGTCAAAAGCGATGCCACAGATCGCAAGGACGAGATTGGTGATCTTGCCCGCGCACTCGAAGTATTCCGCGAAAACCGGGAAAAAGCCGACCGTCTGCAAAAAGAACAGGAAACCGCAAACGCCGCACAACTGGCACGCGCCAAGCAGGTTAATGCCCGCATTGCGAAGTTTGAGCAGGACGTTGAAAGTGACCTGACCGTGGTTAACGCCGCTGTCGACCAACTGCGTAGCACCGCAACCGGCATGGCCGCCCAGTCTGATCAGACATCGGGTCAGGCCGCAAATGTTGCAGCCGCAACGGAACAGGCTGCAACCAACGTTGAAACCGTCGCATCGGCTGCCGAGCAGCTGGCAGCGGCGATTGACGAAATCACCGCCCAGGTCAGCCGAAGCTCTGACATCGCGCAGGCTGGCGCCAACGAAGCCGATGACGCGACGGCGATCTTCGCCGAACTGGCCAATGCATCGGATAAGATTGGCGAAGTGGTTGAGCTTATCCAGTCGATTGCCGAGCAAACCAACCTTCTGGCCCTGAACGCGACAATTGAAGCCGCCCGCGCCGGTGAGGCTGGCAAAGGTTTTGCGGTTGTCGCAGCCGAGGTTAAAAACCTGGCAAATCAGACAACACGTGCGACCGAAGATATCGCCAGCCAGATCGAAGGCATCCAAAGCAGCACTCAGGGTGCGCTTGGCGCGATTGAGCATCTGTCATCGCGCATGAAGGAACTAAATGAAGTTGCCGGGGGTATTGCTGCGGCCGTAAGCGAACAGGATGCTGCCACTGGTGAAATCGCCCGAAATGTCTCGGAAGCAGCGGCAGGTACCAAGGAAGTCGCCCATAACGTTGTTGGCCTGCGCGAGTCCGCAGACGAAGAGCGTGTTTCATCGGGCCAAGTTCTGTCCGCATCCAACAGCCTGTCGGACAAATCACAAGCGCTTCTGTCGCAGGTCAAGCGGTTCCTGGAAGACATCCGGGCCGCCTGAGTTTGCACACAGCAGACAAAAAAAGGCGGGCTGAAATTCAGCCCGCCTTTTTTAATTCAATGATCCGACAAAGATCAGATCGACTGGTTGATCCAGTCAACAAGGGCGCTTTTCGGCAGTGCGCCGACTTTCATCGCCGCGACTTCGCCGCCCTTGAAGATCATCAGGGTCGGAATGCCACGAACACCGTATTTCGCCGGGGTGTTCGGGTTTTCGTCGATATTCACCTTGGCGATCTTGAGCTTGCCGCCCAGTTCACCAGCGATTTCATCGAGATATGGAGCAATCTGTTTGCACGGACCGCACCACTCAGCCCAGAAATCGACCAAAACCGGGTCGTTGGAACCCAGAACGTCGGTATCGAACGAACCGTCGGAAACTTTAATCGTGGTCATACTTTCAGATCCTAGTTGTTACGAGGCAAGGCGGGCGAACCCGCAAACCTCGATCCGCTTTATGAGGCCAAGGTAGGCAGCACCGACGCAAACGTCAAGCGCATTGGGCCTGCCCAAAGAAACTGCACGGCGCCAAGCCTTGTCACACCCGGAGTCGGTTCCGTCAGCCAAATGTCAGAATATGTTCAGGCAGCTCCACCATCCACGGCCCGTTGGTCCAAAGAATGAAACACCTGACCGTCTTGCCCGGATACATTTGCGCCAGTGCCGCGCGGTAAATCGACATCTGGCGGCGATAGGCACGCGGCGTATCTTCGACATCGCGTGGCGGCGGTCGATTGGTTTTGTAATCGACAATCATCACTTCGTCATCGCGAACGACAAGCCGGTCAATCTGGGCGGAAACCACATCCCCGCCGACAATGCCGACAAGCGGCACCTCTGCCCGTGATCCGGGTGCAAAGACCGGGGCGAAGGCCGGGTTATCGAATATGCCCAGCGTTTCATTGGCGATTTCGATCTGCTGATCGGGATCAAGCGCATGGATCGGCTGGGCAAGGAAACGTTCCGCAGCCTTGCGACGGGCCTGCTCGGGCAGATCCGGCAGAAGTTCGAGCAGCTTGTGGATCAGAAGTCCGCGCTTAAAGCTTTGCCCCTGATCTCCGCCAAGCGGTGACTGGTGAACCTCGTCCTCCTCGATCATGCGGCTGGGTGCCAGCGGTTTGGGCGGGAAGGATTCTGTTGGCGCGACAGCCCGGATCAGATGGCGTTCGGTCGATTGTTGCGAGTCCGCAACATCATCCGTACGATCGGGCTTTGGGGCCTGACTTTGTTCAGTCTCCCAGATCCAGCCTTCCCCGTCCCATCCCGATCCGGAATAGGCCGAAAGATCAATCTGGGCCGGTTTGGCGTAGCCTTCCATCGCTTGGCTACACAGATTGTACCAGCAATGCTCTGGCGCCTTGCGCCGCCCCTGCCAACCACAGATGTAAAGGCGGTCTTCTGCGCGTGTCAGGGCGACATACAGCAGGCGGTTATATTCCTGATCGCGTTTAAGTGCGATGTCATCGCGCAGGCGCGCAACAAGATCGGTTTCAAGCGCCACGCGCGGCAACCAGAACATCAGGTTGCGATCTTCCTGCCAAAACAGGTTCGGGGCCTGTGTCGGCACCTGCATGGTATCGGGCAGGAACACAATGGGGGCCTGAAGCCCCTTGGCACCATGCACGGTCATAATGCGGACCTCATCGCGCCCGCTTTGTTCAAGGTCACGCTTGATCTCGGCATCGCCCGCCATCAGCCAGTGCAGGAAGCCCTGAAGCGTTGGCGCATGATCAGCCTCATACCCCATGGCGAGGTTTAGGAATTCGTCAATCGGATCGTTCGCCTCGATCCCCAGACGACCAACTAGACGGGCACGGACGCCACGCGCTTCTTCACCGCGACCGCCGAGAAGTTCGGCATAAAGTTCAAACGGGCGTTCGTAATCAACCCGGCCCAGCCACTTGAACAGAAAGGCATAGGCACGCGCAAACGGCGATCCGTCTTCAACCACAGCCGCCTTTTCACGCAGCGCATGCCAAAGGGTTCTGGAGCGGTTATGGGCAATTTCAAACAGCTGATCGTCATCAAGCCCGATCAACGGGCTTTTTAGCACCTCGGCCAGTGTCAGGTCATCTTCGGGCATCAACAGGAACCGCCCAAATGCCACCAGATCCATCACCGCAAGCTGATCGGTGATTTGCATGCGGTCAACACCGGCAACGGGAACATTGCGTTCCTTAAGCGCCTTGACGACCTCATCGACAAAGGCAGTACGACGGCGCACAAGGATCATGAAGTCACCTGCGCGCACCGGACGGCCCCGAGACGTCAGATTTTCCTTTTCATCAATCGCATGGCGGATGCGCCCGGCAATGACGCGGGCAAGGCGAATTTCCGGATCTTCGAGGCGGATAATGCGGGTCGGCGGTGTCCAGGGGTCTTCGGGTGCGCGCTCTTCGGGTTCGACGGCAGGCCAAAGTTCAATCCGCCCGGCCTGCCCGACACGGAACGGGCTGTGAAGCACATCGGCGCCATCATCGCCCACACCTTGCCTGGCGACTGGCCCGGCAAACACACGATCCACCGTGCCCAGCACCGCATCGGTGGACCGGAACGAGATGTTCATCGGAACTTCGCGCCAGTCGGCAGCAATTTCACGCGCCCGTTCACGGAAATAACGGCGCATTTCGGCGAATTTTTCGGGATCAGCGCGCTGGAAACTATAGATCGATTGTTTGGCATCGCCGACGGCAAAGATGGTGCGTGGCTTATCGGCATGGCGCCCGGCATCGATAAAGAATTCCTCGGCCAGAATACGCACCACTTCCCACTGTTCGGGGTTGGTATCCTGCGCCTCGTCAATCAGGACGTGATCCAGGCCTTCATCAAGCTTGAACAACACCCAGCCGGCAATCCCGGCCTGACGTTGCAAAAGCTGCAAGCTGGTCAAGATCAGGTCATCGTAATCAAGACGGGCATGCAGGGCCTTTTTGGTGGCATAGCGGTCCAGCATCGCATTGCCGATGGTAATCAGGGCCGATGTCGCCCCGGCCATTGCGGCGGCCTTGCGTTGGCGATCGACCTCGACCAGACGCGCACATTCCTGTTCAAGCGCATCGGCCCCCATCGGGTGATTTTCGGCAGCATCCTTCGTGATCAGCTTGTCAAAGGGCTTTCCTTTTTCAGTGAAGAACACTCGGATGTAGTCGTTAAAAACAGCCACTCGATCTTCAACAGTCGTCTTTTCAAGGAATTGAGCAAGTCCGGGCACCCGCTTGAGGTCGCTTTTTTTCCCGGACTCAAGAGCTGCAAGACCTCGCAATAAGCCGTCTCGATCAAAAGCATCATCCGAAAGCGCACGACGTAATATCTCCTCGTCATCCAAACCCATAGGCACACCAAGTGCTTTATAGACTGCTTGGTGCATTCGGTTGGAGCCGCCATGACTGTGCAACATGCGCTTCAGCCGCCCACGCTCCCGAGCGAGTTCCCGCATCAAATCGCCGAAGGCACCTTCACCGACTTGAGCCGTCACTATTGCAAGGGATCGAGCAAGCTGATCGTCCCTTCCTGTGCGAGCATATGCGAGAACTTCTTCCTGTACCGCAGCCATAGTTTCGTCCGCTGTACGGTCATCCATGATTTCAAAATGCGGTGCCAAACCGGCCTCAAGCGGGAAACGGCGCAATAGCGACTGACAAAACGCATGGATGGTCTGGATTTTCATTCCGCCCGGCGCATCGAGCACACGGGCAAAAAGCTGGCGCGCACGGATGGTTTCATCGGTACTCGGCGCCATACCTGCTAGGTTGGCAAGATCAGCCTGAAGATCGCGATCCTCCATGGTGGCCCACAGACCTAATCGTTCGTTGACACGGTTGGCCATTTCGGCCGCCGCGGCCTTGGTGAAGGTCAGACACAGAATGCGATGCGGCTCGGTGCCAGAGAGCATCAGGCGCAACACGCGGTCAGAGAGCACCTTGGTCTTACCGGCACCTGCCGAGGCCGACACCCAGACCGATGCGGTCGGATCAGAGGCATTGCGTTGCAGGACGTTGGGATCAGTTCCGCGCATTTCGGTCATGACTTTTCCCCTTCGCCAACATCCTGTTTTGCATCGATGTTAGCGCTATCATCAACATCCTCGCTGCCCATCCATTCCCGCAGGCGGGCGAGATGGACATAGTCGGAATATTTCGGTGCGTGATCAGGATGAGGAACACTGAGATAGGGCGTATCGGGATCGGCAAAGGCCGCAGCAAGCCCATTAACCCCGTCCACCGCCGCGTGTGCCAGTTCGGCCGGAGTGGTTTTCAAACTCTTGGCGTCCAGTTCTTCAATTTTTCCTGCTGGGTCACCGCCGGAGAGCTTCCAAAATGCCAAACTGGCCGGAGGCCCCGCAGGCACGTCGCCAAAGCCCCCCTTTTCAGCAATCGCCGCTTCGAGCGGCAATTGAGGGGCAAAACCGCTCACTACATCTTTTTTCGCAGGTACTTGGCCGGTTTTATAATCAATGATCGCAATCCCGCCATCGCGCAGCTGATCAATGCGATCGGCACGGGCATAGACTTGAAAACCGCTGCTGGTATCAAGGGTTCCGGCCTGCTCGGTATAGGATTTCCGCACGACATCGCGGCGCGCTGCTTCAGTCTGGATGAACCATTTGGCGATGCGCTCGAACCGTGGCCACCAGAAGGCCCAAAGACCGGGACGTGCGGCCAGCGGCTTGAACACTTCGCGACCAATGATCAGCAATTCATGTTCGCCATCCGGTGGTAAATGTTCGGGATGGCGGGCGATGAACTGATCAAGGGCGTCGTGGATCAGGTTACCGTAATCGGCTGCACCTGGATCTTCGTCGATACCATCAAGCTTGCGCAGGCCAAGGATATGACGGGCGTAAATCGCATATGGGTCCCGCATCCATGTTTCGATCTGGGTCACCGACAAACGATCCGGGCGGGCGGATACGGGTGGCTTGGGTGCGGGGCGGCCGATTTTAACACGCATATCCGGCGCGGGTTCATCAATCAAGTCAGCCAGTGCTCGCCATTCCGCAGCATCAGGCTTTTCCATCGACACGCGCGATTTGCGCAGAATGTTTTCAATCCGTAACAACCAGCGTGACGGCACAGTTGGCGTGCCTTCGATACGCAGCGCACGGGTCATCACCACATCGGGCGAACAAAACAGTTGCTGGAAATCATGGGCCGATTGTCCAACACGGTGCTCGGGGGCGGGCAAGCCGAAATTACGCCGCATCGGCCGGCTCATCCACGGATCGGCCCCGGCTTCAGGTGGCCAGACACCCTCATTCAGCCCACCCAGAATGGTCAGATCGGCCTGCTGCATCTGGGCTTCGACCGTTCCCCAGATAAACAGGCGCGGATGTTTGCCATAGCGCGGACGCACGGCACGATCCGCCATCAGGGCATCGAGAAACGCGCTATACCGATTGCCCGGCATCGGCGCGAAATCCGTCAGCGCATTCAGCAATTCATGAACGAAATCCGCCAATGCCTCGCCCGCTTCGCCGCGCCACAGCCGATCAGCGCCGGTTTGGGTATCACTGGCCGCCAGTGCCTCAGCCGCCGTAACATGAGTGCGCAGCAGATGCACCGGCGCGTGCGCTTTATCGCCAGTCAGATCATCAATCGGATCAAGGCAGGTTTTAATGCGTTCCACCAAATCACTAAGGCGCGCATGATCATCGCGGATACGTTCAATCCGGCCGGTCACGCTATCTGATCCGGACGCGCTGAGGCGGGCAACCGTATCCTCGCACCAGCCATCAAGTGCCGTTTGCAACCCATCCAGCCCCGGACCCGGTCGGGCACCGCGCAGGACTTCCTTTTCCAGAAGACGGGTCAGGACTCGGAAATTCTCCGGTGACAGACCCGCCGCCGACAGGGGATGTTTCAGCAGTTCCAGCAAAGGAACAGGGGCAAATTCTTCCTGTACCGCCCGCACCACAAGGCGCAGATAAATCGCCGGTGCGGTGTCATGCAGCGGGATACCGGCCGAATCATCAATTTCAACCTCCCACCGGCGCAGTTCGGTGGCCACACGCCGGGCAAGGCCACGGTCCGGGGTGACCAGCGCGCAGGTCTTTTCAGGATGTTCGAGCGCCTCGCGCATCATAAGGGCAATTGTGGTTGCCTCTTCACGCGCACCGGAGCAATCAACCCGCAGAACGCCGTCCATCACATCCGGGCTAAATCCAGCGATGTGACGCCAGTGATGGGTGGTCTTGGCCGGTCGCAACGCTTCGCGGGCCAGACGGCGGCGCTCAATCGTGGCATCGTTTTCGGGCTCAATTGCTGGCCAAGGCAGGACACTGTCGGCATGACGGCCAATATGGCCGAGCGTCTTGCCCAGAAGATGCTGCGGATGGGCGGCATCATCGGCAATCGCTGCCCAGTCTTCGTGACCAAGTCCCGTCATCAGACCGGGCAGAACCACGCGGCCCTGCGGCATTCTAAGCACAGCCGCCATCAAATCGCGCAAAGCGGGAAACGGGCCGGTTGAGCCGACAATCAGCACCGGTGTTTCTGGCGGGTTTTCTTCCCATAGATCAATCTGTGCGGCAATCAAGGCATTGCGCCGCATGGCCCGGTCACTGACATCCTGAGAAGCCAGAATACCCGGCCAGTGAATGGTCAGGATTTGCAGAAATTCAAGGGTGAGCTGCCAGTGTTCGGCAAACTCTTCGGGCACCAGGCCCTTAAGATCGTCAAAGGCGCAGTTTTCCGTTTGCACCTGATCAAGAAAGCGTGCGAGTTCGCCTGCAAGACGGGCGGCCTGATCGGCGGTTGGTTTTTCACCGCGATGATCAGGGCGTCCCATAATCAGCTGGGTTAACAGCAATTTACGTTGGAGATCGGGGATGGCGGGCGGCAGATCAAGGGCCGCCTGTTCACCACCCGCACCATAAATCGCCAATTCATCCTCATCCGCCTCGCCCAGGGGACGAATGGTCGGAAGCAGCGTAACCGCGCCCTGTGATTGCCGCAAAAAGGCATCGCGCATCACCTTGGCGGATCGGCGATTGGGCACCATCAGAACATAGTCCGGCAGAAGATCTGGCTGATCGGCGGTTTCCGCCATCAGTTGTTTGGCGATCAGATCGGCAAAGGCAACACCGGGCGGAATGAAAAACAGGTTTGAGGGCGGCGTTGCCTCCCCCGCGAAGGAAGCTTCGTCATAGTCGGGCGCGTCCATGTAATCAAACAGGTCGGCCATCAAACTCCCCCGGATGCGGCTTTCTTGGTGCGCTCGACCTCAAGCGCCTTGGCAATGACAGGCTCTGACTCTTCAAGCGCCTCAGGCGTACCGATATGGAAATATCCACCATCATGGACCAGACCATAACACCGTCCAGCGGCCAACGCCTTGTCATAAACGACATTCAGCGACCAGGCACCATCGGGCGTGTCTTGAAATAGGTGCGGCGCCAGAATCTGCACGCCGGTAAAGAAATACGGGGCTGACAGCGCATCACCGCGCCGTTTCAAGCGCCCATCCACCTGCCAGAAGAAATCCCCTGCCCCATCATAACCATAGCCGTCTGAGACGGGATAAAGCGCCAGAAGTGCATCCATGTGATCGGGGTCAAAAGCATTGATCAGGCGATCAAACAGTGGCTCCGCCCCCTCGGTCCAGAAGACATCGGCATTGGCAATCAGGACCGCGTCATCATCAAGTTTGGAGAGCGCATTTTTCACCCCGCCGCCGGTTTCAAGCAGGTCTTCTTCGGGCGAGGTCACAATTGCGGGGGCAGTTCTGTTGGCAACATGATCCATGATCTGTTGCCCAAGATAGTGCGAATTGACCACCGCCTGCGTGACACCGGCGTTTGCCAGTTTATCAAGCACATGATCAAGCATCGGCTTGCCCGCGACCGATATCAGCGGCTTTGGCATGGTATCGGTGATCGGGCGCATGCGCTTGCCAAGGCCCGCCGCCAGAACCATGGCCTGTGCCTTTGCGTTTGGTGCGCTCATAATTGTGCCTCTTTGCCTGACGGTGCGGGAGTTTTGGAAATTTGCGGTGCGGTGCGCGCATCGGACGGAATATGGGCATCCACCCAGTCCTGAAGGGCCAGCAGGTTATCAGCCGCCCCGCGCAGGATCATGTCCCAGCAGCGCGGGATAAAGTCGAAATAACGGGTCTTTCCGGCCTTGCTCGCAAGCCAGCCAAACCGGCCCAGGATGCGGAAATTGCGCACCATCGAGGTTGCAATATAGGCTGTTTCGAAACCAGAACGATCAATGTCAGGGAAAGCAGCGAGATAGAATTCCTTCATCCGCGCTTCAAGGTCCGGGCCGATATCATGGCGCACATCGCGCAGAAGCGACGCCAGATCATAGGGCCGTGGTGCGATTGCCGCGTCCTGAAAATCAATGATGCCGCAATCATCACCGCCCTCGCCATTTTCAACCAGCATCAGGTTATCAACGTGATAATCACGGTGAATGATCACCTCGCCCACCTGCCAGCAAAGTGGCAGCACGGTTTCAAGAAGCTGATCAAAGGCCGTGCTTGCCGCTTCACGCTTGGCGGCATCCGGGATGATGAGTGGCAGATAATCGTCCTTGAAGCTGCCAAGCATCCGGCGCAGGTTTTCCGGGTCATAGCGCACCAGACCGCAATCATTCATCCCGCCCCCGTCGCAGAAGCGGTGCAGGGTGATCAGCTGTTCGATGGCACGCAAATAAAGCGCATCCTGCGTCATGCCATCAAGCATCGCACTGCCCGTGAGCGCCTCGGTAAAGGTGATATCGCCGAAATCCTCGATCAGGACCAAGCCGCGCTTTTCATCCGCCTCATAGATTTCGGGCACTCGCCAACCGGCCTGTTGGAACAGGTTTGTGGTTTGCAATACCGGCGAAACAGAGGCCGAGCGTTCTGGGTTGTCATGTATACCGTGCGGATCGACATGAATTGCCGTCGGCGGAAAATCCATCAGAAGGGCGGTGTCATGGCGCCGTTCGAGGCGGAAATATTTCCGCGCCGAGGCATCATCAACCAACGGCATGACCTGTGCCATCTGCCAGCCACAGGTAACCAGAAAATCCTGGCGTTCGGCGTTACGGCGTTCCTGATCGGGGCTTGCGCGGTTCATGACGGATCCACCACCAGATCATTGATACGCGTCACCCAGTCATCGCCATGCGGCTCAAGCTTGAACACACGGCCATCAGGGTTCGATCCGGGATCGATATGAATATCAAGACGGTTTTCCGGGGTCAGATATTCCAAGCGGTCGGGCCATTCGATCAGGCTGACGGCATCAGAAAAGGCGTCCTCAATATCAAGTTCGTGGACTTCTTCGGGGTCAGACAGTCGATACAGGTCAAAATGCCAGACCGGCACGCGATCAAGTTCATAGATCTGAACCAGTGTGAAAGTCGGACTGGGAACTTCTTCATGCGGGTTATCGACCACCGCCCGAATGAAGGCGCGGCAAAAGGCACTTTTACCCATGCCGAGTGTCCCATGCATCAAAATCACGTCCCCTGCCCTGGCAACAGCGGCAAGCTTGGCGGCTAGGGCTTCGGTCCCGTTTTGATCGCTGACAGTGACTGTCCTGGTCATGATGTCCGTCTTTTGAGTGGCTCTTGCATTCTGTTTTAGGGGTTTGATGCGGCCTTTCGCAATGATTTTGCGACGCCAGTTTTTGCATGTGGCTGAAATCACGACGCAACGCCGGATAATGGGCAGTTTACATTGCGATATCATGCCCCAGATGCTATCTGGCTGCATAAGAAATCCCGCACACCGCCGGGCTTGGGGTCAGCCCCCTACCCAAATTCGATTTTATTTGGATGGAAGAAGTATGTCAGACGCATCGCATAGCACAGATATTGCCATTATTGGCGCAGGCCCGGTCGGGCTTTTTGCGGTTTTCGAAGCCGGTATGCTGGGGCTTAAATCCCATGTGATCGACGCGCTTGATATGGTCGGCGGCCAGTGCAGCGCGCTTTATCCTGAAAAACCGATTTTCGACATTCCGGCCCATCCGCAGATTGCCGGTCAGGACCTTATTCACGAACTTGCCAAACAGGCCGACCCGTTCGAGCCGACCTATCATCTTGGTCAGCAGGTCACCAAGCTTGAAAAACGCGATGATGGCCGTTTCACGCTGGTAACCACCAAGGGCACGGTCATTGATGCCGGTGCGGTTGTGATTGCGGCTGGCTGCGGTGCCTTTGGCCCGAACAAACCGCCTATGGATGGCCTTGAAGATTACGAAGGATCCGGTGGCGTTCAGTATTACGTCAAACGTCGTGCCGACTTTGCTGGCAAAAACGTCGTGATTGCCGGTGGCGGTGATTCGGCTGTGGACTGGGCCCTGTCGCTGCATGACATCGCCGCCAAGGTAATGGTTGTTCATCGTCGCCCGAAATTCCGTGCTGCCCCTGACAGCAGCGCGAAACTGCATGCACTGGCAGAAACGGGCAAGATCGAGATGGTCATTCCCTATCAGCTTAAAGGGCTTAAGGGTGAAAACGGCATTCTGTCACACGTGGTTGTCGCAACGCTGAAGGGCGAAGAGCGTGAACTTGAAGCCGATCATCTTCTGCCGTTCTTTGGCCTTGCCATGGAACTTGGCCCGATTGCCAACTGGGGCCTTAATCTTGAGAAAAACCATATCGGCGTGAAACAGGCGACGATGGAAACATCGGTCCCGGGCATCTTTGCCATCGGCGATATCGCGACCTATGAGCATAAACTCAAGCTGATCCTGTCGGGTTTTGCCGAAGGGGCAAGCGCGATCCACGCTGCACGCGCCTATATGTTCCCGGACAAGGAATTCCACTTCGAATATTCGACCACGACGGGTGTTCCGAACGAATAACCCGACATTTGGTCAAAGTTTTCAAGGAAGCGCACCATGACCACAAAACATCACGAACATCGTGGAGGTTGTCTTTGTGGCGCGGTGCGCTTTGTTGCATCCGGGGAACCGATTGGCAGCAATCACTGCCATTGCGGCATGTGTCGCAAGGATAGCGGTTCGGGTGTTTCGACCTTTGTTGCGTTCCCGGCCAATGCTGTCACATGGGATAGCAAGCCGCGCGAATATGAAAGCTCGCCTGGCAAATATCGCGGATTTTGCCCGATTTGCGGATCAAGCGTTACCTGGCGCAAGGGCGATGATGACAGCTTCATCGATTTCCGATTGGGCACATTTGATGACCCAATCCTGTTCAAGGCCAAAAAGCATCTTTGGATGAGCACGGCACTGCCGAGCTTTGCCGGAATTGACCCTGAGATCGAGCATTTTGATTAAGCGCGACGCGCCCTGACCCTCTTTAGAGTATCAAAGCTCGTTCCTGTCAAACTGGTGACATCACAGGTACTGGACAAAAGAAACTTTGTCTCTGGCCCTCAGGGCTCAATCATGACAGGCTGCAAAACTCTACCAAGAGCAGAATTCGCACATATCACCATCAGGGGAACGAAATGAGCGACCAGAATCAGGGCGACCAACCGAATAACCGCCGAAAGATGAATATGCGCAAACTGATGCTGTTTGGTTCAGGTACGCTTTTGCTTGGCACCTTGCTGATGATGGTGACGTTCCAAACCACCTTTCAGATGATGATGCATGGACGTTCTGCTGGCAGCTTCATCATTGTCATTGGTACAGCGGTTGCGATCGGCCTTTTGGTCGCCGGTTCGACCATCATATCAAAATGGGTATCCCATAAGGTTCAGGCCATTCTGGAAGAGTAAGCCTGCCCTGTCGCCCGGGTTCCCGTTTGACGTCAGGTATCGCAGAAATATAGCGTTTAACAGTCCGGTCAAATCACCGGGTTAAACTCACTGTGTCTTAAAGCTTGGCCAACACACCAAGATGTTCGGCCAACACATCAACAATCATGCCGTGATCTTCATGCGATGCGAGGCCGGAAACCGTGATCGCGCCAATCACGCCCACACCCGCAACCCGGATCGGGAAACTGCCGCCGTGGTCGGCATAGTCGGCAAAATCAATTCCGTGATCTGCCAGTGTTTTGCCCTTGGCTTTCAACTCAGCGCCAAAGCGCATCGAGCTCTGATGTTCACGCAGCACCAGATTGCTTTTGCGTCGTGCCCAGGCATCGTTGGCCGGTTTGGCGCCGGAAAGGGATACGTGAAACAGGGTACGGTCCGGGGTGCGGATATTGACAGCGACCGGGGCGTTTTGCGCTTGTGCCAAGCCGACCAGTTTGGAGCCAATCGACCAGGCGGTGTCTTCGTCAAAACGGTCAAACACCAGAATTTCTTCCTGTCTGGCAAGCTGGTCCAAATCCATTGCGGGCTCCTTGGGCAAATAACGGGTTGGTGTGGCCATCCATAACGCAGCACACGGCCATGGGGAACCACAAAGAAAAAAGGCTGCATCCGCAATGGAATACAGCCTTTGTTTCGAAGTCGTAATTTCGGCTTACTTGTCGTCGCCCATCTTGAGCGCGTTGATAAAGGCCGATTGCGGAATTTCGACCTTGCCGAACTGACGCATCTTTTTCTTACCGGCCTTCTGTTTTTCAAGCAGCTTGCGTTTACGTGAAACGTCACCGCCGTAACATTTTGCCGTCACGTCCTTGCGCAGGGCCGAGACAGTTTCACGGGCAATCACCTTGCCACCGATGGCGGCCTGAATGGCGATGCGGAACATCTGGCGCGGAATCAGGTCCTTGAGGCGCTTACAGATTTCGCGGCCACGATATTCAGCCGCCGAGCGGTGCACCATCAGGGCCAGCGCATCGACCGGCTCTTCGTTGACAAGGATGGAAACCTTGACCAGATCGCTCTCGTCATAGCCTGCGATCTCGTAATCGAAGCTGGCATAACCGCGCGAAATTGATTTCAGACGGTCATAGAAGTCAAACACCACTTCGTTGAGCGGCAGCTTGTAAACCGCCATCGCACGGTTCCCGACATAAGTCAGGTCCTGCTGAATGCCACGGCGTTCGGTGCAAAGGGTCAGGATCCCGCCAAGATATTCATCGGGGACCATGATCGATGCCTTGATCCACGGCTCTTCAATCGCCTTGATCTTGGTCACATCCGGGAAATCAGCAGGGTTGTGCAGCGTGATTTCCTCGCCCTTGCTCATGGTGATCTTGTAAGACACCGAAGGGGCGGTTGTGATCAGTTCAAGCTCGAACTCGCGCTCGAGACGTTCCTGAATGATTTCAAGATGAAGGAGGCCAAGGAAGCCACAACGGAAACCAAGACCAAGGGCGGTCGAGTTTTCCGGTTCGAACTGGAAGGACGCGTCATTGAGGTGCAGCTTTTCAAGCGCATCACGCAGCACTTCATATTCGCTGGTATCGACCGGGAAGATACCACAGAACACCACCGGAATGGACGGCTTGAAACCGGCCAGCGGCTTGGCGCAGGGGCGTTTTTCCTCGGTAATGGTATCACCGACTTCACATTCGGCAACCGTTTTCATACCGCAGTTGATGAAGCCAACTTCACCCGGGCCGAGTTCATCAAGCGCAAGCGGTTTTGGTGTGAACACACCGACACGCTCAATCTGATGGGTAACCTTGGCGTTCATGAAGCGGACTTTCTGGCCCTTTTTAAGGGTGCCTTCCTTGACGCGCACAAGAATCATCACACCCAGATAGGTGTCATACCAACTATCAACCAGAAGAACTTCAAGCGGTGCATCCGCATCCCCGGTGGGCGGGGGCAAACGTTCGATCAGCGCGTCAAGAACATCGGGCACACCCATGCCGGTCTTGGCCGAAATCATGACCGCGTCAGAGGCATCAATGCCAATGACTTCCTCGATCTGTTCCTTGACCCGGTCAGGTTCTGCAGCCGGAAGATCGACCTTGTTGAGAACCGGGACGATTTCATGATCGTTTTCAATCGCCTGATAGACGTTGGCAAGGGTCTGGGCTTCCACGCCTTGCGCGGCATCAACCACCAAAAGCGACCCTTCGCAGGCGGCCAGTGAGCGCGATACTTCGTAGGCGAAGTCGACGTGACCCGGCGTATCCATCAGGTTCAGGGTATATTCCTGCCCATCCTTGGCGGTGTATTTCAACCGAACAGCCTGGGATTTAATGGTAATACCGCGTTCACGTTCGATATCCATCGAGTCGAGAACCTGTTCGGCCATTTCACGCTCGGTCAGGCCACCGGTCAACTGGATCAGACGATCGGCCAGGGTCGATTTACCATGGTCGATATGGGCGATGATCGAAAAGTTACGAATGTTCTTAAGGTCAGTCATTTTGGCTGCTTCTGGCACTAAATTGGCTGGCATTCCGCCGCGTGGCACATTTGGTTTCGAAACGGTGTGATCACCCGCTACCCGATTGATCAACAGCACGCAAATCGTCAGTCGTGGCTTTGTACCCTTCTGCGTCAGCCAGCCATTTTCGGCGGCGACATCAGATCAATTCACATCATTGATGCAAAAAGGAACAAACAGAAAGTCCGTGTTGCGCGACAATTGCATCCATCGGAAATTCGGTTTGGTCATTTCCCGGATCAATCACCAGCGGGTTTATAGGGGTTTTTGCGCCGAATTAGAAGCGTTGTGTTATGTACAAGCGATGCGCACGCAAACCGTGATCCGGCACACAGATGACAACCACGTCAAAAGTGCTTTGACCGGTTTGGATTTCAGCCCCGGCAAGTGACCCTGACCGCAGGCAAATGGGTCACCACAGCTATGAATTCAATTGTTTGTTTCCTTTTCAACCACGCAAAAAGGCCTTAGGTTTAGTACTTGAGGAAACAATAATTTTGTCTGGCAGAGATACGCCAAAAACATGTTCATAACGTCAATCGAGCCATCCCTGTCCAAACGCAGCCTTGTGACGCTGCGCAAGCGGCTTGCGGCATTGACGCTGACTGGTGTTTTTGTCCTGCTGTTTTCCTTCTTCTTCATTCAGAAGACGCTTTATGACAGCGCTGTTGATAATGCCAGTTCACAGCTCGAAGCCACGGCGTTTCGACTGGGATCAATGCTGCTGTTGCACAATGATGTCGATCTGCAAAAGATCGTCGCAGATGACCCCGACATAACTGTCGGCCTGCTTGACAATCAGCTTAACCAGATCAAGGGGTTTATCCCGCCGCATCTGCTGGGTGATCTTGGCGAGTATATCAGCACCCAACAAACAGAACGTGATTCGCTGCTGTGTGTCCATAGCAGCGAAGTCATGGTGCTGGCCTATAGCAAACTGCCCGAAATCAACCGGATTGTCGTGACTTACACGCCGCGCAGTACGCTTTTGGGGAACTGGCGCGATGCATTCATCTTGCATGCGCTGATGTTTGTCATGGCGATGTCCATCCTGTGCGGGCTGGCTGTCTGGCTTTGGCAGCGCCTGAAACGGCAACACATGCGGGCCGCCCACCTTGCAGAACATTTCAGCGACACGGAAAACACCCTGTCGGAATGCGGGTGTGCGGTGATCAGTTGGCCGGTCGATACACCGGATGGCAGGCTGACAACACAATTAAACTGGCCCGAAATCCTTGGCCCGACGGCGGACAATATCGGCACAAGCATGACCGATTTTCTGGATCGTTTATCACCAGCATCGCGAACCAAGCTGCGAGGTCCGCTGATTGATAATGTCTGGCCGGATGCACGCGTCGGTACGATGGTCGATGTCCGAACGGCAAACAACCAGATGCAGCGCTTTTACCTGATGGCGCATCGATACAGTGAATATGATCGCGAGTTCACGTCAGTTCTGCTTCTCGAAACCGCAACGCAACAGGAACTCTGTCATCCGTTTGAGACCTACCTGCGGCACACGCCCGAACCGGCAATTGCTGTTGATAAGGACGGCATTCTGCGCGGTTTCAGCCCGGCACTTGAAGACCTGATGGGATTGCCCGTGCATGACGTCGTCAACAAGCCCTTCTTCAAGCTGTTTGTCGCCGACGATCAACAAACCGCAATGACTGCCATGCGCCAGAAAGGCAACATGTCGATGGCGGGCGACGGCAAATCCATTTTGCGCGTTCTGGACCGCAAAGAAAATGTCCACTGGCTGGCCTGGCATTGTGTTGGGCCGTTTGATGACATGATTTTCTGTAGCGCACGCGACGTAACCGAGTTTGTCGAAAATGCCAACAAGCTGCGCGATACGCTTGATCAGCTTAAACGCAGCAACGAAGACCTTGAACAGTTTGCCTATGTGGCATCCCATGACTTGCAACAGCCCCTGCGCATGGTGGCAAGCTATACGCAGCTTCTCAAGCAACGCTATGGCGGCACATTGGATCAGGAAGCTGACGAATATATCGACTTTGCCGTTGATGGCGCCAAGCGCATGCACAAGCTGATCAGTCATCTGCTTGAATATGCCAAAACCGGCGTCGGTGAGGATTTCACTGAAATAGATTGCAATCAGGTCCTGAACGAGGCGCAAGCCGACCTCAAGGACGTAATCGGGCGCGAACACGCGACCATCACCCATGATGACCTGCCCACCGTCATGGGCGACCGGATCGCCCTTTCACGCCTGTTCCAGAACCTTTTGTCCAATGCCATCAAGTATCGACGCCCCGGCGTTCCGCCGCATATATCAATTACGGTCGAACC
This sequence comes from Thalassospira sp. MCCC 1A01148, assembly GCF_001613795.1. Classification (GTDB taxonomy): domain Bacteria; phylum Pseudomonadota; class Alphaproteobacteria; order Rhodospirillales; family Thalassospiraceae; genus Thalassospira. The sequence continues at coordinate 1,082,580 of NZ_LPVZ01000020.1, forward strand.
CGACCCGGTTATGCGCGATCAATGGCGTTTTTCGGTGCGTGACAATGGCATTGGAGTCCATCCCGAACACGCACAGCGGATTTTCCGACTGTTCCAGCGCCTGCATAAAGACGAGTTCTCCGGAACCGGACTTGGCCTGTCGCTCTGCCGCAAGATCGTTGAACAGCATGGTGGTCGCATCTGGCTTGATACCAGTCGCCCGATCAGTGACCCCGGCACGACCATCATCTTTACACTGCGCGTTCATCACCCCGACACAGCCGCAAACCGATAATACGACCCTGCACCGTTCTTGCCGGGCCCGGATGGCAAGTATCTTGCTTCATGTCCAGCATGAGACGGGCAGACAGGTAAAAGCTGCCCTGTGCCTGCTATGGAGCGTTCAATGTTGAAGACCATGATCCTGTCCCACCCTGCACTTAAGCCCGTTCTGGTGATGCTGGGCCTTTTGGCGCTCAGCGCGTGTGGGTCGGACATGCGCACCATGAATGACAGCCACATGCAGACACTGGCTTATTACTTTGCCGAACACGAACCGGGCGAACCACTTCCGCGTGGTTGGCGGCGTCTGGATGGCGCAGAAATCAATTACCGTTTTGCAAACGAAACATATGCCGTCTATTCAATTGACGAGGACGAGCAGCTTTTGGTCATGCATCTCTATGACAATGGCACCGGCCGGCTGGAGGCCGATGATGATCGGGAACGCTGCGAATGGAACAGCATGGTCGATCAGCTGACAATCGAATGCGATGACACCGATATGGAATGGCATATCTTTACCAATGGGCCGGATCTGATCGCGCTGGATCTGGATGAAGACGAATACGCCATATTACGCAAACGCCCCGGTCGGTAAATTTGACCGATACCCGACAAACAAAACGGGCTGCTCAGTATTGGAGCAGCCCGTTTTTATGAGTATCTTTGTTGAAAGATTAGGCGCGCAGAGATCCACCCGTGGCTTTCTCAACCGCGTCGACAACCTTTTTACAGACCGCTTCGATTTCTTCTTCGGTCAGGGTCGCCTTGGTTGGCTGCAGCGTGATCGAGAAGGCGAGTGACTTCTTGCCATCCTCAATCCCCTTGCCAGCATAAAGATCGAAGATCGTAACATCCGTGATCAGATTGCGATCAGCACCCTTTGCAGCCTTGATGATTGCCTCTGCCTTTACACTCTCATCAAGCAGGAAGGCAAAATCACGCTCAACCGACTGGAAGCTTGATGCCTTGAGCGCCGGACGGGCCGTGCCCTTTTTCTTGGGCATGGGTACGTTTTCAACAAACAGTTCAAACGCCACAACGCGGCCTTTAACACCCAGAGCCTTGAGCACCTTCGGATGCAGTTCACCGAAGTAACCAAGGACATTTTTCGGGCCCAGCTGCAGCGCCGCCGAGCGGCCCGGATGGTACCATTCCGGCGCACCGTCGGTATTGACCTGAACATTGGCGGCATTGGTACCCAGTGCTTCGATCAGGGCTTCGGCATCTGCCTTGACGTCAAAGACATCAACATCACGACGCGAACCCGTCCAGCTGCGCTCGGTGGTGGCACCTGCACGCAGACCGGCGGCGACCAAACTTTGATCACCTGGCTGATCGCCAAAGAATTCCGGACCAACTTCGAACAGGGCAAGGTCGGAGAACCCGCGCGCCTGATTCCGGCCAGCCGCCGCGATCATGTTGATCAGGGCATTCGGGCGCATGATATCCAGGTCCGAACTGATCGGGTTTGCCAGATACAGCCCTTCTTTGAGCTCGCCAAACAGCTTGGCCCAGCGCGAATCCGTAAAGGACCAGGTCACGGTTTCATAAAGACCACGCGACGCCAGCACACGACGGGTCAAACCAACACGCTTTTGCATCGGTGACAGGGCCGGAACCGGCAGGCTGCTTTCACGCTCAAGCGGCACGGTCGGGATTTTGTCGTAACCGACAATACGCAGGACTTCCTCGACCAGATCGGCTTCGCCAATGATGTCCGGTCGCCAGGTCGGTGCGACAGCGGTAATCACCGGAGCCGAACCACTGACTTCGAAACCAAGCGATTTCAGAATATCGATGGCACGATCGGCCTCGACAGCGACACCGCCGAGTTCAAGAATACGATCGATGCGCAGATCAAAGGAATTGCGCGGGTCGGGCACTTCGCCAGCCTTAACGACGTGCGAGACTTCCCCGCCGCAGATTTCCGTAATCAGATGGGTGGCAACTTCCATGCCCCAAGCAATTGATTGCGGGTCAACACCACGTTCGAAACGGTAACGGGCATCAGAATTGACCTGAAGCTTGCGGCCTGTCTTGGCAATGCTGATCGGATCAAACAGCGCACATTCGACAAACACATTGGTGGTTTCTTCAAGGCAGCCAGTTTCTTCGCCACCGATGATCCCCCCGATGCCAAGTGCCTTTGCCTGATCGGCAATCACCACCATGGAATCGGAAAGTTCGTATTCCTTGTTATCAAGGGCTGCGATCTTTTCACCATTGGTCGCGTAGCGCACATTGATGTCACCCGACAGTTTGTCGGCATCAAACACGTGCAGCGGACGGCCCAGATCGTGGGTGACCAAGTTGGTGATATCCACCAGTGCAGAGATCGGACGCAGACCGATGGCTTCCAGACGGGCTTTGAGCCAATCCGGGCTTTCGGCGTTTTTTACACCACGGATGTAACGGCCATAAAATGCCGGAACCGCGTTGTTTGCCGCGATCTCGCTGCTGATCGTAACACCAATCGGGCTGTCAAACGCACCAGTGACCGGCTCTTGGCGCGGATCGGCCTTAAGCGTTCCGATACCCGCAGCCGCCAGATCACGCGCAATCCCGCGCACACCGGTGCAGTCCGGGCGGTTTGGTGTCAGCCCGATTTCAATGATCGGGTCATCCGCACCAAGCACGCCGGCAACCGGAGCGCCGATTTCAGCATCTTCGGGCAGTTCGATAATGCCGTCATGATCTTCACCAAGGCAAAGCTCACGGGTGGAGCACATCATGCCCTGACTTTCGACACCACGGATCTTGCCCGGCTTCAGTTTGGAACCATCAATCGGAATGACCGCGCCCGGCTGTGCCAGGGCAACCTTGATGCCGGTACGCGCATTCGGGGCACCACAAACGACCTGAATAACCTTTTCGCCGGTATTAACCCGGCACAGTTTCAGGCGGTCAGCATCCGGATGTTGTCCGGCTTCTTCAATGTGGGCGACACGAATGTCGGCAAGGGCTGCCGCGCGGTCGGTGACATCTTCGATCTCAAGACCGATATCGGTCAGTTTTTCGGCGACCACCTCGATCGATGCATCGGTATCAAGGTGCTGTTTCAGCCAATTCAGTGTGAATTTCATATCCTCAGCCCCTTACCATGTTCGGTACATCCAGCGGCACGAAACCATAATGTTTCAGCCAGCGCAGATCGGTATCGAAGAAGGTGCGAAGATCGGGAATACCGTATTTCAGCATCGCGATACGTTCGATCCCCATACCAAAGGCAAAGCCCTGATATTCTTCGGGATCAAGACCACAGGCAGACAGGACACGCGGATGAACCATGCCGCAGCCAAGAATTTCCAGCCAGTCGTCGCCTTCGCCAATCTTGAGCTCACCACCCTTGCGCGAGCAGCCGATATCCATTTCGGCACTCGGCTCGGTGAAGGGGAAGAAGCTTGGACGATAGCGAACCGGCACGTCATCAAGTTCGAAATAGGTTTTGACGAACTCCAGCAGGCAACCCTTGAGATGACCCATGTGGGTTTTCTTGTCGATGACCAGACCTTCGACCTGATGGAACATTGGCGTGTGGGTCATATCGCTGTCAGAGCGATAGGTGCGGCCCGGCGCAATGATGCGGATCGGCGGGGTTTTGGACTGCATGGTCCGGATCTGCACCGGCGAGGTGTGGGTCCGCAGCACGAGGCGCGATCCATCTTCCTGTTCGGGCAAATAGAAGGTGTCCTGCATTTCACGCGCGGGATGTTCCGGCGGAATGTTCAGCGCGGTGAAGTTATGGAAGTCGTCTTCAACATCCGGGCCTTCGGCCAGGGCAAAGCCCATCTCGCCGAAGATCGAGACGATTTCGTCAATCGTCTGGCTGATCGGGTGAATGCGGCCCGCGGTTTCATCCGGGCGCGAAGACAGGGTGACGTCGATCCGCTCACCCGACAGACGTGCCTCAAGGGCGGCATCTTCAAGGGCATTTTTGCGGGTTTCAATTGCGCCAGCAACCTGGTCCTTGACGGCGTTCAGCGTCTGACCAAATTCACGACGCTGGTCCGGGTCCATCTTGCCAAGGTTTTTCATCAGGCCGGTAATGCGGCCTTTCTTGCCAAGGGCGCTGATGCGGACGTCTTCAAGCGCGGTCAGATCCGCTGCCTTTTCGACTTCCGCCAGAACCTCTTCGCGCAATGCTTCGATGTTTTCCATAACTTCCGACGCTTTGGCTTGGGTTTAAAAATCACAAAAAGAAAAGGGACGGCCAATATGGCCGCCCCTGATCAAATCAGGCAAGTGCCGATGAAACCTTTTTACAAAGGTTTATCAGTCCAGTGCAGCCTGCGCCTGGGTGACCAGAGCTTTGAAAGCTTCCGGCTCACGCACTGCGATGTCGGCAAGAACCTTACGGTCCAGTTCAACACCAGCCTTTTTCAGGCCATTCATGAACTGCGAATAGCTCAGACCGTTCTCACGTGCGCCAGCGTTGATACGCTGGATCCAGAGCGAGCGGAACTGGCGTTTCTTAACGCGACGATCGCGGTATGCATACTGCAGACCTTTTTCCACAGCCTGAACGGCGGTGCGGAAAGTATTGTTGCGGCGACCGCGGTAACCCTTGGCAGCCTTAATAACCTTGCGGTGACGAGCGTGTGAAGACACGCCCCCTTTTACACGAGCCATTTAACTCTCCTTCAACCTTAACCGTACGGCAGGAATTTTTTGACGATGCGGGCATCTGCGTCACAGAGAATCTCCGTGCCACGTGCCTGGCGCTTCATCTTGGTCGGTTTCGCAGTCAGAAGGTGGCGCTTGTTTGCCACGTTGTGACGGACTTTCCCGCTTGCGGTCAGGCGAAAGCGTTTTTTCGCACTCGCTTTGGTCTTCATCTTGGGCATTTTTCTATCCTTGCAAAAGCAATGAAAACGAAATCCCCTACGGCGGCTGGGCATGCCCTGAAGGTCAAATACAAACCTTCCAGCCTCACCACCTGTTTTGGGGACGGGTGGTTATAGACTCCGACTTTACCTTTTTCAAGGGCCAATTCAGCCCTTTCCCCTTGCTTTTTCGGGGATTAAGCCGCCATTGTGCCCAAGTACTTCTATTCGCTGCCCGATACACCTTGTTGCCTTTCGCCATCTGATCGAACAAATGTCGCAAATCACATCAATTATTTTACCATTTTTCGCCCTGATCGGCCTTGGCTGGGTCGGCGGCAAGTTCAGAATTGTCTCACCTGATGGCATGCGGGGCATAAACGGCTTCGTTTTTTATTTTGCTTTGCCTGCCCTTCTGTTCAAGGCACTGGCGACCCGAAGCCCTTCGGAAATCTGGCAACCAGACATCATACTCGTCTATGGTGGCGCGACTCTTGTAGTATATGGTGCGAGCCGCATTATCGCAGCCAGGGTGTTTCACCTTGATCCATCAAGCCAGACGCTATTTTCGTTTGCCGGGACCATGGGCAATGTGGGCTTTATGGGACTTCCACTGATCATCGGCCTGCTCGGCCCCGAAGCCACAGTGCCACTAATTGTCGCCCTTGCAGTCGATTTGATTATCATGCTGCCGCTGTCGCTTTTGCTTCTGGAAGGCGCAAAACATTCCAAGGGCAGCAATCCAGCGGGCAAGATCATCCGTGGCACTTTTACCAACCCCGTGGTGCTGGCGATTTCCTTTGGTGTCGCGGCAAGCTTGCTTGATCTTGATTGGCCCGACGGAATTGATTACCTGCTCGACCTTCTTGGGCAGAGTGCTGGCCCGGCGGCGCTGTTTGCCATCGGCGTTGCACTGGTCGGGCGACCAATTGCCGAGAAGCGCGCCGAACTTGCCACAATGTCCATGGCCAAGCTGATCATTCATCCCATCGCGGTGTTTATCGGGTTCTGGGTTGCAGGTTCTGCCAGCGTGCTTGAAACAACGGCCGTCTTGTTGCTGGCTGCCCTTCCGACTGCGGGAAATATCTTTGTCATTGCCACGACCTATGACCGCTATGTCGTACGCAGTTCTTCCATCGTGCTGGTAACGACCGCTCTTGGTGTGATCAGCTTTTCAGCCTTTTCGGTCTATATCGACACGATTGTTGGCTGGCTTGGACCCTAGGTTCGGGCGCAGCAGCTCTCGGCAGAAATAAATGATCGATAAACAGGACGCCGCAACAGGCAGCAGATCAAATGGCGGTCTTGATTGTATGCGCCCGGCCGATCCACTTCTCGACTCGGCTCATGAGCTTTTCACGATTGATCGGCTTAAGGACAAAGTCGTTCCCACCTGCCGCAACACCACCGCGCAAGTCTTCCTCGCCCTGCCGGGCAGTGACATAGATAATGGCACAGGCAAGGTTGGGAAAATGGGTGCGAACATTAATTGCCGTCTCAAACCCGTTCATGTCGGGCATCATGATATCCATCAGGATGATACGCGGACGTTTTGTCTTGAGAAGCTTGAGAAGGTCCTTGCCAGAGGAAACGCCCTGAAACGTGAAACCGCCGCTTTCAACGATTCGTTTCAGAAGAACCAAGCTCTTGGGGTCATCATCGACACCAACGATCAGCAGATCATTTCCAGCTGGCATGGCATTCCCTCTTTGGCTTGAACCTCAGGGTAAAAAGGCAAAACGCCGCGTCTTAACGCGGCGCCAGTACCATAATCATAACACGGCCTTCCATCTTTGGCATCATTTCAGGCTTTGCGAGTTCTTCAAGATCCCCCGAAAAGCGCTGCAGCATGCCAAGACCAAGGTCCTGGTGAGCCATCTCACGTCCGCGGAAACGCAACGTGACTTTCACCTTGTCTCCACCGCCAAGAAACTTCTGCGCGGCACGCAGTTTGACGTTGTAGTCGTGGATATCGATGTTCGGGCGGAGTTTGATCTCCTTGACCTCGATAACCTTCTGTTTCTTTTTGGCCTCGTTCTGCTTCTTGCTTTGTTCGTATTTGAACTTGCCGTAATCAATCAGCTTGCACACTGGCGGCTCGGCATTGGGAGCGACTTCGACAAGGTCGAGCCCCACTTCGGCTGCCATTTCAATGCCTTCACGCACCGTTATCGGGTCGGACATATTGCCTTCAGCGTCAACAACACAGATGGAACGGGCTTTGATATCCTCATTGACGCGCGGACCTTCCTTGGTCGGCTGCATCGGTTTGCGTGGTCGTGCTATGGATAATCTCCTATGGTCATCAAACAAATCGGTCAGAAACAGAAACAGGAAAGCACACCCGGAACTTACGAGGTGTTTTCCTTGAGACCTCACCTAGCATATCCACGTGCGTTCAGAAAGCAATGTTTTTAGGCAATTCCAGTCGCCTCAAAGCCCTATTTTCCGCGCCTTTGTCCGGGACTAACAAATTGGGGAAATGTCCAAAATCCTAGTCCACCAGATCAAGGCGTTCGCGAATGACGTCCATCACCCGTTTCACCGTGAGTTGGCGCAGATCGTTTTCACGCACGATACTGACGGCATTTGGACCATGACCGCGTGGCGCACTGAGTTTTGGATCAGACTCGCGCGAAAACAGAACGACTGACGGTGCACCGGCCGCCGCGGCAATATGCATCGGTCCCGTGTCATTGCCAATTGCCAGAACCGAGCGCGCGGCAAGCGATGCAATATCAAGAAACCCTGTCCGCCCCATGAGATTTCGGGCCTTTGGGCACATCTGGTCAATCCGGTTCAGTACATCCGCTTCGCTTGCTGTGCCAATCAGAACCGGAGTCAATCGGTAGTCTGCCAATTTCTTGGCCAGTAATCCGAAGCGCTCGGCTGGCCAACGTTTCGCGGGGCGATGCGGCGCTCCGCCCGGACAAATCAGGACAAACGGGCTTCTAACACCAAAACGCTCCAGATCAATGTCCGGCCCGGAAAGAAACGGGGCCGGAACCTCCTTGATACCTGCATCTGCAAGCTGTTCGGCCACACGATCAATCGTGTGCATGGTATCGCGCGCCGGGTTGGCATGAGGATGTGAACATCCTCTGGCAATGCCGGACCATTCCGGCTTCGGCCCAGGCCAGAACAGCTTGAAATAGAACCCTGTCCGGTCTGACGTTTGAAGATCATAGACCCTATCAAATCGGCCATTCTTGAGGAAACGCCGGAGAGCCAGAACTTCACGCACCTGGGTGAGCTTCGGGCGGCGGTCTATGGCAATTGAATCGAAAAATCCACTCGCCTTCATCAGATCGACATAAGGCTTTGTGGTAAGGACAGTAATGTGCGCATCAGGATGGGCGGCACGAATGGCTGCAAACGGCCCCATTGCAAGAACAACATCGCCCAGTGCCGACAGCTTAATGACCAGAATGCGCTCACGCGTGTCAGAACCTTGGGATTCTGTGGCGACATTCTCCGTTTGCTTATTAATCATGCAGCGTTCCTGGTCACCCGTTTGAGTGCCTTGGCGTAGACATTGAGCGTACGTTCGGCCATTTGCTCTAATGAGAACTCCGCAATCACGTGATTACGTCCCTTGGTTGCGAGTTTTGCCCGTTTTTCCGGCGTCAAATTCAAGACCTGAATGAGCGCACGTGAGAGCTGATCAACCTCGTTCGGACTCACCAACCAGCCGGTCTCACCGGGGAGAACTGTCTCCATCGCCCCACCATGTGCGGTTGACACAACCGGGCGCCCCATGGCCTGTGCTTCAGAAGGAATACGACCAAAAGCTTCTGGTTCGGTAGATGGGCATGCAACAACATCCGCCAGCATATAAGCCGCTGGCATATCGTTGCAGTGATCAACGATATGAACCACATCTTCCAAACCCAGCTTGCGTGTGATTTGGAGAATTTCCTCACGATACCCGGTACGGCCCTGATCAGAGCCGACAATCAGGCATCGCACCTTGCGATGACCGAGCTCCTTAAGAACCGCCGGTAACGCACGGATCAGGAAACCATGCCCCTTCCAACGGGTGATACGCCCCGGAAGCATGATGACATATTCTTCGCCATCAAGACGCCACTGGTTGGAAAGTGCAATCAGGCGCTCCTGACTTACATTTTCCGGATTGAACAGGTCCACGTTGGTACCGCGCGGCACGATATTCAGGCGATCTGGTTCAACCTTGTAGTATTTGTTGATGTGATTTGCGATGTGCTTGGAGATCGCGATCACCTGATCACCCATGGTCATGATCGCATTATAGCGTCGCTTGAACGGGTTGGTGTATCCGGAGTAGGTCCCGTGGAAGGTCGTCACAAACGGGATACCCGTCTTGCGCGCCGCAAAATAGGCACTCCAGGCCGGCGCACGCGAACGGGCGTGAATGATATCGACACCCTCTTCACGGATTAGTTTGACGAGCGCATCAATATTCTTGCGCATGGTCAAAATATTCTTTGATTTCAGCGGAAGGGTGATGTGTTGCGCGCCAAAGCGAGAAAGTTCGCGTTCCAGTCGACCACCTTGTGATGCAACCAGCGCCTTGCCACCACCATCGACAATGGCACGCGCAATATCGACAGTACCACGCTCGACACCACCGGCATCCAGTTCAGGAAGTACCTGTAAAATAACGGCAGGTCGGTAGTCCCCGCCTTGCGCTTGGGGCTCTGATCGATAGACTGTATCTGTCATTACTTCTGACGCGCTCATGCAACTCCAACCACCAACACCCAAGGACAATTGCCTCGGATGACACATGATCTGCCGACGCCACAGCCCCAAAAGCCGAAATTTCTCAACCGGCCAGATGGATCAAAAATCGCATACCATCACGTGCCGGGCAAGCAATCTAGCCCAGAGACGCCAAATGCACCTGGCGTGATGTTTCTTGGTGGTTTCATGTCAGACATGACAGGAACCAAGGCCACTCATCTTGAGGCGCACTGCACTCGGCAGGGAGTGGCTTATACCCGCTTTGACTATTCCGGTCACGGACAATCGTCGGGCAAATTTGCAGATGGCACAATCGGCAAATGGACCAGCGATGCAGTTGCTGTTCTTGATGAAATCACCTCCGGTCCGCAGATTCTTGTCGGCTCCTCGATGGGTGGCTGGATCATGCTTTTGGCAGCCCTTGCGCGCAAGGAACGTGTCGCCGGACTTGTCGGCATCGCCGCTGCACCCGACTTTACAGAAGACCTGATGTGGGCGCAGTTCAGTGAAGATCAGAAAAAGACAATTATGGATGAAGGCGCGCTGATTGAACCGACCGAATATGGTGATGATCCGTACACGATTACCAAAGATCTGATTGAGGATGGCCGCAGCCAGCTTTTGCTGCGCAAGCCGATTGATCTCCAATGCCCGGTCCGGCTGGTTCAGGGCATGCAGGACCCTGATGTGCCCTGGCAAACAGCGCTCCGCCTGACCGAGGCACTGGCAACTGAAGACGTTCGGGTAGATTTGATCAAGACCGGGGATCATCGCCTGTCAGAGCCTGATCAGCTTGATGTCATCACAAAACATATTGATGAGGTGATCGCAAAGACGGTGCGTTAACGCGCCGTCTTTGCGTAAATTCGATGTGGCAATAGACGATCAGGCCAGAATGACCTGATCGTCCTTTATTTTCACCGCAACCGGTTCAAGCATGTCACCAGCGCACGGACCGGAAACGCATTCGCCGTCCTCGATCCGAAAACGTGCACCATGGGTCGAACAGATGATTTCATCACCAAAGTCGCTGATGAATTCGTCCGGTTCCATATCCAGTGGCACACCGATATGCGGGCAGCTGTTGATATAGCCAAAGACGTCGTCACCACTGCGCACGACAAAAATGCCTGTACCGCCAAGATTAAGACCCTTTGCACCCGTTGCATCAAGATCGCCAAGCGCGCAAAGGACCGTTCCCGCTGCAGGAAGATCGCTCATGGTTTGACCCCGCCCATCTCGCAAATCGCAGCCCAGGACGCGTCATCAATTGGCATGACCGACAGACGCGATTGCTTGAGCAAGGCAAGATCGGCAAAGCGCGGATCAGCTTTGATATCAGCAAGACTCACTGGTGTTTTCAGCGGCTTGACCGTTTCGAAATCAACCTGAACAAACTTGCCCTTTTCATCGGTCGGATCCGGGTAGTATTCGCGGACCACCTCGACAATCCCGACAATGCGTTTCTCGTTCACCGAATGATAAAAGAACGCCTTGTCGCCGATTTTCATCGCACGCAGGTTCTTGGCCGCCTGATGGTTCCGCACACCATCCCAGCCTTCCACACCCTTCTTGACCTGATCGTCCCACGACCAGCTTCCCGGTTCGGTTTTGACCAGCCAATATGCCATGGCTCAGAAGACCTTCTTGAACGGGCGGATGACAACGGATTCGAACAGGCCAGCCTTGGCATAAGGATCATTGGCTGCAAATTCGCGGGCGTCTTCGATGGCATCAAACTCGATGATAAAGACAGAGCCATTCATACCTTCCATATCAGGATCGAGAGTCGGGCCCGCAGCAACAATACGATCCGCAAAACCGCCCTTGATATAAGCCAGATGGTCTTCGCGATTGGCCTTGCGCACATCAAGATGGCCGGGCTTGTCAACGCAACGAATATAGAAATGCATGAACGGTTTCCTGCTTTTTTATGGGAACAATACCCCTAAATTGACAGAAGCCCCGCGTATTCTCAAGTCGAAGAAAGCCGCACAAAACCGTGATGACAGGATCTAGTCGGCGTTTTCAAGTTCGTCACGGAAAGGACGTTGCAACAGGGCGTTAATCGTACTGCGGAGATCGGCATCATGATTGGCAACCTGATCAACTGCCGCACAGATCGGCATTTCCACACCATATTTGCTGGCAACAGCTGTGATTGATGCCGCGGTGTGCACGCCTTCGGTCACCGACCGGCGCTCGGCCAGAATGTCCTCTGCCTTGCGACCTTCGCCCAGCGCGACGCCAAAGGTGTAATTGCGTGAAAGCGTCCCGGTACAGGTCAGCGTCAAATCACCAAGACCAGCCAGGCCCATCATGGTTTCAACCCGACCGCCCATGGCAACGGCCAGACGCGACATTTCGGCAATACCGCGGGTGATCAATGCAGCCCGCGCGTTATCACCCAGTTGCAAGCCGGCCACCACACCACTGGCAATCGCCAGCACGTTCTTGATCGCACCCGCGACTTCAACACCGGCCACATCCGTGCTGAAATAGGGTCGAAATTCCGGCGTCCCGATCAACTCGACCAACTGTTTGCCAAGCACGCGATCCTCACAGGCCAGCGTGATCGCAGCGGGCAGGCCGACCGCGACTTCCTGTGCGAATGTCGGCCCTGACAAAACCGCGACCGGCACATTGCCAAGGGTTTCCGAAACCACCTGCGCCATCAGCGCGCCGGTTTCCTTTTCAATGCCCTTGCTACAAATTACTGCCGGAAGCGTATCTGGCCAATGCGAGGACAATTTGGTCAGGGTTTCGCGCAAATGTTGGGCGGGGGTGACCAGCAAAACCGCATCAGAGTCGCGCAATCCTTCATAGTGGGTGGTTGCACGAAGCTCCCGGGGCAATTCGATCCCGGGCAGATAAAGATCATTTTCACCCTTGGTATTGATTTGGTCCGCCAGATCTTCGTTACGCAAGATCAGTTCAACATCTTCACCGGCCCGAACAGCCTGCACAGCCAAGGCCGTCCCCCAGGCACCGCCACCCACAACTGTAATGCGCTTTTTCATGATCTGTATCCGGCAAAAGTGAAGTTGTCTTAAGGATCGGAAAATACGTCAAACGAGGTCAGTTTGGCCTTACGCCTTTACCCCGGCACCGGGACGTTTGGGTGCTTCGGGATCGAGCGGCCAACGCGGGCGCGGTTTGAAATCAAGATCATCGCGTTCCCCAAGGCGGAAACGTTCCAGCCCGGCCCATGCAATCATGGCTGCGTTATCGGTGCAAAGATTAAGCGGTGGCGCAACCAGTTCCATACCCGCCTGATCGGTCAGCTCCACCAGACGGGTGCGCAGATATTTATTCGCTGCAACCCCGCCAGCAAGCACCAGCGTTTTGCCACCCGGATGATCGCGCATGAATTCAAACACCGCATTGCGCGCCCGGTCAATCAGGGTATCACCCACCGCACGCTGGAAGGATGCGGCAAGGTCGGCTTTGACTTCTTCCGTCTGCTGTTCGACCGGGAAGCCGTCCAGATAAGTCCGAACGGCGGTCTTGAGCCCCGAGAAGGAAAAATCGCAACCCGGACGCCCACGTAACGGGCGCGGCAGTCCAAACCGGTTCGGGTCGCCCTTGGCCGCAATCTTTTCAAGCGCCGGACCACCGGGATAACCAAGCCCCATCATCTTGGCCGTTTTGTCAAAAGCCTCACCGACCGCGTCATCAATGGTTGTTCCGATACGCTTGTATTTGCCGACACCCTCGACAATCAGAACCTGACAATGCCCACCTGACACCAATAAAAGCAGATAGGGAAAGGCGACATCATCGGTAAGGCGCACGGTCAATGCGTGACCTTCAAGGTGATTGACAGCAAGAAACGGCTTTTGGGCGGCAAAGGCAATCGCCTTGGCGGTCATCGTACCCACCATCACACCACCGATCAGTCCCGGACCACCCGTGCAGGCTACGGCGTCAAGGTCGTCAAAACCCACACCGGCATCGTCCATGGCCTCGGCGACAAGACGGTCAAGATGTTCAAGATGGGCGCGCGCTGCGATTTCAGGCACAACTCCGCCATAAGGGCGATGGTCATCAAGCTGGGACAAAACACGGTTTGCCAGAATTTCGCGCTTGTCATTCACAACAGCAGCGGCCGTTTCATCACAGCTTGTTTCGATACCCAGAACGATCATGATCCTGATCCGTTTAGCCAGCTCTGCCGCCATTTGCGGCAATCGGAATCCAATGATAGGCGTGGCGATGATGTAGCCGAAAGTTTCCGTGCTTTCCACCCCTGTGCTACGCAACTGCCATATGCAGTTATCGCGTTTCGCGAAGGGCACGAAGTTTTTGACCCGCGACTTAAATCAATGCCGCACAAATTCGAGCCGTTACAATCACCGAAAATCCACACCTCTTAACAGGGGCAGAACCCTGCCCGCAGACCTTGTTTTTAAACAGTTTTAAGACTAAGACTTCACCCATGACAGATACAGCAAAACTTCGCATTGGTACCCGTGGTTCGCCCCTCGCTCTGGCGCAGGCGCATGAGGTCCGTGACAAACTTGCAAACGCCCACCCGGAACTTGCCGAGGAAGGTGCAATCGCCATCACCGTGATCACCACCACTGGCGACAAGATTCTTGACCGTGCCCTTTCTGAAATCGGTGGCAAAGGACTGTTCACCAAGGAAATCGATGACGCGCTTCTGGGCGGAGAGATCGACCTTGCTGTCCACAGCATGAAGGATGTCCCAACGGTTCTGCCGGACGGCATGATCCTGCCGACTATTCTACCACGCGAAGATGTCCGCGATGCGTTTATTTCACTGAAATACAAAAGCTTTGCGGAAATGCCTGCCGGGTCCGTAATCGGATCGGCATCCCTTCGTCGCCAAGCCATGATCTTGAACAAGTTTCCTGACCTCAAGGTCATCACCTTCCGCGGGAATGTGCAGACCCGTTTGCGCAAACTCAGCGAAGAACAAGTTGATGCAACGCTTCTGGCAATGGCTGGCCTGAATCGTCTGGGACAGCCCGAAATCGCCACCGCCCCGATATCCGAAGACGAAATGCTCCCCGCTGTTGCACAAGGTGCAATCGGGATTACCATTCGCGAAAGCGATACGCAGAGCAAAGAATGGCTTGCCGTGCTTCATTGCGAAACTTCTGCCATTCGTGTGGCAGCCGAACGCGCAGCCCTTAAGGCACTTGATGGATCATGCCGCACCCCGATTGCTGCACTGGCCGAATTTCAGGACGATGGCAGCCTGCGGCTGCGTGTATCGATCGTACGTCCTGATGGCAGCGAACGTCTTGATACCGAACGAATGATTGCCAAACCGGATTTGGAAACAGCAAGCACCGCGGGCACAGATGCCGGTGAAGAACTTAAACAGCGTGGCGGTCCAGATTTCATTTCCGCCTGATTTGGCAACAGACAGGGACGCAGATGGGACCCTTGGTACTGAATACCCGGCCCGATACCGACTCTGCCGATCTTTTGGCCGCGCTTGACGAGCGCGGCTTCCGCCACCTGTCTGCGCCAATGCTGAATATTGCGTTCCCTGCACCGGTTCAGCCGCTTGATATGACTGTCTATCAAGCCGTGATCTTTACATCCGCAAACGGTGTACGGGCCTTTGTCAAGCTGACCGATGACCGGTCCCTTCCGGCATATTGTGTTGGTGACGCCACGGCGCGTACATGCCGTGCATTTGGCTTTGGTGATGTTCATTCGGCCAATGGGGACATCCATGATCTGGCCGCATTGATTCGCAAAATGGTTGATCCCCGGCGCGGGTCATTGTTCCATCCGGCGGCACGCAAGACAGCCGGTGATCTTGGTCAAATGCTTTTGGCTGACAGCTATCAGATAGACCGCCAAACCGTTTACGAGGCGCGTGAAAGCAGCACGCTTCCGCAACACGTCCTCGAAGCCCTGCGCAACCATCATATTGATGCTATTTTATTTTTCTCTCCCCGCACTGCGGAAACCTTTGTTAAGCTTGTGCGCAGCTATAAGCTGGAGAGAGACTTGTCAAAAACGAGCGCAATTTGCCTGAGTCCGGCGGTGCAATCGAAGATATCCGACCTTACATGGCATAGAACGCGCGTTGCATCACAACCGACACAAGAATACCTTCTTTCCGAGCTAGGGTCCCTGTCGTGATGGCTTCCAGCGCCTAACGCCGTTTAGGGAATAACCGCAAACTGCAATGGTCTGATCGTGAAAACACCAGAAACGCCAAAAACCAATGCTTCCGCAAATTCGGCCGATAAAAAAGAATCGTCCGAAACCATTTCCGTTGATAGCAAGGGCAATGCGAACTCGACCAGCAAAAAGGCCGAGACAGGGTCTGCGCCAAAGTCCAGCGTGCCAAACGCCGGAACGGGCAAGGCTGGTGCAACCGGCACGACCAAAGACAGCAGCGCTGCGGGCAAAACCACAGACAATGCTGGTGCACCGACAGGCGGCACCTCGAAACCCGACTCCAAAAACACCAAACCCGTAGATGGAGCAAAGGCCGCCTCGCCCAAGCCAGGCACTGCACCCAAAAGCAAAAGCGGCGGCGGTGGAAAAGCTCTGTTCCTTTTCGTGATCATCATTGTCGGCGCCTTGGCTGCTGGTTGGCTGACGCGTGCCATCTGGTGGCGCGATGCCGAACCGGTTCTGGCACAGTATATTCCTGGCGAAATTCTTGCTGAAATCGCGCCAGAGGGCGTTGGCCCGGATGTAACGTCCGGCACCGAAGTTGCCGTTACAAACACCCCGGCTGATACCAGCTCTTCGGATGGTGGAACTCTTCCAGACCCCAGCGAAGATGCCGGAATGGCCGAGAAGGATGATGGCGCACTCGCAACCGAAGACATGCTGCCAAGTGCGGGTGAAAACAGTGCATCAACAGCAAATGCCGACCCCATCCCGGATGGGGCTGTTGTAATTGATCCCGATCTGACCGAACGCCTGTCGCGTCTGGAAGGTACGATTGATGCGCTTCGTGAACGCCTGAATAACGAACGTGGCGACACGCTGAACAACACGGTTGCACGCCGCATGGCAGAAATCGAAACCCGTACCGCCCCGATCGAGGAACTGGCACGGGTCGAGAGCGAACTGGCCGGTGTCGCCAATGAAATGCGCGAACTGTCTGCGCGCCTGTCGACCATGGAAGAAGAAATCCGTGCGACCAGCGGCCTGCGGGTTGAAAGCCGCGGTCAGGCAATTGTCATGGCCGTGACCATCCTACGTGATGCCCTTCAGCGGGGCGGACCATTTGTGATTGCTTTGAACCAGCTTGAACGCAGTGCAGGCGACGACGAAGTCATTGCGCAACAGATCGCAACCCTGAAACCATTGGCCGAACAAGGCGCACCGACGCTTGAAAAACTACGCCAGTCCTTCCCGGCGATGGCACAGGAAGCCGTCGCGGCTGCCACCGATGATCATTCTGGAAGTGTCCTTGATGCGACCTGGGCAAACATCAAGAAGCTGGTTCCGATCCGGCGTGTGGATACAGCGGGCGAAGAGTCGCTTGAAGGTCGCTTGGTTCTGGCAGAGAACGCCTTGGCACAAGATGACCTTGATGCCGCCGTTGAGGCCCTTCAAGGGATCGAAGGCGATCATGCTGCTGCCGCCGTCAGTGACTGGCTTCAGGCTGCCGAAAATCGCCAGACCCTGAATGACGCGATCGCTACACTGAGCTCACATGCAATCAGCATTCTGACCAGTACCGGTCCGGAGGGTAGCCAATGATCCGCCTTCTGATCTTTATCCTGATCACCGCCGCACTGGTTTTCTGCACCGTCTGGTTTGCCGATAATCCGGGCCGCATGACAATTGTCTGGCTGGGATATCGCTTTGACGGGTCAATCGGCATGGTTGCGCTTGGCTTGTTGGCGCTGACGGCCGTTCTGGTCTTGCTGTGGCGTGGCTGGACCATCATTGCCAATTCGCCAGGCTGGCTCGGCCGCCTGTTGGGCAGCCGACGCCGCAAAAAAGGCCAGCAGGCCCTGACCATGGGGTTGCTGGAATTGGCATCAGGTGATGTGCGTCAGGCACTCCGCCATACAAGAGCTGTGGACCGTTATCTTGAGGATGACACACTGACCCGGCTTTTAACCGCACAAGCCGCAGAGCTTGATGGCAACAATGATGCCGCCAAGCGTCAGTTTGAGGCGATGCTCGAGAAGCCCGACTCTGCGTTCTTTGGGCTTCGTGGTCTGTTACAGCTTTCCCTGAAAGCCGATGATCGCGACTCTGCGCTTGATTATGCTGAACGGGCACACCGGCTGCGTCCACGCAATCCGGCTGTCATAGTGACACTGTTTGACTTGCTGCTGACCTCCAAACGCTGGGACAGGGCGCTTAGCCTGTTGGTTGATGCGCAGAAAGCATCCGTCTTTAGCGAGGAAGAACTCACCCATCGCCGCGCCCTTCTGATCACGGCAAAGGCAGAAGACGCCATCGCCGCCGGTGAAAATGCCGAGGCCATCAAGCTTCTGCGCAAAGCGCTCAACTCTGCGGGCGACTTCACCGGCGCTGCAGTGCTTCTGGCCGGGCTTTATCGTGATCTGAAACAGGATAGCAAGGCACGCGATGTCGTGATGCAAAGCTGGCGCACCGCCCCGTCCGCGGCGCTGGGGGCTATTTTCCGAGAATCCCTGACGGGTGATCCGTTGGCACAGGTCAAATCAGTTGAAAAGCTGGTTGCCAACAACCCCGGTCATGTTGAAAGCCAGATCGTCCTGGCCGAAGCTGCCCTTGAAGCCGATCTTTGGGGCATTGCACGCAGCAATATTGAAAAGGCCATGGCAACAAAGGCCGAAGCGCGTCATTACCGCCTTCTGGCCGATCTTGAGTTGCGTGAAAATCAGGACGGTGCAAAGGCGCGTGAATTGCTGATCAAGGCAAGCCATGCCAATCCTGATCCGGATTGGCGTTGCGGGGCCTGCGGCGCTGAAACTGACCGCTGGGTTGTTTCCTGCCCGTCCTGTCATTCGTTTGGCAGCGTTGAATGGCGGGCACCGCTTCGCGTTCATCAGGGCGATGCCACCAAGGAAACCGCAAAACCGGACACCGCAAAACCATCTGCGATTGCACAAACCGGCGTCGTTATTGATCAGGATACAGAAACGGACAAAGCCAAAGTCGGTCCGACAAACGATGACACCAAAGACGGCAAGGCAACCATTAAGGCCTGATTTTCCGTTCTGACCCAACCAACAAAAAACCCCGCAAGGCACATCCTTGCGGGGTTTTGCTTTTAAGGCCCGAAGCGCCTAGTGGCGGAAATGACGCATGCCGGTAAAGACCATGGCGATGTCATTTTCATCAGCTGCGGCGATGACTTCTTCGTCACGCATGGAACCACCGGGCTGGATCACTGCGGTCGCACCCGCCTTGACCGCGGCCAAAAGACCATCGGCAAACGGGAAGAACGCGTCCGACGATACCACTGATCCCTGCGTGCGCAGATCGCTTTCGCCGGCATTCTTGCCAGCTTCTTCCGCTTTCCATGCCGCAATGCGCGAGCTGTCAACACGGCTCATCTGACCAGCACCGATACCAACAGTCTTGCCGTCTTTGACATAGACAATGGCATTTGATTTGACGTGCTTGCCAACGCGGAAAGCAAACAGAAGATCATCAAGCTCTGCCTCGGACGGCTTGCGCTTGGTCACAACTTTCAGCTCGTCGCGTTTGACGCGACCGGCATCACGGTTCTGAAGCAGGTAACCGCCCGCCAGCGAACGCAGCGTCATGTCTTCGCCTGCCGGATCGGCCATACCACCGGTGACCAGAAGACGCAGGTTTTTCTTTGCAGCCAGAACTTCCTTGGCGGCGTCATCGGCATCCGGACAGATGACGACTTCGGCAAACAGTTTGGCGATTTCTTCGGCCGTTTGTTTATCAAGCGTACGGTTGACAGCGATGATGCCACCAAACGCCGATACCGGATCACAAGAAAGCGCCTTGTTATAGGCTTCAATCAGGCTTTCACCTTCGGCAACGCCACATGGATTGGCGTGTTTGATGATCGCAACTGCCGGCTTTTCATCGAACTCGGACACCAGCTCGAACGCGGCGTCGGTGTCGTTCAGATTATTAAACGACAGTTCCTTGCCCTGCAGCTGGGTCGCGGTGGCCACACCGGGACGGTTCTTGCCGTTGGTATAGAACGCTGCCTGCTGATGCGGGTTTTCGCCGTAACGCAGCGTCTGTTTCAGTTCGCTCGAAACATTCAAACGTTGCGGGAAGGTTTCACCAAGTTCACCGGCAAACCAGCTTGAAATCGCCGAGTCATAAGCACCCGTGCGGGCAAAGGCCTTTGCAGCCAGAACACGGCGGGTTTCAGCGGTGGTGGCACCACTATTGTCATTCATCTCGGCAACGACGCGGTCATAATCGGACGGATCAACAACCACTGTCACCGACTCATGGTTCTTGGCCGCAGAGCGGATCATGCTTGGCCCGCCGATATCGATATTTTCGATGCAGGTATCGAAATCGGCACCTTTTGCAACGGTTTCCTCGAACGGATACAGGTTCACACAAACCAGATCGATCGGGGAAATGTCGTTATCTTCCATCGCCTGCATATGGCTGGAAAGAGAACGGCGGCCCAGAAGGCCGCCGTGAATCTTCGGATGAAGAGTCTTGACGCGACCGTCCATAATTTCGGGAAAACCGGTGTGATCGGCAACTTCTTTGACCGGCACGCCAGCGGCTTCAATCGCCTTGGCAGAGCCACCGGTTGAGAGGATTTCAACACCCTGTGCGTGGAGGGATTTGGCAAATTCGACCAGACCGGTCTTGTCGGAAACGGAAATAAGCGCGCGCGCAATACGAGCAGTCATTGGGTTCGCTTTCATGCATCAATGTGATGAAGGTTGCGGACCCATTGATGATATATCGGCCCACAAAATCAGGAATGCGCATGGCTGCTCGTGCATGCGAAATGAAAGTGTGCGGGCAAACCGGCCTTTAAACGGGATTGGAAACAGATGCGTCCGATCCGGGCCGACACATGATCAATGAGTCCGAACCATGTTTCGCGCGGAGCTTTAGCATGTGCGACGCAAAATGTGGACCCCGATTCTTGCATGGCGGGTTTCCAGGTGTGTTGACGCCGATCCACCTGTAACGCAAAGCGGCGGTGACATTACGGCCACCTCGCCCAGATATTACCCAGCTGACAGTCAGGCTACGTTTTTGCGTATACCGAGTGCCTCAAGCGCTGTGTTTAGCGAGTCTTGCTCAAGCCCGGCATACAGGTCGAGTTCATCACCAACCGGTGCCCCAAGAGAGTCTTCGAATACCTTTTGGTTGGACTGTTCGGAATAGTTTTTCTGCTCGTCACTGCCAAGATTGGACTGGAAAATCCCAGCCGCACTGACCGGCAGGAAATCCTCGTAGATGATTGGATCGGCACGCAGATATCCCTGATCGACCAATGCGTTGATCGACCCCGCCAGATCCTCTTTCTTAGCCGCGTTCAAACCTGCCTTGGTCGGGCTGTAGCGGAAGAAAGCCAGTTTTTCGACACGCAGGGTTTCATAGTCATCCGGGAAGGCGCGAAAGCGTTCAGCCAGTTCGGCTTCATAATCGCGTGCGTTGGAGCCGCCCGCATTGATTTGCACAGCATGGCGAGTCGCGGCCAGCAACGTATCATAAAGCTTGCGCCCCTCGGCGGTCAGGGCGATGCCGCGCTGTTCGATCTCGCCAAACCGGGCGGTATGGGTTCCGACCGTTTCATCACGGCGACCACCGATAAAGTTCACCCGTTCTTCAAGTGCCTTGAAGCTGGTCTGGCGCAACAGGATCGGACAGGACCGTGCAGGTGGCCCTTCAACAATTGCCTTTGGCGTGATGCCACGCTTGGGCATGTTCTGCTGCACGGCATCGATATCCAGGGTGCGCGGTGTCAGGTGGTTGATATGCGGCCCCTTGAAGCAGACCACATCGGCAATCAGGCGATGGGCGTCATGAAGTTTCTGATAGGTTTCAAGCGTTACGGTCGCATCGCTATGCCAACGGAAGGTCTCCAATGCCTCGGCAACGAACTGTTCTGCCTGCGTTCGGGTCAGACCGCCGTTTTTCTCTGCCAGATAAATCAGTTTAATGGCATCCGCGGTGAAGATGTCACGCTGTGCCAGAATGCCTTCGGCTTGGCTTCGCAGATCTTCGTCTTCGATCAGCTCCAGACGCAAAAGAGACGTGAAGACACGGAACGGATTGCGTTTAAGCGCTTCCTCGTCAATCGGGCGAAATGCGGTTGAATGCACCGGCACACCAGCAACAGACAAATCATAATAGCCCACCGGATGCATACCCATAACGGCAAACAAGCGGCGCATGTTAAACAGTTCTTCTGGTTTACCGAGCCGGATCGCACCGTGGCGTTCAAGGTCGATACGCTCAAGCTCGCTGTTATGTGCAAGGCTATCGGCAAGTTCGGTTTCGGCTTCAAGTTTGCTCTGATTGATCTCGGAAACCAGTTCCATCAGCGTGCCGTATTGCGGCACTTCGCTGCGATACAAGTCAGACATCGCGCTTGAAAACATCAAACGGATTTCATCAGGATGGACTAAGGCGTCTGTCGACATGGGGCCTCCAAAAGACGGGATCATAGTGAACCGATGGAATGTCCTTGCCGGGCAGGGTCATTCCCATTCATCATCAGGATGGCAAAATATGGCCCGCTTTCGGGCATGACAAACGACAATTTTGCACGAATTCATTCCGTCAAAGAATGAACGTGAAAACCTCTGAAACGAAGAATGGAAATGGGTCGAGCAGGGTCGATTTCCAGTGGAGCGACAAGAAACCCTAAGAGGCCGTCTCGGTTTCGCTGTCATTCCTGTCAGCAAAAATCGACTTCACACCGATCTCCGGCGGTTGGAATTCCGGCACCAACTGGCTGATCAGCTCCAGCGTTTTTGTCGTGTTACGGTTGGTTGCACTGTCTTCCAATGCATCAAAAACCTGCTTGATCAGGCTGTAATCTACCACACGCGGCGCCGCCAAGAGCACCCCGTCGGTTTCGGTCGGAACAGGCGGTTCTGAGTCATGGAAAAGCTCTTCATAAAGCTTTTCACCCGGACGCAAGCCGGTCACCTTGATTTCCACATCCTTGTCCGGCTGCAAGCCAGACAGCAGGATCATCTGTCGCGCCAGATCAACGATCTTAACCGGGCGGCCCATATCAAGGACGAAAATCTTTCCGCCTTCGGTCACCCCGTGACGTCCGAGTTCCGCTGATTGCAGAACAAGCTCCACCGCCTCGGCAATGGTCATGAAGTATCGGGTAATGCCTTCATGCGTGACAGTCAGCGGTCCGCCCGCCTCAAGCTGGCGCTTGAACAACGGCACCACAGACCCGGTAGAACCCAGAACGTTGCCAAAGCGCACAGTCACAAACCGGGTCGATCCGCGCTGGTCAAGTGGCAAGGTTTCCAGCGCCTGACAATAACATTCCGCCAGGCGTTTTGATGCGCCCATGACGTTGGCCGGGTTCACCGCCTTGTCGGTTGAAATCAGAACCATCGTGCCGACACCGGCCGCACGGCAGGCCTCAGCCACATTCCGTGTGCCCAGCGTATTGGTCAGAATGCCTTCGTTGGGGTTGTGCTCAACCAGCGGCACATGCTTATACGCCGCCGCATGGAACACGATTTCGGGTTTGTAGCGATCAAACACCTGACCGATCCGGGTTTGATCGCGCACATCGCCAAGAATACTGTCGCGCGGAATATCCGGGTGCTTTTCCGCCATTTCCATGTCGATGGCGTAAAGCTGAAACTCCCCGGCATCCAGCAAGGTCAGGCTGCTTGGGTCATAGGATGCGATCTGCCGCACCAGTTCCGAGCCGATTGATCCGCCCGCACCCGTGACCAGCACACGTTTGCCGGAAATCATTTCGCGCACACGATCTCGATCCAGCCGCGCCTGAGGACGGCCCAGCAGATCTTCAATCGCGACCGGGCGAATTTGCAGCGGATCAGCAAGGCCTTCACGCAGATCACCCAGCTTGGGCAAACGCGCCAGCGTCATGCCATAGCGATCAGCGATCTCGACCCAGTTGGCGTTGTCTTCATGGCGAAGCGCATCCCCGCTCAGAACCAGCCGCCGTGGCAAACCGTACCTGCCCTTTTGCAATTTCGAAATTACATCTTCGAGCTGATCAACCGTCGCCAGAACATCAACACCGTGCATGTTACGCCCGACACGCCCCTGAGTCAGGGAAACAATGCCGATCACCTTGAATGGCGTATCAGCAGATCGTTCGGTTTCACGGATAAAGGCCTCGGCCTCATCGCCCGCCCCGATCAACAGAACCGGCAAACGTGACGTCCCTTGGCGCACCAGTGCGCGCGCCGTTGATTTGTCTTTGGCAATCCGATAGGTCAGACGCGACCCACCCAAAAGCGCCATCAGCAAAAACCACTGAATAATCGGCGCCGAACGCGGCATCCAGTCAAGGCGCGTTGTCAGAAACAGAACAAGGAAAAGGACGGCCACCGCAACCGAGACGGCCTTGGCAATCCGGATCACGTCATTCAGCGACGCATAGCGCCAGATCCCGCGATAGAGCCCGAAATACCAGAAGGACACAGCCGCGATCAGCGTAAAGATACCTGCCGAAAACAGGATGTTTTGCGGCGCATAGTAAACCACACCATCCCCGACCCGCAGATACAACGCCAACGGGAATGAGATTGCCGCCATGATGACGTCATGGACAAAGGCGATGTGGCTTCGCTGAAACGATCGCAGCATGCGGTCCCTTACTCGCAGATTTATGTTTTTATAAGGATATACCCGCTTTGCAACTGGCGGATAAGGCTTTCTTTTCGCGCCCTGTCCCGATCAAGTCAAGCAGTGCCCGCATCGGAAGAGTGTTCATCACTCCGCGTTTCCGCGCACAGGCATCCGCACCATCATGCCAACCAGACCAAGCACAACAATCAGTGCTGCAATCACCCGCATCCAGTCCGGCGTATCACTCTGGGCAAAACAGACACCGATCAGAACAAGGTTGCTGATCAGGATCATGACCGACACCCGGGCATGGGAAAAGCCGCGCTGGGCGGCTTTCTGATAGAAGTGTTCACGATGCGCCTGCCAGATTTTCTCGCGCCGCAAGGCACGTTTGATCAGGGTAAATGTTGCATCAAACAGATAATAGGATGGCAAAATCAGCGCGATGGCCCATGCCCCTTCGGATGCGACCTTTAACAACAGCCACCCCAGAATAAAGCCAAGCGGTACCGACCCGACATCACCAAGAAACAATTTCGCAGGATGCCAGTTCCAGATCAGAAACCCGATCATGATCGCAAGAATGCCAAGCCCGATATAACCAAGACCAATGAATTGCGGTAGCGGCACATAAAGCGCGAGCACGAAAATCCCAAGGCCGATTGAACCCGCTTCGACACCGGTAATCCCGTCAATCCCGTCCATGAAATTGAACAGATTAATAAACCAGACCCATGCCAAAACCACCAACACGTGATCCAGCCAGATCGGCACCAGCCCCCCAAGAACCGGTTTATCAAGCGCCAACATGCCAATGATTACGGCGACAAATTGCACAGCAAAACGTTTGGCGGCAGACAGGTCATGACGATCATCAAGCCAACTGAGCAACCCGAGTCCGGCACAGGCCCCCAGCATCAACCAATCCGTGATTTCTGTTACACCGGTAAAGGCAAAAACACCTGCCACCAGCACAATCAAAAGCGGTGTCACAGCAAGCCCGCCACCGCGCGGGGTCGGAACGGCGTGACTGGAACGGTGGTTGGGCATGTCAAGGATTGCCTTGCACCGCAGATAGTTCAGCACCACCCATGTCAGCAACATGGAGCCAACCAGAAAGATGCTTGCAAAGGTCGCAAGTCCTGCAAAAGTCATCGTTGGATCGCCCTTGTCCCTGTCCCCGTCAGATCGATCCGTCTGGATTAGCCGGACCAATTGCCCATCGCAAGGCTTTTCACCCGATCAATGCATCCGGCCAAGCCGCACAAGGCAGCTATGCCGCGCAAAACCATGCTTGATGCTTTACAGTTTGCCATGCTGGGCTTAACTACAGCACATAAACTGAAACCGGAGATATCCTTTGGCAGAACGTCGTTCCCGTCCATCCCAGCGCAATGCCCCCCGCAAACAGGCGGAGGCACCGGATCCGCGCATGCTTGCACTCAAGACCCTGCAGGAACTGCGCGGCGGTGAAGTGACGTTGGACGAGCTTCTGTCAAAGCATGGTTATGGCCTGCCGTCACTTGATCGCAATTTCCTGCGACAGTTGCTTGGCACCACCCTGCGCCATCTGGGCGAAATTGATGCGGTGCTTGCGCCGCGCTATCAGCCGCCACAGGACAGGGTTGCGGCACGTCTGACCAACATCCTGCGTCTGGGTGTCGCACAACTGTTCTTTATGGACACAACAGATTACGGTGCGGTCGATAGCACGGTAAACCTGACCCGCGATGCTGGCCTGCATAAATATGTGAAGCTTGTGAATGCGGTTCTGCGTGGTTTGCAGCGTGACGGCTTTGAATGGCCCGAAGGTGTCGAAGACTGGCAGCTCAACATCCCGGCATGGCTGCGCGGATCCTGGAAAAAGGCCTATGGCGCCGAAATCGCCCAGGGCATCGCCGAATCCTGCCTTGGTCATGCGATGCTGGATCTGTCGATCAAGGATCGCACGCAATCGGCGGAGTGGGCTGAAAAGATGGACGGCATTGTCTTGCCGACCGGGTCGGTACGACTTGAACCGGGTCGACGCATTCGCGATTTGCCGGGTTACAAGTATGGCGACTGGTGGGTGCAGGACGCAGCCGCTGCCATCCCAGCAACCCTGTTTTCGGCCTATCAGGACAAAACCATCTATGACCTGTGCGCCGCACCGGGTGGCAAGACGATGCAGTTGGCATCTCTGGGTGCCAGTGCAATTGCGGTCGATAAATCCGAAGGCCGCCTGAAACGCGTTTTCGAGAACCTTGAACGTGTGTCACTGGGTGCGGCTGTGGTCACTGGCGATGCCACCGATCTGGCACCCGACACACCGCGTGCTGATGCCGTGCTCCTTGATGCGCCCTGTTCGGCCACCGGCACCATTCGCCGCCATCCGGACATTTTGCTGCGCCAGAATGACAAGCTGATGCAATCGCTTCTACCAATCCAAAGCAAACTTCTGCGTCAGGCCGACAAGCTTTTGAATGTCGGGGGCGAATTGATCTATTGCACCTGTTCACTGCAACCCGAAGAGGGCGAGCATCAGGTCAAATCCTTCCTTGCCGATCACCCAAATTATGAACGCAAACCCGTCACTGCGAATGAACTTGGTGGCTGGGACGAGGCGATCAATGACGCCGGTGAATTGCGCATTCTGCCGATTCACATGGCCGATTTTGGCGGCATGGATGGCTTTTTCTGTGCCCGCCTTGTCAAAAAATCCTGATTTTCAGCCACAAGATCATAGTTTGACGCACACAAGGCAGCCATGAGTCCCATTCGGGTGACATGGGGTGCAATCTGGGGTATGAAGGCCGCGAATTGCCCGTATCCCATATCGCTTCAGGACCTGTGACGCATGACCACGTCAGACATTAAAATCGCACCTTCGATCCTTTCGGCCGATTTCGCCCAGCTTGGCGTTGATGTCCGCGCTGTTGACGAAGCGGGTGCTGACTATATCCATATCGATGTGATGGATGGCCACTATGTACCGAACATCACCATTGGCCCGGACGTGGTCAAAGCACTCCGCCCACATAGCGACAAGGTGTTTGACGTGCATCTGATGATCGCGCCGGTCGATCCTTATATCGAGGCATTTGCCAATGCCGGTTCCGATATCATCACCATCCACGCCGAAGCCGGCCCACACCTGCACCGCTCGCTGCAGCTGATCAAGTCGCTGGGCAAAAAGGCTGGTGTCTCGCTCAACCCGTCGACCCCGGAAAGTGTGATTGAATATGTCATGGACATGGTCGACCTGGTTCTGGTCATGACCGTGAACCCGGGCTTTGGCGGCCAGAAATTCATCCCAAGCCAGCTTGAAAAGATCAAGCGGATCCGCAAGATGATCAATGCGACCGGTCGCGATATCGACCTTGAAGTCGATGGCGGCGTAAACCCTGAAATCGCGCCTCAGGTGATCGAAGCCGGTGCGAACGTGCTGGTCGCAGGCTCCGCTACCTTCAAAGGTGGTCCGTCTGAATATGCCAACAACATCAAGGCCATCCGCGGCGCATAATCTGCGACAGCGTTGATCGCCCAAACAAGAAAGGCCGGTGCATATCGCTCCGGCCTTTCTTGTATCTGTCTCAAACCCAGCAATCAGAAATCGATGCAGCGGCCCTTGTTTTCCCAATCGCCAAAGCGGGTCGGCTCCGGACCTTTGGGTCCGCCAATCTCGCGGGCCTTGGCGGCTGCCTCCTTGGCAGCCTTCGCCTCATTCAGGGCGTTGATTGCATCCTGAGACAGCTTGGGCGCTTCTTCTGCACCGGCAATGTCCTCAGACGCCGGATTGGCTTCCGCCTGCGGCTCTGCCTTTTCCTTGGGAACTTCGTGAATGACGGTTTCGCGGAACTTTCCGGCCATTCGGCTTCTCCTGCTTTGGGCATGGCCCTGTAAATCACATTTCCCAAAGAAATAACGTGCGCGACCCATATCGGCAAGTCCACTGACCATCGGGCAAAAGCATGCACAAACCCAAGTGATTTCAGGCCTTTGGAATCAAACAGGGAATCCTGATGTGGCCGCGTGCGAAAATTTGCAAAAAACAGGCTCTTTTCGCGCAGGCTCAAAGCCGCTATTCCAAGCTTACGAGCAAAACAAGGAGAAACCATGCGTCCAATTCCCCAGCGTATCGCCGAAGAACTTTCGGTTCGTCCGGAACAGGTCATTGCCACCGTCGAGATGCTTAATGAAGGCTCCACCGTTCCGTTCATCGCCCGTTACCGCAAGGAAAAGACTGGCGGGCTTGATGACACCCAACTTCGTACGCTGGAAGAACGCCTGCGCTATCTGACAGAGCTTGAAGAACGCCGCGCATCCGTGCTCGAGAGCATCCGCGATCAGGAAAAGCTGACGCCGGAACTCGAAGCCGCGATCAACGAGGCTGATACCAAGACTCGCCTTGAAGACTTGTACCTGCCTTACAAGAAAAAGCGCCGCACCAAAGCCCAGATCGCGCGCGAAGCCGGGCTGGAGCCGCTGGCAGATAGCCTGTTTAATGATCCGACGCTGGATCCGGAAACCGAGGCGGCCAAATTTGTCGATGCCGAAAAAGGCATCGAAGACACCAAGGCCGCCCTTGATGGCGCCCGCCAGATCCTGATGGAACGTTTTGCCGAGGATGCCGACCTTGTCGCCAAACTGCGTGATCATTTATGGAATGAAGGTGAAATCACCGCGTCGGTGATCGAGGGCAAACAGGCCGAAGGTGCCAAGTTCTCAGACTATTTTGAGCATTCCGAAAAAATCAAAACCTGCCCGTCACACCGTGCGCTGGCCCTTTTCCGGGGCCGCAACGAAGACATCCTGCAACTGAAACTGACCCTTGGCAAAGAAGACGAAGACCGTCCGCGCAGCCAGCCAGGCCGCGCCGAAGTCATGATTGCCGCCCATGTCGGTATTGCCGACAAAAGTCGTGCTGCTGACAAATGGCTGATGGATACTGTGCGCTGGACATGGCGCGTCAAACTGTCGCTGTCGATTGAGCTTGATCTGTTTGGCACGTTGCGCGATTCCGCCGAAGAAGGTGCCATCAAGGTGTTTGCCGATAACCTGAAAGACCTGTTGCTGGCGGCCCCTGCCGGGCAAAAGGCGACCATGGGTCTTGATCCGGGTGTACGTACCGGGGTCAAGGTCGCGGTGGTTGATGCCACCGGCAAGCTGGTGGATACCGCAACGGTTTATCCCTTCCAGCCGCGCAATGACGTCGAAGGCGCGATCAACACCATGGCCGCGCTTGCGGCCCGCCATCAGATCGAACTGATCGCGATTGGCAATGGAACCTTTTCACGTGAAACCGACGAGCTTGCCGGTCAGATGCTTAAACGCTTCCCGGCGCTTAAGGCCACCAAGGTGATCGTCAACGAAGCCGGTGCTTCGGTCTATTCCGCATCCCAGTTCGCCGCTGAAGAATTCCCCGACCTTGATGTGTCGCTGCGCGGGGCGGCATCAATTGCGCGCCGCCTGCAGGACCCGCTGGCAGAACTGGTGAAGATCGAGCCGAAATCCATCGGTGTTGGGCAATATCAGCATGATGTATCGGAAACCAAACTGGCCCGTTCGCTTGATGCCGTGGTTGAGGATTGCGTGAACGGTGTGGGTGTTGACCTTAACACCGCCTCCATCCCGCTTCTGACCCGTGTGGCTGGCCTGACCGAGACACTGGCGCGCAATATTGTCGGCTATCGCGACTCCAACGGAGCGTTCCAGTCGCGTGCTGACCTTAAAAAGGTCGAGCGTCTTGGACCAAAGGCCTTCGAGCAATGCGCGGGCTTCTTGCGCATTCGCGGGGCGAATAACCCGCTTGACGCATCGGCCGTGCACCCGGAAGCCTATCCGCTGGTCGAAAAAATCAGTGCCAAGGCCGCCAAGCCGTTGGCAGACCTGATCGGGGATTCGGCCTTTATCAAGACGCTGCGACCTGAAGATTTCGCCGATGACACATTTGGTGTGCCAACCATCCGCGACATCATTGCCGAGCTTGATAAGCCCGGCCGTGACCCGCGCCCGGAATTCAAGACCGCCAAATTCACCAAGGGTGTGAATGAGATCAAGGATCTGCGCACCGGCATGAAGCTTGAAGGCACCGTCACCAACGTCACCAATTTTGGCGCGTTCGTTGATATCGGCGTGCATCAGGATGGTCTGGTTCATATCTCGCAGCTGGCCGACAAGTTCGTCGAGGATCCCCGTCAGGTGGTCAAGGCAGGCCAGATTGTGTCGGTTACTGTCATGGAAGTTGATGCGCCGCGCAAACGTATCGGGCTTTCGATGAAATCCGCACCCGATTACGAAGGCACACGTGAAAAGCGTACAGACAATCGCAGCACGGCCCCACGCGGGGGCAACCGTTCGCAGCATTCATCGGCAAATCTTCCTCAGGGCGGAGCGGGCCGCGGGAATGCGGCTGGCAATTCCGGCGGTGATGGTGGTGCGATGGCTGCGGCCCTTAAAGCTGCGATGGAACGGCGCAAGTAACGACACACGACAAAGAACATCATGTTTGAGAAGGCGGGGTCACATATTGATCCCGCCATTTTCTTTGCACGCCATTCTCACCCGATCAATTGACAGAAAGCGGTTTGAAACCCATGTTGAGCACTCACCAAGGGGAGCCCCGACAGGGGGCTGAGAAACTGCCGCGCAGTGACCCTTTGAACCTGATCCAGTTCATACTGGCGTAGGGACGGTGCGAACGCCGGTTACGACGTTCTCCATCTTTCCGACTTCGAACTGGGTCTCCAACCGCAACGTTTCTGCATTGGAGCCACGACATGACGACCGAAATTTCCCATACCGCGACCGATCTTTTTGAACGCATGCGTGCGACCAATCCGCTTGTTCAATGCATCACCAACTATGTCGCGATGAATTATGCCGCCAATGTTCTGTTGGCGGCGGGTGCCTCGCCCGCGATGGTTCATACACCCGAAGAATCCGGCGAATTTGCCGCGATTGCCGGGGCGCTGACGGTCAATATCGGCACCCTTTCCCCCAGTTGGGTCGAAGGCATGATTGCCGCTGCCAAATCGGCCAATGATGCCGAAAAACCTTGGGTTCTTGATCCGGTCGCGCATTTTGCGACCGGCTATCGCCGGAACGCTTTGGCCGGGCTTTTGAAACTCAACCCCACTGTCATTCGCGGCAACGCTTCGGAAATAATTGCCCTTGGCGGCGGTCAAAGTGCTGGTCAGGGGGTCGATAGTGGCGATCCTGTCGAACAGGCAGAAGATGCCGCACGCAGCCTTGCAAGCAGCCAAGGCTGCGTTGTTGCGGTAACGGGTGCGGTTGATTTCGTGACGGATGGCACGCGTTCGGTGCGCATTGCCGGCGGGTCGGATTTGATGCCAAAAATCACCGCCACGGGGTGCTCGCTGACCGCGCTTGTCGGCGCTTATCTGGCGATTGCACCCGATCAGGCGTTTGACGCCACGGTGGCCGCCCTTGGCAACTTTGCCGTGGCAGGCGAAATCGCGGCCAAGACGTCAAACGGTCCGGCATCCTTTATGACCGCCTTCATCGATGGTCTTCACAATCTTGATGGCGCAACCTATGCCAAAAATCTTCGGATTGATGTGCAATGACGTCATTTGATCTGTCGCTTTATCTGGTGCTTGATCCCGATCTCTGTCGCAGCCATTCGATGGTCGAAACCACGATGGCCGCGATTGCCGGGGGTGCGACCATCGTTCAGCTGCGTGACAAGGAGGCCGGAACAGACGGCCTCATTCGCGCTGGCCGGGAATTGATGCGCGCGATGGAAGGCACCAACGTGCCGCTTATCGTCAATGATGACATCGAAGCAGCCATCGCGATCGGCGCGCATGGGCTACATGTCGGACAGGATGATCTGCCATCACAAATCGCGCGTGATCGCCTTGGCCCGGACAAGATCATCGGCCTTTCGATTGAAAGCGAAGAGGTCGCGCAAAAGGTTGATCGCACCATTGTCGATTATGTCGGCATTGGACCGGTATTCGCGACCCCCACCAAACCCGACCACAAACCCGCCATCGGATTTGACGGGCTGGAAAAGCTGGTCCGGATGGTCGGCCTGCCATCGGTCGCGATTGGCGGGCTTAAGCGTGAACATGTGCTCCCAGCACTTGAAAGCGGTGCAGATGGCGTGGCTGTTGTGTCAGCCATTTGTGGACAACCGGACCCAAAACAGGCCACCGCCCATATCGCGGAAACTCTTAAATCTGCGCGCAATCGTACGAAATAGAGTTTCGCGGATTTACCGGCACCGTTTGCACAACACCATCAGGGCAACGATCCGCGCGCAGAACGCATGGCTGCCGCGCCCAAAGTGCGGTCATCGGCACGGAAATGCCCCATTTGCGCCGTTAATTTTTCGGCTTCGCGGATCAAGTTAGCAGGCATGAACCAAGCACAACCGCGCGAGGAAGCCATGCTTAGATCTCTGCGCAGCAAGCCGGTTGCCATTGCCCTGATTGGTCTTATGACGATCACGACAGCCGCGCTGGCTGCAATAAAATCCGCGCCAAAGCCAACGACTGACAGCGTCACCATCCATTCCGAAATGGCCAAGGGTGAAGTGACACTCAGCCATCAGGAAGACGGCACCATCGCGATCAAACGCGATTGCGTCCGTTTCCCCTGCAAGATTGATATCTCGTCGCTCAAGCGCGGCGAATATGACGTCACCCTGACCAATGGCGATGAAAGCCAGAAGATGATGGGACTCTACAAGGAATAGGCAAACCGCCTGCAGTCCCACGAAGCGTTACAAAACTTTTCGAGAAAATCCGGGAACGTTTCTGGCACAGGATTGTTCATCATATATCGATCTATCTAAACGGTAATGCATCGACGCATTGCATGAACGCCAATACGCGCTAGATAAAAGATCACAGGCAACGCACCTGATGCAGCTGTCGATCGTGCAACAAAGGTTTCCAACATGTTGCGCGGGATTTTCACTTTTATCGAAGGTGCAAAAAGGGATATGTTGCGTTACCGCACAGATTAATAACGAAAGTCGAGGAACTGTATCATGGCACTTGAACTCCCAGCACTTCCGTACGCATACGACGCGCTTGACCCGTATATGTCGGCTGAAACCCTCGAGTTTCACCACGACAAGCACCACAATGCCTATGTCGTAACCGGCAACTCCCTGCTTGAAGGC
Source organism: Thalassospira sp. MCCC 1A01148 (assembly GCF_001613795.1). Lineage (GTDB taxonomy): Bacteria > Pseudomonadota > Alphaproteobacteria > Rhodospirillales > Thalassospiraceae > Thalassospira. Next base: position 1,116,246 of record NZ_LPVZ01000020.1, read on the forward strand.
AGCGGTCTTGAAGGCAAGTCGCTTGAGGAACTCGTCGTTGCCACCTATGGCGACAAGGACAAGGCCAAGCTCTTCAACCAGGTCGGTCAGCACTGGAACCATATCGAGTTCTGGAACATGATGAAGCCGAATGGCGGTGGCAACATCCCGGGCGAACTCGAAAAGAAAATCGTCGAGGACTTCGGTTCGGTTGACGCCTTCAAAGAAGCCTTCACCGCCGCTGGCGTTGGCCAGTTCGGTTCCGGTTGGGCATGGCTGTCAATGGACAAGTCCGGCAAACTGGTTGTTTCGGGCACCCCGAACGCGGAAAACCCGCTGGTTCACGGCATGACCCCGCTTCTGGGTTGCGATGTTTGGGAACACTCCTACTACATTGATTACCGCAACCGTCGCCCGGACTACATCAAGGCGTTCCTGAACGACCTGGTAAACTGGGAATATGTTGCAGAGCGTTTCTCCAAAGCTGGCTAATCAGTCGACGCTTTGAGACTGAATTACAAAAAGCGGCTCCTTCGGGGGCCGCTTTTTTTGTGCGCGCAACACAAACAAAGAAAACCCCGCCAGCGAACCGGCGGGGTTTGGATCTAAACGGATCAGACGCGAGATCAGATATCGAACTTGATGCCCTGAGCCAGCGGCAACTCGCGGGAGTAGTTGATGGTGTTGGTTGCGCGGCGCATGTAGCCTTTCCAGGCATCCGAACCGGACTCACGACCGCCACCGGTTTCTTTCTCACCACCGAAGGCACCACCGATTTCAGCACCGGACGGGCCGATATTGACGTTGGCAATACCGCAATCGGAACCAACCGAGGACAGGAACAGTTCGGTTTCGCGCAGATCGGTCGAGAAGATGCAAGACGATAGACCCTGCGGGACGTCATTCTGAAGCGCGATGGCTTCTTCAAGCGTCTCGTAGGTCATGACATAGAGGATCGGTGCGAAGGTTTCGTGCTTCACGGTATCGGTCTGACCCGGCATTTCAACCACTGACGGGGTGACATAAAACGCGTTCGGATATTCCGATTCCAGGGTGCGTTCGCCACCATGCACGGTACCACCGTCTTTCTTGGCATTCTCAAGCGCAGTCTGCATGTTGGTATAGGCTTCTTCATCGATCAGCGGACCAACAAGGGTGCCATCAGCCAGCGGATCGCCGATCGAAACCGACTTGTAGGCCGCGATGATTTTCGGCAGCAACTGATCCTTGACGTCCTTGTGAACAATCAGGCGACGCAAGCTGGTGCAACGCTGACCACAGGTGCCAACAGCGGAGAACACAACCGCACGCACAGTCATGTCCAGATCGGCCGACGGGGTGACGATCATGGCGTTGTTGCCGCCAAGCTCAAGAATGGTACGGCCAAAGCGTTGGGCAACGCGCGGGGCAACTTCACGGCCCATGCGGGTTGAACCGGTCGCCGAAATCAGCGAAATGTCGCGGCTGTCGGTCATGATTTCACCGATTTCACGATCACCCACAACAACCTGATGCAGGTTGGCCGGCGCATCACCAAACTTGGCAATCGCCTTTTCGAGGATCTTCTGGCAAGCCAAGGCTGTGACCGGGGTTTTTTCCGACGGTTTCCAGATCACGGCGTTACCACACGCCAGTGCAAGGGCTGTGTTCCATGCCCAAGGTGCAACCGGGAAGTTGAACGCGGTGATCAGGCCAGCAACACCCAGCGGATGCCAGTTTTCCATCATTTTGTGGCCCGGACGTTCGGACGCGATGGTCAGGCCATAAAGCTGACGCGACAGGCCAAGGGCAAAGTCGCAGATATCGATCATTTCCTGAACTTCGCCAAGACCTTCCTGATAGATCTTGCCGCATTCAAGCGACACCAGACGGCCCAGCGGTTCCTTGGCCGCACGCAGTTCTTCGCCCAGAAGACGCACCAGTTCGCCACGGCGCGGACCGGGAACCTGACGCCATGCGCCAAATGCCTTTTTGGCATTGCCGATGACATCGGTCATCTCGGCGGCGGTTGTTTCGGTAACACTTGCGAATTCCGAACCGTCAACCGGGGTCTGGACACTGAGCGCGCCGTTGGCAATCTCTGCTTCGGACAGACCAAGTTCGGTCAGAATGGATTTGTAGCTCACAGTAAAACTCCCTTCGTTTTAAACTTTCCGGCGCGGATCACCGGCAAATTCGATCTCTGTTCAATCCTTGATATCGGCTACTTTTGGCAGCAGCTTGGCGATGATGGCAAAGGCCTCGTCAACCTGATCAAACGGAATGGTCAAAGGTGCCAGCAGGCGCACCACATTGGCGTGCTCACCACTTGGCATTAACAATAGCCCGTTTACGCGAGCCAGTTGCAACAAGGTTTGCAGACGTTTGGGTGACGGTTTGCCGTCATCTGCAATCAATTCAAAGGCACGCATTGCGCCAATCCCGCGCATGTTGCCAATCACATGCCCGCCGGGCAGATCGCGCAGCCATGCGATATGGGTGGCGTATTTTTCACCAAGCTGTTTGGCACGGGCGGTAAGCTTGTCGGTTTCCAGAACCTCAAAAACGCCGGTCGCTGCCGCGCACGCCACCGGATTGCCGGAATAAGTACCGCCAAGCCCGCCGGGGGCCAGCGCATTCATGACATCCTCGGCACCAGTGATGGCTGCCAACGGAAAGCCCCCGCCAATGCCCTTGCCCATAACAAGAATATCGGGCGCAACACCGGCATGCTCAATGGCAAACATCTTGCCAGTTCTGGCAAAGCCCGACTGGATTTCATCGGCAATCAGAACCATGCCGTTTTCATCACACAGCCGACGCAGCGCGATCAGAAATTCGCCATCCACAGCACGAAAACCGCCTTCGCCCTGAACAGGTTCAATCACCACAGCCCCGACGGATGCCGGATCGGCGGAAACGGCAAACAGTTTGGCGATAGCGGCCATCGCATCATCAACAGATACAACGGTTTCAGGGCAAGGATATGGCAGATGCCAAACCGGCCCCGGCAATGGGCCAAGCCCGGTTTTATACGGTTTGGTTTTGCCCGTCAGTGCCAGGGTGGCCAAGGTTCGGCCATGAAAGCCACCTTCAAAGGCGATCACGCCGGTGCGGCCGGTAAAGGCGCGCGCAAGCTTAAGCGCATTTTCCATCGCCTCTGCCCCGGAATTGGTCAGCATTGATTTTGCCGGACCTTCAATCGGGCAGTTTGCTGCCAGCCACTCGGCCACCGCGACATAGGGTTCGTGGGGCAACGCGTTATAACAGCTGTGGGTGAAACGTGCGCACTGGTCGGCAACGCGGTCCATCACCACGGGGTTGCGATGCCCGACAGTCAAAACCCCGATCCCACCAATGAAATCGATATAGCGTGTGCCTTCGACATCCCATGCCTCTGCATTCAGCGCACGATCCAGATAGACCGGATGCACATTACGTACGCCGGCAGACACAGACACGGTCGCACGGTCGCGCATCTGCGTGCTGTCTTGGGCTGGTTTGGTGTTTTCGTCACGGGGCATGTGGGGCTGCTCCGACCTTTTTGTTGATGATTTAGATAACGTTCAGTTCAAGCACCGGCGCGTTGTCACGGATGCGCTCATAGCCAAACACCGACAGATCAAGGGTTTCATACCCGTTTGTCGCGATCAGTTCGGCAATGCCACGACCGACCGCCGGGCTTTGTTGCAGGCCATGGCCAGAGAACCCGTTGGCAAAAATAAAGTTTTTAACATCCGTATGGCGGCCCAGAATCGCGTTCTGATCCAGCAGGTTATAGGAATAGTGACCCGCCCAGGCATTGACGACCTTGATGGCCTCGAACCGCTCGCAGCGTTCATACAGACCCGGCCAGATGATGTCTTCAAACAGGCTGTGATCGACATCGAAATCCCAGCATTCCGGATCACGATCCTTGGGCGGGGCAATGCCGGTAATGAAAAACTCACCTTCGGGGCGGACATAAAGACCGCTTGGGTCAATCAGCATCGGGCAGGATGCATTGATGTCTTGCGCATCCCGGCAATCAAACACAAAGATGCAGCGTTTGCGTGGCTCGACCGGAATCTCAAGACCCGCCATCCCGGCGACCTTTGATCCACCCGTGCCCGCTGCATTGACAAGCTGACCACAGCCAAAACGACGACCGTCTTTCAGAACCACACCCGTAACCTGATCGCCATCGCGCAGGACCTCGATGACTTCGCCGTCAATGTAATCAGCACCGCGACGGCGCGCCTGTTTGCGAAATGACTGCATCAGGGAATAAGCATCAAACCAGCCTTCGCCCGTGCGGCCCCAGCAACCGGCCGCCAGATCAGATGTGTTCATCCACGGGTATTTCTGGGCCAAATCATCGGGTTCCATCCAGATGATATCACCGCCAAATTCGGTCTGGGTCGCATGGTTATGACGCAGGATATCGCGGCCCTGATCGGTTGCCAGAATGAGATAGCCCTTTTCATGCAGGGCAATGTCGACTTCCGGGTCAAGGTCGCGGTTCAGATTGCGCAGGAACTGAATGCCATAGGCCGACATTTCAATATTGATCGGGGTCGAGAATTGCTGGCGGATCGACGCAGCTGAAAGGGCTGTCGAACAGAACTCATAGGTCGAGTCCTTTTCAATCACCAGAACCCGGCCCTTGAAGTCATCCCGGCCGGTCAAATGCCATGCGATGGAACTGCCGATAACCGCACCACCGACGATGATCACATCATAATTTTCGTCAACAGAACCCATTGTTGCCTTCTACCCGATGCAGTTTGTTGTCGTCCGGCCCTTGATGGCCCGGTGATTTGCAATGTTGCGCCGGAAACCGTTACCGAATGAAAGGGGGAGCTATCCTTCCAAAACATTCCAAAGTAACAGCATTCCAGCGCAGATGGCTTTCGGCCCAAACGCTTCTTGAGGTGGCGCGAGGGGGCGTAGAACCACTTAAAATCCTATGTCTTGGATGAAAAGCAAACAAACGATATATTCGCACCATATCATTCCGTTTTGTTATGAACTGGTTTTACCATGCGCCGCGTCCTGCCATCCCTTACTGCCCTGCAATTCTTTGAAAGTTCGGCCCGACATCTGTCTTTCACCCGCGCGGCAGAGGAACTTAACGTGACGCAAAGCGCAATCAGCCGTCAGATCCGTGCGCTTGAGGAATATCTGGGACGTGATCTTTTTCGCCGCGTGAAGAAACGCCTGAAACTGACAGCGGCCGGCGAAGCCTATGCCGCACAGGTGCGTGACCTTCTGGACCGGGCAGAGGCCGCCACGCTTCAGGTCATGGCCTATTCCGATGCGGGCGGGATGCTCAATGTCGGAACGCTGCCGACCTTTGGCGCACGCTGGCTTGTGCCGCGTCTTGGTGATTTCAAGGCAACCTGGCCTGACATTCAGCTTAATCTCATTACCCAGACGCGGGAGTTCAATTTCGACCGCGAGGGTATCGATATCGCCATTCACTTTGGTGAAGACAACCTGCCGGGCTGCGTGACCCACCGTTTGATGGGGGAAACCCTGATTGCGGTCTGTGCGCCCAAGCTGCTTAAGGAAAATGACGATCTGCCGATTGCCCGCGAACGCGTGCGCAATTGCACCCTGTTGCAGCATTCCACCCGTCCACGCGCCTGGCAGGACTGGCTTGCGGCCACCGGCGTTGCCGTGGTCGATGAACTGGCTGGCCCCCGGTTTGAGCATTTTCATATGGTCATTCAGGCCGCTGTCGCAGGCCTTGGGCTGGCACTTTTGCCGGAATTTCTGGTGCGTGAAGAACTTGAAAGCGGGCGCCTGGTCGCACCGTTTGATGTATCGATCCCCAACCAGCATGCCTATTACGTGGTTTATCCCAAGGAAAAGGAAAACAACTTTGCGGTCCGCGCATTTCGCGACTGGCTGATTGCAACGTGCCGCACCGAACAGGATGATCGTGCCATACCGTCGGGCACCGCCGTCTGATATCCGCCGGAAGTCAGGCGGATTGACTGATCAAAACGACTCCGCCCGCCGGGTCATTAATTGACCGGATCCGGCTTTTGAAAACTGATGACAGTAATTCCGGTCTCATGACGTCTGATACCGATCCCTGCGCGACGACTTCGCCTGCACTAAGGACAGCGACCTGATCGGCATAGCTCAGGACCTGATTGAAGTCATGCAGGATCATCAGAACGCCAACACCGCATTCCTTCGCCTCGCGCCGGGCAAGGGACAAGACCGCATGTTGATGCGCCACATCAAGACCAGCCGTCGGCTCATCCAGCAACAAGAACCGCGCAGCAGATATGGAGCCATCGCTTGCCACGTGCGTCTGGTTGGCATCCTTCATCCCCCAAAGCTGAACCAGCGCACGCGCCAGATGGACGCGCTGTTTTTCCCCACCTGACAGGGCGGGATAGGCTCGATCCGCCAGGTGGGTGATATCGGCAAGCTTGATCGCACGAATAACTTGTTTCTGATCAAACTGGCGCGTTGAAAGCTTGCGATACGGGGCACGGCCCAGTGCGACAACATCAAACACGGTGAACGGAAAAGTCATCGAGGCCGCCTGTGGCATCACCGCGCGTTCCTGCGCCAAATCAAGGGCCGAAATGGTCGAAAGGGGTCGGCCATTCTGAAACACCTTGCCGCCACTTGGCGCAAGTTCACCCGCCAAAACCTTCAGCAAGGTGGATTTGCCCGCCCCGTTCGGACCAAGAATGGCAAGAACCTCACCCGGCTCGACGGCAATGGATACATCGCGCAGCAGGTAACGCCCGCGCGCCTTGAAATCAGCCTTGTGCGCCATCAGGGTCATAGGCGACGCCTTTTCTTTTCAACGATCAATAACCCCAGGAAAAACGGGCCACCGACAATACCGGTGACAAGCCCGATGGGCAGTTCTGCCGGAAGGACGATGATGCGCGCCATCGCGTCTGCGGCAGTCAGAATGATCGCCCCGCCCATCGCCGATGCCGGAAGGACATAACGGTTATCCGGGCCGGTTGCCAGACGCACCAGATGCGGTGCCACCAACCCGACAAACCCGATAATCCCGGAAACCGCCACCGCCGCCCCGACGACAAGGGCCGTGATCACCGTGGCGCGACGTTTCAGATGTTCGACCTCAACCCCCAGATGGCGCGCTTCGGCCTCGCCCAGCAAAAATAGATTAAGCGGGGTTCCAAGCCGGATCAGATAGGTGATCCCAAGTACCATCAAGATGAGTGCGGGCAGATCAGTCGCACCGTTGCCCGAAAGTGCGCCCATCTGCCAGAAGGTCAGGCTGCGCAACTGGGCATCGTCGGCCATATAGGTAAAGACACCCACACCGGCAAAGGCAATGGCATTGATCGCAACACCGATCAGCAACATGATTGCCGCATCGGTCCGGCCATCCTGACGTGACAGAATGCTGATCACGACAGTCGCCAAAACCGCACCGCCAAAGGCCGCGACCGGCACTCCATAGGGCCCGAAAGCCGCGTAATAGCCACCAAGTATCAGGTGGCCTGCCACAATCATGCTAACCGCACCAAGGGCGGCACTGGCCGAAACACCGATAATCCCGGGATCGGCAATCGGATTGCGAAACAGGCTTTGCATCACTGCCCCGGCAAGCCCGAGGCCCGCGCCAATAATGATCGCACGCATGATCCGTGGCAAACGCAGGCTATCAAGAATGCGGGCATCAAAGGCGTCAATGCCGACATTGATGATGCCGATGCGTTGCCCAAGATGGACAAACACATCCCTGACCGAAATCTCTACCCCGCCCATGCCAAGTGACATTACGGTGGCAGCACAGAGCCCAATCATCAAAAGCACCAGAAACAGCACCGATCGGTTGACCGGCAGCTGCATCTGTAATGCGGTGACCATTTTTTTCACAGTGATCACGACCCCTGTTCGATGGCCCGAAGATGGGCCGCAAGATCACGGATTTCTTTGGCCGATGACGGACCAAAACCAAGAATGGTCGATGCAGAAATGGTAAGCACCCGACCATTCGCCACGGCCTTGTTCAGGCCAAGGACCGGATGGGCCTGAAGGCCATCAAGCCCGCCCAGCTGATCAATCGTCGACTGGGTTACCAACACATAATCGGATGCGTCCGATGCAATCACCTCGGGCGAGACGGGTTTGAAACCATCAAAGCCCGCCATGCTGTTCACCCCGCCGATCATGGTGATGATTTCATCCGCCGTGGTTTCCTGGCCCGCCGACATCGGTTTGCCATGACCAACCGCCATCAGGAACACGATACTTGGGCGATCAGCGCTGTTATTACCCTGCAGTTGCGCAAGGTCATCCTGCACGCGATCAGAAAGGGCTTTTGCCGTATCAACCTTACTCAGGGCATCTCCCGCCATCACAATGGCACCCGGCAGGTTTTCCATCTTTGCCAGCGACGGCAGGATCACAATCGGAATGCCGAGATCACTCAGTTCGCCGAGCACAACATCCGGCCCTGATTTCTCAACCGCGACAATCAAATCAGGGTTCAGGCCGATAATGCCCTCGGATGCCAGATTGCGCATATAACCCACTTTTGGCAGATCAGGCACCGGATCGGGCCGGGTACTTGTGGTATCGGTCGCAATCACACTATCGCCAGCGCCAAGGGCAAAAACAATCTCGGTTGCTGGCGCGCCGACGGTGATCACACGTTTGGGCGCACCATCGGCAAATGCGGGCACGCACAGCCCGAAGACCGCGATGATGCTCAGGATAAATCCGGTGAAATGACGCATGGCCTGGTTACTCCGCCACTGCTGCCATGGTGTTTTCCAGACGCGGCAGGCTTTCGGCCAGTTTCTGCCAATCCGGGTTTTCCGGGTCCTTGCGTTTGCGCTCGCCACAGAAGATCGCGAAATTGTTCAAATCGCGGTCATACAGTTCGATGGTGGTCACCATCCCCTCGCGGATCGGTTTGCGTACAATCCATGCTTCGAAAATCTGATCCATACGCAGATGCAGGGTAAAGGTCGGGTCCATGATGTTGATCCACTCACCCATTTCGCGAATGGTCTTGATCGGACCGGTATGGATCTGAATGGCACCGCTATTGCCAACAAATACCATGATCGAAATGCCACTTTCCGATGCCTTTTCAAGCAGGACCTTCAACGCATCGCTACTTAACCGTTCGGCAAACTCCGGGCCCGCCAGACGCATGCCTTGCTGACGGCCAACATTAAAGTCCTTGAGCATCCCGTGATATTGATGGACGTCCGTCATGCGGCGCCAATGCGCACGAAGGTTTTCAACATCAACTTCCTGATCAGCAAGTGTCACGGCTTTGGGTAGCGGCGGCAGGACCTCGATCCCCGGCAACTGGTTATCAGCCTTGAAATCGCTAATCAGTTTGTCATAGGCGGCTTCATCGGACTGATCCGTCAGGAAAATCTTGTGAACGGCGCGCCCGTCATGGTCGAAAATCTGGAAACTGCGGCGACGCCCGGCACGCGGGTTGTCGGTTTCAACCGCAAACGCATGGCCCCAATGGCCAAGAAACAGGCGCAAGTCAACATCATGATTAAGCACCAGACCCATCTCGCCATTGATGCTGATCTTGCCAAAAGTCCCGATCTTTTCGTGCACGACACTGGGATTGCGTGTCAGGATCTTGACCTGCCCCAGTTCTTCCAGACGGGGTATGAAATCACCCCAATCGGCATCAAACCGCACAACGTTGGTGCCGATGCCAGCGGCAACCAGCTCACCCTCGCTTAAGCCCAGTTCGGCGGCGATATCAACAGCATATCCCTTGGCCTCACCCGCAGCAAAGGCGGTCCAGGCTTCGGTGGCAGTCGTGAAATTGTTTGAATTGTTATCGGTCATGGCGTTTTGTCCTCCGTACAGAACGGACGGCGCGCGGTAACGCACCGTCCGACCCGGTTTAGAATTTCATGCTTGCGGAAATTTTGAAGTTGCGACCCGGCTCATAGATGATCGCGTCACTGGTGCGGTAGGTCTGATCAAGCAGGTTGTCGATGCCGGCATTGACCTGCAGGCCGTCGACATGGTCGCTGGCATCCCAACGCGCAAAAAGATCAAGACGGGTATAGCCGCCCCGGTTTGCCGTATCGTCCGGAACGCGATCCTGTTCGGCGACCATGATGGCGCGCCCGCCAAGTTCCAGCCCGTAATCCATCAGGCGATAGCCACCCGACAGGCTCAGCTTGTCGCCCTGGATGTTGGACAGGTTTTCACCAGTCTCGCTATTCTCACCGCGCAAAACCGACATCGCAACACTGCTAAACAGCAAACCGGTGTCATAGTTGACTTCGGCTTCGAAACCCTTGATTTCCGCCTCTGGCAGGTTGCTGCTGGTCGTGGTTCCATTGAAACCACCGCTCACACTTTGTTCGATGTAGTCGGTGATCTCATTTTGGAAGACAGCAACCTTGGCCCGAAGACTGTCACGGCTGGTAAACAGCTGATCGGCCTTGAAATTCGCACCAAGTTCCCACGTTTTGGCTTTCTCGGCTTCAAGATTGGGGTTGGGAACGAACTGGTTGTTCCCAAAATGGGTACCATCGTTATAAAGCTGTGTCAGGGACGGGGCATTAAAGGCTTCGGCATAGCTGACATAAGGCTGCAGCCAGGGTGCCACGCGATAGGCCACCGAAAAACGCGGTGAAATCGCATCATCCGAGCGATCCGATTGGCCTGAGGCTGATTGATCAAACGAGTCATATCGAATGCCAGCTGTAAGCTCCAGATTCTCCATCAGGGTCAGCCGGTTATCCAGATAGACACCGGTGATCAGCATATCAGCATCCGGGAACAGACCCGGGGTCGGTTCGCCATTACGACGGCCTTCCTGCGTATCTTCGAAGACCTCACCGCCCAGGGTTACTGCCAGTTCATTATCGCCGAAGGCAAAGCGGGAGGTATTGGCACCCTCCATACCAAGGGTCTCAAGCTTGCGTTCATCATGACGACCATCGGTTATGCGTTTTTCATCCAGATTGGTGCGCATGCCATAAACGGTGCCACTCGCATCAATCAGGTCATTTTTCGGGCTGAAATATTCAGCGCCAAACACGCCGGTAAGCTGTTCGGTTTCACGATCAACGATGTTTGAAAGGCTTGCACCATCCGGTGCAGCAGGGAGACGGTGATCATCGCTGTAACGTTGCACGGTCAGATGCATACGACCGGTGTCGCTAAAGTCGATCCCGCCCTTGAACAGACCATTGATATAGTCGTCATCGGTGTAGGGTTCTTTTTCACCGCTACCGTTTTCATAGCTGCCGCCGCTTTTTCGCGTAATGCCAACCAGCACATCGCTGTTTTCGGTCGGTCGGCCATAAGCGGTGCTGTTCAGGGTAAGTTTGTGATCGACAGAGGCATAGCCAGTCTTGATACGCGCGCCGATGCGATCATCACCTTCAAGCAGGTCCGTGGCATCAAGAGTCTGAAGCGTCACAGCCCCACCAAGCGCGCCCGTGCCCTGCATGGTAGATGCCGAACCGCGATACACCTCGACCGATTTCAACATTTCCGGGTCAATGAAGATCCCGCCCTTGTGGCCATTGCGCAGGTTGGCACGCGCACCGTCGATCCGGACGACAACACGGTCATCTGTCAGGCCGCGAATGGTCGGGATTTGTACCGAGCTGCGCGGCCCGCCAGAGGTTTCAACACCGGGCAAGCTATTGAGGATGTCGCCCAAACCATCTGGCTGAAAGCGATCAAGGTCCTGCTCATTAACGATGGAGACTGATGCAGGCGTATCGATTGCCGTTGTTTTCAGCTTGCTGGCGGTAACGGTAACCGTATCAAGAACAACCGCCGTTTCGACAGTCGTCGCATTCCGGGTTGGGGCAGTCTGGGTGTTGGTCGCGGGCTCGGATGCAGAATCCTGAGCGTGGGCCGCAACACTAAGCGCAAGTGTGGAAACTGTCGCCAGAAGAAGGCGCACAGAAGTGGTTCGAACCATAATGATTCCCCTGTTAGGCAGCTGTAGCTTTGTACCGATTTCGGCTGGCTGGCTGGCTTGTGCAGGGCACTGGCGCGCTGGCTGGCAAATGGTGTGTGTAAGGTGGCGAAAGAACGCCTATTTGGTCAGGATCAGTTTGTTATTTGATGTCAGGCGCAATCTGTATTCTTCCCCCTGATGAACAATGATGACCTCACGATCATTCCCCATCAGTTCATGCACCTGCATCTGCTTCACTGTTTCAGACTTTCCTGCATGTCCCGGTTCTTCTGCGATGTCGGACATCGCAAACTCCTTGTTGAATTGAATGTTATTAATAATGATTTGCATGTCTATAAGTTTGTTGCGAATGCAAGTCAAGTTCATTTCGTCAGGAGCACAAAGAAGGGTGATCAAAGTCACCCAGCAAAAAGGCACCCCGACTTGGCGCGAGGTGCCTTTTGCAAGCGACAAAATTTCTGGGATAATCAGTCGGTCAACCTAATCACCACCGATTTTTTTCGACGACCCTGCGCGCATCGACGCACAAAGCTGCACGGCTACCACCACAAACAGGAAGTAAAGTGCAACTTGCCAATCACCCAAAAGGTCATGCAATGCCCCAAACAAAACCGGACCAATGGCGGCAAACAGATAGCCCACCGATTGCGCCATGCCTGACAGTCGGGCAGAGGTCTGTGGATCCGCACCGCGCATGCCGACAAGGGTCAGGGCGATGCTGATCATGCTGCCTTGTCCAAGGCCCATACAAACCGCCCAAACATAAGGCAACTCGCTGGTGGCAAAGACAAAGCCCGGAATGGCGATGATCAACGGAATATGCAGAACCAGCATCGCCAGTTTCTTGTTGGCGATTTTCGAATAGATCAGTGGCGCGCCAAAGGCGGCCGGAATACCAAACACGTTAAACAGGGTCAGAAGGGTCGCAGCTTCGGCCTCGGAAATGCCGTGGTCGATGAAGACTTTGGCGACCCAGGCCGTGCCAGTATAGAACATCAGCGACTGACAACCAAAGAACAGGGCCAGCCACCAGGCTTCGACGTTTTTCCAAAGCGAAATGTGGGCAACCGGTGCCGGGGCTGCTCCGACATGGCGATAGCGTAACATCGGCAACCAGCAGACAAAGGCAATGGCGGCAAACACCGCCCAAACACCAAGCGACCAGCGCCAATCCCCATCCGCCGCATTTCGGATCGGGATCGAAACAAATGCCGCAATTGTCGCGCCACTTGACATGGTAAAGGTGTAAAGGGCGGTCACCAGCGCAACATGGGTCGGGAAACTGCGTCTTACCAGTGACGGGGTGAGAACATTCAAAACCGCAATGGCGGCACCCAGAATGATGGTCCCCACCACCATGACGTCATAGGCCCCGCTGGCCCTAAGCCCCTGCCCGATGGCAATGAACAGCAGCATGGTCAGAAGGGTCGCTTCCAGACCGAACTTCTGTCCCAGACGTGGCGCAAACATCGACAGCACCCCAAAGCTCAGAACCGGCAACGTGGTTAACAAACCAAGCTGCGTCCCCGAAAGCGACAGGTCGGTGCCAATGATTTCCGCCAACGGCCCCAGCCCGACAATGCTGCCGCGCATGTTGGCCGCCAGAAGCAGGATGGCCAGCAAAAAGCCGATATGTGCCCCAAGATGCTGAAAACCGCGGCTGGCATCAGGTGCTGGCTTCCCGTTCGGTGGCGTCTTGGCTGATGGGCCGACAGATGGGGGGGAATGCGGGGCGGGTTTGTCGGTCATTTTGGTGATCCGTGTTGGGTCGCGATGGTGGCGCGAACAGAACTTCAATTAGGCATTATTGCGCAAGGTTTTGCAGCTATACCGCAACAACACCCCACAAGACGCGCAGCGCAATTACGACAAACAGAACGGCAATGATCCGTTCGATCCAGGTAGCATGATCGCGCAACCATGGCAGTACAGCCCCATGCGACAATCCGATCGCCACAAGGCAATACCAGGCCGCATCAATAGCAGCTGCGGTAAAGGCCAACAGGAACTTACCGGCCCATTCGAATTCGGGCGAGACAAATTGACTGAAAAGGGCCAGGAAAAACAGGGCGATCTTGGGATTGAGAAACGCGATCATGAACCCGTCGCGTGCAGCCTGCAGGGTCGAACCCGTTACTTTCCCCGTCCCATCAACGTCAAACTTTGCACCTGCCTTTGCACCGCGCCACGCCTTAACGGCAAGCCAGGTCAGATACAACGCACCAAGGATGCTGACAGCATTATGAAAGACGGGCACAGTCTGAAACAGGATGCCAAGACCGGTCATGGTGATCACAGCATAAAAGCCGATCCCAAGCCCATGCGCCAGTGCGCAGGCAAAGCCAGCCTGACGGGAATGACCAACGGAATAGCGCAACACAACAGCCAGACTGGGACCCGGCGTCATCGCACCAAGAAGACAAATGGTTGCAACCGACAACCAGGCAGCGAAGCTCATGACGTTTCCTTTTGGTGGCGCAGGTTTGGTTCCTGCTTGGCATCATCGAAAGCTATCTGCTTGCCACAACCGTTTCAACGGAAATGAACTATCGCTATGATGCGCCTTCGCGCCACCCCGCCACCTGACCTCTGCATTTCGTAAAACACGGTTTTAAAACATGTTTTTGTTGCTCAAGAACGCCAACGTTTTCGCCCCGACCCCGCTTGGGATCAACGATATCCTGATCTGTGACGAAAAAATCGTCGCCATTGCCCCGGATCTGGTTGTTTCTGTTCCGGCAGAACTCAAAACCATTGATCTTGGTGGCAAGATGACCGTTCCCGGCTTTATCGACGGGCATGTGCATCTGATTGGTGGTGGCGGCGAGGGTGGCTTTGCCACACGTACGCCCGAAGTTGCGATTGGCAAACTGATCGAGGCCGGAATTACATCCGTTTGCGGCTTGCTCGGAACGGATGCAGCCACACGCCACATTGCCTCGCTTTACGCCAAGACCAAGGCGCTTCGTACCGAAGGCATTTCAGCCTGGTTCTTCACGGGCGGTTATCGCGTGCCCTCCCCGACACTGACCGGCAATATCGGGGATGACGTGACGTTTCTGGATGCCTGTATTGGTCTGAAAACGGCAATCTCCGATCACCGCAGCAGCCAAAGCACGGTTGACGAGCTGGCCCGCATCGCATCCCAATCTCGCATCGGCGGAATGACATCGGGCAAGGCCGGGTCTGTGGTCGTGCATCTGGGCGATGGCGACGGGCATTTTGATCCGTTACTGAGTGTGGTCGATCAAACCGAAATTCCGATTGGCCAATTCATCCCGACACATGTGAACCGCAAGCGCGCCTTGCTTGATGCGGCCAAACTCTGGGCAAAGCGTGGCGGCAATATCGACTTCACCACAGGCATTGACGCCGAACCCGACCCCAAGGGGGCAACAAAAACATCAACCAGCATTGCCGAATGCCTGGCCGATGGGGTGCCGCTTGAACGCATTTCCATGACATCGGATGGCAACGGGTCACTGCCGGATTTTGATACTGATGGCAATATGATCGGACTTTCAGTGGCTGGCTTTGAAACCGTCCCGCGCGAATTTGCCGATCTGATTGAAGTCGAAAAACTTGATATCCCAACCGCCCTTTCCCCGATAACGACGAACCCGGCACGCATGCTGGGACTGGCTGCTCGCAAAGGGCAAATCAAGGTCGGTCATGATGCCGATATCCTTGTTCTGGACGATGCATTGGCCCCTGATAGCGTCATTGCACGCGGAAAACCGGCCATGATTGGCAAGGAACGGCTTCTGCGGGGCACTTTCGAGGCCTAGCACGGCTTAATCCACTCTGGCTTAACGCGAAAACACGGTTTTTGGGCGCATAAAGCCGTATGAGTTGCCTTTTTATCGACATAACTGCCCCAAACCGCCCCCAATCCGGCCAAACTGCTTCCCGTTTTCTTTCGCAAGCTGTTGTTCATCAAAAAGGTCCGTGAATGACCACCTTAAACGAGCAAACGCGAAGGGATACGAGAGATGCGAAAGACAGCCACAATTCTTGTTGTTGCCAGTGCATTGGGACTGTCCGCATGCAGTGGATTGAGTGACCGGGATCAAAAGATGCTGAGCGGCGGTGCCATTGGTGCCGGCGTTGGCGCCGTCGGGACCGTCATAACCGGTGGATGCGTTACCTGTGGTGCTGCCATCGGTGGGGCCGTCGGCACGGGCGCAGGCTATATCATGCACGAAAACGAGAAGGCCCGAAAATGATGAAGCGGATCATTCTTCTTGCAGCGGCCCTTGGCTTGGCACTTCCTTTTGCAGCACCCGTCCCGGTGAAGGCAGATCCACCGTCCTGGGCGCCAGCACATGGTTATCGCGCCAAACAGAACAAAGGCCATTATCGCTATGGCAATGAGCTGTTTGTTTCCGATGGTGGTTTCCTGCGCTGCAATCGTGACGTGGTTGGCGCAATCATTGGTGGCGGTACCGGTGCTGTTCTTGGCTCAACCATCGGCAAGGGCAGTGGCCGGGATGCGGCCATGATTGGTGGTGCTATTCTTGGCATGCTAAGTGGTTATTCGATTGGTCGAAATCTGGACCGGGGCGATCTGGCATGCACAGGATATGCATTACAACGCGCGCCCGATGGTCAGACCGTCCGGTGGCAGAATCCCGATTCGGGTCGTAGCTACAATGTGGTTCCCACCAGCAGCTGGCGGAACGCAGAAGGACGCTATTGCCGCGAATACAGCGCAACCGCCAGAATTGGCGGAACCCTGCAGAAAACATATGGAACAGCATGCCGACAACCGGATGGTTCCTGGCAAATCGTGTCTTAGGAACGGCTTGGAACCGGCCAGTTTCCATATCGGGATATTCCCCGCATCAAGCCCGGCACTGCCGGGCTTTTTTGCGTTCAGCCCCAGACAAAGTCGAGATCTGAAATCGCTGTAATTCAATACCTTAAAGGTCTCCTATTTCCCGCTTTCGTTATTTGTTTTACGTTAACGTCACTTTGTATTACATTCTTGCCATAACCATAACAAGAATACCTGCTGACAGAGGGAGGCGTTCGTGGATGACATCCTCGAAACCGTAAAAGAAAAACTGCCGCAATTGCGCGGTTTGAATGCCGTGGTCGCCTTTGATTGCGGCGATGATGGACATATCGTAATCGATGCTACCGGTGATGAACCGGAAATCATCGATGATGACCTGTCCGATGCCGATTGCATCCTTAAAATCAAGAAAGCCAACCTCGAAAAGCTGATCGCTGGAAAGCTTGACCCGATGCTTGCCTTCACCATGGGCAAACTGAAGATCAAGGGGTCCATGGGCGTGGCAGCAAAGCTGTCATCGATGCTCGACTAATAAAGTCTCGATGATCCGTCTCACGAGGGAAGCATGCGCAATCGCATCTCGAAAAGCTGCATATCGGCCCTGATTGCCGGACTTGCGATCCATTATGCCGCACCATCGCTGGCGTCCGGATCGGAAATATTGAATTTCCGCGTCCTAAAGGACGGGGAACCGATCGGTTATGAAACCGTCGAAATCACGCCAACAGCAACAGGCCAAACCGTCACGGTCAAAACATTGACCAACGTGCAGGTGCTGTTTTTGAAGTTCCATTACGACCATCAACGCACCGAACAATGGCAGGACGGAAAGCTGGTCTCGGTCGAAACCACCACCAATGATGACGGCACGCACTACACCTGGCAGGCAAGCTATGACGCTGATTGTTACATGCTTTCCGGAAAGGGTGTCGGGAAACGTGATGCCTGTGACGCGGCCTGGCCGCTGACCCTGTGGCAAGAGAATGTCACAGGCAAAACCAATCTCTATAGCGTCATCAACGCAGAACCGTATGTCGTCAGGACAGATAAGGTTGGCAAAGAACCAGTCTTGATCGAAGCCGGGGAAACACCGGCAACCCGTTACACCATGTCGGGCGATGTAGAACGTGACCTTTGGTATGGCACCGACGGGAAATTGCTCAAAACGAGTTTCAAAAGAAAGGGTTACGACATCGACTTTATCCGAGTTGATGCGAATACCCTTCAAAAATAAAAGCGGGCGTTTTGAATCATAGATTTGAAGCGTTTTAAATTAAGGGAGAAACAGATGTCCTACTTCAAGAAGAGCTGCCTTTGGGGGGCAGCTTCGGGTACCGCACTTCTATGCGCGCTTGCCAGCGTTGGCACCGCTCACGCATCGGGTTTTCAGGTCCGCGAAACCAGCGGCACCCTTCAGGGTTCAAGCTTTGCCGGCATGACCACACTGTCAACAGACGCATCGACGATGTCCTATAACCCGGGCACGGTGGGCCAGTACAAAGAAACCAGCTATAGCGCTGGTATTACGGTCATTCGGCCGGTCGCGAAAGCAACCAACACCGTTGCAACTGATGGAACACTGACGTCCATTGCGCAGACCGGTGGCGGATACAAAGATATGGCACAGGATGCCGCAGTACCAAATGCCCATGCTGTCTGGACGCTTAACGACAACATTAACTTTGGTGTGTCCATCACAGCGCCTTGGGGCCTCGTTACGGACAATGATTCTGATTTTGCTGGCCGCTTCTTTGGCACGACATCAAAAATCAAGACAGTCAATATCAAGCCTGTCGTCGCATATCGTTTCGATAATGGCCTGAGCATTGGCGCCGGCCCGCAGGTTCAACGTTTCGAAGCATCGTTGAGCAAAGCTGTCGCGGCACTGGGCGGCGCAAAAGCGGAAGGCAACTCCACGGTTGAAGGTGACGACGTCGGCTATGGCTGGACTGCAGGCTTGAATTGGGAATTGACCGACGATACCCGTTTGGGCCTGTCATACAATTCCGAAGTCAAGCACAAGCTTAAAGGTGACATCAAGTTCGACAGTGCTGCCAAAGGGCTTGTGACGCCATACACTGATCGCAAGACAACTGCCAAGATCACAACTCCAGAAGCCATCGCTTTCGGTGCATCACATGACCTCAACGAACAGTGGACAGTCATGGGTGACGTCCAATGGACGAACTGGAATTCAGTAAAGGATCTGGTCTTCATCTATGACGGCCTTATCAACAGCTCGTTGGCAACAAGTAGCAGCACAACAGAGAACTATCACTGGGGTAGCTCATGGTTTGGAGCACTGGGTGCCCGATACCAGCATGACGAGAACTGGTCCTTTGCTGGCGGTTTCGCATATGACGAAACACCGATCAAAACACGGAACCGTAATGTACGCCTTCCAGACTCTGATCGTTACTGGGTGTCCTTTGGCGCAACATATGAGGCTGCCGACTGGGCAAACGTAACGCTTGGCTATACTCACATTTTTGCTGATGAAGCACGTGTCGATCATGCATCTTCGTCGCTTGGCAATTACTCTGCTGACTATGACGCCAAGGTCGACATCATCGCGCTGCAGGCGAAATTCAAGTTCTGATCTGCTATACTGTCCGGTGCGGGGTGCGATGGCGCACCGCATCGGGCGTCCCTTTTTTTGCCCGCAAAGTGACGTTAACGTAATGGAGTTAACGCAAGTGAACAAAGTGAACGTCCAAGAATCCCCGATCCTGCGCGATGGCGTCGACATCAGCTCGCCCGTCAAGACACGCCCGGTGCATGAGATTTTCGACAATGCAGCGGCACGGTTTCCGTTGCGCCCCTGTCTTGATTTTCTCGGCCGGATTTACGATTACAAAACCATCGCCGAACAGATTGATCGCGCTGCCGAAGGCTTCAAGCAGCTTGGTGTGCGCAAGGGTGACAAGGTGGGGCTATGCCTGCCCAACACGCCCTACTATGTGGTCTGCTATTACGCGATCCTGAAATGCGGCGGCGTGGTTGTGAATTTCAACCCGCTCTATGCCAAGCGCGAGATCGCCTATCAGATCGAGGATTCCGGTTGTCGCCTGATGGTGACCCTGAATCTAAAACAGATCTATCCCAAGGTTGCGGCCTGTCTGGATGAAACCTGCCTGAAGCGGATCGTTGTTTGTGAAATGAGCGACATCCTTCCGCCAGTCAAAAGTGTTCTGTTCTCACTGTTTAAGCGCAGCGAACTGGCCGATGTGCCGAACGACCTTCGCCACATTCCCTATTCACGGGTTCTCGGATGCAAACCGATTGATCGCGTGGTGGATATCAATGTCCATGATCTGGCCGTTCTGCAATATACAGGTGGCACAACCGGTCGGCCCAAGGGGGCAATGCTGACCCATGCCAACCTGAGTGCCAATGTTGATCAGCTAACGCGCTGGATGCCCGACGCCAAGCCGGGCCACGAAGTTACCCTGTGTGTTTTGCCATTCTTCCATGTCTTTGCCATGACAGTTGCGCTTAACACTTCGGTTAATCTGGGTGCGGAATTGGTTTTACAGCCGCGCTTTGAGCTAAGTTCCCTGATCAAGGCTTTGGACAAGAAAAAGGCCACCATTTTCCCCGGTGTTCCGACGATCTATACGGCGATCAACAACTCGGCGGAAACACTCAAATACGATCTATCTCACATCCGTTGCTGCATCTCAGGTGGTGCGCCGCTGCCGGTTGAAGTCAAACACCGGTTCGAGGAAATAACCGGCTCCAAAGTGGTCGAGGGGTACGGCCTGACCGAAGCCAGCCCGGTCTGCACCTGCAACCCGCTTAAGGGTGATAACAAGGAAGGCTCCATTGGTCGGCCATTGCCTGGCACCGAGATTGAAGTCCGGTCCCTCGATAGACCGGAACAGACCATGCCGCTTGGCGAGAAAGGCGAAGTTTGCATACGCGGTCCGCAAGTCATGCCCGGCTACTGGCAAAATGAAACGGCCACGGCCGAAACATTTGTAGATGGATGGCTGCGTACCGGTGACGTCGGCTATCAGGACGAGGACGGCTATACATTTCTTGTTGATCGCCTCAAGGACGTCATCCTGTGCAGCGGCTATAACGTTTATCCGCGTGCGATTGAGGAGGCACTTTATCTGCATGACCAGATCGCCGAAGTCACCTGCATCGGGGTGCCCGATCAGTATCGCGGACAGGCACCCAAGGCATTTGTTCGTTTGAAGGACGGCGTGACGGATGTCACGGCCCAAGACCTGCGGGCATTTCTTGACGACAAGATTTCAAGAATCGAGATGCCGCGCGAAATAGAAATCCGTGACGAACTTCCCAAAACCATGGTCGGCAAGCTGTCGAAAAAGGAATTGGTCGAGGAAGAAAGACAAAAGAGAGAAGAAAATACGGCTTAGTTGCAATGCGTTAGCGGCACGACACACACACTGAAAAAATATAAGTGACGTTAACGTAAATTAATTGACGTTTAGTGAAAAATATATACCATTAGGGGCGAATAATGACCAAAATTGACGAACGGTTTTATACCGTTCCCGAACTGGCTGGCGATCTTGGCATCACACCGCGCACCATTCGGTTTTACGAGCAAAAGGGGCTCTTGAACCCGCAACGTGCCGGCACAACCCGGGTGTATACCCGCCAGGATCGCGCCAAACTGCTCCTCATTTTGCGGGGCAAGCGACTGGGCTTCAGCCTGAAAGAGATCGCGGATTATCTTGATCTTTATGGCGCGGATCCCACCCAGGCAGAGCAGATCAAGATGCTTCTGGAACGCGTTCGGGAACGGATTTCTGACCTGGAGGAACAGCGTCAGGCACTGGACGTCACATTGGATGAATTGCGCGAAATCGAACATCAGTCGGTTGATGCGCTTAAAGAAAAGGGACTCGATCCGGCCCCGTAACAAGATCCCCGGATCAGAGGAAAGCTCAGGAAGGAAGACAAAGCCATGACCAACGCCGTAATTGCCGGATATGTCCGGTCACCCTTTACCCCGGCCCGTAAAGGGGCCCTTGCCAAGGTTCGTCCTGACGACCTTGCGGCACAGGTCGTCAAAGGTCTGGTCGAAAAGACCGGTATTGACCCCAACGCGATCGAGGATTTGATCCTTGGCTGCGCCTTCCCCGAGGGTGAACAGGGCTTCAACGTTGCCCGCCTGATCACTTTTATCGCTGGCCTGCCGCGTTCTGTTGGTGGTGTGACGGTCAACCGTTTCTGCGGTTCTTCGATGCAGTCGATCCATCAGGCGGCTGGCGCAATTGCGATCGGGGCTGGTGATGTCTTTATCTGTGCCGGCGTTGAAAGCATGACACGGGTTCCGATGATGGGCTTTAACCCGCTGCCCAATCCGGAACTTTATAAAGCCATGCCCGAGGCCTATATGGGCATGGGCGACACGGCCGAAAATGTTGCCGCCAAATACAGCCTGACCCGTGCTGATCAGGAAGCTTTTGCGGTCGAAAGCCACAAACGCGCCGCGAGCGCACAAGCGGCTGGCAAATTCACTGATGAAATCATCCCGATCCAGACCAAGGATGGTGTTGTTTCCGAAGATGGCTGCATCCGCGCAGAAACAACTGCCGAAGGCCTGGCCGACCTCAAACCGGCCTTTAAGGCAGACGGTGTTGTGACTGCTGGGACGTCGTCGCCGCTGACCGATGGTGCGTCGGCTGTTCTGGTGTGCTCCGAAGAATATGCCGCCAAAAACGGCCTGACGCCGATTGCACGCATCAAGTCGGTTGCGGTTGATGGCTGCTTACCGGAAATCATGGGGATTGGCCCGATTGGCGCATCGAAAAAGGCGCTTTCGCGGGCGGGCCTGACCTCGGCCGATATTGATGTCACCGAACTTAACGAGGCCTTCTCGTCCCAGGCCATGGCAAGCATTTCCGATCTGGGTCTGGATGGTGCCAAGGTCAATATTGATGGCGGTGCACTGGCAATTGGTCACCCGCTGGGTGCGACCGGGGCCCGTATCGTTGGCAAGGCCGCCGCAATCCTCAAACGTGATGGCGGCAAATATGCGCTGGCATCCCAGTGCATTGGCGGGGGTCAGGGGATCGCGACCATTCTGGAGGCGATGTAATGACCACCATCAAACAGGTCGCCGTTATTGGCGCCGGTGTTATGGGGGCGGGGATCGCTGCCCATATCGCCAACTCGGGGACACCCGTCCTGCTGCTTGATATCGTGCCCGAAGGGGCCAAAAACCGTAATGCGGTTACCGAGGGCGCGGTTGCCAAGATGCTGAAAACCGACCCGGCACCGTTTATGTCCAAACGGGTTGCCAAGCTGATCACGTGCGGCAATATCGAGGATGACCTTGATAAGATCGCCAAATGTGACTGGGTGATCGAAGCCGTTATTGAACGCCTTGATATCAAGCAGGATCTGTATCGCAAGATTGATGCGGTCCGTGCCAAGGGATCGGTGGTGTCATCAAACACATCGACCATTCCGCTCGCAACCCTGATTGACGGGATGGACGAAAGCTTCGCACAGGACTTCATCATTACCCACTTCTTCAACCCGCCGCGCTATATGCGCCTGCTGGAGCTGGTTGGATCAGGTGTCACCCGCGATGGTGTGATTGATGCAGTTGCCGATTTTGCTGATCGCAAACTGGGCAAGACCTGTGTCACCTGCCATGACGAACCGGGCTTTATCGCCAACCGTCTGGGCGTCTACTGGATTCAGGCCGCCATGGTTGAGGCCATGGACCGCAAACTGACGGTCGAAGAAGCCGACAGCGTCATTGGTCGCCCGTTTGGTATTCCCAAAACCGGCGTCTTTGGCCTGATGGATCTGGTGGGTCTTGATCTGATGCCCCATGTGCAATCAAGCATGGCCGGCCTTCTCGATAAATCCGATCCGTTCCATGCGATCTATCGCGAAAGCGAACTGGTCAGCAAACTGATTGCCGATGGTTATACCGGGCGCAAGGGCAAGGGTGGTTTTTACCGCCTGAACCGCGAAGGTGGTCAGAAGGTCAAGGAATCGGTGGATCTGCAAACCGGTGAATTCGCCAAATCCGAAAAGGCGCGTTTGGGCAGTGTCCGCGCCGCTGGCAAAGATCCGCGCAAGATGATGGAAGCATCTGACAAGGGTGGCCAATATGGCCGCGCTGTCATGGGCAAGACGCTGGCCTATGCGGCCTTTATTGCCGAGGCGGCTGCGAATTCCATCGTCGATGTCGATGATGCGATGAAGCTGGGTTATGCATGGAAAACTGGGCCGTTTGAACTGATTGATGCCATTGGCGTTGATGCCCTGATTTCGATGCTCGAAGAAGACGGCGTTGAAGTCCCGGCATTGCTGAAAAAGGCCGCAGGCAAGTCGTTCTACAAGGTCAAGGATGGTGAGCTTTATTACCTTGGCTTTGATGGCGAATATGCCAAGGTCACCCGCCCGGATGGCGTCATCCTGCTTGAAGATATCAAACGCAAATCCGAACGGGTTGCCGGCAACCGTGCAGCATCGCTTTGGGATATCGGTGATGGCGTTGCCTGCCTTGAATTCCATACCAAGATGAATGCGCTTGATTCCGATGTGCTTGGTGCGATCAAAACATCGATCCGGACTGTCAAAAAGCAGTTCAAGGCGATGGTCATCTATAACGAAGGCAGCAATTTCTCGGCAGGCGCCAACCTTGGTCTGGCCCTGTTTGCCGCCAATATCGCCGCCTGGCCAGAGATTGAAAACCTCGTTGAAACCGGTCAGGAAACCTACAAGGCGCTGAAATACTCGCCGTTCCCGGTCGTCGGTGCACCCAGCGGCCTTGCCCTTGGTGGCGGTTGTGAAGTCTTACTTCATTGTGATGCGGTTCAGGCTCACGGGGAAACCTATATCGGGCTGGTTGAGCCCGGCGTGGGTCTGATCCCGGCCTGGGGCGGGTGCAAGGAAATGATCCGTCGTTGGGCGGAAAATCCCAAATTCGTCAAAGGCCCGATGGCTCCAAGTGCCAAGGCGTTCGAGATCATCTCGGTTGCGACGGTCGCCAAATCGGCGATGGAGGCCAAGGAAAACCTGTTCTTCCGCGAAACTGACGGCATCACCATGAACCGCAACCGTTTGCTGGCCGATGCCAAGGAACGCGCACTTTCGATGGTCGACGGTTACGAGGCACCCGAAGAATTCACCTATCGCCTGCCGGGCGAAGCGGCGAGGGTTGCCTTTGAAATGGCGGTCGATGATTTCCATCGCCTTGGCAAGGCCACCGATTATGACCGCGTGGTCGCCGGTGAACTGGCAAAGGTTCTGGCCGGTGGTGACACCGACGTGACCGAGGAACTCTCCGAAGACGACATTCTTGAACTGGAACGCGAAGGCTTCATGCGTCTGGTCCGCAATGAAGGCACCATGGCCCGGGTTGAGCATATGCTGCTGACCGGCAAGCCGCTGCGAAACTGACCGGTCCGGGAGGAAACAGAAAATGGCTGAATATAAAGCACCCCTGCGCGACATGCGCTTCGTCCTGACCGAGCTGTTTGATTACAGCGATATCAACCAGATGCCCGGTTGCGAGGATTTTACGCCTGATGTGGTCGATGCCGTTCTCGAAGAGGCCGCGAAGGTCTGCGAAGAAGTCCTGTTCCCGATCAACCGGTCGGGCGACGAGGAAGGCTGCGCTTGGGATGACGGCGTCGTCACAACCCCCAAAGGCTTCAAGGAAGCCTACCAGACCTTTGCCGAAGGTGGCTGGACCGGGATTGCCTGTGATCCGAAATATGGCGGTCAGGGCGCGCCGAAATCCATCAATGCGCTGGTCGAGGAAATGATCTGTTCGACCAACCTGTCCTTTGGCATGTATCCGGGTCTGTCCTTTGGCGCCTATGCCGCCCTTCACAGCCACGCATCGGACGAACTCAAGGACAAATTCCTGCCCAAGATGGTCGAAGGCACCTGGTCGGGCACCATGTGTCTGACCGAACCGCATTGCGGTACCGATCTTGGCATCATCAAGACCAAGGCCGACCCCCTTGATGACGGGTCCTATGCGATTTCCGGCACCAAGATTTTCATCTCAGCCGGGGAACATGACCTGACGGAAAACATCATCCATCTGGTTCTGGCCAAGCTGCCTGACGCCCCAAGCGGCACCAAGGGCATTTCGCTGTTCCTTGTCCCGAAATTCATGGTGGGCGATGACGGATCACTTGGGGATCGCAACGCGGTCAAATGCGGTTCCATTGAACACAAGATGGGCATCAAGGCATCATCGACCTGTGTCATGAACTTTGATGGCGCGGTCGGCTATCTGGTCGGTGAACCCCATCAGGGCATGCCCGCCATGTTCACCATGATGAACCAGGAACGCCTTTCGGTTGGTATTCAGGGTCTTGGCCTTGGCGAAGCCGCCTATCAGGGTGCGCGTGCCTATGCCAAGGACCGCCTGCAGGGCCGTGCCCTAACCGGGGCAAAATCCCCCAACCAGCCTGCAGATTCCATCATCGTTCATCCCGATGTGCGGCGCATGTTGCTGACGGCAAAGGCCACCAATGAAGGCTGCCGGGCGATGGGCATGTGGGTGGCACGCGCACTTGATACTGCCAAACACCACGAAGATCCGGTCAAACGCGAAGAGGCTGACGAATTCGTTCAGCTGATGACCCCGATCGTCAAGGCGCTGTTCACCGACTGGGGCTTTGACAACACCAACCTTGGAGTTCAGGTCTTTGGCGGGCACGGCTATATCCGCGAATGGGGTATGGAACAATATGTCCGTGATGCCCGTATTGCCCAGATTTACGAAGGTACCAACGGCATTCAGGCGCTTGACCTTGTTGGCCGTAAAATGCCGACCAAGGCGGGGCGGTATCTGCGTCGTTTCTTCCATCCCGTGCAGGAATATATCGAAGCCAATGTCTCGAACGGCGACCTTGGCGAATATGTCCAGCCACTTGCCAAGGCCTTCATGCGCCTGCAACAGGCCACTGGCGAACTGGCCCAGCGCGGGATGAAAAACCCCGATGAAGCCGGTGCCGCCGCCACGGAATTCCTACGTTTGTTTGGTCTGGTTGCCGTCGGCTTCATGTGGGCCCGGATGGCGGAAATCGCACTCGCCAAACAGGGCGATGACGAAGACGGTTTCTATAAGGGCAAGCTGATCACGGCCAAGTTCTATATGGAACGTGTGCTTCCGCAATCAGGTGCCCTGTTCAGTCAGATCATGTCGGGATCCTCGACCATGATGGAACTGGACGAGGAGCTTTTCTGATCATGGCTGTGGGCCGCATGCATAAAGACCCGTCACCCGGATACGGAGCATTGTCGTGAACCTGATTTTCCGACTGATCCGCGTGGTGATCCTGTCCCTGTTGCGGCCCCGCCTGCATCCACTTGATCCGTCGACCCTGCATTTCCGGGCCTGGCCGCTGGATCTCGATATCAATGTGCATATGACAAATTCACGCTATTTCGCATTGATGGATCTGGGGCGAACCGAACTGATCATGCGCAACGGCATTGCCAGACAGATGATCAAACGCAAATGGCAACCGGTCGTGTCAGGGTCGACCATGCGCTTCAAACGCGCGATCAAACCGTTTCAGAAATTCAGCATCGAAACGCAGGCGCTCTATTGGGATGAAAAGGGGTTCTATCTTGAACAACGCTTTGTCTCGCGCGGAAAAACACTGGCCCTTGGCGTGGTAAAGGCGGTCTTTGTCGGCCCTGATGGCATCGTTGCGCCGGACGTTATCTGTCGGATGGTGGGCGCCGATGAAACGTCCCCTTCCATGCCCGACTGGCTTGCCGGATGGCCCGATATGGAAACCGCGATTGAAGCGCGATTGGCGATTTAACACACACCAGAAACCGGAAAACCGGAAAACCGGGACAAAGGCGGAAAACCCGCAGAGGAGGAAACACCATGGCATCCGATGACGCTGTATTGCTCTACATCACCGATGCGGTCGCAACCATTACGCTCAACCGCCCGGATCGCATGAATGCCCTGGATCAGGCAATGGTCAGTGGATT
Source organism: Thalassospira sp. MCCC 1A01148 (assembly GCF_001613795.1). Lineage (GTDB taxonomy): Bacteria > Pseudomonadota > Alphaproteobacteria > Rhodospirillales > Thalassospiraceae > Thalassospira. The sequence continues at coordinate 1,143,902 of NZ_LPVZ01000020.1, forward strand.
GTCTGCCGCCATGGACAAGATCGAAGCCAACATTTCCGATATCGGGGCTGTCATCATCGAAGGATCAGGCGGCACGTTCATGGCCGGTGGCGATGTGAAGTTCTTCCATCAGGTGTCAAAAGGCCCCGTCGAAGACGCCAGATCCCTGATCGACGCCTTGATTGATCGGGTTCATGACATCGTTTTGCGCATCAATGCCCTGCCCCGCCCGGTGATTGCCAAACTTGATGGGGCGGTTGCCGGTTTTGGCATCAGCCTGATGAATGCCTGTGATTTGGCAATTGCCACCGAAGACACCGTTTTCACGCTGGCCTACATCCATATCGGCACCTCACCCGATGGCGGTGCGACCCATTCGCTCCCCCGATTGGTCGGCATGAAAAAGGCCAAGGAAATCGCCCTGCTTGGTGATCGGTTTGGCGCAGATGAAGCCCTTGATTGCGGCCTGATCAACAAGGTCGTCCCGGCCGATCTGCTGGCATCAGTTACCGCAAAACACGCCACCCGACTGGCTACTGGCCCGCGCGATGCGATTGCGCGCACCAAGGCATTGCTGAATGCCGCCCCCGAGGCCGATCTGCAAACGCAACTGAAAGCCGAAGCCAAATCATTTGGCGATTGCGCCACGAGTGCTGATTTCCGCGAAGGTGTCGCTGCCTTTGTCGAAAAACGCACGCCACGTTTTGGCAAACCATAAGAAGAATTCAGGGAAGAATTTGATGACGAGTCTTAAAGGCAAAACACTGTTTATCACCGGCGCTTCGCGTGGCATCGGCAAGGAAATTGCCCTGCGTGCGGCCCGCGATGGGGCCAATGTCGCGATCATTGCCAAGACCGACCAACCGCATCCGAAATTGCCCGGCACCATCCACAGTGCAGCCGCCGAGATCGAGAAAGCTGGTGGCAAGGCACTGGCCCTTAAAACCGACATTCGCGATGAAGACCAGATTGCCATGGCGGTTGCCAAAACCGTGGAGACGTTTGGCGGGATCGATATCCTGATCAACAATGCCAGCGCGATCAATCTGACCCCGACGCTGGAAACCCCGATGAAGCGGTTTGACCTGATGCATCAGGTCAATACCCGTGCGAGCTTTGCCTGTGCACAGGCCTGCCTGCCGCACCTTCTGAAATCGGACAATCCGCACATCCTGACCATGTCACCACCGCCCAACCTGTCGCCGCAGTGGTTTGCCAATCACACGGCCTATACGATTTCAAAATACGGCATGAGCCTGATCACCCTTGGTCTGGCCGCGGAATTTGCTGATCAGGGTGTGGCCGTCAATTCGCTTTGGCCCGTCACGGTAATTGAAACAGCAGCGCTAAACATGATCCCCGGCCTTGAACAGGGCCGGGCGCGCACGCCACAAATCCTGGCCGATGCGGCCCATACGATCCTGACCGCACCCGCACGTGATGTCACGGGCGGCTTCTTTACCGATGAAAGCGTGTTGGAGGCCATCGGCATCAGCGATTTCGAACACTACAACCTGACACCGGGCAAACCACCCTATCCGGACTTCTTCCTTGAGCTTGACCGCAACGGAAAGAACGATCCGCAGGTTGCAAAACTGCTTACGAAACTGGGCCGCTTTCACAAAGCAGCCTGACCGTCATGGCGCCGGGGAAGTGTGTGCCTCGGCGTCTTGTAGGGGCCTGATTTTACGGCTGTGGATGATCTGCACTGGAAATCGGGCTCTCTCGCCCGCTGAACTCAACCCGCCCTTTGTGGCGGGTTCTTTTTTGCCCGAACATCATGGATGCCGCACACATAAAGGCACCGCCACAGGGGAGAATGGCGGTGCCGCCTTCGCGATGACGCTAGACATTGAGGGAAATGATGGAAAAGCGTGAAGCGAAGGAATGGTTATTTATCGGAGGTCAGGAAGCGCGACGTTCCAGTGACTGACGCGGCATTTCACAAGCGACAAGACTTGGTGTCGGCAACATCATCTGCACCGAAAGCGCCATACTAAGATCGCGGTGGTCGCGTTTGGTATCAAGGAAATGTTCCGACCAGATGCCATCACGGTTGGCCGACAGAAAAGCGCAGCGCAGCATGGAAAAACGGTTTGAGCCATGGCAGTCATGTTCACCCGTGACCTCTGCAAACCAACCGGCAATCGCGTCATGGGCGGCTTGATCGAGAATGTCCTGCATGCTGGCCCGATCATTGGCCGCAATGCTGTCTTCTGCCAGTGCCTGACGAAGCGCGTTGATCATGCGCTGACTGGCCGGCAGGGCACTGACACCAAACGAGCGCAGCCACGCATGTGCCGTATCCTCGATCAGGCGCGTCATCGCCGCTGATTCAAACGCAGCATAGCTGAAACCCTTTGATGCAACGGTCATGTCAGTCATTCGTTTGGCCCTCCGGGCGGTGAACAGTCAGCAGTACTTAACGATTGATTAAGGATAAGGATCGCTGAAAAAACGCGGGATAATTTGCTTGAAACTGGGCGTTTTTGTGGCGTGCAAAATCTTTTTAAAACAACCCACTATCTTGACGGTTTCGGGTCCTTGACCGTCACGTGATCGCGCCCTGCCATGATCTGGTCAAGCGGTTTGACCGGCCATGACAGGATCAGGAGTTTTTCATCACGCGTCAGGCTTTCAACGCCAAGCCGCGCAAGCTTTTCATAGATGATCCCTATTTCGATCGCGGTCCGCGCATCCGGCTTGCGTACCGGCAACAAAGCCGAGTGCAACGCATTGGCGTAGGGATCTTCGATCAGGCGCAGCAACCCGTCTTTGACATCGTCATCACCGCTTTCGGCATTGATGCGGGCCAATGCGCGAAGCTCTTCGGGGCTGTCATATTCTTCGGGGGTTACAAAAAGCTTCATCCGGCGTGCCGCCTTCCCGATGGCAAGGCTGCTGGAATAATGGGTCAGCCAGGGCGACAGAACCAGACCCGCCAGAATGGGCGACAGCCACCAGAAGAATGCCGTATCCACAAAAACAGCAACCGCCCCCCAGACCAGACCAAGCATGATAATGGCGCGATGGGTTTTAAGAGCAGCCTTGAAAGGCACCCCGGCGTCATCACGTTCCTGCGCATCCCAACCGACCTGATTACCGGTCAGGACGGAAAACACGAACTGCGAATGCAGCATCATCATGATCGGGGCCTGAAGCGCCGAATACAGGGTTTCAAGCATGCCACTGGCCAGCACCATCACCCCGCCATACTGCTTGCGATCACGCCCCAGACACACCATCAGGATCGAGATGATCTTGGGCAAAACCAGCATGCCGATGGTAAAGACCAGCAACACCAGCATCTCAAACGACCGGTCCACCGGCCATTGCGGGAACATGGTGAACTGACCGGGGAAGAAGCTATAGGTCAGCTGGGTGTTCTGAAGTGTCGCAATCGTCGAGCTTAGCAACAGCAAAAGCCAAAGCGGCGATGACACAAAGCTCATCACCCCCATAAAGAAATGCAGGCGGCTAAGGGGCTTGAAACCAGGCGCAACCATCAGACGCGCGTGTTGCATATTGCCCTGACACCAGCGTCGGTCACGGATGGCAAAATCAATCAGGTTGGGCGGCAATTCTTCCCAACTGCCTTCAAGCTGCGGGATCAGCCAGCATCGCCAACCGGCCTTGCGCATAAAGGCGGCCTCGACGAAATCGTGGCTCAGGATGTGTCCGCCCATCGGCGGTTTGCCCGAAAGCACCGGCAGGCCACAGCATTCAATAAACGCCTTGGTGCGAATAATCGCGTTATGGCCCCAATAGTTCGAACTGCCCATGCACCAGAATGACAGACCCGCGGACATGGTCGGGCCATGCACGCGCGAAATGAACTGCAGAATGCGGGCAAACAGGGTCTGGCGACCGGTTGGCTGCGGCGGGCTTTGAATGATCCCGGCATCCGGGTTGTTTTCCATCAGATAGGCCATATTGACCATGGCCTCGCCCGACATGACGCTGTCGGCGTCAAAGACGATCATGTGATCGTAATTTGCCGCATAGGTCTCGCAGAATTCCTTGAGGTTGCCGGACTTGCGTTCGGTGTTCTCAGCCCGGCGGCGGAAGAAAATCTTGCCCCGTGCATTCAGATCCGAACACGCCTTGGCCCATGCCATTTCCTCGGCAATCCAGATGTCTGGATCGCGCGTGTCTGACAGGACAAAGAAATGAAATGCATCAAGCTCGCCGGTTGCGACCAGACTTTCATAGCTTGCACGCAATCCGGCAAAGACGCGGTTGGGATCTTCGTTATAAACCGGGATCACCACAACGTTCTTCGATCGCAAACGACCCTTGCGCACAATGGGTTTAAGCCGTTTGAGCGTGATCGCATCAAGTTTAAGTCCACGCAAAACCAGTCCGACAATCCCGGTAAAGAAGGACAGCGAAATCCAGGCGAAGTTGATGGCAAAGAACGCCACCACCACCATTTCCATGATGGTCAGCTGATCCGCACCCAGAACATCGGTCATCAACCACGCCGCATAGGCTGTCGCCGCAATTGATGCACCAAACAGGAAGAAACGTCGCGCCCCGACGCCGGGCCCACGCAGTTTCACCGTCGGATCACAAAACGCGTCATCAAACCCGTCTGCGGGCGCAGTTCCTTTGGCTGGGGTGTTGGCGGCTTCTGTCATCTGGCTTGTCCGGGGTTATCTGTTTCTGGCAATGCGCGGTGCCTGATCCACAGGGATCAAAAGGCCCACGGCATGGTCCAGGTCTCGCTCAGGACCGTGTCCTGATAAAGGATGAAGGCCCGAAGGTTGCTTGACGTCGCATCACTGGTATTGAACAGATCAAAGATCACGCGCACCCCGCCATTTTCCGGATCGGGCATGATGCGGATATTGCGGACTTCACCCTCGGATGCGCTGATATCAGCGCGCAGTTTTTTGGCATCCTTGATGAAGTAATCCAGATCGCCACCGGCAAAGTTCAAAACAAATCGCGTCCCCGCCTGATCGTCATCATCTTGGGGCGCAAGTCGTTGAATGCGGGTATCGATAGCCTGTGCCATGCCATGCAAACCGGTGCCATCGCGGGTCGCGGTGACACTGTATTCAAGCTGCATTTCGCCACCGGCCGCCGGTTTGGTTTCAGGCACCCAATAAGCCACGATATTGTCGTTGGTTTCCGACGGGCTCGGGATTTCGACCAGTTCGATATGGCCCTTGCCCCATTTGCCCTTTGGCGTCACCCAATAGCCCGGCTGCTGGTCAAAGCGCCGTTCCAGATCCTGATAATGATCAAAGTTGCGATCACGCTGCAAAAGACCAAAGCCGGTGGGGTTTTCGTCCAAAAACGCGCTTATTTGCAGATGCTCGGGGTTTTCAAGCGGACGCCAAAGCCATTCGCCGCGCCCGTTATGGATCAAAAGCCCGTCGCTGGAATGCACTTCGCCGCGATAGTCATCAAAAAACCGGCGACGCTGTTCGCCAAACAGGAACATGCCATTCAGCGGCGCAATACCGATCTTTTCGACTCCGTCGCGGAAAAACAGATGGGCCTTGATGTCGGCCTGACTGCGCGTACCAGGCGCAATCTCAAACCGATAAGCACCTGTGACGCGCTCGCTATCCAACAGCGCATAAACCGTAATCGTGTCGGCACCATCCGTTGGCTCGACGATCCAGAATTCCCGGAAGACCGGAATTTCCTCGCCGGTCGGACCGGCAAGATCGACCGCAAGACCCCGCGCCATCTGGCCAATCGACTGGCCCTGCCCCTGCAGGCGGAAATAGGACGCGCCAAGGAAACGCGTCAGTTCATCATTGCTGGTGACGTCTGATAACGGATAACGAAGACGAAATCCGGCATAATTCTGCGTGGTGAAATCATTGCCCGAAAGGCCCGTAGTGCCGAAATCAAACAGTCCTACGGAAAACGGAATGACCTGAACTTCGCCGTCACGCACCAGATTGATGGTCACCGGAACATCATACATGGTCCCCGGGTGAAACAGCTCCAGACTGAAATCGGTCTCGGCCGGGTTAAAGAAGGCGCGCTTGGACTTGAAACGGATCTGTGCGTATTCCTCTGCACTAAGCGTCGAAAGGGCTTCGGGCAGTTCACGATGCGGGTTTTCGAACGGCTGTGCAGCCAGATTCCGCGCAAGATCGGTCACCATCGCCGGATCAAACATCACGGGTTTGGAAATATTGGATTGTTTTGGTGCCTCGGACGAGGTGGCTTCCTCAGCCGCGTTTTCTGGTGGCGTTTCTACCTGCTCAGGCTGATCGCCTGATGCCGTTTGTTCGGACGGGACGACTGTTGTTGGCGCAGGTGTTGACGCAGGTTTCGACGTCTCGGCATTTTGCTCTGCCGGGGCGGATTCATTTTCCTGTGCATGGATCGATGCCATCCCTGCGACCATGAACATCGCGGATGCGATCGCACCTGCAAGAACACGCCGAAGGGGCAGCGTCATATGCTGCTGAAAATGCTGCGTCATACTCGTATATGCTACCAACCGTTGGATTTTTCCGAACTTATTGGTTGTCGTTGTGCACAGGAAACTGGGCAGGAATGTGTCCTGATCAGGGTAAGAATCCGCAAAGCCACAACCGATCATTTGCCCAAAAGGATTGCTTTAATCCCGGACATGTCATTGGCAAAGCGTCATTTTTGCATGGGCAGCAACCACAAAACGCACTAACGATCCGCTTGACGGAACCGCAAATCCGTTTGTCAGATTGCAGATTGAAGCGCGCTGTTTTCCGCGCTGGAATCGGCGTGCAATTCACGCGGTGTCATGTTGTGGCGCTGCTGGATGGCGCGGGCAAGTGCGGTTGTACTGCGATAACCGACCTGACCTGCCACCGCCTGCAGTCTTTCGCCTTCGCGCAGCAAACCAAACGCCATATCAAGGCGAATGGTTTGCAAGAAATCACCGGGCGACGTGCCCAGCAATTCGCGAAACCGGGCGGCAAAACTCGCCCGCGACATGCCTGCCGTTTCCGCCTGTCTTTCAACCGACCAATTTTCGCCGGGATTCTGATGAAGTTCACCCACAACCCGTGCAATGCGCGGGTCGCGAAGTGCTGCAAGAATGCCAGGCCGCACAAGGTTCTGCGCCTGACAATGGCGCAACACCATCAGCAACAGCAAATCGACCAAAAGATTGATTGCCGTTCGGTGTCCGGGCTGCGCGCCCTGTGATTCCGAAAACAGCTGACCGGTGATGGCCTCAAGCCCGGGGATCTCGTCAAAGGGCAGGACAAGATATTCCGGCAGGCCGAGCTTGGCCGGGCCAAGACCCGCATCGGGAAAATCCAGATTGGCACAGACCACTTCCGCGCCACGCTCGGGCGTGTCGATATCATGGGGCACAGGACAGCCAAACAGGACAACACCCGGTCGATCAAGAACAACCGTCTTACCCCCGTCAAACAGAACGCGCATGCTGCCATGTTGCAACACATGCAGCATCCCTTGCTGCTGGGATGGCAGGTCCGGTCTTCCCTGATGATGACTGCTGCCGCAATGGGTTCCGGCAAAAATCACATCGCCACGCGGATGGTTTCCGGCAAACAGATCGGACAGAACATCCTTCTCAGACGAATTGCGTGCTTCCTCAGACAACAAGTCACTTCTCCGGCGATAGGCTGTTTTCAGATTTCAAGACGCCCTCTTGATGAACCAGTTCCGTGATCGCCTGCCAGTAAACACCCGGTGATCACCCCGTGAAGGAGATGAAAAAATGACCAAACGTTCTAGCTTCTTGCATTCCGCCGCCCTGGCCGCTGTCCTGGGTATTTCTGCAGTCGGCACCATTGTTGCGACCACCGCACCGGCAACGGCTGCTCAGGAAGTCAACATTGTTGATGGCTACGCCCTGCAGGGTTTTGACCCGGTTGCCTACTTTACCGTTGGTGCCCCGACCCCGGGCAACTCCGAATTCAAGGCAGAGCATGGCGGCGCGACCTATCGCTTTGCCAGCGCTGAAAACCGCGACCTGTTTAACGCCGACCCGGAAAAATACGCACCACAGTATGGCGGGTTCTGCGCCTTTGGTGCGGCAATGGGCCGTAAATTCGGCGCCGATCCGCAGGCATGGCGTATCGTTGACGACAAGCTTTATCTGAACTTGAACAAGGAAATCCAGAAACGTTGGATTGCTGATATCCCGGGCTTCATCCGTGGTGCCGACCACAACTGGGAAATCATCGAGACGATCGAAGACGCCAAACTGGCCGACGAAAAAATGGCCCCCAAAGGTCTGACCATCGGCGCACAATAACCCGGCCCCTGGGTTATTCTATTCCGGTTGTTCTATCCGGGTTCCTCTCTGGCTCCCTGTTGCCCGGTAAGGAAATGGCCGGTCCACAAAAGTGGACCGGCCATATCTTGTTTCAGATGACTGCGAATGCCGATCTGAAAGCAAACCCGTCAGTATCCGACAGCACAACCATCCTTGCGCGGGTCCGAGCCGGCAACGTACCCGGCATCGGTTTTGGCAATCAGCTGCGCGCCGCCAAATCCGAAATTGGTGCTGTCAGGCGTCTCGACCTTGATCGCATGGCCCTTGGCCTTAAGCGCCTCAATGACATCCGCACCGACCGAGGTTTCCACGGCAACATTCAGCCCCGAAAGCGCCTGCCAGCGCGGTGCATCAGCCGCGGTTTGCGGATCCTGCCCCCAAAGCTGGGTGCGCAGTGTCATCTGCAAATGTCCCTGTGCCTGCATCGGGCCACCCATGACGCCAAAGCTCATGACCGGATTGCCATCCAGACCCATCAGGAAGGCTGGAATGATCGTCTGGAACGGACGCTTGCCGCCCTTGACCAGATTGGGGTGACCGTCTTTCAGGCTAAAGCCGTGACCACGGTTCTGCAGACTGATCGAGGTACCCGGCACCACAACGCCAGAGCCAAAGCCCATATAGTTCGACTGGATGAATGACACCATCATGCCGTTTTCATCCGCCGCACTGACATAGACCGTGCCGCCATGTTTGGGGGCACCGGCCTTGAAATCCTGTGCCTTGTTGGCATCAATCAATGCCGCGCGGGATTTCAGATAATCATCAGACAGCAGATGCTCGACCGTGACATCGGTCATGTAATCCAGATCGGCGACATATTCGCGCATATCGGCAAAGGCCAGTTTCATGGCCTCGATCTCAAGATGAAGTGCCTCGACCGAATCCGGTTCATAATCGGTAATGTTGGTATGGCGCAGAATACCCAGCGCGATCAGCGCCGAAATGCCCTGGCCGTTTGGCGGGATTTCATGCAGCTTCACATTGCCAAAGCTTTGCGAAATCGTGCCCACCCAGTCGGCCTTGTGATTTCCAAGGTCCTCTTCCGACAGGGCCGCGCCATGTTCCTTGGCAAAGGCGGCAATCTTGCCTGCCAGTTTGCCGCGATAGAAACTCTCGCCCTTGGTTTCGGCAATATCGATCAGGCTTTCGGCTGCGGCCTTATTCACAAACAGCTCGCCCGCCTTGGGCGCCTTGCCGCCCGGCAGGAACGCCTCGGCAAAGCCCGGCTGTTTGCCAAGCAAATCACCGCCCTTTTCCCAAAGGGTGGCGATGATTGGCGATACGGCAAAACCGCGGGTCGCATATTCGATGGCCGGTTCGAACAGTTTTTCGAACGGAAGCTTGCCAAACTTGGCGGAGATTTCCTGCCACGCGGATACAGCACCCGGCGTGGTGACAGCTTCCCAGCCACGCTGTGGCATGGCATCAGCTCCGGCAAAGCGTTCCGGGCTCCAGTCAGCTGGCGCACGGCCCGATGCATTCAGACCATGCAGTTCCTTGCCATCCCAGATGATGGCATAGGCATCAGATCCAAGTCCGTTTCCGGTCGGCTCGACCACGGTGAGCGCAATCGCCGATGCAAGCGCCGCGTCGGCGGCATTGCCGCCCGCCAGCAACATGCGCAAGCCTGCCTGGGCGGCAAGCGGTTGGGATGTTGAAACCATATTGCGCGCCAGCACCGGGGAGCGGCGTGAGGCATAAAGCGCGTCGTGACGAAGTTTCATGGGTGTCTCCTAATCGCCGTCTTGTTCATCGGTGGCAGGACGGTCTTTTTTGCGCATCTTCAGCACCGAACGCACACTGAAGATGACTGAAAGAAGGGCAGCCGCCAGCAAAACGGCCGAAATCGGACGGGTAAAGAACACCGTCCAGTCCGCATCGCTCATCAATGCGCGGCGCAGGTTGGTTTCGGCAATCGGACCAAGGATCACACCGAGCACCAGCGGTGCGAGCGGGTAATCAAGCGACTTCAATCCATAACCAACAAGACCAATCGCACCAAGCAGATAAAGGTCGGTGACCCGGTTATTGAGCGCAAAGGCCCCGATCACACAACAGATCATCACGGTCGGCACAATGAACTGTTTGGGAATGTCGGTCACGCGCAGGAACAGACGCATCGACAGCACACAAACCACAAGCATCATGAGCGACGCCACAACCATGGCAACGAACATGCCATAGGCCAGATCCGCATTGTCCATGATCAGGCGCGGGCCAACCGAAATGCCATGCACCATCAAAGCCGCCATCAGGATGGCGTCAACTGCAGAGCCCGGAATACCAAGCGCAATCATCGGAATAAGACCACCACCGGCCGTGGCAGAGTTCCCGGCCTCGGAGGCGATCACGCCATCGGGGGTGCCTTTACCGAATTCTTCGGGTTTTTTGGAGCCACGCTTGGCCTGATCATATGCCAGCAAGTTCGCAATCGAGCCACCAGCCCCCGGAAGCGCACCGATAAACACACCAATCAGCGAAGAACGCACAAGATTGACCGGACGCATCAGGACTTCGCGCATGACAGCCCATGTCTTGAATTCGATGACATCGGGAATAAGCGCGTCACTGCCCTTGCCTTTGCCGTGATCCTCAACTTCGCTCATCAACTGGCTGATGGCAAAAATACCGATCAGGACAACAAGGAACGGCAGCCCCGGCATCAAAAGATCACTGTCAAAGGTCAGACGCGGGCGTCCCATCATCGGATCCGGGCCGATGGTCGCAAGGCCCAGACCAATCACCCCGGCAATCAAACCGCGCATCAGCGAATTGCCCACAAGGCTCGCGACAATGGTCAGCGCAAACACGATCAAAGAGAAATATTCCCAGGGCCCCAGTTTGACCGCCAAAAGCGCCAGTGGCGGGGCAGCGACAATCAGAACAATGGTGGAAATGACCGTCCCGAAGAACGATGACCACACACCAAGCGAAAGCGCACGTCCCGGCTCACCGCCGCGCGCCATCGGATAGGCATCAAACGTGGTTGCGACTGAACTTGGTGTACCGGGAATCCCCAGAAGGGCTGCACTGATCAGCCCGCCGGTATAACCGCCGACATAAACCGACAACATCACCGAAACACCTTGCAATGGATCCATCGCAAAGGTCAGTGGCAATGTCAGGATAATCGCCATTGTCACGGTAAAGCCCGGAATGGCAGCTGCCACGATCCCGGCAATTGAACCGATCAGCATGTAGATCAAGGTGTCAAAGGCGAACACCTGATGGGCACCGGAAATAAATGCGTCCAACATGATCGTAAACTTTACTTAGGCCGCGAACAGTACGCCACGCGGAAGAAACACGTTAAAGACCTCGGCAAACAGGATGTTCAAACCAACCGAGAAAATCAGGGCGGCGATGATCGACTGTATGAGGGTCTTTTTCGAAATACCGGCAATCAGAAGCTGGGTAATCAACAGGAAGACAAAAGTTGCCAAAGAAAACCCGGCAACCGGCAGTGCAAGCAGATAGACAACCAGCAAGCCAAACATCGCAAATGAAATGCGACGTGCCTTGACCCACTGACCGAATGCATGTGCAAGGCCATCAAGCTGACCGGCCTTTCGGATATCAATAACCGCACGCACAGATGCGATCAGGCACAAGACAGCCAGAACCGCAAAAACCAGCTTCGGGAACGATCCTGCGCCCAGCGGCTCCCACCGTGACGTCGGCAATTCACCCGCCCGGATCGACAGATAAACCGATCCAAGTCCGAAAACGATATATGAAATCAGCCGTGCGACTTCGGTTTTTGCACGCAAAGCAGCGGATGCCGATGCATCCGCTGCTGCTGATTTCCCGTTCGGGGTCGTCATCCTTCGAGCTTGCCAACCAGACGGTTGACCGTGTCGGACAACTTGCCGAGATAGGTCTTGTATTCTTCCTGGCCAAGGAACATCGGCGCAGAACCAACATTGGTGACCTTGCTGCGGACGTCTTCGCGCTGCATGACCTTTTCGAGATGCGCTTCAAGGGCATCTGCAATTTCCTGCGGCGTTCCCTTCGGCAGAACAACACCACGGGTTACCGCCAGATCAAGATCGTGGCCCAGCTCGCCAAAGGTCGGAACGTCCGGGGCTTCTTCGGTGCGCTCGGGCATACCAACCGCAGCAAAGACCAGATCACCGTTTTCAACAAACTGACCAGCCGAGGAAACGTCACCGATGGCAACGTCGATATTGCCGCCAACCAGCGCACGAATACGCTGACCGGTGCCTTCATATCCAACATAGGAGAATTCAATATCAAAGGCGTCTTCGATCATCGCCATGTGAAGATGCGGCACGCCTGCAAGGGTCACACCGGCACGCACGGCACCCGGGTTTTCTTTGGCGTAGGCAACCATTTCCTCAAAGTTCGAGAAATTGTCGTTCTTCGAAAGCGTCAGATACTGCGGTGACGAGGTCACCAGCGCGATCGGCATGAAGCTGTCCCAGTTCAGGTCGGTAATGCCCGTCCCGTTGGAAATCAGAAGACCTTCATGAATCTGCGAAACAGTATAGCCATCGGCCGGACGCTTGGCGAATTCGGCCAGACCCACATTGCCACCAACACCGGGCATGTTGATGACCGGGACGGCTTTGCCGGTTTCGTCGGCCAGACCCTGGGCAACAATACGCATCAGCGTGTCACTGCCGCCACCCGGGCCCCAAGGGACGATGAATTCGATCGGCTTTTCTGGATAGTCCTGCGCTTGCGCCGGGCCTGCAATGGCCGCGGCCATCAAGCCGGCAGCAACAGCAATCTTGCGGAACATGTGTCTTGCCTCCTGATAACATTCCTGAAGATCGTTGAACCATTACTACTTTGGTTCAATCAAATTGTCGACACATTGTTGGCATTCGCAAACCAATTTCGCAAGCGCAAAATTATATTTACCGGAAAACAAGGATTTTGTTGCACAAAACGATCAAAAATGGATAGTACCACTGATAAATTGATATCAAAATTGGTTTGGATTGGTTTCGATGATTGAAATAGAAGGCACCATGAGCCTGTATTTGGTCTGGGGGGCAGCAATGCTGTTCGCAGGCGTTTTGGGTGGCATCATGGCCGGACTTCTGGGTGTCGGTGGCGGGATCGTCATTGTCCCGGTGCTGTATCACTTTCTCACCACCATGGGTGTGGACGAAAGCTTGCGCATGCAGGTGGCCGTTGCGACGTCGCTCACCACAATCATTGCCACCGCGATTTCATCAACACGCAGCCACTATAAAAAAGGCTCGGTTGATACAGCACTTCTCAAACACTGGGGTCCGGCAATCATTGTCGGCGTGATCCTTGGCACCGCGATTGGCGGATTGGCAGATGGCCGGGTTCTGACCATCGTGTTTGCCGTGGTCGCCCTGATCGTGGCTGGCAACATGATCCTGGTAAAGGATCGCGAAACCAACGAAACCAAAAATCCGCCGAAATCGGTTTGGGCCATGCTCGGGGTGATTGCCGGCAGCCTGTCAGCCATGATGGGGATTGGCGGCGGCACCATTTGCGTGCCGGTCCTGAACTTCCTTGGTTATGACATTCGACGCGCGGTTGGCACAGCAGCGGCAATCGGTCTGATCATTGCGCTGCCCGGCACCATTGGTTACGCCATGTCGGGGATCGGCGTTGATGGTCGCCCGCCTTTTTCAATCGGTTATGTCAATGTTCTTGCTGCAGCACTGTTGATCCCGATGACCGTATTGTGCGCCCCGATCGGCGCACGCATCGCCCACAGCATTCCGCGCCGGGCCTTGCGCATGTGCTTTGGTTTGTTTTTGGCGATCACATCGCTTCGGATGTTCTACGATCTGCTGAGCTAGAAACTGCAATCAAGCCTGAATGGATTGGGCCTGTTGTTTGATAAACCAAGAGCTTATAACAATAGGTGCAGATTGGTTCGCAAGGTGAAACGCCATAAAGGTGCAGAACAACCATGAATGAAATCGCCACACAGACACTGGCGGACAAGCTCAAGGCGGGATTTGCCGATGGCGCGTTCGTCAAGGATGGTCGGGTCATTGCGGAACGCGCACTCGCCGAACAACTTGATGTCGGTCGCCGTGCCCTGCGCAAGGCCCTTGATCAGCTTGAAAGTGAAGGTCTGATTTGGCGTCGTCAGGGTCAGGGTACCTTTGTTGGCACCCCGCCGACCCCGCGTCTGCGCAAGCTTGAAGGGCTGGCCACCAAAACCAGCCCGTTCGAAATCATGGAAGTCCGCCAGGAAATCGAACCATCCATGGCCCGGTTCGCAGCCCTTCGCGCCTCACAGGGCGATATTGATGCGATGCGCAGCATGGTCGAAAAGGCCGCCAGCGCCACCACACAGGCCGAATATGAAAAATGGGATGCGGCCTTTCATCAGCGACTGGCCGAATCAGTCAAGAACACCCTGTTTCTGGCGGTGTTTGAAGCCGTCAATGCGGTGCGCCGCGAAGCTGCCTGGGCCCGCCTGCGCGAGAGCAGCCATTCAGATACATTGATCGAAGAATTAAGTGCCCAGCATCGCGACATCATCAACGCGATCGAGCAACGCGACCCCAAACGCGCCGAAGACGCCATGCGCCGCCACCTGTCGGAAGTGGAACATGCGCTTAAACAAACCTGACCTGATTGCCGGGCCTGTTGATCGCCTGATGATCAGCCCTGCGGCATAAATTCCGCAAACATGCCGTGATAGGCCTTGATTGGCGGCTTGGCATAGGCCCCGGCTTTGCTGGTGCGAAGCCCCAGAAACGCCATCGCCTCGATCATCTTGACCGCCGCACTGACCCCGTCAATTACCGGTATCCCAAGTTCTTCCTGTAGACGGTTGGCAATGTCGGTCATGCCCGCACATCCCAGAACAATCGCCTCGGCATAATCATCCGCAAGGCAAATCTCTGCCTGCTTTTTAAGGGCTGCGTACGCGCTTTTGGCATTGGCGCCCTCGAAATCAAGGGTCCGAACGCCAGCTGCACGGACCACACATTGCGAAGACGCCCCATACTTCGCCACCAGATGCTCCAGCGGTCGAACCGAAACCGCCATCGGGGTCACAATCGCAAAGCGCGATGAAACCGCAGCCGCCATCCGCATTGCGGCCTCACAAAGCCCCAGAACAGGCGCCGTCGTCATGCAGCGGGCGGCATCCACGCCGGTATCATCAAAACACGCCACAACATAACCGCCAATCGGATCGGTGTGCTGTTCAGGTGCAGCTTCAAGTTCGCGAATAACCGACAACAAGCCGACACTGGCAAAGGCTTCGTCGTAATAGCCTTCGATACTGTCGGGCCCGAAACGCGGGTTAAGGGCAAGAACCTCGGTTGATGCGCCCACGATGTTCCGGGCCTGCGACCCAACCTTTTTGGTAAAGCCGGTCGACAGGTTGGGGTTGATAACGGCGATGCGGCTCATGCTTTTTGTCCTTTGCGACGGCGCATGATCGCAACCGTGCCCAATGCCAGTGCAATCACCAGGAAAGAGAAGCCGGTGGTTACCGTGCCCAGTGCATAAAGCACCGGTGTGGTGACGTTGGTTGTCATGCCATAAATCTCAAGCGGCAGCGTATTAAGCGCGCCCGCCGTCATCAAAGTTCGGGCAAATTCATCGTAAGACAGGGTGAACGAGAACATCGCAACCCCGATCAGGCTTGGACCCACCATCGGCAACACAACATATTGAATGGTTTGCCAGTTGCTTGCGCCCAGATCGCGTGCGGCTTCCTCAAAGGACGGATCAAACCGGTTAAACACCGCAAACATGATCAAAAGCCCGAACGGGAACGTCCATGTCAGATGTGCCCCAAGGGCCGAGGTAAACCATTGCGGTTGCCATTCAACAATATTGAACAGCAGACCAATCCCCAGCGAAATCAGGATGGACGGCACGATCAGACTGGCAATCGCCAGATAAAAGATCACGCTGTCGCCCCGAAACCGCTTGCGGAAGGCAAGACCGGCCATGAAGGATACGACCACCGTCACCACCATGACAATCAGGCCAAGCTTAAGGGACCTGCTGAACGATCCACCAAAATCACCCACCGCCTGTTGTTCAAACAGATTGCCAAACCAGTGGAACGAAAAACCGTTCATCGGGAAGGTCAAACCGCCATTCTCGCCCTGGAAGGACAGAATGAAAATCGTCAGCATCGGACCGTAAAGAAACAGCACGAACAGCGCAAAGAAGGCCGCAAGGAAATAGAAGCTGGTCGGACGGCGCTCACGGGTTTTGGAAAACAATGCCATGATCACAGCTCCTTGCGGATATCAACAAGACGCAACAGTGCGGTCACGATCAGCAAAACCGTGATCAGAAGCACCACCGCACTGGCGGCTGCCGCCGGATATTGCAGAAGCCCGATTTCATTGGAAATCTGCAAACCGACCGAAGCACTCTGCCCGCCACTCATCAAACGGACCGTGATGAAATCACCCATCACCACCGTAATGACAAAGATCGACCCGATGGCTATGCCCGGTTTGGACAACGGCACGATGACGGATTTAAGGGTTTCAAACCCGCTGGCCCCGGCATCGCGCGCGGCCTCCACCAATGATCGGTCGATCCGCATCATGGAATTGAAGATCGGCACCACCATGAACAGTGCATACAAATGCACATCTGCCAGAACGACTGCGAAATCGGAAAACAGCAGGAATTCAAGCGGTTGATCAACAATCCCCAGATTGATCAGGGCAGAGTTCAAAAGCCCGTTACGCCCAAGGAACGGGATCCACGAAATCATGCGAATGATGTTCGAGGTCCAGAACGGAATGGTGCACAACATAAAGAAGACGATCTGCCAGGTCAGGCTGCGCACGTGAAACGCCAGGAAATAGGCCACTGTAAACCCGATCACCAGGGTAAAGAACCAGGTCAGAACAGCGTATTTCAGGGTGTTGAGATAGATGCTCCACGTGACTGAGGAACCCAGCAGATATTCGTAATTCTCGAAAATAAAGTCCGGCAGAATGCGGTATTCGTCATAGTCCCAGAAACTGACCACAACAATGGTCAGAAGCGGGATGACAAGAAACACCGCAAAGATCAGCGCCATCGGCGAGATCAGGAAATAGGACGATCTTTTTGACGTATCAGAAGCCATGCTCTGTCCTTGAAACCCTGCCAGAAAACCGAAAAGTAAAAACGAAAACCCAAAGGCAAAAACGAATAAGAAAGCCCGGCCCGGCACCGGAAAATAAAAGCAATATCAAACCGGGATGACGGGCGCGGCCAAAGCCGCGCCCACCCAACATCCGTCGCAGATTATGCTGCGATGAATTCGTTCCACTTGCGGACCATGTGCTTGTTCTCGTCCATGACGGAGTTCCAGCACGCGACCGAGCCCATACGCTCCTCGTAGGAACCGCCATCGCGAACAGCACCCGCTTTTTCCATGACCTTGCCGTCCGGGCTGAGGATGTCGCCTTCGGCAGCCTTGCCTTCCATCCAGAAGCCCCACTCGTCTTCGGACATGAACTTCTTCGCTGTTTCCGGTGCTGCGCTGTAGTAACCCTGACGGTTAAGATACGCACCAACCCAGCCCGACAGGTACCAGTCGATATATTCGTACGCTGCTTCCAGCTCGAGACCCGAAAGGTGCTTGGCAAGACCGATGCCGCCACCCCATGCGCGATAACCTTCCTTAAGCGGCTGGTATTTGCAGGCGATGCCTTTGGAACGCACAGCAGCAACGGCCGGCGACCACATGGACTGAATGACAACTTCGCCAGATGCCATCAGGTTGACCGACTCATCGAAGCTCTTCCAGAAGGCGCGGAACTGACCAGCTTTCTTGGCATCGATCATGACCGCGATGGTTTTGTCGATTTCTTCCTGGGTCATGTTGCCCTTATCGCCATAGGTGACTTCGCCCATGGCTTCACACACCATCGCCGCATCCATGATGCCAATCGACGGAATGTTCAGGATCGATGCTTTGCCCTTGAATGCCGGATCAAGCAGATCGGCCCAGCTGGTGATTTCGCGATCAATCAGGTCAGGGCGAATACCAAGGGTATCTGCGTTATAAATGGTCGGGATCAGGGTCATCCACTGGGTCGGCGCAGATGCAAACTCGACACTGTCGGCACCTTCAACGAAGCCAACCGTATGCGGCGCGGTACCTTGCGCGATCTCTGAATCCGGGGTCAGTTTGCCATCAATGAACAGCTTGGAGATGTACTGATAGTTTTTAAGCTTGGTGGTATCCATCGGCTG
Source organism: Thalassospira sp. MCCC 1A01148 (assembly GCF_001613795.1). Classification (GTDB taxonomy): domain Bacteria; phylum Pseudomonadota; class Alphaproteobacteria; order Rhodospirillales; family Thalassospiraceae; genus Thalassospira. Next base: position 1,162,341 of record NZ_LPVZ01000020.1, read on the forward strand.
CATGGTGCCGGCCGGGAAGACCTTCTTACAGATCCAGTATTCGATATCGGCAATATCAAACGAGTTCGGCTGGGTCACGGCACGCTGGGCAACCGCATCCGAATCAAGGGCAGTCATCTGAAGGGTAAAACCAAGATCTTCTTTGACCTTGTCGGCAACGGCGTTGATGTTTGAAACACCGGTACCGAACTGACGCAGGGTGACGTTCTTGATGTTCTGGGCCCAGATGGTCGGGAAGCCGGTGATCGCACCCGAACCGATGGCAGCACCGGTAACAGCAGCGGCACCCTTGACGAAACCACGGCGCGAAACGCCGGTTTCCGTCTCAATAGATGTCTTCGAAACTTTCTTTTCGATCGTCATGTGAAGCACTCCTGATAGCTTGTTGATTTATTTCATTCAGGCCAGAACATGTGCATGTTCCGGCTTCCAATAGGCGATGAATTTGTCCAGTCGCCTGACCGGTGCCTGCCGAAATTCGCTTTCGGTCTTCATTAGGGTTAGTTCCTTGCCGTCGGCTGTGGTGGCGACAATGCGCACCCACAGGCCGAGATATTCGACCGTCGTGATCTCGACAGGGATTTGCCCGTTCTTGCAGTCTTCAGGTGGCGTTTCGTCCAAACCGATCAGGTCCGTACGAATGGTGAATTCAAGTTCTTCGCCCGCCTTGCCATCGGCAAAGCCGGGCAGAAGGAAGCTGTCCGGACCGCGCGCAAGCAAGGTGCCCGCCGGACCGGATTCCGAAACCGTGCCTTTGAAAATGTTCTGACCGCCCATGAAGTTGGCGATGAAGCGCGACTTGGGCTGGTTAAAGATTTCGTGCGGGGTGCCTTTCTGGCGAATGATCCCGTCTTCCATCACGACAACCATGTCCGAAAGGGCCAATGCCTCGTCCTGCGCGTGTGTAACGTGGACAAAGGTAATGCCCAGCTCCTGCTGCAGGCGGCGCAACTCGTCACGCATGCGCGCCCGCAGGAACGGATCAAGGGCGGAAAGCGGTTCATCAAGCAAAAGAACGGATGGCTCGGTAATCAGGGATCGGGCAAGCGCAATACGCTGTTGCTGCCCGCCAGAGAGCTGGTCGGGCTTGCGATCTGCAAATTGCTCCATATGGACCCGGGCCAGCATCTCTTTGGCCCGATCTTTACGATCCGATGGGGAGACACCTTGCATCTTGAGGCCAAAGGCGACGTTCTCCGCACATGTCATATGCGGGAAAAGCGCGTAATTCTGAAACATCATCGCCGTGCCGCGTTTGACCGGCGGCAATTCGGTAACATTGCGGTCCCCGATCAGAAGATCGCCTTCGCTGATCACTTCGTGACCGGCAATCATGCGCAATGTGGTGGATTTGCCGCACCCGGACGGGCCGATCAAGCAGCAATACGCCCCTGCCGGGATTTGCAGATCAATCGATTTAACTGCCTGTGTGCTGCCATAGAATTTCGTGACAGCAATTAATTCAATGGCCCCGTTACCCGTCATCCGCTCACCCGTCGCTGCATGCAAAATTGTTAACAATCATGTCAGCGATCCAAGGCAAGATGCGTGCCACTTGTTTTCATTGGCAGTTTTTCAGCGAGTCCCATTGACACGGCGAAACCGTTGCATTCCGTGATGACTGGTTGTTTGCCCGTTTTCTGGCCACAGGATGCGCATTAAATGTGCATTTATGTTGCAGCGCACATTTTATCATCATATTTGCTGGTCTTTAGGTGATGGCCAGTTTTTATTGTGCAAATCGTCAACAATTTTGTAGAAATAAATGACCACCCAACAGACATAAGTAATGAAAGTATCGCCACGATGGGCAAGGCCGACCAAACCGGCAGCTATAAAGGCAGTGACAAACTGCGCCCGGAGGAAATGATCTATCACGAGATGCTCGACGCGATCCTTGATCGCCGTCTGGAGCCCGGCATGAAGTTGGTTGAGGAAGATCTTGCCAAGACCTTTGGCGTCAGCCGCGCACGCATTCGCGCGACCTTTCTGCAGCTTGCCCATGACAAGTTGATCAATCTCGTTCCCAACCGTGGCGCCTTTGTCGCCGAACCGACCATTGACGAAGCCATCGAGGTCTTTTCCGCACGCCGCATGATCGAGGATGGCGTTGCGCGCAAAGTCGCGACCAGCATGACCGATGAACGCGCCGCACAGATCAAGGCGCATCTGGATCGCGAACATGATGCCCATCATCGCGGCGACCATCGCGCGGCCATCATTTTGTCGGGCGAGTTCCATCTGCTGCTGGCACGTCTTAGCGGCAACCTGGTAATCGAGGAATTTCTCGAACGCCTGATCCTGCGCACGTCGCTGATTATTGCCATGTATGCAAGCCCGCAGCCTGTTGATTGCTCGCACAGCGAACATGACCAGTTGCTCAATGCGCTGCTTAGCGGTGATCCCGACGTCGCCGCCGCGGAAATGTCGCGCCACCTTGACGCCATCCGCGACCGCCTGCAATTACAGCGCCCCAAACCCGGCAAGACCGACTTCGCCAGCATCTTTGGCCGCGTGCCAACATCCGAAGCCAGCTGACACCAGCCAGACCCAGCAAAAATACACCCAAAACACAAATGGCCCGCAAAACGGGCCAGGTTGACATTTGTGAGCAATCCTCACCTTTCCGGCCAACGGAAAGTCATATCTGGTTGTCCGCTGTAAAACAGACCGGAAATCCTGGAGAACCACCGCAATCACCTACAATTGCGCCGCGATGATGTCTCATCGCGCTGTGTCCGCACTCACCCTGCGATCAGCTTTCTTCAGCTACGTAAATCAAGATGCGAGATGGAATTTCTAATATATTCAATCGATTGATATATTTTGTATAAAATATTCGAAATTTTGATTTTGGCTTGTTATGGTCCGCGCTTGCTGGTTGCGCGACGGCATCTGTTATTATCATATTGTATGATGTTTACATCGCCAGTTTGAAAATCTAAGCTGCGCCCAGTTTATCAGACTGCGCCATCTGGCTTGTTCCTGCCCGCTTTTGCCGGTTGCATTTTCAGGTTGGACAGAACTGCGCAGTCACATCAGGTACAGGACTTAACCCCACAGGAGACTCCCACATGTTAAGTGGAAAGCATTACATCGCAGGCGAATGGCTCGATGGCCCGGATGTATTTCAGGCAGACAACCCGTCGACGGGTGACAAGCTCCCGACGAAGTTCCAGCACGGCACCGAGGAACTTGTTGATCAGGCCGTTTCCGCGGCACAGGCTTGTGCGGAAGAATTCGCTGCCATGCTTCCGGCCAAACGTGCCGGGTTCCTGCGCGCTATTGCTGATGAAATTGATGCACGCGGTGATGAGATTACCGAAATCGGCAATCTTGAATCGGCCCTGCCCGCAGCACGCCTGACCGGTGAGCGCGGTCGTACTGTTGGTCAGTTGCGCTTCTTTGCGGACTGGATCGAAGAAGGTTCATGGCTCGAAGCCCGTATCGAAACCGCGCAACCTGATCGTCAGCCGCTGCCAAAGCCCGACATCCGCGTGATGAACAAGGCGCTTGGTCCGGTTGGTGTGTTTGGTGCCTCGAACTTCCCGCTGGCGTTTTCGACCGCGGGCGGTGACACCGCATCGGCACTGGCTGCCGGTTGCCCGGTTGTCTTCAAGGGCCATGCTGCCCATCCGGGCACCTCAGAAGTCGTTGCCAAGGCCATTGAAGCAGCCGTGGAAAAGACCGGCATGCCCAAAGGCGTATTCAGCCTGATTCATGGCGGTACGCGCAAGGTTGGTCAGGCACTTGTCGCCCATCCGCTGATCAAGGCCGTTGGCTTTACCGGGTCGACCGGTGGCGGTCGTGCGCTGTTTGATATTGCCGTATCACGCCCGGAACCGATCCCGTTCTATGGAGAACTGGGCTCGAACAACCCGGTCTTCCTGCTGCCCAAGGCAATGGGTGAAAAGGCCGCCGACATTGCCAAGGGCTGGGTGGCGTCACTCACCATGGGTGTGGGCCAGTTCTGCACCAACCCGGGTCTTCTGATCGCGCTTAAGGGTGCGGATCTTGATACCTTTGTCGATACCGCCGCAAGCGAGCTCGGCCAGATTGGCGGCACCGCGATGCTGACTGACCGTGTCTCAAGCGCCTATCACGAAGTGACCGACGCCATGACCAAACATGGCAAGGTTACCTGCGCGCTGAAACGCCGTGACTCTGATGGCAAGTTTGAAGGCAGCCCGGCGATCTTCCGCACCACGGCAGCTGACTGGAAAGCCAATCCGGAACTGGCCGAGGAAATGTTCGGCCCGGCTGGCATCATTGTCGAATGTGACTCGGTCGAAGAAATGGTTTCGCTGTCCGCCACCCTGATCGGTCAGTTGACCGCGACCATCCACATGGTCGATGGCGATGCCGATACCGCCGCTGCCCTGCGTCCGGCACTGGAAAAATGTGCGGGTCGTATCCTGATCAATGGTTGGCCGACCGGTGTTGAGGTCTGCCATTCCATGGTCCACGGCGGCCCGTATCCGGCAAGTACGGATTCGCGTTCGACCTCCGTCGGCTCGCTTGCCATCAAGCGTTTCATCCGTCCGGTCTCTTATCAGGCTTTCCCGGATGCCTTGCTGCCCGACCCGATCAAGGATGCCAACCCGCTGAACATCCCGCGTCTGGTCAATGGCAAATGGCAGATGCCAGGCTAACCGGTCAGAGATGACACATTTTGAAGGGGCGCGGTTTGGCTATCGCGCCCCTTTGCTTTTTGGGCCAGCGATGATCACGATACTTTGTATGCACTTTGTATGCCGTCATGATCTATGCGCCGCTACCATGGGTGTCGTAAACCGTAAAACACCGCCCAAACCGCAGAGCGAGCCTGGCCCATGAACAAGAAATACACCGGAAAGTGCCTTTGCGGAAACGTCAGCTATATCGCGGACGGACAGCCGAAAGTTGTCGCACAATGTCATTGTGAAGAATGCCGTCGCCTAAGCGGTACCGGTCATACAGTTGGTGCAATGTTCCCGTCCGATGCCGTTTCGGTGACGGGGAAAGTGTCCCAGTTCAAATACCTGTCAGGCAAGGGGTCGGAGGTGACCAAAGCGTTTTGCGCAACCTGCGGCAGTCCGGTCTATGGCACAAACACGCGCACCCCTGACCACATAACCCTGACACTTGGCACCATGGATGATGCGTCCGGGCTGGGCATTGAAGTTGTTGTTTTCGAGCGGGACAAACCCCACTGGGACCAGCTTGACGAGAACGTCATTTCCTTTCCAGCGCAGCCGAACTGGAAACCGCAAAACTGAACTGAAGCCATCTCAGGCATCGCGCGGCACACCGGCCGGATCCTCGCTGCCACGGTGATATTTAAATGTACCGGTCGATGTTCCGATCACATCACCTGCCGCGTTATAGGCAGTTGCCTCGGTAAATACCACCTTACGCCCTCCGCCCTGCTTGCGGGCAACCACACGCACCACGCCCTGTTTTGCCATGCCCAGAAAATTGGTAGTCAGTGACAGGGTCAGGGATTTGCGCACATTTCCCGGCACCGGGCAGAAACAAATCGCATATCCCGACGCCGTATCCATCAGGGTCGTCAAAACCCCGCCATGCAGAATTCCCGCACGGTTACAGTGATGGTTTTGCACATCAAGTTCGATCACCGCATGGTCTTCGGCCCATTCCACCAACCGATAGCCAAGATGATCCTGCAAGCCGCTGCCATGAGCCTGCTCAAAGGCAAGATTATCATTCGAACCGGTCATTTACGGGCCACCTCTGTGATCAAGAATTCCCAAGCTATAACAGAAATCTGTATCGCCCGAAAACAGCGTTGAGTCGCCGCGTCAGATGGCACCAAAGCCCGCCAATCCAATCCTGTTTTTCGCGGAACTGCCTAAGTGTTGCGCGGCGCAACATAAAATAACGTATTATTTTCAATACATTAAATATACCGTTCTCCAACCAAGAACGGGATAGCGGTGAAACGAGAATAGTCGCAGGCAGGGGCGTTTGCTATTTCTGAAATCACCCCAGACACAGACGATGTCGCAAAGGATTAAAGCCATGACGACGATTGCTTATAAAGACGCAACCAGCATTGAACGTGAAGTCCGTATCGGTTGGTTCACCAGCCTTGTGCGCGCCCTTCAGGTTGCCGTGATCATGAAAGCATCCCAGGCCAAGAACCACGCAGAACTGACTGCGGACTGGAACAAGGCATGGCGTCAGGTTGAGGGTTAATTCCCCTCGTTTGAGGTTGGTGCGACGGTCCTTGAATCATCGCACCCTCAAACTGCTTGACGCTTCGGGTTGAACCACCGACAACGGTTCCATGCAAAAGTTTGATATTGTGACCATCCGGCTTTTTGTCGCCATCGTGCGCGCCGGAAGCATCAATGAAGCCGCCCGGCGCGAACATATCGCGACTTCGGCTGTTTCACGCCGCATTGGCGAACTTGAAGCCATGCTGGGCGTCAAACTTTTGCGCCGCCTGCCACGCGGGGTCGAACCGACCGAAGAAGGCGCGATCTTTGCCCGTTACGGCGAAAAGCTGTTGGGCGACCTGAACCATCTTTCCAATGAATTGCGCGATTTCAACGCCGGTGAAAAGGGCAAAATCTATCTTGCCACTGTTACCTCGGCGATCCTGACCGGCTTGCCGTCCTTTTTGGCCGATTTTGAACGCGATTTCCCACATATCACGGTCGATGTTCGCGAACTGACGTCACGCGAAAGTGCTGAATCCGTGCGTGAAGGTCGCGCTGATCTGGCAATTCTGGCCGATAACAGTCCGCTTGGCAGTCTGGCCCATGATGTATTTTGTGATGATCCGATCTGGGTGGTGACGCCCAAGGGCCACCCTTTGATCCCCAATGCCGACAATCCAAAACCCGTGAAATTTTCTGAAGCCGCGAAATACGACATCATTTCGCTGTTTGAAGGCGGGGTGATTGACGATCTGATTTCAGAAGCCGCAGCCAAATTAAAACTCGACATGCACCCGCACATTCGCGTGGTGCGTTTTGGATCGCTACGTCAGATGATTGCAGCCGGTCTTGGCATCGGCTTTTTGCGCAAAAGCTCTGTCGCGGGATATCTGGGCCATATGAATATCGCCGGCGCCCCAATTGCCGACGACTGGGCCAAACGCCAGTTGCTCATCGCCCATGAGGGTGATGCCAACCTGACCAGTGCAGCACGGTTGTTTCGCGATTACCTTCTGCGAAAATCGGGTGAAACCCGCTTCAAACCGGTTTTGGGTTAATCAAGGCTATTCCTGCTTGTCAGGCCGAACGTTGCGCCCGTTCCGCCCACAAATCCTGTCCGGTCGGCCCCAGGGGCACAGCTGTCCCGCCAAACCGTGCGACATGTCGCTCGGCTTCATCCAGAACCAGGCCGGGTAATTCGGACCACTGCCCGATGGGCGGCAGGACCTCGATCATTTCGTTGGGTTTGGCATCGATCAGTTCAGGCAGATCGTCGCGGGCATGCGTCCCGCCACCGGCCAGCATCGGGATAACCATCGTCTGACGGTGTGAAGCAATATCACGCCAATCGGCAAGCGATGGTGATCCTTCAACATTGCCAATGCAAATTTCCGCCCCGACACAAATCCGGCCTAACCGGTCTGCCAGACGCACGGTTTCGGGCAAGGATTGCGTCAAGGTCTTCAGGCCGTGCGGCACAAGGAAGACAGAGGTATCTGCAAGATCCCAGTCCCGCTTGCGCGCCGTGGCATGGATCCGCGCGGCGATCATTTCGCTAAAGCCGGGCAGATTGATCGCAGGCGGCAAAATGACACTGTCGCTCAGTCCTGCCTCATGCAGCTTGGACGGCAGTTCTTCGAACACCAGATAGCCTTCGCTAAAGAAAAGCGGGAAAACAATCAGGCGGTCGGCATCGCCAGATGCCTTGAGCATTTCAAGCTGATCGCTGACCGCAGGCTGGCTTCGCATATAGCCATGGCTGACCAGACCGTTCCAGTCAGGCGCAATCGTTCTGGCAAGGTCGCCCGCCGGGTCGCCGCCGTTACCGCTGTTGCCATGGGACACCATCATCAGTGTCGGCATTTCGAAATCAGTCATGCCAGTCACCATAATTGCTTACATTAGAGCGTAGTTTGATATACGCGTCATGCAACCGTCTGGATCGCTAGATGACCAGAATGCAGTGAATTTTCAGGGCAAGACTACTGAACAAGATCCCATCGCGGTTGATCGCCAAAACGATCCTGAATGAATTCGACAAGTAACCGAATACGCGCGGCAAACTGGCGACTGGGCGGATATAGAAGATACAGCGTCAACGGATCGGGTGCATAGTCGCATAGAATGCTCACCAACTGGCCCGTTTGCAGTTCCGGCCCGGCGATAAAGGTTGGCAGTTCGGCAATACCCAAACCGGCCAGAGCGGCATCGCGCAAAATTTCGGCGTTATTGCAGCAAAAGGTACCATTGACCTGAATGGCCACCGGCCCGTCAGGTCCGGTCATTTTCCACCGCGCACCAGATGGCAGATTGCCGTAATGCAGACATGGCATACGCGCCAGATCACGAATGTCGGTCGGCTCCCCATGGGTTCTGATAAATTCGGGCGAGACACACAACACGCGGCGCATCGGCACGATTTCATGATCAATCAGGGCAAGGGTATCGGTCGGTCGACTGATGCGCACGGTCATGTCAAACCCGTCTGCGACCGGGTCAATAAAGTGATCATCAAGGGTCAAATCGACGCGAATATCCGGATATGCCCGCGCAAAATCAACCAATGCCGGTCCCAGATGCAGCGTGCCAAAGGACATTGGGGCATTGATCCTGATATCGCCTGAGGGGCGATCACGATGTTCACGAATGGAATCCTCGGCATCGCCAAGATCCGCCAGAATGACTTTGGCCCGCTGATAAAAAGCCTGACCACTGGGCGTGACAGATACCTTGCGCGTTGTGCGGTTCAGCAACTGAACCCCAAGATCATCTTCAAGGGCGGCCACCGCCCGATTGACCTGGGAACGTGATTGCCCGATGGCACGTGCGGCCGCGGCAAAGCTGCCTTCTTCCACCACGCGCACGAAATTCTGCAAACTGACCAGTTTATCCACGGCCTTTATTCCCGTTCACGCCTCATTGAGCCTCGATTGTTGCATATAATGCAACACAATGGCGATTATTACACGAATTGTCTCCTTTGTTGAAAAGGGTATTCTGCCTCCAACAACAGACACCCTCATGGAGGTAGACCATGCTTATCAAGGTAGATGCAGACACCCGTGGCCGTGCCCAGTTTGGCTGGCTGGATTCCAATCATACCTTTTCGTTCGGTCATTATTACGATCCGAACCGCATGGGCTGGGGCCCGCTGCGGGTGATCAATGAAGACCGGGTCATTCCCGGTGCCGGTTTTGACACCCATGGCCACAAGGATATGGAAATCATTTCCTATGTTCTTGATGGTGCCCTTGAACACAAGGACAGCATTGGCAACGGATCTGTAATTCACCCCGGCCGACTGCAGCGCATGACGGCAGGCACTGGTATTCGCCATTCCGAATACAACCATTCGAAAAGCGATCCTGTGCATTTCCTGCAAATCTGGATCATCCCCGAAGCTGCGGGTCTGGAACCGGGATACGAGGAAAAGGAGATCGCCCGACATGACACCGGATCAGGCCTGACCCTGATCGGTAGCCGTGATGGTCGTGAAAACTCGATCACCATTCACCAAAACGTCGATCTGTACGTTGCCCATCTGAGCGACGGTGAGACAGCAAAACACAACATCGCAAAAGGCCGGATCGCGTGGATACAAGTCGCACGCGGAAATCTGACTGTGAATGGCGAAACCCTTAGTGCCGGTGACGGTGTGGCCATCAAAGAAGAAGACGAAATCGTCTTTGCCGATGCCAGCAACGCCGAAGCCCTTTTGTTTGACATGGCGGCCTGATGTTGACGGTCGGGCTTCTGACCCGACCGGTGGCAGCAGGCATCCTTGTCTTCATGGCGATTGCAGTCTCAACCCATGTGCCAGCTGGCTCTTTCTGGAACGACGGCGGATTTGAAAGGCCCCTGATGTGGGGTCTGCCTGCCCTGTCAGTCGTCATTCAGGGCGGCGGAAAATTCTCGGCCGATCGCAAGACTGGTCGTGAATTCCAGTAATCGCGTCATTTTCGTGAACATTCTTAACGGGCTGCCCCGGGTGCAGCCCGTTTTGCTTATGTGTCTCCCCATTTGGGGATATTGCCAAAAGCAGAAAACCGCAAAGATAGCGACCGTCACCACATTTACCCGTTTACAGTTCAACCCGGTAACCGCTCATGAATGTCGCATCACCCAGAAACAGCCAGAATGATATTGAAATCGCCAACGGCCTGCGCCGTTGCAAGGGCGACAATGCCGATGGCAAACAAAACGCAGAGAAGCGCTTTTTGCTGGTCGATGACAGCATCGAACTGCGTTTCTCGGTCCGCCGGATCTTGCGCAGCGCGGGTGCCAAGCACATCGATGTCGCGGACAATGGTGAAACTGCGCTTAAGATGTTGGCTGAGGCCGGGCGCAAACAGGCCCCCTATGACGTGGTCATTATGGATTACATGATGCCGGGCATGTCGGGCATCGAAATGCTGTATGAAATAAAGCGCCGCGAAATCAAGAATGCCGAAGGCACACGCAAAATCATGCTGACCGGCTTCTATAACGCTGAACTCAACACAGAAGCCAAATCCGTTGGCGTATCAATCGTGCTGAGCAAACCGTGTGACGCGGCCAGTCTTTCGGCCGCGATCTCATAAGACGACGTCAAAAGAAATGTCGCACAACGCATCGATCATATTTGTTGATGATGACCCCTATGTCCTAAGGGGCTTGCGACGACGCATGCTGTCACGGCGTCCGAACTGGAAAATGCGCTTCTATGAAAGTGCGCAACAGGCGTTGTTGGGACTGGAACAACAGCCGGCAGACGTCGTCATTTCCGACATGCGCATGCCGTCGATGGACGGGGCGGAGTTCCTGCGGATCGTCGCAGAACGGTGGCCCCAGACATCGCGCATTCTGTTGTCTGGCTTTGCCGATCAAACAGCCATTCAGAATGGCGCTGCCGCCACCCATCATTTCCTGGCCAAACCCTGCAGCGATAGCAACATCATTCAGGTCGCCGAGCGCGGCCTGATCATGAACATATATCTGCGCGACCCGTATCTGGTTAATCTGCTTTCCATCGTTCCTGGCCATCTGATCTGGCCAACGACCTTTCGTCGCCTGCATTCGATACTGCAATTCAGCGGTCCCAGCAGCCAGGCCGAACTTACTGCTTTCGCAAAGGACCACCCGGCATTAACGGCGCTGGCCAATGAGCTTGCCCAGCGTGAACAACTCATCCCCGGGGATAGCCATCACAGCTTCATCAAACTTCTTGAAATCTTGGGCATCGAAACCATCAAGGCACTGTGTGTGCTGTGGTGCGAAATGGGACAACCTGACAATATTGATGGCAAGCAGATCAGTGTTGACCTTCATCGTCCCCTTGTCCTTGGCTTGATGGCGGCCGAAATTGCCCGACTTCGCAACCTTGAACCGAACTCCGTCGATCAGATCCGTGCCGCTGCCCTTCTGTGTCACATCGGCGATGCTTTCACTGCCCGCGCCGTGCCCGACAAACATATGGCCAGCCGCCATCTTGCAGACGTCGATAACTGCGACATCATATCAGCTGAAATCAGCGAAATGGGCTTTGCCCATCCGGCTGTGTCAGCATGCCTGTGTGCCCGTTGGGGCTTTTCCCATCAGGTCATTGAAAACATCGCGTTTCATCACCGACCGGAAGCGGCCCCGACTGCAAATTCCGAAAGCCTTCTGATTGTCTATGCGGCACAATATTTTGCCCGCAAGACAGGTATTGATGGTGCAGCATGGGCACAAAAATATGATCTGGCAGGCAGCTATATCACCAAATGCGGCGCTGGCACCGAATGGCCCGTCTGGGAACGCGCCTGCGCCGAGAAGCATGTCTCTCTGAAACGTGCCAGACACGGGGCCATCTGGCAGGGCGCATCCTGAAATCAGGTGGCGACAAACGATTTGCCCGAAACATGGCTGGCGAAGGTGGCTGGGTGTTTCAATCAGTTATCTCGGTTACTTACCGCAACAGGCTGCTAAGGTCGCTGGGCCCGTCAAGAATATCTGCATTGGCTTTATCCATGGTTGCCTTATCGGGCTTGGGCAACCGAATGATGAATTCTGCACCGTCGGCATAGTCCGCTGACAATGTCAGGTCACCGTTGAAATCATCCTGAATAAGCTTGCGGCAAATCGGTAGCCCCTGCCCGGTGCCGACCCCCCTTTCCTTGGTGGTAAAGAAGTAGTCGAAAATGCGTTCCTTAATTTCTTGTGGCACGCCGGACCCGTTGTCACGCAAACGGATATAGACATTGTCATCATCCGAATGAACCGCCAGTTCAATCCGGCCGCGTCGCTGTCCACTTTCACGAATGGACTGGGATGCATTGACGATCAGATTAATCAGCGCCTGCGACAGATGGTTTCTGCGGCCGCTGACTTCAGTAACATCCGTTTGCATGACAACATCCAGATCAGCGATATGCTTGACCTGGTTTCGGGTCAGGGTAACGGCAGTCTCAATTTCCTCTGAAATCGAAATCAGCTCGACCGCATCAGTCGTTGGATGGGCAAACTTGCGAATGCCCCGGACAATCTCGGCAATCCGGTTAAGACCCTGAATGCTTTCATCAATCGCCATGGGTACTTCTTCGGTAATGAAGTCGACCTTGTCTTTTTCAAGATTAAGCCGCGGCGGTTCGTTTGGATCCTTGCGCTCAATCGCCCCGACAAGATCGGAAAAGCTGTCTGACAGGAACTCAAGGTTGTTCTGGATATATTGCGCCGGTGTGTTGATTTCATGGGCAACACCGCCTGCCAGCGTCCCAAGGGCGTGCATCTTGGCGTAGTCGGCGGCTTCCTCGATCACTTCCTGTTCCTGCCGCGCCTTCTGGGCGGCCATATCAGCCGCAAAAATCTTCTGACGCTGCCGAATCATGAACCCGCCAAGGGCGACCATGACAATCACACCAACAAAGAACAGATAGGAAAGAATCTGAATGTCACGCTTCACGACCGAAATATTGTTGGCGTTGTATACAGAGACAAAGTTGGTGGTCCGCACCACAGCCTGCTGCAAATCCTCGTTCATCGGCTCAAGCAAGCTATACAACACGGTCAGTTTTTCTTCGGGATCGTTGATCACCGCAATCGCAGCATCGATCTGGTCGATCTGGACCTCCAGCTGTTTGATTGCTTCAGCAACTTCCGGCACCGTAAAAAGGATTTCGAACCCGTCCCCATCGCGCAGCAAGTAGACGCGGCTGACCAGAATTTCATATTCCAGCAACACCTCATCGACCGCATCATCGGTCAAACCAACCCGACCGAGTGCGGCCTCGATATCGCGCTGAACAACAAGAAACTGACGCTGAACCTGGAAAACCGCCCAAACGAAATTTTCGCGGTACTTGAAGCGCTCGTCGTCAAGCTGACGGACGATGGCGGTGGAAAAAACGCCATAAATCGCAACAAACAGGACCAATGCGATAAACATGGCCCTGCCTGACGTCTTGAAAAAGAACGACTTAATTCGCTGCATCAACCGACTTTACCTGCCAGACGGAATAAGCCCAATAAGTATCAGTCTGAAATTGTTCATCGGCATCATAGGGAAAGATCACCCAGAACGGTCCCTTTTCGCGTACCGACATCTCCGCGCCATTCAGATGATAGGCCAGAATGGCACCATCTTCACGCAGGACATTGGCCGGTACCATGACGCTGTAATCATTGAGTGCTGAAACACGAACGGTTTCCGCGTTCAGACCATAGGTATCAAACAGCAGGTCAAACGCCACACCCCGAAATGTCTGTACGCCGTCGGTCCACTCGGTCGAGGTGCTGATTTCAGTGGCCTGCAAATCCATCAGTTCCTGCAGGGTGACTTGAACCGTCTTGCCATCGGCCCTGGTCATCGAAAGCATGCTGTCTGCCCATGCCGGACCAGCAAAGAAACCAAACAATGCGACCGCAACAACGATCCGTTCAAGTGCACTTTTCATCATCGTTTTCATGCTCCATCACATGCATATACAGAGTGGTCGCCAGCTAACGTTTTTCAATCCCGGATTACCGGAAATTTGACGACATATTGATCAGCCTGACGCCCGAAGCGACGTCATTGCAGTTTCTTCCCACTGTTCGAGCGGAACCGGTGCGCCAAGATGAAACCCCTGTAGTTCCGTTATACCGTAAACCTGAAGTTTTTCTGCCACTTTCGCGCTTTCAATCCCCTTGGCCGAAATCGAAAGACCCATTTTCGAACAGACCTGTGCAATCCATTCAACAAAGGCATCATCAAGGAAATCGGTCATGATGCCGCGCACCAGATTGCGATCAAGCTTGATCCCGGCGAACACTTCATGACGCAGCAGATGCAGCGAGTTGTTGCCCGATCCGAAATCATCAATCAAAAGCCCGATGCCGCGCTCGCGCAAGCGCGCTGCACTTGCCAGCATTTCAAGATCATTGGGCAACAGTTGTTTTTCGGGAACTTCAAAGGACACATTCACACCGCGCATCCGCATCTTTTCATAGAACCGGATGATCAGTTCAAAGAATTGCGGCGTCTTGAGCGAAAAGGCCGACAAATTGACCGCAATATTGGCCTGGTCGCCCAGAAGCGCACTATAACGCGGTGCCTGATCCACCATGATCGCCATCAACTGACTGCCAAGACGGTTGATGACCGGATTGTCCTGGCAGGATTCGATGATCTCGTCGATCCCGAATTCCTTTTCAAGCGACGGCATGCGACACAAGATTTCTGCACCGCACAGACCAAGATCACTTGCGCGGAAACGCGGTTGCAAAACGGTATGGAAGTCAGCACGATCAATCGCATTGTTGACCATATGGGCCGACGGACCGATCGGCATGCTTTTGACGCCAGGATTGGTTTTAAGAATGCGATCAATCGCCTCCTTGAGCGTCGCGACCGAAACCGGCTTGGCCAGCACACGGGATACCATCGCCTGATTGATGGCCTCGCGCAAAGACAGGCTTGAAACATTGCCTGACAACAGCATCCGATGGATGTTCGGTGCCAGACGCGCTGCCTGCTTAAGGAACGTAATACCATCAAGGGCGGGCATCACCAGATCGGCAATGATCAGATCGGTCCGCGTGTGGTTCTGCGCAAGCCAGCCCAGTGCCGCCTGCCCATCCGTGTAGGTCACGAATTCAAAGCACCCCGACAGGGTACGACGTACCGCTGCGAGCAACTTTTCATCATCATCGACCATCAGAATGACGGGGCGCTGTATCTCAACCTGATCCTGCACAGGACTTCTCCGAACGCGGATTACCGCAAAAACCATCTCAGTCAGCCATGCAAAAATGCGCCGTCGACGCACAGCAGGCTTTGAAGCGTCGAAGATTAGTGTCAGACTGCCATTCTCCGACATCCCCATTTGTGGAGGGCAGTTTTAATGACGGCCAACAAGTTGGTCCGACTTGCATTTGTTGATGATGACGAAAACCTTCTGTCGTCCCATCGCCGCAATTTTGCCCGTCTGCGCCCGGACTGGGAGGGTGTCTTTCTCAATGATCCGATTGCCGCACGCGATGCCATTACGGCAGATGCTGATATCGCGGCTGTCATCCTTGATATTCACATGCCCGGCATGACCGGACTTGAACTTGCCGCAGAGCTGCGCAAGGCACGCAAGGACCTGATCATCTTGATGCTTACCGGGTATGCTGATCTGCAATCGGCACTGCTTGCGGTAAACGAGCTGGGCGTGTTTCGCTTCTATCCAAAGCCCACCATGCTCGAAACGATGCTCGATGACATCGACGCTGAAATCAAAAGCCGCCTTGGCCAAAACGAGGATACCCTGCCAACGGAATTCCTTGATCTGTTTGAGCTGGGCGTGATTGCCGTTGATGCAGACCTTAATATCCTGCACCTGAATGCGCAGGGGGCTGATGTATTGCGTCGATCATCCCTGGTGCGATCAGGTTCACAAGGGCAGCTGATCATTGATCCGAACCCCGAAGGACTGGCCGGCTTCTTGTCACCGCAGGGCAAGACTGTGCCGCGCAGTCATCAAAGTTTTTCGCTTGAACGCGATGGTGAAAAACTCTCGCTTCTGATCCGTCGGGTCCCGAAAAAAGCCGATGGCAAACAAAGCTTCATGATCATTCTGGTTGATCCGGCCAAGCAGCGCCCGCCCGCCATCGACGATCTGATGGATCTGTTTGGCCTGACACGTTCTGAAGCCAAACTGACCCAGAAACTTGCCGAAGGTCTCGCCCTTGATCAGGCCGCCGAACTTGTCGGGATTTCACATAGTTCCGCGCGCACATACCTTAAGACGATCTTTTCGAAAACCGGTGTCAACCGCCAGCCCCAGCTGATGAAAACCGTGCTCTCAAGCATTCCGTCCCTACGCTAACGCGCTGTAACTTCGACCTTAAATCTGACCTTGCAGCCAAGGACACATGCCATAAAAACTTGAAAATACCGCCAATCCATCTACCCTGAGTTATGAAACATCAGGGATGATGCATGTTGGGGTGGGCATCGGGTTTGATCAGGAATACCGACATATCAGAACCGCCGCGGGCCTTGATTTGGCCCCGCTCTGCCTATGATGGATTTGCCAAACGTGCCTGTGACCTGATCCTTGCCGGGTTTGGTTTAATCCTGCTTTCGCCGGTTCTGGTTGCTATTGGTGTGTTGCTGTTCGGGTTGGGCTTTACCAAACCGCTTTTTCTTCAAAAACGCGTTGGCCAGCACGGTCAGACCTTTGTCATTTTCAAGTTCAGAACCCTGCGCAACAGGACCTGTCGTGCGGTTCCCCCGCCGATACTTCGCGGCTCAAACAGGTTCACATTGATGTTGCGCCTCAGCGGTCTTGATGAATTGCCGCAACTCATAAATGTGCTGAAAGGCGAGATGTCGCTGGTCGGGCCGCGCCCGCACAGCCTTGTCGATGATCACAACTTTACTGCGTGCATCGCGGGCTACGCCGATCGGCTGGCAATCAAACCCGGCATGACCGGCTGGGCACAGGTTCAGGGCTGGCGTGGCCCGGTTTGTAACGAGGATCATTTACGTGCGCGCATTACCTGCGACCGCCAGTATATCCGGCGTCAAAATCTTCTGTTTGATGGCTTCATTCTGATCCGAACGCTTGCTTTGCCTTTCAAAACATTGGGGCATTCCGCGCCGTGGCAACGGCCCTGTCATGGGCTGAAACCCTGCCTTCATTGCGATCGGCGGCAGGTTTGATGCACAGATACTTCCTGCCCGTTGCACTTATTTTGGCAATTACGCCTGGCGCTGCGCAGGCGATGGATCAGCCCGATGATCCCGGCGGCATTCGGATCGGTCGCCTGTTGGCCACACCATCGCTTGATACCGGCGCGCGATATGACAGCAACATCTTTCAAAGCGATGCCAACCCGACCAGCGATGTCATCACAACCCTGACCCCGCGCCTGACCCTGCAAGGCGACTGGCGGGTTTTTCAGCTGCATCTTTCTGCGGGTGGCGAGCTCGGCTTTTTTGCCGACTCTTCGGCCGACGATTATCAGGATGCCACTGTCGAGATTGCAGGCAGTGTTGAACTGGGCACCACTTCGATAGAGGGCGGGATTGATATCAAACGCAGCCATGACGCGCGGGGTAGCAACGATGTCCCGACAAGTGCGACCGAACCTGTGATCTATCGCGATGTCCGTGCGCAAATCGGCGGACGCCATGTGACCAACGGCTTGCATTACGAATCACAGTTTTCGCTGCGCCGTCTGGCGTTCGAGGACAGCACGGCGCGCAACGGATCGCATATCCGCAATGATGACCGTGATCGTCTTGAACTGCGCGAAACCCTGCGTGTTCTCTGGCCGCTTGATCTTGGCCGCGAAGCGTATGGCGAAGTCACGTTCAACCAGCGCCAATATGACCGTATTCCCGATGATGGCGGACGTGTTCGCGATTCTTCTGGCTATCAGCTCCTTGGTGGTATCCGCCTTGACCTGACCGATCTGATCCGCGCTGATCTGGCCGCAGGACGGATGAGCCAGACCTATGCCGACCCGGCCTTCGGCGACATCGCCGATTATACGCTGCGTGGTGATTTTGACTGGTCGGTCACCCGTCTGACCAACATTACGTTCAATGCCGCGCGCACCGTGCGCGAAACCACCCAAACCGGGGCCAGCGGCATTCTGGCCCTTGAAGCAGGGGCGGGCATTTCCCATGAACTGCGCCGGTGGCTAAGCCTTTCAATCAACGCTGCCTACAGCTCTGAAAACTATCAACAGACCACGCGGCGCGACACCATCACGCAGTTGGGGTTTGGTATCGGCTATGACCTTAATCGCTTTGCACAGATCGAAGGCGGCATTGCCTATGACCAACGAGATTCAAACAGCTCTGGTGAGGATTATGAACGCCTGCAAAGCCACCTCCGCCTCACGCTGGAGATGTAAATGACCGAAAAAGCGCACCGATCCATTTCCCGACTCCCACAACTTTATGCCGCCCTTGTCATGCTGATGACCATGGTGATGGTCCCGATGGCAGCGGCGCAAACCATTTATGTCATGGATAGTGGCGATACAGTGCGCGTCACCGTGTTTGGCGAACCGGACCTGTCTGGCGAATTCAAGGTCGATGCCATGGGCAGGTTAAACCTTGCACTGATTGGGCAAGTTGATGTTCGCAACCTCACCACCGATCAGGCCCGTCAGAAAATCCATGATGCCTATCAGGATGGCTATTTGCGTCATCCCGATGTTGCGGTTGAAATCGTCGCCTTTCGCCCGTTTTTCATCATGGGGGAGGTCAATCAGCCGGGTTCCTATGATTATGTGCCGGGCATGAATGTGCTCAATGCCATCGCAATTGGCGGTGGGCTGAGCTATCGCGGCGATGAAGACGATATCGAAATCCTGCGCGGTCATGACGCATCCCGCGTCGTCATTCCGGCAACGCTCGCCACCATCGTCATGCCCGGTGATATCGTACGCGTGGCAGAAAGATACTTCTAAATCACTACGATTTGGCAGATTTGCAGTATAATCGACCATGAATTTTCGATCAAAACGCAGGGATTTTAGAACTGCTCGACACATCGTCGGACTTTCTGCCATTTTGCCGATCTGGCATCTTTACCTTTGCCCGTTTTCCATGATGAAATCGCGATCACGCCATCATTAGGGTCAGAACCCGTATGGCAAACCGATAAACTCAAAAAGCCCACTTTGCCCCACGCAACGGAGTTCACGAAACATGTCCGGGAAAACAGAAACGCGCCATGGCGGACGCATTCTGGTCGATCAACTGGCCCTGCACGGGGCCGAACGCGTCTTTCTTGTTCCGGGCGAAAGTTACCTCGCCGTGCTGGATGGCCTTGTCGATCATCCCGACATGGAACCGATCATCTGCCGACAGGAAGGTGGTGCTGCCATCATGGCAGAGGCCTATGGCAAGCTGACCAACAAACCCGGCATTTGCATGGTCACCCGTGGTCCGGGTGCGACAAATGCATCAGCCGGCGTGCATGTCGCCCATCAGGACAGCACGCCAATGATCCTGCTGGTCGGGCAGATCGGGCGGGACATGGTCGATCGCGAAGCGTTTCAGGAAGTCGATTATCGCAAGATGTTCGAACCGCTTGCCAAGTGGGTCGGGCAGATTGATGACATCAACCGCATCCCGGAATATATCAGCCACGCCTATCACATCGCGACATCCGGTCGCCCCGGCCCGGTGGTTCTGGCCCTACCTGAAGACATGCTGTCTTCAAGCACCGATGTTGCCGATGCCAAACCCTACGTCCCGGTCGAGGCCAAAACAGCGCCTGAAGATGTCTCTCGCTTCCGTGATGCCCTTGCGAAATCCGAAAAGCCCGTCATGATCGTTGGCGGGGGCGGCTGGACCCGCGAAGCGACTGAAAACCTTAAATCGTTTGCAGTTCGTAACAATGTGCCGATTGCGACAAGCTTCCGCTGTCAGGACTATATCCCCAACACGCATAGCCACTTCATTGGTGATGTCGGTATTGGCATCAATCCCAAGCTGGCCGCGTTCATCAAGGACAGTGATCTTGTGATTTTGGTCGGCTCGCGCATGGGGGAAATGACCAGCAGCGGCTATAGCCTGCTTGATATCCCCTGCCCGCAACAAAAACTCGTCCATGTATATAGCGGGCCGGATGAACTGGGCCGGGTCTATCGCCCGGATGTTGCAATCAATGCGTCCCAGCGATCCTTCCTGCGTGCGATTGCGATGATGGAACCGGTGGATGGATCGGCCCGCGACGAAATGATCGAAACAGCACACGCCAACTACATCACCTTTTCCACCCCGGTTGAAACCCCGGGCGATGTCAAAATGGCCCATGTGGTGGCGGAATTGCGCGAAAAGCTGCCCGATAATGCGATTGTCACCAATGGGGCGGGCAACTATGCCGCCTTTTTGCATCGCTTTTTCCGTTACCGGGAATACCGCACCGAACTGGCACCGACCTCGGGTTCGATGGGTTATGGCCTTCCGGCCTCGGTCTCGGCCAAGCTCGCCCATCCGGATCGTCCGGTGGTCTGTCTTGCCGGCGACGGGTGTTTCTTGATGCACGGGCAGGAATTTGCCACCGCCGTGCAATATGGCGCGAATATCATCACGCTGGTGGTCAATAACGGCATGTTTGGCACCATCCGCATGCATCAGGAACGCAACTATCCCGGTCGCGTTTCGGGGACCGAACTGCACAACCCGGATTTCGCCGCCTACGCCAAGGCCTTTGGCGGATATGGCGAAACCGTCACCAAAACCGCGGATTTCGGCCCGGCCTTTGACCGCGCTGTCGCCTCCGGCAAACCGGCCATCCTTGAAATCCAGGTGGACCCACAGGCACTCACCCCGATCAAAACCCTTGATCAAATCCGCGCAGGCACCTGAGAATTCTTGATTGTTTCGAAAATGCAATAAGCGGGATCAGCGTTTGGGAATGCTGATCTCGCCGCTTTCCAGTCCTGCTTTCAGGGCATCAACGGCAACGGCCAGCTTTTCGTCAACGACATGCAGATAAGCCGTCCAGTCCGAAAGCTTGGAAAGCTCTTCCTTGCCATCGGAAATGCCGCGCAAACCAATCAGCGGCACATCAAACTTGTGGCACGCACGCAGGATGGCAAAGCTTTCCATATCAACCATGTCGGCATCAATGACGTCGTAAGCAGCCCCTGACACCACATTGGCCCCGGTCGACAAACGTGCTTCGGGGATGCCTGGAATGCGCAACGCCATCTCGATCTCGGCGGGCAGATCAACAAACGGCGTGCAGCCCTTCTCAAAGCCCAGAACCGACGCATCCATATCGCGATAGGATACCGATACCGCCTGATAAACCTCGGCCTGCTCCAACGTGCGCGAACCGGCCGACCCCAAGGTCACCACAAGATCAGGCAAATCACCCGCCAACTTCAATTCGGTCAACGCAGCCGTCAGATTGATCGCAGCCTCCACCGGCCCGACCCCGATCATCAGCGGCGTAAACCGCGCCTTGAGGAAATCCCCATACTCCGCCGGTGCCGCCATACAAAACAGCACGTTATGGCCAGACAGGTTGTGAAGGTAGCCGCGCATAATCCTAATCCCGAATTTCGAATGATTTCGGGAAGATTAAACACCCATGCCGGAAATACCAGCACAAACAAGGCTATGATTTTGGAGAGAATTGGCGCACCCGACAGGATTCGAACCTGTGGCCTTCGCCTTCGGAGGGCGACGCTCTATCCAGCTGAGCTACGGGTGCGCAATATATGGGGCCATGACTGGAATATGTGGCCCGAGTGCGATGGGTGATACAGGTTTTGGCCTGAACGGGCAAGGGTTTTCGAACCCTTTTGGCACCTTCGTCATCACCAATCCCGGTTAAGGTAACCTTGGCAGGTTCCGGCTGCAATCAGCTTTCGACGTCGCGGCGTTCATATGGGTCACGCACCACCCAGGTGCCGTTCCATTCGCGGTCCTGTTCGCGCCTCTCAAGGCGTTCCATCCGGTTCATCATCAGCTGGGCGGCAAAGTCGCTGTCATCAAATTCCATGACTTCTTCATACAGCGGGCGGGCGGCATCGAAATTGCCATCGCGATAATGCGCCATGGCGGTTTCATATTTGCTGCGCCATTCGCGCCGTTCATCGGAAAGCTGTCCACCGGGGGCGAGGACTTCGTAAAGGAAGACAACCTTTTCCGTACCCAGCAGCACCACATGATCCAGATCGCGCATTTCAACCTCGCCCGATGCCATGCTGGCGGTTTCGTGGGACGCGAGAATTTGCGTGCCATAAACCCGGTTGGCCTTTTCAAGGCGGTTGGCGTAGTTCACGCAATCGCCAACCACGGTATAGGCGCGGGATTTATCCGTGCCGATGGAACCAACCACGACCTCGCCGGTCGCAATGCCAACACGGATTTCAAGGCCATGATCACCGATCAGATCGGCATATTTGGTCTTGAGCGCGTTAAAGCGCGCGACCTGTTCAAGGGCGGCCTGACAGGCATGCTTGGCATGCGCCCCTTCGCCGCAGAAGGGTGGACCCCAGAAGCCAATCACCCGGTCACCAACAAAGTTGTCGATAATGCCGCTTTGATTGGCAATCGGTTCGGTCATCGCGGTCAGATAGTCATTGAGGAAATCGACAAGTTTTTCGGGCGGGGTATGTTCGGCCAGCCAGTCAAACCCGGTCAGGTTCACGACACTGACCGTCATCACGCGCTTTTCGGAATTCTCAAGCGCGGTTTCCTGATTGATAAGATTATTGATGACTTTCGGATCGACATATTTGCCAAACCGTTCGCGCATCCGAAACCGCACACGGAGTTCACGGGTCATGCGGTTAAAGGCATCGGCCATGCGGCCAAAATCACCCTTGGTGCTGAATTCAAGCTTGGTATCAAGCTTGCCCGATTGAACGGAGTTAAGCGCATTGGTCGTCTTGCGCACGGCAATCACCACCGCATGCGCCATGTAATAGGCCAGCGAGATACCGATAATCACGGCGGCCAGCATCATGATGAATTCGGCCTGAATCAGGAAATCTTCGCGCTTGGAAACGTTTTCCACCGTATCGGCGGCGTAATCTTCAAGCAGGCGAATTTCGTTGCGCAGGTTCAGCACGATAATCCGGTGCAGGCCGCGCACGGTTTTTTCCTGCGCCCCGGCATCGGGAAGATTGCCCTCGCTGACCTGATCAAGCAGCCGTTCAACACCAAGGGAAAACTGTGCCGACACATCGGCGAATTCACGCATGCGCACATCAAGATCAAGCAGTACGCCTTCGTCAAAATGACCGGATGCCTGCGCCCGACCAAGGGCCGCAAAGGTAAAGGATTTGCGAAACGCCTGTTCGATCTGGGTTTGCTTGGCTTCGATTTCGATTTCGAGACCATTCAAAAGCGATGTCTGCGGCCCGTCACGTTCGACCACGCGCATGTATCGGTCAATCAGTGAAATCTGTTCAAGCTGGCGCGCACGAACATCCGAAAGCGAGTCCTTGACCGGCGTGACATAGCGCGACACCGCTTCAAGATCGCCATTGATGCCAAGGGACTGGATCACGGAGAACCCGGTGGCCACGACGAGCCACACGACAAAAAAGGCCGCGACACCCAGGAACTTCGCCCGAATGGTCCTTAGCATGCCGGTCCTGATCCTCCGGTTAAGTGATGGTGCACCGTCAAACGCTGCTTGGCATATCGGAACGAAACAGCGGTTCGACAACCCGCATAATGCATTGCAACTGCAGGGTCAGGACCCGTCAATATGCTTGCAGTGGTCTGCAAAATTTGTGCGGATACGCGAAGCAAGATCGCAGGGATATATTTATATTTCAAGATTTTGCGACAAAGTAGCGGTGCAAATTTTACTGATCCGAAGGACAATCGCTATCTATGCAACCTTCTGCGTCAAAGTCCTCGACCGGGCATTAGCCCGCTCTTCGAACATTTCCTAGTATTTCGCATAGATAGCGATTGCCACTGTAACCATATTGACGGGTCCTGACCCTTGAAAAGGCTACCTGATCATGCATTGGTGGTCAAAACGCAATCAGTTAATGGTGCAGGAATAATTTTGATCGGTTTGCCCACCCATCACCCAACGCCGGATATCCTCGATCGCCACCGGCCCGTTCAGATCGCGCAGCAGCATGTGATAACCCGCCCGATAGAGGCAGCGATGATAGGCAGGCAGACCAAGGCTTGAGAGTTCATCATCAAGGGCCACAACCGCATCGGGCGGGATCACCTGATCCTGCACGCCCGACAGCAAAAGGGTCGGCACTGAAATGTCGCGGGCGCGAATGCGCGCCAGATCCATGATATCCGCAACACCAGCGATCAGATCGACCCGAACGGCGGACATCATGTATGGATCACGCGAAAGCCGACGCAGCATTTCGATATTGTCTGACGGCCAGATATCAAGCCCCTGCCCGGTTAGCGGCAACCAGGGCAGGCTGTGCGACATGATCGAAAGCGGGGCTGTCTGATACCACGGCATCATATCGCGGTTCCAAACTGCGGGTGCCACCAGAACCAATCCATCCATCAAATGCCCACGGGTAGCTGCGGTAATGATTGCCACCGCCCCGCCCATTGAATTGCCCAGAAGATAAACCGGCGTATCAGGGTAACGTGCGCGCAACAGGGTCAAAACATCGCTGGCATCATTGACAAGGCTTGCCGCGCCGGCCCAGAACGGGCGCGACGGGCTTCGACCAAAGCCCCGCTGATCAAAGGCATAAATGGCAATCCCGCTTGGGCCGATCTGCTCGCCCAACTCCATGAAGGCATTGGCATAATCGCCCATCCCGTGCAGACCAAGAATCACCGCATCGGGATTTTCAAGATCACCCCAGCTTTGCAACGGCAGCTCCGTCCCGTCAGCCGCAACAAAAACATCTGGCCCAAGCACGGTCTGGGCAATCGGTGGCCCCGCCGGACGAACGGTCGGCGCACAGGCGCCAACCATCCCGGCAAACAAAAGCATGGCACAAAGGCGAAAAACGGGACGCAAAAAATACGCTGACAAGACGGCGACCAACCCTAAGCAGGAAACAGGGACACTCAATGAAGATCATAATGCGTTCGCCCGCAAGGTGTTGTCACACATTACATATTCCAGGCAGGCAGACGGGTTATTGAGGAAATTCTGGTTTAAGGTTTAACCAATCGGCGCAATCTAGTAGAACTACAGCAGGTTCAGCGGGTTTTTTAATCCAATGACAGATGCAGACATTGGTTATTTTGCCTTGTTGCCATAACGATCGTTCCACACGTTTTCCAACGAAAGGATACGACCATGAGCATGAAAGAAGCTTACGAGAAAAAACTGGAAGCCCAACTCAACGAGTGGAGTGCCCAGATTGACAAGCTTAAGGCGCAGGCTGATTTGGCAGAAGCCGACGTACAACTGCAATATCAGAAACAGGTCCAGGAACTGCGCGCCATGCAAGACGAGGCCGAGCAGAAGCTCCGCGAATTGCAGCAATCAAGCGATGACGCCTGGAACGACCTGAAAGCGGGCATGGATAACGCTTGGGACTCGATTGAAGCCGCGATGAAGGCGGCTTCCAACAGGTTCAAGTAATCAAGCGGTTCAAAACGTAATCACACAAAACCCCGCAAGTTTTCTTGCGGGGTTTTGCATATCTGGCCAAATCACAGACCAGGTTCAGGCCGTCAGGATCACGCAGCCTTGCCTGCGCGTTCCTTGTTATTGTCACGCGTCAGCATCAGGAAGATGTCTTCCAGATCGCCTTCTTCGGTCGACAAGTCCTTGATCGCAAGGCCACAGCCGTGAATCGCCTCAAGGATCTCCGCCATCTGCGTGTTGCTTGGGCGGTAATGAAGGGCGATCTGGTTTTCCGATTTAAGCTCCGCACCCCAGGGCGACAGAGCTTCGGGTACTGCGTTCAGTTCGTTGTTCACGGTCAGAATCAGCGTCTTGTGATCAATCCGGCGCAGCAGGCTGCGCTTGTCTTCATGGGCAATCACGTTGCCCTGATTGATGATCGCGATCTCGTCACACAGTTCTTCGGCTTCTTCAAGATAATGCGTGGTCAGGACGATGGTCACACCCGCCGCGTTCAGTTCCTTGACGTAAGCCCAAAGCTGCTGGCGCAGTTCGATATCGACACCGGCCGTCGGTTCATCAAGGACCAGTACGGGCGGTGTATGCACCATGGCCTTGCCGACCAGAAGACGGCGACGCATCCCGCCCGACAGCGAACGGGCATACGAGTCTGCCTTGTCTGCCAGGCCAATGGCGGCCAGAATCTCGTCGGTGCGGCGTTCGGGTTTGGGCACGCCATACAGGCCCGCCTGCAATTCCATCACCTGACGCGGGGTGAAAAATGCATCAAGGTTCAGTTCCTGGGGCACAATCCCGATGGAACAGCGTGCTGCACGCATCTGGGCTTCGATATCATATCCCCAGATTTTTGCCGTACCGCTGGACTTGGTCACGAGACCGGCCAGGATGTTGATAAATGTAGATTTTCCGGCACCGTTCGGACCCAGCAGGGCAAAAAACGAGCCGCGCGGTATTTTGAGCGAAACGTTATCAAGGGCGAGTTTTTCGCCGTTTGATCCCTTATAGACCTTTGTCAGCCCCTCGACTTCGATGGCATAGTCGGGCATTGCAGTCATATGTCAGTGATCTCCACTCTTTTCCGCGTCGCCTGTTTGCGCTAAGACCATGGGGCGCCATGAGCACGCGGAAGTATTGATTGAATATGCCCAATCGGTATCATTCCCGGGAAACCGGGGTCAATGCTGTCCACAGTGCGTGGCCAATCCCGATGGTCATACAAGCCTGAAAATGGCAAACTTGGAACTGGATATATGAAGATCACCGAAGAAATCAAAGTCGGCACGTTAAATGTTGCCTGTGACGGCGGAAAAGGTCACCTTGGGCACCCGACCGTTTACCTCAATCTTGAGGACAAGGGTGAGGTGGTCTGCCCGTACTGCTCGAAAAAATATATCTTCGACAAATCCTTGGCCGAGCACGCAGCCCACTAATCCAAACCCTGCTATTTCGGGTACAGTATGGGGCCAGACACCGCCGGTCCTTGCGCACTGGCGGTCTGGCAAACCATATAGTGTCACCTGATTTGTACCTGCCTATGCTGTCGTGAACGCCATCACGGCCAATCCACGGGGAACTTCCATGACGTCTTCTGCACCTAACAGCTTTCGCGCCCTGCCCGATCCGGACGGACATTTTGGCAATTTCGGTGGACGCTTTGTCGCCGAAACCCTGATGCCGCTGATCCTGGAGCTGGAACAGGCCTATAAGGACGCCAAGGCAGACCCCGCCTTCAAAAAGGAGATGGACTACTATCTCCGTCACTATGTTGGCCGTGAAAATCCGCTTTATTTTGCCGAACGCCTGTCCGAGCACCTTGGCGGCGCAAAAATCTATTTCAAGCGCGAGGATCTCAACCATACCGGCGCGCACAAGATCAACAACTGCATCGGCCAGATCCTGTTGGCCAAGCGCATGGGCAAAACCCGTATTATCGCCGAAACCGGTGCTGGTCAGCATGGCGTTGCGACCGCGACCGTTTGTGCACGCTTTGGCCTGCCCTGCACGGTCTATATGGGTTCGAAGGACATCGAACGTCAGTCGCCCAACGTGTTCCGCATGCGCCTGCTTGGTGCCGAAGTCAAACCGGTGGTATCGGGCTCAAATTCGCTCAAGGATGCGATGAACGAAGCCCTGCGTGACTGGGTCACCAACGTTGAAGATACGTTCTATATCATCGGTACCGCTGCTGGCCCGCACCCCTATCCGGAAATGGTCCGTGATTTCCAGTCAGTAATTGGCAACGAATCCCGTCAACAGATCATGGAAGCCGAAGGCCGCCTGCCCGATCAGGTGATTGCCTCTGTCGGTGGCGGTTCGAATGCGATTGGCCTGTTCCATCCGTTCCTGGATGACAAGGGCGTTGATGTCGTGGGTGTCGAAGCCGCCGGTCACGGCGTTCACACCGGCAACCATGCCGCAAGCCTGTCTGCCGGTCGGCCGGGTGTTCTGCACGGCAACCGGACCTATCTGCTGATGGATGATGACGGCCAGATCAAGGAAGCCGATTCGATTTCGGCCGGTCTGGATTATCCGGGCATCGGGCCGGAGCACAGCTGGCTTAAGGATATCGGTCGCGCGCGCTATGAGCCGATCACGGATAAAGAGGCGCTTGAGGCCTTCAAACTCTGTTCGGAACTTGAAGGCATCATTCCGGCACTGGAATGCAGCCACGCGATTGCGCAGATCATGAAAGAGGCCCCGAAA
This sequence comes from Thalassospira sp. MCCC 1A01148, assembly GCF_001613795.1. GTDB lineage: Bacteria > Pseudomonadota > Alphaproteobacteria > Rhodospirillales > Thalassospiraceae > Thalassospira. Next base: position 1,190,722 of record NZ_LPVZ01000020.1, read on the forward strand.
ATGGGCAAGGACCAGATCATCCTCATGTGTCTGAGTGGCCGGGGTGACAAGGACATCTTTACCGTGGCCGAAGCACTGGGAGTAGAATTGTGAGCGACGCTATCATCGGCGGCCAGGACCGCATCGCCAAACGTTTTGCCAAGCTCAAGGAAGAAGACCGTGCAGGTCTGGTAACCTTTATCACTGCAGGCGATCCGGACCCGGAAACCTCGTTTGAAATCCTCAAACAGCTGCCTGATGCCGGTGCAGACATCATCGAGCTGGGCATGCCGTTTACCGACCCGATGGCCGATGGCCCCGCCATTCAGGAAGCATCGATCCGGGCCCTTGATGCCGGCATGCATATGCGCAAGACCCTGTCGATTGTGCGCGGCTTCCGCGATCAGGACCATGAAACGCCGATCATTCTGATGGGCTATTACAACCCGATCTATATCTATGGCGTTGCCGAATTTCTTGAAGATGCACGCAATGCCGGTGTTGATGGCCTGATCGTTGTTGATTTGCCGCCAGAAGAAGATCCGGAACTGTGCATCCCGACGGTGGAAAAGGGCCTGTCCTTTATCCGCCTGACCACGCCGACCTCTGATGACAAGCGTCTTCCGAAACTTGTTCAGAATACCTCGGGCTTTGTTTACTATGTCTCGGTTGCCGGTGTGACCGGTGCCGGATCGGCCAGCAATGACCAGATTGTCGAAGCGATGGGGCGTCTGAAGCGCCATACCGACCTTCCGATTGCGGTCGGATTTGGCATCAAGACTGCCGAACAGGCAGCAGACGTGGCAAAGCAGGCAGATGCCGCGGTGGTAGGTTCGGCAATCGTATCAAAAATTGCCGAAAGTCTTGACGAAAACGGCAAGGCCACCGATAAGACCGCCTCTATGGTTACCGGCCTTGTGCGTGAACTTGCAAACGGGGTCCGAAACGCGCGCAAGTAAGCTGTGCTGCGTTTGAAAGAACCGATATAGACAGAACCAAGGATCAGTATCCGATATGTCGTGGCTGACTGAATTCGTCCGTCCAAAGATTCAGAAACTTGTTCGCCGCACTGATGTGCCCGAAAATCTGTGGCACAAATGCAAATCTTGCGAACAGATGATTTTCCACCGCGATCTGGCAAAGAACAATCATGTTTGCCAGCACTGCGGTCATCACATGCGCATTTCTGCCAAGGACCGTCTTGCGACCCTGTTTGATGATGGCAAGTACCAGACCATCGAACTGCCGAATGTCCCGGTCGATCCGCTGAGATTCCGCGATCAGAAGAAATATACCGACCGCCTCAAGGCCGCACAGGCCAAAGCGACCTTCAAGGATGCGCTGGCTGTGGCGCACGGCGAAGTCGGCGGTCATGCGACCGTTGTTGCTGTTTTTGACTTCTCCTTCATGGGCGGATCAATGGGCATTGCGGTGGGCGAAGGCATTGTTGCTGCAGCCGAACTGGCCTGTGTGCAGGATGCGGCCCTGATCATCGTACCGGCTTCGGGTGGCGCACGTATGCAGGAAGGCATTCTCAGCCTGATGCAGATGGCCCGCACCACGGCGGCGATTGAAAAGGTCAAGGAACAGGGTCTGCCCTATTTCGTGCTTCTGACCGATCCGACCACCGGCGGTGTTTCGGCATCCTTTGCCATGCTGGGCGATATCCAGATCGCCGAGCCGGGCGCACAAATCGGCTTTGCCGGGCGTCGCGTGATCGAAAGCACCATCCGCGAAAAACTGCCGGATGACTTCCAGACGGCCGAATACCTTCTGGAACATGGCATGGTGGATATGGTCGTGCCGCGTTCGGAACTGAACGCGACCTTTGGCCGCCTGATCGACATGATCCGTCGCACCAAACCGGGTGCGGCTGTGGTCCCGATCAAGGATGCCAAGGCGAAATCGACCAAATCCAAAACTCCGAGTGCGGATAAATAACTTGGCGGGCAGCGACGCAATCCTTGCTCGCCTCGGCAAGCTGCACCCGAAAGTCATCGATCTTTCGCTGGGGCGGATTACCCGACTGCTTGAAAAGCTGGGCAATCCGCACCTTGCCCTTCCCCCTGTCATTCATATTGCCGGCACCAATGGCAAGGGATCGACCCTGGCCTATCTGCGGGCGATCTACGAGGCTGCGGGTCTTCGGGTGCATTGCTCCACCTCGCCGCACCTGGTGCGCTTCCACGAACGTATCACCCTTGCCGGGGACATGATCTCCGAAGATGCGCTTTGTGAACTTCTTGAAGAAGTCGAAGCGGTCAATGGCGGGGAATCGATTACCTTCTTTGAAATCACCCAGGCGGCGGCGTTCCTTGCCTTTTCGCGCGTTCCAGCCGATGTTTTGTTGCTTGAAACCGGTCTTGGCGGGCGCGTGGATGCATCCAACGTCATTGATACCCCGGCAGCAACCGTGATTACCCCGATTTCGCTCGATCATCAGGGGTTCCTTGGCGATACAATTGCCAAGATCGCCTTTGAAAAAGCCGGGATCATGAAAACCGGGGTTCCCTGTATCACTGCCCCGCAAAGCCTTGAGGCCTTTAATAAACTGGCCTGCTATGCCAACCGGATCTCGGCCCCGATCTTCAATGATTTCGCCGTCATTGAAGAACGCGAAGACGGCTTTGCCATTCGCATTGGCACCGATCAGATCGACCTGCCACACCCGGCCCTGCCCGGGCGCCATCAATACACCAATGCCGCCACCGCGATTGCCACCGTGCGCAAGGCGGGTATTCCCGGCTCTGACGGCATGGATACGGATATCCTTGCGCGCGGCCTTGAAACCGCAAGCTGGCCTGCACGTCTGCAAAAACTGACCACCGGGCCACTGTGTGATGCCTTGCCTGCTGGCTGCGAGCTGATTCTGGATGGTGGCCACAACATCGCCGCGTCCGAAGCCATCGCCGACTGGCTATCGCGTCAGCCCGCTGGCGATACCGTGGTGATCATGGGCATGCTTGATAATCGCGATGCCAAGGCATTCCTCAAACCGTTGGTAACACACATCACAGCCTTTGCCGGCGTCCCGATCCCCGGCGAACATCAGGCCCACCTGCCCGAAACACTGCGTGATGCCGCGATTGCGTCCGGTATTAGCCCGGCCTTTTCCTGTGACGGGTTCGAAGCGGCCATTACGCCGCTTCTGGATGCCTGTGCAACGCCGAAGCGGGTACTGATTCTCGGTTCGCTTTATCTGGCCGGGCTGGTTCTGGAAAATCACGCCTGATCAAGCGTATATAAGAATTTTCTCAATCAATGCCGTAATATCACCGTCTAACAGTAAGTGTCCGGCGGTGTTTAACCGAATTTGGTCCGCGTGGGCGAAGTGCTGCAGATAGGTTTCGCAATGCGCGAACCTGACAATTTTGTCATCGACGCTGTGGCAAAAATGCATTGGTTTACATTCTTCTAGGACCGCAACTTCATCCTCGGTCAGAGAAAACTCAGTGACTTCCCAATCCGCCAGCCCCCAAAACGGTGCGGCGATGCTAAAGATCGCGGAAAATCGGTCCTTGCCGCGCCAGATATCGGGGTTTCGCGCCAAGTATTGCAAAATGGATGATCCACCAAGCGAATGGCCAACCAAAACGGCCCCTGATTTCGCTTGCGATACCGTCTGGTCGATCTGAGACAACCATGCATCTATATCCGGGCGCTCAGGAGCGGGCATCAAGGGTGCGATGATGTTGAATTTGTCGCCCAATGCCGCTTCAAGCCGTGAAATCAGGCCGGTACTGCCATTCTTACCGCCTTGCGGGCCAGCACTGTGGATAAAAACCAGATCACGTTTCACTGCCATGATGCCTCCGTCATTTTTCAGCGGTCATCAAACCGTCCGTGTTCAGACGTCGGGCAACTCGACTTTGCGGCGCGCATTGCCATTTGTCGGTCCGCCACCACCGTCGGTACTGCGCAGGCGCAGATTACCTGCCTTGTGCACACGGCGGCGATCACCCTGAACCGGGGGCGGCAGACCCTTGTTACCCTTTTTGGTGTCGTCATTTTTGGTCAATCCGGGGTCGCCATTTTTGGCCGCCTCGCGTTTGACCTTGCGCCCGGTAATCCAAGTATAACCCAGCACATACAGCAAAAATCCACCCACACCGACGGTCAGGGTCAGGAACTGCAAAACCGGTATAAAACTGCCAAAAATCTGCCCGCCGCCATAGATCATGAAAATGCAAAGCGCGGCCACCGGGGCAAGTGCCAAAAAGAAGATACCGCGTACCTTGTGGCGGATCGGGCCATAATGCATCAGCATCGCATAGAACAGATACATCAGCGCGACAAAGACCACGAGTTTGATCAGCAAGATGAAGTGATCAAAATTGGCAAGACGTTGATTGCGTTCGTAAATGCCAAAGACAACAAACAAGCCATGGACGATCAGACCAAAGATCCCGAAGGTGAGAATAAAGCGCAGCCAAACGCTGACGCTAAAAAACCTGCGCCATCCCGTACCGTTCGCATTGCGACGGTCTTTCTGCTTTTTGCGTTTCCGGGTGGCGAGCTTCATATCATCTGAAAGCTCACGCGCCGGACCTGCAGTTTCCACGCCGATGCCTTTTGGCAAGAATTCCGGCTTGCTTGTTTTCCGGGCCACGAACCCGATCTCCCATGTCCCTTGGGATGAAGTTATTCGTTACCATAGCAATCCCGGGGCAAGCTGATAAGCACAAAGAAGAACCGTGCTAGAAAACCCCGCGAATGAGGGCGTTACCGTTCTTGTTTCGAATTCGAAACTTTATCGAGTGCAAGCTCTGAACACCATCAAACTCTCTTGCCCAAATCTGTCAGGAGGTCGGGTTGTTTTTGCCTGAAATCGGCAGGCGGTACTCGACTTAAGGGCCCGGATCGGGCATTCTTCGGGCCAATCATTTTCACGCATAAAAGAGCACGAGACGCATGACAGATTCCGCCCCGTCCGATACCGGTTCGTCCGCCGACAAAGCCCCGCGTCGCGTCGTTCTGGTTGACGGTTCCGGCTTTATTTTCCGCGCTTTCCACGCCCTGCCACCGATGACGAGCCCCGATGGCACGCCGGTGAATGCGGTCTATGGCTTCTGCACCATGCTGATGAAGCTGCGCGAAGATACCAAACCCGACCATATGGCGGTGATCTTTGACACCAAGGGCAAGTCGTTCCGCAACGACTTCTATCCGGATTACAAGGCACATCGTCCGCCACCCCCCGAAGAACTGGTCCCGCAGTTCGGCCTGATCCGTGATGCGACACGCGCTTTCAACCTGCCGTCGATCGAACTTGACGGCTTTGAAGCCGACGATCTGATCGCGACCTATGCCCGCCAGGCCGAGGCAGAAGGTTCTGACGTGATTATCGTGTCTTCGGACAAGGACCTCATGCAACTTGTCACCGATCGGGTGCAAATGTTTGATGCGATGAAGAATCGCACCATCGGTGCTGCCGAAGTTCTGGAAAAATTCGGCGTCAACCCGGACAAGGTCATTGATATTCAGGCCCTTGCAGGCGATTCCGTTGATAACGTGCCCGGTGTGCCGGGCATTGGTGTTAAGACCGCCGCACAACTTATTGATGAATATGGTGATCTTGATTCTCTACTGGAGCGCGCTGGCGAAATCAAACAGCCCAAGCGCCGCGAGAAACTGATCGAAAATGCCGAACTTGCCCGTATTTCGCGCGATCTGGTGACGCTCAAGACCGATGTGCCGGTGGTTGAACCGCTGGGTGACTTCGAATTGCGCGAACCTGATCCCGAAGTTCTTTTAAGCTTCATCGCAAGTCACGGCTTTAAATCATTGCTTTCTAAAGTAAAGTCGAAATTTGGCGGCGATGTTGAGTTTGAAAGCCCGACGGCCGCCGGTGTTGGCGTCAATGATATCAAGGTCGGAAAGGCCGAATATGAACTGGTGCAGGATGAAGATCGTCTAAAGCACTGGATTTCCGAGGCCGAGTATCTTGGCACCGTCGCGGTTGATACCGAAACCACATCCCTTGATGCCCATCAGGCCAAACTGGTCGGCATTTCGCTTTCGACCGAGCCCGGCAATGGCTGCTACATCCCGCTCGGCCATGTTGGTGGCGAGGCACAAGGTGGCTTTGACTTCGGCGACAATCCTGCTGAAAACAAGGACGCGCCCAAGCAAATCAAGCTTGAACGCGCGATTGAGCTTCTCAAACCGCTACTTGAAGACCCGGGTGTTCTCAAGGTCGGTCAGAACCTGAAATACGATATGATCGTTCTGGCCCGCCATGGCGTCAATGTTGCCCCGATGGATGACACCATGGTGCTGTCCTATGTGCTTGACGGCACCAGCCACGGGCACGGTATAGATGAACTGGCCGAACTGCATCTTGATTACAAGCCGATTTCCTTCAAGGACGTCTGTGGCAGTGGCAAAACCCAGATCACCTTTGATCAGGTCCCGCTCGACAAGGCGCTCGATTACGCGGCCGAGGATGCCGATATCACACTGCGCCTGCATCGATTGCTCAAACCCCGCATCGCACAGGAACATATGGCCAGCGTCTATGAGACGCTTGATCGTCCGCTGGTCCCGGTTCTGGCCAAGATGGAAGGCCTTGGGGTCAAGGTCGATGCCGAAATCCTGAAAAACCTGTCCGATGATTTCGCCAAACGCATGGCATCGCTTGAAGAAACCATTCACGAAATGGCGGGCGAGCCATTCAATCTTGGCAGTCCCAAGCAGTTGGGCGAGATCCTGTTTGATAAAATGAGCCTGCCCGGCGGTAAAAAGACCAAAACCGGCGCCTGGCAGACCGGGGCCGACGTGCTTGAAGCCCTGGCCGCACAGGGCCATGACCTGCCAGCCAAGCTTCTGGAATGGCGTCAGCTTTCCAAGCTCAAAAGCACCTATACAGACGCCCTTGCCCATCACATCAATCCCAATACAGGGCGGGTACACACCAGTTACGGACAGACCAACGTCAATACCGGGCGTTTGTCATCCAACGACCCGAACCTGCAAAACATCCCGATCCGAAGCGAAGAAGGCCGGAAAATCCGTACCGCCTTTGTCGCCGAGCCGGGTCACAAGCTGATTTCAGCCGACTATTCGCAGATCGAGCTGCGCCTTTTGGCCCATGTGGCCGAGATCGAAGCCCTTCGCGAAGCGTTCAAGAACGGCGAGGACATCCACGCCGCAACCGCCTCAAAGGTCTTTGGTGTGCCGATCGAGGGCATGGACCCGATGGTCCGCCGCAAGGCCAAGGCGATTAACTTCGGCATCATTTACGGCATCTCGGCCTTTGGTCTGGCCAACCAGCTTGGCATTCCGCAAAAAGAAGCCAAGGCCTTCATCGAAGCCTATTTCGAGATTTATCCCGGCATCCGCGATTACATGGACGAGGCCAAGGAATTTGCCAAAAAGCACGGCTTTGTCCGCACCCTGTTTGGCCGCCATATCCATATCAGTGGCATCAATGACAAGAATGGCATGCGCCGGAGCTTTGGTGAACGTGCGGCCATCAACGCCCCAATTCAGGGCGGGGCGGCAGACATCATCAAACGCGCGATGATCGCCGTTCCCGGTGCATTGCTTGATGCCGGGCTCAAGACCCGCATGCTACTTCAGGTCCACGATGAATTGATCTTTGAAGCCCCGGAAGACGAAACCGAAAGGGCGATCAAGACCATCCGCGAGGTCATGGAAAATGCCGCCCATCTTTCAGTACCGCTGATTGCTGATGCTGGCACCGGCGATAGCTGGGCCGACGCGCACTGATCAGCGCGTCCAAACGCACAGAAACCAAAAAGAAGACCCCGCTGCAGTTCATTGCAGCGGGGTCTTCTTGTATTAGGTTCGCTTTGTCGCGCTAAGCGATTAGAGTCCCAGTACTTCACGCATGGAATAAAGCCCCGGTGCCTTGCCTTCGGCCCATTTGGCGGCACGGACAGCACCCTTGGCAAAGACTTCGCGTGACGATGCCTTGTGGGTGATCTCGATCCGCTCTCCCTCGCAGGCAAAGACAACCGTGTGGTCACCAACCACATCACCACCGCGCAGGGTCGCAAAGCCGATGGTGCCGTCTTCACGTGCACCGGTATGGCCATCGCGCGATCGCACAGAAACCTCATCAAGCTTCACTCCACGGCCCTTGGCCGCGGCTTCACCCAGGCCAAGCGCTGTGCCCGACGGCGCATCGACCTTGTGTTTATGGTGCATTTCAACGATTTCGATGTCCGCCACATCCTTGTCCAGGACGCTCGCCACCTTCTCGACCAGCGCAAAGGCCAGGTTCACACCAACACTCATATTCGGGGCAAAGATGATCGGGGCCTTTTCGGCGGCAACCTTCAGCTCTTCTTTCTGATCATTGGACAGGCCCGTGGTGCCAATCACAAGGATCTTGCCGGTTTCTGCAGCCAGTTTTGCATGTTTCATCGTCGCGGCCGGGGCGGTGAAATCAATCACCGCGTCAACGGCCTCAAACAACGCCTTGGGATCATCGCCGACCACAACGCCGCTTTCTTCCAGACCGGCGATCAGGGTAACGTCCTTGCCGATGAACGGGCTTCCGGGCAGGTCCGTGCCGCCACCAACTTCACAGCCCTTGGTCTTGGCGGTTTCATTCACCAGCATCCGTCCCATACGGCCAGCACATCCAACAATCCCGATCTTCATTTCCGGTCTCCTCCGGGCAAGCAAGTTCAAATTTGTAATTGCTTTAACACAAGGCCCTGACAGCGCAAAACAAAACCCCCGACAAAGCTGCCGGGGGTTTTGGAAATCAATCTTTCACAGCACACGCCGATCAGTCGGTCAGGTCTTTCCAGATTTCTTTCATCTTGGAAAAGAACCCTTCGCTTTCCGGGCTGGAACCTTCTTCGCGCGAAATCTCGTCGAATTCCTCAAGCAGTTCCTTCTGACGGTCTGTCAGATTGACCGGAGTTTCGACGCTGACTTCGACAAACATGTCACCCCGTGCCTGACTGCGCAGGATGGTCATCCCCTTGCCGCGCAGACGAAGCTGCTGACCGGATTGTGTGCCTGCCGGGATGTTGATCCGCGTACGGGTCCCTTCGATCGTTGGCACCTCGATGGTGCCACCAAGGGCAGCCTTGCCCATCGGGATCGGAATCCGGCAATAAAGGTTGGCACCTTCACGCTGGAAGAAGCGGTGATGGGCAATATCAAGAAAGATATAAAGATCGCCCGCTGGCGCCCCGTTCGTCCCTGCCTCGCCCTCGCCTGCAAGGCGAATGCGCGTGCCGTCTTCGACACCGGCCGGAATGGTGACCTGAAGGGTCTTTTCCTTTTCGACGCGGCCAACACCGTGACAGGCCTTGCACGGGTTCTTGACGATCTTGCCCTTGCCATGGCAGCTCGGGCAGGTGCGTTCAATGGTAAAGAATCCCTGCTGCGCGCGAACCTTGCCGTGACCATTACAGGTCGGGCAATTGACCGGCTGCGAACCGGCTTCGGCACCGGTACCGTCACAGCTTTCGCACGATACGGACCCGGGGATGGTAATCTCGGCCTTTTTGCCTTCGAACGCTTCTTCAAGCGAGATCGCCATGTTGTAGCGCAGATCTGCCCCGCGGGAAGATCCGCCACCACCGCGGCGACCGCCGCCCATGGCGCCAAAGATTTCGTCAAAGACGTCGGCAAATCCACCGCCACCAAATCCACCGCCGAAGCCGCCACCAAAGCCGCCTCCGCCACCGGGGCCACCCTGTTCGAAGGCGGCGTGGCCAAAGCGGTCATAGGCCGCACGTTTTTCCTGATCCTTCAGGATTTCGTAGGCTTCGTTAACCTGCTTGAATTTGATTTCAGCTTCGGTATCGCCCGGATTTTTATCCGGGTGATATTTCATGGCTTGCTTGCGATAGGCGCTTTTCAGCTCGGCTGCGCTGGCATCTTTGCTGACACCCAACAGCTCGTAATAATCTTCTTTCGCCATCTGTAACTCCGAAATACGGTCGGGCCGTTCCAGCAAATACTTGCGTCCGGAACGGCCCGATTTTTCTTTACAGGGCGTCGTTCAAGACGACCTCTGCGGTCGCCTTACTTGTCTTTTTTGTTGTCATCGACTTCTTCGAAGTCGGCGTCAACAACACCGTCGTCCGCCTGTGCAGAGGCATCAGCGTCTGCCGCTTCACCGTCGCCAGCTTCTTCCTGCTGGGCCTGATACATGGCTTCGCCAAGTTTCATCGAGGCCTGCTGCAGTTCATTCAGCTTGGTGGTGATGGCTTCGGGATCTTCACCGTCCTTGGCTTCTTTCAAAGCCGACAGGGCGTTTTCGATTTCCGACTTGGTCGCATCGTCAACCTTGTCGCCATGCTCCGAAAGGTTCTTTTCGGTGGCGTGGATGATGGCTTCTGCCTGGTTGCGGGCTTCAACAAGGGCTTTACGCTTCTTGTCGGCTTCGGCGTTGCTTTCCGCGTCCTTGACCATGTTTTCGATCTCGTCATCGGAAAGACCACCAGATGCCTGAATACGGATCTGCTGTTCCTTGTTGGTCGCCTTGTCCTTGGCAGACACGTTGACGATACCGTTGGCATCAATGTCAAAGGTCACTTCAATCTGCGGAACACCGCGCGGTGCCGGCGGGATACCAACCAGATCAAACTGGCCAAGCATCTTGTTATCGGCTGCCATTTCACGTTCACCCTGGAAGACGCGGATGGTCACGGCCGTCTGATTGTCTTCAGCGGTCGAGAAGGTCTGCGACTTGCGGGTCGGGATCGTGGTGTTACGGTCGATCAGGCGGGTGAAGACACCACCGAGCGTCTCGATACCAAGCGACAGCGGGGTCACATCAAGCAGAAGAACGTCTTTGACGTCACCCTGCAGGACACCACCCTGAATCGCGGCACCAAGGGCAACAACCTCATCCGGGTTCACACCTTTGTGCGGATCACGGCCAAAGAACTCTTTAACGCGTTCCTGAACCTTCGGCATACGGGTCATGCCGCCGACCAGAATGACGTCGTCGATTTCACCTGCAGTGATACCGGCGTCTTTCAGGGCCGCTTTGCACGGGGTCATGGTGCGTTCGATCAGATCGGACACCAGACCTTCAAGCTTCGCACGCGACAGCTTGATGTTGAGGTGTTTCGGGCCGGATGCGTCTGCGGTGATGAACGGCAGGTTGACATCGGTCTGCATCGACGAGGACAGCTCGATCTTGGCTTTCTCGGCAGCTTCTTTCAGACGCTGCAGGGCCAGACGGTCCTTGCGAAGGTCGATCTGCTGTTCCTTTTTGAACTCGTCAGCAAGGTAATCAATGATCTGTTTGTCGAAGTCTTCACCACCAAGGAAGGTATCACCGTTGGTCGATTTAACTTCGAAAACACCATCGCCGATTTCCAGAACCGACACGTCAAAGGTACCGCCACCAAGGTCATAAACGACCACGGTGCCGCCGTCTTTCTTGTCCAGACCATACGCAAGTGCTGCTGCGGTCGGCTCGTTAATGATACGTTTGACTTCAAGACCAGCAATCTTGCCGGCGTCTTTGGTCGCCTGGCGCTGGGAGTCGTTGAAGTATGCCGGAACGGTAATCACGGCTTCGGTAACTTCTTCGCCAAGGTGACCTTCGGCGGTTTCCTTCATTTTCTGAAGCACCATGGCTGCGATCTGGCTCGGCGCCATTTTGTCGCCATTGACTTCAACCCAAGCATCGCCGTTCTCGCCCGAGATGATTTTGTACGGGACAAGATCTTTGTCTTTTTCGACTTCCGGATCGCCATAACGACGACCGATCAGACGCTTGATGGCAAACAGGGTGTTTTCCGGGTTGGTGACTGCCTGGCGTTTCGCCGGCTGACCGACAAGGCGTTCACCATCATCGGTGAAAGCGACCATTGACGGAGTAGTACGGGCACCTTCGCTGTTTTCAATCACGCGGCCTTCTTTGCCGTCCATAACTGCTACGCAGGAGTTGGTGGTGCCAAGGTCGATACCAATAATCTTACCCATAGTAAGTTCCTCTTTTAGCGGCCGGTCCGTCCCGCAGCCTCCGAACTGAAGCGCCGCGCAGGACCTCCTGGGACCAATGGTTGTAATACACGTATTTTTTCTGGGGGCTCTTCGTTACCCCGCGAACCTATATATGAAAGTCGCCACAAAGTCGCAAGCGGTCAAAGTGGGGAATCTTGGCTGTTTTTTGCCTTCCAACCGCAATTTTCACCCGATCACCACGGCAATAACCCCTTTAAACTGGCAAAATCGTGGGAAATCATCCGTTTTGGAGGCGTAAAACCCGGCTTTCAATTTGTTTCATAACCGGGTTGCAAAACATTCAGACCAGCGCACTCAGATCGGAATATCGGCGGGATTACAACGGGTCTGACGCAAGACAGCCTCAAGCTTGATCGCCAGGCTCTCCTTTTCATCTGGGCCCAGAAAACGTGCGATTTCCAGACTTTTGCCATGTGTGCGCAGGAAAAGGGTGGCCTGTTCATCTTCGCCCCGTTCCAAAACGACACGTAGCCAATAGGGCTGAAAATCAAATTCCTGACGTTCCCCGCGCACCGAAATCCGCGTCACCCTGAGATTACCTTGGGCAAGTTCAATCCGTTCTTCCTGCCGGGCAGAGCGGAAGCTGAAATAAAACGCCAATGACAGCAAGACAACATCCAGCCCCAGAAACCCGATCACCGGCCACGCCCCCACAGACCAGAAAATAAAGCCGATGGTCGTGATCAGACCTGTCAGAAACAGCACAATATTTCGCGCCGCACGGCGCGACAGCGACCGCGGCGGAAACAGATCCACCCGAAAGATCGGTTTTGCTGAACGCGGCACGTTTGGCATTTGCAGTCTCACGAAAGCTGAGTGATATCCGCAGAAGGGTTTCTTGCACCAATGAAGCAACGTCATTTACATTGCGTCGCCAAACGCTAGATTGGCAGCTTGCTTATCCTTCATCGTGGTAAAATCAATGACCAAAGTCAGTTACGTTATAACACTGTTTAACAAGCAAGAATATATTCGACCGGTATTGGATTCCGTACTTGCGCAGACAGGCGATTTCGAACGTGAAGTTATTCTGGTCAATGATGGATCTACGGATGAAACGCTGCCACGGATCGAGGCCTATGCCAGTAAACAACCCAATATAGTGATTATATCGATCGAAAATTCCGGTCCCTCTGTTGCGTTGAACACTGGAATCAAATCCGCCACGGGGGACTTTATCAAGTTTGTCGATGGCGACGACGTATTGTGCCCGAATTCCACAGAGCTTTTGTTAAACGCGCTCACAAAAACCGGGGCCGGTTTGGCCCACTCAAGGATTGAAGAGGTTGAAGTGTATTCTGAAACTTATCAGAAACCAACTGCGAACCTTGCCAACCAACATCCAATACCAAACACGAATGCCATCGCAACGATGATCGAAAAAGCCCATTTCAATCCTAGCTGCGTTCTTCTCCGGACCGAACTTGCGCAAAAGGTGGGCGGCTCTGATGAAAGAGTATTTATTCAGGATTACTCCCTATGTTTGCGGGTTTCGCGCATTGCCAATTTCGTTGAGGTCCCAATTGTTCTAGCCTATGCCCCGAAAGAGGCTGCAAGCCGTTTGTCGGGATATGGTGCTGGCGCACAAGTGTTACACGACCTCAACCTTGCGCTCGCCTACCTGTTGGAAGCCCATACCGACTTGCCGCCTGAAATGCGCAGTAAAATTGTCAAACGAGCAACAAGCAGGTCCTGGCGCTGGGCCAAACGCTTGGAAAAAAAGTCCGTATTCTCAAAGGAATTCAGAAATTACATACTTTCGAAACTTGGACTTGTTGGATCAAGGCCCGAAAGGCTCGTTTTTGACAGCTGTGAAACATTCCGGCGGACCTCCACAATCAGGTTCCCCAGACATCTCACCGGCCAATCTTGATAAGGACGTCCTCATGGCCCGCCCGATGAACAAAGCCGCCATCGAAGAGTTTTTCCAGCGTCTTTCCGATGCCGACCCGGAACCGAAGGGGGAGCTCGATTACACCAATCCCTACACCCTTCTGGTCGCGGTTGCTCTTTCGGCGCAAGCCACCGATGTCGGGGTGAACAAGGCGACCAAAAAGCTGTTTCAGATCGTCGAAACCCCGCAGGATATGCTCGACCTTGGCGAAGAGGCCTTGATCGAGCACATCAAGACCATCGGGCTTTATCGCGGCAAGGCCAAGAATGTCATGGCCGCAGCCAAGATCCTTGTTGAAAAACATGGCGGGATCGTACCCAACGATCAGGAAGCACTCGAAGCACTGCCCGGTGTCGGGCGCAAAACAGCCAATGTGGTGCGCAATATCGCCTGGGGTGAGCATACCATGGCGGTCGATACCCATATCTTCCGGCTGGGCAACCGGACCGGCATGGCCAATGGCAAAACAGTTCTGGCCGTTGAAAAGGCGTTGCTCAAAAAAGTCCCGCCGCGCTTCATGACCCATGCCCATCACTGGCTGATCCTGCATGGGCGGTATATCTGCAAGGCGCGCAAGCCACGCTGTGGTGACTGCATCGTCAATGATCTTTGCAACTACAAAGACAAAACGCCTGCCGAGGCATAATTCGGCAGGCGTCTGGAAGATTTACGCGGGTTCAGCTTCCCTGATCAGAAAACCAGATCAAAGCTTGCCGGGGCTGGTGCAATCACCTTTGCGCCATCGGGCTCAATTTGCATGATGGCATAGCCGCGCTCGGACTGGCCGTCCGGGGTCAGGCGGAAAATACCATCCACACCGACAAACCCGCCCGGATTGGTCAGGGTTTCCTGGCTCATATTATTTCCATCGCGCGCCATCAGGGCGGCCAAGGCCGTACTGTCATAGGCAAGGCTTGAGATCCTTGGCGGCTGACTGCCAAATGTGCGTTCAAAGCGCGACGCAAACAGTTCCCAGTTTTCCGGATTGGGGGCGGCAAAAATCCCGCCCTGAAGGGCCGGTTCCGAAAACAGGGCCGGATCGTTCCAGCCAAACGTGCCGATAAACTGCACGACCGACGGATCAATATCGTAATAGGCCAGAAGCGAGGAAACCTGACGCAATTCCCCACCAGTCGCGGGCAGGATCAGGGCGTCAAAATCGAGCTCGCCAAAAGTATCAACACCTTCAAGGCGGCGCAGCGCGCGTTTTGATCCGGCACTGCCATCGGCTTCAAGCTGTGCCTTGTGCGCCCGCAAGTTCGCGCGCCTTGCGTCGTAATTGGCAAAGTCACGAATGGTTTGCTGCAGGTTTTCCGAGCCGGGCTGATAAAAAGCCACGCGGCCAAGATTGCCTCCAACGCGCGAGACAACGCTATTCAATCCGCTGGCGATCTGACGGCCATAGTCGTTTTGCGGCAGAAGGGCCGCGAAACGATAGCGCCCTTGCGTTGTGGCATAACCAGCCGCACGGGCAATCTGGTCTTCCGGGATCAGGCCATTGACCCAGACACCGCTTTCAGCCACCCGGCGATTGTTGGAAAAGGCCACCACCGGCACATTGGCCGACTTGGCAACTTCGCTGGCGCCACTGACCGATTCGGCAAATAGCGGCCCCAGGATCATCTTCGCACCGGCCTCAACCGCTTCACGCGCGGCATTTTGCCCGCCCTGATAAGTTCCGGCGGTATCAATTGGCATCAAAACAAAGTCGTCACCGGCAATATCAAACATGGCAAGCTCTGCGGCGTGACGCATGGCACGCCCCAGATCCCCGTGCTGACCAGACAGCGGAAGCAACAAGGCAACCCGCTTTTCAAAGACCGCAGCTTCGTCATTGAACAGCATCGGAAGTTCCGCACCCTCACCTTCCGGCAGGGCGGCTTCACTGGGCCATGGGTTGGCATCGGGGATCAATCCCTGATCCGGGGCGCTGGTGGGATCGACGGTGTTCGTCCCGGGCTGATTGGTACTTTCAACCGGGGCTCCGTCACGTTGCGATCCGAACAGGTCCGTGATACTCGTGGTCGCATTACATGCGCTTAGCCCGAAAGAGAGGACAACCACAGATGCCGTCCGGCGCACGATCCGGCCCCAAGCCGGAAAAAGATCCGAAAACCGATCCCGATCTGACAACGCCTGACACGGCAGCGCCTCTTTCTGCATCCGGTTCTTTGACGGATGACGTTTCGGACAACCCACTCTCACCTCCAGATAAGTCGTTTCGACCGCAGGGTAATGCGGGCGAGGATGCAAGTAAACATGATGAAAGCCATTTGCCGCTTTCATCTGGTCTTTATCTGGTTGCTACTCCAATCGGAAATTTGGGCGATATTACGTTCAGGGCGCTCGAAATCCTCAAACGCGCCGATGTCATCCTGTGCGAAGACACCCGAACATCGGGCAAATTGCTGTCGCGCTATGGCGTGAAAACCAAGCGAATCGCCTATCACGAACATAACGCGGCAAAGATGCGCCCCGAAATCATGGACCGTCTTGGCAAGGGTCAGGGACTGGCACTGATTTCCGATGCAGGCACCCCGTTGATCAATGATCCCGGCTATAAGCTGGTGCGCGATTGCAAGGAAGAAGGCTTTAACGTCACCGCAGCACCGGGTGCGGCATCGCCGATTGTCGCCCTGATCCTGTCCGGTCTGCCAAGCGATCACTTCTTTTATGCTGGTTTCCTGCCGCCCAAAACGATGGCGCGCAAAAAGGAACTCGCCCGGTTCGCCCCGATCCCGGGCAGCCTGATCTTTCTTGAAAGCCCCAAACGACTGGCGGCAAGCCTGAAAGATATGGGCGAAATGCTCGGTGGCACGCGCGAAGCCGCGGTGACCCGCGAACTCACCAAGATGTTTGAAGAAGTCCGCAACGGCACGCTGGCCGATCTTGCCGCCCATTATGACGAGGCGGGCGCACCAAAGGGCGAGATCGTGGTGATTGTCGGCCCGGCCGATGCCAGCGCAGCAGAACCCAGTGCCGAGGATATTGACGCGCGCCTAAGCGAGCTGATCAAAACCCACCGCACCAAGGAGGCGGCTGATATCCTTGCCAAGGAAACCGGCCTCAAGAAGCGCGACCTTTATAATCGTGCCCTTGAACTGGCCAAATCGGACCCGAACTGACCATGACCCGATCCCGTCCCTTGCCTGATGACACATCAAGCCGCAAGCGGGCGGAAAAGGCCGGACGCCGGGCGGAAAAGCTTTGTGAATTCTGGCTGCGCCTGAAGGGCTATCGCATTCTTGCCACCCGCCATAAAAGCCCTGCCGGTGAGATTGACATCATCGCCAGACGCGGAAATATCCTGATCGCCATTGAGGTCAAAAACCGCGCTGATCATGAAGCCGCCCTTCACGCCATCACACCCAGACAACAAAACCGCATCGCCCGCGCGCTTGAAGCCTATGCGGGCAAAATCGGCCATGCGGGCGACCTGCGGCTTGATCTGATGATTGTCGGCAAATGGGGCTGGATCACCCATCTCGGAAATGCTTGGCAGGTTTCTTAGGCAGCGAAACCTGCCATCCGGGCTCAGGGATGCATCTTCGCACCCTTGGTAATTTTATCGACACTGCGTTTGTCAGCGTGAATGCCAATACCTACAAACTTAGCGTTTTGCGGATCAGCCTTGGCAAACACATCGCGATTGGCGCCGTCATGGCCGGTGGCAAACATGTCCTCGATATAGGCAGACATTCGGACACCGCGGTTTAACGCCCGCTGATGGATTTTGGCGATGGTGTCACTGTCAGCCGCCAGAACGATGGCGGGCTGCCGTGATAGCGGGTTATAGACGTTCTGGTTTGCATCAATATAGGGCTCCCCGATAATATCTGGGGTCTGGGCGACAATGCCGCTCATCAGGAACGCCGTGACATTCAGGGATTGCCAAGCTTCAAGGTCATTGCGCAAAATCAGGGCAACTTTGGTATCAAACATCTACTTACTCCAGTCGGTCGGGTAATCTGGTAATGAAAGAAGCAATAGACCAGCCTGATGATCGCGGTATTGAACGTTTGTGCAAAAAACGTGAACGCTTCGTCGCTGCGCCGACCGCACCGGGGATCGAGCGGATCGAAGCCCTTTTTTATGGCAACATGTTCACCCCGCATCGCCACGATACCTATGCGCTTGGCATCACCCTGCAAGGCATTCAGACCTTCAACTATCGCGGGGAATTTCGCGCCAGCAATCCGGGCAATATCATCATCCTGCATCCAGACGAGCTGCATGATGGCGGGGCGGGTACCGATGATGGCTTGCAATATCGCATGCTTTATCTTGAACCGGCCTTGTTGCGATCGGGCCTTGATCATGAAAGCGACCCCCTGCCCTTTGTCGGCGAACCGGTTATTCAGGACCCGGTGTTGTGGTCGATCATGGCGTCTGCATTGGGTGAACTTGAATGCGACATGGATCCGCTTTTGCGTGACCAGTTTGTTGGCGATATTGCCCAACGCCTGTCATTGCACGCCAAGGCACCGCTGAAACGCCCGCGCTTCAACGCCAGCCAAAGCATGGATCAGGTGCGCGCCTTTCTTGAAGACAACTTTGACCGCCCGGTGCAGTCTGACGAGCTTGAACAGGTTGCCAATATGGACCGTTTTCGTCTGATCCGCCATTTCCGGGCACGGTTCGGGACAACACCCTATCGCTATTTGATGATGCGCCGCCTGCAAAAGGCACGTGCGATGATGGCGCTGGGCCAGTCGCTTGCCGGAATCGCGGCCGAAACGGGCTTTGCCGATCAAAGCCATTTCAACCGCCATTTCCGCCAGACTTATGGCGTGTCACCGGGACGCTGGGCGGAATTGCTGACTAGCAAAACCCATTGACGGGTGCCACTGGCCATCCAGCCTGACGCCCAATTTTCAGAAAAATGCATTTTTACTGATAAAGCGGCCCGGATTTTAAAACTCTTTAACCCCCGCGCTCCAGTATGGACCCTGAAGACTGGGGGAACTGGACGAGACATCCGTATATGTCACCAACAATAATGGTCAATCGGCCACTTGGCATCGCCAAAGCACTTTTACTGAGCGCTATTTGCCTGATACCGCTTGCGGGATGCACGCCTGCATCCGTTGTGGTCGGGGCCGGCGCAACCGCGGGCGTTGCAGCGTTTCAGGAGCGCGGCCTGAACGGCGCGGTCAGTGATACAGCGATCACCGCCCAGATATGGCAGAAGTTTCTGGCACAGGACGAAAAGCTGTTTCTCGATATCGAGATCGAAGTGGTTGAAGGCGAAGTTCTTTTGGCAGGCCAGGTGCCGACTGTCAGCGATCAGCTTGAAGCCGTGCGATTAAGCTGGCAGGTTAATGGGGTCAAAAGCGTTCATAACGAGATCGAGATCGGCGAGGGCATGACCTTCGTAGATAATGCGAGTGATCTTTTGATCACCACCAAGATCAAAACCGCACTGATGTTTGATGGCGATGTGTTCGCGATCAATTACAGCGTCGAGACCGTAAACGGGACAGTTCATCTTATGGGGATCGCGCAGGACGAACTTGAACGCAATCGCGTGATTTCGCATGCCCGAGACACCAGTTACGTCAAACGGGTTGTCAGTCACATCCGTCTGAAAGACGACGCCATCCGACAAGGAACCTGAACCATCAGCAGCGTCAGCCACATAACAGCACCGACCGATGCGGATCGCCAATGGCTTGTCGATTATGGCAAGGGCAAAAAGCCTGATGCCAGCGTGGCCGAGGCAGCCCTGCATTTTGCCCGCCTCAATCAGTCGAATGGAACACACAAGCGCGATATCGTGCCGTTTCTTGCCATCCTTGACGATCTGGCCGATCAGGTCCGGTCCGAGTTGGCGGGGCTTACCCTGCAACCCGATCTGGCAGTTGATGGCGGCAATCAGCCGCTTCCGGTCGATGACAAGGAAGCCGAACCGACCATTGATCAGGTTGTCCGCGCCCTGCAAACCGTGATTGCCGAACGCAATGGTTTTCAGGGGGATGCGGAAAACTACGACGACCTGGCCAATGCCGACCTGATGCAGGTGATTGAGCGCAAGCGCGGCCTGCCGGTTGCGCTTGGCATGCTGTATATCCACGCGGCACGGCGTTGTGGCATTGCCGTAACCGGAATTGATTTTCCGGGTCACTTTCTGCTGCGTGTTCAGGCCAATGGCAAACGCAAGATGATCGACCCGTTCCATGGCGCAATCAGCCTTGGTCCAGCGGAATTGCGCGAACTGCTGAAGTCTTTCAGTGGGCTGGATGCCGAATTGGCCCCGGAACACTACAAGCCATCATCCGACATCGATATTTTGTTGCGACTTCAAAACAATATAAAGGTACGGGCCCTTCGCGCCGGTGAATTGGAGCTCGCAACCCGTGTTATCGAGCACAGTCTGCTGATTGATCCGGAACATGAAGGCCTTTGGCACCAGCTTGGTGCGCTTTATGCCCGCCTTGATCAGGACCATATGGCCCTTGGTGCGTTTGAACAGTTCGTCAAACGTTGTGATGACCCGCTTCATCGCGCCCGGATCGAAGCCGTGATCGAAGAATTGCGGGATAGACTAACCCACAATACGGCCCACCAGAACGCCAATGGCAAATCCGGCGACGATGCGGCAAACCTGACCGCCGAGGACAGCACGGAACCACGGGAAAACAACGATCCGATCCCGCTTTTCCCCGATAAGTAGTCGCCGACTTCCCCCGGAAAATCCCCTGATTCATACTGGAACACCCCTTTTTGCGGGATGCTCATCATGGCGTCCTGTCGATGCTCCCGCACGCTTAAACTGCTATTTATCCAATATAGACATAATCATCATTGCCTATTAATAGATAATTAGCTGACTACATTTAGCTCTATTTCAAGACAAAACGGTTTGTCTTGAACACTGCTCTGCTGCGAAACGCCGAAATTGGCCTTTCAAAAACATGTAAGTTTGCTTGTTATGGTATTTTTGGCCACTTTTCCGGCGCCATGCGCGCCCTTATCTTCGAAAAGACTGAATAAAGCGCGACCCGTTGATTTCTGCGGCTTTGCGGCGGGTGGCTTTTGAACAGGCGAGCTCAGAAGCGATTTCCTCGACCCATGGTTTCAATTTCAAATCGCTCCGGGATCGAATTTCGTTGATCAACGCCCCAAAAAACATCTTTTGTAGTTTTTCCGGAGGTTAATGACCGGTTAAACGACCGGGGACGAAACAGTTGCAAGGCTTGCACCGCACAATGCATTCCCTATACTCCGCATCAGACAATATAGAAGGCAATCGAGCACGGCCTTGTGCTGTCTCTCTCGCCGCACGGCTTACCGGGAATATCACGGTGCCGTTCACACCGACTAACCGCAGGAAATTACTACATGAACGACACCAAATTCGACGTCGTTGGGATCGGCAACGCCATCGTTGATGTCCTTGCCCATTGCAAGGAAGAAGACCTTGTGCGCCTCGACCTTGTCAAAAACGCCATGACCCTGATTGATGCCGACAAGGCAGATGCGCTTTATGACCAGATGGGGCCGGGCCTTGAAATGTCGGGCGGTTCGGCTGGCAACACCATGGCAGGCATCGCAGCCCTTGGCGGCAAGGGTGCCTATATCGGCAAGGTCCGCGATGATCAGCTTGGTCAGGTTTTCCGCCACGATATCCGCGCGATTGGTGTCGCATTCGACACGGCAGCTGCCACCGAAGGTTCGCCGACGGCACGCTGCCTGATCTTTGTCACCCCGGATGGTCACCGCACCATGAACACCTTCCTTGGCGCCTGCACAGAGCTTGGCCCGGATGACATTGATGAAGATCTGATCAAATCCGCCAAGGTCACCTATATGGAGGGTTATCTTTGGGATCGCCCCGAAGCCAAGGACGCCTTCATCAAGGCTGCCAAGGTCGCCCATGATGCTGGCCGTCAGGTTTCGATCAGCTTGTCTGACTCTTTCTGCGTTGATCGCCATCGCGAATCCTTCCGCGAACTGGTCGATGACCATATCGACGTGCTGTTTGCCAACGAAGACGAGATCAAGTCGCTTTACGAAGTCGAGACCTTTGAAGAAGCGCTGGCCGAAGTCCGCAAGCATTGCCGTGTCGCGGCCCTGACCCGCAGTGAAAAGGGTGCCGTTATCGTAAGCCAGGACGAACTTTACGAAATCAGCGCCGAGCCGGTCACCAAAGTGGTCGATACCACCGGTGCCGGTGATCTGTTTGCTTCGGGCTTCCTGTTTGGCTACACGCAGGGTCATACCCTTGAGATTTGTGGTCAGCTTGGCGCGATCTGTGCGGCAGAAGTGATTTCGCATATGGGTGCGCGCCCGGATGCGGACCTTAAGGAGCTGATCGCAAAGGCGATCTGATCACTCTTTTATATAGAGCGTGCAAACGCTCGTAAGATTTCACGGGACGGCAACAATTCAATGCCGTCCCGTTTTTTGCTCACAAATGCAGGGTTTGCGCGGCGCTGCAGCGCAACACAAGCATTGACTTTGTCCAGAGTTTGGCGCAAACAGCCCGCATTGCAGAATAATCAACCCGACATGGCGCTTACAACGCTGGCCTTTCGCCTTCACATTGGCTATGACAGGGCGGCCTTCGGGCATATCTGCACGATTACGATCCGGGCCAGTAAACATTCAGCACATATGTTGATGTCGGGTTCCCGCCGGTGATACCGGCGTGTGGCAACCCCAAACCGTTTTGCTGAATATCTACTGGCCTTGAAACACTTACTTATTGACCGATGCGCATGGGCGTTTCCCGGCGCGCGGCATTTTTATTTCTGGAGTCCGCGCCAATGAGCTTGCGCAATATCGCCATCATCGCCCACGTTGACCACGGCAAAACCACGCTGGTCGATTCCATGTTCCGTCAGTCCGGTGTCTATCGTGACAACCAGCGCGTTGACGAACGCGCCATGGACAGCAACGACCTGGAACGTGAACGTGGCATTACCATCGTCGCAAAACCGACGGCTGTTCAGTGGGGCGACACCCGTGTGAACATCGTTGATACCCCGGGCCACGCCGATTTCGGCGGTGAGGTCGAACGTATCCTGTCCATGGTTGAAGGCGTTGTCTTGCTGGTGGATTCGGCCGAAGGCCCGATGCCGCAGACCAAATTCGTTCTGGGCAAGGCGCTTAAACTCGGTCTGCGCCCGATTGTCGTCATTAACAAGATTGACCGTCCGGACCAGCGCGCCGAAGAAGTTCTCGACGAGATTTTTGATCTGTTCGTATCGCTTGAAGCATCTGACGAACAGCTCGACTTCCCGGTTCTGTATGCATCCGGTCGTGACGGCTGGGCGGCTGAAAGCCCGGAAGGCCCGAAAGACAACCTGACCCCGCTGATGGAACTCGTTCTCAAACATGTTCCGGCACCCGACGTTGATGAAAACGCCCCGTTCGCCATGCTGACCACCATGCTGCATGCCGATAACTTCCTGGGCCGCATTCTGACCGGTCGTGTTTATCAGGGTCGTGCGAAACTCAACATGCCGGTGAAGGTCCTTCGCGAAGATGGCACGGTTGAAACCGGCCGCCTGTCCAAACTGATGGGCTTCCGCGGTCTGGAACGTGTCCCGCAGGACGAAGCCGTTGCTGGTGACATCATCGCGATTGCCGGTCTGACCGAAGCAACCGTGGCCGACACCATCTGTTCGACCGAAGTCACCAAGTCCATCGAAAGCCAGCCGATCGATCCGCCGACCCTGGCGATGACCTTCTCGGTCAACAACTCGCCGCTGGCCGGCCAGGAAGGTGACAAGGTTACCTCGCGCATGATCCGTGCGCGTCTGGAACGCGAAGCCGAAGGCAACATCGCGATCAAGATTGGCGAAACCGCCGACAAGGATGCGTTCGAAGTTGCCGGTCGTGGTGAATTGCAGCTTGGCGTTCTGGTCGAAACCATGCGCCGCGAAGGCTTCGAGCTTTCCATCTCGCGTCCGCGCGTTCTGTTCCAGGAAATCGACGGCGTCCTGTCCGAGCCGTTCGAAGAAGTCCAGGTTGACGTCGACGAGGAATATTCCGGCGTCGTGGTCGAGAAAATGAGCCTGCGCAAGGCTGAAATGACCGACATGCGCTCCAGCGGTGGCGGCAAGACCCGTATCATCTTCATCGCGCCGTCGCGCGGCCTGATCGGTTATCACGGTGAATTCCTGACCGATACCCGCGGTACCGGCGTTATGAACCGCGTGTTCCATTCCTATGGCCCGGTCAAGGGTTCCATTGCGGGTCGTCGTAACGGTGCGCTGATTTCCAACGATCAGGGCGATGCGGTTGCCTATGCGCTGTTTAACCTTGAAGATCGCGGCATCATGTTCATCGAGCCGGGCGAGCGTGTCTATCAGGGCATGATCGTTGGCGAACATAACCGTGACAACGATCTCGAGATCAACGTACTCAAGGGCAAGAAGCTGACCAACGTCCGCGCATCGGGCAAGGATGACGCCATCCTGCTGACCCCGCCGCGCCGCATGTCGCTTGAAGAAGCCCTGTCCTATATTCAGGACGACGAACTGGTCGAAGTGACCCCGCAAAGTGTGCGTATCCGCAAGCAACACCTTGACCCGAACGTTCGTAAGCGCGAAAGCCGCAAAAAAGAAGGCTAAGCCTTTCTTTCAAAACCACATGCAAAAAGGGCCGGTCCAAAAGGATCGGCCTTTTTTCTTGTCTGCCCGTCCAACGGGCATCCGCCCTTGGTTTCGGCTTTCATTAACCTGTTTGGCCTAGCTTCGTGCCAGCGTATTTCAACTCGGGGGAAATCAATGAACAGCATGGAAAAGCGAAGCTGGGGCGAGGCCTTTGGCGCCTTTATTCATCCGCGCGTGATTACGATGCTGTTTTTGGGATTGTCGGCGGGCATTCCCATCCTTTTGATTTTCTCGACCCTGTCGATCTGGCTGCGCGAAGCTGGCGTCGATCGCTCTACGGTGACCTATTTCAGTTGGGCCGCCCTTGGCTATTCCTTCAAGTTTGTCTGGGCACCGCTGATTGACCGGCTGCCCTTCCCGGTCCTGCACAGCCTTATGGGCAGAAGGCGCTCCTGGCTGATCATTTCCCAGATCGCGATCATTGCCGCCATCCTGTGGATGGGCCTGACCGACCCGGCGCAAAACCTGACCATGATGGCCTTTGCCGCCGTTGCCCTTGGTTTCGCCTCTGCCACACAGGATATCGTCATTGATGCCTACCGGATCGAGGCCGCAGATACCGACCTGCAGGCAATGATGAGTTCGGCCTATATTGGCGGATATCGCATCGGCATGATCGTCGCCGGTGCCGGGGCACTCACCATTGCTGGCCTGTTTGAGGCCGAAGGCGCCTATCAGCACTTTGCGTGGACCATGGCCTATGGCTGCATGGCGCTTGCCATGTGTATCGGGGTGATCACCACCCTCCTCGTCAGTGAACCCAGGTCGGTTAAGCTCGACAGCAAATATTTCCACGAAACATCTGACTATGTCCGGTTTCTTGCGATGTTTGCACTTACCGTGATCGCCTTCATCCTTGCCAATGTCTATGCGGGAAACATCACCGATCCACTCAAAACGGCCCTGACCGACAACGGGATGATCCGCGAACTGGCCGGCTTTATCGCAGGAACCCTCAAACTTGCGGTTTCGGTGGTATTTGCTGTCTTTGTCGCCTGGCTCACCACGCGGGTTGGCCTGACCCCGACCGGCATGGTTCAGGAAACCTATATTTCGCCGGTGAGGGACTTCATTGATCGCTATGGCAAGGCCGCCATCGTCATCCTCGCCCTGATCGGGGTGTATCGCATTGCCGACATCGTCATGGGCGTGATGGCCAACGTGTTTTACACCGACCTTGGTTTCTCCAAGGAAGAAATCGCCGCCGTTTCCAAGACATTTGGCCTGTTCATGACCATTGGCGGCAGTTTCCTGGGCGGGGTGCTGTCGGTTCGCTATGGCGTGGTACGGATCCTGTTTCTTGGCGCGTTGTTATCGGCAATCACCAATATCCTGTTTGCCTTCATGGCGCAGCTTGGCCCCGACACCACAATGTTTGTCGTGGTGATCATGGCCGACAACATGTCGGGTGGTCTCGCAACCGCAGCCTTCATCGCCTATCTGTCGGGCCTGACCAATATCTCGTTCACGGCCATGCAATACGCGATCTTCAGTTCGATCATGACCCTGTTTCCCAAAATCCTTGCAGGGTTCTCCGGCACGGTGGTCGATATGGTCGGCTATAGCTGGTTCTTTATCGGCACGGCCGTGATCGGCATTCCAGTTCTGTATCTTGTTGTTCTTGCCGGGCGCCTGACAAAGGTCAAGGAAGCAGAGGACGCCAGACAGGCCGGAGTCTGAGCCGCCAGGATGCCTGTAACCTGTAGCTGGTCAGAAACATCAATGACCCAAAACAAAACCGGACGCCTGATATGGCGTCCGGTTTTTTAAATCTTGTATCTGTTACGGGGACTACCCGCCGCTCACTGACCGTTTCACGCGGCCTGTTCGGCCTCGTCCTGGGTCAGCAGTGCGTAGATCGCGTCGGCTGAGCCAGCCCCGCGCAGTTTGTCACACATGCCCTGGTTACGCAGCAGGCGGGAAATCCGCGCCAGTGCTTTCAGGTGATCGGCCCCGGCTTCTTCAGGTGCAATCAGCATGCAGAACAGGTCGACCGGATGTTCATCCACGGCATCGAACTCGATCGGATTGCCTGCACGGGCAAAGACCATATGCAGACGGTCCAGATCATTGAGCTTGCCATGTGGAATTGCCACACCGCCACCAACGCCGGTGCTGCCAAGCTTTTCACGGTCAAGCAGGACAGAGAAAATCTCGCTCGCAGGGCGTCCGGTAACTTCGGCAGCCTTTTCGGCAAGTTCCTCAAGCACAGCCTTCTTCGCGCCGGAACGCAGTGCCGGGATAACTCCGGACGGAGTAAGAATCGATGATATGTCCATTTTTCGCGTTGCGTTGTTTGGCTCGGAATCTGTGTCAGTCACCCGCCGCTCGCCTCGCTATCGTTTGGATCCAGCCATCCGATATTACCGTCCGAGCGACGATAGACAACATTCAGTCCGCCATGTTTGCCATTCCGGAACATAAGTGCCGGAATGTCCCCCAAGTCGAGCCGCATGACAGCCTCCCCAACGGAAAGCGTATCGATGCGATCGGGTGTCTCGGCCACAATCACCGGTTCATAGCCGTTTACGTGATTGTCATCCGTTTGATCTTCATCTTCCTGTTCGATCACATAATGGATCGCTTCCAGGCGAGCCTCCTCATAGTGGTCCCGGGTTGCGTGATGATCACGCAGGCGTCGTTTATAACGCCGCAACTGTTTGGCTACTCTGTCACAGGCGGCATCAAATGCGGGATAAACCTCATTTGCTGATGCTTTTGCCTGAATCATCATGCCTTTGCCGACATGGACCGATATCTGCGCGTGAAAGAGATGTGCCTGTTTGGTGACGGTCACCGTGGCTTCGATCGCGTGATCGAAATATTTCTCTACTGCAGGGTCCAAGGTCTCGACGACGTGTTGGCGAAACGCTTCGCCTACGTCAAGTTGCTTACCGATAACCGTAATTTGCATGGATCGCCTATCCCCGGTTGAGTGACTTACCAGTACATTTGAATGTTCGGTGCCCCTCAGTCAGGTGGGCGCACCATATTCCCTCGTCATTACCAAGTCAAGATATGGGTATGTTCCCTTGAATTACAGCACCTTAAGGTACATTTTTTCGATAAAATCGTGCTAGGACGCACGTGATTTTTTCTCGCGCCGACGCTGGACTGACGAAGGAATGCGCATAGCTTCCCTGTATTTTGCCACTGTTCGGCGCGCAATGTCGATTCCTTCCTTGCCCAGAAGCTCAACCAGTTTGTCATCAGACAAAATCTTCTTAGGTTCTTCGTTGTCGATCAATGACTTGATCCGATGGCGCACGGCCTCTGATGAATAGGCGTCACCACCGTCAGAAGACGAGATGGCTGTGGTAAAGAAGTATTTCAGTTCGAACATCCCACGCGGGGTCGACATGAACTTGCCATTGGTCACGCGTGAAACCGTACTTTCATGCATGCCGATCGCCTCGGCAATGTCGCGCAGAATAAGCGGACGCAGATGCCCGACCCCGTGGGTAAAGAATCCGTCCTGCTGGCGCACGATCTCGCTGGCGACCTTCATGATGGTGGTTGCACGCTGATGCAGCGCCTTGACCAGCCAGTTGGCACTCTGCAGTTTTTCGCTCATGAAGCCGCGTTCTTCGCGGTCACGCAGCCCGGATCCGATTTGGGCGACATAGTCCTCATTGACCAGAACCCGTGGCAGGGCCTCGGAATTCAGTTCCAGATGCCAGTTGCCATTCCCTGCCGAACGCATCAGAACATCCGGGATCACAGGGGTTGCGATTTCGCCATCAGCGGTTTTACCCGGTCGCGGATCAAGGGTTTTGATCTCGTCGATCATGTCGTAAAGGTCATCCGAATCGACCCCGCAGACACGCCGCAAACGATCAAAATCACGCTTGGCCAGCAATTCCAGATTGGCCAGAAGGGCGGCCATCGCCGGATCAAAGCGGTTGAGTTCCCGCAACTGCAGTTCCAGACATTCCGCCAGATCACGGGCAAAGATGCCGACCGGATCAAAGCCCTGCATGATTTTCAGAACGCGCTCGACATCGGTCAAATCGCATTCAAGCGCCTCGGAAACTTCATCAAGCGCGCCGCTGATATAGCCATTCTCATCAAGCATATCGATCAGATAGCTTCCGATCATGCGCGACGTGGCATCGGCAAAGGCAATGTTGAGCTGATCATCAAGTGACTGGCGCAGTGTCGCCTCGTCCGCAAGGGTCTGTTCCAGCCCCGGCAGGTCATCGCCCCCGGCTGCCGAACCGCCGACACCGCCACCTGTCCCGCCGCCATAGGGCGCGGAATAATCGTGGCTGCCCGAAACCGGTTCGCCATTGCGGGTGATTTCGCCCTCGCCGCCATACAGCGCGTCACTTGAAACATCAAGCGGGCCATCATCGCTGCCCATGGATTCACTCGATGTCAGACGATCCGTGCCAAACTGGTCATCGCGATCTGCGAAATTGTCGTTGGAGCGACTATCAAGGCCTTCATCGCCATTGCCCACCGCACCGTCGCCGGCCTCGGCATAGGTTTGGCCGGGATCGGCCCGCTCGAGCAGCGGGTTTTCCATCAGTTCACTGTCGATGAAATTGGAAAGCTCAATATTATTGAATTGCAGCAGTTTGATAGCCTGCTGCAGCTGGGGAGTCATGACAAGTGACTGGGACTGGCGTAGATCCAGACGCGCCTTCAGGGCCATTTATGCACTACCCCGTGTCAATCCGAACTCTCCCCCCAAGACTTCATTGACGGCTGGCGGCGTTATCAAAGGCTGAAACGATCGCCCAGATAAACCCTGCGTACATCGTCATTTCGAACGATTTCCTCAGGTCCACCTTCCATCAAAACCCGACCATCATGCAAGATATATGCCCGGTCGATAATGTCTAGAGTCTCGCGCACATTGTGGTCAGTAATCAAGACCCCAATGCCACGATCTTTCAGATGACGTACAAGATCGCGAATATCACCCACTGCAATCGGGTCAATCCCGGCAAGTGGTTCATCAAGCAGAACAAAATTCGGATGGGCCGCAAGCGCACGCGCAATCTCGCAACGGCGGCGTTCCCCGCCCGAAAGGGCAAGTGCGGGTGTACGGCGCAAATGTTCGATCGCAAATTCTGCCAGAAGGTCTTCAAGGGATTGTTCGCGCTTAAGGCGGTCATCCTCGACCACTTCAAGAACAGCCATGATATTCTGTTCGACGGTCATACCGCGAAAGATCGAGGCTTCCTGTGGCAAATAGCCGATTCCCATGCGTGCGCGCTGATACATCGGCATCATGGTGATGTCACGCCCATCAAGGGAAATCGTGCCGCGATCTGCGGCAATAAGGCCGGTAATGATATAGAAACTGGTGGTTTTGCCTGCGCCGTTCGGGCCCAGAAGGCCAACCGCTTCACCGCGCTGTACCGACACCGAGACATCTTTGAGCACCGGACGCTTCTTGAAGCTTTTGCCAAGATTATGCGCCACAAGACCCTTGTTCGTGCTGATCAGGCGCGGACCGGTTGTCCCGCCGTCAGTTGGCTGTGCGCTGCCAGATGCAGCTGTCGCCTTGGCGTTGTCGGATTTTACGCTTTTGCGCGACCAGAACAAATGACCGACCTTTCTCAGTTACCGGTCCCGGCATCGGCCGGGCTGTTGTTTTCGTCTTTTTGCGGAACCAGAAGGCCCCGAACACGGGTTTTGCCATCGCCACTACCGTCGGCCGTCAGACGACTGATCCCGGTATTCAGGTCCACAACGGCACGATCCCCGTTCAACTGGTTTTCCCCGCGGGTGATCTTAACCGATCCAATAAGGGTCGCGATACCTGTTTTCGCATCATAAACACCCTGGTCGCCGACAACAAACTCTGTCGCTGTGCGAATATTCACATTGCCCTGGCCATCGATGCGGCGCAATTCGTTGGCCCCGCCCTCGCCGGCCTCAAAGCGCGCGGTCAATACATCCCCGCGCAGCGTGCGATCTTCGGCCACGGCAACCGCATCACCGCGTGCCACCGCCACACGCTCTGTTTCCCAATATTCAAGGCTGTCGCGTGCGGTCAGGGTTTCAGTGGGGGTGGTGTATTTAAGGTTATCCCCAGTCAGCACGACCACGGCCTCGTCAATGTCATAAACGGCGCGATCGCCAATGGCGACGTCGGTATCGGATGAAAGCTTCACATTGCCGGTCGCGATGATGCGGTAAATCTCGCTATTGCCGTCGCGGTCGCGATAAAGTGCCTGCAACTCGTCGGCATCAACACGCGATCCGCCACGTTTGGCCACCGCATTGCCACGCGCGATCAGAACCTGCTCGTTGCGGCGCCATTCGATGCCGTTATCAGACTCGACTTCAAGCCCGCCACTGCCATTCTGGGCCAAACCCAACGGATTGGCCGCAGCATCCTTGACCGTGCTGGACAGGCCGATCACGGCCGCACCCAGCATAAGCCCCCCCAGCACAAGGGGTGTCAGAACCGTTCCAGTCTTGCGGGCGAGATGCGGCATCGCAATCATGACTTCCCTCTCATTGCTCCGTCGAATTCATTGCACTGTCGAAAATCACCAGACGGGATTTCCCCAAAAAGCGGATCACCGCCCCCTTGTCTTCAAGCTCAAACCCGGAATCGGATGCAATGGTGCCAAACGGCCCCTGCCCGTCAACCGGCACATCACCGCTGGCACTGCCGGAATTCATGGCAATTTCAGCTTCTTCCGTATGAATTTCAAAGCCCTGATCGTGGTACATGTTCACCGTGCCCACCAGATCAAGTATCCCGTCAGCTTCAGTATAGAACCCCTCATTGGCGGTCATCGCGATCCACGATCCGTCATTAAGCGTGATATCGGCCTGCGGCGCTGACAGGTAAATATGGTCGGGTCGCGTTTCGGTTTCTGCGGTTTCAACGGCCTCACTGGCCGTGACGGTAAAGGGCTGTCGATTGCCATCCACGCCAAAGAAGCGGGGTTTGCTCATCGCAACATTTTCCATCAGATCTTCGGGCGAGGTGGAAAAGCCCAGCCGAAAGCCGCTTTCCTGCACCTGTTCGATCTGCGGCCACAGCACCACAAGGGCGAGGATCGTCATCGCGATCAGCGGCAGGACGAATTTCAGCATATTGACGATGACACGGCGGAACGGATTGATCCGCACATTACGCCGCGCCGAGGGCATGCGATCACGCGAAAAGCCGCGTGCGTGGCGTTGCTCACGTGCTTCGGCCTTCTGGCTTTCGTCGTGATCCTCGACCTGTGGCGTGCCCTCTGTGCTCATGCGTCAGGCCACTCCGACACGCAAAAGATCGTGGATATGAACCAGTCCGACCGGCACACCAGCGTCATCAAGGACAAACAATGACGTGATTGAACGATCATTCATGATGGCAAGGGCCTCAACCGCCAGCGCATCGGCACTGGTTACTTTCGGCCCGGCAGTCATGACATCACCGACCTTCATCGCCACCAGATTATCAGCCATGTGACGGCGCAAATCGCCATCGGTCACGATCCCGGCCAGGGCCCCGGCATCATCGACCACGCCAACACAGCCAAACGAATGGCTGGTCATGGTCACAAGTGCCTCGGCCATCAGCGCATCCGGTTTGACCAATGGCAGGGTATCGGCCCCATGCATGACATCCCCGACATGGAGCAACCGCTGACCCAGCTTGCCACCGGGGTGGAAGGTTCGGAAATCATCAGATGAAAAACCGCGCCGCTCCATCAATGTCACGGCCAGCGCATCGGCAAAGGCCAGCATCGCCGTGGTTGATGTCGTCGGCGCCTGCTTGTTCGGGCAGGCTTCCGGACTTGCCGGCAGAACCAGCGGGCAATCGGACTGCTTGGCAAGCGAGCTTTCCGGTTTGCGGGTCATGCCGATCAGCGGCACATTAAAACGCCGGGTAAAGGCAATAATATCGGACAGTTCCGGTGTTTCACCGGAATTGGACAGGGCCAGCACCGCATCATCCTTGCCAATCATGCCCAGATCCCCGTGGCTGGCCTCGGCCGGATGAACGAAAAAGGACGGGGTGCCGGTCGAGGCAAAGGTCGCAGCGATTTTCTTCGCGATATGGCCGCTTTTGCCCATGCCGGTCACAACCAGACGGCCTTTCAGGCCCTCGATCAGGTTGATGGCATCGCAGAACGCACCATTTAGCGATTCTGCAAGTTCGCGCAGCGCATTGGCTTCGATACCAAGAACACGGCGCGCAATGGCAAGATCGGCATCAGATGCCGGTGCCGGCAGGTTGGAGGACTCTTTGGACACGTCTGGGGTCACTGTCATTGTTTCTTGTTAGCGTTTTCCGCCCGGAGATAGCCTGTATCGCCCATCTTGCAAGATCATTGGGCCGAAACTATGAACCCGGTTGGCCTAGGGGTCAATTCCCTAGCACAGGCAATACAGGATCAATCTTCACAGGCGGTTAACCGACCTTATGCCGACCTCAGGAATGGGCAAAGATATCGGTTTCTTCCCAGCCCGCCAGATCAAGCGTCGCGCGCATCGGCAGGAAGTCAAAACAGGCCTGCGCCATCTCCATCCGGCCTTCACGGACGAGACGACGATCAAGCTCTTCTTTTGCCTTGTGCAGATACAGCACATCGGATGCGGCATAATCGATCTGTTCCTTGGAAAGCTCGGCTGCACCCCAGTCGGAACTCTGCTGCTGCTTGGAAATCTCGACCCCGACAGTCTCGCGCAGCACATCCTTCAGACCATGACGGTCGGTATAGGTGCGCACCAGTTTGGAGGCGATCTTGGTGCAATAGACCGGCGCACAGCGCACGCCGAGATATTTGTCCATCACGGCGATGTCAAAACGTCCGAAATGAAACAGCTTCAGGACCGACGGATCGGCCAGAAGCTTTTTCAGGTTCGGCGCGCTGTAATCTTCCCCATCAAACTTGACCAGATGGGCGTTACCATCCCCGCGTGAAAGCTGCACGACACACAAACGGTCGCGGTGCGGGTTAAGGCCCATGGTCTCACTGTCAATGGCCACAACCTTTCCAAGGTCAAGGTCATCAGGCAGATCTCCGAGATGGAGGAAATTGGTCATCGCGGTTCTCCAAATGTCAGAATTTGCCTGTTCTTAACACAGCAAACAGCGCATCGCACCGCAAAAGTCGTACCAATTGCGCGGTTTTCGACGCCACAAGCAGCGCCCATCAGACAAATTCGGAAAATGTAAGCCAAAACGACAATACCCCAGCACATCAACGATGTGCTGGGGTATGGTGCCCAGGAGAAGATTGAACAAAAATCACCTGAGAACCGCAGAAAACCTATGGATATTTCCTCACAAATTTAGATTTGTTTACCAGTAGTGTTACCGATGAGCAAACGAAGAATCGAAGTCCCCCTCATCGGTTCCCAGCTATTTATCATATCAGTTCACGGTCATGTGATGGCAGAGGGACGCCATAAGACTCTGATTCAGGGTTTGGGATGATAGGATTTGTGCTTCTAGCTCATCACACAAAGTCATGAGTTGATTGACTTTGGCGACGATGCGTTTTTGTTCTCCCTTGGGAGGCACGGTTACGATTATCGGATATACTTTTTTTCCAGATATAACTGGTTGGGCCGTCGCAGAATCTCTTTCCTTTAAGTTTGTGGTCCTCAACAACCAATACAAAAACTCAATGTCGAAACAGTATTCGGAAAACGTGGTGATAAAGGCATTATCTGTGACCCACGCTTGCGCGGGAGTAATATGTACACTGCCACAATAGAATCCTACTCTGCCAATAACTAAAGTAGGTTCAATGACGTTTGATGAAGAATGGTACCCTGTGATGCCATTCCCGCCAAAAACAGGAATTGAACCAAGCTCCATATTAGCTTTTGTCAGACCATCCCCTGATCTAATCGAAATAAGATTTCCCAATTCAGTGCGCGCCCAGCCTCTAGGTAATTGCGCGTCAACTTGTTGATTTGACGATTGGTATTTGTTTTTGGCGCATATACCTTCAGCTTTAACCTTCTCCAACAAAACACTAGCTGGCTCATCATTCGGGTCCTGCTCAACCAGTTTTCCCTGCACAGCCAATTGAAGAATTGTTGCCCTCAGATTTTTGACCGTTTCGAGGTCATCAAACCATTTGCCAAAATTGTTCTCAGCAATAGACCAATTGGATTTGATTTCATCTTTGTCACTGGCTTCGGATAGATGATGAAGGGTGGAGGCAACACAGTCACGTTTAAGGGTGACATTGGTTTCTTGAGATGCTTCCAGCTCATCACACAAAGCCATCAATTCATCGACCTTGGCAACGATGCGTTTTTGTTCGGCAAGGGGGGGGAGAGGAAAGGGAGAAGCAAAGAACTTTGAATCGTTAATTGCAGGGTATGCCATTCCCATCATTTGACTTTCGACGTGCCCAACAAAATCAGGGCTTCTGAGATAATGTTTGATGAAAGTTGCATCTATGCCTGAAAAAGGCGCGATTACTGCAAAGGCTGTGCTTGCTATAGGTTTTGGAGAATATTCCTGTTCAATCACAGCAATGTTTTTCAGATAGGGGCGAACGGTCGAATATATAACGGTTCCAGGTTTGACCAGCTTTCTTGCTCGAGACGGAGCATCTTCAGGAGTAATAAGAGGAACATTACTGCCAACTTTACCCAGAACATTGTCGATAACGCTGACATCAATATACAAAAAATCTTGAGACGGTTTTTCTTGGCCCCATTCGTGACCAGTTTCTGCCATAGAAATCCATTTCCAGCTTTTTGGAATTAGAAATAGTGGTGAAATCTCTTTAGGCTTTTGGCGAGATTTTTTAAATACACCTTTGGCAATCAGATTTTTCTTTTCAGCCTCAATTTTCTCCAAAAGCACACTAGCAGGCTCATCATCTGAGTCTTGCCCTACCAATTTCCCTTGAACAGCCAACTGCAAAATCAAGTCTCTGAGCTTCTTAACCCCATCGGGTCCTTGGGCGAGGTGGCCGAACTCGGTTAGAAAGATTTCTTTATCCATAGTTATTCTCCCGCCAAACGATTTAAGGCTTCAGCGAGAATGGATTTCAGCTTGTCCTGAGTTGCTGTCATGTCCTGCTGGTTCTTGTTGAACTTTTCCAACAGTTCGGCAGGGTCCATATGCGTGACATCTTGAATGTTGGGGTTCTTGATGTCCAAATTGAAGTTGTTCGCTTTGATGTCTTCAAATGACACCTTCCAAGCGTGGTCGTTTTCTTCCCTGTTATCCCACCAAGCCTTTTCAGGTTCGAACTCTTCAATCTTCATGGGCTTGGTTTTTGAATAGCTTTTGTAGCCTTCGGGGTACGGATGCTCATAAAACCAAACGTCTTTTGTCGGTTCGCCCTTGGTGAAGAACAATAGGTTGGTTTTGATGCCCGTATATGGATTGAAAACACCGTTCGGCAATCGGACAATGGTGTGCAGATTGCATTCCGTCAGGAGCTTTTCTTTGATGCGGGTTTTGATGCCCTCGCCAAAGAGAGTGCCATCAGGCAAAACAACGCCAGCCCGGCCACCATCTTTCAGAAGATGGATAATCAGCACAAGGAAGAGGTCTGCCGTTTCACGGGTTCGGAAGCTGGCGGGGAAATTATTTTCAATGCCGTCTTCTTCCATACCTCCAAAAGGCGGGTTGGTCAGGATCACTTGAACCCTGTCAGACTCTGAGTAATCCACCAAAGGACGGGACAAGGTGTTGCTGTGTCGAATGTTGGTGGGAACATCAATGCCATGCAGAACCATGTTGGTAACGGCAAGCAAGTGGGGGAGAGACTTTTTCTCAACGCCAAAGATAGACTTTTGCAAAGTTTCTCTGTCTTCGGCACTTTTCTCGTACTGAGCGCGTTTGTGGTCAATGGTGCAGGCTAAGAAACCACCTGTTCC
Organism: Thalassospira sp. MCCC 1A01148; assembly: GCF_001613795.1. Taxonomy (GTDB): domain Bacteria; phylum Pseudomonadota; class Alphaproteobacteria; order Rhodospirillales; family Thalassospiraceae; genus Thalassospira. The sequence goes on from NZ_LPVZ01000020.1 coordinate 1,227,010, forward strand.
ACAGGCAGGGTCAAAGACCTTTTCATCCAACTTCGGGTCAAGAATATCCACCATGAATTGGGTGACGGCCCGTGGCGTGTAGAACTCACCTGCGTTTCCGGCACTTTGAAGGTCTTTGAGGATTTGTTCGTAAATGTCGCCAAAGGTATGGCGGTCATCACTTGCGTTAAAATCAATCTCGTTGATTTTGTTGATGACCTGGCGCATCAGGGTGCCAGACTTCATATAGTTGTAGGCATCCTCAAACACGTTTTTGATGACAGTGGCACGTTGCCCTTCTGCACCCGTTGACGGCAGTTCTTTCAGTTTGGGGAAAAGCTCGTTGTTGACAAAATCAAGCAAGGCATCGCCTGTAATGCCCTCAGCATCCTTCGCCCAATTACACCAGCGCAGGTTTTCTGGCATGGGGGAAGTGAAGTCATCATCAAGGAGCTCAAGCTCCTCTTCACGGTCATCAAGGATTTTCAGAAAGAACATCCAGACGAGCTGGCTAATCCTTTGAGCGTCACCATCCACACCAACGTCTTTTCTCATTATGTCTTGGATGGATTTGATGATGCCCGATACGTTACTCATGCAGGTTGGTCCTGTTTAAAAAGCTCGGTTTCAAGGTCATTGATGGCTTTGCCATACTGAGCCTTACCGCCGAAAATAGATTTAATGATTTCAGTGGGGGTACCGATTTGCGGGAAGGGGGCCATCATGAGGATTTTGTTGTCCTCCAATGTCGTCAAACCTTCATCGGCATATTTATCAAGTAGGGCTTCTAAAACTGCTCTGGCTTTGTCCTCGTACTTGGCAAAATAGTTTCGTTTTTTGACTTTCTCGGCACGTTCCTTCCGAGTCAGTGGGGGCTGTCCGTAAGCGACATGGCAGATCAAGTCAAAGGTGCTGTAAGACTCGCCATTGGGAACGGTTTCGCGCAAGACGTTGACGGGAACACCCTGTTCCTCAAGTTCCTTGATGATAGCGGTCTTCTTGTCTGCTTCGTTCCAGCGACGCAAAAAGGCATCCAAGGTTTCAAACTCCTTGGTGATGCTCTTGCGGGAATAGTCCTTCAAGGATTCCGTTATCAGATTGCCGTCGGCATCGAGATATTGAACCCGCTTTGAAAGGACATCCACTTCAACATCATTGATGTAGTATTTCTGCTGGCCTTCGTTGTCTTCGTGGTTGTCCCATGTGACATCCGGGGGGATTTCCTGCCCACTATCATCTACATTGTCTGGCGTTTCACCATCGTCAGGGACAACATTAGCATCTGGTTCTGGGGTATAGACTTGAACGGGTTGCCCATCAAAATCAGGGTCCGCAAAAAGCTCAGTGGCTTTTTTGAAATCCATGATGGTGAAAAACTTTTTACCGTGCTCTTCGTTGACCCGCGTGCCACGACCTATGATTTGCTTGAACTCGGTCATGGATTGGATGCGTTGGTCCAAGACAATCAATTTACAGGTTTTGGCATCCACCCCAGTGGTCATCAGTTTTGAGGTGGTAGCAATAACGGGGTATCTGGATTCAGGATTGATAAAATTGTCCAGCTCGGCTTTGCCTTCAGGATTGTCACCTGTAATCCGCATGACGTAACGGTGGTTTTCTGCCATGCGCTCCGGGTTGGCGTTGGCAATTGCTTGTCTCATGCGCTCGGCATGGTCGATATCTTCACAGAATATGATGGTCTTGTCATAGGGGTTTGTTTCCGTGAGGAACTCCGTCACCTTTTGAGCAACCTTTTCTGTGCGCTTTTCAAGAACAAGGGTTCTATCAAAGTCCTTGGTGTTATAGATGCGGTCTTCAATCAGATTGCCGAACTTGTCCGTCTTGCCCTTTTCAGGGCGATAGCCCTCTAGGTCCTTATCAAAATCAATGCGAATGACCTTGTAAGGCGCAAGGAAGCCATCGCTGATGCCTTGTTTCAGGGAATAGCTGTAAACGGGTTCGCCAAAGTAGGCGATGTTGGAAACGTCATTTGTTTCCTTTGGCGTTGCCGTCAAACCGATATGGGTCGCGCTTGAGAAGTAATCGAGGATTCTTCGCCATGCCGAGGCTTCGGATGCACTTCCACGATGGCACTCGTCAATGACAATCAAATCAAAGAAGTCCGGGGAGAACTGCTTGTATATGTTTTGCTCTTCTTCGGTCCCTGTGACTGCCTGATACAGAGACAGATAGATTTCATAGGACTTGTCTACTGTCCGATTATGAATCTTCGTCATCTTGTCGCCAAAAGGGGCGAAGTCCTGTTGTTTGGTTTGGTCAACAAGGATGTTTCTATCGGCAAGGAAAAGGATGCGTTTCTTTTGTTTGGCTTTCCACAAACGCCAGATGATTTGGAATGCCGTGTAGGTTTTGCCCGTTCCCGTCGCCATAACCAGAAGAATCTTGTTTTGCCCCTTGGCAATGGCTTCGATGGTTCTGTTGATGGCTATGGATTGGTAATAGCGGGGAGCACGACCACTGCCATCATCATAGTAATCTTGGGAGACAATTTCTGCGGCAGTGTCGGAAAGACCCTTCATGGCTTTGAACTTCTGCCAAAGCACATCAGGGGATGGGAACTCATCTAGGGTGAGTTCGGTTTCCAGCTTCTCCGAGGTTCCCGATTTGTCGTGAAACAAGAATCCCTTACCGTTGGATGAGAAGATAAACGGAATGTCCAGCATATCCGAATATTCAAGGGCTTGTTGCATTCCTGAGCCAACAGTGTGGGAATCGTCTTTGGCTTCGACAATAGCTAGGGGAATGTTCGGCTTGTGATAAAGGATATAGTCAGCACGCTTGGTTTTGCCTCGTGCCGTCATCTTACCACGCACAATGATGCGTCCGGCGGTGAAGGTAACTTCTTCCCGCATTTGGCTGTTAATATCCCAGCCTGATTTCATGATTGCCGGTGTGATGAGTTTGGTCTTCACATCGGCTTCAGACTTCTTCATAGCCAATGCTCCCCCGAACGTCTTTTCACCTCACAAATATGCTATGCTGAACAATATCTGCATTGTCATTTTAAGCAATAGGTTGCGGGAAAAAACACCATCATAGCGAGTTTCCGATGGTCGCAACTCTCGCATTTAGCTGGAGGCAAACAGATATTCATAGAATCAGTGGGCTATGACGGTCATAGGCCCATTTGTTATTTCTTTTGAAGACGTTCCAACAAACGCTTGACCTGCACAGCCTGCCAATCACCACCGCGCGGTGTGCTAATTCCTGCTGCATTCAAAGACGCGGCAATATCACGAAGGGTTGCCCCTTGTTCCCTGAGCGGTTTCACAATGCCTTCTAGCTTGTGCGCCCTACTATCAGCTTGTGCCTTGAGAGCCTCATTGCGCTTCATGGTCTTGTCTCTGAGTCCACCTAGCTTTTGACCACGCAGCTTGGCTTGCTTCAAAGCCGCCTTTGTCCGTTGCGATATGAAGTCACGTTCTTGCTCCGCCAATGCTGCATAGATATGAAGCTGGAACTTGTCAGCCGAAGGCATTGAAGCCACCCGGAAATCCAGCCTCTTGTCTTCCATGAGCTGCGATATAAAGGAGACCTTACGGCTCAGGCGGTCGAGCTTTGCAACCAGAAGAACGGCTTTGTCACGTTTGGCATGGTCAATTGCTTTGGTCAGTTCTGGACGGTCATCATCCTTGCCGGATTGCACATCAACGTATTCTGCAATGACCTCGAACGGTTCAGGGCTGTATGTCTCAAGATACAGGGCCAAGTCCCTCGCCTGAGCCTCAAGACCCAATCCACTTCGCCCTTGGTCTGTTGTACTTACCCGCTTGTAGATGACGTAACGTTCCATAAGCCTGCCCTTGCTAACTGGTTTGTAATTGCCAGTTAAATCGGTTTGTTACAAATGTCAACGTTCGTTGTGGTTGTAACAAAAAGGGGAAAACCGTTGGTAAGGACCGTGAAAATTGACAAGGCTGGGGCAATAGCCGGGACCACCCTATGGGGGGAAGTTTGCGCTAGCTCGTATACGAATGCCTGATCAGATTTGCGACCCAAAAACATCCGCGTTCAACCGGCACAATGGGACAACGAAAACATATTAAATATTATTAATATAAATAAAAAGCCCCCCTTCCCCCCATAGGTACTCCTAAAGAATTCCTTTAGTCATCCTAAGTCTGCTTTGGCTGTTTATGGTTTCTGAGACCCTCAAACAAGGAAGGAAAGAAGAACCAGTATTCAGAGTGTCCTAGAGTCGTCTTTAAGTAAGACCTAGGTAGTCTTGGATGCCATCACAGGAAGGAAAAACACTGCCACAAAACATGTGCCTCTTCCTTCTATGGTGGCACCCAATTGGAAGCCCGCAGAAACACTGTGGTTTCTGGTTCCTTCTTCCGGGTCAGGAAAACGAGGATCAACCCCTTAACTCCCACCCCTAAATTTTCAGGCATGAACTATTGATGCTGTTCCCTGCTGCTCCCGCCGCAAGCACATGAACTCGTTCATTTAGTTCGTCGCCGGAATGTCCTCTAACCCATTCCCAAGTTATATCGTGCCGGGTACTGAGTTCATCCAGTTCACGCCAGAGGTCTGTGTTCTTAACAGCCTTTCCGTTTGATCCACGCCACCCCTTGGCTTTCCAGTCACTTATCCAAGTAGTCATGCCCTTGCTCAGATATTGGCTGTCAGTCACTACCCGAACGCTTGACCTACTCTGGTCAAGTGCTTTGAGCGCAGCAATAGCTGCACTTAACTCCATTCGATTGTTCGTTGTCTCGGTCTCGCTCCCGGTAATGATACGCTCACGATCACCCTCGCAGATAATAGCAGCATACCCTCCCGGACCGGGATTCCCGGTACATGAACCATCGGTATAAATCGTAATCTGGTTGTTAGTTATCATCGTCGTCATTTTTGATTTGTTATTCATCCAGCCGATACAGGCCGACTATTTGGCAGCGCGAAGATCCCCTCACGAATGAGCCGATCAAGAATTGCTGCCTTCTGGTTTTGTGTAAGTTGGATCACCATGATCAGTCCTCCTTCTGCGTCAGTTTGGTAATCAGTTCAGGGTATTCGGCCATGCAGTAGCCAATGATCTGGATAAGTTGGGCGCGTGATTTCTTCCCAAAGGCTTGCTGAAGGAAGTCATCAACCTTTTCCTCAACTTCTGTCTTGGAGGGGTTCTTCTTCCCTGCCTCCTCCATCAGTTCTTCAGGGGTCTTTCCGAAGGATTTGGCGAAGGCTTCGAGTTTTCCCTTGGCAACCTCACGCTCATGCTCAGTGCCACGCACAGCCATTGCATGTAGCTTCTGTGCATATTCAGCGTCTGTCTGTGAGAAGGACTGAAGGTGGGCTTTGGGTTTGCGACTGTTAGCAACTTGGTCGAGGAAAGAGTTGATCCCCGCGTCCATATCAAAGGTGCCCTGCGGGGCACTTTTAGCGATCTGCATATACTTCGCTGCCTGCCGGTAGCTGAAGCTACAGTTCTCCTTGATCCACGGCTTGAACTCCCCGTGCTTCAAAGTCTTTTTCACACGGAGCAATTCCTCACCAGCAGCTTTCGCTTCACGGAGCATCCCCTTGCCATGCTCAAGGATGTTCTTGTGGTGGGTGTTGATTGTTTGGGCGCTGAGAGATAGTGGCGCGATTGTGACTGTGGTGTTGGTACCTCGGGTCATCATAAACCTCCATAGTCAAGCAAAGTGTGATTGGGCTATCTATGGAGGCACCTAATCAACATCGCCGTAGATGGCTATAATTTGACCACACAGAGGGTTTAAACTTTAATGCTCTTATGGTAGCGAAAAAAGATCAAGGGACGTCAGTGACGAAAAAATCGGCATTTACGTTGTTTTTTGGTTTCCTGATAAGTGTCGGTTTCGACTACAATCAAAATGGTGATAGTTGCCCGAGACCGTAAATACAGGAAGGCAACAATGATACCTCTCAACATTACTTCACGACAGGTACCGAGCTGATATTTGAATCCACCCATGCAGCTACCCCAGAACCCCAAGAATCTCTTGGTTCGGCTCGGGGTATTCAGACCTGATAACGAGGTATCTTGCAGATTTCCCGATAAAGCCCGGCGGGGTCACCATATTCCCGCTCATCGACCCCCGCACCTGTATGACCTGTGATCATCCGACGCAGTTCCTGAGACATACCGTATTCACGCGCCATCGTAACAAAACGATGCCGCCACCCGTGATTAGGCTTTACATTCGGGTCTGTAATCACCTGCCGTGCAAATTCCCGTAATCTGTTCTTTGCAGAATTCCACGACCCCCTGATCTCACCTTTGGCATTTGGCTTAAGGAACAAATAGCCGTCGTCCTGAGACCGCACAAAGTCAATGAACCCGGTCTCGACAAGGTGGGGGTGTATCGGGACCTCTCTGTATTCGCCATCCTTCACAGTTACTGTCCCATCAGGCGTTATGAAGATCGCGAAATGTTTGCCATGGTCGATCAGATCAGACTTGCGTAACTGAACAATCTCACCCACCCGCGCCCCTGTATAAGCGCAGACCCAAGGCACCCATCGCTTTGCATTGAGAAGCTTTTGCGTCTCATTTGGCTGTGTCCGTGAATAGTTCAGGGAATGACGCAACAAAGCAACGGCCTCAGCTTCGGTAAAGCCTTTGGGCCTACTACGTTTGACCTTGGGCAGAGCAACAGTCACCCCCTTGGCAGGGTTATCTGCGATCAGGTGCTGACTTACACCCCAGTTAAAGACGGACTTCAAACCTGCCAACTCAGAATCCTTGATTGTCCGTGCTGAGATCGGCTTTCCGGTTCGGGGGTTTACATCTGAAAGTCGTTTGTCCTTGTAGCCAACAACATCACGAGGCGTTACCTTGGTTGCGTCATCATGTCCAAGGTAGTCGATAAAGTATCGAACGGCTTTGCTGTAACTCTCGTATGTACTTACGGAGCGACCACCATCTCGGCCAGCTTCTTTCCACCAGCCCTCCAAAAGCTGGGTGATGGTAACTTGGGGCGCGGCCTTTGTCTCAGGAGCCTTACGGTCTTCCCAGTCTGGAAAACGAGATTCGTAACTGTCAGGTGTGTAATCACCAAAGCTGTGACGTTGCAGTTTTTCTGCTGCAAGATCCATCGCAACAGCAACCTGCTCCAGTAGCTTTGCGCGGCTATCGTCATCGACAACGAGCCCACGCTTGGATAATGCAACGTCCGCAAATGCACCAAAGCGATCTTCTAGGCTTTTTCTGGTCTTAGAGGGACTAGGGATCATCAGTTGGGCCACGCCAAACTCACCACGCAGGGCAGCTTTGTCATCAGCTTTTACCCTTCCCCATAACGATGGGGAACCCGGATCGTCTTCAAGTGCGCCTACCCAAGCCCTGTATATTTCTCCGGCAAGCGCAACAGCCTGCTTCATTGTCAGTTTTTCAGGTCCGCTCCGAATCGACTGCCAAACCCCTTCGAGATAAGCGGCAATCTGTGCCTGTCTGATTTTGGCTTCATGAGGATCACGAGTGGCAAGCGATACCTTAACGACCGATGCAGATGCACTAACCGTGCGAGAGACGATTTTGTCACCCACAGGGATAGAAAGTTTCGTACCGGAAATCTTTGGACGTATGTCAGCCGGAATACGCTGAACAAAGTATAGGATGCTTGAATCTTTACGCCGCATCGGACGGACCAACCGGAAAAGCATTGTTCCCCACCATTGTGTACCAGTTTGGTGAGGAATAACCATTTGTTTTCGGGAGGTTCCCGGTATCTCTAGGATACGCGGGAGAATGGTGCCCAGGAGAAGACTCGAACTTCCACGACCTAATGGCCACTGGCACCTGAAGCCAGCGCGTCTACCAATTCCGCCACCTGGGCATAGGGGCTTGTGGTATTTGTTCGGGCGGTGTCCGCCGGAACGGGGCGGAATATACGCGGTCAGGCTTAAGTGTCAACCAACTTTTTGATGGTTTGGTGAAACTTCCTGCGCCCGATTGCAGGCACCCGCCAATTGTGCGGTTTTTCGTGGTGTTTTGCGGGTTTCGGGCTTACACCGCGTGGTCGAACAAATAGGCCAGAACACCGTTCAAACGGTTCCTGCCCTGATCGGTGGCGCGTAGTCCTGACGAATCACAGATCAGATCACCGGACTCGATCAGGGTTTCCAACCGGTCACCTGCCAGAACATCACGCGGTCCCTTGCCGATAATGCGCTTAAACCGTTCCGTCGGGATGGTTTCGTTAAGCCTGAGGCCCATCATCACCATTTCAAGCAGGCGTTCATCAGCCTCGAGCGCGGTTTCTTCCTGTGTGCCATGACCATGCTTTTCCACCCGGTCCAGCCAGATATCTGGCGCACGGTGACGCCTAACCGCCATCGGCGTGGTGTTGCCACTGGCCCCGACCACCGCTTCGCGGCCATGTGCGCCGGGGCCAATGCCCAGATAATCGCCATAGCGCCAGTAAACCAGGTTATGGCGGCTTTCCTGCCCCGGTTTGGCGTGGTTGGACACCTCGTAACAGCGATAGCCGGCACGCTCGGTTTCTTCCTGGGTGATCTCATAAAGTTCGGTCGCAAGATCTTCGTCCGGCACGACCAGATCACCGCGCTGATGCAGGGTATAGAACTGTGTGCCCGGCTCGATGGTCAGCTGATAGAGCGAGATATGGCCATTGGCGATGCCAAGCCCTTCGCGCAGCTCCGCCCGCCAGGCCTTGGGATCGTGTTCCGGGCGGGCATAGATCAGATCAAACGAAAAACGATCAAACACCGATGTCGCAACATCCAGGGCCCGCATGGCTTCCTCGGCACTGTGCAGGCGACCAAGGAACTTCAGATCGCGGTCATTAAGCGCCTGAATGCCAATCGATACCCGGTTGATCCCGTTGGCGGCAAAGGCCGAAAACCGGTCAATTTCGACCGTGCCCGGATTGGCTTCCAGCGTGATTTCCAGATCATCCGTCACCGACCAGAAAGATTTGATGTCCTCGATCAAGGCCCCGGCGGTTTCCGGGTCCATCAGGGAGGGTGTGCCGCCACCAAAAAAGACAGATCCCACCGTCCGCCCCGGATGGCGGGCCGCACCATGGGCAAGCTCGGCCCGGAGTGCGGTGCGCCAGCGCGCATGATCAACACTGTTCGCAACATGACTGTTGAAATCGCAATACGGGCATTTCGACAGGCAGAACGGCCAGTGGATATAGATGCCAAACGGCACGGTTTCACTTGAGGCTGCGGACACGCGGGACTCTTTTCAAACGCGGAAATGTTGGCCAATAAATTAACACGCACCGCCGATGATGACATCCGCGATGCGTGCATGGGTTTAATGCGGGGAAATGCCCCGGATCAGTCTTCGAAGCAGGCCTTGACCAGCTGGGCAAAGGCATCGGCCCGGTGGCTCATTTCATGCTTTTTCGCCGGGTCCATTTCGCCAAAGGTTTCCTCGAAACCATTTGGCTGGAAGATCGGGTCATAGCCAAAGCCGTGAGCACCGCGTTTTGGCCAGACGATTTCGCCTTCAACCCGGCCTTCGAAATTCTCGACATGCCCGTCCGGCCAGGCCAGCGACAAGGCACAAATAAACGACGCACGACGATCCGGATGGTTGCCAATGCCGTTCTGGACCTTTTCCATCGCCATGTCGAAATCCTTGTCCGGCCCGGCCCAGCGCGCGGAATAAATCCCCGGTGCGCCATCAAGGGCCGAAACCGCAAGACCACTGTCATCGGCAAGGGCCGGAAGATTGGCGCCATTGGCCGCAGCGGTTGATTTCAGCTGCGCATTGCCAATGAAGGTTTTTTCGGTTTCTTCGGGTTCTGGAAGATCAAGTTCACCGGCCGAGAACACCTCGATCCCGAGCGGTGCAAGCAGTTCGGCGATTTCCTTGATCTTGCCTTTGTTGTGGCTGGCGATGACGAGTTTTTTTTCCGTGAAACGACGGGCCATGGTCTTGCCTGAAATACGATATCCAACAGATGCGAGAAGCGGCAGGTGGGTGCCTGCCATTGAAATTACTCTGCCCTAAAGGCCAAGGGCCTCTCGCTGTTTGGCGAACAATTCCTTGCAGCCTTTTTCGGCCAGCGCGAACATTTGGTCATAGGACGCGCGATCAAACGGAACGTCTTCGGCGGTTGCCTGTACCTCGACGATGCCGCCATTGCCCGCCAGCACGAAGTTGGCGTCAGCCCCGGCATTGCTGTCTTCGGCGTAATCAAGGTCGAGTACCGCTTCACCTTCATAGATACCGCACGAAATGGCAGCAACCGGCTGGGTCAGCGGGATTTCCTTGATCAGGCCAAGGCGGCGCACGCCCTGAAATGCCAGATGGGCAGCAACATACGCGCCCGTGATCGATGCGGTACGTGTACCGCCATCGGCCTGAATGACATCACAATCAAGGCGCATCTGCATTTCACCCATCGCCTTCATGTCGGCAACCGCACGGATCGAACGACCGATCAGACGCTGGATTTCCTGGGTACGGCCAGACTGGCTACCGCGCGCTGCTTCGCGGTTCATGCGGCTATCGGTTGCGCGTGGCAGCATGCCGTATTCCGCAGTGATCCATCCCTTGCCGGAATTGCGCATCCAGCCCGGCACCTTGTCTTCGACCGTGGCGGTACAGATCACATGCGTGTCGCCGAATTTGATCAGGCAGGAGCCTTCGGCATATTTGGAAATGCCGGTTTCAATCGTCACATCGCGAAGCTGATCGGGGGTACGGCCGGAAGGGCGCATAAGATGGAACCTCTTGGTTGTTTTAGCGGTGTTCAGAGATCTGAACACCGCAAATTTGTCCTGTGAAATTTGGCCCAAAGTAAGATGTGACCTGGCAAACGTCCAGCAGTTTCCCCGCATGTTTTTATCCGTTCTGGTGCAATGCAGACAAACCAACACCTTGAGGCAATTTCGCAAGCCCGGCGTTGTATTCGGTCGTGCAATTGACGCAATGCGTTTGCCTGACTAAATTCTGTTCAGTTTCACGACAATAGGGCCCGAAGCAAACCAGATGGCGCATTTTGACGATACATTGCTGGGCGACATGAATGCGCGGTCACGTGAAGTGTTCCGCCAGATTGTCGATGCCTATGTCGAAACCGGCGAACCGATCGGCTCGCGGTCCATTGCGCGGCGCATGTCGGAAAACCTCTCGGCTGCGACCATTCGCAATGTCATGTCCGATCTTGAGGAAATGGGTCTGCTGGTCGCACCGCACATTTCGGCCGGTCGCCTGCCCAGTGAAAAGGGCCTGCGTCTTTTTGTGAATGCATTGATGGAGGTCGGCGACCTTCCCAATGCCGAACGAGACCAACTGACGAAAAACTGCGAACAGGCGGGTTATTCCCTTGATCAGATGCTGGGCGAAGCAACCACGATGTTGTCGGGCCTGTCGCGCTGTGCCGGACTGGTGGTCGCACCCAAGACCGATGGCATTCGCTTAAAACAGATCGAATTTGTCGCCCTGTCACCGGGCAAGGTTCTGGCCGTTCTGGTCTCGGAAAACGGCAATGTGGAAAACCGAATCCTTGATGTCCCGGCGGATTTGCCCGCCTCGGCATTGACAGAAGCAGCAAATTATCTAAATACCCGGTTGGCTGGAAAGACGCTTGATGATGCGCGCCTTCTGATTACCCAGGAGCGTGATCGCCTCAAACAAGAGCTTGATGATCTTTCCGCCAATCTGATTGATGCGGGCCTGGCAACATGGGCTGGCGGGGTCAAGGGATCGTCCCTGATTGTGAAAGGGCAATCCCAGCTGCTGGAAAATATCGATACGATTGAACAGCTTGAGACCGTCCGCCGTTTGTTCAACGTGCTTGAAGCCCGCGATCAGATGATAGAATTGCTCGATGTGACGACGGATGCCCAGGGCGTTCAGATTTTCATCGGGTCGGAGAACAAACTGTTCGGCGGATCGGGTCTTTCGATGGTGATTTCGCCCTATCAGAATGCTGAAGGCAGCATTGTGGGTGCAATCGGGGTTGTCGGACCGACCCGGATCAATTATGCCCGGATCATTCCGCTGGTCGATTACACCGCCAAGCTGGTCGGTCGACTGATTGGATAAATCGCGGCGCTGCGTGTCAGGCCGCATAACGTGAAAGTAGCAAGGTTAGCCATGTCGGAAACCGCAAAGAACACTCCGGAAGATCTGCACGACGTCAATGCAGAGGAAACCGCTTCTGAAGAGGTCGCAGCAGAGGCGACCGAGGAAGAGCTCGAAGATGCCGCCCTTCAGGACCCGGTCGAGGCGCTTGAAGCCGAAGTCGCAGAACTCAAAGACCGTCTGCTGCGTCAGGCCGCCGAGGTGGAAAACACCCGCCGCCGCGCCAAAAAAGACGTCGAGGATGCCGGCAACTACGCCATCACAAAATTTGCCCGCGACCTTCTGGATGTCAGCGACAACCTGCGTCGCGCCCTTGATGCCGCCGGTGACACGTCAGATGCCGATCCGGCAATGAAAACGCTGGTCGATGGTGTCGAGATGACCGAACAGGCCCTGCAAAAGGCCCTTGAAAAGAACGGCATCGAAAAGCTCGAGCCGCTTGGCGAAAAGCTTGATCCGAACAAACATCAGGCCGTGTTTGAACTGCCGCATCCGGAATATCCGGACGGCCATGTCGCACAGGTCATGCAGGCCGGTTACGTGCTCAAGGGGCGCTTGCTGCGTCCGGCCATGGTTGGTGTCACCAAAAACCCGGCCGGCGAAAAACCAAGCCAGGACGATACCCCGGGCGGCAATGTCGATACCTCTGCCTGATCGGCAGAAAAATCTCAGATAAACCGGTTAAAGCGGATCGGTTTCGCATTCACCCCTGCCAGACAGACTTGGCGGGGGTGTTTTGTTTGCATTAGGCTACCGCTACCCGACACCAGCACAGGACCGCACCCCATGCCGCTTCGTCCCAACTTGATCGACATCCTGCGCGATGAAAACGCCCCGATTGTCATCCTTACGGGGGCGGGCATTTCCAAGGAAAGCGGGTTGCATACTTTCCGCGACGCGGACGGTATCTGGGCGAAATACGATATTTCCGAGGTCGCAACGCCCGAGGCCTTCATTGCCAATCCCGATCTGGTGCATCATTTCTATAATGACCGCCGTTCCGGGTTACATGACCCCGATGTCGTGCCCAATGCCGCCCATCTGGCCCTGGCACGGCTGGAGGCCGAATGGCCAGGTGATGTGTTGCTGGTGACGCAAAACATCGACGATCTGCATGGCCGGGCCGGGTCAAAAAACCTGATCCACATGCATGGTGAACTTCTGAAAATCCGCTGTAATCACTGTGATCTGCTTACCGATTGGCCGGGCGACCTTGCCAAGGAAACGCCATGTCCAGGTTGCAGCAAAGCCGGTGGATTGCGCCCGCATGTCGTGTGGTTTGGCGAAATGCCCCTTGAGATGGAACGCATTTATGCCGCCCTTGGCGCATGCGGGCTTTTTATCTCGATCGGGACATCAGGCAATGTCTATCCGGCAGCCGGGTTCGTTCAGGTCGCCCATGAAGAAGCCGGTGCCGAAACGGTCGAGCTCAATCTCGAACCCAGTTCGGGTGCCACCAGTTTTGATCACAGCACCTATGGCCCCGCCACCGAACTTGTCCCGGCCTTCGTTGCCGCCCTGCTCGGTGATTGATAGCTGGCCTAGGGGTTTATCAAGTCCCGAAATGACTTCTCGCCGGTATCACTGAATCGCACGATCCGCGACTCCGGCACCCGCCGGGCCCAGCCAAGGTCATAAAACCGGTCCAGCAGGGCCGCCCCAAATGACCCCGCCAGATGCGATTGCCGGGCACTCCAATCCAGACATTCCCGGCACAACGGCCGACGCTTGGCGCGCAAGCCATCCAGATCGATGCCAAACATGGTGGCAAAATCTATGCCGGCCGGGGTCAGGGCAACCCCATTCACATCGCTTGCAATCAGCTTGCGTTTGGCAAGGCCATCAAACAGCGCAACCCCCATATCCCCGGCCAGATGGTCATAACAAACGCGTGCCTTGCGCAGTTCCGGGTACTTGGGCCCGGTACGCACGCGGTTATGCCCGACCCGGTTGGCAATCCCCATCAGGACTTCCAATGCCTCGACAATATCGGGGCCCGAAAGCGTGAAATAACGATGCCGCCCCTGTTTGCGCGGCACAACGATCTGCCCGCTCTCAAGCTTTGCCAGATGCGAGCTGGCGGTTTGTGGCGTTACACCGGCTTCTTGCGCCAGCTCGGCCGCGGTCAATGCCCGGCCACTCATGAGGACTGTCAGCATGTTTGCGCGCGCCGGATCGCCAAGCAATGCGGCCACGCGGGCGATATCGGGTCCTTCTTTCATAGTTCGATGCTAATCGAAGCATTGATGCACAGCAATCGGGATAATGGGCCGCGTCACCAAACAAGATGTTTCTCCTGAAAGGACGCTGTCATGATCACCTGTTTCATTCGCTATGAAATCGACCCGTACAAAAAAGATGCCTTCATGGAATATGCCCGCAACTGGGGGCAGGCCATTCCGCGCTGCGGGGCCGACCTTGTCGGCTATTTCGCCCCGCATGAAGGTTCGGTCTCAACCGCTTATGGTATCTATCATCTGCCCGATCTGGCATCATACGAAGCCTATCGTGCGCGGCTGAAGGACGATCCGCTGGGACGGGAAAACTATGAATTTTCCCAACGCGAAAAATTCATCCTGCGCGAAGAACGCCAGTTTCTGAAAATCGCCTCGACACCACACGCTGGCCCGCATAAGGAGTTGATCAAACCATGATTGCCGTCATTTTCGAAGTCACACCGCGCGAAGGGCACTATGACGATTACCTTGCGATTGCCGGCGATCTCAAACCCGTGCTTGAAACCATGGATGGCTTTATCTCGATCGAGCGATTTCAAAGCCTGACCAATCCGGGCAAGGTTTTGTCGCTGTCCTTCTGGCGCGATGAGGACGCCATTGCCGCCTGGCGCAATCTGGGCGAGCACCGCACAGCCCAGATCAAGGGACGGCACAAGATTTTTGAAGATTACCGTTTGCGGGTGGCTGGCGTGATCCGGGATTACGGCCTTCATGACCGTGATCAGGCCCCGGATGATTCCCGCGCACAACATGATCGCTGATTTGTAACGTCGGTCATCGGGGCTCAGGCCTTTGCCGGTTTCGGGGATGCTTCTTCATCCCCGATTTCGCTACTCTCGGCAAATTCGGCAAATTCTTCTTCCACAGCATCTTCCACCGCTTTGGCACCGCCCTTGTAATCAAGCAGCATCACGGCAAGCACCACGATGCCTGCCCCGATAAAGATGAACGGCACCGGCAGCATGTCAAAGAAGATCAAATCCATCGCCACCGAAAACGGAAGGGCGGTGTATGCCGCAGGCGACACCACACTGGCATCGGCCACACGCACGGCACGCAGCACCATGTAATTGGTCAGCATGGCAAAGAAGCCAGCACCCGATGAATAAAGCCAGTCGACCAGTGACGCCGGATACCAGGTGATCATGGCAATCGGCACCCAGATCGCAACCGCGATGATTTGTGGCCAGAACAGCATGGAAAAATTGGTTTCAGTACGGGTCAGCACCTTGGCAAACAAAGTCTGGGCTGAAAAACAGAACGCCCCGATCAGGGCCGCGGCAACACCAAGCGGCACACCAAAGCCATCCATGCGCGGCACACACATCACCCACACGCCAACCAGCCCCAGAAGGGTTGCAATGATTTTGCGCGGGGTCAGTTTCTCGCCCAGAATCACCACCGCCAACATCACGGTCAGCAAGGCTTCGATAAACAGATAGGCATTGACCTCGGCGATGCTCATCTGGCGGAGCGCAAAGAACACAAAGAACAGCGATCCGTACCACAAAACGCCGCGCGCAATATGCGCCACCGGGCGGCGCGTACGGATCTGGCGCGTGCCGATAAACATGATGATGATCAGGAACACGGTGACCGTGGTCAGGGCGCGCATCGCCAGAATTTGCGATGTCGGTACATCATGGGAAACAAGCTTGGCACAGACATCAACAAAAACGCCCGATGCCATGGCAGCCGTCATCCACAGAACGCCGCGGAAATTTCCGCTCAGTCGCGTTGCGGTCATGGTCAATCCCGGTTTTGAAAAAGAAGTACTGGGGTTTCCGGCCGTCAGGGAGTGACGGGCTTACGTGGTGGCGCAAGGGGACATCAAAGAAACATGGCCGGAAACCCTGTATGACGATGATATTGCCTGCTTGTTTGGAAAAATACGAATGAAGCTTTTTCAGCCATTGTTGAGATTTTTTTGGCCCAATTTCGCGCAAGGCCTGATAGACAGAATAAAAGCCTTTAATACCGCCTGGATGGAAACCCCGATGCGCAGAAAGCTCCCCCCATTGCGCGCCCTTGTCGCCTTCGAAGCCACCGCACGCCATCAAAGCGTAAAAGGGGCCGCCGAAGAATTGCATGTCACGCAAAGTGCCATCAGCCATCAGCTCCGCCAGCTTGAGGAAAATCTCGGCGTGGTGCTGTTTACCCGCAAGGGTCGGGGATTGAGCCTGACCAAATCGGCAAAGCTTCTTCTGCCGCGCCTGACAGAGGCACTTGACGGGATTGCCGATATCACCGGCGAAGTCGGCCCGGACAAGGGCAAGGCCATCCGCATTGGCGCCCTGGCCACCCCGGCACTGACGGTATTGCTCTATGAGCTTGATAACCTGCGCGACCGGTTGCCCGCCGATATCCCTGTTCAGTTTCGCAAGATCGAATTTGATGATGGGCTTGATCCGCTTGAGATTGATCTTGCCCTTCAGATCGCGCCAAAGGACCTGCCCGGCCCGGAAGACTGGATTACGGAACTTCTGACACCCGAAGTCTATACGGCCTTTGCCGCCCCGGAATGGCTGGCAAAGCGCGGCTATGATGCCAGCAATGTTGATGTCGGCAATCTTGGCCCGCGCGATATCCTGTTGATTGACAGTGACAGCGAACAATTCTCCCAGATCGAACAATGGTTCAAGGATGCCAGCTTTTCGCTGACCGATTGCTGGACCTTCAGCCACCATATCTGGGCACTTGAAGCTGCGCGCGCCGGTCAGGGCATTGTTGCCAGCACCGATGTCGTTGCGCGCAACTATGTCGAACGCGGTGAACTGGTCGCGCTCAACTTCCCGGATTTCATTTCACACTGGTGGTATCGCCTGCTGATCCGCCCGGCCCGCGAAAAAGACCCGATCGTGATCGAAGCCGCCAACTGGATCCGCGAACTGATCAACCCGAAAACCGCATCGCTTGCGCGCAAAAAGGTGATGTGAGCATATCGTCTGCAATGGCTTCAGAAAGTAAAGCGTCTCACGTACATGCAGAATATTTTGATAACAGGTGGTGCGGGCTATATCGGTTCGCACATTTGCCTCAAACTCATGGAAAACGGCTACCAACCGGTGGTATTCGACAACCTATCGAACGGGCACAGAGATGCCATCCCGGTCGAAACCCCGTTCGTGCAGGGCGATATCCGCGACAGTGCGGCACTCGACGCCACGTTTAACAAGTTCAAACCAGCTGCTGTTATTCATATGGCCGCACTGATCGAAGCTGGTGCGTCGATGGTCGAGCCGGCCCGTTTCTATGAGGTCAATACTGCAGGGTCACTCAACCTGCTTGAGGCCATGCGCCGCAATAGATGCAGGCATATCGTGTTCTCATCCACTGCCGCAGTCTATGGTAACGCAGATTTCGATCTGCTCGACGAAACGATACCGGTTCAGGCAGAAAACCCCTATGGGCGCTCAAAGGCAATGGTTGAAACCATGCTTTCAGACTATGCGACTATTTATGATTTTCGTCCGATTGCCTTACGGTATTTCAATGCGGCTGGGGCCGATCCGGCGGGCCGTACAGGCGAGCGTCATGACCCGGAAACCCATCTTATTCCGCTGGTCCTGCAAACCGCGGCGGGGCAACGTGATCACATAAAGATCTTTGGCACCGACTATGACACCCCGGATGGAACCTGCATTCGCGATTACATTCATGTCGATGATCTTGCGACAGCACATGTTAAGGCGTTGGAATTTGTATTGACATCTGACAGGGCTGCGCTCGAAATTGCCAACATCGGCACAGGTGCTGGCTGCTCGGTCAATGAAATTATCGAGCTTTGCAAGGAAATCACCGGGGTGGATTTCAAGGTGATAAAGGATTTACGCCGCCCCGGCGACCCGGCCAAACTCGTTGCCAATCCGCAAAAGGCAAATACCCTGCTCGGTTGGCAACCAGTCTACCCGTCACCAAGCCAAATCATCAACCATGCTTGGCACTTCCATCTTCAGAACTTGCAGAACACCGGCCAAACCAGTTGATCGGCATATGACGTTGCGTGCCTGAGCAAGAATTCGCTATTGATCGGTGGGCTGGGCAAACATACTGTTTGCGCACTTCGTCTGTATCTAGGTCTGGTATATCCAGATTTGGGGAAATGGACGGCATGAATACCAAAAGGGGAAATATACGTGCATAAGGTCTCAGTCATTGTTTCGACCTATAATTGGCCCGAAGCACTCGAAATGGTTTTGCAATCGCTGATCGACCAGAAGGACGATAATTTCGAGGTGATTGTTGCAGATGATGGCTCCGGACCAGAAACTGCCGAAACCATCGCCAGAATGCAGGAAAAGTCCCCTGTTCCGATCAAGCATTTCTGGCAGGAAGATCAGGGTTATCGTTTGTCACGTGTGCGCAACGGCGCGATCGCAATGTCTGAAGGCGATATCATTGTCTTCACTGACGGAGATTGCTGCCTGATGCCCGATTTCGTCTCCAGACATCGCAAGGCCGCAGAGGAGAACTGTTTTGTCACTGGAAAACGGGTTTTTCTGAAGAACCGCTTTACCAAACTCGCGATGAAAAACCGGCTTCGGTTCCATAAATGGCCTCGCGGGATCCTCTTCATGCTGGGCCTGACGGGAAATTGTAACCGCCCATTTCAGTTCATTCCGATTCCGCAAAGCCAGAAAAGCCTTTGGGAACATGCTGATTGTTGGAAAAAAGCACAAGGGTGCAACATTGCAGCCTTCCGCAAAGACATCTTGAAAGTTGGTGGCTTTGACGAAGCCTATGAAGGACACGGACTGGAAGACTCGGATTTTGTCTTGCGCATGATCCGGTCTGGTCTGAAGCGCAAGAATGTTGAGTACGACTCTCCGGTCCTGCATCTATTTCATGGGCGTTCGATGCCCAACCGCCATGCAAAAGCTTCCAAGAACCCCGGCTATTTCAAAAGTCTTGAGGCGGACACAGATCGCTTCGTTCCGATCAAAAGCTCGTTGTTGCCCGTAGCCAAGACTGCCTAGGGTTTCTGATCAAAAGTATCATTTCCAACCCCCTTGGAAGCAGCCGCGTTTCGCGATAAAAGGTCGGCATCATTTTCCTTCGGGTGCATCTGTGCATCTTCGAAACTTATATCAGCCGCCCTGTTGATCGGGGCATGCGTTCAAAAAGCGAAAGGGATTTTCCCAGATGGATCTCAGCAAGATTGCCGTTGGCAAGGATGTTCCGTGGGACGTAAACGTCGTCATCGAAATTCCGCAGGGCGGACCGGTCAAATACGAAGTAGACAAGGACTCCGGTGCTGTCTTTGTTGACCGTTTCCTGCACACCTCGATGTACTATCCGGTCAATTATGGCTTCATCCCCAACACGCTGGGCGAAGATGGTGACCCGGTTGATGCCATGGTCATGTTCCGCGAGCCGGTCGTTGCCGGTTCCGTCATCCGCGCACGTCCGATCGGTGTTCTGATCATGGAAGACGAAGCCGGTCAGGACGAAAAACTGATCTGCGTGCCGCATGACAAGATTGACCCGTACTACACCGACATCAAGTCCCACGAAGATCTGCCGCAGATCCTGCGTGACCAGATTCAGCACTTCTTCGAGCGTTACAAGGATCTCGAAAAAGGCAAATGGGTCAAAGTCACCGGTTGGGAAGGCGCAGAAGCTGCTGCCAAACTGATCGAAGAAGGTGTGACTCGCCTCGGGAAATAAGCCGGCGCAGATCCCGTCTTCGGACCGGTTACCGATTTCACGCACAACGCCCCGTTAAATGTGACGGGGCGTTGTTTTTTGACTTATCAGTCGCGTAACAATACTTTGGTGCAGGGGGTCTACCCTTACAGGGTGGAAAAGACGGCAAAGTTCACGTTTCAGGATATTATTCGTGACCGGCGATACAGACACCGACAAGACCCGCACCATCAAAATCATCTCTGGCGACATCACCACGCTTGACGTGGATGCCATCGTCAATGCCGCAAACGAGGCCCTTTTGCCGGGCGGCGGCGTTTGCGGTGCCATCCATCGTGCGGCGGGGCCCGAACTGGCAAATGCCTGTCGTGCGCTTGCCCCCTGCCCGACCGGCCACGCCCGGATCACACCGGGATTCGGATTAAAGGCAAAACACGTCATCCATACGGTCGGGCCGGTCTGGCACGGCGGCAATCAGGGGGAGGCCGATTTGCTGGCGAACTGTTATCGCAATTCAATCTTGCTGGCGCTTGAGAACAAACTGGCATCTGTCGCGTTTCCTGCCATATCCACAGGCATATTCGGGTATCCGGAAGACCAGGCCGCCAAAATCGCCGTATCAACGATTCGTGACCTGACTGGCGAAGTGCCCCGAATGCCACAAATTTACCTTTGTTGTTTTTCACCATCGGCGCGTCAGCACCTTGAGACCGCCTGCAACCAATTCAGATAAGGTCCGCGAACAGAATGCAAAGCGACGCTGTTGCACAGTCTTCATCCCAAGCACTTGAACTGTCTGCCTCGGCTGACGGGATCTTGCGTGTGGGCGATCACAGTTTTCGCTGTGCCCTTGGCGTCAACGGCGTCATTGATGCCGACAGCAAAACCGAAGGCGATGGCAAAACGCCCGCCGGTCGCTGGCAGCTGCGCTATGTCATGTATCGTGCTGATCGCAGGCCCTGCCCGCGTACCAGGCTTCCGGTCACCACCATCTCCTTCTGGGACGGCTGGTGTGATGACCCAAAGCATCCGGACTATAACTGCCCGGTCCGCCTGCCCTTTGACGCCAGCCATGAAAAGCTGTTTCGCGACGATGACCTCTACAACATCATCGTCGTTCTTGGTCATAATGACGACCCGCCCGTCCCCGGAAAGGGGTCGGCGATCTTCATGCATATCGCCAAACCCGATTATGCCGGTACCGAAGGCTGTGTTGCCCTGGCCGAAGATGACCTTGAAACACTCCTTGGATTGGCAGCCTATGAGACGTTCATCACCATCACTGCGTAAAATCATGGACTTGCCGTTTCGCTGCACAGCGCCTAGGTTCAATTGCCCGATCAATTCACAGGACAGGCCATGATTGAAGACGATTATCTCTACAAAAAAGGCGGCGTTGCAGGATTTGGCGCACGACTCAAGGCCATTTTCGGGTCGGGCAAGTTCTGGGCGCGCAGCCTTGGTGTGATCGTTCTGGTTGCCGTGATCTATTATCCGGCTGGCATGGCGATTGTGCATCATATTGATGACAACCCTGACTTTTCCGGCAACTACCAGGGCGGCAGCCACGCGGTTAGCACTGCGGCGGGCCTGATTGATCGCGAGGTCAACCAGAACCGCTGGACGGCCAATGACCCGTTCTTCCTGCCAAGTGCCGCACTTGATAACATGCCGAACTTCCAGACCGGCATCGTCTATGCCCTGTCGCGCTTTGCCATCGAACTGTCCGATCAGATCGGCCGCACCCGCGGGTCAAGCCAGGTTGACCCGGATCTTGATGATGCTGCCGGTCTTTTGAAATTCCGTGGCGACAAATGGGTGTTTGATCCGGGTGTTTCGCTGCTGCCCGGCGTTACTTCCGAACAGCAATACCGTCAGGCCATCCGGTCGCTTGAAAGCTATAATGCGCGCCTGATGAATGGCGAGGCCGTCTTTGAACGCCGCGCCGACAACCTGCAGGAAACACTGAACCGCTTTGCCAATGATCTTGGCTCGGCTTCGGCACTGATTGATGACAAGGTCGAAAACCCGTCGATCTTTGATCGTACGGCCGATGATGTTTTCTATGCCACCAAGGGCCGTCTTTATGCCTATAGCCTGATCTTGCGTGATCTTGGCACCGATTTCGAACAGATCATCAATGAACGCCAGATCGCGTCGGTCTGGGCGGAAATGATCGGCTCGCTTCAGGCCGCCGCCGCCCTTGATCCGATGGTGGTCGTCAATGGGTCGGCCGATGGCATCGTCTTCCCGAACCATCTTGCCGGTCTTGGTTTTTATCTTCTGCGTGCGCGTACGCAGATGCGCGAAATCAGCAGTATTCTGCAACGCTGACGCCAAAGTGATCACAGATTGCGGCTCATGGAATACCTGAGTTGCGCACTGCGACTTGATCTTTTGTGTTTTTTACCCCATTTAGGGCCTAACCAAATGAAATAGAGATTGTTGAGCGGGCAGCATAAGCCCCGACAATCAGAGTGAGAGGACAAGCCGACAATGTTCATTCAGACAGAACCGACCCCGAATCCGGCGACACTCAAATTCCTCCCGGGTGAGGAAGTCATGGGCCGCCTTGGCACTGCGAACTTCGTCAAGGGTGACGAAGCCATCAAATCACCGCTTGCCCGCAAGCTTTTTGAAATTGATGGCATTGCTGGCGTTTTCCTCGGCGGTGATTTCATCACCATCACCAAGGATGACTCCAAGGACTGGCAGACCCTGAAACCGCAGATTCTTGGCGGAATCATGGAACATTACACCTCGGGCCAGCCGGTGCTTGACCAGGATTCGAATGCGGCTACCGGCACCAGCTCTGCGGCCGAGGGCGATGATGAACTGGTCAGCCAGATCAAGGAACTGCTTGATACCCGTGTGCGCCCGGCGGTTGCACAGGACGGCGGTGATATCGTCTTCCACCGTTTTGAAGACGGCGTGGTCTTCCTTGAAATGCACGGCGCATGCGCCGGTTGCCCAAGCAGCACCGCGACGCTGAAGATGGGCATCGAGAACATGCTGCGCTATTACGTGCCCGAAGTTCAGGCCGTCGAACCGGTCATGGCCGAATAAGACCGGTTCACCCGGATCTGGCCTGTCCGTCATGTTACCGCGCCAAATGGCAAAAGCCAGCCGGTGAACTGACCACGGGCATTTTTACGAGTCGTTAACAAATTCGAACGCCCGGCGCGAACATATGCCCGCGCCGGGCGTTAAAAATTTGCGCCCAACGAAAAGGTTTTCTTGGCGTTTTCAACTCTTGGGGATATTGCCCGTTGCGATCACTGGCTGCGGCAGGCATAGATAACCTCCACTTGGGATGGACAGTTTGACTGATCCAGGAGATTCAACAATGACTAGCGCAAAAACAAATAACTACAGGAATACTGCGCTTGCCTCGATTTTCGGGGCAATATTTTTCCTGTATATTGGTATTTTCGCCGGAATTGATCTCTCGCCAACTCCGGAAGGTCTCGACACCGAGACGGCTGAAGTCACAGCAAAAGACACCAAAACCAAGAAAAAGAAACCGGTTTATCGTCGCGGCCCTGAAGTGGTCGCGCTTAACCAGTATTTCAAAAGCATCGATTATCATCTGCCCGAAGTGGGTGAAGTGCCGCGCGTCTATATCAAGCGCGTCCCGAAAGGTCTTGGCGAACTGGCATCGGTTGATGAACGCAAACAGCTGTTCCTGCGCATCATGCTGCCGCTGGCCATGCGGGTGAACGAAGAAATCACCGCGCGCCGCGAACGTCTGATGGCCATTCAGGCCAAGGGTATTTCCGGCACCCCGGTCAGCGCGAAGGACCAGCAATGGGTCAATCAGCAGATGAAACGCTATCGCGTCACCGATGGCGGCATCACGGCCCTGCTTGAACGCATTGATGTGATCCCGACCTCGCTTATTCTTGCCCAGTCGGCCGAGGAAAGCGGTTGGGGAACGTCGCGCTTCGTGCGTCAGGGCAACGCCCTGTTTGGCCAGTGGGCCTGGGGCGATGACGAGGGCATCGTGCCAAAGGGCCGCGAAGAGGGCAAAACCCATGTCATCAAGGCATTCGGAAGCCTTATGGACAGTGTGCGGGCCTATGCACGCAACATCAATTCCCATCCGGCCTATCAGTCACTGCGCGAACGCCGTGCAGCACTGCGCGCCGATGGCCAGATGATTACTGGCTGGGAACTGGCCGAAACCCTGACGAAATATTCCGAACGCGGGGCTGAATATGTCGACAGCCTGCACGCGATCATGAGCGTCAATGACCTCAACGAACTTGATGGCCTGACCTTCGCGGTTGGTGATGTGCCACCCCCGCCCAAGGTTCTGGCCGCACTCGAAGAGTAACCGGAAACCATATCTATAAAAAAGGGACCCAAACCGGGTCCCTTTTTTGTGTCACGTTCCGGGATCGAAGCTATCGAAGCTTACGACCCGCCGCGATAAATCCAGCCATTCTCGGATTTCAGCAGGCGGATCTCGTCTTCGATCACCCGGCGGTCGCCAACAGTGTACTCGCCTTCCTTAAGGGTCAGCATCTTGGTCTTCACCAGATCAAGCGCATCGCGCACCGTATTGCCGACTTCATCCATCGACCCGGCTGCCTTGCCTTTTTCCGACACGTCATCGGCAAATTCCGCGACCGTGCGGTCAAAGACAAGTTCATAGCGAACCATGACAATCACTTCATTGTCTTCTTCGGAAATGCTGTTGGTCTTGGTCACGTTTTCCACATGGCCGACCTTGGCATAGGGATCGTCGCGAAACCGTTCGATGACGGCCGTGGTGATTTCGTCAGCGGTCGGCCCGCTGACCTGTTCATCTTCACAGGCCGCAAGCAGCGGGAAAAACATGATAACGGCAAAAAATCGGGTCAACGGGCCCATAAGCGGTTCCTGTTTTCTTGGTTTTGGTCTGAATTGCCAAGTTTTGCCCGGATGATGTGGCAAAAATCGGGTCAGATGTCACATGCAAACTTCAAAAGCATCCATATGGGCATCGAGGTGTCAGGATATCACCTGCTTGCGCAAAATGCGCCGGACGAATTTATGGCCTGAACGTGCCCATGGCCTCAATACAGGCCGGGTTTGATATGCCAGGGTCAGCTCCCTATTGACCGCAAACCGGTTTTCAGTCCTTGAAGATCAGCACACCACCTTCCAAAGGTCCGAGCAAGAAACGTGATATTCGATCTGATCATTGCCATCTTTGGGCAGGCTGTTGAATAACCCCCGAACGCCCGCCTGACAGACCGCGAATAGACCCCGAACAGAAAAAAGGCGGAGACTGAAAAACCAGCTCCGCCTTTTTGTTGTGTTTTCCTGGCCGGATTAGCCGTGCTCTGCCTCGTGGGCGGCAAGGGCAGCGAGGTTGACCAGATCGTTCACGGTCGCCCCCATCTGGGCGATCTGGGCCGGTTTTTCCATGCCGATCATCACCGGACCAACCACCGTCCCACCGCCAAGCTTGTCAAGCAGCTTCGATGCCGTGGTCGCCGCATGCAGTGCCGGCATGACCAGAACGTTGGCCGGGCCCGACAGCCGGCAGAATGGATAAAGCTTCAGAAGCTCGGTATCGAGCGCGACATCAACCGCCATGTCACCATCGTACTCGAAATCAACATTGCTGTTTTCCAGAATGCCAACCGCTTCACGGATACGGTCGGTATCCTCGCTATACGGGTTGCCAAAGGTCGAGTGCGAAACCATCGCCACACGCGGCTCATGGCCCATCTGGCGGGCTTTCTCAGCGGCCTGAATGGCGATCTCTGCCAGTTCTTCAGCATTGGGCACGTTATGAACGCGGGTATCGGCGATGAACACCGTCCGGCCCTTGGCAATCGCAATCGAAAGGCCCATCGGGATTTCGCCCTCTTTGGCGTCAATCACGCTGGCGATATCCGCAAAGCTGCGATTGAAGTTCCGGGTCAGACCAGTGATCAGACCATCGGCATGGCCCTTGGCGACCATCACGGACGCAAACACGTTACGCTTCTGGTTCACCATGCGCTGGCAATCGCGCCACAAATACCCTTTGCGCTGCAGACGTTCATACATGAACTCGGCATATTCGCTGTTATGGGCCGAAAGTGCCGCGTTATTGATCTCAACCCCGTCAAGGCTCTCGATGCCAAGCTTTTTGGCACTTTCAGCAATGCGGTCCTCACGGCCGATCAGGATCGGCGTGCCATAGCCCGAATTGCGATAGGCCACCGCCGCACGGATCACGGTTTCTTCCTCGCCCTCGGCGAACGCAATGCGTTTCGGGTGCGCACGGACATAGTCGGAAATCAGCTGCAAGTGTGCCGCGGTCGGATCAAGGCGACCACGCAGCTGGTTTTCATATTCTTCCATGTCAATGATCGGGCGACGCGCCACACCGCTATCCATGGCGGCCTGGGCCACGGCCTTGGGCACGGCCATGATCAGACGCGGGTCAAACGGTGCCGGGATGATATATTCCGGACCATATTGCAAACGACGCCCGGAATAAGCCGCCGCCACTTCATCGGGCACATCTTCACGGGCAAGGGATGCCACGGCCTGTGCGGCGGCAATCTTCATTTCCTCGTTGATCGTGGATGCCTGCACATCAAGCGCACCGCGGAAGATATAGGGGAAGCCAAGCACGTTGTTGATCTGGTTCGGATAGTCCGAACGCCCGGTCGCGCAGATCGCGTCATTACGGATGGAGGCAACCTCTTCCGGGGAAATCTCCGGATCCGGGTTGGCCATGGCAAAGATGATCGGTTGTTTGGCCATGCTTTTGACCATGGCCGACGTCACCGCCCCCTTGACCGACAGGCCAAAGAACGCATCCGCACCAGCCATTGCATCTTCAAGCGAACGTGCATCGGTATCTGCCGCATGGGCCGATTTCCACTGGTTCATGCCGTCTTCACGGCCCTTGTAGATCACACCGCGCGAGTCACACATGATCACGTTGTCATGGGCGACACCCATGCTTTTGACCAGCTCGCAGCAGGCAATGGCGGCTGCACCGGCACCATTGATGACAAGCTTGATGTCTTCAAGCTTGCGCCCCGTCAGGTCACAGGCATTGATCAGGCCCGATGCCGCAATGATTGCGGTGCCATGCTGGTCATCATGGAACACCGGAATGTCCATGACCTCGCGCAGACGCTGTTCGATGATGAAGCATTCCGGGGCCTTGATGTCTTCAAGGTTAATCCCGCCGAACGATGCGCCAAGGAAACGCACGCAATTGACGAACTCGTCAACGTCTTCGGTCGAAACTTCAAGATCAAGCCCGTCCACATCTGCAAAGCGCTTGAACAGAACCGCCTTGCCTTCCATTACCGGCTTGGAGGCCAGCGCCCCCAGATTGCCAAGGCCAAGCACGGCCGTCCCGTTGGAGATAACCGCAACGATATTGCCCTTGGAGGTATAATCATAGGCAGTCGCCGGGTTCTTGGCGATTTCAAGACACGGCACCGCAACACCCGGCGAATAGGCCAGCGATAGGTCGCGCTGAGTGGTCAGCGGTTTGGATGCGGTGATTTCGATTTTGCCGGGGCGCCCGCTGGAATGGAACAGCAGCGCTTCACGGTCACGAACCTTGATTTCTGTATCTGACATTATGTTTTCACTGACGCTTGCGTGGTGAGATGGAAATCGACCTGATCGGTCTGTGTTGTTCTTGAGTGTAGATTTTCCTGATCGACAAATTTCCGGTGTGGGACCGTCATGTCGGACCGCCCAATAAATCAGGCTTCGGGTCGCGGGTCAAAGGCGACGTTAACGGCAACCGCAAAATTACGTAGCGTTTTCCGTATGTTGCGCCGCACCATCAACACCAGAACGCATCTGTTTAGCGACGATGTTTTACCCGCCAAACAGATATGACCGATCACCCATCAAGGCATGGATTGGCAATAAGCCTTGGTTTTTCAGCATTGTAATCCGGTATCGCCAAATAACGGGATGCCACGCATGATCTGTTGCACTGCGCAATCGCGGCCACGGCAATCGCAATAACGTGAATTTTCCATGATACGAAAAACGGGGGCTCTGGCCCCCGCATTCCTGTATCGGCATCTGTCAAAGTCCTGCAAAGCCGCCAGACTCTGTCGCCTGACAGTTCGTCAGCTTATTTCGGCATATGCATATGGATGTTGGTCGCCCCGTTCTTTTCAAGAATGGCGCGTGCCTTGTCCTCGGCACCGTCATGGTCCGGGTCAATCCGCACCCAAAGGATGACAGACCCGGCATCAACCGCGCGGGCGAAATCCTCGGTATGCGGGGTGGATGTCACTTCTTCGATAAATTCACGAAGTGCGACTGCGCCAACACCGGCCCCGACCGCGATCGCAGCCGCCGCGGTTGCCGCGCCACCAAACAATGCAATCGCACCGGACGCCACCAGCGGCACTTCATATTTGGCTTCACCCACAAGTGCTGTCAGCACATCGGACCAGGACCGACCATCCTTGCCAGCCACGTCGATGGATTCATGGGAGCTCAAAACCGACAGATCGGTGCGCTCAAACCCGGCATCGCGGAGCGCACGCAGAGCCGCATCGAAACCGTCCTTGGTATCAAACAGTCCGACCAGTTCCGGGGCCTGCGGGATGGTCTGTTCTTCTGCCATTTTGTACGCTCCTTGCTCACTGTTATTCTGTCGCGGGAAACGACAGTTGGTTGTTGGTCACGATCTTTATATATTCGCAGAAATTCAGGCGTTGCAATGGCATAGATCAAGTTTTATCACCCCGCCAGTTTCCTGCTCTCGTCTTTGCCTTCAGGGTTTGCTATCAAGTCATTATGAACCAGATCGCCGATACTTCCGATACCACACCTACCGCACCTTCTTTCTCCAAGGAAGGCGCGACGCCGATGATGATGCAGTTCCTTGAAATCAAGGAACAGTATCAGGACTGCCTGCTGTTCTATAGGATGGGCGATTTCTACGAGCTGTTCTTTGACGATGCGGTCAAGGCCGCCGAAGCCCTTGATATTGCCCTGACAAAACGCGGCAAACATCAAGGTAACGAAATTCCCATGGCCGGTGTTCCCGTCCATAGTCACGAAACCTATCTGCAGCGCCTGATCCGCAAGGGCTTCCGGGTGGCCGTCTGTGAACAGATGGAAGACCCGGCCGAAGCCAAGAAACGCGGTGCCAAATCCGTGGTCAAACGCGGTGTCGTGCGCCTGATCACGCCGGGCACCCTTACCGAAGACAGTCTGCTTGATGCACGGCGCCACAATTATCTGGCTGCCGTATCGGAAGTCCGTGGCAAGATCGGGCTGGCGTGGCTTGATATGTCGACCGGTGATTTCTTTGTGCAGCCATCCGATATGGCGGGCCTCGGTGCCGCCCTTGCCCGCCTTGATCCGGGCGAGATCCTGTTTTCGGAAAAGATGCTGAACCGTTCCGAAGTGTTCGACATCTACGGCGAATATAAAAACATCATCACCCCGCAGCCGACCGCACGCTTTGATGCCGAAAACGCCCAGCTCAGGCTTAAAAAGCTCTATGAGGTCGAGGCCCTTGATGCCTTTGGCGGTTTTGAGGTCGCCGAGCTTTCAGCCGCTGGCGCGCTGATTGATTATGTCGAACTGACCCAAAAGGGCCAGATGCCCCGCCTTGCCCCGCCGACCCGCGTGGCAGAGGGGGCAGCGATGGAAATCGATGCTGCCACCCGTAGATCCCTTGAACTGATCCAGACCCAGTCGGGCGAACGCAAGGGATCGTTGCTGTCGGTCATTGACCGTACCCGCACCGGTGCCGGGGCACGCTTGCTGGCCGCCCGCCTGTCCGCCCCGCTGACCAACGCGGACGAGGTCAACAAGCGCCTTGATCTGGTGGAATATTTCCATGATCGCGATGGGTTGCGATCAGATCTGCGTGCTGCCCTTGGCGAATGCCCCGATATCGAACGCGCGTTGTCCCGCCTGTCGGTCGGGCGTGGTGGTCCGCGTGATCTGGCCGCGATGCGCGATGGCCTGTCCTGTGCCTTTGCGATTGGCAATCTTCTGAATAAACCCGATGGTGGCAATGACGGCCTGACCGCACAGCCCGAAGCCCTTTCTGATCATTTGACCATGATGGGCCATCACGGCGATCTGATTGATCTGTTGCGCCGGGCAATCGCCGAAAGCCTGCCGCTTCTGGCACGTGATGGCGGCTTTATCGCCGGGGGGTATCACCCGCCGCTTGATGAGCTGCGCATGCTTTCAAGCGAAAGCAAAAAGCTGATCGCCAATCTCCAGGCCCGCTATACCGAACAGACCGGGATTTCCAACCTCAAGGTCAAGCACAACAACGTTCTGGGCTATTTCATCGAAGTATCGGCCAAGACCGCCGACAAGATGATGGAGGTCGATGAGTTCATCCACCGCCAGACCATGGCCAATGCGGTGCGCTTTACCACCGTCGAACTCTCCGAACTTGAAAGCAAGGTTTCCAAGGCAGGCGATCAGGCGCTTGCCCTTGAACTTGAACTGTTTGACGAACTTGTCGCCGCCGTTCTTGCCAAGGCCGATGACATCGCCAAATGTGCCCAGGCCCTGGCCGGGCTTGATGTATCTGCCGCCCTGGCCGAACTGGCCCGTGATCAGGGTTGTATTCGCCCGAACATTGATGACAGCCTTGCCTTTGACATCACCGCTGGCCGCCATCCGGTGGTCGAGGCCGCCTTGCGCGAAAATGGCGACGCACCCTTTGTCGCCAATGACTGCCGCCTTGAAGATGAACAAAGCCTGTGGCTGATCACCGGTCCGAACATGGCTGGTAAATCGACCTTCCTGCGCCAGAATGCATTGATTGCGGTTCTGGCCCAGATCGGCGCGTTCGTTCCGGCGGCCAAGGCCCATATCGGGGTGATTGACCGGCTGTTTTCGCGTGTTGGCGCGGCCGATGATCTGGCACGCGGGCGATCCACCTTCATGGTCGAAATGGTCGAAACCGCATCGATCCTTAATCAGGCAACAGATCGTTCGCTGGTTATCCTTGATGAAATCGGGCGTGGCACCGCGACCTTTGATGGCCTGTCGATTGCCTGGGCCGTGGTTGAAAACCTGCATGAAATCAACCAGTGTCGTGGTCTTTTCGCCACCCACTATCACGAACTGACCGCGTTGGCTGCCAAGCTCAAACACCTGTCGTGCCATACCATGCTGATCAAGGAATGGCAGGGCGAGGTCGTCTTCCTTCATGAAGTTGGCGCTGGCAGTGCCGATCGGTCATATGGCATTCATGTCGCCCAGCTCGCCGGTCTGCCAAAACCCGTGATCAAGCGCGCCGAACAGGTTCTCAAGACCCTAGAAAAGGGCGAACAGGGGGGCGCTGTTTCCAAACTGGCAGATGACCTGCCACTGTTTGCGGTTGCGATCGAGCAAGCCGCCAAGGAAGAACGTGCAAACACCCCCGCCCTGTCTGAGGATCAAAAGGCAGTTCTTGATGCGGTTACCGATCTTGATCCCGATAACATGACCCCGCGCGAAGCGCTTGATGCGCTATATCGGCTTCGGGCGCTTAAAGGAAACTGATCCTCGTGACCTACAAGATCAAAAAGCAGCGCGAAATCATCGACCGCAAAAAGGTCTTTGCCGAGCTTGAGGCCATCGCCAACGATCCCGCACTCAAGAGTTTCAAGCGGCGCACCGCCGTTCTCAATAAGCTGAAATCGGTGCTGGAGTCCGGGCGAGCGGTTATCCGCGCGCGTTTTGAAGAAAGCAATTCCGGGCAGGACACGGTCTTTTCCAACAGTTTCCTGATGGATCAGATCGTGCGTCTGATCCATGATTTTGCCACCACATTTGAATATCCCCTGCACAATCCGACCAATGAACAGCGCATGTCGGTGGTGGCCGTCGGCGGCTATGGCCGGGGCGATATGGCGCCGCATTCGGATGTCGATATCCTGTTTCTGTTTCCCTACAAACAGACTGCGCATGGTGAACAGGTTGTCGAATTCATCCTTTATATGCTGTGGGATCTGGGCCTTAAGGTCGGCCATGCGACGCGCTCGGTCGATGATTGCCTGCGCATGGGCAAACAGGACATCACCATTCGCACCAATCTGCTTGAAAGCCGCTTTGTCTGGGGGGATGAAGAAACCTATCACCTGTTCCGAACCCGCTTCATCGAAGAGCTGGTCAAGGGCAGCGGCATCGAATTCATCGAAAAGAAGCTTGGCGAACGTGACGAACGCCATACGCGAATGGGGGATTCACGCTATGTGGTTGAACCCAACGTCAAGGATGGCAAAGGCGGCTTGCGCGATCTCCATACCCTGTTCTGGATCGGCAAATACCTTTATCGGGTCAACTCCCCGATGGAGCTGGTCGAACTCAAGGTCCTGACCCGCAAGGAGGCGCGCGGCTTCCTGAAGGCACAGAACTTCCTGTGGGCGGTGCGTTGCTGGTTGCATTACCTGTCTGATCGCGAAGAAGACCGTCTGACCTTTGACATGCAGCGCGAAATTGCCGAACGGCTTGGCTATACCGATCATGCCGGGGCATCTGGCGTCGAACGCTTCATGAAGCACTATTATCTGATGGTGAAGCATGTCGGGAATCTGACGCGCATCTTCTGTGCCGCCCTTGAAGAAAGCCATCAGCGCCGCCCGCTGATCCGCTTTCCCGGCAAGCTGTTTGGCACCAAGGAAATTGACGGATTTGAATTGCGCAATGACCGCCTGACGGTCGAAAGCCTTGATGTCTTCAAAAAGGACCCGATCAAGATCCTGCGCCTGTTTCTGGTCGCCCATCAAAACGGTGTGGGCATTCACCCCGAAACGCTCCGCTGGGTGACACAAAGCCTGAAATACGTTGATCACAAGCTGCAAAACGATCCCGACGCCAACGAGGTTTTCCTTGAAATCCTCACCCAGCGCGACAGCCCGGATGTTGCGCTTCGTAAAATGAACGAGGCCGGGGTTCTGGGGCGTTTCATCCCCGATTTCGGGCGTGTCGTTGCCCAGATGCAGTATGACATGTACCACACCTATACCGTGGACGAGCATACCATCCGCGCCATCGGCATCCTCAATCAGATTGAAAGTGGCGAACTTGCCGAAGACGCCCCTGTCGCGACCCGCATCATGGGTCAGGTGATTTCACGGCGCGTCCTTTATGTCGCTGTGCTCTTGCATGATATCGCCAAGGGACGCGGTGGCGATCATTCCGAACTGGGTGCCGAAGTCGCTGAAAAGCTGTGCCCGCGTCTGGGGCTGTCCCCGGCTGATACCGAGGCGGTCGCCTGGCTGGTCAAGGCGCATCTGTGGATGAGCCTGACGGCGTTCAAGCGTGATCTGAATGATCCCAGCACCATTCGCGCCTTTGCCGATCTGGTGCAATCCCAGGAACGCTTGCGCTTGTTGCTGTGCCTGACGGTGGCCGATATCCGTGCGGTCGGTCCCAATGTCTGGAATGGCTGGAAGGCGACCCTTCTGCGCGAACTTTATTACGCCACTGATGACATGCTCTCGGGTGGTCTGAATGCCGATAGCCGCGATTCGCGCGTTGCAAATGCACAAGCAGCGCTCCGCGATGCGCTGAAAGACTGGCCGGAACAGGATATCGAAGACTTTATCGAGCGCGGTTATCCGTCCTATTGGCTGAGTTTCGATACCGATATTCACGTTCATCACGCACACCTGACGCACAAGGCCCGTGAATCCGGGGCCGATATCACGGTCGATGTGCGAATCGATACAGAAATCGACGCCACCGAAATCACTGTGCATTGCACGGACCATCCCGGCCTGTTTTCCCAGATTGCAGGCGCAATGGCGCTGTGTGGGGCCAACGTGGTCGATGCAAAGATCCTGACCCTTGCCGATGGCATGGCACTTGATACCTTTTTCGTGCAGGACACCAATGGCGAGGCGTTTAACGACTCCACCAAACTCGAACGCCTGCGCGAAACCCTGGAAAAGGTCATTTCCGGGCAGATTCGCCCCAGTCAGGAAATCGAACGCCGCCAGACCAAGGACAACAAGCACCGCACGGCCGTGTTCAAGGTCGAGCCCAATGTCATTATCGACAACAAGGCCAGCCGCACCCATACGGTGATTGAAATCACCGCGCGCGACAGACTGGGACTGCTCTATGACATCACACGTGCGCTGCGCGATCTGTCCATGCAAATCGCCTCGGCCCGGATTTCCACCTTTGGCGAGCGCGCGGTTGACGTTTTCTATGTAAAGGATGTGTTCGGGCTCAAGATCGACAGCCGCACCAAGTTTGTCCAGGTCAAGGAAACCCTGACACAGGCGATTCGCAACGACTGATCCCGATCTTTCAGCATAAAAGATGCGCACAAACCGGATCGACCCAATACCCATGCGCTACCATCAGCAACGCCACGGTATGGGTCAGATCCGGCTGTCCCGACCAATTTGGCCGGTACGGTGCTCGAATTATGTTTTGGAAATTGCGACGGACGAGGAAGGGTAAAACCAAATCCGACAGCGTGACCTGTTATCCACGGTGTCGAAATCCTCGGAGTGCAGCAGGTTGAGGTGGATCCCTGTATTCCCCGCCCGTCCAATATCGAGGCTCGCGTCCCAACGAATCCTCAGCGAGATCGAATTTAGGTCCTCTGCAACGCTTTTTCTGTGACGGCTGTCACAGGAGCCGCAAAAAAATCACCTGATTCAATCACTTTCACAAAAATGCGATATAAGCGCCGCCTGTAAGTGCCCGTCATTACGACTTCTTCACTTTCGGCTGTCAGATTTTCTCACACATGCGGGACCGCCCGCAAAATTCGCCGCAATTGCCAGACACCTTGTCGGCCTTTTTACAGACGCCCTGTTTCGGAACGCCAACGCATGTCGCTTGTCCGCTCTATTGCCACCGTCAGTGGTTTTACCTTGCTGTCCCGTTTGCTGGGATTTTGCCGCGACATTCTGATCGCCGGGATGCTCGGTGCCGGGGGCATGGCCGATGCGTTCTTCGTGGCGTTCAAGTTCCCCAACCTGTTTCGCCGCCTGTTTGGCGAAGGCGCGTTTTCCGCAGCCTTCATCCCGCTTCTGGCTGGCGACATTGAAAAACGCGGTCTGGATATCGCCCGCGAATTTGCTGCGCGCGCCATGTCGATGCTGGTTCTGATCACCGGCTTTCTGGTCGCAATCATCGAAATCCTGATGCCCTGGGCGATGTATGTGTTTGCGCCGGGTTTTGCCGAAGACCCGGAAAAATTCGCGCTCGCCGTCGAACTGTCGCGCATCACCTTCCCGTATCTTGCGTTTATTTCCGCCGTTGCGCTGATGTCAGGCGTGATGAATACGCTTCATCGCTATGCTGCGGCCGCAGCCGCGCCGATCATTCTCAATATCTGTCTGATCGGTGCCTTGCTTGGCCTGACACCGGTCACCGAAACACCGGCCCATGCCCTTGCTTGGGGGGTCGCGATTGCAGGCGTGGCACAATTCGTTGCCATGGTGATTGCCTGCAAGCGGGCCGGTTTTGCCATCAAATGGCAGCTGCCACGCGTTGACGACCGGATCAAGCTTCTGGGCAAACGCATGATTCCGGGCATGATCGGGGCAGGCGTTTATCAGATCAATCTTCTGATCGACACCATGCTGGCGTCCCTTGTATCTGATGGCGCAGTTTCGTGGCTGTATTACGCCGATCGCGTTCAGCAACTGCCGCTTGGCGTAATTGGCATTGCCATTGGCACCGCCCTTTTGCCGACGCTTTCGCGCCAATTGCAGGGCGATGATCCCAAAACCGCCATGTATAGCCAGAATCGCGGCATTGAAATCGCCCTCCTTCTGACCCTGCCGGCGGCGGTTGCCCTTGGTGTCATGGGCCTGCCGGTGATCAATGTCCTGTTTGAACGCGGCGCCTTTGGATCCGAGGAAACCCTTATGACCGGCATGGCGCTGACCGTTTTTGCCTTTGGCTTGCCGGCCTCGGTTCTGGTCAAGGTGCTGGCACCGGGCTTCTTTGCGCGCGAAGACACCAAAACACCGATCCGCATTGGCATTTCCTGCATGGTGCTCAACATCGTTCTGATCGTGGTTTTGATGCCATGGTTCGGGCATCTCGGTATTGCAGCGGCCACCTCTGTCTCGGTGTGGGTCAATGCGATGTCGCTTGGCTTCCTTTTGCGTCGGCGCGGTGACCTGACATTTGATGCCCGCCTTTTAAAACGTGTGCCGCGCATTCTTCTGGCTTCCGCCCTGATGGGATCGGTACTTTGGTTTGCCATTGATGCCTTCTGGCAAAATGACGCGCTTTCGATCACACGCATCATCACCATGGCGATCTGTGTTGGCGGGGGCATGGCGGTCTATGCGGTCAGCGCCCAACTGCTTGGCGCGACCAGCTTTTCCGAGCTCAAGGCGACGCTCAGGGCCAAGAACCGATAATCTGGCGGGAATGGTCAATCAGATTTGTGCGGATACGCGAAGCAAAACCGCAGGAAGATACATATCTTTCAAGGATTTGCGACAAAGTAGCCCGTGCCAATCTGATTGATCCAAAGGACAGTCGTTCTAATTGCCAACTCCTGCGTCTAACCCCTTGCACGTGATGCCGACCCGCGCGACGGGGTTTTTCTTGGATTTAGAAATTAGAACGACTGCCATTCCTGTCAGATTATCGGTTCTTGGCCCTACACGCGGAAAACCCGCCTGATCGCAATTAATCGACACGTTTCCAGACAAGCAGCTTGACCAAATCGGGCCAGACCCTAAACTCGCGCGCTGTTTGCTTGCATGCTCGTCCGCCGGCGGGTGTCCAAAACCTGGCGGAGTATGCAGGCCCTGTTAAACATAGATTGAAATGGACGACGACGTTATGGAACGTGTGTTTTCGGGCGCTCAGCCCACCGGTAACCTTCACCTTGGCAACTATCTTGGCGCGATCCGCAACTGGGTCGAACTGCAGAAGAAATATGAATGCATCTTCTGCGTGGTCGACATGCATGCCATCACGGTCTGGCAAGACCCCAAGGAACTGCGTTCCAACATTCGCGAACTGGCGGCCAGCATGATTGCTTCGGGCATTGATCCGGAAAATCAGGTGCTGTTTAACCAAAGCCAGGTTTCCGCCCATGCCGAACTGGCCTGGATCTTTAACTGTGTCGCGCGCATCGGCTGGATGAACCGCATGACCCAGTTCAAGGAAAAGGCGGGCAAGCATCGCGAAAACGCGTCGCTCGGTCTTTACGCGTATCCGAGCCTGATGGCGGCTGACATTCTTGCCTACAAGGCGACCCATGTACCGGTCGGCGAAGACCAGAAGCAGCACCTTGAACTGGCACGTGACATCGCCTTGAAATTCAACACCGATTACGAGGTCGAAGGCTTCTTCCCGCAGCCCGAACCCCTGATCCTGGGTCCGGCGACGCGTGTGATGTCACTGCGTGACGGCTCGAAAAAGATGTCAAAGTCCGATGCATCGGACATGTCACGCATCAACATGACCGATGATGCCGAAACGCTGGCCAAAAAGATCCGCAAGGCAAAAACCGATCCGGAGCCGCTGCCATCCGAGGCCGCCGGTCTTGAAGGCCGCCCGGAAGCCAAGAACCTGATCACCATTTATGCTGCGCTTACCGACAGCACGGTCGATGCGGTTCTGGCAGAACATGGCGGCACCCAGTTCTCTGGCTTCAAACAGGCGCTGACCGACGTGGTTGTCGAAAATCTGGCACCAATTACCGAGGAAATGGCACGTCTGAAAGCCGATCCGGCCTATATCGATTCCGTTCTGGCCAAGGGCGCGCAACGGGCTGACACCATCGCCCAGCCGATCCTCAAAGAGGTCAAGGAAATCGTCGGTTTCCTGAATGGCTGATCGCGCATAAACGATCTGAATATCAGAAAGCCCGCCGGTTGAACCCGGCGGGCTTTTTTGTTTTGATTTCGAAACGTGGCTTATCAGATGGCGTTTCCAGACTGTGTCGGGTTCTGCTGCATCGCCTGATATTTTTTCAGGCCATCCATCATCGTCTGGCTGAACCATGCCCCCACCGGGGCATCGCCGTTCATGTTACTCGTCGCCTGCTGCAACAGGGGATGGTTGGCAGGATCATCTTCAGCTGGCGCACTGGCCGGCATGGCAGATCCGCCCTCACGATTTGCATTGGCAACATCATATCCGCCATAGGCCTTTGCCGGGCGATCATCGGCGACGGCATTGTTGCCGGCAACCGCATCTGCGGCCATGGTCTGGGCCTTGTCACGGCCAAGGGCGGCGTTAAAGCGCGCGGCCATTTCAGCCGCCGAAAGGGGCGTGCCATCCGCTGACGTCGTCTGAATTTCGGACGCTTTTCGTTCAGCAGCTTCGGCCTTCACCGCGTTTATCTTGGCATACTTGGTTTCATGGGCCGCCATTTCAGCAGAAATGGCAAACTGATTGGTCTGGCGGCTGAATCTCCCGCTGCTTGCTGCTCGTCCCCAGACGGTATCAGCATCTTTGGGAGTCGGACGACGCACCGGTTCGTTCGCAGCCGAGCTTGAAGATATGGTCTGGCTCAGAGTCGAAACCGGGTTGGTGGTTCCGGCCGAGGCCATGGCAACAGTCAGTTCTGCCGGATCGGATGCCTGGGTCGCTGCGGCAGAAGCCAAGGCAAGTTCCGCCTCGGGTTGCGCGGACGGCTGGGATGCGGCGGCTGTCGGGTTTGCCGGATTCTGGCTGGCTTGCGCAACCTGGGTTGCCTGCACGCCCTGCGTCGCCTGCATACCTTGCGCCCACGGCACATTCAAATCCGATGCCCGAACGCCAACGCTGCCCACGGCATCGGCCGAGGCCAGCATAGTCTGATCAACCGGTGTGGTCGGG
This sequence comes from Thalassospira sp. MCCC 1A01148, assembly GCF_001613795.1. Taxonomy (GTDB): domain Bacteria; phylum Pseudomonadota; class Alphaproteobacteria; order Rhodospirillales; family Thalassospiraceae; genus Thalassospira. The sequence goes on from NZ_LPVZ01000020.1 coordinate 1,265,686, forward strand.
GCGGACTGCACGATGGTCGCCTGTTCGGCCGTACTGGCCGGGTTGGCCTGATAGCCGTTCATCCATGGCAGAACCAGATCGCCTTGATAGGCACCGTTTTGCGCCACGGTTGTCTGCGGGTTTTTGGTTGCAGCCGTCGCATCAGCCACCGCCGTTCCATCGTCGATGCCACTGCCGCCAAAACTGTCTTCAACAAAGGCCATGACGTGGCTGCCGGTATCGTCACCCGTGACGGCGTCCACCACAGCATCAATTGCCGCACCGGCAAGGCCAAACACCCCGCCAAACAGACCACCGCCCGCGACGCGCGCGCCATTGCCGATCTCGTCCCCGGTGAGCGAGCGATATATCATCCCGACACCGGGAATATGTTGCAAAGGATTGATCACATCGAGGACATCGGTGAACTCGAAACCGTCCTCGCCAAACATGTATTGCGAGAATGTCCGGCCTTCGCCGTTGCCCGACAATTGATCGGCCGCATTGGACTGGGCAAACTTGCTGTCTGCCAGACCGTTCGCGCCACCTGCGCCACCAGATACGTTACCGGGCGAAATTTGCCGCCAATTCTCACCAATCGACATGTCTGTCCTCCTCTTGCGATCTATTTTGCAAAAGGAGTGCCAGTTTTAGTGCGCGCTAACGCTTTGAATTATCGTAATTTTCTTGGGAAAGAATTTCGCCAGACTTGCCTGTCGGAATCTTCTGCCGGGTAGCATCGGCATCTTCAAGACTCGCAGCTTATAAGAGCGGCTTAGAACAAATGGCCCGCCCGGTCCTTTTTGGTCTGCAGATAAAACTCGTTATGACCATTGGACGGGAATTTGTGCGGGACACGCTCGGAAACCGTAACACCCCAGCTTTCAAGCCCGGTCAGCTTTTCGGGGTTATTGGTCAACAACCGCACACTTTCAAAGCCCATCTGACGCAGCATTTCGGCTGCCGGGCGATACACGCGCTCATCGGCGTCAAAGCCAAGTTCCTCGTTGGCATCAAGGGTATCAAACCCCCGATCCTGCAGGGCATAGGCGCGCAACTTGTTCACAAGCCCGATGCCACGCCCTTCCTGACGCAGATAAAGCACAACGCCGCCCTGCCCGCTTTTGGCGATTTCCGAAATCGCACCACGCAGCTGCGGTCCGCAGTCACAGCGCAGCGACCCGATCAGATCGCCGGTAAAGCATTCAGAATGCAGACGAATAAGCACCGGTTTGTCCCGGACCGGTTCATCAATCACAATCGCCAGATGTTCCTGCCCGCCATCTTCCGGGCGAAACGCAATCACGGTGACGTTTTCGGCATCTTCAAGCGGTACGCGCGCTTCGCTGACCTGGCGCAAGGATGCGGCAGAGGCATTCTCATAGCCATTGATGCTTTCAGACTGCAAAACCAGCAAATTCTGCGCCCGCGCCAGCGTTTCAAGCTGATCGGCACTGACCGGCACGGTCACAACAGCAGGCAACAGGCGCGCAAGCTTTGCCAACCGGATGGCGGCATGTTCGGCCATGCTGATGGGGCGCCAGTCACCATCGGGAAGCGCATCCAGATCAAGCAACGGATTGGCAATTTCACCCAGACGATCGGCGTCCACGCCCGATTGCGTAGCACTAACAAAGGCAATGAACGGGTCATTTTTACACGCTTGGCCAAGCGATTTGGCGCGCACACGCGGGATCACAATTGCTGGTGCTGTATCGTTTCCGGCGATGTCGCACAGACGTTCCAGACCATGCTGGGAAAGCGGCTCCGCCGCAATCACCGCCACACTGTGGGCTTCGCCATTGTCGTGCCCCTGAACCAGAACGATCTCGCCACGGCGCAAATCTGCCACAGCGCGGGAAACCGTCACCAGATCGGTCGCCGGGATCAGATTGCTGTCATTTTGGGCCGTCACGGCGGAGCTTTGGGTCATCGGCATCTTGTCTTTGTGATCACAACATCGCGATCTGGTGGCTATGGGGCTGGATAAAGACCCGGTTTAATTCATATAAGCGCATCAGGCGGCGCAATTGGTGATGCGCAAAATCGCAGGAAGACGCGCATCTTTCAAGATTTTACGACATCACGTTTTAGACAAATCGCCCCTACTACCTAATCCGGGTTGGTCAGGAGTTAAAGGACCAATGCGAAAACAGTTTGTTCTTGAAAATACAACTTAAGATGCTGATCCTGTGGTCAGGTTTAACAATGCATACTGCATATATGGCGGGCCGGACCCGAAAGCGCCACTAAAACAACCCGGTAAAATCAACATCAGGCGCAGACCCCGGATATGACGGCGGATCTGACAAGCAGCAAGGGATGGTGAATGTCGACAGGTAAACAGGTTCTGGTGGTTGAGGACGATGCAGCGCTCAGCCAGTCTCTGACGGAACAGCTCAGACTTCATGAAGATTTCGAATGCGTGGTTGCCAACAGCGGCAAGGAAGCGCTCGATCTTGCCAAGGATTCCTATTTCGATGTGATCCTGCTTGATGTTGGCCTGCCCGATATGGATGGCCGTGATGTCTGCAAGCTGATGCGTCGCGCCAATGTCAAATCACCGATCATCATGCTCACCGGTGCCAATAGCGATTCGGACACCATTCTGGGCCTGGAATCGGGTGCCAATGATTATGTCACCAAACCGTTCCGCCTGAATGTGCTTTTGGCCCGTATTCGCGCCCATATCCGCCAGCATGAACAAAGCGAGGATGCCGTCTTTGTTATCGGCCCCTATAGCTTCCAGCCCAGTGCGAAAATCCTGATCGAAACCGCGACCGAGAAAAAAGTCCGCCTGACGGAAAAGGAAACCTCGATCCTGAAATTCCTGTTCCGGGCGGGCGACAAACCGGTCAGCCGCGAAACCCTTCTTGATGAAGTCTGGGGCTATAACGCCGGTGTAACGACTCATACGCTCGAAACGCATGTGTATCGCCTGCGCCAGAAGATCGAAAAGGATCCGTCAAACGCAGCGATCCTGATTACCGAACCGGGTGGCTACAAGCTGATCCCCTGATCAGACGATGGTTTTAGGACCTGAAAAAAGAAAATCCCGGCGATGCGGGATTTTTTTGTCACGGATGTCGGGTTGCTGCGTCTATGTCTTTGGGCCGATTATCCACAGCATGGGGCAAACTGCAGAAACCCTCGTTAAATGCGTAAAAACCGCCTGAAACGCACGCGTTTTTGCAGTTTTTTGCCTCGAAAACAGATTAGACAGCCAAAATATCGCCCCAAAGGCCGTTTAATAGCCTCGGGATCCGAAAATAGCCGTGCCAACCCGCACATGGGTAGCGCCAAACCGGATCGCGGCCTCGTAATCACCGCTCATGCCCATGCTCTTGATTTTCAAACCATGGCGATCGGCGATCTTGCCAAGCAGGGTGAAATGCGGGGCCGGCTCTTCGTCCACCGGGGGAATGCACATCAGGCCAATAATCGGAAGATCAAGCTCTTCGCGACACATCTTGATGAAGTCATCGGCATCTTTTGGCGCGATTCCCGCCTTTTGTTCTTCCTCACCAGTATTGATCTGAATGAACAGATCCGGGCAGGCGCCAGTATTATCGCGCTGCCTGGCCAGCGCCTTGGCCAGTTTCGGACGATCCACCGTTTCGATCACGTCAAACAGGGCCAAGGCATCCTTGACCTTGTTGGTCTGAAGCGGCCCGATCAGGTGCAGCTCAATATCGGGGAATTCCGCGCGCAATCCCGGCCATTTACCGGCCGCTTCCTGCACACGGTTTTCACCAAATACCCGCCGGCCATCCACCAATGCCTTGCGCACATGATCCGCATCGTGGTTTTTGCTGACACAGACCAGCGTCACGTCACTCGGATCACGATCGGCCACGTCACATGCCGCATTGATATTGCTCTGGATTTCGGCAAGGTTGGCTGCCACATCGGTTTTATCAGATGACAGATCATGACTGCTCATGGCGGGTGGTCCTTCATCGGTAACGCATTCAGGAACGGCAGGTATAGCTGCCAAGTCGGGAGTGTATCAATGGATAAGGCCCTGTTAAAGCAGGCACGCAGGCTCAATCTGCGTAATGGTGGCCCGAATTGCCCGATTCCGCCGATTGTGCTGATGACCGATGACCAAAGATTGCCCGATCCGGAACCCGCCATCCGCGCCCTGCCAAGCGACAGCATGGTCATTTTTCGCCATTACGATCATCCACAGCGCGCGAAACTCGGAACAAGGCTGCGCGCGATCTGCCGCGCAAGGCGTATCCTCTTTCTGGTGGCAGATGACGTTGGGCTCGCGCTCAGGCTCGATGCCGATGGCCTGCATTTCCCCGAATACCGCGCGCTCACAGACCCGGGTATCTATCGGCAACTCCCGGCTCGGTTTTTGCGCACTTCGGCTTGCCACTCACTGCAAACAATCCGAAAACTGGCCCTGCTTCCGGAGTCAACTCGCCCCGATGGTGTCCTGATTTCCCCGATCTTTCCAACCCGGAGCCACCCGGGCGCAGCACCAATGTCATGGGCTGAAATCCGCCAAACGACCCGGATGTGCCAACAGGCCGGCATGACCCCGATTGGACTGGGCGGGATCACTGCGCAAACAATCGCAAATCTGCGGACGTCCGCCCTTGCCTCGGTCGCCGGGATCGGGTTTTCTGGTATCAGCCATCCGCCATCCCGTTGACCGGAGTTCTCCCGCAAAATGCCCCGGGCCCCACACCCATCCCGCAAGAAATTCACCCGTTTTGCATCCAAACAACCGTTTCAGTTTGGTCTGCCCAATGTCAGTCCTGCCCTGACACAAGCATCCGATAACAGCCCGATCTATGTCACCCGGACAACGTCCCTGCTGCGTCGTCAGGTTCTGGCGAACGCGCCCGGGGTCAAGATCAAGTCAGACAGCTATCGGTTTCAGGTCCTGCCACGTGACAGCTGGGGTGAACCGGATTTCTCGCGAAAATCCGTCCTTTTCCTCATCCCCGATGATGCGCTTGGCGATTGTGTCGGCATGGCGCTGTTTTTCCGTGCGCTCAAGCAAAAGTTTAAAGATATCCGGATCGGGGTTCTTAACGCTGGCAGCGCGTCGGACATCTTTGCGCTGGTACCTGATATCGAGATTTTCCAGCTGTTTATCTCAAGCACACAGCTCAAACGCTTTGATCACGTCATTGATCTCAGTGAAATGGAAGGTTGGCGTGATATCGCGACCATGCCGGTCAATCCGGAAGAAGCCCTCTGCGAAGCGTTTGGCATTCCGCCCATACCGCTTGAAGAACGGCATCTACCAACAGAAACGCGACTTAAGATCGGCATTGTCCCGATGGCGTCATCGCCACTGCGCACGCTACCACCCAAACTGATCAGCGAAATCACCGCCATGCTGTCCAAACAGGATTACGAAATCACCATTGTTCTGAATGCCTATCAGGGGGTGATGAAGGCCTATAAGACAGCCCTTGGCGCCTTGTCAGGCAAAAACATTCGCATCCTTGAGGGCTTCAAAACGATTGGTGACCTGGTCACGTTTGTCGGACAACAGGATTATCTTGTCGTGGCCGATAGCGGCCCGGCTCATATCTCCAAACTGTTCCAGACACCGGGATTTGGCATTTACAGTTCTGCTGACGCCAAGACCCTGCAAGGACGCCACAAAAACCTGCGCGTCTGGCAAAGTGATTTCGAAGGACCGCACTGCACCGCCCCGTGTGGGCTGGCAAAACTGCGTGCGACACCTGATGGCAAGATCGGCTGTATGGGCAGTCTTGATCTCCCCATCTCCGCACTGCCTGACATTCCTGAAAAAAGCGATCCACATCTTGCGCGGGCCCTTATCACGGATACCCCGGTACCTTGCGTTGCAAAGCTGCATGATCAGCGCGCTGCGATTGCCACAGCAATCGCCCAGGATCTGGGGCTTACCTGACGCCTGATTTTGTGCCGTTATCTCTTGGGCCCAAGGCTCACTTAGGCAAAAAGAAAGGGTGGCCGAAGCCACCCTTTCGAAACCTTGCATAATTCCGAAGAATTAGAAGGACAGTGCGAGACCGGTAACCGCACCAAAGCCGTCATTGTCGGCGATGTTTGCGCTGTCGGCTTCGTCATCGAACCAGAAGATCGACGATTTCCATGCTACGCCTGCGCCAAGGGTATAGGCCATGCCGAGGTCAACGGTGCTGATTTCACCAGAAGTGGTGGTGCTGCCGTCGGTGCGGTTGCCATACTCGGAGTATGCATAGGACAGCGAAACGGTCGCTGCGTCCATTGCATAGGAAACACCAATGTCGTAGCTGTCGGTGTCGCCAGCAGTGCGGGAGTTTTCGCCCTGTGCGTAATCGTCTTCGATGTGGCCCCAGGAAGAACCAACTACGAAGTTGCCAAAGCCAACGGTCGCGCCAAGGCCATACCAGTTGCCTTCACCCCAGTTTTCACCGGTTGCGGAAACACCAAGCGCAATACCGTCAAAGTCATGACGGAATTCAACACCTGCGGAAACGATTTCGTCGCCGTTGCCATCGGTGCCGTTATAGTTGTTCGAACCGTTACGCTGGCTGTCATCTGCATAAGATGCACCAAGGCGGAAGCCACCGAAGACCGGGGTGTAGTAGGTCAGGCGGTTCTGGTCGCCGCTCGACGGAACGGTGTCGATCAGGTACGCGTCAACCCAGTTGGTCAGGTCGCCATCGTTGACACCAACCGGACCGACGGACGGTGCAGTCACACCCATTGCGTCCGCAGCACTGTCATCTTTACCAAGACGAACCTGGCCAAAACCGCCGCTGACATAGAGATACTGTTCGTCGATCTGATCGCCCGAGGTTTCACCTTCGAGTTCGATTTTTGCACCGACTTCGATGCCGTTATCAAGCGTGGTCGCACCGGAGAAGTGAACTTCGGTATCGGACTGGAAGGCGTTTTTGGACTCGCCAACATCCTGGTCAGCGACACCAGCCCACTGTTCCATGTAACCACCGACCGAAAGTTTGATCGGCTCAGAAGCCTGTGCGGTGCCTGCAGCGGCAACAGCGACGAGCGCGCTGGAAGCAAAAAGAATCTTTTTCATCTTAACCCTCAATAGAATGACGTTGATGGAGTGAAGGGATGAACCGAGCGACCCTTCAATCTGTCGAGGGTGATAAAACACTCAAGGTGACCGTTGGTCAATTACTATAAATGACTAAATGTCACTTAAATGATGCACCGTTGCTCATTTGCAACACAACATCTCTATAAGCCTTCTATTTACTGTGTTCAGTCTCTATCTACATATGCCGACTAGCCATTAACAACTTTCCCCTCAACTGTTCTTTGTCTGACCTGTCACCTATTGTGACTTCCAGTCACTTATCACAAGCGACGTTAACCCACACAGAAATCAAGCTTGGCAACTCATGAAACAGTTAGATTTAGCACCCTTTGGTCTTTCGCTACGCGAGCGATCTCACGCAGAGGAGCTAAAACCGGCTTGGCACAGCTTTGCGAGTGTCACTGTATAATAGCCGGGATTGTTGGGAAAACCGACCAACGCTAACCATGATCGGGAGGGAGAGGCAGGAAATGGAGGGCGAACCACGAGGAGGTGGATCGTCGAGCGTTCTGACAACAACGCGACATTGTGTGGTTACGGAAAGCCGTTTTGACATCAAATACGATTAAATTAGGCACAAAAAAGAAGGGGGCGGATATCCGCCCCCTTCAATTCTTCAACTAATCCAGAGAGGATTAGAAGGACAGTGCGAGACCGGTAACGGCACCATAACCGTCGTTGTCGTCGCTAGCAGCCGTCGTGCCACGCTCGTTGTCGAACATGAAGACCGAGGACTTCCAGGTCACGCCAGCGCCGAGGGTGTAGCTCAGGCCGAGGTGCAGGTTGGAAAGGCTGTCTTCAGCAGTTGCCGAACCGTTTTCGTCTTCACCATAGAAGTAGGTGAGGGTTACGGTTGCGGCGTCCATTGCGTAGCCAACACCGAAGTCATAACCGAAAGCATCGCCGTTGGTTGCGTTAGCGCCACCATCGAGGTATTCGCTGTTTGCGGCACCATATGAACCACCAACGGTGAATGCGCCGAAGCCAACGTTTGCACCAACATGGTAGTTACGGCCATCGTCGGCATCGCCTTCAGCCATACCGGAAACTTTAACCGAAACGGCATCGAAATCACCGATGTATTCTACGCCAACAGCATAACGTGCGTCACCAGCGGTAGCGGTGTCGTTGTGCTCCGAGGTGTCGTCATCGGTGTAAGAAAGACCTGCACGGAAACCACCGAGAACCGGGGTGTAGTAGGTTACTTTCTTGGCATCGCTGTAGCCATAGATGTTGGCGGTGATGTTTGCGTCAGAAAGGCTTACCCAGTTGCCAAGGTCACCATCCTGAGCGTTGACCGGACCGGTCGACGGAGCAACGGTGAGCATATCGGTCTGCGGGCCATCTTCGGCGCCGAGTTTGATCTGACCGAAACCACCGTTGACGTACAGGTACTGTTCGTCAACCTGTGCACCAGCAGCTTCTTCGCCTTCGAGTTCGATTTTCGCACCGACTTCGATGCCGTTATCAAGCGTGGTCGAACCAGCAAAGTGAACTTCGGTGTCAGACTGGAAAGCGTTACGGGACTCGTATGCGTTGTCCTGCGAAGCAACACCGGCCCACTGTTCCATATAACCACCTACGGACAGGCTGATCGGCTCAGAAGCCTGAGCTGCGCCTGCGAAACCAACAGCGACAAGTGCGCTGGAAGCTACCAGAATCTTTTTCATCTTTTCCCTCAACGTCTTTGAATGCGTTTTACGCAATACAAATATTTGGACAGCTTTTGCCGCCCGGTTCGAAAAGGATGGAGCCACTAAATATCTGCCGCGTCAACCAAAGCTGTGACCAAAATGGCACATTGCCGCTCGACTGTGGCAAAAAAAACACACCGGTTTTCTTTGCTCATCGTGAAATTCCACCCTATATTCGCTGCAAAATATGGTTCTGCTTCTGAAGTACATTTGTCTAAAGGCCGGAAATGATAACCTTTTCTTCGTTCAAATCGCAGATTTCTGCGGCGGCAATCGTTTTGGTGCTGGCCGGATGTTCCTATGGCAGCGTTGATTATGATCAGTTTCCGGGATCGGCCAATACGGACGAGCGAGTCAACGGGAGAACCATGACACGCGCCGACGAAAAAGAACGCGGCGGTCTGTTTGGCTCCGAAGGGCTCAATATTTTTGGTGGAGAAGACGCGCAGCAAGGCGGTGGTTCAGGGATTGGCGTGAACAGCTTCCTGTGGCGTGCCTCACTTGATACGCTCTCCTTCATGCCACTTAATTCTGCAGACCCGTTTGGCGGCGTCATCATTACCGACTGGTACACACCGCCCGAGTCCCCGGACGAGCGTTTCAAGCTGACCGCCTACATCCTTGGTACCGCGCTTCGTTCAGATGCCATCAAGGTTTCCGTCTTCCGCCAGGTCAGTGTTGGTCCCAACCAGTGGCAGGACGCAGTTGTTGAGCCGGGAACGGTAACCTCCATGGAAGATGCCATTCTCACTCGTGCACGTCAGCTTCGCATTGATAGTGCAACGGCCGAATAAGGTTAATGTCGAAAGGCACACCTTACATATCGCCAGAATACAACCCCCATGCGCTGCAACGCGAATGGGGGTTTCTTGTATCAGCCGAGCGTCATGAGCTGTTTGAAGCGATGCACAAGAGTCTGGGTACATTCCGCGCTGTGCTCTGCGGATCTGTTGTTCAACACGCGGCCGAAGGTTCCGAGAGTTCTGATGCGATGCCCGGACACTCGGCCAAAGTTACGAGCGAGGGGATCGCACAAGAGGGCGAACAGCTCTATCGGGAAGTCGGCCTTGATATCATGACACTCGCACTGCTTGCCGATGTCCCGGCAAGCCGCCCCCTACACCTGACGCAACATAGCCTGATTGGCCATTGGCGCTGGCTGCGGGATGTCTGGCGCGAAACGCAATCACGTCCGAAATATGATGCGACAGCCTTTCAAACCCGAGATGCGGTAAGTGATGCCGTGCAGAACGGCAAGAACAATCTGGCTGTGGCTGAGTTGCGCAAGATGTTTAAAGAGGTGCAACACGCGCCAGAAAATGATGGGCTCTATATTTCCTTCCTGAACAGTCTAAGTCTGTTTTGCCCTTTTATCGGAACCGAACTATTGTGGCGTCAGGGACGGATTGATCATGATCCACTCGGCAGGTCCGGTACCAAAGACAAAGAAGGTTTGATTGAATGACATTGCGCGCGATTGCTCCGATTCTCGCACTTGTGGCCCTGACAACCCTCAGTGCCTGCGGATTTCGCCCGCTCTATGCAACGGCGGGTGATGACTACCAGACCGCTGCAAATATGGCGCAAGTAAAAGTCGAGTTGATCGATGATCGGGTCGGTCAATTAACCCGCAATGCCCTGCTTGAAACCCTCACCCCGCGCGGGCAAAGTTTAAACCCTCTTTATGACCTGAGCGTTACCTTGACCGAATCGACAAGTGAACAGGGCTTCACCAAGGACAACGAAGCAACCATCGCCGACTATCAGATTATCGCGACCTATGCCGTGACACGTAGATCGGATACCAAAGTACTCCGGAGCGGTACGGTCCGCGCCCGAACCAGCTACAATATCGTCGATTCGGATTTCGCCAGCATCGAGGCCGAAGATGCTGCACGCAAGGATGCCGCACGCAATCTGGCACAGCAACTGGCCAACCAAGTCGCGATTGGCCTGCGCTCACAATAACCTTCTCAGTTCACGCGACTCACACTAATCCTCTAAAGAACCACAAGGCGCATCATGAAGCTCAAGGCAGCACAGGTTGAAAACTTCTTGCGCGCCCCGGATGCGAAGGCCCAGCTCGTTCTGATCTATGGCGAGGACGAAGGCCTTGTGCGCGAACGCGCCATCAGGCTGGCCAAGACCGTGGTCGAGGATCTCAAGGACCCCTTCCGCGTCATCGAGCTTGGCACCGCCCAGCTGAAAGAAGATGCCGGCCGTCTGCGTGATGAAGCCGCCGCCATGAGCTTTGGTGGCGGGCGGCGTGTGATCCGACTCCGTGATATTGGTGATGCACAGGCCCCTGTCATTGCCGATTTTCTCGGTGATCCGGCCGGCGATGCCCTGATTGTCATTGAGGCCGGAAGCCTTCCAACCCGTTCCAAACTGCGCCAGGCAGTTGAAAAGGCCGGCAATGGCATGGCCCTGCCCTGCTATGCCGACGGCGCGCGCGATATTGAAAGCCTGATCCATTCGATCATGGAAGAACACAAACTGCGCATTGACCGCGATGCCACCAGCTATCTGGTCGCCAATCTCGGCTCGGACCGCATGATTTCGCGAAGCGAACTTGAAAAGCTCGCCCTCTATGCGCTTAAGGACGGTCAGGTCACGCTGGCAGACGCCATGGCCTGCGTTGGCGACAGTTCCGCTCGACACTATGACGATGTCATTCAGGCAGTTTCACAGGGCAATGTCGTCAATCTGGATGCCGCGCTCACCCGGCTGGTCGAAGAAGGCCTCAACCCGGTCGGGGCCCTTCGCATGATGATCAGCTATTTCCAGAAGCTGCATCTGGTCAAAGGACAGGTGTCTCAGGGAATGGACGCCAACCAGGCGATGAAATCACTGCGCCCGCCCCTGTTTTTCAAGGCCGCCGATCAGTTCCGCGCCAACCTCAATAACTGGGCGGTCAACAACCTGCAGCGTGCCTTGCAAATCCTGCTCGAGGCCGAAAAGGACTGCAAAAGCGGCTTGGCAATCCCGGAAACCATCGCGCACCGCGCCATGATCAAGGTCGCGGTCGCCCGTCAGAAACAGGTCCGGCGCTAACCACCCGCTCCTCTCGTGACGTCCTCAAGAAAATAGGCATGCCACGCGATGCGACATGCCTACAAAGATCAGACGGACCCATAGCCCGATAAAAGGCACAAGAACGTCTTAAAGAATCCGCTTAACCTCTACCGATCCCCGGCGTGATTTCGCATCTTCTTCTTTAAGCTTCTTGAGTTGATCGATCTTTTCGCGATCAAGATCTTTCATGCTGGTTCTGGTTACGGCTTTTTTCCCGTGCCATCTGTAACCTCCTCGGCGATCAGATCATCAAGCGCTTCTTCGCTGACTTCTTCGCTTTCGATCGGATCATCGCCTTCGGGCCCTTCAATTACGAAATCATCGTCTTCGCCTTCGGGAAGCGTCGCATCGGCAATGGTTTCAAGTTCTGCGGTCAGATCATCGTCCGAGTCGTCATCTTCGATAAACATCGAATCGAATTCGTTCTCATCGCCATCCGCCGAACTCACCGCGACCTCATCCTCGCCAAGTTCACTTGCCTTTCCATGGGTCAGGCGCTGCAGGATGTCATCAAGCTGCTCAAGCGTGTCATACCGGATCAAGATTTTGCCAGACGCCCCGTCAAAGTCGATATTGACCGCCAACCCCAACATATTGCTAAGGTCACGTTCCAGAGCTACCGTATCTGGGTCTTTTTCGGCTGCTGCACTACCCGATGACTTCTTCGGACGCGTGGCCTTGCCGCCATCGGTTTTGACAAGTTTTTCGGCCTGACGAACGTTCAAGCCCTTCTTGACGATCTGACCGGCAAGCTCGACCGCGTTTTCTGCGCCCAAAAGCGCACGCGCATGGCCAGAGCTCAGAACCTTGTCAGACAGCATCTGCTTGATTGGTGCCGGCAGGCCCAGCAAACGCAGGCTGTTGGCAATATGGCTACGGCTTTTGCCCAGTGCCTGGCCAAGTGCTTCCTGCGTGTGGGAAAATTCGCTCATCAGGCGGTTATAGCCTTCGGCCTCTTCCAGCGGCGACAGATCCTGACGCTGCAGGTTTTCAATCAGGGCAATTTCGGCCGTTTCGCGGTCATCAAATTCGCGCACCAAGACCGGCACTTCATGAAGCTGTGCACGTTGTGCCGCACGCCAGCGACGCTCACCGGCAATGATTTCATAGGTGGTTTCACCCGTTGACGATGCACGTACGAGAATCGGCTGAATGATGCCTTTTTCGCGGATCGATGCCGCCAGATCATCAATCGCGTCATCATCAAAGTTACTGCGCGGCTGAAACGGTGACGGTTTCAGATCAGTAATCGCAATATGCTGCGTCGTCCCGCCCGGTCCCGGATGGGCCGCTTCGGCGCTATCGCCACTGGCGGCAACAGCAACTTCTTCGTCCTCTTCACCCAGAAGTGCAGACAGTCCCCTTCCCAAGCCGCGTTTTTTTGCTTCGCTCATGCTTTTACCCCTTCGCGTTTCAGGACTTCGCTCGCCAAATTCAAATAGGCCCGTGAACCCGGGCACTTCATGTCATAAACCAGCACCGGCGTTCCGTGGCTCGGTGCTTCGGAAACGCGCACATTGCGCGGAATCACCGTGCGATACACAACATCCCCGAAATAATCGCGCACATCATTGGCCACCTGGGCTGACAGGTTGTTGCGCTTGTCATACATGGTCAGGACAATGCCCTGAATTTCAAGGTTCGGGTTGAACGCCTTTTTGACCCGCTTGATGGTGCGGACCAGATGGCTGATCCCTTCAAGGGCAAAGAATTCACATTGCAACGGCACCAGAACCGCATCGGATGCCACCAGCGCATTCAGGGTCAAAAGACCCAGAGACGGCGGGCAGTCGATCAGGACGTAATCAACATCCTGCGGCAATTTACCGAGCGAATCTTTAAGCTGCGTCTCGCGACGTTCGAAATCAACCAGCTCGATCTCCGCCCCCGAAAGGTCCATGCCCGACGGCACGATGCTCAGCCGCGGGATCGTGGTTTCCTTGCGTGCCTCTTCAAGCGTGTTGCCATTAATCAGCACATCATAAGAACTGATTTCGCGGTCGGACGGACGCAGGCCCAAACCGGTACTGGCATTGCCCTGCGGATCAAGGTCGACAATCAGAACCCGCTGGTTCACCGCCGCCAGTGCGGTTGCCAGATTGATCGTTGTGGTGGTCTTGCCAACACCGCCCTTCTGGTTGGCCACGGCGATGATGCGCGGACGATGATTTCTATCCCCGGCCTTGGCACCCTCTGATTTCGTCGAAAGCGGCAAATCAATAACATCCGTCACCGGCCCACTCCTTTTAAGATCATCACGACACCGTCCGGATCGACCAGGCTGGCATGCGTGGTTACATCAAATGTCCAACCAGCGTCCCGTGCGTCCGCCAGCTCATCCTCAAAGGCACGTCCCTTTAGCAACACATAATGGCCACCGTCTTTCAAATGGCGCTGCCCCAGCTCCAAAAGCTTGGGCAAGGGCGCAAAGGCGCGCGCCGTAATCACATCGGCCTGGCGTGGTGCCGCAGCCTCAATCCGTTCGCGGGCAATTTCGGTCTGACCCAGCACACCGCACACCCGGGCAGCTTCCATGAGAAAGACGGTTTTTTTGGTGTTGGATTCCATCAGGGTGACGTTATTGGCCCCAAGGATCGCCAGAACGATACCCGGGAAGCCGGCACCCGATCCAAAATCAACGATTTTGCCGGTTGCGGCGATGTCCTCAAGATACGGCCAAAGCTGTGCGGAATCCTGTAAATGACGTCCCCAAACGTCTTCGGCCGTGCTGGCGCCGACGATATTAATCCGTGGCTGCCACTTCACGACGAGGTCTGCATACTGGTTCAGTCGGTCCAATGTTTCACGTGAAACATTCAAATCCTGCTCGAACCAGGTTTTTACGGGTGTGGAAATTGTTTGCATATTTGATTTATAGGCCGAGCCACAAAAACACTCCAGTCTTGATTTTTACGGTTTTGTGTTTTTGCCCGCGTCGGATGTGATAAAACACCCCAAAACAGCGTCGAATGTTTCACGTGAAACATTCCCACCATCAAAATGGATCGCACCGGGTCAATTTCACCGCATAATCGAGGAAGTTTGTACCCCGACCGTCCGTCGTCAGCCGAGTCGTACCGATCCGCCGAGACAATCCCCGGCGACTCGGCAGAGATCAATGTAACGAGAGTGTAGGTCCAGCCTACCCCTGCTCGCCCACGTTCATGGTCCCATCTGTATATCCGTGCAGACGGACACAATCACAGTCAGGTTTCCGGGACGGAGAATCCCGATACGACAACACCCGGCCAATGGCTTGGCCGGGTGTCTGAATTTGGGTCGGATGTGTCGGTTATCGACACTTTATATATATGTGCTTGCAGGCCCACGATATGCACCGACCGATCAGGCGGTGCGGGTTGCAGTCGCGGTCTGGTGCTTGTGGCTTTTGATATGACCGAGCAGCGCGGTGACCGCTGCCGGGGTAACGCCGGGAATGCGCGATGCTGCCCCGATGGTTTCCGGTTGGATTTCTTTCAGCTTCAACCGGATCTCTGCCGACAGTCCACCAACCTTATCAAAATCAAGCCCGCGCGGCAGGCGCAATTCCTCGTCCCGGCGGAAGGCAGCAATGTCAGCCGCCTGACGATCAAGATACCCTTTGTACTGGGCATCAATCGAAACCTGTTCCTTGATCGCCGGATCAAGGGCACCCAGCTGCGGCCAGACCTTGGTCAGAGTATCGAAATCAATATCGGGATAGGCCAGCAGGTCATAGGCCGACCGGCGCACGCCATCCTGATTGATCTTGATATCAAACTTGGCCAAACCATTCGGGGTTTCGGTCAGTTCAGATACTTCGGTCTTGGCAGCATTCAGGGCCAATTTCTTGGCACCCCACGCCTGTTCACGGATCGATGCGATGCAGCCAATATCAAGACCGCGATCCGTCAGACGCTGATCGGCATTATCGGCGCGTAGCATCAGGCGGTATTCCGCTCGTGAGGTAAACATGCGATACGGCTCGCGCGTGCCAAGGGTGACCAGATCATCGATCATCACGCCGATATAGGCATCGGCGCGATCCAGAACAAACTCGCGCTCAGTTCCACCGGCAATCAGGGCAGCATTCACACCGGCAATCAGCCCCTGCCCGGCGGCTTCTTCATAGCCAGTGGTGCCATTGATCTGACCAGCAAAGAACAGGGCTGCGACCTTCTTGGTTTCCAGCGTATGGCGCAACTCGCGCGGATCGACGAAGTCATATTCCACCGCATAGCCCGGACGGAAAATCTCGACCTTTTCCAGACCCGGAATGGTGGCCAGCATGGCAAGCTGAACGTCTTCGGGAAGCGAGGTTGAAATACCGTTCGGATAAACCGTCGAATCATCGAGGCCTTCGGGCTCAAGGAAAATCTGATGCTGATTTTTCTCGGCGAAGCGCACGACCTTGTCTTCGATGGACGGGCAATAGCGCGGACCGCTGCTTTGGATCTTGCCGCTATACATCGGCGCGCGGTCGAGATTGGCACGAATAATTTCGTGGGTCGCTTCGGTCGTCCAGGTCAGGTGGCAGGGAATCTGCGGCACCGTGATTTCCTTGGTCAGGAAGGAAAACGGATCGGGTGGCGTGTCGCCCGGCTGTTCCTGCAGGCTGGCCCAGTCGATGGTCCGGCCATCAAGGCGGGCCGGGGTTCCGGTTTTCAAACGTCCTAATCGGAATTCGTATTTTGCCAACGTATCGGACAGTCCGGTTGCCGGCGCATCGCCCATACGACCGGCCGGTTCGGATTTCTCGCCAATATGGATCAAACCATTGAGGAAGGTACCCGTGGTCAGCACCACCGCCCCGGCCAGGTATTCGGACCCATCACCGATGACAACACCCTTAACACGGTTTTGGTCATCAATGATCAGGTCCTCGACACCGCCTTCAAGAATGGTGAGGTTTTCCTGCTCAGCAAGGATATCCTGCACCGCCTGGCGATACAGCTTGCGATCGGCTTGCGCACGCGGCCCGCGCACGGCGGGGCCCTTGGAACGATTGAGCATCCGGAACTGGATGCCCGCACGGTCAATCGCGCGGCCCATCACACCGTCAAGCGCATCAACTTCGCGCACCATATGCCCCTTGCCCAGACCACCGATGGCCGGGTTGCATGACATTTCCCCGATGCGATCCGCACGGTGGGTGACCAGTGCCGTGGATGCACCCATGCGCGCAGCGGCAGCTGCGGCTTCGCATCCGGCATGTCCCCCGCCGACCACGATGACGTCAAAGCGGTTATTTGGCACGTTCTGTGACATCGACTTCCTCACTCAATCCCCGCTGCTTGTCATGCGGCGGGCGTGAACCTTGTTTGGTTCGAATAGGCGTATATGGTCAACCTTGTGACGAATGTTTCACGTGAAACATTGGCTGGGACCAAGTCTAACGACTCTTCCCTAACTCTATTTGCCGATACAGAAGTCCCCGAAGATAATATCGAGCAAGTCTTCCACATCGACGCGTCCGGTAATCTTGCCGATTTCGCGAACAGCGAGGCGTACATCCTCGGCCGCCAGTTCCGCGATATCGGTCTGCAATCCGCGATCCAGATGATCGCTGGCACTTTCAAGTGCCCGCCGATGGCGCAGCCGTGTCAGCGGCACGGGCCCGGCAAAATCGAGCCCCTCTTTTACGCGAGTCTCCAGCAGTTGCAAGAGGCTTTCCATCCCCTGCCCGGTCATGGCCGATATGGCCAAAACGGGAAGCTCCAGTGCACGGCCATCTGCGGATGTTCCCTCCCAGCTTGCCGGGATATCAAGGCTGTCGGTCGCATCGACCTTGTTGATCAGAATAAGTGTCTTGTCATCGATCAGACGCGCGGCCTCCGGATCAATGTTCGGCCAGTCGTTGCGATCAATCACCACCAGGCGCAAATCGGCATTTTCGGCCCGCTCCGTCGCCCGGCGGACACCCTCTGATTCAATCACGTCACCGCTTTCGCGCAGACCCGCCGTATCGACCATGGTCACCGGGAAGCCCCCCAGATCCAGATGGACTTCGATCATGTCACGCGTGGTCCCCGCGATCTCGGACACGATGGCGGCATCACGCTGTGCAAGCCGGTTGAGCAAACTTGACTTACCGGCATTGGGCGCACCAAGGATGACGATCTGGAACCCTTCGCGCAGCCGTTCGCCGCGACGATTATCGGCAAGGTGTTTTTTGATCTCGTCAAACACACTCATCAGATCACCGCGTACCACCGGCACAATGCCATCGGGCAAATCTTCGTCGGGGAAATCAATATCGGCCTCGATATGGGCCAATGCCTTCATCAAACGCGCGCGCCAGCCTTCATAAAGCGTGCCCAGCTCACCGGCCATCTGGCGTACCGCCTGACGGCGCTGGGCAGATGTTTCGGCGTCAATCAGATCGGCAATGCCCTCGGCCGAGGTCAGATCCATCTTGCCGTTTTCAAAGGCGCGTCTTGTGTATTCGCCGGGATCGGCCACGCGCAAACCGTCCTGACGTGACAGGCAATCGAGCACCCCTTCGATCACGGCCCGCCCGCCATGGACATGCAGTTCAACCACGTCTTCGCCGGTAAAGCTTGCCGGGCCTTCGAAATAGATCGCCACCGCATCATCAAGCCGTTCGTGCGACTTGGGATCGCGGATCGGGGCATAGATCGCATGACGCGGTTTGGGCATGGTATCGCGGCCCAATAACGCACACAGCACCGCCCCCGAACGTGGCCCGGATAATCGAATCACGGCAACACCGGCACGCCCCGCGCCGGAGGACAGGGCAAAAATGGTTTCTCGGCTGGCAATCATGGCGGGTCCGTCAGTTCTGAAAATGCGGTTGCGTTGCTGAGGAGGATATCGTCCAGACAGCGGCAAAGGTCAACATATGGCAGAAAATAACCAACAGGGGTTTAATGACCTTTCGTTGGTTGATCGGATCTTGAAGTGCGCTTTGGCAACCGCCACTACCCGATTCACCGCCCTCGCCCCGTCATGGACCCCCGCCTTGGCGGGGGTGACGGTGTGTGGCAAGCATGGGGAAACCGTCTTTGCTGTCACTCAGGAGTGAGCATGGCAGGCCCAGGCCGCGCCGGAGCAGCATCCCGAGCGCCGCATACGGTCCGAGGACATGACCCCCCTCCGTCATGCCCGCGCAGGCGGGCATCCACCGCCGCGAGCACCACTGCACATAAAAAACCGGCCATGCAGCTGTCACAGGCCGGTTTTCACAATTAATGACTTATGGGTCGGCGGATTATTGATCGGGGGTAAGCCGCAACCGTTCAACGATCTTGCCACCGATCAGATGGTCATTGAGGATCGCCTCGATGTCTTCCATCGTCTCGTAGCGATACCAGGTGCCTTCGGGATAGACCACCATCACCGGGCCAAGTTCGCAGCGATCAAGGCATCCGGCGGTATTAATCCGGGTCTGCGGCAGGCCAAGTTCCTTGGCGCGCACCTTCATGTAATTGCGAAGTCTGGTCGCACCCTTTGAATTGCAGCATCCGCGTTCATGGCCGGCCGGGCGTTCGTTCTGGCACACGAATACATGTGCCTGATAGTAGTGTTCACGCATGATATCGGGTCTGCCTAGCCTTTGTCCTTGTCACCGGTGCCGGTACCCGCATTGAACTGGCCCCAGAAGGCTTTCTGAAGCTGTTCCCAGTTCTGGATGCCCTGTGGCAGCCAGGTATTGAGCATGGTTTCCGGGTCCATCGCCGCCAGATTGGCTTTCATGCGGTCTTCGATATCTTGCATCATCGCCTTTTGCATCGGCTGAACATCAGGAAGGCCAAAGAAGGTCCGTGCCTCTTCTGGCGTGCAATCAATGTTCACGGTTACTTTCATCGCCCTGATCTCCTGAACTGTTCTCTTTGTCGATCTCTGTCTTTTTTGTCTGGCGGGGCCATTATCCCCACAAGCAAGCCCGCGGCAATCATAATAACACGCCCCGTCCCTACCATATGGAAGGTAACGTCAGGCCGCGACCGCAACTTTCACAATATTGCGATAAAAGATTCCGGCCATTTGCCTTTATGAATGACGGCATAACCCTTAGAATCACGTAAATAGCCTAATAAAGCATTGCCAGCACTGATGACTGGCGCGTGATTGCAGATCGCGCTACCGCAAACAATAAAGTCATCCGCCAATGGATGGCACAGGACACAAAATGGAACTCGCACGCAACAATCTTGGTTCGGAAACCAGCCCCTATCTTGTTCAGCATCGCGACAACCCGGTGCATTGGCAGCCCTGGAGCAGCGAAATCCTTGCTGCGGCAAAGGAGGCCAACAAGCCAATCCTGCTGTCGGTCGGGTATGCGGCGTGTCACTGGTGCCACGTCATGGCGCATGAAAGCTTTGAGGATGAGGGCATCGCCGCCCTGATGAACGAGCTTTTCATCAATATCAAGCTCGACCGCGAAGAACGCCCCGACCTTGATGCGCTTTATCAGAACGCGCTGGCCCTTCTGAGCCAACAGGGTGGCTGGCCACTGACCATGTTTTTGACCCCGGATGGCGAGCCGTTCTGGGGCGGGACCTATTTCCCCAAGGAAGCGCGCTATGGCCGGCCGGGATTTGGCGATGTGCTTAAGACCGTCGCCAAGATATATGCCGAAAAACCCGATGATGTCCGCCACAATGTCAGCCAGATTTCCAACGCGCTGATCAAGATGAACAGTGCGGCAGTTGGCGCGGTCCCCAGCCTTGAGATGATTGATCGCTGCGGCCATGGCTGCGTGCAGATCATGGACGGGGAAAATGGCGGCACATCAGGCGCGCCGAAATTCCCTCAGCCCTGTCTTTTGTCCTATATCTGGCGCACCGGTGTGCGCACCGATGATGACGGGCTGAAACGCATCGTCAAACACAGCCTGGATCGCATGTGCCAGGGCGGCATTTATGATCATCTGGGTGGCGGTTTTGCCCGCTATGCCGTCGATGACCAGTGGCTGGTGCCGCATTTCGAAAAGATGCTGTACGACAATGCCCAGCTGATTGATCTTTTGTGTGATGTCTGGCGGGTTGATCCCAATCCGCTTTATGCCAAGCGGGTCGAGGAAACCATTACCTGGATCCTGCGCGAAATGCGCATTCCCGGTGGCGCCTTTACCGCAAGCCTTGATGCCGACAGCGAAGGGGTGGAAGGCAAGTTCTATGTCTGGTCCGAAGATGAAATTGACCAGATCCTGGGCGCGGACGCCGAACTGTTCAAGAAATTCTATGACGTCTCCGCGGGTGGCAACTGGGAAGGCCAGAATATCCTTAATCGTACTGCATCAGGATTGGCGCTTGCCGATGACGCGACCGAGGAAAAGCTGGCCGAGCTTCGGGACAAGCTTCTGACCGAACGGGCAAAACGCATTCGCCCGGGATGGGATGACAAGGCGCTGACCGACTGGAACGCCATGACAATTGCCGCCTTTGCCGAGGCGGCGATGACCTTCCACCGGGCCGACTGGCTGGATTATGCCAAGCTTGCTTATGGCTTTGTGATCAACACCCTGATGAAGGATGACCGCTTCCTGCACAGCTATCGTAATAGTCGTGTGCAGCATGCCGGAATGCTGGAAGACTATGCGCATATGATCCGCGCGGCACTCAGGCTTTATGAATGCTTTGGCGAGGATGCCTATCTTAATGAAGCCATCCGGTGGTCGGCTGCGGTCGAAACCCTGTTTGCCGATGCCAAGGGCGGCTATTTCCAGTCGGCATCGGATGCCAGTGACCTTGTCGTGCGCCAAAAACCCTTCATGGATAACGCCGTGCCATCGGGCAATGCGATCATGGCCCAGAATCTGGCCAAGCTTTATGCCCTGACCGGCGATGCGCAATACCGTGATCAGGCCGAAATCACCCTTGCGGCCTTTGGCGGGCGGATCAGCGAGCAATTCCCGAACATGCCCGGCCTTATGATGGCAGCTGAAATGCTGCAAAATCCGGTGCAGATCGTTCTGATCGCCAAGGATCGCAGCCAGACCTATCTTGATATGCGCCGCGCCATTTTTGGCAGTTATCTGCCCAACCGCGCCATCACGATCCTGTCTGACGGTGATCCCCTGCCCGACGGCCATCCGGCCCAGGGCAAGACCGCGATTGACGGCAAGGAAACCGCCTATGTCTGTCAGGGTCCGGTTTGCTCGGCCCCGGTCACAAGTGCCGATGAGCTGACCAAACTGCTTGCAGATTTGCCAGCCAAGACCGCATAGCCCCCCAACAGCCCCAAAACACCCAAACCAGATCCACCGCACGAAAGACGCCACCATGCCGCAAATCTCGATCAACAGCCCCGTCGGCGCAATTACGGTTTTCGCATTTGAAGATCAAATCGTTGCGCTTGATTGGGGTTTTGTTGACGAGGTTGAAAGCACCCCGGTGCTTGAAGAAGCCCAAAAGCAGCTTACTGCCTATTTCGCAGGGCGCTTGCACAGCTTTGATTTGCCACTCGCCCCTGACGGAACAGAATTTCAAAAGGCGGTCTGGGCTGCCATGTGCAAGATCCCGTGCGGCAAAACCGCGACCTACAAGGATCTGGCGGCGATGGCCGGATCGCCCAAGGCGTTCCAGTCGGTTGGCACGGCGTGCGGATTAAACCCGATTCCGATCATGATCCCCTGTCACCGCGTTCTGGCTGCGGGCGACAAGCCGGGCGGCTATTCCGGCCATGGCGGGCTTGAAACCAAGCGTGCGCTTTTAAAGATCGAGGGTGTTGATTTACCCCTGCCCGACGATCAGGGCGATCTGCCATTATAACCTTGTTTTCGATTACTTAGTCTTTGGCGTAGCACACGGCTTGCAGCTTGTTGCCATCCGGATCTCGGACATAGGCAGCATAGTAGTTCGGGCCGTAATGCGCACGCAGGCCTGGTTGGCCTTCGTCCATGCCACCGTATTTGAGCGCCGCTGCGTGAAAGGCATCGACCATGTCACGTTGGTCCGCCTGAAACGCGATATGAGTACCATTGCCCCATGTTGCCGGGCGCCCGTCTGCCGGGCTGTAGATATAGATCGTTGGCATCTGTCTATCCCGCTCATAAGCCAGTGGCTTTTCCGGGGGTTTTGGCAATCGCTCGAAGCCCAGCGCACCGAGAACGGCGTCGTAAAACTTCGCAGAGCGGGCCTTGTCATTGGTTCCGAGCGTAATGTGGCTGATAACCGTCAATGCCGTTGTCCTTCCTTATGAACGGGTCAAGCTTGTTGCGACAAAACAAGTCTAGCAGATTGCCATGACAGGATATGTCAGGAGCAGGATGGCTGCGATCAAGCACGGCCTGTCGCAAAGATATTTTCGGTATTTCCCCTGCTGCAAATCACAGGCTTCTGCCCTACACTGCCCTCATTGACGAAACGTGCGTTCCAAAACGCAAAAAGGGAGGTCACCCATGACGAAAGCATTCCGATTTCACGAAACCGGCGGCAGTGATGTTCTGAAATTTGAAGATGTCGAAGTTGGCGCACCGGGCGAAGGCGAAGTGCGCCTGGCGCAAAAGGCGGTCGGGCTGAACTATATCGATATCTATTTCCGCTCCGGCGTCTATCCCGCACCCAGCATGCCGTCCGGCCTTGGGCTTGAAGGGGCTGGTATCATTGAGGAAGTCGGTCCGGGTGTGACGGATCTGGCCGTGGGCGATCGCGTGGCCTACGCCGCACAGCCGCTTGGTGCCTATGCCGAGGCGCGCGTGATGCCGGCCAAGGGTCTGGTGAAAATCCCCGATGATGTCAGTTTCGAACTGGCCGCGGCCGCCATGCTTCAGGGCATGACCGCGCAATATCTTTTGCGCCGGACCTATGAGGTCAAAAAGGGCGACACCATCCTGATCCATGCCGCGGCTGGCGGCGTTGGCCAGATTGTTTGCCAGTGGGCCAAGCATCTGGGGGCCACCGTGATCGGAACGGTCGGTTCCAAGGAAAAGGCCGAAATCGCCAAGGCCAAGGGCTGTGATTACCCGATCCTGTATCGCGAAGAGGTTGTCTCGGAGCGGGTCAAGGAAATCACCGATGGCCAGGGCGTTGAAGTTGTTTATGATTCAGTGGGCAAAGACACCTTTGAGGATTCGCTTAAATGCCTCAAACGGCTTGGCATGATGGTCAGCTTTGGCCAGTCATCGGGTGCAGTTCCGCCGGTGTCGCTTGCCCAGCTTGCCCCGGGGGCCTATTTCCTGACCCGGCCGAGCATCTTCCACTATAACGCCACCCGTGAAGAGCTGCTGGCCAGTGCCGGTGAGCTGTTTGACGTGCTGAAATCGGGCATTGTCACCATCGACATCACCGCGACCTACCCGCTTGCCGATGCCGCAAAGGCCCATGACGATCTTGAAAGCCGCAAAACCAACGGTTCGATCGTCTTTACCGTGTGATACGCCTTCAATCCTGACGAGAAAAGTCTAGGAACTTCCACAAAAAAGCCGATACATTGCGCGATCGGCTTTTTTCTTGTGCCTTCGCATAATGGAACCTCTGCAATGTCTGTTTCAAAAGTACAACAATCTGTCATCGCAGCCTTCAAATCGGCAAAAACCTATCAGGACCCATATCAGCACTGGTTCCTTGAAGATGTCCTCCCAGAAGGCATGGCAGAAGCCGTTTGCGCCCTTCCGATTGACGCGCCGTTTCTTGAGGTCGATGATGCCGGCACGCGTGAAGCCAACAATTCAAGCCGTCGTTACTTCGATCAGGAAAACATTGCGAAATTCGAGGCCGCCAATGACATCGCGCAGGCCTTCCATTCCCGCGAAGTTGTCGACACGGTCGAGGAAGTGTTTGGCGCCGATCTGAGTGATTCCCGCATTCGACTGGAATTTGCCCAGGATCGCGATGGTTTCTGGCTGCAGCCGCATACGGATATCGGCGTAAAGCGCTTTACCATGTTGCTCTATCTTTCTGACGAGCCGGGTCATGAAAAGCTGGGTACCGATATCTACAAGGACGCCGATACCCATTTCGGCGCATCGCCGTTCAAGCCGAACTCGGCCCTGATCTTTGTGCCATCCAACAATACCTGGCACGGCTTTGAAAAACGGACCATTCCTGGCATTCGGAAATCGCTGATTATCAACTATGTCACGCCGGACTGGCGGGCTGTTGAACAGCTGCCCTTCCCCGATAGCTACGTCAAATAACGTTCAAAGCGACGTCAAGTCAGCGTAAGAAGCCCGGTATTTCAACATTTACCGGATTTTTAGTTGCCGTGGGTGATCCGCACATCGCGTGCGATGGCGTCAAAGCGATCCGAAAGGTTGTCACTGACTTCGCGGCATGGGGCGATGACGGCTTCGGCCCAGTCGACATAGGTCAGTATCTGCCTTTCATCCCAGCCAACCGGCGTGTCGGTCAGCATCGCACCGACATTGGCGACCTTGTCGGCCAGACGCACCAGTTTGGCCCCACTGGTCAGGTTTGGGGCGGTCTCGATCTGCTTTGCCTTGCGCTCGTCACGTGGCAGGGCCTTGTCATCACTGACTTCGAGCACGATATCGGCGATGATGTCGTTAAAGCAGGCGGCGATTTCATCGCGCGTCGCACCGCAATCCTCAATCACATCATGCAGAACGGCGGCACAAAGGATGTCCTCCCCTGTGTGCGGTTCGCATTCGACAATCAGGCGGGAAACCTCGATCGGGTGATTGATATAGGGTTCCTGTGCAGCACCTTTGCGACGCTGGTCGCGATGGGCACGGGCGGCGAAATCAACGGATTTGAGTAGAAGTTGCATCAAGCGCAATACAGTCGTGAACGGAAAGCCCAGAGTCCCACGGCTTTTGCGTGGTTTCAAGCCTTCATGCATCCAACAGCAGTGAAAATTGCGCAAGTGCATGAAAAACAGCGGCAAACAGGATAGACTGACAGCAAAGCCATGACCCGGGAGAGGCCAATAATGTCACAGGAAATGCGCCTGAAACTGACCTTGTGGAATGAAAACGCCGAGACCCCGCTGCATCTGAGCGCCCTTGCCCCCAAGGATGGCTGGCAAAGCGCCCCGCCCAACCGGATCGAGGCCGGTGAAACGGTGGTGTGCGAAATCACGGCTGCCAACACACTGGCGATTACGCTCAATTACGGCACGCACCATATCGGCATTCATCTTGAAGATGACAGTTTTTCCATCGAGCCGGGCACTGCGCGTGTGGATCGCCAGAAACTTGATGGCGATCTGGCGGAAGTAAGCCTGACACTATGACCGGGACAAATACGATCCCAAGCCAGCAGCGTTTCATGTGAAACACTGCCGCGTTCTGGTCTGGCGTGTCCGGACCGCACACAAAAAACGGGGCCCGTCGTGGGGCCCCGTTTGATTTGGTCGATCCATGTCACAGGCCGTTCAGGCCCGGACGGCATCAGCCATTCATGGAATCGAAGAAGTCGTCGTTGTTCTTGGTGCCCTTGAGCTTGCCAAGGAGGAATTCCATCGCGTCCTGCGAACCCATCGGGTTGAGGATACGACGCAGCACCCACATCTTGGACAGAACGCTCTTGTCGACCAGAAGCTCTTCCTTACGGGTACCCGATTTAAGGATATCAATCGCCGGGAAGATACGTTTGTCAGACAGTTTGCGATCCAGGATAAGCTCGGAGTTACCGGTACCCTTGAATTCTTCAAAGATGACCTCGTCCATACGCGAACCGGTATCGATCAGGGCGGTCGCGATGATGGTCAGAGAGCCACCTTCTTCGATGTTACGGGCCGCACCGAAGAAGCGTTTCGGACGCTGCAGCGCGTTGGCATCAACACCACCGGTCAGGACCTTGCCCGAGCTCGGAACCACAGTGTTATAGGCGCGCGCCAGACGGGTGATCGAGTCCAGCAGGATGACAACATCATGCTTGTGTTCGACCAGACGTTTGGCCTTTTCCAGAACCATTTCGGTGACCTGAACGTGACGCTGGGCCGGTTCATCGAAGGTCGACGAAATGACTTCACCTTTTACCGAACGGTCCATGTCGGTCACTTCTTCCGGGCGTTCGTCAATCAGAAGAACGATCAGATAGGCTTCCGGGTGGTTTTCCTCGATCGCGTGCGCAATGTTTTGCAGCATCACGGTCTTACCGGTACGCGGCGGTGCGACGATCAGGGCACGCTGACCTTTACCAAGCGGAGAGACAAGCTCGATCACGCGGTTGGTGGTGTCCTTGTTCGTGCCTTCCTGATCAATTTCACGCTCCATGTGCAGCGGCTGATCGGGATACAGCGGGGTCAGGTTGTCAAAGTTGACGCGATGACGGACTTTTTCCGGCGCATCGAAGTTGACCTTGTCGACCTTGAGCAGCGCGAAATACCGTTCGCCTTCCTTGGGCGACCGGATCTGGCCTTCGACCGTATCACCGGTACGCAGACCAAAACGCCGCACCTGGCTCGGACTGACATAAATGTCGTCGGGGCCGGCAAGATAGTTTGCCTCGGGGCTGCGCAGGAAACCGAAACCATCAGGCAGTACTTCAAGAACGCCCTGACCAAAGATGGCATGGTCGTTCTCGGCCAACTGCTTGAGAATGGCAAACATCAGCTCCTGCTTGCGGAGCGTGCTGGCATTTTCGATTTCGAGTTCATCAGACAGAGCAAGCAGCTCGGTCGGAGATTTCTTTTTAAGGTCCTGAAGATGCATATGTGCGTTTAATGATCTGTGGTTGCCGAAAGGGCGAAGATTTTATGGAGATAGAAGAGAAGATGTGCGGTTGACCGTCAGGCAAGGCACTCAGGCTTTTGCTGGGGCGTGCGGACGGTTCGAAACCTTGGAGTTGCAAGAAAGGCAGGTATTTTCATGTTTCTGGATCGAAACACCACCGATTGATACCCTTGAAAATCGTAATAGTCAAACCGTGATTCGAAGAAATCACCTATTTTGACCCCCACGTTGTACAAAAAACACGCTTTTGGCCGGTGATTACCCGGATTTCGATCAACAGTTACGGAAACAAGGCCCCGGGATCGCAACAGATCGACGTCACCACCGGCACATCATCACCAGAATATCACTGGCATATCACTGGCATATCACTGGCATATCACTGGCCCGGCCATGGATATCAAACAAAGCCTGTGCGTCAATCCCTAGGCCGGGCGTTCGCGCACGATTTCAAGCATGCGACCCAGTTGATCGTCGCTCAGCCCGGCAATCCGTTCCGAAAGCAGATTGGCCAGTTCGGTTGCGGCCGGTTCCAGACCGGCGGTATCGACCGTGACCTTGGGGTGCGAAAGCTGGGCAAGGCGTTTGATGTCATCGACCTCGTCCCAGACCAGATTGAAATAGCCACATATCTGTTGCACCAGACCGGGGCTGGGCCGTCCGCGATGGCCATGTTCAAGGGCGGACAGATAGGCTGGCGACAGCTGAAGCGCGGTTGCCATATCGGTCAGTGTGACGTTGTTGCGCGCACGGAGTTCCCTGATGCGATTGCCAAAAGGTGTCACGGGCGTCTCCGTTTCAACAAGACATAAAAGGCCCCGGCCCCGCCATGCTGGATCTGGGCCTGATGAATGGCAAGAATGCGATTGCGCAGGCGCGGCGCGCTCAGCCATTGCGGGGTGCGTTCGCGCAAAAGACCGGTACGGCCATACTCATCGGGCCTTGATCCCTTGCCAGTTATTACGAGAACGCAACGTTTTCCGGCCCGCCAGCTGTCTTCGATAAAGGCATTGAGCGCATTATGGGCGACGTCCTGGGTCATGCCATGCAGATCAATGCGCCCGTCAATGGACATCTTGCCTTTCTGGAATTTTTGGGCGGTTGAGCGATCAATCCCGTCGGTGACGCCAGGTTGGAGTTCCGAAAGCTGGCGATTTTTGATCTGTGGTCCACGATCGGCATTGCGGGCCGATGGCAGATTGCGCGCTGCCCGGCTTTGCTCGGACTGTTCAAGCTTGTCGCCAAGATTGTCGGGCAAGGTGATGGCGGTATCGCTGGTGTGGATGTCGTCATCAGATGCGATCACGTCATCGCCGCCCTTGCGCTTTTTCTTGCGCAAGGGTTTGACGTCACGGGTAAAGACCTCCCACAGGGTCTTTTCATCATCCGTGACAGTGCGGCGTCGCTTATTTGGTTTCTTCTGACTCATCGACCAAGACAATATGCAAGTGGCGCGATCCATGTGCGCCAAGCTGTATCATCTGTTCGATATCACCTGTCCGCAACAGCCCGCTCAACCAAGGAATGTTCGCGGCATATTGCCGTGTCCTTCCTTTTCGCGCAACCGCGCCCGTGGCTCATTTCGGCATCTGGCGACAAACTGTTTGGTAAAAACAGACAGAACCGGCAATAGCGATCCCCGCAGGTCGGGACCTTAGGGACCAATGCCGTTCAAATCGACGCAGCTCACACCATTATTATCAAGATCAAGCATCGCCTTGAGAAACGAGCTTTCCAGATTGGTCGATAATCCGTTCTGACGCCGGTTTTCGACAAAGAAACCATTGGTTTTAAAGGTATCGAGCCGGGTCTGGAGTTTTGCGATATCACTGTCTGGCACATCGCCGCTGATCGCGATGTAAAGGTAACAGGTGCGATACGGCAAGGCGCCGGCCACATCCGGGACCGGCGTGTCGGGATTTTCGGTGCGGGCCTGATCAATATAGTGGCGCAGGATATTGCCACCGATCGCGATCAGATCCACGCGATCAGCCATCATCATCGGCAACAGCAATTCTTCACGCGGAACCATGACAAGCTGTTCGGCCCCGCGCATGCGCAAATATGCCTCGCGCGCAGAGCCAAGCAAAACGCCAATCCGGGCATCGCGCAGAAGCGTTTCAAACGCGATGTCTGGCCAACCCTTGTTTTCAAAACCGTAAAGTTTCCAGATTGTTCGACTGACCGGGCCAACCCATTTGAAAACGTCCTCGCGATAGTCCACACGCGTTGTTGGATAGATCACATGACCCGCCTCGCGGTCGGCAATTTCCATCTGCCGTTTCCACGGCATTTGGGGCACGAATTCGATATCAAGGCCGCTTTGGGTGAACAGTTCGATGGCAAGATTGTCGAAATAGCCCGGTTCCGGCCTACCGGATGCGCCTGCACGCGCACTTTCCGACAAATGAATGACATATGTGCCGTCAAATGCAGTGTTGCCGGATATGTCTTTGGCCCCGGCATCGTCGGCTTTGGCCGGTACAATATTTAGAACGGTCGTAAAGAACAGGGCAATGGCAAGGCCGGGGACGCATTTTTTGAAATGCTGTGGGAAACACACATTCGGCCACTGCCATTTTCCCATCTTATGCCTCTTGTTTTCCTAGCCACAGGGCGTCTTTGATCTTGGCTTCAACATAGGCCCTGTGGGCGGTGAGCTCTTGTTCGCTGATCACGTGCGGCCTTGGTTCCAGCCGGTTGCCACGCGGGCCCAGAACCCGGCGACCGCCGTTTTCATCATCCTGATCGCCGTTCAAGGCGTTGGGATCAAGCGACAGGCCATGCTGACGGCCCCCCAGCAGTTCGAGATAGACCTGGGCCAACAGATCGGAGTCAAGCAGGGCTCCGTGAAGGGTACGGTTGGAGTTGTCGATCTTGAACCGGCGGCACAGCGCATCAAGGCTGACCGGGGATCCGGGGAATTTCTTGCGCGCCATCTGAACGGTATCAAGGGCGCGTTCCATGGCAATGCGCGGTTTGTTCAGCCATTCAAGTTCCGCATTCAGGAACTTCATATCAAAGCTGGCATTGTGAATGACCAGAACCGAATCATCGCCAATAAACTCGATGAAATCATCGGCGACCTCGGCAAAGACCGGCTGCTCTTTGAGGAAGTCATCACCCAGACCGTGCACGTCGAATGCCTCTTTGGGCATGGGGCGCTGGGGATTGATGTACTGGTGATACTGACGGCCTGTCGGCATGTGATTGATCAGTTCGATACAACCGATTTCGACCAGTCTGTGGTCAGCATAGGGATCAAGGCCGGTGGTCTCGGTATCGAGGACAATCTCACGCATGTATTCTGGGTCCAGTGATCAACTGAGTTGGTCAATAATGCCCTGAATACATTGAAAAGTCACTGCGCGTCCCAAGCCGGTCGGGATGATGAAGTCAGCGCGCTTTCGCTTTTCAGTATCAGGCATCTGTTTGGACAGAATGGCGGAAAATTTTGCATCCGTCATCCCCTCTCGCGAAAGAACACGCTGACGTTGAACAAACCCGGGCGCGGTCACAACCGCGACATGATCGCAGCGTTTTTCACCGGATGTCTCATATAAAAGCGGAATATCAAGAACAACCAGTTTGCGCCCCAGACGGCGCTGTTTGGCAAGAAAGCGGTTTTCGGCCGCGCGCACCAATGGATGCAAAATGGTTTCAAGCTTTTTGAGAACCGCCGGATCAGCAAAGGCGATCTTGCCCAAGGCCTGTCGATCAATCCGGCCATCAGTGATCACATCGGGGAAAGCTGCGGCAATCGGATCAAAGCCCAAACCATCTGGCGCCATCAATTCGTGGATACTGGCATCGGCATCGTGAACCGGCACACCAAGGGTGCGAAACATCGCCGCCGCGGTTGATTTGCCCATTCCGATGGAGCCGGTTAACCCAAGAATTTTCATGTTAAGATTACCCTTCGGATCTTAATATGGCGAAAGTACGAAGTCGCGCAGTTCCTGGGTCACTTCCGGATCAATGCCGAACCAACGATGGAATCCCGGTCGTGCCTGATGGAGCAACATGCCAAGGCCATCGACAATCGGATTGCCGCGTTCCCTGGCCTGCGCCAAAAGATCCGTCATCAGCGGCGCATAGACAATATCAGTCACAAGGGCGGTTTGCGGCAAACCGGCCAGATCAATCTCAAGTGCGGGCTGACCAACCATGCCAAGGCTTGTCGTGTTCACAACAAGTGATGCGCCGTCCAGCGCATCGGGGGAAAGTGGCCAGTCCACAACCTTGATCCTTGGATCATTCATCTCAGCGGCCAGGTCTTCGGCGCGTTTGCGGGTCCGGTTGGCCAGACGGATTTCCGGACTACCTTCATCAAGCAAGGCGACAAGCACCGCACGGCACGCACCGCCTGCCCCAAGCACCACCGCCGGACCACTGGCAAAAGCAATTTCCGGGGCGACTTGCCGAAGGTTTTCGATAAAGCCAAAGCCGTCCGTATTGTCGCCCAGAAGACGACCATCCTTGGCGAAGGTCACAGTATTGACCGCCCCGATGCGCCGCGCGCGATCAGAAAGCTCATCACATTGGGGCATCGCCATTTCCTTTTGCGGAATGGTGACATTGACCCCGGAAAAACCCAGATCACGCAAGGAAATCAAGGCTGCCTGAAAGTTTTTCGGCTCTACGGGCAGTGGCATATAGCAACCATCAATGCCGTATTTTGCCAGCCAGTAACCATGCAAACGTGGTGATTTCGAATGCGATACCGGCCAGCCCATTACGCCCGCCAGGCGCGAGGTTCCGGTCAGGGTGCGATAGGTGTGATGCGGAGTCATCGAACGATATTTCCTGCCTGAATGCTTTGTATCAGTTGGGTATCAGTTGGATTTTTATGCTTTTAGAACGCCATGATCGCGCAAGAAGCCGATCAGCGGCAAGAGCGGCATGCCCAGAACCGTGAAGTAATCGCCGCGCACCTCGGTAAAGAGCTGCGCGCCCAGACCTTCAAGCTGATAGCCACCGACACAGTGATAAATCTCCTCACCCGCGGCATCGAGGTATTCTTCGAGCCATTCATCGGTGAAGTTGCGCACGGTAAGGTGGGCGGTATCAATCGTGCCCCAGATGCGCGAGCCTTCCTTATATATAACAGCGGCCGAAACCAGCTTGTGACTTTTGCCGCGCAGCGACAAAAGCTGTGCGCGGGTGTTGTCACGGTCCATCGGCTTGTCAAACCAGATGCCATTGCATTCCAGCATCTGATCGGCAGCAATCACGATGGCATCAGGTTGCTGGCGATACATGCGAAGCGCCTTCATTTCCGCAAGCGTCTCTGCGGCTTCGGCCGCCGTTGCGCCTTCGGCCTTCATCGCCTGTTTATAGCCATCCTCGTCAATCATCGAGGCGACGGCTTCGCATTCAACACCGGCATCGGCCAGCATTTTGTGACGGGCCTTGCTGCTGGATGCGAGAATAAGACGATGGGTATTGGGCATGGCTTTATCCTGATTGAGAGCGCGACTTCGTTTACGGGCCGCGCTTCTAGTGACCGCGCCGGTCATACATGGTTGATAAGATGATGGCCGCGGTTTCCTCGATGGAGCGACGGGTGACATTAATGATCTTCCAGCCGCGTTCGGTAAAGTACCGGCGTGCCTGGTGGACTTCATCACGCACCGCGACCGGATCAACATAATCGCCGCCCTCGCCGCGTTCGATCTGGCGCAGGCGGTTTTTACGGATCGAGACCAGCTGATCAACATCCTTGATCAGACCGACCACCAGCGGTTTTTTAAGCCCGTCAAGTTCCGGCGGCAATGGACAGCCCGGCACGAACGGAATATTCGCCGTTTTGATGCCGCGATTGGCCAGATAGACAGATGTCGGTGTTTTTGACGTACGCGAGACACCGACAATCACCACATCGGCTTCTTCCAGATCCCAGCCCGATTGCCCGTCATCATGCGACAGGGTGTAATCGATCGCCTCGATCCGGCTGAAATATTCCTCGTCCATCTTGTGAAGCGCGCCGGTCCGGCCGTGCGATTGCTGCCCCAGATAACCGGCCATCATGGTCACCGTATTATCAAGCACGTGGCTGTGCGGCACCTGCAAGCGACGACAGCCTTCTTCGAGCTTGCGGCGGATGTCCTTGTCAAACACCGTATAAAGAACAATTCCCGGATTGCGTTCGATATCGGCCAAGACACGCGCCAGCTGTGCGTCGGTTCGGATCAGCGACCAGACATGTTCATGGGCACGCACATCGGGAAACTGCGCAACACAGGCACGCGCGATGCCATCAACGGTTTCCCCGGTTGAATCCGAGACCAGATGAAGATGGAAAATTTTGTCCGTCCCGACCATGCCTGTCCGTTTCTTTGGTCAATTTTTGATCACCAAGCGGAATCTTATCCACTTTTTGCCGACCAAACGATTTTTCAAACTTTATTCAAACAACAATCCAGCTGTTCAAAATACCGATCACTAACCGGATGGATAAGGTTTTTATCGCAACCCGAAGTTAGCGGATCGGAGTCGGCCCTGTGGATAAATGTGGATAACGGGTGCGACTCCGGCCCGATTTTTTCCACAGGAATTATCCTCCCACCCATACAAACTTTCTCAAGTGCTCTGTCCCGAGCGGGATAAGTGCCAAATTTTTCCCGTAATAACAGGGATAAGAATGCAAAAACCAGACTTATTCACCTTATCCCCATTATTCAAAAACGTCTTTTCCCAAGGCAGAGTCCGGGAGTCGGTCGGAGTCGTACACAGTTTTCCCCAAGACCGGTTGAGATGAATCATTTTTCCCGAGTCGGAATGTGAATAAACTGTGCGTGAAATTTAATCCCTGTTATCCACAGGGAACTACTCACAAACAACATCCTTTTTTATTAAATAAGGTTTTGTTAGGCAGGACGTGGAAAACGTTCGGGCAAAGGCCCCAGGACAAAATTCACGAAATCACAAAACCGGCTCCGGCACCTTCTGACGATCCGTTCAGAACCGGAACCAAGCTTTAAAAAAAGCGATCGGGACAGAGAAACAGGAAACCAGATGCCCAACACCCAGAAGACCTTCTTGCGTGCCCTTGCCGGTGAAACCTTGCCTGTACCGCCGATCTGGCTGATGCGTCAGGCAGGTCGCTATTTGCCAGAATACCGCGCCACCCGCGCAGAAGCAGGCTCTTTTCTTGATCTTTGCTATAATCCTGATCTTGCTTGCGAAGTTACGCTCCAGCCCCTTCGGCGCTATGACTTCGATGCGGCGATATTGTTCTCCGATATCCTCGTTATACCGCAGGCACTGGGTCAGCATTTGGCATTCAAGCAGGGTGAAGGCCCACAGCTTGAGGCCATCAGAGATGCTTCAGGCCTTGGCAAGCTTTCGGTTGAAGGCATTCATGACACGCTTGGCCCGATCTACGAGACGGTTTCAAAGCTTTCACACGCCATCCCGTCAAGCACAGCACTGATCGGCTTTGCCGGTGCGCCCTGGACCGTTGCGACCTATATGGTCGAGGGCAAGGGATCCAAGGACTTCCCGAATATCCGCCGCTTTGCCTATGGCGATCCCGATGGTTTTGCCAAACTGATCGACATTCTGGTCGAGGCAACCACGCAGTACCTTCTGAAACAGGTTGAGGCAGGCGCAGAATGCATTCAGCTGTTTGAAACTTGGGGCGGTGTTCTGTCCGAGACCGGCTTTAATCGCTGGGTGATCGAGCCGACCAAACAGATCGTTGCAAACTTGCGCGCCGTGCATCCGGATCTGCCGATTATTGGCTTCCCGCGTGGGTGTGGATTGCATCTGGTTGATTTCAAACAGAAAACCGGTGTAACCGCGGTTGGCCTTGATAGCGGGGTGAAACTGGACTGGGTGGCGGAAAACCTTCAGAAACTGGGGCCAGTACAGGGCAATCTTGACCCGATGTTGCTGATCACTGGCGGTGATCCGATGTTTGATGAAACCAAACGCATCCTTGATACGCTGGGCAAGGGGCCATTCATCTTCAACCTTGGCCATGGCATCACGCCGGAAACGCCGCCGGAACATGTTGGCCAGCTGGTGAACTTCATCCGCGATTACAAAGGATAAATGCCGGCAATTGCTGCATTTTATTTTGTGATTTTTGAAATCAATCAAATCGATTGAAAAATTCAATGCGTATAGTGGGCTAAGTTTGTTGCGCTTGGGACCTGTTTGACCAAAATAGGCCCCGGAGCGCGACGGATTTACATATATTCCGGTTTGTCGGGAACCGGTTGAAACACGCTGTGCCATGAAGGATAGCCAAATGTCCGAAACGACGCGCAAGAAACGCGCCATTGTTCTTTTCAATCTGGGTGGTCCGGACAGTCCGGCAGCCGTTGAGCCGTTTCTGTTCAACCTGTTTAACGATCCGGCGATCATCAGCCTGCCCAATCCGTTCCGGTTCTTGCTGGCCAAGCTGATTTCGCGTCGCCGTGCGCCGATTGCGCGCGAGATTTATGATCATATCGGTGGCAAATCGCCGCTTCTGGAACTGACCCAGGAGCAGGCCGATGCCTTGCAAACGGCGCTCAATGGCGAAGATGACGGTTATGAAAACCGTTGTTTTATCGCCATGCGCTATTGGAAGCCGTTTGCCGATGATACCGCAGCCGCGGTCAAGGCATGGGGGGCAGATGAACAGATTTTGCTGCCGCTTTATCCGCAATTTTCGACTACCACCAGCGGATCTTCGGTCAAGGACTGGAAACGGGCCTGTGCCAAGGTTGGCCTGACATCCCCGATCAAGACCGCATGCTGCTATCCGACCAATCCGGGCTTTATTGAGGCCTCGGCCGAGATGATCAAGGCGGGCTATGAACGCGCATGTGCCAAGACCCAAGAGCTTGGCATCGAGAAGCCGCGCATCCTGTTTTCGGCCCATGGTGTGCCAAAAGCGGTGATTACCAAGCGCGGTGATCCCTATCAGTCGCAGATCGAAAAAACATCGGCCGCCGTGGTCGAGAAAATGGCGATCGAGGGGCTGGACTGGAATGTCTGCTATCAAAGCCGGGTGGGCCCGATGGAATGGATCGGCCCATCGACCGAGGACGAGATCGAGCGTGCTGGTGCGCAAAACAAGGCAATTGTCGTTGTGCCGATTGCCTTTGTGACCGAGCATTCGGAAACCCTGGTCGAACTCGACATCGAATATGGCGAACTGGCGCATGAAAAACATGTGCCGGTCTATGAGCGTGTCCGCACGGTTTGTTCCCATCCGAAATTCATCAACGGACTTGTTTCGGTTGTAAAACAAACCCAGGACGAGCTTGATGACAAGGGCCCCGATGACTACACGGTCGAAACGCGTGGCTGGTGGTGCCCGGATGAACATTCCTGTGCCGTGGCCAAGCAACCCGCCCTCAAACCCGCCGGGGTCTAGATCCCGGCCAGGGGTCTGGATCACAGTGATAACGCCAATCGGGCCGGTTCTGTTTTTGAATCGGCCTGATTGCTGTTAAGGTCTGGAAAATTTCAAAAATCTGCCGCTAACGCGGAAAACCAGCCCGATTGTGATCGCCACATCCAGAGAAGAGAGACATGGATACCTACAGCATTATCAAATCCCTGCATGTCATCAGCATGATCGCCTGGATGGCGGGTCTTCTGTATTTGCCCAGGCTTTATGTCTATCACTGTGAAGTGGAACCGGGATCAGAAGCCAGCGAGAAGTTCAAGGTGATGGAACGCCGATTGCTGCGTGCGATCATGAACCCGGCAATGATCGCGACGTGGATTTTTGGCGGCTATCTGATCCATGCGGCCGGTGTCATGACCGAAGGCTGGTTCCACGTTAAACTGCTTTGTGTGGTTCTGTTGACCGCATCACATATGATGATGGCGCGTTATCGCCGCGCGTTCGAGGCGGATGCCAACACGAAATCGCAGAAATTCTATCGTATTTTCAATGAAGTACCGACGATCCTGATGATTATTGTCGTCTTCATGGTGATCGCACGGCCCTTCTGATCGCACGCCCTTCTGATCGTGAGTGCCTGGCGGGCCACCCGCAAAAAAACGTTTCGATTTTAAAATAAAAAGGCCGCCAAACTGGCGGCCTTTCTTTTATACCGTTTTGGTATCGAACCAAAAACTGGGATGTGGGGTCAATCAGGCGTTTCCAGCCGGCTGACCTTCCATCTTTTTGGCGAATTTCTTGCGGAAAAGATCAGCAAAATCAATCTGCTGCATCATCAGCGGCGGGAAGCCACCGTCTGCGGTCAGGTCTGAGACGATCTTGCGGACATACGGGAACAGCAGGCGCGGGACTTCGATCATCAGCACCGGCAGGCGGTGTTCGTCAGACACATTGAGCGTCACGACACAACCATACTGAAGTTCGGCAATGAAGGCCACCTTGTCGCCAACGTCGGCTTTGACATTGATCTTGATGGTGACTTCGTGAAGTTTCTGGTCCTGAGTGGTGCGGGCCTCGACATCAACATCGATATTGATTTTCGGCTGCTGCTGCAGGGCAACGCTTTCCGGTGCGTTCGGGTTTTCGAACGACAGATCCTTGATGTACTGGGTATGGATCGTGATCGGGTTTGCCGGCTGCTGCTGTTGGTCTGCAGCGCCTTCTGCACCGGTGGTATTCTCGTCGGCCATTAAAGTCTAGCTCCCTTACAGGTCATTTGGTCTTGATCAGAAAAAAGCTTTCAGCTTCGTCATCAGACCTTGCTGAAATGCTTGTTACTGACGCCGCCTCATCGCGGCAGATGAATTGGACTTGTTGGCCTAGCACGTCTGACAAAGACGGGCAAGCCAATCAGAGGGCGCGCAAAGCCCTTATTTCTGCGGGTTTGCCTGATGTAATCAGCGACAAGAGCGCCGAAAACAAAGAAGGTTGACCGAACATCTCGGCCAACCTTCTGATTTTGTGATTTTCCTGTGAATTCAGCGCGTCTCGTTATGTGTTTCGTCCTTGGGCGGCAAATTGCGCGGCGTTTCCGACGTGTCATCAGATCCGGTGTCGTTGGAAGGATCACGGGAGGGATCATGCGGGCTGACATCTTCGAAATCGCCATCAATGATTGGTCCCGATCCGCGTGACCGCGATCCTGCCGCACCGCCTGGCCCTGCACCGCCGGATGGGCCACGGCCCGGACCATGTGGGCCACCGGGTCCACGCGGTCCGCCATCAAAGCCGCCACCCCCGAAATTGGTGCGGATATTGCCCGACTGGACCAGCTTCATGATCACTTTGGCCCCGATCAGCTGGCGCAGCGGCGGGACAAGCAACAGGAAGCCGAAGGTATCGGTGACAAAGCCCGGGGTCAGCAACAGGACACCAGCCACCAGAATGCAGATACCGTCAAACATTGCCCCGATGGGCATTTCGCCCTGATCCATCTGGCTTTGTGCCTTGGCCAGGGTTTGCAAACCCTGGGCGCGCATCAGCGATGTCCCGATGATGGCCGTCAGAACAACCACGCCAATGGTCGGCCACAGCCCGATCAGTTCGCCGGCCTGAATAAAGACCGCGATCTCGATGATCGGCATGGCGACGAATATCGCGAGAAAGTAAAAGCCCATTTTTTCTCCGTTTACTGGCGATGTCCTGGCACAGCCGAACGTAAATATGACACCATCACATCTTATTTACGCTCCAAGCTGACGTCTTGGGGAAACTATTGCAGAAAACAACTTGGATTTCAGTGATTTCTCATTAATCTGCAGACTTGTCGTCTATGGTGATGGTCGGGACGCTAAAACGACAACGCGACAAAAATGCGGCAGATTGCCAGGCATGCCCAGATGTCTGCTGCGGCAAAGGGTGAAGATGATCACATCTGTGGTCGCGATCACCGGTTGCCCTTGCATTTGGTTAAGTTCATACCATCTCTCGACAACGGTTGTGATATAAGTGCAACCTGTTTGAAACCACTAGGATCAAGAGACCGGTCTTGCAGTATTTCGATATATTCTTATTCGCTCTGATTGCTGTTTTTCTTGTGCTGCGTCTGCGCGGCGTATTGGGCCGGCGCACCGGCAATGAAAAACAGGGGCCGACCGACATCTTTGGCCGTCAGTCCCATGACAATGAGGGCCAGAAAGACGCGGCACCCCAGACCGATAATGTTTATCGTCTGCCGGATTCCGGTAACGATCAGGACGACGCAAATGTTCCGTCGGGTACTTTTGCGACCCTGCAGGAGATTCAAAAACACGATCCGAATTTCACCCAGCAGGATTTCCTGAATGGCGCGCGCATGGCGTTCGAAATGATCGTCGAATACTTCGCCAAGGGCGACAAGGACGGCTTGAATCCGTTGCTTTCGGCCGAGGTTTACAAGAATTTCGCCGCCGCCATCGATGCCCGTGCCGAAAAGGGCGAGCACGAGGAAACCACCCTGGTGGGTATCAAGAGCGCGTCCATTCATGATGCCAGCCTTGAAGGCCGCACCGCCTATGTCACGGTGAAATTCGTGTCCGAGGAAGTCTCGGTCATCCGCAATGCCGAAGGCGACGTGGTTGATGGCGACCCCAATCAGGTGGTCGAGGCCGAAGACCTTTGGACATTCGCGCGCAATATCGAAAGCCGCGATCCGAACTGGCAGCTTGTGGCGACCGAAACCCCGGAAGAAGAAACCGCCGATTAACGCGGGTTTCGCAAAGACCGAACATATCAAAGGCGATCCGATAAACCGGGTCGCCTTTTTTCATGTCCGCATGGTAACGCGCGCGCAATTATCGGCTTGTTAAGCATGTCAGGGGCAAAATCGGGTTTTCGTAAAGCCGTTGCAAAAACGGTGTCGTTTGCCTTGCTTATTGACGAGTTTCATCTTGAAAAGACGACTGGTTTTATCGCGCAGCCTGTCCCTGATTTCCGTACTGGTGGGTGCGGGGGCGGCATTGATCTGGATGTTCTGGCCCCAAATCACCGGACAGATCGAACCACCGGCCGAGGTTGAAGACAAACTGACCCTGCGCCCGGCGAGCTTTGCCGACCTGGATGGCTGGCAGCGCGATGATATGCGCCCGTCCATCCGCGCCTTTGCCCGGTCGTGCAAGGCGATGCTCAGGCGTGATGATGACCGTGGGGTTGGCCCAGACCCGCGCATGGGAACCATCGGCCAGTGGCGCGACCTGTGTCAGACCGCGGTGGAGCTTGATGTTGAAAACCTTCGCAAGGAAGACGCGCGCGCCTTCTTTGAAAGCGGTTTCAGGCCCTATCTCAGCGGTAATAACGATACGGCGGAGGGCCTGTTTACGGGGTATTACGAGCCGGAATTGCAGGGCCAGCTGACCAGGGGCGGGGCCTATCAGACGCCGCTTTATCTTAAGCCTGAAGACATGGTGTCGATTGATCTGGGCGATTTTCGCGAAGATCTGAAAGGCACGAAACTGGTCGGGCGCATATCGGGCGATTCCGTGAAACCCTATTACGACCGGGCCGCGATCGAGCAAGGCGCGCTTTCCGACCGTGATCTTGAACTGGTTTGGGTCGATGATGCTGTCGATGCCTTTTTCCTGCAAATTCAGGGGTCTGGCCGGGTGGTACTGCCCGATGAAAGCGTGCTTCGGGTGGGGTATGCCGCGACCAATGGGCACCCCTATTTTGCCA
Organism: Thalassospira sp. MCCC 1A01148; assembly: GCF_001613795.1. Lineage (GTDB taxonomy): Bacteria > Pseudomonadota > Alphaproteobacteria > Rhodospirillales > Thalassospiraceae > Thalassospira. The sequence goes on from NZ_LPVZ01000020.1 coordinate 1,306,638, forward strand.
TTGGGCGCGAACTGATCGCGCGGGGGGTATTAACGCGCGAAACCGTTTCGCTGCAATCGATCCGCAAATGGCTGCATGACAATCCCGATGAAGCCGATACGGTGATGAATACCAACGCATCCTATGTGTTTTTCCAGCCGCTTCGCGTTGATCCGACTGACCCCGAAGCCGGTCCGCTGGGATCGCAGGGGGTACCGCTGGAACCCGGACGGTCATTGGCGGTGGACCGGCGTTTCCACGCCATGGGCGTGCCTGTGTGGCTTGAAACCCTTGATCCGATGAATGCGGACCGCACATTCCGCCGCCTGATGATTGCCCAGGATACCGGCGGGGCCATTCGCGGGCCCGTGCGCGGGGACATCTTCTTTGGTCCGGGCGAGGACGCGGCCCTTTATGCCGGGCATATGAACCGGCAGGGCCAGAAATATGTGCTGTTGCCCAACACCATCAATCCGGCAGACTGGCAGGATGCGAATGGCAAGACGGGGGACAGTTCATGATCCGTCATATCGTCCTTTTGCAGATTCCAAACCACACCGACCCGTCCGAGGTCGAGACCATGATCCGCCAACTTGAACAGGCCGCCCTTGCCGTGCCGGGAACGGTGGCCTTTTGTGGCGGGGCGAAGCTGCCGGGAAGCTGGATGGGTCAGGGATTTACCCATGCGGTGAATATCGATTTTGTCGATGAGGCAGCGCGCGATGCCTATCTTGCCGAACTTGATCGTGACCGGGTGGGCGGCAGGTTGTCGGAGATGACCGAAGGCGGCCTTGGTGGCATCCTTATCATGAACATCAATATCGATAATATCAGCACGCCGCAAAAGGGTTCGGACAAAAAGCCGGAACTGCGCTGGGAATAGAATATATCATTATAGATCATATCAAATGACCTTACATTGATGATACTGCCGGTTTTTTGCGTGAAAAATGTTTCATTAGCTTTCCGCCAAAGACATTGATTAGCAAACCCGCCATGACCAGAATCGCTGCGATGATTTTGATCGGGCCGAGATCCTCGTTCAGAACAAGTGTGGCGCAAAGAAAAACACCGGACAGCTTGGCCATCCGGTGTTGATCAATATCGGGTCGACGTTAGTGCCAGACTTACTGGGCGGCGACGATGCCTTCGTTGCCGGCATCAGATTTGCCACAACCACCTGCGTCACCGGTGCTGCCAACGCGTGATTTGCGCTGACGCTGGCTTTCGGATTTGAGCTGACCACAGGCGGCAAGAATATCGCGGCCGCGCGGCCAGCGGATCGGCGCTTCGTAGCCGTTATCAAGCAAGACTTGCGCGAACTTCTTGATATCGTTGGTCGGCGTGCATTCGTAATCCGAACCCGGCCATTTGTTGAACGGGATCAGGTTGAACTTGCAGTGAACACCTTTGACCAGCTTGGCCAGGGCACGTGCATGTTCGGGTTTGTCATTCACGCCCTTGAGCATGACATATTCCATGGTGATCGGACGCGCATTGGACATGCCCGGATAGTTCCGGCAGGCATCCATCAGTTCCTTGAGCGGGTATTTCTTGTTGATCGGCATGATTTCGTTGCGCAGATCATCATCAGGCGCATGCAGCGAAATCGCCAGACCAACACCAAGATCCTCGCCACAACGCACGATTTCCGGCACCACGCCAGAGGTCGACAGCGTAATACGGCGGCGCGAGATCGAAATACCTTCGCCGTCCATGGCAATGCGCAGGGCATCGCGGACGTTTTCATAGTTAAACAGCGGCTCGCCCATGCCCATCATGACGATGTTCGACAGACGGCGGATGCCATTGGCCGGGGTCGGCCATTCGCCGTAGCTGTCACGTGCGACCATGAACTGGCTGATGATTTCACCCGGTGTCAGGTTGCGCACCAGAAGCTGGGTGCCGGTGTGGCAGAACTTGCAGGTCAGCGTGCAGCCAACCTGCGATGAAATGCACACAGCACCGCGATCTTCGTTGCGATCGGGGATATAGACCGTCTCGGCCTCGTTGCCGTCATGGAATTTCATCAGCCATTTATGGGTGTCATCGGTGCTTTTCTGATCGGCTGTCAGAAGCGGGCGACCGACATAGAAATCCTGTGAAAGGCGATCACGCAGCTTTTTGGAAATGTTGGTCATGTCCTCGATGTCAGTGACACCGCGGTTATAGATCCAGTTCCAGAGCTGTTTGACGCGGAATTTGCTTTCACCCATGCCGGCCATGATTTCGGTCAGCTCTTCGCGGGTGATGCCCACAAGATCACGACGGCCGTCGGCAGCCTGCCCATTGGCGGCGCGCGAAACGAAGTCGGACAGCGATGGCCCATCCTGCGTCGCAGGGGCATCGGTCTGGGGTGCGTTTTCGGTCAGGACGTCGGTCATCCCGGGCTCTCTCTTTTGTGTTTTGTGGGTTTGCCGGACGGTTTTTGGACCGTCTCTTTCTGGCGTCCGCGGGACTATACCAGAAATGATGCAAAAATGCTTGGCCCCGCATATAGCGGGGCCGGGTCGAATTAGAAACGATAAATTTCACATTGCTGCTATCACAGCAGTGCAGTCACGGTTGCAAAGCGGGCTGTGACCGCCCCACCTGCCGGTTTGATCAGCGATATGATCAGTTGACCGGCTTGGTGTTGCAAGCCTTTGAAATCGCGTTATAGGCGGCGGTAAAGCCCGACAGAGAATAGGTGTCGGTGGTCTTGGTCCCGCGCGAGGAATAGCCAACCACAACCATGGTCGAGCCTGCCTTCATCGAACTGACCAGCTTGCGGTCTTCTTCGCTGTTTACGGCCCAGGCGGAATCCTCGTGGGTGAACAGCTTGAATTTCTTGGAATCGATTCGAAGATCCACATCGCTACCCGATTTGTAGGTATAGCCGGTAATGAAGCTGACTTCATTGAGCAGTTTCAGGGCCGGACGATGGGTGACCATCACATAGATTTTGCCGCGTTGGGTATAGTCGCCTTTGGCCGAGGTCGGCTGGCTGCCCATATAGCAGACTTTCTGGCCGTCTTCGGAATAGGTATAGGCTTCCCACTTGCCATAGACGTCAATCAACTGCGGGGAGTTTTGTGCCTGTGCATCACCGGTCGGCAGACCAAGGGCAAGCAGGCAGGCAATGGCGCCAAATACGGCGGCAAACGAATTTCTGACGAAACGATGGGCGTGTTTTTTCATGAGGTCGCGTATCGTGTCTGAAGTTTCGGGATCGGTCCGGTGGGACCGCGTTTGGACGTAATAAATCCAACGGATATGGCAAATTTATGAGGCTCGTTTTCCGAGATTGCCGCCAAAAGGTAAAGATTAAACCAAGGAATGCTGCCAACCGCCTATTCGGGCGGATTTTTTAGAAAGTTTTTCATCTGCCATTTTCCAGGAACCGGCAAAGCCGGCCCTGATCAGGGTCCTAGCCGCGCGCCAGATTCATTTTGACCACCTGATCAAGGCAGTCCTGCACCGAGATCGGCTGATTTCCCCGACGCATGCGGGCCAGCATGTGGCGCAGTTCACGCGGTGCGCCTTCGGTTTCGGGGGCGAAGAAGGCATCAAAGGAACATTGATCCGAGCGGTACTGCCAGACGCGTATTTCACCTTCGCCGCGGACCATTTCCGGGACACCGATTTTGGTTTCGAATTCCTGTTCGGAAAGTCCCTTGAGCGTTGCGCTGGGGATCGGTTTGAACGGAATGGCTGCACTTCTGCGTGTTCGGGAATTTTCCGGTTTCTGGCGGGTCTCAGGTCGGGTCGTGGTGACATTGCCCTTCGCATCAAGTTGCCCGTAACTGGCATTTGTCGAACCCGGCGGCACGGACGCCCCGCCACAGGCAACCAGCCCCATGGCCATCACGGCCAAAAGCAAAATCACCCCGAAAGGACGGGTGATGTCCGATCGGGGTGTGTTTTGGGTCAGTTCAACCATGCGCAGCAAAGATCAGGAATCGTCTGATTTGCGCGGGATGGTGATCGCGCCGCTGTTGCCAGAGCGACTGATGCCGGTATCGGAACCTTCGACATAGTCGAGTTCGCCCTTGATGCGCGCGCCTTCTTCGATCTGAAGCGCGCCATAGGTGATTTTGCCGTTGATTTCCGCCGAGTTGATAACAACCACACGGCCGGCAGTCAGTTCGCCTTCGAACTTGCCGCTGATTTCGGCTTCGTCCACCTGGGCGGAACCGATGAAGCTGCCGCCATCGGAAACTTCGAGGCGCGAGCATTCCTTGATCTGGGCTTCGACAACGCCTTCGACGACCAGAACGTCACAGGAACCGATTTCACCTTTGAGCGTAATGTCGCGACCAACTGTCAGCTTCTTGCCTTCGGCATTGCTGCCCTGGCTTGCCGGACGGCCCGAACTACCGCGGGTCGGGATTTCAAGCGGACGCTTCGGAATTTCCGGGCGGAAGTTGGTGGAGTGCGGTTTACTGGACATTTGCGGTTCATCCTTTGTGCGCGGCTGGGTGAAGAGCTGCGGCTCGGTTCGTTTTTCTGGTTTTGCAGGCGTGCCGGTTGCGGCGGTTTTTTCAGATGCAGTCTCAGAGGCCTTGGTCGTGGTCCCGGAAAGCCTGTCTGATGCATCCAGCCGAGATGTATCTGACGAAGTCGCACTGCTGTCGACTTTTTTATTGGCTTTTTTCTTTCCAAACATGGGATGACCAGATCCTTAAGGTTGCAGTTTCGGTGTTGGGCCTAGGTCCTGACCCTAGGTGATATGTCCTTGCGGTTACATGTCAGGCGGTTTCAGGCACATAGGTTCCAAGACGCACAGAATAATGGACCATGAACGCGGTGGCGATGATTGGCGCGACCAGATTGACCACCGGAATGGTCATCAGGAAGGTCAGGCCGACCCCGGCAATCCAGAGCTTTTTCTGGCGGCTTTTGCGAATGGCTTCAACCGTGCGCGCATCATAACGGCGTGCGGCAACCAGTTCAAAATATTCACGCGATAAAAGATAGCCATTCATCATGTAGAAGGCGATGACATAAAGCGGTCCGGCCAGAAGAAGCGGCAATAACAGAATGTTAAGGGCCAAGGCCGTCAGCGCGAATTTAAGACCGCTGATCAGCGCATCCATGATCGGCTGCGGGCGGGTATCTGGCAGGGTTGGATAATGCTTGTCTTCAACCGCATCGGCAATCTGATCAAGCAGAAGGCTTGAGATCAGAACGGTCGCCGCAGGAAACAGCAAAAGCACAAGCAGGGTCAAACCAATGCCAAGGACCCAGTCCACGGCTGTTTCAAGCCATCCGCCATCGGTAAAGAACGTGATGGAATTCAGCCCGAACCAGATCAGAACCCAAAGAGCGACAATGGTGGCCAGCGCACCGGCAACGCCAATCAGGACGACTTTGCGAAAACGCGGGTCGGAAAACTGCGCAACGGATTTCAGAAAGTCATTGAACATTGATCGGGTTGGTCCTGTCCTGTCGTGTGTCGAGTGTGTCTTGCAAGGGAATCATGCATTAGTTTAGTAGGCAATTAAAATTAACAGCCTGTGAAATCAGGGGGTGGCTTTGCAGATTTCCCAAGAATGCGACATCTATCGCAGGCATCAGGCAAAAAAAAGGCGTCCGGCCAGGGGGGAGAACCGGACGCCAGCGCTCCGATGATCTGGAGCGTGAGGAAAGGTAGGGGAGACCTTTTCCTCACACGGGGTTCCCGTCGTTTAGGGGAACCTTGTGACAGACTCACATATAGGAAGCGATCCGGCCTGCTGCCATGGGTTTAAGCCCGAAACAGGCACAAATTTTTATCGTTTAAAATGATTCCAAACCGTTGGTCATTTCATTACGAGTTCACAATAATTTCCACGCATATGCCAAGCAGTTGAATCAGAAAATATTCTTGATCCGGCAGCCGTTTACGGCCGGGAAACATCGGTCAAAAAGTGACGGGAAAAATTTCTGTGCCTAACTGCCGCGCTGTGGCCAGACGCGTTCAAATTTGAACAGTTCCGGGTCAAGCTGCATGCCTTCTTTGGTGTTAAACAGCGTTACTGTGGTTTCAATCCCGGTCGGGTCGGTGACGATCCATTGACGCAGCTGCATCGGCTTTTCGGAAAAGACCAGGGTGACGCTGCCCGCCCCCGGATCGGATTTGCGCACCAGCGTGACGCGGATGGTTTCGGCCGTGCGGCGATAATCGACAATCCGGACCTTGTCGGTCAGCGAGATGTTTTCAGCCAGAATGATGCCCGCCGGGGTTTCATCAATGTCGATATAGGTCGGCGCGTTGATTTCCTTGTCATAATAGATGAAATCATGACCGGTCGCGACCAGCAGGATCTGTGCGGGCGGGTTATATTCAAACCGCATCTTGCCGGGGCGTTCCATGAACAGTTTGCCTTCGGCCGCACCGCCATCCGATGAAATCTGCACGAAATCGGCTGTCAGCGTGGTGATCCCGGCGAGATAGTCTTCGATCTTTTTGACCATTTCGGGGCTGATCTGGTCGTTTGACTGGGCGGTTGCCGGGCTCGGCAACAGGGTCAGACTGGTCAGGGCACCAAGACCGATGGCGGTGGCAAGCGCGCCAGCGGCCAAAATGGCGCGGCTTTTCTTGCCAAAGGATTTCCAGAGGGTGGATTTCCGAAGCGTCTTGGGTTCTTGGGTCAAACGGGTCATATGCCTTGTTGCCGTAACAATTCGTTGATTGCAATCATGGCGATTGCAGAAGGTGAATGGCGAATGATAAAAATCGAGCCATCTATTACGCGAAATACATATCGCATCATTTGGCCGGGAAGGCCAGCCGGGTCAAGCCATGCCCGCAAATGACCTTATTTGGCCGGTTTGGGCCATATTTGCGGAGTAATGACCGGCTTGATCAACGGTCTAAAGGAGAACGCTTTATAATGAGCCGTATCGTCGCCATCCAGATGGACCCGATTGAAAGCATCGACATCAAGGGGGATTCCACCTTTGTCATGGGCCTTGAAGCCCAGGCGCGCGGATATGAACTTTTGCATTATCATCCCGATGACATGTTCTATGACCGGGGCCGGATCAAGGCGGAAGTCCGCCCGATGACGCTGCGGTACGAGCATGGCAACCATCATGATCTGGGGGCACCGCGCGTGATCGATCTGGCGCGCGAAACTGACGTTATCCTGATGCGTCAGGACCCGCCCTTTGACATGAACTATATCACGGCGACCCATCTGCTTGAGGCGATCCACCCGGAAACTTTCGTGGTCAACCATCCGGGCCATGTTCGCAATGCGCCGGAAAAGATCTTTGTCACCGAATTTCCCGATCTGATGCCACCGACCCTGATCACGCGGTCCGGCGCGCGGATCAAGGATTTCCGCGAAGAATACAAGGACATCATCGTCAAGCCGCTGTTTGGCAATGGCGGGGCGGGTGTGTTCCACCTGAAACCCGGTGACGAGAACCTGAACTCGCTGCTGGAACTGTTTGCCGCCCAGTCGCGCGAACCGCTGATGGTGCAGGCCTATTTGCCCGATGTGCGCAAGGGCGACAAACGCATCATTCTGGTCGATGGCGAACCGGTCGGCGCGATCAACCGTGTTCCGGCCGAGGGCGAAGCACGGTCAAACATGCATGTTGGCGGTGTGGCCGAAAAATCGATGCTGACCCCGCGTGAACGCGAGATTTGCGATCGCATTGGCCCGGAGCTCAAGAAACGCGATCTGATCTTTGTCGGGATCGACGTGATTGGCGATTACATGACCGAAATCAACGTCACCTCGCCGACAGGCTTGCAGGAAATCAACCGGTTTGACGGCTCCAAGCTTGAAGGCCTGATCTGGGATGCGATCGACAAGCGTCTGGGATAGGTCTGCGCCAAGTCACGGTTTTAAAAGTGCTTTGAGACGAAAACGGGCAGGTTATCAACACCTGCCCGTTTTGTTTGTAGGCCGTTACGGCTTGTTATTTGGCTTCGATCTCGACAAACGTGATCGGGAAATCATTTTCGTTAATCACGTTGTGCGCAACCCCGGTCTTGCGGGAATAGGACTGCCCGACTTTCATTTCCGACGGAAACGTTGTGCCATCGTCGTTCACAATGGTCAGGGTTCCCGTGGTCATCGGGACCACGACATAATCCATGCCATGGACGTGATCGCCGGTTTCCGATCCGGGGGGGAAATGCCATTCGGTCACCCGGAAGGTGTCATCATCGACCTGAACGGTGGGAATGGCTTTGGGGCGCTGTGTTGTCATGGGGCTTTTCCTGTGTGTGGCGTTATTACTGTAAGACCAAAAAAGACTAACGTATTCGGGTATTTAATCAATTGCCGGTCTTTGGAAGCGTTTCGTCCGGGATGCTTTTTTGTTCGAAATTCCCGGCCCAATTGATTTTAATCGTTGGCACGGATCGCTACCCGGATGATCAGGTCCTGATCCAAAGGGAACCAAAACCGCGATCAAACGTATGATTTAAGGGCAATTTTGGCAGGTTAGAAAGCGCATGACGAGTACCGAGGCGAAAACACTCAGCGATCAGGATCTTTTCGGACCGTTTCTGTTCGCCCGGGGCGCTGACACCAGGACGGTGAAACTGGCCGCACTTGTGGTGGCGCACGAAGGTGCTGAAATCCCCGAACTGCGCGCAAATGGCCGTGATGTTATTGCCCCGACCAAGCTGGCAACCCTGTTTGGCCGAAGCTATTGGCGGTTTGACTTTGAACTGCCGAAAAGCCGGGCTGCGCATTATAGTTTCGGAAACGAAACATACGAGGTTTGCACGGATCTTGGGGATGATCTTCGCATCGGGTTTGTATCGTGCAATGGTCAGGAAGACGGAGATCTGGACCGGCCGCTTGAAGATCGAAACGCACTTTGGGCCGATCTTGGGCGTGAACACGCCAAGCAACCCTTTTCCCTGTTGCTGCATGGCGGTGATCAGATTTATGCCGATGGCGTCTGGCACTGTCATCCTGACATCATTGCGTGGGACAAGGCCAAGCGGCGCGAACGGATGGCGACCGGCTTTTCCGATGTCATGCGCGATGCGGTTCTGAAATTCTATCTGGATCATTATCTGGCGATTTATGGTCAACCCCAGATCAGCCACATGCTTGCACGGGTGCCGTCGCTGATGATGTGGGATGACCATGACATTTTTGATGGCTGGGGCAGCCACAAGAAATGGTTTCAGGGCACTGCAGTCGCCAGGGGCATGTTTGCCTGCGCACGGGAGGCCTTTTGCCTGATGCAGCTTGGCTGTGCGCCGGATGAACTGCCCGAAATGGTGATGGACCGCGATGGCAAAAGCCTTGCCTGGCGGGTTGATTTCCCCGGCGTGACGATCATCGCGCCGGATTTGCGCTCGGAGCGCACACCCGATGCCATCATGGGCGAACATGGCTGGCGCGATGTGCCCAAGGCGCTTGAAACGGTGCCGGATGGCAACCGGATTTTGCTGATGTCGAGTGTGCCGGTGATCGGGCCGCGGTTGTCGCTGGTCGAGATGATGCTGCATCTTTTGCCCAAGGCCCAGAAATACGAGGATGACCTGCGTGATCAGTGGCAAAGCCGCTGGCACCGCCGCGAGTGGTGCCGGTTTCTTGAGCTGATCGAACAGGTCGCCAATGAGCATGATCACGAAATCACGCTGCTTTCGGGCGAGATTCATGTGGCAACGCGCGGCACCTTTGAAACACGGGGCAAAACCATCCATCAGCTGGTGGCATCGGGTATCTCGCACACCGCACCACCGGTGACCTTTGCGCGGGCCTTGGGGCTTTTGGCGTGGATCGGGGACAACCCGCTTCCGGACCGGCCGACAAAGTTAAAACCGCTGCCTGAACGCAAAGGTACCTATTGTGCGGCGCGAAATTACCTTACACTGTCACGTGACGATACCAACTGGCATGCGAACTGGCATCTTGAAGGGATCGGCTGGACGCCGGATTTACCCATTTGACGGTGTTCATGGACCCAAGGGATATCAGCTGATGGCAAGGGGCTTTGGATCATGATGCAGCTTTATTACGCGCCAACTTCACCCTTTTCGCGCAAGGTGCGTGTTATCCTGCGTGAACTTGGTCTGGAAAAACAGATCAGCGAAATCCTGATTGATCCGTGGACGGATGAAGCGCTGCGCGCCCATAACCCGCTGTCAAAGGTCCCGACCCTGATCCTTGAAGACGGCATGGCGGTTTTTGAATCCGCCGTGATCTGTGATTATCTGGATCAGCTTGCCAAATCCCGGGGCATTTCAGAGGGCGTCATCCCCGAAAGCGGCCCGGGCCGCCTGAGTGCCCTTAAATGGCAGGGACTGGCCGATGGCATGATGGCGGCAACCGGGCGGCTTTATGCCGACTCAAACCGCGAAGACAGTGATCGTTCCGAAGTCGTAATGGAGCGACAGGCGCAAGCCATCACCTCTGGCATTGCGGCGATCCTTGACGGTCTGGCAAGCCTGCGCACCGAGGCGCCCCATCTTGGCACCTGGTCGGTGCTGGTGGCGCTTTATTACATTGATTTCCGCTGGCCGGATCGCCGGTTCGAGATTCCGGTGCGGGTACGCGACTGGATGGCGATCATGTCCGAACGCGAATGCTTTACCGAGACGACCTTTCACCTGCCGCATGATGATGACTGATTGACCACCAACGGTTGGGATAACAGTTGGGTTTGAGGTCAGAAAAAAAAGCACCGCCCGTGGACAAGGCGGGCGGTGCAGGACAACGCAAGGATATGGCGCAGGGGGATGGGGGAAACTGTCCACGCCGATCATGTGCGTTGATAACAGGTTGAGGCAGACGAAATCAGGCGGCCTTTGCGCCGGATTTTTCCCATGCAAAACGCTGGAACGGTTCATCAACCGGGGTTTCGGCAACGTGGTTGATGTAATTTGACATCACTTTCTGGGCCAGACCCAAGATGATCTCAAGCACCTGCTGCTGGGCGTAACCCGCTGCATAGAAGGCATCGAGCTGATCCTGTGTGACATTGCCGCGCCCACGGGTCATGGCAAGGGTGAAGGTACGCAGTGCTTCAAGCTTTTCGGAGGCCAACGGGGTTTCATCGCGCAGCGCATTGATGGTGTCAGCATCGATTTTCATCATATGCGCAATCGCGGTATGGGCCGGAACACAATAGTGGCAGCCATGCTCGACATTAATCGTCATCCAGACAACGGTCAGTTCATCGGCATCAAAGCTGGTCTTCTGAAACAGGCCGTGCAGGACCTGATAGCCTTCAAGCACAGCCGGGGCTTCGGCCATGACACCGTGCAGGCCCGGGATCATGCCAAAGGCATCCAGGGAGTTTTGCAGAAGCGGCTTGGAATCGGCCGGGGCGGACTCTTTGTCGTGAATTTTGAAGTCGGACATGGCGTAATCTCCAGAATTATTGAGTGATTGCTCAATAACGATGGGCCGACGCTACCTTGACGATTTTACAAAGGCAAGTTATTTTTGAGTGACTGCTCAATAAACAAGGAAATATTGTGGCGAGACCAAGCTCATTTGATCGCGAAGATGCCCTGGCAAATGCGCGCAACCTGTTCTGGCGCAAGGGGTTTCATGCGACCTCGCTCAAGGATATCGAAGCGGCCCTGTCGCTTAAGCCGGGCAGCATCTATGCCGCGTTTGGCAGCAAGAAAGCGCTGTTTTCCGAGGCGCTGACATATTATGCCCATGGTGTCGCCGAAGAATTCCGGAGCCATATGGCGCAGTCCGACTCACCGCTTACCGGTCTGATCGGCTATGTGCGCAGCATCACGCACCAGAGCGAAAACAAGATGCCCTCGAATGCCTGCATGGTGTTCAAGACTGCCCTTGAACTCGCCAATGACGACTCCGATCTTAAGGAACTGGCGGCACAGCAACTGACCGGCATGGCCAATCTGTTTGCCGGGGCGTTTGAAGACGCCCGGCACGCTGGCGAAATTGCACCCGATGTCGATCCGCATCGCGCGGCAGTTAAGCTGCAAACCAGCATCACCGGCCTGCGCGGCATGATCGAAAGCGGCCTTCCGGCTGCGGATGTTCAAAACCTGATTGATGACATCATTGCGGATATGGAACGTTTGCGTGTCGTACACTGAGTAACCATCTGCATTGATTGGGTGCGACAAACGCCGCCAGACGTGCTATCGCCCCACCTTAACGCCCCATCCTGGCGCCTGAACCGCGAACGGAACTGCAAAACAAATGACCGAACCGACCATTACCAAAGCCATGCGCGAACGTGCCTGGGTCCGCGCCGAACGGATTGAGGGCGAAGACCCCAAGGAAGTGCGCAAACACGCGGCCAGTGGCATCACCATGAAAAAGGCCAGCTTTGGCAAGTTCCGCAATTTCGGCTGGACCGTAGTGAACGAGGAAGCGGTGCCGTGCCGCAAGGAATTCCTGCCGCCGCGTGAAACGGATGGCGGATCCCCGGACTAGGCCACTGTCGCAAATGTGATGGGTGCCATTGGGCGCAGTGATTGACAAAACCATGACCAAAGGGCGCAATAAACGGATGGTTTTTGCGCCCTTTTTGCTGCGCGGCTGTTCTTTTGGGGACTGGTTCCGATGACAACCCGAAGCGATTTGATTGCATTTGGTGCGCTTGATGATATCGCGCCTGCAACCCTGATTGCCCATATGTCCAACCCGCGTCTGGCAGAACATATGCCGTTGCTTGGTGACCGTTGGGACCAGAACGAAGTTGACCGGTTTCTTGCGGCCAAGAAGGCCTATTGGCAGCGGGATGGTTTGGGGCACTGGGCCATTTTCCATGATCGCGAATATGTCGGCTGGGGCGGGTTCCAAAAGGAAGGCGATGACTGGGACTATGGATTGGTGCTGCGCCCTGAATGCTTTGGCCTTGGCATGGCGATCACGCGCAAGGCGCTTGAATTTGCGCGCACCGATAACCGCATCGATTCTGTGACCTTTTTGCTGGCGCCGACCCGCACCAATCTTGGCGTTTTACGACGCCTTGGCGCGGTTGATGAAGGCACGGCTTTTCTGCACGGGGCGGCTTTTCGAAAATTCAGGTTAAAGACCGGATAACATGATCGCGTTGCACCAACGCCAGACCTAGTCATCGGGATCATGGGACAGGTTGATTAACGCCGCCAGAAGCTGTTTCGGGTCTTCATCGGCGACCTGATTTTCCAGCTGTTGCTGGGTTTCCTGCCAGATCGGAAAGGCGCGCGCCAAAAGCGCCATGCCATCCCTGGTCAGGGTCAGGAGACGCCCGCGCTTGTCCTTGGGATCGGGGGCGATTTCAACCAAACCCCGGCGTTCAAGCGGTTTGAGATTGGCGGTCAATGTGGTGCGATCCATCGCCAGAAGATCAGCGACATCTTTCATGTGCGGCGGGTATGGCCGGTTTAGCGACATCAAAAGTGAATATTGTCCGCTGGTCAGATCAAGGGGACGAAAAGCGTCATCAAACCGTCTGGCGATGGTGCGGGCAGCGCGCCGGACATGCAGGCAAAGGCAGGAGTCCCGAACCATTATGGTATCAGCAAATGGCACGGTCTGATCGCTATGGTTGAAATCTTTTTTTGACATGAATAAATTATGTTGATATCAACGTATTTGTCAAACGGGAAAATCATAATTTGCTGATAAATGCGCCGTTTGATCGTCACCGAAGCGCACCACCGTTCTGCCCGGCAAGGAGGACGCCACATGCAGAAGATCAGCCCCTTTTTGTGGTTTAACCAGACCGCAGAAGAAGCCGTGAATTTTTATGTCTCGGTTTTTGCCGATGCCAAAATCGGCGACATCATGCGTGCAAGTTCCGCCGGCCCCGGCCCGGAAGGTAGCGTTCTAACCATTCGTTTTGAGCTTTTTGGTCGGCAATTTACCGCCTTTAACTTTCCGTCGGATTTTGAATTTACCGAAGCCGTATCCTTTGTCGTCGATTGCAAGGATCAGGCAGAGGTCGATTATTACTGGGATTGCCTTTCGGAAGGCGGCGAGCCGCGTGATTGCGGCTGGGTCAGGGACCGGTTTGGCGTGTTTTGGCAAATCACCCCGACCCGCCTGATTGAATTGATGACCGATCCGAACCCGGCCATCGCCGCACGCGCAGCAACCGCAATGATGACCATGCAAAAAATCGATATTGCCGCGCTTGACCAAGCGGTGGCAAACGGCTGACCGGCCCCGCCCCGGTCGGGTCGCGCTGCAAAGACCAAATCCCCCTCGCACCACCACAGCCAGGATATGTTTGATGTCAGAAAAACAAGCCAGAGATCGCCAGGCGATTCTTGATCTGTTTGATCGCTGGGCGACGGCCAATCGCAACAAGGATATCGATGCGATCATGGCCCTTTATCATCCCGATATCTGCTCTTATGACGCGGTTGGCCCCCTGCAAGTCGTCGGTGGCGAAGATTACCGTGCCCATTGGGAAAAATGCCTGCCCAAGGACGCCGAAATGATTGTCGAGATGCAGAATCCAACCATTCGCGTCTCAGGCCATCTTGGTGTTGCGCGTTTCCTGATCCGCTGCGGGATGTGTGATCAGGATGGCACCGAACAGGCCAGCTGGATGCGGTCAAGCTATCACCTTGAAAAGCGCGACGGCCAATGGCGCATCGCGCATGAACATTTCTCTGTGCCGTTTGATATCGACAATGGCCAGGCCCAGTTCGGGCTTGAACCATAAGCCGTGCCCACCAACGCAATCTTAAAAAGGAAGCCCCGATGAGAATAATCAGCTATTTGAATTTTGATGGCAATTGCCGCCCGGCGATGGCGTTTTATCAATCCGTTCTGGGCGGTGAACTGATAACGGTTCCCTATGGCGATACGCCAATGGCCGCGGAAATGCCCGATATGGCCGACAAAATGGCCCATGCCTGCCTTTCGGGAGATGGCTGGACCATCATGGCATCAGACAGTCCGGCCCCGAATTTCGAACCGATGAAGGGGATGAATATCTCCATCCATGCGGCCACGGCCGACCAGGCGCGCGCGTATTTTGACGGGCTTGCTGTTGGCGGTACGGTGATAATGCCGTTTGCAGAAACATTCTGGTCAAAGGGCTTCGGCCTGGTGAATGACAAGTTTGGCACGCCCTGGATGATCAATACTGAAGATGACAACGCCTAGGGTGCCAAACCACCGTCGCTGAACGATATGTTGCCTTGACCCCCATTTCCCGTCAAAGTGGTGCAACTTGGGGTTATGGGGGCAGGCGAATTGACAGCGCGGGTTACCACAGTTGCCTTTGCCGGGATTGAAACGATCCCTGTTGATGTGCAGGTGCAAATGGCAAGTGGGCTTCCGGCCTTTAGCGTTGTTGGCCTGCCCGACAAAGCAGTGTCAGAGGCCCGCGAACGCGTTCGATCCGCCCTTTCGGCCATGGGGTTGGCCCTGCCGCCCAAACGCATCACGATTAATCTGGCCCCGGCCGATTTGCTTAAGGAAGGATCGCATTTCGATCTGCCGATTGCGCTGGGCATTCTGGCCGAGATGGATGTTATCGGCCATGACGATATCGAACGGTTTCTGGTGCTGGGTGAATTGGGGCTTGATGGCAGTATCACCAAGGTTGGCGGTGTCTTGCCCGCTGCCATGGAAGCCGGGATGCAGGAATGCGGCATCATTTGCCCGGAGGCCAATGGGGCCGAGGCGCTTTGGGCCGGGGACCTTGAAATCCTTGCCGCACCCAGCCTTGTCGCCCTGATAAATCATTTCAAAGGCACGCAAATTCTGCCCCGTCCGATCCGGCGTGACGCAGACGCGTTCAATGATTTCCATGGCGACCTGCGCGATATCAAGGGTCAGGAAAGTGCCAAACGCGCGCTTGAGATCGCAGCAGCCGGGGGGCATAACCTGTTGATGTCGGGGCCGCCGGGATCGGGAAAATCAATGCTGGCCGCCCGTTTGCCCGGCATTCTGCCCGACCTTGATGCCAGACAGGCACTTGAAACCACGGTCATCCATTCCGTATCCGGAATGTTGCCTGAAGGTGGCCTGATCCGCACCCGCCCGTTCCGCCAGCCCCATCACTCTGCCTCTATGCCGGCCCTTGTCGGTGGTGGCCATCGGGTCAAGCCGGGCGAGATTTCGCTGGCCCACAACGGGGTGCTGTTTTTGGATGAATTGCCGGAATTTCAGCGCAATGTGCTTGATGCCCTGCGCCAGCCGCTTGAAACCGGACAGGTATCGGTTGCGCGCGCCAATGCGCATGTGACCTATCCGGCACGTGTGCAGCTGGTGGCGGCGATGAACCCGTGCCGGTGCGGCTATCTTGGTGATAACGAGCTGGCCTGTACCCGTGCCCCGCGTTGTGGCGAGGAATATCAGGCACGGCTTTCAGGGCCGCTTCTGGACCGGTTTGATATCCAGATCGAAGTGCCCGCCGTCAAACCCGAAGACCTTGATTTACCGGCCAAGGGTGAAACCAGTCAGGCGGTGCGTGAACGGGTGTTTCTGGCGCGCGAACTGCAAATGTTGCGATATAAAAACGAAAACATCTCCACCAACGCCGAAGCCGATGGTGAAACCCTGCAAAATGCTGCCGGGCTTGATGCGGATAGTCGCGGCTTGCTGCAGGATGCGGCCCGTCAGATGAAGCTGTCAGCCCGCGGATATCACCGGATATTGCGGGTGGCGCGCACGATTGCCGATCTTTCGGGCAGTGGTGCGGTCAAGCGTGGCCACATCGCCGAGGCGCTGAATTACCGTCAGATGGTCTATCGGCGCTAGTCCATCGTCATTCATGCCTTCAATGCCGCTGACGTGACCTGTGATCATATGCGCGACAGGCCGTTCTGTTTGCGGATGATGTTGATCAGGCCGCGCAAGCCCGGATGATTGTTGTGGCGGCTGCTGTAATACATATGGAAGGGATCATCAGTTGATGCGTAGTCTTCCAGCACGATTTCCAGCTGTCCGTTGGCAAGCTCTTCGGCAATGCGCGATTCCAGCAGATAGGCCAGTCCAAGCCCGGCCTTGGCGGCGGAAATCGTCGTTGCCGTGTCCTGAATGGTGATATGGCCCGGCACGCGGTAGCTTTTCTGATCCGGGCCGGTGCCAAGTTCCCAGGGAAAACGCGAATTGTCGCCCAGAAGAAGTTGCAGGCATGTGTGATTGCCCAGATCTTCGGGGGTGTCGGGTTTTCCGTGCCGTGCAAGGTAGTTTGGTGCGCCTGCCACCACCCAGCGCTGGGGTCCGCTGAGTGCGACGGCAACCATGTCTTCCGGGACCAGATGCCCATACCGGATGCCGGCATCATATCCTTCTGCGACAATATCAATCGGTCGGTTTTCAACAACGATGCCGAGGTTGACGTCGGGAAAGGTTTCGGCAAATTCCGGCAGTGCGGGGGCGATCAGAAGGTGTGCGGCATCGGAAAAGGCGTTGATGCGGACCTCGCCAAAGCTGGCGGCACCGGGGGCATCAAGCGTCTGGAGCGCTTCATCAAGCTTGTCAAAGCCCTCGGCAAGCTTGTTGGCAAGGTCCTGGCCCAGCTCGGTTGCCATAATTGCGCGCGTCGTTCGATTGATCAGCTTTACGCCAAGGCGGCTTTCCAGACGGCGGATCGCGTGACTTGCTGCTGACGGCGAAAGTCCGAATTCAATGGCCGCAGCCTTGAAGCTCTGGCGGCGGACAATCGCCAGAAACAGGCGTAGATCAGCAAACTCTGCGCGGTCGATTCGAGCCAAGTTGATCTCTATTCACTTTGTGGATGATTTCAGTTCATGAAAAACCACACCACACGGATCGGTGCAACAAGTAATCTGGGCATAAGTCAGACAATTAAGCCGGAGGAATACGATGAGTGATATTCAGGCAATCAGGATTCCAGACCTGATGTCGCGGCGTGTTTTGGTAACCGGGGGCTCAACCGGGATCGGAGCCGAGATTGTCCGGGGGTTTGCCGCACAGGGTGCCAAGGTTGCCCTTCATTACAATGAAAGTCGTGAAGCAGCACTCGCCCTTCAGGCAGAGTTTCCCGAGCATGTCTTTCCTGTTCAGGGCGATATGAGTGACACCGGTACACCGACGAAAGTGGTCAGGGAAGCCGCCCGCATACTTGGTGGACTGGATGGCCTGATCAACAATGCTGGCGGCATGCTTGGGCGTGTGCCGACGACCGAGGTAGAGCCCGAGCATCTTGACCGTGTCTTTGCCCTGAACGGCAAATCGGTCTGGGAAGCCACGGTGGCGGCGTATCCCTACCTCAAAGAGTCGGAAAACGGTTTTGTCGTCAATACGACATCGATTGCCGCGCGCAATGGCGGCGGGGGTGGCGCTGTGCTGTATGCGGCGGCGAAATCCTTTGTCAGCAGCCTGACACGCGGACAGGCAAAGGAATTTGTGGCGGACGGCATTCGCGTGAACGCCGTTTCGCCGGGTCTTATCCAGACGCCGTTTCATGACCGCTATACACCGCCCGATGTGCTTGCCGCGCAAAGCGCAACAGTACCGATGGGCCGCGTGGGCCGCCCGGATGAATGTGTCGGGGCGTTCCTGTTTCTCGCCTCGAACGCCATGGCGGGCTACATCACAGGCCAGATCATCGAGGTCAATGGCGGCCAGTTAATGCCTTAGGAGCAAAGATATATGAACTACAGAAAATTTGGTAAGACAGGACGCACGGTTTCGGAAGTCGGTTTCGGAGCCTGGGCCATTGGTGGCGCCTGGGGCGATGTTTCAGAGGCTGACGCACGCGCGGCCTTGCATGCCGCCCTTGATAACGGCACGACATTCATTGATACCGCCGACGTTTACGGTGACGGCCGGTCGGAAAAAATCATCGCCGATGTCATGAGAGAACGCGGTGGTGAACGTCCGTTCATCGCAACCAAGGCCGGACGTCGCCTCGATCCGCATGTGTCCAAAGGCTACAACAAACAGAACCTGACGGCATTTGTTGAACGGAGCCTTAAGAACCTTGCGACGGATTGTCTTGATCTGGTGCAGCTTCATTGCCCGCCGACCGAGGTTTTCTATCGCCCGGACGTGTTCGAGGTGATGGAGGAAATGGTCACCGCCGGGAAAATCCGCAATTACGGTGTTTCGGTCGAGAAGGTCGAAGAAGGGCTGAAAGCCATCGAATATCCCGGGGTTGCGTCGGTTCAGATCATTTACAACATCTTCCGCCAACGCCCGTCCGGCTTGTTTTTCCGCGAGGCAAAAGCAAAAAATGTCGGGGTTATCGTGCGTGTACCGCTGGCGTCCGGCCTTCTGACTGGCAAGATGACCAAGGATACCGCCTTTGCCGCCGATGATCATCGTGCGTTTAACCGCAATGGCGAGGAATTTGACAAGGGCGAAACATTCGCCGGTGTGCCGTTTGATGTTGCGCTTGAGGCGGTCGAAGAAATCCGCCGCTTGGTTCCCGAGAACGTCACCATGGCGCAGTTTGCCCTGCGCTGGATTTTGATGGAAGAATCGGTGGGGGTTGTCATCCCCGGGGCAAAGAATGCCAAGCAGGCTGCGGCGAATGCAGCGGCAAGTGATGTTGCACCGCTGTCGCCAGAGGTGATCGGTGAACTGCGCAATATCTATGAGCAGCGCATCGCCCCGCACGTCCATCACTTGTGGTGATCAACCGTTTCCATCGGCCTTAAACGGCGATGATACAGATAAAGGGGTACCATGCCGTTGGTGCCCCTTTTTGTGTTACTAGGCTCACTGGCTAATCAGGCGGATTTGCGGACTTCGCTGACGATTTCCGGGCGGCGTTTGCGTTCGATCTTGTAGACCGACGAGGGCGGGACATTGCGGACCGTGGTGCCAATGCGCGTTGCCTGCAGGTCAAGGCGGGCAAGGATGGCCGCAGGCACCGGGCATCGGGGGCCATAAGTGAACTGATAAAACGCGCCGTCTTCGCGCAGATATTCAAAGCTGCCCGATAAAATCCCCATGATCTGGCGCGGTGTCATCGAAAGAAGCGGCAGACCACTGATTGCGCTTGCCAGCTCGCCGCGGCCAAACAGGCCATGGCGACCAAGGCGGCAGGCATCCATTTGCAGAATGCGGGCCTTTGGGTAGCGCTTTGACAAGAGGCGGGAAAAATCCGGTCCGGCTTCGATCAAGGTCAGGTCGTTCTGGTTGATCCCGCGATCCAGAAGCGCTCGGGTAAACACACCTGTCCCCGGTCCGAGTTCCAGAACCGGGGTGCGTTGGGCGGTGACTTCTGATGTGATCAACCGTGCAAGTGCCGGGCTTGAAGGCGAGATGGCTGATACTTTTCTGGGATCCGTGACCCAGGCACGAATGAACGGCAAAAGATCTGACATTGAGAGCCTTTTCCACTCAGGTTGCGATGGCGGCGAACAAAACCTGCCCGCTATTTATGTCGCTACAGGTGCATGTTTGTGTTCATTTTGCGAATTTCCACCCCGGTAGCGTCGATCTGCATCGCATTGCCAATCGGGCGGGGATCCCGGGCACCCGTCGGGTCAGGCCGCGCGCTTGCGGCGCAGGATATCAATGATTTCGGCCTTGTGCGGGTCAGCATGAAAGGCATCGGCCATGATCATGACACCCTTGGTGCCGTCATTGGCTTCGATCATGAACAGCGTTGCCTCATCACCCGGATCGGTGCCGTGATCGGTGCTGTTGGAATGAACAAGGCGCAATTCGTCCGGAGTATAAAGCTTGCCTGTGCCGTCACTGCGCACACCGTTTTCTTCAGCCATGAAATGGTGTTCAAAACCGTGGTCTTTGGCATTTTCCTGAAGATCAGCCAAGGTCATTGCGGCCTCCTTGATCAAAAAAGTGTCTGATAAGGGTAAAACGCAAGCCTTGGCCGCTTGTTCCGAATTCAGCCGTGCTTGCGGCGCAGATGGTCGATCAGGTCGGCCTTGTTGCGGTCGGTATCGAAACTGCTGGGCACAATCAGCATGCCGCGCGTGCCGTCATTGGCTTCGATCATGTACAACGTGGCGTCATCGCCCGGGTCGGTTCCGGCATCGACGGAACGGGAATCGATGATGGTCAGGTCATCAGGGCTGTATTTTGCCTGTTTGCCATCACATGTGACGTGGTTATCCGATGCACTGAACACATGCGAAAAGCCGCGTTCGCGGGCAAGGTCCTGCAACTCGATCAAATTCATGGAAGTCTCCGATCTTGTGCTGTGTGTTTCATAGCCCATCCTATCAGACTTTGACGCCGCTGTGGTTGCGTGTGCGAAAAATGACCGACCTGGGCCGCGCAATATTGCAAAAATCCCTAGGAAAGCTGAAGTTTCATGCCTTCGTGGCTGGCAATAAAACCAAGCCGTTCATAAAACCGATGGGCATCCTTGCGGGTCTTGTCGGTGGTGAACTGCACCAGGGCCGCACCAAGTGATTTCGAAATCGTAATGGACTGTGTGATCAGCTTTTCGCCAATCTTCTGACCGCGCGCGCTGCTGGCCACCCGGACCCCCTCGATCTGGGCGCGCAGTTGGCCGCGGCGCGACAAACCGGCAATCAGGGTCAGCTGCAAACAACCGACAATATCCGTGCCCTGAAGGGCAAGCAGGTATTTGTTGGGCAGGGCATCGGTTGATTGCGATTCCATGGCGTCAAACGCGGCGTAATAGGCGTCGGGCAGCGGAGTTGTGAATTCCTCGCGGGTTTTGCCTTTTTCATCATCGGCCAGAAGGGCGACAATGGCGGGCAGGTCATCGCGGGTGGCATAGCGAAACGTGATGTCAGCCGGGTGGTCCGATGTTTGGGTGGCGTTTGGCATGAATGTCCCTTTCCTGATGGCGGGACATGATGCGCAAAGCAAGGTATTTGCACAAGGTTTCAAAGCGCTATGCGCGTTCACCTTTGGTGCGCCGGGCAGATGCCAAATGGCAATGATGCCGCCTGTTTGCGTATCAGGCGGCATCATTGCGTGTCATGCAGGCATTATTGGCAGAAAACCGGCACGGGGATGGGGGATCACTGCCGATCACCGACCGATCAAGCCTGCAAATGCCCGGGATTGGGCCGTTTGGTCGATTTAGGCCAGGCCGCCATTGGCACGGATGGTCTGACCATCGACCCAACCGGAATCCGGCCCGGCCAGGAAGGACACAACACCCGCGATATCATCAGGTTCACCAAGGCGTTCAAGCGGTGGCATCTTTGCGAAATTGGCAACCTGTTCATCGGTCTTGCCATTGAGGAACAGTTCGGTTGCCACCGGCCCCGGGGCAACGGCATTGACCGTGATCTGGCGACCGCGCAGTTCCTTGGCGAAAACGCCCGTCATTGCCTCTACCGCGGCCTTGGTGGCGTTATAGACGGCGTAGCCCGGCAGTTTGAGGTGCAGGGCAGTGGTTGAAAAATTGATCACCCGGCCATGATCACGAAGATGTTTGGCACCTTCGCGCAGCATGTTGAATGTGCCGCGGACATTGATGTCCATCATCGCGTCATAGGTGGTGTCATCCATGTCGGCAATCGGGGTGGTCGTCATGACACCGGCATTGTTCACAATGACATCAACCCCGCCAAATTCGGTGATGGTCTTGTCAAACAGGGCGGTGACCGCATCGGGACGGGCGATATCGGCCTGAATGGCCAGCGCCTTGTGGCCCCGGGATTTCAGGGTTTCGGCCAGTTCTTCGGCAGGCCCGGCAGAGTTGGCATAGTTGATGACAACGGCAAAGCCATCTGCTGCCAGACGCTTGGCAAGGGCAACACCAATGCCGCGCGATGCGCCGGTGATGATGGCGGTTCTGTTTTGATTGGCAGACATGAAAAGTCTCCTTGGTGATTAAGGGGGCCGCAAGGGCATGGGCCGACTATGCCCAAGATGACTTTTCGGATAATTAGGTTATATTCGACATCATTATTCGAAATTGAATAACAATCAGGATGGCGAATGGACCGGTTTGAGGAAATGCGCAACTTTGTGCGCGTGGTGGAGCGCAAAAGCTTTACCAAGGCGGCCAGCGATCTCTTGATCCCGCGTGCGACCATGACCAATTCCATCCAGCGGCTTGAAGACCGGCTGGGCACCCGGTTGCTGGAACGCACGACACGCACGGTTAACCCCACCCATGACGGGGAGGCCTATTATCAGCGCTGTGTGCGGATTCTCGCCGATCTTGAAGAAGCCGATGGCAGCTTTACCAATGCCGATCCCAAGGGATTGCTACGCGTTAATTTGCAAGGCACGCTGGCGCGGACCTTTATCATCCCGGCCCTTGGTGATTTTCGGGGCCGATATCCGGGGATTGAACTGGTGCTGGCCGATGGCGATCGTTTTGTCGATCTGGTGCATGAAGGCTTTGATTGCGTCCTGCGCAGCGGTGATCTGGCCAATTCATCCATGATCGGGCGCAGGCTTGCCCTTTTGCACGAGGCCACTGTGGCAAGCCCGGATTATATTGCACGCATCGGCATGCCCAAAACCCTTGATGACCTTAAAAGTCAGGGCCATCAGATGGTTTGTTTCCTGTCAGGCGCGGATGATCAGCCAATCCCGCTTGATTTCACAATTGATGGCAAGGTGTGCGACGTCATGCTGCCCGCAAGCATTTCGGTGACCGGGGCGGACAGCTATGCCGCCTGTGCCGCGGCCGGATTGGGGATCGTGCAGATACCGCGTTATCGCGTGGCCGAGGACCTTGGATCGGGCAAGCTGGTCGAAATTCTGCCCGATTGCCCGCCTGACCCCATGCCGGTGTCGATCCTGTATCCGCAAAACCGCCAGCTTTCCGCTCGGGTACGGGTCTTTGTCGACTGGCTAAGCGCGTTGTTTGCGAAGATTGATTTTGCCGCATCAGGACGGGCTTGAGTCGTTTGAAAGTAGCTTGATCCGGTTTCGCAATGAAACCAGATGGGCCTGCCAGTAATGGGTCATCATCGGCTTGAAACGGTTGTCATTCAGGCCATTGCGGCCGGGATGGGCCATGGACAGCTTTTCAAGACCAAGATGTTCCAGCGTGATGCGGGTGTAATCGCCCTGCGCGCTAAATCGGATATCGACCAATGTTGCCGGTTCCTTGGGATCGGCCATCGGCCATTGCCATTCAAAGGCAAGGCGCTTGCCTGGTTCCCACCTGGTGACCTTACCTGCACGGACGATAAAATCGGCGCGGCGTTTATCGACTTCCTGCAAGTAGCGCACGCCGTCGCTTTCGCCAAATTCCATGACGCCCGGTCGATTGCCGATCAGGCGGTTGCGCGGCCCCTGCTTCCACCAGTGATCAATCTCATTGGTAAACTGATCAAAGGCGGTGGCGGCGTCACATTCAACGCGAAGCGCAACAAAGGTTTTGGCTGACATCAGAAATCCTGTTTAACAGCAACGCCACCGGTTTGGCGGGCAATCCTCCTTCTTTTGCAGAAAGCCGGCAGCTGGACAAGCAAAACCCGACCCGGCGGGACGTTTGCGCGGGGTCGGGTCTGACGGGTGTGTGTCCGCGATATAGCGGCTTAGTAGCCGGTTTCGCGATTGACCAAGCCGCGCGGGGTTTCGCCGCGTGCCAGACGATCCAGGTTTTCGGCAATCTGATCGACGGATTCCTCAAACCGGGTGGCAGCCGCAATATGCGGGGTGATGCGGATTTTCCCATGATCCCAGAACGGATGGCTTTCGGGCAGCGGTTCGGTCGCTGCGACATCCAGAAACGCCCCGCGCAGATGGCCGGTATCAATCGCGCGCAGCAAATCGGCCTCGTTGATCATGGCCCCACGGGCGGCATTGATGATTGCAGCCCCCTTGGGCAGGGAGGAAAGCGTGTCGCTGTTCAGGACATTTTCGGTCTCGGACGTGCGCGGCAGAAGGCAGATCAGGATATCGGACTGACCAAGAAACTCGGCAAGGGTTTCTTTCCCGGCATAGGTCGAAATACCTTCAATCGCCTTCATCGAGCGGCTCCAGCCCGATACGGTAAAGCCGAGATTGGAAAGCGATGTCGCAACCGCAGAGCCCAGCGCACCCAGCCCCATGACACCAACCCGGCATTGCGAAATACGCGCCACGTCATGCGGGGTCCAGTCGCAATTTGCCTGCTGGGCACTATAGACATCAAAGTCGCGCATGAAATGCAGGGCGGCATAAAGATGATACTGCACCATCTGATCCGCCATACCGGCATCCTCAAGCCGAATAACCGGCAAGTCGGTTGGCAGACTTGGCGATGAAATAACATGATCCACCCCCGCCCCAAGCGAGAAGATCGCCTTGAGCTTCGGAAGCGTCTTGATCAGGCCCTGTGGCTGTTTCCAGAACAGGGCATAATCAATTGTTTCAGGGTCGTAATTATCTTCTTCGGTTACGATATTGGCGTCCGGCAGGCGGTCAACCATCACGCTTTTCCACTTTTGATCATCGCCGACAGCGGAAATCAGAATGTTGAGCGGGGCGTTGGTGGTTGCCATCGGGGTCTCCTGGTCAATGCTTGGAAAGTCGGGACGATAAAAGGTTCTGTACATATCAAACGCGCCAGAGCGCAAAGCGTTCCGGCGCGTCAATTGGCGCGTCAATCACAGTCTGTCATGGACCGGCCCGCTTTCACAAGGCCGGTTACGTGCCATTAAATGCCCAACTCAGTGGGCAAAGATCATGGCCGGGTCGCGGAAGGTCTTGAATTCAAGACCATTTCCTGCCGGGTCTTCAACAAAGAAGGTGCCCTGCTCGCCCGGTTCGCCCTTAAAGCGGATCTTGGGTTCCAGCAGGAATTTGACATTGGCCGCCTTAAGCTTGTCGGCCAGTTCGTGCCATTTTTCCCATTCCAGAACCGCCCCGAAATGCGGGATTGGCACCGCATCGCCATCGACATCACCAGACCCCTTGTTCTGGCCGGCTTCGGGGCGGACATGGGCAGAAAGCTGATGGCCAAAGAAATCAAAATCAATCCAGGCTTCGGTCGAGCGGCCTTCATCACAGCCAAGAATGTCGATATAGAACGCACGCGTATCCGCAATCGATTTGATCGGGAAAGCAAGATGGAATGGCGGCAGGGATGGCGAAGACATGGTCAACCTCAAAGATTATCCAGATTATCTAACGATGTGTTGTTGGAACTACTCTAATACGTCAGAATGTGGCGGGTAAAATCAGAAGTTCTGGACTTTCCAATAGGAAAACTATTGCTATGGCGCTGCGCCCGACCACCCCGCCGCTCAATGCCCTGCGTGCGTTCGAAGCTGCCGCCCGGCTTGGCAGCTTTGCCCGCGCGGCTGCGGAACTTTCCGTCACCTCCGGTGCGATCAGCCAGCAGGTCGCCAATCTGGAAGCCAGCCTTGGCATGAGCTTGTTTGAGCGTAATGGCCCGAAACTGGCCCTGCGTGAAGCCGGTCGGGCCTATCTGCCCAGTCTGCGCCGGGCGCTCGACGAGATCGAGGCCGCCACCCTTGATCTGGTGACCCATGGCGCGGGGGAACGGAAACTGGTTATCGGTGCGCTGCATACCCTGGCCAGCAGCTGGCTTATTCCAAGATTAAATCGATTTCAAAACGAAAACCCCGATATCCGCCCGGTGATCGAAACCCTGGCACTTAATTTTGCCACCCCGGAACGCAGCCCGGACCTTGGCGCACGCCAGATGGATGTCGGGCTTTATTTCGGCGATGGTCGCTGGCCCGGCATGATGTGTGACAAGCTTTTTGATGAAATTCAAGTGGTTGTTGCCAAACCCGGATATGTTGCCTCAGGTGCCATGACGGACGAAAACAGCCCCAGGGACCCGGCAGAACTGCTTGGGCACTACCCGCGACTGGTCCATACCACCCGGCCCAAGGCATGGCATGACTGGGCGCAGGCCAACGAGATTGCCATCACCGGCGCGCCTGGACCGGCGTTTGAACACTTCTTCATGCTGATCGAAGCCGCCAAGGCAGGCATGGGAATCGCCCTGTTACCAAGGGTTTTGATCGAAGGACCCCTTGCCGAGGGCAGTCTTGAAATCGTCAGTGATGCGTGGCTGAAATCCAGCGGCGCATACTATCTGATCACGCCGGAAAGCCGTCAGGACGTGCCGGAAGTGCGCGCCTTTCGCGACTGGGTGCTTGGTTTGGCAAGTCAATCCGGTTTGTCAGAATGAAGCAGCAAGTATTTGAAATTATGGACGGGTGTCTCGTCCTTCGGGATGCTAGGCGCGGCGATAGATGCTGTGCAGCAGGTGATCCTTCTTGGGACCGGTGATTTTTATTTTTGTTTCGAAATGATCTGGCCCGTTCCAAATCATGCAATGGTGATAAAAGTCCTCCCCACAGGGATGAATGTCGCGGGCACAAACTCCCTCTTCTCCCTCTTCGCCAAATTGCAGCAGCACATAGCGATTGCCGAAACTCAAAGGGTCGCGAAACAGAAGCTCGATCGCGCCTAAGTCCTCGTGCAGGACAAAATCATATTCCCGATAGCCATCAAACCGCTTGCCATCCGGGCGGGTCAAAAACCCCTCTTCGCGATAGCGCAGCACATTGGGTTGGTCCGGGTCGGCAGCATGAAATGTGACATCGCCGGTAAACTGCCCGGCAGCCCCCAGATCGCGCACAAGCGTCCAGTTGCCTGCAAGGGCATGGAAAATCTCGGATGCGGTGGGGATGTTGGATGCCATCGGTAATTTCAGGTTCATGTTAGGACAAAAAAGGCAGGGCGCGGAATGCGGGGCCCTGCCTTTTGAATGGGGTTTCCAGTCGCTTAGGCGCCCGGCAGCATCCGCGGCAGTTTCTCGCCGCCCAGGATATGCACATGCAGGTGCGGGACGTCCTGGCGGCCGTGTTCGCGGGTATTGGCGATCAGGCGGTAGCCGTCTTCAACGACGCCAGCTTCCCTGGAGATTTTGCCGATTGCGCGGGTATAGGCGATGATTTCGGCGTCAGAGGCATTCTGCGCAAAGTCGTCATAGCTGGTGTAGGCACCCTTGGGGATGACCAGCACATGGGTCGGGGCCTGCGGCGCGATATCGTTAAACGCCAGCACGTGGTCATCTTCATAGACCTTGGTGCACGGGATTTCGCCGCGCAGGATTTTGGCAAAGATGTTTTCCGGATCGTAGGGCTGAACGGCCATCTTGGGGCTCCTGATCAATCTATTCTGACTATGAGTGCCATATTGGACAGGCTTGGCGTCCGGTGCAATTTCGATTTTGGAATAACGGGTGGATTTATGCTTTTCGTCATTCCGGGCGGAGCCATGCTGCGGCCCGGAATCCATGGTAGCGGTAGTCCGATATGGATGCCCGCCTGCGCGGGCATGACGGATAAAGAGGGTTGCCTCTACACATCGTCACCCCCGCGCAGGCGGGGGGCCATTGTAGGGATGTCGGGCGCGTGGCCGTGCTAATCGTCGCCTATCTTAGTCGGTTTTGCGCGATGCCTTTTCGGCAATACCTGAAATGCCCTGGCGTTCGGCCAGAATCTTCCAGACATCTTCGGGTTTCACACCCTGATCGGCCCAAAGGACGGTCAGGTGATACAGCAGGTCGGCACTTTCCGATGCGACCTTTTCCGGGCTTTCGGCAAGGGCGGCGATCACGGTTTCAACGCCCTCTTCGCCAACTTTCTGGGCGATTTTGGGCGTGCCCTTGGCAAGCAGCTTTGCGGTATAGCTGGTTTCCGGGTCTGCACCCTTGCGGGCAGAAACGGTTGCGTAAAGCGCATCAAGGATATGTTGGCTTTTATCCGTATCGGGCATGATTTCAGTCCTCGCGCACCGGAATACCGGCAGCTTTCATGTGGTCCTTGACCTCGCGAATGCGATAGGTGCCGAAATGGAAGATCGAGGCGGCCAGAACCGCTGATGCATGGGCGTCACGCACGCCTTCGACCATATGGTCGAGCGTGCCCACACCACCGGAGGCAATGACCGGCACATGGACAGCATCGGCAATGGTACGGGTCAGCGGAATGTTAAAGCCCGACTGGGTGCCATCGCGATCCATCGAGGTGACAAGAAGTTCCCCCGCGCCATATTCGACCATTTGTTTTGCAAACGAAACGGCATCAATTCCGGTGGGCTCACGCCCGCCATGGGTGAAGATTTCGAACTTGTCCGGGCCGGTTGATTTGGCGTCAATCGAGACCACAATGCATTGCGATCCGAACTTGCGCGCGGCTTCGCGCACGAAATCGGGGTTTTTGACGGCGGCAGTATTGATCGAAACCTTGTCCGCGCCAGCCAGAAGCAGCTTTCGGATGTCTTCAAGGGTGCGCACGCCACCACCAACGGTGACCGGCATAAAGCAGGCCTCGGCCGTGCGGGCAACCACATCAAAGATGGTATCGCGGTTATCGGATGAGGCGGTGATATCAAGGAAGCAGAGTTCATCCGCACCCTCTGCATCGTAGATGCGCGCCTGTTCGACCGGGTCGCCGGCATCGATCAGATCAACAAAATTGACCCCTTTGACGACGCGACCGTCCTTGACGTCAAGACAGGGAATGACACGGGTTTTCAGCATGGTCTGTTTCCTGTTGGGTCGGTTACGAAAGGGCCGCGATGGCCTCTGCCAGATCGATGCGGCCATCATAAAGCGCACGACCGGAAATCGCGCCATCAATGCCAGCAGCTGTGTGTTTCTTGACCGCGATCAGATCATCAAGCGATGAAACCCCGCCCGATACGATTACCGGGGTCGAGATTTCCGATGCCAGTGCAACGGTGGACTCGATATTCGGGCCACCCATCGCACCATCACGGTCGATATCGGTAAAGATGATCGCCGCCACACCGCAATCTTCAAATTTCCTGGCCAGTTCCAGCGCGGTGACCTCGGACGTTTCCGCCCAGCCTTCAACCGCGACATAGCCATCGCGGGCATCAATGCCAACCGCGATCCGGCCCGGCCATTTGGCACAGGCTTCCTTGACGAAGTCCGGATTGCGAAGCGCCACGGTGCCAAGGATCACACGGGTAATGCCCTTGTTCAGCCAATAATCAACCGTTTCCATGGTGCGGATGCCGCCACCAAGCTGCGTCTGGGCCTTGCCCGACACGGCGGCAAGGATGGAGTCCACAGCCGCACCATTGACCGGTTCACCGGCAAAGGCGCCGTTCAGATCAACGATATGCACCCAATGGCAGCCCGCTTGGACAAATTCACCGGCCTGTGCGCCCGGATCGTCGTTAAACACGGTTGCCTTGTCCATGTCGCCGCGAAGCAAGCGCACACATGCGCCATCTTTCAGGTCAATTGCGGGATAAAGGTTCACTGATCGGTGTCCTGTATTTTCTTGGTGTAGTAATAGCCTTCGACCATCTTGCCATCGACCATCGCGTAATAGGGATTGATACCCCAACGGACATATCCAAGCCCGTTATAAAGCGCGATGGCGGCCTGCTGGGTTTCGCGAAGGTCGAGTTTCAAAACGCTATAGCCCGCTTCACGGGCGAAATATTCAATCGAACGCACGATCGCCTTGCCGTTGCCGCGCCCGCGCGCCCAAGGGGCGACGAAATGGCCGGAAATCTGGGCGGAATGGCGCTGTGCTTCAAGGTTGGCCGGTGTTTCGATCAACTGGGCGGCACCGGAAATGATGCCATCCACGCGCGACACAAACAGATGACGACCGGGCATCAGCAACACACCGCGCCAGTATTTTTCCATGTCCGGGCGGTCTGGCGGTGTCAGCCAGCCAAAGCCGCCACCTTCGACAATCGCCTGCGTACAGGCATCGACGATATCGGAAATGTCGCCTGCGGTCAGTTCGGTCACGCGTTCGGCAATGACGCCCGGCTGAATGGTATCAGATGGTGCGATCATGGCTTCCACCCCAGGAAGTTCCCGATGATGGTCAGCCCCGTTTTCTGGCTTTTTTCCGGGTGGAACTGGGTGCCGATCATGTTGTCACGCCCGATCATCGCGGTCAGTTCCCCGCCATAGGAAACGGATGCCAGTCGCTGATCGGGGTTGGAGACATGCATGTGATAGCTATGCACGAAATAGGCGTGGTCGCCATCGGAAATGCCGTTGAGCACCGGGTGCGTCTTGCCCGCCGGATCAAGCACCAGTTCGTTCCAGCCCATATGCGGGATCTTAAGGCTTGGGTCGCTGGGCTCAATCGCAACAACTTCACCGGCGATCCAGTCAAGGCCGTCGGTGACGGCAAATTCACGACCGACGGTCGACATCAACTGCATGCCAACACAGATGCCAAAGAACGGCTTGCCGCCTTTGATCACCTGTTCGGTGAGGACATCAACCATGCCGGTAACAGCATCAAGGCCCGCACGGCAATCGGCATAGGCACCAACGCCCGGAAGCACGATATGGCTGGCGTTGCGGACCTTTTCCGGGTCATCGGTGACAATGATCTCGTCAGAAAAGCCGGTTTCACGCGCAGCCCGCTCGAACGCCTTGGCGGCAGAGCGCAGATTGCCGGAACCGTAATCAATAATCGCAACACTCATGGGTAGGATGGGCTCCCGGTTGAGGGGGTGGAGGTAAGGGCAGCTGCGGAGTGTGGGACGCGCAGCCGTGAATTCTTCGAACGCTCAAAGCAGCGATGTTCGGCATCGGTTTCATCGTGGCCCGCAACGATATCAACCATCTGCCAGCCGGATGCGGCCAGTTTGCGACGGCGAAGGTCATTGGCAATCAGGCCAAAACCGATGCCGGTCACAAGCGCCAGGGCAAAGTCCATTTCCGGCCCGCCGTTAAACAGCTCGACCGCAAAGGTGCAGAGAAATGAAACCGCGACAAGGCCGAAAAAGCCCAGCCAAAGCCGATGGTACAACGCCCAAAGGCCCGAGAGCAGAAAGGCCCAGAAATTGAAGCCTTCGCGGATCAGGATGGCGTTTTCCATCGGGTCGGCATCGCCGGGATGGGTATGGACTGTGTAAACCTTCATCGAAAACCGGTTTTCTGGACCGGTGGCAGAGTGTTGTCTGCTGTGCCACCGGTGTATTTTCGATCAGATCGAACTGACCTGCTTACAAGGAGCCGCCAAGCGTGCCCTTGGTCGAGGGGATGGCATCGGACTTGCGCGGATCAATTTCAATCGCGGTGCGCAGGGACCGTGCAAGCGCCTTAAAGGCACTTTCGATGATATGGTGGTTGTTCTCACCATACAGGTTCTCGACATGCAGCGTGATGCCAGCCGCCTGGGCAAAGCCCTGGAACCATTCACGGAATAGCTCGGTATCCATATCGCCCAGCTTGTCGCGGGTGAATTCGACATTCCAGATCAGATAGGGACGGCTTGAAATATCAAGTGCGACACGGGTCAGGGCCTCGTCCATCGGCAGCAGGCAGCTGCCATAGCGCGTGATACCCTTTTTATCGCCAAGCGCCTTGGCAAAGGCTTCGCCGATTGCGATGCCGCTATCTTCGGTGGTGTGGTGGAAATCAATATGCAGGTCGCCCTTGGCCCGGACTTTAAGGTCCATCAGGCTGTGACGCGAAAGCTGTTCGAGCATGTGATCAAGGAACCCGACCCCGGTCTCGACGTCATAAACGCCGGTCCCGTCAAGGTTCAGTTCGACCATGATCTGGGTTTCGTTTGTGTTACGCTCAACGCGGGCCTTGCGCATGCAAAGCTCCTTTCCTGCAGATATTGATGCATATGACGGGTCGTATGTAGCAATAAAGCTGTGGAAAAGCCAGTTTTAGGTGCCTACGTATTGGCCGCATAATCACATGAATTCATGCATCCGGTCGGCAAACCGTCTTCTACCCGCCATTGAAGGCTGTTTTGGCCCTATACAAAGTCGAACTTATCGACATCAAACAGGCCGCGGTCCGTCATTTTCAGGTGCGGGATAACTGGCAGGGCCAGGAAGGCGACCTGCAGGAACGGTTCGGGCAGAACACATCCCAGATCCTTGGCTGCCTTGCGCAGATCGATCAGGTGTTCCTCGACGGTTTCAAACGGCTCAAGGCTCATAAGGCCCGCAACCGGCAGGGCCAGTTCGGCGGTGACCTTGCCGCCATCGGCGACCGCAAAACCGCCGCCCATTTCAATCAGGCGATTAACCGCTGCTGCCATGTCGGCGTCGCTTGCGCCGACCACGGTGATGTTGTGGCTGTCATGGCCGACGGATGAGGCAATCGCCCCGCGTTTCAGGCCAAAGCCACGCACGAAGCTGCGTCCGATATTGCCATTGATGCCGTGGCGTTCGACGACGGCGACCTTGATCACGTCATTGTCGAGATCGGGTTTCAGGCCATTATTGCCGATTTCAAGCGTCGCCTCATCGCGGAAGGTCAGGATAAGGCCCGGTTTGACCTTGATCACCGGCGTCTGGTTCTGACCCGGTTTGGGATCGCAGGCAAAGGCTTCTGCCGAGACCGGGGTGGCCTTCATCGAGCTTAGACCGACCGGGTCGATGGTTTTGCGTTTGGCAAACAGATCCTTGGTGACAAGACGACCACCGGAAATGACATCGGTGACGTGGCAGGCATCGAGATCATCAAGGATGGCGATATCAGCCCGCCAGCCGGGCCCGATCAAACCGCGATCACGCAGGCCGAAAATGCGGGCCGCGGAATGCGATGCCGCGCGATAGGCATGATGGATCGGGCAGCTACGCGCCTTCAAATGACCGATGAGGCGCGCAACAAGACTATCAAGATGACCTTCTTCGCCGATATCAAGCGGGTTGCGGTCATCGGTGCAGAGCGCGACGAAGCTTGAGCTATTTTCATCGAGGATTTCAGCCAGTGCTTCAAGGTCCTTGGACACCGATCCTTCGCGGATCAGGATCGCCATGCCCTTGGCAAGTTTTTCGCGGGCTTCCTCGGCCGAGGTGGCCTCGTGATCGGTACGAATGCCGGCAGCCATATAACCATTGAGGTCCGACCCGCGCACCAGCGGCGCGTGACCATCAATATGACCATCCTGAAAGGCTTCGAGCTTGGCCATGATGCCCGGATCAAGGTTGAGCACGCCGGGATAGTTCATCATTTCCGCCAGCCCGACGACCTTTTCGTGCGACCGGAACGGCAGAAGGTCTTCGATTTCAAGCCGTGCGCCAGCGGTTTCAAAGGCGGTGGCCGGAACGCAGGATGACAGATTGACCCGCACATCCATCACGGTCTGTTCTGCGCAATCAAGGAAGTACTTGATGCCCTCGGCCCCCAGAACATTGGCGATTTCGTGCGGGTCGCACAGGACCGTGGTGACGCCATGGGGCAACACACAACGATCAAACTCCAGCGGGGTCACAAGCGAGCTTTCGATATGCAGGTGGGTATCGATAAAGCCCGGCACGGCGAATTTTCCGGTGCAATCAATTTCGGTCTCGCCAGCATAGCTGTCATGGGTGCCGACAATCCGGTCGCCAACAATGGCGATATCGGTTTCGGTGACTGTGCCGGTGATGACGTCAAGCAAGCCGATATTACGCAGTACCAGATCGGCCTTGATTTTGCCCTGACCGGCAAGAATGCATTTGCCAAGCTGGGTTTGGGTAAGATCGCTGCTCATGGGCTCTGGTCCTGTCTTCTTGAAATTCTTTTAGCATCAAATTCTTTTACCATCCCCAAGGGTAAAGCATGTGGCGCGGGTATGCCTTGAATTTTTTGGGTATCTTTGCGTTGAAACTGTGTTTGGGTCGACATGAAGGTCGCGCGGTCAGCGGAAGCGGCGGTTGCGGGTGGCTTCTGCCCTTGACCGGGGCGTCTGCCGTGCTAACTCTTGGGCGAAGCAATCGATGAGATTCAAGGATAATTCATGAGCGAACAACAAAGCTGGCATGGCACGACAATTCTGTCCGTGCGCAAGGGCAATGAAGTCGTGGTGGCCGGTGATGGTCAGGTCTCGCTTGGTCCGACGGTGATCAAGGGCAATGCGCGCAAGGTGCGCCGGATCGGCCAGAAGGGCGAGATCATGGTGGGCTTTGCCGGGGCAACGGCGGATGCCTTTACCCTGCTGGAGCGGCTTGAAGCCAAGCTGGACCGTCATCCGGGTCAGACGATGCGCGCCTGTGTTGAACTGGCCAAGGACTGGCGGACAGATCGGTATCTGCGCAAGCTTGAAGCCATGATGGCGGTGGCCGACAAGGATGTGTCGCTGGTTCTGACCGGCCAGGGGGATGTTCTTGAACCCGAAGATGGCATTATTGCCATTGGTTCGGGTGGCAACTATGCGCTTGCCGCGGCACGGGCCCTGATTGATCAGGATCTTGGTGCCGAGGAAATCGCCCGCAAGGCCATGGCAATTGCCGGTGAGATTTGCGTTTATACCAACGGCAATGTCCTTTTGGAAAAGATTGATATCGAGGAAGCAAAGTAGGGCGCTGGTTTATCCGGGCCTTCGCAATGCCTCCGTCGCAAAAAGATACGGAATAAATCATGACCCAACATTACAGCCCGCGCGAAATTGTTTCCGAACTGGACCGTCACATTATCGGTCAGAAGGATGCCAAGCGCGCGGTCGCCATTGCGCTGCGCAACCGGTGGCGCCGTCAGCAGCTTGACGAAACCATGCGCAATGAAGTTCTGCCGAAAAACATCCTGATGATCGGGCCGACGGGTGTCGGTAAAACCGAAATCGCGCGCCGCCTTGCCAAACTGGCAGAAGCGCCGTTCATCAAGATCGAAGCGACCAAATTTACTGAAGTCGGCTATGTGGGGCGCGATGTCGAACAGATCGTGCGTGATCTGGTGGAAGTTTCCATCGACCTGACACGCGAAAGCATGCGCAAGAAAGTCCATGCCAAGGCGGAAATGCAGGCCGAGGAACGTATTCTTGATGGTCTGGTCGGTGAGAATGCCTCGCCGGAAACCCGTCAGAAGTTCCGCAAGATGCTGCGCGAGGGCGAGCTTCAGCAAAAAGAGATCGAAATCAACGTTCAGGAAAGCAGTTCGGCGTCGATGCCGACCATCGATATCCCGGGCATGCCCGGTGCGCAGATGGGCATGATGAACCTGAACGACATGTTCGGCAAAGCGTTTGGCAACAATACCAAGCCAAAGCGCATGACGGTCGAAGAAGCCTTTGAGCGCCTGATCGATGAAGAGGGTGACAAGCTTCTCGATAATGACAAGGTCACCGCCGAGGCGATTGAAAATGTCGAACAGAACGGCATTGTCTTCCTCGACGAGATCGACAAGATCACTGCACGCCAAGAACGTGGCGGCGACGTATCACGCGAAGGTGTGCAGCGTGACTTGCTGCCGCTGATTGAAGGCACGAACGTTTCAACCAAGCACGGCACGGTTAAAACCGACCATATTCTGTTTATCTGCTCGGGCGCGTTCCATCTGGCCAAGCCATCCGACCTTTTGCCGGAATTGCAGGGTCGCCTGCCGATCCGCGTTGAGCTTAAGGCACTGACCGAGGGTGACTTCCGCCGTATCCTGATGGAACCGGAAGCATCATTGATCAAACAATATATCGCCCTGATGCAGACCGAGCACGTCAAGCTCGACTTCACTGACGATGCGGTTGATGAGATTGCCCGCATTTCGGCCAACGTAAATGAAACGGTCGAAAACATTGGCGCGCGTCGCCTGCATACGGTGCTTGAAAAGCTGCTCGATGACATCAGCTTTACCGCCACCGACCGGGGTGGCGAGACCTTCAAGGTTGATGCGGCATATGTGCGCGAGCAGGTCGAGGATCTGGCCAAGGATGCCGATCTTTCGAAGTTCATTCTGTAATCGAAACATTCGATCAGATCAGACATGCAAAAGGCCAGCACATTGTTGCTGGCCTTTTTTTGTTTGTGCTGGTTTTGATCGTTTAGGCGCTGTGGAGCTTTCGGACATTGTCGCCGGTTTTGGCCGGGAGATAGACCGTAAAGACCGATCCGACGCCCTGTTCGCTTTCGATCTGCATGGTGCCGCGGTGGCGTTGCACCAGATGTTTGACGATGGCCAGCCCAAGGCCTGTGCCGCCAACCGCGCGGGAGCGGGCGGTATCGACACGATAGAAGCGTTCGGTCAGGCGCGGCAGGTGTTCACGTGCGATGCCATCGGAATGATCGCGGATGGCCACCGCCATGATCCGGTCATGGCGGAAACGCGCCAGAGCACCCGGCGGGTTTTGGGCCAGACTGATCGAGACTTCGACATCGGAATTGGTATGGCCATATTTGATGGCGTTTTCGACCAGATTGACAAAGACCTGGGTCAGTTCCTTTTCCTCGCCAACCATGTCGGTGTCATCAAGCGTGCTGGTGACACGGATGTTCATGCCCTTGTCCTGCGCCTTCATGGCAAGGCTTTCGGCGACTTTGCCAATGATTTTTCCGACATTGCAGTTTTCGGAGGGCGGGGTGTGTTCGTTCAATTCAATCCGGGCAAGTGACAACAGGTCTTCGATCAGATGTTGCATGCGCTGGGCCTGATCACGCATGACCGGCAGGAACTGGTTTAACGCATCCGGGTCATCCTTGGCCGGGCCTTCAAGCGTTTCGATAAAGCCAAGCAGAACCGAAAGCGGGGTGCGCAGTTCGTGCCCGGCGTCCGTTGCGAAGTCCGCGCGCATCTGTTCGAGTTTGCGAAGCTCGGTCAGGTCGGAAAATGTCAGAACGAAGTTCCGGTCCCCGGCAGCGGCAGGCAGGCGGGCGGTCAGCACGTCAAAATGACGGTGGGCATCGGATGCCAGCACGAATTCCGCGTGCTTCATGATTTCGCGGTTGTTGGCGACATCGTCAAAGGCATCAAGCAGGATCGGGTCGCGAATGAAGCGGGTCAGATCACGGCCGGTTTCAAGGTTGTGAAACAGGCCATTTGCCGCACGGTTAAAACCGGTCACCACGCGCTGACGATTGACCATAACCACCGGATTGGGCAGGTGATCGAGGATTTCGGCATCCGTGCTGGTTTGTGCTTCCAGAAGGGCAATTCGATCCCGAAAGGCTGCGGCAATCTGGGTATAGAGCGATGACAGTTCCGACGCGGCCGAAAAGGAAATGTGTTGTGGCGGGGTGCCCTTATATTGATCGCGCAGGTCGGTGGCATAGCGGGCCACCCGACGCAGGTCCCCAAAATAAATGCGCAACATCGCTGCCACACCGACAAAGGACAGGACTGCCGACAGGATCGCCGTTCCCACGCCAAGCTGTCCCATCGACGCAAGGACGATGAAAACAATGGCGACCGGAAAGGCAACGGCCAAAGCCGTAAGTATCAATTGGCGGAAACCCAATTAACGCTCCTGTTTAAACGGGGTGACGGCGGTTTATCACGCGCGTGATCAAAAGTGGACCTAAAATGGTTATGGGCCAGTAAAGATCAAATAAAACTTTGATGACAGTTTTCTAAGTCCTGAAGTGATTGAAAAAAACTGTCGCAAGCGTTGCAAACGCGCCGTCTGCCAGAACGTGCCTGACAGCTGTTTCAGGTGGGGAGCGGATTGGACTCCGCCAACCAGCGGACCAGTGATTAATGGTCCGCCGGTTGGGACTGTATTTGTTGTTATTGCGTCTGTGATCAGATGATTTCAGCACCCTGATCGAAGCTCAGACGCGGTTGGCGTTCAAACAGTTTGCTGCCATCGCCATAACCGATATTGAGCAGGAAGTTGCTTTTATACGGGGTGCCAGCAAAGAATTCTGCATCGACCTTGGCGTTATCAAAGCCCGACATCCCGCCGCTATCAAGGCCAAGGGCGCGTAGGGCTAGGATGAAATAGCCTGCCTGAAGCGTGCCGTTGCGGAATGCGGTGGCTTTTATCGCCTCTTCCTTGCCGGCAAACCATGACCGGGCGTCGGTATGGGGGAACAGATCGGGCAGCTTTTCGTAAAATTCCATGTCATGGGCGATGATCGCGGTGACGGGGGCTGTCATGGTTTTTTCGACATTGCCCTCTGCCAGGCAGGGTTTCAGACGTGCCCGCGCCTCATCGGTGGTGACAAAGACAATACGCATCGGTTCGCAATTGGCGCTTGTCGGTCCCAGTACGGCCAGGTCCCACGCCTGTTTGAGCAGGTCCGGATCAACCGGTTTGTCCTGCCAGACATTGTGCGTTCGGCCATTGTGGAAAAGAAGGTCAAGTCCCTTGGAATCAAGCATGATGCCTCGTTGGTTGAATTGGGTGGATGAAGCTTCGATATAGTGATCCCGATGCTGGTCACGCAATGTGGGCTTGGCAGGGGTGCCATATGAACTGTGGAAAAACAAACAGTTCACTGGTATTTTCGGAGTCAAAATGACCCTGCGAAATGTAAAGCGTGGGGCAGAATGCGGGTTTTCTACTGTGGGGTAGATCCGAGGCGCAAATGGGTTGCGTCCCGGCGTGGGTGAATCGCAAGATACTGGAATCAGATATGGCAATTGAGACCAAAGGGCACAGCGCGATTTCTGCATTCATGCAAGTGATGCCGTTACGCAGATTGCAGGGCCTTATTCTTGGTGTCTCGTTCGTGGCTGGAATTACGCTTGGTGCGACAGCGGGCTTTGCCCAGACTGGTACGGACGAAGCACCCGCAACCGAAGAAAATGCGCAAAGCCATGATGAACAAGACGTCGCGATGAGCGGTGATGCGACATCGGCTGTGGTCTTTATGTATCATCGCTTTGGCGAAGGCGACTATCCGTCGACCAACATCGCGATGGAACAGTTCACCGCCCATGTCCAGGAGCTGACAAGCGGCCCCTATACCGTGATGGGTGTTCCCCAGATCGTGAGCGCCCTTTCCGATGGCAAGGGGCTGCCAGACCGTACGATCGGTATCACGATTGATGACGCTTATCGCTCTGTCTATGAGAAAGCCTGGCCGGTATTTCGCGAACATGAATTGCCTTTCACGGTATTTGTTTCCACCGAACAACTTGATTCCGGCTATGCCAACTACATGACCTGGGACATGGTGCGGGACTTGTCCGAGGCGGGCGTGACCATTGGTGGCCACAGCCAGCACCATTCACATCTGCCGGATCTTGATATCGAACAGGTCAAGGCAGAGCTTGCCCATTCCGCCAAGCGGTTCGAGGAAGAACTGGGCTATGTACCTGAAATCTTTGCCTATCCCTATGGCGAAGCCAATTCAGAGGTCATCGCAGCGGTTAAAGAAGCCGGCTACCGCGCGTCCTTTGGGCAGCAAAGCGGTGCGATGCATACCGGATCGGATTTCATGTATCTGCCGCGCTTTGCACTGAACGAACATTACGGGGCAATGGACCGGTTTAATCTGGCGGCGAATTCCCTGCCGCTTGTGGTCAGCGATGTTACGCCAAGTGATTACACCCTGACCCGCAATCCGCCAGCCTTTGGCTTTACGCTGGCGGAACCGGCCCCGTCGATGAATTGTTATCCGTCCGAAGGTGAACCCACCATGTCCCGGCTTGGTGAAGAGCGGGTTGAAATCCGCCTTGATGGCCCGGTTTCAAGCGGGCGTTGGCGGATCAATTGCACCGCCATGGGTGCGGAGTCACGGTGGCGCTGGTTCGGGATGCTTTACACCGTTCCATAACAACGGGACGGGTGCTGGAAAATCCCATGACGGATCATGGCCCGTGAAATCATAACTAAGTCAACGCCATGTCCGGATATCGGGCATGGCGTTTTTCGAAGATTGCGGCGGGCTTTATTGGGTTCTTGCGTGCGCTTGGGGGACAATGTAGGTTAACCACACTTCTTAACCGTAATTAATTGGTAATCACAGTGTCGGGTGACTTAAATCGAAAAACTGTCCTGCTGATCATCTCGGGCGGCATTGCCGCCTATAAGGTGCTTGAGGTGATCCGTCGGCTGCGTGATCGCGGTGTAAATATCCGCGCCATCCTGACCAAGGGCGGGGCAGAATTTGTTACACCGCTTTCGGTCGCGGCACTGACCGAAAACAAGGTTTATCAGGATCTGTTTTCCCTGACCGATGAAGCCGAAATGGGCCATATCCGCCTTTCGCGTGAGGCTGACCTTGTTCTGGTCGCCCCGGCAAGTGCCGATATTCTGGCCAAGATGGCCACCGGACAGGCCGGTGATCTGGCGACCACGGCCCTTTTGGCGACGGACAAGCCGGTGATGATTGCACCGGCAATGAATGTCGAGATGTGGAACCACCCGGCGACACAAGCCAATATCGCAACCCTTGAAAGCCGCGGTGTGCTGCGCGTTGGCCCGTCATCTGGTGACCTTGCCTGTGGCGAATTCGGATCGGGCCGTTTGGCCGAACCGGCCGAGATCATCGCAAGCGTGGTTGATTTCCTTGCGGCACAGGACGCGCCCAAGCCGCTTTCGGGAAAAAAGGCAGTCGTGACCAGCGGTCCGACCCATGAGCCGATTGATCCGGTGCGCTATATCGCCAACCGTTCCTCGGGCAAGCAGGGGCACGCGATTGCCGAGGCACTGGCACAGGCGGGGGCTGATGTGACGCTGGTGAGTGGCCCGGTGACCCTGCCCGATCCCGCTGGCGTGAAGGTCGTGCACATCGAAACCGCGCGCGAGATGCTGGGTGCCGTGCAGGCCGCCCTTCCCGCCGATATCGCGGTTTGTGCTGCTGCGGTGGCCGATTGGCGAACGGCTGATGAAGCGGGTCAGAAGCTTAAGAAAGACGGGTCGGGTGTGATCCCGGACCTGAAGCTTTCGGAAAATCCCGACATTCTGGCGACCATCAGCAAGGCCGGGCCACAGCGTCCGGGACTTGTCATTGGATTTGCCGCTGAAACCGAAAATGTCACCGCCCATGCGCGCGCCAAACGCTTGCGCAAGGGGTGTGACTGGATCCTGGCCAATGATGTGGCGGCCTCAACCGGGACCTTTGGCGGGGATGATAACGAGATTTGCCTGATTTCAGGCGCGGATGAAACGGCTGATGAACGCTGGGAACGCCAAAGCAAAACCGGGGTTGCCCGTGCATTAAGTGCGCGCATCATCAAACACTTTTCCTGACGGGTGTGGCCAGACCATGGTCCGGACGGCAAACAACAGACAAGACCGGCAGCCGAACCTGCCGGGAGAAGACAAGGATAAAGGATGTCGCTTTTAAGCGTTGATTTAAAAAAGCTTCCCCACGGGGCAGATTTGCCATTGCCGGAATACGCAACCGCGCAGTCGGCAGCCGTTGATTTGCAGGCCGCAATTGACGGGACGCTGGTTCTGGAACCGGGCAAGCGTGCCATGGTTGAAACCGGCATTGCGATTGCCCTGCCCGCCGGGTTTGAAGCACAGGTCCGCCCCAGATCGGGCCTTGCGGCGAAAAACGGGGTTACGGTTCTGAACAGTCCGGGCACGATTGACGCCGATTATCGCGGCGAGATCAAAGTCATCCTGATCAATCATGGTGACGAAGCCTTTGAAATCGAGCGCGGCATGCGCATTGCCCAGCTGGTCGTCGCACCGGTGACGCAAGTGCAGTGGAACGCCGTAGAAGAGTTGAATGAAACTGCGCGCGGTGCGGGTGGTTTCGGTTCGACCGGAACAGCAAGCCCGGCCAGATAGGCCGGTGAAACAGTGCTGGTCAATCAGGTTTGACGCTATCTGGTTGTGTCGTCTGGGGGGATGGCAGAACCGCAAGGGGAGTTGAGTGAAAAGATGCTAAAGCTTTCTAAGAAGATGCTGTTTGCGATCGAGGCGGTCGTGGATATTGCCTACAACGCGGCGGGTGAACCGGTCCAGAGCCGGGATATCACTGCGCGTCAGGGCATTCCGAAACGCTATCTTGAACAGACCCTGCAGCAATTGGTGCGCGCAGACATACTGGTCGGCGTGCGTGGCCCGCGCGGGGGCTATCGTCTGGCGCGTGAACGCCGTCGCATTACGCTGGCCGATATTGTGTCGGTGATCCGGTCGATGGAAACATCCGATGACCCGATCGAGGATCCGGCAGGATCGCCATTGGGCAAGGAAGTCGTCCGTCCGCTGTGGCGGGAATTGCAGGACGAAATGATGAAGCAGCTTGAAAAGATCACGGTCGAAGACCTGTGCAATCGCGCGCGTGATGCGGGTCTGCGCAGCGGGATTGAAGAGTCCCCCGATTTCATCATTTGATCTTATCGGGGTGCAGCGGTTTGGTGTATCGTCATTCAACAAGAAACTGCTGCTATTGAGGATAAAACTACAAGTCTATGGAACGATGCCGGGCACCGGGCATGTAAAAATTTCTTCTATCCATTTGACCTGGATGAATAGCGAGATAAATACATGTGAAACATGTGCTTGATGGCAAAAATACAGAAACGTGCGAGGAAAACATGACTGAGTTTCGCGGCAAGATTTACGACAGCATCATCGACACCATTGGCGCAACGCCGCTGGTACGTCTTTCGCGCCTGGCAGAGGCCGAAGGTGTCAAAGCCGACCTGATCGGCAAGCTTGAATTCTTTAACCCGCTGGCCTCGGTCAAGGACCGCATCGGGCTTGCGATGATCGAAAATGCCGAGAAATCGGGCAAGCTTAAGCCGGGTGCAACCCTGGTGGAGCCGACCTCGGGCAATACCGGTATTGCGCTGGCCTTCGTCGCAGCGGCAAAGG
The DNA here is from genome assembly GCF_001613795.1 of Thalassospira sp. MCCC 1A01148. Taxonomy (GTDB): domain Bacteria; phylum Pseudomonadota; class Alphaproteobacteria; order Rhodospirillales; family Thalassospiraceae; genus Thalassospira. Next base: position 1,349,797 of record NZ_LPVZ01000020.1, read on the forward strand.
GATACAAGCTGATCCTGACCATGCCGGAAAGCATGTCGCTGGAACGTCGCAAGATGCTGATGCTTCTGGGCGCGCAGATTGATCTGACCCCCGCGGCCAAGGGCATGAAGGGTGCGGTTGCCCGTGCCGAGGAACTGGTTTCCGAAATTGACGGTGCCGTCATGCTTCAGCAGTTTGACAACCCGGCCAACCCGGAAATTCACCGTAACACCACGGCCGAGGAAATCATCAAGGATACCGCTGGCAAGGTAGATATCTTTGTTTCCGGTGTTGGTACCGGCGGGACCCTGACCGGTGTTGGTGAGGTGCTGAAAAAGCACAACCCGAACATCCAGATCGTTGCGGTCGAACCGGAAGACAGCCCGGTTATTTCCGGTGGCGCACCGGGCCCGCACAAAATTCAGGGCATTGGCGCCGGGTTCATTCCGGGCAACCTGAATACCGATGTGATCGACACCGTGATGACCATCGGCAATGAAACGGCCTTTGCCACCGCACGCAAGCTGGCCAGCATCGAAGGTCTGCCGACCGGCATTTCTTCGGGTGCTGCGGTCGCGGCAGGTATCGAGCTTGGTCAAAAGCCAGAGAACGAAGGCAAGCGCATCGTGGTGATCGTGCCGAGCTTTGCCGAGCGGTATCTGTCGACCCCGCTGTTTGAAGGTCTGCAGTAAGCGCCATCCAGTCGAGTTCATGATCAAGGGCCCGGTTTCGACCGGGCCTTTTTTCGTACGCATCGCCTGCTTGCCTCTGGATGTCGGGCGCTATGGTCCCAATGTGATAGAGGCAGAAGGGAGTAGTCCATGGCATGTGCGCGACAAATAGACCGTGAAACCGGCGGTGTGAATTGGCTTTGCATCGCGCTGTCAGTGATTATTCTTTTTTGTTTCGGAATCAAAACATCCAGTGCAGACCATGGAAAACACAATCTGCGCATCCTTGTCGCCGACGATGTGCTGGTTGATTACAAGCGGTTCGTTGATGGGCGTGATCCGCTTGAGATTGAGGTGTTTGACGGCAAACATAGCCGTCGCGACGTTGTCGAGGTTGTCTTGCTTCAGCAGGCATTGCGCCGTGGTGGCTGGCTTGGTGCGTTCGAGCTGCTGCCCGGGGGAAACTATGCCCGTATGATGCATATGCTTGCCAATGGCGAAGCTGACATCACCGGTTCATCGACCTGGCTTCGTGATATTGAGCACAAGGCGGATCGCATTGCATCTTCAACGGCGCTTATTCCCGAAGGCCGGTTTGAGGCAGGTTTTTACATGCTTGCGGACAACCCAAATCGGTTGAAGGTCAAGAACCTCAGGGGTATTCGTTTGCTGCGCGCTGCGTCCAATCGTCACTGGATCCCCGATTGGCAAGCGTTGGCCAAGCTTCACCCTGTCGATCTTATTCATGTGCCATCGTGGGAATTGATGGTCCAGTTCGTTGCCGAGGGCCGTGCCGATTTTCTGTTGGCCCCGTTTCAACCCGGCCCGGAGATGGAACTGGTGGTCAATGGGAACCGCTTATTGCCCATTCCGGACTATAAGATTGCCCTTGATGGCAGTCGCCATTTTGCCGTCACACGCGCCACACCTTACAGTCAGGACCTGTTGGTCGCACTTGATCAGGGGATTGTCGAGCTTGAGCGGATCGGCCGGATTGAACAGGCTTATCGCGAGTCAGGCTTTTTCCACCCGGATGTTACCGACTGGAATATGATCGGTTCAGATGGGTTCGGGCAGTCGCATTTGATGCCTGATCATCTGGCTGACGACCCTGATAATTCCATGCAAAACCAAATCTTTTCCTTGAGCGATATCACCAGCAGGCTATATCCAGAAACAACCGACTTTTAATCCGGCCTGACAGGATAATTTGACCGCGTGAGTGATTTCGAATTCAGCGAAAATGAAGTGCAACGTTATGCCCGCCACATTGTCCTTCGGGAAGTTGGCGGCACGGGGCAGATGAAACTTAAGCGCGGTCGGGTTCTGATCGTGGGCGCCGGTGGGCTTGGCTCGCCGCTTGCCATGTATCTGGCGGCAGCCGGGGTTGGCACGATCGGGATCGTTGATGCCGACACGGTCGAACTTTCCAATCTGCAACGCCAGATCGCACATGGCATGAAGGATATCGGAACGCCCAAGGTCGACAGTGCCAAGGCGACCATGACCGATATGAACCCCGAAGTCACCGTGCACGCCCATAACACCCGACTTGATGCATCAAACGTCATGGATCTGATTGCCGATTATGATGTAATTGCCGACGGGTCGGATAATTTCGATACGCGCTTTTTACTCAACGATGCCTGCTATCTGGCCGGCAAAACGCTGGTTTCCGGGGCTGCCCTTCGCTTTGACGGGCAGGTTTCAACCTTCAAGGCCCATCTGGGGGCGCCACATCCCTGTTATCGCTGCATTTATCATGCGCCACCACCCGAAGACGCCATTCCGTCCTGTGCGCAGGGTGGTGTTTTGGGATCGGTTGTGGGCATGGTCGGTGGTGTTCAGGCGACAGAGGTGCTCAAGGAACTCATGGGCATCGGTGATAGCTTGTCGGGGCATCTTTTGATTATGGATGCGCTTTCGGCATCTTTCCGCAAGATCAAGGTGCCGCGCGATCCGGGTTGCCCGACCTGTTCAGATAACGCCACAATCAAGGACCTGTCTATTCATGAGCACTGAGTCTGATACGCCCAAAAAGCTCTCCCTGGTGGTGTTTTCCGGGACCTATGAGAAGGTTCATTACGCACTCGTAATGGCGTCTGCGGCACTTGCATCTGGCCGTGACGTGACCTTGTTCTTCACCATGGATGCCAGCCGGGCGCTGTTTGCGCCGTCGGGTTGGCGTCATCTGCGCACCGAGGTTGACGGGGCAACGGCGACCTCGATTGATCTCAGCTATTCGACGCGCGGAATTGGCAGCTTTGAAGAATTGCTTTCGGCGTGCGTCAGCCTGAATGCCAAGTTTATGGTCTGCGAGATGGGCCTGCGCGCCCTTGGTCTTGAGAACGAGGCAAAACGTGATGACCTGTCGATTGAGACCGGCGGTGTTGTGACGTTTCTTAATGACGCCAAGCAAAACGGCGAGATGCTGTTTATCTAAGGATTAAACGTAAAACGGGAACAAGTGCTGCCGGACCAACGTTTTAGGGGTTCCTGAAACCAGACAGGCCCGGACATGTTGACCGACCTTCCCTATTTTGCGACGGCGGAAAAATATTTCGATATTGGCGTGATCGACATGATCGCACGGCTGGTTGCTGCGACGGTCATTGGCATGTTGATCGGGCTGAACCGCGACGTGAATGGCAAGCCGACCGGCATGCGCACCCTTGCCCTTGTGTCACTTGGTGCGGCAGTGGTGTCGGTCGTGGCGGTCCATTTCCAGGATCTGATTGATTATCCAGATGCGCTTTCGCGCGTTGTTCAGGGGATTTTGCAAGGTGTTCTGACCGGTATCGGCTTTATCGGCGCGGGCGTGATCCTGCGCCAGCCGCAAAGCATGTCGGTTTCCGGCCTGACCACGGCGGCGACCGTTTGGATTACCGCCGCCCTTGGTATTGCCTGTGCCCTTGCGGCGTGGCACATCGTCGTAATCGCGACTGTCCTGACATTTATTGTCCTGATCGCGCTTAAGCCGATCGAGACACTTCTGGTGCGCTGGGTCGGCGATGGTGATCAGGAAAATGCCGACAACCCCGAACAACAGAAATCAAACACGAATGGCTAATATCGGTTGGTCGCACCAGTACGGTGTTTGAGGCGCGGCTGGTTATTTCGCCATCAGTGGTTTGGCAAGAGCAGTGTCAGAAAAGACGGGATATTTGCTGCGTGCGTTGGGCAACTGATAGTGCCACCATTCGTGATCGTAATATTCGAACCCTGAACTGACCATGATGCCGAGCAGCAAAAAACGGTTGGCTTCGGCCTGTTTGGAGATCAAATCCGATCCGTGATAGGACCGGATATGCATTTCATCAAACCCTGCCCCCATATCCAGTTCCTTGCCGTTTTGATCAATCAGGGTTAGATCAATGGCCACACCACGACCATGTGGCGATCCGAAATCGGGGTTGGCGACGAAATCGGGGTTGGGTGAATGGTTCCACAGCGCGCGTTGCGCTTCCTGGGGCCGAAACGCATCCAGAATGCGAAGTTTCACCCCCTGACGACGTGCCATGGCAGAGGCCTTTTTGAGGCATTTGGCCGCATCCGCATGAAGATAGCACGCAGGTCGTGTATAAATCGGTGCCCCGGTGAAATTGCGATCCGTGGCATAGACGATATCAATTTCGACATCATATTCTTGTGGCGTAATTTCGACCAGCGCCATCGCCGGAGGCCCCCTGTTCTTGTCGTTCACCGATTACATAAAGAAGATGCTGACTGGACAGTCGCGCTCATCAGATAGCGCAGACCTTAACGCATCGCAAACCGCATCCGCAAAGACGGAAAAGTCCGGACCGACGATTTTGGCGATTGATACCGCCTCAACGTCGCTGTCGACCGCTGTTTTGATTGATGGCGAAGTCAAGGGCGAGCTTTATGAGGACATGGAACGCGGTCAGGCAGAACATCTGATGGGCTTTATTGCCAAAAGCCTTGAGCTGGCAAAAGTCGATTTTGCCGATCTTGATGGCATCGCCGTAACCGTCGGACCGGGCGCGTTTACCGGTATGCGCATTGGTCTTTCGACCGCGCGTGCCCTTGGTTTGGCACGCAAGATCCCGGTAGTTGGTGTCAGTTCGCTTGAAGCAGTCGTCTATGGTGTGTCCGAGCGTGACCAGCAGGGGCGCAATATCCTTGTTGCGCTTGATAGCAAACGAAATGAGATTTTTGCACAGGCCTTTGATGGCAAAAAACGCCCGCTTAGCGCCGCAGAATGTGTGGCGCCGCGCCAAGCCCTTATGATGGCACCCCCGGGGGACACGTTGCTTGCCGGCGATGCGACCCCGCGGCTTTTGACGGCGGCGGCCCATGCCCCCGATGCCTTTTATGATTGTACCGCGCCGGGTCTCCCGCGGGCGGGAAATGTGGCACGGATTGCGGCAGAGCGTTGGGAAAGTGGTGAAAACCTGGCCCCGGTGCCGCTTTACCTGCGTGCGCCAGATGCGCGGCGCATCGAAGATCAGGGACCGAAGAAAAAGAAATGACCCCGCCCAATCCCAGCGATGGCAGCTCCGATAGCGACGCCCCGAACATTGAGGTGGTGCCACTCACCGCAGCCTTTGCATCGGTGGCCAGTGCGTTGCATGCCAAGGGGTTTGACGATGCTTGGGATTCGGATGCCATCATCCGGCTTCTCGATGTGCCCGGTGCCTTTGGCATTCTGGCCTATCGCCCCGGCGATACTTCTAAAAACGCTGAAGACCAACCGCTTGGCTTTGTTCTGGTACAGGCTGTTCTGGATGAAGCCGAAATCAATACCATCACGGTTGCCCCGGATGCGCGGCGCATGGGTGTTGGTCGCGCCTTGCTTAAGGCTGTCGAGGAACGTCTGCAACAGGCAGATGTTAACCGCATTTTGCTGGAAGTGGCCGTGGATAACGACGCAGCGATTGCGCTTTATCAGCAACACGGTTTTGCCGAGGTGGGGCGCCGCAAGGGGTATTATGCACGCCAGGGCGGCGACAAAATTGACGCACTGGTTCTTGAACGTTTGCTCTAGAAGATTTTCCGCAACATGGATGTGCAGAGCAAACCACGACAAGAAGTTTGGTTTCCCAACATGGTCTTAGGCAATTTGGAGCGATTTTAATCGGCTATATCCACATAAATAGTGTGGTTTTGAGCGCCAACCTGTTGTAGTGTAAGCCTGCATTGGAACCGGCAGTTTCACGAGCCCTTGCGGATTGTAAGCCTGTAGGTTCCGGGTGTATCAGCGATTTCGACCAGTTCGATGACTTCGTCGCCCATCTCGGTTACCGAGCGCGGAACGTTTTTTAACGGTTCACCAGCGCCAAGTGTTACTTCAAGAACCTGACCCGGTGTCATGGTTTCAAGTTTGAGGCGGGTACGTACAAACGTCATCGGGCAGACGTCCGTGGTGATGTCTATTTTCTGGTCCGGGGTCGCGGTGGCCATGCGGTCTCCTGTCTTGATGCGTGACTTTGAAGTAGCGTCCTTCATCGCAGGTGGCAAGTGGGCACTGGAATGCCGATATGATTGTGATTGCGGGTGATTGAAACCGGCGATTTGCATGAAGCGGAATATATCGCGAATTCGACCTTGCGATATGTGGCGGATTTTTCAATATTTAGCCACAAGAGATCGACGCCTGAGATACGTCTCGGCTGGGGACAGGTGGAACCGGAAACGGAAACGAGAAACAAGACAATGCTTGCAGAATCAACTATCGAGCAGAAATGCATCGACGCGGGCCTGAAAATGACGGGCCAACGCCGGGTGATTGCCCGTGTGCTCTCTGAGTCCGAAGACCACCCGGACGTCGAACTGGTTTATCGTCGGGCGACCGATATTGATCCGAAGATTTCGATTGCGACCGTATATCGCACCGTCCGCCTGTTTGAAGAGGCCGACATCCTTGAAAAACACGATTTCGGTGATGGTCGCGCCCGTTACGAGGAACTGACCGAAGAACATCATGATCACCTGATCGACATGCGTTCGGGTGACGTGATCGAGTTTTCGAACGAAAAAATCGAAAAGCTTCAGGAAGAGATTGCCAACGAGCTGGGCTTCCGTCTGGTTGGTCATCGTCTTGAGCTTTATGGTGTTCCTTTGAAAGACGGCAAGTAAATCTGCCCTTCAACCGAACGCTGGACTTAAGGTTTTCAAGGCCACTTGCTGAAACAGGCAAGTGGCCTTCATATATCTGTTACCTGTTCTTCACAAAGCCTTCACTCGCTCTTCACCCAATTCTTGCGCAAAATCCGTGCAGTTGAACGAAAGGGTGTTGTCATGCGTGACGAAAAAAAGCTTCAGCGGCTTGAGGTGCGACTCGCCGAGAATCAGGATGAAATTCTCGCCAGCCAGAAGCTTCGCTACAAAGTGTTCTATGAAGAACGCGGCGCCATACCAAGCGACGAAATGGCCGCCGAAAAGCGCGATTTCGATCACTACGATCCGCTCTGCGACCATCTTCTTGTTCTTGACCATACTCGTGGTGCCGGTGCTGATGCGGTGGTCGGGACCTATCGTTTGCTGCGCCAGTCGGTTGCCAACGAACATGGCGGCTTTTACAGCGCGGACGAGTACCACATCGAAATCATGCTTAATGCGGTAAAGGAAACCGGCGAGATCATGGAACTGGGCCGTTCCTGTGTTGAGGCCGAATACCGCACCATGCCGACCTTGCAGCTTCTGTGGCAGGGGATCGCAGCATACGTTTTCAAATACGACATCAAACTGATGTTTGGCTGTGCGTCCTTTCACGGGACTGACCCGGATGCCTTCAAGGATGTTCTGACCTATCTGCATCACAATCACCTTGCACCTGAAGACATGCGCCCGCGTGCGATCGCTGATCGCTACGAGCCGATGATGCGCGCCGAGATCGATGGCATCGATCAGCGTCAGGCGTTGCGTGACTTACCACCGCTTATCAAAGGCTATCTGCGGCTGGGCGGTTTTGTTGGCGACGGGGCGGTGATTGATCATCAGTTCAACACCACGGACATCTTCATCGTGTTGCCGACCGAAAAGGTGACGGATCGCTATTACAAGCATTACGAACGCACCGCGAGGGTATCGTGAACTGCTATGTGTGTGCTGCCATCCGCCTGATGGCTTATGTGCTTCTGACACTGGTGTTGTTGCCGGTCCAGATGGTCGCAATTGCCGCGAGATTGAAACTGGCTGATGAATTGCCGCGTTTCTATCACGCCCTGTGTCTGCGCATTTTGCATATCGAGGTCCGGGTTTCGGGCGTTGATATGATGGATGGTCCGGGGGTCATTGTGGCCAACCACGCATCCTATCTTGATATCCCGGTGCTCGGTGCCTTGACCCGTGGCAGTTTCATTGCCAAGACCGAAGTTGCTGACTGGCCTGTCTTTGGGTTGCTTGCCAAACTTTCGCGCACCACCTTTATCGAACGCCGTGCGGTCCGGTCCCGCGAACAGAATGATCAACTGAGCCAGCGTTTGGGTGATGGCGACAAGCTGATCCTGTTTCCGGAGGGCACAAGCAACGATGGCAACCGTGTGTTGCCGTTCAAGTCGACTTTGTTTGCGTCGGCTGAACGGGTGATGCCCGATGGATCGCCGGTGCGCTTCCAGCCGATTTCGATTGCCGCCACCCGCCTTGACGGGGCGCCGATTGGCCGCGATTTGCGGGCATTTTATTCCTGGTACGGGGATATGGACTTGGCCCCGCATTTGTGGCAGTTTCTCGCGCTCGGCAAGGTGACGGTGGAGATTGTTGTCCATCCGCCCGTGACGCTGGCAGACGCAGCCGGATCACGCAAGGAGCTTGCCCGGATGTGTGAAGCCCGCGTTGCCCAGGGACATCAGGCAGCTTTGCGTGGCCTGCATCAGGGTGTGCCGGTTCAGTTGATTGACAGCGATCTGTCCGGTGAGCTTATTGGCAGTTCGCCGCTTGCGATCATTTCGGAAGATTTTCGACTGTTTGGCCCGGATCGACAGTTCGGCTCCTGATCGTTTTGCCGTATAATGCACCGGTTGATGTGAAATTCGGTTTCACCTGACCGGGTTTTCAGATAACGAGATGTCCGACGGGTTCCAATCACCGATTGTACGGAACCCAGGCGCGGTGTGAGCGATCACACCGCTTTTCGGCGTTTTGAAAAAGCGAAACGGATCTGGCGTGACGGAAGCGAAGAAACTTTTTGTAAAAACCTATGGCTGTCAGATGAATGTCTATGACAGTCAGCGCATGCAGGATGTTCTGGCGCCACTGGGTTACCAGTCGGTCGACAGCGCCGAGGGGGCCGATATGGTCATCCTTAATACCTGCCATATTCGCGAAAAGGCCGCCGAAAAGGTGTTTTCGGATCTGGGGCGCGTGCGCAAGCACAAGGAAGCCAAGGAAGCCAGTGGCGGCGACAAGATGATCGTTGCGGTGGCGGGTTGTGTTGCGCAGGCCGAAGGTGCCGAACTGATGAAGCGCGAACCCATGGTCGACATGGTGTTTGGCCCGCAGACCTATCATCGCCTGCCGGAAATGGTTGCGCGCGCCAATCGCGCAGTTGGCCGCAATCGTATCGTCGATACCGATTTCCCGGCCGAGGAAAAGTTTGATCATCTGCCAGAGCAGGTTTCAAAACAGGGCTATTCCGCATTTCTGGCCATTCAGGAAGGCTGCGACAAGTTCTGCACTTTCTGTGTGGTGCCCTATACCCGCGGCGCGGAATATTCCCGCCCCGGTGCGGATGTTATTCGCGAAGCCAAGCAACTTGTCGCACAGGGCACGCGTGAGCTGACCCTTTTGGGGCAGAATGTGAATGCCTATCACGGCGAAGCCCCCAATGGCGGGGAATGGACACTTGGCCGGTTGTTGCGCGAGCTGGCTGAAATCGACGGGCTGGATCGCATTCGTTACACCACCTCGCATCCGCGCGATGTCGATGAGGACCTGATTTCCGCCCATCGCGATATCAAGAAACTGATGCCGTTCCTGCATTTGCCGGTACAGGCCGGGGGTGACCGTGTTTTGCAGGCGATGAACCGCAAGCATACCAATGCGGATTACCGTGACATTGCCAAACGCCTGAAGGATGCCTGCCCGGACCTTGCGTTGTCATCGGACTTTATCGTCGGATTCCCCGGTGAATCGGACAAGGATTTCGAAGACACCATGGAAATCGTGCGCGACATCACGTTCATTCAGGCCTTTAGCTTTAAATACAGTCCGCGCCCGGGTACCCCCGCATCGGCAATGGAATTGCAGGTGCCTGAAAAGGTCAAAACCGAACGGATCATGCGTTTGCAGGCACTGCTGGCCGAACAGCAATTGACCTTCAACCAGAACAGTGTCGGTAAGGAAATGGATGTTTTGCTGGAACGTCACGGCAAGTATGAAGGCCAGCTGGTGGGCAAAAGCCCCTATATGCAGCCAGTCCATGTCAGCGGGTTGCCGGAATCGGCACTTGGACAGATCGTGCGCTTGAAAATCACCGAGGCGCTGCCTAATTCCCTTGGCGGCGAACTGGTCGACGCCACCCAAAGCGACCAGAAATCTGAAAGGAACGTTGCGTGAGCGGCACCCCCACGAAAAGCAAGACCAACACCAAGACCAAACATGCCCCCAAGGATTCCGATCAGATCGAGTTTCAGGACAATGCGCTTGCGCAGGTTTTGTACGGCCCGCAGGCCGAGAACCTGACGCGCCTGTCCGAGCGTACCGGGGTTCAGGTTTCAAGCCGTGGGCTGGTTGTGATGCTGGCCGGTGATCCGGCCAAGGTCGCACAGGTCAAAAAGGTGCTTTCCCAGCTTTATGCGCGTCTGCGTGATAAGGAAATAGATAATATCGATGTCGAAACGGTTGATGGTGCTGTGCGCCTGTCCGAACCGGACGACGCCGATCCGTGGAGCGGCCAGACCAAGGACATGTTTGGCGGTTCGCGCCTGACCATCCAGACCAAGAAGCGCCGTATCTCGCCGCGTTCCAAACGCCAGAAAGACTATGTCGAGGCGATCCTTGATAACGAACTGATCTTTGGCATTGGCCCGGCCGGTACCGGCAAGACCTATCTTGCAGTTGCCATGGCCGTACAGGCCTTCATTCTGGGGCAGGTGGATCGCATCATCCTGTCGCGCCCCGCGGTCGAGGCCGGCGAGCGCCTTGGGTTCCTGCCGGGCGATCTGAAAGACAAGGTCGATCCGTATCTGCGCCCGCTGTATGACGCGTTGCATGACACGCTTCCGGGGGATGTCGTGATAAAACGCATGGAAAGCGGCGAAATCGAAGTTGCCCCGCTGGCCTTTATGCGTGGTCGGACGCTTTCGCATGCCTTTGTCATTCTTGATGAAGCCCAAAACACCACGCCCATGCAGATGAAAATGTTCCTGACCCGTCTGGGTGAAGGGTCGCGCATGGTGGTGACGGGGGACATGACCCAGATTGATTTGCCCGATGGCACCAAATCCGGGTTGCGTGATGCACTTGAAACCATTGGTGATGTCAAAGGCGTTGCCACGGTCAAGTTTGATCAGCGCGACGTTGTGCGCCATCACCTTGTGACCAAGATCGTGCAGGCCTATGACGCGGCCGATGCCCTGCGTGACCGCCTGAAAAAAGGCTATCGCGGCGAAAAGGATGGCATTGGCAAGGGTGCGGACGATGACAGCACCGCTTGATCTTGAGCTTGAAGTCGAGGCGGGTGATTGGCAACGCGATGAAATCGCCGCGATCGAGGCTGCTGTGATTGCCGCCCTTGATGGTGCGCTTGGCGATGGTGCCCTTTGGGATGATAACGCGGTTCCGACGGATGGTACGCAAGACGAAGGTGACGGTGCGTCGCTTTTGTCTGTTGCGCCAGTGATCGAACTTGGGGTGCGGCTTTCTGATGATGCATCGGTTCGGATGCTGAACCGGGATTACCGGGAAAAAGACAAGCCGACCAATGTGTTGTCCTTTGCCGCCCTTGAAAGTGCCGAGGATGCCGAGGCCTTTATGATGGCGCCTGATATGCCCCTGATGCTGGGCGATATCGTGATTGCGCGCGAAACCTGTGCCCGTGAAGCCATCGACCAGCAAAAGACCTTGAAAAATCATCTGGTTCATCTTGCGGTTCATGGCACGCTACATCTTGTCGGCTACGATCATATGGTTGATGATGAAGCCGAAGAGATGGAAGAACTTGAACGTCAAATTCTTGCCGGTCTCGGGATTGATGATCCCTATGCGCCGATTGAAGATGAACCCAACTAGACCCTGATCCACTAACCGGTTTGTTTGAACAAAAGGATGTCGAAACCGACCCATGAACGACTCTAGTCAACACGACGACGACCACGAGAGTATGCGCCCTCGCACTGGCGAGGATACAATTCAGGACGCCGAAAATGGCTCCTTATGGGACAATGTGGCCTCTGCATTGGGGCTGAAGCGTGGCAAGTCACGCAATGGCGAAGCATCGCTTTCTGATACGCTCGAAGAACTTGCCGAGCGGACTGAGGAAGACGACGAGCCGGTCTCGCTGCACGAACGTTCCCTTTTTGAAAACATTATTGCCCTGCGTGACATGACGGCAGAAGACGTCATGATCCCGCGCGCCGATATTGTGGCTGTTCCAAAAAATATCGAATTGCAGGAACTGGTCGAGGTGATGGTCAAGAAGGCCCATTCACGTTTGCCGGTTTATGGCGATACGCTTGATGACATTGCCGGCATGGTGCACATCAAGGACGTGCTGGGCTGTGTTGCGGCTGGTCGTGAATTCAGCCTGCAATCATTGCTGCGCCGCGTGCTGTTCGTGTCGCCCGCCATTCGGGTGCTTGATCTGCTGTCGGAAATGCGGTTGTCGCGTACGCATATGGCGCTGGTGGTTGATGAGTTCGGCGGCATTGACGGCCTGATCACGATCGAGGATCTGGTTGAGGAAATTGTCGGTGAAATCGATGACGAACATGACATAGACCAGACACCGAAACTGATCCGTCTTTCGGACGGTTGCTATATTGCCGATGCCCGCTTTGAGGTCGAGGACCTTGAAGAAAAGCTGTCCTTTGGCTTGCTGGACGAGGACGAGGATGAAGACATCGACACGCTTGGCGGTCTTGTCTTTTCGCTTGCCGGGCGTGTTCCGGCCCGCGGCGAGTTGATCGAACATCCCAGCGGCATTCAGTTTGAAGTCCTTGATGCCGATCCACGGCGCATCCGTCGCCTGCGGATCCATATGGTACGCCGCGATGAGGACCAAACCCCTGCCGTGGCGGCAGAAACGCAGGAAAAAACGGATGATTGAAGCCATGGCGCGCCGACTTGCCGGTCTTTCAGGCTGGCGCAGGCGGTTTGTCTGGTTGTTGTCCGGGGCAGTGGCAGTTTTGGCTCTGCCCCCCTTCTTTGTGATTCCGGTTCTGCCCGTGTGCTTCGCGGTTCTGCTCTGGAGCCTTGAAGGTGTTCGCTGCAACAAGGGCGCCCTTTCTGCCGGATGGTGGTTTGGCACCGGCCATTTTGCGGCAGGCTTTTACTGGGTCAGTCATGCCTTTCTGGTGCAGCCCGAAATCTATGGCTGGATGATCCCGTTTGCCCTGCTTGGGCTTGGTGGCGGACTTGCAATTTTCCCCATGTTGGCGGTCTGGGCAAGCTGGCGTCTGGGCAATGGTCTTGTGCGGCGTGCGATATTGCTCGCGGTGTTTTGGGCCATTGTAGAGTATTTACGCGGTCATTTGCTGACCGGTTTCCCCTGGAACCTTTTGGGGCATGTTTGGGCGATTGATGCCGCACCGATGCAATTTGCCTCGGTCGTCGGGATCTATGGTCTGTCCTTTGTTACCGCACTATTTGCAACCTTGCCTGCAGCTTTTGTTGCCGGGAAACGCGGTAAGTTGGCGGCAATTGGCGGTGTGATGATTGCGGTCGCACTGTGGGGTGGCGGCGCGGTACGCCTGATGATGGCGGGTCCTGACACATCGGATGTTGTAATATCCGACCTGCCGGCAGATGTGCCCATCTTGCAGATTGTGCAGCCCAATATCCCTCAGCGTGACAAATGGCGTCCTGAACTGCAAAACCAGCATTTTTCCTTGCTGCTGGAAATGTCACGTCGCCCCGAAGACCTGCGGCCCGATCAAAAGCGCATTGTTATCTGGCCTGAAACAGCTGCGACCTTTTTTGTCGAAACCCAGACGCAGGCGCGCATGGAAATGGCAGAAGTGCTTGGGCCCGATGATATCCTGATCACCGGGGCGCCGCGGACCTATCCGCGCGACACCGATGCGTACAAAGTTTGGAACGCCATTCAGGTCATTGATGCCAGCGGGTCTATTGTTGCCAGCTTTGACAAGTTTCATCTGGTGCCGTTCGGGGAATATGTGCCGTTCCGTTCTATTTTGCCCTTCCCGAAGTTGACGGAAGGACGGACTGATTTTTCGTCCGGACCGGGCCCCCAAACGCTTTCGGTTAGCGGAATCCCGAGCTTTTCACCGCTGATTTGTTACGAAGTGATCTTCCCCGGTGCGGTTATTGATGACGCCAAGCAGCCCGACTGGTTGTTAAATGTGACCAATGACGGGTGGTTTGGCCGCAGCGCAGGCCCATATCAACATATGGCGGCAGCCCGATTCAGGACTGTTGAGGAAGGGCGTCCGTTAGTCAGGGCGGCCTATACGGGAGTATCGGTAGTGTTCGATTCCTACGGGCGCAAGGTTGCAAACCTGTCCTTAGGGGAGAGGGCTACCCTTTTGCACCCCCTTTTGAGTGATAAAAACCATACAACAGTATATTATTTGTGGCGTGACTTTCTATTTTACGGTATTGTGACCTTCTTCGCCGTTCTCGCTATGGGATATAAACGCCGATTAAAATCCCTCTAGACGGCTGACAAAATTGCCGAACCGTCCGGAAATTGTCCCACAAAAACACGGATGGGTAGGTCGGAGTGAGAGAAGGAACTACCTTAAATGTCGCCTAGGGAAGAAAGTACGATGGTAAAGAACACACGTGGACGTGGTCGTGGCCGGACCGCAAGCGGCGCCCCGAATCCTGTGGATATTCACGTTGGCGCACGTGTTCGCCTGCGCAGAACACTCCTTGGTATGAGTCAGGAAAAGCTGGGTGAGGCGATTGGCCTGACATTCCAGCAAGTGCAGAAATATGAACGGGGAGCCAACCGTGTTGGTGCGTCGCGTTTGTACGATCTGTCACGCGTTCTTGACGTGCCTGTATCATTCTTCTTCGACGATATGCCTGACGAGATTTCCTCGAAATCGGTGCATGAACGTCGCGAAATGTCTGAAAGCCCGGATCCGTTCGACAACGATCCGATGAACCGTCGTGAAACGCTTGAACTGGTGCGTGCCTACTACCGGATTACCGATCCGAACCAGCGCAAGAAAATTTTTGAGCTCGTTAAATCAATGGGCGCATTGCAGAGCACTGATTCCGATCAAAAATAATCGGTTTGACCGATAGATATTTGTCGAAAGGCGTGGTTCGCAAATTGTGAATCACGCCTTTGTCTGTTCGGTATAGTTGCCCTTGGTCAGGCGTTTGTCGGATTACCGTTTTGCGGCAATGATGCTTGACCTTCACATAGCGATAAGGCACAACCGACAGGACAGTTCGACCCAGAACTGATCAATGTGGACGGATTTGGACCGCTTGCCACCACACAAAAAAAGGCTAAGTGGGCGCTATCGATACAGCCCTGTATCGGGAGCCCTCCGGTCCAGTTTTGGAAACCCATTACCGGAGAAGGTCTTATATGTCTCTTTCCGATTATCTATTTACCAGTGAATCCGTCTCGGAAGGTCATCCGGACAAAGTGTGTGACCGCATTTCCGATTCCATCGTTGATGCCTTTCTTTCTGCGGATGAAGATTCGCGCGTTGCCGTTGAAACGCTTGCAACCACCAACCGTGTGGTTCTGGCCGGTGAAGTTCGTGGCCCTGAAAGCGTGACCACCGAGGTCATGATCGAAAAGGCCCGTCAGGCAATCCGTGACATTGGCTACGAGCAGGAAGGCTTCCACTGGAAGACGGCCCAGATCGACTGCCATGTGCATGAACAGTCTGTTGATATTGCTCAGGGCGTTGATTCTGCTGGTGAAAAAGACCTTGGCGCTGGTGACCAGGGGATCATGTTTGGTTACGCATGTAACGAAACCGATGAACTGATGCCGGCACCGATCCAGTTTTCGCATCGTATCCTGCGTGCCATGGCAGCTGACCGTCACTCGGGCAAAGCCCCGCAGTTCGGCCCGGATGCCAAAAGCCAGGTAACCCTGCGCTATGCTGGTGGCAAGCCGGTTGCAGCGACCTCTGTGGTTGTTTCGACCCAGCATGCCGAAGGCCTGACTCAGGACGCTGTTCGCGAACTGGTTCTGCCCTATGTCGAAGCGGCCCTTCCGGAAGGTTGGATGCCGCCTGCTGATGAAATCTATATCAACCCGACGGGTCGTTTTGTGATTGGTGGTCCTGACGGTGATGCCGGCCTTACCGGCCGTAAGATCATCGTTGATACCTATGGTGGCGCTGCACCGCATGGCGGTGGTGCGTTCTCGGGCAAGGACCCGACCAAGGTTGACCGTTCGGCGGCTTATGCTGCGCGTTATCTTGCGAAAAACGTGGTTGCAGCAGGTCTTGCAGAAAAATGCACCATTCAGCTGGCCTATGCGATTGGCGTGTCCAAGCCGCTGGCACTTTATGTCAACAACCACGACACCGGTAATGTTGATGAGCTGAAGCTGGGTGGCGTTCTGCGTCAGCTGATGGATCTCAGCCCGCGTGGTATCCGCGAACATCTGTCGCTGTGCCGCCCGATCTACACGCCGTCTTCTGCATATGGTCACTTTGGCCGTCAGCCGACCGACGATGGTGGCTTCTCCTGGGAGCGCACCGATCTGGTTGGTGAACTGAAATCGGCATTCGGTGCCTGATTGGCAGAAAGCGCGTTGAAAAGTGCGATTTGCCAAAATCGCATGACGTGATAAGAGGCGGGCGGCCCGAGTTTTCCGGGCCGCCCGTTTTGATTTTCTGACGACCCGAACCTTCATTCCGACCCTGATTAACAGAAACGACCATGCGCAACAAAGACCGTCCGATCCCGACCGCTGATCGTCCAAACTTCTATGGCCGTCGCGGCAGCCGTCCGCTCAAGGATTCTCGCAAGGCCCTTGTGGATGCGATGTTGCCTGAAATTGGCATCACCTATCCGGATGAAGCCGGGGTCGACCCGAACAGCTATTTTGCTGCAAAGCCCAAACAGCTCTGGCTGGAAATCGGTTTTGGCGGTGGAGAGCATCTGGCCGGCCAGGCCGAAGCAAACCCGGATGTCGGAATTATCGGTGCAGAACCGTTTATGGACGGGGTTGGCAGCCTGCTGCGCCATCTTGATGAGCGAAAACTATCCAATGTACGCGTCGTTGCCGATGATTCGCGCCCGCTGCTTTATAAGCTGGTGGATGCATGTTTTGATCGGGCCTTTTTGCTGTTTCCCGATCCGTGGCCCAAGAAACGCCATGCCGAGCGTCGCTTTATCGGTCCGAAAAATCTGGCGTTGCTCGCACGTCTTCTGAAAGACGGTGCTGAGTTCCGGGTTGCCAGCGATGACATGCAGTATATTTCCTGGACCTTGCAGCATATGCATAACCATCCGGATTTCGAATGGCTGGCAGAGAGCCCCGATGACTGGCGCACGCCGCCGTCCGACTGGGTGCGGACCCGTTATGAGCAAAAGGCACTGCGTCAGGGCAAAAAGTGCAACTATCTGCGATTCCGTCGCAAGCCGCGCCAATCCTGAGTCGTGCTTGGTCAGGCGGGTGGCGACCCTGTGTTGGGAGTCGCTGCGTCTGATGCATGGTGCCATGGTGCTTGCGTGTCTGGATGGATCACGGTGGATCAGGGCAGGGCTGCGTTTGCAGCATGTCGCCGGGCACAGACTTTATTCTTTGATGAAAAATGGCCAGATCGGCGTTCTGTCGGGTCTGGCAGATAACTGTGCCGAAAACAGTCTCCTGTGGCAGGGTTCCGGACACTGCAAAAGGCAGGCACTGCAAGCGTTTGCGGGGGTGGCCGCGTTTAAGGCCGTTTGATTGAATATCGTTGCTGTATCTGGTCGCAGATCGGCGAGGTTGCCCGGTTTGCCGATATGCCCGGAAATCCTTGGGTTGAATGGCGTTGTGTGCCGGTATCCTGACTTGATTTCTGCGCAAACCGGCTGTATAAAGCCGCCAAGCTTTTTGTAAATTCTGACAAAGAGTGGGCCCCGCGCCCGCTCTTTTGTGCTTTTTGGGGTATGGCATCGCTTTATGGCTGAGCTGATTGGACAACAGTTAAAAGACCCGTTGATGGCGAAAATCGTAGAGATTATCGAGCCGTCAATCAACGCGCTGGGCTTTGAGCTGGTTCGGGTTTCGATGACCGGGCAGGACCACAATATCCTGCAGATCATGGCAGATCGACCGGACGCCACAGGCAGCATCAATGTCGAAGATTGCGCCGAGATCAGCCGTACAGTTTCCGCCCTGATGGATGTCGAGGATCCGATTTCGGGTGCCTATCACCTTGAAGTCAGTTCCCCGGGTATCGACCGCCCGCTGACCCGCGCCGCACATTTTGATGTGTGGAAGGGATTTGAGGCAAAGGTCGAACTGGTGATGGCCGTGAATGGTCGTCGCCGTTTCAGCGGTGTGCTGGATGGGATTGAAGATAATGCGGTCGCTCTGATTGTGGATGGCGAACGTGTCTTGTTGCCGTTGGCCGATATCGCAAAAGCGAAATTGGTGCTGACAGATGAATTGATCGCGCACGTCACCGGTAATCGCCGGACTGACGAAAACGCAGAATAGAGGTTGGATATGGAAGCAACTTCGGGAATGCCGCGGCCGGAACTTTTGCAGGTCGCAGATGCCGTTGCCCGTGAAAAGGGCATTGATCGTGACGAGGTTCTCGGTGCGATGGAACAGGCCATTCAAAAGGCCGGTCGTTCCAGATATGGCCATGAGCATGACATTCGTGCCCATATTGACCGTAAAACCGGCGAAATCAAACTCGCCCGTTACATCGAGGTCACTGATGAAATCGAAAACGATTTCACCCAGATGTCGCTTGAGCAGGCACGCATCCGTGACGAGAACATCAATCTTGGTGAATTCCTGGTTGATCCGCTTCCGCCGATCGATTTTGGCCGTATCGCTGCCCAGACCGCAAAACAGGTCATCGTGCAGAAAGTGCGCGACGCAGAGCGCGAACGCCAGTTCGAGGAATACAAGGACCGTGCAGACGAAGTCATCAACGGCGTCGTCAAGCGTGTCGAATTTGGCAATGTTCTTGTCGATATCGGTCGCGCCGAAGCCATTCTGCGCCGTGAAGAACTGATCCCGCGCGAAACCGTGCGTCAGGGTGACCGGGTACGTGCCCTGATTCTTGATGTTCGTCGTGAACAGCGTGGTCCGCAGATCTTCCTGTCGCGTACCCACCCGACCTTCATGGCAAAACTGTTTGCCCAGGAAGTTCCGGAAATCTACGACGGCATCATCGAGATCAAGTCGGTTGCCCGTGATCCGGGTTCGCGCGCGAAAATCTCGGTTCTGTCCTCGGACAACTCGATTGACCCGGTCGGTGCCTGTGTCGGTATGCGCGGTTCGCGCGTACAGGCCGTTGTTGCCGAACTTCAGGGTGAAAAAATCGACATCATCCAGTGGTCCGAAGACCCGGCGACCTTTGTTGTGAACGCTTTGGCCCCGGCCGAAGTCACCAAGGTTGTTATTGATGAAGAAACCAACCGTATCGAAGTTGTCGTTCCGGACGATCAGCTCAGCCTCGCCATCGGCCGTCGCGGTCAGAACGTGCGCCTGGCATCCCAGCTGACCGGTTGGGATATCGACATTCTCACCGAGGAAGACGAAAGCGAACGTCGTCAGGAAGAAGCACGCAAGCGTGCGGAAATGTTCATCAAGGCCCTTGATGTTGACGAAGTGATCGCCCATCTCCTCGTTGCCGAAGGTTTCACCTCGATCGAGGAAGTCGGTTATGTGCCGTTGGCAGAGCTGGCCGAGATCGAAGGGTTCGAAGAAGAAATCGCTGAAGAGTTGCGCAACCGCGCACGCACCTTCCTTTCCGAAGAGGCAGAGCGTCTTCAGAAGCGTCGTGAAGAGCTCAAGGTTGCCGATGATCTGGTAGAATTCCCGGGTCTGTCGCTTGCTGTTGTTGTTCGCCTTGGCGAAAACGATGTCAAAAACCTTGAAGACTTTGCTGATCTCGCCAGTGACGAGCTGATCGAATATGTCGGGGATGCTGATACCATGACCATGGATCAGGCCAACGACATGATCATGGAAGCCCGCCGCAAGCTTGGCTGGTTCGACGGTCTTGAAGAAGAGACCGAAGAAACTGCCGAAGGCGAAGAGGCGTAAGCCTGATCGGAGGATGCCATGTCGCATCGTAAAGGCGGCAAGGTAGCCGAGGTTCCGGAACGCCGGTGCATTGTCACCGGCGAAGTCCGGAACAAAGAAGATCTTCTCAGGGTTGTAATCGGGCCGGATGGTTCGGTGGTGCCAGACCTTGAGGAACGGCTACCGGGACGGGGATTATGGTTGTGCCCGTCGCGGGATGTGATAAATACCGCCTGTGCAAAGAACGCCTTTGCCCGGGCGGCCCGGCAAAAAGTCGTGGTCGACACCGCACTTGCAGACCGGATCGAAGAATTGCTGACGCGCAAATGTATCGATCTGTTGTCGCTGGCGCGACGTGCCGGACAGGCTGTTGCAGGATTTGAAAAGGCCCGTGCCCAGATTGCCGAGGGCGCAGCCTTGATATTGGCGGCACGCGATGGTGCCGCAGACGGAAAATCCAAGATCGAGGCCAAGGCCCGGGATCTGCCGATTTATTCCGTTCTGGATGCTGCTGAAATCGGCGCGGCTTTTGGTCGCGAAAAAGCAGTACATGTGGCCGTTGCGCCAGGAGGCCTTGCCACGCGGTTGGGTCGTTCATGCAAGCGGCTTGAAGGATTTCGCGCTGTCTGAGATCAGACTCTGTGACCAGATAAGCGCCAGACGGACAGGACAGGATCGGCAGATGTGCCCGATCCCGCAGGAAATGAGGAAGTTGGACGGATTATGAGTGATCGCGAACAGGAGAAGAAACCGCTGAGCCTCAACAGATCGAAGCTTGAATTGAGCAAGACGATCGAGGCTGGGCAGGTTCGTCAGAACTTCTCGCATGGACGGTCAAAATCTGTGACCGTCGAAGTGCGTAAGAAGCGTACATTCGAAAAAAACGAATCCGGTCGCTTCCGTGAAGTGAAGAAGGATCTTGTTGAAGAGCAGGCACCGGCGGCAGAAAAGCCGGCACCGGAAGCCAAGAAGGAACCGGTAGAAGAGCCGAAATCGCGTCAGACCGTTGATGATCACGGCAATCTGACCGATAGCGAGCGCGCTGCCCGTATGGCTGCTTTGAAGGCTGCTGAAGAGCGCCGCAAGCAAGAAGAAGCGGATGCGGAAATTCGTGCGCGCGAAGAAGCTGCGCGCAAGGCCGAGGAAGAAGCGCGCAAGGCAGAAGAAGCCAAGGCAGCTGCTGAGGCCAAGCAGGAAGAAGAAAAGCCGGCTGCTTCTGAAAACGACTCCCCGTCTGTGGAAGAAGTCGAAAAGCAACTTGCCGCTTCGACCGCGAAAGGCAAGACCTCCAAGCCGAAACCGGCTGGCAAGCCGAAGGCTGAGGAAAACGTCATGCAGGGTGAGCCGGCAGAACCGCTGGTGCCTGAAGAACGTCGCCGTGCGGCCCCGGCAGATGCCAAGTCCAAAAGCCGCAAGGAAATTGACGAGGAAAATGCCCGTCAGGCTGCACGCAAGCGTGCCGAAGAAGAAGCCGGTCGCGCCGCGCGCGGCAAGGGTGACGATGGCCGCCGTCGTGGCAAGCTTTCGATCAATAATGCAATGAGCGGTGACGAAGGTGGTCGCCGTCGTTCCATGGCATCGATCAAGCGCCAGCAGGCCAAAGCAAAAGCGCGTGCCCAAGGCCCGCAGAAACCAAAGGAAAAAGTCGTGCGTGATGTGGTTATCCCGGACGTTATTACCGTTCAGGAACTGGCCAACCGTATGGCTGAACGTGCGGCAGACGTTATCAAGACCCTGATGAGCATGGGGGTCATGGCGACCATCAACCAGAGCCTTGATCCTGATACCGCGCAGCTGGTTGTCGAGGAATTCGGCCATAACATGCGCCGTGTTTCCGATGCTGACGTTGAAGAGGCACTGGTTGCTGCCGATGACAACGAAGAACAACTGATCGGCCGTCCGCCGGTCGTGACCGTGATGGGTCACGTTGACCATGGTAAAACCTCTTTGCTTGATGCCCTGCGCGCAACAGACGTTGCCGGTGGCGAGGCTGGCGGTATTACCCAGCATATCGGTGCCTATCAGGTCACCATGGCAACCGGTTCGAAGATCACCTTCATCGATACTCCGGGCCACGCAGCGTTTACCGAAATGCGTTCGCGCGGTGCGAAGGTTACCGATATCGTGGTTCTGGTGGTTGCTGCCGATGACTCGGTCATGCCGCAAACCATCGAGGCGATCAGCCACGCCAAGGCAGCTGACGTTCCGATGATTGTCGCTATCAACAAGATCGACAAGCCGGGCGCAAATCCGAGCAAGGTGAAAACCGAACTTCTTCAGCATGAAGTTGTGGTCGAGGAAATGGGCGGTGATGTTCAGGCGGTTGAAGTATCCGCCAAACAGCGCACCGGCCTGACCGAACTGGAAGAAGCCATTCTGCTGCAGTCCGAGGTGCTTGACCTTAAAGCCAACCCGGAACGTGTTGCCGATGGTGTTGTCGTTGAAGCCCGTATGGAAAAAGGCCGCGGTCCGGTCGCGACCGTTCTGGTGCAGCGCGGTACGCTGCGCACCGGTGATATCTTTGTCACGGGTCCGGAATGGGGTCGCGTCCGTGCGTTGATCGACGATCACGGCAACCGTGTCGCAGAAGCCATTCCGGGTATGCCAGTCGAGGTAACCGGTCTGAACGGTGTGCCGTCTGCCGGTGACGACTTTGTGGTTGTTGAAAACGAAGCCAAGGCGCGTGAAGTTTCCGACTTCCGTCAGCGCCGCATTCGTGAGACCCAGGCCGCTGCGATGAAGAAATCCGCGCTTGAGAACATGTTCTCGCAGAGCGGTGATGTCAAAGAACTCCCGATCGTCATCAAGGGTGACGTGCAGGGTTCTGTCGAAGCCCTTATCGGCACCTTGCAGAAACTCGGGAACGAGGAAGTCTCGGTCCGTGTCCTGCATAGCGGTGTGGGTGGTATTAACGAATCCGACGTGACGCTGGCGCGTGCATCCAATGCCCTGATCATTGGCTTTAACGTGCGTGCAAACCAGCAGGCCCGTGAACAGTCACGCCGCGACAACGTTGATATTCGTTACTACTCGATCATTTACGATGTTGCTGATGACATCAAAAAGATGCTGTCGGGCATGCTGTCTCCGGAAGTTCGCGAGAAGTTCCTGGGATATGCAGAAATCCGCGACATCTTCACCATCTCTGGCAACAAGATTGCCGGTTGTATGGTCACCGAGGGTATCGTCAAACGTGGCGCAGGCGTTCGCCTGCTGCGCGACAACGTCGTTATTCATTCCGGCGAACTTTCGACGCTTCGTCGCTTCAAGGACGAAGTCAAGGAAGTCCGTGAGGGCTATGAATGCGGTATGTCGTTTGCCAAATACAACGATATTCAGGCTGGCGATGTCATCGAGTGCTTCGAGAACGAGGAAATTGCCGTCGAACTGTAAGACGGCGAGGAACTGACATGGCGAAGCAACCAGCCAAAGCACCAAGTCAGCGACAGCTCCGTGTGGCGGAAGAAATCCGTCAGGCGCTGTCGCAGGCATTGGAGCGCGGAGACATTTACGACCCGGAACTGACCCGGCGCCCGGTAACCATCACGGGTGTCAATCTGTCACCGGATATGCGCAATGCAATGGTATCCTTTACCCCGCTTGGCGGCGGAGAAGCAGAAACGTCGATGAAAGCGTTGATGCGTCAGAAGGGACATCTGCGCAGTCATGTGGCCAACACGGTTCATATGAAATATGTGCCTGCATTGCGATTTGTCGAAGACAAGAGTTTTGATGTCGCTGACCATATAGGCGCCCTCCTTCGCGACCCGCACGTCGCGCAGGATCTTGTGGATGACCGGTCGGGTGACCCGGAAGATGAGGACGACTGATGGCGCGTCGCCGTCGCGGTAAGAGCATTAATGGCTGGCTGGCGGTCGACAAGCCCCTGGAGATCACATCATCAACTGTGGTCAATCAGGTGCGTCGTCTGCTGGATGCCAACAAGGCCGGACATGGCGGGACACTTGACCCGCTGGCGTCTGGCGTTCTGCCGATTGCCTTTGGCGAAGCAACCAAAACGGTTGCCTATGTCATGGACGGCAGCAAGAGTTATCGGGTAACGCTGAAATTCGGCGAAGCGCGCAGCACGGATGATGCCGAAGGCGAGGTTATCGAGACCTCTGATCATCGTCCGAGCGAAGACGAAATCAAGGCCGTGCTGGGTGAGTTCATCGGTGAAATCCAGCAGGTGCCGCCAAAGTTTTCGGCGATCAAGGTGAATGGCAAACGTGCCTATGACCTTGCACGCCGCGATGAAGATGTGGTTTTGCAGCCACGTCCGATTCTGATCAAGGATCTTCGACTGGTCGACATGCCAGATCGCGATCATGCCGTGCTCGACGTTGTGTCGGGTAAAGGTGCGTATATGCGATCTTTGGCGCGCGATATCGCGCTGCGCCTTGGCACTGTTGGCTATATCGCCGCGCTTCGCCGGACATCGGCGGGGCCGTTTTCGGAAGGGAACGCCATTCCCCTGCAGGATCTGCTGGATATGGACCCGGACGAGGTGATGAAGAAACTGCTTCCGGTTGAGACCGCGCTGGACGACATCCCGGCGCTGGCCCTGACCGAAGTCGAGGCGCAACGCCTTTCCTCTGGCCAGCCTGTCGGGCTGTTGCCGGTGGCAAAGCGCAATGCCCTTGAAAACCCCGTCGTGCAGGACGAAATCGTCTGTGCCATGCTCAATGACCGCGCGATTGCGTTGGCTGAGATCAATGGTGGCGAAATTCGGCCTGTGCGTGTTTTTAATCTCTAAAGGCGAAAGGATGCCTGATGTCGATTACTGCTGAACGCAAAGCTGAGCTGATCAAGGAATACGCTCAGAAAGACGGTGACACCGGTTCCCCCGAAGTCCAGGTTGCTATCCTGACTGAACGGATCAAGAACCTCACCGAGCACATGAAAGAACATAACCACGACTTCCACAGCCGTCGTGGTCTTCTCATGATGGTTGGTCAGCGTCGCCGCCTGCTGAAGTACCTGCAGCGCAAAGACCAGTCGCGTTACGAGAGCGTTATTGAACGCCTCGGTATTCGCCGCTGATATCGAACTCCGGCGGAGGGTGACCTCCGCCGTCGTTTTTTTTATTGTTCCGGTGGATCGGAACACGAGAAGCAGGGTCGGATGGGCCGACCCGATGCTTGCGCCGGACCCATTACTCATGATGCTGTCATGCAAGCCTCATGAGTAATGTGTTCGGAACTCGTGTATACTTTCGGGTCCGCCAGAGGTTTGTAAGAGGAAGAGAAAATAATGTTTAATGTCGTCCGTAAGGAAATGCAGTGGGGCAATGCCAAACTGGTTCTTGAAACCGGTAAAATTGCCCGTCAGGCGGATGGTGCCGTCAAGGTTACCTACGGTGAAACCGTTGTCCTGTGTACTGCTGTTGGCGCAAAACAGCCGCGCCCGGATGTCGACTTTTTCCCGCTGACGGTTAACTACCAGGAAAAAGCATTTGCCGCTGGCAAAATCCCGGGTGGTTTCTTCAAGCGTGAAGGCCGCCCGTCTGAAAAAGAAACCCTTGTTTCGCGTCTGATCGACCGTCCGATCCGTCCGCTGTTCCACCCGCAGTATCGTAACGACACCCAGATCGTTTGTACCGTTCTGTCGCATGACATGGAAAACGACCCGGACGTGGTTGCGATGATCGGTACGTCGGCTGCGCTGACCATTTCCGGTCTGCCGTTCCTCGGCCCGATCGGTGCAGCCCGCGTTGGTTACAAGGATGGTGAATACCTGCTGAACCCGTCGACCGAAGCGGTCAAGGAAAGCGATCTTGATCTTGTTGTTGCGGGTACCCGTGATGGCGTGATGATGGTTGAATCCGAAGCATCCGAACTGTCCGAAGACATCATGCTGGGTGCTGTCAAATTCGGTCACGAACAGTTCCAGGGCGTTCTCGACCTGATCATCGAACTGGCCGAAGAAGCTGCCAAAGAGCCGCGTGAAGTTGCCGGTCTTCCGGATGGCTATGACGCGCTGGTCGAAAAAGTTGCTGCACTGGGCACCGAAAGCCTGACCGCAGCTTACGCAAACGTTGTCAAGCAGGAGCGTTCGGCTGCTGTTGCTGCAGCGAAAGCCGAGATCGTTGAAAAACTTGGTGATGAAGTTCCGGACGAACTCAAAGGCAAGGTTTCCTCGATCATCAAGGATCTGGAAAAAGACATCGTTCGCGGTGCGATCCTGAAAACCGGCAAGCGTATCGATGGCCGTACAGGTGCTGACGTTCGCCCGATCCTTGGCGAAGTTTCGGTTCTGCCGCGTTCGCACGGTTCGTCGATCTTTACCCGTGGTGAAACCCAGGCACTGGCTGTTGTTACCCTTGGTACCGGTCAGGACGAGCAGATCGTTGACGCCCTTGACGGTGAATACCGTGAAGGCTTCATGCTGCATTACAACTTCCCGCCCTACTCGGTTGGCGAAGCAGGCCGCATGGGTTCGCCGGGCCGTCGTGAAATCGGTCACGGTAAACTGGCATGGCGTGCCCTGCATCCGCTGATGCCGAGCAAGGAAGCCTTCCCGTACACGACCCGTATCGTTTCGGAAGTCACCGAATCAAACGGTTCGTCCTCGATGGCCACCGTTTGCGCAAGTTCGCTTGCGATGATGGATGCCGGTGTTCCGCTGGCACGTCCGGTTGCTGGTATCGCCATGGGCCTGATCAAGGAAGCTGAGGACTTTGCCGTCCTGTCCGACATCATGGGTGACGAAGATCACCTTGGCGACATGGACTTCAAGGTTGCCGGTACCGAGAACGGTATCACCTCGCTGCAGATGGACATCAAGATCACCTCGGTGACCGCGGAAATCATGCAGATTGCTCTGAAACAGGCACGTGATGGCCGCCTGCACATCCTGGGCGAAATGTCCAAGGCGCTGCCGGAAGCACGCGGTGAAGTTTCGGGCAATGCACCGACCATTACCCAGTTCTCGATCCCGAAAGACAAAATTCGTGACGTCATCGGTTCGGGCGGCAAGGTCATTCGCGAAATCTGCGAAGAGACCGGTGCAAAGGTCGACATCGAAGACGATGGTTCGATCACCGTCGCACATACAGACGGTGCAAAAGGCAAGCAAGCTGTCGATTGGATCAAATCGATCGTTGCGGAACCTGAATTGAATCATATCTATGATGGTAAGGTCGTTAAGGCTGTCGATTTCGGCGCATTCGTAAACTTCTTCGGTGCGCGCGACGGTCTTGTTCACATTTCCGAACTGGCACCCGAGCGTGTCAAACAGGTTTCGGACATCGTGAAAGAAGGCGATCAGGTTAAAGTCAAAGTCATCGGTTTCGATGATCGCGGTAAAATCAAGCTGTCGATGAAACGTGTTGACCAGGAAACCGGTGCTGACCTGGATGCAGGCGACGCCGAATAAGCTATTGAGATGCCGGACGGCGATAAAAACGCGACGTCGTCCGGCACTCTGCACGATACCTTGGTGTCGTGGGCAAATGCCGAATGGGAGAGACGAATTTGAAAGCCCTTAAACCGCTCGTCATGTCGGGTAAAGAAGTCTTGCCAGTTATCGAAGGTGGCAAAGGCGTTGCTGTATCGACGGGTAAAAGTTCCGGCGCATGGGCTGCTGCCGGTGGTATCGGGACTTTTTCCGCTGTGAATGCCGATTCTTATGACGAGAATGGCAATCTGGTCCCGATCGAATATGCAGGAAAAACCCGTAGTGACCGTCATCAGGAACTGATTGCTTACGGTATTCGTGGCGGGATCGCACAAGCACAAATTGCACATGAAATGCGCAATGGCGAAGGCCGTTTGCATATGAATGTGTTGTGGGAAATGGGCGGTGCTGAACCCATTCTCCACGGTGTTCTTGAAGGTGCCAAAGGTCTGATCCATGGCGTGACCTGTGGCGCAGGTATGCCTTACAAGATTGCGCAGATTTCTGCGCAGTATGGCGTACATTATTATCCGATCGTGTCTTCGGCGCGCGCGTTTCGTGCGCTGTGGCTGCGGTCCTATAAAAAAATTCCGGAATGGCTGGGCGGCGTGGTCTATGAAGATCCGTGGCGTGCCGGCGGCCATAACGGTTTGTCGAATTCCGAAGATCCGCTGGTGCCCGAAGATCCGTTCCCGCGAGTCGCGGCCCTGCGTGAATTCATGAATTCCGTTGGCTTGAATGATGTTCCGATCATCATGGCCGGTGGAGTCTGGTTCCTGCGCGATTTCGAAGACTGGATCGACAATCCGGAAGTTGCCCCGGTGGCCTTCCAGTTTGGTACGCGTCCGCTTCTGACGCAGGAAAGCGAGATTTCCGATGAATGGAAATCCCGTCTGACCAGCCTTCAGAACGGCGATGTTTCGTTGCACAAATTCAGCCCGACGGGCTTCTATAGCTCGGCTGTGCGCAACGAATTCCTTGAAGATCTTCATCAGCGCTCTGACCGTCAGGTACGCTATTCGCGTACTGCCGAGGCAGACCTTCATGTTGGTATTCCGCTTGGCCGTCGTGGACGCCCGATCTATGTGCGTGAAGACGATGCCGACAAGGTCAAGGCATGGCTTGAGGCCGGTTATACCGAAGGTATGCCGACCCCGGATGACACCATGGTATTTGTCACCCCGGAAAGCGCGCTGACGATCAAAAAAGACCAGATTGATTGTATGGGCTGTCTGTCACAGTGCCAGTTCTCCAACTGGGAACAGCACGAAGGCACCACAGGCAAGCGTGCCGATCCGCGGTCCTTCTGCATTCAGAAGACGCTTCAGAGCATCGCACATGGTGCCGATGTCGAACATGAACTGATGTTTGCCGGTCACAATGCCTATAAGTTTGGCGAAGATCCGTTCTATGCCAACGGCAATATTCCGACTGTGAAGGAACTGGTCGACCGCATCATGACGGGCGACTGATTCGGATCTCAGATCAAATAAAAAGGCCGGTTTTTACCGGCCTTTTTTGTTTGTATTTTGCAATATTACGTCCCGCGATTGTAGTTGATCAAAATCAAAGAATAACGCGTTCGGGTTCTCTAGGCTTGTTCCAAGCATTCATTAGGGCCATCACGATTCTGGCCTGGTCACGAACAAAGGGGCAAAGCTATGGGACATACCTCGCGTCCATACACCAATGCGCTTAATCGGCTCAAAGATGCCAGTCTGCGTCCAACACGTCAGCGTCTGGCATTGGCACGTCTGCTGTTTGATGACGGTCATCGTCACGTCACGGCAGAGCAACTGCATTCCGAAGCCATGAGCAACAACATCAAAGTGTCACTGGCGACTGTGTACAACACCCTGCACCAGTTCACCGATGCGCAGCTTCTCAATGAAATCGTGATTGATTCGGGTCGTTCCTACTTCGATACCAACACCGAACCGCATTACCATTTCTATTGCGAAGAAGACGGAATGCTGTCTGACATCCCGGCAGGTGACGTCAAGATCGCAAACATCCCGAACATGCCAAGCGGCACGGAACTGGCATCGGTTGACCTGGTCTTCCGACTGCGACGCAATCGGGCGGAACAGGACGCGGCGTAATCATTCTTGCCGTCGTTTTGCGCGAACTTGCGCAGGTGACAGGCATGTGAAATCTGGCTGCGCCAATGGGCTATTGCCCCTGCCCCGCTTGACGATGACAGATTTTACGACAAATAAATGGCGGCAGAACCACCCGGTTCTGCCGCCTTATTTTTTACGACATTTGCCCATACACAAATGGCTGTATGAGGTCGATCAATAACAAGGAAACGGCGCACATGCCGATCAAGGGAACACGTACCGAGGCAAACCTGCGCAAGGCCTTTGCCGCCGAGGCGCAAACCAACCGTCGCTATCTTTACTTTGCCCAGCAGGCCGATATCGAAGGGCAGTCCGAAGCCGCCGAATTGTTTCGCACCGCCGCCGAAGCAGAAACCGGGCATGCATTTGGCCATTTGGAGTTTCTGGAATCTGCAGGTGATCCGCTGACAGGTCGGGAACTGGGTACGACGCGGCGTAACCTTGAAGCGGCACTTTCCCACGAGCAGCAAGAAGCCGAAGCGGATTATCCGGAAATGGCGCGCATTGCCCGCGAAGAGGGCCTTGAAGATGTCGCTGCGTGGTTTGAAAGTCTTGCGCGGGTCGAGAGTGCGCATGCAGAGCGGATCGAATATCTTCTTACCCGGATGGGAAGCAAAACGGACGGTGCATAAAGCTGCCTGATCGCCAAAATGTGATTTGTGATCAGTGTCGAAACACCGGATTGTGCGCAATCCCAACCCTCAGACTCCAACAGGGAAAATCAGCAATGTTTGTTGTCTCGCTGAACTACAAGGTTCCGCTTGAACAGGTCGATGCGCATATCGAAGACCATATCGCGTGGCTGAAGCAGGCTTATGCCAAGGGCATGTTTTTGGCATCCGGTCGCAAGGTGCCGCGCGATGGCGGCGTGATTCTTGCCAAGGGTGATCGGGCCGCACTGGAAGATGAACTGACGCGCGATCCGTTTCATCAGCATGATCTGGCCGATTACCATATTACCGAGTTTGATCCGGTGATGGTGGCAGACGGTCTGGAGGCGCTTCAGGGCTGAGGGCAAACAAGGGCGCCGTCTTCGCGCCCCGCCGCCACGCGTGCCTAGCCTTCAATCAGATCCGGATTGGATGAATTGTCCTTGAGCGCAACACCCGACAGACCCATCTTGCGCGATTCGACCATCAAATAGGCGATCTTTTTCGCGGCCTTTTCCGGGGTCAGGCCGGCCGGGCGGATGTTTGAAACGCAGTTGCGATCCGCGTTCGAGCGCCCGCGCTTTGGCCCCCATGTCAGATAGCAGCCAAGCGAATCCGCGCTCGACAGGCCCGGACGTTCGCCGATCAGCATCACGGTCAGCTTCGCCCCCAATGCCGCACCGATTTCATCACCCAATCCGACGCGTGACTGGGTGGCGAGTGTGATCGGGGCGACAGACCAGCTTTGCCCCAAGTGATCAAGGATCAGCTTCAAGGTATTGGCAGCGTGGTCATGGCTCGCACGGGCCGATAGCCCATCAGCGAGAATGAACGCAACGTCATAATCCCCGGTGTGTTTGCCAAGCGCAGCAGCAGAATCTTCGTCCAACAACCGGCCAAGGTCGGGACGCTGTAGATAGGTCGGTCGATCCGGCGCGGCGGAATGGACATCAAGGATCGTGTGATCAAGCCCGTCAAGCTGGTCACGAACCGCGCTGGCATCAAAGGCCATATGTACAGAATCCCGCGCACGCGCATGCGCCATCTGAAATTCCAGCAGCCGTTCGGTCGGCAAGCCGTCGCCGACCCGGCCAAGGCCTATACGAGCATCGGTATGGGCACGAAGCGTATTCCACGGATCAAGGCCGCTTGGGATTTTCTTGTTGGTCAGATTGCTCATTTAAGCGGCCCCCGACCATGCCAAAAGGTTCTGGGCTGCCTGCCCGTCAAGTTGCGGGCGGGTGCGGCCGTTCTGATCAAGGATCTCCATCTTGCGCAACCAGGCGGCAAATTCCGGTGCCGGTTGCAGACCCAGCACAGAGCGTAGATACATCGCATCATGGAAACTCGTGCTTTGGTAATTGAGCATGATGTCATCCGCACCCGGAACACCGATGACAAAGTTACAGCCGGCAACACCCAGAAGGGTCAGCAGGTTGTCCATGTCATCCTGATCAGCTTCGGCATGGTTGGTATAGCAAACATCACAGCCCATCGGCACGCCAAGCAACTTACCACAAAAATGGTCTTCAAGCCCCGCACGGGTGATTTGCTTGCCATCAAACAGATATTCCGGCCCGATAAAGCCGACAACCGTATTGACCAGAAGTGGCGAATACTTGCGCGCAACCGTATAGGCGCGCGCCTCGACAGTTTGCTGATCAATGCCTTCGTGGGCGTCGGCTGAAAGGGCGGCTCCCTGACCGGTTTCGAAATACATCACATTGTTGCCGACTGTGCCGCGTTTAAGCCCCTTGGCGGCGTCTTCGGCCTCGGCCAGCATGGCCTGGGTGATGCCAAAGCTTTCATTGGCCTTTTGCGTGCCGGCAATAGACTGGAACACTAGATCAACCGGCGCATTGCGCGCCATCACGTCAATGGCCGTGGTGACGTGGGCCAAAACGCATGACTGGGTCGGGATATCGATCCGTTCACGAACCTCGTCGATGAGTTTAAGAAGCTCGATCATGGCTTCGGGGCTGTCAGTGGCCGGATTGATGCCAATCACCGCGTCCCCACTGCCATGCATCAGACCATCAAGGATCGAGGCCGCAACACCGGCAGGATCATCGGTTGGATGATTGGGTTGCAGGCGCACCGAAAGATGGCCGGGCAGGCCAACTGTATTACGAAAGGCCGTGACCACGTGGCATTTCTTGGCTACCGCAATCAGGTCCTGATTGCGCATCAGTTTTGATACCGCAGCGACCATTTCGGGCGTCAGGCCAGGGGCCAGATGCCTGAGCGCTTCGGGGGTGGCATCATCGGTCAGAAGCCAGTTGCGAAAATCGCCAACGGTCATCGAGGATACCGGCGCAAAGGCATCTGCATCATGGTCATCAATGATCATGCGCGTGACATCATCGTCTTCGTAGGGTACGAGTGCCTCGCTTAAAAACCGTTTGAGCGGTACATCGGCAAGCGCAAAGCGCGCCGCCACCCGCTCCTCATCCGAACTTGCCGCCAGTCCGGCCAGCACATCGCCGGAACGAAGCGGGCTTGCCTTTGCCAACAGGGTTTTTAGGTCGGGAAAGGTAAAGCGTTCAAAACTGAATGGCGCGCCGGTCTGCAAGTTCTGCCTCCTGAAGCATGAAAGACATCGCCAAGGGTTTCTGCCCCTGTTCACAAAGGAAAACAGCGCCAAACATGACGCTGTTGCGATGCATGATCATCATCTTCCCATGGAAGCAGAAAATGCCTCAAATGCAAAGTTTTTAATCACAAGGAAAACAGCGCCTTTCTATTGGGCAGCCATTGCAGACTTTGGCATGTCATTGTGGCCGACGGCGGTATTGTGCCGGCTGTTGGTTTCATCGCTTGGCCCGCGCAGTACGATATGCGGATGACCCATTGAATTGAGTTCGACATGGCCATCAACCTGATAGACATCACGCAGAAGGTCGCTGTCGATCACATCCGAACACGGGCCAAATGCCACCATGCGGCCATCACGAATCGCCATGGCCTGATCGCAATATTGCAGGGCATGGTTCAGATCATGAATGGCGATCAGGACGATGATGTTCTGACCCTTGGCGACGTCACGCATGAAGGACAGAACCTCCATCTGGCGATGCAGATCAAGGGCGGAGGTCGGCTCATCCATCAAAAGGACTTTCGGATCGCGTACCAGTGTCTGGGCAATGGCGACCAGTTGTCGCTGGCCGCCGCTAAGTTCGCCCAGGTTACGCCCGGCCAAATCGCCAATTCGCAAGGCGGCCAGAATGTCATCAATCCGGGCCAGTTCCTCGGTGCGGACGCGCAGGCTTGAACCCTGTTTGGCAGCAAGAATAACCGATTCATAGACCGACAGAACTGCGGTTGAACCGGTATCCTGTGGCATATAACAGATCGTGTTGCGATCTGGTCTATGCGACCCCAGATCCACAACACCGTCGCCCTGTGCAAGGCCGGCCACACGGCGAAACAGGCTTGATTTCCCTGCCGCGTTCGGCCCGATGACGGCGGTTACGGTGCCGGGCTGGATGGTCGGGGTGGTGACACCTGAAACCACCTGCACCTTGCCATAGCGGGTTCCGATATCTTCGAGACGCAGGGTTACCATGATTTCCTCCGACTTGCGAAAATCAGCGAGAAGAAGAAGGGCACACCAACAAGGGCTGTAATTACCCCGATCGGCAGGATTGCACCCGGGATCAGCAATTTCGAAAGCACCGAGGTCGCTGACAGAATCAACGCCCCGCACAGAACCGATGCCGGCAGAAAGAAGCGTTGATCTTCACCAACCAGCATGCGGGCAATATGCGGCCCGACGAGTCCGATAAAGCCAATCGTGCCGACGAAAGAAACGGGAATGGCGGCCAGAAGGCTGACGATCAGCATGGTGCGCAGGCGAAGCCCCTGTACATTCACACCAAAGCTTTCCGCCTTGGCATCGCCCAGACGAAGGGCGGTCAATGCCCATGCCTGACGGGTAAAGAGCGGAATGGCGATCACGACCGCAACGGCGGTCACGGCCACCTTGGTCCAGGTCGCCTTGACCAGCGATCCCATGGTCCAGAACACAACCGCGGCAAGGGCCTGTTCACTTGCCAGATACTGCAAAAGTGCCAGAAGCGCGTTGAAGGTAAAGACCAGTGCGATACCGAGCAAAACGATGGTTTCGACCGTTACACCGCGCAGGCGGCTGAAGAAATGAATGATCAATGCCGTGCCCATCGCCATGACGAACGCATTGAGCGGAATGATGAAATCAACAAAGGCCGGCAGCAGTGCCACACCGAGTACCAAGGCCAGTGCCGCACCAAACCCGGCGGCGGCCGAAATGCCCAGCGTAAACGGGCTGGCCAGCGGGTTGGCAAGGATGGTTTGCATCTGTGCGCCTGCGGTCGAAAGGGCCGCACCCACCGTGAGCGCCATCAGCGCGATCGGCATGCGGATATCCCAGATCACTACGCGCAACTGATCTGTGGCCGACCATGGATCAAGCAGGGTGGCGATCACGTCTGATAACGGATAGTTCGCCGGGCCCGTTGCCAGATCGATGGCAAACGAAAGAAACAATGCCCCGCCCATTGTGAGCAGGAGCAGAAAACGCTGCAGGGAGCGTGCCTTGTAATGCACGCTCCCGGCTTCGACGTTGAGTTGTTTGGTCGTCATCAGTTTGTGGCTGTATCGCTGCTTGAGATGAAGTAGCCCGGCTTGTAATCGAGCGGCAGGAAGCGATCATGAAGCTCTTTGAACGTTGCTTCCGGGTCGATATCGGCAAACAGGTCCGGGTGGAACCATTTTGCCATCTGTTCGATCACCACGAACTGATACGGACTGTTATAGAACTGGTGCCAGACCACATGAATGTTGCCATTCTTGGTGGCATCAATGCCGGTAAAGGCAGGGCGTTCCATCAGGCCATCAAGCTTGCGCTTGGCTTCGGTCATATCAGCACCAGGTCCAACCGGAACCCATCCCATGCCTGGTGCATAGGCTTCCCAGTCACCGCCTGTGCCGACGAACTGGTCCGGGTTGGATGCAATCACCTGTTCGGGGTTGATGGTGCCAAATGTGCCCGGAATAATCGGGGCTGCAATGTTCACGCCGCCTGCCATCTCGACCATTTTTCCGAAGTTTTCATTGCCAAACGACATGCAGCATTCCTCGGAATAGCCTGCTGCGCGTTCGATAAAGACATCCGGCTTTTCGGGGTTCGCTTCACGAAGACGTTTTTCAACTTCGTTGATGTGGTCAGAACGGAATTTGATGAATTCTGCTGCACGATCTTCCTTGCCGGTCAGCTGACCGAGGATTTTCATGCTTGTTTCGGTGTTTTTGATCGGGGCTTCGCGGAAGTCGATATAAACCAGCGGAATGCCGACGGCGGCGAGTTTTTCATCAAAACCGCCTTCTTCGGTGGCACCCTTGGCTTCAAGGTTCATGATGACAACGTCCGGATTCAGCGAGATCGCCTGTTCGATATTAAAGGTACCGTCCTTGATACCGCCAAAAGTCGGAATGTCGTCGATGCGCGGATATTTCGCGGCATACAGGCCGTACCCCTGCGGATCGGCTTTCTTGAGGTCGTCTCGCCAGCTGACGACACGTTCGAACGGGTCTTC
Source organism: Thalassospira sp. MCCC 1A01148 (assembly GCF_001613795.1). Lineage (GTDB taxonomy): Bacteria > Pseudomonadota > Alphaproteobacteria > Rhodospirillales > Thalassospiraceae > Thalassospira. The sequence goes on from NZ_LPVZ01000020.1 coordinate 1,385,509, forward strand.
GCTATCAAGCGTCGCCAGACCATAGATCAGGCGGCCTTCGCCCAGAATGACCTTCTGAACTGGTACTTCGACTGTTACTTCACGTCCGGTAACGTCGGTCACCGTGACCGATTTTGCTGCCTGTGCGGTGCCTGTGACCAGCATGGTCAGAGCAGCAAATACACCCAAAAATTTCATTCCCGTTCCCTCAGATTAGGATTGCCTGACGAGCGATTTATCAGTTATTGAGAATGAAAATCAATCCTTTTCGCAATGATAATGCAAATCATTTGTTATTAGTAATTGCGCAATTGTAGCTGTGAGACTTAACCAACCCGCAGAAATCCGGGTATTCCGCCAAGAAAGCATCAAGACCATGAATCAGGCCAGCAACTTCAACCTGCGCGAAGAGATCAAGGAATACTGGTCAATGCGGGCTGCAACCTTTGATGAACAGCCCGGTCACGAGATCTTTTCCGAGTCTGAGCGCAGTGCATGGCATGCCCTGTTCGAACGTCATTTCGGCAAGGGTAACGGGCGCAAGGCACTTGATCTGGCAAGTGGTACCGGGGTTATCAGCCATCTGATGCATGATCTCGGGTTTGAGGTGACCGGTATGGATTGGTCCGAAGCGATGCTTGAAAAGGCGCGCGCCAAATCAGGGCAGCGCGGATCGAACATCACCTTCCTGCTTGGGGATGCGGAAAATACGCTTGAAGCAGACAACAGCTATGACGTGATCGTCACACGTCATCTGGTCTGGACGCTGGTTGATCCGGCGGCGGCCTTCGCGGAATGGTTCCGGGTGCTCAAACCCGGTGGCAAGCTTCTTGTCGTCGACGGTGATTTTGTCTCCCCGACCTGGGCGACGAAATTCAACAAGGCTATGGCGGGCTTTCTTGAAACCCTTGGCCTTCGCAAACCGGTAGTTCCGGTTGCGCACATGCAGACCCATCATGACATTCTGGCACGCGTGCATTTTTCAAACGGCGCAAGGGCAGACGACGTCAGGGCCATGCTGGCTCAGACCGGATTTGACCAGATTGCAGTGGATGTCGATCTTAAACAAATTCACAGCGCGCAGAAAAAACACATCAGCTTTGCCAAGGGGCTGGAACGCGGTGCACAGCATCGCTATGCGATCTGCGCGCAAAAGCCTGCCTCAAACTGACAATCAGGCTGCTTCGACGACAACTTCTGTCTTGACCGAATTGGCAAGAAAACAGGCTTCGTGTGCACGGTGATGCAGATCGGCGACAAGTTCTGCATCCGGTGTGTTGCCGCCATAACGGATATCGGGGCGAAGGGTCACCATGGTGATCATGGTTTTGCCATCGACGTTTTTCATCTCGCCAATTGCGGCGTCAGAATAGTGATCGATCACCAGTCCGGCATCGGATGCGAAATGCAGGAAAAACAGCATGTGGCAGCTTGAAAGGGCCGCGACAAAGGCTTCTTCCGGGTCGACATTTTCCTCAACTGAATAGGGCAGTGGCACCACATGCGGTGACGAGGACGCCGGCACCTCGACCCCGCCATCAAAGCGCCAGACATGACCGCGCGAGTAGCGCCGGTCGGTAAAAACTTCAGTTTCCTTGCGGGTCCAGATGACTTCTGCGCCAAAGCTGCTCATACGGGGCTCTCGGATTTTGAGGTTTGATCAATTGGGATCAGCATTCCGGCGGTAACGCCGATATGGGTGGTCAGGACGTCACATGCGGTCTGGACGTCATTTTCTTCCAGCGCGGCCAAAATCTGTTGATGTTCGTGGTAAAAATCACTGCGTGACCGTGACCCTTTGGGTTGCAGGGCATAGGCGCGTTTGGCTTCGCCGCGCAAACCATCAATCATCGAAAGCAGGCGTTCATTCCCGCATGCGCCATACAGTGTTGCGTGAAATTCCTGATCAAGTTCGGCGAGGATTTCAGGGGCCTCTTCCTCAAACAGGTCTTCATTGATCCGCCGTGCCTTGCGCAAGGCAGCAGCCGTCAAACGCGGTGCTGAAAGCTGAAGGGCGGTGACTTCAAGCGAAATTCTGATCTGGCCGAGTTCATGGACGTCTTTGCTGCGCAGTCCGGTGACGGCAAGGCTTCTGTCTGGCCGTTTTTCAAGCAATCCCGTTTCGTGCAGCCGCTCAAGGGCATGTCGGATGGGCTGGCGGCTGACACCAAACCGGGCTGCCAGTTCTTCCTGCTTAAGCACCGTGTCAGGAAGCAGCGTACCGGCCTCGATCTCATCACGAAGGGCTTGGGTGATCATGTTTGTATCCATGGATCCAAACTATGGGCAGAGCGGTGGCTCGTCAAGACGTAATTTAAATATTGCTCTGTTCGGGCTGGGCATTGGCGCAGCTGATGACGTTGGCCTTACGGCCACGTTTATTCTGCCGGGATGGCTTCTGATTTCTGAACCGATTCCGCGCAGTGGCTTTGCACAAAGTCGATAATGCGATTGTGCGCCCCGTCGATATCTTCATTCACAATGCCATGCCGGTCGGATGCAAGCATCTGGACTTCCATTTCCGGTGCGTTTGTCGCCAAACGCCGGATCATGGTGGCACTGGCGGGATCGACGACCTTGTCGCCATCGCCCTGCAAAATCAGGGTTGGGCAGTCCAGCTCCGGCAGGCGTCTTTGCATTTCCGCCACGGTCTGGCGCAAATGATGTAGCCCGCCAATCGGGATGTTGCGGTAATTGATTTCGGGATGCTCGGATTCGTTTGGCCGGAAGCTAAGCAATTCCTGTGCGGACGGCATCCAGCCCATCAGCTTGTTCGCCCCATAAAGCAGCGGCACAAACATCAGGTTGCGGTTACGGAATTTAAGCGGCGTGCCCGCAAGCACAAGCGCGCGCAGTTTTTCAGGCTTGGTCGCGGCATGAATGGCCGAAAGTGCCCCGCCGGTCGAAAATCCGACTATGACCACCTGATCACAAAACGGGCTCAGGATCTCATAGCCGCGCCGGACTGATGCCAGCCAATCGGTCCATTTGCGCTTTTGTAATTCGTGGGGCGATGTGCCATGGCCTGCAAGACGGACCCCCATCACCGCATGGCCCATGGCGGAAAACTTTTCGCCCAGTTCGCGCAACTCCGCAGGCGATGCCAAAAAGCCATGTACCAGCAAAACACCACAGTTGAAATGCGTCTGCCCGTTGGGCAGCAGCAGGTAGGGGCGGCTGTCTGCGGTGGCGGTTTCCTGCGTGTTGATCGCGTCGTATTTCGGTTTCTGGAACTTGGTGTGGTTCCACTGCCAGGCCAGAATTTCATCGTCAAAGCGGCGATGGGCGATGTCGGTCGGACTAAGGTGATCTACCTCGATCCGGGCACGTTCAAGGGCCTGCCATGCGGCATGGATCGGTGCCATTTCGTTGGCATAGACCATGATCGGATTGTCCATGCGGATCTGGTCAAACGTGGCTTCGGCCTGCAATTTTGGCAGGAAGCAATATTTCTGATCACGGCGTTCAATCAGGCCAAGCTGAACCGCGCTGTCGACAAAGAAACGGATTTGCGGGCAGTTAAGCTCGAAAATGCCGGCATAGTCCGCCGGATTGCGCATGCCGCGGTGCAGATGCACATTTTCAGCCTGCTGAATGTTTTTAATCGCCAGATAAAGCGTGTGGTCAAAATGGCTGATATCAACTTCGGTGACGCCATCCTTTAACCACATCATGATCAGCCGCGACGCCAGATGGCTTACATTGATCGTCAGATTGGAATACATCACCGACATGCAGTGATCGCGCAGTGGTTTGATATTTCGCGTAATCGCAAACTGCGCAATGCGATCGGTGATCTTCTCGATCGTCTTTGCGGGTTTGAATAAATCGTCGATGCTTTGCGCCTGTTCGACCCGTTTGGCCAGCAGGCGGCGATCAAGCCAGTTGAATTGATCGCGCGGATTGACCGGGTCACCCAAACGGATGTCCATATCGGTCTTTTTGAACATCAAATTGCCTTCGATGATCATTTCTTCGGCCATTTTGGGGCTAAGCCCGCCGGTGAACATGTCAGCTGCGCGGGCTAAAAGGTTCTGATCCACGCGCAACGGATGGAAGGTAATATTGGCCGGAAACATCAGGGTCGGCTTGGCAAGGGTTGCCAACAGGTCATCCTCGCTGCGTTCAAGAATGGTGGCCCAGCGTCTGAGTTCGCCGGTTTTACCCTTGTCGATCAGGGCTGAAAGGCCGATCTTGAAGCCGTCAATACAAAGACCCAGAAGGGCCGCACCGGTATGATGTGCGCGTCTGGTATCGGCGGATCTGGAATAAATGCTGTAATCGGGACGTTTGGGGTGCGGGCGGTCGGCATCTGTCACCCGGCGATCCTTGACCATGCCGCCTTCGGGAAAGACCACGACCTTGCCGCCACGCAGGATTTCCTCGGCCAGAAACGGCAGAAGACGTTCATAATCATTGGGCACACCGCCCAAGGCGCGGAGATAGCGCGAAAAGCTGTTATCCTCGACGAAGAATTCGCCTGACGCGATTGATCGGCAATAGACTCCGGTTTCAAGTGCGATCAGAAATTGCGGGATAAAGGTTTCAAACCGGGCAAAGTGATTGAACATAAAAATGTCGCCCTGCGATATATGGTCGCGCGGCCCGTGCATTTTGATGTTGATGTCGATATTGGCGCGCAACGCTGTCATCGCGCGAATGGTCCACTCGCAAGTCTTTGGGCTGATGGCGAACTGTTCACGTTCGATATCGCGGAATGTCTGGACCATGTGTGGTAATATCCCGGCCTCGGGGCTATGGCCTCGAATAAGGCGTTGGTTTCTTGGACGATTTCATCTGTTACTTTTGACTTCGCACTTAAGATAGATATGTGTCGTTCTTCCCGGTTTTGGAAGGCGTGCCGAGTTCGATTTGCGAAGATTTGATGCCAGAACGGCCTGTCTTTCGTATAACTGGCTGATCTGCAGGGGCACATCCTGCCCCGCGGGTTCCTTTCGAACCGATCTGGTGATCATTGCCCCGCCACCCGTATGATGATCGCCACACCCGGTTTTTCTCGTCACCGATTATTGGAGGCCTTGTGCCTGTTCCCGACCCCGCCCCGGATATGGATGATTCAAAACCTGATCCGAAAAATGATGAAGCACAAAGATCGATTTTTTCTGATCGCAACTTCCTGCTGTTTCTCGTCGGGCAATGCATCACGACGCAAGGCCTGTGGATTCAGAAGATCGCCATGTCTTGGCTGGCGTGGTCGCTGACCGGTTCGGCCTTTTGGACCGGGATGATCGCGGCCCTTAACTTCGCCCCGGCCTTTTTCCTTGGTCCGATCTTTGGGGTGATGGCTGATCGGGTGGATTTGCGCCGTACGGCCATGTTGCTCAATCTTGGTCAGACGGGTGTTTCCTTTCTTTTGATGGGGCTGTCCTATGCCGACATGATGACCCTGCCCTGGATGGTGGTTTTGGCAGGGGCGATGGGGATTTTGGGCAGTGCAATGACACCCGTTCGCCTGTCACTTGTGCCGGTGATTGTGCCGCGTGCCTTCATGAACCGGGCGGTCGCCTATGCCGCGATGAACTTCAATATCTCGCGTTTGGTCGGGCCGGCCGTTGGCGGGGTGGTGATTGCGACATGGGGGACGGGCGCGGCCTTTATGATCAACGCGATCAGTTACCTGCCGATGGTGTTTGTCATTTCAGTTGTGACCATCCACATGGAACGCGCACCTGATGCCAAAAGCCGACGTATCTGGACCTCGCTTGTGGACGGGGCGCGATATGCGCTCAATCACCCGATGATCCGGTCCGTCCTTGCCCTTTCCTGCTTTGTCTCGCTTGTGGGCACGGGCATGGTCGAACTGATGCCGGTCTTTGCCGAAGCGGTCTATGACCGGGGTGTAACCGGGCTTGGCATGCTGGCATCAAGTGCGGGGGTTGGGGCGGTTACATCAACCTTTATTCTGTCGCGCATAGCCTCGGACGCTACTGCCTATCAACGGGTGACAATTATGGGTGCCTTTGCTGCTGCCATTGGCATGACCGGGCTTGGTTTTGCACCTTGGTATGAGCTTGCGGTGGTTCTGGTGGCCCTTACGGGCGGTGGTTTGACGCTGGTTGGTGTTGGGTCGCAGACGGCGCTGCAGCTGACTGTTGATAACCGTCTGCGCGGTCGGGTCATGAGTTTCTGGAGTGCCACCAGCTTTGGCGGCATGGCGCTTGGTGGAACGCTGCTGGGGGCGATTTCCGAAGCCGGTCACATTCAATATACCGCGCGCGGGTCAGGTGTTTTGATCCTGTGTGCGGCCTGTGTCGGACTTTGGCGGCTTTATCGGATTGGCGCGCTGCCGCGTCGTGCAAATGTGCGGCGGTAAAGGATTATTAAGGCCTGCCATCCTATGGTGATCCATCGTGAGATGATGGGGATTTCCAGATGCGTTTGGTTGGTGTTGTCGGACTGTGTTTGTTGCTTTCAGCCTGTTTTAGCACGGGCAATACCGCATCTCGCCCGACGGGCCCGATGCCAAGCGACACGGTTCAGTCTGTTGCCAGTGTCAGGATACCGTCCTCGCCGCTCAACAAGTTCGCGCCGACCGACAAGTTCCTGCAATGCGTCCCGTATGCACGCGAAGTTTCCGGCATTCAGATTTACGGTGATGCCTGGACCTGGTGGGGCCAGGCCGGTCAGAAAAACTTCCAGCGTGGCAATCGCCCGCAGGTCGGTGCCGTTCTTGCGCTGCGCAAGACATCGCGACTGAAACTGGGGCATGTGGCGGTGGTGTCTGCCATCCTTGATGATCGCAAGATCCTTGTGAACCATGCCAATTGGGGCAGTGATTCACGCACACGCGGCAAGGTACATTACCGCCAGCCTGTCGTTGATGTGTCGCCCAATAATGACTGGTCGGAAGTGCGCATGATGAACACGCTTGGCAGCTTTGGCAGTGTTTATCCGGCGCATGGTTTTATCTATCAGCCGCGTGAAACCGCCGAGGCGAACTAAGCTACAGGCACCTTCCCCAAAACCCAAAAAAGTGGCGAAGCCCCCACGGATAGAGAGCTTCGCCAATTAAACCCGTGCGGGCGGCACGGGTTCGGGGGTTGAACCTTACAAGCTGGGTCGAAGAGCCTTTTTGGCGATTGGGATGCAAGTGCGCGCTTTGATACTGTTCCCGGCATTTCCGTGCGGCGTAGACACCGCAGCGCATCGTCCTTTTTTCCCGTTCGAACCCGCTTGAATTCATTTTATCTATAAAACGATGATTTCTATCCTAATTACGCCGCGATCCGGCGCTGAAATCAACGCAAAAATGAACTGCAAAAGTGAGTTTTGAGGAAAACCGATGAGTTAAGTGTATAACTAATTGATTTGTAGCGATATTTTTTATCTATAAAATTCGACCTGAGCACAATCTGACCGCACGGATTGTGCAAGGGCGACGCCAGTACACTCTGTATCGGGTGTCGATCGTTTCATTTTTGACGGAAAGCGGGCGTAAAAGAAGCTGGTTGGTGGCACCTCACCGTGCTTGGTGCGTGCCTGTGTCCATTATCGTGCCGGGTTTTTGCCGATCCATTTTACATGTCGGGCAAGGGTGGCGGCGGCAACGTCAATCTGATTGCTGCGGAGTGCCGCCAGGATTGCCCGGTGGTCCTGATCTGTCGGGGCTTCCCATTCCATCCGGAAGCCCGAAAACAGAAACCGCGCACTGGCGGCATGCAGATCATCAATGGTCGCAAGCAGGCGCGGCATGCCACATGGCTCAAGGATTACACGGTGAAAGGCCTTGTTGGCTTGTTCCCACGCCTGAACGTCGGCGGCGTTTTCACCTTCGCGGTTGTGCGCCTCTGCAAGGTCGAGAATATCCGGCGTCAGATTGGGGGCCGCGTTGCGAAGGGCAAGAACCTCAAGCGACGCACGCATTTCAGCAACCTCGCGGACCTCGGCAATGTCAAAACTTGCAACCCGAACCCCGCGGCGCGGTTCACTAACCGCAAGACCTTGTGCCTCCAGCCTGCGAAAGGCTTCGCGCACTGGAACATGACTGGCGCCGAATTCCTCTGCGAAATGGTCCTGACGTAGTTTCATGCCGGGTTCGAATTCGCCGGAAATAATCCGTTCTGCCAGTGCGCGGGTAATGCGGCCCGCGACCGTGGTGTCTGTGCTGCTTTTTTTCATGTTTTATAGATAATTTGTGCGCAAACGTTTGTCGACCAGATTGATGTGCAGCAATGTTGTGCGCTGCAATATACTCTAGAAGTATTGCAGTTCTCCACATCGCCTGCAGGGGCAAAGAGGCACCGTCATGATGGAACAGACTGCCAAACGCGATTTCCCTAAAATTGACCCGTCATTGCTGCGGACAGATCCGAAAACCGGTCTTGCACAGGATGAGGTAAAACACCGTGTCGAGCAGTTCGGTGAAAACCGTCTGAAAGACGGCCAAACCAGTGCGCTTAAAAAGCTTTTGTCATTCTTCTGGGGGCCAATCCCGTGGATGATCGAAGTTGCCGCCATTCTGTCGGCAGTTGTGCAGCATTGGTCAGACTTTGCCATCATCATGGTGATGCTGGTTTTGAATGCCGGGGTCGGGTTTTGGCAGGAATTCAAGGCCGACAATGCCATAGCAGCCCTCAAGCAGCGCCTTGCCCCTGATGCACGCGTGTTGCGGGATGGTGCATGGTCGGACCTTTCGGCACAGGGCCTGGTGCCCGGTGACATCATTCGCATCAAGCTTGGCGATATCATTCCCGCAGACTGCAAGCTGCTGTCAGGCGACTACTTGCGGGTTGATCAGTCGGCCCTGACCGGTGAATCGCTTGCGGTTGATATGAATGTGGGGGATGAGGTCTATTCTGGTGCCATTGCACGACAGGGGCAGATGACTGCTATGGTCATCGCGACCGGTATGGCGACGTATATCGGCAAAACGGCCAGTCTGGTCAAAGGCGCTGGCAAGAAATCCCATTTTCAACGTGCAGTCTTGCGCATTGGCAATTTCCTGATCCTGATCACGCTGGGCTTGATTGCCTTGATCATGACGGTCGCCCTGCATCGTGGTGATCCATTGATGGAGACCTTGCTATTTGCCCTGATCCTGGCGGTGGCGGCAATTCCGGTAGCCTTGCCAGCGGTCCTTTCGGTGACGCTGGCGGTCGGTGCCGAAAAACTTGCACGGATGAAGGCGATTGTATCAAGGCTGGTCTCGATTGAGGAACTGGCCGGGATGGACATCCTGTGTTCTGACAAGACCGGAACCTTGACGCAAAACCATTTAACCGTGGGAACGCCGGTTCTGATCGATGCCGACGATGAAGAAACACTTATCCGTGCTGCAGCACTGGCCTCGGAAGTCGACAGTCACGACCCGATTGATCGCGCAGTTTTTGCCATCCTAGGTGACCCGGCAAAGCTTGATGGGTATGACGTTTCCGCGTTCCGCCAGTTTGACCCGGTACGCAAGCGGGCCGAGGCGGAAGTAACCCACGACAGCAAGTCGATCATGGTGGCAAAGGGGGCGCCGCAGGCGGTTCTGGCGCTTCTGTGTGAGGATGAGGCATCCGATATCGAAAGTGTCGCAGCCTATCGCCCGGTGATGAACGCGATCAAAATCATGGCCGAGCATGGATACCGCGCCCTTGGCGTGGCGCAAACTGATCATGATGGCAATTGGCGCTTTCTGGGATTGCTGCCGCTGTTTGATCCACCGCGCGAGGATGCGGCGTCAACGGTTGCCGAACTGCGCCGCAATGGGGTCGATATCCGCATGATTACCGGCGATCACGAGGCGATTGGCCGTGAAGTCGCCGGTGAACTGGGATTGGGTCAAAACATCCTGCCGGCTGATACGATATTTGATCGCAACAATCAGGCACGCGATCCGGTCCTGATGGAGCGCGCAGATGGTTTTGCCCGTGTCTTTCCCGAACATAAATATGCGATTGTTCGCCAATTCCAGGATCGCGGCCATATTGTCGGCATGACCGGGGATGGGGTGAATGATGCGCCGGCACTTAAACAGGCCGATATCGGTATTGCGGTTTCAAATGCGACCGATGCGGCACGGGCAGCGGCCGATCTTGTCCTGACCGCGCCGGGCATTTCGGTGATAACAAGTGCGATTGAGGAATCCAGACGCATCTTCGAGCGCATGGGCAGTTACGCGACCTTTCGGATTTCCGAAACGATCCGCGTTTTGCTGTTCATGACGATTTCGATCCTGGTGTTTGATTTCTATCCGGTGACGGCGGTGATGATTGTGCTGCTGGCGTTGCTCAATGATTTCCCCATCATGATGATCGCCTATGACAATGCCGATGTTGCCCAACATCCGGTGCGTTGGGATATGGGCAATACGCTCACCATGGCGTCGCTTTTGGGGGCCATCGGGGTGGTTTCGTCATTTGTGTTGCTTTGGGTGTCGGAAACCTGGTTGCACCTGCCACCCGAAGAAGTTCAGACGTTGATTTTTCTCAAGCTTCTGGTGGCGGGGCATCTGACGATCTATCTCACCCGGCACAAGGGTTTCTTCTGGCAGAAGCCCTATCCCAACATGAAGCTGTTTCTCGCAACCGAGATCACCCAGATCATCGGGACGCTGGCGGCTGTCTATGGTTGGTTTGTGCCACCAATTGGCTGGTATCACGCGCTGGTGGTGTGGGGGTATGCGTTGTGCTGGTTTGTTGTGGCGGGCGTTATCAAGGTCTGGGTCTATCGCCTTCTGACCCACCGGCATCAAAGCCACCACAGCCATCTGACACGGGTTGAAGGATCCCTTCATCACGGTCGATAAGACGGAATTCAACAAACGAAAAGCCGGACCACCGGTCCGGCTTTATCAAAGCTTACATTGTGCCACCTATTCCGCAGCGATATCGCGATGTTCGTCAGGCATGTCGGCAAAGGCATCACGAAGCGCGTTTGACCACGCATCCGAAAGAGCACGAAAGCCCATATCATCCGCCTCGATCCGGCGGATCTCGGAAAACTGGCAGGTATCGTCGGGCAATACGGCCAGATCAAGCGGCATGCCGACTGACAGGTTGGAACGCAGCGTTGAATCCATCGACAGCAACACTGCCTTCACACCATCCTGGATCGGTGTGTCGGGGGTGATCACGCGATCAAGTATCGGCTTGCCGTATTTGTGTTCGCCAATCTGAAGATAGGGTGTGTCTGATGTGGCTTCGATGAAGTTCCCGGCCGCATAAACCAGAAACAGGCGCTGATCCCCACCCTTGCGCTGGCCGCCAATCATGATGGATGCAGCACTGCTTTCATGATGCTGTTCAAGGGTGTCATGGTATTTCAGCTGCACCTTTTGCATGGCTTCGCCGAACAGTTCCGCAACACGGAACATGCTTGGCGCGCTTAGGATGCAGTTTCCGGGCTTGGTGTCGGGATCATCAATGGCCTCAAACAGGGTGCTCATGACTGCCTGGGTGATGGCCAGATTGCCTGCCGAAAGTGCGACAATCGCCCGTTCACCGGGAACTTCCCAGGTAAACATCTTGCGATAGCGCGAAATGTTATCAAGGCCCGCATTGGTCCGCGTGTCCGAAAGGAAAACCATCCCTTCGTTCAGCATCAACCCGACACAGTAGGTCATCTTTTTGTCGCCCGACTATTGTTGTGATTGCGAAATGACGACTGTTACATCCAAATTTTCATTCGCGCCACCAGTATGTACGCCCCGCACAGGTGTGGCAACCTGTCCATCAAGACCGGAACCGAGCCGGATATAATTATCGGTCGGACAGCACTTGTTGGCCGGATCAAACCCCACCCAACCGAATTCTGGCAAATGCAATTCTGCCCATGCATGGGATGCCTCGTGCGGTTTGCCTTCGTGGTCGGCAAACAGGTATCCCGATACATAGCGGGCCGGAATGCCAAGGTGGCGGGCCGCGGAGATCAGTACATGGGCATGATCCTGACAAACACCCTTGCCATCGGCAATCGCATCAGCCGCCGTGGTATGGACGTGGGTTGCGCCGGGCGCATATTCAATGGCCTCTCCCACAGCCGCAGCCAGGGCATGCGCCAATTCCAGCGCCGAACCATCCTTGGTTTTCTTGGCAATCTTGTCGGCAAGCTTGCGGATGGCGGCACTTGATTTGGTCATTGGGGTGGATCGCAGGAACACGGCGGGAAATGCGCGTTCTTTGTGTCCGCGCAGGACACCGGCGGTATCGGTGGTTTCGACCTCGCCCTTAACGACGATTTCAATCGCCTCTACCGGGCCGTTTGAAGTCAAAGTGCTGATGATATCACCATTGCCATCAGTGAATTCCGACCCGATTGTGCACCCCTCAGCCGTGATCGACCAGTTGATGATTTTCTGGCCTTCAAACTCTGCCGGGGTCAGCTTCAGGCTTTGCACCGCATGATAGGCCGGACTTTCATAGCGATAGTGGGTTCTGTGTTCGACGTTCAAGCGCATCTTACTGCCCCCCGAAATGATATGCGTCGGCAATGGCATGCGACAGGATACGGTTCCGACCCTGAAAATCGGTCAGGAACTCATGTAGCCCGGTCGAGAAAATCTCATCCATGTCGCTTTGCGTGAGCAGGGAATATATCTCGACGGCCTGCCGGTGGACGCTGTGGCGTTGGCCGTAATGACGCGCCAGACGTTCAAGGTGTTGCGTGATCTGTTCGGCGCAATGTGCCAGTGACCGTGGGCTAAACGGATTGAGAATCAGGAAATGCGCAATCCGGTGCGGTGAGTAATCATCACGATAGACCCAGTGAAAAGCGCGCAGCGACGATGCCGCACGCAAGACCGTTGTCCATTGATAGTTATCAACACCATCGCCGACCATGCTGGTTTCCGGCAGCAAGACGTAATATTTGACATCAAGCAAGCGCGCAGTGTTGTCCGAACGTTCGATAAAGGTGCCCAGACGAATAAAGTCATACCCGTCATTACGCAAAATCGTGGAATCGGTAGCACCGCGGAACAGTGCGCCCTGCTTTTTGACCCAGTCGATGAATTCCGGCAGCTCATTCTTGGCCAGATTGTGCATCGACGGGCGACGAAGTTCCATCAGTGCGTTGTTCAGCGCTTCCCACATTTCCGCAGTGATCGCGGTACGCATGGCGCGTGCGTTTGCCCGGGCATATTCAAAACAGTTGAGGATGGATGACGGGTTATCCCGGTTAAAAATCAGGAAATTGGCGACTTCTTCCTGACGCAAGGGTGCATCGGGGTCATATCCTGCCGCACAGCCTGATGCTGACAGAACGGATTCCCATTCTGATCGGTTACCGCTTGCGGCGGCGGGCATCAGGGCCATGCGATAGCCCATCTCCATCAGGCGGGCCATGTTTTCGGCCCGTTCGACATATCTCGACAGCCAGAAAAGGTTGTCTGCGGTACGACTAAGCATTACTCAACCCTTTCCTTTAATCACTCATGATCCATGTGTCCTTGACCCCGCCGCCTTGCGACGAGTTCACGACAAGTGAGCCTTCACGCATCGCGACACGGGTCAATCCACCCGGCGTCAGGCGCACATTGTCGCCAACAAGGCAGAAAGGCCGGAAATCAACGTGGCGCGGGGCAATGCCGCTTTCAACAAAGGTCGGGCAGGCCGACAGAGACAATGTTGGCTGCGCGATGAAATCGCCAGGATCGGCTTCGATCCGTTTGGCGTAGGCGGCCTGTTCTTCCTTGGTTGATGCTGGCCCGACCAGCATGCCATAGCCCCCTGAGCCGTGGACTTCCTTGACCACCAGTTCGCCCAGATGTTCGAGAACGTATTTCAGGTCATCAGGCTTGCCGCATTTCCATGTCGGCACGTTATTGAGGATCGGCTCTTGCCCCAGATAGAAGCGGATCATATCGGGTACATAGGTGTAAACCGCCTTGTCATCGGCGACACCGGCCCCCGGTGCAGAACAGATCGCAACCCCACCCGAACGATAGACATTCATCAAACCGGGAATACCCAGCACCGAATCGCTTTTGAAGCAAAGTGGGTCGATATAGGCATCATCAATGCGGCGATAAATCACGTCAACCCGGGCCGGACCGCGCGTGGTGCGCATATAGACCCGGTCTTCATGAACAAACAGGTCCTGACCTTCGACCAGCTCAACACCCATCTGGTCGGCAAGGAAGGAATGTTCGTAATACGCACTGTTCATCGCACCCGGGGTAAGAACCACAATGTTCGGTTCACGGTCACATTTGCGCGGCGCGATGCTTTTAAGCGTTTTCAGCAGCATGTCCGGATAGCTTTCGACCGGCTCGATCCGAAGGTTTTTGAACAGGTCCGGGAACATGCGCATCATGATTTCGCGATTTTCAAGCATGTAGGACACACCTGATGGCGTACGACAGTTATCCTCCAGAACATAAAATTCTTCGGGGCCCGTACGCACAATATCAACACCGACAATGTGGCTATAGACATTGCGCGGCGGATCAATACCGATCACGGCCGGTTCGAACGCCTCGTTGCGAAACACAAGATCCGCCGGGACAATGCCCGCCTTGATGATTTCGGCATTGTGGTAGACGTCATAGAGAAACGCGTTCAGGGCACGGGCACGCTGTTTGACACCGCGATCAAGCTTGCGCCATTCCTGAGATGTGAAAATGCGGGGAATCAGATCAAAGGGAATAAGCCGTTCGGGATCTCCACCCTCGCCATAAACGGCAAACGTAATTCCAATCTTGCGAAACAGGGTTTCGGCTTCAAGGCGCTTTTGTTCGAGAACCTCGGGACCGTTTGCTTCCATCCAGTCAACCAAAGCGCGATAAGGTTCGCGGATTTGGTCGCCCATTCTCATCTCGTTGAACATGCATACTCCCGTTTATTACCCTTTGATTAAAGGGTGCCGGGCGGGCAAGGGTCAAGGATGTTGACGGTTGAAATGACAGATTTTTCAGCAAACTACTGATCTGATGAAAAAATAAACTTGATGATTAGAGCGTTTGTGCAAAAAACGGGCGGACTTTACATCCGCCCGATCCCGATCATGCTTTTGCCGGGCGCAACACATGGGTGTGATCTGCGGCGTAAAGCCTAGAGTCGGTGAAATCCTTGCGACCGAACACCTCGCCGACCATGATCAGCGCCGTACGCGTGATACCGCTGCCCTTGACCTTGGCACGGATGTCACCAAGCGTGCCGAATATGTATTTCTGGTCCGGCCAGGTTGCGCGATAGGCAATCACAACCGGGCAATCTTCGCCATAATACGGCGTCAGATCGCGCACGACATTGGCGAGGTTATTGATCGACAAATGGACCGCCAGCGTTGCGCGCGATTTGCCAAGTTCCTTAAGGCTCTCGCCGTCCGGCATGCTTGATGAACGCATGGCTGTCCGGGTCAGAATCACCGTCTGGGACACATCTGGCAGTGTCAGTTCTGCCCCGATCTCAGCAGCGGTCGCGGCATAGGCCGAAACGCCCGGTGTGATGTCATAGGGAACGCCTAGATCGTCCAGACGGCGGATCTGTTCGGCAATTGCGCCATAGATTGACGGATCACCGGAATGAACGCGTGCAACATCCTGTCCCTTGGCGTGGGCGGCCTCGATCTCGGCCATGATTTCATCAAGGTTCATCGGGGCTG
Organism: Thalassospira sp. MCCC 1A01148; assembly: GCF_001613795.1. Taxonomy (GTDB): domain Bacteria; phylum Pseudomonadota; class Alphaproteobacteria; order Rhodospirillales; family Thalassospiraceae; genus Thalassospira. The sequence continues at coordinate 1,401,037 of NZ_LPVZ01000020.1, forward strand.
TATCAACGACATGCGCGCCTTCCGGGGCGGCAGTCACGATTTCCTCGGGTACGAGGGATCCGGCATAAAGACAGACCGGGCATTTTTCGATCAGGCGCAAGCCGCGCACGGTGATCAGGTCCGGGGCACCGGGACCGGCGCCAATAAAATGAACAGTCATTATTCTGCCCCGCCTTTCTTGGAAGTGTCGTTTTTGGAAGTGTCAGTGCTGCTGTGAACCGGTGCCTTGGCGGCATCCGGGCCCTTTTTGGCGTAGCCGCGCGGGGTATAGACCCATTCGTTCTCACCACGTGTGATGTGGCGGCTGTTGCTTGATCCGACCAATACGGTGGTCAGCATATCCACCATATCGACTTCTAGTTTCGAAAGTGGAACGACTGTGATTTCCTCATCCGGGCGGCCAAGCTGACGACCCAGAACCACCGGGGTGTCGTCATTGCGATGTTCAAGCAGGATATCGCGGGCCTTGGCCAGAAGATCGCGGCGCCGCTTGGAGACCGGGTTATAGAAGGCAATCACGAAATCGCCCTCGGCCGCTGATTTCAGGCGGCGCAGGATATCCTCGCGCGGGGTCAGAAGGTCAGACAGCGAAATCGCACAGAAATCATGGCCCAGTGGCGCGCCGATGCGCGCGGCTGCTGCCTGAAGGGCGGAAATACCCGGTGACACCTGCACCGCGACCCTGTTCCAATCCGTGCGATCTTCGCGATCCAGCAACTCAAACACCAGGGTTGCCAGCGCATAGATACCCGCATCCCCCGATCCGATCAGGGCGACGTCCTTGCCAGTCGCTGCCAGTTCCAGCGCATGACGCGCACGGGCTTCTTCGGCGCCCAGATCGGAATGGTGGCAGTGTTTGCCATCGATAAGCGGCCCCAGAAGATCAAGATACATCTGATAGCCGACAATATCGGTGGCCCGACCGATCAGGGCGGTGGCTTCCGGGCTGCGCCAGCCGATCTGGCCTGGCCCGATTCCCACAATCGAAAGTCTGCCCTGAGCAGTTCCGATGTTTTCCGGGATGATGTCATCCTGTGACAGGGCAACGGCACAGGTGGATTTTTTGGTCTTGTGTTTTGGCACAATCAGCTTGCCGGTGGCTCCAACCGTTGCCAGCGCTGCGCCTTCGGCAACGCCATGGCAGCCGGTTTCGGCAAAGACGACGTCAGACGGGCTGACAAGGCGGTCTGCCTCAGCCTCAAGGGTGGTGGCGTCAAAGAACCTTGCAGGCACACCAAGACGGTTTGCCAGTTCGTGTACGGCGGCTTCATCGGCCTTGAGATCAATCGAACTGACACAGGCAATGGCCTTGGGACTCAGGCATTGTCCGGCCAGTGTTTCCATCACAAGATCATAAAGATCGTCCACCGGACAGCCGCGTTCACAGCCGACACCCAATGCCAGAACCGGCGGGTGATAGGTGATTGCAGTTTCCGGTCCGGCATCGCTGGTATCGGATTCATCGGTTGCGCGCGCGGTGGCGGTAATCACGACACTGCCGTCATCAGATTGGGCAATCGCACTGTTGGTCAGCCACGCAGCTGATCCGGCCTCGATCTCAAGGCGGGCAGACGCACCGGCCAGCAGTGCAGCGGTTGCTGGTTTAACGGTGTCGGGTGTGCCCAGTTTCCAGCCTGCCGGTGGTTCATCAAGGGCCAATCCCAGCATCGCATCGCCCGGTGTGGTGATGGCGGCAAAGCCACCCAGCCGATCTGCCAGATCGCGCGCCAGCCGGTTACCCCCGTGATGCCCGCCCAGAAGCGGGATAAAGGTGTCGCCGGATTCATCGACGGCAATCACGGCTGCGTCCTGCCACTTTCCGCTGAGAAGCGGGGCAAGCGCACGGATCAGAATGCCCGATGCGCACACACCAATGATGACATGTCCGGTCGAAAAAGTTTGTTGCAGATGTGCAATGGTATCGTCAAAGGCCAAATCAACGTCGCGGGTGGAAACACGTGTACGCAGGCCATGGACGGTCGCACCCTGCAGGCTGGATGCGATCTTGCGGGCAGTCGGAAGCGCGCGCTGTGTCAGGCAGACCACCGCAATCGGGGCAATCGGATCGGTCGGCAATACGGGATTGTTATTGTTGTGTTGGGCGGTCATCGCCATGCGTCTCCGCGACGGTGGATCAGGATCATGGAAAAGTACGGGGCCTTTGCATCACTTGGCAAATCGCCAAGCGGGACCATTTTCTGGGTTTCAAGTGTCGCACGCTCGATATAGCGCGCCCGATCAGTCAGGCCCAGCTCATCAATCACGTCACGGACCTTCGCGAAATGACGGCCCAGTTTTATGATTGCCGCCGCATCGGTTTTGGCCAGTTGTTCGCGCAGGCGGTCGGCATCAAGCGGGCCGGGAATGACTTGCAGCACATCGTTCTTGGCAGCCAGCGGCGCGCCAAGCTGGGCTGCACAGGCCATCATCGAACTGACGCCCGGCACGGTTTTGACCGGGTATCCGGCCTCGGCCAGTCGGCCAAACAGATACATGAAGCTGCCATAAAAGAACGGGTCACCCTCGCACAGCACAGCAACGGTTTTGCCATCTGCCAGATGCTTGCCGATCTCAAGTGCAGCGGCGTCATAGACCGGATCGGCGGGTTTGCCCATTTCAATGCGAATGGCGATTTCAATGCGGCCTTCCGGGATGTGCGGATCTACGATCTGTCGTGCAAGGCTGACGCCATCTTCCAGGGCTGGATAGGCGATGACATCGGCCTTTTGCAGAACGTTATAGGCCTTGAGCGTGATCAGGTCCGGCTCGCCCGGTCCGATGCCAAGCCCATAGGCCGTTCCGGCCACCGTAAGGGGCGTTGCGGGACGTTCCGCACTGCTCATGCTTTTACTCCAAGGTAATGGGTGACCGGGGCCAGATTGCTCCAACCCTTGAAGCCGCCGCGCGGCACCAGCCGGGAAACCGACAGGCGCGTCAGGCTGCCACCGTTTTTATTGTAAAACCGTAATAATTTTTCTTCGCCTTCGAGTGTCACGGTGTTGGCGACCAGCCGACCATGACGCGGTAGCAAATCCCAACAGGTATCAAGCAGACCATCAATGGTGATCCCGCCACCGATGAAAATGGCGTCGGGTTTTGGCAGGCGATCGGCAAAGGCCAATGCCTCTTCAATCGATTTCTGCTCGACTGCCAGGGTTGGTACGCCAAGGCGAATGGCGTTTTTTTGTATCAGGGCGCAGCGTTCAGCGTCGCGTTCAATCGCAACCGCCAGACCGCCCATGCGTTTCCATTCAATTGATATGGATCCACATCCAGCCCCCAGATCCCAAAGCACGCCACCCTTGAACGGGGCGAGCGAAGAAAGCGTTTGCGCGCGGATCTCGGATTTCGTGATCATGCCGTCATGGACAAAGGCATCATCAGGAAGACCGGGGCCCTTGGGCAGTGGTTTGGCGTTTGGTCCGGCTTCCAGATCAATCATGATCAGGTTGAGCGGATCAATCGGTTTGATATCGGGCATGGATGTTGCCCGTGCCTGCCATGTTTGTGCGGTTTGGGTGGTAATGCGTTCTTCCGGGCCACCAAGCCGTTCGCATACCGACATACGGCTTTGATCAAAACCGGCCTCACACAGCATGACAGCAACCAGAGCCGGGGTTGATCCATCAGCACTCAGCGCGATCAGCTTGCCATGCGGGCGCAAATGGGCGCGCAGGCTTTCCGGATCGCGGCCATGCAGGGTAATGACGTCACAATCCGCAAGTGGCCAGCCAAGGCGCGAGGCCGCCAGTGAAATACTCGAAGGTGCCGGGATTGCATGAACCGGTTCGGTCCCGAAATAGTTGATCAGTGTATTGCCAACACCGAAATACATCGGATCCCCACTGGCCAGAACCACCGGGTTCTGGTCAAGGCAATCCTCAATCAGGGGCAGGTTGGCCTCAAACGGGGTGATCCACTTGTTCCGGGTCGCGGTGTTGGTGCCGGGCAGCATGGCGATATGGCGCGTGCCGCCAAAGATGATACTGGCTTTTTCAAGGATCTGGCGGGCAAGCGGCGATAGTCCATCATACCCGTCCTCGCCAATACCAATAACCGTTATCCGGCCCTTGATCGGGGATTGTTCATTCATGACAACCCGCCTTTCTTGCGCTCAAGCGTACCGTCGGGTGTGGAGTCATCGTCACGTGCCATGCGCGCCAATGCATTGACTGTGGCCGCGGTCACCGCACTGCCGCCAAACCGGCCACGCAGCGTGACAAAAGGAATGCCGTTTGCGTGTGCAATCAGGGCTTCCTTGCTTTCGGCCGCACCAACAAACCCGACGGGCATACCAATGATCACGGCAGGCTTGGCCATGCGGCCGTCATGGATGGCTTCAAGCAAATGGAAAAGTGCGGTCGGGGCATTGCCAATGGCGATTATTGCGCCTTCGATATGATCACTCCAGCCTTCGACAGCAGCGGCAGACCGCGTGGTTGCCAGCTTGGCCGCAAGACCATGTGTGTCGCCGTCATTCAAGGTGCACAACACCTCGTTTTCGGTGGGCAAAAGTCGGGAAATGATGCCATGGCGGACCATTTCCGCATCACACAAGATGGGCTTTCCGGCCCGGAGTGCTGCGGTTGCGGTGCCGGCAACATCCCCGCCAAAGGCAATCTGGTCAGCCATTTCAACCATGCCACAGGCATGAATAATGCGTATGGCGATCGGGCGTTCATCCTCTGAAAAGCGCGCAAGCTCTGCCTCCGCCTCGATGGTCGCAAAGCTTTTGGCATAGATTTCCTGCGGGTCACGCAGATAGTCAAACATTGCCGCGCCTTTCAGGGGACAGGGATCGACCGGTCAGGAACCGGTCGGTTTCTTCGCATCGTCGTGATCAAGGGCGTGGCTGTGCCCGTGATCATGGCCATGACCGTGATTGTGATGCCCATGGCTGTGGCCATGATGGTGGTGGTGCCCATGATCATGGCTATGCCCGTCGGTGCCGATGCCCATTACATGGTGATGGTGGCCGACCTGCGGGGTGCCGACATCGCCTTCATAGCCAATGATTTGCTCGCGATACTTGCAAAGCTGGCAGTTCATGTTGTTGTCGCCGGTATCAATTTCGGCCAGACGTTCGGCAAAGCTTTCAAGCACCATCGGATGATCCTTGAGGTAACCTGCCTTGATGAATTCAACATCGCCAAATTCAGCCGCAACTTCATCGGTGTGGGAATAGATGCGGTCAATCAGAATGCCGGCAAACAGGAAATACGGGAACACGACAACGCGCTTGTAGCCAAGCTTCATGGCTTCGCGCAGGCCCGCGTTGACGCGCGGGTGGGCAACACCGGAATAGCTGATTTCGGTGCGGCCAAAACCCATGCCTTCCTGCAGCATGCGCGCGACCTTGTAAACGTTGGAGTTGGCGTCCGGATCGTTGGTCCCGCGCCCCACGACCATCAACAGGGTGTCTTCACGTGAAACGCTGTCATCAACCCCGACAAGAGCTTCTTCGATCCGTTGCTTCGCTGCCATCAGAAGTTTGGGATCAATGGCAAGATCACGGCCAAACAGAACCTCGATATCCGGGTTTTCATGGGCGAAATTGTTCACTTCGCTCGGCAGGTCGTTTTTGACGTGACCGGCGGCAAACAGCATGCCTGGCAGGGCATAAATCTTCTTGTGGCCCATGGCTTTGAGCTTTTCAAAGCCATCACGCAGGATCGGGTGGGCAAATTCGAGAAAGCCGCTTTCGACATCGTATTCGGCCAGGTGGGTTTGTTTCATCGCTTCAACCATCGCGTTGAACTGTGAAACCGCGCGCTCGTCGCGCGAACCGTGACCGCAAATCATTACTGCGCCTTTGGGGGACATAAAAGGCTGCTCCTTTGTCTCTCTCAGATGGTGTAATTCGCAAGGCATTTTTGCCATGCGGTACCCGATGCCACCCCCGTTTTCACCGATTGGCCTGCGGAATGCAAGCGGCAGCTACGCCAAGATGATGTGCAAGGGGTCTGGGTGATGAAAATACTACTTATTGTGGGCCGGTAATGGCCGGGTATCGAAGATGTTGTGGGGCGGTGATCAGACTTTCTTTTTTGTTGCCGGTTTTGTCGTCAGGTCCAGTAGGTGTCGGGACCGTGGTTTGCCTTACGCAGTTCAGGACAGGCAGGATTAATCATGAAATTGTATGATAAAATAAAATTTTGTATGAAATATTTCTAGCAAACCGAAAACCTGATGGCAAATTCTCTGCTGTGACCGGCACTTAACCCAACTCGCCGTCATTCTGATTGACGCCCTGGCGATCACCGCGCACATTGCGGCAATGGAACCGACATTTACCGATTTTCTGATCCCGGAACCTGCGTTTTTCGGGCCGCTTTTTACCATGCTGGTGCTGGCGCTGGTGTTGGACGCGGTGTTTGGTGACTTCCCATGGCTGTTTTCGCGGATCGGACACCCCGTCGTCTGGGTCGGCAATCTGATCGCGTGGTTCGAAAGACGCCTGAACCGCCCAGATCGCAGCAATGCCGATCGGTTACTTCGTGGGACTGTTACCAGTCTGGCTGTCATTGCCGTTGCGGCCGCAGCTGGTGGCCTGGTTCAGTTTGTTTCCTCAATTGGCGACGTTTTCAGGGCACCAGAAGTTTTTTTGGTCGCGGTTTTGATTGCACAAAAGGGCCTTTATCAACACGTAAAGGCTGTATCGGCTGCGCTCAAGAAAGATGGCATTGCTGGCGGCCGCAAAGCGGTTTCAATGATTGTCGGACGCAATCCCGATACGCTTGATGAGGCCGGGGTCAGCCGGGCAGCGATTGAAAGCTGTGCTGAAAACTTTTCTGACGGGGTGGTCGCCCCGCTGTTCTGGTATGTGGTTGGCGGGCCGATTGGTATTTGCGCCTACAAGGCGATCAACACGCTTGATTCGATGATTGGTCATCGCAACCAGCGCTATCTTTATTTCGGGCGCTTCGCCGCGCGCCTTGATGATGTCGCGAACTTTATCCCCGCACGACTTGCCGGGGGCGTAATTTGTCTTGCCGCATTCATCGGGGGTAAAACCAGTGGCAAGGCTGCCTGGAAGACCATGCTGTCGGATGCCAAAAAACACAAATCCCCCAATGCCGGGTGGCAGGAAGCCGCCTTTGCCGGGGCACTTGAAATCGCCCTTGCCGGACCGCGCCAATATGGCAGCGAAGTGGTTGATGATCCCTATATCGGCAGTGGTCGCGGCGATCTTGCCGCAAGCGATATCGACCGTGCATTGCGGCTTTTCACCACATCGTGTCTGATCAACGGTGCCTGGCCAGTTATTCTTAAAGTGATCTGGGTCGGATTATGAGTGCCGGTCAACGCGCCAATGAAATTCCGTTGGGCTGTGAGTTCCTTGAAGGCATCCTGCAAAACCGGACCAACCAAATCATTCTTGATCGGTTTTCAGTTTTCGGGATTGAAGACTGGTGGCTGACCGCCGGATGTATTGCCCAAACCATCTGAAACTCAAGGCCAATCGCGTCCCGGAATCTGATATTGCCGACTATGATCTTTTTTATTTTGATCCCGATACGACATGGTCTTCAGAAGATCGTGTGATCGTACAAGGGGCTGAATTGTTTTCCGATGTCGCGGCCGCGGTTGAAATCCGCAATCAGGCGCGTGTGCCGATCTGGTATCCGGAAAAATTCGGTGTGCCGTATGGTGCGGTAAGTGCTGCCAGTGACGGGATTGATCGCTTTGCCTATCAGACAAGTGCGATTGGCGTGCGCAAGGATGCGGACAAAGACGGTATTGATGCCTATCGCATATATGCACCATTTGGTCTGTCGGCCGTGATGGAAGGTCGGGTTATCCCAAACACGGCTCTACCGGTAAAAACGGTCTATGAGGCCAAGGTTGCCCGGTGGCAAACAATCTGGCCGGATCTGATGATCTCGCCCTGGCCGGAAAAGAACGGTTTGGGGCACGATGATTAATCGTTGCCCTTGTTCATCCGGGCGATGGTCGATGTGGTGGAAAAGCCGTCTTCAAGATTGGCCAGAACCACTTTGCCGCCATAGGCCTGAACGATTTCGGCCCCAACAACCTTATCAATGGTGTAATCCGCGCCCTTGACCAGAATGTCTGGCTTGATCGCCGAGATCAGTTCAATCGGCGTGTCCTCACCAAAGATCACCACCCCACTGACGGTTTCAAGCGATCCGAGCACGGCCGCACGTGCGGCTTCGGATTGAACCGGTCGTGCGTCACCCTTGAGGCGTTTGACCGACGCGTCGGAATTCAGCCCGACGATCAAACGGTCGCAACTTGCGCTTGCCTGTTTGAGCAGGCTGAGATGCCCCGGATGCAGCAGATCAAAGCAGCCATTGGTAAAGCCGACTGTGTATCCCTTGCGCCGCCAGCGTTCTGCACGATCAACCATGCGATCAAGCGGCATCAGTTTCGCTTCCCCGATCATCAGGTCATGATGATGCAGGGTGGAAATGAGCTCGTCAGGGTAAACAACTGCGGTCCCGATCTTGCCAACCACGATCCCTGCGGCAACATTGGCAATGCGTGCGGCATCGGCAAGGCTTGATCCTGCTGCCACAGCTGATGCAAGGCAGGCCACCACCGTGTCGCCAGCGCCGGAAACGTCAAAGACTTCGCGCGCTTCGGTTGGCAGATGCAAAGCCTCGCCATCTTTGGTGACAAGGGTCATGCCATCCTGGCTGCGGGTAAGCAGAACGTTTTCTATGCCGCATTCAGTGATAATCTTGGTCGCGGCGGCGACAGCATCTTCGTCGCTATTTACGGCAATACCGGTTGCGGCTTCGGCTTCTGCGCGGTTCGGTGTGACCACCGTTGCCCCGCGATAGATACTGTAATCACTACCTTTGGGGTCGACAATGATCGGCTTGCCCGCGCTACGCGCTGCTTCGATTGCAGCGGCCACGACATCGGCATGCAAGACACCCTTGCCGTAGTCAGACAGGATGATCGCCGCGACATCCGGTGCCAGTTGCCCTGCCAAAGCGGACAGGTTGCTGATGGTGGCTGGCGCGATGTCGCCGGTCGTTTCATTATCAGATCGCAACAATTGCTGCCCGCCCGCGATATAGCGGGTTTTGATCGTTGTCGGACGGTTGCGCTCGGTCTGGATATAGGGCTCAACGCCTTTGTCATGTGCGACATATTCCATGACTTCCCGACCGGGCAGATCATCCCCAACAAGCGACAGGAACTGAACGGATGCGCCAAGGGCCGTGGCATTGCGTGTGACGTTGCCCGCCCCGCCCAGCATTGCACTTTCGCGCTCAACCCGGATGACCGGAATGGGGGCTTCGGGCGAGATGCGCGTGACTGATCCATAAACAAACCGGTCAAGCATGACATCACCAATGCACAGGACCTTGGCGTCGGTCAGTTGTTCAACCTGTTGGGCCAGATGGCTAAGATCGGTCATGGTCGCAATTCTTTATTCTGTCAGAGTATTGAGGCGACTTTGGCAGTCTGCCAGTTATTTTTTCGTCAGGCCAAGCGTGTGTTCAAGGGCGCCGACCAACATCTGGCCAATCTGGATATGCATTTCCTGAATGCGCGCGGTGGTGTTGCTGGGAACGATCATCAGCGGGTCGCACAGACCAACCATGTCGCCACCTGTCTTGCCAGTCCAGCCGGTTGCAATCAGACCCATTTCCCTGGCCTTTGCCAGACCAAGATTGACGTTCTTGCTGTTACCGGATGTTGAAATGCCAATTGCAACGTCATCGGGGTTCCCAAGCGCCTCGATCTGACGTGAAAACAGGTGATCAAACCCGAAATCATTGCCGATCGCGGTCAGGGCAGAGCTATCGGTGGTCAGTGCGATTGCCGGAAGCGCGCGACGGTCATTGATATAGCGGACCGTGAATTCGGTGGCGATATGCTGCGCGTCGGCAGCCGACCCACCATTGCCAAAGAACAGCAGTTTATTGCCGTCATTAAGCGCATCGGTGCAAATCTCGACCAGTTCGATAAAGGCATCGCGCGTGGCTTCGCGAGTCTTGTTGACCAGATCAAGATGCTCGTCAAACTCACTGTCGAAAAAGGCTTTAATATCCATGGGTAATTCAGGTCCTGCTCGCTAAGTCGTCTCAGCCGTGTGTTGCAATCAGATCACGGAAATATTCAATAGTTGATCCGAGGCCAGCTTCAAGTTTCACGGTCGGTTCCCAGCCATCAAGACTTTTGCGCGCAAAGGTAATGTCGGGTTTGCGCTGCAGCGGGTCATCCGCCGGAAGGTCCTTGAAGATCAGCTTGGACTTGGCACCGGTCATTTCGATCACACGTTCGGCCAGTTCGCGAATAGTGATTTCATGCGGATTGCCAAGGTTTATCGGGCCAGTAATGGTCTTGTCGGTCGCCATCAGGCGCACAAAGCCCTCAATCAGATCCGTGTAGAAGCAGAACGAGCGGGTTTGCTCGCCATTGCCATAAATCGTGATGTCCTCGCCATGCAGCGCCTGAATGATAAAATTCGATACAACCCTGCCATCCTGCGGATGCATGCGCGGGCCATAGGTATTGAAGATCCGGGCGACCTTGATGTCCAGGCCATGCTGGCGATGGTAATCAAAGAACAGCGTCTCCGCGCAACGCTTGCCTTCATCATAGCAGGCGCGCGGGCCAATCGGGTTGACGTTGCCACGGTAATCTTCGGTCTGTGGATGGACTTCCGGATCGCCATAAACTTCGCTGGTTGAAGCCTGGAAAATCTTTGCGCCAACACGTTTGGCAAGGCCAAGCATATTGATCGCACCATGCACGCTGGTTTTCGTGGTCTGGACCGGATCATGTTGATAATGGATCGGTGATGCCGGGCAGGCGAGATTGTAGATCTCGTCTACCTCAAGATAGAGCGGAAAGGTAACGTCGTGGCGCATCAACTCGAAATGCGGCTTGTCGAGGAGATGAACGATGTTGTCCTTGGTGCCGGTAAAGAAATTGTCGACGCATAAAACATCGTTGCCTTCTTCAAGCAGGCGTTCACATAAATGAGAACCAAGGAAACCTGCGCCACCGGTTACCAAAACGCGCTTGCGTCGCCACATATCGTCTTTAACCTTATCGCTCTGATATCAAAACGGGCTGAAACTAGCAGCTTGGTTGGTGGAAAGCTACGACTTATCTATTGGTCGACATGTCTGAAATTGCCCGATATTCGCGTTTGGTTTCAATATCCATGAATGCTAAATACATAACCTGTTAATGGACCGGCGTTATCGTGGTTCGGGCAGATTAGCGGCTGTTACTCCGTCAAAACAATCTTCTGGTTATTGCATTTATGTCTGATAGCTCAATTCCATCGCCCGAAGCCTTCCTCGTTGACTATGTGCGACGCCTTGAGCGGCGCAAGGAAGGCGTTGGTGCGATTCATGTGCATTTTTCCAAATTGTTGCCGTTTAACCGCCGCGACCATCACATCAGGACTGCGATTACTGCCTTTGAAGAAATTGTACCGGAAGTAACCGGTCGCATTTTTACGCTGTCAAACCAGGACCTGATTTTCATCTTTGATGCTGCTGAGATGGACGAGGTGAATGCGGTCATTTTCCGCCTGAAGTTCCTGTTCAATGACGATCCGCTGATCAGCGATGGCAAGGATGAAAGCGGCGCGCCAGCAACCTTCACCGACTATTACGATGTCGGCCAGCAATATAAGGAATTCCTGCATCTGACGCAGATGCTGGTGCGCGCGAATGCCAATCGCCCGAAGGTGGTAAGCAAGGCGGCTGAGCGTCACAATGACCATCCGGAACTTAGCGATGACCGTGCGCCACTGACGCCAAAGATCCTTGGCCGGATTGATGAATCCCTGCGCCGGGCCGATTTGTCCAACCTGATGCGCCGTCAGGCGATCTGTGCCGTGGTTGGTGATGCCCATCCGACACCGGTTTTCCATGAATTGTTCATTTCAATCAAGGATCTGCAGGAAACCCTGCTGCCCGATGTCAATGTGTTGTCAAACCGTTGGCTGTTTCAGCATCTGACAGAAATTCTTGATCGACGCATGCTGTCGCTTTTAACGCGCTCCAATGATGCATCGGTGACCGGCTCTGTCAGTATCAATCTGAACGTATCAACATTGCTGTCCCCGGACTTCCTGACATTTGACAGTAACGTCAAGGCAGGTCAGCGCGGAACAATCGTTCTGGAACTTCAGAAGATCGATATTTTTGCTGATTTGGGTGCATTCTTCTTTGCACGGGATTTCTGTCGGGATCGCGGTTACCGCATCTGCATTGATGGCATCAGTTATCTGTCGCTGCCCTATATCAATCGTAACAAGCTTGGCGTTGATATGATTAAGATGCTGTGGGATCCGGAAATGGAAAACATGGATGAAGAGCATCGCGAAGCCATGCGTGCGGCCGTGGCCGAGTCAGGTGACACCCGGGTCATTCTGTGTCGTTGCGATGATGAACGTGCCATCAAGTTTGGTCATTCGATCAATATCACCATGTTCCAGGGCCGCCATGTGGAGCATCTGATGAACGAACGAACAAAAAAATAGCGCCGGAAACGCGACGCTATTTGGTTCTTGTGATGACAACAGCTGGCTCAGGCGCCGTCCTTGCCATCAATTCCCGCCTTTTCAAATGTCGCCATACCGGTGTGACATTCAGCAGCCGCCCGCAAAAGCGGAATAGCAAGTGCTGCCCCCGATCCTTCGCCAAGGCGCATGCCGAAATCAATCAGCGCCTGCTTGCCCAGTTTATCAATCAGACGGGTGTGGCCCGGCTCTGCCGATACATGCCCGATCAGGCAATGATCAAGTGCATCGGCACGCATAGCTGCCAAAACCGCGCCTGCGGCACATGAAACATAACCATCCAGCAAAACCGGAACCCGCGAAAAGCGTGCCGCAATGATCGCACCGGCCATGGCCGCAATTTCACGTCCCCCGACACAGCGCAGAACATCCAAACCGTCATGCATCTGGTTCTTGTGCAGAATGATTGCGTCACCCACAACACGCGTTTTGCGGTCAAGGGTTGTGTCATCAATCCCGGTACCGCGACCAGTCCAGTCGCCTGCATTCCCGCCATAAAGCGCGTGGGCGATGGCGGCGGCCGACGTAGTGTTGCCAATGCCCATTTCGCCGGGCACAAAAAGATCCAGTCCCTTTTCGATGGCGCTCATGCCAAAGGCCATCGCTTCGGCACAGCCCTCGTCATCCATCGCAGGTTCATTGGCAAAATCGTTTGTCGGCACTTCAAGTGCGACTTCCATAACGCGAAGTTCTGCATCGACAGACTTGCAGATCTGGTTGATTGCGGCCCCGCCGTTAATAAAGTTCTCGACCATCTGCTGGTTAACACTGGCCGGGAAGGCCGAAACGCCCTGTGCAACAACACCATGACTGCCGGCAAAGACCGTAACACGGGGGCGTGACATGCGCGGGCGCGATGTTCCCTGCCACCCGGCGAGCCACATGCTGAAATCTTCAAGTCGGCCAAGCGATCCCGCAGGTTTGGTCAATGTTGGTTCGCGTTCGGCGACGGCGGCCTGTGCATCCTGATCGACATCGGGAAGTTCGGCCAGCAGGGCGCGAATTTCCTCAAGGTTTTGTGGCGGGTGTTTCGGGTTGAACATGTGGGTCTCCGGCTGGCGGCAAAGGTGCCTGGGGTCCTGACGGTAGTGTGTTCCGCTTGGCTTCCGGGATGGGAATGATTAGGCTCGGAAACCAGTTGTCTAAGACGGCTCAGAAAGTCAGCCCAAACTAGGCCCGGGCGTGGCAGATTGCCAGTTTGAAAATCGGAAATTTATGATATCCAAAGATCATAACCAAAACGAAACAAATATGCAAAGCGCAGATTTATCGAAAAATGAGGACGCGGACGCCGCCGTTGACGCACCAGTAAAGACATCTGTGATTTCTGATTTCTGGCGTGCCTTGGCCTTGCTAAGCCGTGTGCCGGTGCATGGAATTGACGATTTCCGCGCCGAGCTGATTGCAAGATCCGTCTGGTCCTGGCCACTGGTTGGTTTGTTGCTGGCTGGATTTGCCATGCTGCCAGCGATGCTGGTTTATCAATTGACGGAAAATATCCTGATATTCGCGATCATTGCCCTGGCAGGCATGGTGCTTCTGACTGGCTGCATGCACGAAGACGGCATGGCTGACTGCGCGGACGGATTTGGTGGTGGGTTTGAACGTGCGCGCAAACTGGAAATCATGCGTGACAGTCAAATCGGTACCTATGGTGTCGTCGCCCTGGTCTTGTGTTTCGGGCTGCGACTTGTCCTGATGTCTGTGGCCGGTGACGGCGGGCAGGCTGCGATCCTGTTTCTGGTTATGGCGATATCATCGCGTGCAGCCATGCCGATCGTGATGCATATCCTGCCCCCGGCGCGTAACGACGGTTTGGGCAAAGGTGCGGGAACACCAAGTCTGATGATGGTCGGGCTCGCGGTACTCCTCGCAGCGATCCTGGCGTTCGTTTTGACGGGTTTGACCACAACCGTTGTGGTTCTGGCTGGTGCGTTTTTGGCTGTTGGTCTTGTGGCGATGGTGGCGAAATGGCAAATCGGTGGCCAGACGGGTGATGTTTTGGGCGCAACCCAGTTGCTAAGCGAACTTTTTGTCGGAATTGCCTTTGTCGCGGTCATCTGACGATCTGGGCAAGAAAAGGGGATACGAACCCAATGAAAACAACAAGATGGTGGTTGGTGCGTCATGCCCCGGTCCAAAACCCCAAACGTCTGGTCTATGGCCAAAGTGACATGCCAGCGGATCTTTCCGATGAAAAGGCGATCAACACTCTTGCCCGGCAATTGCCAGTATCTGCGACATGGGTGACCAGCCACCTGTCGCGTACACAGGATACGGCGCGTAGCCTGCAACGTTTCATGGAAGCAGACCATGCGTTGCAGGCAGAAAGCGGATTTGCCGAGCAGCACTTTGGTGACTGGGAGCTGCAGAACTGGAACGATTTGCCCAAGGGTGAAACAACGCGTTTCTGGACCGATTTTGCCCGACAGCACCCCCCTAAGGGTGAAAGTTTCGCCGATGTTGTCGGGCGTGTTGGTCCGGTCTTTTCCCGGTTAAATGATGCATTTGCCGGTCGCGATATCGTGGCTGTCATTCATGGCGGGACGGTGCGCGCCATATTGGCCAATGCCTTGGGCTTGTCGCTTGAAACGGCATTGGCGTTTCATGTCGATACGTTGGGTTTGACCAAACTTGAATTCATCGACGAGGTCGACGAACCCGGCTGGCGTGTGACCGCGGTCAATCAGCGATTTTAAGGTTTCGTCCCTAGGCGGATGCGAGTTCGATGTCCGATGCCATGTCATCAAGCGCGTGTTCAGCCAGATAGCGGTCTACCATATCCGGCTCAAGGTCATGGTTTTCGCAAATATCGAATACATCGCGCAGATAGGCCTGATAATACGGGACCGGTCGGCTGCGTGATTTGGCCCGCAATTTGGCGACATTCGGGAAATCTGCCGCAAAGGATGCGCTTTCGATTGCCTGAATGATGGTGTCGTCAATGATGGCAGCTGGCATACCGCAATAGGTTTTGCCACAGGCAGACAACATCTTGCTGGCAGTCGGAACGGATATGCCCGGCTGCGCAAGCAATTCGTTCAACTCATCGTTCCCGAAGTCGGAAATCGACATCAGCGTTACAAGCGTCGGCATATCGCGAACAAGCAGCGATAATGCGTTCACGCGAATGCCGCGTTCATGGGACCAGATGATGGAGGCGATCACCCCCTTCGAGGCATCCTGAGCAAAAATTTCCCGAACGTCGCGCCGTGCCAGCGTGATTTCGCCCTCAATCGCATATTCTTCCAGGAAGTCCTGAAAAGATCTGTCCGGACTGTTCAGGCGACCAAGCAATCCCAGCCACATGTCCTTGCGAGAGGAAGTGGTCCAGGTTGGCGCAGTCGACTGTCGGATTTTCAATAGGTGAGACCGTATAGCCATTTGTGCTCACAAACTTCCAGATTACCCCAAGAGTTTTGGCGCAGATTTTTCTGCTGCCAGCCGGGTGCTTGTTCTTTTGTTCCCGGTTTTGCGCGAGATTGCGGATTTTTCCGTCTGTAGTTTCAGCGCGACGTCTTGATGTTGTCTGAAATGGTAGGGGCCCTCAAGCAGACAATTCTTACAAATACTGACCTTCCGGTTAGGTCGTGTGTATCAGACAGCTTGAAGGGCCGAGATTGACCTTTGGCATTTATGGCAAACCTGCTAGGTTCGGCGCACCGTTCGGTGATGGGAAATCGGTGCAAGGCCGATGCTGCCCCCGCAACTGTATCGGGTTGGGCGATCCGGGTCGGCGCGTGGCGCCAGACCAGCCACCGGGCAACCGGGAAGGCGGACCGCTTTCATGCCCGCAGCCAGGAAACCTGCCGAAGGTGTCACTATTCTTTAGAAGGTGGCGACGCAATCGGGCCTCGGTGGGAGGCCATGGCGAGGAACAAACGGGATGACCCAGATTTTACCCCCTGACGGCCCCTCTGGCGGGACGCATCTGATCCTTGGTGGGGCGCGATCCGGCAAAAGCCGGTTTGCCGAAAACATTATCAATCACGCAGGTGGTGGCACATATATCGCAACCGGGCGGGCCTGGGATGATGAAATGGCCAACCGCATCGATCTTCACAAACAATCGCGCGGCGATCTCTGGCAGACAGTGGAAGAACCGCTTGAGCTCTGCGCTGCCTTACAGACCTGTAATGTCACAGGTGGCAAACCGGTTCTGGTCGATTGCCTGACCTTGTGGCTGACCAATCTCATGCTTGAAGACCGCGATATTGACGCCGAGACTGAGGCCCTTTGCGATCTGGTGCCGAAACTTGTTGTGCCGGTGCTTCTGGTCTCAAACGAGGTCGGCTTTGGCATTGTGCCGGAAAATGCGATGGCACGCGCCTTTCGGGATCATGCCGGGCGCCTGCATCAACGCATCGCCGAACTGGCTGACAAGGTGACCCTTGTGGTGGCCGGCATACCGATGCAGGTGAAATAGCAACATAAAGAATTGAATTTTAAGGACTTTACAAATGGCACAATTGGGCAAAATCCCCGCAACCGTCATTACCGGTTTTCTGGGGGCAG
This sequence comes from Thalassospira sp. MCCC 1A01148, assembly GCF_001613795.1. Lineage (GTDB taxonomy): Bacteria > Pseudomonadota > Alphaproteobacteria > Rhodospirillales > Thalassospiraceae > Thalassospira. Next base: position 1,418,075 of record NZ_LPVZ01000020.1, read on the forward strand.
GCAAAACAACGATGATCCGCAACATGCTGGAAAATGCCGATGGCAAACGCATTGCGCTGATTATCAATGAGTTTGGCGATCTGGGCGTGGATCGCGGCATCATCAATGGATGCGGTATCGAAGGCTGCGAAGAAGATGATGTGGTTGAACTGGCCAATGGCTGCATCTGCTGCACGGTGGCAGATGACTTTCTGCCAACCATCCAGAACCTGATTGATCGTGAAACACCACCTGACCATATCGTTATCGAAACATCTGGCCTTGCCCTGCCAAAACCCTTGGTAAAGGCGTTTAACTGGCCCGAAGTCCGGTCGCGTGTGACAGTTGACGGCGTGGTGGCTGTGCTTGATGGCGCGGCCCTGCGCGATGGTCTTTTTGCCCATGATCATCACGCGGTACAGGCCCAGCGCGAAGCTGATGACAATCTGGATCATGAAAGCCCGCTTGAGGAACTGTTCGAAGAACAACTTCACTGTGCGGATATGGTGGTTCTGAACAAGACGGACCTTCTGACCGATGCCGAACGCAGCAAGGTCGAAGCAGATATCCGTGCAGAATTGAAAAAGCCGTCGGTCAAGATTATCGCAACCGACCATTCACGGGTGGAAAATGCCATCCTGCTGGGTCTGGGTGCTGCTGCCGAGGATGACCTTGATAGCAGACCGAGCCATCATGACGATGGTCACGAACACGACCATGACGATTTCGACAGTTTCGTTGTCTCGCTTGATGCGATCAGCGATCCGGCGACGCTTGAGAAGCGCCTGATTGATGTTGTGCGCCAATTTGATGTTTTGCGGATCAAGGGATTCCTGGATGTGCCGGGCAAACCGATGCGCCATGTGGTTCAGGGGGTTGGCGAACGTTTCCAGCGCTATTTCGACCGTCCGTGGGCGGATGGCGAAACCCGCCGTTCCGAACTGGTCGTGATTGGTCTGCATGGTCTGGACCGTGCAGCGATTGAAGCCGCCATCAAGGCCGCCTGAATCCATTCTACCGGATGAAACTTGGCTGAGACCGGATGGATTTTTACATCCGGTCCTGGTCGCCTTTTCGACGTAACGACGCAAGAATACGGATCCCCAAATGCATCTATTGGCAGCCCAGCCCGGAATGGTCACGGATGGCAGCGAGGCCGTCGACCTTGGACAGCAACCCGGCGATGTGGTGATTCTGTCTGCGGCCGAGTCTGAGCTGGCCTGCCTTGCCGGGGCACAAGGGCGTCTGGTGGATGCATTCGGCGATCAAACTCCGTCCTTGCGTCTGGCAAGCTTGCTGCAGCTTGGCCATAACATGTCAGTTGATCTCTATATCGACGATGTGCTTTCCGATGCCAAATTCATCATCGTTCGCATTCTGGGCGGGCGCGGTTATTGGGATTACGGTATCGAACAACTGGTTGTCCTTGCGCGTGCCAAAGACATTCCCCTGATCCTGTTGCCCGGTGATGATCAACCCGATGCTGAACTTTTATCGCTTTCGACCGTCAAGGGGCGGGAATATCAGAATATCTGGCGTTACCTGATCGAGGGCGGACCGCAAAACTCCGAGAATTTACTTCGTCTTATATACGAAAACTTAAATTCAAGCGTGAACTGGAACTGGTCACCTGCCGCGCCACTGGTCAAGGCCGGGGGCTATTGGCCCGGCAAGGCGCAGGCAAGCCTTGATGAAATCCGCGTTAACTGGGTTGAAAATCAACCGGTTACGCCGATTATCTTCTATCGTTCACTGGTACAGGCCGCCAATCTGGATGTTATTGACGCGCTGGTTGAGGAACTTTGTGCCAATGGTCTGAATCCATTGCCAATTTTTGTCGCCAGTCTCAAGGATCCGGTGGCAGCGGCATTGGTCGAGGACTGGCTGGCAGAAACCAGTGCGGATTTGATCCTGAATACCACCGGGTTTGCGATATCTGTTCCGGGGTCAGAACGAAAAAATGGTCCGTTTGACGCGGTGGATGCCCCGGTCTTTCAGGTGGTGCTGTCGGGTGGTGGCGAAGAAGCCTGGCGCGAAGGTGTGAATGGTCTGGCCGCGCGTGATATTGCGATGAATGTCGCCCTGCCCGAAGTCGATGGCCGTATCCTTTCACGTGCTGTGTCGTTCAAGGGATCGGCTGGCAAGGATGACCTGACCCAGATTGATCTGGTGAAATACATCCCGGTCCGTGATCGCGTGGCCTTTACCGCCGAACTTGCCGCCAACTGGGTACGCTTGCGCAAATCGGATACAGCTTCGCGCAAGGTGGCGATGGTTATGGCGAACTATCCAAACAAGGATGCCCGCCTTGGCAACGGGGTCGGGCTTGATACCCCGGCCGGCATGATCGAAACACTTCGTGCGATGCAGGGCGAAGGATACAGGGTCAATGATCTGCCGGAAGATGGCGACGCCCTGATTGCTGCGATCAAGGCCGGGCCGACCAACGATTTCAAATCCCTTGCTGATCGCGAAATTCGCGTGACCTTGTCTCGTACGGACTACCAAAAGGCGCTTGATGCCCTGCCACCGGCCATCCGGGATCAGGTAATTGAGGCCTGGGGCGACCCGACGAATGATCCGTTCTATCTGGCGGGTCAGGATGCCTTTGCGCTTTCCATCCTGCCGCTTGGCAATGTGGTGATCGGGTTGCAGCCCGCGCGTGGCTATAACATTGATCCGCTTGAAAGCTATCACTCGCCCGATCTGGTGCCGCCGCACAACTATTTCGCCTTTTATATCTGGCTGCGTCATGTGTTTGGCGTCGATGCGATCATTCATTTTGGCAAGCATGGCAATATGGAATGGCTGCCGGGCAAGTCGCTGGCGCTGTCCGAGGATTGCTTCCCGGAGGCCGTTTTTGGTCCGACACCGCATTTCTATCCGTTTATCGTCAATGATCCGGGCGAAGGCACACAGGCCAAACGCCGCGCCCAGGCGGTGATCCTTGATCATTTGACCCCGCCTTTGACCCGGGCGGAAAGCTATGGGCCGCTCAAGGATCTCGAAGCGCTGGTCGATGAATACTATGATGCCGCCGCGGTTGATCCCCGCCGTCTTGTGATCCTCAAACGCGATATCCTTGAACTGGCGATTCGCATAGGCCTTGACCGTGATTGCGGCATCGAGGCGGGCGAGGACGAAGAAAGCGCGCTGGCCAAGCTTGATAACTATCTGTGCGAGCTCAAGGAACTGCAGATCCGTGACGGACTGCATATCTATGGCAAGGCCCCGGATGGCGATCTTTTGACCGATCTTCTGGTCGCACTTGCACGGCTACCGCGTGGTGCGGACACCGGCCCCAAGGCGTCCCTGCATCGCGCGATTGCCAGGGATATCCTTGATGATCCCGCGTTTGATCCGCTTGATTGTGCCTTTGCCGAATTCTGGCCGGGCGCCAAGCCCGAAATTCTCGCGCACTATGACGGCGAAGATATCGGACCATGGCGCACCACCGGCGATACTGTGGAACGGATCGAGCTTTTGGCACGTGATCTGGTCAAGGGAACGGTGAAGGCCGACCCGGCGTGGTCAGCCGTCTGTGACGTTATTTCTGATATCGAAACGACTATTCGGCCGTCGGTTGTTGGTTGCGGTCCGGCCGAGATCGAAGGCCTTTTGCGTGGCCTTGCAGGCAAGTTCGTTGAACCCGGGCCATCTGGCGCGCCGACCCGTGGCCGACCGGATGTGTTGCCGACCGGGCGCAATTTCTATTCGGTTGATACCCGTACCGTGCCAACCCCGGCGGCCTGGCAGTTGGGATGGAAATCAGCGGAGTTGCTGCTGGAACGCCATGTGCAGGATCACGGCGAATGGCCAGCGGCGCTGGGGCTTTCGGTCTGGGGTACGAGCAATATGCGTACTGGTGGCGATGATATCGCGCAGGCGCTTGCCCTGATGGGGGTACGCCCGACCTGGGATAGTGCATCGCGCCGGGTGACCGGCTTTGAAATCATGCCGGCATCGGTGTTGGGGCGTCCGCGTGTTGACGTCACCTTGCGGATTTCTGGTTTCTTCCGCGATGCCTTTCCCGGCCTGATAGATCTGTTTGACAGTGCGGTAAGGGCGGTGGCCGACAAAGCTGATGAACCCGATGACGCCAATCCGATTGCTGTGCGCGTGCGGGCCGAAACCGAAAAACTCCGTGTGAATGGAATGGATCAGGATCAGGCCGCCCGACAAGCTGGCTTCCGGGTGTTTGGTTCCAAACCCGGCGCCTATGGGGCCGGGTTGCAGGCGATGATTGATGAAAAACTCTGGGAAGACGAAGACGATCTTGCCGATGCCTACCTTGCCTGGGGCAGCTATGCCTATGGCAACGGGGCCGAAGGCACGGCGGCACGCGATCTGTTTGAAACCCGCCTCAGTAAGGTCGATGCGATTGTCCACAATCAGGATAACCGCGAACATGATCTGCTGGATTCCGATGACTATTATCAGTTCGAAGGCGGAATGACATCGGCTGTGCTTAGTTTATCAGGCAAGCAGCCAACGGTTTATCACAGCGACCATTCCCGTCCCGAAAGCCCGAAGATCCGGACACTCGAAGAAGAAATTGCACGTGTTGTTCGGGCGCGTGTGGTGAACCCCAAATGGATCAAGGGGGTAATGCGCCACGGCTACAAGGGCGCGTTCGAGATGGCGGCAACAGTCGATTACATGTTTGCATTTGCTGCCACAGCACGTTGCGTCGCTGATCATCACTTTGATCTGGTCTATGACGCTTATCTTGGCGATGCAGAGATACGCGATTTCATCGCCGATCATAATCCCGACGCGCTTCAAGATATCAAAGACCGCCTGCGTGAGGCAATTGAGCGCGGGCTGTGGCAGCCGCGCCGCAACAGTGTTTCCGCCGATCTGGTGCCATAATCTGTCAACTGATGCTTGTCATTGGAATCACGGGAATTTTACCGTGGGAACAAACCGGGCAGTTGAAACGTTACGTTTTCGCACCATATCTCAATTAACCAACTGTTAATAAGTTGTGAGGGACGGGGCACCCCTATCGGATCGCCTGCACGGGAAGCAGGATGATTGAACAGATCGGAGGCCGCGATGGATATCAAGACCAACGTTCGTTTGCCTGATTATCTGCAAACTCCAATACCCGCCCATGGGCGGCATGCAGATATCGTCAACTTCCTGCTTTCTGACTTTGACATGCCTGAATGGTTGCGTGCGGACTTGCACGGCGATGGACGCTATCGCCCGGCGCGCGGTGCCATTCGCGCAGTGCTGGACGTGCGCGAACACTTTAACGGTGTTCACCGGCCGGTGACGTTTGACGAGTTTCATGCCGGCATGACAGAGCTTGTCCACCATCTTCCCGGTCCCGATCAGACCAAATTTGAAATCAATGCCAAGGTGAAGATTTACTGGCGCTACCTGCAAGGGGTCGAACGCCAGGTTTGGCGCACGGCCATTGCTGTTGCCCATCTGCGTATGGATCACTTCCCGGTGGTGCGTGAATTCAAAACCCTCATTGAACAGGTCGCGATCAGCCGCGACTGGCTAGAAAAACGCCTGGAGGTGGTTGAAAAAAGCTTCCAAAGCCCGGCGGCTGCGCGCAACGATGCCGTTCGCAAGGCTCTGCATCGTTTGCGCCGCATGTCACCCGGTGACCGTCTGCAACTGTTTAACAAGGCCCGGATGCGCCGCCCGGAATTGCGCAATATCGATATGCGTGAACCCGATAAATGGGCTGATCTGGTGACTGGCGATCTTGGATTGACCACCGGCGACGGTGCCAGCTTGTAACGCTGATTGGCTTTGGTTTGCAGTCACAAGATAAAGGAACAGCGCGATCCTTGGGGTCGCGCTTTTCTTTTGCGGGATTGTCTTAAGGCAGGCATGGGGGCAAACTTGATGCCCAATATCTCAGGGCAGGCAGGCGCATCGCGTGAAGAACTTGATTCCAATATTCTTTTGGCTCCCATGGCTCCCGGCTTTGGCCTTCGTCGGCCTGCTTTGGTACGGAACACCCGCAACAGCCGCGGATGGCAATGATTGGGCGCCTGTCCCGACCGGACCGTTCCACTGGCAACTGCAAGGGGTGCTTGACGTCGATCCCTCCATCCGGGTCGTGGGTGGGGATCTTTTCGATATATCAGCTGATCAGGTCGCCGCTTGGCGGACTGCCGGGCTTTATCCGATTTGCTATGTCAATGTCGGCGCGGTAGAGGATTGGCGCGATGATGCGCAGGACTTTCCACGCGATGCGATTGGTGCGCCCTATTGGGGGTGGGACGGTGAAAACTGGCTTGATATCAGCCGGTTTGAACGCTTTGTCGATGTTATCAGGGCGCGTCTTGATCTGTGCCGCGACAAGGGGTTTCTGGCGATTGAGCCTGACAACATAGACGCCTATGAAGCCGATCAAAGCAGCAAGCCGACAGGCTTTGACATTTCGCGCTCCGATCAGCTGCGCTATGTGAACTGGCTCATCAAGGAGGCCCATATGCGGGGCCTTGCCATCGGGCAGAAAAATGCTGCTGACCTTGTACCCGATCTGGTCGGTCGGATGGATTTTGCCTTGCTGGAATCGGCCCATCGCCTTGGCTTTATGGGGGAATTTGACCCTTATGTTGAGCAAGGAAAGCCTGTTTTTGCCGTCGAATATCTTGATGAAGGCGCTGATGCGATGACCTTTTGCCCGGTGGCGGACGCGCACGGATTTCAGGGCGTCATTGCGCGCATCGACCTTGATCAGACACCGCAAAACTGCCCTTGAGCCCAAGCTGCTTTCGCTGCATTCTGTGGCGGCATTTCAAAGGGAAGAAACAATGACCGACAAAAGCCAGCCAGACGTCGATATTAATGCGCGCCATGATGAAAAAATGAAGAAAATCAAGGCCGCGCGCGACAAGATGATGGCCCAGAAGATCGACAAAAAGGGCCTGATCATTGTCCATACCGGCAAGGGCAAGGGCAAGTCATCCTCTGCCTTTGGCATGGCGATGCGCTGTGTCGGCCATGACATGAAAGTCGGCGTTGTCCAGTTCATCAAGGGCGGCTGGGAAACTGGCGAGGCTAAGCTTCTGAAAAAGTTCCCCGATCTTTGTGAGTTTCATGCCATGGGGGCGGGCTTTACCTGGGAAACCCAGAACCGCGCACAGGATGTCGCACTGGCGCGCGAAGCATGGGGCAAGGCGTTGGAAATGCTGCGTGATCCAAGCTATTCGATGGTGATCCTCGACGAGATCAACATCGTTCTGCGCTATGATTTCCTGCCGCTTGATGATGTGCTTGAAGCACTCGCCAACAAATTGCCAGATCAACACATTGTCCTGACCGGGCGGAATGCCCCCGATACCCTGATCGAGGCGGCCGATCTGGTCACGGAAATGACCATGGTCAAACACCCGTTCCGTGAACAGGGCATCAAGGCACAGATCGGCGTTGAATTCTGATCCGGCTTGATCATCTGAAAGAAAGTTTTGAAACCGGAATGAGTGCGCAATCCGTTCCCGCCCTGATGTTGCAAGGTACCGGTTCCGATGTCGGGAAATCCTTGCTGGTGGCCGGATTGTGCAGGGCCTATGCGCGTCGGGGCCTTCGGGTGCGCCCGTTCAAACCGCAAAACATGTCCAATAACGCTGCTGTCACCGATGACGGTGGCGAGATCGGCCGTGCGCAGGCTCTTCAGGCACGTGCGGCGGGTGTTGCGACATCCATCCATATGAACCCTGTCCTGCTGAAGCCGCAAAGTGATATCGGCGCGCAGGTGGTCGTGCAGGGCAAGGTCATGACCAGTGCCAAGGCGCGCGATTATTATCGTCTCAAACGCGATCTTTTGCCCAAGGTGGTGGAAAGCTTCGAGGTCATGGCAAGTGACGCCGACCTTGTCCTGATCGAAGGTGCAGGGTCCCCGGCCGAGGTAAACTTGCGCGCATCTGACATTGCCAATATGGGCTTTGCCGAGGCCATTGGTGTGCCTGTCATTCTGGTCGGTGATATTGATCGTGGCGGGGTGATTGCCTCTATTGTCGGCACGCATGCATTGCTGTCCGATGAGGATCGCCGATGGCTTAAGGGCTATGTGATCAACAAGTTTCGTGGCGATGTGTCGCTGTTTGAACCGGCCACCGGCATCATTGCCGAAAGATGCGGCCTAAAAAGTTACGGTATCGCAACGTACTGGCCCAATGCCCATAAACTTCCTGCCGAAGATGGCGTAGCGCTGGAAAAAGCCGGGAAATATCACCGCAAGGCCGGGGATGCGACGAACGCAATTCTGCGCATCGCGGTGCCGCATCTGCCCCGTATTGCCAATTTTGATGATCTTGATCCGCTCGCGGCCGAGGATGATGTGGAATTGCTGGTGATAAAGCCGGGGCAAGTGATCCCGGGGGATTGTGATCTGGTGTTGTTGCCGGGCTCAAAATCGACCATGGCCGACCTTCGGTTCCTGAAAGACCAGGGCTGGGATATCGATATTCAGGCCTATTACCGCCGTGGCGGTCATGTGGTCGGCATTTGCGGCGGCTATCAGATGCTGGGCCGTATGGTTCATGACCCAAACGGGGTGGAAGGCGCACTGGGCAGTGAGGCCGGGCTGGGTCTTCTGGATGTTGAAACCGTCATGGCCGGTGACAAGACGCTTCGCAAAACAACCGGTCTGACGGTTGGTGATAACGCTGCTTTTGCCTCTGGAATTGCTGTTGATGGCTACGAAATCCATATGGGCCGAACCGATGGTCCGGATCGGGAACGCAGTTGGCTTGATCTGAATGGCACGTCTGATGGGGCGATTAGTGCGGATGGCCATGTTTTGGGGTGCTATTTGCACGGGCTGTTTGGCAGCGATCCTTTCCGCGATGCCTTTTTGGCAACCCTTCGTTCCGAAGAAGCGCGCCAAAGTACCCGTTTCGACGCCGGTATTGATGCCGCCCTTGATGAATTGGCCGATCATCTTGAAGCCTGCCTTGATCTTGATGGCATGCTGGAACTGGCCAAAAGCCGCGCGCCATGACCCGGGTGGCGGTTTTCTGTGTTATCGCCGCGAAAATCGCATCTCAGAGCCGTTCTAGGACTTTACTTCAACCGCGTTGCATGGTTTGAGATATCTTGCAGTTCCGGGTTGGAAACGAACCGGATTGCTTGCGGTTTTTAGAATGTTTGCGGCCGCGTGACGGGTCTTTGCAAAACGTTCATTCTTGGTCGGGTATCTTCACGCTTATGCGTCAGTTATATCATTTTTGGCTTTCACCCTTTTCGCGCAAAGTGCGCCTGGTTCTGGCCGAGAAAAAGCTGGATTTTGAACTCACAGCTGAACCGGTCTGGGAACGGCGTGATGACTTTTTGCTGCTTAATCCCGCCGGTGAAGTGCCTGTCCTCATCGAAGAAGACGGATCGGTTTTGTGTGATTCCGTCGTCATTTGCGAGTATCTCGACGAGGTCTATGAGGACGAGCCAAAACTGTTCGGATCCAACCCCAAGGAAAGAGCGGAAATCCGCCGCCTTGTCGCGTGGTTTGATGGCAAGTTCAATCGCGAGGCCACCGAACATCTGCTGGGCGAGAAGCTTCTGAAACGTTTCTTCTCGACCGGCACACCCGATACCAAGGTCCTGCGTGCCGGGCGGACCAACGCGGCCTATCACATGGACTATATCGGATGGCTGTTTGAACGCCGTAACTGGCTGGCAGGGGATCATCTGACCATGGCCGATCTGGCGGCCGCCGCACAGGTTTCCGTGATCGACTATATGGGCGATATCAACTGGTCAAAACATCCGCGTGCCAAGGACTGGTACATGCGGATCAAAAGCCGCCCTGCCATGCGCGATATTCTGGCAGACCGGCAGGCAAGTTTCCCGGCATCCAGCCATTATGCGGAACTGGATTTTGAATGAAGAATTCATCCATATCTGATGAATTCTATCCCGAAGGCGGGTTAAATACCGCCAGTTACGATCTTCGCGCTGATCTTGATCGCAAGATTTTTGAAGACCCTATTCCCTTCTATACCCGTCTGGCACCAAGCTTGGTGCACGAAAATGGCGTGCTTGAACTCGGTTGTGGCACCGGGCGAATCAGTGCCGCGATTGCCAGACTTGATGTCGCGGTCGAAGGCCTTGATCTGTCACCTGCGATGCTGGGTCAGGCACGCGCCAATTACCCCGATCTGACATGGCATCTTGGCAATATGTGCGACTTCGATCTGGGGCGGCAATTTGATCTGGTCATTATCCCGTTTCGCGGGCTTCAGGAAGTCACCGATGCCGATGATCAGCGACGTGCCCTTGAACGGGCCTTTGCCCATCTCAAACCCGGCGGGGCGATTGCCCTTGATCTGATGGATCCGGATTTGCGTTATTGCCTGCCCGAAGGTGATCCGGAGCCGGTCGAGCTTCCGATCTTTCCGATGCCAGATGGTGTTGGGCAGCCGGGCAGCCGTCTTCGCATCACGGCGCTGGAACGCACCAACGATCCCCTGACCCAGAAGTTCAGCGAACATTGGCGGTTTGAAGAAATCAACGATCAGGGCGATGTGATTAAACGCGAGGATTGCTGGCATCACCTGCGCTGGGTTCATCGCAGCGAAATGCGTTTGATGTTGGAACTATCCGGTTTTGTTTCGATAACGGAATTTTCTGACTTTCAGGGAAATCCCCCGAAATATGCCAGCAATCAGGTCTGGATGGCAAAACGGCCGGACTGATGCCCGGCCGTTTATACGCGATGTATTTGCGCTGATCTGTTTGCTGATCAGTTACCGGCGAACTTCGCGGCACTGGTCATGGTCTCTGCGCGCTCGTCAGCGGTCAGCGGTACCAGACCGTTATCGGCCAGAAGACCGTCTTCACCAATCACAGCGTCCGATACATAGGTCGAGATGAAGTCACCCAGGCTTTGTACCAGTTGCTGGTGGTCGTCCTTGACGTAAAGATAAAGCGCACGCGATGCCGGATAACTGCCATCAAGGATGGTTTCATAATCCGGTTCAATCCCGTTGATCGGAACACCCTGAAGACGTTCACGGTTACGCTCCAGATTGTTAAAGCCCATTACACCATATGAGGTCGGGTCTTTTTCAAGCTTGCTGATGACAAGCCGGTCATTCTCGCCCGCCTCGATATAGGCGCCGTCGTCGCGCAGCGTACGGCACAGAAGCCGGAAGCTGTCCGGATCGGATGCCTCAAGACTTGCGATATCGGAAAACGTCGCACACCCCTGATCAAGCAACAGCTGCCCCATCAAATCGCGTGTGCCCGAAGTTGGCGGCGGACCATACACGCGGATTTTCAGGTCCGGCAGGCTCGGGTCGATATCCGACCATTTTTCGTGCGGGTTGGGCACACTGGCACCCTTGACCGGAACCGTTCGGGCAAGGGCGAGGTAAAGCTGGCGGGCGGTAAGCGACATGTCTGGTGCGTCGCGCGATCCCAGCAAGACAATGCCGTCATAGCCGATCTTGATTTCGCTGATGTCGCGAACCGAATTCGCCGCACAAATGGCGGTTTCCGATCCTGTGATCGGGCGTGACGCATCGACAATATCGGGGAACTGTGCACCAATACCGCCACAAAACAGCTTGAATCCGCCACCCGAACCGGTGCTTTCAACCACCGGGGCCGGTGCGCCGGTGGTCTTGGCGAAATGTTCGGCGACCTTCGTGGTCAGCGGAAAGATCGTTGATGATCCAACGATCCTGATCTGATCACGGGCTTCTGCAGCAGGTGATGCCAGAAGCGCAATTGATGCAGCAAAGGTAGCCAAGGCAAGCGTGCGACGCATTTCGTCCCCCAAAAACTTTCCGGTCATGGCCCGGCGTGTGGTTCTACCGGTCATATACAAGGAAATCTGTCACAGCGAACCAGTTTTCTGAAAGTCAGACGGCTCTGGTCTTGATCCGATTTCGCTAGTTCGATCCGGTGCGAACATCCATCTTCTCTATATTCGCTTTTGCCGCATCGGCAACAGGGGTTCCGTTTGAAAGTTCTATGACATTTAGCCAGTCGCGACGGGCCAGATCATCCTCGCCCGCGATCCGATACAGCTTTCCGCGCTCGAAAAGTGCCTGCACATTTTGCGGATCCTGACCCAGAACGTTCTCGATATCGGTCATTGCCAATTCGTAACTTTCAAGCAACCGCCATGCAGAGGCCCGATAAATCAGGGCTTCGGCATATCCCGGTTGAAGATCAAGCGCCTTGTTCAGATCATCAATCGCTTCCCAGTACTGCCCGGCAAGGCCAAGTGCCATGGCGCGGTCAACCCAAAGCTGCGGGTTATTTGGCACCAGTTCAAGCGCGCGGCTTTGATCGCGCCAGGCATATTCAAGGTTATCAGCCATCATCCAGGCCTGACCTGCCTGGGCCAGCATTCCCGCGACGACACCCGGTCCGGCCGAGCTGTCCTTTGCCAGCGCATCAAGGCGGGTCGCGGCTTCTTCATATTTTCCAAGCGATATCAGCGCCACAGCGACACAATGGCGCGCTGGTTCTCCGCCACCCAGATCGCGCCACGCAATCGCGCTTTCAAAGCCGTCTTCGGGTTTGAGCTGTGCGAGTTTGATACAATCGCGATATTGCTGGCTTTCTTCCTGTGTCATGCCGCCGTTGCTTTCGGTTTGGGCGCGGGCGTCGGTTATACCTGTGCCCCAGAAACCCACAAACCCCGCCAGACACAGCAAGCCTGTGGCGCGCGCTATGATCGAGGTGCCGGAAAGTCGTGACATGAAAAGCTCCGTCTTTGGCAAAAATTGCTGGCAGACACCATAGAAGATCATTTGGGCGATCCACCATGCCTGAATGCGCATATCTGAAAATTCACAGTTTTGAATTCTCACATCATGAAAACGGCAAGATAATGATTGTTGTTCCCGAAATCGAACCTTCGCGGGAACAAATCATACTGCCAAAAGGTTTTGCCAAAAGGCTTTGTTTGTATGTGGCAAGGTCGTTACTGTGCCTTCACACTAGTTTGCCGTCATAAAAGGTGCCTTGATGACCAATAAGTTGTTCTGTTTCGGACTGGGATTTTCCGCCCGCCTTGTCGCCCGCGCGCTTCAGGCAAAAGGTTGGAAAATAGCCGGAACCACGCGGAGCACTGATAAGGCCCAACAGCTGAAGTCCGAAGGTATTGAGCCTTTCATCTTCGCCGATGATCAACCGATAGCCGATATTGCAAGCGCCCTTGATGGCGTGACGCATGTTCTGTCTTCTGCCCCGCCCGGCGGGCAGGGGGACCCGGTCATTCATCATCATGGTGGTGATCTGGCCAGCCTGCCGGCAGGCACTTGGATCGGCTACTTGTCGACCACCGGGGTGTATGGCGATTGGGGTGGCGCCGAAGTCACTGAAGAAGATGATCTTTTGCCAAGTGGCAAGCGCGGGCGCAGGCGGGTGGCCGCAGAAAAGGCGTGGTTTGATCTGGGCCGCCGTCATGACCTGTGTGTGCAAAGTTTCCGTTTGGCGGGTATATACGGCCCCGGCCGCAATGCGCTTGAAACGGTCCGGTCGGGCCGGGCACGCCGGATCGTCAAACCCGGCCAGGTTTTTTCACGTATTCACGTCGAAGACATCGCCCAGACTGTTCTGGCGTCGATCAAACAGCCTAATTGTGGTGCGGCCTATAATGTCTGTGATGATGATGCGGCCCCGCCGCAGGATGTCATTGCCCATGCTTGCGGGTTGCTTGGTGTTGATCCGCCGCCCGAACAGGATTTCGCAACTGCCAAGCTTAGCCCGATGGCCGCAAGCTTTTATGAAGACAACAAACGCGTTTCAAATGCGCGGATCAAACAGGAACTCGGCGTAAAGCTGCGTTATCCGGATTATCGGGCCGGTTTGATGGCGCTTTATGATGAAATTCTGGACGAAGCAGGGACAAAAGACGCAATTGATTAACAACAGCGCATTGTTGACGACACTTACGGGTCGTATATAACCCAAAAGCCTGCGGAAAATCATATCGTCGCTTGTTTGGGCACCATATGATTGTCCACAGGAGCAGTTTCGGACCGGATCGCCAGGCGGTTCGGACCCCAAAGCCACCGAGCACCGGCACATGATGTGGGTCCATCCACATTTTCCCGACCGGCAAGGAGAGAGCAATTATGGATCGTCGTATTGTAACCGTCTTTGGCGGCACCGGATTTGTCGGACGTCATATCGTCAAGCGTCTGCTTGAGCGTGATTTTATCGTCCGTGTCCCGACCAGAAGCTTTGAGCGCGTCAAAAAGCTCAAACCGATGGGCTATCTGGGACAGGTCGTTCCGGTCCATTGCGATGTGCGCGATGAAGACAGCATCAAGGACGCAATCGAGGGTTCCGAAGCGGTGATCAACCTGCTTGGCATTCTTTATGAGCGTGGCAGCAAGAATTTCCTCAATATCCACGTCAAGGCAGCAAAACGTATTGCCGAAGAAGCCAAGGCGACCGGCGTAAAAACGCTTTTGCATATGTCGGCCCTTGGTGTGGATAAAAACACCTCTGCCAACTATGCGACATCGAAGCTTGCCGGTGAAAAGGCCGTGCGCGAAGTTTTCCCGGATGCGGTGATCTTCCGTCCTTCGGTCATCTTTGGCCCGAATGACAACTTCCTGAACAAATTTGCCACCATGGCTCGTTTCTCACCGGTTCTGCCGGTTGTCGGTGCGCCGGGCCTGCCGAAAGTTGATCTGGGCGAAGGCAAGGTCGATCTGCACGGCGAAGGTGGCCCGAAATTCCAGCCGGTTTATGTTGGCGATGTTGCCGATGCCTTTGTCACAGCCCTTACCGAAGGCAAATCTGCTGGCAAGACCTATGAGCTTGGCGGACCTGAAACCCTTTCCTTCATGGCGCTTTTGCAGGACATGCTGCGGATCACCCGTCAGCGTGCCATTCTGATGCCGGTTCCGTTCTGGCTGGCCTCAATCAAGGCATTCTTCCTGCAGTTCCTGCCGGTTCCGCCGTTGACGCCCGATCAGGTGCGTCTGCTTAAAACCGATAACGTGGTGTCTGACGGAGCAGAAGGCTTTGCCGAGCTTGGCATTACGCCAAACAGCCTTGAGGCGATTGCACCGTCTTATCTCAAGCGCTTCTGCCCACCGCGCAAATCCGGCGAGTTCCGCCGTTTCGTCTAGGGCCACAAAGCCAAAGATACGAAAAACCCCGCCGATATGTCGGCGGGGTTTTTTATTGAGATAACCTTGGTGAAATCTATTCGCTGCGCACCCGGGTGACGAAGTTGTTGGCTTCTGTCTGAAGGCTGTGCGCCTTGGCCAGAAGGTCTTCGGCGACCGAGCGGGCGGAACCCGACATTTCGCGGAATTCTTCGGCGGCACGTGAAACACTGGCCATGTTGTCCGATACATGGCGGACGCCATTGGCGGCTTCTTCCGATCCATTGGCGATTTCACCGGTGGCGGCACCCTGTTGGCTCATCGCAGCTGCAATCGAGCTTGAAATACTGTCGATTTCGCCGATTGTCCGGGCAATGGTCGAAATCATTTCCACGGCCTGACTGCTGACGTCGCGCATTTCGCTGATCTGCTGGCTGATATCCTCGGTCGCGCGCTGGGTCTGGGACGCCAGGTTTTTGACCTCGTTGGCGACCACGGCAAAGCCCTTGCCAGCATCCCCGGCACGGGCACTTTCGATGGTGGCATTGAGCGCCAGCAGGTTGGTCTGATCGGCAATGGTTGTGATCAGTTCGATCACCTCACCAATACGGTCTGCGGTATCTGACATCTTGCGGACGGTTTCATCAGATTTCCGGGCTTCGGCCACGGCCGTTTGCGAAATCTCCTCCGCCTTGGCAACTTGTCGTTCGATCTCACGGATCGAGGCAGACAGTTCCTCGGTCGCAGATGAAACCGAACTGACGTTGCTTGATGCATTTTGTGATGCCTCGTTGACCTCTGCCGCACGGGTGACGTTATCACCCGCATTGCGTTCCATGTTATCGGCCGTATCGCGCATTTCGTTGACCGCGGTCAGAAGCTCCGTCACCAGCGTGTTGACCGAACTTTCAAATCCGTCGGCCATTTCATGCAGGGCCGCGCGGCGTTGTTCTTCGGCGCGTTCTTCGGCTTCCTTGTTTTGGGCGCGCAGGCGTTCGGCCTCCCGGGCGTTTTCGCGGAACGTCTCGACCGAACGCGCCATATCAGCAATTTCGTCTGATCCGCTGTCTTTTACCTCTGCATCAAGGTCGCCCTTTGTCAGGCGGGTCATCGCACCATTCAGGCCAATCAGGCGACGCAACAGGTTGCGACTGACATAAAGCCAAAGGATCAGCGTCGGAATGACGATGGCGGCAATTGCCACGACGATCATGATGATTTCAGCGGTTGCGATGGTTTCTGCCACGCCACTGTTGGCATCGTTGATCTTGGCACGCATTTCGCCCAAAAGGCGCTCGGCCGTGAGGGCGATCTGTTCGGTGATCGCCGCATTGTCATCAAGAATGGTATTAAGTTGCTCTTCCGTGGCAAATTCCGCCTGACGCAGGGCAAACAGGTTATTTGGTTTGGACGGGTCAAGCGCAGCCTGAAGCTCTGCCAGGGTTGCCTGCGCGGTTTCCTTTGCCTCCGGGTCGGGCATCAGGTCGATGCCTTTTTGCAACTGGGTCAGGATCGGATTGATCGCGAACTTGACCTTATCAAGTGCATCAGTGTCACGTGCGGCAACGACCTGTTCGGCAAGACCCGGGATCTGAAACGCAATGGCGCGCAGATCGCTCATATTCTGGGCATCAAGCGCATCCACATCGAGAAGCTTATCAAGCGTATTAAACGCTTCGTTGGTCTGATCTTCGCGCCCGACCATAGAATAAAGAGCGGACGCGCTGTTGGTGAGCGCCATATTGGCGTCGGTATTCAGCGCGCGCGCAGATGCCTCGATCGCATTGGCCGCAGTGACAATCTCATTAACCAGTGCGTTGGTCGCGACGTCGTTGGCAAACAGCGACATCTGCGTTTCCTTCAGCGCCCGGATATTGCCGACCAGCGTTTCTGTCTGATTGGAAAACTCGCTCAGGATTGCGCCATCAACGCCAAGCTCGGCAAGAGCCGCGATGTCGTTGTTAAGCTCTGTTTCAATCTGATCCAGTTCGGCGCTGACAGCTTCGATTTCTTCGGCGTTCTGGGCAACGGCAACGTTGCGCGCGATGTTGCTGACCTGGTTGCTACGCGCATAAAGCTCTTGTCCGGTGACAAGGGCCGGTATCGCCTCGTTTGAAACGACCGATTGTTGTGTCTGTGTAATTCTAAAGGCAAAAACAGCCAGTGCGGCCGCAATAACAGCGAGCAACGCGATGGGCACAATCGCCATCATCAAGCGTCCTCGCAAACCAAACCTGCCAGTCATTTATAAAGTTCCCCCAACGGCACAAATATTGTCCGGCGGCTTTTTGCCCTTGCTTCGGACGTATTCCCAATGTCGGATAACGCATCGCGCAATGGTAATTGCCGCGGAAACGCGTTATCCGCCCCGCACTGGAGACTATTCAGAAGCCGCCAAGCACTGGCAAGATTAATCGTCTTGGATGGAACAGTTTCGTGAATTGTTTGAGAATTACCGCTCTTGTCGGCAGGGGGTAGCTATCTGGGGGAGTTTGTTTTCCGGAATAATTCTACCCATGGGCATTTTGTCCTCGCCGGGGAGAATCGCCGATAGTCCGTGCGTGTGATCCGGGTGTCAGATTTGATCAAGAATCTCGTGAACGCGCTTGATTATCGCGCTGCGTGATGGCGCCTGAATGACCGGTTCACCGCCGGGACGTTCGATCATGATCACGGGAATACCCAGATTGCGGGCGGCCTCAATCTTGGCAAAGGTCGCATCGCCACCACTGTTTTTGCTGACGATCACATCGATCTCGTAGCGTTCAAGAAGCTCGGTCTCGCCTTCAACGCTGAACGGGCCGCGTGCAAACAGCCATTCGCCATATTCCAGATCAAACGGATCGCGCGGTGCATCGACGGTCCGAACAAGCAGCCAGGTTTTTTCCAGCCCCTCAAAGGCATGCAGGTTCTTCGCCCCGCTTGCAATCAGCGCACGCGTACCGACGTCGGGCAGGATTCTGGCGGCTTCCTCAATCGATTTCACCGAAATCCAGTTGTCCTTTTCGGTCTTTTCCCAAGCCGGGCGGTGGAACTGAATACAGGGCATGGCAACCGCATGGCAGGCTTGGGCGATATTGTGCGATATCTCGGTGGCATAGGGATGGGTGGCATCAATCACCAGATCAATCTGTTCGTTTTTGACATAGGAAATGATGCCTTCCGGTCCGCCAAAACCGCCAATCCGGACCGGGACCCCATCGGGCAGGCTGGGTGCGCTGGTGCGTCCGGCAAGCGAAAGCTGCAGGCGAATATCGCGACCAAATTCATGCATCAGGTCTTCGGCAATGCGATTCGCGTCTCCGGTCCCGCCAAATATAAGGATGTGTTTCGGACGGCTGGCAGGACGCAAGAGGGACATGGGCAAGAAACCTTTTTGTTGCTTTGTGGGTCCGTGCGGACCTGTTTTTGAGTACAAGCGATAGTCTAACGGCCAGATGGCTTTGATGCCACTTACGACCCGGTTGGCCTGAACTGTTCAAAATCGCCCATACCATGGCGGGCAATGATGGTACCGCTGCGATCAGTGATAACGATTTCCACCGCACAGGCACCATCAAGCGTTGCGCGTGCGGATTCACAGGCCTGACGGGCAATGGTGTCTGCGATCTTAACGTTTGCCGCCTGACAAAGTTCCAGAACCTGTTTGGCGGTATTGGCATTGCGACATTGATCCTGAAGGGTTTCATCCCCGCCACATGCGGCAATCGTGTCGGCCAGTCTGTCGAAATCGACCTGTGATCGGCTTGAATGCAGATCCAGATGGCCCTGGGCAAGCTTGACCAGTTTGGCAAAGCCACCCGCGATGCTGACAAAGGGCACAGGATTCTTGCGCAGATATTTCAGCATCCCGCCCACAAAGTCGCCCATATCAAGAATGGCGTCTTCGGGCAGGCCGTAAAATGCCCGAATGGCAGCCTCGGACGTCTTGCCGGTTGCCCCGGCAACATGGTTACGCGCGGTGGCGCGCGCCACATCAATGCCGCGATGGATGGAATGGATCCACGCCGCACAGCTGAACGGGATGACAATCCCTGTGGTGCCCAGAACCGATAATCCGCCGACAATCCCCAGACGCCCATTCCAGGTTTTCCTGGCAATTTCAGCACCGCCGGGAATGGATATTTCGATTTCGACATCAGGCTGTGCGTCAAACTGATCACAAAGCTCGGTAATCTGTCCGATCATCATCTCGCGGGGTTTGGGATTGATTGCCGCTTGCCCCGGGGGCAATGGCAGGCCCGGTTTTGTGATGGTGCCGACCCCTTCGCCGGCATTGAATGTAATGCCGCTTCCCGGCTTTGCGATGCGCACGGTCGATATGATTTCCGCCCCGTGGGTAACATCCGGGTCATCACCGGCATCCTTGATCACGCTCGCCTGCGCCCAGCCATCGCCCTTTTTCGCCTTGATCAGCTTAAAGGACGGCGTTTCCCCGCGCGGCAGGGTGATGGTAACCGGATCAGGAAACGCGCCGGACAGCAATGCCTGCCACGCAGCACGGGTTGCAGCGGTGGCACAGGCCCCCGTTGTCCATCCCTTGCGCAGCGGTCCATCCGGTTTTCTGGTCATCAGATGATTTTCCTGTCAGTCCTGCCAGTGATTCTGTGATTGACGATGCGGCGGAGATCCGCACTGGAAACTCAATTAAACATATATATTTATGTTATTTGAAAAGTTATACGAAAAATTCTCGCAAATATGTTGTGCGTAGCACTCGATTGCTGTTTAACATATCCTTTCAATGTGGTCCTGCACAGATGACTGCATTTCATTGATTAGAAGTAGCGCGTGATGACGACTCTTGGTGTTGATTTTCCGGTTTTCGAACCGGGTTGGGTGTGGCTTGTTGGTGCGGGTCCGGGGGATCCCGGTCTTTTGACACTGCACGCTGTCAACGCCATGCAGCAGGCCGATGTCGTTGTTTATGATGCGCTGGTCGATGACCGCATTCTCAATCTTTTGCGCAGCGACGCCGAACGTATCTATGCGGGCAAGCGTGGCGGGCGTCCGTCTTCCAAGCAAACCGATATTTCCCTGCAACTGGTCGAACTGGCCAAACAGGGGTTGCGCGTTCTGCGTCTTAAGGGCGGGGACCCGTTCGTCTTTGGCCGCGGCGGCGAAGAGGGCATGACCCTTGTCGATCACAATGTTCCCTTCCGTGTCGTGCCGGGCATTACGGCGGGCATTGCTGGTGCGGCGTATGCTGGTATCCCGACCACCCATCGCGATTGCAATTCATCGGTGACCTTTGTTACCGGCCACGGATCAAGTGGCGAGGTGCCCGATAACATTAACTGGGGTGCCTTGGCCAAGGGTGCGCCTGTGCTTGTCATGTATATGGCAATGAAGCATCTGCGTCGGATTTCATCGGAACTGATAGCAAATGGCCGCGCACCGGATGAACCGCTTGCGGTGATCAGTCAGGCGACCACACCGGGCCAGGGGATCCTGATCACCACGCTTGGAAAGGCGGCTGATGATGTCGAACGCCAAGGCGTTGAACCGCCTGCGGTTTGCATTCTTGGCAAGGTTGTCGGACTGCGTGACCGGTTGAACTGGCTTTCACCACAGGATGACGTGCGTGCGGTGCGCCACGTGCCGTTCGAACAGGTGCTTGATCTTATCACCACACCGGCCGACCCGTTGAAAGACTAGGTTCTTCAAACGATCCATATATGGCCGCAACAGATTGATATATATCGTTGCTGGTAAGCTGCGTGATTGTACAATCGCGCGCAATTGTTTTGGCCGGATGGATCATGGACGAACAGCAGGTATTGATACGCATCCTTGAAAGCGGTTGGGCGCAATGCGTCGACATCGTGCGCGCTGATGGCGGGGTGCTTTTCACCGCGTTGGTGGCCGGGATGGTCGGCAGTGCGACTCACTGTGTCGGCATGTGCGGCCCGTTCGTGATCAGTCAGGTCACGAGCCGGATGGAACAGCTTCCGGTCGAAAAAATGAGCGAGTTCCGCCGCCTGACCGGGGCGGCCTTGCTTCCCTATCAATTCGGTCGTTTGTCGACCTATTGTCTGCTCGGGGTGCTGGCCGGTTACTTTACCGACAGCATCAGTGCCCTGACACGCATCTGGTGGCTTGGGCCGGTTTTGCTTCTGGCGGCCGGTTTGTTTTTCCTTCTTTTCGGCATTCTGGGGCTGATGCCCCATCTTGGTGGTTTGTTGCCATCGACTGGTGAATCACGCTGGTGGAACAAGCTGGTGGGGAATCATGCGCGCGGACTGTTTGCCGCACCATATGGCTGGCGGGGATATTTGCTGGGCGTGATGCTGGGCTTTATCCCCTGCGGTCTGGTTTATGGCGCGCTTGTCATGGCGGCGGCCACCGGGGCGGCGCTGAATGGCGGGGTGGTGATGCTGGTCTTTGGTCTTGGCACAGTGCCGATGCTGTTTGTCACAGGCTTTGTTGGGCAATATGCCGCTCAGCGATTTCGCACCCTGATGGTGCCGGTTGGCCGGGGGCTTATGATCATTAATGGTCTGGTCCTGTTTGCATTGGCCGCAAGCATGTTTGTTTAAGTGACCTGAATGATCCGGTTGCCTGCCCAAGGCCGGTGTTTTCAGGGAATTGTGACCAAGTGTGAGCTTTCCCACAGGGGCCGCGCTTGCAAGAATGTATGGGATATTTATAGTGCCCGATCAGACTGTGACGCACAAAGATCGGTTGTCCGTAACCGACAAAGACATGAGGGTAGACGCGTGAGCAAAAAGACGCTTCTGGCAATTCTGGCGATTGCCCTGGTTCTTGGGATCGGGTTGACCTATCGCCTGATGATGATGGGTACGGAAACCAAATCGTCTGGTTCGGCATCCATCGGTGGTCCGTTCGAGCTGGTCAATCAGGATGGCGAGACCGTCACCCAGGATGACTTTGCTGGCAAATACATGCTGACCTATTTTGGCTATACCTTCTGCCCCGATGTCTGCCCGACCGAATTGCAGGTCATGGGCACAGCACTTGATATGATGCCCCAAGACATTGCAGATGAAATCACGCCGGTCTTCTTTACCGTTGATCCGGAACGCGACACGGTTGAAGCCATTGCCGAATACGTCCCGTATTTCCATGAACGTATGGTGGGCCTGACCGGGACGGTGGAACAGACAACGGCGGCGGCAAAGGCCTTTCGCGTCTATTACGCCAAAACGATCCCGGAAGGTGAACCCGAAGACACCGACAGCTATCTGATGGACCATTCATCCTTTGTCTATCTGATGGACCGTGACGGGCAGTTTGTGCGCCACTTCAATTACGGCACCAGCCCCGAAGACATGGCAAAGGGTGTGACCGAGGCCGTCAAAAAGAACGGCTGATTATGTGATTGAGTTTGGCTGCCAAGCCGTGCAATGCCATGATCATGGTCGATGAATTCGGCTCGGTAAATCATTCACACCAAATCAATAGGTCCTGACCCTAAATGCCTGACACCATACCGGGGATCGTAATCGCGGCCCCCGCATCGAACAGTGGCAAGACGGTAATTACGCTGGCTCTTTTGCGTGCCTTAACGCGCATGGGCCACGCCATTGCAGCGGCCAAAACCGGGCCGGATTATATTGATCCGGCTTTTCAGGCCGCGGCGTGTGGCGACACCTGTGTCAATCTAGACCCATGGGCAATGACGCCAGGCCAGATCAAAGGTCTTGCCGGCGATCATGTTAAAGACAAAGCATTCCTGATGTGTGAAGGGGTGATGGGCCTGTTTGACGGTGCAGCCAACGGGGACGGATCAACTGCCGATCTTGCGGCCCTTGCCAACTGGCCGGTTGTTCTGGTTGTCGATGTAAAGGGTCAGTCGGCCTCAGCTGCCGCAGTGATTTCCGGCTTTGCCAAGTTTCGCGATGACATCAATGTGGCGGGTGTCATCCTTAATCGAGTCGGTAGCGCACGTCATAAACAAATGATCGTTGATGCCTGCGCCAGGCATTTGCCTGACCTGCCAATTCTGGGGGCGGTGCGACGCAGCGAAGATTTGATTCTGCCTGAACGTCATCTTGGGCTGGTGCAGGCGGCGGAGCATCCCGAGCTGGATGCCTTTCTTGATCGCGCAGCTGATATCATTGCGGATGATGTCGATCTGGATGCGTTGATCGGTTTGGTCGATCAAAAAGATGACCAGTCTGAAAAATACGCAAAGCAAGTTCCGATGATTGCTCCGTTGGGGCAACATATCGCGGTGGCACGCGACGCGGCCTTTGCCTTTAGCTACCCGCATATTCTGGATGGCTGGCGTGCGGCCGGGGCTGAGATTTCCTTTTTCTCGCCACTCGCAAACGAAACGCCGAACCCGGACTGCGATGCGATCTATCTGCCTGGCGGTTATCCCGAACTACATGGCGAAACACTTGCCAATGCTGCTGCCTTCAAGGCCGGAATGCGGGATGCGGCGAAAAGTGGTGTTCTGATCTATGGGGAATGCGGGGGTTATATGGCGCTTGGCAAAGGCCTTGTTGATGCCACCGGGACGCGTCATGAAATGCTTGGTTTGTTACCGCTTGAAACCAGTTTTGCCACCCGCAGGCTTCATCTTGGCTATCGCGAGGCACAGTTGGGCATGCCAACCCCATTTGGCCCGGCGGGCATGAAGTTGCGCGGCCATGAATTTCATTACGCAACCACAGTGTCCGAGGACGGCATGCCGTTCTGCCGCATGAAAACCGCCAATGGTCTGGATCTTGGTCCGGCCGGACTGGCAGAAGGACGTGTCTTTGGTTCCTTCTTTCATATGATCGCACAGAGTTGATCAAATCACCGTAAGACTTGAATTCAACGGTTGCCAGCCCGTGTGCTAGGGTCCTTGCTCTAGATATGATATGTCTGATATAGCCCGCGAATGAGAGAGATCATGGATAGCAAAGACCGCGCCCTATTGCCGCCGGAGCCGTTTTGGGAAACCAAGACGCTTGCCGACATGACCCAGGATGAATGGGAATCTCTCTGTGATGGCTGTGGCAAGTGTTGCCTGCACAAGCTTCAGGATGAAGAAGATGATTTCGTCTATTACACGTCGGTTGCTTGTCGTCTGCTTGATTGCCATACATGCCGCTGCAAGGACTATCCCAATCGCACCCAACATGTCCCTGATTGCGTGCAGCTTTCCAAGGAAAATGTTGAAACCCTGTCCTGGATGCCGTCGACTTGCGCCTATCGCCTGATGGCAGAGGGTAAACCACTGCCCGATTGGCACCCGCTTAAGACAGGTGTGCCAGACTCGGCCATTATGGCTGGCATGTCAGTGCGTGGCATGGCCATCCCCGAGGACGAAGCCCATCCCGACCTGACCCGGTATATCGTGAAGTGGCCGGCCTGAAAGCGTTTTGCAAATCGTAGATTGGGCAATTCAGGTGATAAGCGGCTGATCAGCCGCGAATGATTTCGCTCAGAAATCATTCCTTGATCGGTATCCTTTCAGAAACAGAATCTCCGAACTGGCGGTTGCAAAAAACCCGTTAAGCTCTGGAGCTGTGATATGACCCGTTATGGTGTTATCTTGCTATCCGAATGGACAGTTCGTCAAAATTATGCAAAAATAGGTTTGTCTGCGATTGATAGCTGTGCGTAGCGACTAAAAATGGATAACGAACGCAGAAAATCCATAAATAATTGAAAAACAATAATAATAACCACAGTAATCATTTTGGAAGTCTCGGAAAACAGTATCCTGGATTGTTTTTTTCCAAGCAGAAGTTCAATTTATCTTGCACTACTCGAAAGTATATGATCATTTGATCAATTATAGAGTGATTGATCATTTTTGTTGATTTCATGTGCTTTTCTTTTTGCTGTGACCCAATGTGGCAGGCATCAAGTGCTCCGCGTCAGGGACCCGTCAGGACGTTCAGAATTCGCCCGTTGTGGCTCCTGTGACGACAGGCAGTGATCTTTCCAGGTGCTCGGGACGTAGAACGAGGCCTCGAACACAAAACATCAATCCTAACCGTGTGATTGAAAATCAACCCCGCAACGCTGTTAAGGGGACAGGCGGGATTAATCCGTCAATGAAAGGGTATAAAAGTGGGTATTGGAATCTTTGGCGGCGACAAGGAAGCGCGGAATGAACAGCAAGTCACTGCTGCGCTGGGTCGCTCTATGGCGCGCATCGAATTTGATGCCGACGGAAATATTCTGCGAGCCAACGAGAACTTCGAAGCGGCGATGGGCTGTAAGTCAGATGACATTGCGGGCAAACATCACTCGATATTCGTGCCTGAAGAAATCGTCAATTCCGGGGAATATAAAAACTTCTGGAAGAAGCTGGCCGCGGGCGAGTTTCTGAGCGGCGCCTTTCCGCGCAAGCGCCAGGACGGTTCGCTGATCTGGCTTGAGGCGACCTATAACCCGATCTTTGATTCAAAAGGTAGGGTTTCCAAGGTTGTGAAATTTGCCTCGGATATCACCGAACGTCGGAACGAACGGGCGCTGTTGCAAAGCGTATTTGATGCCATCAATACGTCGCAGGCGGTGATCGAGTTCAATCTGGATGGTACGATCATAACCGCCAACGAGAACTTCCTGTCGGTACTGGGTTATAGCCTGGATGAAATCAAGGGCAAGCATCACAGCATGTTCGTGCCCAAAGACCAGCGTGAAACATCAGAATACAAGACGTTCTGGCAGAAGCTTAATCAGGGCACATTCCAGGCTGGTCAGTTCCAGCGTGTCGGCAAAAATGGCAAGGACGTCTGGATCGAGGCCACCTACAATCCGGTTCTTGATGCTGTCGGGAATCCGATCAAGGTGATCAAGTTTGCCACAGACATTTCCGAGAAGACCAAGCTTCTGATTGATCTGAAGAAGATGATTGATGGCAACTTCGCCGAGATCAATGATAACATCGCAGACCTCAAATCAAGCGCGGTACAAAGTGTGGATGCCTCGACCAACGCCATGGAACTGACGCGTAATGTTGCCGCCAGTGCCGAACAAATGGCAGCCTCGATTGCGGAAATTTCGCAAAGCATGGCGCAGTCGCAGGGTGAAACCGAACGCGCTTATGAGCAGACCAACACGGCCAATGAAATGACCCAGCGCATGACCGGTGTGGTCGATCAAATGGGCAATATCGTTGAAGTCATCCGTGACATTGCCGGGCAGATCAACTTGCTGGCGCTGAATGCGACGATTGAAAGTGCGCGTGCAGGTGAAGCGGGCAAGGGCTTTGCCGTGGTCGCCAACGAGGTCAAGAACCTTGCCAATCAGGCCGCCCGTGCAACCGAAGACATCACGCAGGAAATTACCGGTATTCAGGATATTTCTGCGGAAGTCGCCGGAGCACTTGAAACCATTCGCGGTTCGGTCGAAACAGTTCGAAACGATGTGACCAGTATTTCTTCGGCGGTGACAGAGCAAACAGCCGTAACTGAAAACGTCAGTGCGAGTGTGCGTGAGATGGCACATTCGGTCGAGGGAATGTCGAGTAATCTTGAAGCGATTCGTGAAACGACTTCAACGGTTGAAGCATCGGTGCAGCGTACCCGCGAGGCTGCCGAAGTGCTTGCACGCTGATCACAAGCGACTCGAACCAAAATATGCATTTTATGGGCAGGGCCATTTGGCTCTGCCCATTTTTGTTGATTATGACAGTTCGAAGATGATCATTGCGGCTTGCCCGGAACCACTTGCGTTGTGGATGACAACATCACAAGAATGTCGGCTTATGGTTGGTCAAGCTGATATAGTTCGCATGTGCTGGGGAAATACGGGGCAATAAGGCAATGAACAGCGATCATCTGCGCATTGATGTTCTGGGTGTCGGCGAGGCATTCGACCCGAACTTTGAAAATTCGTCGGTTGTGGTGTCTGCGGGCGATTTTCGCTTGTTGATCGATTGCGGTGCCACGGTTGCCGGGCAACTGATGGGGAAATTCCCCGATCCGGATGCGATTGATGCGATCTATTTTACGCATATGCATCCTGATCATGTTTTTGGTCTGGTACCGATCATGTTGAACTGGCGTGATGACGGGCGATCCAAACCATTGCGTATTCTGTGCAGCCCGCAATTGCGCACTCATCTTGAAAAACTGATGGAGCTCGGCTTTACCGGGCTTGGGTCAGCCTGGCCGTTTACCATCATCTGGCATTCAATTGCCGACACCGACATGATCGGGCCGTTTGAATGTCGCTTTGCCCGGTCAGACCACAGCGTTCAGAACCATTCGATTTTGCTGCGCTATGCCGACAAGGGATTTGCCTATTCCGGGGATGGCAATGTAACGGCCGATACCGCCGCCCTGTTTACGGGTGCAGATCTCGTGTTTCAGGAAACCTATCTGATCAAGCATGATCCGCAACATGCAGCCCATTGTGATCTGGAAACGGTTTTGAAACTGGCATCGGACATGCCCGGCGCGCGATTCTGGCTTTATCACATCAAACGCAATGTCCGCGCGGAAATGGCCCAGTTGCTGCGTGGAAACGAGCAGGTCCGCATCGCCGCACCCGGCGAAGTCATCGAAATCCGCTAGGCCATATCGGAGAGCACCTTATTTATTCGGGCATGCTTTCTTTCAGGCAATAAAGCACCTCATAGGGTGCTGTCAGTTGTGGCAGGTGGCCGTATGAATCGATGATGTGTAACGTGCTGTTGGCAAGTTTAGCATTCAGGTAATGACCAACTTCCAGCGGTACGGCGGGATCCCGGGCGGGTTGAATGATTGTGGTTGGGATAGTAATTTTTGGCAGGATATCGCGGAAGTCAGACTGAAAAATGAACCGTGCTATCTTAAGTGCGGTTTGGGTTGGCATGGCCAGAAGGCCGGACGCAAATTCACGAACGAACAGGGGAAATTCGTCGCCGACAATCACCGGGGCGAACCCGTTTGCCCAATCTTCGTAACCTGCTTCCATTGCGCCAAAAAGACCATCGAGATCATCTTGGGAGAAACCGCCGTGATAGTCACCTTCATTGAGATAGCGCGGTGAAGGCGCAATCATGGAAATATGATCAAATATCTCGGGGCGTTTGGAGGCCG
Source organism: Thalassospira sp. MCCC 1A01148 (assembly GCF_001613795.1). Classification (GTDB taxonomy): domain Bacteria; phylum Pseudomonadota; class Alphaproteobacteria; order Rhodospirillales; family Thalassospiraceae; genus Thalassospira. The sequence continues at coordinate 1,446,099 of NZ_LPVZ01000020.1, forward strand.
CGATCAAGGCAACCATACCGCTCACGGAATGTGTCAGTATTTTTGTAGATGAAATGCCTTGTTCATCAAGGATCGCTATCAGATCGTCGGCAAAAGCGGTAATGGATGTATGTCTTCCGTCTTCGAATGTTGCCCTGCTGTTCGGGCCTGCCCCTGCGAGGTCATACACCCCGATATCGTAATGTTTGAGAAGGTCTGGCAACAACAGTCGCCAACTACGATGATCGGTCCCGAACCCGTGCGACAGCACCATCAAAGGGGCATCCGCGTGCCCGCGAGCATTGCGAATCAGGCGCCAGTTATGCAGCTCTGACAGTGTTTTCGATGCTTTCTCGTTCGACGTGTCGGTCAACTTGGTCAAACCTCCGAATGAACTGAAAAAAGTACCCGGCGGGGCGGGTACTTCAAAAGCATCTTAACGTTGTAGACGACCTAGTGAACCGCGCGCGGTTCCATATCATGCTGGCGGATGGCAGCATCCGCGACGGCATGGTTTTCGAATGACGCGATGTGGGTCCCGTCGGCGGTAAACACGCCATAAACCATTTCATCACTGTCTTCTTCGGTATTGGGGACCTGACGCACATAGGCAAAGTCATGAATACCCAACAGCGCGAAATCACCATTTGACAAAAGGCCGGTGTCTTGGCCGATGCGCTGGTCGCTTTTGCTATCGTGGTTGGCTGTTCGATTTGTCATTTAAACCACTCCTTGGTTAGGCTTTGCCGTTTTTGGTATCGGCATTGCTGTCCTCTTCCTCGACTGTCATGTCGATGGTTTTGGAAGGCACAGCTTTTTTCTTGTTCGAGCCAATCGCGATTTCACGCACGACCGGTTCCGGCATGGGTCGGTTAAGGTCAACATGCAACAGACCGTTATCCAGATGCGCCCCAACAACTTCGATGCCTTCTGCAAGAACGAAGGACCGCTGGAACTGGCGTGACGCAATGCCACGATGGATATAGACCCGTTCACTGTCATCATCGGTGTGTTTGCCCCGGATGATCAGCTGGTTGTCCTCGGTGGTTACCGACAGGTCGTCTTCGGCAAATCCGGCAACTGCGACGGTAATGCGCAGTTTGTTCTCACCGATCTGCTCGATGTTATAGGGTGGATAGCCCTCGGCTTTGGTTTTTGATACCTGATCAAGAACGCGTTCGATCTGGTCAAAGCCCAAAAGCAATGGGCTGTTAAACATTGATATTCGCGACATTGCAGCACCTCCTCCGTCAGAGCGAGTGTGGTTATGTTCGGATCCCGCGCAATTTGCGTTTTGGGCACCCGTTTGTTCGACCCGAAGCATTCGGCATCGAACGTTTCATCTAGGGTTCAGACCCTGACTAAATAAATGTGGTTTTCCCATCAATAGTCAAGCCTTGCCTGCATTGCGCAGACCGGATGTGACCTATTTGCCTGCCTGTGTGAGATCGGGCATGGCTTCAAGCGCATAATAGGCCACCGACTGGTCCTTGCCGCGAAGCGCAACTTCATGTTTCACCGCATTTTCCGGCAAGGGAATCGGCCCGTGATCAAACAGCGTTTTGGAAATAACCAATGGCACCCCGTGCCCCTTGGTCTCGGCTTCCAGACGCGCGGTGGTGTTGATTGTGTCGCCGATTGCACTGATATTCTCGCGGCCGGGCGGGCCCATTTCCCCGACGATGGCCTTGCCCATATGGATGCCAATCCCGATGCGCAAAGGATGGGGAAGTTCGGATTTCAGATGCAGGTTCAATCCTTCAATCCGGCGCAGCATCTCAGCCGCCCCTTCAAAGGCCTGCAAGATGGTGCGTTCTGTATCTTCGCTTTCATGTCCGTAAAGCGCCATCAGGCCATCACCGGTAAACTGCGCATAATAGCCACCCGTGCCCCGCAGTGCCTCGGTCATCTCGGCAAAGAACTGATTAAGGATGAAAAGCACGTCATAAGGCATCTTGCTTTCACCGAGCTTGGTCGAATCGCGCAAGTCGATAAAGATGCAAACAACCTGTCTTTCACTGCCCGAAAGCCCGCCGGGACGCCGTCCATCGCGCGCGGTGGCGTTGGGCGGCAAAAGCGGTGCAACCGCCAGGTCGTTCTGTGGTCGGATCTGACAGGCAAGGCGCATGCCCTTGGGGGCCTGAATGCTTTTGAGTGCTGCTGCCTCGATCTGGCCGGGTTCCGCCAGTTGATCCGTGCCCGATCCGCAATGAATACGACATGTGGTGCAGCGCCCATGTCCACCGCAAACCGATGCCATCGGGACACCCGCGTCGCGCAGTGCTTCCAGTGCTGTGGCACCGGGGGGGACGCGGACGAACCGGCCATTGGGCAGGCTTAGCATCGGCCCACGCCTGACGCGATCAATGGTCTGGCGGATCTGACGGACCCCAAAGGGTGCAAGGGCAAGCGCGATGCTTATGATCGAGAACGGCAGAATGGCATTTTCATAAAAGTTGATGGCTGCCTGGTTAACATTGGCGGCATCAAGCACGCCAAATACATATTTGCGTCCGCCTTCCTCCGCACGGCGGATTACCTCGGCCGCGGCTGCCCCATAACCGGCAAGTGCCAGTGTCGGGATCAGGATTGAAAGCGTGCCAAGCGTGTTGCGCCATTTCGGATAGAACGGTTTGACCCGAAGCCAGAAATGAATACCGATACAGCCATGTGCCCAGACGACAATCACCGTGATCGCCTGCAAGATGCCCTGAAACGGAATGAAGACCGCCAGATCAAGCAGAACGCGCTCGAACGGTGATGCGACGTCAAAGCCCAGATCAATGATCCGGGTGGCGATGATGTGACGAAACAGCAGGAATGGAATGCACAGGCCTAAGATCATCTGGGCCCACTCAGATTTGCGCAGGCGCAAAGTACGGCGGCTGGTCAACCGCGCCGTTGCCAGCAAAAAATGCGTGACAAGAGCGGCCAGCAAAAGGATCTCAAGCGGCGGGAACTGCCAGATCTCGGTGGTGTATTCCCCGACAGTCTCCATCAGTTCCGGTGAAACGATGCCTGCGGCATGGTTCAACAGATGGGTCAGCACATAGGCAAACATGGTCAGGCCGGAATACAGCCGCAAATTCTGAATCATCGCTTCATGTGCCCGTTTTTCACTTGCTCATCTCTCACGCGGTCCAACCTCACGCAGTCCAAACAGGCGTCGACATTCTGTGGTCGATCATGTCCTTTTGGCGCCGTCCTGTTGTGGCAGGATCATGCAATACTTTTGGTTGATAAAGTGTTTTGCCTCTTCAGGCACGAAAAAAGCCATCAGGACATCTGATGGCTTTCGTTGATTTGGCGTGGTTCGTAACCGGTATGATCTTGGCCTAGGCTGCAGATCGAATGCGCTTCTGGGTCATGAACTTGACCATAGAGCGCGCAAAATCCGTGCTTGTGATCGGGGTTTCAAGCGATTTCATTGCCGCCTCATGCACGTCGTCAGGGATCAGGTCATAACGTGCTTGCAAAAGGGCTGTTTCATAAGGCTTCATGAATTCCGGGTGGGGCTGGATCGAGGCGGCGTTATCGCCATATTGCAAACCGGCAAAGGGACAGAAATCCGAGCTTGCCCAAACAGTCGCATCCTTCGGGGGCTCTACCACCTGATCCTGATGGAAGGCATTGATACGGATGGTGGCCGGGCTATCAGAAAGCCAGTCGCTGTTGCTGGCGTCCACTGCATATTCATGTGCACCAACGCCCCAGCCTTTGTCAGATTTAACGACCTTGCCGCCAAGTGCCGTTGCCAAGATCTGATGACCAAAACAGATGCCAAAGACCGGCTGACCAGCGCCAACCGCCTCACGCAGGAACTCCTGCAGGCGGATCATCCATGGTGCGTTTTCATAGACCCCATGTTTGGAGCCCATGATTACCCAGCCATCCGCATCGCTGATTGAGGCAGGGAAAACATTCTCCAGCACAGTCCAGGTCTCGAACTCCAAGCTAGGGTCAACGTCGCCAAGCAGCTTTTCGAGCATGCCGGGGTAGGAAGCAAAATCGTCGCGAAGTTCTTCCGGGGCGAATCCGGTCTCAAGAATGCCGATCTTCATGCAAAAACCTCTGTGGTCGTCAATGTGGCGCTGTTGCTGAGTTATGGGATTCTAACGCCAAAGACAAGCCCGGTGCTGCGAGATTTTATGCAAAATATGACGGGAAATGCGAAACCGCCCGGCGGGATGCACGGGCGGTTGCACAACCTGCGACCATTTGGCCGGGGGGCAGGTTGGCCGCAGGTGATTTTTTCAGGCTTATTTGTTCAGGCCAAGAACACGGGCACTGCCCATGCCAACAATCATCGCGACCACAAAAATGATTGTGTCCGTATGTCCGAATGCCAGTGCACTCAATGCCGGGCCCGGGCAGTAACCCACCAGACCCCAGCCGATGCCAAACAAAACGCCACCGCCAATCAGCTTTGTGGTAATGGCGCGATTGGTCGGCAGGTTCATCTCGCCGCCACAAACGGCCTCAGTCCGGTTTTTCGCAAACTGGAAGATCGGAATGGCAACCGCCAGACCACCGCCCATCACAAAGGCAAGGCTCGGGTCCCATCCACCATCGGCAATCGCCCAAATATCAAGGAAACCCAGCACCTTCTGCGGGTCGATCATGCCCGAAATATAAAGGCCAAAGCCAAAAATGGTGCCACAAATCAGGGAAACAATCGTACGCATCACATGCCCCCCATCAGATGTCGGGTCACCAGAACCGTGACAAATCCAGCGATCATGAAGGACAGGGTTGCGACCAGCGATCGCAGCGAAAAGCGCGAAAGCCCGCAAATACCGTGACCACTGGTGCAGCCGCTGCCGATCGTGGTGCCCAGTCCAACAAGAAGACCGGCAACAACAATCACCGGCAGCGAACTGGTCACCACACTCTGGGCTTCAATCTCGGTCGCGTTCATCAAAATGAACGGACCGGCAATCAGGCCAATTACAAAGGCAAGACGTTCAAAAACAGCTGCACCTGCTTTGGTCGGTGTTAACAGACCGCCAAGGATGCCACTGATTCCGGCAATCCGACCATTAAGCAAAAGATAAAGGCCGGACGCCAATCCAATAAGTCCACCGCCAATCAGGGCGGAAATCGGCGTGAAGTTTTCCATCGTTTCATCCATCGAAATCAGAATTTATATTAATGTATGATAATCAATTGATTTTATCAACGGTCATGAGAATAATTTTCTCAGCGACCCAGGGAAGCGTAGCCATACAGCCATGATTTAGAACGACTAAAAGGCGAAATCTCCATCCGTTGGATGACCTCAAACCGATTATGGTGGGGTGCAAAAGCACGACCCAAATTAAGCATCTGATTTTATTGTATTTTATCTATCTTGCCAAAGTTCCAAAATAGGAAGATACAGCACTATCTTTGGCAGTGGTTTCGGCTTGGTGGCCGACACCCTCTTTCGGACTTCTGAACATAGATGAGCAAGGATCGTATGTCGGCCAGTCGGCGGCTTGATGTCGCGCTGGCGCTGGTATCGCAGGGCGACTACATCGCTGCGATTGATGTTGCGCGTGCTGCATTGGCAGCCGACAGCGAATGGGACGAAGCCCATTTCAGCTTGGGCGACATGTATGAACGTGCGGGTGAACACGAAAACGCCATAGAGGCCTTTCGCCAGTATCTGATGCTTGATCCTGCGGATCGCATGGGTGCGGAAGTGCGCCTGACATTGCTGGGTGCCACTGCCCTGCGTGATCGATTGCCGCCGGATTACGTCCGCGCGTTGTTCGATGATTATGCGCCGCGCTTTGAAATCAGCCTGCGTGACCGTCTGGCCTATCGCGGACCGGAATTGTTGTTTGAGGCCATCCGTGCTCACTTGCCCAATATGCCGCGCCCGCTCGAAGCGCTTGATCTTGGCTGTGGTACCGGCCTCGTGGCGGAGGTCCTTGCAGGGTATGTCGATGCGATTGACGGCATTGATCTGTCGCCACGCATGATCAACCGTGCGCGCGCCAAGGGGCTTTATCGCACCTTGATCGCTGGTGACATCACCGACATTCCGTCGGAAATTGGCGGGGATTACAGTCTGGTGATTGCTGCAGATGTTCTGAATTACCTTGGGGACCTTGCCCCGGCGCTCAGAGCTGCACATGCGCGGATGAAACCCGGTGGGTTGATTGTCTTCAGTCTCGAAGAAGGGGATGTCTTCCCGTTTGATCTTGGTCCCGGCCAGCGGTTCCGCCATCACGGGCGCGCCATCGGTGAATGGTTGACCGAATGCGGGTTTGATCTGGTCTCGGATGCGATGGGGGTCTTGCGACAGGAAAAGGGAAACCCGGTCGAAGGCCGCATTCTTGTCGCACGTGCCAGTGATGTCTTGGTGCATATGGCCGGTGATCTGATCATGCCGGTGGATCCTGATCAGGCAGCGGGCCAGACTCTGCATTAACCGGACTCTGCATTAAATTGCCGTTTAGACTGTCCATACACAAAACACCCCGTCACCACTAGTGACGGGGTGTTGTTGTATCTGATCCGGATGATGGCCCTAGACAGGCACGCCGCGAATAACCGCCACTTCGTGATAAAGCGGGACATTCGGGTCCTTGTTGATCAATTCCTGTGCCTTGGTGGCCGAAAGCGGTTGTTTGCCTTCCGGGTCGCCATAGAATTTGCAGACCAGTTGCTTTTCAAGTCCGGTCCCGCTCAGCGCCTTTTCAAGCATGACAAAGAACGAAATATCCGTCCCTGCATGTTGCAGCACGATTTTTGACGCGATCTTTTCTGGCTTGTAGCCATTGGCTTCAAAGCATTCGCAAATAATCTCGGTCCCGATGCGACAACCGAAATTCATCACCAGTTCGGCCTTGGGCGCATGTTCGCGAATACGACGCATCAATGCCTCGTTCAGGCCAAGGCCCACCGAGTTGTAGGGATAGTCGTCAAACAGGCTCCAGGGATAATAATGCGCAATATGGTCTTCGGCCTCGTCGCCAGCCCCTTCGGCCAGTTCAATCGATTGCGCCTCGCGAAAGGCGGTCAGGCGTTCGTCACTGGGTTCGCCCACCTGCGGAATACAGGCAATCACCACATCGGTTTTGCCGACTTTTTCGCGCGCTTCGTCCGTATCGACAAGGCTGACACTGCCGTGGACCGGTTCGAAATGTCTGGCATGTTCCGGGGAAAGGCTTTTGATATTGCGTTCTGCCAGAACGACAAGGCGGGGATCAAGGTCACTGCCATAAACGCGTTTGACGCCGCAATTTCGCAAGATAAAGGCAACGTTGATGCCTGTGCCGACCCCGACCTCGTAAACGGTTTTGCCTTTAAGGTCGGCACGCGAAAGGCCTTCCTGAAAGGTTTGTGTCCATGGATCTTCGGGATCAAAGGCGAAGTCGGGTGTTTCGGGATCGCTTTCGTATCGACTGGGTGTCTCACTGCTCTCTTCGGCGGTCTCTAACATAATACTTCCTGTTTTTTGCGCATCATCTGGTCGCAGGACGCAGTCGGTCATGTCAAAACCACCAAGACATTTGGCGACAAGGCAGCCAGATGCTTTGGTGTGACCGGCCCCTGTGACGGCAGCCGTGATCGACACCCCTGTGCCGATGCGCAGTTCTTTATTTTATGACCGTCGCGCCCACTTCAAAGCGACGGGATGCCATTTTGGCATCATGGACGGGAAGATTGCCGGCGACGGTTGCCGGTCTGGGCAAGGCGACTGTGCGCCTGTCAGTTTACCGCGGCAAACTGCTTTGCATCACTTGCCAGCTGAACCTCTTCGGCCAGCGGACCAAGCGAGTCTGCCAGTCGTTCACAATTGCAATCTGATCCAACCAGAACATTAAGCGGCGATGCGCCGTCTTCACGGCCAACCAGTGCCTGCATGATCCGCAGAAGGGTCGGGGCCGGGGACAGACCGTTACAATCAATTGTGTTCGATACTTGCATGTTGTCTTCTCCTTGTCTGGCGAGCAGGAGCTTCGGCATACCGCCGGGAACGGTATAAATGCCGCAGCATGACGTGTTTCCAATGCCCGCATTCGATGTGGGCAAACGAACAGAAACACTTTCGACCATCGCGCGATCCCAGCATCAAACCACTCTTGGTGGTGTCCATGGCGTGACAGATGGCCTGATCCAAAGGCCTGCTCTGTCGGCTGGGCGGTCTTGAGGCTGATTTTGGCAATCAACCCGTTCTGGCCTTGAATGTCATATCGCATTGCGACTGTCGCGCGGCAGCACAAGTCATTATTTTCAATGCGGTAGGTTGCAAAATCACATCGCGTGATGGTTGCTGAACCTTGACCAGAACACACCGGAAAATTCTCCGGATCAACCTTGTTGAATTCAATCGTAGCAGTCGGCGGGTGGGTGTCAAGGACGTATTTGGTTATATTTTGCGCAATTGGTCTAAGAGATTAAATTTTGATCACAAAGATCCCCCGTTCCCGCCCAAAGATTTGGACAGGTTGGACGATGGTTCCAAAAATATGAAAATCAGCAAGCACTTACCGCACATGCGAAGGGCGAAATGCATTGCCGTGGTGTGATGTCCTAGTCGCGGAAACCGGGGTCCAGCCGGTCGGCAAGGCGCATTTGCGCGTCCCATTCCAGAGCAACGTCCCCGTCGTCATAGGCCATCTGGCTGAATTGTTCGGAAACGCGTTTGATGATGGTGTCATCAATGGCCCGAAGCGGACGTCCCATCGCCAAAGTGGATTCCTGAATCTCGCACGCGCGATTGAGATAAAACATGTTGGAAAACATTTGTCCGGCGGTTGCGCCAACCGTCAACAGGCCATGATTGCGCAAGATCAGGGCGATGTTTGTACCGAGTGCTTCAACGATTCTCTCGCGCTCCTCAAGATCAAGCGCGATGCCCTCGTAGTCGTGGTACCCGATCTGCCCGTAATACTGCAGCGCGATCTGGTTAAGTGGCATCAATCCTTCTTCAAGGCACGAAACTGCAAATCCCGACCGTGTATGGGTATGCATCACCCAGGCGGCATCATGACGCCCGATATGTACTGCACTGTGAATGGTAAAGCCTGCCGGGTTTACCCGGTACGGGCTGTCGGCGACCTTGTTTCCGTCGACATCGATCTTGACCAGCGAAGAAGCGGTAATTTCCTCCCACATCAGCCCATAGGGATTGATCAGAAAATGCCCCGGCTCGCCGGGAACGCGGGCCGAAATGTGAGTATAGATCGTGTCCGTCATCTTGTAATGCGCCGCAAGCCGGTAACAGGCGGCAAGTTCGATGCGGCACTGCTTTTCAGCCTCGCTGATTTCGGTGTCGCTCATGACGCTGGTGGGGGCGTCCTTCTGTGTTGCGATATGCATCCCGGACTCCATTGATCTGATCAAACGGCTTTACTCTTTGATATACACTTGTTTAACTGAGGATGGAACCAAAGCGCAAATTTTCTTGTGTTCGTACCCGTAAATCGGGTGCGACAATCAGGGGAAATGGCGCTGAAAATGACTGTTCAGGGGGCTTTGACTGATGGCGGCGGCAGAACCGATTTATGGTGTTCTTCTTAGCGATTCGATGGATCTCAAAAGCTATTATTCGCTTGATTTCGGGGATGCGGCCCCGGATGTCCGCCTGCTCAAGCCCGAAGAAGTCACCAACCCGGATCTGATCCGGTTCGCGGTTTGCTGGCTGCCGGGTCCGGCGGCTTTTTCGCCCTATCTCAACATTGAAATGGCGATGTCGGTTGGCGCCGGTGTCGATGATTTGCTTAAACATCCCGGCTTGGGCAAGGATGTCGCGATTTGTCGGGTGCGCGACCCCAATCAGGCACATTTGATGGCGGGTTATGCCGTGCATGAAGTGGTTCATGTCGAACGCGGCTTTGCCCAGATGCAGCAAAATCAGGCCAGGGCGGAATGGGCCCCGCCCGCGATCCGCCCGCCACGCGATCTTAAGGTTGCCGTGCTTGGCCATGGATCCATGGGGGCATGTGTTGTTCAGGCCCTGGCGGCTTCTGGCTTTAGCGTTTCGGTGGCGTGTCGGCGGGACCCGAGTGATCCGGTCGAAGGCGTGCAATATTTCACCGGTAACGACTCGGTTCTGCAATCAGTGGCCGGACAGGACGTTGTCATCAATGTCTTGCCGCTCACAACCGAGACAGAGGATGTTCTCAATACCGAACTGTTTTCAAAAATGGCCAGGGGTGGCTGGCTGATCCAGATCGGACGCGGCGAACATCTGGTCGAGGATGATCTGGTCGCGGCCCTTGATAGTGGTCAGCTTGCCGGGGCGACTCTTGATGTGTTTCGCACTGAACCGTTGCCATCTGACCATCCCTTCTGGACGGATCCGCGCCTGCGCATCACGCCACATATCGCCAGTGATACGACGCCGCATATCGTCGCCGAGCAGGCCCTGCAATCCGCGCGTGAATTGCATGCTGGCAAACCGCTTAGCCTCGCTGTCAGCCGCGGTCAGGGCTACTGACCGGTCTGTTGGGCATGGTCGCACCCAATTGCGGTCTTGAAACCAAATTGAAATTATTCAATTGTATAACAGTGTGCCGTCGCCTTCCTGTCGGCCTGCGATTCGTCATCCTTTCGGGAACCGGGAATGAGCCGAAAAACATTTCAACGCCTGTCGCTTGATGTGCGCCGCCGCAGTTTGATGGAAGCGACATTGACATGTGTCGCGCGCCACGGGCTGCATGGGGCATCGGTGCGCCGAATCACCGAGGAAGCCGGGGTGACGGTCGGGCTGGTGCGCCATTATTTCGGCAGCAAGGATGACATGATCCGCAATGCCTATGCCTATCTGGTCGGGCAACTGACGGCACAGGCCAGTGAAAGCGCACGTGCCACCGAAGGCACACCAGAAGCCAAACTGGCAAGCTTCCTGCGCGCAAATATGACCAAGCCGAACATGGACGAAGAAACGGTTTCGCTATGGGCGACCTTCATTGGCCGGGTGCGCCATGATCCGGGCTTCGCCGAAATACATCGCGATGGCTACCGCGAGTTTCTCAATGTGCTTGAAATCCTGATCGAACCGGTCCTGATCCAGCACGGTTGTCCCTATAGCGTTACGATTTGTCGCAACCATGCGATTGCCCTCAATGGCCTGATTGATGGCCTTTGGATGGAAGGGGCGCTTAATTCCGGCTTGTATGCGCAGGATATCCTGCCCGATCTGATCACGGGTGCTGCCGAACGCTTGCTTGATTTACCGGCCGGGGCGCTGTCTGCGCCCGATATCGCACTGCAATCCACCCAACATCCCACACAACAAAGTAAACCGTCATGAGATACGCGAAGATTACCGATCGTCTTGCCGAACTGGGTGGGGCAAAGTGGGCCGTCCACAACACCGCCCGTGATCGCGAGGCCGAAGGTGCCAAGATCATCGAACTGACAATTGGTGAACCTGACATTCCTGTCGATCCGGCCCTGATCGACGCGTGCGAGACCTCCATGCGGCGTGGCCGCACCCATTATTCCAATGGTCGGGGCGAGGTCGGGTTGCTTGATGCGCTGGTGGAAAAATACAAACCCGTCTGGCCGGATGTTACGCCTGAAAACATCCTGTGTTTCCCCGGCACGCAGACCGCCCTTTATACCGTCATGACGGCTCTTGTGGATGCCGGGCAAGGCGTGCTGGTTGGTGATCCCTATTACGCGACCTATGCCGGGGTAATCCGTGCATCGGGCGCAGAACTGCAATCGGTTCCGCTGTCGATCGAGCATGGCTTTATCATGCAACCCGATGACCTGCGCGCGGCCATCACCAGGGACAGCCGTGTGTTGCTGCTTAACACGCCACACAATCCGTCCGGCGCGCTGCTGGATCGCGCAACACTGGTCGAACTTGGCAAGATCGCCATCGAACATGATCTGTGGATTGTCTGTGACGAGGTCTATGAGGATCTGGTGTTTGAAGGCACCTTTGCCTCCCCGCTTGAAATCGAAGAGCTGCGTGATCGCACCATCGTCACATCCTCGATCTCGAAAACCTTTGCTGCCACCGGCTTTCGCAGTGGCTGGGCCGTTGGCCCCGAAGAACTCTGTACCAAAGTCCTGCCAATTTCCGAAACCATCCTGTTTGGCAATCAGCCCTTCATCGCCGATGCGACCGAGGTGGCACTTCGCGGCAATTTCGATACGGCCGCGCGTATGTGCAAAAGCTATGCTGCGCGCGTGGACATGATCGAAACCGAACTTGCCGGCTGCGATGTGCTTAAACCGGGCAAGGTATCAGGCGGCATGTTTGCCATGATTGATGTCGGTGCCACCGGCATGAATGGCGAAGAGTTCGCCTGGGGGCTTTTGGATGATCAAAACGTTGCCGTCATGCCCGGTGCTTCTTTTGGCGAAAATGCCAAAAACCTGATCCGCGTGGCGCTGACCGTCCCCGACGAAGAACTTCGCGAAGCCATCAAGCGCATCCGGGCCTTTGCCGTTTCTGCCGCGGCGAAAGTCACTTAGCCGCCGAAACATTAAGTGCCTGCCATTTGCGCCGATAAACCGATGCAGACATCCCGACATGTTTGCGGAAGGCAGACCGGAAGCTTGATGGTTCGGAATACCCGACATCGTTTGCAATGTCGTCGATGGCCATTTGGGTGGTTTCAAGCAGTTGTTTGGCCTCTTCAATGCGCAAGCATTGAATATACTCGGCCGGCGACTGGCCCGTTGCCCGACGGAAACGGCGCAAAAAGCCGCGTGCGGACATCCCGCTGCGTTCCACCGCCTCTGTGACGGGCGATGCATTCATATAGTTCTCGGAAAGCCATACTTGTGCATTGGTTATGATTTTGTCTTCGTGCTGGCGCGCATTGGCCAAAGAGGCAAAATTAAGTTGGCCATCATTATGTGTGTTCAGCAGCCATACTTTGGCGACCCGTCTTGCGGCTTCAGGGTCTACAAGTCGTGCAATCAAATACAGGATCAGATCGGCCCATGAAGATGCCCCGCCCGCTGTGATGAGGTTGTGACCCTCACCGGCTGGGCACAGTATGCGTTCCTTGCAAATTCGAATGTCTGGAAACTGGGATGATATGATATCGGCAACTCCCCAGTGTGTCGTGGCTTCCTTGCCATCGAGAACACCGCTTGCAGCCAACAAAAATGTCCCTGAACATATCGATGTGACTGTTGCACCCGTGGCGTGAATTTTTGCAATCCAGTCTGCCAGCCCTGCCAAATCCTTTGGAAGTGGTTGAGAAAAGTCTGCATGGATATCGGGAACGATCACGAGATCGGGCAACGGTTCCGCATCAATACGGTCGTCAGGTGTGACCTTGCGGCCATTGACGTCAAGGTATGGTGCACCGTCCAGCGTGCGCAGGCTCGCCTGAAAGTATGGTTTGGGAGACGGAGTGACACCATGCAGGAGCTCCCAGTCCCGTCCAACAGAAGCCAGCACATCAAGAATCGAGAAAGCAACTGCAGTTCCAACATGCGGGCTTCCGATAATAACTGTTTTTATCGGTATCTGCATAACATTTCCCATAAATGTGTCTGATAATCACCGGTTTGGTCTTTTTGCGTTCTACAACCCTTTGGTTGGGCCGTCTATACCCACTTCGTAAGCGGCGCACAAACGACGCCGTATTGATGTTGGAGAGCGAAATGACTGTTCAGGAAAAAATTACGACATTCGATGAAGCCAAGGCGGAAGCCTTCGCCACCCGTTTTGTTGATGCCCTATCAGATGCAGCGATGGTGTTGATGACCTCGGTGGGGCATCGACTGGGGCTTTTTGATACGTTGGCAGATAACCCCGGCGTAACCTCTTACGAACTGGCAGATCTGGCCAATTGCCGCGAACGTTATGTTCGTGAATGGCTTGGTGTCATGGTGACAGCCAAGGTTGTTGATTATGATCCGGTGGCTCGGACCTATACGCTGCCCGGTGAACACGCAGCCTTCTTAACCCGTGCTGCATCCCCGAATAACCTTGCCGTGACCAGCCAGTTCATTGGTGTCACTGCGTCGGTAGAGGACGAAATTCTGATCCGGTTTGGATCCGGCGAGGGGCTTCACTACGGTCATTTTAATCGTTTCCACGAAGTCATGGCCGAAGACAGCGCGCAATTGGTTGTCGCCAATCTCGAAACGGGTATCTTGCCGATTGTTCCGGGCTTGCATGAAAAACTGACGGCCGGGATCAAGGTGGCGGATGTTGCGTGTGGCGCGGGACGGGCAATGCTGAAGCTTGCCGAAATCTTCCCCAACAGCACCTTTACTGGTTTCGATCTGTGTGAGGATGCCTTTGCGCCAACAAGGATTGAAGCCCGTGACAAGGGACTCAATAACCTTTTCTTTGTCGCCAAAGACCTGTCGGATCAGGACTCCATTGGTTCCTTTGATCTGATTACCGCCTTTGATGCTGTGCATGATCAAAAAGACCCACAAGGTTTCCTGAAAATGATCCGGGCCTCATTGGCAAAAGACGGTGTATTTCTGATGCAGGATATCGGTGGTTCACGGGATCTGGAAAAGAACATCGAAAACCCGTTTGCGCCCCTGCTCTTCACGCTTTCCAGCATGCATTGCACACCGATTTCCATCGGTCAGGGTGGTCCCGGTCTTGGTGCAATGTGGGGTGTTGAAACCGCGCAGGAATACCTGACAACTGCCGGGTTCTCATCGCTTGAAACCCATCGCCTCAGCCATGATCCGATCAACGCATACTTTGTTGGCCGGGTCTGAGGATAAGCCGTGAAATGTTGGCTGTTGGCAGCATTTCCGCGCTTTGAGTGGTGTCTGCGGTGCGCTCCCTCATTTATTTCCCCTCCCCTGAGGGGGCACCCGCAGCGCCACAACTTTCAGACACTTGATGACCCCGAATTCCAAGGACAAAAATGATGGAAGCCGTGAAACAGGATGATGTCCTGATTATTGGGGCGGGCCTTTCAGGGCTTGCTTGTGCCAGGGCACTTGCCCGGCGTGGCATTTCTGCCCGTATCCTCGAAGCTCACACCCGTGTGGCCGAACCCTGGCGCAAACGCCACCCGGCTTTGCGCCTGAACATTCATCGGCATTTCGCATGTCTGCCCGGTCGCAAGCCGCCGACAGGCGATGGTGTCTTTCTCAAACGTGACAGCGTCATTTCCTATCTGGAGGATTACGCCAGCGATATCGATGTGCCGATTGATTTCAGCACAGAGGTCCTGTCGATCAAGCGATGCGTGTTTGGCTGGCATGTCGAAACCCGACATACCGTCTATCAGGCAAAGAACGTCGTCTTCGCCACCGGGCGGGATCGCATTCCGCATATCCCCGACTGGCAGGGCAAGGACACCTTCAAGGGAACATTGCTGCATGCCCGCGATATTGGCGATGTGGCGCAGTTCGATGGCAAACGTGTTCTTGTCGCAGGGGCCGGAAATTCGGGCTCGGATGTTTTAAACCACCTTGCACGACACAACCCGGCCGAGGTCCTTGTCTCGGTTCGCTACGGACCTGCTGTGGTGCCGTCCCATGTTTTCGGGTTTCCGCTGCATCGTCTGGCGCGCGGTTTCGCCATGATGCCAACCGCACTTGTTGATCAGGCGTTTCGGTTGACCCAGCGGCTTTTCCTTGGCGACTTGGCGAAATTGGGATTGCCGTCCCATCCTGATGGGGGCGGAACACGCCTGATGCGCGATGGTATTGCCTTCGCGATTGATGACGGATTTGTTGATGCCTTGAAAAAAGGTCGGTTTCGCGCGGTGGCAAATGTCAGGGCGTTTAACGGGCATGATGTGATTTTGGCCGATGGCAAACGCGTGCGGCCGGATGTGGTCATTGCTGCCACCGGTTACCGTACCGGATTGCAAAAGCTGTTAAGTCACCTGGGCGCAGTTTCATCAGACGGGCAACCGTTTCATCCATCCGGTGAGGCCGACTGTCACAATCCCGGTCTTTGGTTCACTGGCTATCGTTCCGGTTACACCGGGTATTTTGACGCAGCGCGTAAAAGTGGCGACAAGATCGCACGCGCCATACATGACAACCTGTCGGCAAGTCATCGGGTGTCGGTCAACCAAACCGCCAGGCAGTCAGGCCCGATGGCCCGGCAAACTGGCATATGAGGCACCCCGACGCCAGGAAAACAGACCCCGCAACCAGTGGCAGCGGGGTCTGGTTTTATGTTCGGTTCTATGATTTGGGCATATCACCGCGGATGATATAGGCCAGTGCCGCAACCACCTGTTCAGGTTCGCGCGCCACACCATTGGCCGCACCATCGACTTCCTTCAACGCGTGATCATGCTCGGCGGGATGAAGCGTGATGTACGGAATGCCAAGGGCGGCGGCATAGCCGGCATCAAAGGCCGCGTTCCACTGCTTGTATTTCTCGCCAAAGCGAATGACGGCAAGGTCGGACTGTGACAGCAGCGTCTTGGTGCGCATGGCGTTAAGCTGCGCGCCCTTGCGGTCATGCCAGAACTTGTTTTCTTCCGCGCCAAAAACGGCAACGCCGCAATCATCGGAATCTTCATGCACGGTTACAGGGGCAACCAGATCAACCGGAAGGCCGGCTTCCGCAACACCCGTCTCAATGCGCTCGCGCCAGTCGCTGTGAATTTCGCCCGACAAATAGACGGTCCAGACTTTGCTCATGGTCTTCTCCTTGCGCGCTAATCGAAATGCTTTTTTCTAGCCTACTGACTGATCGATTTTGCGATTAAGTGCAACATCGGTTTGGAAAGAGCCTGCCAACGCATGAAGAAGTAGAAAAACAATTAAACTTTAAATAGAATTTGTTGCGATCATGTATTTGTTTTTCGTTCAATCTTGAGGCGGGAGGGTTTGAGGATATGGCAATATACAGACTTTGGCGGCAGCCATTCACTGAGATATTGATGGAAGTTGATGCTGGATCCGACATTGATGCTCTTAAACATTTTGCCCGGAAGCTCGACGAACCTCTAACACTGGATGATTCGGAGAGTATGTCTCCATACGTGATGGATTTTATGGAGCCAAACAAATCATCCAAGGAAAGAAATCAAAAAATCTCCCTCTTTTTGGAAGTGAGTAGTTCATGATTTCCCACCCTGACTTGAAGAAAGCATACATCAAACTAGAGTCTTCGGACGGCCCCGTAAAACACGTTCTGGTATTAGAAACCACTCTCGAACTCGACAATCAAAGTCCAGCATTTGATTCGGGGCGTTTGGACGACTTGATACATTTTGCTTCCGAGGAATTCCGAAAGAGGCAAAATGTTTTGGAGCGTGTCGATCTTATCCCAGCGTAAAAACCATATTGCAGACAATGCGCATCCTCTTCAGAACGATTTTAAATAGATGCAACACCACGAAACGACAAAACCCGTCGCCAAAGGCAACGGGTTTTGAATGGTGGAGCCGATCAGGATCGAACTGACGACCTCTACAATGCCATTGTAGCGCTCTCCCAACTGAGCTACGGCCCCACTTTGTCCGCGACGCAGTCTGATGAAACAGGCTCTGCGGCGCGGCGCATATTTAGAAGGTTCGCCAAATATTGGCAAGACCCTTTTTCAAAATTTCTTAGCGATCGTCGTCGTCTGATTCGACGTGCTCGTATACTTCGTTCAGATCGTCGTCGTCTTCGCCAAGATCAGATGCATCTTCGAGGATATCCTCGTCGATATCGCCATCGACATCATCATCAAGGTCGTTGACGTCATCGACGTCTTCGTCTTCTTCCGGTGCCGGTTTGGCAACAGCGGATTTCTTGACCTTGGTCACCCCGTCGGGCGTCTTGCATTTCGGGCAGACGACCGGGGTCCGGTTCAGGTCGTAATACTTGGTACCACAGGCGAGGCAGTGACGTTTCTTACCGCGTGCTGACATTACGGCAAATCCTCTTAATTACCGTTATCAATTAAGAAAAAGACTTTGTGTCGCAAAAGCGCAGCAAGGCTGCGCACAGCGTCTTGTCTGAAAGGCCCAATTGCCATCTTGTCGGCCCCTTGTCAAAAGGAAATTGCGCGATTTTCCCTTTGGTAGTGAGATGGGATAAATCTGCCGCACATTGGTGCAAATTCCCATCCCGAATTTCGGGTTCGATACTGGTGCGTGCCAACCGCTTGTGCTAGAGCATTGGTCCCCTGATTAAAAGGCCCGCGCGCGCCTGAAAACATGGCCGCAGCGCAGCGCTTTTTCAATCAGCCTTTTTGTTGATGATAAAACAGTGACTGGCAGGTACGAGCCCATGAGTTCTTCGCAAACCAAACGCCCGCTTTCCTCGGCCAAGGCCGGGCCGCTTTCGGGTGATATCCGGGTTCCGGGTGACAAATCTATTTCTCATCGTTCCCTGATGTTTGGTGGTCTGGCGATCGGTACGACCAAGGTTACCGGTTTGCTTGAAGGCGAAGATGTTCTGGCAACTGCGGATGCCATGCGCAAACTTGGCGCCAAAGTGATCCGCGACGAGGATGGCACCTGGCATGTCACCGGTGTTGGCGTCGGTGCGCTGCGTGAACCTGATAGCGTGATTGACATGGGCAATGCGGGCACCGGTATTCGCCTGATGGCGGGCATTGTTGCCACCCATCCGATCACAACGTTTTTCACAGGCGACGCATCGCTCTGCAAACGCCCGATGGGGCGTGTTGCCGATCCGCTGTCCGAATTTGGCGCGCAATTCATCACCCGTGATCGCGGCCGTCCGCCAATGGCGGTGATTGGCACGGATGAGGCCAAGCCAGTGACCTATACCCTGCCGATGGCATCCGCCCAGGTGAAATCGGCTGTGATGCTGGCCGGTCTGAACACAACAGGCACAACCACCGTGATCGAACCCAAACCGTCGCGTGATCATACCGAACGCATGCTGCGTCACTTTGGCGTTGATGTGGATGTGAAGGTCAATGACGATGGTGGCCGCACGGTCAGCCTGACCGGCCCGGTCGAAATGAAGGCGGCTGATATTGTGGTTCCGACCGATCCGAGCTCGGCCGCATTTCCGATGGTGGCCGCACTGATCAATCCGGACTCCCACGTCACCATTCGTGATGTCTGCCTCAATCCGCTGCGCACTGGCCTGATCACCACCCTGATTGAAATGGGCGGTGACATCACGATCACCAACGAGCGCGAAGAAGCTGGTGAAACCATCGGCGATCTGGTGGTGACCGGCAAGAACAGGCTCAAGGGCATTGTCGTTCCGGCTGAACGTGCACCATCCATGATCGATGAGTATCCGGTTCTGGCCGTGGCCGCAGCCTATGCCGACGGTGAAACGCGCATGTGCGATCTTGAAGAATTGCGCGTGAAGGAATCAGATCGTCTGGCCGCTGTTGCCGCGGGTCTTGAAGCCAATGGCGTGATCCATCGCATCGAAGGCGATGATCTAATCGTGACCGGCGGTGTTGTGCCGGGCGGTGGCATGGTGGAAACCCATCTTGATCACCGCATTGCCATGTCGTTCCTCGTTCTGGGTCTTGGCGCAGAAAAGCCGGTTGCGGTTGATGATGCCAACCCGATTGCGACAAGCTTCCCCAACTTCGAAGGTTTGATGGCGGATATGGGCGCGAAATTTGCCCTGCATTCCTGATCAGGCCGACCAATATATAAGTCACGATCAGCACTTACATATAAGCAGCAGTATAATCACAGGGAGTGACCCCATATGATCATCGCCATTGATGGGCCTGCCGCGTCCGGCAAGGGGACCTTGGCACGTCGAGTCGCAGACGCAATGGACTATGCCTATCTTGATACCGGCCTGCTTTATCGTGCGACCGGCGCAAAAGTTCTGGCTGAAAATGGCGACCCGGCTGATGAAGCCGTGGCGGTTTCTGCAGCCGAAAATCTGACGGCGGCCGATCTCGAGGACGAGGCCTTGCGCAGCGAGGAAGTCGGCACCGCTGCCTCAAAAGTTGCAGCGATTCCAAGGGTTCGCGCCGTATTGCTTGATTTTCAGCGCACCCTTGCCCGCACCCCGCCGGGGGGGAAGCGCGGCGCTGTATTGGATGGCCGTGACATCGGAACCGTGGTTTGTCCGGACGCGCCGATCAAGTTTTACCTGACGGCAAGTGTGGAAGAACGTGCAAACCGTCGGTTCAAACAGTTGCAGGAAAAAAATCCCGCTGCTATATACGAGCGCGTTCTTAAAGAGCTTGAAGAACGGGATGCCCGAGACAGTGCTCGCGATGTCGCACCGCTCAAGATGGCAAATGACGCAATCCATATTGATACGGACCGTCTGAATGCCAACGCAGTGTTCGATGCCGTCATGGCACATATCCATACCCATATGGGTGCGGATGACTGATCAAAAGGCGTTTTAACCGTCAGGCGTTGAACAATTCCGAGGTACCGGTCCTTTGGCCTGTTCCTAAGGTGAACGACTTGTGCGTTCACCTTTTCGTGTATGGAAGGTTCGCCTTTGCATGCGTTCGGGTTTGAACAGTGAATGACAAATCGCCGCAATTTTGCGGCAAAGACCACCGGACACAACCGGTTGGCCAGAATACAGTGACGATACTCGAAAGGAAGTCTGGTTTATGACCACCGCTGAAGAAGCACAATTCTCAACTGGCGAAGATTTTGCCGCCCTGTTGGCTGAAACCCTTGGTTCGGAAGACGAAGGTTTTGTCGGCCGCGTAATGACCGGTTCGGTCGTTAAGAAAACCGACGATGATGCCATCGTCGATGTCGGCCTGAAATCCGAAGGCCGCGTTCCGCTTAAAGAATTTGGTACCGGCGAAGTAAACATTGGCGATACCGTCGATGTTTATGTCGACCGCTATGAAAACAAGGATGGCCTGATCGTCCTGTCGCGCGAAAAAGCGCGCCGCGAAGAAGCTTGGGTTGAGCTGGAAAAACAGTTCTCCGATGGCAAACGCGTCGACGGCACCATCTTTGGTCGTGTTAAAGGCGGCTTCACCGTTGACCTGTCGGGCGCAGTTGCGTTCCTGCCGGGCTCCCAGGTGGACATCCGTCCGGTTCGTGACGTTACCCCGCTGATGAACAACCCGCAGCCGTTCCAGATCCTGAAAATGGATCGTTCGCGCGGCAACATCGTTGTTTCGCGTCGTGCCGTTCTCGAAGAGACCCGTGCAGAACAGCGTGCTGAACTGATCCAGAACCTTCAGGAAGGTCAGGTTCTTGACGGCGTTGTCAAAAACATCACCGATTACGGCGCGTTCGTCGATCTCGGCGGCGTTGATGGCCTGCTGCACGTTACCGACATCGCTTGGAAACGTATCAACCATCCGTCCGAAGCCCTTCAGATCGGCCAGACTGTTAAAGTCCAGGTTATCCGCTTCAACAGCGAAACCCAGCGTATCTCGCTTGGCATGAAGCAGCTTGAAGCTGATCCGTGGGAAGGCGTCGAAGCCAAGTACCCGGTCGGTTCGAAGTTCGAAGGTCGTGTCACCAACATCACCGATTACGGCGCATTCGTCGAACTCGAAGCTGGTGTCGAAGGCCTGGTCCACGTTTCCGAAATGTCCTGGACCAAGAAAAACATCCACCCGGGCAAAATCGTTTCGACCTCGCAGGAAGTCGAAGTCATGGTGCTCGACGTCGATGCCCAGAAACGTCGTATCTCGCTTGGTCTCAAGCAGTGCACCTCGAACCCGTGGGATGCCTTCCTGGCAGCTCATCCGGTCGAGTCCGAGATCGAAGGCGAAGTCAAGAACATCACCGAATTCGGTCTGTTCATCGGCCTCATGGGCGGTATCGACGGTATGGCTCACCTTTCGGACCTGTCCTGGGACCGTGCTGGTGAAGAAGTCATCAAGGAATACAAAAAAGGCGACATCGTCAAAGCCAAGGTTCTTGACGTTGACGTCGAAAAAGAACGCATCTCGCTTGGCATCAAACAGCTTGCTGGCGATCCGTTCAAAGAAGCCGTTACCGGCATCAAGCGTGGCGAAGCTGTAACCTGTGAAGTTACCGAAGTGAACGACGGTGGCATCGAGGTTTCTGTTGGCGACACCGAACTCAAAGGCTTCATCCGTAAAGCTGAGCTGGCGCGCGAGCGTTCTGAACAGCGTCCGGAACGCTTTGCAGTTGGTGAAAAAGTCGACGCACGCGTCACCGCAATCGATTCCAAAACCCGCAAGGTTTCCCTCTCTGTCAAAGCACTTGAAGTTGCTGACGAGAAGAAAGCAATGGCGGATTACGGTTCGGCAGACAGCGGCGCATCGCTCGGCGACATCCTCGGCGAAGCTCTGCGCAAGAAGCAGGAAGGCGGCGAATAAGCCACCCTCTGACGAAATACGCTCTGCAGTTTTGCAGAACGAAAAGACGGGTCGCGCATTGCGCGGCCCGTTTTCTTTTGTGCTGATGGTGCCGAACACAGTCACCGATGTGCATGATACCGGTGAATGGCGCATTGGTCGGATGGGCTGGATGTTGTGTCAGATTATATATCGCAGGCTTTATGGGGCGGATTTTTTGCCCGACTCTGCCGATATCGGCGAATTTCGCGAAAATTTTGATTTTAAACGCTTTTTGTTCTTGCCTTCTGGCGTGATAAAAACCATTTGAAAAGGTGGTTTTCGGGGTTATCACCCCGGTTAAGTATTTGATTGAACAATTAGAACCGGAACACTCTGATGGCATTGGATGCCGATATCCTGCTGGATCGACGTCGACTGAAGAAATCCGTCTTTCGCTGGCGCGTGGTGGCGGTGATTGCCGTGCTTGCGGTGATCGTGGTCGGCTTGTCGGGCACCGGTGTGAAGGACAGTGTACTGGGCGGCCTTGGGCCCCGGATTGTCGAAGTCACCGTTGAAGGCGTGATCACCGAAGATCCCTATCTTCTTGATGCGCTGCGCGCGATCGAGGAAGACAGCGACGTTGTCGGTGTGATTGTCCATATCAACAGCCCGGGCGGCACCATGGTTGGTGGTGAAACGCTGTTTGAGGCGTTGCGTCGCATTGGCGAAACCCGCCCGCTTGTCGCTGAAATGGGTACGGTTGCCGCATCCGGCGGTTATATGGCCGCGATTGCCGCAGATCATATCATTGCGCGCCGTGGCACGATTACCGGCTCGATCGGGGTGATTTTCCAGTCGATGAATTTCAATGGAACGCTTGAAAAGCTTGGTGTCGAACCGCTGACGGTGAAAAGCGGTCCGCTTAAAGCGGCACCCAATCCGTTCGAACCCGTTGATGATGTTGCAAAATCGGCCATGCAGGGCCTGATTTCGGACATGTTTGACGTGTTTGTTGAAATGGTCGCGACCCGCCGCGACATGTCGGTGGATACCGTTACGACTCTTGCCGATGGCCGTGTCTATACCGGTCAGCAGGCAGTCGCGAACGGATTGATTGACGAAATTGGAGGCCGTCGTGAAGCCTTGCGCTGGCTTGAGGAAGAAGCCGGTGTCACGACGGATGCACAGGTAGTGCCACTTGAGATCGAGTACCCGGAAGACGATTTGATGAGTGCTGTTCTTGAGGGAAACCTTGGAAAAGTGCTGTCATCTGAGGGGCTTAAACTTGACGGTTTGCTGGCGGTCTGGCAACCTGAATGAGAGCTTTTCTGAGACATAATCTAATCCGTGGTTGAGTGAGACTGTCAGCTTCAACAGGATGGGGCCTGGAAATGACAAAATCTGAATTGATCGCCCGCCTTGCCGAGATGAATCCGCATCTCTATCAGCGCGACGTTGAACGGATTGTTGCCACGATCTTTGACGAGATCACTGATGCGCTTGCGCGTGGCGACCGGGTCGAGCTTCGCGGCTTTGGCGCATTTTCCGTCAAACAGCGCGATGCCCGTATCGGGCGTAATCCGCGTACCGGGGATGCCGTCCCTGTCGGTGAGAAAAAGGTTCCCTATTTCAAAACCGGCAAACAGCTTCGCGAACGTTTGAACTGATTCCTGCCTGATCTTGTCTGACCGGCGATTGGGCGCGTATCGCACCTGCGTCACCCGCAACCTGCCCGATCTGGTCGGCGCGCAACACACAAAAACTGTGTGACCGTCGCCATGGCTTTTGTCCGGTTCTTGCCCCATACTGATCTGACTGATCATCAAACGTGACCTATTGCCGGGTCCTGAGCCATCCTTTGCGGGGATGGCCTGGGGGCGGCACAAGGAGCTAAGTAATGCGCTTCCTTTACTGGATTATTTCCATTCCGCTTGCCGTGTTGATTGCGGTTTTTGCTGTTTCCAACCGGGCGTTGGTAACGATTTCTCTCTGGCCGTTGCCGTTTGAAGTTGATCTGCCGCTGTTCCTGCCGATCATGGTCGCGCTTTTGATCGGGCTTGGCATCGGCTTTGCCTTTGAATGGTTGCTCCAGGGTAAGCACCGCCGTGCCGCACGGCGTATGGATAGCGAACTCAAGCGCATCAAAACCGATGACACCACGCACACCACACCCAATAGCGATCAAAAGGCCATCGGCCACAGCTGATCACGTCAAAGGGCTCCGTTTCGGGGCCCTTTTGCTGTCTTGCCCAAACAAACAACAAGCTGCGGGCGTCTGGCGCATGGCGCCCTTGCAGGGCAAGGGGCTGATTTGACATTGGCCTTTGCACACAAATCGGCTAAGCCATGTCCGGTCCGCCCGCAACGGCAAATCTATCAGCCATCCTGACAGATCTGGGCCGACCTAATCTCGCCCACTGCCCGCCCAATGCCCGCTTGATGGAGGACCGCATGACCCAGACCCTTGCTGCCAAAGACCGCATTTTCTGCGCGATTGATACCACTGATCTTGATCATGCGATCAATCTGGCGTCCAGCCTGTCTGGCGTAATTGGCGGGGCAAAGCTGGGCAAGGAATTCTTCGCCGCCCACGGGCCACAAGGGGTTCGGGCTGTTGCCAAGGCAGGCATGCCGATCTTTCTTGATGTCAAATATCACGACATCCCCAATACAGTGGCCGGTGCCATCCGTGCGGTTACGCCACTGGGGCTTCGGATCGTGAATGTCCATGCCGCCGGTGGTCTGGAAATGATGAAACGTGCCGGTGATGCGGCGCGCGAAGCCGCCGACAAGGCGGGGGTTGAGGTGCCATGGGTGATTGCTGTCACCATCCTGACCAGCATGGATCAGGGTGATCTTGATGATGTCGGCCTCAAGGGTCCGATTGAAGAACGCGTGGTCAAACTGGCCGAACTGACCCAAAAGGCCGGTCTGGACGGGGTTGTATGTTCTGCACAGGAAATCACCCCGGTGCGCAAGGCCCTTGGCCCGGACTTCAAACTGATCACACCGGGCATTCGCCCGGCTTGGGCAACCAGTGATGACCAGAAACGCATTGTGACGCCGGCGGATGCGGTTGCCATGGGCAGTGACGTACTGGTGATTGGCCGTCCGATCACCAAGGCCGATGATCCGGTTGCGGCGGCGCAAAAGATCGTCGCTGAACTTTCCTGATCCAGATACCAGCCCCTTAATGCGCGCAGCTTGTCCGGTTTCCGATCAGGGGATGACAAGCTGCCATGCAAATTTCGCGATGGATTTGCGCACTGTGTTATCCCAGAATTGAATCGTTTCAAAAATTGATACATGATGCGTATCTCGCAGTTGCACAAAACGTTGGCCGTGCCACCCGCGCCACCCGCGCCACCCGCGCCGTCGTTGATCTGGATAGTCTGACATGACCGATATCACCACCCGCCCCGGATTTTTCGGGAACCTGCCGATTCTTGCGCTCGCCCTTGCGTCATTCGGGATTGGCACGACCGAGTTTGTCATCATGGGGCTTTTGCCCGATGTGGCGCTTGATCTTGGTGTAAGCATCCCCGATGCCGGGTTGCTGGTGACGGGCTATGCCCTTGGTGTGACTTTTGGCGCGCCGTTTCTGGCGATCGCCACGGCACGCATGGATCGCCGTCGTGCTTTGCTGCTGCTGATTTCCATCTTTATTTTCGGCAATTTCCTGTGTGCGATTGCGCCCGACTACTGGCTTTTGATGATGGCGCGCGTGGTTACGGCATTTTGCCATGGTGCGTTCTTCGGGTTGGGGGCTGTTGTGGCGTCAAACCTTGTCGCCCCGCATAAACGCGTGCAGGCCATTGCCCTGATGTTTTCCGGTCTGACACTGGCCAATGTGCTGGGCGTGCCGTTCGGCACCGCCCTTGGACAGGAACTTGGTTGGCGCTCGACCTTCTGGGCGGTGGTCGCCATTGGCATCTTTGCCGCCAGCGCGCTTTATTTCGCCCTGCCGCGCAAGATCGCCGCATCCACGGGTAGCCTGTGGCTCGAAGCAAAGTCGCTTGGCAAAAAACAGGTTTTGCTGGCCATGCTGATTTCGGTTTTGGCCTCTGCCAGCATGTTTAGTGTCTTTACCTATATCACCCCGATGCTTCAGGAAATTACCGGCATCACCCCGCGTCAGGTGACCTATGTGCTGTTGCTGTTCGGGGTTGGTCTGACCTTGGGCAATTACATCGGCGGGCGTCTGGGTGACTGGCGTTTGATGCCGGCCGTCATCATTGCCTTTGTCTTGCTGATTGCGATCCTTGCGACCTTTACCGAAACGCTGACTTCGGTGATTCCGGCAGTTGCAACCGTGATGTTGTGGGGGGTGGTTGCCTTTGCCCTGGTCTCCCCGCTTCAGATGCGCGTGGTGAACGAGGCATCCGATGCGCCCAACCTCGCCTCCACCCTTAATCAGGGGGCCTTTAACCTTGGCAATGCGGCGGGTGCGTGGTTTGGCGGCATTGCCATTATCCAGGGTGTTTCCTATCAGCACATCCCGTGGCTTGGGGCCGCGATTGCGGTGCTGGCTTTGCTGTTCACGGTCTGGAGCCACCTGCTGGATCGCCGGGACGAAATCCTTGTCGAAAACGGTGCCAGTGCCTGACAAGTTGCCTGACACGTTGCCTGATCCAATACAAAACCCGTCATCCAAATGGCTGACGGGTTTTCTTTATGTCCGGTGTTGTTTTCTTTAACCGACCCAGTGGCGGATCTGATCCCAGCTGTGGCTGATGGTTGATCCGTACTGATCGATGATCAGCTTGATTGAAATCGCGATAGAGGTGACGACCAAAAGCGGCCGTACCAGACGCGCCCCCACCTTCATCACCATATGCGATCCGATCTGCGCACCGATCAATGCGCCAACCGCCATCACGCCACCAACAATCCACACGACCTCGCCCCCGGCAATAAACATCACAAGCGACGCAAAGTTCGAGGTGAAGTTGAGGATCTTGGTATGGGCGGTTGCCTTGGTCATGTTAAAGCCAAGCAGGGCGACAAAGGCGATGGAAAAGAACGATCCGGTGCCCGGTCCAAAGAAACCGTCATAAAACCCGATGGCAAAACCGGCGGTAAAGGCGAATGTTGTCTTGCCGATGATCTGATGGGCATCAATGTCCCCCACGCGGGGTGAAAACAGGAAATACAGCGCAATCAGGATCAAAAGTGCGGGCAGGATGGTCATCAGAATGCCCGGATCAAGCATCTGGACCAGAACTGTACCCAAAGCCGACCCGGCAAAGGTCAGGACAATCGCCAGAACCATGTCGCGCGGATGAACATGACCCTTGCGAATGAAGTTAAGGGACGCGCTGAAGCTGCCAAAACTGCCCTGAAGCTTGTTGGTTGCCAGCGCCTGCGCCGGGGTGACGCCCGCCCACAGCAGGGCCGGAATGGTGATCAGCCCGCCACCCCCGGCAATTGCATCGACAAAGCCGGCAAGGGCAGCAACGGCAAACAGGATTGCAAGAAGTTCAAAACCAAATTCCATCGGCGAGCTTTCTAAATGGGGTGCGACCACACGTTGGGGGCGATGCAGTCTGTCAAAACAGCGCACATCATATGGCTTTGCATCCTTACGTCCAGTCGGATCGATTTCAGTCGTTGAATTGCGCGCAAGCCGTAGTCTAAAAGTCACACACCGTTCTTTTTATGAGTTCCAGATATGCCCGAATTGCCAGAGGTCGAAACAGTCACCCGTGGTCTGATACCCGTTATGGAAGGACAGGTTGTCGATCATGTCGTGCAGCGGCGCGCAAACCTGCGTTTTGCCTTCCCGGAGGGTTTTGTTGATCGCATGGCCGGGCGCAAGATCAATCAACTGACCCGGCGCGCGAAATATATCCTCGGCTATCTTGATGACGGGCAGGTGTTGCTGGTCCATCTTGGCATGTCCGGGCGCATGACCATCCATAATGACCCGAATGTCGGCGTGCCTGACCCGGGCAAACATGATCATGTTGATTTTGTTATGGCGGACGGGGCGGTGGTGCGGTTTAACGATCCAAGGCGCTTTGGGGTCATTACCCTGATCCATGGTGATGAGGTCTCCACCCACAAGATGCTGGCCGGCATCGGGCCGGAACCACTTGGAAATGCCTTTAACGCCGCCGTTCTGGGGGCTGGCATCGCCAAACGGGCAAGCCCGATCAAGACGGTTCTGCTGGATCAGAAACTGGTGGCTGGTCTGGGCAATATATATGTCTGCGAGGCGCTGTTTCGGGCTGGCATCGCACCGGACCGTCTGGCAAAGAATCTCAAACCTGGCGAGATTGACCGTCTTTATCGTGAAATCCGCCTTGTGCTGGAAGATGCGATTGCCGCTGGCGGATCAAGCCTTAAGGACTATCGCCAAAGCGATGGCGAGCTTGGCTATTTCCAGCATAATTTCCGCGTCTATGGCCGCGAAGGCGAAACCTGCATTGCGGATGGCTGTGACGCCACCGTTGAACGCATCGTCCAGGCCGGGCGATCAACCTTCTTCTGCCCCAGCTGCCAAAAATAGCAGCGCCACATAACCTTCGTTAGGGCGTCACACGATCTGTCCCGGGCTTTTGCCAGACTGACGTAGCGGCATCTTGGCAGGTCGCTGATGCATACGGGCGCCATCATTTGAAAACGCGGTGCAATTCATGACACGTCTGGTTGCGGCGTGCGGCCAAAATCGGTAAAACAGTATCAAAATATGGTTTCAGCCGAATCGGCCCGACAACGCCACGGAATCCTGTACCGGGATCAGCGGGCCGAACAGCGATAAAAGGATCACTTGCATGTCTTATGAAAACATCATCGCCGAGAAAAAGGGCAATGTCGGCCTGATCACGCTTAACCGCCCCAAGGCGCTCAATGCGCTGTGTGATGCGCTGATCAAGGATATCGGTGCGGCACTCGATGATTTCGAATCCGATGAAGATATCCGTGCGATTGTCATTACCGGGTCGGAACGGGCCTTTGCTGCCGGGGCCGACATCAAGGAAATGGCCGATTACGACTATATGGATGTCTATAAAAACGACTTCATCACCAAGGGCTGGACCCGGGTGGCGTCGTGCCGCAAGCCGACCATTGCCGCGGTCGCCGGATTCGCATTGGGTGGTGGCTGTGAAATGGCCATGATGTGCGACATCATGATTGCGGCTGACACCGCCAAGTTCGGTCAGCCGGAAATCACCATCGGTACCATCCCCGGTGCAGGCGGGACACAACGCCTGACCCGCGCGGTTGGCAAGGCCAAGGCCATGGAAATGTGCCTGACCGGGCGCATGATGGATGCCGAGGAAGCCGAACGCGCCGGTCTGGTTGCGCGAATCGTCCCGGCCGACTCGCTTATGGACGAAGCCATGCAGCTGGCCGAAAAGATCGCCTCCTTCTCCGGTCCGGTGTCGATGAAGGTCAAGGAATCGGTCAACAAGGCCTTTGAGATGACCCTGACCGAAGGCCTGATGTTCGAGCGTCGCGAATTCCATTCGACCTTCGCACTCGAAGACCGGGCCGAGGGCATGAAAGCCTTTGGCGAGAAGCGCAAAGCCGATTTCAAGCACCGTTGATTGTTTAATCACCGGGCAACTTGACCCCTGATTCCGCGTGCACATATCTGCCTTGCGGGGCAAAAGAGTCCGAAGCCGCAGAAATTGAGGCGTTATGGCGGTATCGGGGGTTGACGAGGGTTTCGGACGGAGCTATAAGCCGCGCTCCGAATTACGTAACATTTGTTTGAAGAGACAGGTTCGCAATGGCTCACCATAAATCGGCCAAGAAGCGCATTCGCCGCAACGCCGCACGTGCAGAAGTAAATGGTGCACGTATCGGTCGCATTCGTACCTTCGTTAAGAAGGTCGAGGCTGCGCTGAACGTTGGCGACAAAGATGCTGCTCAGGCTGCGATGAAAATCGCTGAGCCGGAACTGGCACGTGGCGCACAGCTTGGCGTTCTGCACAAGAACACCGCTGCTCGCAAGGTTTCGCGTCTGGCTGCACGCATCAAGGCGCTTTAATTTATCCCTTACGGGATGGCGAGTCGAAGGCCGCACCTCTGGTGCGGCCTTTTCGCTGCCCGGATTTCGCAGAATCACCTTTTGTTCCTTGATTGCGCGTGTGCAAGAAACCGCAGAAAATAAGGACCGTTGCGGTGGCGAAATCCTTTTAACGTTCTGTTAAAGATCGCCTTGCCTGATGTGGGTCACATCAGTACAGTGTTTGGACTTTGCAGGTCGCGCAAAGCGACTGGCAACGAAGAACCAAAAAACAAAAGGCGCGAGTACACTTCCCTGATGATGTGGAAGGCCAGCGTGTTGATCAAAGCGATGATCAACGCGAGACGGTACTGTTTTGTCTTTTGCGGTCTTTGTCGTGGTGAAATAGGGAAATTCGGGGAAAGGTTCTTACAGTGCAGCACGCCGTGAGGGACACACAATCGGCACTGGGTCAATCCAAAGGGGGGATTGCGGGTGACGAGCACGCAGCACTTGATGATCATGCAGTTGCAACCTGGCAAGTCGTACGCGAAAAGCTGCGCGCCGAGTTTGGCGCCACAGCCTATCGTTACTGGCTTGAACCGGTTGGTCTGATCGCGGTCGAAGCCGGTGTTGCGCGCCTTGGTGCGCCGACCCGCGCCATGCGTGATTGGGTTACACAGCATTATCTCGACCGCATCCAGAAATTCTGGCATTCCGAAGATCCCGATGTACATTTCGTTGAAATCAACATCGTGTCTGCAGCTGCCGCACAGGCCGGTTCAGCCGCATCAACCTCCAAAAATTCCTCTGCGGCTGCTGCGCCCGCATCCGGGTCACGCGCCAAATCTGCACGTAACAACGAGTCCCGCGAAAACGTTGTTGCCTCGCCGTGTCAGCCCGCAAGATCGGGCCGTACCGCAATTGCCAGCATGTCCGATGATGGGATTTCGGCAGCACTGGACCCGCGCTACACATTCGACAATTTCGTTTTGGGCAAGCCCAACGAGTTCGCCTATGCCGCCGCGCGTCGTTTGGCAGAAGCCGAATCGGTCCCGTTCAATCCGCTTTTCCTGTATGGCGGGGTTGGTCTTGGTAAAACCCACCTGATGCATGCGATTGCCTGGCATATCCGCCGCACGCAACCACACCGCACGGTGATTTATCTCTCGGCCGAGAAATTCATGTACCGCTTCATCCGGGCGCTGCGCGACAAGAACACGGTTGATTTCAAGGACCAGTTCCGTTCGGTCGATGTGCTGATGGTTGATGATGTCCAGTTCATCTCGGGCAAGGATTCAACCCAGGAAGAATTCTTCCACACCTTCAATGCGCTGGTTGACCAGGGGCGTCAGATCATTGTTTCGGCTGACAAGTCACCGTCTGACCTTGAAGATATCGAGGAACGCCTGCGTTCGCGTCTGGGGTCCGGCCTTGTCGCCGATATCCACGCAACGACCTATGAGCTGCGTCTGGGCATCCTGGAGGCCAAGGCCGAACGTCAGGGCGTCGAGCTGCCCCAGCGGGTTATGGAATTCCTTGCTCACAAGATCACGGCCAATGTGCGTGAGCTTGAAGGGGCCCTGAACCGTGTGATTGCGCATGCCCAGCTTGTGGGGCGTGAAATCGGGCTGGAGATGGTTCAGGACATTCTGCATGACGTTCTGCGTGCGTCCGAGCGCCGCGTTTCGATTGAGGAAATCCAGAAACGCGTGGCAGAGCATTTCAACATCAAGGTTTCGGACATGCATTCTGCCCGTCGTGCGCGTGCTGTGGCCCGTCCGCGTCAGGTGGCAATGTATCTGTCCAAACAGCTTACCACGCACTCGCTGCCGGAAATCGGCCGCAAGTTCGGTGGGCGCGACCACACCACGGTCATGCATGCTGTACGCAAGATCGAAGAACTGCACGGAACGGACCCGTCCCTGTGCGAAGATATCGATCTTTTGCGCCGTATGCTTGAAAGCTGACTGGTTGTCTGACTGATAGCCAAGTGACTGGGAATTTTGATGAAATCCGCCGCAACTCACGGCGGATTTTGCTTTTGAATCTGGCTGGATTTTTCCCCGAATTTGATCAGTAAAACTGCGAGTCGCGCGGTTTGCCCCGCTTTGCGCGTTCAAGGCATATTTTTGTCCGCCGACTCCTTTTATTTGCTTGGGTTTAAGCCGTAAAAATCCTTCGATTTCCCGGTATGCATGTTATAATGCGCCTTCCGCACCCGAAAGGGTGTGGGTCAGGTAGGAAAACTGATTAAAAATCAATTTGTTAAACAAATACTGACAGACGGATAGGACGGGCATGAAGCTGACCATCGAACGCGCGGCGCTGTTGAAATCGCTGACCCATGTTCAAAGCGTTGTTGAACGACGTAACACCATTCCGATTCTGTCCAATATTTTGCTGCGGGCAGAGAATGATCGTCTCTCGCTCACCGCGACCGACATGGACCTTGAAGTCATCGAAACCACGACGGCTGAGGTCTCTGAACCGGGCGCGACCACAACCCCTGCCCATACCCTTTATGAAATCGTTCGCAAGCTGCCAGAAGGCTCTCAGGTGCAAATCGCGCTTGAGCCGGGCGCAGGTCGCCTGACCCTGTCTGCCGGTCGTTCGAAATTTAACCTTGCGGTTCTGCCGGTCGATGATTTCCCGGTCATGTCTGGTGGCGACCTTCCGGTCAGCTTCGGTCTGGCAGCGGCCGAACTGCGTGGTCTGATCGACCGTGCCGAATTTGCCATCTCGACCGAGGAAACCCGTTACTACCTCAACGGTATCTATTTCCACGCCACCGACGCCGAGGGCACCAAGATCCTGCGCGCGGTCGCAACCGACGGTCACCGTCTGGCGCGCGTCGAAGCGCCGCTGCCTGAAGGTGCTGAAAACATGCCGGGCGTTATCGTCCCGCGCAAAACCATTGGCGAGTTGCGCAAGCTGATTGATGAAACCGGCGAGGCGGTCGATATCGCAATGTCAGACACCAAAATCCGCTTTGGCTTTGGCGAGGCGGTTCTGACCTCAAAACTGATTGATGGCACCTTCCCGGACTACGAACGTGTCATTCCGTCGGGCAACGACAAGACGCTGGATATCGAATGCAAATCCTTTGCGGATGCTGTTGATCGCGTATCGGCCATCTCGATTGAAAAGTCGCGCGCGGTAAAGGTCGTTCTGTCGGGCAATACCCTGACCCTGTCGGCCTCAAGCCCGGAACACGGCACTGCGTCCGAGGAACTCGAAATCAATTACGATGCCGAGGATATCGAGATCGGTTTCAACTCGCGCTATCTGCTGGACATTGCCAAGCAGGTTAAGGGCGATACGCTTAACCTTCTGATGTCGGACGGTTCAAGCCCGACCATTCTGCGTGACACCGACGACCTTTCGGCATTGTACGTTCTGATGCCGATGCGTGTTTGACGGTAAGCACGATACGCTGTGGCTGCTCTTGCCAATAACCTCATGCCAAAAGACGGGGTGTCGATGACAAGCCGTCTTGCCGTATCCCGTATCCAGCTCAGCGAGTTTCGCTGTTACGAGGGCCTGCGTCTGTCGCTCGACAGCTCGCCGGTCGTGCTGACCGGGC
The DNA here is from genome assembly GCF_001613795.1 of Thalassospira sp. MCCC 1A01148. GTDB lineage: Bacteria > Pseudomonadota > Alphaproteobacteria > Rhodospirillales > Thalassospiraceae > Thalassospira. The sequence continues at coordinate 1,479,717 of NZ_LPVZ01000020.1, forward strand.
CAAACGGGGCTGGCAAGACCAACCTGCTTGAAGCCGTATCGCTTCTCGCACCCGGCGGTGGATTGCGCCGTGCCAAACTTGGTGAAATGGCCCGCAGCGTTCCGCCCACCCAAAACGGGGCCCCGCGTGCTTGGGCGGTTTCGGCCGATATGGAAACGCCCGACGGGGTGTTTCAACTTGGCACCGGCCTTGATCCGGCGGCTCTGGAACAGGGGCGTGAACGTCGTGCGGTGCGGATTGACGGGCAGACCCAGCGCGGGCAGGCGGCCTTGGGCCGGGTATGTGCCGCGGTCTGGCTGACACCCCAGATGGATCGACTGTTTCTTGATGGTCCGTCCGCACGCAGGCGCTTTCTGGATCGGCTGGTTTATGGCCTTGATCCCGATCACAGCAGCCGCGTTGCCGCCTATGAGCACAGCCTGCGTTCCCGCGCCAAGCTGCTTAAGGAAGGCAAGGGCGATGACAAATGGCTGGCCTCGATAGAGGATTCAATGGTCCGCCATGGCATTGCGGTTGCCGTGGCACGTGGCGAATTGCTTGAACGGCTGCGCCGTGCCGGGACCATGGCCATCGGGCCGTTTCCGGCTGCGCGCCTGGCGTTGACCGGCGATCTGGAAGATTGGCTGGAAAGCCTGCCCGCGGTCGAGGTCGAAGATAAAATGCGGGCCGCATTGCGCAACGGACGTGGACGTGATGCGACCTATGGCGGGGCTGTTGTTGGCCCGCAACGCAGTGATTTGCTGGTCTGGCATGATGCAAAGGGCCAGTCGGCAGATCAATGTTCCACCGGGGAACAAAAGGCGTTGTTGCTGGCGATCATTATGGCCAATACCCGCCTGCAGACAAAGGCGCGCGGGGCTGGCCCGCTGCTGTTACTGGACGAAGTGGTTGCGCATCTCGATGCAGAACGCCGCAACCATTTATTTGATGAAATCGTGGCGCTTGGCGTCCAGGCCTGGATGACAGGCACGGACCGGGCGCTGTTTGAAGGTTTGGACGGTCGTGCGCAATTCTTCCGCGTGGAAGATGCCACACTGACCCTTGAAACCACTCCGTGAATGCCGAGGTTGTGACCCTATGACCAACGAAACAGAAACGCCGAACACTGGTGAAACGTCGCCGGAGTATGGTGCAGAATCGATCAAGGTTCTCAAAGGCCTTGAGGCGGTGCGCAAACGCCCGGGCATGTATATCGGCGATACCGATGACGGAACCGGTTTGCACCATATGATCTACGAAGTCGTCGATAACGCAATCGATGAAGCACTGGCCGGTCACTGTGACACCGTCTGGGTGCAGCTCAATGGCGATGGTTCTGCCACCATCCGTGATAACGGGCGTGGCATTCCGACCGACATGCACAAGGAAGAAGGCGTTTCCGCCGCCGAGGTCATCATGACCCAGCTTCATGCCGGCGGTAAGTTCGACCAGAACTCCTACAAGGTTTCCGGCGGTCTGCACGGTGTGGGTGTGTCGGTGGTGAACGCGCTTTCCACCCTGCTGAAATTGCGCATCTGGCGTAACGGCAAGGAACACTACATGGAGTTTTCCGGTGGTGATGCCATCAAGCCGCTTGAGGTCGTCGGCGACGCCCCGCTGACCGAGGACGGCACGCCTCTTTCGGGCACCGAAGTCACCTTCTACCCGGATGCCGAAATCTTCACCATGACCGATTTCGACCTGCCGACGCTCGAACATCGCCTGCGTGAACTGGCCTTCCTGAACTCGGGCGTGATCCTGACTCTGCGTGATGAACGCAGCGGCGATCCGGTCGAAACCAAGCTGCATTACGAGGGCGGCATTCGTGCCTTTGTCGAATATCTCGACCGCAACAAGGTCCGCCAGATCGAAGAACCGATTAGCATTGAAGGCGAAAAAGACGGCATCACCGTTGAAGTCGCCCTTCAGTGGAATGACAGCTATCACGAAACCACGCTCTGCTTTACCAACAACATCCCGCAGCGCGATGGCGGCACGCATATGGCCGGCTTCCGTGCTGCCCTGACCCGTCAGATCAACTCCTATGCGCAGGAAAGCGGTATCGCCAAAAAGGAAAAGGTTGCCCTTTCCGGTGACGATGCCCGTGAAGGCCTGTCTTGCGTGATTTCGGTCAAGGTTCCCGATCCGAAATTCTCATCCCAGACCAAGGACAAGCTGGTCTCGTCCGAAGTGCGTCCGGTGGTGGAAAACATCCTCAATGACAGGCTCGCCCAGTGGCTTGAAGAACATCCCCAGGATGCGCGCAAGATCGTCACCAAGGTGGTCGAAGCCGCGTCCGCACGTGAAGCAGCCCGTAAGGCACGTGAACTGACCCGCCGTAAGGGTGCGCTGGATATCTCGTCGCTTCCGGGCAAATTGGCAGACTGTCAGGAACGCGATGCGTCCAAAGCCGAACTCTTCATCGTGGAGGGTGATTCCGCAGGTGGATCGGCCAAACAGGGCCGTGAACGTGGTTTTCAGGCCATCCTGCCGCTGCGCGGCAAGATCCTGAACGTTGAACGCGCGCGCTTTGACAAGATGCTTTCAAGTCAGGAAATCGGCACGCTGATTACCGCCATGGGCACCGGGATTGGCCGTGATGACTTTGACATCGAAAAAGCCCGTTACCACAAAATCATCATCATGACTGACGCCGACGTCGATGGTGCGCATATCCGAACCCTGCTTCTGACCTTCTTCTATCGCCAGATGCCCGAACTGGTCGAACGCGGCTATCTTTATATCGCCCAGCCGCCGCTCTATCGCGCCAAGCGCGGTAATTCGGTCCAGTATCTCAAGGACGACCGCGAGATGGAGCAATACCTGACCGCACAGGGCACCGAGGACGCCGTTCTTACCCTTGCCGATGGTCAGCAGCTGGCAGGCCCGGACCTGGTCCGTGTCGTCGAGCTGGCGCGCAAGGCCAAAGGCTTCCTTGAGCCGCTGTCGATCAAGCTGCCGATCTCCGTGCTTGAACAGGCCACCCTTGCCGGTGCGCTGAACCCGGCATTGCTTGATGATGATGGCAAACGCCTTGAAGCGGCCGAAACGCTGGCCAAACATCTCGACAGCCTCGAAGAAGACTATGACCGTGGCTGGCACGGCGAAGCCCCGATGGACGAAATCGTCCTCTGGCGTATGCTGCGTGGTGTTGAACAGCGTCATATCATTGATGGCAATATCCTGCGTTCGGCCGAAGCCCGCGCGATTGCAGGCATTCTTGGTGATCTGCGTGAACTGTTTGAAAAAGGCGCGCAATTTGTTGCCAAGGACAAGACCTGGAAAATCAATGGCCCGGTCGATCTGGTCAATGCAGTGATGGAATTCGGCCGTCGCGGCATTTCCGTCCAGCGCTATAAGGGTCTGGGGGAAATGAACCCGGATCAGCTTTGGGAAACCACGCTGGATCCGAACGTCCGCTCCCTCCTGCAGGTCAAAGTCAACCACGCAGACGAGGCCGAGGAAGTCTTCTCCACCCTCATGGGCGACATCGTCGAACCCCGCCGCGACTTCATCCAGTCAAACGCACTTAAGGTTGCAAACCTCGACGTTTGATCCTGAGCGTTGTGTGAATTGACTCATAAAACTGGAAACGCGACACATAAATCTAGAATATGTGACGCATAACTTTGGAAAGGCCTGCTGATGCGGGCCTTTCTTGTTTTTGGAGCTCCGTGTTTCAGGTTTTGAAAGCACCATGGTTATTCGCGTTCGAATTCACCTAGCACCTTGTTCTCATTGATGATCGTCCAAACATAGTATCTTACAACTTTTTGTAGATACACTCTGTGGGCTGTTTACACATGAAAGAACCACTGCGGCAAGGCGTTGCCAAGGCTGTGACGGCGGAACGTGATAAGGGCAGCTCGACGGGCTCCATCATTGCCATACCTGCCCTGGCTTTATTGCTTGGGCTGCTCATCTCATTTGCGCTTGGTTGGTCCTGGAACACCCGAAACGATGAGGCCATCAATGCCGAGTTGTCGCGACTGACGGATCAGGCCGAAGAACTGGTCAAAACCCGCTTTGGTGTCTATGAGTACGGTTTGCGTGGTTTGCGTGGTGTGGTCATCACCGCTGGCCCCGAAAACCTGACCCGTGCTGAAATACAACGCTATATCGCGTCACGCGAAAACAGGCGGGAGTTCCCTGGTGCGCGTGGTTTTGGCTATATCAAGTTTGTTGAGGCCGAAGATACTCAGCAATTCCTTGAGCGTGCCCGCGCTGATGATTTTCCCGGTTTTCGTATTCGCGAACTATCCCCAAATTCCGGTGACCGGTTTGTTATTCAGTATATCTATCCCCTTGCCGGGAACGAAGGCGCCACGGGTCTTGATATCGCATCCGAGGCAAACCGACGGGCTGCCGCGCTAGAAGCAGCACGCACCGGGGATGCAAGACTGACCCAGCCGATTACGCTTGTTCAGGCCGATGGTAATGTCAGACGCGGCTTCCTGGTGCTGCTGCCTGTCTACCATCCGGGTATGCCGATCGGCACTCCGGATCAAAGGGAACAGGCGATCGCCGGTTGGTCTTACGCACCACTCGTCGTTGACGAGGTCCTGTATGACTTCGAACCCAACCTTGGCAATGTCAGCCTGACACTGACCGATTTGTCGGAGTCAGAACCATTCTTTGTGTCGGACACGTCCGGGCAGAAACCATCAAAAAGTCTGACTCAATCGCGCCAGATCAAGGTCAATGGGCGAGACTGGCTGATGCAGACAGCCGTTTTACCTGGTCTATCTCAAAGCATTGGTCTGCTGAGCCCGTGGCTGATTTCCGCGCTTGCCGCAGCTCTGTCATTTGCTGTTTCAGGCATTATCTGGTGGCAGATGCTCTCCCGGAGGAAGAACTTCCATCAAGCCTATGACAAAGACCTAAGTCTTATCGCCTTTCTGAGGCAGCCAATCGCGATTTCGTCGACAACCCTTCTGTTGGGCTTGTCTTTGTTGGTGTGTTTGGCGACCGCTGTCTATATCTGGCGCAAGAATATATCGGCATTTTCTGATGAGCTTATTGACCGCACATCAGAGGCAATCGGCGCGCACCAGGATAATTACTCGGATTACAAAGCAGCCGTGAGCTTCTTTGCGACAAGCGTTCAGTCAATGGCATCTTTTCAGAGTTATCTTGATGATGAAAAGGTCGCGCCAGCCGTTTGGAAAGATCAAATCGCGGATTCTTTTGTCGCCTTCATGCTGTCTTCAGAGGCGGTTACCCAAGCACGCATTGTTGGTGTCGACAATAATGGACGCGAGCTGGTCCGGGTTCAGTACGAAGACGGCCATCTCGTTAAATTGGATCAGTCACGGCTTCAGGAAAAAGCTCAAGAACCCTACATGCGGGCCGCCAATTCTTTGCGTCCAGGTGAAATTTGGATTTCCGATATCAATCTGAACAGAGAATTTGGCGAAATTGTAGAGCCTTTCGAGCCGACGGTTCGTTTTGTCTCGCCGATTTTTGACAACAGTCAGCAACTGTTTGGTATCGCCATTCTGAATGTCGATGCCGCGGGAGTGCTTGCCGAGAGTCTTGCAACTGAGGCGCACGATTTTCTGGCGATTGCACTTGATCAGAATGCCAACATTATCGCCTATCCTGACGCTAGCCGAAATTTCGCCTTTGAAACGGGTGATGCCCCCGCATGGGACAAATTATCTCGTCAAATTGCACTTCCTTGGGGTGCAGACAGTCGACTACAGATGTTTGACAGCGAATTTGGCGAAATTCTGACCGCAAGTAGGACGACCCAGGGCACTGCCAACGCGGCAAGTGGCCAGATCACCTACATCTTTGGGAAGCCGATGCGCAGCATCTATACCGCGTTCCTCCGACCAATAGGTGTTGTCGCGCTCGCCTTCTTTATCACCATCTTTGTTGTCCTGATGACTTTGTATACCTCATGGCGCAAGGGACGGCAGGAGCAGTTACTAGACGAGCAAATTGTTGCCGCAGACCGCATAAAAGAGCAGGAGGAACTATTTCGCGGCATTCTTGCAGCAGCGCCCGAGGCGATGCTGGTCATTGATGATCAAGGCATCATCACTCTTGCCAACGATCAGGCCGGATCAACATTTGTGTATGATACCGATGAACTGTTGGGCCGTTCCGTCAGCATATTTGTCAGACCTCAAGACGTCGCCGCCCATGAAGCGGGAATGAAGCAGTATATGACAAACCCTGGTTTAGTGGCGATGGGTCGTGACAGGGAAATCATCGCACAAAGGAAGGATGGCTCAACCTTCCCGATTGAAATAAACCTCGCCCCGGCGCAGCTTTCGGGCAAAACAATTGTCATTGTGTCCCTACGTGACTTGACCGAGGCCCGCAATGCCGAGGCGGTGTTGCTTGCCGCAAAAGAAGCCGCCCTGAAGGCAAGTGAAGCCAAGGGCGCCTTCATGGCCAATATCAGTCATGAAATCAGAACACCGCTCAATGCGATTATCGGTCTGACCAGCCTGTTGTTTGATGATGACTTGCCCGATCGCCATCGGGATTATCTGAACAAGATCAATCTTGCAGGCCGTTCTTTGCTGGGTATCGTTAATGACGTTCTTGATCTTGCAAAGATCGAAGCCGACGAGATGACCCTTGAAAAGGTTGTCTTCGCCCCAAAAGAAAAACTGACCGAGATTGAAACAGTTCTTAAGAATCAGGCTGAAAACGCCGGCATAAAACTGATAAGCGAATTTGGACCGGGCGTGCCGGACTTGGTGATTGGCGATGGTAACCGCCTTGGTCAAATTTTGACCAATCTTGTGGGCAATGCCATCAAATTCACGGAAAAAGGTTCTGTCACGCTCAAAGCCGAACGGATCGAAACACAAAGTCCCGATACAGCAGAGAATGTTACTTTGCATTTCTCGGTAACCGATACCGGCATAGGCATCCCCGAAGATGTGCAGGCAAAACTGTTTCAGCCATTTTCGCAAGCCGACAGCAGCACCTCGCGTAAGTTTGGCGGAACAGGACTTGGTCTGTCGATTGTACGAAAAATGGCCGATTTGATGGGCGGCACGTACAGCCTTGTGAGCGAACCTGGAAAAGGCAGCACCTTTGCCGTGACCATTCCGTTTGAACTGGTCAAAGCAGATGGCAGTGACGAACAAGATACCGGGTCTGATCCCCTGTTTGTCTTTATTGTCGAAGACAATCATGCTGAATGCTTGCGTTTGAAAGAACTGGCGACGTCTTTGGGGTGGCGCGCAGTTGCACTTTCCACCGGCCAAGAGCTGGTTGATGAGTATATGCAACGCCACAGAAACAACAGGCGACTGCCAGATGCCATCATCATTGATTGGCAATTGCCCGACTTCGATGGGTTGCGTGCTATTCAAATGCTGGCAGATGAAGTCGGTGAGGACACCTTGCCTGCAGCCCTGATGATTTCGGCCTTTGACAAAGATAAAATTGCCGAAATAGACGCAAGCAGGCTGGTCGATGAAATCGTCACTAAACCGATTGACGGCTCCACCCTGTTTAACACCGTCAACGAGATCGTTTCGGCGAAAACCGGTCGCCTGAATAGAGTGCTGGAGCTGACACGCACGGCCTCTCTGAACGCGAACTGGCTGGCTGATATCAAGGTTCTTGTTGTTGATGACAGCGCCCTTAACCGGGAAGTCGCAGATCAAATACTAAAGAGAAATGGCGCGAACTCAATAGCGGTCGAAAGCGCAGAGAAATGCATTGAACTGCTCGAAAACACACCACAGATGTTTGACGCCGTGCTGATGGATATTCAGATGCCCGGCATGGACGGGTACGAAGCGACCCAGTTTATTCGCAACAACCTGAAACTGGAAAATCTGCCGATCATTGCCCTGACAGCTGGTGCTCTTGTAGAGGAAAAGAAGGCAGCGCTGAATGCCGGGATGAATGACTTCCTGACCAAACCGATCGAACCGCAGAGCCTCATCACAAGAATAAGAGCATGTGTTGAACAAAATCGCGGCCAATCAATTCCGGTAACCCCGCATGTGTCGGCCGCAAAACCTCAGACGGCCGTGTCGGAAGTCGCCGATAGCAGCACTACTGACAGCCCCCCTGCATCAGCAGATCTGGCGTCAAATGACGACGAGGAGGCATTACCCCTCTGGGACAAGCAAAGGGGACTGACGTTGGTTCACGGCAACGAGGCCCTGTTGATCAGGATTGCCGGCTTGTTCCCGCCCCAGGCACGCGAGATCATCGATAAGCTGCGCACGGCTTTGTCCGATGAAGATGCTAAAACCTGTGCGATGTTGCTGCATACGTTGCAAGGTGCCGCATCGCAAGTTGCCGCCCTCAAGGCTGCTGCACACGGCAAAAAACTTGAAAACATCACACTTGAAGAAGGCGTCTCCACCTTGAAAACGGAGTTCGATGAGTTTGCCAAAACTGTCGAAGATACGGCAATCCTTATGGAAGCTTGGCTGACCAATGGCGTATCAGAAACCGCGCCAGCCAACGGCCAGAACGAGGACCTGATAAACTTGTTGAATTTGCTTGAAGCTGGAAGTGCTGATGCAATGGAAAAATTCAAACAAGTGACATCAGAGCTGGTGGAATTGACCTCTCACGATCAAGTCGCAATCATGGAGAACCATCTGCGCAATCTTGACTTCGACATTGTTGCCGAGATGATCAAACCCATTGCGAAAAGTAACTCAGAATAACAAACCAGACGCAAAAATCCGGTGGTTAAACACTTACGTTATCGCCGGTGCGTCTCAACTCGGTCGCGAGATATGAAATCAGCAATTTGCCAATATGCGAAACATGGTCAAGGTGCGCGACAAACCGCGTAATCGATTGCTTGAGTGCGTCTTGATCCGACTGTTTTGCCTCAACCATCGCGAAGTCATTGGCCAGTGACTTCGCGTACTCACTGCCCTTGGGATCACCGACCAGAGACAGCATACCACCCAGTGTTTGGAGCTCTCTTACGATATCCTCTTGCACATTTTCTGGAGTATGTTTGGCCAATTGACCGCGGACACGTCCGATATCAAGAATAAGGGTTTCAAGCGCACGGTTATACGAAGCGATGCTGCCATCAAAATTGCCAATCGAAGCTTTAAGGTCGATCCCGAATTCACCTGCAAGTGACGTCGTGCGTTCTGATAAGTTGATGTGTTCCTTATCGGACGTCTTGGCTGCTTTTTCGCGCAGGTTGTTGACAATGGTTGCTGCAATTTCTTTTGCCAGAAACGGCTTTTGCACTACGTCTTGCGCCCCTGACTTAAAGCAATCGCTACGCACGGTTTCCGATGTATTTGCTGTCATAATGACAATTGGCAAAGAAAGATAACCAAGTGACCTGATCTGCTTGACCGCAGACAAGCCATCAAGATCAGGCATATGTATATCCATCAGAACAAGGTCAAGCGCACTGGCTGCGTTCTGGATTGTCGAAATTGCCCCATATCCGCCACCGGCCGTAATGACCTTTGCCCCGTACAAAGACAGGAACTCCTTGGCGACCTCAAGGTTCATGGCATTGTCATCAACCACCAGAACTTTCCGTCCCGCTAACATGTCGACCTCCGGCTGTTTCTCGATGCTCGCGAGCACAAGTTTGTCAGGCTCATATTTGTGGGCCATTGCATCCGCAACCGCGTCCAGCAACATGGTTACACTGACCGGCTTGGTAAGAAATCCGTTGATGACTTTTGATCGGTCCAGGGAGCTTTTTGACATAAAATCGTGACTGTGTGCCGTGATCATCACGATAATTGGAAGCCTCCCGCCATCAATTTCCTCACGGATTTTTTGTGACGTATCCCAGCCGTCAATGTCTGGCATACGCCAATCGACCAGTACGATGTCATAGGCCGCATCCAGGGCGGATTTAAAATTCATCATATGCAACGCAGCCTCTCCCGACGCTGCGACGTCTGCATGCCAGCCTATTTCGTGGGCAAGTTCCTGAAGCACCTCGCGGGATGCCGGATTATCATCAATGATCAGAGCTCGAAGGTTTTTCAGATGATTCGGGACAACAAAGGCCGCTCCCATATCGTCGGTGACGATCCCCTTTAAAGTCAGTTTAAAGCCAAGATTATCTGCGAAAAAGCGGCCAGCCTGAAGTTCGCCTTTGACGGCACCCGCAAGGCGCCTTGCGATTTCAAGATCAAGACTGATCTTGTCGGGATCGTGAATGGAACCGGTTTTGTTCCGGGGCAACGTCGCTGAGTTCTGCAGGACCTCAATGCTCAGTTCAGTCGCACTGTTATTGCTCTCAACAATTCTTGGCCTGACAATAACTGATCCGTCCAGGTCGGTCTGGACGATATGCGCCACAAGATGGCCAATGAGCTTCTCAAGCACCTCCCGCGGGAACCTTACATTTCGGAAGACAGAGCGATCCGTATCGTACAGCACCTCGAAAGTATCGGAATCGGTGCGACGGTTCAGAGTATCGGAAAGGCCACGTAAAAGCTCGTCAATGCTGTAAACGTTGCCAGCCTGGCCGGAATACTCGTCGATTTCGAAGAAATCGATGAGGGTATCAACACTCTCAAGAATCAACTTGGTAGAGCCATCAAGGGCATCAAGATATTTTGTTTGTTGCTTGGGATCAGGGCCACCTCTCAGAAGCTCGATCATGCCGAGCAACCCTTGCAGTTCGGTTCTCAAGCCATGATTGAGTTCCTTTAGCAAGGTGCGGTCATCGTCACGCAACCGCAAGGCCTCTATCATTTCAATTCTTCGGTTCTCGCCAAATTTGGCTTCGGAAAGGGGTTCGGCGATCTCAATAAACAGGGCCCGATCCTCAGGCCCGGGATACCCTACCCAAGTCAGATGAAACACGCCGTGACTTTTCACCTTGCCCCGCAGGCAAAGTTCTCCGGCAAGATAGCCAGACTTGCCAATTGCCAGTTGGGACGTTTCGATGTCCCAGACATCGTCGCTTGAGGAGTGATTGTTAAAGGTAATATGTGCTTCTTTAAGGCGGTTTCTTGAGACACCCCAAAGGCTCTCAAGAATATGATTGCTCTCAAGAATCTGTCGGTTCTGGTTGATGATCAGACAAGGCGACAAAGAGATTTCAAGGTAATCCCTGAGGTTCTCCAGACCTGCGTCACCTTCCGTCTCTTCGTTATCTGTTGATCGACGGTCATCCCAAACAAGCTCGTTGGGCAAAAAGTAGCCGGAAAAGAACGCAGCAATGCTCGACATCAAAGCCGCAATGACAATGGCGGGATGAAGTTCATAGTCACCCCCAAGGGTCGCAAGTGAAACGACAACCAGAGCGCAAGATACACAGAAAACTGCCAGCGGCCAGAACCGACGACTTTTCAATACTTTCTCCACCGACGGAAATATCTACCGAACTGATATTGGGACGAATTGTTGTCGTTCAAGTTGCGCAGTATCTTTGATTTATTTTGCACAACACCTTGCGTCATCAGATCAAACAAAAAACCGGAGACAAGTGAACATCTTGTCTCCGGCTTTGTTCTTGACGTGTCGTGACCTTGTCGGTCGTCACTTCCTGATCACAGCATCCCTTCGGACTTCGCCCAATCAAGCGCCCGGTCAAGCGCGCGGCCCAGACGGGCGTGGATTTCGCGGACATCGTCCTCGGTCACGATCAGCGGCGGGCAGAGTGCAACCGTGTCATAGACATTG
>NZ_LPVZ01000021.1 GCF_001613795.1 Thalassospira sp. MCCC 1A01148
AATCCTCGATGAAATAAAAAACCTCGCCGGACTTGCGTCGGGCGAGGTCTCAGTCCAAAGGACTGTCTCGTTGGTAGCGGAGGAGGGACTTGAACCCCCGACACGCGGATTATGATTCCGCTGCTCTAACCAGCTGAGCTACTCCGCCACAAGCAATTTTGTGGTGTTCCGTACGGTGCGGAACGAGGCGGTTTTTAAGTCAGGGAGCCGTCCCCGTCAAGCGCCTTTTTGACGATTTTGTCAAAAAACATTCCCGTAAAACCAGCGGGCGAGGAACATCTGCCCTCGCCCGCCTTATTTGGTCATCAAGCGTTGCTGATCAGGCAGCACTGGCTGTGTTGCCGATCAGCTCTTCACGGGTGATCCAGCCGCCGCCAAGGACGCGTTCGCCCTGATAGAAGACACCAGCCTGCCCCGGCGCGATGCCAAACTGGGCATCATGCAGTTCAATGCGGGCTTCGCCGGCGGCTTCGGGGAAGATCGTCGCTGTGGTCGGCTGCATGGCCGAACGCAGTTTGACTTCGACCTCGACCCCGTTTTCATCAATTCCGTCGCCATCAAGCCAGTTCAGTTCGCGGACATAAACCAGTTTCTTAGCAAGTGCGGCCTTTGGCCCAACAATGACCTGACGCTTTTCCGGCGAGAGTTTGACGACATAAAGCGGTTCGGCCGTGCCACCAATGTTAAGCCCACGCCGCTGCCCGACCGTGTAATGGATCAGGCCGCGATGATCGCCCAGCACATTGCCATCAAGATCAACGATCTCGCCCGGCTCACCGGCTTCGGGACGGAGCTTTTCGACCAGACGGGCATATTTGCCATCCGGGACAAAGCAGATGTCCTGACTGTCGGGTTTATCGGCAACTTCAAGACCATATTTGGCGGCCAAGGCACGGGTTTCCGCCTTGCTCATCAAATGACCCAGCGGGAAGCGCAGGAAATCGAGCTGTTCCTGGGTCGTGGTGAACAGGAAATAGCTTTGATCGCGGTTGGGATCGGCTGCGCGGTGCAATTCAGCACGGCCATTGGCGCCGAGTTTCCGCTGCACATAATGGCCGGTCGCCATGCAATCCGCACCCAGATCATAAGACGTTTCAAGCAGATCGCGGAATTTGACGGTCTGGTTGCATTTCACGCACGGGATGGGGGTTTCGCCGCGCATGTAGCTGTCGGCAAAATCATCGATCACTTCTTCGCGGAAGCGGGATTCGTAGTCCAGAACGTAATAGGGAATGTCGATATCCTCGGCCACCTTGCGCGCATCATAAATATCGCGCCCGGCACAACAGGATTTCGCACGGGTCGGGGCATTGGCCCCCATATCATAAAGCTGAAGCGTGATGCCCACCACGTCATAGCCTTCTGATTTCAGAAGGGCCGCAACGGCCGAGCTATCAACCCCGCCCGACATGGCAACAACCACGCGGGTATCTTCCGGGGCTTTATCAAAGCCAAGAGAGTTCATGTTTCTCACCCATCCGTGGGTCAAGGCCACGGCGACAAGAGGTTAATTCAAACACACCAAGCGGTGCACTGGATTCCCGCCTGCGCGGGCATGACGGCAACGATAATCTGTCATTCCCGCGCAGGCGGGAATCCAACGGATAACGGGCGGCATAATGCCACCCGCACGTAATCTTTCGAGCTTATATAGGCGATATCGGCCTATTTTGCCAGATCAAGTCCCATTTGCCAGAAATCGGCTTCAAGACGGCTTGCCATGGTAAAGGTCTCAACCAGCCCTTCGAGGCGGCGAGGCCCCCCGCGCGTGGCGGATGTATGTTCAAGCAACTCGATCTCGGCCTTTGCCACGTCCTGAAATTCTTTGGACGCATACATTTCAATCCATGCCCGATATGGATTGCCGTCAAGCACAGTATCAGAACTTGCCATCAAGCGGTTTGCGATTTCGGCATAGCCCACCATACAGGGCATCAGGGCCACCTGCAGGTCCACCACATCGCCCTGATGGCCGCGATCAAGCACATAGCGGGTATAGGCGATGCAGGCGCGTGCTTCGGGCTGGGCAATGATATCGGCCTCGGACAAACCCCATCCTTCGCAAAATTCCAGATGCAGCTTCATTTCCATATCAAGGATGGCATGGACCGTACCCGAAAACTGGCGCATGGCATGCAGGTCTTCGGCCTTATAGACCGCCAGCGCATAGGCACGCGAAAACTGGATCAGAAACAGGTAGTCCTGAATCAGGTAGTGCTTGAATGCGGCTTCCGGCAGCGTGCCATTGCCAAGCTGCTTGATAAAGTCATGACAGACATAGCTTTGCCAGGCATCGGGCGCACAGGTGCGCAACTTGCCAAACAGGCTGTCGGCCGGAATGATGTCGGTGAAGGTGGCGCTCATGGTGTCCTGCCCTGCACTTTTGGTTACGGATATGAAAAGGCCAGCCTGCGGAGGATTTCCGGGCTGGCCTATTTGATCTGTCGACTTCGGTGGGCTTTACCATGGATTCCCGCCCAGGCGGACACCCATTCCGTCAGTCCCGATCAGTCTTCGCGTTCGTCGATCCAGGCCATCTGGATGGCTTCGAGAATTTTCTCGTTCGATTTATCGGGATCGTCTTCGAACCCTTCAAGCTCGGTAACCCACTTGTGCAGGTCGGTAAAGCGAAGGTTGAGGTTATCCTTGTCAGGATGGGCATCCTCAAGCTCGATCGCGATGTCCTGAATATCTGTCCAACGCATATCTGTCTCCTTTGGCGCCAAGGCGGTCACCCGCCCGGTCAGCAGAAGGTGATAAAACTTACTTGTCGACCATCATGTTACGGGTCGCGGACGGCAGGGTCACGCGCAGGCCGTCAAGCTCGTCGCTCATGATGATCTGGCAGCCAAGGCGCGACGTTTCGGTCAGGCCAAAGGCAAGATCAAGCATGTCTTCTTCGTCTTCGGACGGCTCGTCGAGCTTGTCAAACCACTCTTCGTCAAGAACAACGTGGCAGGTCGAGCAGGCCAGCGAACCTTCGCATGCGCCTTCCAGATCAATGCCATTCTTGTGGGCAGCTTCCAGAACGGACAGGCCGTCGGCAACTTCGAATTCCTTTTCGGTGCCATCCGGCTCAACAAAAACGATCTTAGGCATCTGTGCCTTTCTCCTCGGTAATACTTTTCGTTCGATCTCTGTTTATGTACGAAGCTTCGCTACGTACTTGTCCGGCCCTGACCTTGGCGGTTGTCGGGGACAATCGCCGCAGTTCGCCGGTTTGTCAATTCTACCGGTGTCGATTAATTCACTTCTCAGTGCACTTCATCGACATTTTGCCCGGCAAGTGCCTGGCGGATCCGGCTATCCATACGGGCCTCGGCAAACGGACGCGATGCATTTTCAAGCGCCTCGGCGGCGTCATTGATGGCTTCGCGGTCCTCGCCAGCCATGGCCGTTTCAAGGTTGGCAATCGCCTGATTGATACTGGCTTCGTCTTCCTTGCTCAGAAGGGCACGGTCGGCCTCCATCGCGGCATTGACCGCCAGAATGTTCCGACGTGCATCAACGCGGGCCTCCGTCAGAACACGCATCTCCATGTCTTCGCGGGCATGTACCATGCTATCGCGCAGCATGGTCGCCATATCGGACTCATTGATGCCATAGGTCGGCTTGACCGCGACTTCCTGTTCCGTGCCCGTGGTTTCCTCGCGGGCCGATACGGTCAGAAGACCATCAGCATCGACATTGAACTGCACGCGAATGCGCGCGGCCCCTGCCGCCATTGACGGAATACCGGTCAAAACAAAGCGCGCAAGCGATCTGCACTGATCGACCATTTCGCGTTCGCCCTGCACCACATGGATCATCATGGCCGACTGGCCATCCTGATAGGTGGTGAATTCCTGTGCCTTGGCGACCGGGATCGGGGTGTTGCGGTCAATGACCTTTTCAACAATCCCACCCATGGTTTCCAAACCAAGCGACAGCGGCGTGACATCAAGCAGAAGGTTATCCGAGCCGCCTGTCAAAGCCTCTGCCTGAAGGGCAGCACCAAGGGCGACAACCTCGTCCGGGTCGATATCGGAAAGCGGTTCCTGTTCAAACAGATCTGCCACCGCCTTGCGCACAGCCGGCACGCGGGTGGAACCACCAACCAGCACCACACCCTTGACGTCTTCGGGCAAGACATCGGCATCATCCAGCACCTGTTCGGTGATGGTGGTCGTGCGCGCAACCAGCTTGGCAATCATGCCATCGAACTGTTCACGGGTAACGCTGTGTTTGGTTTCCTTGCCATTCAAGGGAACGGTCACTTCGACACTGTCCTGATCGGTCAGGCTTTCCTTGACCGTCCGGGCGGCTTTCAAAAGGCGTTTGGCATCGGATGCATCAAGATCATCGGTCGCCCCGCCATCCTTACGTTCCGCCAGAAGGTGCTCTGCGATGGCGTGATCGAAATCATCGCCACCAAGGGCGGCATCCCCACCGGTCGCCTTCACCTGGAAGACGCCCTTTTGCATTTTCAGAAGCGAGATATCAAAAGTCCCGCCGCCAAGGTCATAAACGGCATAAAGTCCCTCTGCCCCGTTATCAAGGCCATAGGCAAGGGCAGCTGCGGTCGGTTCATTGACCAGACGCAGGACTTCGATCCCTGCAAGTTTTGCGGCATCCTTTGTCGCGGTACGTGCGCCATCATCGAAATAGGCAGGAACAGTGATCACGGCCTTCTCGACCGGCTGATCAAGGCTTTCTTCCGCCCGTGTGCGCAGGGATCGCAGGATATCGGCAGAAACTTCGACCGGGGTCAGAACCCGGTTGCCGACATTCAGGCGCACCATCATCGGTTCGCCGTTTTCGGTCTCGGACTTTTCGGGCACTTCAACGTGATACGGCAGTGTCCCCGCGACCGATTTGACATCGTCCAGGCCACGGCCCATCAGGCGCTTGACCGATGAAACCACACGGCTGGCATCGGTATTGATCTGATCGCGTGCGGCTTCGCCCACCACCGGCGTGTCATCGCCATAATAGACAACCGACGGCACAATCGCATTGCCACCGGATTTATCACGCAGGACTTCTGGTTTTTCCGAGTTCGAGATCGCAACAACCGAGTTGGTCGTGCCAAGGTCGATCCCGACAGCAATCTGGCGTTCGTCCTCGTGCGGAAGTGGCGTTTCGCCCGGTTCGTGGATTTTTAGCAGAGCCATCTTTACGTCCAGTCTTTCTTTTATGATCAGGCAGCGGCAAGGCGCGATTTCTTCGCGCGCGCTTCCTCGGTCATTTTCATCAGGTATCTCAGACGGGTGGCCAGTTTTTTGGCCGCGTCATAGGATTTGCTGTCAAAGGCGGCACCAAGGTCCTTTTCACAGGCGCGTGCCTGTTTGCGGGTATCCTTGATCATGGCATCGATCGTGATTTTGTCATCGGCATCATCAAGGGCCTCGCGCATTTCCATCGCTTCCATCAGAAGTCCCGGATCATTGACGGTATGGCCTTCGCCGCCTTCTGGCTCGTGACCGGCCAGACGGAGCATGTAATGCGCCCGCGCGACCGGGTTTTTCAGCGTCTCGAAAGCTTCATTGAGGCTTGCGGCCTGTTGCGATGACAAGGCCTGTTCACGGCCGGATCTGGATGCAAACCGATCAGGATGGAGCTTTTGTTGCTGCTTGAGATAGGTCGCCTCCATCGCATCGACATCAACCGCAAAGGAATGTTCCAGGCCAAAGCGGGTAAAATGATCCAGCTGGCCCGGGGCTTGAATGGCGTTGCAGGTTTCGCAAAACAGTGCGCTTGCTTCGACCGGCCCCTTGCAGGACCAGCAAACCTTGTGCGCAGTTTGTTCGGTATTGCTCACGCGATGCACTTCCGAGGATTAAAAGACAAAAACAAATCAGTTCAAAAAGGTGACCGGTATTCGGTGAAATCACCCTTTTTCAGGCGATGGCCCCGGCGATGTCGCCAGGGCCATAACCATTCAGAAAGCAGGGAAAGCCCGGCCTGATCAGACGTGGAAGGATTCCCCGCACCCGCAACGACCTTTTTCGTTGGGGTTACGGAAAACAAAGCCTTCTTCCATCTTGTCGACCTGGTAATCCATCTCTGTACCAAGCACGAACATGATGGCCTTGGGGTCGATCAGGATTCTCACGCCGTCCTCAAGTTCGACAACTTCTTCGAAGCCATCGGCACCATCAGCATATTCCAGCGTGTAGGACAGGCCCGAGCACCCTTTGCTGCGCACACCCAGCCGGATGCCGTGCGAAGGTTTTCCGCGGCTATCAAGCAACGCCTTGATGTGATCAAGGGCAACCGGTGTGACAGAAATTGGTGACGGTAGAGCCATTTTATTCTCCCAAAATTCCGAAAACGTTGGGGAGTGGGCGCTGCTTATTCAGCAGCGTCCACTTCCACTGCGCCGTTTTTGGTCTTGTAGTCGCTGATTGCAGCCTTGATCGCGTCTTCGGCCAGGATCGAGCAGTGAACCTTGACCGGCGGAAGTGCAAGTTCCTCGGCAATCTGCGAGTTCTTGATCGAACCGGCTTCGTCAAGCGACTTGCCCTTGACCCATTCGGTGATCAGCGAGCTCGACGCAATGGCCGAACCGCAACCGAAGGTCTTGAACTTCGCATCTTCAATGATGCCTTCCGGGGTCACCTTGATCTGCAGCTTCATGACGTCGCCGCAAGCCGGTGCGCCAACAAGGCCGGTACCAACAGACGTTTCGTTCTTGTCCATGGAACCAACATTGCGCGGGTTTTCGTAATGGTCGATCAGCTTTTCACTATAAGCCATGATAGGAATCCTCCTAAAAAGTCCTGAGTCTCTCTCACGAGATAGAATACATATCGAATGTGTCGATAGTACGTTTTCGGTCGTTGTCGTTCTTAGTGCTCAGCCCACTCGATCGACTTGATGTCGATGCCTTCCTGCGCCATTTCCCAAAGCGGGCTCATTTCGCGCAGACGCTCAACTGCGGTGCAGATGGCATCAACGGCTTCGTCGAGCTCTTCCTTGGTGGTGTAGCGACCAATGCCGATACGAAGGGATGTATGGGCCAATTCTTCGTCAACACCAAGAGCACGCAGAACATAAGACGGTTCCAGCGACGCCGACGTGCAGGCAGAGCCCGACGACACGGCAATGTTCTTGATATCCATCAGAAGGCTTTCACCTTCGACATAGGCAAACGAAATGTTCAGGTTGCCGCTAACGCGTTCGTGTTCGTCACCATTGACATAGATGTCTTCAAGACGGTCACGGAAACGCTTGAGCGTGTAGTCACGCAGCTCTTCGATGCGGGCGTTTTCTTCGGCCATTTCGTTGGACAGTATGTCACACGCCTTGCCAAGACCCACGATCAGCGGGGTCGGCAGCGTACCCGAACGCATGCCACGTTCCTGACCACCACCGGTGATCTGTGCAATGACACGCACACGCGGACGACGGCGAACATACAGCGCACCGATGCCTTTCGGGCCATAGATCTTGTGACCGGAAATCGACATCAGGTCGATTTTCATGTCGTCAACGTCAAGGTCGATCTTGCCAACCGCCTGCGCACAGTCGGTGTGGAAGAAGACTTTGCGCTCACGGCAGATTTCACCGATTTCCTTGAGCGGCTGGATAACACCGATTTCGTTGTTCACACCCATGACAGACACGAGTGCGGTTTCGTCGGTGATGGCAGCCTTGAGTTCTTCAAGGTCGATCAGGCCGTTATCCTTAACGCCAAGATAGGTCACTTTGTAACCTTCCTGCTCAAGGTGGCGGGCACTGTCGAGTACGCATTTATGCTCGGTGACAACCGTGATCAGATGCGGCTTCTTCTTGCCGTAGAACTTCATCACGCCCTTGAGTGCGAGGTTATTTGATTCGGTCGCACCCGAGGTAAAGATGATTTCCTTGGCTGATGCGCCGATGATCTTGGCAATCTGACCACGTGCGACTTCAACCGCGTCTTCTGCTTCCCAGCCAAAGCTGTGGTTGCGCGAATGCGGGTTACCGAATTTCTCGGTGAAGTATGGCAGCATTGCCTCGACAACCCGCGGGTCGGTCGGCGTCGTCGCCTGGTAGTCCAGATAAATCGGCTTTGCTTTAAGCTCGTTCATTTTAAAGGCTTCCTCACTCACTCTTTTGTCAGGCAGCGTGACGCGTCTTCTTACGCGCTGCATTGCCCCTCATCCGGCTCCAAACTCGGACAAATGTATCAATATCCTCGGCAGTGCTTTCAAGTCCCAGACTGACCCGAATGGCCGAGCCCGGCTCGTCAACACCCATCTCCTTGAGTACGTGACTTTCACGTACCTTGCCTGAAGAACAGGCAGATCCCGAACTGATGGCCACACCTGCCAGATCCAGTGCCATAACCTGGGTTTCCCCGGGCATTCCAGGCAGGATCAGGCAACTTGTATTCACCAGCCGCTCCGTTCCCTTTGCGGCGATCTGAAGCTCTGGGGCAACAGACGCCAGTTCCGTCTCAAGGCGGTCACGCAAAACTGCAATATCCGCCATCTTTGCCATGTTGGCTTCGGCACGTTTGGCCGCGGCTTCAAAGCCTGCGATCCCGACAACGTTTTCCGTGCCACCACGGCGGTATTTTTCCTGCCCGCCACCCCGGATCTGGGGGACCAGCATTACGCCCGGTGCAATCGCCAGTGCACCGACACCTTTCGGACCGCCGATTTTATGGGCCGAGATCGACACCATATCAACCAGCAAACGGTTCATATCGACCGGCAAACGTCCCAGCGCCTGAACAGCGTCACAATGGACCTTCGCACCATATTCACGCGCCAGCAGACCAACCTTGGCCACCGGCTGAATGACGCCGGTTTCGTTATTGGCCAGCATGACCGACACCAGAACCTTTTGCCCGGCATCCGATGCGTCCTTAAGCATCGTTTCAAGGGCGGCCAGATCAATCACGCCGTTTGCATCCACCGGAATGCGTTTGGCATCGGGCCGTGCTTCGATGACCGAGGGATGCTCGACCGCACTGGTAAATACGGTGACGTCCTCTAATCCGTTTAACGCCAGATTGTTGGCCTCTGTTCCGCCACTGGTGAAAACGATCCGTTCAGAATCGCCCCCCACCAGGTCGGCGATGGTGCGACGGGCATGATCAACGATCTTGCGCGCAGCACGGCCACTGGCATGAACCGATGACGGATTACCTGCAACATCCATCGCAGCGATCATGGCCTGCTTTGCATCATCGCAAAGCGGCGCGCTGGCGTTGTAATCGAGATAAACCTGATCGGCCATCAGTTTAAAATCATCCTTATTCGCATCTGCCCTCGATATAGAGGACCAATTACTGTGCCGCAACCTGCGACGGCTCTTCGATCTGGGTTGTTTTACCCGGGAATGTCCGAAGCGTTCCCGCCACGTTGCGATCCACCACATCAGCAAGGCTGACAGAGGCAAGATAGAGATAAATCTGGTTGCCAAGCTCTTCCCACAGTTCGTGGGTCTGACAACGGCCCTTGTTTCCCTTGCAGCCCTTGGGCGAGCCGGATTTGCAACGGGTTGCACGGATCGGCTCGTCCACAGCCAGAATGACATCGGCCACACGGGTTTCGGTGGCATTGCGTGCCAGCAAATAACCGCCACCCGGGCCGCGCACTGAACGGACCAAGCCGCCCTTGCGCAATTTGCCAAACAGCTGTTCAAGATAAGAAAGTGAAATTTCCTGGCGGTCCGCAATATCTGCAAGTGCGACCGGTCGGTCCTTGCTGCTTTCAGCGAGATCGACCATTGCCATCACGGCATAGCGGCCTTTTGTACTCAGCTTCACGGTGCGTCCTCCTGCCTTGCTTTCGGGTTACCTAAAGCGGGCTTGTTCATTCACATTACGCAATGCATGCGCAAATTCTATTCCGATGATGCGACGATACGCGGTTTTTCAGGTGCGCTTTCCTCGCCGGCTTTTTCAGCCTCCAGCGCGACGACCTTGTCGCGCAGTGTCTTGACTTCACGCCCGAGTTCATCAAGGGCACGTGCCACCGGATCCGGCAGGTCACCAAGCGGCGTACCATAAGCACAGAACCGGTCATCCTGTTCACGACGAACAATCTTGGCCGGAATACCAACCACAGTCGCCCCTTCGGGCACCTCGGAAAGCACAACCGCGTTGCCGCCAACACGTGCATTCTTGCGCACGGTGAACGGGCCAAGGATTTGCGCGCCAGAACCAACAATCACACCATCTTCAAGCGTCGGGTGACGTTTCAGACCGCGCTGACCATCGCTGTTTACACTGGGCGACGTCCCGCCAAGGGTAACGCCCTGATACAATGTTACATCATCACCAAGTTCGGCGGTTTCACCGATCACAACACCCATGCCATGGTCGATAAAGAAGCGCTTGCCGATTGTCGCCCCCGGGTGAATTTCGATCCCGGTCAACCAGCGCAAAATCTGCGACAGGAAACGGGCCGTCAGGCGAAAACCGCGCTGCCACAGCCAGTGCGTACCACGATACCCCATGATCGCATGGAACGCCGGATAGCTGATCACGACTTCCCAGCGGGATCGCGCCGCGGGGTCACGGGCAATCATCGCGTCAATTTCCTGACGAATTAGCTTGAACATGGGGCGGTCCACTGTGTAATTAGTACCTTCGATTCCCGGCAACCGCTTCTACGCCCAGCCTCGCGCAGATCGCGAAAGCGGGTGAGACACGCAACATCGGGTTAGCCGGAATATAGGATAACCGAGTAACTTGGTCAAGTATTTGCCCAACGCAATTTATGCACAAACACGAAAAAACTCACAAAAACACTCGGATATTTTTGTTACACACATCTTTCCATTCGTGGACAGGAGCAGTCAGATCCATGCCTGAGGTCATTTTTAACGGCCCCGAAGGTCGCCTTGAAGGTCGCTACCATCATAACGGCGCTGACGATTCGCCCATCGCACTTATCCTCCATCCAAACCCGCAACAGGGCGGCACAATGAATAACAAGTTGTGCTTCAACATGTTCAACATGTTCAAGGATCGCGGCTATTCCGTCATGCGGTTCAACTTCCGCGGCGTGGGTCGCTCACAGGGTGTCTTCGATCAGGGCATCGGCGAACTGTCTGATGCGGCATCCGCGCTTGACTGGATGCAGACCTATAACGCCAATGCACGCGCAACCTGGGTCGCCGGTTATTCGTTCGGTTCCTGGATCGGCATGCAGCTTCTGATGCGCCGTCCGGAAATTGACGGATTTATTTCGGTCGCAGCCCCGGCAAGTGAACATGACTTCACCTTCCTTGCGCCCTGCCCGTCATCCGGCATTCTGATCCACGGCAGCCAGGACACCAACATCCCGGTGGCATCGGTTAACAAACTTGCCGACAAACTCAATGCCCAGAAGGGTATTGAAGTCGACATGTGCGCGATTGACGGTGCCGATCACTATTTTGCCAAACAGCAAGATGACGTGATCAAGCATTCGATTGCCTATCTGGACAAGCGCGGCGCGTAACGCGCTATATGCTTTATAAGCATAAAACGAAAGGCCGCCTGATCAGGCGGCCTTTTTTGTTGTGTACAGCTTTCCACCACAACACGGTTCCGGGACACCGGTTGTTCCGGGGAAACTTAGCGGCAAATCACGCAAATGTCTCACGGCCAGAAAACCAAAACATTCCGCCTCAACCGCATCACCATCCCAATTCAGCTCGTCCACCGAGCGTACCAGCACATCAAGACGGGCTGCAAGTGTCGCCATGATGTAATCATTATGTCGCCCGCCACCGCAGACGAACCAGCCTTTCGGCGCACTTGGCAAATGGTTCACACCGGCAACAATGGCTGCCACCGTGCAATTGGCAAGCGTTGCCGCCCCGTCAGGCACATTCAGCTTGGCCTCGACCACCAGCCCGTCGATGCGTGCTGCCATATCTTCGCGATCAAGTGATTTCGGCGGGATTCGATCAAAATACGGGTCTTCAAGGAATTTGACCTCAACCATCGGGTCGCCCGTACCCGACGCGGCCGTTGCCCCGTTCAAATCGACCGGATTGCCGGTATGGCGCAGCATCCAGTCATCAAGCCTGGCATTGCCCGGCCCACAGTCAAAGGCCAGCAATGCATCGTCCGCATCAATATAGGTGACGTTTGAGACCCCACCAATGTTCAACACCGCCACAGGCAATTCCACACCGGCACTTTTGATCAGGGCTGCATGATAGACCGGGGCAAGTGGCGCCCCCTCACCCCCGGCCGCCACATCCGCCAACCTGAAATCGGCCACCACCGGAATGCCGGTTTGTTGGGCAAGCATGTGCGGCGTTCCGATCTGGCGCGTGATCCCATTACCCGGTTCATGAAACACCGTCTGACCGTGAAATCCGATGACGCCAACATCAGCTGCTGAAACGCCGGATTTATCAAGCAGCATGTTAACGGCGTCAACATGGACCTGTGTCAGATCATCGGCCACGACATGTTCGCTGTTGGTCGCACTGCGATTGCCAAAACAGTCGCGCATGCGTTCACGCAATTCCGGGGCATAGGGCACAAAAACCGACTGCCCCGTTCGGCGTACCTCGATGCCATCGGTTTCAATTAGGGCCGCATCCACCCCGTCAAGGGACGTGCCGCTCATCATGCCAATTGCTGTGATCCAGCCTTGTGTCATGTCGTGCTCCGTGCGCGGTAAATTGGTGGTTTAACGCAGACTAGAACGAAATTATCGCGAATTCGTTACCCGGATAGCAGATCTGTTCGCCGATGCGTTGCCGAGCGGATGTTTTCTGTGCTAGATCATCGCCTCCGCACCAATCGGCGGATCGAATTTTCTATCACAACCAACATAGCGCAAAAACCATGACTGAACTGAAGTCTGATTTTCTCCGCGTCATGCATGACCGCGGTTACGTCCACCAATGTACTGATCTTGAAGGCCTTGATGCCTATGCATCGGATAATACGGTGGTGTGCTATGTGGGTTATGATTGCACCGCTGACAGCCTGCATGTCGGATCACTGGTATCAATCATGATGCTTCGCTGGTTGCAGAAAACCGGCCACAAGCCGATCGTCCTGATGGGGGGCGGCACGACCCGCGTTGGTGACCCGACTGGCCGCGATGATGCGCGCCCGGTTCTGACCGATGAAATCATCGAAGCCAACATGGCGGGCATCAAAAAGGTCTTCCAGCAGTTCCTGACGTTTGGTGACGGCCCGACCGATGCGGTCATGGTCAATAACGCCGACTGGCTGGACAAGCTGAACTACATTGAATTCCTGCGTGATTTCGGTCGCCATTTCTCGGTCAATCGTATGCTGAGCTTTGATTCCGTCAAGCTCCGCCTGGATCGTGAACAGTCACTGAGCTTCCTTGAATTCAACTACATGATTCTGCAGGCTTATGACTTTGTCGAACTGAATCGCAACTATGGCTGCACCTTGCAAATGGGCGGTTCGGATCAGTGGGGCAACATCGTCAATGGTGTCGAGCTGGGCCGTCGTGTCGATGACAAGTCGCTGTTTGGCCTGACCACTCCGCTGATGACCACCGCATCGGGTGCGAAGATGGGCAAGACTGCGGCTGGCGCTGTCTGGCTGAATGAAGAACGCCTGTCATCTTATGACTACTACCAGTTCTGGCGTAACACCGAAGACGCAGACGTGATCAAATTCATGCGTCTGTTTACCGAAATGTCGCTGGATCAGATTGCCGAATACGAAAAGCTTGAAGGCTCTCAGATTAACGAAGCCAAAAAGGTTCTGGCATTCGAGGCAGTCAAACTTTGTCGTGGCGAAGAAGCAGCCCTTGCGGCGGCTGAAACCGCCCGCAAAACCTTTGAAGAAGGTGTTCTGGCAGATGATCTTCCGACTGTGGAAGTCGCCAAGGCTGATCTGGATGCCGGCATTCCGGCCTTTGACCTGTTCCGTCGCGCGGAACTTGCCAAATCGGGTGGTGAAGCCCGTCGCCTGATCAAGGGTGGTGGTGCCAAGATCAATGACGAAAAAGTCAGCGATGAAAACGAAACCATCACGGCCGATGCCGTCAATGCGGATGGCGTGATCAAGGTTTCTGCGGGCAAGAAGCGCCACGTGCTGATCAAACCTGTCTGATCACAAAATACCCATTAAAAAGCCCCGCACGACTATCGGCGGGGCTTTTTTTTGTGCTGTGCGATCAGATTAACCCGGTTCGGCACCTGTGATCAGGTTGCGGAACACGCCGGGCACAAAGGTCGAGAGAGGATTGACCGTGATACTTGGTTCATCAAGATCGCCTTCAATCGTGTATGTCGGGGCAAAGATACCGCCCCCCTCTTCACCGACCAGAATATCCCCAAGGAGCGGAATTGCGCCGAGTGCCGAGTTCAGCGCATAGACCGGCACAATCGATCCGGCAAGACGGATCTCGGATTTCGCCAGATCAATCGAACCATTGGCCGTCACCCCGACAGCGGCCCCGTTTGCCGCCACCTTTGAAAGTGACAGGACATCATTTACATAGGTGAAATCGCCATTGAGCGCGTTAAACGAAATACCATTGCCTTGCAAAACATCGCCAAGCCCGGTCAGGGATGCGGCACTCAGGACACGGGCCGCAATCGGTGCGTTAACGACGCGAAATTCATCAATGCTCGCCTGACCGGTGAAGGGCTGGGAAACATCACTTTCATCGACCGTGCCTTCAATCGTCATGCGCCCGCCCAGTAGGTTGTCATACATATCAACCGCACGCAGGAAACGACCGGCATCTTCACTGGTGAGAGTTACCTTGCGTGTCTGGAAATCCTCGCGGACAACCTGGGCAAACACGTTTGCACGGTCGCCAAATGCCCCATTAAGGACAAGACGGTCCCATTCCTGCCCGACCGTGTGGATCGAACCACGCACATCGGCCAGCAGTTCTCCATTGGCCATGACCATTTGCTCGATGTTCAGGAACACTTCCGTGCTTCCGCCGGAGCGTTCGGCACGTTCGCCAATCCCACCGCTATTGGCGTCCGACAGGTCCATGCGCCTGTCCTCGCCGTCGTCGTCTTCATCCACGATCCACGGGGTGGCGATCAGTTGGCGGGCGGTGATTTCCAGTTCGCGTTGGTCGCCTTCCTGACGCAGTGTGATTTTGCCATCATTCAGAAGCGGTTCTTCGCCTTTTAAAAGGAAGCCATCGGCTGCAAGCGTGACAAGATAGTTCTGCGCGTCTGGTTCAGGATCAGGTGTTTTTTCTTCGGATGCCTCATCATCGATGAACGAACGCAGATCAAACTGCGCACCTCGAAGATCAATCAGCACTCTTTCGTCTTCTTCCATACGAACAGTGCCGACAATACCGATATTCTCGCGGAATCGGGTGTCTTGCAGCTCGACCATCCATTTGTCGGCCATGACGTTATCACCACGCCAGCTACCACTTCCGCTTGCTTCAACGGCAGGTGCCGAAATCGCGAAACTATCGACCACCCCGCCACCATCAAACTGGACGGCAACATCAAACCTGGCCGACGCGGCAGCACCCGGTTCCTTGCGATAGCCGATTGTTTCAGTCGGAACGGAAATTCTGACATCGGCAAGATCAATATCACCAACCACGCGCACCGCGTCGGAGGCAACCTGAATATCAAGATCGCCCTTTGCCATCCCGTTCAGGTACGGCCCCGGGTCAAGTTCGATATCAGGCAGAACCGCAAGATCAAGATCGCCCGACAGTTTGTAGTGACTTCTGACAGCCGCAGCGTCGTCAAACGTTTCCACCCAGTTGATGTTGGTGGTGCCGCGGCCAATGGTTGCCGTACCGCCCAGCTCCAGCCCCTTGGTATTGACCTGCAATTCAAAGCTGCCATCAGCGATGTCCATGCCGCGAAATGCCGACGCAATCGCGGCATTTTCAATGCGCGATGCTGCTGCAACCTCAACATCATCAAAAGTCACATCACGCAAAAGCGGAAAATTCAGACGCACGCGCGTGGCTTGATCACCCCTGATCCGGGCCGGGTCAATGCCCAGACGGGTTGCAAAACCAAGCGGTTTTGCCTCGATCAGTTCAAGGGCCTTACGCGCGCTGCCTTGTGCCACAATTTCAATATCGGCGGAGGGCACGGGTTCATGCAACTTCGAGAAGACGATACTGGCATCCGTGACTTGAAGACCATCTGTCTCACCGGTATCGACAAAAATACTGAAACTGGTTTCGTCAAACTCGGCGCGGCCAGCGGCATTCAGCACACTGGGCATTTCACCCAGATAATGTACCGTCACACCCGACATCGTCATTTGGCCGCCAAGATCATCAAGAATAACGTCGTCTGCATCACCCTTATGCAGTTCCGTATGAAGCGTCGCCTGATGAACGATACCTTCGGAAAGGTTGGTGACAACCCATTCACGGGCGTCATATCCAACGCCTTCGGGCCAGAGGCGATCAAGATCATTGGTCGCGACATCCTTGGCCGACGCATCAAGGTTCACCTGCCACTGCCCGAACGGATCAAGCACGACGCCCTGAAGCTTGGCCGACGCATCACCGACATTCATCACAACGTTATCGATGCTGAACCGGCCGGGCACATAGCTTGTGACGATCTGTCCATCTGAAACGCGATAGGTTGCACGCATTTCGTCGGGAAAAGTGATGATGCCACTGCCAACCGAAAGATCCGTCGAGGCAACAAGCAATTCCCCGTTCGGATCAAAAGTTGCCTGCAATTTACCGGACACAGGTACGTAGGCATCGCGCAATTTTTCAAACACATCCGAGATACTGGCAAGGTCGGCCAGCTGCACCTCACCCAGTTCCGCTGCAAGATCAACCTCGCCGGTTTCCCTGCTGTAATCACCAGTCACCTTGACCTCGGTTGAGATATCCCCCGCACTGACCAGCATGGAGGCTTCTGCCCCGATCCCGAAAGCCTGACGTGATAGCATGATATCGGCTTGTGGTGCGGCCCAGACAATTCCGATTTTCTCATCGCGCACCTGAAGATCAGCATTGACGATCCCAAAGCTTTCAAAATAGGCCGCAGCCGGAATATCGGTACGCTCGCCCGACAGAATGGCAAAGACATCTTGCAGAACAGAGTTTGCGGAACGCTCGACGGTTGGGGATTCAGACGTCACTTCCGGAATAGGGTCAAGTTCTGCCTCTGGTGCGCCGGGCAGCTCAATCGTGACGGATGATCCACGACCTTTTTCATAGGTTTGCGCCGCAGGGGCCGTAACATCATTTGCTTGATCTGTGTCTTCGGCCAGGGCCACGACATCTTCTGCGGTGTCTGTGGCAACATAGCCGATATCGATCTTGCCATCCGCGCTGCGTTCAAGACGGATGCGCGGACCAATCAGATTAAGTTCGCGAAGCGCAAGGACGCCTTCAAACAGCGCCTTGCTGGAAAACACCACATCGGCTTCGGGAACGTTAAGGAGCTCCTGATTGTCGGGGCCAAAGATGCTGACCTGGCGCAAGCCGACATCGAACTTTTCGTCCCAGCCACGCCAGCGCAGAACGATATCGCCCACGGCCAGCCGCGTGTTTCCCATGGATTGATTGAGATGATCGACAATATACGGGGTCAAACGGTGCAGGGACACGGGTTCCTGTGACAGCCGCCAGATGGTGACAGCTGCGAACACGCCGACAAACAGGACGATGGCTGATAACGTCAGCGCCAGCCATCCGGCAAAGGTCTTAACGTGGCGCACTCTTTGTACCCTGTTTTACCGATGTCATGTGCAGCAATATCAACAACCTGTCATATCCGCGATGGTTGTCGATTTGTCATTGGCAACCATATTACCTGAAAGTACCAGACCGTTATTGATCTATTCCCCTTTTTGTCCGATCACAGAAAAGCTAGAAATGGTTAAGTCGTCCTGTTGATCAGGACGCCCAACTCCTTGCAGAGATTATGCAATCAGGCGCAACCCTTTGCATAGCGCGGTTTGTTGCCACTTCGCAATACAAGGAACGCAAAAAGTGTCTCTTTCCTGGATTTCACAGGACCTGCCCCACGCCTTCGATTCCGACCGTGTCGCCAATGCGTTCGAACGCTGGAACGCGCTGGGTGATCGGCCCGTTTTCGAAAGCTTGTCAGACAAAATTGGCGAGATTGCGTCCGATCCCCAAAAACGTGCGGTTCTTGAAGCCCTGTTTGGCAACAGCCCCTATCTGACCAATCTTTGCCTGCGTGATCCCGATACGGTTTGCGACGTATTTGACAATGGCCTTGAACAGGCCTTTGCCAACGCACTTAATCCCGTCAACGTCAGTGCGAATGCCCGCGATCTGGATCAGGCCGCGACAATGGCCGCTGTACGCATTGCGAAACGCAAGGCGGCCCTTGTGATCGCGATTGCCGACATCTGCAAGGCCTGGCCGCTTGATCAGATCACCTCGGCAATCAGTGAAACAGCCGAACGTACCCTTGATTTCACCATGGCGCATTGCCTGTCAGCCATGGCGCGCCTGCGTAAATATGACCTGCCAAACCCGGAAAATCCGCTTGAAGGATCAGGCATCTTTGCCATTGGCATGGGCAAACTCGGTGCGGGGGAACTTAACTATTCATCGGATATCGACCTGATCTTTCTCTATGACCAGGATGTGGTGACCTATGTCGATCCTGATCGCATTCATCAGGACCTGGTGCGGATGGTACGTGACATCACCCGGATCATGGAAGAACGCACGGGTGATGGATATGTGTTTCGCACCGACCTGCGCCTGCGCCCGGATCCTTCATCAACGCCGCCGATCCTGTCGATGATTGCGGCTGAAACCTATTACGAAACAGTCGGGCAAAACTGGGAACGCGCGGCCATGATCAAGGCCCGTATCGTTGGTGGAGATCGCGTCTCGGGCAATGAGTTTCTTGAAATTTTACGCCCGTTTGTCTGGCGCAAGCATCTTGATTTCATTGCCATTCAGGACATTCATTCCATCAAACGCCAGATCAATGCCCACAAGGGCGGCAGCAAGATCAACATCCCCGGCCACAATGTTAAACTGGGCCGTGGCGGTATCCGCGAGATCGAGTTTTTTGCCCAGACCCAGCAGTTGATCTGGGGCGGGCGCGAGATTGCGCTGCGTGGCAAGGCGACCTGCGACACGCTGCGCACCCTGACTGAATTCGGCCAGGTATCCGAGGAAGTCCGCGACGAGATGGTGGCGGCCTATGAGTTCCTGCGCACGGTCGAACACCGGCTGCAAATGATCAATGATCAGCAGACCCAAACCCTGCCCGATACAGATCAGGGGTTGCTCGCCCTTGCAACCTTCCTTGGCTATGAAACGCTTGATGCCTTTAAGGCCGACTTGCTGCTTCATCTGCGCAATGTCGAAAACAACTATGCCGAACTGTTTGAAGATGACGTGCCGCTTGCCGGAACATCTGGCAATCTTGTTTTCACCGGCACTGAAGATGATCCTGATACGCTGAAAAACCTGCGTGAAATGGGCTTTGAAAATGCCGAAAACGTCTCGGTCACGGTGCGTGGCTGGCATCATGGCCGCTATCGCGCGACCCGGTCGCGCCGGGCACGTGAAATCCTGACAGAATTGATGCCGACCCTTTTGGCGGCACTTGGTAAAACCACCAACCCCGACATGGCCTTTCGGGCCTTTGATGATTTCCTCAAGGGTCTTCCGGCCGGGGTACAGCTGTTTTCGCTGTTCACGGCAAATCCGCAATTGCTTGAACTTCTGGCACAGATCGCCGGGACGGCACCACGCATGGCGAAATATATCGGGCGCAACGCTGCGGTACTTGATTACGTGTTGATGTCGGGATTCCACGAGGAACTGCCCGATGCCGATGCCATGATTGCCGAACTGGATGCACGCCTGTCGCGTGAAGACATGGTTGAGGACTGGCTGGATGCTGCGCGGCGCTGGGCCAATGACCAGAAGTTCCAGATTGATGTGCAAACCATCCAGAACCGCCACACACCGCACGAAGCCGGTCGAGCGTTGGCCGATGTTGCCGATGTCGCCATCCGCGCCCTGTTCCCGCGCATCGCCGAAGATTTTGCCGCCAAACATGGTACGTTTGCCGATGGTGGCCTTGCAGTCTTTGCCCTTGGCAAACATGGCGGTCAGGAACTGTCCCCCGGCTCGGACCTTGATATGGTGTTCATCTATGAAGTGCCTGAGGACGCCGAGGAATCCGATGGCCAAAAGCCGTTGTCGCCCGGACATTATTTCATCCGCTTAAGCCAGCGCTATATCAATGCCCTGTCGGCCCCGACTGCCGAAGGGGTGCTGTTTGAAACGGATCTTCGCCTGCGCCCCAGTGGGTCCAAAGGGCCACTTGCCACTCATTTCAAAAGCTTTGAGACCTATCAGAGCAATGAAGCCTGGACATGGGAGCATATGGCGTTGACCCGCCTGCGTGCTGTTTATGGACCCAAAGCGCTCTGTGACAAGGTTTTGGCAACCACCAATGACGTTCTGTGCAAGCAACGCGATCCGGACCAGCTGGTCCGTGCGGTTTATGACATGCGCAATCGTATGGAAGCCGGCAAAGGTGACAACCACCCATGGGCGATCAAGATGCGCCGTGGCGGGCTGGTTGATCTGGAATTCATTGCGCAATATCTGCAACTACGCCACGCCCATGACCATCCCGAAATCCTGTCGCCCACAACGCGCGAGGTTTTCAAGAATCTTGGCACGGCGGGCATCCTTGAAGCTGACGAAGCCGAATTCCTCGCCAATGGCAGTTCCTTCTGGCTGGCCTTGCAGGCCATGCTGCGCCTGACTACAGAAGGACCATTTGACCCGGAAAAGGCCAGCGAGGATTTGCAAAAAATGCTGGCAAACGCCGGGAAATGTGATGATTTCGCAAGTCTACAGGACAAGATGGAAATGACGGCAAGCCGCATCAAGGAAATCTATGATCGCGTGGTTGCAACGCCTGCGGAAAAGATTGTGCCAACTGATTCGCCGCAATGATCCAAGACCCCTTGCCATCCTTATAAGGCTTTGTATTTTCACGGTTGCAACATGCCGCTATGCGGTCCCGAAAGATAAAGGATAGACCATGACAGTTGATGTTGGTGACAAGGCCCCGGATTTTGAACTGCCTACCGATGGTAATGGCGGCGTTAAGCTGTCTGATCTGGCCGGCAAGCCGGTAGTGATCTATTTCTATCCCAAGGACATGACGCCGGGCTGCACGACCGAGTCTTGTGAATTCCGTGACGCCGAACCCGATTTCAGCGCCGTCGATGCGCAGATCATTGGCATTTCCAAGGACAGCGCCGAGCGCCATGACAAATTCAAGGCCAAGCATGATCTGAACTTCATTCTCGCCTCTGACGAGAACGGCACCACCTGCGAGGATTACGGTGTGTGGAAGGAAAAGAACATGTATGGCAAAAAATTCATGGGCATCGAGCGGTCCACCTTTGTCATTGATGGCGAGGGTGTCATTCGTAATGCCTGGCGCAAGGTAAAAGTCAAAGGCCACGTTGCCGAGGTGCTTGAGGCCGTTAAGGCCCTTTAGGCAAAGCACTTTTCATGATTGAAGGCCCGGCTGCCCAGAGCCGGGCCTTTTTCGTTGCCTGCCCCGGAAAAGCGTTTCTGATCAAAACGCTGATGACATTACCTTTTACTGATTGTGTTGCCATACCTTGCATGTCGGGATAAAAATTCAGACTTGGGAGTAAGGAGTATTGGGTGACCGGTTAATCACCTGATCGGGGAAAACAAGCCGGGACTGCCGGCAAAGCAGGTACAGCAATGAACAAGAATGTTGTCGATCTCGACGATCAAATGCTTGCGGATTTTCGCGATGAAGCAAATGACATCATCAATTCCATCGATGTGATCTTGCAGAACGCGCGCAGCAAAAGCGAGCCGGGCCATTTGACCGCCATCCAGCGCGAAGTTTTCAATCTGCGATACAAGGGCAAGTCCGTTGCCGCACCGCTGATCAATCTGACCAGCCACCGCCTTGCCGACTATGTCACCACCTGCAAGGAATTGAATGAAGGTTCGATCGAAGACATTCAGGCCTTTGTCGACAAGATCGAAAAACTGCTTGTCGGCGATATGAGCGCCGATGGTCAGGATACCGCCGAATTCGTGCGTGAACTGCCATCCAAACGCGCACCCGACATTGACCCCAATTGGCTGAACAAAGCCAATGTCGAGGCGCTTCTGGTGATTCCGCAGCGTTCAATGGCAACCATTCTGGAACGTGAACTTGCCGCCTGTGGCTATCGCAGTTCGGTCACACAGACATCGTTTGAAGCGATTGAGCTTGCCGTCCGTACCCGACCAGATTTCATCATTGTCGCCAAAACCATTGATGAACTGAGCGGTGTCGATCTGGCCAACGCCCTTCAGGCGATGCCAAAGACACGCGGCATTCCGACCGCGGTTCTGACCTCGGACGCGCCGAACCATCCATCGCTTCAGGATCTGCCATGCCGAACCGCCATCATCCGCAAAGGCAATGCCTTTGGCGAGGATCTGGCAGAGGCGCTTGCGCGCTTTAACATCACCTGATTGATACGCGCTTGAAGATTTCAAAAGGCGGTCCGGCATTGATCTGCGGGCCGCCTTCTTTGTTTGCCAATTGACCTGTGCGTGCGCAACTGGCAGACAAGGCCAACCCATTTGCCATCATAGCCAGTCAAACGATCATGACCCAACTGACCCTCTCTGATGCCGCCAAGAAGGCCCTTCTGACCGTCGATGCCACGGAAAAGGCCAATGTCACTGCCGAACTGGCAGCCATGTGGCGCAATGGCGAGATCAGCGAAGTCGGGTCAACCGATCTGCCCGACCGTCCCGGCCGCCCGGCAAAGCCGGAATTACTGCCCCCCAACAAAATGCCAAAGCGCAAGAAAGGCAGTGTTCAGGGCCGTATCGGCCTTCTGCATGCACTGGCCCACATCGAACTGAACGCGATTGATCTGGCGTGGGATCTGTGTGTGCGCTTTCCCGAGGCGGACATGCCGCGCGATTTCCATGATGCATGGGTTCAGGTCGCCGATGATGAAGCCCGACATTTCAAAATGATCAACAAGCGCCTTGGTGAACTGGGTGCGGCCTATGGCGACCTGCCCGCCCATGACGGGCTTTGGCAGACATCGATGGATACGGCCTATGACATTTTGCCACGACTGGCGGTCGTGCCGATGGTGTTTGAGGCCCGTGGCCTTGATGCTACGCCGCCAACCATTGAACGGCTTCTGGCGCATGGGGATACGGAAAGTGCGCGTATCCTTAAAATTATCGCCCATGATGAGATCGCCCATGTCGCTGCGGGTCGAAAATATTACGAATATGTCTGTGACCAGCGCGACCTGCCTTACTACACCACGTGGCATGATATGCTGCGCAAGCATTTCCGCGGGCCCCTTAAGCCGCCGTTTAATGACGAAGCGCGTTATGAAGCCGGCATGCCGCCGGACTATTATCAGGATTACGTCCTTGAATTGCCTGACATAGACGGTGATGACCAATAAGGCTTTTGCACAGCTTGTAAGAATTCATCAAAAAATTGATGCACCTCATGGTAGTGCAAACTGAAATCAACGACACTCCCCTTCGCGATATTTGAAGAAAAGACGTTCTTTTCCGTATCATCAGCAAGGAGATGTCACCATGCCCTCCACCATGAAAGCCGCCGTCGTTCGGGCGTTTGGCAAGCCGCTGTCGATTGAAGAAGTCACCGTGCCCAAGGTCACGCCGGGGAAAATTCTGGTCAAGATCGAGGCATCCGGCGTATGCCATACCGACCTTCACGCCGCCGAAGGCGACTGGCCGGTCAAGCCGAACCCGCCCTTTATCCCCGGCCATGAAGGTGTCGGCATCGTTGCCGAAGTTGGCGAAGGCGTGACATCCGTCAAGGAGGGCGACCGTGTTGGTGTGCCGTGGCTGCATTCCGCCTGCGGGCATTGCCATCACTGTGTTACCGGCTGGGAAACATTGTGTGGCGAGCAGCTTAATACCGGCTATTCCGTGAATGGCGGCTTTGCCGAATATGTTCTGGCCGACCCGAACTATGTTGGTCATCTGCCCGATCCGCTTGAATTTGGCAATGCAGCCCCGGTGCTTTGTGCCGGTGTCACAGTCTATAAGGGGCTTAAGGAAACCGAATGTAAGCCGGGCGAAACCGTGGTGATTTCCGGTGTCGGCGGGCTTGGCCATATGGCGGTTCAATATGCCAAGGCCATGGGCATGAAAGTTATCGCCGTTGACATTGCCGACGAGAAACTTCAGCTCGCCAAAGATCTTGGTGCGGACTGGACCCTGAATGCGGCAGAGGCCGATGTTGTGTCCGAGGTACAAAAACAGATGGGCGGTGCCAATGGCGTGCTGGTAACCGCCGTTTCGCGCGCAGCCTTCAAACAGGGTGTTGGTATGCTGGGCCGTGGCGGGACCATGGCGCTTTGCGGTCTGCCGCCGGGCACGTTCGAGCTTGATATTTTCGATACCGTCCTGTCGCGCAAAACCATCCGTGGATCAATCGTCGGCACCCGTGCCGACCTTCAGGAAGCGCTTGATTTCGCCGGTGATGGCAAGGTGCATTCCCACTTCACGACCGAGCCGATGGAAAACATCAACTCGATCTTTGATCGCATGCGCGACGGCAAGATCGATGGCCGTATTGTCATGTCGATCTGATCGACCGAAACATCGTCACACTGACAAAACAAGGCTGCCATTCGGCAGCCTTTTCTTTTGAATTCAGGCCGCTTTGGCCCGCATTGCCGCTTCATGGTCGAGCAGCCATTTCTTGCGCTCAAGCCCACCGGCATAACCAGTCAGGGTACCGTTTGATCCGATCACCCGATGGCACGGAACAATAATCGATACCGGGTTAAGCGCATTGGCCCGCGCCACCGCCCGAACCGCCTTGGGGTTGCCCAACTGATCGGCCAGCCCGGCATAAGAGACGCTTTTGCCACTCGGTATCATGATCAGGGCATCCCAAACCGATTTCTGAAACACGGTGCCGACCATATTGATCGCATCTGTTGGCAAAGCCCTGACAGTACCTGTGAAATAGTCATCCAGCCACTTGATCACTGCTGCGGGTGCTTGCCCGCCTTCTTGCCATTCAAGGTCTTTGAAACGCCGGTTTTGAATGATGTGCAGTCGGTCGTCATTGTCTTCGAAATCAAGATGCACCAGCTTGCAACCAATGCTCGCAAGCGAAAGTTTCCCGATTGGGCTGGCATAACGTACGACGTTGATTTGGGTTGTCATCGTCATTCTCCTTCCAAAGCGGACCAAAGATACTGTGCGGCATAGGCCCGCCATGGCCGCCAGTTTTCCGAAACGGTTTCGAGCGCCTTGGCCTTGTCCGGACCACCGCCCATACTTGACGCCTTAAGGATGCCAAGATCGGCTGCCGGAAAGGCATCCGGGTCACCAAGTCCGCGCAGGCCAAAATAGTTCAGCGTCCACGGGCCGATCCCCTTGATCGCAGTCATGGCGGCAATCAGCTCATCCCCGGACATCTGATCACAATCAGGTCTGGCAAACAGATCAATCACATCGGCAAGGGTTTGCGCCCGGCGCGAGGTCAGCCCAATCGGGATCAATTCCTGCCCGATCAGGCTTTGCGGTGTCGGAAACACATGTGTGATACCTGTTCCCGCCACAAGATCATCGGGCAAGCCATCGCCAAAACGTGCGACCAGCCGCCCGGCCAGAGTGCGCGCCGCCGCCACCGAGACCTGTTGTCCCAGAACGGCGCGCAGTGCTAATTCGAACCTCTCCCAGCATCCCGGCACACGAAGGCCGGGACGTTTTTTCACCAAAGGTGCAAGCAACACGTCCTTGGCAAATTGCGCGGTAATGGAGGGCACATCAGCATCAAGATCAAATAACCTTCTGACCCGTGCGCCAATCTCAAGCACCGCTTCACGCCCCGGACCACGCAGAATGACATCCACACCACTTTGATCCGTACTGAAATGACAGATCATCAACCCGACCTGTTCATCAATCTTGAAACCGCGCACATACGTCCGTTCGCGCACCGTTTCCAAACCGGGAATGGCGCGGGCGCGGAAGAAGGCCAAAAGATATTCGGCATCAAACGGTTGGCGGGCACGAAGTCGCAAAATCAAATCGTCACGTCGCGCCGCAAACGGATCATCCACTTTTGCCAGTTTCTGCGTGCTGGTTTTAATTCCGCGGCGAAAGGCCGTCGGTGCCTGTCCATAGGCCTGTTTCATCGCATCGTTGAAACGCCGCAAACTGCCAAACCCGGCAATATCAGCAATTTCGGTCATGGTCAGGTTGCTATCGACAATCAACTGCCGCGCACGGAGCAGCCGCCGCGCCTTGGCGTGTTCCTGCGGGGTGACGCCAGTATGATCCTTGAATATTCGCCGCAAATGCCGGTCGCCAACGCCAAGGCGATCCGCCAGATCGGCAATCGATCCATTTTCAAGCGCGCCTTGATCAATCAGACGCACCGCACGGGCAACAGTTGCGTGCACCCCGGCACTGGCCGGACTGCCCGGTGCGGCTTCGGGACGGCAGCGCAGGCATGGACGAAATCCATGGGCTATCGCGGCCTCGGCACTTGGGTAGAATTCAACATTGTCGCGCTTTGGCGTGACCGCCGGGCAAATCGGGCGACAGAAAATCCCGGTGGTCCGCACAGCAGTATAAAACCGCCCGTCAAACCGACGGTCCCGGGTTTTGAGTGCCTGATAGCAAATATCGTTATTGAGCTGTTCCATACCCGACAGTTTAGCAGAATTCATCAACAAAACTCGCCAGATTCGGACTCAAACGTCTAGTGCAGCAATAGTCTAGTTCAGCGGGATGTCGTTTTCGGCCTTGCCGTCCTGATATTTGGCGGACAGGCGGTCATACGCGTCTGATATCGCCCTGGCACGTGATTGATAATCCGCTTTTTTGTCCTCTGGCATCTCTGCGACCATGCCCATCATCGAATGGCTGTCCCAGAACGCGTTGGATTTGTTGTATTCGCCGTCCTCAAGGGTGAAGACCTCCTTCATGATTTTCAGATCATGGGGGATGGCGAAGGCATCGCGCGAATCTTCATACGAGAAGAAATAATAGAAATTATCAAACCCCGCCCAGGTGATGGCCGACAAACACATCGAGCACGGCTCGTGCGTGGAAAGGAAAATCAGTTCTGACGTTGCCGGGCGCTGATCAGCCGGGATCTCGTAGAACCGCTTCAGGCAATGGACCTCACCATGCCAGAGCGGGTTTTCGGTTTCATTGTTGGTTTCGGCAATCACAAGCGAAAGGTCATCCTTGCGCAGGATCGCCGCCCCAAACAGCTTGTTGCCATCCGACACGCCTGCGCGCGTCTTTGGCAGAATATCGTCTTCAAGCACGGAAAAAAGGCGGTCGAGAATATTCTGGTCGATCTTGGTATCGGACATGGTGGCGGCCCCGGATGGCGGTAATTCTACATGCTGCCATTTCATCGCGTCCGGGCCGCCAAGCCAACCTGTTTTTCGCTTTAAATCGCGCTAAACAGCGTATCAATCCGTTTGACAATCAAAGACCGCGCAATATGCCGTCATTGTCGGGCAGTTGCCGACTTTCCGGCGGCACCGGAATATAGAAGTCCCGATCAAGCAATGTGTGGATCGAAATCAGGGTTGGGGATTTGGTATCACGCACCTTGGTAATCAGCGCATGATCAACCGGTGCCATTTCGCGGATCTTGATAACTTCGAAAATCGGACCGTTGGGTGTCGCAAGTTTGAACTGGTCGCCAACCGCGACCGGACCATGGGGCTGATGGGCCATTTGGATCTTCCCGTGAGAGTATGGATGTTTGCTCCACGCAACCTGCCGGTGTCCCGTATTGCCCGGGTGTTTTATTGTATAAGACAGATCGCGCTTGACCGTACTCTTGCAGAGCTATCCGGCAATTCTGTGACAGAAATAGGATTTTTACGGACAAAACCGATTTTTTTGCCATTTCGGGCCGCTCAACCAAAAACACCCCGCTGATTTTTCAGCGGGGTGTTTGCAAATTCGCGTGATTGGCAACGCGTGATCAGTCGATATCTTCGACTTCGCCTGCTGAGCCTGTGACCTTTGCGGCAAGGGCTGCTGCCATGAAGGCATCAAGATCGCCGTTCAGAACGCCCTGGGTATCAGACGTTTCCGTTCCGGTACGCAGATCCTTGATCATCTGATAAGGCTGCAGGACATACGATCTGATCTGATGACCCCAACCGATGTCGGTTTTGCTGTCTTCAACCGCCTGTGCTTCGGCTTCGCGCTTTTGCAGCTCTGCCTCATAAAGACGGGCTTTAAGCATCTTCATGGCCGTTTCACGGTTTTTGTGCTGTGACCGGTCATTCTGACACTGGGCAACAATACCGGTCGGAATATGGGTCATACGCACGGCAGAATCGGTTCTGTTAACGTGCTGACCACCGGCACCTGATGCGCGATAGGTATCAATACGAAGATCCTTATCAAGGATCTCGATTTCGATATCGTCATCAATCACCGGATAGACCCACACCGACGAGAAGCTGGTATGGCGGCGTGCGGAACTGTCATAAGGCGAAATACGCACCAGACGATGCACGCCCACTTCGTTCTTGAGCCAGCCATAGGCATTGTGACCGCTGATCTTGTAGGTCACCGATTTGATACCGGCTTCTTCACCGTCACTTTCTTCAAGCATCTCGAGCTTGTAGCCCTTGGACTCTGCCCAACGGTAATACATACGCGCGAGCATGGAAGCCCAGTCCTGCGCCTCTGTCCCGCCGGCACCGGCGTGGATTTCAAGATAGGCGTCATTGGAATCGGCTTCACCCGAAAGCAGGCTTTCAAGTTCGCGCTTTGCGGCGATCTCGCGGATCGAACGCAGGGCTTCTTCGCCCTCCTCGACCGTTTCATTATCGCCTTCTGCTTCGCCAAGCTCGATCAGTTCAACACTGTCCTCGAGTTCCTGGGCGAGCTTTTTATAGCCATTGATGGCGTCATCAAGCTGGGTGCGTTCACGCATGACTTTCTGCGCATTCGCCGCGTCATCCCAAAGGGTCGGGTCTTCGGCGAGTGTGTTCAGTTCGTCCAGGCGTCTAAGAGCGTTATCCCAGTCAAAGATGCCTCCTCAGCAGTGCCATCGACTGCTTGATTTCATCGACCAATGCCTGTGCTTCGGCGCGCATTGATGTCTCCGTTATTCGTCTGAAAATCTGTTTTACCGCATGGATGATGCGGCAATGTCGGCGTGGCTTATAACAGTTTTTGCCCGGCTTGAAACCCCTGCAACAATGCAAAAACCCGGCACGATTGATGCGCCGGGTTCTGTCATGAAAGTCAAAGCAGACAAAGATTTGGATCAGGA
Source organism: Thalassospira sp. MCCC 1A01148 (assembly GCF_001613795.1). Taxonomy (GTDB): domain Bacteria; phylum Pseudomonadota; class Alphaproteobacteria; order Rhodospirillales; family Thalassospiraceae; genus Thalassospira. Next base: position 29,230 of record NZ_LPVZ01000021.1, read on the forward strand.
ATAAACCGGATCAAGCGTTACGGTGTACAGTTCCTCGTCAGCGACATCGCGAAGCGAAACGCGGAACTGTTCTGTATCGGCATCAATATCCACCAGTCCGAAGAACTGAAGTCCGTAGGATGGCGGCAGGTTGATGCCCTGATCCTCGGTCGGGTGTTTTGTGAATTTGACCTGCGGACCGAATGTGTTGTCCATATCATTCGGACCAAAAGTTCCCGCATGCAGCGGACCAGATACGAATTCCCAGAAAGGTTCGAAATCCTGGAACTGTGCCTTGTTCGGGTCATAGTAATGGGCTGCGGTGTAATGTACGTCCGCAGTCAGCCAGACCGTGTTGCTGATTTTGGCGTTCTTGATGAAACGCAGCAGTTCAACGATTTCAAGCTCACGCCCGGCTGGCGCACCATCACCATTGGCGAGGTTTTCAAACGTGCTTTTGTTTTTCCAGTCATCATAGACAATCATGCCAATCGGCATGTCAGCAGCAATGACTTTCCAGGTCGCCTTTGAATTTAAAAGCCCCCGTTTGAGCCATTCCATCTGCGCACGCCCAAGGAAGTCCGTGTTGTCCGTCGGTGACGGGCTGTTATTTGCATCGTTGGTGCCACGATAGGTTCGCATATCAAGGAAGAAGATTTCCAGAGACGGCCCGTAGGACACCTTGCGATACACCCGACCCGGCTCGGATGCATGTTCGGTAATCGGCAGCATTTCACGAAAGGCGCGATTGGCACGGGCAGCCAGCAAGGATGCAGATTTTTCGGTATAACGGTCATCGCCCAGCAACATCTCGCCCGGATACCAGTTGTTGGTCACTTCATGGTCATCCCACTGATAATACACCGGCACCAGACGGTTGAATTCGCGCACATGCTGATCAAGCATGTTGTATTTGTAATTGGCACGGAACTCATCGAGCGTCTCGGCAACCTTGGCGGTGTCTTCGGTGGTGATGTTTTTCCAGATTTCGCCGTCCGGTGTTTCCTTGGTCTCGGCAAACGGACCATCGGCATAGATCGTGTCACCGGAATGGATGAAGAAATCCGGGTTATGTCTGGCAATCGTCGCATAGGTTTTCATGCCACCACGGTCTTCATCAATACCCCAGCCCTGCCCGCCGGTATCGCCGGACCAGCCAAAACGAATGTTGCGCTTCGCTGCCGGCGCTGTACGGAAATGTCCGATAATCGGCTCTGACGATGCGCGCCCGTCATCAAGGTTCTCGAAATGAATCTTGTAAAAAATGTCCTGACCGGCTGGCAGATCTGCAAGGGCAAGTTTACCGGCGAAATCACGTTCTGGCAGCACATCGACATGTGGAATACGCACCGATTTCTTAAAGCCTTCGGTGGTTGCGATTTCAGTCACCATGCGCGACGCACGATCTGCACGGCCCCAGATGCAGGCAGTGCTTTGGGTGACATCACCACTTTGAACGCCGTGTGTCATAATCGGACGGTCCGCTGCACGTGAAATCGACGGCATAACGAAACCACCCATTGCAGTTGCGGCACCTGCAGTCGCACTGCGGGTCAAAAACTTGCGGCGGGAAAGACGAAAAGTCATCACAAGAACCTCTTCAGGGTATGAAACAATACATTGAAGATCATGACAAAATCCGATGACACGCCGATGTCAGTGTCTTGATTGTTTTGTCACGCTTTGATGACTCAACAGGTTTGCAAAAAGGCCCAAGCGAAAACAAAATCATTCGGATGAACCTGTCACTGAACGAAAAAAGCCGGATGCTGATCACATCCGGCTTTCATCATGTATTTTGCGCAAACCTGACAAGGTTTGGCAGGGTCGGCTCAAGCAAACGGGTTAGTAGATACCACCCGGCCCGGCGACCGAACCGCCGCTGCTGTCTGATCCACCCGAGCCGCTATATCCGCCATCAATAACATTGTCGTTTGATGCCGGGATCGTGCCGGGTTTGAAGGCCTCCCAAATCACGTCCTGATCGCCCGGACGGGCCGGAAGACCGGTGCGTGCTTCAACACGAACCATGCGAATGCCCGGTGGGGTTCGGAACGGGATGGCTTTGGTGCCCTCAAGTGCGCCGCGCATGAATTCCTTCCAGATCGGGGCGGCAGCACTTGCGCCCTGTTCCTTGTCACCAAGGGATCGGTTGTCATCAAAGCCGACATAAACGCCAACGGCCAGATCCGGCGAGAACCCGACAAACCACGCATCGCGCGAATCATTGGTTGTGCCGGTCTTGCCTGCCAGCGGATAGCCAAGCTCTGCGATGCGACGACCGGTCCCGCGCGAAATGACACCTTCCATAATGTGAACCATCTGGAATGCGCTGGCCGGATCGGTCAGTTGTTCGCGGGTATCAGGCAGATCCGGCGGCATCTGATTGCGGAAGGTCACGTCCTGACACTGCGCACATTCGCGTTCATCACGACGGTAAATCACGTTGCCGCGGCGGTCCTGAATACGGTCAATCAGGGTGGGGGTGATATCCTTACCGCCATTGACGAGTTTGGCATATGCCGCGGTCAGGCGCATGACGGTGGTTTCCGCTGCACCAAGCGACATCGACAGAACATCTGGCATTTCATCGACGATGCCAAAGCGTTCCGCGTAATCGACCACCGTCGGCATACCGATGGTTTGTGCCAGACGTACCGTCATAAGGTTACGCGATTTTTCAATCCCGAGACGCATGGTCGAAGGACCATAGAACTTGCCGCTATAGTTGCCCGGCTTCCATTTACCAAGTCCCGGTCCCTGATCAATGACGAACGGGGCATCCAGAACCAGTGTCGAGGGCGTAAAGCCCTGATCAAGGGCCGCAAGATAGACAAACGGCTTGAAGGCCGAACCCGGCTGACGGCGGGCCTGCGTCGCACGGTTGAATTTCGACAGGTCATGCGAAAAACCGCCGGACATCGCCAGTACGCGACCGGTATGCGGATCCATCGCCACCAGACCGCCATTCACATTCGGGATCTGGCGCAGGCCATAGGTATTTGGCGGCAGTGTTTCACCATCAAGTTCAGCGAAATGTTTGACGTAGATGACATCACCCGGTTTGAGGACATCGGATGGACGGTTGACCACAGCCCCCAATGTCTGGCCCTTTTGCCACGGGCGCGCCCACGTCAGGAAGCGCAGTGGAATGCGACCCTGTTCGCCATTCATCAGGCCCAGTTTTGCCTCGTTGGCGTCGGTATCAAGCACCACGGCACGGTCCCACGGGATATCGGCTGGTGTTTCGACCTCGCGCAGGGTCTGCTGCCAGTTGCCCGAAAGGTCGATATTGGTGATCGGGCCGCGCCAGCCATGACGACGGTCATATTCGACCAACCCGTCAAACAGGGCTTTGTCCGCAATATCCTGCAAGCGCGGAACGACGGTGGAACGCACCGAAAGGCCACCGTCATACAGCATGCCCTCGCCGTAGCGATCGACAAGCTGGCGACGGACTTCTTCGGCAAAGAAATCGGCCTGATAGGTATCAACCGATTCACGGGTTTTTCCTTCAAGCGGGGATGACCACGCCGCCTGTGCTTCGGCCTCGGTGATGTATTTTTCTTCCAGCATCCGGCCAATCACCCAGTTACGACGTGCCTTGGCTTCGTCGTGGTTGCGCACCGGATGATAGTTTGAAGGCGCCTTTGGCAGAGCGGCAAGATAGGCTGCTTCCTCGACATCAAGTTCATCAAGGGACTTGTCGAAATAGCGCAGCGCCGCCGCGGCCACACCATAGCTGCCACTGCCGAGATAAATCTCGTTCAAATAAAGTTCGAGAATGTGTTCCTTGGAAAACGCGCGTTCGATCCGGAAGGACAGTATGGCTTCCTTGATCTTGCGCTCATAGGAAACTTCGTTGGTTAAAAGGAAGTTCTTGGCGACCTGCTGGGTGATGGTTGATGCACCAACCGGGCGTTTGCCCGTGCCCATATTGACCACGTTGGTCACAGCCGCCCGCAAGACCGACGCAAAATCGATACCGGGGTGGGAGAAAAAGTTTTTGTCTTCAGCCGCGACAAAGGCATCAATGACCTTGTGCGGAATGGCCGAAATCGGCACGAAGACGCGCTTTTCACGCGCATATTCAGCAATCAGAGCCCCGTCTGATGCATGCACACGTGTCATGACCTCGGGTTCGTAATTTTCAAGCTGGGTGTAATCGGGAAGTCCCTGACCAAAATGCCAGAAGATCGCCAGCATACCGGCTCCGCCCGCAACCGCCATCAAGAACAGAAAGCCGAAAATACTAAGTAGAATGCGCATGTAAGCAGGTCTTTTTCATTTTGTTGGCCTGATCCGGTAAGGGGGCATATTCATGCACTCTTCGCGGAAATGCAATGTTCCGGCAGACATTTCGCATGCCTGTGCCGAAAACCCGGATTTGTCCGCATTATAGCGGCAAAATAATGACGAGGTTGTGACAGCCGCCACGCCCGACAAGTTTTTGTGTGAAGACGTCCGCACACAATCGGCTTGCCCGGCTTTTCGGCCATGCTGGCGTCATGCACGGTTATTAAAACCCGGTTCTTAAAACTTGTGTTTCTCGAAATAGATATCAATTGCCCGCATGACGGCCTCGGCAATCTTTTTGCGATGTGCGGGACTTTGCAGCAGCTTGGCGTCTGTTGCGTTTGACAAATATCCCATTTCAAACAGCGCAGACGGGATATCAGGTGCCTTTAGAACCGCAAACCCGGCGAAGCGATGGGTGCGGCGTTGAAGCTCGATGCTTTGGGCAAGCTGGGTAACCATGTTCGCGGCAAGCGTTGCCGACAGGTTCATGGTTTCACGCTGCGCCAGATCAATCAGGATGCTTTGCACCAAAGTATTTTCATCTGACAAATCAATCCCGGCAATAACGTCGGCCTTGTTTTCCTTTGATGCCAGTGCGGCGGCCTCTTTGTCCGATGCGTTTTCCGACAGGGTATAGACCGATGCACCGCGATGCTTGGGATTGCCAATCGAGTCCGCATGCAGGGAAATGAACAGGTCAGCGTTGTTCTTGCGCGCGATATCCACGCGTTGACGCAGTTTAAGGAACACGTCCTTGTCGCGCGTCAGCAGCACGCGATAGCGCCCCGATGCTGTCAAAGTCTCGGCAAGCTGGCGGGCTGCAGCAAGGGTCAGGTCCTTTTCATAGACATTGCCGACCCCGATCGCCCCGGGATCAACCCCGCCATGACCGGCATCAATAGCGATCAATGGCTTTTCATCACCGCCACGGCCCGACTGCACGGCGACATCGACACTTTGTTCGGTCGCACTCGTGTCGTTGCGGCTGCGTGCGGAATAGGCTTCCATGCTTTGGCGCGAAGCTGTCAGGAAGGCTTCGCGCTGGGTCGGCTTAAGATCAACCACCAAACGGTTCGGCTTTCCCCCACCAGGAGGCAGCGCAAAAATCTTGGAAACCAGTGATGGCTGTGCGACGTCCAGAACCACGCGGAACGTACCGGGTTTAAACAGCCCGTAACGCAGACCGGATATCAATCCACCGCCCGAGGTTACCTTGCCCGGGGGCGCATTCCAGTCGATTTCGGGCATATCGATGATGATGCGATACGGATCGGGCAGCAGGAAGTAGGTAAAGTCGACCTCCTGATCAAGATCAATCACAAACCGGGTGTAATCTGGATAAACGCCCAAGCGCGCGCCGAGCACCTTGGCAGGTTCGGCCGATGCTGTGGAGGCGATCATCTGGGATGTAAACAGCAACGCAAACAGCACCATCATCGTTCGGGCGATCTTGGTAAAGATCGACCGCGACCGGACGGTTTTCGTCATGGAACGTGAATTTGCGTGCTTTGAAGTCATTTGTGGTTTCAGCGCCTGTTAACCTGCAAGAGCATCTGTTAACAGCTTATAGCAACGCGTTGGTTAACGGGCAATTGACCAACACCAGAACTTGTCGGGCATACCTTTCAACTTTCCGCGATGACTGAGGTGAATGGCAACACTGTAAAAACAGTGTCTTTTCATATATTTGCCGGAAATGAATCGCCAAAAAGAAAATCTCGCGGATTTCTGTGTTTTTTTACGCGTTACAGTCAGAAAGTCGTCACATCGCGCAACAAAACTGTTTGTAGCACACGCATAAAAGAGATATGTTGCTCGCGAGATTCCTAATAGCTTTGTGGTAAGCAACCAAAATGCCACCAGGCTGAGGACGCGACGAGTGCAGTTCTTACGGTCGGTGTCTCGGTGACGCGGCAATTCCCGCTCCCGATAGAGCCCTCCTCAAAAAGGCTGTCTTGGCGCGCTCGAAAAGACACGCAATCTAATTCTTTTGTTTCAACACCAAAACCAGGTCCAACCGGAAGAGCAGCCGACACGCGATGACCCAGATACATACAGGACATATCGCGACCTTTATGGGCGGCGCCTCCGGATACGCCGGTTTGTTTGCATATCAGCGCAATTGCGCCCATAGCATTGAACTGGCGGGGCCCACAGGAACAGGTTCCGAATGGTCAAACGCATGCTTATCGATGCAACGCACGCGGAAGAAAGCCGCGTCGTTGTTATTCATGGAAATCGCCTAGAAGAATACGACGTCGAAACTTCGACGAAAAAACAAATCAAGGGTAATATCTATCTTGCGAAAGTCACGCGGGTAGAACCGTCGCTTCAGGCGGCCTTCGTTGACTATGGCGGGAACCGTCATGGTTTCCTTGCGTTTAGCGAAATCCACTCCGACTATTATCAAATTCCGGTTGCCGACCGCGAAGCGATCGCACAGGGCCATGCCCAAAGCAACGCACAGGTCAAGGACGCCGAAATCGTCGAAGACAATATCGGCGATGGCGACGACAGCCAGAAAAAAGAAAAGAAACCGTCCCGTTCACGTTCACGCCGCAAACCGCGCGCCAAGGACAAGGACGAGGCATCTGACACGCCAAATGCAGAATCCCCGGAAGCAGAAGCATCAACCGATGCACCTGCCCAGTCCGAGGCTGCGACAGATAACACCAGCTCTGGCGACGAAGAAGACGCCAAGCCGCGTCGCCGTCGCCCGCGCAACCGTCGCAAGAAAAGCGATGAGGTCGAAGCATCGGGTTCCGACGCAGAAGAAAATTCGTCAACGGATGGCAACAATGACAGCGGATCGGATGGTGATGACACCCCGACCGGTGGCAATGCCGCAATGTCGGCTGAAGTCGCTGAACTTGATGTTGATATCGATGCTGACAGCTCGGACGAGGATACCGGCAACGAGGTAACATCACTCGACGCAGAATCCGACGTTGAAGAAGACATTGAAGACCTTGGCGGTGATGACAGCGACGAGTTCGTCGAATCGCACAGCCGTCAGCTTCAGAAACGCTATAAAATTCAGGAAGTTATCAAACGCCGCCAGATCATTCTGGTTCAGGTAGTCAAGGAAGAGCGTGGCAACAAGGGTGCTGCACTTTCGACCTTCCTGTCCCTGGCCGGTCGTTATTGCGTTCTTATGCCCAATACCCCGCGTGGTGGTGGAATTTCGCGCAAGATCACCAATGCCAAGGACCGCAAGCGTCTGAAATCCATTCTTGCAGAGCTCGAGATTCCCGATGGCATGGCCGTCATTGTCCGGACCGCCGGTTCCGAACGGACCAAGGCAGAAATCAAGCGCGACTTTGATTATCTGATGCGCCTGTGGGATCGTATCCGCGAAACCACCCTTCAGAGCCAGGCACCGTGCCTGATTTACGAAGAAGCCGATCTGATCAAGCGTTCCATCCGTGACCTGTATGCACGTGATGTTGATGAAGTTCTGGTCGAGGGTGACGAAGGTTACCGGGTTGCCAAAGACTTCATGAAGATGCTGATGCCGTCGCATGCCAAGCGCGTGCAGCCCTACAAGGATCAGGGTGTACCGCTGTTCCACCGTTTCCAGGTGGAAAGCCAGCTTGATGCGATGCTCAACCCGGTCGTACAGCTTAAATCCGGTGGTTATCTTGTCATCAACCCGACCGAAGCACTGGTCGCGGTTGACGTTAACTCTGGCCGTTCGACCCGCGAACGCAACATCGAAGAAACCGCTTACAAGACCAACCTTGAAGCCGCCGAGGAACTGGCACGTCAGCTGCGCCTGCGCGACCTTGCCGGTCTGATCGTTGTCGACTTCATCGACATGGAAGACCACCGCAATCAGGCATCGGTCGAGCGCAAGCTTAAAGAAGCGATGCGCAACGATCGCGCCCGTCTGCAGATTGGCCGCATCAGCCCGTTTGGCCTGCTTGAAATGTCACGCCAGCGCCTGCGCCCGTCGCTGGTCGAAAGCGCGTTTGAGGTTTGCACCCACTGCCGTGGTGTCGGTCTTGTCCGTTCGATTGAAAGTGCGGCCCTTCATCTGCTGCGCGTGATCGAGGAAGAAGGCATGCGTCGCCGCTCCGGCGCGCTGACCGTCCATGTCGCAAGTGAAGTTGCGCTTTATATCCTCAACCGCAAGCGTGATTCGCTTGGCGAAATCGAAAGCCGTTATGGCTTCAGCGTCATGATCTTTGGCGATGACAGCCTGATTTCGCCAGACCACCGTATTGAACGCACCCGTGCGAAAAAAGGTGACGAAGCAGACGAAGCTGCACCGGTTCTTAATACCGACAGCGTGTCGCTGACCGCGATTGAAAATCCGGTTGATACCGATGACGAAGACGAAACCGAACATAACGAAGATGACGATCAGGGCGGCAAGCGCCGTCGTCGTCGCCGTCGTCGCCGTGGCCGCAATGATGACCGCGATGATCGTAACAACGATCAGCAGCAGGACGCATCAGGTGACAGCGATGATTCTTCGGATAACACGGATCGCAACAACAAAACCGACAATGACGACGATGATGACGACAGCAACCGCAAGCGCCGCCGTCGCGGCAAGCGTGGTGGTCGCCGCCGTTCGCGCCGTCAGGACTTTGATGGCAACCGCACCCGTTCGCCCGCTGATGATCCGGCCCTGACGGCAGCACGCCGCAATCGTGATCACGAAGCACCGGACGGCACGGCAGAAGACACCGTGATCGACGCCGAAACCGAAGGTCAGGATGCTGACAGCTTCGAGCAGGAAGGCGTTCGTACCGGTCGGACTCGCAGCACCACGGCCCCGGCGCCTGCCCGCCCACGTCGTGATCGCAATGACAATCGTCGCAATCGCCGCGACCGTAATAACCGCCCGAACAATCAAGACGGCGACAAGGACGGTAGCAACGAGCGCGATGTGAAGAACATCCCGATCCAGAGCGGCCCTGCCCCGGAAGCACAGCCGGAAACCCCGGTTGAAGCGAAACCGGAAGCAGCAAGCTCGTCGGCCTCAGCCCCGGCTGAAGTCAGCGCACCGGCACCGAAAGAAGAAGCCCCAAAGGCAGAAACGCCAGCGGAAAAACCTTCTGAGAAGCCGGTCGAGCCAAAAGCTGATGAACCCAAGAAGGCCGAACCGGCACCGGAAGCAACCCCGGCTGCCGAACCGGCAAAGGACGAAAAACCGAAGCCTAAAAAACGCGGCTGGTGGAGCCTTGGTCGCTAAGACTGGCCAACAGAACACACGAAAAAGGGCTGCCCGATGGGCAGCCCTTTTTCTTTGATCGTCTTTTGAAAGATCAGCGCTTCCAGTTCTGAAGTGCTCTGACCGCACCAATCATGGTTTCTTCGCTATGCGCGAACGAGAACCGCACATAACCCTTGCCGCGCATACGATCAAAGTCCGTCCCCGGTGTCGTGGCAACGCCGGTTTCGTCGAGCATCTGTTTGCAGAAAGCTTCGCTGTCATTGGTCAGTTCGCGGACATCGGCATAAAGATAAAATGCGCCATCTGCCGGGGCAAATTTGGTAAACCCTGCCTTCGGCAACCCATCCAGCAGGATTTCACGATTGCGCGCATAGGCCGCGATATTGGCCTGCAGTTCGTCTTCGCAATCAAACGCGGCCACCGCCGCCAGCTGCGACAATGCGGGGGCCGAGATAAACAGGTTTTGCTGCAGACATTCGACCGCACGCATCAGATCGGGCGGCACAATCGCCCAGCCCAGACGCCAGCCGGTCATGGAAAAATATTTCGAGAAGCTGTTGATGATGATCGCTTCATCGCCGAATTCAAGCGCGGTACATTCGGCAACATCGCCAAATGAAATGCCCTGATAGATCTCGTCACTGATCAGGCGAATGCCGTTTTGACGGCAATAGGTTGCCAGTTCACGATAGGTTTCCACATCAATCATGCTGCCCGCCGGATTGGACGGGCTGGCAACGATCAGGCCATCAACCGGTTCATCCAGGTCACGCAACATCTGAACGGTTGGCTGATAATGGGTTTCCGGCCCGGCAGGCAGATTGATCGTATCAATACCCAGCGCACTCAGAATGTTGTGATAGGCCGGATAGCCGGGGGCGGCCATCGCAACACGGTCGCCCGCATCGAAGGCAGCCAAAAACGCCAGCACAAAGATCGACGACGATCCGCTGGCGACACAAACCCGCGCCGGATCGACCGAAACGTCAAACTTGGTTTTGTAATGTCCGGCAATGGCTTCGCGGAGCGGATCAATACCCATGGCGTTGGTATAGCCGATCAGATCAGACTCAAGCGCCTTGGCAGCAGCTTCACGCACCTTGCGCGGTGCCGGGGTTCCGGGCTGGCCGACTTCAAGGTGGTAAACAGCCTTGCCTTCCTTTTCGCGTGCATTGGCCGCGCGCATGACGTCCATGACGATAAAGGGCGAAATCGCGCCGCGAAGGGATTGTTTCAATGCCATTTGTGGGGTCCTGACATGTGTTTAGGAACAACAGGGCAGGATGATCCCTGCCCTGTTGGGTGGTCTTTGACTATCGGGTTCCGGCCATGCCGCCGCCGACCGGGTCGGCCAGGAACTGGCAGCTTTCCGGATGGGGCGGCGTACCTTCAAGGCATTTGATGGCATTGACCGAAGACGGGCCATCGGAATTCATCGCAATCCCAGATGCTGCACCGTTGCCAATCAGGTCTTCGGCCATGGTGGCAATCTGCTTGGTCGCCCCTGCCGGAGTACCCGTGCCAGCAATGCCGTAATAGTATTCCCAGACAAACGGGTTCACCATCAATGCCGGTCCCATCAGCGGGGTCGAAATCATGTTCGCGTCACCCGCAGCAAGGTTAAGGCCAAACGCATCTGCCCCGAGCCCGGCACCAAAGGGCGTGTTCATGGTCGTCATACACGCAACTGCATTGGCCGCACGGTCAATGACAACAAAACCACTGCGACCGGCATTGGCCTGCGCGGCCTCTGTGCCCGATGCGATATCGGCCAGATAACGGTTCAGGATATCGGCCAGTTCGCTGCCACCGCTGATCACGTTTGCGCCAGACTTCGCGCGTGGCGGATAAGCCAGATAAAGCGTTTCGTTGCCAACCTTGACCTCGGTCGCCGTTTTCCACTGCGGACGATAGCTGCGCATGTCGTCGGCAGTCAGCGTCCCGCCAGCTGCTTGCACTGCATTGGCAATATCTGCGCCCAGCGCACCATTATAAAATTCGCCTGGCCCTTTGACGCGCAAAGAGGTCAGAAGCGCAGCAAGGTTGACCGGGCGAATGCGATCACCCACTTCAAGCATCTTGCCATCGGGCATAAAGGTTGCGCGCAGAGCGGGGCTTGCTTCGATGCGTGCCCGGTTGGCTTCGATATCCTTGACCAGCGAGCGCGAGACCGGCACACCAAGGCGGGCATATTGTTCTGCCGCACTGATCAGGGATCCCCACTGCAAACGGCCATAGCGTGCGCTTAGCGCATACAGGCCGCGCGGGACCGCTGGAATGGTCGTTGGCGTCTGGTCAGAGCCAGTGCGTGTCCCCGGACGCGGCCAGAAATCAAGAACTTCGACTTTTTGCGTCGCACGATCATGCACAACGCAAACACCGCCACCGCCGATTCCGGCAACCGAGGGCTTGGTCACAGTCATCGTCGCGTAAAGCGCAACAGCAGCATCGGCCGCCGTGCCACCGGCAGACAAAACATCACGCGCATTGCGAACTGCCCGTGGTTCATCGGCGACAACGCCGCCGAAATAGCCAGAGACTGCCCCTATTTGACCAATATTTTCTGTTTCATTAGCACTACATGCGGCAAGACCGGCAGCCATTGCGATTGCGACCGCGATCCGCCATGATGGCTTGCGCGTCGGCACGGCACCGACTTCAGTCGAACGAAAATATGGAACGCACATTTTGCTCAGACGCATTATTACTCTCACTGCCATTTTCCTTGTTGCCCTGCCTAGCACGGTTTTCGCACAGGGTCGTTCTTTTATCCGCGATACAGAGATCGAAGAAACCCTCCGGATGTATGCCACGCCCATTTTCAGGGCAGCTGGCCTCGATCCGAGTGGCGTGTCCATTTATATCGTTTCCGACAACAGCTTGAACGCATTTGTTGCCGGGGGCCAAAAGCTTTTTATCAATACTGGGCTGTTGTTAAAAGCAGAGACTCCCGAACAGGTTATCGGCGTTATCGCCCACGAGACGGGCCACATATCCGGTGGCCATCTTTCGCGCGTCCATGACCAGCTGCGCAATGCGTCGGCAATTTCGATCCTGTCGACAATCGCTGGTGTTGCAGCCGGTGTTGCGGCGGGTCGTTCCGACGTTGGAACGGCCGCCATTCTTGGCGGTCAGAACGTGGCAACCCGTAACTTTCTTGCCTATTCGCGAACGCAGGAAAGCAGTGCAGACCAAGCCGGCGTTAAATACTTGACCGAAGCCGGTATTTCATCACGCGGTATGCTTGAATTCATGCAGACCCTTGAAGGTCAGGAATTGCTGAGCACATCCAGCCAGGACCCTTATCTGCGAAGCCACCCGCTTACGATTGAGCGTATTGATTTCCTTGAAAACTATGTATCGAACTCGTCGCTCAAGGAAGCCAAGGTCAGCCCGGAACTGTATGAACGCCATGCCCGCATGCGCGCCAAGCTGTTTGCCTTTACCAGCCACATTCAAAATACCATGCGCACCTATCCCGAAAGTGACAACAGCATTTCTGCGCGCTATGCCCGCGCGATTGCCTATTACCGGGATTCGCAACTTGATCCGGCGCTGGAACTGATTGACGGCCTGATTGCCGAGGAACCGTCCAATGCCTATTTTGAAGAGCTGAAAGGCCAGATTCTTCTGGAATTCGGCCGCGCCCGCGAGGCCATTCCCCCGCTGCAAAAATCAGTAGAGCTATCGAACGGCGCGCCGTTGATCCGGCTCCTGCTGGCGCATGCGATGATTGAAACCGGCGATGAGGCATATCTTGCCCCTGCCAAGGAAAACCTGATCGGCGCCTTGTCGCGTGAGCGCGGCAACGCTTCCGCGTGGCGGTTCCGTGCAATCGTCGAAAACCGTTTGGGTAATGAAGGCGAAGCATCGCTTTCGCAAGCAGAATACAGCCTTCTGACCGGTGACAGACAAGCAGCAAGTTATCACGCTGTTCAGGCGGACCGGAAACTTGATAAGGGCACCGCTGCCTGGTTACGTGCGCAAGATATTTTGCAGGCCACCAACCCTGAGGGCATTCCGGGCAAGGATAAAGCCAATTGAGGACGCCTGACACCCCGCCCGCCAGTTTGCGCAACACCCGAACATTTCCCGGTGCGCGACGCCTTAAATCTATGATGGTGGTGCTGGGGCTGCTGGGATCTGTGGGGCTGGCTGGCTGTACCCTTCCGGGTGCGGGTGTGGATGTCAGTGGCGACCTGAAACTGCTCTATGCGCCGTTTTCGCTAAGCAATCCACCACGTTACTGGCAGGTTCATCAGCCTCAGGACAGCAACCCGGCACCACTTGAATGGGAAGACAAGGACGGTCGCATCGCCCTTGCTGCCCGACCGGGACTTGGCGCATTCGAGATCGGCCGTCGGACCAATGTCATCGTTTTGGCCTCGCCGTTCTTGTCATTTGACTGGCAATTCAACAGTGCAGCCCAGGTGGGCGATGTCGAGCTTGTCCTTGGCTTCAGACGTCAGACGCAAGGAAGCTGGACTGAAAGCGACCTTGGATCGGGCAAACCGACGATGGACCAGGAAGTCCGTATGGCAGTTGGACAATATTCCGTGCGCTACGGCGAATGGCACCGCGAGTATTTTGATCTGTCGACATTGTATCGCCGTTATTGGCCAGATACGGCTGCGGATGAAGTTCGCCTTGTCTGGATCGGGCTTGTTTCAGGTCAGGACCATGTCGCAAGCGAGAACAGTGTCACACATCTAACGCATATTTTACTTTCCCGTTAGCGACCAGATCACGTATCAACAACCATCAATTGCAATCTGGGTCAGGACCATAACGTCACCGACTGACCAAAACAAAAGGACGCCCTATGAGTTCTCATTTCACAAAGCGTTTTATTGCAGGCACCGCACTGGGTTTCGGCATGCTGTTTGGTTCCCACGCGGCACTGGCGCAAGATGCACTTAGCACCGAACAGAAGACCGAGATTGAAGGTGTTATCGAACAGTATCTGCTTGAGAACCCGGACGTTCTTTTGCGCGCTATTCAAAACGTGCAGACATGGCAGGCCAGCGAACAGGCCCGCCAGCAAGCAGAAGCCATCACGCCGGTCTGGGATGCACTGGTTGCGGACAGTTCCGTTCCCTCTGTCGGTCCGGTCGATGCCCCGGTAACCGTGATCGAATTCTTTGATTACCATTGTGGCTATTGCAAACGCGCCTTTGATGGCGTGAAGGAAATTGCCGAAAACAGTGATGGCAAGGTCCGCACCATCTTTGTCGAATTCCCGATCCTGCGCGAAGAAAGCGGTCTTGCGGCACGTGCAGCACTGGCTGCTGCCAAGCAGGGCAAATACATGGAAACACACGAAGCCTTCATGACCAGCCGCGGGCTTCTTGATCAGGACCACATCAATGAACTGGCTGCCAGCGTTGGTGTTGATGTTGATCAGATGCTTGAAGATATGAAAGCCCCCGAAATCACCGGCATGATCGCGCAATACGCAGCCATGGCCCGTGCAGTCGGCATTTCAGGAACACCTGCCTTCCTGATCAATGGCACGATGGTTTCCGGTGCTGACATGGATCGCGTCAACGCGCTGGTCGATGCCGGACTGAAAGAAGCATCCTGATCAGGGATCGCTACTGAAATACAAACTGCCTACTTTTGCAGTTTGGTCGTTTCGAAGTTTTACCAAAAACACAAAGGGCCGTTTCAATATCGAAACGGCCCTTTTGCATTAAGTGTTGCAGCGATCAAGTCGCCTGATAATCCCGGCTAGATAATTCCGGCCAGTGGCGAAGATGGATCGGCATATTTCTTTTTGGGCATGCGTCCGGCAAGGAAGGACTCACGCCCCGCAATGATGGCATGCTTCATTGCGCGCGCCATGCGGATCGGGTCTTTTGCCCCGGCGATGGCGGTATTCATCAAAACACCATCGCAGCCAAGCTCCATGGCAACCGCCGCATCCGAAGCAGTCCCGACCCCGGCATCAACCAGCACCGGCACATTGGCGTTTTCCTTGATCAACGCAATATTGACCGGATTGAGGATCCCCATGCCCGACCCGATCAGCGAGCCCAGCGGCATGATCGCACAACATCCCATGTCTTCGAGCATCTTGGCCTGAATGGGATCGTCGCTGCAGTAAACCATGACATCAAAGCCGTCCTTGATCAGGGCGTCGGCAGCTTTGAGCGTTTCGGGCATATTGGGATAAAGTGTGGCCTGATCGCCAAGCACCTCAAGCTTCACCAGATTCCAGCCGCCAGCTTCACGTGCAAGGCGCAGGGTGCGCACCGCATCGTCCGCGGTAAAGCAGCCAGCAGTGTTGGGCAGATAGGTGTATTTCTTCGGATCGACATAATCGACCAGCATCGGCTGATTTGGATCCGTCAGGTTTACGCGGCGGACGGCAACCGTCACGATTTCAGCACCAGATGCTTCAATCGCAATTTTGGTTTCTTCGAAATCCTTGTATTTGCCCGTTCCGACCAGCAAACGCGAAGAGAATTTCTTGCCTGCAACGACAAAGCCGTCATCGTCGGCAGCCGCCAGACCGGTTTCATGTGAACCGCCACCGATGAAGTGGACGATCTCAAACTTGTCACCGTCGGCAAGCGGGGTTTCCCCATAGGCTGTCTTGGGAACGATTTCCAGATTGCGCTCAACCGCGACCTTTGTCTGGGCGATTCCCAGTTCGCCAAGAAGTTCGGCAACGTTTTCGGCATTGTCGATGGTGCGGTCTTCGCCGTTAATCGTCAGACGCATCTTTTCGCTTCATCCCTTTGGTATCAAAATCTTCACAATTGCCGCGCAGTATGCGCAGCACGTCCGCCTTAGGCAAGCTGTCTTGCATGGCTTTTCGCCATTGAGTGTCAGGCCTCCGGTCTTTTCCGGGCATATGCGACCGGATGAGACCACACCGCAATGGCGACTGCAAAGTTGCGTCAGACTTTAGTCATGTTATAAACGCAACTCCAAATGTTGGGCATGCTGGTCGCTGTCGCTTCGCAGTTCAGACGCTGATTTGACAGTCGAAACACGTTGCGGGCAGATATGCGACAGATGGTCCGAAGCAAGAATGGAAGTGAACGAGTTGACTGGTTTTAGACAAAACCGACAAGAAGACTCTGGCATTCTTGGTAATGCTAAGGCATATACGCACACATCGGTTGCGATCCTTGATGCTTTCGCCAAATCGACCACGGCGAAACTCGGGATTCATCTGTCCAACATTCAAAAGCGGAATGCATTCAGACACGACACATACGTCTCGAAAGCTTTACACGGCATGATCTATGGCTTTGGCTCCCGGAGCAACAATGACGCCCTGGATGCCATGCGCGGATTGATCCACACACCATCATAAAGATATCGAAATGAGCAAGTTCAACATCGACAATGACGCCATTCGCCAGCTCGCAGAGCTGCTGGACGACACCAATCTGACCGAAATTGAAGTTGCCGCAGGTGACAACCGTATTCGCGTCGCCCGTCAGGGCACCATGGTTGCTGCTGCTCCGGCCGCACCCGCTGCTGCGCCGGCACAGGCGGCTGCGGCACCGGCTACTGCCGCACCGGCAGATGCAGGTGCGCATCCGGGCGCTGTCAAGTCGCCGATGGTCGGCGTTGTTTACTTCGCACCGGAACCGGGCGCTGCACCGTTCATCTCGGTCGGCTCCAGCGTAAGCGAAGGCCAGACCCTGATGCTGATCGAGGCTATGAAAACCTTCAACCCGATCCGCGCACCGAAATCGGGCAAGGTCACCCAGATTATCGCGACCGACGGCCACCCGGTCGAATATGACGAGCCGCTGGTCATTATTGAATAAGTCGGGGTATCAACCGCATGTTCGACAAAATCCTGATTGCCAACCGTGGTGAGATCGCGCTGCGTATTCAGCGCGCCTGCCGCGAAATGGGCATCAAAACTGTCGCGGTGCATTCCACTGCTGATGCAGACGCCATGCATGTGCGTCTGGCCGACGAATCGGTTTGCATCGGCCCGGCAGCATCCAAAGACAGCTATCTGAATATTCCGGCCATTCTTTCGGCGGCTGAAATCACCGGGGCCGAGGCCATCCATCCGGGTTATGGCTTCCTTTCGGAAAGTGCCGATTTTGCTTCCATGGTCGAAGAGCACGGCTTTGCCTTCATCGGCCCGACGCCGGAACATATCCGCACCATGGGTGACAAGATCACGGCAAAACAAACTGCCGAAAAGCTTGGTATTCCGTGCGTTCCGGGGTCTGATGGTGAAATCACCACCGTTGACGAAGCCCGCAAATGCGCCAAGGAGATCGGCTATCCGGTCCTGATCAAGGCATCAGGCGGCGGCGGTGGTCGCGGCATGAAAGTCGTTGAGCGCGAAGAGGACCTTGCCGAGGCATTTTCCATGACCCGTAAGGAAGCATTGCAGAACTTTGGCAATGCCGCCGTTTACATGGAAAAGTATCTTGGCAAACCGCGCCACATCGAACTGCAGGTCATTGGTGACATGCATGGTAACGCCGTTCACCTGTTTGAACGCGATTGCTCCTTGCAGCGTCGTCACCAGAAGGTGCTTGAAGAGGCCCCGTCTCCGACCCTGACGCCGGAAGAACGCGAACGGATCGGCTCCACCGTGGCCAATGCCATGATTGGCATGGGGTACCGCAATGCCGGCACGATCGAGTTCCTTTATGAAAATGGCGAGTTCTATTTCATTGAAATGAACACCCGCCTTCAGGTGGAACACCCGGTCACCGAAATGATTTCCGGTGTTGACCTTGTGCGCGAACAGATCCGGGTTGCGGCCGGTCTTGAACTGTCATTCAAACAGGAAGACCTTGAAATTCATGGTCACGCCATTGAATGCCGCATCAATGCCGAAGACCCGCAGACCTTTGTTCCGTCACCGGGCAAGATCAAGGAATACCATGCGCCGGGCGGTCTGGGCGTACGTGTTGATAGTGGTATCTATACCGGCTATTCGATCCCGCCCTATTATGACAGCATGATCGCCAAGCTGATTGTCCATGGCCGGGATCGTGAAGAATGCATGATGCGCCTGCGCCGTGCGCTGGCTGAGTATGCGATTGGCGGCATCAAGACCACCATTCCGCTGCATCAAACCCTTCTTGCCAATCCGGACATCCAGAAAGGGGATTACGATATCCACTGGCTGGAAAAGTTCATGGGCATGAATAAAACGCTGTAATCAGTGTTTTGGCAGATTTCAAACGGGAACCTTCGGGTTCCCGTTTTTTTGTCTGATGTGCTCATCAAACTGTTAATCTGACTTCCCTATAATCGGGGATGGGTTCAGACTGGGCTGTGTGACAACCTTGTCGGAACCGGCCGGGTAACTCATATGTAAACAGACACCAGACACACAGGAACAGAGCAATTATCACTGCGATCATGTCAAACCAGCTGACCCCTGATCTTTTGATCCGAGCCTATTCCGTCGGCCTGTTCCCTATGGCCGAAAGCCACGACGATCCAACGCTTTACTGGATTGATCCGGAATGGCGCGGCATCCTGCCGCTTGACGGGTTTCATGTCCCGCGCAGCCTGCGCAAGGCCGTGCGCAAGGGTACTTATAAAATCCATGTCGACCGCGCCTTCCCGGATGTAATTCGCGCCTGTGCAGAACCCACCGACACCCGCGATGACACATGGATCAACAGCAACATCCTTGATGCCTATTGCGCGCTTCACAAGATGGGCTGCGCCCATTCAATCGAAGCATGGAAGGACGGGGAACTGGTTGGTGGTCTGTATGGTGTTAGTCTGGGTAAGGCATTTTTTGGTGAAAGCATGTTTTCGCGTGCAACCAACGCCTCAAAGGTGGCATTGGTCCATCTGGTTGCGCTGATGCGCCAAGGTGGCTACAGCCTGCTTGATACGCAATTTGTAAATGATCACCTCAAGCAGTTCGGGGTCGAGGAAATCCCGCGCGAACGTTATCGCAACGAACTGGCCAAGGCCCTGACGGGACGCGCGAAACTTCCGTTTGAAGTTGATCCGGAAATCCTTGAAGAAACACTGATGGGCGACCATCGTTCGCTTGGTTCCACGCCCTGATTTCAAACCCCAAAGATACCCCCCCACCAGAACGAGTCCACCAATGCAAATCCGCCCTGCTACCCAAGACGACATCCCTGCCGTTCTTGATATCGTCGCCCCGATCCTGCGCGCTGGCGACACCTATGCCATTGATACCGACATGACCGATGATGACGTGATCGCCTACTGGATGGGCAAGGACAAGGTGACACTGGTGGCAGAAGAAGACGGCGCGGTCGTTGGCACCTATTACATCCGCCAGAACCAGGGCGGCGGTGGATCGCATGTTTGTAATTGCGGCTATATGACCGCACCGGCAGCAAGTGGACGCGGGATTGCACGACGCATGTGTGAAGACTCGCTCCTGCGTGCCAAGGATTTGGGGTACCGTGCGATGCAGTTCAACTTCGTGATCGCCAGCAATGCCGCCGCCGTTCACCTGTGGCCGCAACTGGGCTTTGAGATTGTCGGTCGTCTGCCCGGTGCCTTCATGCACCCGACCCTGGGTGAAACCGACGCACTGGTAATGTATCGCAAGCTCTAGACCGGCGGATTTCCGAGAAACAAAAAGGGCGGGAACCTTCTGGCCCCCGCCCTTTATCATTTGAAAACCGAGTCTGTTCGCATCAGAACAGGAAGCGGACACGAAGCGTGCCTTCGATCCCGGAGAGTTCCTTGCGAACGCCCTCGCCCGGTTTGATTTCCTCGTCGACCTCGACCACCACATAACCAACGCCACCTTCGGAACGCAGGTACTGGCCGCTGATGTTGATGCCACGACGGGCAAACACATCGTTGATTTTCAGCAGCACACCCGGCACGTTGCGGTGAATATGCATGAAGCGGGTATGGGTGCGATCCTTGACCGGCAGCGACACTTCCGGGAAGTTCACGGCACCAAGGGTCGAA
The DNA here is from genome assembly GCF_001613795.1 of Thalassospira sp. MCCC 1A01148. Taxonomy (GTDB): domain Bacteria; phylum Pseudomonadota; class Alphaproteobacteria; order Rhodospirillales; family Thalassospiraceae; genus Thalassospira. Next base: position 49,610 of record NZ_LPVZ01000021.1, read on the forward strand.
CCATTATCGGAATAGGTGATCAGTTTGTCGGCTACCTCGATCCCGATATTTTCCTGTGCTTCCTGGGTAGAACCACCGATATGCGGGGTCAGGATGACGTTGCTCATGCCGCGCAGCGGGCTTTCGAACTGCTCGTCCTTGCCTGCGGGTTCAACCGGGAACACGTCAATCGCTGCACCTGCCAGATGACCGCTTTCAAGCGCAGCAGCCAGATCTTCGATCACGATGACATTGCCGCGTGCGGCATTGATCAAATGCGCACCTTTTTTCATCTTGGCGATTTCGGTCGCCGTGATCATGTTCTTGGTCTGATCGTTGGCCGGAACGTGCAGGGAAACCACATCGGACTTCTCAAGCAGTTCATCCATCGACGAGCAGGAATTGGCATTCCCCATGGCCAGTTTGTTGACCACGTCAAAGTAAATCACGTTCATGCCAAGCGATTCCGCAAGCACCGAAAGCTGCGAACCGATATGGCCATAGCCGATAATACCCAAAGTCTTGCCGCGTGCCTCGTATGAGCCATGGGCATTTTTCAGCCAATCGCCTTCATGGGCGGCAGCGTTACGCTTGGGAATACCACGCAGCAGCATGATGATCTGTCCCAGCACCAGTTCGGCCACCGAACGGGTATTGGAATACGGCGCGTTAAACACCGGAATGCCGCGCATCGCCGCAGCCTGCAGATCCACCTGATTGGTACCGATGCAGAAACAGCCAATCGAAGTCAGCTTGGATGCAGCATCAATAACGTCTTCGGTCAGTTTGGTGCGGGAACGAATGCCCAAAAAGTGCGCTTCGGAGACAACGGACTTCAGTTCGTCGGCATCAAGCGCAGCAGGGTAATGGTCGACATTAGAGTAGCCGGCCTCTTTGAACATCTTTACAGCGTTTTCATGGATTCCTTCGAGCAGGACAACCTTGATCTTGTCCTTCTCCAACGAAAGTTTGCTGTTCACGGCGCACCATCCTTTTCTTCGCGAGGGCGACACGGGAAAATTCCCGAGCCGTTTTGTGTCTTCAAACCGTTTCCAAACGGTCTGTGGCACAATGAAATAGGACCTAGAGGCGCTTCCGTCAAAGGCTTTCCCTTGCGTAAATGTGCATTGCGCCTATCTTCTGAACGCATATACCAGCTATTGCGTATAAGATTCAGGCCCCTTTGATGGGTCGATGACATCCATTTGAACCCGCTTCGGGAAGCATGTTTTGCCTGTCGAAATCAGAACCGTCACCGATATTCATCAAATCGGACAAACAAACTGGGACAAGTGCGCCGGGGCCGACAACCCTTTTGTCAGCTTTGCGTTCTTGTCGGCAATGGAAGACAGCGGCTCTACCACGGCCGAAACCGGCTGGCAGCCCTTCCATTTGGTCGCAGAGGACGACACAGGTGCGGTAATCGGGATTGTGCCGCTTTACGTGAAGGCCCATTCGTATGGCGAATATGTTTTCGACTGGGCGTGGGCAGAAGCTTATGAACGGGCCGGCGGGCGATACTATCCGAAGCTGCAATCAGCTGTGCCATTCTCTCCCGTGCCTGGTCCACGGCTGCTTGTTGCCAACGACCAGCCCGATCCCGGTGCTGTACGCAATGCCTTGATCAACGGCCTGACGATTTTGCCCGAAAAGCTGGGCATGGCGACCTTGCATGTCACATTTTGCAGCGAAGATGAAAGCAAGCAAATGGCGCAAGCAGGTTTTCTGGGGCGCATCGGCATGCAGTATCATTGGCGCAACCGCGATTATCAGAATTTCGATGATTTTCTGGGTGCCCTGAATTCGCGAAAACGCAAGAACCTGCGCAAGGAGCGCAAACAGGTTCTTGAGGCCGGGTACAGCTTTAAGGCGCTGCGTGGTGATGACCTTAAAGCCCATCATTGGGACCGGTTTTATCACTTTTATCACGACACAACTGACCGCAAATGGGGTCAGGCTTACCTCACCCGTGATTTCTTTGAACTGCTTCATGATCGCATGCGTGATCGCACTGTGCTGGTCTGTGCGTTCAATGACGGTGAAATGGTTGCCGGGGCCCTGAACATGATCGGTTCGGAAACGCTCTACGGGCGCAATTGGGGAACAGTGGACCGTACCCCGCTTCTGCATTTCGAAACCTGTTACTATCAAGCAATCGATATCGCAATTGAACACGGCCTGAAAACGGTCGAAGCCGGCGCGCAGGGCGAACATAAAATTCAGCGCGGCTACGAACCGGTGATCACCCATTCAGCCCACCTGATTGCGGATCCGGGATTGAAGCGCGCTGTTGCACAGTTTTTGACCCAGGAACAGAATCATATCGCCCAGGATCGTGCATATATCCTGTCCGAACACAGCCCCTACCGGCAAGACAACCCGGCGCCAAAGACCTGAGGCACACAGCCCGCATAAAAAAAAGCGCGGGGAAATCCCCGCGCCCTCTTCAATGACACATGCAGAATGTCAAACGGCCCTGACGTCATCAAGGAAGCCATTGACGTGACTGCGCAATTCGTCGTTCGCGGCCGCCAGTCGACCAACACTGTCAAGCTGGCCGTTGGATAGATCACCACTTTCTGTGGTGGCCGTTGCAACACTTTTGACAGCATTCGAGATCGCAACGTTACCGTTTGCCGCACCTTCGACGCTGCGTGATATTTCTTCGGTCGCAGCGCCCTGCTCTTCCACTGCACTGGCGACGACAGCCATCAGTTCGTCAATTTTATTGATGGTGTCGGCAAAGCCACGCACAGCCTCGGAAGCAGCACCGGTTTCACTTTGCATCTCGGCAATTTTCGCCGTGATCTGCTCGGTTGCTTTCACGGTTTGCGAAGCCAGGTTTTTAACTTCACCGGCCACAACGGCAAAGCCTTTGCCCGCTTCACCGGCACGGGCCGATTCAATGGTCGCATTCAAAGCCAAGAGATTGGTTTGATCAGCAATATCACTGATCAGGTTGACAACCTCGCCAACGCTGTGTGCTGCGTCATTGAGTCTGTCGACACGCTCGTTTGTGCGTTCGGTCTCGCCAACGGCAATCTGGGTAATCTCGGTGACACGTGCAATCTGTGACGAGATTTCCGAAATCGAGGCTGACAACTGTGCGGTTGCAGACGCCACGGTTTCGATATTCGATGAGGACTCCTGAGCCTGTTCGGCAACGTCCTGAGCATCCTGGTTGGCGCGTTGAGCATGTGAGGTCAGCGTTTCAGATGCCGAACGGACATCATCAAGTGCTGCATTCACTGCCTGCAGAACATCCTGGATCTTTTCATCAAAGCCCTTGGTGAGGGTTCCCATTTTCTTACTGCGTTCAACCTGACGCTGGGCTTCGATTTTTTCCTGCTCAGCCATACGTGCACGTTCGCGGGCATTTTCGCGGAACACTTCAAGTGACTTGGCCATCGCACCCACTTCATCGGTTCGCTTCATATCAAGCGTTTCGATATCAAGGTTGCCAGAGGCAAGGCTGCTCATGGCTTCGGTCATTTTGCGGATCGGCGTTGCAATCATGCGCGAAAGCGTTCCGCCAAACAGCACGGCCATGGCGATCAGAAGGATCACCCCGACACCCAGCGTAATCTGGAAGATGCGCATTGCTTGTGCGACTTCGGCCTCAACATCAAGGACCAGCTGATCAATGCTTTTCGCAAGTTCACCAGCGATGATCGTGATCTTGTCGGCCACTTCACGCGGTTCACCGGATGCCTCGATCGCGCGGGCATGGTTAACCGTCAGATAATGCCGCATCAATTCCGACTGCTCGGCAGCGATTTCTTCCCAACGGTCAATTGCGGCGTCCATGTCTTCGATCAGAGCCGCAACTTCCGGGTTGATGACTTCGTAGGCCTTCAGAACATCCGTCTGACTGTCGATTTCCTCAAGCGAGGATTCGTAGCCCGCAAGACCGGCACGATCACCTGTCGTCAGAAAATAGATAAGTTCCTGACGCGCAACCAAATAAGCGCGATCAAGGTCGCGGTAATCGCGTTCAAATTCGGAAAGGTAGTCGCGCTGCTCATTCGCGCTGTTGACTTTCATGGTAGCAAATACACCCGCGCCAGCGACCATCAGGATCACAGCGATCATAACAGTGAAGCATGTGACCAATTTGGCGGGGATAGAGAGGTTCTTGAAAAATCTCATCGTATTTCTCCCTACAGACCGCGGCGACGCGCGAGCTCGTTCAGATTGACCTCAACGGTCACAGCGCCAATGGGCTGGCGATCAGAATTGCTCATCGTCATGTTCAACTGCGTACGCCATGAGTCAGAGCCCTCGTTATATTCCGCCTCGTCGATAAAGACGGCATCGGGACCATTGGGGAATGTGTTCTGGAACTTTGCCTCGTCCCCCTGCCAGAAGTCAGAGGTAATAGAACTTTGACCAACATTCAGGCCAACCGAATCCATAACGAAGATTTCGGCAAACAACCCGCCGGAGCGGGCTTGTATTTGGGTCAAATAGCTGGAAAGCGGATTGGTCAGGATCGCCGCAACCAGAGGCTGGTCTTCAGCCTCGCGTTCGGCACGCCATTGTTGGTCTGCGGCATCAATCTGGTCCTGTGTCATATCCTTGCGCAGCTTGTTTTGCGACGTAATCGAAAGTGACACAACCGGATTAGCCAACCATTCGCGAATGTCCTGGATCAATTCATCCGTAATGAGCGCATTGGGGTCCCCCGGCAACTCTGCCTTGGCAAAAGCGGCATGCGGCAGCGCGAACGTTATCGCTGCAAGCATCCCGGCCAAAGCCACACCACTCTTGGATATCATTCGTTTCACTCCCCAGTCTATGCCATTGGCAACAGCAAACTACCTGTTAGTATAGTAAGTTATACTAAGGACGCACTCCAAATACAACCTTTTTTAGAAACCAAGGTGAAATGGAGCCGCAAGAGATCAGCTTTCACATTTTCCATATGTGAATTGTGCGCGCAGAAACAACATTTCGGCGTGGATTTGCTGGGAAGTGGAGGTCGGGAATTCAGGCAAGAAAAAAGCGGCGGTATAACACCGCCGCTGAGTTTGGTTGGGACACGAGCAAACTGCAGAAGATTACGTTGTTCCAGGCGCGAAACGCGCCCCTGCAAAGAACAACTGTCCACGAACAACTAAGCAGGAAGCGTGCCAACTTTATAAAACCCCGAAAAACCGAGACTTTTTTAAGAAATTCACGCCCACCTACAAACAGTGGCAGCAGGATAGCGCACAATCTTTGCATTTCAAAATGCAAAGATTGCAAAATGCGAAAACCAATCTTTGCATTTTGCGAAAACCTGCTAGTACTTTAGAAAAAGGCGTTATTTCAATTCGTGAGAAAGCACACTTACCTTGCGCGTTTCTTCTTTTTTCGCCCGCTGAAGTTGAGAAGAGCTGGCGCTTTTTCGATAATCTCTTCGAGGATCGATTTTGCTGTATCCAGGTCTTCCTTGGCAGAGGCGTCCAGCTGACTGATATACCGTGGATCAGAAATCATACGCTCTGCTTCGTAAAGCGTACGCAATTCGCTTTGGAACATCTCGCGCGCACCAAGAGGCAGGTTTTCCTTGGCACTCATGATAAAGAAGAACTTCAAGCTGGTTTTAATCACAATCCGAAGCATCAGAACCTGCAGTTTGTGGAACTGCTCTTCGAGTTCTTCTTTCTTTGGGTGGCTTTCAAGCTTGTTGAGCCGCTCCATGATTACCAGAGAAAGCGCCTTGAAATTATCAACCTCCTCACGAAACGGGCGATAACCGGTAACATCCGACTTACCGGCATGCTTTTCCAATTCATCAGCCAAAGCGATCAGTTTGCGCGCACGCAATTCAAGCCGGGAGAGGAACTCCTCGACTTCGTTTCTGTATTTTCGTTGTGCAGCTTGGCTCATAATATTCTGGCATTCTTGAAATGAAGGTGCCCGGGAAGGGTCTTCCCGGGCACCAATCTATACTGCCAATCATTAACAACAACCTGAGAACCGGGAAAGGTAAGCCTTAACCTGCCATCTCCGGATCTTTTTTCTGTTGTTTCTCGCCGTTCTCGTCTTCTGGATAACGGAAGATAACAGCATCGTCTTCGATATCGACCAGAACAGCACCGCCCTTGGACAGCTTGCCAAACAGCAACTCTTCTGCGAGCGGCTTTTTGACGTGCTCCTGGATAACCCGCCCCAAAGGACGCGCCCCGAAGGCAGCATCGTAGCCGCGCTCGGCCATCCAGCTGCGCGCTGCTTCGGTCAGCTCGATCGAAACGTTGCGATCCGCCAACTGAGCTTCAAGCTGCAAGATGAATTTGTCGACAACCATCTTGACAACTTCCGGCTTCAGGTTGGCAAACGGAATGACTGCATCCAGACGGTTGCGGAACTCCGGCGAGAAGGTGCGCTTGATGGCCTCTTCATCTTCACCAGTGCGCATTTCACGTTTGAAACCAACTGGCGGCTTGGCCATATCCGATGCCCCGGCATTGGTCGTCATGACCAGCACGACATTGCGGAAATCGACCGTCTTGCCGTTGTTATCGGTCAGTTTGCCGTGATCCATGACCTGAAGAAGAATATTGAACAGGTCCGGATGGGCCTTTTCAATTTCATCAAGCAGCACAACCGCATGCGGATGCTGGTCAACAGCATCGGTCAGCAGCCCACCCTGATCAAAGCCAACATATCCGGGAGGCGCACCGATCAGGCGTGAAACGCTGTGGCGCTCCATATACTCGGACATATCAAAGCGGATGAACTCGATGCCCATGACAGTTGCCAGCTGTTTTGTCACCTCGGTCTTACCAACACCAGTCGGACCAGAGAACAGATAGCTGCCAATTGGCTTTTCAGGTTCACGCAAACCTGCGCGGGCAAGTTTGATCGCACTTGAAAGTGCCTCGATCGCGCCATCCTGGCCAAACACGACCGTCTTGAGGTCGCGCTCAAGATTGGCCAAGGCCTTGCGGTCGTCGGTCGAAACCGATTTTGGCGGGATGCGGGCAATCTTGGCGACGATTTCCTCGACATCGCGTTTGCCGACTGTGCGCTTGCGCTTGCTTGGCGCAACCAGCATGCGCGATGCACCGACTTCATCAATCACATCAATCGCACTGTCAGGCCGCTTGCGGTCACTGATGTAACGCGACGCCAACTCAACAGCAGAGCGCAGTGCTTCGTTGGTGTATTTGACCTGATGGTGCTCCTCATAATAGGGCTTGAGCCCCTTGAGGATTTTGACGGTGTCAGCTTCGGATGGTTCCTCGACATCGATTTTCTGGAAACGGCGGACAAGGGCGCGGTCCTTTTCAAAATGACCACGGAATTCCTTGTAAGTCGTCGAACCGATGCAACGAAGTGATCCGCTCGCCAAAGCCGGCTTGAGCAGGTTTGAAGCATCCATTGCCCCACCCGACGTCGCGCCTGCGCCAATCACGGTGTGGATCTCGTCAATGAACAGGACAGCACCTTCGTACTCTTCGAGCTCCTTGACCACGGCCTTCAGGCGCTCCTCGAAATCCCCGCGATAGCGCGTACCTGCCAGAAGTGCACCCATGTCGAGCGCAAAGATTGTGGCGTTTTCAAGAACCTCTGGCACATCACCATCATTGATGCGACGCGCCAAACCTTCGGCAATGGCGGTTTTGCCAACACCCGGGTCACCGACATAAAGCGGGTTGTTCTTGGTGCGGCGGCACAACACCTGAATGGTGCGGTCAATTTCACTTTGACGGCCGATCAGCGGGTCGATCTTGCCGCTCTGCGCCTTGACATTGAGGTTCACACAATAAGCCTTGAGTGCTTCACCCTCTGCCGGGCCGCTTTCCTCGCCTTCGGTCGACATACCCGCTACGGGCTCTTCGTCGGCACCGCGCGGAATGCGACGCTCATTAAGTTCAGATGCCTTTGCAATTCCATGTGAAATGTAATTCACCGCATCCAGACGCGTCATATCCTGCAGCTGCAGATAGTAAACAGCATGCGACTCCCGCTCTGAGAACAGGGCAACCAGAACATTTGCGCCTGTGACCTCTTCCCGTCCTGATGATTGCACGTGGATGGCTGCGCGCTGGATAACGCGCTGGAAACCGGCGGTCGGCTTCGGATCTACCAACCGCGCGCTGATAAGGCCCGAAAGCTCGCTATCGGCGAATTCCAGCAGATCAGACCGCAGCCGATCAATATCGACCCGACAGGCCTTCAGCACAGCCAAGGCATCCTGATCCTCTGTCAGAGACAGCAGAAGATGTTCAAGAGTGGCATATTCATGCCTGCGCTCCGACGCATATGCGAGCGCACGGTGCAGGCTTTCCTCAAGATTGCGCGATAGCATATGTCACTCCTTCTCTAAGGTACACTGCAGCGGATGCTGATTCTGGCGGGCCAGGTCCATGACCTGATTAACTTTGGTTTCTGCGATTTCGTAGGTAAAGACACCACATACCCCAACACCCTTGCGGTGAACCTGAAGCATGATTTCGGTGGCTTCTTCACGTCCCTTTTCAAAAAACCGTTCCAGTACGTGAACGACGAACTCCATGGGTGTGTAGTCGTCATTCAGCAACAGCACCTTGTACATGGACGGCTTTTTCGTCTTGGGCCGTGTCTTTGTTACGATCCCCGTGTTCGGCAGATCAGTGCCGTCATTATCCTGTTCAGTCATCGTCTACTTACCGGAACCCTTATTTCCTGCATGAACTCCATGATAGGTCATTGCCAAACTCTTTCAAAGTCCGCTAGGCGGTGATCACTACGAATTTATTGTGCATCCGTGTTTCGGTTGTTGTCCATCTTCGATTCATTTAGGCCGCGAATAACGCACTGCAAGATCAGCCAGCAAACTTCCTTGTGATTTCGCCCCGGTCGCACAAAATTTGTGACAAGGCCGGAAAAGGAAACGAAAAAGCGGACATGACTGAATGCCATGCCCGCCCGGTATTCCAAACGCTATGGGTGATCCATATCACCCGCTGCATCATTTTGTGGTGACATTTGTCGCCTTGCTGATCGCATTCAATCCATCGGAAATAGCACTGAACATCAGTTCCTGCATTTTTTCGCCTTCGGCCATACTGTTGGCATAGCAACGATTGATGATCCGGGTATGCAGCTCCTGCAAGTCAGCAAGACTCTCGACCTTGGTCAATTCATCAAGATCATCCTGTGATGCCTCGAATTCCTTTTGCATCCAGCTTGAAAGCTCGGTTCCGATGCCGCCGGTCTTCTCAAACATTGCCATCGTCGACTGCCAGACTTCCTCGAAGCTTTTCTTCTGAGTATCAAGGAGTTCCTCATACTGAGCGGCAACACGCGATCCCGCGCCAGAGAACACATCTGCCTGACCAGTCATGGTCTCAAAGATTTTGCCAAAAGCTTCATTGGCAGCGGCGACGCTTTCTTCAAACGCCTCATTCCCGGCGGTTACCATTGCTTCGACCTCCGGGGTTTTCCAAAGCTCAAAATATGGTTCCATGGCCGTTCCATCCATAAACAATGCGCCAAAACCGAATACATCAGACTGCTTGGTCTCTGCTGCTGGTTTTGTCTCGGCCGTTTTCGCAGTAGCAGGTTTCGGCTGGGTCGGCGCAGAAGCGGATTTTTCTGGCGCTGCAGGCTGAGACGCTGCTGTTTTGGCTTCGGGTTTTGCCGGTGCCGGCGTAGCCGTAGTTGTTGGTGCCGCAGCAGATTTCGATGCCGCGCTTGCCGATACAGCAGCAGCCTTTTTCGGGGCAGCCTTCTTAGCAGGCGCCTTTGCGGCTGTGGTCTTTTTCAGGGCGGAAGATGCGGCCGACTTGCTGGTTGCCGCGGTTTTACTTTTCGTGCTCACGGTATTGGCCTTTTCGTTTTTGGTGGAGGTTGAGGGCGCTGTCGATTTGGTCGTTGCTGGCTTTGCAGCGGACGCCGGTCGCGCGGCCCCGGATTTTGCAACAGGAGACTTTTGGGTCGGATTTGCCGGACTGGTCTGGTTGGGTGCCGGTGATGACGCCTGTATTTTGGAAACCGACTCTGGGTTCGTGGCCGACGTCTGGCCTGTCTGATTGTCTGACTGACCATCATTTTTGGTCTCAGCCTGCACAACAGGCGCCTCAGTCGATGCCGTTTTAGACGTGCGCGCTTCGTCGGCAACCGTGGAAGGCGCACTACTTGTTTTACTCACGGTCGACTCAGTCTTGGTGACCGACTTTTCAGTTTCAGCCTGTGCGGTCTTTGAAAGCTCGGCCGTGACGTCTTCTGCAGACGCTTTCTGTGCGGCGGCCTCGATTTCCGAAGACGTCATGACCCTGCGCTTGGCGGGCGTTGATTCCGATACCGAAGGTGTAGGAGCAGATTTGGACGAAGACCTGGAAACCGGTTTCTTTGCCGATTTCCTTGACACTTTCTTCTTGGAAACAGCCATTGACTCGACCTCCTGATCGCCGGGACAAGGCCCGGATCAATGTTGCAATGCAACATAACCCTAGATGGAAATGCCCGGCCCCGTCAAGCACAGTTTAGTGACACTTCTGGTATGATTTCTCCATTTTCGGCGGCAGAAAACATAAGGTTTCCGCGATAGACAAACAAAAAACAATCTGATCAATGCATTAACAAGCAACTTTGTCGCATTGCAGCAAAATTTCCCGTGGGCGACAGCAATCAAGACCGACTGCTGTCGCCTTGTCAAAGGTCGGCGCGTTGGTTAGCGCAGCATGTTTCCGCGAACGGTACGATAGAAATCACGGGAGTCGTCATTCTGCACATAGTGCAACTTGGCGGCCCCTTGCGATCGTGCATTCTCAGCTGCTGGCGGTTCTGGCAACTCACGCTCGATCGAGGACAGGTTTGCCAGCACCTCGGGGAATTCAAGTGAACGCAGATCGTCGACGCCCGATGCCCATGCGCCGAGTGTCACACCACCAGATGAGCACCCAATCGCAACCCAGTAATAGTCATCAGAATAAAGACGAAGACCATCCCGGCTCTGCGTCCCGAAGCCTTCCGCTTGCAATGCGTCGGTAATCGCCAGATAAGACTCCCGGTCAATGCGATCAACCGCCTCTTCACCACCAAAAGCCCCGAGCGGCGCATTGAGCTCCACATTAATGTTTTTGACTTCGAGCGGTCCAAAGACACGGGATGTCAGATTGAACTCCTCGAAACCTGGATACGGGGTTAGCTCGAATACACGGACTTCCCTGTAGTATTCGGCATTATAGATGATGCGAATCTGACCTTCCGCATCCCCTGCGGCGCAGGACTGACGCAGGTCATCGGCATTCAGATACGAGAACCATGATGCCTTGCGCACCAGTGGATTGCTAACGTCGCTGGTCTGGGTAAAGGTACATCCCGCAAGACCAGCCACAAGGGCCACCACCCCTACTGCGCGCGCTAACCGGACATAGGTTTTACGTGTATCGGTGTGAACTGGAACCCTGCTTTCAGACATTCGATCCTCGATTTTTTCCTGATCTGACGGTATAAACAGTAGTTTGGCGCACAAAAATGGCCATCTCAAGGCCTTGCTGATAACTGCCGAAATTTGATCGCCTTAAACATTTGTTTAAGGCTCGGATGCGACATTGAGCTTATTTAGTTCTTGGGGAAACCTGAAAGCCGAGCCCGATATAATGCGTTTAATGACCCTTGCCGGGCCAAATGCAATGGCCAAAGCTCAGTCTGTGGCACGCATACTTTGCGTACGCAGTGTTGTTCCTTTGCTTTTGTGTTTGGCCGTTGCCATCACGTTTACCGTTTTGTCTCCGTCTGCTTCACAGGCGCGGACCTATACGGCAATGATCATCGATGGCGACACCGGTGAAACGCTCCACGAGTACCGGCCAGACCACAAGGTTTATCCAGCGTCTCTGACCAAAATAATGACCCTTTATATGGTGTTTGACGCACTGGAACGCGGGAAGGTTTCGCTTTCGACTCGCATGAAGGTTTCCAAACGCGCCTGGGGGCAGGCCCCGTCCAAGCTTGGGCTTCAACCCGGTGAAACCATTTCGGTCAAGGACGCGATTCTTGCGCTTGTTACCAAATCCGCCAACGACATCGCAGTAGTCGTTGCCGAACATCTTGGCGGTACGGAAATCAAGTTTGCCCAGATGATGACCTCAGAAGCGCGCCGCCTTGGCATGTCGCGCACGACATTCCGCAACGCATCTGGCCTGCCAAACCGCGGCCAGATGACCACCGCACGTGATATGATCAAACTGGCTGTGGCGCTGCGTAAAAACTACGGCAGCTACTATCATTATTTTGCCACCCAAAAATTCCGGTTTGGCAATCGGACATATGGCAACCACAACAATCTTCTGGCGTCCTATTACGGTACTGACGGGATCAAGACCGGCTATATCAACGCGTCTGGCTTTAACCTTGTTGCATCTGTTAATCGCAACGGAAAACGCCTGATCGGGGTGGTGTTTGGTGGTCGCACAGCGCGCACCCGTGACGCCCAGATGAAGAAGCTTCTTGACCAAGCCTATATCAAGCTGACCAAGAACGGCGAGATTGTTGTCCCGCGCCCGCGTATCAGCCCGGAAGACAAGATCCTGCCCGCGGATGCCCAGTTGCTGATTGCCAAGCGCAGCACGCTTCGCGAAGCAGAACAGCCGGGCCGCATTGACACACAAACCGTTGTAACCCGTCTGAAGCCGGAAACCGGTGCAGGATGGGGCATTCAGGTTGGCGCCTTTAGTGACCAGCGCCGCGCACAAGAAGCTGTTCTTGCTGCTGCCCGCACTGCCCCTGATGTCTTGCGCCTGACCCGTGCCGCGGTCGAACAGCAATCCAGCGGCACCGGCATTGTTTATCGCGCCCGTCTGCTTGGCTTTGACGGCGAGAACGAGGCGCGCGCCGCCTGCGCTGCCCTCAAGCGCGAGAACCTGGCCTGCATCCCGGTCAATGCCGGTGACGCTGGCTAAGACCAGCCAAAAAACAAAGCATACAAAAGCCCGTCAGAGCGATCTGACGGGCTTTTGAAGTTCTGGTAATTGTCTCACCGGTGGCTTAGTGCCCACCGCCTGGTGCAAAGAAATCATCCGAGGACAGGCCGCTTTTAACCAGCTGATCGGTCACCTGCCCCTTGAGCCGCTCTAGTCCGGCGTCATCGGCGGCCTCACAGCGTGCCACAATGGCGGGTTGGGTGTTTGATGCGCGAAGAAGCCACCAGCCGTCTGTGGTGCTGACACGCACGCCATCAATGCCGCTCACTTCCGCACCGGCCTCTGCCAATCGGGCGCGAACTTCCTCGATCAGCGCGAATTTCCGGTCATCCGGGCAGTCGATCCGGGTTTCTGGCGTATTGACAGCAACTGGCATGGCGTCGCGCCATTCGGCCAGGCTTTTGCCGCTTTGAACCAGAATGCGATAAAGGCGCACAGCAGCGTAGGTTGCATCGTCATAGCCGTAGTAACGTTCGGCAAAGAAGATATGGCCGCTCATTTCACCGGCTATCGGTGCCTTTTCCTCGATCATTTTGGTCTTGATCAGGGAATGACCCGTCTTCCACATGATGGCCTTGCCGCCGATCCGGTTGACCTCATCAAACAGGGTTTGGCTGGCTTTCACATCAGCAATGATCGCAGCACCCGGTTTGCGTTGCAGAACGTCCGCCGCATAGATCTGAAGCAGCTGATCGCCCCAAAGGACATTACCATTGCCATCAATCACGCCAATCCGGTCGCCGTCCCCGTCAAAGGCAACACCCCAATCGGCGTTGTGCTTGGCGACAGCAGCTTTAAGGTCGACAAGGTTGGCTTCGACCGTCGGATCAGGGTGGTGGTTCGGGAAGTTGCCATCAATGTCATCAAACAGCAGATGGTGCGTGCCGGGCAGTTTCACCGTCAGTTTGCGCACAACATCGCCGGCCGCCCCGTTTCCGCAGTCCCAGACAATCGTCATCGGCTTGGGCACATCGCAATCAAGCTCTGCCAAAAGGCGTTCAACAAAGCGATCTTCGATGTCGATATCACTTGCCGTGCCCTGCCCGGTTTCAAAATCGCCGGCAGCGGCAATTTTGCCCAGTTCCTGGATGGCATCGCCAAACACGGACTTGCCCGCATTGAGCATTTTAAAGCCGTTATAGTTCGACGGGTTGTGTGACCCTGTGACCATGATGCCTGCATCTGTCTTTTCATCATAGACCGTGAAATACAGCATCGGGGTCGGCCCGCGACCAATGCGCACCACGTCACAGCCCGTCGAAAGGATACCCTCGGCCAGTGCAGCAGCCAGATCTGGCGAACTAAGGCGACCATCACGGCCCAGCGCGACGCGTTTCCCACCGGATCTGCGCACCATGGTGCCAAATGCCTTGCCGAGCGCATTGGCATCAGTGGGGTGCAGGGTTTCACCAACAACACCGCGCACGTCATATTCGCGCAACACAGAGCTATCAAATTGATGTCCGGCAGAATTCGTCATGATTTGGATTAGCCTCCGATAGATGCACGCCCGACACATGAGTAGCTGAAACCGTGTTCAGCCATTTCGCTCGGGTCATAAACGTTACGCAGATCAACGACGATCGGGTGTTTGAGCGCATCCTTGATGCGATCCAGGTCCATACCGCGGAATTCGTTCCACTCGGTCAGGACAACCATCGCATCCGCACCCTCGATCGTATCATAGGCGTTCTCGCAATACGAAATGCCATCCAGAAGCTTCTTGGCTTCTCCCATGGCTTCGGGGTCATAGCCCTTTACACTTGCCCCAGCCGCGATCAGGGCAGGCACAATATCAAGGCTTGGTGCATCGCGCATGTCATCGGTGTTGGGCTTAAAGGCAAGCCCCAGAATACCGATAGTCTTGCCTGCGACAGAACCGCCACAGGCTGAAATCACGCGATCTGCCATCGCTTTTTTGCGCTTGGCGTTAACATCGACAACCGTCTCGATGATGCGCAGCGGGCTGTCATATTCCTGTGCGGTGCGCACAAGTGCCAAGGTATCTTTCGGGAAGCAGGACCCACCATAACCCGGGCCGGGATGCAGGAATTTCTTGCCAATGCGGCCGTCAAGGCCAATGCCGCGCGCAACGTCATGCACGTCCGCCCCGACCTTCTCACACAGATCGGCGATTTCGTTGATGAAGGTGATTTTGGCGGCAAGGAAAGTGTTGGCCGCATATTTGATCATTTCCGATGTTTCACGCGTGGTGAATACAATCGGCGTTTCGATCAGATAGAGCGGACGATACAGGTCCGACATCACCTCGCGGGCACGTTCGTCGCTGGTACCGATCACAACCCGGTCCGGGCGCATGAAATCGCCAATTGCCGACCCTTCGCGCAGGAATTCCGGGTTAGACACCACGGCAAATTCCGCATCCGGGCGTTTTTCGCGGATAATACGCTCTACCTCGCGCCCCGTACCGACTGGAACGGTCGATTTGGTCACAATAACGGTGAAGCCGTCCATGGCTTCGGCGATTTCCTCGGCCGCGGCGTAAACGTAACTTAGATCGGCATGGCCATCGCCGCGACGCGTTGGCGTGCCAACGGCAATAAAGACTGCATCGGCATCCTTAACCCCTTCCTTGAGGCTGGTGGTAAAGGTCAGACGACCTGCCTTGACATTATTTTCGACCAGAACATCCAGCCCAGGCTCGTAGATTGGCATGATACCGTCTTCAAGACGGGCGATTTTTTCTACATCCTTGTCGACACAAACAACGTCCGTCCCGAACTCGGAAAAGCAGGCACCGGAAACAAGCCCAACATATCCGGTCCCGATCATAGCTACGCGCATGGAGGTTCAATCCTGGTAAGTAAATTCCGACCGCAACAGATCATTGGCCATTCCGGTCGGTTATTGTTGACATAAGTGGTTATTGCGCTGCTTCGCCTTCGGCGAACTCGTGAATAAGCTTGCGGACATCGTCACGCATATCTTCACGGGCAAGTGCAAATGACATGGTGGCTTTCAGGAAGCCGATCTTGTTACCGCAATCAAAGCGACGTCCTTCGAAATTGTAACCATAGAACGGTACATGCCCGATCATTGCGGCCAGCGCATCCGTCAGCTGGATTTCATTACCTGCGCCGCGCGGAATGTTTTCAAGCACCTCGAAGATGCCCGGATCAAGGATGTAGCGACCAATGGCAGAGAGGGTCGACGGGGCTTCTTCGGGTTTGGGTTTTTCAACCATGCCGCAGGCGCTGACAAGGCGGCCATTAGTGCCTTCGATCTCAAGAACACCATAACGGTGAACTTCCTCGCGCGGGACATCCATCACGGCGACCATATTGCCACCCGTGCGGCCGTAACTATCAACCATCTGCTTCATGCAGGGGACTTTGGACTGGATAAGGTCATCAGCCAGCAGCACGACAAACGGCTCGTCACCAACCAGGGATTTAGCACAGAGAACCGCATGACCAAGGCCCAGCGGGTTACCCTGACGGGTATAGGTCACACGACCATGTTCCGGGATCATTTCAAGCGCCTTGGACAGCGCGTCTTCCTTGCCGCGCTCGGTCAGGATGGCTTCAAGTTCAGCGGAGCGGTCAAAATGGTCCTCAATCGCGGTTTTTCCGCGACCGGTGACAAAAATGAATTCTTCGATGCCTGCAGCAATGGCTTCTTCGACGGCGTATTGAATAAGCGGCTTATCAACGACCGGCAGCATTTCTTTTGGCATGGCCTTGGTGGCCGGCAAAAAGCGGGTTCCCATACCTGCGACCGGAAAAACTGCCTTCTTGATTCTTTTTGACATTCAATACTTTCCTTTTTCAACCGCAGCGTGCCATTCCGTATCAGAATTGCCTGCATATATGCTTCTGCCACATTTCCAGAACACGGATCAAGCAAGCGCACGTATTATTAACGCTAATCTTTACATAGCCGTAACAAAAGGCTTCGCGCGGCATTGATCTTTGACGCCAGATAGTCTGATCCACCGTGGTCCGGGTGAACTGCCTTGATCTGTTTTTTATAAGCCCGATTGATCTCTTCGCGGGTTGCTTCCTGTCCCACGCCAAGAATTTTGCGAGCTTCGTCGGCCGTCATGCCAGATGCGCTTGAACTCCTTTCGCCATTTCGGCTTTGCTCATTGTTATCGCGGTCGTTTCCTCCGTCATGCGCACCATTTTCGCCGTGATCTTTCTGGCGCCAGCCCTGCCATCCGGCACAATCCGGACGACGGTCAAGATAGGCTTCCAGAACAGCCCGGCTTTGATCGGTTGCACTGCAACAGTCAACATAAAGCGACTGCAGGTCGTCAAGTCCCAAGCTGTCGAGATCGGCCCCCGCATAGGGTCCACTGACAACACCACCCCGCATTTGTCCGGTTTCAAGATCAAGCACCATATGCAGAAATTCGGTTCGAATTTCCGAACTTGATCCCGCCCCGGCCGTATTGTTGCCAAAACTTCCCGGCTGGGCGTGCTTGCGCGATGATGCGAAAATCCTGCGCAAAATCGGCCACAGGAACCCAAGCTTCATCACCCGAACCAAAAATGGAACAGCGGCGGCCAAGGCGGCGCCCATCGCGGCAATCTTGCCGGTGAGCAACAACCAACCGGCAAGCAGGATCAACACCAAGATGATCAGAAATAAGACAATTTTGCGGATTTCTTTGGGCTCGGCCTCAGTCATCCAGCGGATGAAAAAGCCAACCCCGACAAACGCTGCGATGCCGATCAACAACCACTGCATCAACGCGGCTTTCGCAACTGGTGACCAAGTCTTAGAACGTCATCGGACTTGGTCTTTTGCTGATAAATCGAAAGCCCCGACTGCCCGCCGACAGCATAACTTGCCACCGCCCCCAGCAAGTCTCGAAGCTTGCCAGCCGCACTCGCGTCAAACTGCATAAACGCCCCGCCAGTTATGCGGGCAATTTCACCAAAGGCAAACGCAGCGTCCCTGTCATGGCCTTCCTGAAACATAAATGCCTTTACCCCCTTGAGCGCCAATTTCCCTGCGATCGGGGCCAAATGATCAGGATTTTCTTCGATGCAGTCGCCCACATAAATCAAGGCATCGATTTTTTTGCCACCCGCTTCACGTTCAACATGCGCCAGAACCCGTTCGATCTGCGTATGCCCGGCGCGACAGGTCACCTTGGTGATATAGTCACGAAATGATTTGGCGTTTCTGCACCAGCCGCTAGATTTGCATTCCGACAGCCCGCGAAAAAACACAAGCTGCACATCAAGGGCACCGACACCATCGACTGAGTCAAACATTTCAGCCTGGATTTCAGCAGCACGGTCCCAACTGGGCTGGCGGCTGGCGGTTGCATCCATTGCAAAGATCAATCGGCCTTGCGCAGGCCCGGATGACGGTGCACGAACGGAAAGTTCGCGCGCCTTGCCAATGAAGTCTGCAACTTCTTCGGCGCCGGATGTCTCTGGAATGATGTCTTTGCGTGTCAAAGTGACCTGCCTGCTTCCTGTTCCGGTTGGACAATTTCATGTCCCACAAGATATAGGCCGGATGACGCTAGATCGGCAACTCCTCGCCGTCTGCCGGTTTGAAACCGATCACTTCCAGAAGCGATCTGACTTCCTGACGCGCAGCCATATGCGACATGCTCATCGGGATACCCACGCCCTTTTCACGCAGATCAAGCAAGGTTAATCCTTTGAGGAACAACTCGCGGTAAATAACGCGTTCGCCAAAGCCCGGCGCCTGACGGAACCGGATACGCTCAGCCAGCTTTTCAACGATTTCCGCAATGTCGCGCTTGTTGCGTGCATCAAGATGCGAAAGACGGTTGCGCATGACAATCCAGTCAATCTTGCCGCCATCAATGGCTGCACGACGCTTGCGCGCATCCCAGACCATTTCGGCATAGATGCTTGGTCCCTTGATATCAAGACTATCCGGATCAATCCGGGCCAGCATATCTAGATCGATGAAGCTGTCATTGATCGGCGTGATCAACGTATCAGCACAGGCATGCGCCAACCGCGAAAGGTAATTGTCACTGCCGGGGCAATCCATCACGATGAAATTGCAACTAACCACCATTTCACCAAGAGCAGTCGTAAAGCGTTCGCGCTCGTCCAGCTTGGCTTCATTGCCATCGGACAATTCACTGCGATAGATCGGGCGATGTTCTGGGACCGGAAGCGAAAGACCCTTTTTTTCATTAAAGGCAGTCCGGTTTTCAACATAGCGGGTAAGTGTCCCCTGACGGGCATCGATATCAAGTGATCCGACCTTGAACCCCATCTTCATCAGGGAAACGATCAGATGCATCGCCGTTGTCGATTTGCCTGATCCACCCTTTTCATTGCCGATCACGATTACATGGGCGCGATTGGACGGCGGCTGTTTGTCTGTTGCCGTCTGCTGGCCCGCGCTGTCCCCGTTCGCGCCGGTCTGTTGCACCGTCATGGTTATTTGCTCCGTATCTTCAGGCTTATTGACTTTGTCCCCAAGGCCAACCTCCCCAATGAGCCCGTTTACACCCAAAAATCAAGGTAAAAGCGAACTGTCTCACATGGTACAGGTTACTGCCCCCTAGCCAATCTAAAGGCACAAAGGTAAACATAAGAGTAGCGCAACGCAAAAATGCGCCTGAAAACAACCTGAAAGGACGCAATGTGAAGTATCGGGCGGCTTTGATCGGCAGCATGTTTGCAAGCCTTCTGGTGGCAGCAGCCCCAGAGAAGAGCCTTGCACAGCAAACCGGCGGGTTTGAACAGATCCCGCAAGACCAGAGCCCGGTTCTGTTTGCCGCGAATACCGAGGGCCAGAACAGCTTCCTGCGTCAATATCGCGACAACAGCACAGTGTTTGTCGGACGCTGGTATGCGCCACGCTCGGTCTCGGAATCGCCTGCGACAGCGAGCGACCTTTATCTGGAAACCGTTTATACGACCTCCGCCCCCGGTTTTCGGTTCAGCACCGCCATGGCATCCGAACAGTTGCTGGACATGTTTGATGCACTTAAAGGGCGGAGCAGCCTCAATGGTGCGAACTTTGTGCAGGATACCCGATACGGCAATATCGCCCTGTCCCCTTTCACCCGTGATGGATCGCAATGCGTTTCATTTGTCGGGCAGTGGGATCCGCAAACACCGGCGCAACGCGGCAGTCGCCTGCTTGGCTATTACTGCACGCCCACACAGGTGCAAGCCGCAAATGGCAACAGTGCGCCGCTTAACGGCCTGCCGATGATTGATGCGCAGGAGTTTGCCGCCGGGTTCTTTGGCCGTCTGACAATTGAACTGCCTGAAAATTCCGCGATTTCTGCCGCTGTGGTCGGACCGGCCGAAGATACGACAGCGCTACAGCCCGAAGGCACTACCACCCCGGCACCGATTGACGGAATTGATATCGTTACCAATTGGCAATCGGTGCGCGGTACCGGCAAGATGCGCTTTGATCAGCCATCTGGCGAAGGCACCATGATCCTTGATGATGACCAGCGGCATTGCGAGGGCATCTGGCGTCATGAAGGCGGCGCGTATCAAAGTGATACGCTGCCGTTTGGCAGCTGGTATGTCTATTGTAATGACACA
The DNA here is from genome assembly GCF_001613795.1 of Thalassospira sp. MCCC 1A01148. GTDB lineage: Bacteria > Pseudomonadota > Alphaproteobacteria > Rhodospirillales > Thalassospiraceae > Thalassospira. Next base: position 70,020 of record NZ_LPVZ01000021.1, read on the forward strand.
AGCTTCGCACGCGGCCACTACACCAGCGAATCACCAGCTGTTGTCACCGGCAATGGCAAAGATAATCAGGGACAGGCTGTCTATTTCCGTCAAGCCAACTAGCCCCTGATCAATATGCTCCCACATCCCAACCAAGACATTTAGTGATCATGACTGCAGACATTCAAACCATCGTCATCGGGGCCGGCGTCGTCGGACTGGCGTGCGCCCGATCTCTTGCACTTTCGGGCCGCGAAGTTCTGATCATTGAACAGCATGACGCGATTGGCACCGAGACCAGCGCGCGCAACAGCGAAGTCATTCATGCGGGAATCTATTATCCGAAAGGCAGCCTGAAGGCCGAGCTCTGTGTCGCCGGACGCGAGATGCTGTATCGCTATTGTGAAGAAAACGGCATCGAGCACAAACGCACCGGCAAGCTGATCGTTGCAACGGCAGAAGACCAAATGGCTGCGCTGGCCGGGATCAAGGACAAGGCATCCGAGAACGGCGTGACCGACCTTGTCTGGATGTCCCGCGATGAGGCACGGGAACGCGAACCGAACCTGCACTGCGTCGGCGTCCTTCAAAGCCCGTCGACCGGTATTGTCGACAGTCACCAACTGATGGTCACATTGCTGGGCGAAGCCGAAAACCATGGTGCAACACTGGCAATCAACACCAAGGTCACTGCTGTCAGCTTCGAGAATGGACTTTACACCGTCAGCACAACCGATGCGGAAGGCGAAGAAATGAGCCTGACCTGTGCGGAACTGATCGTTGCAGGCGGCCTGCACAGCCAGACACTGGGCAGAAACTTTACAGGCCTTCCGCCCGCAACCGTCCCGCCACAGCACTATGCGCGGGGGTGTTACTTCACGCTGTCAGGCAAGGCACCGTTTTCCACACTGATCTATCCCGCCCCGGAACAGGCGGGGCTTGGAATTCACCTGACCCTCGATATGGGTGGTCAGGCACGCTTTGGCCCCGATGTTACTTGGGTGGATTCACCGAACTACGACGTGCCCGAAGAACGCCGGACCGCCTTTGCCGAGGCCATCCGCAAATACTATCCCGATCTTGATGAAGCTGCCCTGCAAACCGGTTACGCCGGGGTGCGCCCGAAAATCCAGGCCCCGGGCGAAGCTGCGCGCGACTTCATGATTGCTGATGAAAAACAGCACGGCCTTAATGGTCTTGTAATGCTCTATGGTATTGAATCACCTGGCCTTACTGCATCACTTGCGATCGGCAAGCGGGTGACTGACCTGATCACGCAGCAAGGTGAGATGCAGGCGGCATCATAATATCGCCAATATAATCAGCGATGGACAAAGGCATGGCCAAGCAACGTCACAGCAAGTCACGGCAGATCCAACCGACACCGGTCGCGTCCGGCAATGGCGTTGCGCCCAAATCAATGTCGCGCCGACAGTTTCTTGGCAACAGCGCTGCCGGGCTTGGCGGTGCGCTGTTGGCAACGACGCCACTGGGCGCGTACGCGCAGGATCTTGAACCCTTCATCCCGGCCCCCAACAGCCTGAGCAACGGCAGATCCGGTGGCATAAACACCGGCAAACCCGAAAAAGACTTCATCGAGGAAATGCGCGACTACGTTATCGCGATCAGTCGATGGGCGAAAAGCTATCGAAGTGATTTCGCGGTGATCGCGATGAATGGCCTCGAGTTGACCGAGTTCCTTGAGAAAACCCTTTTTGACACACGCGGCGTTGCCGAACCGGCAAGAAACTATCTCCGCGCGCTTGACGCCATTCTCGTCGAAGCACCTTTCTATGGTTTCGAAAACTATGGCGAACCGACCAACGCCGAAGAAACCAAATATATTCTTGGCTATCTTGAACGCCTTAAACTTGAAGGCCTGCAATACCTTGCCGTCGATTACACCGAAAACCGGGCCGATATGAACAAGGCGCGCGCGCAGCTTAAAGGGCTCGATGCGCTTTATTATGCCGCTCCGCCACCGGGCATGCAGCTGTCATCACTGGCAAAGGTTCCCAGTACGCCGTTCGGGTCAAACCCGCATGTGATCGACAACATCCGCCAAGCCAACAATTTTGCCATGGTGCTTGATAGCTCGCCCTATGGCACCAAGGACGCCTATATCGAGGCACTGGCCGCGACCAATTACGATACGCTGATCATTGACCCGTTCCATCGCGGCACCATTCCACTGACCTATGATGATATGAAGCGGCTTCGCTACAAGAAGACCGGAACACCGCGGGTTCTGATTTCCTATCTCAATATCGCAACGGCTGAGACATATCGCTATTACTGGAAAAGTGGCTGGCGCGCCGGAAGCCCCGACTATGTCAGCGAAGGCAATCTCATGGCGCGTTGGGGACAGGAACATCATGTCCATTATTGGACCCGTGAATGGCAAAGCATCATCTTTGGCAACGAAAGCAGCTATCTTGGCAACATCATGAAGCTTGGCTTTGACGGCGTTCTGATGGCAGGCATTGAAGAGTATGCTTGGTGGCTGGATTACTGAGCCTTACGCATTCACCGCGCACAATTATCACAAACATATGAACTGATTTTGGCGGCCCCGACAAGACGGGTGTTTGACGAAGCATGTCTGCTTGGGCAGTGTGAATGTACTGAAAACAGCATCTGCATTGCAGACACAGGAGGCCGAGTTGTCCGAGCCAATTATTCACTATTTCTTTGTCCAGTCACCATGGTCCTTTTTCGGGTTTCGCCGCGCGGTCGAGATCGCGAAAAAGCATGGTGTGGACATCATCCACAAACCTTGTCGGGCTGCAGATGTCTGGGAACATGGCGGGGGAGTCCCCTTGGCGAAACGCCCTCTACCACGTCAGGAATACCGCCTTGTCGAGTTGAAACGCTGGTCTGATCATCTGGGCATTCCGATCAACCTGCACCCCAAATATTTCCCGGCTGACGAGACGCTTGCAGCGCGAACCATCATCGCAGTTCAGGATGATGGCAGGGATGTCAGCGACCTGACCGAGACCCTGATGGGTGATATCTGGTTGCGCGAACGTGATATCTCCCTGCCAGCCACCGTGCGCGAGGCTTTGGTCTCAAATGGTCTTTCGACAGAATATCTGGAAAATGCTGATCTGCCCGCGATCGCCAATATCTATGATGCCAACTGCCAGTCTGCGCGCAATCGCAACATTTTTGGTGTCCCAACCTATTTCGTTGGCAACGAGATGTTCTGGGGCCAGGATCGCCTTGATTTCGTTGAAAGAGCGGTTGCCCAGAACATCTAGCAAAGTGCATTAACCAACACGGGATCTGCCCGCATAAAATTTTATGCGGGCACTTTTCTGTCTCTGGCACGTTAAGCAGAGCAGCAGAAACAGTAAAAAGCCCGCATTTCAATGACACAAAGTGCATCTGACTTTCAAAAGGACTTTCTGAACTGGCTTGAAGACAAAACACCCAACGAGCCGGAATTTCACCAAGCTGTCGAGGAAGTGGTCGGCTCCGTTGCCGGTTGGTATCTTGATCAACGTGAAATGCGTAAAAACGCGGTCCTTGAACGATGCACCGAACCCGACCGCGTCCTGCAATTTCGCGTGGCGTGGGAAGACGATGACAATCAGATACAGGTCAATCGCGGCTGGCGCGTTCAGTTCAACCAATCGATGGGCCCCTACAAAGGCGGCCTTCGTTTTGCCCCCACGGTCAGCACCAGTGTCCTTAAGTTTCTGGGCTTTGAACAAACCCTGAAAAACAGTCTGACCGGCCTGCCCATGGGCGGGGCCAAAGGCGGTGCCGACTTCTCGCCAAAAGGCAAATCCCCGCAAGAAATCGGCCGGTTTTGCCAAGCCTTCATGCAGGAATTATATCGGCATATCGGGCCAGATACCGATGTGCCTGCCGGTGATATCGGCGTTGGCAGAAACGAGATCAGCATTCTGTTTGGTCACTACATCAAACTGACCCAAAAGTGGACCGGCGCGCTAACCGGCAAGGGATGCCACTTTGGCGGAAGTGCTGGCCGTGCAGAAGCGACCGGGTTTGGCTGCATCTATTTCCTTGGTCATATGCTTGATCAGGAAAACAAGGAACTGAATGGCAAACGCGTTGCGATCAGCGGAGCGGGCAATGTTGCGCTGCATGCCGCACGCAAGGCCATAGAGCTTGATTCCAAAGTCATTAGCCTGTCTGACAGCTCTGGAACCATGCACTTTGCCGATGGCACGAACCAGGAACTTCTCGATCAGATTGACGACTGGAAAAACAACCAGCGCAAATCGCTCTCGGAGTTTGACGGTGGAAAGGCCGGTTCGTTCCTGGAAGACCAAAAACCGTGGGGGCTTGAGTGCGACATCGCCCTGCCCTGCGCAACCCAGAACGAACTTGACGAGGACGACGCCCGGAACCTTGTCGATAACAAGGTGATGATGGTGTGTGACGGTGCAAACATGCCACTGACGGCACAGGCCCAGAAAATCCTGCATGAAGCGAATGTTCCGCATGCCCCCGGCAAGGCATCAAACGCGGGCGGTGTGGCGGTCAGCGGCCTTGAACAAAGCCAGAATGCGCAGCGCCTGCGCTGGGATACGGAAAACGTCGACAAACGCCTTCGCGAAATCATGGCCAAAATTCACAAGGACTGTATCGAAAACAGTCCGGATGGAAAAATTGTCAATTATCGCGATGGCGCCAACCTTGCTTCGTTCAAACGCGTGGCAGAAACCATGAATGCCTTTTGGCTTTCCTGATTAATCCTGGCCGTTGATGCGATTGTCGTTTGCGGCTTCTCACCATTGAAACCAAGGAGCTTCCTTATGAAAGTTGCCGATATCGCGATCAATCTTCTCAGCGACCTTGGTGTCAAACACGTGTTTGGCATTCCCGGCGACGCCATCAATGATATTACCTTTTCCCTTGAAAACAGGGATGACATTGATTTTGTCCTTGTCCGGCACGAAGAGGGTGGTGCCTTTGCTGCTTCGGCACAGGCAAAATTGACCGGCAATCTTTCTTGTTGTGTTGGCACCGCTGGCGGCGGCGCGATCCATCTTTTGAACGGCCTTTATGATGCCCGTCACGACCATGCACCGGTTCTGGCAATCACCGGGCAGGTTGAGTCAGAGTATATCGGGACCGACTATCATCAGGAAGTGGACCTGAAAAAACTGTTCGAGGACGTAACCGTCTATTCCGAAACAATCATGGACCCGGCACAGGCCGCGCGGATCCTGAAAGAAGCCTGCAAAAGCGCGATCGAAAATCGGGGACCCGCACATGTCTGCATCCCCAACAACATCGCCAGTGCCGATTGTTCAGATGGTGCGGTCAATATCGCAACATTGCTTGCAGCCCGCGAAGTGTCCCCGTCAAGTGAGAACCTTGACCATGCAGCCAAACTGATTGATCAGGCCTCGAAGCCGGTCATTCTTGCTGGCATTGGCGGTGCCGAGGCCGCGCAGGAAATCTTTGATCTGGCGCACAGGATTGATGCGCCAATCGTCAGAACCTTGCGCGCCAAAGACTGGCTTGATGACGAGGATCCCATTTGCATAGGCGGACTGGGACTTCTGGGTGGCAAACCGGGACAGGATGCCGTTGCAGACTGTGATTTGCTTTGCATCATCGGTGCGGATTTCCCCTATCAGGAATTCTTCCCCAAAGATGCCAAAACCATCCAGATTGACACCAAGCGCAGCCAGATCGGCAGAAGGCTTGATATTGATGCCCCCCTGATCGGAAGCGCCAAGTTGTCGGTACAGGGTCTTCTGGATCGCATTACGCCCAAGGACACTGAAACGCAGCGCAAACACTGGATCGAGAAAGTCAAAGACCAGCAGGAAGACTGGTCGAAGATCGAGACTTCCGACAAGACTCCGCTTCATCCGGCAAGCGTCATGTCAGCCATCGGGGAACACGCAGCCGATGATGCCATTTTCCTGGTTGATACCGGAACGACGACGGCCTGGGCCGCGCGACATCTGCGGGTAAAACGCAACCAACGCTTCACGCTGTCATCCGGCCTTGGCACCATGGCCTTTGCCCTGTCGGGGGCCAATGGTGCCCAGCTTGCCTACCCTGACCGTCAAGTGGTTGCGATTGCTGGCGACGGCGCGTTCAACATGCTGATGGGCGAACTTTTGACTGCTGCCGAATACGACCTGCCGATCACAGCCATTGTCTTTGACAACAGCAAGCTTGGCTTTATCGCCCTGGAGCAGGAAGCAAAGGGCCTGCCCGAACACGCCATCGGCTTCAAAAACCCCGATATGGCGGCCATTGCACAAGCTTGTGGCTGTCTTGGGCTGCGTGCTGAAAACTCAAAGGAGCTTTCCAGCGCACTTTCGCAAGCATTCGCAAGCAACAAGCCAACCGTCATTCAGGTTCCGGTGGACCCTGATGCCCTGATCATGCCGCCAAACCCAACCTTTGCACAGGCCCAGAAGTTCGCCGTTGCCAAGGGGCGGGAAATGCTTGGGAAACTGACGTCTTAGTAGGCTCAACCTTCAGCGCCTGCGTCATTTGGCGCTTGAGACAAAAAAAGCGTGGCAGCAAAACTGACCACGCTTTTTTTAGAGAATGTTTGGTGCGCTTTATCCCAGGCGTTTGACGTGATCGACAACGAAACCGTCTTCGGACGGATAGCTATTTTCGATCATGGCAAGGGCCTTGTTTTCGTCGCTTGCCGCAACTTCATGAGTCTGAACATCAGCCCAGCGATCATCAAAGAGTTCGTGGGATCGGTTCTCTTTGACGCATTCGCGCACAGCCTGATTGTGCAGTTCAACCTCGAATACGGTTTGGCGATGGTCTGTGAATGCAGACATTTCCGCCGCTCTCCTTACTTTTTGTTCGCTGGCGCCGCCCAGACGCCAACCTGTCCTGAACCGGGAATCTCAACCACAAGATACCCAACCATGAGTCTACGTTTCGCACCTTAACGAGCCGTAAATTGTCCGGTTAATTGATATTTCCAGATTAATTGCTCCGGTTTCAAGTGCGAATTTGACATGGCTGCATGATCATATCCCTGATTCAGGGCGTTTCACCGGAAGTGCACTGCAGCATAATGTCGTAAGTTGAAAACGTTTCGAAATTACCGCCGACGAAATCCGCAAAAATAGAATCCCAACCAAGCCAGATTTGGCGCTTATTTCTGCTAACCCGACATTTTGCAGCGCACACCTTGCGCAATAAAATTACAAAGCCACTCCGGCAAGCTCAGCATAATTCCACACCACAACAACAGCTCAACCGAAACGGTCTTTTTTCGATATCTGTGGAATTAGAAATTGATCATCCACCCAATGCATCAAACATAAAGGAATAAGCAGAAAACAATCTGCACCAGAACAATGATGCTGCCAGGAGGCTGCAAGAGGATGAACGTCTTTTCCGATATCGCATTTGATGACCACGAACAGGTTGTCTTTGCCAGCGACAAAACCACCGGCCTGAAAACCATCATCGCGGTTCATAACACCAATCTGGGCCCATCACTTGGCGGCTGTCGAATGTGGCCCTATGCCACTGAACAGGAAGCCATCCATGATGTTTTGCGCCTGTCACGGGGCATGACCTATAAGTCGGCCCTTGCCAATCTGCCACTTGGCGGCGGCAAGTCCGTCATCATCGGCGACCCGCGCAGCCAGAAGACACCGGAATTTTTCCGTGCAATGGGCCGCGCTGTCGAACAACTTGGCGGTCGCTATATCGTTGCCGAGGATGTCGGCACCAGCCCCGGGGACATGGGCCATATAGCAAGCCAGACAAAGCATGTCGGCGGCATCAATGATGGCAAGGACCCGGAACGCACCGGAGATCCATCACCATTTACTGCTTATGGCGTCTTCATCGGCATCAAGGAAGCGGTGCGCTTCAAGCATGGCACAGAAGACGTTAAAGGCATGCGCGTTGCTGTTCAGGGGCTGGGGCATGTCGGATATCATCTGTGCCGGATGCTTCATGCCAACGGTGCAAAACTGATTGTCGCTGACCTTCATGAAGCCAATGCCAAGGCAGCAGAAATCGAATTTGATGCAACCGTTGTTTCGGTCGATGAAATCCTGGCGGTCGACGCCGATATTCTGGCACCTTGCGCCCTTGGCAGCGTGATCACTGATCGCACCATTGAAAGCCTAAAGGTCAGCGTGATCGCCGGCGCAGCCAACAACCAGCTGGAACATGATCGACACGGTGAAATGCTGCATGAAGCAGGTATTCTGTATGCACCGGATTATGTGATCAACGCGGGCGGGGTTGTGGAAGTCTATTTCTGCCGTGAAGGTAAATCAGTCGCTGAAACCAACATGCACATCGAAGGCATCGGTGAAACCGTGCGCGAGATTTTCAAACGCGCCAAGGACCAGAACCTGTCGACCGGCTTTGTCGCAGACCGCCTGGCCGAGGAACGCTTTGGCCTGAAGAAATAACTGCGCCGATCAACAGCATCAGCATTAGGCACAAACAACAAAGGCGAGGCCGTATGGCTTCGCCTTTTTCGTATCGCTTGAATATCTGGAAGCGCCCTACTCGGCGGCAATCGGTTCGATATTGGCCGTTACAGCGGCTGCATCATCACAATCGCAATTGCCACAGGTCTTTGCCTGCAGCAGTTCTGCACGCATATGACAGGCACATTTGCCACATTGCGGCGCGCAGCCATGGAAGCGGAAGACTTCCGCCGGACGTGTCGCCCCGCCCTGCTCGGCGGCATGGCGGACGTCTTTTTCCTTGAGCGCATTACAAATGCAGACATACATGGTGCGATTGCAATCAGTTATTAATTACGTGCTCTGACCTCTATGACAAATGCGAATAGTTTTCAAACACTTTCGCATCCAATCCGAACAAAAAAAATCCCCGCAAGACCGGATGCCTGCAGGGAATTTCGAAACAATTTATATATTACAGGGAGTTAACCTGGATCAGGCGGTTGTGATGTGGCTCACTACCTTGGTCACACCCTTGATCCGGCGCACGATGGAAAGCACCTTTTCAAGCTCTGCATCGCTTTGCGCTTCGCCCATGATGTAGACAACATTCTTGACCGACTGCCAGCGATAGTTGACTGACGTCACACCTTTTTCGGCCAATAACAATGCTTTGATCTGACTTTCGATCCAGACATCGGACACTGACTGGGTGGCCGAATCCGTCGGAACGGCATTCTTGCCATATTCGTCCTCGGCCTGATGATAGGCATCAATCGTTTCCTGATCGGCGATCACCAGATGGTCATGGACGGTTTTGATCCGGTTATCCTGCTTGACCATCGACATGACGTCGTAATATTTGCCCTTGGAATCCACCATACCGGTGACCATGACATTCTGTTCCCAGATATCGATATTCACATCCATCAGATAGGTGTGATCGACCTTGGAGAACTCCCCAAGGATGCCGGACTTGATCTGGGTATCGAGCCACTGGTCATTGCCTGTGCGGTCTTCCAACGGCATTTGCAGCGGCCCACAAGCCGCAAGCGGCACTGCCAGCAGCGCACATACCGATACCGTTTTCAGGACACGGCCGAAACCGCGGGTCACCTTGATCATTCCTGTTCTCCTTGTTCATGCCTGCACGACATGGGTCGATTTTCTTGCGTCAGTTCCAACGCCGCAGGACGTCAACTGTTCCGGTAAATACCTATCGCAGCCAATTTTGACAAAAAAAAGCCCAACATCAAACCGGGCAAACGCATCCTATTTCAGAGATCATGAATGAAAGAAAAATGGACCGGGAATTTCTTCCCGGTCCAATTCGCAGATCAATCTTCTTCCATCGACATCAGGGATGCGTTGCCCCCGGCTGCCGTGGTGTTGATCGTGATTGTCTTTTCCGTCGCAAAGCGATGCAGGAAGGCCTCATCAGGCAATGCACCGTCATCCTCTGCTCCGCTATCGGAAATCAGCGACAGGATTGCGCCATCGCGCTTGGCCAGAAGCTGCTTGAACGACGTCACCCGATCAAGCGACGCCACGCACGATACGCCCGCGATGTCCCCATCATACATCGCACCAAGGCCGGTATTGGTCCCGACAGCCTTAACAAGCTTGGCCGGAAGGCCCGCCTGCTGTGCCAGTGCCGGAATATCAGCAGGCCATTTCTGATCGCCGGCAAGGATCACCGCATTACCGGCGGCAAGTGCCGCCCCCAAATGACGGATGACTTTTGCCGCATCGGCATCCTTGTCTGCCTGTACCAGATAAACACCACGCCCCTGACAATACAGATCGTTGGTTTCACCGGTCGGACCGGGCATGCGGGTCGGCGCGACAAAGCCGTTCTCCGAAAGGGCAGCAAAGTTCGCAACATGATCCGCCCCGGCGATCAGGGCATCGTTGCCAGATGCCTCCATCTTAGCTGACAGCTTTTCAAGAATGGTCACCCGTGCATTGCCATCGGTGGCCTGCCATTCTTCCTGGGCTGCCAACATCGCGGCATATTCGTTGCTTGCAATGACATCCTTGACGATGATCGGCGCGCGATCGTCTGATGCCTCGTCGTTGGAGATGGTATTTTCATGTGCGATCGGCTTGGCAAAGCGCTCGACATAGTGCGGACCACCCGCCTTTGGGCCGGTACCGGATTTACCCTGCCCGCCAAACGGCTGCACACCGACCACCGCACCGATCTGGTTGCGGTTTACGTAGCAGTTCCCGACGCGCAGCTTTTGGGAAATTTCCCGTACAGTCGTGTCAATACGCGAATGGATACCAAGGGTCAGGCCATAGCCCGATGCATTGATCTGATCGAGGATCTTGTCAATGTCACGTGCCTTGTAACGCACCACATGCACGACCGGGCCGAACACTTCGCGTTCCAGCACATTGATTGACGGAATTTCGAAGCAATGCGGCGCAAAGAAATTGCCGCCCTCGCACTCCGGAAGCGTGTCACAAGCATGCAAAAGCTTGGCTTCCTTCTTCATGCGTTCCGCATGGGCTTCAAGAACCTTGCGCGATTTTTCGTCAATCACCGGACCGACATCGATATCAAGGAACTTCGGATCACCGACGCGAAGTTCCTTCATCGCACCGACCAGCATGTCACACAGCTTGTCAGCAATGTCTTCCTGTACAAACAGGACACGAAGGGCCGAGCAACGCTGACCAGCCGACTGGAAACCGGAAATGATCGCGTCCTGCACGACCTGTTCGGGGAGTGCGGTCGAATCAACAATCATCGCATTCTGACCACCGGTTTCGGCAATCAGCGGCAACGGCACGCCCGGGCGCTTTGCAAGCGCCTGGTTGATGAGCTGCGCAGTCTCGGTTGACCCGGTAAAGGCCACCCCGGCAATGCGCGGATCATTGATCAATTGATTACCAATCACACGCCCAGGCCCCGGCACCAGATGGAATGCCGAGCCGGGCACACCGGATTCAAGGATCAGTTCTGCCGCACGGGCTGCAACCAGTGAAGTCTGCTCTGCCGGTTTGGCAATAACAGCATTTCCTGCTGCCAGCGCCGCGGTCACCTGCCCAAGGAAGATCGCCAGCGGGAAGTTCCATGGACTGATGCAAACAATAACGCCACGACCTTCAAGCGGGCTGCCTTCGCGGAAGGTTTCCTCTGCCCGGTTGGCGTAGTAGCGGCAAAAATCGACCGCTTCACGTACTTCGGCAACGCCATCAAGGTAAAGCTTACCTGCTTCGCGCTGACACAGGGCGATGAACTCGTCCATGTTTTCTTCAAGCAGATCGCCCAGACGGCGCAGTGCTGCCGCACGATCACTTGCCGGCGTCTTGTTCCAGGTCTCATAGCCCTTGACGGCCGCCACCACGGCGGCCTCGACGTCGGCCTCTGTCGCCTGAACAAGGTCACCAACCTTCTCGTTCAGTTTTGCCGGATTGATGACATCCACCGGTGTTCCGGAAACAAGTTTGCCGTCAATAAGCGGGGCTGCGTTCCAGGTCTTGTCCTTGATCCCTGCAAGCTTGGCACTCAGTGGCAAAAGCTTTTCGGTATCGGTCAGGTCAATCCCGCGCGAGTTCACACGCGTCGCACCGTAAAGATCAATCGGCGCCGGGATCTTTGGATGCCCCTTGCGCGGAAGGGCTGCCATCTTTTCAATCGGATCGGCGATCATTTCCTCGATTGGCAGTTGTTCGTCCTGAATACGGTTCACAAAGCTGGTGTTCGCACCGTTTTCCAGCAGACGACGCACCAGATAAGCCAGCAGGTCTTCATGGGTGCCAACCGGCGCATAAACGCGGCACGGAATGTTTTCGCCGTTTTTATCGACGATCTGCTCATAGAGGGCTTCGCCCATGCCATGCAGGCGCTGGAATTCAAAGGTGCGGTCATTGCCCGCCATTTCAAGAACTGATGCCACGGTATGAGCATTGTGGCTTGCGAACTGGCAATAAAACGCATCGCGGCGCGACAGCATGTATTTCGCGCACGCCAGATACGACACATCGGTCGATGCCTTGCGGGTAAAGACCGGATAGCCGTCAAAGCCGTTTTCCTGACTGAATTTGACTTCGGTATCCCAATAGGCGCCTTTGACAAGTCGGACCATCATCTTGCGCCCGACCTTGTCTGAAAGATCGGCCAACCATTCCAGAACATGATAGGCACGCTTCTGATAGGCCTGAACCGCCAGACCATAGCCCTCCCAACCATCAAGATCCGGGTCGGCAAAGACAGTACCGATGACATCAAGCGACAGGTCAAGCCGGTTGGCCTCTTCGGCATCGACGGTAAAGCCGATGTCGTATTTCTTGGCCAACAGGGCCAGCTCCTTAAGCCGCGGGGTCAGTTCGGTCATCACCCGTTCATAGTTGGCAAAGTCATAGCGCGGATGAATCGCTGACAGCTTGACCGATATACCCGGGCTATCAATCGGCCCACGACCATTGGCAACACGTCCGATATCGTGAATCGCAGTTTCATAGGCCTTGTAATAGCGATCAGCGTCTTCCATCGTGCGGGCGGCCTCGCCCAGCATGTCATAGGAATAGCGATAGCCTTTTTCTTCATTCGCCTTGGCGCGCTCGGATGCCTCATCGATGGTGCGGCCCATCACGAACTGGCGTCCCATGATTCGCATAGCGTGGTTAAATGCCTTGCGAATAACCGGCTCGCCAGACCGGCCGATCATGCGTTTGATCAGGCGGCCCGGATCGGCTTTTTCCGCCTTGCCGAACTTGATCACGCGCCCGGTCAGCATCAATCCCCAGGTCGAGGCATTGACAAAGAAACTGTCGGAATGGCCCAGATGGCTTTGCCAGTCGGCATCAAACAGCTTGTCCTGAATAAGTTTGTCTGCAGTCACCGCATCAGGCACGCGCAGCAAAGCTTCAGCCAAACACATGAGGATGACGCCTTCCTTGCTCGAAAGCTCGTATTCATGCAGCAGGGCATCAATGCCGCTTTTGCCGTTATCAGCGTCGCGGACACGCGCGACAAGCTGATAGGCGCGACCCTGAACACGCGCAGTTTGTTCCGGGGAAAGACGCGCGGTTTCGATCAGGCTTTCAACAACGGTCTCTTCATCGGCGCGATAGGAATCGCGAATTTTCTGACGGATTTCGTTTGGCTTGGGCAGTTCGGTACGGAACATCTTCTAAAGCCTCTCCCTGATGTTTGACTTTTGCCACCCCCGAAGAACGCACGTAATTCCAAGCGCTTCGGGGCCTGTTACACCTCTATGGTTACCGACAATATTATTTCACCCGAAAAATGTGCTGCCAATTTTCCAAGAAATACGATATATCATCCATTGTTTTCACATTAATGCAGTCACATACACTGGATGGGTGTCCTTAATGCAGAAGAACCACAAAAGCCTGGACAAGATCGACAAACAGATCCTCCGCGAACTGCAAAATGATGGTCGCATGTCCAATGTTGAGCTGTCGCGCCGGGTCCACCTCAGCCCGACCCCGTGCCTTGAGCGCGTTCGTCGCCTCGAACAGAACGGCTTCATAACCGGGTATATGGCAACTCTCGACCCGCGCAAACTCAACCAGGCGCTGGTGGTCTTCGTTGAAATCACCCTTGATCGCACCACACCCGACGTCTTTGACGTCTTTGCCGCGGCGATCAAAAAGCTCCCCGAGATCGAAGAATGCCACATGGTCGCGGGTGGCTTTGACTATCTTGCGAAACTGCGCGTCGAGGACATGTATGCTTACCGCGAGTTCCTTGAACGCCTGTCTTCTGTTCAGGGTGTCGGTCAGACTCATACATATGTTGTGATGGAAGAAGTAAAAGTCCGACCGGGTATCGTGATCCCGTGACCATGGCATAGGCCTATATTTTTTTGTTGATTCGCAACAACTTAATAGATCAAAATCGTCTCCACCCAAGCAGGCGTCAGATCTGTCGGAAAAGTTGTTGGTGAAAACAGAACGGAAAACAGGTGCAGGAACATGTCTGAAGTCAGCTTCTATTTTGATTTCTCGTCACCTTATGGCTACCTTGCCGCCGAACGGATGGAAGACTTCGAAAAGCGCAATGGCGTCACGGTCGTTTGGCGCCCTTTCATGATTGGCGCTGCATTTAAACAAACCGGCCAAAGCCCGCTTCTTGATCAACCGATCCGCGGCCCCTATTTCCGACACGACATGGAACGCTGTGCACGCCTGCAAAACGTGCCATTCCAAATTCCCGACAACTTCCCCTATGCGGCACTGGTTCCAACCCGTGCCTATTACTGGCTTGAATCACGATCTCCGACGCTGGCGCGCAAGTTTGCCAAGGATATCTATCGCGGCTATTTCGCCGACGGACTTGATATGTCCAACCCGGAAAATGTTTTTGCCGCTGCGACCCGCCATTCGATCAATGCCAGTGAAATGCGCGCAGCCGTCGAATCCCAGAAATGGAAAGATCATGTGCGCACTGTCACCGAAGAAGCCATTGCCATGGGTGCCTTTGGTTCGCCGTTCTTCTTCTATGAAGACGAGCCCTTCTTTGGGAATGACCGCATTGATCAGTTGGCGCAGTGGATTTCACTGCGCAAGAACGCAGCAGGCAGTTTGATCGACTGACATCACCCCACACCCACCAAGACCGGATCTGACCAGACCTTTTGCACCTGCGCATCGACGTGCGCGCCCCTTTCGCGGACGCAACAAACACGTCAATTCAATCCGTTACCAGAACGTCAAATCCTATATAGATAATTTCGGTACTAAAATACCGATTTAATATTGACGTTTACGTAAACTTCACCCATAACAACAGCCATAAACACCCTGTAAGCGGGCCGAATTGCCCACAACAATAAACGGTGAAAACGGACGATGACGGTACTGAAATCTGCGGTTAATGCCCGTTCAGAAGAATTCCGCAACAATGCCGACCATATGGAAAAGCTGGTTTCCGATCTGCGCGATCAGATCGCAGCGGTAAAACTGGGGGGCGGTGAACGCGCCCGCGACCGTCATACCGGACGCGGCAAGCTCCTGCCGCGTGAACGTATTCGCCAGCTTCTTGATGTCGGCTCCCCGTTTCTCGAACTCTCACAGCTTGCCGCACATGGCATGTATGGCGACGAAGACGTTCCGGCGGCGGGCATCATTACCGGCATCGGCCGTGTTTCAGGCGTCGAATGCGTGATTGTCGCCAATGATGCCACGGTCAAGGGTGGTTCCTACTATCCGATGACGGTGAAGAAGCATCTTCGCGCACAGGAAATCGCACTCGAAAACAACCTGCCTTGTATCTATCTGGTCGATAGTGGCGGTGCCAACCTGCCCCGTCAGGACGATGTATTTCCGGATCGCGACCATTTCGGGCGCATCTTCTTTAATCAGGCAACCATGTCGTCCAAAGGCATCCCGCAAATCGCGGTTGTCATGGGGTCCTGCACCGCGGGTGGTGCTTATGTTCCGGCGATGTCCGATGAAAGCATCATTGTCCGCAAACAAGGCACGATCTTTCTGGGTGGTCCGCCGCTGGTAAAGGCCGCGACGGGCGAAGTCGTTTCGGCCGAGGATCTTGGCGGGGCTGATGTTCATTGCAAAACGTCAGGTGTAACCGATCACTATGCACAGGATGACAGCCACGCGCTGTCGATTGCACGCGATGTTGTCAAAAACCTGAACTGGACGAAAAATCCGGGCCTGACATTGACCGAACCGCGCGCCCCGGCCTATGACCCGCGCGAGATTTATGGCGTGGTTCCAACCGACACCAAGAAGCCCTATGACGTGCGCGAAATCATCGCGCGCATCGTTGATGGGTCGGAGTTTGATGAGTTCAAGGCACAGTATGGCACGACCCTTGTGACCGGCTTTGCCCGCATCTTTGGCTATCCGGTCGGTATCATTGCCAATAACGGCATCCTGTTTTCCGAAAGCGCGCTTAAGGGTGCGCATTTCATCGAACTTTGCGCGCAGCGCGGTATTCCGCTGGTATTCCTGCAAAACATCACCGGCTTTATGATTGGCCGCAAATATGAAAGTGGTGGCATCGCCAAGGATGGCGCGAAACTGGTGACCGCTGTTGCCACCGCAAATGTCCCGAAATTCACCGTCCTGATCGGTGGTTCATTTGGCGCGGGCAACTATGGCATGTGTGGCCGTGCGTACAATCCACGCTTCCTGTGGATGTGGCCAAATGCCCGCATTTCCGTCATGGGCGGCGAACAGGCGGCCAATGTGCTGACGCAAATTCGCGCCGACGCCATGGAAAAACGCGGCGAAACCTGGCCAGAGGCCGAGCAGGAAGAGTTCAAGGGCCCGATCCGCGATCAATACGAAGAACAAGGCCATCCCTATTACGCATCCGCGCGGCTTTGGGATGATGGTGTGATTGACCCGGCCGATACCCGTATGGTTCTGGGTCTTGGCCTGTCAGCTGCGCTTAACAAACCGGTCGAGGAAACCCGGTTTGGCGTCTTTAGAATGTGAGGCCGCCATGAGCAATGTAAACACCGATAACATATCCGATGCGGCGATCTGTGAAATCACCGATGCCGGAATTGCGACCATCACGCTGAACCGCCCGGAAATTCACAATGCCTTTGATGATGCCCTGATCGCCGATCTGACGGCCAAGGTTGAGGCGCTTGAAGCCGATCCGGCGGTCCGCGTGATCATTCTGACCGGGGCTGGCAAAAGCTTTTCGGCCGGTGCGGATCTTAACTGGATGAAGCGCATGGCGGGCTATAGCCATGCTGAAAACCTTGCTGATTCCCGCGCACTTGCCAAACTGATGAAGGTTTTGAATTTTGCATCAAAACCGACCATCGCACTGGTCAACGGGGCTGCCTTTGGCGGCGGGGTTGGTCTGGCTGCGTGCTGTGACATCGTGATCGCGTCCGATCGTGCCAGTTTCTGTCTGTCGGAAGTCAAGCTTGGCCTGATCCCGGCGGTGATTTCGCCTTATGTTGTGGAGGCCATCGGGGTTAATCACGCACGGCGTTATTTCCTGACCGCCGAGCGATTTGATGCCAACACCGCCCAGCAGATTGGGCTGGTGCATGAAATCACCACAACCGATGAACTGACTGCCCGTGGACAGGAAATGGCAAATATCCTGCTGGCCAATGGGCCAGACGCCATGCATGCCGCCAAGAACCTGATTTATGCCGTCGCCAACAAACCGATTTCAGATGCCGTGATTGATGACACAGCACAGCGCATTGCCGATCAACGCGCAAGCGACGAGGGCCGCGAAGGTGTCGGTGCCTTTCTGGAAAAACGTCCCGCGAACTGGAGCAAGAAATAACATGCCGCGCAAACTTCTGATCGCCAACCGCGGTGAGATCGCCTGCCGCGTGATAAAGACCGCCCGTCGCATGGGAATTGCCACGGTTGCTGTTTATTCCGATGCCGACGCCAATGCCCTGCATGTCAAACACGCTGACGAGGCGTACTATATCGGCGCGCCCGCCCCCAAGGACAGCTATCTGCGGACCGACCGCCTGCTTGAAGTCATCGCACAATCGGGTGCCGATGCCGTCCATCCGGGCTATGGGTTCCTGTCGGAAAATGCCGGTTTTGCCGATGCGCTTGAAAAGGCAGGCTGTGTTTTTGTCGGCCCGCCGGCAAGTGCGATCCGCGCCATGGGGTCGAAGTCCGAAGCCAAGAAAATCATGGGCAAGGCCGGTGTCCCGCTGGTGCCGGGCTATCACGGCGAAGATCAGGACTCAGACCTTCTGGCGGCCGAGGCCGACAAGATCGGCTATCCGGTATTGATCAAGGCATCCGCCGGGGGTGGTGGCAAAGGCATGCGTGCGGTTGAAAAGGCATCCGATTTCAAGGACGCGCTGATCAGTTGCAAACGCGAAGCTGCCAGCAGCTTTGGCGATGATCATTGCCTGATTGAAAAACTGATTGTCAAACCGCGCCACGTTGAAATTCAGGTCTTTGCCGACAGCCATGGCAATGCGGTTTACTTGTTTGAACGGGACTGCTCCTTGCAGCGCCGCCATCAAAAGGTGATTGAAGAGGCCCCGGCACCCGGTATGAGCGAAGAGCTCCGCGCCCAGATGGGCAAGGCCGCGGTCGATGCCGCCAAGGCGATTGGCTATCAGGGCGCAGGAACAGTTGAATTTCTGCTGGACGCGTCGGGTGCGTTCTATTTCATGGAAATGAACACCCGCCTTCAGGTCGAACATCCGGTGACGGAAAAAATCACCGGCGAAGACCTTGTGGAATGGCAATTGCGGGTGGCCGATGGCGAAAAACTGCCAAAGGCGCAGGAAGACCTGTCGATCAACGGTCATGCCTTTGAAGTCCGGATCTATGCCGAAGACCCGCAGAACGACTTCCTGCCGGCAACCGGCAAACTTATTCATATGCGTATGCCACACGAAACCGATCATGTGCGCGTTGATACCGGCGTTTATGAGGGCGGCGAAGTATCGATCCATTATGACCCGATGATCGCCAAATTGATCACTTGGGATGTGGACCGCCCATCCGCGCTCCGTCGCATGGCGTCCGCCCTTAATGATGTGCAGATTGTTGGTGTCACCACAAATACCGGCTTCCTTGGCAATATCGCCCGTCATCCGGCCTTTGAACGCGGAGAGGTCGAAACCGGCTTTATTCCGAACTATCAGGATGACCTGATCCCGGCCCCCGGCACACCGGATAACGAAGCCCTGGCTTTCGCCGCACTTGATATCCTGTTGACCCGCGATACCGAGGCCGCCCGCTATGCCGCGCAAAGCAAAGATCCCTATTCGCCCTGGCACAGCACCGCAGGCTTCCGGCTGAATGACGATAACCACCATGACCTGATCCTGCGTCATGATGGATCGGACATGCTGGTAAAGGTGCATTACCGCGATCAGGGCTATGTCATCGATATGCCTGATGGTAGCGCTATCATGGCGAGTGCCGAATATGACGATAATGGTGCCATCGTTGCCCGGCTTGATAACGTGCGCAAACGCGCGTCAGTCCTGCGCGACGGCAATCGTCTGATGATTTTCCGCGATGGCCGTTCCGACCGGCTGGACATCTTTGATCAGTTGGCCGCAGCCGGTGGCAATGAGGGTACGGGTGGTGGTCTGACCGCTCCGATGCCGGGCAAGATCATCGCTGTGATGGCAGAGGCCGGTCAATCGGTCACGGCGGGTGACAAACTGGTCGTGATGGAAGCCATGAAAATGGAACACACCATTTCAGCCCCCGTCACCGGCACGGTCAAGGAAGTGTTCTTTGGTGTGGGGGATCAGGTTGATGATGGCGCAGAACTGATTGCGATCGAGGAGGCCGAATAATGGCCCTGATTTCCGATCTGCCAAGCCATGTCAAAATCGTTGAAGTCGGTCCGCGTGATGGCCTTCAGAACGAAAAGGCAATGGTCCCGACCCAAACAAAGGTCGAGTTGATCCATCGCCTGAATGATGCCGGATTATCGGTGATCGAAGCTACCGCCTTTGTCAGTCCAAAATGGGTACCGCAAATGGCCGATGCACCCGATGTCATGGCCCGGATCACCCGCAAACCCGGTGTGACATACCCTGTTCTGGCCCCGAACATGAAGGGTCTTGAGGCCGCGATTGCAGCAGGCGCAACCGAGGTTGCGGTTTTTGGCGCGGCATCGGAGAGTTTCTCGCAGAAGAACATCAATTGCTCAATCGCTGAAAGCCTTGATCGCTTCCGCCCGGTCGCGGATGCCGCACGCGAGGCCGGCCTTGCGGTACGCGGCTATGTGTCTTGCGTGCTGGGTTGCCCCTATGAAGGCGACATCGCACCTGAAAAGGTCGCAGAAGTCGCCAAGGCGCTATATGACATGGGCTGTTATGAAATCAGTCTGGGCGACACGATTGGTACCGGGACGCCGGCAAAGGCACAGGCGATGATTGCCGCTGTTGCCAAGCATGTCCCCACCGAAAAGCTCGCCGCGCACTTCCACGACACCTATGGTCAGGCGCTTGCCAACTTGCTGGCTGTGCTGCAAATGGGTGTGGCAACCATCGACAGTTCGGTTGCGGGTCTTGGCGGCTGCCCCTATGCCAAGGGGGCCAGTGGCAATGTCGCGACCGAGGATGTTGTCTATATGCTGAACGGCCTTGGCATCAAAACCAGTATCGATCTTGAAAAGCTTGCCGCGACAGGAAACTGGATTTGTGATTTGATAGGAAATTCAAGTGCATCGAAGGTCAATCTGGCCTTACGAGCAAAGCACTAACCAACATAAGGCGTTTCCGACAAAGTCACCTCAATCTTTGCCCCTTCTAGAGCGAATGAAACTGCATCATAGTTTTGCTGCTGCTGCCGACACGGCCCGACGATTACTCTTCGTATAGGCAAAGGATCGGGAATTTCTTCCAGTAACTTTATGTATGGGATTAGACCATCTTTGCCCTCGCGGACGTAGATTTTCTTAAATTTGCTGTAGCCTTCTCCTAGTTCACTGAACGGCCCGCCCTGCAGTATCGGCGCTATCACGACCCGAAACTCTTGCTCTTCTCGAAAACCAATATGTTTGGTTCTCGTTGCTGCAGTTACGAATGGACCATACGACTTTTCAAATGGGTTTTCGCGCCCCCTGATCAGAGCCTCTGCTGTATCAACGATGCACTCAATGTTCTCATTTAGGGATGGTAGAGAATTGTCAGTATCACAGTAAAAAACATCGCAGAAAAATGAGACCGCTCGCTCATAAGTAGCAACACTTTCTTGAATCTGCCGAGACAATTCCTTGACGTCAAATTCGATAGCAAATCCGCCGTCAGAACCGTATCCTCGCCATTGGCTCAACAAGCCATTCTTCTTTTCATAGCTGTCACTATGACTGCAGAAGGATACGAAGAACGGATGAACCAATTCCTTCCGACCGCCTTGCGGTTGAAAGGTGGTTTTATACAACACATCAATGAATTCATCCGCTTGCTGAGAAGCAAGATTGCTGTACCCATGCAATCTAAGAAGTGCGCTTTGCATCACATCTAGGTCACGCTTATTTCTCAGGTTTCTCTCGAAGAATGGCAGAAGGCTATTCCTCAGCACCTTCTTAAAAAACACGACCTCCTCTCGGTCGTTTAAAAACTTGTAGCTGGACGCCCACAGGTCATTGCTGTTCAGTATCCCTAACAAACCTGCTTGATTCGTATAGTGGAACAAGGTTTCATGCTTGTCCCACACGTGCTCTGTATCGCTCACTATCTTCCTCCAAGACCGAAACGTCTTTCTGAATGCAAACAAGGTAAATGAACTTAGTGAACGAGAGAATAGCCCCAATTAAATACAGCTTCCGACGGGCCACCCCAAACGATCTGCCAATGATTGGCCGCTGGCTGCATGTGCCTGAAGTTGTCCGCTGGTGGGGCGATCCGGATGAGCAGATTGAACTGATTTCCGAAGATGTCGAACTGGCCGAAATGGCGACACTGATTGTCTCGTACCGCAATCGACCCTTTGCCTTTGCCCAGCATTACGACGCCCACCAATGGCCACAGGCACATTTTGATCCGTTGCCTGAAAATACACGCTGTCTGGATGCATTTATCGGTGTGCCCGATATGATGGGTTGCGGGCATGGTCAGATGTTTCTGAAAATGCTGACCGACCAGCTGTTCGAGCGTGGCGCGCCCATGATCGGGATTGACCCCGATCCTGAAAACGAACGCGCCATTCGCTGCTATGAGGCGATTGGTTTTGTTGCCGGGCGGGAATATGAAACCGCCAAGGGCCCGTGCCTTTTGATGACACTTTCCCCGCCCGACAAAAGATCATCATGACGGCAATCAGACTGCCCGAACAGCGGCCAGGAAATCCTCGACCTTGTGACGCAGGCCTTCAGATTCCCGCGACAATTCTGATGCCGCACTCAGCACCTGCTCGGCAGCAGCCCCGGTGGAGCCCGCCGCTTCGTTCACGCTGACAATGTTTGACGTCACTTCTGTTGTACCAACCGAGGCTTCCTGCACATTGCGGGTGATTTCGAGGGTGGCTGCCCCCTGTTCCTCGACCGCACTTGCGATGGTTGCTGAAATCTCGCTGATCTCGGCAATCGTAGATGAAATGGTGCCAATGGCGGTTACCGCCCCATCGGTTTCATTCTGGATGCCGGTGATCTGATTGGTGATGTCTTCGGTCGCGCGCGAAGTTGCCGTTGCAAGATTTTTGACCTCTGCCGCGACAACGGCAAAGCCCTTGCCCGCATCGCCGGCACGCGCCGCCTCGATGGTGGCGTTCAAGGCCAAAAGGTTGGTTTGCTCGGCAATATCGCTGATCAGCCCTACCACATCACCGATCTTTTGGGCTGCTTCGGCAAGACCGCGGATCTGGGTGTTGGTTTTTTCGGCATCCTCGACCGCGCGATTGGCAACAGACGAGGACTGACTGACCTGCTGGGTGATCTCGGAGATCGAGGCACTGAGTTGTTCCGTTGCGCTGGCAACGGTTTGCACGTTGGTTGATGCCTGTTCGGCAGCGGCTGCGACGATACTGGACTGGCGACTGGTTTCTTCGGCGGTGCTGCTCATGCCCGTCGCGGTTGACTGCATCTCGGTCGCCGCAGAAGCAAGTGCCTTGAGGATAACCGACATGTCCTGATCAAAGTCCGCTGTCAGTTCATTGATTTTCTCTGCACGTCTTTCCCGGCGTTTGACGGCCTCTGCTTCCTGGGCGGCAAGCTCCTCGGCACGGATCATATTTTCCTTAAAGACCAGAACCGCCTTGGACATATCACCGATTTCATCGAAACGATCCTGTCCGGGAATGTCGGTCTGCTTGTTGCCGCCAGCCAGTTCCTTCATGGCGTCGGTAATTTGCTGGATCGGGCGGGAAATACCCGATCCAATCTTCCAGGCGGCAAAAATGCCAAGGATCAACGCCACACCGGCAACAATGGCCGTAATGATCACAGCCTGCGAAGCAGCCTTGGCCGCACGCGGACCGATTTCATCCTGTTCGTGTTTGACGGTCAGCTTCAGGTCTTCAAGGTTCTCAGCCACCATCGGACCGATTGTGTCGAGTGTATCGGTCACTATCTGATCACGGGCGGGATCCCCGGCAGACATTGTGGCAACCTTGGCAAAGGCCGCGCGATAGGCTTTCAGGCTTTCGCCAGCAACTTGGGCGACTTCGATCATTTCATCGGTATCAAGCAACTCAACGAGTTCGTCATTCAACGTTATCGCGCTTGCAAGCCGGTCATCGACATTTTTCGCTGCCGCACTTTCGCCGGTCAGCAGAAACTGCTTTACCGAAACACGCGCCTCCAACAGGTTGGCCTGCACACGTCCAGCCTGATTGGACTGCAAGGCGATATGACGATAGCGCACGAAGTCATCTCCGACACTGCTCACAGAAAGCTCCGACCAGATTGAAGCGATTACGAGCAAAACGAGGATGACGCCAAAGCCGCCATATACCTTTGTGGAAATCTTGAGACGATTGAACATCGACATAAATGAGGCCCCTAAGCAATTTATCTCTCCTCATTAGTCATATTATATTTTCACAATCATCGCGCGATATACTGGGGACTATCTCACTATTCTTTATTGACTGTAACCCTACCCTTACGGGGCGTCATATACGTGCAGGAAATTCATATATGCATACCATGACATATAGGTTTTAGTGACTATAGAAAAACCTCGAAGTAATTGTTTTGTAATATTTTTCGAAACCACGGCCACTGCTATATGTTCGCCAAAACACAAAAAAAGGGGCCCCCTTTGCAGGCGCCCCTTGGTCGAAATTCCACGGCCTGCTCGACCATGGTATTAAGTATGGTATTACGATTCTAAGACTGCAACGCGGCGCGACGACGTTCGCGCAGGGATTGTGCCGTTGCCCGACCATCACCGGTCGGCTGATAATAAACCGACATTTCCTTGAGCGCGGCGCGCACCTTGTTCAGGGCGATGTCACCTTCAACGTTAAGGTCATAGGAATCAAAGCCGCAACGGTGCATATAAAGGATTTGGTCGCGCAGGACGTCACCAACTGCCCGAAGCTCGCCCGTGAAGCCCATACGTTCGCGCAGCACCCGGGCATAGGAATATCCACGACCATCCGTGTAGGCCGGGAAATTGACCGTGATGATCGACAGACGATCAAGATCATCTGCCAGATCTTCCGGCGCATCCCCCGGGTTCAGCTGAACACCAAGACCTCCGTTACGCCCCAATAGGCTGTCACGTTCTTCCTTGAAACGTGCAAGCGGCACGATCAGGTTTTCATCGCTTGATGGCAGATCGCCTTCGGCGTCAACCGTGATCCACTCCTGTTCGATCAGGCTGTCATTTTTAACGATCGCCATAAAGAACCTCCTTGAACGGATCCATGCCAACACGCCGATAGGTGTCGATGAAGCGCTCACCGCTTTCGCGGATATCAATATACTTGGTCACGAGGCTTTCGATGGCATCGACCACCTCGGCCTCAGAGAAACCGGCACCGGCAATCTTGCCAATCGAGGCATCCTGGCTGGCATCGCCGCCAAGGGTGATCTGATAGAATTCCTTGCCGCGTTTATCGAGGCCAAGAATACCAATGTGGCCAACGTGGTGATGTCCGCAAGCATTGATACAGCCGGAAATCTTGATCTTGAGTTCGCCAATATCATGTTGGCGATCAAGATCACCAAAGCGTTCGGAAATCCGCTGTGAAAGCGGGATCGAACGCGCAGTGGCAAGTGCGCAATAATCAAGTCCCGGGCAGGAGATGATATCGGTCACATAACCAAGGTTTGCCGTGCCAAGTTCTGCGGCGTCCAGTTCGCTCCAAAGTGCGAACAGGTCGGCCTTTTTGACATGCGGCAGAACAAGGTTCTGTTCATGGGTCACGCGAACATCGGCAAAGCTGTATTTTTCCGAAAGATCGGCAACCAGTTCCATCTGTGTATCGGTCGCGTCCCCGGGAATGCCGCCAATCGGTTTCAGCGAGACGTTTGCAATCGCATAGCCCGGCTGTTTATGTTCGATCACATTCGAACGCACCCAGTTGGCGAAACGACGGTTTTCCGCTTTGTGGCGTTCGAAGTCGGTGTCGTCGTCAGACATGGCTTCAAACGCCGGCGGTGCGAACTGTTCGATGTAATGGGCGATTTCCGCATCATCAACGCGCAGCGACCCGTCCTTGATCTGGGTCCATTCCTCTTCGACAAGCTCGCGGATTTTATCAATGCCTTCCTCGTGAACGAGGATCTTGATACGTGCCTTGTACTTGTTATCGCGACGGCCAAAGCGGTTATAAACGCGCAGGATGGCTTCGAGATACGAGAACAGATCATTCTTGCCGATGAAGTCGCGAATGGTCTTGCCTACAAACGGCGTGCGACCAAGGCCACCGCCCACGATAACTTCAAAGCCGGTCTCGCCCGCATCATTCTGATGCATGCGAAGACCGATATCGTGCACTTTCACGGCCGCACGGTCATTTGGCGATCCGGTAACAGCGATCTTGAACTTACGCGGAAGGTAAGTGAATTCCGGATGGAAGGTCGACCACTGACGGATCAGTTCGCAATAAGGGCGTGGATCTTCGATTTCATCGGCCGCGGCACCGGCATACTGGTCAGTCGTCGTGTTACGAATGCAGTTGCCCGATGTCTGGATGGCGTGCATTTCGACCTTGGCAAGGTCCAGCAACGCGTCGGGAATTTCATCAAGTTTCGGCCAGTTATACTGGATGTTCTGGCGCGTGGTGAAATGGCCATAGCCCTTGTCATATTTACGCGCAATCATGCCAAGCTGGCGAAGCTGGTCGGCGCGCAGCGTGCCATAGGGAACGGCAACGCGCAGCATATAGGCATGAAGCTGCAGATACACACCGTTCATCAGGCGGAGCGGACGGAACTGTTCCTCGGTAATGTCACCGGCAAGGCGGCGTTTCACCTGTTCGCGGAACTGTTCAGTGCGTTCATGAACAAGCTGGCGGTCAAAATCGTCATAACGATACATGGGGTCTCTCCTTATACCGCCTGATAGCCAAGGTCCTCGCGGACACTCGGGCCTTTGGTGCGCAGAACTTCGCGGTATTTTGTCGGCACGAGATCCGCGCCCTGCTGTTCGACATCAATCAGATACGGCCCGACAATCACTGTGTCGAGTTCGGGCGCACTTGCCTCGGCCAGAAGCGCGTTTGCGGCTTCCTTGTCTTCGGCGGTGCGGGCATCGTTGATGTTTTCGCTCCAGCTACCATCGCTGGTCAGGAACACCACCAACCCGTCTTCCAGACGGTTTGCCGTGACAACTTGCAGGGACATTCGGTTCTCTCAGCCTGTAAATCTCTCGGGTTTGGTCCTGGCACGGACCTTTTCTGCACCAGAATTTGGCTGATTACCCCTTATTGGTCAAGTTTTTTTGTGAAATAACATATACTACACTTAATTAAGTGTTTTAATAATCCGCTATTGACCGTTTGACGTACGGGTTCTACCTCATCAGTCATCGAACACCAAAGCACAAGAAACCTTCCTGATATGCCTTTGAACATCATCAAACTGAGTGTCGGCACGGATAGCCCCGAAAGCCTGAAGGAATGGCAGACCTATTTTCAGGCCATGCATGGACGGATCTTTCACACCACACGCATGACACCCAAGCGCAAGACCGAGATTCTTGATGGTGGATCAATTTACTGGGTCATCAAGGGTGCTGTGCGCTGCCGCCAGCGGGTGATTGATCTTGAAGAATTCGTCAACGAGGAAGGCACGAAATATTGCCGCATCGTGCTGGATGACGAACTGATTGCCACGCGCCCCTACCCGCATCGTGCGTTTCAGGGATGGCGTTATTTCCCCGATGACAAATGCCCGCCCGATGAAAAACAGGGTGGCGGCACCGACGCCCTGCCCGATGATATGGCCGATGAATTGCGTGACCTTGGGTTAATCTGAGATCAGCCCTCCACAGGGGCGTCCGCCTCATCCGGATCAATTTCGCGCAAGGTCTCAGCCACTTCATTTTTAAGCCAGCTGACAAATGCCTTTACGCGCGGACGTCGAAGGTGCTCTTCCGGGTAAACCAGATAATATGCCCCGCTTGATGCAACACTTTGCGCAAAAGGCCGCACAAGATTGCCTGCCGCCAGATCAAGCGCAGCCAGGCTTGTGCGCGCCATGGCAATCCCCTGCCCCATAAGGGCAGCCTGAATGACCATGTCGCCGGAGTTAAATCGAAGACCGCGGCTGACATCGACACCTTCGGCACCGACGCCGTCGAGCCAGAATTCCCAATCGGCGGCATGTGGATGATCCATAAAGGTGGTGGCATCATGAAGCAATTGGTGCCCGGCGACATCGGCGGGGGTTTTCAGTTCCGGATTGGCGGCAAGATAGGCAGGGCTGCAAACCGGGAAGGACTCGTCACGCATCAGCATCTCGCAAACCAGTCCGGGATAATGACCACTGCCAAACCGAACAGCCAGATCAATGCCCTCAGTGCGCAGATCAACCAGCCGGTCATCTGCATGAATGCGCACATCAATATCAGGGTATGCATCACGGAAATGCCCCAGACGCGGCACCAGCCATTTCACGGCAAAACTTTGCAAGACACTGACGGTAACCACCCCGGTTTCCTCGACCCGGGTCAGGCGTTCGATCTCGTCAGCGATCCTTGAAAATCCTGCTGTGGTTGCCTGCGCCAGCTGTGCACCTTCTTCGGTCAGATGGATCTGACGTGGCAGCCGATGAAACAGCTTGAACCCCAGATACTCCTCAAGTTGCCGGACCTGCTGGCTGACCGCCCCCTGTGTGACAAACAGTTCTTCGGCTGCTTTTGTAAAGCTCAGATGGCGGGCGGCGGCATCAAAGGCGCGCACGGATTGCAAGGGCGGAAGCCGCATAAGATCCACTCCAAATCTATGGATTAGAAATTCTAATCCGTTTGATCAGAAATACTCGTTTGTTCTTCACAAGATATAGCCGCAATATCATCTCAACAGCAATCATTGCATTAGCAATATTAACTCATGGAGAGAATGATGGCTTACTCGCTTAGCCCTGCTCCTTCTGCCGTGGAGCGCCAGTCCAGAGCACATATCCGCTCGTTCTTCGCCACCGTTTTTGGCCGCCTGAATGATTTTAACAACCGGTTTGAACGGCTCCGTGCAGCGCGTAAAGAACGCTGCACTCTACTTAGTCTGAGTGATCATCTGCTTTCGGATATCGGTATTACTCGCGCCCAGGCTGAAGAAGAATACCGCAAGTCTTTAAGACTGCGCTAATCCCGCACAGGATCTGTCCTGAAGCACCTCGCCCCCACGGAACAGCACGCAAGACAGATCCACCCTTCGTGCCACCGCACACCCTGCCGACCGCCCGATCAATGCCCCACATTGATCGGGCTTTTTTATACGCAACACATCAGTGCCCGCATTTCCCGCTATTTGATCCATTGCATTGCGACAGGCCGATTTATCGCGCAGAGTTATGGCGATATCTCGTTACAAATGACGGAACGCGGCGCATGACAGCGGAAAAGAAAACGCCAAAAAAGATTGGCAAAACGACTCAGGATGACGCAACTGATGCGTTGGCCAATGCCACGCGGCGCACAGCCAAAAGCCGGTCCGCTGCCAATCGCACCGATGCCCTGTCCACCCTTGATAGCGAAGCAAAAGATCGGTTCTTGCTGGATTCCGAAAACATGACGATGGACCGGCTTGACGACTTGCCGTCTGCCGCAGGCAAAGCAAGCAGTCAGAACCTTGGCAACATCCCCGACGACAAGCTTCCGCCTGATATCGACCTTGATCCCAAGGCGCAGGCAAAGAAGATGCGTGGCAAGCAATATCTGGAACTGATTGCACCACTTCATATTGAACTTCTGAAACTTCAAAACTGGATCAAGGCCGAGAACCTCAAATCCCTGATCATATTTGAAGGCCGAGATGCCGCAGGCAAAGGTGGCACGATCAAACGGTTTACCGAACACCTCAATCCGCGCGGCGCCCGGATCGTTGCGCTTGGCAAGCCCAACGACCGCGAACTGACACAATGGTATTTCCAGCGCTATGTCGAACACCTTCCAAGTGGCGGGGAAATCGCGCTGTTTGACCGGTCCTGGTATAACCGGGCGATGGTCGAACGGGTTATGGGATTTTGCAGCATGTTTGATGTCAGTGAATTCCTGCAATCCGTGCCGGAACTTGAACGTATGCTGATCCGATCCGGTATTCACATGACAAAGTTCTATTTCTCGGTCAGCAAGAAGGAACAGGCGCGACGCTTCAAACAGCGTCAGACCGACCCGCTCAAACAATGGAAGCTGAGCCCGGTTGATCTGGCATCCCAAAACCTGTGGGACTCCTATACCGAAGCCAAACGCGACATGTTCTTCCATACCTCGACCACCGACAGCCCATGGGTCATTGTGAAATCTGATGACAAGAAACGTGCACGCATCAATGCCATTCGTTTCTATCTGTCACAGTTTGATTACCCCGGGAAACGACCGGAAATTCTGGTTTATGACCGCCGGATCATCCACAGCGTGGCCGAAGAACTTGACGAGGACTAGGGACATTCAAACTGTCTGGTCTTCCAGATCGTGAAAACATTGTCACGGTCACATTTGCGTTCATTGACATTGCCATCACTGCAACCTTTACTGGATGAACATAAACCTTCGGGAGGCAAACGATGGCAAAATGTGCATTTATCGGTCTGGGTGTCATGGGATATCCGATGGCCGGTCACCTGCAAAAAGCAGGTCACGACGTTACCGTGTATAACCGTACCGCCGCAAAGGCGGACAAGTGGGTTTCCGAATTTGGTGGATCGTCCGCCCCGACCCCGGCCGAGGCAGCAAAGGGCGCGGAGTTCGTCTTTTCCTGTGTTGGCAATGATGATGATCTGCGCAGCGTGATGCTGAGCGATGGTGGTATGTTTGCCGGCATGGACAAGGGTTCTGTCCTTATTGACAACACCACCGCGTCCGCAGATGTCGCGCGCGAACTGTATGCCGCGGCCAAGGATATGGGCATCTCATTCATCGACGCCCCGGTTTCCGGTGGTCAGGCGGGTGCGGAAAACGGTGTTTTGACCGTCATGTGTGGCGGCGACCAAGATGCATTTGATCGCGCTGCCCCGATCATTGATGCCTTTGCAAAATCCTGCAAACTGATGGGCGAAAGCGGTGCGGGACAGTTGACCAAGATGGTCAACCAGATCTGCATTGCCGGTCTGGTTCAGGGCCTTTCCGAAGGGGTCAATTTCGGCGTTAAGGCTGGCCTTGATATGGAGAAGGTTCTGGATGTGATTTCCAAGGGTGCCGCGGGAAGCTGGCAAATGGAAAACCGCGGCAGCACCATGGTTGAGAACAAGTTCGACTTCGGCTTTGCGGTTGACTGGATGCGCAAGGATCTGGGCATTTGCCTTGAGGAATCCAAACGCAACGGTGCCCGCCTGCCGGTCACAGCCCTTGTGGATCAGTTCTATGCTCAGGTGCAGGAACGCGGCGGCAATCGCTGGGATACCTCCAGCCTGATTGACCTGCTGTCACGCGGCTAAAACACCCGCACCTTAAAGATTGAGACAAAAGAAAAGCGCGGCCTGATGGGCTGCGCTTTTCGCATTGATATAGTGTTCGGCGGTTACAGACCGGCGCGCAATAGTGGCTCTACCTGATTGCGGTAATTGGCCAGCGGGCCGTTATCGAAATAGCCGACAGCACACTCAAGAACGGAATCCCGTGGCGGTTCCTCACCCTCTGCCAGGCTTTCCTCAAGGTTATCGCGGCTCGATTTGCCAAGACGTTCGATCTCGATATCCTGCTCGCAGGTTGTCGCTTCAAGCGTTGCAAGAGACTGACGTGGATCGCGACGGCGCGACGGCAAGGCGTGCTCAAGATCAATCTCACGCTCGAACTCTTCGGCATCAGCCAGTACGACCTCGATATCGGGGATCACACCATGGCCCTGCACGATGTGGTTTTCCGGCGTGGTGTAATATCCGGTGGTGATTTTAAGCCCACCGCCCGAGGTTAGCGGCATAATCCGCTGCATGGAGCCTTTGCCAAAGGATCGCTCGCCAATGATGATGCCGCGCCCGTTTTCACGAAGGGCGGCTGCCATCAATTCCGCACCTGATGCCGACCCGCGATCAAGCAAGATCGCCATTGGAACATCTTCAAAGAAATCGGAACGATCCGCTTCGTAACTGCGCAGTTTCCGCTCGCCGCGCCCTTCGGTCGCGACTATCAGTCCATCTTGCAGGAACTGGTCTGCAATGTCGGCGGCACTATCGAGCAACCCGCCCGGATTGCGGCGTAAATCAACGATGACCCCGCGCAGCGATGCAATCCGGTCTTCGAGTTCGCGCAGGTATTCCTGAGTCTGATCAAGTGTCGTGGCATCGAAACGAGACACACGGATATAGCCAATATCCTGATCAATGATGCTTGCTGTAACAGACGGCACTTCAATCCGTGCGCGCTTTACAGTGACATCAAAGCTGTCCTCAACACGTTTAATCGTCAGCGTCACCGGATCACCGACGCGACCGCGCATACGCCGGACGGCTTCCGAGATTGGCTCTCCGACCATGTGATAGCCATCAATATGCGTAATACGGTCGTCAGGGCGAAGGCCGGCACGGGCGGCGGGCGTGTCATCAATCGGCGAGACAATCCGGATGCGTTTTTCATCATCAAGCGCAATGACAATGCCGACACCAGCAAAGCTGCCTTCAGTACTTTCCTGCAGGCGGCGGAACATGTCATCCGTCATATAGGCGCTATGCGGGTCAAGATCATGTAACCCGTCATCAAGAACCGCACCTACGACACCAAGCGGTGATGTATCATCGGTCTCGAGTTCGCCAAGCACGGCGATGCTGTTATCAATAAACGCTATTCGGTCGATTTTTTCGACATATGTCTCGGACAGAACCTGAAGTGCTTCGACATACAGCTTGTCAGCATGAGCAAATTGTTCCGCACTCGCACCTGCGGTTACGCTGGCACGGTAGGCATCAAGAAATCTGCGTTCTTCATCGCTTGGCCATGCCGGTCCAGCACACGCCACCAGTCTTGTTCCGGCGAACGAAATCAGCACCGCAAACAAAATTGGCAATATTCCTTTACGCAGCAACAGCTTGCTCCTGTCCTTCGATACAATCGACCGGATTGTCATCCGTTTTCTTTTTGACGTGTTCAACAGTAAGTCTAGCCTGCCTTTTTTCGATTGGCGACCCCCGGATGCGCAATAGTTGACTAATCACGCAACTTTTACCTGTTGAACACATCAAACACCGGCCTTTGCAACATATCGGAAGCATTTCGTCGTTTCGCCAGTGGTCAAATGCGGAACAACTGGTTCAACCAATGTTGAATACATCCTTTGGCAATATCTGACGAAACTGACTCGATCTTAAATCCCCGGATCGTTATGCTACCACCCAACAAATAAAGTTGGCACAAAGCCGACTGTTCCGAGCGGGCGGCTCATAATTCAGGGAGACGTCTTTTTTCATGAGCGACTTTAGCCCACCCATCTCAGATATACGCTTTCTGATTCATGACGTGATTGGTCTTGATACCGTGTCCAGGCTGCCGCCATTTGGCGAAACAAGCCCGGATCTGGTTGACGCAATCCTTGAAGAAGCAGGAAAGTTTGCTGCCTCTGTTCTCTCACCGTTAAATCGGATCGGTGATCAGGAAGGCGCAAAACTTCTTGCAGACGGCACGGTTGGCACGCCCACGGGCTGGAAAGAGGCCTATGCCCAGTTTTGCGAAGGCGGCTGGCAAGGAATTTCTGCCCCCGAAAGCGAAGGCGGCATGGGGTTGCCGATCTTGCTTGGCGCGGCAGTTGCCGAAATGTGGCAGTCCGCCAACATGGCGTTTGCATTGTGCCCGATGCTTACATCCGGTGCGATTGAAGCCTTGACTGCGCATGGTTCGGAACAGCAACGTAAACTGTATCTGTCGCGTCTTGTCTCCGGTGAATGGACCGGCACCATGAACCTGACAGAACCGCAAGCCGGTTCCGATCTTTCAAAGGTTCGCAGCACGGCAATCCTGCAAGATGACGGGACCTACAAGGTTTCTGGCCAGAAAATTTTCATCACCTATGGCGATCACGAGATGACCGAGAATATCGTGCATCTCGTTTTGGCCCGCACACCCGATGCGCCCGCCGGGGTCAAGGGCATTTCGCTGTTTATCGTTCCGAAGTATCTGGTTTCGGATAACGGAGAAATCGGCGCGCGTAATGACGTGACCTGCGTGTCGCTTGAACACAAACTTGGCATTCACGCCAGCCCAACCGCGGTTTTGCAGTTCGGAGATAACGGAGGTGCTACCGGCTACCTGATTGGCGAAGAAGGCAAGGGATTGGCCTATATGTTCACGATGATGAACAATGCCCGCCTTGCAGTTGGCCAACAAGGTGTCGCCATTTCCGAGCGCGCCTTTCAACAGGCTCTTGAATATGCCAACACACGAAAACAGGGCCGAGACAGCAAAACGGGCGAAGAAGCGCCGATCGCAGTTCATGGAGATTTGCAGCGTATGCTGATGCGCATGCGCTCATCCACCGAGGCGGCACGCGCGCTTTCACTTTACACGGCGAGCCAGCTTGATCTTGCCCATCATTTGTCTGACGCAGATGAGCGTGCCGCTGCGCAGGCCCGCGCAGACCTTCTCATTCCGCTTGTGAAAGCGTGGTCGACCGACCTTGGGGTCGAGAATGCTTCGCTTGGGATACAAGTGCACGGTGGCATGGGCTTTATCGAGGAAACCGGTGCGGCGCAGCACCTTCGCGACGCCCGCATTGCGCCAATCTATGAGGGCACGAATGGCATTCAATCCCTTGATTTCATAGGACGCAAGGTTTTGCGCGACCAGGCAGGTGCGCTTACAGCATTGCTCACGGAAATCAAGAATACAATCAACGATGTTCGTGAGGACAATGAAGCCACTGAACTTGCCCACGCATGCGATGCGCTTGATCATGCTATTTCCGAACTTGAAGGATCGACAGACATCGTGCTTGAACGCGGCGCGAAAAATGCCGAGATGGCGCAGGTGCTTGCAACTCCTTATTTGCGCCAAGCAGCATTGTGTATTGCCGGCTGGTTGATGCTGCGCTCCCTGCAGATGGTGAAAAAAGCCAGTACACCGGAAGATATGAAATCAGAGAAAACGCAAAGCTGTTTGTTCTTCTTTGGTCAACTTCTACCAGAGGCCGATTTTATGGCCGCCCAGGTCCGCAATTGCACGGACCCGAAGATGCTCTAGGCACAGCCTTGTTTTCGCCGTGCTTCTTGACCAAGGATATGGTGCATCGCCGCTATCAACTGATCAAGGCGGTGCACCCATTCGGCCCCATCCATCAACCCTGCCGTTCTTTGCTGCACTTCTGGCCCAACATTCGGAAATTCCGCAAGATTTCGCCGGATTTGATGACAATTTCCTGTTTCGATTTTCAATTGCTTCTCTATAATCCGCCCAATGAATCGCTTAACCCGATATATGCTGAAACAGCTGTTGATCATGATGGTCTTCGTGACACTGGGTCTCCTCTGTGTCATCTGGCTGTCGCAAAGCTTGCGCTTTGTCGAAATGATCGTGAATCGGGGGCTGTCGATCACCGTATTTTTGCAGCTGACGTCCTTGCTGCTGCCCAGCTTCCTGACGATCATTATTCCGATCGCGTTGTTTTTCGTGATTGTTTTTACCTACAACAAACTCATTCAGGACCGCGAACTGATCATCATGCGCGCAGCCGGGCTTAGCCAGTGGGCTCTCGCAAAACCGGCATTGATGGTGGCGCTGCTTTCGACATCGGTTTGTTACTTTCTCACCCTTTTCTATCTTCCCTACAGTTACGAACAGTTCAAGGAACTGCAGTTTTCAATCAGGAATGATTTTTCGTCGGTTCTCCTGCAGGAAGGCAGCTTTACCGATCTTGACGGATTGACCGTTTATGTGCGTGAGGTTGGCCGGGACAATGAACTGCTTGGCATTCTGGTACATGACGCACGCGATCCCAATGCTCAAACCACAATGATGGCGAAACATGGCGCCCTGGTTAGAACCGACGATGGGCCGCGTATTGTTCTGCTCGATGGCAACCGCCAGGAAGTTGACCCCGAAGACGGCACCATGTCGATCCTGTATTTTGATCGCTATGCCGTGGATATCGCGCTAGGGGGAGCAGATGAAGGCATTCGCTATCAGGAAGCCCGCGAACGCAGCGTCTATAATCTGTTGACCGGAACCCCACCCGACATCGCTCGGCACGATCTCGGGGCGTTCCGAGCAGAAGGACACGATCGCCTGATTTCGCCGCTTAATGCTATCGCCTTTGCTAGCATTGCGTTGGCTGTACTTGTTTCAAGCAGCTTTTCCAGACGTGGCCAAACGGGCAGACTGCTGGCGGCGATTGGTGTGATGGTCTTGAGTCAGGCCTCCGGCATTGCGATGAAAAACCTTGCCGCCAAGAACCCGGCACTTGTTCCGCTGATGTATATGAACGTATTGCTCCCGATTGCTGTCGGACTTTATTGGACATTCCGTGGGCCTGTCGTCAAGGCACGGCGCGCACAAGATCAAGAGGCAGAAGCATGAGGATTTCAACGCTTCTGACCTGGTATTTCGGCAAGCATGTGCTTGTCTCTATTCTGTCAATTTTGGCCCTTTTGATCGGGCTAATCCTCATAGGAGATACGATTGAGCTTCTTCGTCGCGCTGGCAACAAACCAGATGCATCTGTTGGCATTGTAATCCAAATGGCGACTAGTCGTATTCCATTCATGACCGAGAAAGTTCTGCCCTTTGCCGTACTTTTCGGGTCTATGTTCTCGTTCTGGAAGTTGACTGGCAATCAGGAACTGATCGTTACGCGTGCGGCCGGCGTCTCCGCTTGGCAGTTCATGCTGCCACCTATCCTGTGTGCTCTACTGCTTGGTTTTATTCAGGTGGGTGCTCTAAATCCATTGTCCTCCATCCTGCTACAGAAGTACGAAACGCTCGAAGCACGCTATCTGCAAAATAACGCAAGCGTCATGAACCTTTCCTCAAGTGGGCTTTGGCTGCGACAAGGCACACAGGATGGCCAAGCTGTTATCTATGCACGTTCCGTCAACCGGCAGCACGGCGATCAACTCGATCTTCGAGACGTCACAATATTCCGGTTCGAAGATGCCGACAGTTTCACTACTAGGATTGATGCCGGACGTGCGGTACTGGAACCAGGCACTTGGCATTTCTATAATGCATGGACTTTTGTCCCGGGTCAGGCCAGCTCATTCTCAGATGAGTTGATGTTGCCAACCAATCTTACCACCCGGAAAATCCAGGATAGTTTCGCATCGCCAGAAACCATGTCATTCTGGGACCTGAAACCCTTCATCACTTTGCTTGAACGCGCTGGTTTTAACGCAACCCGCCATCGCATTCACTTTCACGGCCTGTTGTCGAGACCTTTACTTTTATGCGCAATGGTTCTGATTGCGGCGGCATTTTGCCTCAAATTTTCTCGACGTCGGCGCGCATCGCTTGTTATCGGTGGTGGTGTCGCAACAGGGTTCATACTCTATTTTTGCACAGACGTAATTTCGGCTTTGGGTGTTTCAGGGGGCATTCCGCCTATTTTATCGGCTTGGGCCCCTGCGGGGATTTCCTTGTTACTCGGGGTCTCCACTTTGCTGCATCTTGAGGATGGCTAGCCTATGGTCATGGCGGGGGGAATGATAAAAAGATTAGCAACAGGCACCATTCTGGGCTGTGGAATTTTCATTGGCGGGGGGCTTGCAAACATGTATCCCGCAATGGCTCAAACAACTGACCCAGAAGTTCGCCAACCAGCCCCGGCGATTCTGTTTAGCGCAGATGAGGTTGATTACAATCAGGATCTTCAAACAGTCACCGCACGCGGGAATGTCGAAATCTCACGCGAAGGCAGGATTTTACTTGCTGATACAGTAAGCTACGACCGTTCACAGGACGTGTTGACGGCTTCGGGAAATGTCAGCATTACCGAGCCAAGCGGCGAAGTGACCTTTGCAAGCCATGTCGAACTGAGTGGTGATTTCAAGGAGGGCATCGTCGAAGACATTTATGTCTTGCTTGACGAAAACACCCGTATCGCCGGATCTGGAGCCCGACGCAGCGGAGGAAACTTCACCGAGATAGCCAAGGCTGTCTACTCCCCTTGCAAGGTTTGCGAAGACAATGGCGGCAATTCAACCCCGCTTTGGCGTATTCGCGCAGCTCGCGTCTTACATGATGCCAATGCCAAAACAGTAGAATATAAAGACGCGCGCCTCGAAGTTGCCGGTGTGCCAATTCTGTACTCGCCCTATTTTCAACACCCCGACCCAACCGTCAAACGCCAATCAGGCCTTCTCGCTCCCTCCTTTGGCAGTACCAGTCATGTTGGTAGCTACTTCAGTCAGCCTTATTACTGGGCGATTGATAAAAGCAAGGACATGACGTTCACTCCCACCTACACAACGGATGAAGGCCCGTTGCTCGCGACAGAATACAGACAACGCTTTGACAGTGGCGAGTTGGAATTCGTC
The DNA here is from genome assembly GCF_001613795.1 of Thalassospira sp. MCCC 1A01148. Lineage (GTDB taxonomy): Bacteria > Pseudomonadota > Alphaproteobacteria > Rhodospirillales > Thalassospiraceae > Thalassospira. The sequence continues at coordinate 107,880 of NZ_LPVZ01000021.1, forward strand.
GGCAGTGTGACCAACGACAATGAAGACAAGTGGAAAGGACACATTGACGCAGAAGGTCGGTTCGATATTGATCGAACATGGCGTTGGGGCTTTGATGCCGAGCAAGCGACCGAAAAAACGTACCTGTCGCGCTACGGCTTCGCATCACCATCAGTTCTGACATCCAACATGTTTACCGAAGGTTTTCGTGGCGCAAGCTATACCCGCGCAGACGCGTATTACTTCCAGGGTTTAAAAAGCGATGACGATCGAGACACGACGCCTTTGGTACTGCCGCACATGCAGTTCCACGGACAGTCTTCTCCGGCAAAATACGGAAGTGTCACGACGCTTGACCTCGACGCTTTGTCCCTAACCCGAAAAGAGGGCGCAAATTCACATCGCGTTTCTGCCAAAGCAGGGTGGGAACTTCCGCATGTGGGCACAATGGGAGATGTCACCAAATTGAGCCTCTCTGTCCGCAGCGATAACTACATCGTTTCAGACGTAAGCCGTACCGGCAAGAGCGACTATGACGGCTACGCGGGCCGCATCCTTCCGCTCGCAGCGATCGACTGGCAGATGCCGTTTGTGAGCAACCAGGGTGCATACCATCAGGTTATTACCCCAATGGTGATGGCCGCATGGTCTCCGAACGGTGGCAACCATGATGAAATTCCCAATGAGGACTCCCAATCCTTCGAGTTCGATGACATCAATCTCTTTGCGCATGATCGCTTTGGCGGTCTGGACCGCGCAGAGGATGGTTTTCGGGCGAGTTATGGTCTTGAATGGGGCGTTTATGGGCCTGGTGGAGGCTACACCAGCGCCATGGTCGGCCAAAGCTATCGCGAAAATGCAAACGACACATTTGCGGTCGGCTCAGGTCTTGAGGAACACCTTTCTGATTATGTCGGCAGATTAACTGTTTCTCCAAACCGATATCTTGACCTGACCTATCGTTATCGGTTGGATAATGATGATTTGTCTGCACGCCGCAATCAGGTGATCTTGGACGCTGGCTCTGTTGACACCCTCAGAATCAACACCTCCTACGTACATTTTACGGATGACGCGGGCAGTGAAGAATTTGATGAGCGTGAAGAACTATATTTTCAGGCTGAGCGTCAATTCAATCAATTCTGGTCCGGTCGGGCCTATGGACGTTATGACATAGATCAGTCTGACCCCTTGGAATATGGCGTCGGTTTCGTTTATGAAGATGAGTGCTTCATCTTCGATGGTCGTATTCGCAGAACCTTCTATCAGGATCAGGACCTTGGCGAGTCAGACGAGTTCCTTTTCCGTTTGGTCTTCAAGACCCTTGGCGAGTTTGCATCTGCAGCCGGATTGTAAGTTAAAATGGTTTCCAAATTTTCGATTTCTGCATCCTTGAAAATCTGTGCTGTCATGATAGCCGTCACGCTTTCAATGTTGGCAGCACCAGTTCGCGCCCAGTCCCCTGTTGGCGTCGCGGCGGTGGTGAATGACGATCCGATTTCGATTATTGACCTTGTCGAGCGAATCAAGCTCGTGGCTGTCTCCTCAAATATCGAGATGACGCCCCAGCGCAGGAATGAAATGGCGCCGCAGATTTTGCAGCAGCTGATCAATGAAAAGCTGCAAATGCAGGAAGCAGAGCGTCGTGGTATTGAGGTGAGCGATGAAGAGATCGCACGTGGGAAATCGATAATCGAGCAAAATGCAGGCCTGCCGGATGGCATGCTTGATACCTATCTCGCAGAACGTCAGATCGCCCCGGGAACGCTTGAAAGCCAGATCCGGCCGCAGGTTGCGTGGCAGAAGGTTCTGGGCACCATGCGCAATGAAGTCCAGATTTCCGAATCAGAAATCGACGACAACCTTGAACGCATCATCAGCAATCAGAACAAGCCACGAAATCGGGTGCAGGAGATTTTCCTGCCGGTCGACAATCCCCAAGACAGCACACGTGTATATCAGACCGCACAGGAAATTCTGGATGCGGTGAACCAGGGTGCAGATTTCGGTGGTCTGGCCCGGCAATTCTCCGCAAGTGCCAGTGCCGCCAACGGCGGTGACCTTGGTTGGCTTTACGCCGGTGAAATGGCGAGTGACTTGCAACAGGCAGTCAATCAGCTTCAGCCCGGCGACGTCAGTGCCCCGATCCAGACCATTCGCGGTTACTACATCGTGAAACTGCTGGATCGTCGTGTAGGAGATACCAATGCAGTAACAGACACCCGCCTAGATCTTTATCAGCTGTTCGTACCGATCAATGGCGACATGCCGCAGGATCAAATTGATGCCAAAATCGCCGTTCTGCAAAACACGCGCGAAACTGCCAATAGCTGTGACGCCATGGCAAACGTTGCCGTGGGCCTTGGTTCCGATCTGAGCGGCAAGATGGAGGGCATTTCGCCCGAAGAACTCTCCGGTCCGATCCGGCAGGCCATCGGCAATCTTGAGCAAGGCACGCCATCCAATATTGTTCGCGTTGATGGCGGAGCTCTGATGGTCATGATTTGTAACATCACCGAAGAGAGCAACCTACCCAGCCGTCAAGACATCGAAAACCGTCTGCGGATGGAACGTCTTGATATTCTGGCACGTCGCAAACTTCGTGAACTGCGTCGCCAGGCATTTATTGATATCCGGATCTGATCCGGTCAACAGGACCCAGACAGGATGACAGAAATCGCCCCCATCGCGCTGACCATCGGCGAACCCGGCGGCATCGGGCCGGAGCTTGCGGTCAAGGCATGGCTTCGGCGCACGCAGGATCAAATCGCGCCATTCTGCCTGTTATCCCCTGTCAGCATTGTCAAACACGCAATCACGCAAAGCGGAAGTGACGTTCCGCTGAAGGTTATTGACACGATTGACGAGGCAGCATCAACATTCAAACACGCCTTGCCGGTTCTGGAGGTCGCGGATATTACCACCGATATCGTTTCCGGTATCGCATCGCCGGGAACAGCAAGTGTTGTGATTGAAAGCATCACAACGGCCGTCGAATTGGCAACCAACGGCGACGCGTGTGCAGTCGTTACCAACCCGATCCAGAAAAGCGCACTATATGAAGCGGGTTTCAGCCATCCCGGCCATACCGAGTTTCTGGCGGAACTTGCAGGTCCGGGAACAATTCCGGTCATGATGTTGGCCAACAGCAAGCTGCGTGTTGTTCCGCTGACCATTCACATCGCGCTCAAGGATGTCCCGACACAGTTGACAACTGAGCTGATTGTCGAGCGTTGCCGGATCACGCATCAATCTTTAAAGGATGCTTTCGGGGTCGTATCTCCGCGCCTTGCCATTGCTGGCCTGAACCCGCATGCGGGCGAGGATGGCGCGATGGGCATCGAAGAACAAACCATAATGCACCCCGCGATCGAACAGCTTCGTAGCGAAGGTATTGATGTGATCGGACCACTGCCAGCAGACACCATGTTCCATGAAGAAGCACGGGCGAACTACGATGTGGCACTTTGCCCTTATCACGATCAGGCACTGATACCCGTCAAGACACTCGATTTTCATGGTGGTGTGAATGTCACGCTGGGATTGCCATTTATAAGAACATCACCAGATCATGGCACCGCGCTTGATATCGCGGGCAAAGGCATCGCGCGCCCAGATAGCTTGATCGCAGCACTCAAGATGGCAGCAGAAATGGCAACAAAACGCCTTGCGACGGGAGCCTGACCGACGTGTCAGAAGACAACGACAATACTGGCAAACTTGCCAATGATGGCCTTCCGCCTCTGCGCGAAGTGATCGCAACCCATGATCTTTCGGCACAAAAGAAATTCGGCCAGAACTTCCTTTTTGATTTGAACCTGACCGGGCGCATTGCCCGCGCAGCAGCACCACTTGACGATGCCACCGTAATTGAAATCGGTCCGGGCCCTGGCGGCCTGACGCGTGCGTTGCTGTTTAACGGTGCAAAAAACCTGACCGTGATCGAGCGTGATCCGCGCTGCCAGCCGGTTTTGGAACAGATCAGCAATCATTACCCCGGTGCGCTGCATGTCATTGATGGCGATGCGCTGGACGTCGACGTTACAAAATTGGGCCCGGCCCCGCGCAAGATCGTCGCCAACCTGCCCTACAATGTTGGCACACAGCTATTGCTGGGCTGGTTGATGCAGATTGATCAATTTGCCAGCCTGACCCTGATGTTCCAGAAGGAAGTCGCGGAGCGCGTCGTGGCGGGGCCAAAAACCAAGGCCTATGGGCGTTTATCGGTCCTGTGCCAGTATCTGTGTGACTGTGACATCCTGTTTGATGTCCATCGCAGTGCCTTTACACCACCGCCCAAGGTAACCTCCGCTGTCGTGCAACTCCGGCCCAAGGCAGACCGTGGCACGGACATCAATCTGGATAGCCTGGCCAAAATCACCCAGGCTGCCTTTGGTCAACGGCGTAAAATGCTGCGTGCCAGCTTGAAGACATTAAACGTCAATGTCGGAGAATTGCTTGCAAAGGCTGGCATTACCGAAACGGTGCGAGCAGAGGAACTGAGTGTCGCGGACTTCGTTCGCCTCACACTGGTCCATGATGAAATGGCCGCTTCTTAAAGCGGCCATTCTCGTATCCGATATCAATCGGTCAGAAGCTTTTTGACAAAGTCCGGCAGGCCCGTTTGACGTTCGCGTTTGATGCGTTCGGCGCCAATGATGTGCCGAACATCATCAATGCAACGATCAAGATCGTCATTGATCAGCACATAGTCAAATTCTTCCCAATGGCTGATCTCCGCCCCGGCCTTGGCCATACGTTTCATAATCACGTCATCGGCATCCTGCCCGCGATCACGCAGGCGGCGCTCCAGTTCACCCGATGAAGGCGGCAGGATAAAGACCGACACAACATCGTCTCCGCCCTTGTCGCGCAGTTGGCGGGCACCCTGCCAGTCGATGTCAAACAGCACGTCACGGCCTTCCGAAAGCGCCTTTTCAACCGGTCCAATGGGCGTCCCATAGTAATTGCCAAACACTTCTGCCCATTCAAGCAGTTCGTCATCGGCGATCATATGTTTGAATTCATCAACCGATTTGAAAAAGTAGTGGGTGCCTTCTTGTTCACCGGGGCGGGCCGCACGCGTTGTTGCCGACACAGACAAGGAGATCTTATCGTCGTTTTCTAGCAACTGACGGGTGATTGTCGTTTTACCGGCACCCGACGGGGCACAGAAAACCAGCATCACGCCACGGCGGTTATGCGGATCAGTCATCAAGGTTCCTTCCCTACCCGCTTATTCGACGTTCTGGACCTGCTCGCGGAGCTGATCGATGATCACTTTAAGCTCCATCCCGCAATTGGTCAGTTCAATATCGTTGGCTTTCGAGCACAAGGTATTGGCTTCGCGATTGAATTCCTGACACAGAAAATCAAGCTTGCGCCCGATAGATCCACCCTTTGAAAGCATATCACGGGCAGCCGTGATATGGGCTTTAAGACGATCAATCTCTTCGCGGATATCGGCCTTGGTGGCGAGGACTGCAGCTTCCTGATGCAGGCGTTCTGGATCGAACTTGCCCGCATCCATCAATTCTTCGACCTGACGTTTCAGACGATCCTTGATCGCCTCGGCACGGGCTGCCTCGCAATTCTGGGCGCGGGTCACGGTTGCTTCGATGTTATCGATATGTCCGCGCAGCATCGCATCCAGCTTTTCGCCTTCTTCGGCCCGGTGGGCGGCCATCTGATCAATTGCGTCATTCAGGCTTGCCAGCACGGCGGCGTCATTGGCCTCCCGGGTTGCTTCATCTTCCTGTGGCTCATAGGCCTCAAGCACACCGCGTACATTCATCAGATCCGCGATGGTGCCGCTCGACAAGCTGCTGGTATTGTCAAACTCCTCTGCAATCTGAACCAATTCGGAAAGCAGTTCCCGGTTCACCGAATAGGCATTCGTATCACCAGACCGCGACACGTTTAGCGTGACGCCCACATTTCCACGTTTAAAGCGTTTGGAAAACGCGTCGCGTACCTTGGCTTCAAGGCGTTCAAACCCGCCATTCAGGCGCAGGCGAACATCAAGCCCTTTGCCGTTGACGCTGCGCAACTCCCAGGTCCAGCCAAAACCATCTGCAGCGCCATCAACGCGCGCAAAGCCGGTCATGCTTGAAACGGTCATACTTTCATCCAATCTGCTTTTGTGTTTCGGCGTTTATAACGATTGCCCCCTGTTCCGCCAAGGGTGAACACCGATCGTCCACGCGATATCGACAATATGGTATTGATTGCTGCTATTTCATAATGCTGCCCTATTGCTGCAGCATGTTCCGCAAAAATCGATACTGATAATTCAAAACGTCGTAAGAGCAAAAATGTCCTTTCAGTACAATGCCATTCTGATCACTGGTGCCAGTTCAGGCATAGGAGCGGCGCTTGCCCGCCATTTTGCGCGTACCGGCGTGACGCTTTTTATCAGCGGGCGCAACCAAACGCGTCTGCAACTCGTGGAAAATGACTGCCGGGCAGCCGGGGCAAATGTGTATGCCGATATTCTGGATGTGACATCGCGCGAAACCATGGAGGCTTACGTCACCCATTGTGACGAAATCGCCCCGCTTAGCCTTGTCATCGCCAATGCCGGTATTTCAGCGGGCACTGGCGGTCTTGGCGAAAGCCCCGAACAGGTCCGCGATATCTTTGCCACCAATGTTGCCGGGGTCCTGAACACCATTGATCCCGCGATCAAGGTCATGCGCGCGCGCAAACGTGGGCAGATCGCCCTTGTTGCATCGCAGGCATCCTGGCGTGGCTTGCCTTCTGCCCCGGCATATTGTGCCTGCAAGGCAACTGTAAGGGTTTACGGTGAGGGATTACGCGGCGCATTGGCTCCTGACGGTGTGAAGGTAAATGTCATCTGCCCGGGCTTTGTAAAAAGTCGCATCACCGATGCCAACGATTTCCCGATGCCATTCTTCATGCAGGCCGACAAGGCCGCAAAGAAGATCGTGCGCGGGCTTGAGCGCAACAAGGGCATGATCGCCTTCCCGTGGCAAATGAACCTGATCATCGGGATGCTTAAAATGACACCGCAGTGGTTGATGGATCTTGCAGCATCCCGGATCCCGAAGAAAACGTCATCTTCCGATACCCACTCCGATACCCACGACGGCCACTAAAAGGAAAGGCGGCATCAGATTGATGCCGCCTTCGTCAATTTTGTTCCAAAGCGTTGTCGTACTCACTGCCCGTCACGGATGCGCCGCCACTTGGCGACGTTGCGATTATGCTCATCAAGCGTGCGGGCAAAGGCATGTCCGCCCGTGCCATCGGCAACAAAGTACAAATCCTCCGTCGCGGCCGGATGCAGCACGGCATAGAATGCCTCGCGACCCGGATTGGTAATCGGCCCTGGTGGCAGGCCTGCATTCACATAGGTGTTATACGGGCTTTCAAAGCGCCAGTCCTTGCGCGTCAAAGGACGTTCAAGACGCTTGTCCGGGCTGAGTGCATAAGCAACTGTCGGATCAGATTGCAGGCGCATATCACGTCGCAGGCGATTGACAAAGACTCCGGCAACCCGCGCACGTTCGCCCGCCACACCGGTTTCCCGTTCAACGATGGAGGCCAGAATGACGGCCTCTTCGATTGTGTCAAACGGCAAGCCTTCCTGACGACCGGGCCAAAGCTGTTCGACCATCTGGTCATGGGCCGTGCGCATACGATCAATGATGCTTTGCTTGGTATCACCAAACGAGAACTGATACGTCTCGGGCAGCAAGGTGCCATCAGCGGGGATATCGGTGATCTCGCCACTGAGCCCATCAACAAGATTGATCCGTTCAACGATTTCGCCAGACCGAAGGCCTTCCGGAATCGTGACAAACCGTTTGACCGTATCGCCGTTTGCAAGGATTTCCGCTGCCCGTTTCGGGCTGACACGGGCCGGGAAATGGTATTCGCCCGCACGAAGAGACCGGTCAAGCTGACTGAAGCGGACCCCTGCAAGGAAGATCAGCGGCTCGGTGATGATGTTTTCACGTTGGAAAATCTCGGCAATGCCGCGCACACCAGTCCCCTGCGGGATGATGATGTCGCGTTCCTGCGCCATATTGCTGGGCGATGTGTATTGCACATAAACATACACCGCTGCCCCACCTATGGCGAGAGCAGCGGTGATGATCAGAAAGCCAAGAAAAAGCAGAAAACGCTTCAAGGGAATGCTCCCGGGGTTGCTCTGCTGTTTAAACGGCTTTGAACACGAGCGACGCGTTGGTGCCACCAAAGCCGAACGAGTTCGACAGCGCGACATTAACTTTGCGCTGTTTGGCTTCAAGCGGAACCAGATCGATGCCTTTGCATGCTTCGGACGGATTGCGCAGGTTCAGCGTCGGCGGAACGACACCTTCATGGATCGCAAGGATCGAGAATACTGCTTCAATCGCACCGGCAGCACCCAGAAGGTGACCCGTTGCCGATTTTGTCGAAGACATCGACATGTTCTGGGCGTGATCACCAAACAGGCGCTTGACCGCACCAAGTTCGATTTCATCGCCAAGCGGAGTCGAGGTGCCATGCGCGTTGACGTAATCAACATCTTCCGGGTTCAGACCCGCATTGCGGATTGCATTGCGCATCGAACGGAAACCGCCATTGCCGTCTTCTGCCGGTGCGGTGATGTGATAGGCATCACCCGACATGCCGTAACCGGCAACTTCGGCATAAATCCGTGCTCCACGCGCTTTGGCGTGTTCGTATTCTTCAAGAACGACACAACCGGCACCTTCGCCCATGACGAAACCGTCACGGCCTTCATCCCACGGACGGGATGCTTCGGTAGGCGTGTCATTGTAACCGGTCGAAAGCGCACGTGAGGCGGCAAAGCCTGCCATACCAAGACGGCAGACAGCGGCTTCGGCACCACCGGCAACCATGACATCGGCATCGCCAAGCATGATCATGCGCGATGCGTCGCCAACAGCGTGTGCACCGGTCGAACAAGCGGTAACAACCGCATGGTTCGGACCTCTAAGGCCGTGCTTGATCGAAACCTGACCCGAGACCAGGTTGATCAGGCAAGACGGAATGAAGAACGGACTGACGCGGCGGGTCTTGCCGTTATTGACCAGATCAGATGCCTCGGAAATCCGTGGCAGACCACCGATACCTGAACCAATCAGAACGCCGGTGGCTTCCTGATCTTCTTCGGTTTCCGGCTTCCAGCCGGAATCGGCAAGTGCCTGATCAGCAGCAGCAACGCCATAGACGATGAAGTCGTCCATTTTTTTCATGTCTTTGGTCGAGACATGATCTTCAGCGTTGAAAAGTCCGTCACCCTCACCGCGCGGCACAAGGCCAGCGATCTTGGCAGGGATATCCGACACGTCAAACGTATCGATGCCTTTGATCCCGGATTGGCTTTTCAGCAGTTTCTGCCAAGTATTCTGTGCGCCGCTTGCAAGCGGAGTAACAGCACCAATACCGGTAACAACTACGCGTCTCATCCCGCATTACGCCTTTATTTTATGAATCCAGCAAAGACGAAAAGGGCGCCTGAGGATGCCCTCTGGCGCCCATGTCTGACAGCGAACTTAGCTGTCCGCCTTTTCGATGAAGTCGATCGCGTCTTTAACGGTCAGAATTTTTTCAGCCGCGTCGTCCGGGATTTCACAACCGAACTCTTCTTCAAACGCCATAACCAGCTCAACGGTGTCCAGGCTGTCTGCGCCCAGATCGTCGATGAAGCTTGCGTTTTCAGTGACCTTGTCTTCTTCAACACCGAGGTGCTCGACAACGATCTTCTTCACGCGATCTGCGACATCACTCATAGCTCAAATCCTTCAATAGGTTTTCTGTCAGTAGTGTAAACGTGGTACCCGATCCGTCCCCCTATTGAAGGAGTTCCCGGGAACCGGAAACCGACAACGAACAATCGCCAGTTTCAATATTTGGTATAGCGGCCCCTTTTAAGCAGAAAAGAAGGCAACCCGCAACGGGTTAAATCATCGCCATTCCGCCATTCACATGCAAGGTCTGTCCTGTGACATAAGCTGCTTCGTCACTCGCAAGATACAGAACCGCTGCAGCGATCTCTTTGCTGTCGCCCATGCGACCTGCCGGGATACCGCCCAAAAGCTTTTCTTTCTGGGCGTCTCCGAGTTCTTCGGTCATCGCCGTGGTGATAAAGCCCGGTGCCACACAATTTACTGTGATCCCGCGGGCTGCAACTTCCTGTGCCAGCGATTTCGACCAACCAATCATGCCGGCTTTGGCTGCGGCATAGTTGGTCTGGCCCGGATTGCCCGTCACACCAACGATCGAGGTAATATTGATGATACGACCATGACGACGCTTCATCATGCCACGCAGGGAGTTGCGCGCAAGCTTGAAGGCTGAGGTCAGGTTCACATCAAGAACTGCCTGCCAGTCTTCGTCCTTAAGGCGCATGGCAAGCTGATCACGGGTGATTCCCGCATTATTGACCAGAATATCAAGCTGACCGCCCAGCGCTTCTTCGGCATTCTTGATCAGGCCATTGACCGATTCTGAATCCGAAAGGTTGCCCGGAACCACCACCGCATTGTCGCCGATTTCAGCAGCAACCGCTTCGAGGCGTTCCTGGCGGGTCCCCGACAGAGCGACCTTCGCACCAGCGCCAGCCAGAACCTTGGCGATTTCGCCACCGATACCGCCGGTCGCACCGGTTACAAGTGCCGTTTTCCCTGCAAGATCAAACATAAATTCTCGTTCCCTTTGGGTTCGTTCGTGTTCACAACACTCTTAAAGAGTGCCGAGGAATGCTTCGATATCTGCCGGACCGTTGACAGCCGTGCCGCTCAGTTCGCGGTCAATGCGGCGTACCATGCCGGTCAAAACCTTGCCTGCGCCGATCTCGACCAGATCGGTGATGCCTTGTTCCTTCATATAAAGAACCGACTCACGCCAGCGCACGGTTCCGCAAACCTGCTCTACAAGGAGTTTACGAATGGTTTCCGGATTATCAGTTTTTTCTGCGGTCACGTTGGCAACAACCGGCTTGCCTGGCGCATTCATGGTGACAGCGGCCAGTGCCTCTGCCATGCGATCAGCAGCCGGCTGCATCAGGGCACAATGGAACGGTGCAGATACCGGAAGCAGGACAGCGCGCTTGGCACCCTTTTCCTTGGCGATTTCAATTGCACGTTCAACGGCTGCCTTGTGGCCGGAAACAACCACCTGCCCGCTGGCATTATCATTGGCCGCGGTGCAGACTTCGCCTTGTGCTGCCTCTTCGGCAACGGCAACGGCATCCACGTAATCAAGACCAAGAAGCGCAGCCATTGCGCCAACACCAACCGGTACAGCGGCCTGCATGGCCTGACCACGGATTTTCAAAAGGCGTGCGGCATCGGCAATCGCAAAGGTGCCCGCAGCAGCAAGTGCGGAATATTCACCAAGGGAATGGCCCGCGACCAGTTCGCATTTGTCGGTCAAGGTAAAGCCGCCCTCTTTTTCCAGCACACGGGTCACCGCAAGGCTGACCGCCATCAGGGCCGGTTGCGCATTTTCTGTCAGGGTCAGTTCGTTTTCCGGTCCTTCGAACATCAGCGCACTCAGCTTTTGGGAAAGCGCGTCATCAACTTCCTGGAAAACTTCGCGGGCAATCGGGAATGCTTCTGCCAGTTCCTTGCCCATACCTACCGCTTGCGACCCTTGGCCGGGGAAAACGAGTGCGCGTGTCATTATATTAAATAAACCCTTGTCAGCTTCTACGAAGGCTGTGCCGAAAACCGGCCCCTTGAAATTGAGCCACCCTTGATAACGTGCGCAAGCGCACTGTCAAGAACTGAAACCCCTTGGGTGCGGTCCGTCCGGCTTTTCATCACCCGAAAATACACACAACAATATAAAGTGCATGCGTCGGGCCTTTTAATCATCTTCGCGCGTTTATGGCATATTTCGCGCCATTTACGAAGGACTGCCTGTTGCGCAGCGCACAATAACCGCCCCGATAACCTTGACCGGCAATCTGGAACCTGCGCGCCTTGAAACCCCTTTGTTTGCGGGGTGTTGAACACCAATTCCCGCCCGCCGCGCCGCGAAAACCCTCTTCACACGGCAACGCATGACCGTTATCACAAAACCGCAACGCTCACTGCCCCGGATGGCTTCGCCGCAACCCGACGGGTTCTGCGGGTCAGGCTTAATTGATCTGCCCATCCCGTAAACGGTAAAAAGCTGCATTTGGCGTTGCACTCATGGGTGAAAAGTGTATATTCCGCCGTCTCACGGCTCCTTGCCGGGATTGCCCGGCTATGCCTGCGTGGCACGAGGTCATGTCAGGAAGAGATAAGCCAAAAGGAGTAATAGGAGTATTATGAGCAAGTACGAGAGCGTGTTTATCGCACGTCAGGACTTCTCGACCGCACAGGTCGAAAGCCTGAATGAAAAGCTGACCCAGACCATCGAAGGTCTCGGTGGCAAAATCGCCAAAACCGAATATTGGGGTCTGCGTTCCCTGGCATACCGTGTCAAAAAGAACCGCAAAGGCCACTATACCCTCTTCCAGATCGAAGCTGAAAAAGACGCGATCGCGGAATACGAGCGTCAGATGCGCCTGAACGAAGACGTTCTGCGCCAGATGACTGTCAAGGTTGACGAGTTCGAAGAAGAACAGTCTGCCATTCTGCGCAACCGCGACGAGCGCGGCGGTCGTGGCGGTAATCGCCGTGGCGGTCCCCGTCAGAACGGCTAACAGATAGCGAGGAGATAATATCATGGCTGGACGTCGTCTGTTTTTCCGTCGTCGCAAAACCTGCCCGTTCTCGGGTGCGGATGCGCCGAAGATTGACTACAAAGATGTCAAACTGCTGCAGCGTTTCGTTTCCGAACGCGGCAAAATCGTTCCGAGCCGTATTACTGCGGTTTCGGCCAAGAAGCAGCGCGAACTGGCGAAAGCCATCAAGCGTGCACGCTTCCTGGCGCTGCTGCCTTACGCAGACCAGGTCTGAGGCAGTCGGCAAGAGACCCTTTTGAGGTCTCGGGCCGGGAGTAGATGATGCAACGTGACACCCTCATAGCGATCGGGACCGGACTTGGCAGTGCCGTTCTGTTCCTGCTGGTTCTATCAGGAAATCCGTTTGCTCTTTTGCTCTCATACTTCGGGCATCTGCCGCTTTTCCTGACGGGATTGTGGCAAGGGCCCAAACGCCTGCTGGTTGCGGCATTTGCCGCATGTATTGCCCTCGTTCTTTTGGGGGGATTACTGCCTTTCACGGTCTTTATGGTCGTGTTTGCCGGACCGGCGATGTTGTTGACCCGCATGGCGCTGGTCATCCGGAAAGACCAAAATGGCAATGTTGCCTTCTTGCCTTCCGGAATTGTCGTAAGTGCCATGGCCGTCATGGTCGCGACGGTAATGATCTTCGTTACCGGAACACTGACGGCGGAAGGTGTGGACATACAGGACTTCATCGCGAAGTTCCTGAGCCAGATGTACTCGGAAATGGGTGTCCCCATGACATCCGATGTTCAGGGTCTGATTGGTATGTTCCAGACGTACTTCCCGGCGATTGCTGCGGTGAGCTGGCTGTTGATGCTGTTCGCCAATGCCGCAATCGCACAGGCAATTTTGGTGCGTGCAGGCAAAAACCTGCGTCCGACACCAAGTATGGCATCCTTTGCCTTGCCTGGCTGGTCACTGTTTGCGTTTGCCCTGGCCGGGTTTACGGTCGGCTTTGCCGATGGTTCTCTGGCCTATGTGGCGCGCAACGTCGCGGTGGTACTGGCGGTGCCGTTCCTGTTTCAGGGATTGGCGCTGGTGCATGGGCAGGCAGCCCGATGGCCGCAAAAACGTGTAATTCTGACGGTGTTTTACATCGTCGCGGTTCTGTCCACTTGGTCGTTTATCGCGATCACCGGACTTGGAATTGTTGAGCATTTAATCAGGCTGCGGGGGAAAGAACCGATGACCCGTAGCGATGAGGAGGATCGGTGATGGAAGTTATTCTGCTCCAGCGGGTAGAAAAACTCGGTCAGATGGGTGACGTAGTCACTGTCAAGCCGGGCCACGCCCGCAACCGCTTGCTGCCGCAGGGCATGGCCCTTCGTGCAACCAAAGCAAACATCTCTGTGTTCGAAGCACAGAAAGCACAGCTCGAAGCTGACAACCTGGAACGCCGTAAGGAAGCAGAAGCTGTTTCCGAGAAGATGGGTGAACTCGCAGTCACCGTCGTTCGTCAGGCATCCGACGTTGGCCAGCTTTATGGTTCGGTCACTGCCCGCGATATCGCAAACGCAGTAACCGAAGCAGGCTTCACTGTTGCCCGTACCCAGGTCGTTCTTGATCAGCCGATCAAGACCCTTGGTCTGCATCAGGTCCGCATCAACCTGCACCCGGAAGTTATCATTGAGGTAACCGCCAACGTTGCACGTTCCGAAGAAGATGCCGCTGAACAGCTCCGCAAGGGTTCTGCTGTTCTTGGCACCATCGAGGAAATGGAAGCGGAAGAAGAGGAAGCTCTGGAAGCCGCTGAAGAACTCTTCGAAGAAGAAGTTCCGGAAGACGTTGCAGAAGCACTCGAAGCTGCTTCGGAAGACGAAGAAGAAACCAACGCTTAATTGCGGGTTCTTCGAACCATTTGAAAACGGCACATCCCAAAGGATGTGCCGTTTTCTTTTGCCCTGACGCCAAAGCCCGTCGATTTTTTTTCAAAGCATTTCAGGAGCCTGCAGCATTCGCGACCTCTGCGCTGACGGAATACCGGCTATGAGCAAGCGCGATTAACTCTTTGCGCATATGCGGATGCCTGCTACCTTTTCGGCCCATGACAGATCCCAATTTAGATGCCCTGTTTGCCCCGCTTGAACCGGACCGTGGTGACGACGCCGAAATGGTGCTCGAACGCATGGCACCGCACAATTTTGAGGCGGAGGCAGCCCTTCTTGGCGCAATCCTCAATAACAACGCCGCCTATGAGCGCGTGTCCGATATTTTGCGCCCCGAGCATTTTGCCGACGGGCGGCACGGGCGCATCTTCGAGGCCTGCGGAAAGCTGATCGAACGCGGCCAGCTTGCGAACCCGGTCACGCTCAAAGCCTATTTCAAGCAGGACGAACATCTTGCCGAAATCGGCGGCCCGCAATATCTGGCCGAACTTTCAAACAATCTGGTTTCGGTGATCAATGCCGGTGACTATGGTCAGCTGGTCTATGATCTGTATTTGCGTCGTGAACTGATCGAGCTTGGCGAAGAAGTCGTCAACGAAGCCTATCAGTACGAACTTGATACCGACGCCACCAACCAGATCGAAAAAGCCGAACAGAAACTGTTCTCGCTGGCGACTGCCGGTTCAGCGGAATCGGGCTTTGTCGCTTTTGGCCCTGCCCTTGCCAAGGCCTATGAAAACATTGATCACGCCTACAAAAACGCCGGGCGCGTTGTGGGCGTGACAACCGGTTTGCGTGACATTGACCGGAAGCTGGGCGGTTTGCACCCGTCTGACTTGCTGATCCTTGCGGGTCGTCCGTCGATGGGTAAAACCGCACTTGCGATGAACGTGGCCTTTAACGCCGCCATTGCATCACACCAGAACCGGGCCGCAGGCGAAGATACCCGCGATGAAACCCGAACCGGTGCGGTTGCCGTGTTCTCGCTTGAGATGGCAGCAGAACAGCTTGCCGGGCGCCTTTTGTCGCAGGCGGCAGAGGTTTCTGGCGATAACATGCGCCGAGGTGACCTGAACGAGCAGGATTTCGAACGCTTGCTGCTGGCAACCCAGGAACTCAACACCGTTCCGCTTTATATTGATGATACGCCGGCTCTTCCGGTATCGACGCTGCGTACCCGTTGCCGCCGCCTGAAGCGCCAGCACGGCCTTGCGATGATCGTCGTCGATTACCTGCAGCTTCTGGCACCGCCGACCAACTTCCGCGGCGATGGCCGTGTGCAGGAAGTTTCCGAGATCACCCGAATGCTTAAAGCCATTGCCAAAGAACTTGAAGTTCCGGTTCTGGCGTTGTCGCAGCTTTCGCGTGCGGTCGAACAGCGCGAAGACAAACGTCCGCAGCTTTCAGACCTTCGTGAATCCGGCTCGATTGAGCAGGATGCCGACGTCGTGATGTTCATTTATCGCGAACAGTACTATCTCGAACGTGCCGAGCCAGCCCAGCGTCCGGAAGAAGCCACCGACAAGTTCGGTGAACGCTATGCGCAATGGCAGGACCGTTTGAACCACGTCTATAACACCGCTGAGGTTATTGTTGCCAAACAGCGTCACGGCCCAGTGGGCAACGTGCGCCTGTATTTCGACGGGAACTACACCAAGTTTGGCGATCTCGATCACACAGAAGAAGAGTTTGAACAGGGATAAGGTTCACGCCTTTCCATCAACGGATTCCACGGGGTATTACGAATGACCGTTCTTCCCGCCGTCGGCCGTGCTGCCGAGTGTGCGGAACTGCAAATCAATCTGAAAGCAGTTGCCGACAACTACCACACCCTGAAAAAGCGTTATACCGGACGCACCTGTGCTGCCGTGGTAAAGGCTGATGCCTATGGCCTTGGCGCAGAAACCATCGTGCCGGTTCTCAAAAAACAGGGGTGCCGCCTGTTCTTTGTTGCACAGGCCAACGAAGCAGCCGAACTCTTCCCGCTTTTGCGCGGCGGCGGACGGATTGCGGTCCTTAATGGCGTTTTGCCCGGTGACGAAGCGTTCTTTATCGAAAATGACGTCATCCCTGTCCTCAATGACCTTGAACAGATCGAACGCTGGTCAAATCTTTGCCGCGAATATGAACGTCCGGCCCCGGCCTTTATCCATCTTGATACCGGCATGAGCCGCCTTGGCCTGACCCCGCGCGAGGTCAGCGAACTGGTCGATCGTTATTCATCGGTGCTATACGGCTTTGAAAAAGCTGGCTACATGACCCACCCGGTCGCAGCCGACGAGGCCGAAAACCCGGTAACCAAGGAACAGTATGATCTGTTCATGAAATGGTACCGCCGCCTGCCCCCGGCTCCGCGTGGCTTCTGTAACTCGTCGGCAATTTTCCGCAATGACGATTACCATCTTGAATTCTGCCGCCCGGGTATCGCGCTTTGGGGTGGCAACCCCACACCGGAAACCACCAACCCGATGCGTTCTGTCGTAAACCTTAAGGTCAAGGTCCTTCAGGTGCGTGAGCTCGATGAAAATCAGGCTGTTGGTTATGGCGGCACCTGGAAGGCAAAACGCAAATCGAAAATTGCCACCATTGCGCTTGGCTATGCCGATGGCTGGCTGCGCTCGCTATCGAATTCGGGAAAGCTGATCATCAAGGGGCACGAAGTCCCTTATGTCGGGCGCGTTTCGATGGACGCCATCACCGTCGACATTACCGACCTTCCGGGCAAACCGCTTAAGGCCGGGGATATGGTGCCGCTTCTTGATGACAAGATGACGGTTGACGACGTTGCATCTGCTGCTGGTACAATCGGTTATGAAATTCTAACTTCTCTTGGACATCGCTATCGGCGGGTTTATACAGAGAGCTAAATCATAAGAGCCAGCCAGAAAATTCCGGCAGGTCGATAACAGGGGACTTCGAAGTACAGATGCCGATCTTTGCGCCGGTTGGCCATATGTTTCTGACCTTTTTGGCCCTTGTCGGTCGCGTCACGGTATTTGCGGGACGCACCATCGGCCACATGGTCACACCACCGATCTATTTCCGCCTGATCTTCAAACAGATGCGTGAAATCGGCTATTTCTCCTTGCCGGTGGTGGCGATGACCACGCTGTTTGCAGGGATGGTTCTGGCGCTGCAATCCTATTCCGGGTTCTCGCGGTTTTCGGCCGAAAGTGCGGTTGCGACCGTGGTCGTCATTTCCATGACCCGCGAACTGGGGCCGGTTTTGGCGGGCCTCATGGTTGCTGGTCGCGTTGGTGCCGCGATTGCCGCAGAAATCGGAACCATGCGTGTGACTGAACAGATCGACGCGCTGGTGACCCTTTCGACCAATCCGTTCAAATATCTGGTCGTGCCGCGTGTGATCGCCGGTCTGATCACCCTGCCGGTTCTGGTTCTGATCGGCGATATCATCGGGGTTATGGGCGGCTATCTGGTGGGCGTGAACAAGCTTGGCTTCAATGATGGGTCCTATATCCGCAATACCTTCCAGTATCTTGAACAGCTTGACGTGGTGTCCGGTCTTGTGAAGGCCGCCGTGTTTGGCTTCATCATCACACTGATGGGCTGCTATCACGGGTATCATTCGCGTGGTGGTGCGCAGGGTGTTGGTCAGGCAACGACCAATGCGGTTGTTTCAAGCTCCATCCTGATCCTGATTTCGAACTATATCGTCACCGAACTGTTCTTCACGCGATAAGGGCCGGTTGACAGGATCATGAGCAGCACAGCCAAGATATCGCTTCGCAACGTTCACAAGGGCTTTGGCCCGAAAAAGGTGCTTCAGGGTGTCGACCTTGATGTCGCCAAGGGTGAATCGGTTGCCATCATTGGCGGGTCGGGTACCGGCAAGTCCGTCACGCTGAAATGCGTTCTGGGCCTGCTTACCCCGGATCAGGGCTCCATCAAGGTCGATGGTGTAGAGATGACCACGGCATCGCGCACTGAACGTGATGAGATGCTGGCGAAAACCGGCATGCTGTTTCAGGGAGCCGCCCTTTTTGACTCACTGACCGTGTGGGAAAATGTTGCCTTTGGCCTGATCGAAGGTCAGGGCATGAAAGCCGCCAAGGCCCGCGATCTTGCGATTGCGCGGCTTGAGGATGTCGGTCTGGAGGCTGATATTGCCAACATGTCCCCGGCATCGCTTTCGGGCGGCATGCAAAAGCGTGTGGGCCTCGCGCGCGCCATCGCGACGGAGCCGGAAATCCTGTTCTTTGACGAACCGACCACCGGCATTGACCCGATCATGGGCGACGTCATCAATGACCTGATCGTCAAATGCACCCGTGAACTTGGTGCCAGTGCCATGACCATTACCCACGATATGGCCAGTGCACGCAAGATCGCAGATCGCGTCGCCATGCTGTATCAGGGCAAGATTATCTGGGATGGTCCGGTTGCCGATATTGACAATGCCGATAACCCCTATTTGCAACAATTCGTTGCCGGTGATATCGAAGGTCCGCTTGAACTTGATCTCAAGCATCTCTGAGCACTGTCTGACCGACATTCGCCCTTACTGAACTTCTTTGATCTGCGGAGCATTCTGTGGCCAAAACCCAAAGCCGTTTCATCTGCCAGAACTGTGGTGCCGAGTACCGCAAATGGACCGGACGTTGCGACGGCTGCGGCGAATGGAACAGCATCGAGGAAGAACGCGTGGAAAGCGGCCCCAAGGCCACCGGTGGCATTGCCGGGGGTGCCAAGGGCAAGACCATCGATTTTGTCGCCCTTGAAGGTGAAAGTGCCAGCCCCAAACGCATCATAAGCGGCATCGCCGAACTGGACCGTGCGTGTGGTGGCGGGCTTGTACCAGGTTCCGCCCTTCTGGTCGGCGGGGATCCGGGGATTGGTAAATCGACCATCCTTTTGCAGGCCGTTGGGGCCATGGCCGCCAAACACAAATGCGCCTATATCTCGGGCGAGGAAGCGGTTGATCAGGTCCGCATGCGCGCCGCCCGTCTGGGCCTTGAAAAATCCAAGGTCGACTTTGCCGCCGCCACCAGCCTGCGCGATATCATCACCACGCTGGAAGCGAGCAACCATGACGTGGTGGTCATTGACTCAATCCAGACCATGTATGCCGACACCCTTGATAGTGCACCGGGCACGGTGTCGCAGGTACGTGCATGTGCGCTGGAACTGATCCGCCTTGCCAAGCGCAAGGGATTTGCCGTGCTGCTGGTCGGCCATGTCACCAAGGAAGGCCAGATCGCCGGTCCGCGTGTTCTTGAACATATGGTCGATACGGTTCTGTATTTCGAAGGCGAACGCGGTCACCAGTTCCGTATCTTGCGCGCGGTAAAGAACCGTTTTGGTGCGACCGATGAAATCGGTGTGTTTGAAATGGGCGATGCCGGACTGGTCGAGGTTCCCAACCCATCCGCGCTGTTTCTGGCAGATCGTGACTCGCCGGTCAGCGGCACCGCGGTATTTGCCGGGCTTGAGGGCACGCGCCCGATGCTTGTGGAAATTCAGGCGCTGGTGGCGCAATCGGCCCTCGCCACCCCGCGTCGTGCGGTTGTTGGCTGGGATTCTGCGCGCATGAACATGATATTGGCAGTGCTTGACGCCCGGTGTGGCCTGCCGCTCAGCCAGTTTGATGTGTACCTCAACGTTGCCGGTGGCTTGCGGGTTGGTGAACCCGCAGCCGACATGGCGGTTGCGGCTGCGTTGATTTCGGCTGTTGCCGATGCGCCGGTTCCGGCCGAGACCGTGATTGTTGGTGAAATCGGCCTTTCGGGGGAAGTCCGCCCGGTCGGGCAACTCGAATCGAGACTGAAAGAAGCCACCAAACTTGGCTTTGGAAATGCCTATACCCCCAAGAATGGCACCCAGGGAAAGAAGAAGTTCGCGATCAAGGGCCTCAATCAGACCGAAATTGGCCATCTTCAGGATTTGGTAAACCTCTTCGGCGACGATGTCCGCGACAAGGTGCGTCCGCGCGAAGGCATGTACTAAACGCCTTCACAGTGACGCACTCCGCCACCCGGACTGACGAACAAGGTTTACGAATAGATGGATTTCTCCGCCCTGCCCGATCTTGGCGCACGTGATGTGTTTGACCTGATTGTTGTCGGCATTCTGCTGATCTCGGGGATTTTTGCCTTTTTCCGCGGTTTTATCCACGAAACCCTGTCGATGATGGGCTGGGTCGGGGCCGGGCTTGTCGCGCTTTATGGCTATCCGGTTGCACGCCCCTATGTGCGCGAACTGATCCCGTCCGAACTGATTGCCGATCTGGCAACCGGGGTTGGCCTGTTTCTGATTTCGTTTTTGATTTTCTCGTTCATCAGTGGTCGGATCGGCCGGGCGGTTCAGAATTCCGGTCTCGACAGCCTTGATAGCACGCTTGGCTTTGTTTTCGGGCTTCTGCGCGGGGCGTTGATCGTTTGTATCGGCTTTCTTTCCCTGTCCTGGTTGCTGCCGGCAGATTCGCAACCCGACTGGGTCCGCGATGCCCGCACCCGCCCGGTTCTGGAAGAAGGCGCGTTCCTTATTATGCGCATGGCACCTGACGAAATTTTCGATACCACCGCCCAAGAGCTTGAACGCGCTCAGCGTGAGGCCGATGCAAACGAAAAAACCTATCGCCAACTTCTTGGTCCGGAACCAAAAGGGACTGGACCCGCGCCCCTAAACGGGTATACAAGGCCCTCGCGCGATGATTTGGATCGCCTGATTGAGGCGACCACTAACGAGTGAGGCGTGTGGGTTTCGTACTAATGACGAATTCCGTGCGCCACCGGCGAGAGAGCGGAACCCACTCATGCTGACCACCAATCCATTTGACGACGACAAGCTACGTGAAGAATGTGGCGTCTTTGGCGTATTTGGCTCCCCCGATGCGACGGCACTAACGGCCCTTGGCCTGCATGCCCTGCAGCATCGCGGACAGGAAGCCGCAGGCATTGTGTCCTATGACGGCGAAGATTTTCCGGCACACCGGGCATCCGGCCAGGTTGGCGACATCTTTGGTTCAGAAGATGTCATCAAAAGCCTGCCCGGCCACCGTGCGGTCGGCCATGTGCGCTACTCGACAGCGGGTGGCAAAGGCCTTCGCAACGTGCAGCCACTGTTTGCCGATTTTGAATTCGGTGGTCTGGCGATTGCCCATAACGGCAACCTGACCAACTCGCTTGCGGTGCGTGAACGTCTTGTGAAACGTGGCTCGATTTTTCAATCGACCTCGGACACCGAAACCTTCATTCACCTGATTGCGACCAGCCTGTATGAAAAGATCGTCGATCGCCTGATCGATGCGGTCCGTCAAGTTGAAGGGGCTTATTCACTGGTCGTCATGACCCAGAAGAAACTGATCGGTGTGCGTGACCCGCTTGGTGTCCGTCCGCTGGTTCTGGGCAAGCTCAATGATGCCTATATCCTGTCATCGGAAACGGTTGGCCTTGATATTGTTGGCGCGGAATTCATCCGCGACGTCGAACCGGGCGAAATCGTTGAAATCACCGATAATGGCCTGCGATCGATCAAGCCGTTCAAGCCGCAAAAGTCGCGCTTCTGCATTTTCGAGCATGTCTATTTCGCCCGCCCCGACAGCATTGTCGAAGGCACAAGCGTGTATGACGTGCGCAAGAATATCGGCCGCGAACTGGCGCGTGAATCCTCTGTTGATGCCGACGTTGTCGTGCCGATCCCGGATTCCGGTGTGCCGTCTGCACTTGGTTATGCCGAAGAAAGCAAAATTCCGTTCGAACTTGGCATCATCCGAAACCACTATGTCGGGCGTACCTTTATCGAGCCGACCGACCAGATCCGCCACCTTGGCGTGAAGCTGAAGCACAACGCCAACCCGGGCAAGCTCAAGGGCAAGCGCGTTATTCTGGTTGATGACTCGATCGTGCGTGGCACCACCTCGACCAAGATTGTTGATCTGGTCCGTCAGGCCGGTGCGGCAGAGGTGCATATGCGCATCACCAGCCCCCCGACCATGAACCCGTGCTTCTATGGTGTTGATACCCCGTCCAAGGACAAACTGATGGCGGCCAATCACGACATCGAAAGCATGGCAAAGATCATCGGCGTTGATAGCCTGGCCTTTGTCACCATTGACGGCCTTTATCGGGCGACAGGCCTTCCGGGCCGCGACAATGACGATCCGGCTTTCTGCGATGCGTGTTTCACGGGTGATTACCCGATCAAGCTCACCGATCACAATGCCGAAAACAAGGACCGCAAGCTCACCCAGCTGGTTGAAAGGCAGTCCGCATGACCGATACCAAGCGGCTTGAAGGTCGCGTCGCCCTGATCACCGGGGCGTCGCACGGGATCGGTTGTGCTGTTGCCAAGCGCTTTGCGGCCGAGGGCGCGCATGTGATTGCGATTGGCCGCAATGTCGGTGCGCTCGAAGAACTCAGTGACGACGTCACGGATGCCGGTGGCAAGATTACCCTGCTGCCGCTCGATCTGACCATGTTTGACAAGATTGATATGCTCGGCCCGTCGATCTATGAGCGGTTCGGCAAGCTAGATATTGTGGTTGGTAACGCAGGCCTTCTGGGCGAAATCGCCCCGGTCGGCCATATTGATGCGCAGGTGTTCCAGAACACCTATGCCACCAACGTCACGGCAAACTTCCACCTGATCCGCACCACAGACAAGCTCCTGCAGCTTTCTGAGGCTGGTCGGGCGATCTTCGTGACCTCGAACGCATCGGCAAAAGGTCGTGCCTTCTGGGGCCTGTATGCGTCGACCAAGGCAGCCCTTGAAAGCCTTGTTCTGTCTTATGCGCAGGAACTCGAAGAAACCAAGGTCAAGGTCAACCTGATCAATCCGGGCCGCATCCGCACCAAAATGCGCGCCGAAGCCTATCCGGGCGAAGACCCCCAGACCTTGCCGACGCCCGAAAGCATCACCGATGTTTTCGTCGATCTGGCAGAAGCCACCTGCACCAAACATGGTGAAGTGGTCAACGCTTCCTGAGCTTGATGCGCGGATAACAGTCAAAATTGCAAAAGGCCTTGCTGATATCGCAAGGCCTTTTGTTTTGGGTTTGATTAGGCGCGCCTACTCGGCCGTGCTCATGCCCATGCGCAGCAAGACACGCCGTTCAACGACGACGACCAGTTGATAGAAGACAACGGCGAGGATGACGGACAGGGCCGCCACGGTCCAGATCATGCCGTAATCCATATAACCGCGCGACTGGTTCAACAAATTGCCAAGCCCCTTACCCGTCGCCAGCCATTCGGCAATCATCACCCCCAAAAGCGCGCGCGGCACCGTCAGGCGCGTTGCCGCAAACAAATATGGCATGGATGCCGGAATGGTGATGATGCGCAATTCCTGCCCCGCAGAGGCCCCATATGCCATGGCCAGTTCACGGGTCGCGCGCGGCACCATCGATATCCCTTGCGCCAAAATCACGAAGGCCGGGAAAAACGTGACCGATATCGTCACCCAAAGTGTCAGTGACGTGCCCCGCCCCAACAGCAAAACCAGCAAGGGCGTCAGTGCGACCAACGGCATGGTCTGGGTCACCAGAGCGACCGGCATAAAGGCACGCAAGAATGCGGGAAACAGCCGTGATGAAATCGCCAGCAAAAAGGCAAAGGACAAACCACACAACAATCCGATACCAGTAATCGGAAGCGTTTCCCAAAGAGCAGCAATCAAACGTTCCTGAGCGCTTTGCGCCGCAGGTGAAAAGAACAGATATTCCACCACGCCAATCGGGGTTTTTGAAATCATTGCCGGCACGTCAAGAAGCCGGATAAATGCCCACCAAAACAGGAACGGCAATAGCACCGCCATCGCCCCGGCCAGAATTGATGACAGTGGTCTGTTTGATCCATCCCCTGCCTTTTCAGGCACCGACATGTTCATCGTGACCGCCCGGCTTGCACCGACGAAGCGATGCGACATAAGCGCAAACACCCCATAGGCCAAACCGGCAATCAGGGTGGCGACAACACCAATTCCCCAAAGACGCTCCGGTTCGGCCCGACCAAGCGAACCCAGAAGATACGCGCCAAGCCCCCAGCGACCGCCACCACCAAATTCAGCAAGGATGGCACCAAGAACTGCATTGGGTGCGGCAACGCGGAAGCCCGACAGGATGGATGGCAAGGCGCTTCTGAACTGAACCATGCGCATGATCAGCCAGTTACTGCCGCCATAAACCCTGATCAGGTCCGCCGCCCGGCTATCGGACTGGGACAGACCAATCACGGTTGCCGTCATGGTCACGAAGTAACAGCCAAGGGCGGCAAGAACCACCCGCGGGGTCAAACCCGACAGCGTCAGCGACAGGATCGGCGCAATGGCAATGGGCGGCAGAGCAAAGATCGCAATGTTCAAGCCGCGAAAGACACGCAATGACACCGGGATCAAAACAAAGAAAATACCGGCCACCACACCAAGCAGATTGCCGATCACAAACCCAAGTCCGGATGCCTTGAGCGTTTCCCAAACATGGAGCGGATAGTCGGATCGGTCGTTCCAAAGCCCGATCAGGATCTCGCTGACCCCGGGCAATGCGCCATCGGCAATCAAGTCAAGTCTGCCGACCACCTCCCAGACAAGAAGCAGGACGACAACATTGCGCAGTGGAGCGGCCCATTGTTTATTGCCCGCCATGAAGTACCTCGGCAACCTTGTCGCACAGGGCATGGAAGGCGGGATCGGAAAACAGCTCGGGTTTGCGCGGGCGTTCGAACGGAACATCAATCACCACCGAAAGACGCCCCGGATTGGCCGACATCACTGCAATCCGGTCCGCAAGGAAGACGGCCTCGTCAATGCCGTGGGTGACGAGAAATGCCGTGGCCTGACTTTCCTGCCAGATGCGTTGCAGTTCAAGATTCATCTGACGCCGCAAGATTTGATCGAGTGCGCCAAAAGGTTCATCCATAAAAAGCACGCGCGGACGGGTCACCAGCGCGCGGGCAATTGCCACACGCTGGCGCATTCCGCCGGAAAGTTCGCCCGGCAGGGCATTTTCATAACCTTTCAGGCCAACCAGTTCGATCAAATGTTGAACATCCGGGGCAAAGTCCCGAATGTTCTTTCTGAGGACTTCCAAGGGCACTTCGACATTCTGGCGCACCGACCGCCAGGGCAGAAGTGCCGCATCCTGAAAGGCAACACCGGTCAGACCGGCCCGCGTCGCATCCTGTGGTTCGCGATCCTCGATCAGCACCGCGCCCTTGTCGGCATCTTCAAGACCCAGCGCAATCCGCATGGCTGTGGACTTGCCACAGCCTGACGGACCGATGATCGCGGTAAACGACCCCGAAGGACAACTCAGGGACATATCCCTGAGCGCCTCGATGGTTTTTCCGCGCCCGCTGAAAGTCTTGCAGACACCGTGGAATGTGATCCCCCCAGAGGGCATCCTAGATCTCCTCAAGCAGCGTGGTATCGAACATGTCGCGGCTGCCATTGATGCCAATTTGGCCAAGGGCAGTCAGGCAGGCTTCGATGTCGTCCTCAGCCATTGAGAAGATGCCATTCGGGCTTTCAACGAGCGGCTGCTGAGCCTTGTTGAAGTAGATTTCGTTTTCGATGGTCCGGCCCGTTCCCTTGAACCAGCTATCGGCCCATTTCGGCGGCCAGACAGTCGGATCAACAAAGTTTTCTTCCCAGCCACGACGCGATGCGCGCAACCAGCCAACCAGTTCCTTGCGCTTGGTTTTAAGCGTTTCTTCGGTCACCACAACTGTATCGTTAAAGATGGTAAAGCCGAAATCATAAAGCAGGAACGAGGTTGCCTCTGCCCCCTGCTGGGAAATGGTGAACGGAACATTGGTGGTGAAATCAAGGCTGGCGTCAATTTCACCCTTGATCAGCGGGGTCGGATCATATGCATACGGAACAATGTTAACATCGGCCTTGTCGATACCGTTCAGTTTCAGCATCGCTTCAACCGAAATGACATTGACCGGCGGCACGGCAAGAGTCTTGCCGACAAGATCTTCTGGTTTGTTGATCGGGTTGGATTTCAATGAAACGATGCCGATCGGGTTTTTCTGATACTGGGTGCCGATGATCTTGAACGGTGCGCCCTGCTCTGAAATCGCCTTGATGGTGGTGTCTGGTGTGGTCAGGGTCAAATCGGCACGCCCGGTGATGATTGTGCTTTCGGGAATAACATCCGGTCCCCCCGACGCATAGCTCATATCAAGGCCTTCGTCGGCGTAATAGCCATTGTCGAGCCCCAGAAAATAACCCGCGAATTCCGCGTCATTGATCCAGGATGCCTGCATGGCAAACGGCGATGCGGCCATTGCACGGAACGATCCGAACGGCATGGCGGATGCGGCGGCGCCTGCGGCAGCTGCGCCAAGAAAACGGCGACGGCTCAGTTTCATATCCATAGCTTAATCTCCCTGATGAATTTCGGTGGTCGGCCTGCGCATTTTTTGCGCTTATGCCAGCCCCTGAATACGTTGAAGTTCCTGAAGCGGAGGCGTTTCCTCGATTTGTTTTGGGTCCAGAAGCGGCCATTTCACACCACTTGGACGTTTTGCCCGGCGCCCGACATCAAGCACGCGGGTTGGTGTCATGATCTGATCCACAAGAATGTCGGTTTCTGATGGTTGAAGCATCTCTTCGACCACCTGAACATCATGAACAACGGCCACAACCGGGGTGGTTTCATCGACCAGACCAAGATCGGTGAACATGCCCCATTCAAGGTCAAAGAACCCGTGTCCCTTGCCAAACCGCACCCCGTTCATCGACACGGCCGACGCACCGGTGACCATGTAGTCAAAGCGGCCACGTTTGGCGATTTCTTCAAGGGTGATCGGGCGGCCGAAATGCTCCATACCATCCAGCCAGGATGCATAAAGCGCGGCCCCATCGGGAACCATGGAAGGCTCAAGAAGCAAAAAACCGCGATAAATGCCATAGGTCGACATGACAAAAGTTTTGCCATCCTCGATCATCCGACGACGAAGATCGGCAAGGCAGTTATCCGGGGTGATAAAGGCAAACTCGGATTTCTGATAAGCTTCGGTTTCAACGATCTTGTCGACCGCCTGTTCGGAGCCGTCAAAGTCAGGAATGACTTCAGCAAAGTTCAAATGGAAACGTGTATCGGGCTTTGCCACGTCGTGAAGCTTTGACCAAATTCGTTCGCGAACCACCTTGGAGGTTGACATGATGCAATCCTGCGTCGTTTCATAATTGTGCGTTTCACTGTTTCAAAAATAAGAAACACCTGTTTCATTCGTCAAGATGTTTCTTGGCTCACCTCTAGGTACAAGGGTCGAAAATGGCCTCTCGACTGATCTTACGCATCCAGGAAAAACAGGCCCGCCTGACAAGCGGCGAAAAGAAAATTGCGAAAACTATCCTTGAAAATCAGGATATTATCGAAACTCATACGGCAACCGAGATCGCCAATCTATCCGGCGTATCAAAGGCCACGGCCGCACGATTTTTTCGTACCCTTGGATATGCCGATTTTGAGGAAGTCCGCCTGCAGGCCCGTGAAGAACGCAACCAAAAACAGCCATATCGTCAGACCATTGTTTCAGAAACGGCCGTTTCACTGGGCCGTTCCATTGGCGACCATCTGGAACTGGAACTTCAAAACCTGACGCGCAGTTTCGAGGAACTCAGTTCCTACAAACTGATGGAAACAATTGATATTGTTGCTTCAGCACCCAGTGTCTGGTTTCTTGGTTTCGGGGCCGAGGATGGTGTTGCACGGACCGGTCGGGCGATGTTTTCACGCCTGCGTCATGGCGTTCATTACATTTCGGGAGTCGGCCAAGACTGGTCAAGCGATCTGGCCATGGTCGGCCCGCGAGATGTCCTGATTTTGCTCACGCTCGACACCCGCCCCAAGGTGATGCGCCCGATCATCAATTATGCCCGCACATCGCGCATGCGCGTCGTCACCCTGACTGATCACAGCTATGAAAAACAGGCCGCGCGCTTTTCCGACGTGGTCCTGCCCTGCCATGTTGCAAGCTATGGACTATTGCCAACACATGCGACGCTACTATCCATGCTGCGCCTGATGGGCATTGCCTATGCCGGAAAGAACCCGGAGTCGGTCAAACAGCGTGCCGATACGCTTGATGCGATTGTCGAAGAACTCGACATCATGGAATAGGACGGGGAAATATTGCTGTTTTGCCTTGGCAATCAATTGATTGCCAAACTGCCCACCGCACCGTTACCATGCCCGCAACACGCCGATAAAGAGATTGCAAGCGCAGAGGGAACCAAGATGCGACAGACCTTCCGACAGAACAAAGCCGTCGCACTGATCACCGCCGCCATCCTTGGCACACTTATCCTTCCGAGCGCCCCGGCACAGGCCGAAATGGATGCAAAACGCGGTAAGGCCCTGTTTGCCGAACGTGGCTGCGTCATCTGTCATTCGGTCAACAATGTCGGTAGCGACACAGCGACCAGCCTTGATGCATCAAACATGAATATCGCGCGCGAGCCGTTTGAATTCTTTGCCCGCATGTGGCGCGGCGCACCGCAGATGCTGGCCCTGCAGCAAGCTGATCTTGGCTATCAGATCGATTTTTCCGGTCAGGACATCGCAGACATTTTCGCCTTTGTCCAAAGCTGTGAAATTCAGGAAGGCTTCACCGAACAGGACCTTCCCGACCATATCAAGGAAATCATTGATAACGGTCCGTCGACTGCCATCGATTAAAGCGCCCGGAACACCCAAGACACACAAAAGCCGCCCTCGTTTCCGACGGGCGGCTTTGTTGTGTTTGGCTACAAATCGAAACTAGCGTTTCTTTTTCTTGTTGGCAAAGGGATTGTCGCTGCTACGCAAATAGATGCGGATCGGGACGCCCGGCATGTCGAAATCTTCGCGCAGACCATTGATCAGATAGCGCGTGTAGCTTTCGGGCAACTCAGCCGCCTTGGAACAGTTGATAAAGAAGCTTGGCGGACGCGATTTCGCCTGGGTCATATAACGCAGGCGAATACGACGCCCGGAAATGACCGGCGGCAGGTGGCGTTCGGTAACAGCTTCAAGCCAGCGGTTAAGCTGCGAAGTCGGGATACGGCGGCTCCAGATATCGTGGATATCAAGCACCGTCGGCATCAGGCGATCCGTGCCACGGCCGGTCAGGGCCGAGAAGGTCAGAACCGGAATGCCCTTGGCCTGCGCAAAGGAAACGTCAAGCTTGTCACGCAGGTCCTGCATGACGCCCGCCTTGTCCTTGATCGCATCCCACTTGTTAACCGCAATGATCAGTGCACGACCTTCCTCAAGCACCATACGCGCAATCGTCAGATCCTGCTTATCAAGCGTGTTGGTCGCATCGATCATCAGAACCACGACCTGCGCATAGCGGATCACGCGCAGGGTATCGGCGACGGACAGCTTTTCAACGCGGTCATCGATCTTCTTCTTGCGGCGCATCCCGGCGGTATCAACCAGTCGGATCGGACGCCCGTCATAGGACCAGTCAACAGCGATGGAATCACGCGTCAAGCCGGCCTGCGGGCCTGTCATCACACGGTTTTCACCCAGAAGCTGGTTGAGAAGCGTTGATTTGCCGGCATTCGGACGACCGACAATCGCCAGCTGGATTTTCGAATTGTCACGTGCGCCTTCGACAATCAGTTCGCCATCTTCGTCTTCATCGTCTTCGCTGAATTCAATCTCATAGGACGGGAAGACTTCGCCTTCGTCATCGGCAAAACCGTCTTCATCGTCAAAATCGTCATCTGCAAGGCTATCGGCACGGGCTTCGTCCAGGGCTTCTTGTGCGGCTTCGCGCGCATGCTGTCTGGCAACGCGTTCGCGGTCTTTCCATTCCTTCCAGTGCGGCTCAAGCATGTCATAAAGAAGCTCAATCCCAAGACCATGCTCGGCCGAAATCGGCGCGACATCGCCAAGACCAAGGCCGTATGCCTCGTACAACCCCGGATCTTGATCACGGCCTTCGTGCTTGTTGGCAATGACATAGACCGGCTTCTGGCGCTTGCGCAGCCAATCGGCAAAATGGTTATCAAGCGGCGTCAGGCCGGCACGGGCATCAATCAGGAACAGCGCAACATCGCATTCCTCGAACGCCATCTCACTTTGCTGGCGCATCATGCCTTCGACGGAATTATCAAACGCTTCTTCCAGACCGGCAGTGTCGATAATGTCAAACGACATATCGCCAAGGCGCGCCTTGCCGTAACGGCGGTCACGGGTCACACCGGGCTGATCGTCCACAAGTGCCAGCTTTTTGCCGACCAGACGGTTAAACAGGGTCGACTTCCCGACATTGGGGCGACCGATAATGGCAACTTTCAGCGACATCTGATTTTCAGACTCTCGTTATAAAAGGCGTTATGCGCCGCGGGCATTGAGGCCCACGGCGCATCGCAAAACCTGCAAGGAAACCTTGCGAAAACTGTATTCGTTCCTGACTGATCAGCGATATGCGATTAGATCGGCATCCGCAGTCAGGAAGTAAAGGCTGTCACCAGCAACAGATGGCGGCAAAGTGATCGGGCCGGATACTTCATCCTGACCGAGGATATCACCGCTATAAGGGGAGACAGTCATTACTTCGCCCTGCTCGTTACCAACGATCAACCTGTCACCGGCCAGAACCGGCCCTGTCCAGACAATCGGGCCTTCCTGTTCCTCGGGATCGGTAAAACGGGGCAGAACGGTCACCCATTTAACCTGTCCGGTCTTCCGACGCAAGGCAATCAAGTCATTTGTATTGGTTAGCAGGTATACGTAGTCGCCGGCCACCCATGGCGACTGGATGCCACCGGCTTCCAATTCCCAGACGCGATAGCCCGTACGCAGGTCAATCGCCGTGGTCAGGCCGGAGTTACTTGTCGCAACCACCAGATCATTATCAATCACCGGCAAACCGCGAATATCGGCAATGGCCGATACCGCATCGGTACGACCGGCAGCCGCCAGCGCATCAGACCAGATCACCTGACCGTTTTCCACGCGAAGGGCATAAAGCTCACCGGTGGAATAGGCCGAAATGACTACACCCTGATCAACCGCCGGGCTGGCACCACCGATAAAGGATGCGCCTTCGGCAGCACCACGATGGCTCCAGAGGTTTTCGCCCGTGCGCGCATTGAGCGCCACGGTCTGGTTATCAATGGTAATGGCAAACACGCGACCACCGCGCACAGTCGGTGCGGAACGCATCGGTGCAGTGACCTGCTGGCGCCACAGGACCGTCGCACTTGGTGCATCAATGGCAATGATTTCGGCAAAGCCCGTGGTGGCATAGATGATCCCGGCTTCATAAGCCAAACCACCGCCAAGAAGGGTACTGTCTTCTTCGTCCTCAGGTGCGAGTTCAAGCGACCAGATTTCCTTGCCCGAGCTTGCGGCAAAGGCGCGAACTTCGGCAGCAGCATCAATGGTAAAGATCACGCCACGTGCAACAATCGCCTGATTAAGCAACAGGTTGTCATCCATCGACCCTTCGCCGATATCAATCGACCAGTCCTGCTCAAGAACTTCATTTTCAAGACCGACATGATGAAGCGCGTGGCTGGGGTAACCACCATTTTGCGGCCAATCGACCATAGGTTCGGGTTCGGGCAGGATCACACGCTGATCGCTGAGTTCCACATCAGGCTGAACCGTGCTTTGCAAGGCAAGGACCGAGATACGCTCCCCCGGAAGTGGCGGGGCCTCTGCCTCGCCAAGCCAACCAGAACACCCTGCCAAAAGGCCCGAAAGGCCCATTACGCACAGAAGTGACTTAATACCGCGTGTGGTCAAAACCGTTTCCCCTGAAAGAACTCACGTCATATGGACCGCTGATCGCGCCCCGTTGTTGCCCGGGTGTCGTCAGGCACCAACAGCCTTGAGAATTTCACTTGCCCGTGCACGCATGCCCGCCGGTGCGCTGTTATCATCGGCGATCTCGGTGAGAAGCGGCTTGGCTGCCTCGACCTCGCCACCGGCGATATGCAACAGCGCAATCATTTCACGGGCCGAGTAGTACCAGGCGTTTTCCGGCACCGCGATCGGTTCCAGGCGCGAAATCAGTTCCTGCGCGTTGGTTGCGCTTGCACTGTTCATTGCGATCTGGACAACCGCAAGATCACGGTAAACCTGATCAATGTCGGAATTACCGGCAATCGCTTCGAGTTCGGTGATCGCAGACGGCGTTGCGCCCGAACGCAGATAAACAGCCGCCTTCTGGAAATGACCAAGGGCGACAAAACCGGCATTGCCGTCGGCAATAATCGCATCAAGGGCGGCCAGTGCGGCGTCCTCGTCGGTTGCGCTGTCTTGTGCCAGCTCTACAGCATTGGCAAGACGGGTTCCGTTTTCGATGCTGGTGCTGGTTTCATAGGTTTTCCAGCCTTCACGACCGGCAACCCCCAGAACGATGGCCGCAGCAACGCCGATCACGTATTTCCCGTATTTGCGCCACAGCTCTTCGCTGCGTTCACGCTTCAGGTCTTCTTCGACTTCCTGGAAAATATCAACCACGAAAACGGCTCCAATCCGGTCACAATAAAGCGGGCAACCTGCCCGCTTATCTGAAAAAATTCTGGCAAGGATTTAACGCGCCAGCGGGTACAGGGTCAAGTCTGCTCGACATCAATCGGGTCATTCCTATGATTATTTTCACCCGCCCCGGAATTCGGCGGGATCGCAACATCATCATACACACCGATATCACCCCCGTACGGCTTTAATCGGGCACAAGTCTATCAAGGGGAAAGAATTGCCTGCCAAGTGCCAAATATCCCCCGTTCCTTGCCGGTTTTAAACCGCTTT
The DNA here is from genome assembly GCF_001613795.1 of Thalassospira sp. MCCC 1A01148. Taxonomy (GTDB): domain Bacteria; phylum Pseudomonadota; class Alphaproteobacteria; order Rhodospirillales; family Thalassospiraceae; genus Thalassospira. Next base: position 141,169 of record NZ_LPVZ01000021.1, read on the forward strand.
GAAAGATTTACCGACCACCATCAAAGCAATGTTGCACCAAGTGGCGATCACGCAAACGGCTGAAAATGTGTGATATCGTTGCCATATGTCGCTTTGGCGATCATCCGGGCACAGTCCGGCACAGGGCTTGCTTATGTATGGGGCAAGGGAACAGATTTGAACTTGTCATCGGTCATAATTGCCGATGTGCGGACGGAGACAACAATGAAACGTCGCGAGATTGCTCATAACCGCCCATCCAAACGGCGCCTCATCCGACAGCGTATTCTGGCCGGGCTGTTTGCTGCTGTCATGGGGTCCGCTGTTTCGGGATGCAGCACGACGATGTCTGACATTGTCGGCACCAGCATCTTTACCGGCGGCGAGTGGTACCTTGCCTTTGACGTGATCAGCATCGTCAACTCCGACAAGACCCTTATTGACCACGCGGTCTCGCTTTCAACCGGTCAGGATTGCTCAACCATCCGCAAAATCGACGGCAAGTCTTATTGTAAAAAGGATCCGGTCCCGGAAACCCCGCTTTATTGCTATCGCTCGCTTGCGGCTGTGAGTTGCTATCGCACGCCAGATCCCTATAACACCGGATCGCAGACGGTCGACTGGCCGCCAACCCGTTCGCGCAGCTTGTAAATACCGCCTTCTGGCACCCTGTTTTTCATCCATTGAAACTTGAGGCATCGGTCAATCCGCGCTACCGTGTCACATGGTTGTCATGTTGCCGTCACGGTGAAGGATGACCACGGACACACGCTGGCGGAGCACCTCATGGGAACATTGTTCGATTTGGCCAAATACCGCAAAGCCAAGAGCTTTGTTCATTTTGACCGGACTGAACTCATGAAACTCATGAATACCTATTCCCGACAGGTTGCCAGCGGCGCGTGGAAGGATTATGCCATTGACCATCTCGACGGGATGGCGATGTTTTCGATCTTTCGCTCCACCCACGAAACACCTCTATTCACGGTTATCAAACTCAGCAACGAACACAAAAACGCAGGACAATATCTGGCCCTGCACAGTGGCGAGCGCATCAAGCAAAGCTCTGATATCACCAGTGTGCTGGATGCGATCGAAAAACGCGCCCGCAAGGTCGTGCCCCTCTTTAAAACAAATTCCTGATGGTTCCATAACGTGACGCGTCCCCCATCGGCCCACCGTTCCGGCCGACGCCCCATCTTCGCCCTGATCCTGTTTGCATCTGTGCTGCTGCCCCCGGCGGCAGGCCAGGCTGCCAGCATGAGCAAGGAATATCAAAACGGCTATTATGCCTATCAGGCGGGTGATTATCAGCGCGCACAGTCATTCTGGAAGCTGGCAGCAGCGGAAGACGATCCTTACGCGCAATATGCCCTGGGCCTGATGTATTTCCGTGGCGATCTGGGCAAACCGGAATACGGGATGGCCGCCAATTGGTTCAAAAAGGCGGCCAGAGCCAATCATGGCGGGGCGACCTATTACCTTGGCCTGATGCATTTCAATGGTTATGGCCTGTCTTATGACCATTTTCAGGCCACGAAATACTTCAAACGCGCATTGCGGATTGATCCGCATAACGGCAATGCGGCCTATATGATCGGGGAGCAGTATTTTCATGGCCGCGGGGCACGGCAGAACTTTGTCGAGGCAGCCCACTATTTTGAAATAGCCGCACAGGAGAACATGCATGCCGGGCAGTTCATGTATGGCGCCTTGCTTGAACGCGGCTGGGGCGTGAAACAGAATTATGCCGATGCGTATTACTGGCTAAGACGTGCAGCACGCGGCACCATCACCTTCCCGCTTGGTGCTGGCGAAGAAGAACCACTTGACCCACAAGCCGCGATTGCCGCACTTGAACCGCGTCTGCGCCCCGAAGAAATCGCACGGGTGGATAAACGCCTTGCGGCCGAAAGCCTGCTTTAGGTCGGGAAAAGCTATCTGATTTTGCACTTGGCAGGTATTAGTGGTGCGTCTCGATGACCATACCGCTTTTGACAACCTCGGTAATCGTCACACCCAGATTTTCATCAACAACAACCAGCTCACCACGTGCTACCAGCCGGTTATTGACATAGATATCAACCGGCTCCCCCACACGGCGGTCCAGTTCAAGCACGGCACCGCGGGTCAGGCGCATCAGTTGTGCGACCTGAATCTGGCTTTTGCCAATCACCGTTGATACGCGCACAGGCACATCATAAGCCGCCCCGATGTCCGAGGCACCCATGCGTACGCTAAACGGATCCTTATCGTCGTCAGCCATGATTTGCGAGCCATCCAGTCAAATCGAAAGAATCGAGAACCTTGTATAATAGAGGTTAGCTTTGAAAAAAGTGTTATCAAGCCCAATCTGTTGAAAATCGACATGAACCTGACAGATCTGCACAGAATGTATCGACACAATTTTACTGTCGTTTTTTGTATTATATTGACCTAAACAGATGCCAACAAAGGGCCAGCCCCACAACGCACCATAATGATCCAAACCGACGTCAGGATGTTTTATGCCCTATGATCGCCAATGGGTGGCGGATGCCATCAGCACGATTGAAGCCGATTTCAACAGGTCTGCCGACACCCATCTGATTCGCCTTGATCTGCCAAAGCTTGGTGATATCGGCCTGTATCTTAAAGATGAATCGACTCATCCGTCGGGCAGCCTCAAACACCGTCTGGCAAGATCCCTGTTTCTGTATGGGCTTTGCAACGGCTGGATCACCAAGGACACGCCGATCATCGAAGCATCAAGTGGCTCGACCGCCGTGTCAGAGGCCTATTTCGCACGGCTTCTTGGTTTGCGTTTTATTGCCGTCATGCCGAAATCGACATCCCAGCAGAAGATTGATCAAATCGCCTTTTATGGCGGCGAAAGCCATCTGGTTGACCATAGCGGCCAGATTTACGAGGAATCCCAGCGTCTGGCGCGCGAACTGGGTGGCCATTACATGGACCAGTTCACCTATGCCGAACGTGCGACCGACTGGCGGGGCAACAACAACATCGCCGAAAGTATCTTTGATCAGCTCAAACGCGAACCCCACCCCATTCCACGCTGGATTGTTGTCGGTGCCGGAACGGGCGGTACATCATCGACCATCGGGCGCTATATCCGCTATGGCCGAAGCTTGGGCCAGGGGTGCGAACTTTGCGTCGCCGACCCTGAAAACTCGGTTTTCTATGATGGTTATGAAACAGGTGATTGTTCGGTCACCAACAGCAAGGGATCACGGGTCGAAGGCATTGGCCGCCCGCGCGTTGAGCCCAGCTTCAACCCGACCGTTGTGGATCGCATGTATCGTATCCCGGATGCGGCAAGCTTTGCAGCGCTTTATTACCTTGAAAAGCATCTTGGCCGACGCTGTGGCGGCTCAACCGGGACCAACCTGATTGCAACCCTGTCGCTGATCTCGGAGATGAAAACCGCCGGACAGACCGGGTCGGTGGTCACCCTGCTGTGTGATGGCGGGGATCGTTATTGCGATACCTATTACAATCCCGACTGGCTCAAGGCACAGAACATCGACCTTACACCCTGGACAGACGCACTGGCGCGCTTTGATGAAACAGGCCTGTTCGACATGCCGCTTAATCACTGCAGTGGGTATGTCGGGCGCTAGGCGAAGCCATCGCTAAAGATTTCTCGCATCCGGTTTAACAGTTGCTCACAGCAACATGACTTCCCCGTCAACAAGCAACTTTGCGCGTTAAACGAGGCAGTCATGACAACTGAAAAGATCGGCGGAATAGAACTCTATGTCGAAAATCTAGATCTTGAGAATTCTGGTCAGCAGCAGAAAGTGTACGGCACGAACTGCGCTGATGATTTCTGGGCACTGATGTCAAACGCCAAAGCTGCGTTCGCTTATGTCGATTACCTTTGGGTTCCGCCCGACCTTAAGCGCAATGCAGACAAAAGCACGCGCACCCTTTTTGCGTGGCGCGGCGATACCCGCCAACCAGACCAAATTTTTGGCCACGGCTTTTCCCGGCGTGGCACGTCCCCGTCGACACCTGCCATTATTTATCGCAAGGGCGATCAGGACCTTGCCCATTACACGGCGGTTTGCCTTTCTGGTACGCATGAAATAGGCGCGCTGTTCCCGCCGAAGGTTCCCAACCTGCCCGCACCCGATGCAAAAACCTGGGTCTATTGTGTGCGATTACGTGGCTATTGGTGCCCGACATATTCTATTCAACACAAAGTCAGTGGCGACGCCGCAAAATTCGGCGCAACCGAAAGAGATATGGCGCGGCAAAACCTGTATGCACAGGAACTGGCCGTTCTTAATGTCTCCTACAAGGATGTAATTGGTGCAATTGAGGTCAGTCGAGACTGGGCGGGTGATGGCTATGACGCTGGCGGACAATTCACCTATCTTCAGTTGAAGCTCAACCAATGGGTTTCATCCGACAACAAACCGCTTGCTGACCGCCTGCAAAAATGGTGGACGACCAAAAACCTTGCTGGCACGCACAAGGCACTTCCAACTCCTGCATAATGAACTGGAAACGAAAGCCCAAAGGGCCTTTTGATCTCCAACAAAAGGCCCTTGAATAGCGCTAGCGCGTGTGTGCTAGGCGATCAGTTCGTCCTCGGAGCTAAGCATATCCTCGAACCCGTCAACAAGCTGATCATAGACCGGATCGGCTTCACTCCCTTTCCCAAGTTGCGATGTCACCGCACCAAGATTTGTGAGTAGCTTCTGATCCTCTGCCTGTTGCTGTCGGGCTTTTCTTTGCCAATCGGCCTGGCTAATCGTTGCCTGTCTGGCAATCCATGCGTCGTCTTCTTTGGCCAGCTTATTTGCGATGGCCTCGCCGACGACAAGGGCACCACGGATATCGCTCTTGGCTGAGGCAACAGATTTGGCGCCTGTTTGCAAATCTGAACAGCTTTGAGCGACACGCTCAGCGATTGCGCAAATCTTCTCGGCTTGGTCCTTTGTCCTGAAAGACGCCATATCTGCCTTGTATGCGGCGGCGTAATCGTTTGCCAGCTGTGCCAGTGCGCTACTCATCGTGGTTCTCCTGTTGCCTTTAAAGATGAACTCTTCAAAGACGCCGTGTGACCACACATGTGAGAACCACATAAAAAAAGACGGGCGGTAAAACCGCCCGTCAGTCTATCAGGGGACAAGCTTTCTCAGGGAGGAGAGAAAGTTCTTAGCCAGAGACCGCAATCTTGCGCGGCTCAGGCTTCTGTTCTGCTACTTTTGGGAGAGTCAGTACCAGAACACCATTTTTGAAGGATGCGGTAATGTTGTCCGCGTCAATGGTATCATTCAGGCGGAATGACCGCTTGAAGCTGCCAAAGCTGCGTTCGACAACATGGGCGCCATCCTTGCTTTCACGGGTGAATTTCTTTTCACCGGTGATGGTCAGAACGCCGTCGAGAACTTCGACATCGACATCGTCCTGCTCCACGCCAGGAAGTTCGGCGGACAGTTCAAAGTGATCTTCGCCGTCATAGATGTCGATCTGCGGGCTCAGCCACGTTTGGGCCGGTTCGGCGCCCTCGGTCGGTGCCGCAGAGTGGCCACCAAAAATCGAACCGATCATACGATCGACATCACGGGAAATAAGGGTGAAAGGATCACCATATGTCGGGGTCGAAGCCAGACGACGGGATCCATTAAGAGTCTGAAGACCAGTCATGATAGTACCCTCCATTACAGACGAGCAATCTTGCGCCATCAGTCCAGACCAGGCTGCAACCTTGGCGCGTATCGGGGCACCATGCCCCGTTCCAACCTTGAGATAGATCGGGCAAAAATTTCCGCAAGTGTCCCTATTCATTTTTTTGAATTTTTTCGCACTTTTTGCAGACAGCCAAACAAGTCATTCCACCTGTTGAAATAATCAGGCTTCCGACTGGCGCACTTGCGCACTGCACGGTAGCCTCGGCGCATAGACAGTCGGGCATTGCCCACTTCCCAAATCCAAGGAACCGTCCGATGAGCACACTTTTCACTCCCCTGACACTGGGGTCACTTGAACTTGATAACCGGATCATTATCGCCCCGATGTGCCAGTATTCGGCCCAAGACGGCAAAACATCCCCTTGGCATGCGATGCACCTTGGCAATCTGGCGCAGTCCGGTGCCGGACTTCTGATCATAGAAGCCACAGCCGTCGAACCCGAAGGCCGCATTACCTATGGCGATGTCGGTCTATGGGATGATGAAACAGAAGCCGCTCTTGCCGAAACCCTTTCTGCTGTGCGCAGTCATTCCGACATGCCGGTTGCCATCCAGCTTGCGCATGCGGGGCGCAAAGCATCCTGCGAGAAGCCATGGGATGGTGGCGCTGCGATTGATCCCGGTCATCCCAACGGCTGGCAAATCGTCGCGCCATCGGCTGTCCCGTTCAAGGACGGCGACCCGATTCCCGAGGCACTTTCAAAATCACGCATCGCAGAAATCGTTTCGGCCTTTGTCGAAAGTGCAGAACGTTCTGTTCGCCTTGGATTTGAGGCCATCGAAATCCACGCCGCACATGGCTATTTGTTGCACCAGTTCCTGTCGCCACACGCCAACAAGCGTGAAGACGAATATGGCGGTTCTTTTGAAAACCGGACCCGACTTGTTCTGGAAATCTATGACGCCATTCGTGCGGCAGTTGGGAACAGCTATCCAGTTGGTATTCGCATTTCAGCAACCGACTGGGTTGAAGATGGCTGGGACATTGATCAAAGCGTTGAACTTGCCAAACTGCTTGATGCGCGCGGATGTGACTTTATTGATGTGTCCTCCGGCGGGTTGCATATCGATCAGAAAATCGCGCTTGGCCCGAATTATCAGGTGCCGTTTGCGGCTCGGATCAAATCCGAAACCAACCTGACAACCATTGCCGTTGGCCTGATCACCGAAGCAGAACAAGCCGAAGCCATTACATTTACCGGCCAGGCTGATGCCATCGCCCTTGCCCGCGGCATTCTGTATGATCCGCGCTGGCCATGGCATGCCGCCGCAACGCTGGGCGCAGAAGTCAAGGCTGCCCCGCAATACCTGCGCTGCCAGCCCCGGAACCTGAAAAAGCTTTTCGGCTGAAGGAACCTCTACTTTTAGAGCATAAAACTAACCCAAAGCATAGGTTTGTTGACTTGCATCAAGGCAGCCCTCCTACGCCACAGATAGTTTCGCGCCATTAAAGAACGATTCTAAATCAGCAGGGCCATATCCCGGCCCTGCGATGCATGGCGAGTTACCTTCAATGCCCGGAACCATCCTTAAGACGCTAGCGGTTCTTGTCCTTATGGCGATGCCCGCGTTCGCAGCAGACATCCAGATATCGACCGAAAATACACCCTCTCACTTTCAAACGCAGGTTCTGCAGAGATATGCGGCCGCGCTGAACGCGGAAATTTCCGAACATCATTTTGACGTCGTCCATTCAGCCCGGGCATTTAGCGACCGTGAAGTCGCCGAAGCCGTTTCAAGCACCCGTGTCGCGATTGCAGCGCCGGGTATCTGGCATCTGGGCCAATATAGCAGCGACCTGAATGCACTATTGCTGCCAGATTTCATGGGGCTTGAGGCGCAAGATGTTCGCAGATTTGTTGATGGCACGGTCGGAGAAGCGCTTGAGGATTCCCTCGAAACGCAATTGAATGTCAAGGTGATCGGCAAATGGCTTGACCTTGGCCCAGCGCATATTTTCACCCGCAAGAAAGTCATTCGCCGCTTTGACGACCTTAAGGGACTTCGCATCCGTTATGCGGGCGGGGATGCAAATGCACTGCGCCTTGCTGCCCTTGGCGCGGAACCGGTGCTGATCCCCTGGCCCAATGTTCCCGATGCACTTGATCGCGGCGAGATTGACGGTTTGCTGACCACCAGCAGCACGGTCGTCAGCGCGTCCTTGTGGGAACATGGCCTGACGCATGCGTTCCTTAGCCATTCCTACTATCCGTTCTATGTACCGCTGATTTCCGGCGACATCTGGAGACGCCTGTCCGAACCCCAGCGCAAGGTCCTTACCGACAGCTGGGAGGATATGATTTCGGATGGCCGAGAACGCGCCGTAAGCCATCAGGAATCCTCAATGGCACTGCTGCGTGAACACGGCATTAAAATCACCGCTCCCAGCAATCAGGAACGTGAGTCTGTTCGGCGCGGTCTGGCAAGTCGCCAGGACGAAATGGCCCGCGAAATCGGCATTTCGAACAAGATGCTTGAAATCCTTGCACAGCACGGGGGCGACTGATCGTGTCTCCTGCCCGTCGTAAACATCATGAATGGCGCCAGATTCTTGGCGAAGAGTTCCTCAGCATCTTTCTGTCAATCGGGTTGCTGCTGGGCGTTCTGTTCATGCTTGCCAATCAAACGGTTAAGGAACATCTCATTGCGTCGCAAAAGGCACTTGATACCGCCGCGTTCGGCATATCGACCTATGCCGATAGCCTGTCGGCGATCCTGACCAAGGCGGACAATATCGCGCTGATCGCAACACGCAGGCTTTCAGACACCGATACGATGCCCGTCCCGCTTAAAAAGCAAATGACAGCAATTGTTCAGAATGACAGCGACATCACCGGTTTCATTCATATCCTTGAAACCGGCGAAGTTTCCGAAAGCTTCACCTTCCAGAACATCGCGGAACAGATGCTTGATACCGATGCCATCCTGTCACGTCATCGGGATGCATGGGTTGAACCAGCCTTTTTGCAGTCCGGGGAACTGGGCCTTAAAGCCGATGAAATTGCGACCGAACGTGGCATCTGGCGTGACGATGGCAGCTTTGCTGGCGTTGTCATCATTCTGGTGACGGTCGGCAGCCCCTATGAGAACACCCCACTTGAGAAGTTCCTGACAGAGGCAAAAATTCGCGTCGCGGGGGCAAACAGCGGCAACATCCTGACGAACCAGTATGCACTGGCCGATACAGTGACTGACTGGCTTGGCGCAGCGGAAGAAACCGAATACTGGCATCCCGACGACGGCAATGAAACCCTGCATGCCGAAGTGGCGCAGATCAGCGATAATATCGTGCTGGCACACGCCAATCTGCCCGACCTGCCCCTTACGGTATATCTGCAGATCTCAACCAACCGCTTTTTTGAGGCCTATCATTCGACCCGCCGCAACGCGATCATTGCCTCGATCATTATTGTCGCGGTTTCAGGAGTCCTGCTTCTTCGCATCTGGCTTGACCGGCAGGCAAAACGCAACAGCGAACGAAGACGCCGCGCCCTTGATCAACGCTTGCAGTTCGCACTCGATACCGCGGGCCAGGGCCTTTGGGATTGGAACATTGCCGAGAAACGCGGCTATTTCTCGGATAGTTTCTATCGGTTGCTCGATATTGACAAGGACGACAAACAAATCGACGTGGACAACTTGCGTCAACGCATTCACTCAGATGATCGTCATGCCTTCAATTTGGCACTGAACGCACATCTCGACGGCCTCACGCCGTCGTTCGAAGTCGACGCCCGGATCCAGATTGGCAAAAGCGATGCCTGGGAATGGTTTTCCCACACTTGCTCGGTGACCGAACGTGACCGTTTTAACAAGCCGGTCCGGGTGATCGGTTTGCTCAAGAACATTCATCGTCAGAAACTGCGCAACCTTAACCTGGAATTCGAGGCATTTCATGATCCGCTCACTGGCCTTCTTAACCGAACGGCCTTTGAAGACCGCATCGCACGCATTCATGCCAAAACCAGTCGTGGCGGGGAACCGTATTCGCTGGTGATGCTCGATATCGACCACTTCAAGCATGTCAACGACAGCTATGGGCACAGTACCGGTGACCTGGTTCTGCAGCACGTGACCAGAACGGCGTACAACACCCTGCGCTTTGAAGAGGAAAAATTGTTCTTCCGATTGGGGGGTGAGGAATTTGTTGTTCTCCTTCCCGATACGGATGGCAAAGCCGCCCGCTTTGTCGCCGAACGTATCCGCGAGCGGATCGAAAAATCGACAACCACAGTCGGCGAATTAGAAATCCCGGTGACGATCAGTGCCGGCATTGCCTGTTATCAAGGCGGCGAAATGCCCGAAGACGTGCTCAGGCGTGCTGACCATGCGCTGTATCAGGCCAAGGAACGCGGCCGCAATCAAAGCTGCCTTGCATAAGCGCAAAACACATCTAGTCAAATTAGTACCCAAAACAAAAAGGGCTCCGCAAATGCGGAGCCCTTCTCGTAGTGCTTGGTCGGTTGGTTGGTAAGGCTTAGAAGCCCATGCCACCCATGCCGCCCATACCACCCATGCCGCCCATGTCAGGCGCGCCACCGGCTGCCGGTTTGTCTTCCGGCTTCTCGGCGATCATGCATTCGGTGGTGATCAGCAGACCTGCGACCGATGCTGCGTCCTGCAGGGCAGTACGAACAACTTTGGCCGGGTCGATGATGCCAGCTTTAACGAGGTTGGTGTATTCGCCCTTCTGAGCGTCATAACCGTATTCAACGTCGTCCTGCTCAAGCAGCTTGCCTGCGACAACCGCACCGTCAACACCCGCGTTCTGGGCGATCTGGCGAACCGGTGCCTGCAGGGCACGGCGAACGATGTCAACACCGATGGTCTGGTCGTGGTTTTCACCTTCGAGACCTTCGAGCGCGTGAACCGAGTACAGCAGAGCCGTACCACCACCAGCAACAATGCCTTCTTCGACAGCAGCGCGGGTTGCGTGCAGGGCATCGTCGACGCGGTCTTTACGTTCTTTAACTTCGACTTCCGAAGCGCCACCGATCTTGATCACTGCAACGCCGCCTGCGAGTTTCGCAAGACGTTCCTGCAGTTTTTCACGATCGTAGTCAGAGGTGGTTTCTTCGATCTGGGCACGGATCTGGCCAACGCGTGCTTCGATCTGTGCTTTCTCACCAGCACCATCAACGATGGTGGTTTCTTCTTTGGTGATGGTAACCGATTTCGCGGTACCGAGCATGTCAAGCGTAACGCTTTCCAGCTTGATGCCGAGATCTTCGGAGACAACCTGACCACCGGTAAGGATGGCAATGTCTTCGAGCATCGCTTTACGACGGTCGCCGAAGCCCGGTGCTTTAACAGCAGCGATTTTCAGACCACCGCGCAGCTTGTTGACAACCAGGGTTGCCAGTGCTTCGCCTTCGATGTCTTCAGCAATGATCAGAAGCGGCTTGCCGGACTGAACGACCGACTCAAGCAGCGGAAGGATCGGCTGAAGCGAGGAGATTTTCTTGTCGAACAGCAGGATGTACGGAGCATCCATTTCTGCGACCATTTTCTCCGGGTTGGTTACGAAGTACGGAGACAGGTAACCACGGTCGAACTGCATGCCTTCGACAACGTCGAGTTCGGTGTGCAGGCCTTTTGCTTCCTCAACGGTGATAACACCTTCGTTGCCAACTTTTTCCATGGCTTCAGCGATCATGTCGCCGACTTCACGGTCACCGTTAGCCGAGATGTTACCAACCTGTGCGATTTCGTCACGGCCAGCAACTTTACGTGCACGGCTCGAAATCGATTCGATCACTTTGTTGGTCGCAAGGTCGATACCGCGCTTAAGGTCCATCGGGTTCATGCCGGCAGCAACAGACTTGTTGCCTTCACGAACGATGGCCTGTGCCAGAACGGTTGCGGTCGTGGTGCCGTCACCAGCCAGATCGGCGGTTTTCGACGCGACTTCGCGAACCATCTGTGCGCCCATGTTTTCGAACTTGTCGGTCAGTTCGATTTCTTTGGCGACCGAAACACCGTCCTTGGTTACGCGCGGTGCGCCGAAGGACTTTTCGATAACAACGTTACGGCCTTTCGGGCCAAGCGTTACCTTGACAGCGTCTGCCAGGATGTCGACGCCACGCAGCATTTTTGCGCGTGCATCGGTGGAAAATTTTACGTCTTTAGCAGCCATAATATTCTTTCCTCTCTATGAGACGGATGAACGTGGAATTTTAAGTCACCCAAAGGGCTGACTTATTCCATGATGCCCATGATGTCGGATTCTTTCATGATCAACAGCTCTTCGCCGTCAACCTTGACTTCGGTGCCCGACCATTTGCCAAACAGGACTTTGTCACCTGCTTTGACGTCGAGGGCTACAACCGAGCCATCGTCTTTGCGAACGCCAGAACCTACAGCGACGACTTCGCCTTCCTGCGGTTTTTCTTTGGCGGTATCCGGAATAATGATGCCACCGGCAGTTTTGGTGTCGGATTCGACACGACGTACCAGCACTCGATCATGCAGCGGACGGAACTTCATTTTAGACAACTCCGTGTTTAAGCTAAGGCTCGTTAATAACTAAGACTAACCGGGATGAGCCCGTATTAGCACTCACCCCCGGCGAGTGCTAACAGCATTTATTGGAGTACCTGTCCAAAGTCAATAGGGAGATGTAAAAAGACGCGGAAATGTCACGATTTTTGCCGTTCTCGCGTCATTGCAGCGCAGTATGAAACTGCGTGCTTTTTGATGTCGCGGGATCAAAACATTTCCAATGGCCCGATGCAACCTTTCTCGAGCCACTGACGATGAGACACGCCCTGTGAAAGTTCAGATTGGATTGGAACGCTGCTTCACCTCGGAAGGCCACACCAATAAATCCACCGCCCGACATGGCAAACAAAAAGCGGTCAAACAGGACAGCAACAAGCCCGCCGACAAGTACCAACAACTGCCATTACCAGAAGGCAGATCGCGATACCCTGCCCTGAAAGACGACGTAGTTTGAAAACCTGACTTGATGGCATCGGGGAATGTCACGGCAGAATCCTGGCCTTTGGTTGCAGGGTCATTATGCCGGGTTAATCAGGCGCTGGGAAACCGAAATAGCGCCCCAACATCACAGGATCATCAAAGTGACGCCGTCCGACAAAGGCCGTTGCGTGACGCCCCCACTGGCGCATTGCGCCGGGTCGTGCAATCCCCATCGGCCAAAGGATAAAACGCTCCAACCGATCTGTACCGGGGATGAAGCCGTCTTTGTCATAAAGGCTGGCATATCCTGTTCCATCCGCAAGCGGGAGGCTCGTAAGATGCTGCTCGGGTTGCAGCACGACGGGGATTGCGGAGGACCGCTCTCCTTGCGTGTCAGCTTGCGTAACAGCAAGCAGATAATGACTTGTGTCATCGATCCAAAGAACAGGTCGCGCCAGGGTTTCCGATTCAAGGAACCCTGCGGGGGTTTCAGCCGTTTCCCGGATGTCGTCGTCTTCCGGTGCATGGAGGCGCTTCACGCCGTTCGTCGGGAAGAACATATGGTAACAACCGCAGCCATGGATACTGTCGGCCATGATCGGCACTCCGTCCCGGTTTAGTGTGACCCGCCAGATCAGCGCGTCCAGATGACCTGCAAGGATATCAAGGAAACCGACTTTGGGGCGCTCAGGAAACCACACCGAATAAACAATCTGGGGCACCCATTCTCCCCCGAAATAGGTATGCGACAACCGATAAAACATGACTGGCGTTGATAGATCGACCTCTGATCGCGCATCCCGGCTTTGAAGCGCGGGCAAACCAATCAGGTCACTATCACTTCTCGTATCAATGCGAAGTTTTGGTGCGTATTGTTGCGCCAATGCTTCCAATTCTGAGGCCGTGGGCAGCAAACGTCCGAATTTATCCTGGCTGATGTTTACAGCCTTGATGTTCGCGGGTTTGGCCCCGGCGCCAGAAGGCGCATAGATCAACCAATCCCCGGACTCCTGAAGGTCGTCCTCTGACAGCGTAAAAGTTTGAAGATTATCCCTCTTCCAAGCTTCATAACCGAAATAAGCGGGAAAAGCCGTCACGGGATACAAACCGGAAACCCGTTGGAAATCAAGATAGTCATCGGGGACGAACACAGCATCGCTCAGTTGTGCAAAATCGTCAGTCTGCAAGGCCCCCGCCAAGCTGTTTGCACAGGCCTCTTGCTCCGAAACAGTGACAACCGGTTTGACTGACAAATTGCGCATTTCACTGGCGCGTGCAGTTCGATCAAGTACACGCATCTGCGTCACCCAATCAGCAAACAGCTCACTTGCCAATACTTCGTCATCTTGATCCAACGCCGCCCCGACCTGCTGCCCCATCAAAACAGAGTTTCGATTGGCCCGAAGAAACGGGTACTCTTCGACCTTTGCAACAGACGCGTTTCGAACGTCGCTGCCAATCACCTGAATATCGGCAAGCTGCAGCTTTTCAATACAAGACAGCGTAGCGATGTCATCGGGGGTTTGTCGAGCTGTTGCGCACCCGACAAGCAGCAATAATGCGCAAAGAACAAGAACCTGTCCGAGGCGCCAATGCATGCATCGTGCTATCATCGTATCCGGCATTGATCCGCCCCTTGGTTCAGGTCAAAAATTTCACACCGTTAGTCTTGTCAATTATGGTAAAACCGCAAATCTATTGAGAAGACAAGTTTTTGTATTCATACACGAAATAGCAAGTCTGATGACATCCGGCACACGCATTATTCAGATTCTGGCACTTGGCTTCGCGCTTTTGCTGCCAAGCTTCTCTTATGCGCAACCCAAGGATGAATGCCCGAAGCGATTGGGCATTGTGATTAATGACAGGCTATCAAATTATATCGCCACCATCTTAAGCGGGATATACGAAGATTTAGGCTGCCCGATTGAGTTGATCGATCTTCCCGGACGCAGAGGTTTTGTCGCATTCAATAATGGTCGCATTGATGGCGAACTCTTCAGGCTTCCTGTTGGCGCGGCACATTACACCAAACCATATGTTCGATCAGATATCCCGTTAATCGCAGTAACCAGCAGTCTGTGGGGGATGCCTGGCAGCAAACTGCATTCAGATGACACAATCGGCTACACGATTGGCATTGCATGGCAGGAAGATTACCTGAACAAAAACATGCTCCGCAAAAGCGGCCATAACGACGTTGACGATATTATTCAGCATTACAATTCAGGCACCTTTGATCGCTTCCTTGCCGAGGACAGTACGATTGACCTGATGATTACCGAAGGCGCCTTTGCCAAGGACAGGATACCGGTCAAAATTGAACTGCTTGAGGACGGCCCGCTCTATCATTTCCTTGCAGCGGAATTCGCCCCCTTCATGGAGCGGTTTTCCAAATACCTGCACGAGAAAAGGCCGTTCGATCAGTCGGAAATGATGTAGCTGCGCAGGCATAAAGATCACCGAGATACCCACAAAGCAAAGCAAGCCGGATGATGACCCATCCGGCTTGTTATATTTCCATTGGTAAGTGTCTTTATCTGTTACTCGACCGTCACCGATTTGGCGAGGTTGCGTGGCTGATCAACGTCGGTGCCTTTGTGAACGGCAACGTGATAGGCCAGCATCTGTACCGGGATGGTGTACAGGATCGGTGCGACGAAGTCGGCGACCTTGGGGAGTTCGATCGTGGCCGATGCCATATCGCCCAGTTTGGCAAGCCCCGGCGCGTCCGAGATAAAGATCACACGACCACCACGTGCGGCAGCTTCCTGCATGTTTGAGGCGGTTTTTTCAAACAGCTCATCGGACGGGGCAATGACGATGATCGGAACCGACTGATCAATCAGGGCAATCGGGCCGTGCTTCATTTCACCAGCGGCATAGCCTTCGGCGTGGATATAGGAAATTTCCTTGAGCTTAAGCGCCCCTTCCATCGCGATCGGGTAACCAAGACCACGGCCGAGATAAAGCACATCGCGCGCGTCGGCGACATCAAGGGCGAGCTGTTTAAGCGCCTCGTCATGATGCAGGACTTCGGCAGCGTGTTTTGGCACTTCGGTCAGCGCACTGACGATGGCGCCTTCCTCGTCCTTGGCAAGGGTTCCGTTCTCACGGCCGATGGTCACCGCAAGGCAGGCGAGAACCGTGAGCTGTGTCGTAAAGGCCTTGGTGGAGGCCACCCCGATTTCAGGCCCGGCATAGGTCAGAAGCACCACGTCACTTTCACGCGCAATCGTACTTTCGGGCACGTTGACGATGGAAACGATCTTCTGGCCCTTGGATTTGGCATACCGAAGGGCAGCCAGGGTATCAAGCGTCTCTCCCGACTGCGAAATGAACAGGGCGACGCCGCCTTTCGGCAGTGGCGGGCAGCGATAACGGAACTCGGATGCGACGTCGACATCCACCCCCAGACCGGCATAACGTTCGATCCAGTGTTTTGCCACCAGCCCGGCGTAATAGGACGTGCCGCAGGCGACAATCGTCAAACGCGTTGCATCGGCAAAGGAAAACGGCATGTCGGGCAGTTTGATCGTCTGGGTCGCCGGGTTGATGAAAGCATGCAGGGTATCGCCAATCACTGCAGGCTGTTCGAAGATTTCCTTCTGCATGAAGTGATTGTAGTTGCCCTTGCCCATCATGGCACCGGAAACGGCCGAAAGCTTGGTTTCGCGGATGACGTCTTCGTCATTTTCATCGCGGACCTGAACGCTCTCACGGGTCATTTCGACCCAGTCGCCTTCTTCAAGATAGATAAGTTTGTTGGTCAGGTGGGACAGCGCCATGGCATCGGAACCGAGATACATCTCGCCCTCGCCCAAACCAACGGCAAGCGGCGTTCCACGGCGTGCCCCAAAGATCACGTCATGCTCACCGGCAATCATGATCACAAGGGCAAAGGCGCCTTCGATGCGATGCAGGGTGGCGGCAACCGCGTCACGCGGGCTCTTACCCTGATCAAGGAAATCAGACACCAGATGCACGACCACTTCGGTGTCGGTGTCGGTGGCAAACACACCTCCCTTGGCAGACAGCTCCGCCTTGATTTCCTGGAAGTTTTCAATGATGCCGTTATGGACAACAGCAACCTTGCCATCGGTGTGCGGATGGGCGTTGTTTTCAGTCGGCACACCATGGGTTGCCCAGCGGGTATGACCAATACCGACATCCCCCGCCAGCGGTTCGTCAGCCAAACGATTTGCAAGATTGATCAGTTTGCCTTCGGCACGGCGGCGTTCGATATGGCCATTGACCAGTGTCGCAATCCCGGCACTGTCATAACCGCGATACTCAAGACGCTTCAGCCCCTCAAGAATACGCTCGCTGACGCTGTCTTTGCCGATAATCCCGATAATGCCGCACATATTGGTTTTCTTCCTGCTTTGTATCGCGTGTCTTCAGGCCACCCGGAGGCGAGTGGCAATTTCAAAAATCTTTGTTTGGGCTACTTTTTGCCGGTCAGTTCGCGCATTTTTTCGCGAAACTTGGCCGCCCAGCCCTTTTTCTCGATCCGTTCGGCCCTTGTCAGGGTCAGTGCGTCCGCTTCGACCTTGCCGGTGATCGTGCTGCCCGCGCCGACAATCGCGCCATCGCCAATCTCGACGGGTGCGACAAGCGACGAGTTCGAACCGATAAAGGCCCCTGCCCCAATGTCGGAATGCTGTTTGCGGAAACCGTCATAGTTGCACGTGATGGTTCCGGCCCCGATATTGGCCTTGGTGCCGACACGGGCATCACCGATATAGCTCAGGTGATTGACCTTTGCCCCGTCTTCAACAACGGCCTTCTTGATTTCAACAAAGTTGCCAACCCGCGCACCGGCACCAATTTCTGCTCCCGGTCGCAAGCGGGCATAAGGCCCGATATCGGCACCATTGCCAACTACACAGCTTTCAAGGTGGCTGAACGCCTTGATCACAACATTGTCGCCCACGGTCACGCCGGGTCCGAAGACCACATTGGGTTCAACAATGACATCCCGGCCAAGTTTGGTATCGGCACTAAGGAACACGGATGCCGGATCAACCAAGGTAGCACCCTCTGCCATCGCAGCCTCGCGCAGGCGATCTTGCAGGATGGCTTCGGCAACCGCCAACTGGGTGCGGGAATTAACACCAAGTGTCTCTGCCTCATCGACCTCGACCGCAACACAGCTTTGACCATTCTTCTGCGCAACTTCGACCGCGTCGGTCAAATAGTACTCACCCTTGGCATTGGCGTTATCAATCGCCTCAAGGGTTGCGATCATGTCCTCGGCCTTGAAACACATCACCCCGGAATTGCAGAAATTGATCTGACGCTGCGCGTCGTTGCATTCCTTGTCCTCGACAATCGCGGTCAGGTTGCCGTTCTGATCTGTTACCAAACGGCCATAACCGGTCGGGTCTTCGGGTCGGAAGCCCAGAACCGCAACGGCATGATCATTTTCTTCGCGCGCAGCAACAAGGCGCGCCAGAGTTTCAGCGGTAAAAAGCGGGCTGTCAGCATAGAGCACCAGAACATTGCCCGTAAGGCCCTTCAAGCCATCCTTGGCGGCAAGAACAGCGTGTGCCGTGCCAAGACGATCAGTTTGTTCAAAGGTCGGATGCGGGGCAACGGCCTTGATCAAGTCGGGCATATCCGGGCCAACAACCACCATGGTCTTTGCCGCCTTCAGGTGGGCTGCGGTATCAATGACGTGATTGACCATCGGCTTGCCGGCAACTTTGTGCATGACTTTGGGCAAGGCGCTTTTCATGCGCGTACCCATACCGGCGGCCAAAACAACAACACTTAGCTCAAGCGACATCTATTACCCTGTTGGCTGCGGTTTCGCAGCATCCCCTTTGAAAGCATTATCACAATGGTTGTGATGCAAATAATCCAATTCGCAGCAAGTCTTAGAACATATTCTTTTCAAGCAAAAGCCCATAAAGAATCACGTTTTGTTACCGGCTGTTAGCAGATGTTACCGATTGTTAATGGCACGGTTTCCGTTAAGTTCCTATAAACCATGCTGCACTTGCCACCACTGTCACCAATTCACATCCAAGGAGCCCCACCCGATGGCCAAATTCATTCTGTTCGACCTTGATGGCACCCTGATTGACGGGGTCGATGACATCCTGTTTGCAATGAATGATTTGCTGGCCGCCCACGGTCATGCGCCACTTGTTCGTCATGATATTGAAGCCATGCTGGGTGATGGCACATGGATGCTGACCAAACGCGCCTTTGCCGCACGCGGATCCGAGCCCACGGATGCGATGCTTGACGAGCTTAATGTCGATTTCAACGCGCGATATGTCGAAACCGACTACGCCTATACCCGCCTTTTTGAACATGCCGAACCCGTCCTGCGCCAACTGAAATCAGATGGCTGGACGATTGCGCTGGCATCGAACAAACCCGAAGCCCCGTGCAAGGCAATCCTGACCAAACTTGGTGTCGCGGACCTGTTCAGCGTCATCGCTGGTGGCGACAGCTTTGAGGTCAAAAAACCCGATGGCTGTTTCCTTGACTTTGTGTTGGGCCAGCTTGGCTTTGATAAATCAACCGACACCGCCATCATGGTCGGCGATCACGCCAATGACGTAAACGCCGCCCGCGCGGCTGGCATTCATGTGATTGCCGTTGCCATGGAAATCGATGACACCCGTGCGAACACACTTGGCGCGGATGCTGTGGCAACCGCTTATCAGGACTTGCCTGCGGCGATCCGCGCGATTATCGAGTAATCGCAAAGCCCCACGGAAAAAAGAAGCCGGCTGACGCATCTGCACCAGCCGGCTTCAAATTTTCGATCTGGGTTAGCCTTAGGGTACCCTAGTGGCTATCCTTCGGAATTGCGTTGCCACGATGGCCGACAAGGAAGTCGAAGTCTGCCCCGCGATCGGCACCAATCACCGACTTGTAGTAAAGCGAGGCATAGCCGCTTTCCGGGACCGGAACGCTGTTTTTCCAGTCTTTCAGGCGCTGAGCCAGTTCTTCATCGCTGATATCGAGATGCAGGCGACGGTTGGGCACATCAAGCTCGATCATGTCGCCATTCTTAACGACAGCCAACGGGCCACCGGCAGCAGCCTCCGGCGAGGTATGAAGCACAACGGTGCCATAGGCCGTACCGCTCATACGCGCATCCGAAATCCGCACCATGTCCGTGATGCCCTTGCGCAGCACCTTGGGCGGCAGGCCCATATTGCCGACCTCTGCCATGCCCGGATAACCTTTCGGACCACAATTCTTCAGAACCATGATGCAGGTTTCATCGATATCAAGGTCCTCGTCATAAATCTTGGCCTTGTAATCGTCGATGTCCTCAAACACCACGGCGCGACCGCGATGCGTCAGAAGCTCGGGCGTTGCAGCTGATGGCTTAATCACCGCACCATTGGGCGCAAGGTTACCCTTGACCACGGCAATGCCACCGCTTTCGGTCAGGGCCCTGTCGAACGGGCGAATGACGTCCTCGTTCCAGTTGCGCACATCCTTGACCTGATCCCACATGGTTTCACCCGAGACGGTCAGGGCATCGTTGTGAAGCTTGCCTGCCTCGGCCAGCGCCTTGATCACCACAGGCAGACCACCGGAATAGAAGAACTCCTCCATCAGGTAGTCGCCAGATGGCTGCAGGTTGACGATGGTCGGGATATCCTTGCCCAAGCGATCCCAGTCATCAAGGGACAGGTCAATACCGACACGCCCGGCAATCGCCAACAAATGGATCACCGCGTTCGTCGATCCGCCAATCGCACCATTGACGCGAATGGCGTTTTCGAACGCCTCCTTGGTCATAACGTCAGACGGCTTGAGGTCATCCTTGACCATCTGAACGATGCGACGACCCGTCACATGCGCCATTACACGACGACGGCTATCAACAGCCGGGATCGCGGCATTGCCCGAAAGCGCCATGCCAAGCGCCTCGGCCATGCTGGCCATGGTTGAGGCCGTGCCCATGGTGTTACACGACCCTGGGGATCGCGACATGGCAATTTCGGCTTCAAGGAAATCTTCGGTGCTGATCTTGCCGGCCTTGCGCGCCTCGGCAAGCTGCCAAAGAGAGGTGCCCGATCCGATATCCTCACCGCGCCATTTGCCGTTCAGCATCGGACCACCGGTGACGACAATCGCCGGGATATCAACGCTGGCCGCCCCCATCAGAAGCGATGGCGTGGTTTTGTCGCAACCCACCATCAGGACAACACCGTCAAGTGGCGTTCCGCGCAGCATTTCCTCGACATCCATCGAAGCCAGGTTACGGAACATCATTGCGGTTGGACGCAGCGTGCTTTCACCGGTCGAGAAAACCGGGAATTCAAGCGGCAGGCCACCTGCTTCGTAAATGCCGTGTTTGACCCGTTCGGCCAGATCACGCAAATGGGCGTTGCATGGGGTCAGTTCAGACCAGGTATTACAAATGCCAATCACCGGTCGCCCATCAAAGAGATCCGACGGCAGACCCTGGTTCTTCATCCAGCTGCGGTGATAGATATTGTCCTTGCTGGTTCCGCCGAACCAACCTTCTTGTGACCGCAAGGTACGCGGCCAGGGAGCCGGTTTGAACTTCGTCATGCCCGTTTTCCTTTTTGACTTATTATCGTGACGGATCCGGTCATGTGCGGTTGGTACAGCCACACACAGGACATTGAACGATACGCACCGGCAATCGGTCAGGGAAACCGACTGGTGTGAGGCCGGTGCGCATCGTTCCGCGTCAACGTGTTGTTACGCCTTGTTCTTGTTGTAGACGTCGAAGATCACAGCCGCCAAAAGCACAAGGCCCTTGATCACCTGCTGCCAGTCAATACCGACACCGATAATCGACATCCCGTTATTCATGACACCCATGATCAGCGCGCCAACCACAGCACCGATCACTTTACCTACGCCACCCGACATCGATGCACCACCGATGAATACAGCAGCGATCACGTCAAGCTCGAACGCAAGGCCCGCTTTCGGCGTTGCCGTGTTCAGACGTGCGGCAAAAACCAGCCCCGCAAGCGCGGCAAGCATGCCCATATTGGCAAAGGTGAAGAAGGTCAGGCGCTTGGTGTTAATGCCTGAAAGCTTGGCGGCCTTTTCATTCCCGCCGAGCGCATAGATGCGACGACCCAAGGTCGTGCTGTTGGTGATGAAGGTAAAGATCGCAATCAGAACCGCCATGATCACCAGAATGTTCGGCAATCCGCGATAGGTCGAAAGCAGATAGGTCACAAACAGGATCGCAATCCCTGCAACCGCATGTTTGGTGACAAACACTGCCATCGGTTCCTCAACCGCGGCAAACTTCGCCTGCTTGGCGCGCGACCGCAGGCCAAGGATTGGCAGAAGTGCTGCCAGAACCACACCCAGCGTCATGGAGAAGACGTTGAATCGTCCCTCAATGAAACCACCAAGAAAGTCGGGGATGAAGCCCGATGACATTGCCTGGAAGCTGTCGGGGAACGGACCAACCGATGCCCCGCCCAAAAGGGCCAGCGTCAGCCCCTTGAACACCAGCATGCCAGCCAGTGTCACGATAAAGGACGGAATACGCCAATAGGCCACCCAATACCCTTGGGCCGCACCAATGATCGCACCCGCGATCAGGCAGACCGGGATAACAAGGACCGTCGGCAAATCCCAATTGACAATCATCACGGCGGCCAACGCGCCGATAAAGCCGACAACAGAGCCGACTGACAGGTCAATATTACCGCCGACAATCACCAGCAACATGCCAACAGCCATGATGATGATATAGCTGTTTTGCAGGAACAAGTTGGTCAGGTTGACCGGCTTGAGCATGATGCCGTCGGTCAAAACCTGGAAGAAGGCCAGAATGGCAACCAGCGCAACAACCATGCCGTATTCACGAATGTGGGTGCGCAGATAGTAGCCGATTGATTTGGTTTCAGTATCCGTCATTGTCTATTCCTCACGCCTTCAGGATCATGCGCATGATTGCTTCCTGGCTTGCGTCCTTTGCCGCAAGCTGCCCCTTGATCTCACCTTCGTTCATCACGTAGATGCGATCGCACATGCCCAGAAGCTCCGGCATTTCCGACGAGATCATGATGACCCCCTTACCGTCGGCAGCCAGTTGGTTGATAATCGTGTAAATTTCGTATTTCGCCCCGACATCAATACCGCGGGTCGGCTCATCAAGAATGAGCACTTCAGGTGCAGCAAACAGCCATTTGGACAAAACGACTTTCTGCTGGTTGCCACCCGAGAGGTTCATGACCTTTTGCGCAACATTCGGGGTGCGAATGTTGATCTTGTTGCGATATTCCTCGGCAACGGATCGTTCTGCGCCGTCATTGAGAACACCGTTTTCCGAAACACCCGGCAAGTTCGCCAGCGTAATGTTGGTCGTGATACTTTCTTCAAGGATCAGCCCCATTTCCTTACGGTCTTCGGTAACGTAGGCAAGGCCCGATGCAATCGCCTTCTCGACGGTCGATACATCAACAGGCTTGCCATTGATCAGAACTTCGCCCGAAATATCGGTGCCATAGGATTGGCCAAAGATGCTCATGGCAAGCTCGGTTCGTCCGGCCCCCATCAGACCCGCGATCCCGACAACCTCGCCGGCAGCAACGTCGATATTGACATTGTCAACAACCTTGCGCTCGGGATGAAGCGGATGGGTTGCCGACCAATTGCGGACCTCCATCAGCTTTTCGGTACCGATATTGGGCGTGCGGTCCGGATAGCGGTGCGCCATATCACGCCCGACCATATCCTTGACGATATCGTCTTCGGTAATATTGCCACCACGTGCATCAAGGGTCGAAATCGACTTGCCATCACGAATGATCGTGATGCGGTCTGCAACCCGGTTGATTTCGTTAAGCTTATGCGAAATCAGGATCGAGGTAATGCCCTGCGCCTTGAATTCCAGCAAAAGGTCCAGCAACTTCTGACTGTCATTTTCCTGAAGACTTGCCGTTGGCTCGTCCAGAATCAGAAGCTTCACCTTTTTTGAAAGCGCCTTGGCAATTTCAACAAGCTGCTGTTTACCGACCCCGATATTGGTCACAAGCGTTGCCGGGTTCTCTTTCAAACCCACTTTTTTCAGCAATTCGCCCGTGCGCGCAAACGTCGCAGGCCAGTTCACAACGCCGTTTTCACTGATCTCGTTGCCCAGAAAGATATTTTCAGCAATCGACAGAAGCGGCACCAGGGCCAGCTCCTGATGGATGATGATAATCCCGCGATCTTCACTGTCGCGGATATCCTTGAATTCCTGCACCCCGCCGTCATAAAGGATGTCACCTTCATAGGTACCATGCGGATAGACCCCGCTCAGCACCTTCATCAGCGTGGATTTGCCGGCACCATTCTCGCCACAAAGCGCATGAATTTCGCCGCGCTCGACTTTAATACTAACATCATCAAGTGCCTTCACACCCGGGAAAGTCTTGGTGATGTTCTTCATTTCCAGGATGGTATCCATCCGGTCCTCCCACTGCCATTGACACTGCAACGGCGCCTTAAGTCTGCTTTGGTCTTTGTTTTCCTGGAAACCAGTCGGGCTTGATCGCCCGATCACGTTTGAGAAAAGCGACCCCGGCGTCTCCGCCGGGGCCTTCAAAGTTCAAGTGCTTACTGCACTTCTTCTTTGGTGTAGTAGCCTGAACCAACAAGGATTTCTTCCCAGTTGGATTTATCAACCATGATCGGCTCAAGCAGGTAGGAAGGAACAACCTTCACACCGTTGTCGTAAGTGCTGGTGTCGTTGATGGTCGGCTTTTCGCCTGCAAGCACACTGTCCACCATCGAAACGGTCACGCGTGCAAGTTCACGGGTATCCTTGAAGATGGTGGAGTACTGCTCACCAGCCAAGATCGACTTAACCGACGGCAGTTCAGCATCCTGACCGGTAACGATCGGCATATCCATGTCGCCCGAACCGTAACCAACGCCCTTGAGCGAGGACAGGATACCAATCGACAGACCGTCATACGGCGAAAGAACGCCATCGATTTCTTCGTCGGTGTAGTATGCCGAAAGAAGGTTATCCATACGTGCCTGAGCAACCGCACCATCCCAACGCAGCGTACCGACCTTGTCCATGCCCATCTGGCCGGATTTGATCACGATGGTTCCTTCGTCGATCAGCGGCTGCAGGATCGACATGGCACCGTTATAGAAGAAATACGCGTTGTTATCGTCCGGCGAACCGCCGAACAGTTCGACGTTATAGGGCGGCTCACCCGATTCAATCAGACCATCAACAAGCGAAGATGCCTGCTGAACGCCAACCTTGAAATTATCAAAGGTGGAATAATAATCGACATTCGGGCTTTCAACGATCAGGCGGTCATAGGCGAAGACCTTGATGCCCGCTGCTGCTGCGTTTTCCAGCGCATTCGAAAGCGTGGTACCGTCAATCGCCGCGATCACCAGGACATCCACGCCCTTAACGATCATGTTTTCGATTTGGGACAGCTGGTTGGGAATATCATCTTCTGCGTACTGAAGATCGGTTTTGTAGCCGGCAGCTTCAAACTGCTCGACCATGGAATTTCCGTCGGAAATCCAACGTGCCGAAGATTTGGTGGGCATTGCGATCCCGACATAGCCTTTTTCATCGGCATGGGCGTAACCGCCGGAAATCATCGGGCTCATCATTGCGGCCGCGCCAAAGGCGACCCCTGCCATTACGGCACCGAGACGTTTCATAGCTATCCTCCCTAAAAGACACGGCATACCAGCCATTTTTGTCTTAGCCCGACTTTCACAGGCGTGCTTGGCCCGCATACGTCGTGTCTTTGTTTTCGATTGATACAGCATCCTATTTCCCAAAGGACACGGCGCCATTATTCAGACGCCCTACATAACAATCAAATAAACATTTTCGAAACTTGCATATCAAAAACGATATATTAAAATCCCCACCGCAGGAGGAATACATATGGCAAAAACGTCAACCCAACAGCCGCTCAGCTCGGCAAAATCGCTGCTTTTCCGGTCGGGAAACCTTTTTCAGCGCGGACTTAAGCTCAGTCACCTTCGCATGATTGTCGCGATGGAAGAAACTGGTCAGATCAGTCTGGCGGCGGACATGCTCAAGACATCCCAACCCGCTGCCTCTAGACTATTGTCTGAGATGGAAAGCATCCTTGAGGCCAGACTATGCGTGCGCAGCCCGCGTGGTATCGAGATGACCAATGCCGGACGCGCCCTGGCGCGACGTGCACGCAGCATGCTGATTGAAATCCGCGAGGCCGAACGCGAAATCGAGGACATCAAACATGGGGGCGGTACCGTCTTTATCGGTGCGGTGACCGCAGCCGCAGTTGAATTGGTGGTTCCCGCAATCCGAAGCGTCCAGGCTGTCAACTCGCTGCTTGAGGCCCATGTCGGGGTCGGGCCATCTCACTTGCTGATCAAGGATTTGCTGGCTGGTGACCATGACTTCGTCATTGGCCGTGTGCCCGAAGACATGGACCCGCGCCTTTTTAACATCCGCGAAATCAGAAGCGAGAAAATCCGCCTCATGGTGCGTACGGGGCACCCGCTGCTTGAAAGCAACAAACCGATCACCCTTGCACGACTTGCACAATTCGACTGGATTTTGCCGCCGCCGGGCAACCTGATGCGTCGTACGATTGAAGATGTCTTTATTTCGCGTCACCTTCCCCTGCCCCATTCCAGCCTCAACTCGGCATCACTTCTTGTGACCCTTGCGACGTTGTCTGATACCAACTCGATTGCCCCGATGGCCGAAGAAGTCACAACCCTTCTGACCAGTGGCGGGCTGATCACGGAATTGCCATTCGATGGCGCGATTGAAATTAAACCCTATAGCCTGATTACTGCCCGTGGGCATCGGCTTTCGCCATCGGCACAGTTGGTGTCGGACCATATTCTTTCACGTATTGAAAAACCCCATGGTTAGGCAAAGGTTTGCACTGTGCGCCGGACCAAAACTCACATAAGCTTCTGAAGCAGAACAAAGTATAGTGTCGTCGAGATCCAAGCATGCCCAAACTGGTTCGATATTTCACCGCCCTGCTGGGCGCATTGTCGCCCTTGTTCTCGGCCACGGCCAGTGCCGATGAAACCCAATACAGCGCAGACACCACAGCCGACTTCGCGGTCATGGATCTGCGCGGAACAACCGCATGGGCGATCAACCATTTTCAGTGGCTCGAACCAGACGCAGAGGCACTTGAAACACTGATCGGCGCCACAGGGAAAGGCCCCATGCGGCTTGATCTTGTGATGGACAATATCGTGCCGCCCTATTGCGAACTGCGTCCTGATCCGGAAATTTGCGATGATCCGGGCGGGCCGGTGAACTGGATGGAAGATGTTCCACAAACCATCTGCATGGACATCCCACCTACCACCAGAACCCGCCACAAGGATATACCGGGCAATATCGATCTGTTGTGCTTGCAACCGCAAAGCAACCTTTTGTTCCCCGGCAACTGGACAGAGGGCACCAACTGGCCGCAGATCCATCTCAATCAAACTGTGACACCAGGCGAAATCCGCTATGAGGGCAGCACGGTGATCATTGACCTGACGATCATTGATGCCATTGCCACCAACCTCGCCAACCTGTCAGAACAGGGTTACGGCGCAGCGGTTATCGGTATGTCAGACAGCGACCTTCGTGACGTCCTTGGCCCAAAACTTGATGTCTTTCGCGCCGGAGACGATGACAGCTGCACCTATTTGCAACGCGATCTTGATCCGCATGGATTGGGCTATATGGTTCTTGATGGCGAACTTGCGCGGGTATCGATCTATGGTGACGAACTTGATGTTGCGACCAGCCTTGTGCGAACCGTGAATGGTCTTTCGATCGGATCCCGCAAGGAAAACGTTCTTGACGCATTTCCCAATCAAACCCTGATCGAGGAAGAACACGAATATCTTGGCCCCGATGGCCTGTATTTGACCTGGTGGCAAGACGACGCGCAGACGCGCGGCATCCGGTTTGAAATTGACGAAACCGGCAGCGTCATTGCCATCCATGCCGGAAACAGCGCGATCACCCTGATCGAAGGCTGCCCCTGATTCTTCGACCTGATCTTCTTGGTCGTTGACTTCACGTCACAAGCCGCTAAAAAGCCGGTCCTGCGCAGATCGTACCGATCTTGCCGCTACCCAAAACCAACAACAATATTGCCATCCCCTTGCCGCAAAGCCCGACCAGAACGGCGTGCTTGCGGAGACACGAACACGAATGCAAACACCTATAACGTCCAACCTTGTTGTCATTACCGGGGGTCCCGGTGTTGGCAAAACCACCTTGATTAGTCATCTGAATGACCGGGGCTTTGACACCAGCCCCGAGGTCGCGCGCGCCATCATCGAAGAACAGATGGAACGTGGCGGCACCGCCCTGCCGTGGTCTGACAATGATGCCTATGCCGGTCTGATGTATCGCCGGTCCATCCGCGCGTGGCAGGACGACATTCAAAACCACCCGCGCACGGTTTTCTGTGATCGTGGCTTGCCCGATACATTGGCCCATCGAAGACTAAGCGGCCTTCCCGAAAACCCCGACCTGATCCGCGCGATCAAGACCTATCGCTATCACAAACTCGCCTTTGTCCTGCCGCCATGGTCGGAAATTTACAAAACCGATGCGGCGCGAACACAAAGCTTCTCTGAAGCCGTCAGAACATATGTCGTGCTGTGCCGGACCTATCATGAATGCGGCTATGAACTGGTCGAAATTCGCAAAGGCCCGGTTGAACAGCGCGCCGCCCAGATCCTTGCCCGCCTGAAACTATAAGAAACACACCACGCCATGACGCCCACCCATTCGACATCCCCACGCACCAAATATGCCATCATGGCATGCACAGCCGCTGTTGCGTTATTTGCCAACCTTGCGGCCGATGCTGCCTGCTATGACTGGCCGCTGCGCGATTATCGCGGCAATTACGCCTATGACGGCGACACCATCTATGTCGCTATTCCGGGACTGCCCGAAGAAATCGCCAATATGTCGGTGCGCGTGCGCGGGGTCGATACGCCTGAAATGCGCGGCAAATGCGAAAGCGAAAAGCAACTGGCCCAAAAGGCCCGCGACTACGCCCGCAACCGACTGAAAGCCGCAACAAGCGTGCAATTCTGCGAACCCGAATGGGGCCGCTATGGCGGGCGTGTGGTCGCGTCTGTGCGCATTGATGGCAGCCCGCTTGATCTTGAGCTGATCGCAAACGGCCTTGCCCGGCCCTATGACGGCAAAACCAAACGTCAGCCCTGGTGTCAGGGCTAACGTCAGGGCTGATCGCGATGGCCATTAATCTCACTTCGCTGTGAAGTCACTGGACAACGGCAATATTCCAACCATCTTTGGAAACAGGAAATTGCAGGACCAAAGATCAAAAAACGAAGTGACGAAATATGAGCAAGTATCACAAAGATCCCGATGCCATCCGCGACCTGTCGCCCGAACAATATCATGTGACCCAGGAAAGCGGCACCGAACCGCCGTTTCGCAATGATTTCTGGGATCATAAGGAAGACGGGCTTTATGTTGATATCGTCTCGGGCGAGCCACTTTTCACCTCGCGCGACAAGTTCGATAGTGGCTGTGGCTGGCCAAGCTTTGTAAAGCCTGTCGAAACCGACCATATCGTCGCCAAGGAAGACAACACGCTTGGCATGCGCCGGATCGAGGTTCGGTCCAAACACGGTGACAGCCATCTCGGCCATGTCTTCCCCGACGGCCCGCAGGACCGTGGCGGATTGCGCTATTGCATCAATTCCGCATCCCTTCGCTTCATCCCGATTGAGGATTTAGAGGCAGAGGGTTATGGCGACTATCGCCAGCTGTTTGAATAATCAGACAAAAAAAGACCGGCACGAGGCCGGTCTTTTTATTTGTGTGATGATTAGAACTCATAATCAAAACTTACTGTCAAAATTCACCCGGCGCACACTGCAAACAGGTCAGGCCCATATCGCGCCATTTATCAACGACCCGCCTGCGATCATCGACAACCAGCCACGGGTTAAACCCATCTTCTATGATCCTGGCCAGAAGGTCTTCCTTGACCTCTTCATCGGTGCGGTGATCGGCATCTTCGGGACGCAGATACATGCCATCAAACGGGATATCATGCGCACGCAGCCACGCTTCTGACCGGTGCTGCCATCCAGCCGGGCGGCCTGAACAGATCAGAATTGCATGGCCGGATGCATGCAGGATGCGCAACAGTTTTTCGATATTTTCAATTGGTTTGGCGTGGTCCATGGCGTCAAAGAACGCATCCCACTGTTTTTCCGCACCATGAACCAGATGCCCCAAAGCATCGGCATCAAAATGCGCCAGCGTGCCATCCATATCAAACACGACTGCATCACGCGCATCACGGGCTTTGGGTTCAGTCACGCAGAAATCTCCTTGATCAGGTTTTCGGTCAAATTTTCATAGCCCCAACCATCCTTGTTCGGGCGGAACAGGATCGGGGTCGCATTGGGCACACGCGGGCCATCGGCCTCGAACCCGGTCATGTAAAGAATGCAGCGCGCTACACCGGAATGGGCAACAATGACGGTCAGGTTATCGCTGACCTCTGCCAGGGCCTGTTGCATGGCAAAGGACACGCGCTGACACATGGCATCAAACCCTTCGCCATTGGGCGGGGTGTCAAAGCGCGGGCACAGTTCACCAATCGGGCAGCCTTCCAGATCGCCCCAATGACGTTCGCGCAACCCATCAAGGACCCGGGCGTCATACCCCGGCAGCACAAGATTGGCCGTCGTGCGAGCCCGATCCTGCGGGCTGACATAAACCGCATGCCATTTCGCCATCGCCATTAATGGTGCAATCGCCAACGCTTGTGCGCGCCCGGTTTCATTCAGCGGCGGTTCGTTTGACCCGGCAATGATACCCGCCCGGTTGGCATCGGTTTCCCCGTGCCGGATGAAGACAAACGGCAGCTTGGGAAAATCGAACTTTTCAGCGGCATAGATCATGACCGGGCATTACCTTTGTTGTGCATTACAAATAGAACCGATCTGCAAGCTGTAGCCGCCCGTCAAACCCGTCGACAAGTCCAAAGTCCTCTGGACGGCTGGTGAATAGCGGGACGACCTGCATGGCATGGCATTGATTGGCAAGGTCAATCACATGGCTTGCCAGCGGATGCACGTTCCAGCGCCGGAAATAAGCATGACCCTTTTCCACCATCTTGCGCGCCTCGATCGGCATGAAACCGGTAAAGATCACATGCGCGCTTGACCCCATCCGCCCCGCATCCTGCCACTGATCAATCAACTCACGCGCCTTGCCAAAGGTCGCGCATGGTGCATGACACAAAAGCAACCGTGCATCCGGATTGAAGTGCTTGGCCTTGTCCTTGAGACTGCGCAACTGACGGATCGCATCACTTGCAACGTAGTCCGATCCATGAGCATCAAGCACCTGCTTGACCTGCCCATAGCAGCGATCATCCATCGACCAGTCGGCCAGCCCGTGGCGCTCGAACAACAACGCCATTTCCGCCGCCCGGCCACTGGGTGGCACGGGAAACAGGATCTGCCCGTCCAGCTTGGTCATGGTGGTCAAAAGACTATCAATACGGACCTGCTGGGTCAGCTGTTCCATGCCATAGGATGCATCAAGCAGGACTGTTGCGGCATCAGGCGGCGCGTCATACAGGAAATAATCAGATTCCTGACAGAAATCGCCGGAATACAGCACTCCGCCACCCAGTTCGAAATGCAGCCACACCCCGCCAAACGAATGGCCGGTGCGTCCGGTGGTGACGGTCACACCATCCACCTGAATTTCCCCGACGGGTGGCAAAGGAACAACATTCGCCCCCTTGGGAAGCGATCGCGCGGTGACTTCGGTGCAATAGATCGGCAAACCGGCATCAACGATTTCGCCCGCCGCCCCGATATGATCGATATGATCGTGTGTAATGAAAACGGCGTTAACTTTATTGAGCCACGCCGGATCAAATCCCTGATCACTTTCGGGACCCACCCCGCAATCAAGCAGCCAGCGCCGGTTAAAGAATTCAAGTCGCAAACAGGCCGGGCCTTTTTCGCCAAGACCGGAAAGAACACGCATGCGGGCTGACATCAGGCGGCCTCACCCGACATGCGATCAAACACCCAGCCGTCTTTGACCTGAAGGCCGACTTGCTCGCCAATGCGGGCCCGGCGGTTGGCATAGACCGGCAATGTCTGATCATCGCCAATCCGAACCGACAGGCGGAACCGCCCGCCGAGATAGACGCAATCATCGACCTGTCCGCGCAACGGCGCTTCATCCGTGACCCAGACATCCTCGGGCCGCAGACACAAACCGGCATTGGCCGCCGCAATGCCATCGGCCAGTTTCGGGCAGATGCGCGCGGTAATGTTGCTTTCGCCCAGCTGGACCGAACAGGTGCCATCACCACCAACAGAAACATCGCGCACCGGCAATACCGCCCCTGCGCCGACAAAGCCCGCGACCATCAGATCGGCCGGTTCGCGATAAAGCGTTTCGGGCGCTGCCATCTGGCGAATATGGCCCTTGTCCATCACCGCAATCCGGTCGGCCATCGCCATGGCTTCGGACTGGTCATGGGTGACGTAAATCATCGTCGCCCCGGTGCGGCGATGGAAATCAAGAAACGCCTGCTGCATGGTTTCACGCAGGTGTACATCAAGGTTCGCCAGCGGCTCATCAAGCAACACCGCCCGCGGTTCCATGACAAGGCACCTTGCCAGTGCCACGCGCTGACGCTGCCCGCCTGATAGTTCCGACGGACTGCGATTGGCATACGGGCCAAGGGCGACGATATCGAGTGCCTCGGCAATCTTGCGATCCTGATCGGTCCGGCTGAGCCCGCGCACCTCAAGCGGATAGCCAACATTGCGCGCGACTGTCATATGCGGCCACAGGGCATAGGATTGAAACACGATGCCAAGATTACGGTCCTCGGGACTGATCATGACGTTGTTTTCAGGACTCGCCATGATCTGACCACCCAATGAAATCTGGCCGTGATCGGGTTCCTCGAACCCGGCAAGCAACCTTAATAGCGTCGTCTTGCCGCAGCCGGACGGGCCCAGCAGAGCCACGAATTCACCATCGGCAATATCAAGCGAGACCTGATTGACCGCCCGATAATCGCCAAAGCATTTGGTAATGCGCGAAAGATTTATGTCTGCCACGGTACAACTCCTTTGGGCAAACGACGCGCGGCAAGCTGAAAACAGCTCATCAGCGCGATCACCACCAGCACGACCAGAACCGCCACGGCCGAAGCCAGAACGGTGTCGCCACTGTCATCAAGATTGAAAATCAGAACGCCCAACGTCTCGTTCCCGGCCGACCACAAAAGGGCCGAAACGGTCAGTTCGTTAAAGGCGGTCAGGAAGACCAAAAGCGCACCGGCCGCAGCCGAAGGGGCAGCAAGTGGCAACAGAATATCGCGCAAGCGTCGCGACAGCCCTGCCCCACAGGCCTGGGCGGCTTCTTCAAGGGCCGGGTCAAGCTGGGTAAAGCTGTTCATCACCGGACGCAGTGCAATCACCAGAAAACGCGCCAAGTACGCGACAAAAATGATCGCAAGCGTGCCATACAAACTGACATCAATCAGCGGAATGCGGATAAACAACAAGATGCAGGCAATCGCCAAAACCACGCCCGGAAGCGCATAGGGCACCTCGACCAGAAGATTGATCAGCTTGGTCAGGTTCGAAGGCCTGCGCACCATCACATAGGCCAGCGGCAGGCACATCAGAACAAGCGTCACCGCCGCCCCCACGGACAGAACAAAACTGTTCTGGAACGCGCGGATGGTCGATGGCTGCACAAACATGACTTCGTGGAACGCCTCGAACGTCGCATTCGCAAAAGTCAGCTTGACGCCAAAGGCCGGAACCAGTGCGGTGGTAAAGAGTGCTAGAAGCGGAATGACCAGAATGGCAACCAACACCGCCCAAAGGACCATTTCAACCAAGCCGCGACGCGCGCCGAGTTTCACATCAAGCGGCCGCCCGACCATCCCCATCAGGCGATAGTCACGTTTGGACAGCAATCGGTGATGCAAGGCCACGCCACAAATCGCAATCGCGCCGATCAACATGGCAAGAACGGAAACCTCGCCCAGAACCGACGGGCCAAACCCGGCAAGCTTTTGATAAATCAAGGTTGGCAGCGTCTGGTAGCCTGCCGGAATGCCCAGCATCGCGGGAATACCGAAATTGCCAAGGGCGGTCACAAACGCCATGGCGGTGCCGGCAATCAGGCCCGGACTGGTCAGCGGCAAAATGATCTGCCACCACAAACGCCCGCCGCGTGCGCCCGCCAGACGTGCGGCTTCGATCTGTTCGCGGGGCAACATGCGCAGGTTTGCCCGCAATGTCAGAAACACGATGGAGGCATGCTGGATCCCCAGCAAAAGGGCGATGCCCTCAGCCGAATAAAGCGGTTGGGGCGATCCCAGCGGTGGGGCCATACCAATGGCGTTTAACAGCGCGCTGCTGGGTCCGGTCAGTTGCACCCAGCTGAGCGCCGTAATCTGTGGCGGGATCATCATCGGGATCATGAAACAGAACACCAATGCCGCCTTGGCGCGGATATCGGTGAGCGCCACCAGAAAGGCAAACGCCCCACCAATCAGAAGGGAAATAATCGTTCCCAGACCGGCGGTATAAAGGCTGTTTGCCGTGGCCCGCCAGGTTGATGAATTGCCCAGCACATCACGAAAATAATCAAACGAAGGCACGCCACCGACCATCACACCTTCAAACCCAAGGCGCAGGATCGGCAAAATCGAAATAATAAATACCGGCACCACCAACCAAATCAGCAACCGGTCCGAAGACCGGTTGCCATTTGGTTTGGCGATTATGCCAGGCAGAACGCCGCGAAGGCGACCTGTAGCCTGCATTATTCAGCCCCGAAGATGTCTGCGAATTTCTGTTTGTTGGCTTCGGCCTGTTCCAGCGCGATGGCCGGATTGAAGTCCATCAACTTGATCTCGCTGCGTGCCGGGAAACCGGCCGGAAGCGCCATGTCGTTACGCGCCGGGATGTAACCCATATCAAGCACCAGTTCCTGACCCTGTTCGGACAGAAGGAAGTCAACGAACTTGTGCGCGGCATCAACGTTCTTGGCGTCTTTCATGATCGCGACCGGCTCGGTCACATAGGTCACACCTTCAGACGGGAAGACGAAATCAACCGGTGATCCATCAGCCTTGCCACGGATGGCAAGGAAGTCGACAACCACACCATATGGCTTTTCGCCTGATGCAACCGCCTTGAAAGTACCGCCATTGCCGCCCTTGGCGCGTGCTTCGTTGGCTTTCAGTGCCTGATAGTAATCCCAGCCAAGATCCTTGTTCTCGGTCAGGGTGGACAGGTGAATAAGGGCCGCACCGGAATAAAGCGGGCTTGGCATTGCGATCTGGTTTTTAACAGCCGGATCAACAAGGTCTTTCCAGGATTTCGGGGCTTTGACGCCAGTGTTGTAAACGATGCCGCTGGTGATCAGCTTGGTCGAATAGTAATAGCCGTCACCGTCATAAAGACCGTCTTCATAGGCACTTGCTTCATCGGATTTATAGGCCTGAAGCTGACCTTCCTGCTTGAGACCTTCAAGCGTCACGGTATCAGCAATCAGAAGAACATCCGGGCGCGGGTCGCCAGCAGCGATTTCCGCACGCAGTTTCGCCATCAGTTTGGTGGTGCCGTCACGGACCCACTCAACTTCAATTTCCGGGTTGGCAGCCATAAAGGCATCAACAGTGGTCTGGGCATCCTTGTTCGGCTGGCTGGTATAAAGAACCAGTTTTTCAGCAGCCTGACCCACAACCGGCAGCATCATCGCAGCAGTTGCTACAGCAGCAAGAAGAACGTTACGCATGATCGGCATCCCTTGGTCGAAAAGAAGGTTTCGTTCGAAAATGTTTCGACCCGGAAGCTATCGGGATTTCGATTTCAGTTGTGTGACAACACCAAGAATTAAATGTTTCAACAGGAAAACCGGGCTATGCAGCGGTATTTCGGCCTGTCTATACTAAGATCACAAGCGAAATTACAACTTTCGAACGAAAGAAAAGCCGTGACTAAAACGCCTGATGCAGTACCCCTTGATCGCCGACGCGACCGCATCGTCGCCCTTGTCAAATCGACCGGCTTCATGGCGGTAGAGGAACTGGCACGCCGCTTTAACGTATCGGTCCAGACCATCCGCACCGATTTGCGTGACCTGCATGAACAGGGGCGCGTGTTTCGCCGTCATGGTCTGGCGGGCCCGGCACCCGATCCGGATAACTCGGCCTATGAAAAACGCGAGGACTGGAACCGCACAGGCAAGATGGCGATTGCCGCCAAGGTTGCCGATCTGATCCCGGAGGGCTGCACGATCGCCATTGGCACCGGCACCACTGCCGAACTCGCCGCCCAGCATCTGGCATCGCATCGCAACTTAACGGTTCTCACAAACAATCTTCATGTGGTGATGGCGCTGC
Organism: Thalassospira sp. MCCC 1A01148; assembly: GCF_001613795.1. Taxonomy (GTDB): domain Bacteria; phylum Pseudomonadota; class Alphaproteobacteria; order Rhodospirillales; family Thalassospiraceae; genus Thalassospira. The sequence continues at coordinate 177,200 of NZ_LPVZ01000021.1, forward strand.
AAAACGCGCCCAATGTCACGCTTCGCCTTGCCGGTGGCACGGTCCGTACGCGTGATTTGGATATCATAGGCGCCGATAGCGCGGATTTTTTCGGCAGCATGCGCGCCGATTTCGGGATTGTCAGTGTCGGTGGCATGAGCGACGAAGGGGATTTGCTGGACTTCAACATGGATGAAGTCCGCGCAAGGCGTGCACTGGTATCGTGCTGCGATCACCCGATCCTGATGATCGACGAAAAGAAAGTCGGCCGCAAAGCACTCTGCCGCGACGGCCACGCCAGCGATTTCCAGACTGTGTTGCTCAACACCGCCCCAAGCGACGCCCTGCAACGTGCCTTGGTCAAGGCACGCAGTCAGATTGTTGTTGTTAGCTAAAAGATCAATTGAGTTGTCGTGCTCGGCATTCCATAGGGAGAACTATGGTTCCCCGTGGACAACACTCAAAATTGGCTTTCCGTAATCAGCACCCCAAGTAACATCCGCGAACTCAACAATCGTCCCCGGCGGATCGTTATACTCAAGAACTGTATTCAGGTTAAAACGGTCCTGATTGACTACAATCAGCGGTGTTGTATCGAAATTGAAGTAAATGCCCGCACCGAAATAGGGGCGTAAATTCTCCGCAAGGTGCCAACCGCAATCCTCTGTTGATTTGCAGGGTGCGACATCATCAAGAGACATAGTGAGCATTTCTCCCAAGCCCAAACGGCGTTTTGTCGCTGTTTCCACCCAAAACATATCGTAGTCCGGGTCTTGGATATACCACTTGCCATCTTGGGTATTGTTTACCTCAAGAAACGTGTGAGACCCGTTTTGCTCAGAGAACACATGCACCTGACGGGAACGCAAGCCCATTTGATCCAAAATGCCGGTCATCGCATTTGAACGCGATGAGCACAGCAGACTTATCGGCCCGATCTGTCCGTCATTTGCATCAATCAGCGCCTGAATTACACCACCAGTATCATATGGATGTATGTCCTGCTCGAAGTCATGATCAGCACGTATACTATTTGTAAAAACAAAATCACGAACAGCGTCAACCTGCGAGAATTGATCTTGCGGATCAGATGGCGTCAACCTCTCTTGCACTTGCTCGATACAACATGGGTCCGTCCGACCTGCCAAATATGCATGTATCTTCGCGGGCCATGACTCTTTGTGAGCAACGTAGCCAACCAATGCCGACGATACCGAGATGGCAACGAACAACCCCAAGACGACGCCAATATAGACGACCAGTTTCTTACGCACAGAAATTTACCCTAATGCACTTTTGGCTTTAGCTTGCTTGACGATTAAACATAAGACGAGAATGAAACACAAGAACAGCCAAACAGGCGTTCGTCGATGTTTTCCAATTTTCTCATCTTACTCAGATAACACTCGCAATCGCATCTATGCCAACAATGTCGCTTCTTCGCTGATGGTCAAATCACCTTCGACATGCAGGGTGTGATTCGGCGCTACGGCCTTCCAGCTGTCGCTTTCGGCATCAAGTGGTTCAGAGACGACAATCACGTGATCATCGCGTTTGCGCCAATAGAGCGATGGCGGCTTGTCGTCGCTGGCATGACGAATAGCGCAGACGCTTTTGCCATTGGACAGGCAGGCGGTGAAACGGAACGGGGCGGTTGCGCCGCGCTGCTTCATTTCATTTTCGACAACCTCGATCGTGCGGCGGATCGCACGGTGCGGGTCTTCGCGCAGGCCAAGGGTCAGCATCAGGCAAAAGATCAGCTCGCTATCGGTTGATCCCTGCCGACCTTCGTAAAATTCATCCTCGATCATCATTTCCAAGGATCGGCGCACCAGCGGATAATCACCAATCTGGCCGTTATGCATGAAAAGATACGGACCGTTGGCAAACGGGTGGCAGTTCGTACGGCTGGTGTGGGTGCCAGTCGAGGCGCGAACATGGGCAAAGAAAAGGCCAGACCGGATATGATGGGCAAGCGAACGCAGGTTCGGGTCATTCCAGGCCGGCAGGATTTCGCGATAAAGCCCCGGTGTCGGGCGTTCGTCATACCAGCCAAGGCCAAAGCCATCGCCATTGGTCGGCGTTTTGGCCTGTTCGGCGTGCAGGCTTTGTTCGACCAGTGAATGGCGCGGCTCAAAGACCAGCTTTTCCAGATACACCGGATCCCCGATATAGCTTAGCCAACGACACATGATTTGCCCCCACACATTGATTCTGACCGATTTTGATCGCGCACATCTAAGCCGGATAATAACAGTATGGTCAATGTGATATTGTGTGTCTCTGTCCTGATTTCAGGGCATGACTGAAAGTCCGGCGCTTGTTGGCAAAAAGTACAACAAACCTCTTGCCAAGGCGGGTGATTGTCCGTATTTTCCGCGCCACAAAATGAATCGTGCTGGTGTAGCTCAGCTGGTAGAGCGGCGCATTCGTAATGCGTAGGTCGTAGGTTCAAATCCTATCACCAGCACCATTTTGATTTACAAAACCCCGTCGGGTCACCCCCGACGGGGTTTTGTGTTTCTGCGGTCCTGCCCGCGACTTTGCAACCAGCACTTGCTGGCGAAACTTTTTCACATCCACCGGTCAGACGCGTCTGTTTGCAAGGAACCGTTATAACTTCTTGCAGATCAAGGGCGGCACTATGGCGGCCCTTTTATGCGCTGCAAGGCACCATTGGGGAGTGCAGGCATGACCGATAGTGACGCGCCCAAACCAGCAAAGGCTTCAAGCAAAACCAGTCCACAACCCGGAAACGGGCCAAACTCTGCCGAAGCCGACCCGGCAGAGGCGGAAAAAAACCTGCAGGAGCCAAGCGAAAGCCCAAGCGAGAACCACGACCCAGGCAGCGCAGAGCAAGCAGCCATGGACATGATGTCCGCCTTGTGCCGTGACTTTGGCCTGCCGGGATTTTCTGCAGCCCCGACTGCCGGGTCGGGCCAGCAACCGCAGCAACCCCAGCCCATGGAAACAGCGTTTCAGATCATTCAGCGCTATCTGCTTGATGGCGATACGCCCACTGCGCCCAGCACATCAACGTCCAATCCATCAACTGAGGCCCCTGCCGAAGAATTCGGCGGGTTCGATGGCGGTTATCAATCAGATGAATTTGCACAAGATGGCGCGTCGCACAATTCGGCGACCCCCAACGCCCCCCGAACGGGCAATGCGCATTGGGCGATCAGCACAACCCATGCCGATGGCAGCACAACCGACATGAGCGGCCCCGTCATCCATGATGACATGTTTCGGACGGCCATGCCGTCATTGCAAGGCACAGCAGAAAACGAAACCGACACCCCGGATTGGTCGATAAGCATGGCGCAGGGGCATCCGATGTCGCCAACCAAGACGAGCGCACATACAGCGATCTCCGCCAAAATGCTGGCGCCCAAAGTGCCGAACGCGCTGCGCAAATGGTCACTGCATGTCGGCACAACGCCAGATGCAAGGTCCGCATTGTCGGTCACGGCGCCGAACGCAGTTCCGTCGCAATTGCGCGCGCTTCTGTTTGATACGGCAGGTTCGGACAGCCCCCCATCCCAGATTTCGGAAGTTCCGATTTATAGCGGCGAACCACATGCGCTTCATCTCGAACAGACTGTCGGAACCGCTGGCAGCGAAGCAACGCCTGATCTGGCATCGATCCGGCTGATCTTTGCCAATCATGCGCCGATACCCGTACAGCTTGAATATGTTGGCAGCCTGCCCAGCCCCATCGTCGCGGGCAGTGTTGTGATCGAACCGAATGTCAGCATTCCCTTCTGGGCTCAGATCACGCCACCAAGCGACGGCGACAAGGGGGCTGGCCTGATTGTTCTGGTCCGCTATGAGTCCGAAATCAGCTTTGATGTCACCGCACAGTTAATGACCAAAGCCCGAACCAGCACCCCGACGGCAATCCTGACCTGCAATGCCCAAAGCGATCATTCGGCCTGCCGGGCTGCAAGCATGATTGCCGATAGTCGAGGACGGCTTGAAACCAGCCTGACCGGCCTGCCAGATGATCCTGATGTCGCAGATCTTGAAAAGTACGGCTTCATTCCGCCGGCCTTCATGCTCGACACTGCAAAGACGGCATCAACAGTCACCAGCGCAGAAACACAATCGGATGCATCCGGCATTAACGAACCCGCATCGAAATCGACCGATGATGGTGACGCGAACAGCACAACCACCCCCGCCAGGCAATCGACGGCCAAGCCGTCCACCCGCGCGACCAAAAGCAAAGGCAGCAATACGGGGCGCGCTGGCAGCAGCAAGGGAGGCAGCTGATGACCGGACAGGCACAAAACGATATTGCCACGGCAAGCGGGCGCAAGGATGCCGTCAGGAAAGCCTTTAATCAGGAATATATGGCAACCCAGCAAGCCATGTCCCAGGCGGCCGAACGGGCCCGCGCACAGGTTCTTGAACAAAAGCAGACAATTGCCAGTCACGCGGAAAACGTGAAATCGGGCACCCAGCCCCCACAGGGACCAATCGGCCAGCAGGGTTCCGGGCAAACAGCATCGCCGCCCCCAGCCAGCACGCGACAGGGCGTTCAACAGGGCGCGCCGCAACAGGCCCAACAGCCCGCACAACAGGGTGCACCACAGATGGCGTCTGATCCGAATGCACATGACGGTCAACAAATCATGTTCGAGATCGCAAACGAGATCCGCAACATTATCGCCCACGAAATCGATCTGCGTATGCAGGCCTTGTATGAGAAGGTGGAGACCGCCCTTGCTGAAGCGTTTCCGCCACAAGCCCCGGATCACGAACAAAAACCCGGAAAATCCGGCTCCGGGCGTCAAAAGCCTGCGTCGGACAAAAAGACATAGGAACGGAACGGTCAACGTTCCTGACCAGCACCACCAAAGATAATAACAAGCGCGTCAACGCGCGATACCGCGTCCCGATATGTCTGAAAGCCCGCGTTGCGACGGCTGTGCCGTTGCGCACATAACCACAACCATAGGATGTATTAAAAATATTTTTCACATTTTAGTTGCGGTCGCGTCATAATGATTACCGCAAATCCTAATCACCTATGGTTGCAGTCAATCAACCGGAGGGGTCCATAGTGCAGAATGAAAAGAACAGTCCGCAGGATGAGACAACCCTGACCGAAGCTGAGATCAGCTTTGCCAAAACACTTGAGCAAAGCCTTACGCTGGCGTTGGGCGATGATGACAAGGTAACGTCGATCTGGTCGCGTTTGAAACCGGAACACCGGGCACGAATTGCTGAGGACTATCTGGCAAAGCTTGCCAAAACCGAGGATACCGGTGATCCACGCAGCGACCGGAACTGGTCGGGCATCCGCGCAAACGCAGCCCTTGATGCACATGCAATTACCCAAGCCTCCGCATCGGCGTCCGGAATGCAACAATCACCCGCCACGGCCCCAGAACAAGCCAACAAATCAACCCGGCCGACACATGCGGGAAAAACAGCGGACAACACGTATAGTCCCCCGCCCGGATATCCCGCGGACTTCAATCCTCTGGCGGGTTTTCCGGGGCTTGAACCGTCACGCAGCGGCCCCAGCCCGGAAGACATCATTGCCGGTGCACTCGGTGGTCCCGGCACAGCATCCCCGATTGATCCGCTTGATATCTTGCGTGGTATTATTCCGGGTGGCGAAAATCCGACATTGCGGCACCCTATCCCGCAATCGCCATCCACCCCGACCGAACCACCGACCCGACCGCAAACGTACGATACAGAGCAGGATCAGCACCCGAACGCATCACAACCGGGTGCGCAAAAAGAAACCTCTGCCGGACCAGCAGCGCCGAATTTCTGGCCGCTTTGGATCGATCAACAGGACACACTTTTGAAGCAATGCCTGAAACTGATGTCAGGCAATATGGACGACGCACAAGACGCGCTGTCGGAAGCGATGGTCAAGGCATCGACCAAGTTCGAAGATTCCATGGACGAGATCCGCAACCATCGCGCCTGGCTTTCACGCATTGTCCACAATGCCTGTATTGACTTGCATCGGCAGAACCGGCGCAAGGCGGAATACCGCGAAGAAACCCATGGCGCTGCGGACACACCGGCATCCCCCATGACCGCCCCGGTCACGCCAAGTCCGGAAGAATCCTATCTTGCCGGTGAAAAGCTTGATCAGCTTGAAACAGCCCTTTTGGCGATGCAGGAAAAATTGCGCAAACCGCTTTTGATGCGCTGTGTCCAGGATCGCACCTATGACGAGATCGCAAGCGCCCTTGGGCTTAGCAACTGTGCGGTACGCAAACGTGTTCAGCTCGCACGTGAGCACCTGAGAGCGTCGGGCATTCAGTAATGCCCACCGCACGAAAAAAAATAAGCACTGCACAAAAAAAGACGCGTCACAACCACTGACACCCAGCGTCGATAGACTGAAAACGGGACGGCGAAACCCCGGCAGAAACACAACAGCAAGCAGCATACAGCAAAGCGTAACGAAGGAGAGTTTACAATGGCGATTCCGACCCCGGTAAATGGTCAGATCACTGATGCTGTCACCCAGGCTAACGTGAAAGTTCTGGGCGACGCTCCGGCAATGGCGATGGGCTCGATCTTCCAGTCCCTCGCACATTCCACCGGTATTCTTTATGAAAACGCCGTCAGCGCCCAGCAGCAGATCGGCATCACCTCGCAGGCCGCAACCAATCAGGGCGTCATCCAGATCTATTCGGTCGATACGATGGCAGACTCTGTTGCGACCTCCAAAATTGCCAAAAGCGACGTACCCGACAACATGCTGTCGCTTCTTACTGCCCTTCAGGCAACCAAAGGCTGATTTCCCCGCACCCTTTGGCCCGGGCATCCGGCTTCAAATCGGGCGGTCGCAGATCAATGCGACCGCCCGATTTCTGTTTGTGATATGCCCTCAGACAGCGCCATTTTTTTGCCCGGCCTGACGTCACAACACCATAAGCCCCTCGTCAACTGTCTGACCGCAAGACATGCGGAAAGGGCCGGATGAAAGCACGCTTTCCTTCCGGCACTTCTTTAGGCAACCAGGAGATACACAATGGCTGATAACACTCCGGTCAATGGCATGATTACCGACGCTGTCACCCAGGCCAATGTAAAGGTAATGGGCGACGCGCCGGCAATGGCCATGGGCTCGCTGTACCAGTCGCTGGCACATTCGCACGGTATTCTCTATGAGAACGCTGTCAGCACCCAGCAGCAGGTCGGCATTTCTTCCCAGGCAGCCACCAATCAGGGCGTCATTCAGGTTTATTCTGTCGACACCATGGCGGGTGCTGTTGCAACGTCGAAGCTCGCAGCAAGCGACGTTCCCGACAATATGCTTTCGCTTTTGTCGGCTCTCAAGGCAACGACCGGAACATCCGTGTCGTAACATCGAAACTGGTTTCGCCGCCAAACCCGCCCGGCATGCTTACGCTTGCCGGGCTTTTTCTATCACAAACATCAAGGTGCAACGTCATCACGATACGTACCACTTCCGCCAGCCAAGGAGACGGACATGCCATCGGCACCACCTGCGCAAGACGGCAAGAAATCCCAGCACGGCCATGTCGATCACAACACCGACATGCACCAGTGCGAGGTTTCCGACCAGATCACTGACAGCGTTGCCCAGACCAATGTCGCCACCATGGGGGCGGGTCCGGGCTATGCCGCCCTGCAGTCGATGTTGGGACAGGCGCAATCGCAGAACATTTTGATGGCGAACATGGTCTCCGCCCAAAAGCAGAATGCCATGATCGGCATGACGACCATGACCCAAAGCGTTCTGCAAATGATGAATCGCCGCAACCAGTAAGGAACATTCCGATGAGCAATCCAAACGAAGTCGACGAACAGATCACCGACAGCGTCACCCAGACCAACACGTCTGTCATTGCCAACGGCCCGGCGATGGGCGCAATGCAGTCCTATCTGTCGCAAGCACAGGCGCAGGGAATCCTGTTTGCCAACATGGTCAATGAACAGCAGCAACAGGCTGTTGCCAGTCTGGCGACCACCATGGAGTGCGCGAAAGCCACCTTGTCGGTTCAGGACCAAAAACCAAATTTTTTTACCGCAACCGGTCCGGTCATGCGCCGGGCGAAGCAGACGGACGTCAACAACAACCCGACTTGAAGTTCGGGGCCGCACCGCTCGGCACCAATCCCGATACTGCGCCGGAAGACGATCCCGCAGACGATGGCGAAACCGCCGGGCGTTGGTATGAAACCGCCTGGGGCGAGATTGATGCACGGTTTCGCGGCGGGCCCGACAACGCCGGTGGGCAAGAGGGCGAAAGCAACGAGGTCCAGTAATGAGCGATATCGTCAACCCGCAAGTAACCGATGCCGTTACCCAGACCAACGTGAAGGTCCTGGGCGAAAGCCCGGCACAGGCCGTTTCCATCGCGATGCAGTCACATTCACATGCGACCGGTCTTGCGATGGAAAACGCCACCCTGACACAAGGCAACATGCAGCAGGTTGCCAATACATCAACATCGAAGCTTGTCGCGATGATCACCGCGCAGGCTGGCTAATTGATCACAACCGCGTCCGTGCGACGTCTAAGGATATGCGGTCAGACCGACCGCCTTTTCGGAGGATAACATGGCAATTCCAACCCCGGTGAACGGTCAGATTACCGACTCAGTCACCCAGAGTGCGGTCAGTGTTCTTGGCTCTGCACCTGCGAATGCAATGGGTTCGATCTATCAGAGTGCGGCGCACTCGACATCGATCCTGTTCCAGAACGCAGTACAGGCACAACAGCAGGCATCAATGTGTTCACAGGCCGCCACAAATCAGGGCGTGATGCAGCTTTACTCCGTCAACACCATGGCTGGCGCACAGGCCACCGCCAAGCTTGGCCGGTCTGACAACAGCGATGCGCTTTTGACACTTCTCGTAATTTTGGCAGCAACCCGCCGCTAGGCACCCGACCTGTCCGGTCATTGAGACCGGCAATGGTCATAAACATGAGGGCGTGAAATGGCAGACAACACCCCTGTAAATTCACAAATCACCGACGCGGTGACCCAGAACAACGTCAAGGTTCTGGGCGAAGCGCCGGCACAGGCCATGGGGCTTGTGTATCAGACGATGGCTCATTCCATCAGTCTGTCGATGCAAAACGCCATGCAGACCCAGGGTGGCCTGCAACAGATCGGCAATGCCGTCACGTCCAGTGCCTGCAAAATGATTCTGGATAGTTCCGGCGGCGGTATGGGATCAAATAATGGTGGCGGCAACCAGACCGGCTAATGGTTTAAGCGCCCGGCCCCGTTTCGCAACCATCCATAATCCGGTCCTGCGACCAGTCGAAAATGAGGTTTCCGATGGCTAACGAAGACAACAAACCAAACGAAGATCCGAAACCGGACGGCGGTGACCAGGATAACGCACAAGGCAGTGCGGGCGCCCCGTCAGCCAGCGCCAGTTCAACTGACAGCGACGCTGACACGTCCCAAAACGACGCATCCGCCAGCCAGAAAACCGAAGATGGCAGCGCCCCGGATGATGCCAGCAGCGGCAATTCTGCAAGCGACCCGGCTGCCCCTGACAACCCACCAGGCACACCGCCGCTTAGCACGGCATTGAACCCGCAGATCGTTCAGGCCGTCGGCACCACCAATCATGCCGTCTTGAACGGGGCAATCCCCGGTGCAAATGGTGTCGCCTATCAAAAGGTCGCCCAGGCCGCAGCCTATGCGGTGCAGGATTCAACCGACTATATGCGCAATATCATGTCGATGGCATCGGCCACCACCGGTGTTGCCATGCAGAAAATGCTCGCAGAAAACAAACCGTCGCCCTATGACGAAATCATCGCGGCCGCGACCAAGGCGGTCACGGACGCACAAAAAACCTTCACCAGCGTTGGTGAAGCTGCCAGCAGCGTGGTGAAGGATTTTGATAATCTGGCATAGTGTTGCGCCAAACGGGGCTAATCGGTTGCAACTTACCTTTTCGTCGATAAAATTTGTGAATGAATCACAGATACTCGAAGCACTTCCAGAGGATAATTGCACTGCCTGCGCTCGTAGCGTTTGTCCTCGCGTGTATCGACTTGCTTGATAACGAGCCAGCAAGCCATTTTATCGAAACCCATGCTCCTCAAGGCGTCATCTTGTCGATCTATGGTGGGATTCTCGCATTGAATGTGTTCGCTGCTCTACCCTACATACCCGATGTTTTGCGCGGCGAATTCCATTGGAAAATACGGACTCCAATCAATCCACTCGATCGGTACGGGGTATTTGTTACCGGTCTTTTTTTCGCGCCGTTGATTGCTGTCGTCTCTGGCTACGCACTTTATCAACAAACACTCCCTGCAACGGTTTGCTTCCTGCTGGCATTTTTGCCAGTGTTTTGCACCATGATAAGCCTGAGTTTTTGGATCAGACTTTTAGGAGCGTTGCTCGCCCGGATTGCTGAATTGGCGCAGAAGTAGTCAATAAACCTATCCTGCGCGCATCAGCTCGATACGGTGGCAGGCTTCGGAAAAATCAGGCGCAAACAGTTTAACACTGACCCCGGTTCCCGGAAGCTCATAGGCACCCATTTCTGACGTCGGGCAGGAAATGAATTGGGCCACGACCGCGCTGACAAGAACGCGTTTGCCGAGTTGCTTGGTAAGTTGTTCGATACGGGCGGCCTCGTTTGCCGCCTGCCCGACCACAGTAAAATCGACACGTTCAGAAACGCCGACATTGCCGTAAATCACATCGCCGACATGCATGCCAAGACCGTAATCGAACGGCAGCTTTCCTTCTGCCTCGCGCCGCGCATTCAGGGCATCAATATTCAGTTGTGCTTCGGCCGCAGCATAAAGTGCCGCGTGACAGGCGATTTCAAGGTTTGTTTCGTCTTCGTCAATCGGGAAGATTGCAAGGGTCGCATCGCCTATATAGCGCAGAACCTGCCCGCCATGCTTTAGAACCGCACCCGCTGTTGCGCCGAAGAAATCATTCATTTCACCCAGAAACGCATCATCGCCGACATGGGTCGCAACCGAGGTTGAGTTGCGCATGTCCGAAAACCAGATCACCGCGCGTGTCTTGGTGCTGTCACCCAGCTTGATCTGGCCATTTCGGACCCGCTGCCCGGCATCGGTACCAAGATAGGTTTCAAGAATGGTACTGGTTTCTTCATGGTTGATGCGCATTTTGCACGACACTGCAAACCGGCGCTGGATACCTGACAAGATGGCCAGATCCTCGTCCGAGAAGCCACTGGGCCGCCGCGTCAGATAGGTCATGAAGATGCGGTTGCTATCGAGTGTACTGTCGCTGTCCGTGACGAACGGGGTCATCAGCGCATAGTAATCCGTGCCACGCTTTCGGCGGAAACTTTCCAGAATGGGGAAATCAACAACTGCGCTTGGACCAATCAGATGACGGCGCATGAAGCTGACATCGTTATCAAGCATCCACTTCATCGGGCTTTCGTCCCAGTCGTGGCCCTTGTCATCTCCCCCCATGTGGGTGGTGCGCTCGACCTGGCCGTTTTCCTTGGTCCAGATGTAAGACACCCCTTCGTACAATGGATGCAGGGTTTTAAAGGCGACCATAACCCGGTCAACCGGAATTCCCGATGCCACCAAACGGCTGGCCATACCTGACAGAAGCTCGCTGATGTCGGTATCATCAAGCGCGCATTCCATCAGCCAGTCGTTCACAGAACGCACAAAACCGCGCGCGGCCTGCGCGTTATTTGTCCCGGGTAGCGGGGTTACCACCCCCGTTGAAGACTGGTTATTGGTCATAGCTACGCTCCGTCCGTTCGTCTGCTTGATTGTTGCATTGCCGCTGGGTCAAATCCAGACCCTAAATAGAACAGCAACGCGATTTCGCAATTCTCGATTTGGCAAAGTAAAAATCCACGCAACAAATGACTATTGGTCACTTGTTTTGCAAGGCCTTTTTGTCAAAAAACTGTCGCACTGTGTCAGGAGAAAAATCTCAGGCCCTCGGACTGATCGAAATGACAGCTATTGTGGCTGTGCTGGTGGCAGGTAGATACGCGCCAGAAGCCCGCCTTTCTGCGATTCCTCAAGGTAAATCTCGCCACCATGGGCACGGATGGCTGTGCGCGCAATCGCCATTCCAAGTCCTATGCCCCCGGTGTCACGATTGCGTGACTCTTCAATCCTGAAGAACGGTTCAAACACCTGTTCACGCTGCTCGACGGGAATCCCCGGACCATCATCGGCAATTTCAATCCACAGACCGCCATCGTCGGCATCACGCACCGCGACCTCGACCGTGTGACCGAAATTCAGCGCATTCGCCACCAGATTGCCAAAGGCGCGTTTGATCGACAGGGGGCGGCAGGGATAAACGCGGGTAGCCCCCTGCCCGATGAATGTAATCGGGCGCCCGGTTTCTGCCAGATCCTCGACCGCGGATTCAACAAGCGCGGTCAGGTCGATCTTGCGCGTTTCCTCATTTGCGGTTTCTTCGCGGGCAAAAGTCATGGCCGCTTCGACCATCTGTTCCATTTCATCAAGTGTCTCGATGATGCGCGCACGATTTTCCGGGTCCTCAACAAACTCGGCCCGCAGACGCAGCGACGTGATCGGCGTACGCAGATCGTGCGAAATTGCCGCCAGCATCCGGGTGCGGTCCTCGACAAAGCGTTTGAGACGGGCTGTCATCCGGTTAAAGGCCTTTGTTGCGCGTCTGATTTCAATCGGGCCTGTTTCAGGCACCGGTTCGGGATAGTCCCCCCGCCCGACGCGATCAGCCGCACGGGTCAGCACATCCCATGACCGGGAAATCCGCCGTGCCAGGAAGAAGGCAATGACCGCGATAACAAGTCCCGACGCCAGAACCCGCAACAGGTTATCAAAGACAAACCATGGCGGGGGCATCACCCCACCAATCATTGCCTCAAGCCAGACATCGGGTTCGGTGCCGGTCGGCTCGCCATTCGTGCCGATCATATTGACCGGCACGACAAGACGCATCACCGGCGCGGTATGGCAATCAAACCGGTCAAGATAGCGCATCGACCACGGCGCCCGGCGATCATCATCACGGTGATGATGATCATCAACCCGCTTACCCTGATCGTCGTCTTCATCATCGTCATCAGGTCGCTGCGGGTAATTGCGTTCAAGATAATCTTCCTTGTCGCGGCGCAACGACTTGCGCTCGTCCCAGCAATCATCCTCGGACAGGATTTCAACCCGCGCCGGAATGCCGTTTTCAAGTGACAAGGCCTCGTTCAAACGGTGGGTCAGGCTGTCGGAGACAAAGCCATCCCCGGCCTGAAGATCGGTCTCAGGTACAAGGCGCAGGCGGTTTTGCGATGATTGCGCCACACGCAGCACATCAGCCCAGTTATCACGCGGTGTTGTCGTCAGGATGCGTGAAATCGCCGCCACACGGGACAGGGCATAGCCCCGTCGCTCAGATGCCACCGCATCGCGACGTTCCTCGGCCAGCATCACGCCCAGCACAATATGGGTCAGGATGATTGCGCCCAAAAGCAGACAGACAAGCTGCGCGGTCAGACTTTGCGGCCAAAGCCGTTTGATCAGGCGGCGCTTGGTCATTTCTCTGCCACCTCGCAGGTGAACATATAGCCCCCGCCCCAGACGGTTTTGATCAGGGCCGGGTTCTTGGCATCATGCTCGATCTTTTTGCGCAGACGGCTGACCTGATTATCAATGCTGCGATCAAACGGAATTGCTTCGCGTCCCTTGGTCAGATCAAGCAGCTGGTCGCGGTTAAGTACCATGTTCGGATGTTCAACAAAGGCACAGAGAAGGCCATATTCCCCGGCACTGAGCGGCACGACCACATCATTGGCATCGCGCAATTCATGGCGCGTGCGATCCAGAACCCAGCAATCAAAATGCACCTGCCCGCCCGGAAGCGGCCCCTTGCGCCCGACCGGAAGACTTTGGGCACGGCGCATCACCGCCTTGATCCGGGCCAGCAACTCGCGCGGATTAAACGGCTTGGCCAGATAGTCATCCGCCCCCATTTCAAGACCAATAATGCGATCGGTTTCCTCGCCAAGGGCAGTCAGCATCACGACCGGCACATCATAGTTTTCGCGCAGCCAGCGACACAGACTAAGCCCATCCTCACCCGGCATCATAAGATCGAGCACAACCAGGTCGGGGGCAATGTTGTCATTCATCAGTTTGCGCAGCTCGCGCCCGTCGGATGCCAGCGTCACACGATATTCATGCTGACGCAGATACCGCCCCAGAAGGTCACGGATATCACGATGGTCATCGACAACAAGAATGTGGGGCTGGTCGCTCATATGCGGTCCTGAAATCAAAACTCTTTGTTCAAACCAACCTAACGCGTTGGTCACGCCGGCAGAAACGGCAATTTGTATCAGATTGTCGCAAAGGGCCCATTTGGCAAATCTTGCGACCAATTTACCGGTTTTCCGGGATCATTTCACGACAATCATAGGCGATAACGGGCTTCAACACATTGATCCCCCACAAACCTGATGAGGTCCCCGATGAAACGCAAAAACACGCTTAAACTTGCCGCCGCCCTGATCGCCACCACCATGATCGCCACCCCGCTTGCTGCGACTTATGCATCACCGGGCGAACGTGACCATGGCGGCGAGTGGTCGATGTTTGGCGGCGGTCACGGTGATCGCGACCATATGCGCGGCGAACGCGGTGAATATCGCGAACACGGCAAGCATGGCAAAGGCGGCATGTTCCATGGCGAAGGCCGCCAGCGTGCTGTTCCGTTGACTGTCGATGAAGCCCGCACGCTGGTTGATGCGATGCTTCTGAAAATGGGTGAATCCACCCTTAAAACCGGTGAAGCCAAGGTCTCCGAACAAGCAGGCAAGATCGATGTTGTCTTGCTTAATGCCACCGGTGATGTGGTCACGGTTCTGAAATTTGATGAACAAACCGGCCGCATGGATCGCGGCACCCGCCATGACCTGCGCAAACTGATGGGCAAACCGAACAAGGATCAGGCATCGCGCTATGATCGCAAATTCACCGCCGATCAGATGACGCTTCTGGCCAACGCGATGGTGATCCGGTTTGGCAATGGCGAACTCAAATTGGGCGACATCAGCGAAACGCCGCGTGGCACCTTTAGCGCCACCATCACCAACCAAGCCGGTGACATTGTCCGCGAAATGGAACTAAGCAGCGTGACCGGCCGTCCGATCAGCTAAGTCATTCGTTTAACGTTAAAAATTGTCCCCACCCCGGTCCGGGGACCTCCCCCATCCCAACCGATACCCCGGACCCGCACCGCGCCCCAAGGCTCCCCTTGGGGCGTTTTGCGTTTTGACGTTTAATTTCATCGGCTTGCCGTGCGATTGGGTTTGACGGTCGCGCACAATCCAATCATTGTGACGTGCTTCTAAATATTGCCCCATGAAAAAAGCACCATGAAGACCAACTCCCCGAAGTCGCAACCCAGAACTGCCACCCTTTCTGACACCCCGGCATTAACAGCCCTTTGGCAGGAAACCGGGCTTTATCGTCCGTATAATCCGCCGCAATGGGATGTACGCTTTGCGCTTGAAAGTGACGAGGCCACCCTTTTCGTCTGGGAAGATAACAGTGATAACATTATCGGCTCCATCATGGCGGGTCATGACGGGCATCGTGGCTGGGTCTACTATATGGCTGTTGTGCCAAGTTTGCAGAAATCAGGGCTTGGTCGCCGCCTGATGGAAGTCGGGGAAAACTGGCTGCGTAATCAGGGTGTTTGGCGCATGCAATTGATGGTGCGTGCAGATAACCACGCGACACAGGATTTCTATCGTCATCTCGGGTACCGCGCCTGCGATGTCACGGTCATGCAAAAGGATATCGACACACCACCCGCGGATCGCTGATCTGTTCGCGAATTACATGGCGTCGGCAATTGTCGATGCCGCGTTCTGTTCATCCGGGGCGGGCTCTTCCTGATTTTTGATCGCGATTGTGGCATGTGCGATCCGGCGGGCGCGCTCGTACAGGCGGTTGATGCGCTCCACCATGGCGACCTCGATCCGGTAACGGCGAATATCAAGGTCACGCGGGCCGATCTCGTCACTGACCTTGCGCAGTGTGGCATCAAGCTTGGTGGCAAATTCACTCTTGCGGCCAAGCACGTGGTTGGCCGCCTCGATATCCTCGGCGGTAAAGGCGGTCATGGCCTGTTTCAGGCAGTCCTCGGCGATTTCGTATAGCTCTGCCATTTTCTGGCGGCTTTCATCTGATGGCATGTGGCGGATATCAAGCCATTCGCCGACCAGCTTGACCATTTCCTCGCTGATCAGATCACCAACCGCCTCAAGATGGTTGCTGACCGCAAGCTCGTTCTGCATGCGGTTAACGTCGCCCGCCAACAGTTCGGCCCGGCGCAACTTGGCGGCAAACAGCGCAATCGCATCCTGCAGGCTATCGATCCCGTCATCCAGCTCACCAAGCTTTTTAAGCTTCGGGCGTGTCGGATTGCGCAGGTTTTCCCGGCCAAGGCGCACCACATCAATCACCACATCCCCCATATGCACGACTTCACTCCGCAGCAAACTGAGTGCGGCGGCCGGAGCCACGGTCAGTTCGTGAATAACGTATTTCGGTTCCGGGTTGAGCCGCGGCTCTGCATCAATTTCTGCGGGGACGAGCTTTTCAATCAAACGCGCGATCCACGGCACAAAGCCGATCATCAGGATGACGTTGGCGACATTGAAGATCGTGTGAGCATTGGCGATTTCGCGCGCGATATCCGTCGTTTCTGGTGTGCGGCCAGTGGTGATAACCTCAACCAAACGCGCCAATTGATCGATGAAGGGCAACCAGATCAAAACCCCGACCACATTAAACAGGATATGTCCAAGGGCGGTTCGAAATGCATCGCGGTTCTTGCCAATCGTCACCAGAAGGGCCGTAACGCATGTGCCGATATTGGCCCCGAAAATAAGCGCGATCCCGCTTTCAAGGGGCACCAGCCCCTGCCCGGCAAGAACAATGACAATCCCCATGGTCGCGGCACTTGATTGCACCAGCGCAGTAAAAGCCGCCGCCACCAGCATGGCCAGAAACGGATTGCTCATCTGGCTCATAAGGTCAATGAACGGGGCATAGGTTCGCAGCGGTTCCATGGCATTGCTCATCATGCCCATGCCAAAGAACAGCATCCCCATACCCAGCACCGCCTTGCCGATCAGCGAAAAGCGTTTTCGATCGGCCAGCATCGTCATGGCAAAACCAATCGCAATGAAAAGCGGCGCGATGGCATCCACGCGAAAGGCAATGATCTGGGCTGTCAGTGTGCTGCCCATATTCGCACCCATGATCACGGCAATCGATTGGGCAAAGGGCATCAACCCGGCTGAGACGAACCCGACCACAAGCACGGTTGTAACGCTTGAGGATTGAACCAACCCGGTAATGACCGCACCCGATACCGCCGCCCACAGGCGATTGCGTGTCATGCCCGACAGCACCCGGCGCAACCTTGCCCCGGCAAGGGTTTTGAGCGCCCCGGCAAGATGATCCATCCCATACAGAAACAAGGCAAGCCCACCGACCAGACCGATCATCATCGACCAGGTTTCGAGCGCGACAACATCATCAGCGGCCCTTGCCACCGGTATGGTCAGAAGAAGCAGTACAATACTTGCAAGGATGGGTTTCAGGACTGCGGGCATCAGCGAACCAGTCGAGGTAGTCAGTTGAAAACAAACCGACCATAGCGCAGTTTATCAAGACTGTCAGGTGGCAGACGCATCATCGACAGGGAGAAGATTTATCGCGCGAAGGAAGAAATGACATGCGTAATATTGGCCCGACCTCTTCGCGGGAACTCAGCGAAATCGGGATTGAAAACCGTGATCAGTTGCGCGCACTCGGCATTGAAGAGACCACACGCCGATTGCTGTTTCGCTTTGGCAGCGAAAAGAAAATCAGCCTGAATTATCTTTATGCGCTTGAAGGGGCGATCCATGATCGCGACTGGCGCGATATCACGCCTGCGCGCAAGCAGGAACTCAGGTCCCTGCTTGAAAGATTGCGCCGCGAACTGTCCAACCATCAAGCCTGACAGTTCGCGTGCATGAGATGACTTATTCAGCCGCAACCGATTTATGGTCGCGGTTTTCCTGTGCAAGACGTTCGCCAAGATCGGCAACCTGATCGCCAGACAGACGCAGACCAAGCTTGGAACGACGCCAGATCAGGTCATTGATGTCGTGCACCCATTCGTTATCAATCAGATAGCGAACCTCTGCCTCATAAAGGTCATGGCCATAACATTTGCCAAGATCACGAACACCCTTGGCATTGCCAATGATCTGTTCGATCCGCGTACCATAAGCACGCAGGAGACGTTTGAGCATTACCGCGTCCATCCAGTCATAGCGTGCAGCATAGGATGCAAAGGCCGCCTCATAGGATGCATTGGGGAAATCCCCACCCGGCAATGATGCCCCCGCCGTCCAGGGGGTATCCTTGGCACCCAGTTCCCTTGAGATGATCTGAAGCGCATGTTCGGCAAGCTTGCGATAGGTGGTGATTTTACCGCCAAACACATGAAGTGCCGGGGCCTGATGACCATTGGCTTCGAGTTTCAGGGTGTAATCACGCGATACCTTGGAGGCGTTTGCTTCCGCGCCTTCACCGGCATAAAGCGGCCGCACCCCGGAATAGGTCCAGACGACATCATCAGATGCGATCGGCTTTTTGAAATAGCCGCTGGCAAGCTTGCAAAGATAATCGATTTCGTCCTGATCAATCTTGACCGTGGACGGGTCGCCCTTGAAATCGACATCCGTGGTGCCGATCAGGGTGAAGTCATCCTGATAGGGAATGGCAAAGACAATGCGGCCATCGCCGTTCTGGAAGATATAGCAGAAATCATGGTCAAACATCTTGGGCACGACAATATGGCTGCCCTTGACTAGGCGGATATTGGCCCTGGTATCGGATTTGACGACACCGTTTTCAGGATTGATCAGATCGGCACACCACGGCCCGGCGGCATTGATCAGCATGCGACCTGACACAGAGCGGTTTTCGCCTGTTTCCTGATCGCGCAGCGTCACGTTCCAACCATCATCTGACCGGCTCGCCCCGACACATTCGGTACGGGTCAAAATCTCGGCCCCCATGTCCTTCGCGTCCATCGCGTTCAGGACCACAAGCCGCGCATCATCAACCCAACAATCGGAATAGACAAAGCCCTTTGTCATCTCGTCACGCAGGGGCGCACCGGATACGTGCTTGGCGAATGAAATGCCCTCGGACGCCGGAAGCTTTTTGCGCCCGCCAAGATGATCATAAAGGAACAATCCAAGACGGATCATCCATGCCGGACGCAGATCCTTGCGGTGCGGCAGCACAAAGCGCAGCGGCCAGATGATATGCGGCGCATTATCCAACAAGACTTCGCGTTCGGTCAGCGCTTCGCGCACCAGACGGAACTCGTAATGTTCAAGATAACGCAAGCCTCCATGGATCAGCTTGGTGCTGGCAGATGACGTGGCACTGGCCAGATCATCCTTTTCACACAGCAACACGCGAAGGCCCCGGCCCGCCGCATCGCGGGCGATCCCGGCGCCGTTAATGCCGCCGCCGATAATGATCAGATCATAGTTTGAAGTGCCAGCCATGGGGGCCTCTCATCGCAGAAGGAAAACTCTTTGATGAGAAAAATAGTTCATTTTCGAAAATTTTCAAGTTTCGAATTGTGACATTTATTCGACACAGCCATGCGGCAAACGCACGCACATACGTTAGATATCGCAAATAAACACCGAACACCGACAAACAAGAAAACGTTCATTCGTGAACGAAAATGAAAACCCCGCCTGAATGTCAGACGGGGTCATGAAAGATCAAATGCGCCGAAAATCCCGGGAACAGGGCTGTTCGATCAGGTCAGCCAGCGTTGCTGCCAGTCAGACAGCATGGCAATGGTCCAAAGCTGATGCCCCCAATTGCGCTTGCCCGACATATGTTCCTTACGAAGCTTTTCGATCTGGCGGCGATCCAGACCGAAGTCGGCATAAAGCGCTTCATTGGCCAGATGGTCCCCCATCCATTCATTGAGCGGCCCACGCAGCCATTGCGCCAACGGCACACCAAAGCCGGTTTTTGGCCGGTCAATCATTTCGCGCGGAACATATTTATAGAGGATCTGGCGCAGGGCGTATTTGCCGACCGATCCATTCATCTTGAGCCGTGCTGGCAAACGCCAGCCAAACTCGATCACGCGGTGATCAATGAAGGGCACGCGCACTTCAAGCGAATTGGCCATCGATGCCCGATCCACCTTGGTCAGAACATCATCGACCATATACATCATCGTATCCATGGCTTGCATGGAGGAGACATAATCCAGATGACGGTTGCGACAGAACTTCTCGCCCGGCACGCGGAATTTCTTGGTCGATGCGTGCTTGCCGCGCAGCTTGTCAGGATCAAACAGCGAAATCAGCGCATGATAGCGATCAATATCATCGCGGATCGCCAGAAGTGGCGCGGCCTTGTGGATTTTATCGCCAATCGCGCTGGTCGATTTCTTGCCCGGCATCAGGCCAACAAGCTTGTCCCAATATTCGGGCGAAAGCATGGTAAGCCCGCGCGAAACAAGCCCGCTTCCAAATGGAATGCTGCCAGCCGCGGCGCTTAACTGCTTGGCCCACAAATAGCGGTTATAGCCGCCAAAGGTTTCATCACCGCCATCGCCAGAAAGGGCGACGGTGACGTGCTTACGCGTCAGGGCAGAGATCAGATAGGTCGGAATGGCTGAACTGTCAAAGAACGGCTCGTCATAGGTTTCCGAAAGCTTCGGCACCAGATCAAGCGCATCCTTGGGCGTGACATAAAGTTCGGTATGATCGGTTTTAAGGTGCCTGGCGACTTCACCGGCGAAGGCGGCCTCGTTAAAGGCCTCGTCCTCAAAGCCGACGGAAAATGTTTTGACCGGCCGGTCTGAAACAGACTGCATCAGTGCAACGACGGTTGATGAATCAATCCCGCCCGAGAGGAACGCGCCCAACGGCACATCGGCCACCATCCGGCGTTGAACCGCATCGCGCAGCAGATCTTCGAGCGCGTCAATCGCACTTTGATCATCACCGCTCCAGGCATGCGTCTGCCCGTTAAGCACCGCATCCTCGACCGACCAATATCCGGTCTCGGTCGCCTGATCATGTGATGAAATTTCAAGAATATGGCCGGGTTTCAGCATCTTGGCATGGGCATAGATCGAAAGCCCGGATGGCACATAGCCAAAGCGCAAATAGGCATCAAGTCCGGTCTGGTTGACCTCGCGCGAGATCGCGTCACCTGCCAGCAATCCCTTCACCTCGGACGCAAAGCCGATATGGCCGTCATAGCGCGACCAGTAAAGCGGCTTGATCCCCAGCCGGTCACGTACAAGGAACAGCTTCTTTTTCTGCCGATCCCACAGGGCGATGGCAAACATGCCAATCAGGCGCTTGATGGTATCGCGCAGGCCCCAATGGGCTATGCATTCAAGGATGACTTCGGTATCGGAATGGCCGCGCCAGGTAATGTTGGCGGAGGCCAGCTTTTCGCGCAGTTCCGGGGCGTTATAGATTTCGCCGTTATAGACCATGACATAACGGCCATTGGCGGAATGCATCGGCTGCTTGCCGGCATCAGAAAGATCAATAATGGCAAGGCGGCGCTGCCCAAGGGCCAGTCCGCCTTCATCATCCACCCAGACATCACCGCCATCCGGCCCGCGGTGATACAGCGCATCATTCATGCGCGATACACGATCACCCAAGCCCGTTGCATCAGCTTGTTCAGACAGCCATAGACCGGCAATTCCACACATGAAAATATCCTGTAAAGCCCTGCCGTTACTTAAAACAATAACGGTGTGCCCTACAATGAAAACATTCGCAAAATCGGTCTAAAGCCCTTTTTGACCAATCAGCGCCGTTCAATCCCAAGGCGCGCCATCCGGCGATATAACGTGTTGCGCCCGATACCAAGCGCCTTGGCGGTGTTGCTGATATGCCATTGGTGATCACGAAGCAGCTGACGCAGCGCATCGGCCTCGGCGCGCTCCATGGTTTGGCGCGGCGATGGTGTTTCATTGGTCTGTGTCGCGTGGAAATCGTCGGGCAGATGATGACGTTCAATCACGCCGTCTTCGGCAAAGACCGCGGCATATTGCAAAACATTGATCAATTCGCGGACATTGCCCGGCCAGCCATGACGGGTCAAAAGAGAAAGAACATCGTCTTCGCACTGAACATAGTCGTCTGACAAAACCGTCAGAAGCCGCCCGATCAGATCGACAAGATCGCTTCGTTCGCGCAAAGGCGGCACGGCAAGGCGCGCGCCCTTGATGCGATACAAAAGGTCTTCACGGAATTTCCCCTCGGCCACCGCCGCGTTAAGGTCAACATTGCTGGCACAGATCAGGCGGAAATCGACCGGTACCGATTTCGTGCTGCCAAGCGGCTCGACCGTGCGGCTTTCAAGAACACGCAGCAAACGCCCCTGTGCAGCCAGCGGCATGTCGCCGATTTCATCAAGAAACAGCGTGCCGCCATTGGCCTCGCGGATGCGGCCACCAAACCCGTCGCGTGCAGACCCGGTAAAGGCACCACCGGCATGACCGAACAATTCGTTTTCAATCAAACCTTCGGGCAAGGCGGCACAGTTGATCGCAACAAACGTCTTTGACTTGCCAAGGGTGGCATTATGAATATGACGGGCCAGATATTCCTTGCCGCTGCCGGTTTCACCCGACATCAGAACATTGATGTCCTTGGCGTGCAGACGCGTACCGATTTCGAAAATGCGCCGAAGGGCTGCGTCCTTGTCGGGGATGTCGGCAGCGGAACGCGCAGGCAGCGATGGGGCCTTGCGCGCAACCGGGGTCGAACGACCGACATAGCGGCGACGCATACGCTGGGGAATGGTGACACTGCCAAACAAAACCCCGCCACCTGAGATATTAAGCGGCGTTGCCGATGCCCCCTGCCCCTCCGGCGTTGCCAGCTTGGCGACAAGGTTTTCAACATCCATCTCGAACATTTCGGAAATGTCGGTGGAATTGTTGGCCGCAGACAGAATACGCCGCGCGGTCGAGGTCGCCCCGCTGATTGTGCCGTCAGACGCAATTGAAATCATCGCATCGCGGGTAGAACCGACATGCCGCGCATCGGGATGCAGGTGCAAGATCACATCCCCGGCGCGTTCATCAAAGAACAGGATACGCTCAAGCGCATCGGCATAATCGGCCACCATGCCGCGCACACGCAGGCAATCGGGACGTTTGATATCTTCGCGCACGGCTGACACATCCAGCACCGAACACACCTTGCCATCGGGATCAAACACCGGGGCCGCGGTGCAGGTCAGAACCGAATGCTGGGCAAGAAAATGTTCGTCCTTGTGGATGGTGATCGGTTGCCCTTCGACAATACAGGTGCCAATGCCATTGGTGCCTTCGCGCTCCTCGCTCCAGACCGCACCGGGCAGAAGCCCGTTGGTGCGAAATGACGGCAACAGGGAATGTGCGGCGACACTGTCAAGGATCACGCCACTATTGTCGGTCAGAAACACCGCATAGCCCGATGCATCAATCTTGCGATAAAGGGTACGCACCAGATCGTGGGCATGGTGGTAAAGCCGCCCGTTGCGATCACGCAATTGCCGGGTCTGGCTTTCGGGTATGACTTCGGGACGGCGCAAGGTGTCATGAGCCAGGCCAAAGCGTTCTTCACACCTTTGCCAGCTTTCAAGCACCGCACGATTTTGCGCCCCACCGCTGAGCTGAAGGGCTGCTTCTATCCGTCCGCCGGGAAGGTTTCCTGACATAGACGCTATCTCCCTTGTGTCGGTGTTTTGGCCCGGATTTTCCGGTGCGTGGCTTTTGCCACAGCCGATCACAGCATCAATCGTAGCACACTTGAACCACCCCACGCCAAACAGTTTCACACCCCAATTCCGGCAAAACCATGAGTGTTCCATTTTTGGAACAATTTGTGCCACACGCACTGTTCCAATGGGGCGGATGACACAGAACCTCTCCTCAAACGCATAGCGCTCAATGGCCTGAAAACGCGTTCTTTTTCATCAAATGACCATGAGATCTGCCAAGTGGCATGACCTTTGCGGATACGGCAGCGTCACAATCAAAAAATGCGGGTGAAAAATCGCCCGTTATCTCGGAGGAACCTAAATGATCTACAAGAATCCAAATGACGCAGGCAGCCCGGTCAGCTTCAAAGGCCGTTATGAAAACTTCATCGGCGGTGAATGGGTCGCCCCTGCCAAGGGTCAGTATTTTGAAAATGTCTCGCCCGTAAATGGCAAGCCGTTCTGCGAAATTGCGCGTTCAAGCAGCGAAGATATCGAAAAGGCGCTTGATGCCGCCCATGCTGCTTTCCCGGCCTGGGGCAAGACCTCGGTCACGGAACGTGCCAACATGCTCAACAAGATTGCCGACCGTATGGAAGCCAATCTTGAAATGCTGGCAGTCGCCGAAACCTGGGATAATGGTAAGGCGGTGCGTGAAACACTGGCAGCTGACATTCCGCTTGCGATTGACCATTTCCGCTACTTTGCTGGTGCCATTCGTGCGCAGGAAGGTTCGCTTGGCGAGATTGACGACAACACGGTTGCCTACCACTTCCACGAGCCACTTGGCGTGGTCGGCCAGATCATTCCATGGAACTTCCCGATCCTGATGGCGGTCTGGAAACTGGCCCCGGCCCTTGCTGCAGGCAACTGCATCGTTCTGAAACCGGCCGAACAGACCCCGGCGTCGATCTGTGTTCTGCTGGAACTGATTTCCGATCTGATCCCGGCAGGCGTCGTCAACGTTGTGCAGGGCTTTGGCGTGGAAGCCGGCAAGCCACTGGCACAAAGCAACCGTGTTGCGAAGGTCGCCTTCACTGGTGAAACCACCACGGGCCGCCTGATCATGCAGTATGCATCGGAAAACATCATTCCGGTCACCTTGGAGCTTGGCGGCAAATCACCGAACATCTTCTTTGAAGACATCATGGCCGCTGATGATGATTTCCGTCAGAAAGCCGCCGAAGGCATGGCGATGTTTGCCCTGAACCAGGGTGAAGTTTGCACCTGCCCGTCGCGCGCCATCATTCAGGAAAGCATCTATGACAAATTCATGGATGGTGTTCTGTCGCGCGTTGCCAGCATCAAACAGGGCAACCCGCTTGATACCGACACCATGATGGGTGCGCAGGCCTCGACCGAACAGATGGAAAAAATCATGTCCTATCTGGATATCGGCAAACAGGAAGGTGCCGAAGTCCTGTGTGGCGGCGACAAGGCTGATCTGGGCGGTGACCTTTCCGATGGTTTCTATATCCAGCCGACCATCTTCAAGGGTCACAACCGCATGCGGATTTTCCAGGAGGAAATCTTTGGCCCGGTCGTATCGGCCACCACGTTCAAGGACGATGCCGAGGCCCTTCATATCGCCAATGACACGCTGTATGGCCTTGGGGCAGGTGTCTGGACGCGGGATGCCAACCGTTCATACCGCTTTGGCCGCGACATCAAGGCTGGTCGTGTCTGGACCAACTGCTATCACCTCTATCCGGCGCATGCGGCCTTTGGCGGCTACAAGCAATCGGGCATCGGGCGTGAAAACCACAAGATGATGCTCAACCACTATCAGCAGACGAAGAACCTTCTGGTTTCCTATGATCCGAAACCGATGGGCTTCTTCTGATCCAATGATTTTCACAACCGGACGCGAGGCCAACCTTGCGTCCGGTCGCCTTTTGCAAAGAAGGAGGTGACATTGACTGGATCAGAAAACGCGCCTGCCAGGGTGGTTGCGACAGATGCCGCAATTGAACTGATCAGGAAACTAAAAGACATCCACGGGCCGGTGATGTTTCATCAGTCCGGGGGCTGCTGCGATGGCAGTGCGCCGATGTGCTTTCCGGATGGAGAGTTCAAAACCGGTGATCAGGATGTGCTGCTCGGCGAGATTGAAGGCAGTCCGTTCTATATCGGGCGCGCACAGTTCGAATATTGGCGCCATACCCAACTGATCATTGATGTGGTCGATGGGCGCGGCGGCATGTTTTCGCTTGAAGGACCAGAAGGCAAACGCTTTCTGACCCGATCACGCATCTTTAGCGACGATGAATGGAAATCCCTTGAAGCATTCGAGGAGACACACCCCATCGCGTAAGAAAATAACCAATAACCAAAGCAAGACGGGATCGTACCCCACCCCTTTGCGTTTCGTTTACCTGCACCGTCTCCCACGGTGCTTTCCTCCCCCCAGCGAAACGCGTGAAGAGGCTGTCTCATTTCCCACAATGCAAGGCTTCTTCCACCTGCCTGCTGCCCCCCCATTCTGGCAGCAGGCTTTTTTGTTCCCGTAGTTCGCTTAATTCCCTTGGGCAAGCACCACCAGAACAACGCCGGATAACGCACACAGAAAGGTCAGCGACAACAGCGCTGCAATCACCACCCGCCCGCCGACATGCAGGACATTGCGGATATCGACACTTAACCCAAGTGCCGCCATGGCAAGAATGGTCAGGAATGACGAAGTCGTCTTGATCGGCGCGCGCGCAACATCCGGGATCAGATCGAACGAACAGGCCGCCATCATGGCGATAAAGCCGATGATGAACCATGGCACAACCTGCGCAATCGGTAGCTTCGTTTCACGTGCCCGCCCGCCAATCACAGCCAGACCAAAGATCACCGGCCCCAGCATCAAAACCCGGATCAGCTTGACCAATGTGCCAACCTGAACCGCAAGGGTGCCGGCCGGGGCGGTTGCCGCCAGAACCTGCGGCACGGCATAAACGGTAAGGCCGGAAAAAATACCGTATTGGGTTGCCGATAATCCAAGCCCGGCATGAAGCATCGGCAGGACAAAGACAAACAGCACACCCAAAACCGCCGTGAACGAGATCGAGGCCGCCACATCATCTGATTGCGCTTCAATCACCGGCGCGGTTGCTGCAATTGCCGAATTGCCACAGATCGAATTGCCGCACGCCACCAGCATCGAAAGATGGTTGGAAAGACCAAGCGCGCGCCCGATGTGATAACTGACAAACAGGCTGATACAGACCACCGCGATGATGGCCGCAACCAGCCCGCCCCCGGCCGACCCGATTGCCTGCGCGCTAATCGACGCGCCCAGCAACACAATGGCGATTTCAAGCACCGTCTTGGCGCAAAACCGTACCCCGGCAAAATAACGTGGCGCCAACCCAAACAAAGACCGCACCACCACGCCGATCAGTATGGCAAAAACCAGACTTTCCACCCAGCCACGCCCGAACAACATACGCTCGGCATGTTCGACCAGCTTGGCGGCAAGTGCGACCAAAAGGGTCACAACAAGTCCGGGCAGGATCGGTTTGAGGTGGGTGTTAAAAAACATGGTTTTCCTGTGTTTTGATCACAGGCAGAAAATCTCACGCCCAACCATTTACTTCCATCGAATAAAAATTCATCTTTCATTCGATTAAATTGAACAGTTAAGGTGTGGCTTATCAGAACACCCCTCCGTCATTCCGGACGGCGCATCGCGCCGAGCCGGAATCTGGAACCCCATGTTTAAAAGTTTCCCGCCGCCGCGGGAAAGACGTCAGGACAAACAGCAAAGCGCCAACGCCATGATGACACTCGAACAGCTCCAGATCTTTGTCGCTGTTGCCGAACGCGAACACCTGACCCGCGCGGCCGAGGCGATTGGGCTTACGCCATCGGCCGTCAGTTCCGCGATCAAGAACCTTGAAGGGTTTTATGGTGTGGCGCTGTTTAACCGGGTGGGACGGCGCATCGAGCTGACCCAGACCGGACGACTGTTCCTTGATGAAGCCAAATCCACGCTGGCCCGCGCACGCGCGGCGGAACTGACGTTGGCTGAACTGGGCGGCATGCAGCGCGGGGAGCTTAATGTTTATGCCAGTCAGACGATTGCCAGTTACTGGTTGCCACCCTTCCTGATGAAATTCCATGACCAGTATCCCGGCATTGAAATCCGCCTGACAATTGGCAACACCAAAACCGTTTCGGACGCGGTGCGTGGCGGGGCGGCCGACATCGGCTTTATCGAAGGCGACATCGATGAACCAGCCCTTGCCAAACGCGAAGTCGCCGAAGACGCCCTGGTGATTGTCGTCTCCCCCAAACACCCTTGGGCCAGTGGCCGGGCGCTGAACCCGCAGGCCCTTGTCACCCAGACCAACTGGATCCTGCGCGAAGCGGGCTCCGGCACCAGATCGGAATTTGAAACCGCCCTGCGCGATCTGGGCGTTGACCCCGCGCGCCTGCGCACCGCACTTGTCTTACCCAGCAACGAGGCCGTCATTACAGCGGTTGAAAACGGCGTCGCCGCCACCGCGGTTTCGCAATTCGCGGTGAGCTCGCTGATCGCGCAAGGCCGCCTTGCGCGCGCAAACTTCCCGATCCCACCACGCAAATTCATGGTGCTCCGCCACAAGGAACGCCAGCAAACGCAAAGCTCGCTGGCGCTTGAAAAACTGTGCCTTAACGGCAAATGATGGTCACATATCGGAAGCAGTTATTGCTTTCGAAACCCGCTTGCCGCCCTTCAAGTAGGCCCGTGCTAGGATCACCCCGACCATTACATTCATAAGCACAGTTAGGAACTGCGACAAAACAGTCACGGCCAGAGCTGCGCCCTTCAGCCGATAGAGATTTTCTCCCGCCCCACCGAGCCAGACTAACGTATCAACCAAAATTCCCGGCAAAATCATGGCTGCACCCTCGTGGAGCAACCAAAGCGGCAAGAGACCGATGATCACTCCTTTGGCGATAAAGCCTCGCATGAGCCAACCAATCTTCACAGCGCCCTGCAACTCAACACGCCCATAACTTAGCAAAGGCGGAATCAGCATCGCGAGGAGTATAAATATCGCAAACATCATAACTTCTTGAATGGCAAACACTGAGGCGTAGACAAGCGCGCCGGTCACATCGCCATCGCTGACAGACAGCAAATGCATGCCCTGCCAACTCATATCTCCCACGCTGAATGCGACATTCACTTGACGGATAAGCCACAGCAAAGCATCGATAGAAAATAAAGTTACCGCAGAGAAAAACAGCGCTGTTTTCGTGCAAGAACGCCCAAGCTGCAGCACCCAAACGACACCAGAATAAATGGCGGCAAACTTGAGCAGCTTTAGATAAACCGCGCCGACCCAATGCAACACGGTATCTTCAAATGAGTAGTCCACCCGAAGCACAGAACTAACGAGCACTGGTAAAACAATCAGCAACAACATCCACTTCTTGTTGCTGATCGCGCAGAAACTTGATTTCCAGATGCCAGTTTTCTCTATCTCCATATGAGGATTTTCCAGAGTAAAAAAACCTCACTTGACAGCCAGATTTTCGGTCGTTTCCGACGTCACTTTCGTAGAACCGAGCCTAGCTTCACCAACCAAAAGCGCACGAGAAACAATCACTCCGGCAATACAGAAAGCGACAGCAAAATAAATGCTGCTCAACAGACTAAATGGAACTAATGCACCAAATGAGAAGCCTTCGAACTCAGTCTTGGGGACACCAGAACCATCTAAAAATAGAGAATTCATCATTGGCAACAAGACTGCCATCATGATGAACTGCAGAGGAAGAAGCGCAGGAATAACCATCAGGCTCTTCCCTATCACGAACCAAAATGTCTTTTTCCCGCGCGCAATTGCTCGTTTGAGAGATTGGTCACCATTCAGAAAAACTGACCCCGGCCATGAGATGATCAGGAAACCAAAGATCGAAAGAGCTAATAAACTTGGGACCGACACAAGAGCAAAAATAATGGCCCCAAAACTATTCTCCGCCCCAGCCCCATTCTCAACTGCAATTTGCCAGAACACCTGTTGAAGGATCCACGATATCACAAGATAAGTTAGCACCATGACGCTCACGCGCTTCAGAAACGTGGTTACCTTGTTTCGTTGTTCCTTGTTGAAAGCTGCCCAACAAGTTCGCTTATCCAACAATGTTGAATGCATTGTATACACGAGGATGGAAGATACAAAAATATAACCAAAACCCGCGAAAAACGAGACAGCATCCTTCGATGATTCGACTTTGAGGTAGAACCCGTTCACGCTAACAGTGTGAACCATTTTCGCTTGGTTCACTTGGTCATTGAGGCTGACAACTCCAACCAAACCCATCGCCAATACGGCGAGGACCACTACAGGAAAGTTACGCCAAAACCCGTCCCACGCATCTCCCAAAATCCAACGCTCAAACTTTGGATCATTGGCATTTTTAGGTTGTTTTTGAGCTTCACCCTCAGTCACAAGTTCCCCCTACTTTTTTGACCTGCACATAGCCCCGATACAACTGATAAGCGAGTTCTAAAATTCAAACAAACCTAATTTTCCTTCAGCGCAAAAATACGGAAGAAGTATCTCGCGATAATCCGACTTGCTCCGGCGATTTAAAAATATTCCAAATGTAAATTGCGCATTCGCAATGCAGCATTTTTGGGTCGGCGCTAATGGTCGGTCTGACAGGGCAACCTGTGCATGCGCCACGAAAAACCGACACATGCATCCGTCAAAGGGCACTTCCGATCGCGGAAGATGCAGAGTTGTCCCGAGGCTTCGCCACCTTAGAGGACCCTGCCAATGCTTGATGCAGAACTATTGGCGCGCATACAGTTTGCCTTTACCGTCTCGTTCCACATTATCTTCCCGTCCTTTACCATCGGACTGGCAAGTTTCCTGTTTGTGCTCGAAGCCCTGTGGCTGCGCACCAGGGACGAGACCTATCTTTCGCTATATAAATTCTGGATGAAAATCTTTGCCCTGGCCTTTGGCATGGGCGTGGTCTCCGGGATTGTCATGTCCTATCAGTTCGGTACGAACTGGGGACCGTTTTCCGAATTTACCGGCGGTGTGATTGGCCCGCTTCTGGCCTATGAGGTGCTCAGCGCCTTCTTCCTTGAGGCCGGGTTCCTTGGCATCATGCTGTTTGGCTTGAACCGTGTCGGGCCGAAGCTGCATTTTACCGCCACCACCATGGTTGCGATCGGAACGCTTTTCTCCGCCTTCTGGATTTTGTCGGCCAACAGCTGGATGCAAACGCCTGACGGCTATGTGATTGAAAATGGCCGGGCGGTTGTTTCAAGCTGGGTCGACGCGATTTTCAATCCAAGCTTCCCGTATCGTCTGGTGCATATGGTGCTGGCGGCTTACCTCACCACCGCGCTTGTGGTTGGGGCGGTTGGTGCATGGCATCTGATGCGTGATCGCGAAAACCGGGCGGCCAAAATCATGTTTTCCATGGCGATGTGGATGGCGGCCATCCTTGGCCCGGTCCAGATTTTTGCCGGTGATTTGCACGGGCTTAATACCCTTGAACATCAGCCCGCCAAAGTGGCCGCGATGGAGGGGCATTTTGAAACCCGCGAAGGTGCGCCCCTGATCCTGTTTGGCATGCCTGACATGGAGCAAGAGAAAACCAAATATGCGGTCGAAATCCCAAAACTCGGCTCTTTGATCCTGACCCATGAATGGGATGGCAAGATCACCGGTCTTAAGGACTTCGCACCCGAAGATCGCCCGAATGCGGCAATTGTGTTCTGGACCTTCCGCATCATGGTCGGTCTGGGTGTTTTGATGGCACTTCTGGGCATTGCCAGCGTCATCGCACGCCTGCGCAAGAAGCTTTATAGCTGTGGCTATTTGCATCGCTTTGCCCTTTTGATGGGGCCAAGTGGCTTTGTTGCCATTCTGGCCGGCTGGTTTACCACCGAAGTCGGGCGCCAGCCCTGGGTGGTTTTCGGCCTGATGCGAACGTCCGAGGCCGGGTCGCCCGTCGCCCCGACGGCCATTGCCGGATCGCTGATCGCCTTTGTCGTGGTTTATGCCATCGTGTTCGGGGTCGGCACGGCCTATATCCTGCGCGCCATGGTCAAGGATCCGCGTAGCGCCCACATCCCTGAAGAAACCGAAATCTTGCGGGCCGGTGGCCGCCAATCCACCGCCGCACATCCGCCTGTGGCAGGAGAATGATCATGGATTATCAACTGATCTGGGTTCTGCTGATTGCCGTTGCCGTTTTTGCCTATGTCACGCTGGATGGCTTTGACCTTGGCATCGGCATCCTGTTCCCCTTCATCAAAAGCCCGAAAAATCGCGGCCGGATGATGAATACCGTGGCCCCGGTTTGGGATGGCAATGAAACCTGGCTGATCCTGGGCGGCGGTGGGCTTTATGCCGCCTTCCCGCAGGCCTATTCATTGCTGATGACGGCCTTTTACATTCCGGTCTTTGCCATGTTGCTCGCCCTTGTGTTTCGCGGGGTGGCGTTTGAGTTCCGGTTCAAAAGCAAGAACCACCAGAAGCACTGGGACTTTGCCTTTTCCGCTGGCTCGATCATCGCAGCCGCCATGCAAGGCGCAATGCTGGGCGGCTTTATCGAAGGCATTGCCGTTGAAAACGGACGTTTTGTGGGCGGGGCGTTTGATTGGCTAAGCCCGTTTTCGGTGTTCTGTGCAACCGCGGTTGTCGTCGGCTATGCCCTGCTAGGTACCGGCTGGCTGATCATGAAGATGGAAGGCGATTTTCAGGGCAATCTGCGAAAGCTCGCCAAACCAGCCGTGATCTGGATGGCGGCCAATCTTGGCGTAGTGTCGCTGATGACGACCTATGTCAACCCGGCCTATGCCCAGCGCTGGTTTGAATTGCCAAACATGCTGTATCTCGCCCCGATCCCGATTGTGACGGTTGGTCTGCTCTATTGGCTGTGGCATGCGGTCAAGAAGCGTGAAAAGACCGTGTTTGGCATCACACTTGGTATTTTCTTGCTGAGTTATCTTGGCTTCGGAATCACGCTTTATCCCAATATCGTGCCGCCGATGATCACGTTTCGCGATGCGGCCGCGCCGGAAAACAGCCTTGCCTTCATGCTGGTGGGGGCTGTGGTCCTGCTGCCGATCATTCTGGCCTACACCGCCTATGCCTATTGGGTGTTCCGCGGCAAAACCGGGGATGAGGGGTATCATTGATGGCCAATATCAAGTCAACAAAAGCCCGCAAATGGCTATGGTTTGTCGGCCTTTATGTCGGCGGGGTTGTCGTGCTTGGCGCCGCATCACTTTTGCTGCGTGCCCTGATGGGGCAGGCATGACCATGCACATACCCTGACCTCTGACCTGACTTCATGCAGACTCCCGTGACCTGCTTCATACCCCCGACAGCAGGTCTCTACCCGGCAGCATTCCCCACCCGCTGCCGGGTTCTTTTTTGCTTACTGATTATCCTTGCGCTTGATCAGGTCGGCCAGGCGGGTGATGCCGTCCCTGATCCGGTCCACCTTCTCGGTCGAGAAGCTAAGGCGCGCGGTATTCTTGCCACTGCCATCGGTAAAGAAAGCCTGGCCGGGAACAAAGGCAACGTGAACATCCTCAAGCGCCTCTTCAAGAAGCTGACGTGCATTGATGTGTTGGGGCAGGGTCAACCAGACAAACATGCCGCCCTCGGGCTTCGTCCAGGACACGTCACCCGGCATGGTTT
This sequence comes from Thalassospira sp. MCCC 1A01148, assembly GCF_001613795.1. GTDB lineage: Bacteria > Pseudomonadota > Alphaproteobacteria > Rhodospirillales > Thalassospiraceae > Thalassospira. Next base: position 210,640 of record NZ_LPVZ01000021.1, read on the forward strand.
CCGCCAGGGTTTGCAGCATGACATCGCGCTTGGTGCGGTAGGACGCACGCAGCTTTTCAAGATGTCCCGGGAAAAGTTTCTTGGCAGCACGCAGGGCGGCTTCCTGATTGACGGTGGAAACATGCAGGTTTCCGGCCTGCATCATCAGAACCAGCTTGTCGATCACAGTACGTGGCGCACAGACCCAACCGATGCGAAGGGCTGGCGCGAGCGTTTTGGAAAACGTGCCGAGCTGAATGACATTGCCTGACGCCGGATCGCTGCCCTGTTCGTCAAGGTTTAGCAGTGACGGCAGGCTTTCGGCCCCGTTATAGGACAGCTTGCTATAGGCCGCATCTTCAAGCAGCACCGCGCCATAACGGCGCGCCAGCTCCAAAACGGCCTTGCGCCGCGCAACTGACCAGGACCGACCGGTCGGGTTTTGGAAATCCGGGGCGACATAGGCCACACGTGCCCCATTGGCAAAGGCATCTTCCAGCTGGCTTAACACCGGGCCGTCTTCTTCGGCATCGACACCGACATAGTTTGGCAACCGGGTTGAAAAGGCCTGCATCGCGCCAAGATAGCTTGGCATTTCAACAATCAGGTCGCGACCTTCTTCGAGCAATAGGCGGGCAAGGATATCAAGCCCCTGCTGTGCGCCATTGGTGATCAGGACATTATCAATCGTGCGCGTGGCCCCTTGGTCTGCAAGATCATCGATAATCCACTGGCGCAAGGCCGGCAGACCTTCGCTTACGGAATATTGCAGACTGCGGCGCGCCTGCGTGCCGTCCTGCATCATCGCGCCATAAATCTCGCTGAATGTATCGACCGGAAACAGATCGGGATCGGGCACACCACCGGCAAAGGAAATCACTTCCGGGCGCTCGGCCACTTTTAACAGATCACGAATTTCCGAGGCCACCAGCACCCGCGCATCACGCGCAATCAGGTCATTCCAGCTTACAGACATTTCAAACTTCCAATTAGGTCAGTATTTATGTCCTTTAAATGGAGCTTCCCGCTCCCTAAAATCAAGTTCTTTTCAATACAAGCAGCAAATTTGAAATAAAATTACCTGAAATTCACCAATCAAGCATAATGCCGGAATGCGAAATAAAGCCAAAAGTAGCAACCACTGATGTTTGCGCATGGCAGAACAGCGGCAGAAGAAAAGCTTCCACCGCTGTTCGGATGCGTGACCTTGTAAGATCTGGTGTTGATGCTACTCAGCCGCGCGCACGCTAAAGCGCGGCAATGACAAAACAAGACCCGAAACCAGCATCACAAGGCTGAGCACAAGAATAAGCCAACTGGTCTGCGCCAGACTGCCGGTAAGCCCGACAAGAAGCCCCGCAATTGGCTGTGTCATGTTGTTAAATAGAATAATCACACCAGTCGTCTTGCCATAATCGCGCGCCGGGATGATCTTTTGCCGGACGGTGCGGATATAGATGTTAAACATCCCGTCAAATCCGAGCACCACAGCAAAGCCAACCATATAAAGCCAGTAATCCGGACTGATCGCCGTCAGCACGCCACCAACGAAGACACCGGCAAATGATACAAGCCCGATACGCCCCACCGAAAGGCGGCTCGCCCCAACCAGCATCAGTACAATGATGGTGAATGCCGCACCGACAGTTTGCAAAAGGGCGTAATGCTCTTCACTTTGTCCATGAAGCCCGGTGACCATTGCCGCCGACGTCGCAAGCGTAATGCCAAAAACAAGGTTCACGCTTGCGGTCAGCGCGATTACACGCTTCAGCCCCGGCAAGGAAATCAGATGTGAAAACGCTGTTTTAAAAGGTGCAATCCAGGACGGGTTTTCATCCGTTGCCGCAATCGGTGTTTGATTAAAATGGCGCCAGATCATCATCGATAGTTCGGCAATTGCGAACAGAACAGCCGCGACAACGACAACGGTTTGCCAGTTGCTGATCGCAAACAGGGTGGCGGCAAGAAGCGGCCCCAGAACGATACTGGCCTGATTGACACTTTGCGAAACCGACTGGATTTTCTCAAACCGGGCACTGGCAAAGATCTGTGGCAATAACACTTCGCGCGCCATGAAGCCCTGCGTGGTCAGAAGACCGCAGATGGCAGAAATACCCACAACCCAGCCAAGCCCGCCAAACAAGGCAAATCCAATCAGCCCCAGCACACAGATCACAGCACGCCCGATCTGGCTGAGCTGTATCAAACGCAGTGGTGAATAGCGATCCGACAGAACCCCGCAAACGGGATAGAACAATACGCGCGGCAATGTTTCGGCGGCATAAGCCAGGCCCGAGAGCGAAACACTTTGCGTGGTTTGATAAACCACCAGCGGCACAACAAACAAAAGAAACTGATCGGCAAGCCTTGCGGCAAACATGGATGTAAAAAACAGAGAGGCAGGCTTACGGAAGTCAAATCGCACCGCGAAGCATCCTTTTGAAATCAGGGCAAAAAGTCTGACGCCACCCTGCTTCGATTACACTGGTTCCAAAAGCCGCAATCTTGCATGCCTGCCGCGCAACTTTGGGGCGTGACATTCGTTTTCACACTAGGCGCGTAGAGTCCATTGGTGCAAATATGCTTGTTCGATGTCGCTGTTTAAAACTCAAGGTCAACCAGTCTCATACAGATTCAACTGGTGCAAACTCCTCACTCTGCTCATCCGGATCAGACAGGTGAGCTTCGCCAACCTGATATGAATGCGCAATCAGAACTCCCAACATGAAGCTCTTGAGGCCACTAATAGAAACGTAAACCGTAGTCGCACCTGTAGTGATGACAGAATAATTAACACCAGCTACCGAAAACGAGTATTGCGGGTCGGTATACATTACGTGCGGAAAAGGAATGAAATTTACACTCCACATTGCCCCCGCAGCCAAAAGGAAAACACCACCAACACACAAAACATACCTTGGCACGAAGTAGGAGAACGCTGCGACCCCGCGCTTCACCATATGTTTTGGCCTACAATTTCCTTGTATGATAAAGGCCACCACCCAAGTTCCAAGAAACAAGTAAACCGGAATGGTTAGTACATGCCCCGCGTTATCCAGAACGGTTCTGGCGAAATAAACAAGCGTGTAGCTTCTATCTATTTCTCCAAGAAACTCCAATATGTTAGGAATTTCTGGCACGAAAATCCGATATGCCGTAACTAGAAATCTGTTTGCAATCTCAATGCCCACAGCCATTAACAAAGCAATCAGTAGCGCGACGCCAGAACAACGGAAAATCGCTGTTGGAATAAAGCGCCCCTTTAACACGGCAACTGAGGGCAACAACCAAAGCAAAGTTGTCGCGATATAGCTATAAACCCAGGCAAACCGATATTGATACCCCAGCAAATGGCTGAACTCGACAAGAATCAACTCAACTGCCACGATTGCAAGTAAAATAGGAATATTCAGGACGGCTATTGAGAGAAAATTGACAAAGAATGTACGACTGGGTCCAGCGTTCATAATGTACCGACTTGCACCTCTGCTTTTTCATGGGGTCCAGGTTCATCTGAACTCACCAACCGAGCCTCACCCAGTTGATAAGCACGAGAGAGAACAATCCCGAGCATGAATAATGACAGCAGCTTGAATATTCGGCTCGCAAACGAAAGTCCTGCCAAGAAAGATAAATGGCCGATTTCTCTTGCGAACTGCAAATCAAGTTGTGCCCCAAAGAGCTTGATCCAAATTGCAGCAGTGCCTGTCAGAACAAATCCAACCAAAAGTACTGGAACAGGACCGATCAGAACTCTTGAGATGATGTAGCCTGACGCCAAACATCCTCGCTTCACTGTTTGCCAAAGTGTTGACCGGCGCCGCAAAAGTGCTGCGGGCAGGGCTGTACCGAACAAAACCAGCACCAGCAACAGCCACAGAGATTCACTTAAATCTGCCGCAAGGATCCAAAGTAGCTTGCCGACACTGCTTTCTGGCCAGAATTCTTCAAGCTTCAAGACCCCACCAAACAGCGTGTTCGCTTCGGCAGAAAAATACCAAGATTCGACAAGCCAAAACAGCACGAACAGAACAAGTGCTTTGATCGTGAACTGTATGACATCCTTTTTGCTTGTATGTGTGTTCGCCCCCATACTCCCCCAAGAGCATCCTGTATAGAACACAACTCCAGCAGAAACGAAGAACACGACCCTTGAAAAAAAAACCAAGTCCCGCTTGAAATAGGAGAGGGGAAAGAACCAGAGGCAGGTTACTCAAAAGAATGGCAACCGCCAACACAGCGAGCCTTCTTTTGTACAGAACGAAGCCCGATATCGTCGATCGCCAGACGCCAAGGCTTTGATAGCTTTGGTAGCTCTCTTCGCGACATGCTGTATCGCCAAGATTTTGCCCATTCGCGTCAGCCCCCGCTACCAAGTTTTTCTGCCCCAACATAGTGATCACAAATTGCTACTTACATACTGACTCGTTGAAAACTCTATAAGACCTGTCTCCGACCGTAAACAACTTACACAACACCTGAATGGATTTGTTTGCAACCACCGATGCTGCACTCTTGCAAACTACTGCAGGCAGGTTATACACATTCTGAATGTTATTTTGTATTAGACTCCATTTTTTTGTGTAAAAATGGAAATCACACTTGCGTTGCGGGGCATTCCATATTACCCATCAAAGGCAAGTGAAATACTTTTATAAACACAAAATATTGTGTTAATTGCCCAGTTTTGATTGATCGGCAGGAAAGAGAATGCAGCCCAACCTGACTCATCTCCGCCAGCTCGAGGCAGAGAGCATCCACATTATCCGCGAGGTGGCGGCATCGTTCGAACGGCCGGTGATGCTTTATTCCATCGGCAAGGATTCATCGGTTTTGCTGCATCTGGCGCGCAAGGCATTTTACCCGGCCCCGCCGCCCTTTCCGTTGATGCATGTCGACACCACCTGGAAATTCCGCGAAATGATCGAGTTTCGCGACCGGATAGCCGCAGAATATGGCTTTGACCTGATTGTGCACATCAATCAGGACGGCGTGAAACAGGGCATTGGCCCCTTCACCCACGGCTCAAGCCTGCATACCGATGTCATGAAGACGGAATCGCTGAAACAGGCGCTGAACAAATACAAGTTCGATGCAGCCTTTGGCGGTGCGCGACGTGACGAGGAAAAGGCACGTGCCAAGGAACGCGTATTTTCATTCCGTACCGAGACCCATCGCTGGGATCCGAAAAACCAGCGTCCGGAATTGTGGGATATCTATAACGCCCGGATCAACAAGGGCGAAAGCATTCGTGCCTTCCCGATCTCGAACTGGACCGAGCTTGATATCTGGCAATACATCTATCTTGAGCAGATCCCGATTGTGCCGCTCTATTATTCCGCCAAACGCCCGGTGGTCGAACGTGATGGCACGCTGATCATGGTCGATGACGACCGCATGCCGCTCAATCCGGGCGAAAAGCCGGAAATGAAATCGGTGCGGTTCAGAACCCTTGGCTGCTACCCGCTGACCGGGGCTGTTGAGTCCGAAGCCGCCACCCTGCCCGACATTATTCAGGAAATGCTTCTGACCCGTTCAAGCGAACGTCAGGGCCGCATGATTGACCACGACCAGGCCGGGTCGATGGAGAAGAAGAAGCAGGAAGGATATTTCTGATGGCACACCAATCCGACCTGATTGCTGATGATATTCTCGGCTACCTGAAGGCGCAGGAAGAAAAAAGCCTGTTGCGTTTCATTACCTGCGGCAGCGTGGATGATGGTAAATCGACCCTGATCGGCCGTCTGCTTTGGGATTCCAAACTGATCTTTGAAGATCAGTTGGCCGCCCTTGAATCAGATAGCCGCAAAGTCGGCACCCAGGGTGGCGAGATTGATTTTGCCCTGCTGCTTGATGGTCTACAGGCTGAACGCGAACAGGGCATCACCATTGATGTCGCCTATCGCTTCTTCTCGACCGACAAGCGCAAATTCATCGTCGCCGATACCCCCGGCCACGAACAATATACCCGCAACATGGCAACCGGCGCCTCGACCGCCGATGTTGCCGTCATCCTGATTGACGCACGTAAGGGCATCCTGACCCAGACCCGTCGCCACAGCTTCATTACCTCATTGCTGGGCATCAAGCATGTGGTACTGGCGGTCAACAAGATGGATTTGATCGACTATGACCAGTCGAAATTTGACGCCATCGTTGCCGAGTATCAGGAATTCGCCAAGCAGCTGAAATACAGCTCGATCACCGCAATTCCGCTTTCAGCCCTGCGCGGCGACAACATGGTCGAAGCCAGCGCCAATACCCCCTGGTATTCCGGCCCGACCCTTCTGGCCCATCTGGAAAATGTGCAGGTCGAACAGGACGCAGTTGAAAAGCCGTTCCGTCTGCCAGTGCAGTGGGTTAACCGCCCGAACCTTGATTTCCGGGGCTTTTCGGGCACCATTTCATCGGGCCGCGTCAAACCGGGTGACGAGATTACCGTGACCGCATCGGGCCAGACCAGCAAGGTCAAGGAGATCGTTACCTTTGACGGCAACCTGGATGTTGCCATTGCCGGTCAGGCGATCACGCTGACCCTTGAAGATGAAATCGACATTTCGCGTGGCGATGTTATCGCCGAGGCAGAAGCCAAACCCGATTTCGCAGATCAGTTCGAAGCGCGCATCATCTGGATGCATGAAGATCATCTTCTGCCCGGGCGTCCCTATCTGATCAAGATGGGTGCACAGGTCGCCAATGCGCAGATCAGCGCGCTGAAATACAAGGTCAATGTCAACACGCTTGAACATGAACCGGGCAAAACGCTTGAGCTTAATGAAGTCGGCATTGCCAATGTTTCGGCTGACAAGGCGCTGGCGTTTGATCCCTATGACGAAAACCGTCATTCGGGCCGCTTCATCATCATTGACCGCTATACCAACGCCACTGTTGGCGCGGGCATGGTCAACCATTCCCTGCGCCGTGCGACCAACATCAAATGGCAGGAAATGGACATCAACAAGGGTGCGCGTGCCTATCAGAAAGGCCAGAAATCGGCCGTTCTGTGGTTCACGGGCCTGTCGGGTGCGGGCAAATCGACCGTCGCCAACCTGGTTGAGAAAAAGCTCCATGCCCTTGGCAAGCACACCTACACCCTTGATGGCGACAATGTGCGTCATGGCCTGAACAAGGATCTTGGCTTTACCGATGCGGACCGGGTGGAAAACATCCGCCGTGTTGGTGAAACCGCCAAGCTGTTTGTCGATGCGGGCGTAATCACGCTGGTGTCCTTCATCTCGCCGTTCAAAAGCGAACGCCAGCTGGCGCGCAGCCTTGTCGAAGATGGCGAGTTCATCGAAGTCTTCATCGACACACCGCTTGAAGTCTGCGAGCAGCGCGATGTGAAGGGCCTTTATAAAAAAGCCCGTGCGGGCGAGATCGCGAACTTCACCGGGATCGACAGCCCCTATGAGCGGCCCGAAAATGCCGAAATCGTGGTCAGCACCGCAGACCAAAGCGCCGAAGAAGCCGCTGAGATCATCGTCTCCAAGCTTGAAGAATTCGGTGTTCTGGGTGCGTGGTTCCCGGAAATCTGATCTGCACTCAAACATGCATTCAGGAAAACCCGACATTTGCGAATGTCGGGTTTTCTTTTGACAGCCATTAAACGAATAAGCTTAAACTAAAGCTACCTATACACGCATTAGCAAAGGCATGCACATCTTATGGCTATGGGCAGAAGTATCAGATTGTTCCTTGTAGATGGTACACCTACTGGAATTATTACTGCCGAGATAATGAATTGGACTGGACATATTATCTCCGCACCAAGGATCAACCTGCCCCACTTACTGAAACGCCATGAAGTTACCCGAACGGGTGTTTACTTCCTCTCAGGTCCAAACCCTGAGAACCCAAACAAAACTCTCGTCTACATAGGGGAAAGTGACAACGTTTCGCGACGCCTGATAAGTCACAACAATGATGCATCAAAAGAATTTTGGGACAAAACATTCGTAATCACCAGCAAAGACCAAAACCTTACCAAAGCCCACGCAAGGTATTTGGAGAGCCGCTTAATTTCTATCGCAGCTAGCACTGGGCGCATCAATCTCGTTAACGCTACAGCACCTGAGTATGGCTACCTACCAGAAGCAGACCTTGCCGATATGGAATTTTTTATCGAGCAAATTCGAATTGTGATGCCTGTTCTGGGCATGGATTTCCTTAGAGAAAAGCCAAATACAGCTGAATCCCCGCTCATAAAAGAGGCTTCCACTGAAAGATCTCCCACATTTGAAATTTATAGCCCCAAATACAAATTGACCGCGAAAGCACGGCAAATTGACGGTGACTTTGTTGTCTTAGCTGGCTCACATGCTAGATCATCTTGGGATAGCAGTGCTGGTGGCTACCGTAGTCTTCATGAACAACTCATTGAAGAAGGTCGTCTGGTTCCTGAGCGTGAGGGAATTCTTTATTTCAACGAGGATACAATTTTTTCCAGTCCGAGTGCCGCATCTGCAACTATTTTTGGCCGCCCTGACAATGGCCGTACAACTTGGCGCGTCGAAGGCACGAATAAGACCTATGCAGACTGGCAAAATGAACAAATTAGTTCTTCGACTGAACCGCCTTCTAACAACGACTAAATTTATAACAAGCATCTACTAGAATGCACCTCTTGACTCCTGTTCCGCTTTGACCACATAAAAAAGAACAAAACAGGAACAATTAAGCATGTCAGACAGACGCATTCATCAGGCCCGCGCGGCTTTGGCCCGCGCCGAGCAGCAATGGAAGGTTCAGGTTTCCTGCCTGTCCGGTGGGCCAGATCGGGCAGACGGGGTGATTGCGCGTGCCTTTGGCGGCACATTCCTGCGCGATCATATCAGCATCGGCGGCCTTGCCACGACTGGCCTGCATGAAGTGTTGTGCGGCCATGCTGATTGCGCCGCATCGCTTCTGGCCTGGTATCTGGCAACATTGTCTGTGGATGCGTCCTCTGATGGCCCATCTGCCCCGCCACCCGGCAAGGGCATCTTCTGGATCCGGCAGCGTCGCGCGCTGGATCAGGGCGGGTTTTATGCCCTGTCCCTGCCCATGACGGCCCTCGAACCCGAACCGTTGATGATGACGGTGGATCAACAGGCCACCGCCCTTTGGACCTGTGAGGAGGTGGCAAAATCCGGTCAGGTTCGTGCGGTGATCATTGAAACCACCGACTATGACCTGACCACGGCACGACGCCTGCAACTGGCCTGTGAAAGTGGTGGGACACGCATCATTGTTTTGCGCCCGCTTGCCAGAAACGGGCGCATTCCGACCTCAAGCGCGTGGACGCGCTGGCAAATAACACCTGTAAACGCCTTGGAACCAACAGAACGACCAACAGGAAACGACCATCATCTCAGCCTGATCGGGGGACGCGGGGTCCGACCGGGAAGCTGGAAAGTCAAAACCGATGCAACAACGTTTTCTTTATCTGTGGCTGACCCACTGGAAAACCGACTGTCAGAAGACAACCCCAAAGACAGGCACGCCCACGCCTGATCAGCCCCGCGATGCTGACAGTCAGAAAACTGCCCCGAAGGCACAAGACATCCCGCACGTGATCACCCGCAGCGATCACAAGGGCGTGCTCGTCTGCGGCCTGAATGCAGCGGCACAAAAGGCCGGGCTGCAGGGCGGCATGCGCCTTTCTGATGCGCGGAGCATCCTGCCCGATCTTCAGGATAGCCCCGAAGAACCTGAACTCTGCGATGGCAAATTTGCTCGTCTGGTGCGCTTCATGGACCGCTATAGCCCATGGATTGCGCCGGATCGGGACTTGCATGTACATGGGCTTGATGGGGATGCGGGCCTATGGCTTGAAATCACCGGTGGCAGTCATTTGTTTGGCGGCGAAAGTGCGATGATCAAACAGATCCTGCGCGACATGAAAGCCCAGGGCATTGCTGCCCGCGCCGCCATTGCCGATACCGCCGGTGCCGCATGGGCCGCGGCGCGTTGCCATCCATCGAACGAACGCATTTTATCCCTGCCGCGTGATCACGGGGTTGCGGCCGGGTTTCCGGTATCGTGCCTGCGGCTATCTGATGACATCATCGCGGTTCTGGCCCGTCTTGGCCTGAAACACCTTGGCGATATCACGCCCCTGCCGCGTGCCAATATCACCACCCGCCTTGGCCCGGATGTGTTGCATCGCCTTGATCAGTTTTATGGCCGCCTGCCCGAACAGCTGAATTTCGAGCTGCCCGATGCGCCGTGGCTGATCAAACAAAGCTTTGGCGAACCATTGGGGGATGCTGCCAATCTGGCACATGCGATTGAAAGCATGGTGGCCGAGCTTTGCGCCAAACTGCGCGATGAAAACCTTGGTCTTAGGCGCCTGATCGTCCGGTCCATTCGGGTCGATGGCCATGCCCATACCATCACCACCACAACTGGCACGCCCTGCCAGTCCGAAAGCCATATCTTGCGATTGCTCGCGGAAAAGATGCCCGGTGTTGATACCGGCTTTGGCATCGAACAGGTGATTGTCTATGCCCCCTGGGTCGAACATGTTGCCTTTCGTCAGGTCCGCCTTGATCGCAAGCAGGATGACAGCAGCGATGCCATTGCCCTGGCAGAGTTGCTTGATCGCATTGCCCACCATCTGGGCCCCAAGGATATCCTGTTTCGCCCGGCCCATCATGCCAGCCACCTGCCCGAACGGGCCGCCATCCGGCAGCCGCCGACCGGATCGATCAAACCGGCCCGTCTTGCGGATGCCCCCCTGCCCAAACGTCCGGTGCGGCTGATTGACCCGCCTGAACCGGTTGATGTCATGGAACGCAGTGCCAACGGCGCACCAACCAAACTGCGCTGGCGCAAGATGCTGATTGATGTTCTGCGGGCCGACGGGCCAGAGCGCATCTGCCCGGAATGGTGGAGTCACCTGGACCGGGATAATTACGCCCTGTCGCATATGACACGCGATTATTTCCGCATCTGCGATCAGAAAGGCCGGTTGATTTGGCTGTTTCGCAGCGGTCATGCCGGGCAGGATATCTGGTCAGTGCATGGTTTGTTTGCCGGGTGATGTGATTTGATGCCATGATCAAGCAAACCAACAGTACAGCCGATCCGGCATATGCCGAACTGCATGTCAGCAGCAATTTTTCCTTTTTGCGTGGCGCATCGCATGCCGAGGAACTGGTGCTGACCGCTGCCACCAAGGGCCTGCATGCAATTGCGATCACCGATCACAATACGCTGGCCGGGGTGGTGCGCGGTCATACGGCACACCGCAATTATGCCGACCGGTTGAACTACATTGTTGGCTGTCGGCTTGACCCGATGGATGGTCCCTCCTTACTGTGTTATCCGCCGGATCGGCAGGCTTACGCGCGGCTGTGCCGGTTGCTGACCCTTGGCAAGCGCCGCGCGCCCAAGGGATCGTGCGAGATTTATCTTGCCGATATTGTCACCCATGGCGAAGGGTTGCTGTTTATCGCCGTGCCACCACAGGTGCCGGGTGACGCCTTTCGCTCTGAGCTGATCAGTTTGAAATCTCATTTCCAAGATCGCCTTTGGCTGGCGGTCGGGCGGTTCATGGACGGGTTTGACTCAGAACGTCTTGAGTTTACCGAGGCGGTCGAGGCCGATCTTGGCATTCCGGCCGTGGTGACCAATGACGTGCATATGCATTTACGATCGCGCAAACCATTGCAGGATGTCCTGACCTGCATTCGCCATCACTGCACGATTGAGGATGCGGGATACCGTTTATTCCCCAATGGCGAACGCCATATCAAATCGCCGCGTGAAATGGCGCGTCTGTTTCCGGGGCACCCGCACTGGTTGGCCCGCACCGTCGAGATTGCCGATCAATGCACCTTCAGCCTTGATGAGTTGCGCTATGAATACCCCGATGAAAATGACGGATCGGGTGAAGGCACCCAGGAACGTCTGACACGCCTGACCTGGGAAGGCGCGCATAAACGCTATCCTGATGGTGTGCCCGACAAGGTCAAAAAACTGATCGAGACAGAGCTTAAACTGATCGACGAGTTGGGCTACGCCCCCTATTTCCTGACCGTGCATGACATTGTCGCCTTTGCCCGGTCCCGTGGCATTTTGTGTCAGGGGCGTGGATCAGCAGCCAATTCATCGGTGTGTTTTTGTTTGCATGTCACCTCGGTTGATCCCAACAAGGTGGAATTGCTGTTTTCACGCTTCATCAGCAATGCACGTAATGAACCGCCTGATATCGATGTCGATTTTGAACATGAACGCCGCGAAGAGGTTATTCAGTTCATCTATGAACGCTATGGCCGCGACCGGGCCGGGTTGACCGCCACGGTGATTTCATACCGATCGCGTAGCGCCATTCGTGATGTTGGCAAGGTGTTTGGCCTGTCGGAAGATACCATTGTCAAACTGACCAAAACCATCTGGGGATCCAGCAGCAAGGGCGCACATGACAATATGATGCGCCAATCTGGCATTCATCCTGATGAACCGCGCCTGAAGGCGGTGCTCGATATCGCGGGCGAGTTAACCGGCTTCCCGCGCCATCTGTCGCAACATGTTGGCGGTTTTGTCATTACGCGCGGGCCGCTTTGCGAACTATCCCCGATTGCCAATGCCGCCATGGCGGACCGCACCACCATTGAATGGGACAAGGATGACATTGATGCGCTGAGCATCCTTAAGGTCGATATCTTGGCCCTTGGCATGCTGACCTGCATCCGAAAAGCGCTTGATGAGCTGCGCACGCACAAGAACATCGATTATGATCTGGCCACCCTGCCCAAGGAAGACCGGGCCACCTATCGCATGCTGGAAAAGGCCGACAGTATCGGCACCTTTCAGGTGGAATCACGCGCGCAAATGAGCATGCTGCCGCGTCTTAAACCGCAAAGCATTTATGATCTGACCATTCAGGTCGCCATCGTCCGCCCCGGCCCGATCCAGGGCGGTATGGTCCATCCGTTTTTGCAGCGGCGCATGGGCCGCGAAAAGGTCGACTACCCGTCCCCGGAACTCGAAGCGGTATTGAAACGCACCTGCGGTGTGCCGCTGTTTCAGGAACAGGCGATGCAGATCGCCATTGTCGCCGCCGGCTATTCTGGCGGAGAGGCCGATAACCTGCGTCGTGCCATGGCAACGTTCAAGCGCACCGGCACCATTGGTGAACACCGGACCAAGTTCATCAATGGCATGCTGGGTAACGGTTATGACATGGAATTTGCCGAACGCTGCTTCAAACAGATCGAAGGCTTTGCCGATTATGGCTTCCCCGAAAGCCACGCGGCGAGTTTTGCCATTCTGGCCTATGCGTCGTCCTGGCTGAAATGCCATCACCCGGATGTGTTTTTATGTGCGCTTCTGAATTCGCAACCGATGGGGTTCTATGCCCCGGCACAGTTGGTCAATGATGCGCGCAATCACAGCGTGCGCGTGCTTGAAATCGATATCAATCACAGCTTCTGGGACAATCAGCTGGAACGCGAACTGGGCCGAACGGCGGGATATCATTCGGTCCGTCTTGGGTTCCGGCAGATCAAGGGATTTGGCGAGCTTGATGCCCTTGCCCTGATTTCCAACCGGCCCGCTGGCGGGTTTCAGGATGTCTATCTGATGGCGCGCCAGACGGGGCTGAGCCCGGCCGCGCTTGAAAAACTGGCCGAGGCCGATGCGTTCGGATCGCTGGGCCTTTCCCGGCGCGAAGCGCTTTGGGCTGTGCGGCGGTTTGGCAAGGGGCGCAAGGCACCAGCAAGCCTGCCCCTGTTTGAGGCAGCCCAGAACTTTAACCACAATATGGGGGTGTCAGCCGAGTTCGGCGCAGAGGCGCCTGTGGATCTGCCGATCATGGGCCCGGGCGAAGAGATCATCGAAGATTACGCCAGCCTGCGCCTGTCGCTTAAGGGCCATCCGATGGCGATGCTGCGTGATGCGCTTGGCGCTGCCGGGGTGTGCACGGCAAACGACATTGCCAACGTGCGAGACGGCCAACGCCTGACCCATGCGGGGTTGGCGATTGTTCGCCAGCGTCCCGGCACGGCATCGGGGGTTGTTTTCATCACGTTAGAGGATGAAACCGGCATCACCAACCTTGTGGTCTGGAGCAAGGTGATGGAACAACACCGCCGCGAGGTGATGACCGCCACCGTTCTGGGCGTGACCGGCAAATTGCAACGCGAAGACGGGGTGACGCATATCATCGCCGACAAGCTGGTCGATCTGACCCATATGCTGCAATCCATGAGCGAGAACACAAAAATCGCGCGCGATGCCAACAACCATCCGCGCAACCTGCGTTGGGCCAGCCCGCGCACCGCCCTGCCCACACAGGATAATGCGTCTGCCACCACATCCCGCCCTGCTGGTGATCTTGATCAGCTGGACTCAAAACCGGACAGCAGCACCAACAGCCACAAGCGCCTTAAGATCGACAGCCATGATTTCCACTGATTAATTCGCAGCCACGATTGGCACCATCACATTTGTAAAACTGGCACTGGAACAGAGGACCAATTCCAACCATCCTCCTGATCAGAAACCACACTCTATCAGACCAACAGGAACCACCATGACCAAGCCCCACAAAGATATCTTTGGCAAACCTGTCGGCCACCCGGTTGAAAACTGGACCGGATGTGCTTTGCCACCGCGCAGTGACATGATCGGTGCCCACGTCATCGTAAGCCCGCTTGATGTCGCCCGCGATGCAAGACAACTTTTTGAGGCCAACGGCAAGGCGTCTGACGGATCACGCTTTACCTATCTTCCGACCGGGGCGTTCGCGGACTTTGATGCCTACAAGGCATGGCTTGCAAGCATGACAGCCAATGATGACCCGATGCTGCATACCATCATCGACAAACCCACCAACATGGCCGTCGGGGTTGCCGCCTTCATGCGGATGGATCAGAACAATGGCGTGGTGGAAATCGGCAATATCAACTATGCCCCGGCCCTGTCGAAAACCATTGGCGGGACAGAGGCGATGTATCTGATGATGAAGCGCGCCTTTGATGAGCTGGGCTATCGCCGCTATGAATGGAAATGCGACGATCAGAACGCGCCGTCACGTGCCGCCGCCGCGCGGTATGGCTTCACCTATGAAGGCACGTTTCGCAATCACATGGTCTATAAGGGGCGCAACCGCGACACCGCATGGTTTTCCATAACCGACAAGGAATGGCCGGAAATCAAAGCCGCGTTCGAGGCGTGGCTGGCAGCTGAAAACTTTGATGCGGATGGCCTGCAACGCACATCACTTGGCACCTTGATGTCCACGCACAGATCATAAATCCCCCGGCCGTACCCCGGTCCAATCCCGGCACCGCAAAACAAAAAACACCCCTTGTCCGTGACAGGGGGTGTTTTTGCATCGTTGATTTATCTGTTGATCATCAAACCGGGCAGGAAGGTCGCGATTTCCGGCCAGATCGTGATCAGGATCAAACCAAACAAAAGCAGGAAAAAGAACGGCAATGACGCCTTGGTAACGGTCAGAATGTCCCGGCCACTCATGCTTTGTAAAACAAACAGGTTAAAGCCGACCGGTGGGGTGATTTGCGATATCTCGACCACCAGCACCAGATAGATGCCAAACCAGATCGGATCGAGACCGGCACTCTGGATCATCGGCAAGGCCACCGATGACGAGCCAGCAACGGCGACCATCACCCCACAGAATATTGACGTGCAACAAACGCCCCGGCAACCAGCTTACCCATGGGGCCAGTCCCTTGAACATGTCCTCGGACAGGCGCGAACGAAACAGGATTCCCCCCATCCGGGCCCTTGTCGAGAAATATGGCAAGACCAGACAACTGGCGAGTGTACGCGCACATGACCAGGGGGTTTTGGGCGCACATTCGGACGTCGATGGAACAATCGCGGCCTTCCGCGAGATGAGCGACAAAGCCGTCCATGAAGACGGTGCCGAGATCATCATTCTGGGTGGTGCTGTCACAGCGGGGATGAAGCGCGAATTGCAACCGACATCGCCGGTTCCGATCCTTGATGGCCTGGACTGTGCCATTCGATATGCCGAGAAGCTTCATTCTTCCCGCGCCTGACCGGCCTTGGACAAAACATGGTAAATACATGCCCTTGGGGTTAGACTTCGCATAACCAAGTGCGGGAGAAAAGCCATGTTAAACAACACCCTTACACGAATAAAAACGTGGATTGCAGGCCTTGTTCTGTCAGCTGTGGTTATTGTCGGCCAGACGGCACATGCCGATATAACCTTACCGCCACCAGCCGAACGTGACGTCATCGAAGTCAATATTCATGGCTATGATCAGCTGGCCCACCTGTTTGATGATCTGAACTACACACTGGAACAATGGAACGCTGGCGAACGTGTTGTCCCCCGCCTTTTCCTGCAAACGATCCCGACAGTCTGGCGTGACGAACTTGCCGATCAATTGACGGTCGAAGCAAAGAAACGCACCTTCTTTCGCACACTCGGACCGTTAACCTTGCTTGCGAACGAGGAAATCGCCCTGCAACAACGCGCACTTCGCGAAGCCATCGACAATAATGACAGCGACATCATTGCCGAACTGGCCAAACAATACCGTGTTGAAACCGCCCCCGACGATCCCGCCACAATTGCCGAGCTTGAAAAACGCATTGCACCGGTTCCCGCATCCCTTGCCATGGCCCAGATGGCGATTGAAAGCGGCTGGGGAACGTCGCGTTTTGCCGCCCTGGGCAATGCGTTATTTGGTCAGTGGACATATGGCGACGAAGGCATCACACCAAAAGAACAGCGCAGCCATCTTGGTGATTACAAGATCGCGGCGTTCGACACGCCGTTCGGGTCTGTTCGGGCCTATATGAAAAACCTGAATACAGGTTCGGCCTATCAGGAATTTCGAGACAAGCGCGCGAAAATGATCGCCAATGAAGAGCCGCTTTCGGGAACCGCTCTTGCAGAGACCCTGACCCGCTATTCCGAAAGGGGTGAAGAATACATCAAGGACGTTAAGGCTGTTATTCGCCAGAACAACCTTGGCCACGCAGACGATGCCGTGCTTGACGACGGCCCCTACTACTATCTGATCCCGAAAGGTGACTAAGCACGACTGCGCCTTCTGCTTCACCAGAAACCAACGAACTGGTGATTTTGATTAAGCCATACTTGCGCCTATAGTCGCCGTTCCAACGCATCAACCGGAAAAACCATATGTTTGACGCCCGCCTGCGCCCGCTGATCGATGTGCCCCTGAATGCAATTGCGCGCTCGCTTTCGGGCACGGGCATTACCCCCAACATGATCACAGGGTTCGGGTTCTTGCTTGGCATTCTGGCGGCAGTCTGCCTTGCGCTTACCCTTGATTACGCTGCCCTTGCGCTGATCCTTGCATCGCGTTTCATGGACGGTCTGGATGGTGCGGTTGCCCGGCACGCGGCCCCGCGATCACGCCATCCCGGTGCCAAAAGTCAGGAAAGCGACCTGGGCGGGTATTACGACATCGTATCGGATTTTCTGTTTTATTCCGGCATCATTCTGGCCTTTGCCATCGGTCGACCGGAACACGCGTTGATGGCTGCTTTCCTGATTTTCTGCTTCGTCGGGACCGGGTCGAGTTTTCTGGCGTATGCGATCATTGCCGCCAAACAGGGCCGGAACGACGACCAAAGCCAGGGCAAAAAAAGCTTCTATTTTCTGACCGGCATCACCGAAGGCAGCGAGACGATATTCGTTTTATGCCTGATATGTGTTTTTCCAGCCTGGTTTGACACAATTTCCGCCATTTTTGGCGCCCTTTGCCTGATGACGACCTTTGGGCGTGTCAGCGAGGCCAGACGTGACTTTGCATAAAATCAGGACTGATAAATTTTAGTGCAATGGCAACAGCTTGAAACGCATTCCTGAAACAGCCATATCGAGCTTATCAAGTACCCCTGCCCGCCCGGACAGGAAACGTTAAAGCAAACCGTTGCCCGAAAAAGCCAAACGTCCCGACCGTTTGGGAAAAACAGCAAGGAATAGAATGCGATCATTGAAGTTTCTATGCGCTGCCCTTGTCGGGTCTTTTTTGCTGGTTGCCTGTGATCAGTCAGGCCCGATCAAAATCGGCTTCATTGCCGGCCTGTCCGGCCCCGGTGCAGATGCAGGTACTGACGCACTTGATGCGCTGAAACTCGCAGCCCAGCAAGTTAATGGCGAAGACGGCATTAACGGCCGCATGGTCGAAATCATCCCCCGTGACGATCAAAAAACGCCAGAAATTGCCCAAAGTCACGTTCGTGAATTCAAACGCCTGGGCGTTGATGCGGTTGTTGGCCCGATCATCAGTTCTATCGGAATGGCAATGCTGCCGGTGATCAATGAACTGGGTGTGGTCACAGTTTCACCCACCATTTCTGCCGCCGACTTTGCCGGTTTTCGCGACAACCTGTTTCGCATGAACTCCACGACCCGCGAAAATGCGCGCGCTTATGCCCGACGCTATATCGCGTTGGGCCATGAACGGGTCGCTCTTGCGCTTGACGGACAAAATCAGGCATTCGCCGATAGCTGGTATCGTGAGTTCCTTCTGGAACTTGATGCCCTTGACGGGCGCGTGGTTTCAAAGGTCTGGATCAATGTCGACGATGCCACACACGCCAGCGCAGCCGCCGAATTGCTGAGAAATAATCCTGATACCATTGTCCTGATCACCAATAGCGCAGATGGCGCCCGCATGGCACAGGAAATACGCAAGCTGGCACCCGACATTCCGTTGGCGGCGGCTGAATGGGCGGGCTCGCAGGCCCTGATTGAATTGGGGGGCGAGGCGGTCGAAGGATTGCAACTGGTGCAGGCCTATGATCGCTATGACACCAATCCGCGCTTTCAGAAATTCATCAAAGACTTCAGTGATATGTTTGGCCGCCAGCCCGGCTATACGGCTGTCCTGACATATGACGCTGCCACGGTTCTGTTTGCCGCACTGCGCACCAAGCACCCAGAACAGTCACTTGCAGACGCCCTGACTAACCTGCCGCCGCAACAGGGGTTGCATCAGGAACTGGTGTTTGATGCCTTTGGTGATGGCAATCGCAACATCTATTTCGTGGCCATTCAGGACGGAAAGTTCATCCGGGTCGACTAAAAAAGCCCTGCTTTTGCAGGGCTTTTCGTATCGGCTTGGTCAGGGTCCTTGCGACCAGTCCTAGTGATCACTTTCCTCAAGGAAATGGTCGCCAAGGCCGGTATCATATTCCATGCCTTCCTTGGTCAGAACGATACTGCCCGGATAACCTTCCTTGACCAGTCCCTTGCGGGTCAGTGCGACCCAAACAGCCGGGTTATCAAAACCGCTGGCGTCGCGCGCAGCCACAGTGAATTTGCCAACATGAACATGATCGCCATGGGCGTGGGGCACACGCAGAAGCGTTGCTTCGCCGGTGGCCTCATCGATCTTCCCGGAATTGGGGTCTTTGGCAATGACCTGTGCGAGCACAAGAGTGCGCAGCTGCAGCTTGTTGAGTTTCAGCGGATTTTTGCGAACGAATGCCATGATGAATGATACCCCGGTTTAGATGCGTTATTTGCTAGAGCCTGTTGCGATTAGCTTGTACCGCTTTTTTCCAAGGGCAGTCCTCTGTGCAGCAAGGAAAGGGGCGCAGAGCGTAGCGGTGCTACGGTCAAGACCCTTGACGCTGCAGGGCTAAGGAATGTCCCGGCCCGACGGGTTCGCCAAACGCGAACAAAAGTTATGCAAGCTAATCGAAACAGGCTCTGGGACATATCTGTTACTTGGCGCGATGATGCAAGTGCTGATTTGGGCACCATCAAAAACGGCCTAACCGCCCGCCAGCATCCGGCGCAACTTGCGATCCCGCTTAAGATGCCATTCGCGGCTCATCGCCTGCCCGAATGTGCGGAACCGTTCGACATAAACCAGTTCCCACTGCCGACCACGGGTGGTCTTGGCCCCCTTGCCGCTATTATGGGTGGCAAGACGGGCCTCAACATCGGTTGACCAGCCGACATAGGTCCGGGGCAAAGCGGCCTTGCCCTGCCCCGGCCTGAAATCACATTCGCGCAGCACATAAACAAAGGTGAATGACGCCATCTATGAACTCGCGCTATCGCCGTTGTTGCATCACGTACCTGAATTCGTTTCATGCTGTGGCGAAAACGGCTGACTTCGAGAACCGGCGCGCAGCGTACTTAAGGTACGTGAGCACCGGAAGCGCAGAAGCCAGCCGTTTGCAGACCAGCATGGGACGAATTAAAGCGTCGAGTTGAAGGCACCACCATCAAGCAGGATGTTCTGCCCGACCATGAATTTCGCATGTTCGCTGCACATGAAGGCACAGGTCGCCCCGAAATCAAGCGGATCACCAAAACGTCCCGTGGGAAGACCCGCCTGGGTTTTGGTGCGCGCTTCTTCCAGCGAAATGCCTTCTGCCTTTGACTTGTTGGTCATCAGCGCGTTGATACGGTCCGTATCGTGCTGGCCCGGCAAAAGGTTGTTCATGATCACACCATCCTTGGCCACCTGGCGCGAGGTCCCGGCGACAAAGCCGGTCAGACCGGCACGGGCACCATTCGAAAGACCCAGATGCGGGATTGGTGATTTCACCGAACCCGACGTGATATTCACAATCCGGCCCCACTGGCGCGAAATCATGCCCGGCAGAACCGCGGTCGCCAGCAGGATCGGGGTGAGCATGTTCGACTGAACGGCGGCTTCCCATTCCTTCTGGCCCCAGTCGGACCACACACCCGGGGGTGGGCCACCGGCATTGTTGACAAGAATATCCGGCGCATCGACAGCCGCCAGAACCTTGTTACGGCCTTCTTCGGTTGTGATGTCGCAGGCGACCGTTGTGACATTCACGCCATAGGTATCACGGATATATTCCGCAGTTTCGTTCAGCGGCCCTTCGGAACGCGCATTGAGCACAAGATCAACACCGGCTTCGGCCAGTTTGATCGCGCAGCCACGACCAAGCCCCTTGGATGAGGCACAAACGATGGCCTTCCGGCCCTTGATTCCAAGATCCAATGGATCCTCCCATGTTCAGGAATTCAGACAATGGCAGGAATTTAGCCCGCAAGCCCCCAAGGGTCAAACGCACTTCCATAATTTGGAATCATTTCAAAACCGAATGTTCCGGAACGGGCCCTTCAGCCAAACACAGCATCATGCGCGCTGACATAGGCAATCGCCGCCTTTGACACATCGCCCGCCGTCATGCCGGGCTTATAGATGCCCGAACCAAGGCCAAAGCCATCGCAGCCCGCCTTGGCATAGACGCTAAAATCATCCGGGCCGACACCGCCAACGGCATAAACCGGCACATCTTTTGGCAAGACAGCGCGCATTGCCTTGATGCCCTCAGCGCCGATGATGCTGGCCGGGAAAATCTTAAGCCCGTCTGCCCCGGCCTTGATCGCGGCAAAGCATTCGGTGGGCGTCAAAACACCGGGCCAGGAGCCCATACCAAGTTCCTTGGTTTTGGCGATCACCTCGATATCGCAGTTGGGCGATACGACAAATTCACCATTCGCCGCCTTTACATTGGCAACATCATCAATCGTCAAAACCGTGCCCGCCCCGATCATCGCGGCCTCCCCGACCGCCTCTTTCATCGCAGAAATGCTTTTAAGCGGTTCGGGGGAATTTAGCGGCACCTCGATCATCGTGATCCCGGCTTCGACCAGCGCGCGCGCCATATCGGTGGCCTCATGGGGCTGCACACCGCGCAGGATCGCAATCAGGCGACGGTGATTTTTGCCAGTTGTGGCATCGGTAATCTGTTCTGCGACATAGGAGGGTGCCATGGATCAATTTTCCTTTGAGGCCGATGAGGCCGTTGAGGCCGAAATAAGTGTGCCATACGCCTGACGCAGACCGGCAAGCGTAATTGCCGCCCCGTCCTGCAGATCGGCCTTGTGATGATGCACGGCCAAGGCCGCCTGATACAGCGACGCCAGCTTGCCCGCCCCGATCAGGGCTATATTCTCGCCCGGCTGCAGCAGGCCAAGAACATCCGCGACCTCCGTACCAATCACGGTTCCCGACAAAACCGATGCCCCCGGCGGCACCGAACCACCGGCGGGCGCGACAAGTGCCCCGGCCCGCACGCCAAACAAGCTATGCAAGAATGCCGTCGGCTGTGTGGCTGCGCGCCTTACCGCATCGGCAAAGGCACCATCGTCCCAGCCGTCATTCACCGAATGCTGCAATATGGAGTTTTGTGATAACAGCGCAAAGACTTCACCACTCATATAGGTGCGAAACGCGGTGATCCTGCCGTCTGAAACCCGGGCCCATTTCGAATGGGTTCCGGGCAGACAGACCCACCCGGAAAATTCAGGATGTCCGGCCATAAAGCCGACCAGCTGGGTTTCCTCGCCGCGCATAACATCGGCATCGCCGCGCTGACACAGACCCGGCAGGATAAAAACAGAAATGCGAGGATCACTCACCTTTGGTGCAACCGCCCCCTGTGCCAGATCCGAAGGCCGTGCCGGCACATCGCAATAAGGCGCTTCCAGCCAGCCTTGCTTGGCCCCGGCCATGCCACAAATCACCACAGGCAGCTTTGCCGCATCCGCCGCCAGCCAATCCTCGATCAAACCGACCAAAACGGTTTCAAATGAAAGTTTCGGATCGCTGGCAATCGCATTCATGCCAAGCGGGCTTTCAACGGTACCAAGGATGTTACCGCTATCATCCAGCCCCCAAACCCGAAGATTGGACGTCCCCCAATCAACCGCGATCCATGAAAGATCCCCCATGGTCGTGCTTAAATTCTGTGAAGAAGCGTTCAACGCCCTGCCCTTTGATAATTGTTTTCCGCGACCTGTCGCGGCGTTTTATTCCTCATACAATTTGCAGCATCCCCGGTCAATCACAGAGCCCATCCCCAAACACCATGACCGCGCAAACCCACGAAATAATCATCGTAAAAAACTATCGTAAACACATAAAATAACTATTTCCCCTATCATACTTGCTGTTGGTAGCCTTCATACATTGATGGGAAACCCCATCGCATCGGATTGAACATACCGTGTCATGTTGCGATCTTTGAGTTGAGCATTACCTACAACATGAAACCTTAACGCATATTATCTGATTTCATCACGCCGGTTTTGGTTAAATCAATTCAGGGAGAAACGACCAAAGGGTGCCGTAAACAACGGATAGGAATTTGTTGTTTGCCAGAACGAAGTCACAGCACCCTACTGCGACGCGATACGGGTCCAGGAGCTGTTTAAAACATCTCAGCCACGACGGAGAGAGAAAAAATGGACGGAAAACATACCGCAGGGAAATGTCCGGTAATGCATGGTGGCATGACCGAGACGGGCAAATCAGTAAGCGACTGGTGGCCAAAGACGCTTAATCTCGACATTCTTCACCAGCACGACACCAAGGTGAACCCCTATGGTGAAGACTTCAACTATGCCGAAGAATTCAAAAAGCTCGACCTTGAAGCCGTCAAGACCGACATCAAAAACCTCATGACCGACAGCCAGGACTGGTGGCCGGCCGACTGGGGCCATTATGGCGGGCTGATGATCCGTATGGCATGGCACTCTGCCGGTTCTTACCGCTTGGCCGATGGCCGGGGTGGTGGCGGCAAGGGCAACCTTCGTTTCGCCCCGCTGAACTCCTGGCCTGACAACACCAACCTGGATAAGGCGCGCCGTCTTCTCTGGCCGATCAAAAAGAAATACGGCAACAAGCTTTCCTGGGCTGATTTGATCATTCTGGCCGGCACCATGGCCTATGAGTCGATGGGCCTTAAGGTCTTTGGCTTTGGCGGTGGCCGTGAAGATATCTGGCACCCGGAAAAGGACACCTATTGGGGTGCCGAACGCGAATGGCTGGCACCATCTGACAATCGTTATGACGATGTCTCCAAGCCTGACACCATGGAAAACCCGCTGGCCGCGGTCCAGATGGGCCTGATCTATGTGAACCCGGAAGGGGTCAATGGTCAGCCCGATCCGCTCAAGACCGCCGCCCAGGTGCGTGAAACCTTTGCCCGCATGGCAATGGATGACGAAGAAACCGCGGCCCTCACGGTCGGTGGTCACACGGTTGGTAAAACGCATGGCAACGGTAATGCCGACCTGCTTGAAGCCGAACCCGAAGCCGCCGATGTCCATGAACAGGGCTTTGGCTGGATGAACCACACCAAGCGTGGCATTGGCCGCGATACCGTGACGTCTGGCATCGAAGGCGCCTGGACCACCCATCCGACCAAGTGGGATAACGGCTATTGCAAGCTGCTGCTGGGTTATGAGTGGGAGCTCAAGAAAAGCCCGGCCGGTGCCAACCAGTGGGAACCGATCGGCATCAAAGAAGAAGACATGCCGGTTGACGTGGAAGATCCGTCAATCCGCCGCATGCCGATCATGACCGATGCCGACATGGCCATGAAGATGGACCCGACCTATCGTGCGATCATCGAGAAATTCAATAATGACTTTGACTATTTCTCCGATTGCTTTGCCCGTGCATGGTTCAAACTGACCCACCGTGATATGGGCCCGAAGGCCTGCTATCTCGGCCCGGATGTGCCGAAAGAAGACCTCATCTGGCAGGACCCGATCCCGGCTGTTGATTACACCCTGAGCGATGCCGAGATCGCCGATCTCAAATCCAAGCTGCTCGGTCTCAGCCTGTCCCCGACCGATCTGATCAACACCGCCTGGGACAGTGCCCGCACCTTCCGTGGGTCGGACCGTCGTGGTGGTGCCAATGGCGCACGCATCCGTCTTGCCCCGCAGAAGGACTGGGAAGGCAACGAACCCGCACGCCTTGCCAAGGTTCTCAAGGCGCTTGAGGACTTCCAGGCTGGCCTTGCCAAGAAAGTCTCGATGGCTGATCTCATCGTGCTCGCCGGTACGGCTGCGGTTGAAAAGGCCGCCCGTGATGCCGGGGTTAACATCACCGTCCCGTTCGCACCGGGCCGCGGGGATGCAACGGACGAAATGACCGATGCCGACAGCTTCGATGTGCTCGAACCGCTGGCGGACGGTTTCCGCAACTGGTCGAAAAAGGACTATGTCGTCTCACCGGAAGAAATGCTGCTGGATCGGGCACAGCTCATGGGCCTGACCGCCCATGAAATGACCTGCCTGATCGGTGGTATGCGGGCGCTCGGTACCAACCATGGCGGCACCAAACACGGTGTCTTCACCGATCGCGAAGGTGTTCTGACGAATGACTTCTTCGTCAACCTGACCGACATGGGCTACAGCTGGAAACCGGCCGGCGACAACCTCTATAACATCGTTGATCGCAAGTCCGGCGAAACCAAATACACCGCCACCCGCGTGGATCTGGTGTTTGGTTCCAACTCGATCCTGCGCGCCTATGCCGAAGTCTACGCCCAGGACGACAACCACGAGAAGTTCGTCAAGGACTTCGTCGCCGCTTGGGTAAAAGTCATGAACGCTGATCGCTTTGATCTGGCGTGAACTCCTGTGCTTGCTCCTCATGTGCGTATGGTAGTAGTGGGGAGCAAGCTGTATGTGGATTTGCTTCAAACCAGAACCAAGAGTAAACCAAGGCAATGATTTTGCCGCTAATGCATTGAAAACGTGAAGTATAAATCTCTTGCTATTTACGGAACGAAGGATTAACTTCGCAATTGTTGGTGGAATATAGCAGATTGCTCCCGCAAAAGTATGACTTCTCTAGGAGATAGTTGTACGCAGGAATTCCAAGATATAGGGAACAGTTTGTAGAATTCTCTGGGCATCATTTGTACCAACTGTCTGCTTAGAATGTCCACTGAGTAAGACGCGGCATGGAGTGAGACCCATGCTAGCTAGCTCCTCATCAGCTTAAATAGCTGATGCGACAGAAATTTATGCATCGCCCACAAACATGTGGGCGATGCCTCATTTCTTTGCAGAGGACGCAGCCATGAGCGATGAACGCACCGAAGATTTTATCCCACAAATAACCAACGCACTACTTGCATACCCCTATCGAGAGATAACGGGTAGCCGAGTCAACGAACAAATTAAAAAAGCGGCTCCTGAATTGAACATACGAGAAACGGTTGGCATACTCACTGGACCGGGGGCTCTATCGACTTTTATCGAAAAATACTTATCTGGAATTCTCCAGCGCATCGGAAACCAAGGCGGCGATACACTATTCGAGATTTTAGGTAGCCAATCAGATAAGCACACAGCACCATCCGAACGCAGCCTTTGGAAAACTTTTGTCAGTCCAGCGTCAGAGCAACATTTAGTTATTGACCCTCAGAGTCTAACCATTCGCGTTCAGGATGATGCTCCGGACCAAAACTCCCCTCTGTCCGAAATACAAAAAGTTTCTGAAGAAGAACATGACCGGATAAGGGATCACTTCCACAAGACCTTACCCACAGAATCCCTTGAAAAATTGATGAATGATGACGGAAGCCATCTCAGCTTTAACAACTGGATATCGATCCTTCGAACTGAATTTCCGGAAGACTATAAACGCTGGGGAAAATTTCGGATTGAGAAACTTACGGATGTATTCAAGCAACGAATAGACAATTTTGACTTGAGCATCGAACAAAAGTCTGACTTAATTCGTGAATTACATTTATCTCAACATCACTCCTACGAGCAAAGAAAACTTACAGCATCGGCTAACCATGCTGAAACTCATCTTAGTGAGCGATCTAGCCTCGCTTCCTCAGAACCAGCGATAAACGCACGTACTTTTGCACTTGAAGCGATCAAAATCATGAGAGACGACGAGATACGCTCGATGCCCATTACGATTGGCACCGCCATTGACGTCTTAAAAAAGAAAACCATTCTATCAGGATAGAATATTCCAATGAGTGACCCATGGCTGTTTATCATTGTTTCAACACAAGAAAGCCAAAATATCACTCAAGAACTCCACGATAAGACCAGCCAACTGGCAGAGACGCATGTATCGATTTTCTCACCACCTGAAAAATTGGAAAAAGGAGGATACCAAGATGCCCTGACCAAGCATTTTATTGAAGCAATCGAATCTGCAGGCGTGATCCACAACACTGAATTTAGTGTAATTTTAGACCGCAATGTAAAGTGCAACGTTAAAACGCTTGAGTCTCAACTAAACCACGAAGCCAATTTTAAGTCTCTGATTCGGCATGTTTCCATAAAAACAATTCGAACAAGAATGACGAATCATATAATGGAAAATAATTCGCACTGGCGTACGTATGCGACAGATCAAATTTCAAGATACAACTACCAGACAACAAAGCTAGAAACTTGGCATCAGCAGTTTGGACAACTTCAACACCCGACTATTGGACGGATGATCGCATCACAGCTTCGTGTTGAGTCCTTGAACAAAATCACTGTTGCGCAGAAAGCTTTCATCAAAGGAAAGAGTGATTCCATAGGACAAAAGCAACAACACTGTGTAATCGCTGATGGTGACCAAGGTGGAAGTTGGCAAACTATTGACAATGATATAACGCACCTAACTCAGGATAATCTCCCACCTGCGGAATGGGATGAAGTAGCCAAAACCATCAAGTTTCCTGACTCAAACTGCCATGAACTCGTCGTTTATGAAGATGCACTATGGAGCGGGTATGAGTTTTGCAATCACCTCAATGCAATGTCCGATATTTCGTCACTACCTCGTATTCAGTTCAAGTTTGCCATTATTACTGACTTTGGACTACGGATCGCGCGCCATGCGATTAGGCATTCAGGACTTCACGAGAAGCTATATATTGACACCAATAACTCTCAACTAATCTATTTTCTTGACCAAGACCTTCCCACCCCACTTCAGTATGGAGAGGGGCTCTCCCCTGACGATTATTTTGAAGAATTACACAAGCACGTAACTCCCGCGGTGTTTTCACGACACCAATGGACTGATCGAGACAAAGATGCATGTCGAGAAATCGGCCGGCAACTTGTAAGACATTGGCTACGAAGAAAAGGATGCGAGAACCCCACCGACGAGCAGATAGACAAATACTCGCTTGGCGGTGGCAGGTTTGGCTCTGCTATTTTACTTTCTCACAGCATTCCAAAAGTCTGCCTACCTTTACTTTGGCTAGATGGACCTGTTTCGCTTAACGGAAAGACCATAAATTGGCGTCCACTATTTATAGATCCACGAAGAGTAAAAGATGTGCATGTCCCTGCATAATCCGGCACCTCGGAGCAACTCGTAAGTGCTACTCGATGATAGGCACATAAAGTATGTTCGGGATCACTGGCAAGGAAAGCACGCGCTGTTATTCGCGCTGGCCGTCAACCTGATCCTGATCCGCGCTCTGATCCTGTTTGCCGATCGCTATACGCTGCCGCCCTATATCCCTGATCGCATCCCGGCGCTGATCGCGACGATTGCGTTTATTCTTTTTTTTCATGGCGTTGTTTTTGTCTGGCAGGTGGTCGGCGTGCTGCGCGCCACCCAACATCAATCAAGCATTCTTGCCAATATCTGGACCGTTGTGACCTATGGGGTGATCGGGCTTTGTCTGGTCTTTACCGTGCTCAGTATCGCGGCCTCTTTCCGTGCCCTCGCCCCGGAGCGGTTTATTCCGGTCAATCTGACCGAGCTTGAAGATGCCCGCGCCAGCCAGTATGCGCTGACCCTCAGTCCGGATAACACCCGTATTCACATCACTGGTATCTTTGCCCTTGGCATGGCGCAGCGATTGGCCGCCTTGCTTGATGAAAATCCGGGTGTCACCGGCATCGTCCTGCACAGTGATGGCGGGCATGTCTATGAGGGGCGCGGTGTCGGCTTCCTGATCCGCGACCGGGGCTTGGACACCTATGTGTTTGAGGCCTGCAGCTCCGCCTGCACGACCGCCTTTATCGGTGGTGCCAAACGTTACCTCGGCCCCAATGGCCGGCTGGGCTTCCATCAATACAAGATCGATCTCGACTACCCCGTCCCGCTGTATGACATCAAGGGCCAGCAGGAAAAGGAAATCACCTTCTATCGCAGCCAGGGCATTGCCGAGAGCTTCCTCGAGCAAGTCTTCCTCACACCGCATACCGGGATCTGGTTCCCGGAGGTGGCGGAGCTGATGGAGGCGGGTGTTGTCGATGGGGTGGTTGAGGAATGAGCATGCCGGACCAGCGCAGTCTGCGCGCGGTCTCGAACTTTGGCTTAAAATTGCTAACTTTTCCAAAGCCCATCTTAACTGTCCGTTCGCTGCAGGATAAAGACGGGGTCAACCTTGCGCTTGCCCAACTCACGGGCATTCTCAGGGGCATGCAAAGCCGAAATGTCGGCCCCTGATACACACCAGAAACGTTGTCGAAAGGCGGACTGAGCAAGTTTGAGTTCGCAACCGAACGACCGGATGTGAAGCACTGGACGCCACAATCAACCTGTTAACGCTAGAAGTAACCGCAGTTTGATTTGGCAAGAGTGAACTTTATGATCCCCCCTACAGCACTCCGTTCTGCCGGTAATGCGGTGTCGGGAACGCCCCCGGATGATGCCGGCATGCGAACTATACAGCGCCGAAGAAAACGTATTCTTCGGCTTGGTGTTTTGGTTCTTTTGGTACTCGTCGCCGGATCTCGGTCCTTGACCGATCGGCAGAGCGCGCTTCACGACATGATCGAAGCCGTTGGGCTATTTGCGATTTACGTATGCATCATCGGACGTGGCTGGTGCTCCCTTTATATCGGCGGGCGCAAGAACACAGAGCTTGTCACCACCGGGCCTTATTCAAGCTGCCGTAATCCACTTTATCTTTTCAGCATAATCGGGGCGTTTGGTGTCGGAGCCCAGACCGGCAGCATCGTGCTCGCCAGTTTGTTTGCGGGCGTGTGCTGGATGGTGTTTCGCAATGTGGTCTTGCAAGAAGAGGTGCTGTTGTCAGAACGTTTTGGCAAGGCATTCCGCCGCTATACCAATACTGTGCCGCGTTTTCGGCCGACCTGGTTTCGCTGGCAGGATGAAGAAACACTGCTGTGCAAGCCGTCACTGTTTTTGACCACGACGCGCGATGCGATGTGGTTTCTGGCTGCCGGACCGGTATTGGAAGGCATCAAAGTGATGCAGGAAAAGGGATGGCTGATACCTGTGATCTATCTGCCCTAAGTGCCAAACCTGAATAAGGTCTCCCGGTTTAGCCCGAAGCGGTTGAGCGGCTGCCCGAAGCGGTTGAGCGGCTGAAAGACAGCTTGTCCTTTATCCCGCGCTACGATTTTGCGATCTGCCCCACCCCCAGCAATAGCAGGACTTTTGCCTGTTGATCCGATATTTGCTCAGACGTGGACGCACATAAGTCGATCCACACAAGGCCATCTGAATGAATCGCCCGCCCTTTCCATTGGGTTTAGGCCTACCGGGCTACCGTCACAAATGTTCGATCCCAAGAACGATGATGACGAAAGCCCCCCGAACTGCACAACATAATAGCGGAGTAGAAATTGATATGAAACCGACCGAAAATCCTCAAGGGAACCTCGCAATAGGACGCCGCAGCTTTCTAAGTGGTGCGGCGGCCCTTGGTGTTGGTGCCGGATTGGCCGCACACGCCAATGCCGCCGACACCACTGCGGCAGAAAAATCGACCATTGCCTTGCGAGACCACGACCTGCCCTTTATCGCCACCGAAGAGACCTATACCACCGACGAACTGATCGCGCTGAATGCGATTAACGATGATCACGTGGAATACCTCAGGGAAACCGGTCTTGCCGAACTTGGCCCCGGCCGCATCGGTGACATGGATCAGGCAGGGATCAATATGCAGATCCTTTCGGCACATACGCCCGGCGTGCAGGATCTCGCTGGTCAGGAAGGCATCGATTTTGCCTATCGCCTCAACAAGATGATTGCCACCGGCCCGATGGTCACCTATCCGGGGCGGTTCCAGGCCTTTGCAACCCTGCCGCTACAGGACCCGGCCGCATCAGCCGACGAACTGGAACGCGCCGTTCGCGAAGATGGATTTGTCGGCGCCATGACCAATGGCTTCATTGGCAAAAAGTTTCTCGACCATCCCGATTTTGAACCCCTTCTGGCGCGGGCCGAGGCACTTGATGTCCCGATATACCTACATCCGGGCTTCCCGCCCAAGGAAGTCTTCGACATTTACTACCGCATCATGCGGCCAGGATATAATGACGAATATCAGGACTACATTCTCAGTGGTTCCGGATATGGTTGGCACCAGGAGGTGCTTACGCAATGTCTTCGACTGATCATGACAGGAACGTTCGACAGATTCCCCAAACTGCAAATGATCATCGGCCATATGGGAGAAGGCCTTCCGTTCTTCTTTGAGCGTATCGCCGAAGATTTGGGCGATGTGACCGAAGGCTCCCTGAACAAGCCCATCGGCCAGTACTTCAGTGACAATTTCTGGTACACAACCAGCGCATTTTTCCAGGATGAACTGCTTCATCTTTTGTTGAAATACATCAGTGTGGATCGTGTGATGTTTGGAACCGATTATCCGTTTGCAGACATGAAGCAGGGAACCGACTGGTTTCGGGCAGTGGATCTGCCCCGTGAAGCCAAGGAAAAAATTGCGTTCCGGAATGCGCAAAAACTGTTCGGCATAAAGGTCTGATACCTCTTCCCAACCCCACACGCCTTTAACAACAACGAGTTGTATGAGGCCTAAAAGAAACAGGGCTACAGCAAAGACAAACACCCCGCTCGGGTTCGCCAAGCGGGGTGTTTTGATCTAGGGCGTTGTTATATCTCGCAAAGAAGCGATTTATACCAGAAGTGGTTTCGGGGGCAGGATTAGTCTCCGCCCTTCGGGCTCCGCCAGCTTCGGCCAAAGGCCTTCGCAAAGAACCTGCAAACAGGCTATGGCCTGTTTGCGATGTCCCAATCCGCATGCACCCGACAATCGAACATTAAAAAAGCCCGCCACAAGGGCGAGCTGGTAACGGATA
>NZ_LPVZ01000022.1 GCF_001613795.1 Thalassospira sp. MCCC 1A01148
TTTTTACCGCCTCTCATAGAGTGGCGGGGTAGCGACGTTTTGACCAATTGAGACCCACCCGCCGGCGAGGCGGGTTTTTTTGTGGCTGTCTCCCGGCCAGAACCTAGTTCAAGAAACGGGAGACAGAAATGACCAGGCCTTTATCCGAGTTAGCGCATACCAACAGCCCATCGACCCCGGCACATGGAACCAGGGCCGGAACCCTGCATATGCTGTGTGGCAAGATCGCGGCGGGTAAATCGACGCTTGCGGCGGAACTGGCGCGCAAGCCGGGGACGGTGCTGATTGCCGAGGATGAATGGCTTTCAACGCTTTTTGGCGACCAGATGCGCTCCGTTGCCGATTATGTCCGGGTCTCGGAAAAGCTTCGCGGTGTGATGGGCCCGCATGTGGCAATGTTGCTGCGGTGCGGATTATCGGTGGTGCTGGATTTCCCGGCCAATACAGTGGGCTTGCGTCACTGGATGCGCGGGATCGTCGAGGAGTCCGGGGCCGATCATGTTTTGCATTATCTCGATCTTGAGGATGATGTATGCATTGCGCGGCTTCGGGTGCGCAACCGGGCCGGAACCCATCAGTTTGCCGCAAGCGACGCCCAGTTCCATCAGATCAATGCGGCTTTTGTCCCGCCAAGCGTGGAGGAAGGGTTTAACGTCGTGCGCTATGAGACAGATACGCTTTGAACATAAAAAAAAGCTGCCGGAAAACGGCAGCTTTTCAATTTTTCGGATCAATGCCAACCGGCAGATCACAGAAGGAAGATCGCCATCAGGATCAGAAGGGCAATGATAGAGATGGTGCCCCATTTCACGAAATTGGTGTAGCCGTGATAGATGCTGACATGGGTTTCGGTGAGTTCGTAATCGTTACCCTGCAAACTTGCCTCCTTGGGATTTGGGGATTGGGATTTTTCAAATGTATAGCCGTTGGGTTGAGCGCAGGCAAGTGCGAGATTAACCCTGAATGTCATACCTTTGACCGACTTCACATTTGGTTTGGTTCACCTTTGATGCCAAGGACTTACTGGATGCCCGATTTGCAGCCATAGGGCAGGAAGGTGCCGGTGAGCCCGTGGCTCATCATTGCAAGTGACATCTCGTTGGCATAGTCGAGCTCTGTCTTGGATTTCGGGCAGGCATAGGCGCGGCCCGCACAGCCATTTTCGATATAGTCTTCTTCGGCCTTGGCGAATTCGGGGCTGAGTGCGCCGCGCGGAATGGTGTCGAGCAATTCGGCGCGCACGTCCTGATAGACCGCGCATTTTTGCGCCCGCCAGTGTTTGTCGCCGGTTTGCATGTCTGCGCCGTCGGCCTCTGCCATTGCGTGGGTCGGCAGGGCCGCCAAAACGGCGAGGGCAGTGATGAGTCCGGGGAGCTTGTGTTTCATGATGCGGTTTTCTCTGGTGGCGGTGATTTCGGTGGTGGCGGTGGCGTTTAACCAGCACACCACACCATCAGAATGCGCAGAGATTATGGTCGTGCTTTGCCGATTTGGCAGCACAGCACAAAAAAAACAGGCCATATGACTATGGCCCGCTTTTTCATGCGTTCAGAAACCTGCGCAGCCAGCGCCACAGGTTCTTTCATCCGGGTTCGAGTGCCGGGTTGATTTCGGCGAAGTCGGCTTGCGGGGCGTCTGTGACGGTCACAATGCCCTTGGCATCGACGGAGACGCGGCCTTCGGCGATCCAGCGGATGACCTGCGGGTAGATGCGGTGTTCCTGCTTCAGGATGCGCTGGGCGAGTTTGCCAGCATCATCGCCGGGCAGGACCGGAACCACGGCCTGCGCGATGATCGGGCCGCTATCGACTTCGGGCACGACATAATGCACGGTGCAACCCGCGAACTTCACCCCGGCATCAAGGGCGGCCTGATGAACATGCAGGCCCTTGAAGCTTGGCAGAAGGGACGGGTGGATGTTGATCAGCTTGTCTTTCCAGCGCGCGGTAAAGCTTTCACTGACCAGACGCAGGTAGCCTGCCAGAACGACAAGGTCGGCACCGCTTTCCGCGATCAGGGTGCTGACGGCATCGTCATAAGCTTCGCGCCCGCCGGGATAGCCCTTGTGCGGGATGGCTTCTGCCCGGATGCCGGCACGACGCGCGCGTTCAAGCCCGCCCGCCTGGGTCTGGTTGGAAAATACCAGCACGATTTCGGCCGGGTAGTCAGATGCGTTGCAGGCATCAATGATGGCTTGCAGGTTGGACCCGCCGCCTGAGATCAGAACGGCGAGCTTGAGCTTCTTGCCGTTGCTTACTTGTCCCATGTACGGGCCATGTTCTTGATCACGACCTGCGGCCCATCGCCTGCGCGCGGGCCGATGACACCGATCTGGCTGACGGTTTCGCCGTGCTCGCGCAGGATGGCTTCGGCTTCATCGGCTTTGTCCGCCGGAACGACCACGCACATGCCAATGCCGCAGTTAAAGGTGCGCGCCATTTCCATGGCCGGAATGCCGCCCTGTTTGGACAGCCATTTAAAGACCGGCAGGTATTCCCAGCAGCTGGCATCAAAGACAGCGGTGAGGTTTTCGGGGAGAACGCGCGGCACGTTTTCGGTCAGGCCGCCACCCGTGAT
This sequence comes from Thalassospira sp. MCCC 1A01148, assembly GCF_001613795.1. Lineage (GTDB taxonomy): Bacteria > Pseudomonadota > Alphaproteobacteria > Rhodospirillales > Thalassospiraceae > Thalassospira. The sequence continues at coordinate 2,578 of NZ_LPVZ01000022.1, forward strand.
GTGGGCAAGTGCCTTGACCAGACCGGCCTTGTGGGCCGCGAGACAGCTTTTGACATAAACCTTCGTCGGTTCAAGCAGGGCTTCGCCAACGGTTTTGCCCGGTGCGAACGGGGCTTCGTCGGAATATTCAAGACCGGCCGTCTCGACAACCTTGCGGACCAGCGAATAGCCATTGGAATGTACACCGCTGGAGGCGAGGCCAAGAATGACATCGCCCTCGGCAACGTTCGAGCCGTCAAGCAGTTCGCCGCGTTCGGCCGCACCAACCGCAAAACCGGCCAGATCATATTCGCCGTCGGCATACATACCGGGCATTTCGGCGGTTTCACCACCGATCAGCGCACAGCCAGCCTGTTTGCAGCCCTCGGCAATGCCGGCAACAACACTTGCGGCGTTATCGACCGACAGCTTGCCGGTTGCGAAGTAATCAAGGAAGAGAAGCGGTTCCGCACCCTGAACGACAAGGTCATTGACACTCATGGCGACAAGGTCGATGCCAACGGTGTCATGTTTGTCAGCGAGGAAGGCGACTTTGAGCTTGGTGCCGACACCATCGGTGCAGGACACCAGAACCGGGTCGTTATATCCGGCGGCCTTCAGATCAAAAAGGGCACCGAAACCGCCAAGACCGCCGGCAACACCGGAACGGGTTGTTGCTTTTGCAAGCGGTTTGATTCGTTCGACAAGGTCATTCCCGGCATCGATATCGACACCGGAGTCCTTATAGGTAAGGCCGTTAGAGGCGGTCATGTTGGTGATCCCTGGCTTCGCGCGTGCATGAATAAAAGCGGGCGGACCCGCGTTTTTGATCAGTACATACCGACTTCCATGCGTCAAACACGGGGCACGTGCGGTCCGGGTCGCAGGGTAGTCCTGCTGTTTGACCAATCCGCCTTACTGACGCCTTTAATCAGATGTAGAGGGTGATCTACGCTCTACTGATAAAAAACGCGGGCTTGATAATTTCCGCTGGGCCGAAAATACTCAAACGCGGACAATATGCAATGATCACCTGCGCATGACAGAGTTTTCTTTGCAGAATGCGTTCAACATGCCACAAAGAGCGTTATAGAAGACTCCAACAAGACACGATTAGGGCAAAGAGGCATACGTGCTTACTTCATTGAAAAACATCAAGATGTTGGCGGTCACGGCGACCGTTGCCGCGATCATGGCATTTCCGGCGGGCGCACAGGACATTTTCACCGTGACCGGTGTTCATGTTGACGAGCGCGCCGAAACAGCCGCCGCCGCGCGCGAAAGCGCACTTGAGATCGGCCAGCGCAAGGCCTTTGAAGAAGTGGTAGCCCGTTTGACCCTGCCCGAAGATCGGGCCGGACTTGCCATGCCCGATACATCGACGATCACGAACATGGTGCGCGATTTCGGGGTGTCGAATGAAAAGACATCCTCGGTGCGCTATATCGCCGACATGACGGTGCGTTTCAAGGATGACGAGCTGCGCCGGTACCTTCGGTTCCGCGATATTTCCTTTGCCGAGCTGCAATCCAAGCCGGTGATGATCGTGCCGGTCTATCGCACGAACAATTATGTCAGCCTGTGGGATGATCCCAATCCGTGGCGCGAGGTCTGGTCGCGCAATATCGCGACATCGGGACTTGTGCCGATCAAGGCGCCGATTGGCGATCTGACCGATATCAGCGCGATTACAGCCGAACAGGCAGAAAACGGAGCAATGGAGCCTCTGGGCCAACTGGCACGGCGCTATGGTGCGGATGTCGCCGTGGTGGCGAGTGCCGAGGTCACCGGCCCGCAAAGTGGTGAAACGGTGAATGTTTCCGTCACGCGGTATGACCCCACCGGTGCGCCGCAGATTTTTGGCGTGCAGGAAAAGACGCAAGCCGGCGAGACTTTGAACGAGACGCTGGTACGCGCGGCCAAATCGGTGCAGGACCAATTGGCCGATGGCTGGAAACGGGCGAACCTGATCAATTACGGCACGGGTGGCAACCTGATGGTGTTTATCCCGATTACCGGTCTTGGCGACTGGGCCGGGATCGAGAAAAAGCTGGTCGGGCTTCCGGTGGTGCGCAATTCGCGGGTTGTCGCAATGTCCAAGCGTGAAGTGCAGCTGTCACTTGATTATGTCGGCTCGACCAATCAGTTGCAGACTGCCCTTAATCAACAGAATCTTAGCCTGAGCCGGATGGGTGAACTTTGGTTCATCCAGCCAAGCGGTTCGGATCGCCTTGATGGATTATCACTTGGCAGTTAAGCCCGTTTGACTACGGGGAAGGGTAACAGGGGGACCCGAAGATGACATTACGGCAGCAAGCGCGTTTCTGGCTGATCTTTGTCGTCGGATTCTTTTTCCTGATCTGGCTGTTTTCGAGCATCCTGTTGCCATTCGTGGCCGGGATGGCGATTGCCTATTTCCTTGATCCGCTGGCAGACAAGCTTGAGGCGCGCGGGACGAGCCGGGTGATTGCGACCAGCATCATTACGGTGCTGTTCTTCCTTGTTTTCATTCTGGTGATGTTGCTGGTGGTGCCGATGATCGGTAGCCAGCTGGCAGGATTCCTTGAACGGTTCCCCGGCTATGTCGATACCTTGCGCACCAATGTTGCGCCGTATTTGCAAAGTGTCCTCGACCGTGTCGCGCCCGAAACCCTGCAAAGCGTATCAGACGCGATCAAGGGACAGAGTGCCAACGCCCTTAAATGGGTGGGCAATGTCTTAAGTGAAGTCCTGTCGGGTGGGCTGGCGCTTTTGAACTTCCTGAGTTTGCTGTTCATTACGCCGGTTGTGTCATTTTATCTGCTGCGCGACTGGGACAAGATCGTTGCCAAGGTGGACAGTTACCTGCCACGGCGATCGGCCAAGGATATCCGCCAGTGTGTCAGCGAGATTGACGAAACCCTTGCGGGCTTTGTGCGCGGGCAGGCGACCGTGTGCATTTTGCTGGGCCTGTTTTACGGGCTTGGCCTGACGCTGGCGGGGCTTGAGTTCGGCTTTGTCATCGGGTTGATGACCGGGCTTGTATCGTTTGTGCCCTATTTCGGGATGATTGCCGGATTTGCGGTGGGCATGGGCGTTGCGCTGGCCCAGTTCGGCTTTGGCCTTGATCTTGGGCTTGTTGCGATTGTGTTTTTGATCGGGCAGGTGCTTGAGGGTAATTTCCTGACGCCGAAACTGGTTGGTGACAAGGTCGGCCTGCATGCGGTCTGGGTGATGTTTGCCTTGCTGGCCGGTGGTGCGGTGTTTGGCCTTCTGGGCGTGATGCTCGCCGTGCCGGTGGCGGCTGTTATTGGCGTGCTTGTCCGTTATGGTTTAAGGCAGTATCTGGATAGTCGGCTGTATGATCATGGATCCGGTGCCAGCAACGGTGCCGGTGCGGATTCCGAAAGCCAGTAGAACCCAGTAGAACATAGAGACCTGCAAATTGAGCTTAGTGTGACCCGGGTGACTTCCAAACCGGATAAAGATAACGATCCACAGCAATTGCCATTGGCCCTTGAAATGCGCCCGGCACTTGGGCGTGACGATTTCATGGTGGCCGATTGCAACAGCCAAGCCGTGGCGTGGATCGACCAATGGCCGAAATGGCCCGCACCGGCAATGTGTCTTTATGGGCCAAAGGGGTGTGGCAAAAGTCACCTGGCGGAAGTCTGGCGGGCGCGGTCCGGTGCCTTGCAGGTCGCGGCCGCTGATCTTGGTGTGCAAAATGCCGACGAGATCCTGGGGGATGCGACCGGTCTTGTGATCGAGGATGCGGATGGCGGCCTTGATGAGACGGTCTGTTTCCACATTTACAATATGCTTAAAGAACGCGGCGGCCATTTGCTTTTGACCGCAAGCCAGCCGCCATCGCGTTGGCAGATCACGCTGCCCGATCTGAAATCACGACTGGGCGCGGCACTGGTGTGCGAGATTTCACCACCGGATGATGATTTGATTGTCGGACTTCTGATCAAGCTGTTTGCTGACCGGCAAATCCCGGCCAGCCCGCAAATCATCAGTTATGTTTTGCCAAGGATCGAACGATCCTTTGCGGCGTTAAGTGAACTGGTGGCGGCGATTGACCGGCGCGCACTGGCAGAAAAGCGTGCCGTGACCTTGCCCCTTGTGCGCAACGTGATGGAAGATATGGCGCTGTAATCACGATGCTGTTTTAGCCGATTTCGCAAGCCGATCAGGTTGTTACAGGGTATCATCGACCACATCTAACAAAGTGCCGTTCAACAATTGGAAGCTGCATGTGAGCCCACAACGCGTAAATGCAAAACCGTCGCTTAAAACCCAGACCGCATCATTGATCGCGGACGGGCATGTTCTGGGCTGGCGGGAATGGATCGGACTTCCCGACCTTGACGTGCCGGTGATCAAGGCTAAGGTTGATACAGGGGCGCGGACATCGTCGCTGCATGCGATCAATCCGATACAGATTGAGCGTGACGGGCGCGATTTCGTTGCCTTTACCCTGCCGCACTATCGCGGCGACGGGCATGGCCCGATTGAATGTTTGGCCCCGTTGCTGGAGCGTCGCGAGATTCGCTCTTCGAACGGAAGTGCCGAAGAACGCTTTGTGATTTCGACCCATATCCTGGTCGGGCATCACAAATTGAAAGTTGAAGTGTCGCTGGCAAATCGGTCAATCATGGGCTTTCCCATGCTTTTGGGCCGTACAGCGATGAAGGCAGGAAGATTTTTGGTGTTGCCATCAAAATCTTATCTTGCAGGGAAGCCGGAACAGAGATAGACGCGCAGAAGAACGCACCATCGCCGGAACAAGTTCCCGGCAAGGCCGTTTTACTTTCTGACAATTTCTCATTCGCCCGCAGCCGGTATGATACCGGGCGCGCGCCGTTTTATGCCGACCAAGGGGGACATCTCATGAAAATCGCGATGCTTGCACGCAATCCCAATCTTTACTCCCACAAACGGTTGGTCGAGGCGGCCGAAGATCGCGGGCATGAGTTGGACATCATCAGTACCCTGCGGGTGTCGATGAATATCACGTCGCTCAAACCTGAAATCTATTACGGCGGAGCGAAGCTGACGGGATATGATGCGGTGATCCCGCGTATTGGTGTGTCGGTGACACAGTTCGGTCTGGCGGTATTGCGTCAGTTCGAAATGATGGGTGTTTATCCGCTGAATGAATCGGTGGCGATTGGCCGGTCACGCGACAAGCTGCGTTCCCTGCAGATTTTGGCGCGCCGTGGCATTGGCCTGCCGGTTACCGCCTTTGCCCATGATCCCAAAAAGACCGACGAGGTACTGTCAATTGTTGGCGGCGCGCCCGTGGTGATCAAACTCCTTGAAGGGACGCAGGGCATCGGTGTGGTTCTGGGCGAAACAGAGAAATCTGCAAAATCCGTGATCGAGGCCTTTCGCGGGGCCAATGTTGCGATCATGGTGCAGGAATTCATCAAGGAAGCCGGGAACAGTGATATCCGTTGCTTTGTGATTGGCGGCAAGGTGGTTGCCAGCATGGAGCGCAAAGGGGCGGAGGGTGATTTCCGTTCCAACATCCATCGCGGCGGGTCATCGCGGTCAATCCGCATTACGCCGCAGGAACGCGCAACCGCCGTGGAAGCAGCCAAGGCCATGGGCCTGAATGTATGCGGTGTTGACATTCTGCGCTCCAACCACGGGCCGGTGGTGATGGAGGTGAACTCATCCCCGGGGCTTGAGGGGATCGAGGTGGCGACAGGCAAGGACATTGCCGGGATGATCATTGATTTCATGGAAAAGGATTTCAAACCCGGCAAGGTACGGACCAAGGGCAAGGGATAAGGGCATGAGCGAGGCCGGATCTTCGACGGGGAAAGGCAAGGCGTCAAAAGCCAGAACCCCAAAGGCCCCTGATTTCGAAATCGGCGGGCAAAAGGTTGCACCGGGCACACGCCAGCTTGTCGATATTCCGATTTCGCTGCTGTCAAACCACACGCCGGTCAATCTGACGGTGAGTGTTGTGCATGGCAAACGGCCCGGCCCGGTGATTTTTGTCAGCGGGGCGGTGCATGGCGACGAGATTGTCGGGGTGGAAGTGATCCGGCGTGTCTTGAAGTCGTCGGCCTTGCGCGGCATGCGCGGAACGTTGCTGGCAGTTCCCGTGGTCAATGCGTTCGGGTTTTTGAACCATACGCGTTATCTGCCCGACCGGCGTGATTTGAACCGGTCGTTTCCGGGCCATTCCCGTGGATCGCTTGCCGGGCAGCTTGCCCACCTTTTCTTGAGCGAGATCGTCGAACGGTCCGATTTCGGGATCGATTTGCACACAGCCGCCGTGAACCGGGTGAACCTGCCACAAATCCGGGTCAATGAAGATGACCCGGAAATCATGAGTTTTGCCGAGGCCTTTGGCGCGCCGATCATTTTGACCAGTCCGTTGCGCGACGGGTCGCTGCGCGAGGCTGCGCGCGAACTTGGCGTGCCGATCCTGCTGTATGAAGCAGGCGAGGGGCTTCGTTTTGATGAAATGTCGATCCGGGCAGGGGTTTCGGGTGTTTTACGAGTGATGCGCAAATTGGGCATGACATCGCAACGCACCGTGCGCGAACCGCGTGTGCCATCATTTAAGTCATCAAACAGCCATTGGCTGCGCGCGCCAGCCGGGGGGATCTTGCGAACCTTCAAGCTGGCGGGCGATTTTGTGCATGCCGGGGACGTGGTTGCGGCGGTGTCCGATCCGTTCGGCCAGCGCGACGAGGATATCTTTGCGCGTGAAGACGGCTTGATCATCGGGCGGACCAACCTGCCGATCGTCAACCAGGGCGATGCGCTGTTTCATGTTGCCTCGATCAAACGGCCATCCGAGGTGCAGGAACGCATGGATGCCATCGAAACCCACCTGCAATCCGATCCGCTTCTTGATGAGGACGAGATTATCTAGTCGCTCCGGGATGTTGTGGCCGTTTTCGCCTGACGAAGCCGAAGATCAGCTCTGCACCGAAGCCACTGGCGGATTGTGCTGCGCAATGCTATAGCAATCGACATGGAACCGATTACAACTACAGAAGAACTTCGTGATCTGTGTGAAAGATTGCGCAAGTTCGAATATGTCACTGTCGATACCGAATTCATGCGGGACTCGACCTATTGGCCGCAACTGTGTCTGGTGCAGCTGGCAAGTCCGGAGTCGTCAGACAACGGCGCTGCGGTTGATCCGCTGGCCGAGGGCATTGACCTTGCACCGCTGTTCGAGCTGATGCAGGACGAGGATGTCGTGAAGGTATTTCACGCCGCCCGTCAGGATATCGAAATTTTCGTCCATCTGTCGGGCAAGGTGCCCCATCCGGTGTTTGATACCCAGGTGGCGGCGATGGTGCTGGGCTATGGCGATCAGGTCGGCTATGAGACGCTGGTCAACAAGGTGGCGCGCAAAAGCATTGATAAATCGATGCGCTTTACCGATTGGTCGCGCCGGCCGCTGTCTTCCAAACAGATCAGTTACGCACTTTCAGATGTTACGCATCTGCGCGTGATCTATGAGGCGTTCCACGAACGCCTTGAAGCCAATGGCCGTGCGGCATGGCTGTTTGAGGAAATGGAACGCCTGACCGATCCGTCGATCTATTCGATTGACCCGGCCGATGCGTGGAAGCGGCTTAAAACCCGGTCCAACAGCCCGAAATTCCTTGCCGTGGCCCGTGCGCTTGGCGAATGGCGCGAAACCGAAGCGCAGCGCAAGAACCTGCCGCGTAACCGGATTTTGCGCGATGATACCTTGCTTGATATCGCGGCCCGTCAGCCGATGACGGACAAGGATCTTGATAAAACCCGCGGTGTCGGACGCAATTTTGGCAGTTCCAAACCGGGGCAGGCGATTATCGAGGCGATCAAGGCAGCCCTTGATAGCCCGCAGGACCAATGGCCCAAGCCAAAGCAACGCATCGAGTTGCCAGCCGGGATTGGTCCGACGGTCGAGTTGCTGAAAGTCCTTTTGAAGCTGTGTGCCGAGGAAAAGGGTGTTGCCCAGCGTCTGGTGGCCTCAAGCGATGATTTGCAAAACATCGCAGCCGATGACAATGCGGATGTTCCGGCCATGCGCGGCTGGCGACGCGAGCTTTTCGGGCAGTATGCGCTGCGTCTCAAACACGGCCAGCTTGGGCTTAAGCTCAAAGACGGCGAAGTGGTGTTTGTTGAACTGGACAGCTGATGGTCAGCTTGCTGTGCCGAACAAAAAACGGGGCCTGATGGCCCCGTTTTTGTTTTTGTCGTCAGGTTTGTGCCAGGCGTCAGGCGGGCAGGGCCGCATCAAGCAATGTGGTTGCCATGGTTTTGGCGATCTGCGCCGATTCGGGCATGCCACGCACCTGGGCGGTGACAATCGCGCCTTCCTTTAGCAGCGCAAGCTGTTCGGCCAGTTTCCGGGGTTCTGCCGCACCGGCTTTATCACAGAGATCCGCGATATGTTCGAGGACACAGACCTTGTGTTCGGCCGCGACCTGATGGGCGGGGTGGTCAAGCTTGGCGAATTCGCTTGAGGCGTTGATGAATGCGCAGCGAGAGAATCCCATGCCCTTGAAAGCACGGCCGTGAAACCATTCTTCAAGCGCATCAAACATCGCCAGAAGCTGTTCGCGCGGGTTGGCGGATGCCTTTTGCATTTCCGATGTCAGCCACTCACGGAATTGTTCATCGCGCCGGGTGAGGGCGGCCAGGATCAGCTCATCCTTGGATTTGAAATGCTTGTACATCGTCATTTTGGCGACGCCGGACTCGGCCAAAATCTTGTCGATTCCGGTGGCATTGAAGCCCTGTGTATAGAAAAGCCGCAGGGCCGTATCGACAAGCACGTCGCGTTTTGATTTCAACTTTCTTCACTCCAATAGTCGGATTCGATAGTTCCATAGTCAGACCGGTCTGTATTCTTTTGGCGGGAAAGCCGCAGAATAGCAAGCCTTTCGGATATTAGAACGATCATTTCAAAAATATATTTGACAAATAGACAGACCTGTCTGTATATATGTTTTCAACACTGATCAACCCGAACTTGTTAAGGAGAGTTCCAATGACCCGTATTTCTCTGCCTGCTTCGATCAATGCCGCCCCTGATGCTTCGCAGCCGCTTCTTGAGGGTGTGAACAAGATGCTTGGTTCGGTTCCGAACCTGTTTCGTCTGACGGCAAACAGCCCGGCGGCCCTTGAAGGCTATCTTGGTTTGAATGGTGCGCTGTCAAAAGGCGCGCTGGATCCGCAAACACGCGAACGCATCGCCCTTGCGGTTGCGCAGATCAACGGCTGTGACTACTGCCTGTCGGCGCATACCTATCTGGGTAAAAACCTTGCAAAGCTTGATGATGCCGAGATCACGGCGAACCGCAATGGTGGTTCCACCGATCAGAAGGCCGATGCGGCTGTGCGCTTTGCCGCGGCCCTGGTGACGAATCGTGGCCGGGTGTCTGAGGCCGATGTCAGTGCCGTCAAGCTTGCCGGTTACAGCGAGGCCGAGCTGGTCGAGATTGTCGCGCATGTCGCGCTCAATACGCTCACCAACTATCTCAACGAAGCCTTTGATACCCCGATTGATTTCCCGGTCGTGAATGCTTCTGCCGCCTAAGGGCAGGGCACGCTTCCGGTAAAGCCCCGGTCGGCAATCCCCCCTCCGCATGTTGCTCCGCGCCGACCGGGGTCCCCCTTTTTGACCACAGACCAAAGGACAAGATTGATGTCACGGCCACCGCTTCCGCCCTTTAACGTTGAGACTGCCAAACAGAAGGTCCGTTTGGCCGAGGATGGCTGGAACAGCCGCGATCCTGAAAAGGTGTCGTTGGCCTATACACCAGACAGCCGCTGGCGCAACCGTGCCGAAATGTTCGCGGCCCGTGAAAACATCGTGGAGTTCCTTACCCGTAAATGGGCCAAGGAAATCGAGTATCGCCTGATCAAGGAACTTTGGGCGTTTCACGAAAACCGCATTGCTGTGCGCTTTGCCTATGAATATCGCGATGACAGCGGCAACTGGTTCCGGGCCTATGGCAACGAGAACTGGGAATTCGATGAAGACGGGCTGATGCGCCATCGTGTGGCATCGATCAATGACAAGCCGATTTCGGCAGAAGACCGGCTGTTCCATTGGCCTCTTGGACGCCGTCCGGATGATCATCCGGGGCTGTCAGACTTGGGACTTTAGTCTCGATAACCCCGCCATGTTCCGGTTCCGGCGACGGACAGGAAGTTTCGGCGGAAACCAGTTCTACCCGACAGGCAAGGTGGTGCGTCCCCGGTGCTGTCTTGCCTGTCACCCCGCAAAGGACCCTGAACATGATTGTCAAATATATCGCCTTTTCGATTACGTCGACCGCCGTGCTTTTTGTCTCCTCCCTGCTGACCTTTGCGCCGTAAAGGTCAGGGTCAAGCCCCATCGTCTTGACCAACATTCCGATGCCTCCCTGAAAACTTGCCGGGCCCCTTTCGGGGCCCGTTTTTTTGTTTCGGTGGGGTGGATCAGTTTGCCAATGCGGTCTGAATGAAATTCTCGACAGACTGTGGTTTGCGACCGACCAGCGTTTCGAAATCGTCACTTACGGTTTCGTAGTCGCCTTTCTTCGCGCCAACATAAAGGCCCGCAAGGGCTTCGACCAGGTGACCCGGCAGGCCGAGGCTGCCTAGGATGCCGGTATGGACCTCTGCTGGCAGGTCCACGAATTTGATCGGCTTGCCGGTGGCGTCTGCGATATAGCCGGCAATTTCGGTATGGGTGACGCCCTTGGTCCCGGTCAGGTCATAGGTTTTGTTGACGTGATCGGCTGGCTTGGCCAGCACCACGGCGGCGGCTTCCGCCAGGTCATTGCGCGGGATATAGGTGATTTTGGCATCACCCGCCGGGGCGCCGAAATCGCCGGTTTCAAGCGCGTGCGGGACACCGGCCAGCAACAGGTCTGCATAAAAGCTGTTGCGCAGAATGGTGAAGGCAAGGCCGCTTTCGCGAATGTAGTTTTCAGTATCGAGGTGAATGGCCGAATAGGTGAAATCCGCATCGGCCTTGGGGTCGACAATGCCGGTATAGACGATGTGTTTGACGCCTGCGGCCTTGGCGGCATCGACAGCGGTGCGGTGCTGTTTGATGCGGGTTGCGTTGTCGTCCTCGGCCGAGATGATCAGCGCGGTTTCAATGCCCTTGAAGGCGGTTGTCATCAGGGCCAGATCATTGAAATCGCCTGCGCGGACATCAATGCTCTTGGCGGCAAGGTCGGCGGCCTTTTCCGGCTTGCGGACACTGACGGCGATGTCACTTGCCGGGATGCGATCCAGCAGATGTTTGACAACAAGGCTTCCAAGTTGGCCGGTCGCACCGGTGATCAAGATGGTCATGTTGGTTTTCTCCTATCGGGTGTCAGGCGTTGCCTGTGTATGGGAGAAATCTGCGCCTATTAATGCATATGATCAATTCGATGGATATGATAATCAGTATGCATGGATATCGATGAATTGGATCTTGATTATCGCCTGCTAAGGCTGTTCCTGACGATCTATGACGAAGGGTCGGTGACGGCGGCTGCGCACCGCCTTGATGTCGGGCAGCCAACCGTCAGTCACGGGCTGGAGCGGTTGCGCCAGATTATTGGCGACCCGCTGTTTGTCCGGTCAGGCAGATCAGTTGCGCCAACCGCCCATGCCGATGAAATCGCGCCACAGGTGCGCGTATTGCTGCAAGGGATGCGGAGCCTGACCCGCGTGGTGGCCTTTGATCCCGATAACGCGGAACAGAGTGCGCATTTCGTGATTGGCGCCAATGATTACGAGGTGGCGGTGATTTTGCCCGCCCTGATGAAGCGGGTTCGGAATTGCGCGGCGGATATCCGGCTCAAGATTTTGCCGGTACCCGGATTTGACAGGATGGTCAGATGTCTGCGCGATGGCACGATTGATCATGCGATCAGTATCGATTCCTCGGGCAAGCATGGCGATATTGCCCGCCAGGGCCTTTTTCGTGAACAGATGCGCTGCTTTTATGATCCGGCGTTTCATGATGTTTTGCCCGATACGCTGGACCGGTATTGTGCCGCCAGTCATGCCCGCGTGATGATCGGGGCCAATGACAGTTCGGCAATTGATGACATCCTGCGCGGACTTGGCCGATCACGGCGCACCGCCCTTCAGGTACCAACCTTTGCCAGTGTTGCCAACCTGATCCGCGGTACTGACATCATCGCAACCCTGCCGTCGCGTCTGGCAGGGGCCATGATGGAGGGGTTCGGACAGTTCGATCTGCCGTTTGATTTCCCCGAATACGGCTTTGCCCAGTACTGGCACGTCCGCAACGCCGCCAACGCCGCCCATAAATGGCTTAGAGGCGAGATTTTCCGGGTATCACGCGGGTTGGGGTAGGTTGTGAGCAGAGTGTTATGCGCGGTTCTGCAGGGCTTCGATAAATGCATCTACATCGCCATAGAGCAGATCAGCCATCTGGCGCAGTTCCGCGTCGCTGCATTCCCACCAGCGAGTTGCAAGAAGTTGTTCGATTTGTTGATCGTCAAAACGCTTTTTGATGATTCGCGCCGGATTGCCGCCGACGATGGCATAGGGCGGGACGTCCTTGGTGACGATGGCGCCAGCTGCGACGACCGCACCGGTACCGATAGAAACACCAGAGAGAATAATGGCCCGCGCCCCGATCCAGACATCATGACCAAGTGTGATTGGTCCCTTGGTAATAGCATCACTATTGGGCTGGTCCGGGTGCCAAAGGCGCGTTTTAAGCGGATATGTACTGGGATAGCCTAAGGGGTGGTCGACCTTGCAAAGGAACAGCACGTCCGGCCCGATGGAGCAATAGGAGCCAACGGAAAGGGCAGCATCGGCAGAGACACCCGCGACCATGTTTTTGTTCAGGCCATAGGAATGCTTGCCAATGGTGACATGGGCGGGAAGCTTTGCCGATTTGGGTTTGATGCCCAGTAATTTCCGCAGTCGGTCCTTAAGTTTCATTTCACTGCCACCAATCAATACAATCCTGTAATGCGGATGTTAGGTCAAATTCACAATTGAAACCAACCGTTTGCGTGAGTACTGATGTATCCGCAACCAGATAGGGCGGGTCATCGGGACGATCTTGCATGCTTCCCGCAGCGATTGACCCGCGCCCTATGAGGGTTTTCAGTGTTTCGGCGACTTCCAGCAGGCTGTGACCTTCGCCGGTGGCGATATTGATTAGGCCCGTGAAGGGATGATCGATCAGCTTGGCAAAGGCGGCACCGGCATCTGCGACATGCATGAAATCGCGGATTTGTTTGCCGGAACTCATTTTGGCAGTTTCACCTTCCAGAAGCGCACGCGTGATCGCCGGGACGAAGCGCGCCGGGGCCTCTTGCGGGCCGCACAGCAGGAACAGGCGTCCCCAGGCAATGGATGCGCCTTGGGCGTTCAGTTCAAGGCAATGCTGGGCGAGTTTAAGCTTTTCCTGCCCATAAAGCGTGTGGGGTTTACATGCTGCGTCTTCGGTCAGTTTCTGACCCGGCGCTATACCCTGCCAGTCATATTCGGCACAGCTTCCGGCCAGTACGGCGCGTTCGCCACCCCGATCATGGAATCGATCCAGAAGATCAATGCTGGCGACACGCCAATCGGGGTTGTCGGGAGCATTCCAGAAATGACCGTGTTTGGTCTGCCAGGCCAAATGAATTAAGCCGTCGGGACGTTCGCTTTCAATCAGTTGCTTGCGAAAGTCCGCGTCAAGCAAATCACCGGAGATGTGACGGCCGGGCAGAGCGCCATCTTCTGGTACAGATCGCCCGCAGGTAATGACATCATGGCCGGTGTGAAACAGCTTTTGGCTGGCATAGGGGCCGATCAGGCCGTTGGCACCAGTAACGAGGACCTTCATTTTGGTGGCTCGTAATCAGGGTAGTTGGCATCACGATCATTGATGATCGCCGGCTTTTCGGGCCATGAAATACCGAAAGCCGGATCGTTCCAGCGCACGCCCGATGCGAGATCGGGCACGAAGGGCGCGCCCATCAGATAGAGAACCTCGGTATCGGGTTCAAGCGTCAGGAAGCCATGTGCACAGCCGGCCGGGATGATCAGGGAATTGCGGTTGGTCGCTGACAATTCGGCGCCTACCCATTTGCAGTAGCTTGCTGAATCTGGTCGCAAATCAATGACCACATCATAGATCGCGCCGGAAATGCAGCGAACGATTTTGGGGTCGCCGACCGGGGCTGCCTGATAATGCATGCCGCGCAGTGTGCCCGCATGGTGATTAAAGGACAGATTTGCCTGAACGACCTCGAAGTCATGACCATTTGCAGCCAGTTCTTCTTTGCAGAAGGAGCGTGCGAAAAAGCCGCGATCATCGCTGTGCTTTTCAAGCTCGATCAGGTCGACGCCATTGATATCTGTCGCAATAAATCTCATCCGATCACTTCGACCCTGGGGATGGCAACCATGAACTTTCCGCCCCAGTCGCTGACATGCGACATGCTTTTCATGATCTCGGCCGACAGGTTCCATGGCAGGATCAGGACATAGTCCGGTTTCGCGACCTTGAGGTGATCGGGTGCGTGGACCGGAATATGGCTGCCGGGCAGGAGCGTGTTTTGCTTGTGCGGGTTGGCATCAACCACAAAATCAATCAGGTCGGTACCAATGTCGCAATAGTTCAACAGCGTATTGCCCTTGGCGGCTGCACCATAGCCGGCAACGGTTTTGCCCTCTGTCTTGGCGGATTTGAGGAATGCCAGCAGATCGTCACGGATCTTGCGGCATTTCGCGTCAAAGCCTTCGTAGCAGGCCAGGGTCGCAATGCCCGCCTCAGCCTCTTTGGCGCGAAGGGCTGCAAGGCGGTCTGTCTCGGACCGGGTGCCGATGGTTTTCTGGGCCCAGACACGCAAGCTGCCGCCATGGGTTGGGAGTTCTTCCACGTCAAAGACCTTTAGGCCATTGCTTTCAAAGCATTTCTCGACCGCGTAGAGCGAGAGGTAGGAGAAATGTTCGTGATAGATCGTGTCGAACTGGGTCTTTTCCAGAAGGTTCAGAAGATGCGGGAATTCAAAGGTTGAGACCCCATCATCAGCCAGAACTGCGGCAAAGCCCGAGATGAAATCGTTGATGTCTGGCACATGGGCTAGAACATTGTTGGCTGCGGTCAGGTTTGCGTGGCCATGTTCGGCGACGACCTTTTCGGCCGTTTCCTTGCCAAAAAAGGCGACGAGGCTTTTAACGCCTTTTTTCTCGGCTTCCTCGGCGACATTTGCAGCCGGTTCAACGCCCAATACCGGGATTGATTTGGCGACAAAATGCTGAAGCAAATAGCCATCGTTGGATGCCACTTCGACCACAAAGGAGTCCTTTCCAAGACCAAGTCGCTCGGTTGCGGTTTCGCAGTAGTTTCGGGCATGCTCAACCCAGCTTGAGGAGTAGCTTGAGAAATAGGCATAATGACTGAAGATGTCAGACGGCGGGACAACATCATCGACCTGAACAAGGAAGCAGTTGCTGCAAACACGCGCATGCAGTGGGTAGCGCGGGTCCGTCTGGTCTGCCTGATCAAGCGACACATAGGAGTTGGCAAGCGGGCTAAGCCCAAGATCAACAAGCGTGTGTTTCAGAGCGGTTCCGCAGGCGCGGCAGGTTGGCGTTGTCATTTTGTATCCATCATCATCTCAAACGAGGCAATCTGGGCCTCGGTCACGTCGCGCATTTTGCGGTCATCAAGATGTGCCTTGTGCCATGCGACTATCCATTCCACACATGTCGGTAATTCGAGGCGCGGTTCCCACGCGAGTGTTTTGGTGGCAAGGCTTGAATTCAGCGCCAATGTGAGCGCCTCCTTGCTGCCACCGGAGTTGTCCTGTTGCGTAATACCGGCCGTTGATCCCCATGCATCCAGCATGAGATTGGTAACATGCCCCACCGTGTGTGATTCATGGGGGCCGAAATTAAGAGCCGGAACTGTGGTTTTGCCTTCAACCGCAGCCTGAAGATACATCAGATATCCCGAAACCGGCTCAATCACATGTTGCCAGGGGCGTGTGGTGCGGGGGTTACGCAGTTCGACTGGATCACCGTTGGAAACGGCGCGGATGATATCGGTCATCAGTCGGTCTTCTGACCAGTCGCCGCCGCCAACAACATTGCCAGCACGTGCCGTTACCACCGGAATGTTTGCCGCGCGGAAATAGCTTTGACCGAAACTGCGCGTGACAATTTCCTGACAGCCTTTGGACGCACTATAGGGGTCGCGGCCGCCCAGTGCATCGCCTTCGGTAAATACGATTTCACCATGTGCCTGATCGTAACTGTCATTGTCATAGGCCTTGTCGCTGGTCACGACCAGAACACCTTTGAGACCCGGACTATCACGCAACGCATCCAGAAGGTTAGCAGTGCCCATTATGTTGGTTGCCATGGTCTCGACCGGTTGGCGATATCCACGGCGAACAAGCGGTTGGGCCGCCATATGCAGGACAAGTTCGGGTTGGACCTTTCTTACCATGTCGGCGACGTCGGCCCGGTCACGCAAGTCGGCAATGGTTTGCGATGCATAGTCTAGATCAAGCAGGTCATGCAGGCTGGGATCAGTTTCTGGTGCCAACGCAAAGCCATGAACTTCTGCGCCCATCTGCATTAGCCAGCATGCTGCCCAACTGCCCTTGAAACCGGTATGACCGGTCAGAAGAACGCGCTTTCCCGACCAGAATGATCGCAGGTTTTCGCTGGTGCGCATGGCAGTTACCAGACCTTCCAGGGGGCGTTACCTTCGGTCCACAGGGTCTCCAGCATATGTTTCTCGCGCAGTGTGTCCATCGGCTGCCAGAAACCATCGTGACGCCATGCAGAAAGTTCACCCTGATCAGAGAGATTACGCAGCGGTTCAGCTTCCCAGACGGTTTTGTCTTCGGCAATTTCGTTGAGCACGGATTTTTCGCAGACGAAGAAGCCGGCATTGATGCGCGCACCATCGCCCAGCGGCTTCTCCTGAAAGGCCGAGACACGATCCCCGTCAAGTACAGTCGCGCCAAACCGGCCCGGAGGTGAGACCACCGTCATGGTTGCCTTGCGGCCCTGTTTTTTATGGAAGTCGATACTGGCGGTGATGTCAATATTGCCAAGCCCGTCGCCGTAAGTCAGGCAGAAGGGCGCATTATCATCAAGATAGTCGGCCACGCGCTTGATACGGCCGCCGGTCATGCTGTTCAGGCCGGTATCGACCAGCGTTATTTTCCAGGGTTCTGCATTGGCATTGTGATATTCAAGCTGATTGGTCGCCATATCAATGGTGACGTCGGCGTGATGCAGGAAGTAGTTGGCGAAATATTCCTTGATCACATAGCCCTTGTAGCCAAGGCAGATCACGAATTCATTCACCCCGTGTGCCGCGTAAATCTTCATCAGGTGCCACAGGATCGGCTTGCCACCAATTTCGACCATCGGCTTTGGCTTGACCGAGGTTTCTTCGCTCAATCGGCTGCCATATCCGCCTGCAAGAATTACTGCCTTCATTTGAATCGATATCCACTCATTCAGTTTTCGTGGCCTGCCGACCTAGTGTTTTGCCGCGCGTGGTAGTTTTGATGCCCTTACGCCAAGGACAGCCGCCAAGGAGCCCGCCGATCTTGCCAGGTCGCGCCAGCTCTTGTTGCTTTTGAAGGCCAGCCCGTGCAGCAGCGCCTTTCCTGCAAATCTCAACGCATGTTTCAGGCCAAGGCAAATTCCTGCAAGACGACCTTTGTACTTGCGTTCAAAGTATATTCTGGACCATGCAATGTTCCAGAACTTTTCCCAGTAGTAGGCACGATTGGGACGAACGGAGCCGCCATTGAGGTGTGTGACAACTGAATCAGCAACAAGAATCAGGCCATGACCAGCACGACGCAGGCGCATGCACATGTCATCATCTTCGAAGTAAAGATAGATCTCAGGGTCATAGAAGCCGATCTGTTTCATCACGTCCATGCGCACAAGATTGACTGCCCCCGAGAGGAACTCGACGCATAATGCACCTTCCGGAACGCAGTGATAGGCAAGTTTTCCAAAGTCGCGGCGTTTCCAAAGTTCGACATCATGGCTGGGCTCGATATTGCCGTCGCCGTCTTTATGAAGCGGACCGAACATGGCAGCTTCGGGATATTGATCCGCAGCAGAGACAAGCGCGTCGACTGCATCTGCGGTCATCAGGGAGTCCGGGTTGGCGAGCAGGGCAAATTCAGTTTCAACCGCGCCAAGTCCCTGACTGGCAGCAGCACCATAGCCTAGCCCATTGCTGTTGCGGATGACTTTTGCATCCGGGCGGAGCTTGGCCACGATATCGAGCGTGTCGTCTTGGGACGCATTATCGACGACGATCAGCGGCAAGTCGGCAGGAAGCGATTTTAATAGCCCGCCAATAACGAGCCCCCCATTATGGGTGATCGTGATTACTGTCGTTCTTGCCGTCATTTAGGTTCCCTGCAGAATGTCCATGTCCCCGTGGGGCAGAACATATTCAATCCGGGCGCAATGTCCAATCAGAGAATCCCGGCAAAGGGAAAATAATCAGTCATTTGCGGACGCAGAAAGAAACACTGTTCGGTCTTGATAGGTTATTGCCTTTGTTAAGGGCTGACCAGAACACCACCAACCCAACGAACGCCAGTAAAGTTATCGAGGAAATTACGTCTGCCGGCCAAGGTTTCGTGGCCGGTGGTAGTAAGCGTGATTGTTTGTTCGGCCCAGTTGGTTTTCGGGTCCGAAGCGGACAGGGTGAAGAGCGCGTCCTTGCAATCCATCATCCACTGGATTTCTGACCAGAACATCAGGTCACCGAGACAGGGCAGGGGGTCGTAGCGTCGCATCAGGTGGCCAAAGACCTTGCCGACGGTGACGGGGCCCTGGTCCTTGATGATTTGCAGGGTGAGTTTTTGGGTCAGGCCAAGGCCGGTTTGCGGGTCGGGCAATTCCGCGAGGTGGCGTTTGAGGGCCGCTGGCATATGGGGCAGGGGCGCAGTGGTTTGTTCCGCAAGTGTTTTAAGATGTCGCGGGTCGTCTGCACGAAGCGCCTTCCAGACTTTGGTGCCGAATGTCAGCATGTCGGTGCGAAGCGGCATGCGGTGGTTTTGCCAGCACCAGATCAGACCATCAAGCGAGAGCTGACCAAGGCCGATGAAGCGGTCGATGGCTTCGGACGCGGGCGCGTGATTGACGGAGATGACGTCGATGTTGGTTTCGGGCTGGATGGTGGCGATGGCATTCATCAGGAAGGCTAGGATCAGCTGATCGTAGCTGTCATGTTCGAACCAGAGCACGACATGGTCATACTGCCCAAGACGACCCAGCGCATCATATTCGCGCCTGAGGCGTTCAAGTGCTGCGTCGCCGGGCAGGTCGTAAGCGCCAGAAATAAAGGCCGCACGGGTTTCGATGAAGGCATCGCGCGGCAGATCGGGCACCGGGCCCTGACAAAACGGATCGGAGAATTCCAGAAAATCGCCGATGAAGCCAGCCTGCTTGAGGCCATCGCGGATATCGGATCCGCAACGGACATGCAGGGTGTTTTTATCATCCAACACAGGTTCTATCCCGATATTGCGTTCAGCTTGACGGTCAGGCGAGACGCACTTCGCTTTCGTGGTTCATCAGCTTGGCCAGTTTCGACAGACGCTGTTCGACGACTTCGCCGTAAAGGGCTGCGGCCTGTTTTTCAAATTGCAGCACCAGCTTGTCGCCTTCAAGCAGCAGCCGGGTTTGTGGCAAGATGCCCTCGACCCCGCCAGACAGTGTATGGCCAAGGCGAATGACATGGCCAAACAGGCGTCCGGTCAGGCGGTCATCTTCACTAAGGATGCGGTCACTTGCGTCGTCACCCTTGAAATTGCCGGTATAGCGCGAACCGATCGTGTAGGCCAGAAACACCCGGTCATGATGGTTGAGATCAATATAGGGATGGCGGAGAATACGGTTGTAGCTTTGAATGGCGCGATAATCGGGGTGTTCGTTCCATCCGATGTCACCAATGATACAGGCCGCCAAGCGCAGACGTTCGATATTGTCCGGTAATTCCGAGAAGATCGGTGCGCACCATTTGGCGACTTCTTCGCCATGCTGGTGAAAACGTTCGCCGTCTTCGGCAAAGCTGAAGCAGGCTTCAAGCACGGGATCGCGTTGACGCAGATCTTCGGGCAGGACTTCATACATCCAGCCTTCGCGAAGCCCGTGTCCGGAAAAGACAACCTCGTTTGGCTGCATGCGTTTCATCAGCATGTTCATCACCAGCGATGCGTGGGGCAGGCTGTCGATACGGCGTTTGGAGACACCCCCGATCTTTTCAAGCGACACCCGGCTTTGTTGGGAAATGATGTGGGTCAGTTCGGCCATTTCCGATTGCGGCATGGCAAGATTATGGACCACGGAAATCGGGTAGTTTTCCTGGGCGATGAAGAGTTTGGCGATTGAGCGCCAGGAACCGCCCACGGCATAAAGCTGCTGGCCCTTGGCGTCGGAAAGCCAATCGACCGTATCCAGATACTGATTGATTTCAGCCGTCAAACGGGCGCGATCAGAACCGAATACCGTGTGCAGGCGCATCGCACCAAGCGGGAGGCTTATGCGTTTTTTGATCTCGCCCTTATCAAGCAGTACCAGTTCAAGCGACCCGCCGCCGATATCTCCCATAATGCCGGACGCCATCGGATCACCGGAAATGATGCCAAGGGCCGAAAGGCGGGCTTCTTCAAGGCCATCGATCACCTTGACCGCAAGACCGGTTTCCGCGGCCACACGGTCACAGAATTCCTTGCCATCGGAGGCAGCCCGCACCGCGGCGGTGGCCAGCACGTCGACATGGGTGACCTTCATGGCCCGAAGAAGGGTGGCAAAGCGGTGCATGGCAACCACGGCAAGTTCGACCCCCTCGGGGTTGAGCTTGCCGGTGTTTTCGGGATCACGACCAAGGCCACACATGACCTTTTCGTTGAAGATCGGCACGGGGGCGCGGGTCATGCCATCAAAAATGACAAGCCGCACAGAGTTGGAGCCAACATCTATGATTGCGATGCGGTTGGAAGCCCGTTGGTCAGTCAGCATAAGATGTTGGCACCTGTTGGTCGTCTTTGGTCGTCTTTAGTCATCAAGTTCTAGCACAGGAACATTCGGGTCAGCTTGATCCAGCGCACTGCCCCGGCCCGAAAGCGACGGGTTGGTCATAAAGTATTTGTGCGACGAGAATGCTTTTTCATCTGCCTCACAACGTTCATAGGAACCGTCGGGCTGGAGATGCCATGCCTGTGCGGTGTCCTTGAGGTTGGCGATCATGATCTGTTCAACAATCTGTTGCTGACAGGTCGGGTTTTCAACCGGTACCAGCGTTTCAACGCGGCGGTTCAGGTTGCGCGGCATCCAGTCGGCGGACGAAATGAACGCCTTGGCCTTGCGTGACGGAAGCTTGGCGCCGTTGGCAAAGACGACAATGCGCGAATGTTCAAGGAACCGCCCGACAATCGATTTGACGCGAATGTTTTCCGAAAGTCCCGGCACACCCGGACGCAGGCAACAAATGCCACGCACCACCAGTTCGATATGCACGCCCGACTGGCTTGCACGATAAAGCGCGTCGATCACCACCGGGTCGACCAGACTGTTCATCTTGGCCCAGATGCCGGACGGTTTGCCCGCCTTGCAGTTTTCGATTTCCTGATCAATGTGGGTGAGCAGGGTCGGGCGCAGGGTATGCGGTGCGATCGCGATTTTTTCAAGCGAGCGCGGCGTGGCATAGCCGGTCATGAAGTTAAAGATATTGGCCGCATCACGCCCCAGTGCCGGATCGCACGAGAAGAACGAAATATCGGTATAGAACTTCGCTGTGATCGGATGATAGTTGCCCGTCCCGAAGTGGGTGTAGGTCCGAAGACCATGGGTCTCACGGCGGACCACGAGCGAGATCTTGGCGTGTGTTTTCCAGTCGAGGAAGCCATAGACCACCTGACAGCCCGCACGTTCAAGATCGGCCGCCCAGCGCAGGTTGGCTTCTTCGTCAAAGCGGGCCTTGAGCTCGACCATGGCGGTAACGGATTTACCAGCCTCGGCCGCAGCGATCAGGGCCTTGACGATCGGACTGTTTTCTGACGTGCGATAGAGTGTCTGTTTGATGGTGACCACATCGGGATCACGTGCGGCCTGCAACAGGAACTGCACCACCACATCGAAATCTTCGAACGGATGATGAACCACCAGATCCTTTTTGCTGATTGCGGCAAAGCAATCGCCCCCAAAGTCACGCACCCGTTCAGGATAGCGCGCGGCGTAGGGCGCAAACAGAAGATCATGATGCAGATCGGAGTCAATCAGTTGCTTGACGTCCACCACACCGAGCAGACCATCAACCTTGACGACTTCTTCAAGCGCGACATCAAGTTCATCAATGACGAAATCCAGAAGGTCCTCGGGCATGCCCGCATTGACTTTAAGGCGGATGATGCTGCCACGGCGGCGGCGTTTCAGAGCGGTTTTGAAAACGCGCACCAGATCTTCGGCTTCTTCCTCGATCTCAACGTCCGAGTCACGAATGACGCGGAAGAAACCGTGCTCGATCATGTCAAAGCCCGGGAACATCTTGCCAAGATACAGCAGGATGGCCTGTTCGACCGGAAGATAGCGTTCATTGCGGCCCGGCAGGCGCAGGAAGCGGCCGATCTTTTGCGGCACCGGAATCAGCCCGCGCATATTGTGCCCATCCGCCGGATCAAACAGCTGCATGACGATGGCAAAGCCAAGGTTGGGAATGAACGGGAAGGGGTGCGACGGATCAATGGCAAGCGGGGTCAGCGTCGGGAAGATTTCACGCATGAAATAGCCATCAAGCCATTTGCGGTCGGTCTGGGTCAGATCGGTTTTATCAATAACCGAGATGCCCTGTTTTTCCATTTCGCTGCTCAGTTGGCGCCAGACGCGTTGCTGATCCTGCATCAACTGGTTGGCATCAAAGGTAATGGCGCGCAGCTGTTCGGACGGGCTCATGCCATCCTGACTGACCTTGGTCATGCCAGCGCGCATTTGCCCAACGAGGCCTGCGACACGCACCATATAGAATTCATCAAGGTTGCTGGCGGAAATCGACAGAAAGCGCAGGCGTTCAAGCAGCGGGTGCCCCTTGTTCTGGGCTTCTTCAAGAACGCGATTGTTGAATGCCAGCCACGATAATTCGCGGTTAATGAAGCGGCTTTCCGAATCAATGGTGATCGCGCTTGACTGAACTGCAGCGGCGTGTGTCACGCTATGCCTCCTGCGGATTGAGGGAACGTCCTTGAACTTATGCGACAGTTCCCGGTTGCAAATGGAGTATAGGATAACTGCTTGGGTGGGTGCAATTTTCTTAAATTTATGTGTCAGTTTTTCTAATAGCTTCCCGGCCTTCAATGTGGCATGCAGGTACACCGTTTGATCATTATTCGCGACTGCCAAACAGACGAAGACATGAAAACGCTGTTATTGCTTCGGCATGCAAAATCAAGCTGGGCGGACCCGGGGCGTTCGGACCATGACCGCGAGCTTAACCGTCGCGGTGAAAAGGCCGCCCCGTTCATGGGGCGCTATTTGCGTCAGCACGAACTGGTGCCTGATTTGATCTGGTGTTCGACCGCGGCACGTGCGGTTCAGACCCTTGGTCTGCTTGGGCGTGATTTCGCGACAGATGCCGATGTTATCTATAACGAAGACCTATATATGGCCAGCGAGCGGGTGTTGCTTGAAAACCTGCATCACACCCATGAAGACGCAAAGCAGGTGATGTTTGTCGGCCACAATCCCGGGATCGAGGTGTTTGCCCAGTCGCTTTATGGCGACGGGAACGCAGACGCCAGGGAAATCATGGCGCGCAAATATCCGACCTGCGCCTTGGCGCATTTCGAATTCGATGTCGATCATTGGGGTGAAATCGCGCCCGGAACCGGACGCCTGATCGATTTCATCAAGGTCAAGGACCTTCAGGCGGTCAAGATCGGCCCGGAACCAATTGCCAAATGATTTGCTGATCTGCGTTACGGGCACTTGACGAAGGGCGCATGTCCGCGTTTTATACCGCTGAAATTTGGGACTCCGTGCTTGAAGGGCAGGGAAACATCACACGCAAGCGCTGCGGATCGTACGCTGATTGATCTGTGGCGGGCACGTTGTGGTGCGTTTTTTGTTTGACAGCGCGGGTCTGGCATGCACCTTTGCGGCCAAATTTGCGGCCCAAGAAATAAAGCAACCTGGAATGACAATGCATCCTTTTCGCTCTCATAACTGTAATGCGCTGCGCGCGACTGACGCCGACGCGGAAGTTCGCCTGTCTGGCTGGATTCACCGTAAACGTGACCACGGCAACCTTCTGTTCGTAGACCTGCGCGACCATTACGGCATCACCCAGGTCGTTATCGACATTTCGAGCCCGCTGTTCGAAACGCTGGACAAAGCGCGCGCCGAAAGCGTGATCACGGTCGATGGCAAGGTTGTCAAACGTACGGCCGAGACCATCAACCCCAACTTGCCGACTGGCGAGATCGAAGTTTACGCATCGAACATCGAAGTTCAGTCTTCGGCCGAAGTTCTGCCGATGCCGGTCTTTGGCGATGTCGAATATGGCGAGGAAGTTCGCCTGCGTCACCGTTACCTTGATCTGCGCCGTGAAAGCGTGCATTCGAACATTGTTCTGCGTTCCAAGGTCATTTCGGCCATGCGTCAGAAAATGACGGCGCAGGGTTTCCTGGAAATCCAGACCCCGATCCTGACGGCAAGTTCGCCGGAAGGTGCGCGTGACTTCCTGGTGCCGTCGCGTATGCATCCGGGCCAGTTCTATGCCCTGCCGCAGGCACCGCAGCAGTTCAAGCAGCTGCTGATGGTTTCGGGCTTTGACAAATACTTCCAGATCGCACCGTGCTTCCGCGATGAAGACGCGCGTGCCGACCGTTCGCCGGGTGAGTTCTATCAGCTCGACTTCGAGATGGCCTTTGCCACCCAGGAAGACGTGTTTGCGGCGATCGAGCCGGTTTTGCATGACATCTTTGTCGAGTTCGGCGGTGGTCGTGATGTGACCCCGTATCCGTTCCCGCGCATTCCGTTTGATGAATCGATGGCGAAATACGGTTCCGACAAGCCGGACCTGCGTAACCCGCTGATCATTTCTGATGTCACCGAGCCGTTCCGCGGATCGAGCTTTGGCATCTTTGCATCGAACATCGAAAAAGGTTCGGTGGTGCGTGCGATCCCGGCAACCGGTGCCGCATCCCGCCCGCGCAGCTTCTTTGACAAGCTCAACAACTGGGCCCGTGATGAAGGTGCGGCTGGTCTTGGCTACATCGTTTACGGTGAAGACGGCGAAGCAAAAGGCCCGATTGCCAAGAACCTTGATGCCGACCGTATCGCACAGATCAAGGAAATCACCGGCGTTGCCAATGGCGATGCGGTGTTCTTTGCCTGTGACAAGGAACTGGCAGCTGCCAAGTTCGCCGGTAAAGTCCGTGACAAGGTCTGTGACGAGCTGGAACTGCGCGAAGAAGGCATGTTCAAGTTCTGCTGGATTGTTGACTTCCCGATGTATGAGGAAGATGACGACGGCAAGATCGAATTCAGCCACAACCCGTTCTCGATGCCGCAGGGCGAACTTGAGGCGCTGGAAAACCAGAACCCGCTTGATATCAAGGCGTGGCAGTATGACATCGTTTGTAACGGTATCGAGCTGTCGTCGGGTGCCATTCGTAACCATCGTCCGGACATCATGTACAAGGCGTTCGAAATTGCCGGTTATGGCAAGGACGTGGTCGAAGAACAGTTTGGCGGTATGCTTAATGCGTTCAAATACGGCGCCCCTCCGCACGGTGGTTCGGCCCCGGGCGTTGACCGTATCGTCATGCTGCTGGCCGACGAGCCGAACATTCGCGAAGTCATCGCCTTCCCGCTGAACCAGCAGGCACAGGATCTGATGATGAATGCCCCGGCAGAAGTCGAAGACAAGCAGCTTAAGGAACTGCATCTGCGTGTTCAGATGCCGCCGAAGGCGAAAAAAGACTGATCTGTTTTCGGAATTGCCCGAAACAGCGATGGATCAAACGGCCCGGATATGTTCCGGGCCGTTTTCTTTTGGGCGTATTCAATCGCCAATCGTTACCTAATATTAACGGCCTATAGGGCAGTTTAGCGGAGGAAAAGAACATTTGATCCTTCGGGGGATGGGCTGTTGAGAAAGATTCTTGTGGTGGCAGCGCCTTTGGCGCTTAGCGCGTGTGGTGGTCCGATTGAACTGACCGTTGCCAAGCTGGCCGGTGATTTGATCAGCTATGTGTCGACGGGCAAAAGCACGACCGACCATGCGGTATCGTTTGTTGCCGAACAGGATTGCGCCCTGCATCGCCCATTGCTTGAGCAGGATATCTGCAAGGACGAGGAAACCGTTCT
Source organism: Thalassospira sp. MCCC 1A01148 (assembly GCF_001613795.1). Taxonomy (GTDB): domain Bacteria; phylum Pseudomonadota; class Alphaproteobacteria; order Rhodospirillales; family Thalassospiraceae; genus Thalassospira. Next base: position 28,894 of record NZ_LPVZ01000022.1, read on the forward strand.
GGCCGAAGAGGCCGCCGCCCTTGCCGTAATGGGCGAGCCCGAGATCAAACAGGAAATTCGCGCCGCCCGCCCGGAAATCTATGCCGTGAATGCACCGGCAGAGGATTGGTCACGCCCGAGCACCACTGCCGCGAAATCGAACGTGATTGTCACGACCAACCTGCCGCCGCTGGCGCCGAAAAAGAACACGGATGATGTGGTTGCAGACACCAAGGCGCCTTCTGCAACGGTCGAGGTTGCTTCTGCACGTGATCAGATCGAAGCCGAAGACGTTCCGGTGGCAGTGGGCGATCTGGGGCCGATTGATCCGCAGGTTGAGGCCGATGCAGCGGTTGCGGGTTATGTCGATGACAAACGCATGCCTGAAGTCGCGGCACCAAAGGAAACTGTGACAGCCGCATTGACGGATCCGGTCACCATGAAAGACAGTGTCGAAGCGGTGGCAAAGCCTGTTGATGCTCCGCTTGATGGTGAAGCCCTTGCAGGCGATGATCTTGCCGTGCCGCTGCCGGGTGATTATGTGGTATTGGCAAGCTTTGCTGATGAAGCCCATGCCACCAAGGCACTTGGCATCTATGCGGAATACCAGCCGCGCCTGCTGAATGCCGAAGTGCAGGGCAAGCCCTATCTTCGGGTTGCGGTCGGGCCGTTGTCGGCAGAGCATGCACGTGATTTACGCCTTCTTGCTGCCAAAAAGGGGGTTAAAGATCCCTGGATTGTCGGCGTGATGGCCACCGGAGAGTGATGTTGTCTGGATTTTTTTCAGAGATGAAGCAACGTCAGCGTTCCTTTAGAGGAGCGCTGATCTTTTGTTTGGGGCTTGGCGGCTGTGCCGCGCAGGCAGGAAGTGTTTCGGGCATTCAGGATGCCGTTGTCCCCCATATCGCGGAATATCACTTCAAAATGAGCCACGCGGAGCCGGGGAGCTCGATTGTTGATGCATCCGGTGTGCTGGGTTACCGGTTCGAGAAGGTCTGTGATGGCTGGGTCACCGAGATGCAGCAGATCATGATCTTGCAGGGTGCTGAAGGCACACCCGTCAATTCGGCCTATTCGATTACCCAGTGGGAAGATTTCGCGGGCAGCGAGTACCGGTTCCGCATGAGCGATTATCTTGACGGTACCAAGGTTGACGAGATTGTCGGCAAGGCCGTCCGTCAGGATGACATGGTCAAGGTCACCTATGAAATCCCGGTCGAGGTCGAAGAAGAGCTTCCGGCAGATGCGATGTTTCCGACCCAACATTCGCTGGTGTTGCTGAAACGTGCGCAGGACGGCGAAAAGTTTGCCAATGATCTGGTGTTTGATGGCAGTGGCGATACCCCGACAAACCGGGTAGCGGTGGTGATTTCAGATCGCAAGGATGCCGAAAATGCGGCCGATGACCCCGACGCCATTGCACAGAGCCCCTTTCACCGGATGAGCCTTGCATTTTATCCGATCGGGGCGGCGGAAAATGGCCCGACGACCGAGATGGCCGTTGATTTTGCCGAAAACGGCGTTGCCCAAGCGATGCGATTTGATTACGGCGAGTTCGAGGTGTTGGGAACCCTTGACAAGGTCAACCGGTTGCCAATGCCAGATTGTGGCTAGGAATAATACCGGTTGCACATCCCGGAAATTAAAAAGCCTGCCCTAAAAAAGGCAGGCTTTTTTAATGGGGAATGCCCTGGTCTGTTATGCAGCGGCGGACTTGTTTGCAGAGTTGCAATAAAGTCCGTAAAGGGTCTCGATCACGCGCAGAGCATCGTCACCATTCAGTGAATAGTAGATGGTCTGTGCTTCGCGACGAGTCTTAACGAGCTTGTCACGACGCAGGCGTGCGAGGTGCTGCGAGAGGGCGGACTGGCTTAGTCCAACGATACGTTCGAGTTCGCCAACCGACTTTTCGCCTTCATTAAGTTGGCAAAGGATAAGCAGTCTGCTCTGATTGCTCATGGCCTTTAACAGGACACTCGCCTGTTCGGCCTTTTCTTCTAGATTGTTAAGTTCCATCTGGCTTCCTTATAAGCCTGACCGCGAGCGGCCATTGTCCCAATGAAAGTTCGACAATTCACCTGACGGAGCCATCTTGCGTGGCTGTAATCCGACTGGCGCGATGTCACTTCCGCAGAAGTACCTATCGGATCGTGACTTCTTCTACCAATAAATTACAGGAATCCATCGGTAAACTTATTCTCAAGTATATTACAAATCTGTCAAGAGACTGTTTACGCCTGTATTGCCTGAATCCAAAGGTATTTTGCCGGAAAACAACCTGTCGAACTTTCTCCCATCCGCCAGATTTTCTCTGGTGGTTTTGAAACTGATCCTTTTGGAGGGTAATGAAACCTGTGCAACACACCACCCAAAAGGTCAGTTTTTAGACGATTGCGCCCCGGTTTGCTCGTTTCGGGGCACATTCGATGTAAGCATATACAAACCCGAGAAAGCGGCGAAAATATGAAAGTAATGGTGGTGGCAGGGGCGTAGAGGGTGATGCTTATGTTGAAGGTCAAAGAGCTTGCGTTATCGTTCTTTGATATGCTGATTTAGAACAAAGATAAGCATTTCGTTTTGCGATAGGCATATCGCATGACGATCAAAAAAAGCGGGAAGCGATGAACGCAATCCCTTGATCCGGGTCTTGGCCCGGAGCGACATCATGTTTGACCTTTCAGGAAGGCGACCCAGAAAAATGGCGACCTTGTTCGTGACCCATCACGACTGCATTGAACACGATACCGGCCCGGGGCACCCGGAATCAGCCGACCGCCTGCGCGTGATCCAGCGCGTTTTCGAGGCCGAGGAATTCATGTTCCTTCACCGCGAAGAAGCGCCGCTGGGCGATCTTGATTTGATCAAGGCCGTTCATGACCCGGCCTATGTCGACAAGGTGATGGCATCCATCCCCGATCACGGCGTCGAGCCGCTTGATGGCGATACCTATGTCTCGCCAGGGTCGGGCAAGGCCGCGTTGCGATCGGTCGGTGGGGCGTGTGTTGCTGTTGATGCGGTAATGGGCGGGCATGAAAGGAATGCCTTTGTTGCCACCCGGCCACCGGGACATCACGCCGAATATGACCGGGCAATGGGATTTTGCCTGTTTAACAATGCGGCCATTGCCGCCCACCATGCGCGCAGTAAATTCGGCATCAAGCGGGTGGCGGTAATGGATTTCGATGTCCATCACGGCAACGGCACGCAGGACCTGTTTTATAATGATGCGGACCTGTTTTATTGCTCGACCCATCAATGGCCGCTTTATCCCGGCACCGGGGCGGAAAGCGAACGCGGATGTGCGAACAATATCCTGAATGTCGGTATGGTTGCCGGATCGGGCACTGCCGAAGTACAGGAAGCGTTCAATTCGACGGTCCTGCCCGGTATTGCCGCGTTCAAGCCGGAACTTCTGATCATTTCGGCGGGCTTTGACGGGCACAAGAATGATCCGCTGGCGGGGCTTTGCTATGTGGCGGATGACTTTGTCTGGATGACCAAGCAGTTGATGGATCTTGCCGAGGAACAGTGTGGTGGGCGTGTGGTGTCCTTGCTTGAAGGGGGCTATGATTTGCCATCACTTGCGACCAGTGCCGTGCAGCATGTGCGCACACTGATGGGCGCACATTAAGGGCAGCCGATGTCACCCCAAGATCACTTCAAGATCACTTCAAGATCACCGGGCTGTTGCCCGACAAAAGCGTTTCAGTCAGACGAAATTGCGTTCTGTTCGGTTGCCCTGATCGTGACTTGCGCGTAAACTCCGCGCCGATCTAAGAAATGGAGCTTACATGTCCGAGGCTACTGCATCTCCCGCTATTCCTGAAGATATCGCGAAACTGAGTTTCGAAGAGGCGCTTGGGCAGCTTGAGACCCTTGTGCGTCAGCTTGAACAGGGGCAGGTCGGGCTTGATGACGCCATTGCGTCCTATGAACGCGGTGCGGCGCTGAAACGCCATTGCGCGGACAAACTGCGCGCGGCTGAAGAGCGCATCGAAAAAATCACCCTGAATGCGGATGGCCGCCCGTCGGCAACACCGACCGAAATTGAATAATCGGAGACCGTCGTGAGTTACGACATGATTGCCGAACTGAGTGCGGCGTCTGCTGATCTGGGCGAGACGCTTGACGGGATCCTGCCCCGTGCCAATGGCCAGATCGAGCAGCGCCTGTATCAGGCGATGCGCTATTCGACGCTGGGCGATGGCAAACGCTTACGCCCGTTTCTGGTGCTGAGCTCTGCCGGGTTGTTCAAGGTATCGCGCCGCTCCGCCCTGCGCGTAGCAGCCGCGGTCGAGATGGTGCACAGCTATTCGCTGATCCATGATGACCTGCCGGCGATGGATGACGATGATCTGCGTCGCGGCAAGCCCAGCTGCCACAAGCAGTTTGACGAGGCGACGGCGATTTTGGCCGGTGATGCGTTGCTGACCCAGGCATTTGAAGTGCTGGCTGATGAAGATACCCATCCTGATCCGCGCGTTTGCACCGATCTTGTCCGTGCCCTTGCCCGTGCGGCCGGGCCGTATGGCATGGTTGGCGGTCAGATGATTGATCTGGCCGGTGAAGGACAGAGCTTTGATCAGGCGCAGGTCACACACCTGCATTTGCTTAAGACCGGGCGGATGTTTGCCTTTGCCTGCGAAGCCGGGGCGATCCTTGGCAAGGCACCCAAAAGCATTCGTTTGGCGCTTCGATCCTATGCCCATGACATGGGACTGGCGTTTCAGATCAAGGATGACATCCTTGATGTCGAGGCAAGTTCGGAAGAACTCGGCAAGACCGCTGGCAAGGATGTTGATCAGGAAAAATCAACCTTCGTCAAATTGCTTGGTCTTGATCAGGCCCGCGAACAGGCCCGCATGCTGTGTGATCAGGCGATTAATCACCTGAACTGCTTTGACGGCGAGGCCGAACCGCTGCGCGCGGTGGCACGTTTTGTGGTTGAGCGCGGCCGTTAAGCGGCTGTGGCCCTAGATCATTACCATGACCGATCATGCCTCATACACAGCCGGTTTTCGCGACCGGCTGTTTGACAAGGACCCGTTTCCGCTTGCGATCTGGTATCCGGCGACGGAGGCTGAAAGTTCCGTGCGCCATATGGGCGTGGTTTCCAGTGCCGCGCGCGGGGCCGCCTTTGCCGATGACGGCCCGTTTCCCATCGTGCTGTTTTCGCATGGCTCGGAAGGGCATCGGTTCAATCAGTTCTGGTTGGCGGAATATCTGGCGCGGCGGGGCTATATCGTTGCGGCCCCACAGCATGTAGGGGACAACTATCTGGATGCGTCCGAGGCCCGGCAGTTGGCGATTATCGAACGCCGTCCGCAGGAAATGCGTCTGGCACTTGATCTGTTATTGGCGCATTCCGAAATCGGGCCGCAGATTGACCCCGATAAAATCTATGCCCTTGGTCATTCAGCGGGTGGGGCGACGGTCCTGAAACTGGCCGGGTGGGATTTTGATGCCCGGGCGTGGCAGGATTACTGCGAAATCAACGCTGATACGGATCACGTGATTTGCCAGCACGCGCCAAGCGATGATCACCTTGATCGGCTGCACACTGTTTATGGCGGGCCGGTGGTGTCCGAGCGTGATGAGCGGATTGCGGCCATCATTGCGATTGCCCCGGCCTTTGGCGTGGCGGCAACGGACGCGGGACTTGGCGATATTGATATCCCGATGCTGTTTGTCGAAGCCGACACGGACGAAATCCTGCATGACCATGTTAACGCCGCGCACTTTCGCAAGCTTTTGCGCGGGCGGGCAAAGTTCGTGAAGGTCAAGGGGGCTGGGCACTATTCCTTCTTGCCGAAATGCACCCCATATATTGCCGAGAACTTTGGCCATCTTTGCCGGGATTTCGGGCAGGATCGTGACACCATTCACCGCACTGTCGAGCAAGTGATCCACCGTTTCCTCGATAAGGTAAAAACCGGTGAAATTCAGGGTCGCTAATTCGGTCGAACCTCGCTATTTTACGCAGCTTGCAACATGGCGCCATAACAGTCACCCTGTTGCTGGGTCCTGACCCTAACCAACGCCATATAAAAATTGAAATCGAGATCGGAATGAGCACGACCTCCAAGACCCCGCTGCTGGATACCATCAACACCCCCGAAGAGCTGCGCAAGCTGCAGCCTGCCCAGATGAAGCAGGTCGCAGACGAATTGCGCGCCGAGGTGATTGATGCGGTATCGGTGACCGGCGGGCATCTGGGTGCCGGACTTGGTGTGGTCGAGCTGACGGTTGCGATCCACTACCTGTTTGATACGCCCTATGATCGTTTGATCTGGGATGTCGGTCATCAGTGCTATCCGCATAAAATCCTGACCGGGCGGCGTGATCGTATTCGCACCATTCGTCAGGGCGGCGGTTTGTCCGGTTTCACCAAACGATCCGAATCCGAATATGATCCGTTTGGGGCGGGGCATAGCTCCACCTCGATCTCGGCCGGGCTTGGTATGGCGGTGGCCAACCAGCTATCGGATGACAAGCGCAAGAACGTGATTGCCGTCATTGGCGACGGGTCGATGAGTGCGGGCATGGCCTATGAGGCGATGAACAATGCCGCCGCCACCGATCAGCGTTTGATCGTAATCCTCAATGACAACGACATGTCGATCGCCCCGCCGGTGGGGTCGATGTCGGGGTATTTGTCGCGCCTGATTTCCGGCAAGGGATATCAGGGGCTGCGCAATGCGGCCAAGGGCCTGACCAAGCACCTGCCGCGCCAGATCGAAGAGGCGGCGCGCAAGCTTGAAGAATATACCCGTGGCATGGTCACGGGCGGGACCCTGTTTGAAGAAATGGGCTTCTTCTATGTCGGGCCGATTGATGGTCACAACATGGATCATCTGTTGCCGGTTTTGAAAAACGTGCGGGACGCCGATGTTGACGGCCCGATCCTGATCCATGCGGTGACCCAAAAAGGCAAGGGTTATGGCCCGGCGGAAAATGCCGCGGACAAATATCATGGCGTTGCCAAGTTTGATGTTGTGACCGGCAAACAGGCCAAACCGACCCCGAATGCGCCAAGCTACACCAAGGTGTATGGCGAAACGCTGGTGAAGCTTGCGGAAAAAGACGAGAAAGTTACCGCGATTACCGCCGCGATGCCATCGGGCACCGGGGTAAACATCTTTGCCGATCATTTCCCCGATCGTGCCTTTGACGTCGGTATTGCCGAACAGCATGCGGTGACCTTTGCCGCCGGGATGGCGTGCGAAGGGTACAAGCCGTTCTGCACGCTGTATTCGACGTTCCTGCAGCGCGGTTATGATCAGGTCGTGCATGATGTCGCGATTCAGAACCTGCCGGTGCGTTTCGCGATGGACCGTGCCGGTTTGGTCGGGGCGGATGGCGCGACCCATGCCGGGGCCTATGACATTGCCTATCTTGGCTGCCTGCCGAACTTTGTCTTGATGGCGGCGGCTGATGAAGCCGAACTGGTGCATATGACCACAACCGCCTGGGCGATTGATGATCGACCATCTGCGTTCCGCTATCCGCGCGGCGAGGGTGTTGGCGTTGAAATGCCGACTGAGGGCAAAGTTCTTGAAATCGGCAAGGGTCGAATTCTTCGTGAAGGTGGCAAGATTGCCATCCTGTCTTATGGCACGCGTCTGGCCGAGGCGCTTGTGGCGGCTGAAGACCTTGCTGCGCGTGGCTTGCCTGCGACTGTGGCCGATGCACGCTTTGCCAAGCCGCTTGATCATGAACTGATTGCCAATCTGGCGCGCAACCACGAAGTCCTGATCACCATCGAAGAAGGGTCGATCAACGGCTTTGGCGCGATGGTCCTGCAGCATATGGCAGGCCACGGATTGCTTGATAACGGGCTTAAGATTCGCACCATGGCGCTGCCCGATGCGCTGGTTGATCATGACAAGCCGGAAATCCAGTACGAGAAAGCCGGGCTTGATGCCAAGTCCATCGTCAAGACCGCGCTGGGTGCGCTTGGTATGAGCGAGAACAAGGCACGCGCCTGACGCTTTTCTCCAAGGATCGAAATTAAAAAGGCCGGTTGTCAGAAGACAGACCGGCCTTTCTGTTATTCGACGTAAATCATCTTGTGTGTCATGCCACCATCAATGCGGATCGTTTCGCCGGTCATGAAGCCGGATTTATCGGAATCCAGCAGGAAGGTAACGGCCTGCGCAATGTCTTCGGGTTTGCCGACGCGGCCAACCGGGTGTTGCGATTTATCGGCCGCGCTGTGATCGGGGGTGGTTTTGTTGGCCTTTTTCTGCCAGTCACCGACTTCGATCCAGCCCGGCGCGATGGCGTTGACGCGAATCTCGCCAGCCAGACTGACCGCCAGCGCATGGGTCAGGGCAACGATGCCGCCCTTGGACGCGGCGTAGGGTTCGGTATTGGCTTCGGACTGGAAAGCGCGGGTGGAGGCAATGTTGATAATCGCGCCGCCGGTTTCACGCAGATGCTGTGTCGCGTGTTTGGTTGCCAGAAACGCACCGCCCAGATTGACGTTGATCACCCGTTGCCATTGATCCCATTCAAGGTCTTCGATGTTTGGCGCGTGGGGATTGGCAATACCGGCATTGTTGATCAGGCCATCAATGCGGCCAAACCGGTCAACGCATTGTTGTACGGCGAGTTTGATGTCGGCCTCAACGGCGACGTCGCCGTGCAGGAACAGGGTACGGTCGCGCTGGGCATCGGACAGGCTGCTTAGGGCTTCCTCGCCTGCGTCGGCATCAAGATCGAACATGGCAATCTTCCAGCCAAGGTCCAGAAGGTGCTTTGAGATACCAAGGCCCAAACCCTGTGCACCGCCGGTGATAAAGGCCACGCGCGGTGCTTGTGCTGACGGCTGTTGCATGTCTGCCCTACATGTTTGTTTGGTGACGTCGGGCGAAGGCCCGACCATTCAGGAACGTTCGAGAAATGGTCTTGTTCGCGCGAAAATGCAAGTCACCGGATCAGGTTGAAGGGGCCCCGTTTTCAAGCCGATCAAGCAGCCCATGCACGAAACCTTCCTGCCGATCATTCAATCCGCGCCGGGTCGCAAGATTTTGCAGGGCTTCGGTTGCTTCGATATGCAGGCGGTAGTGGCCCGGATCCTGATCAATGCGGGTGGATTGTTGCGTGGTGTTGCCAAAGACCATGGCGTGACACAAACCGGCATCAGAGGACGTGAATGCGCGACACGTGAGCGGGCGAACGGCATATATGCTGCAGCGTTCATTTTCATCAAGAAGCGGGCAGCGCACACGAACGTCACTGGTTTTGGTGAATTTCTCGATCTCGCTTGCGGCAGTTCTCAGTCGATCCAGCAGGGCCTGTTGTTCTGGCGGGGTGAAGGTTGCCTTGATATGTGCTGCGATCAGGTCGGTGACACCGGGCGGGACACTGACAAACAGATGGCAACACGCACTGCATTGATCGCGACACGCACGCGGCGCGGGGTTCGGGAAGCTTTCGCGCAGAAGGGTCGATGCCTGTTCGAGTAACGCCATTGTGGCGTTGGCAGCATCGGCAAGTGAGGTGGATGTATCAAGGGTACGATCCAGCTCGGTGCGGAAGTCGGCAAACATCTGGTCATAGCGACGCGATGCCTCTGTTGTCAGGGCACCGGTTTGGGCGATGTCACGCGATATGCGGTTTAAGGCGTCGTCAAGCTTGGTCATCAATCCCAGTCACTTTCGTTCTGGCACTTTTGGACAAGCCTGCAGGTTGCTCTTTGTTGTTTTTTCTAATTTAGCATTCTTTGCCGTCATTCCCTAACAATTGCATAATGTTAGAAGTGGTGGTGTTCAGGTCTTTGTGATGGCGCACAAAAAAAATCCGGCCAGATAAATCCGGCCGGAAGGTTGGGTCGAAGACCCGATGGGTGCTGCGGGCGAGAACCATCTGTTCGCAAGACGGTTCCCGGCAGCGGGAGTATGGCTATAAGATTCAGGCGGTAAAAGTGTCCTCATATTGCTTGCGCAACTGGGCCTTCTGGATTTTGCCCATGGTGTTGCGCGGCAGTTCCTTGATGACCCAGATGCGCTTGGGCACCTTGAACTTCGCCAGTTTGTCCTGCGTGCGCTTGATCAGGGCATCGGGATCAGGTTGATCGCCATTGGCCGCGACAATCACACCGGCAACGGCTTCGCCAAAATCAGGGTGGGGCAGGCCAAAGATTGCGACTTCATCGACCTCGTCATATTCGGCGATGACTTCTTCGACTTCCTTGGGATAGACGTTGAAGCCGCCGGAAATGATCAGATCCTTGTCACGACCAACGATGGTGACATAGCCGTCTTCGCCAATGGTGGCGAGATCGCCGGTGATAAAGAAACCGTCCTTGCGGAATTCGGACGCGGTTTTTTCGGGCATCTGCCAGTACCCCTTGAAAACGTTCGGGCCACGAACTTCAAGCACGCCGATTTCGCCAGCCCCCAGGATGTTGCCATCCTTGTCACAAACGCGGGCCTCGATCCCCGGCAGGGTCGGTCCAACCGCGCCCGGACGGCGTTCGCCATCAAGCGGGTTGGACGTGTTCATGCAGGTTTCGGTCATGCCATAGCGCTCAAGGATCTTGTGCCCGGTACGTTCAAAGAACGCGTCATGGGTTTCGGCCAGAAGCGGGGCGGAGCCCGAAACGAACAGGCGCATATTCGCCGTGATGTCCTTGGTGAACTGCGGATGTGCCAGAAGGCGGGTATAGAAGGTCGGAACCCCCATCAGGACCGTTGATTGCGGCAGACGTTCAATCACGTCATCTGCATCGAATTTCGGAAGCAGGATCACCTTGCCGCCATTCATCAGCATGATGTTGATCGCCACAAACAGACCATGGGTGTGGAACAGCGGCAGGGCATGCAGCAAGGTATCACCCGGCTTGAAGCCCCAGGCCTGATGCAGGGTCTTGGCGTTCGAGCACAGATTGTTATGGGTCAGCATCGCGCCCTTGGACCGGCCCGTCGTGCCCGATGTGTAAAGGATCGCCGCAACGTCGTCCTTGTCTGCGGCCACAATGTCGGTCATGGCGGCGGCGTTTGCGGCTTCGTCATTCAGGCTGCCATCGCCATTTGTTCCCAGCGACAGAACAGCAGCGACGTCATTTTTGTCACCGAGTTCCTTGGCCGCATCGATATGGGCCGGACGGCAGACAAAGACACGCGGGGCAGCGTCACCCAGGAAATAGGCGATCTCGTCACCGGTATAGGCCGTGTTAAGTGGCAAATGAATGGCGCCAAGCTGCAGGCAGGCAAGGTAAAGCGCGATGACATCGGATGATTTGTCGACCTGTGCGGCGACCCGGTCGCCCTTGACCACACCATGGGCGGCAAGGACTGCTGCATAACGCCCGGTGCGATCAAGCAACCACGCAAAGCTGCGTTCGGTCCCATCACGTTCGATCAGGAATGTGCGCGATTTGTCGGCCGGAAAACGGTCCAGAAAGGTTTGAAGAAGATTATCTGACATGGTCATACCTGTTTAAATTCCGGCAAGCTGTGCGACGGATTTCGATGTGGCGATCTTTCCGTCATTCATCAGTGCTTCGTGGTTTTTCTCGATATCATCAAGGTGATAGGCGTAATTCACCATCATGCCGCCAGCCTGACGCAGACCCTTGTCCGACGTATCGCCAAGCCAGTTCAGGCGTTCAAGTTGTGCGCCATTCCCCAGATGGAACCGCGCGGTGGGGTCGAGCGGTGATTTGCCGCGTTTGCAGGTGGCAAGATAAGTTGCACACAGCGCCAATGTCGGCTTTTTCAGGTTCGCGACCTTGACCGGATCATTGATCCAGTCGTCCTCGCTTAGGCCCGCAAGCACCTGACCGGCAAGCTTGGCATCATTGGCCTTGCTTTTCTGGCGGGTGCGCAACCAGCCCATGAAGCCCGGAATGGGCGACAGGGTGGCGAACTGTTTGAGTTGCGGGAATTCGCGTTTGAGTTCCTCGACCACCTGTTTGATCAGGAAGTTGCCAAACGAAATCCCCTTGAGCCCCGCCTGACAGTTGCTGATTGAATAGAAAATCGCGGTGTTGGCGGTTTCGGGCGCTTTTTCATCGATTTCCGGGGCCAGAAGCGCCTGAACGCTATCGGCCAGACCATGGACCAGCGCGACCTCAACAAAGATCAGCGGATCGTCGGGGATGGCCGGATGGAAGAAGGCAAAGCATTTCCGGTCGGTCGCCAGACGACGGCGCAGATCTTCCCAGCCCTGAATTTCATGAACTGCTTCATAGCGGATCAGTTTTTCAAGGATGGCTGCCGATGTGTCCCAGTCGATATGACGTAGTTCAAGGAAACCACGGTTAAACCAGCTGGTCAGCAGGTGCTGCATATCGGCATTGAGCGGTTCAAGATCGCGGCTGTCTTTCAAAACCCCGATCAGGGTTTCACGCATGTCGACAATCGCCCGCGTGCCACCCGGTGCCATATTGATCTTGCGCAGAAGTTCCTGACGGACCGGTTCGGACGCCTGGGTCAGAGCCGCAAGGTTGGCCTCGGACGGGTCCTTGGCAAAGGCCTCGGCCGCCTTGGTGACTTTGGTTCGGTCGGCACTAAAGTCGTTTTGCATCATCTGGAAGAAGGCCAGATGGTCTTCTTCTGGCAGGCTTTCCCAAAGGCGGACCACTTCGCGGGCAACCGCGGTGCCACGTGCCTCGCCTTTTTGCGAGACAAGGTCCCTGCACATGGCACCGAGTTGTTTGAGCGGTTCTTGCGGGGTTGAAATCGGCAGGTCAAGCAGTTCCCGACCACGGTCGGCAATACTTGAAAGCCAGCTTTTGACAGACATGCCTGACATCAGCGTCCTCCAATAACCTTTTCCGGAAGCCAGGTGGCGATCTGCGGGAAGAAGCACAGAATGATGATGGCCGCGATCATGCACAGTACATAGGGGAATGCGCCCTTAAGGATGCTTTGCAGACGGATATCAGGGGCAATACCATTGATCACATACAGGTTCAAACCAACCGGCGGGGTGATCAGGCCGATTTCCATATTGATCGTCAGGATCACGGCAAACCAGTACGGGTCGAACCCGGCATTGATGATCACCGGCAGCAGGATCGGTGCGCTCATCAGGATCACGGCGACCGGCGGCAGGAAGAAACCACTGATCAGCAGGAACAGATTGATGAAGCCCATCAGGACCCAGCGGTTGACCTCCAGGGCGGAGATCCACTGTGCAATCGACTGGGTAACCAGAAGCGATGACAGCATGTAGCTAAACAGGCCCGCCGCGCCGATGATCAAAAGGATCATCACCGACTCTTTGGTGGTGTCACGCATGACATTCCAGAGCTGACCCGGTTTCCACATGCGATACACGATCATCGCCGTGACAAGGCAGAACAGTGCGCCAACACCGGCTGTTTCCGAAGGTGTCGCAACGCCGCCATAAAGGGCGAACAGAACAGCACCAATGATGACAAGGAAGGGCAGAACGCGCGGAAGGATTTCAAACTTTTCCTTCCAGCTGTATTTGATCACGCCAAGGGCAGCTTGGGCATTGCCCTGACGCCAGGTCGAATAAAGCGACCATGCCATGAACAGAACCGTCACCAGCAGACCGGGCAGAAGTCCGGCCAGGAACAGACGCCCGATCGAGGTTTCGGTCGAGATGCCATAGACAATCATGGTAACACTTGGCGGGATCAGAATGCCAAGCGTCCCGCCAGCGGCAATTGAGCCGGCTGCAACCGTATCTGGGAAGCCGCGTTCACGCATGGCCGGGATGCCCATCTTGCCGATCGCGGCACAGGTGGCAGGCGACGAACCCGATAGGGCGGAAAAGATAGCGCAGGCGCCAAGGTTTGAAATCACAAGCCCGCCCGGAACACGCGTCAGCCAGCGATCAAGAACCGAATAAAGGTCACCACCAGCACGCGATGAGGCAACAACCGCCCCCATCAGAATGAACATCGGGATGGCGAGGACTTCGAAACTTTCGAGTTTGCCAAACAGAATTTCAGGCAGAAGCGGCAGCGAGCCGGTGCCATCAAAGATGACGATGAAACCGATACTGACCAGGATCAGGCCGATACCGACCGGAATGCCAGAGAAAAGAACAAGGGTGGTCGCGATGCCAACAATGGCCGCAAGAAGCAAGGGATCCATGGTGCGGCCTCCTTAGAATGCGTCGTCGCGAATATCGAACGGGGTCGATCTGCGCGTGATGAGGGACAGGAAATCGGCGAAGAACTGCAAGAACAGCAAGCCAAAGCCAATCGGCAGGGCCGAAAACGGCTTCCACAGCGGCACGGCCCAGATGGTTTCGGACAACCAGCCGCCTTCGTAGGCTTCGATCACCAGTTCCAGACCGTAGAAGGCAAACATGGCGGCGATTGCCATACCCAGAGACAGGGTGACAATGGCAAGGGTCATGCGTGCGCCACGTTTCAGATAAAGCGGCAGCAGGTCGACATTGACGTGACCGCGCAGCAACTGAACATAGGGCAGGCCAACAAGGGTCGCGCCAATCATCAGGAAGATCACGGCTTCGGTTTGCCAGACGGTGGAATCATTGAGCACATAGCGCATGAACACCAACTGGCAAATGATCAGCATCGCGATGCCAAACATTGAGGCCGAGGCAACGCCACATACACGCGACAGGAAATGAATGACGGCAATGATGTTATCAACAGGGCCGTGCGGAATTTGTGTATTGCGGTTTGCCTGCGGACCGTGATGGTCGATTGGTTCGACATCAGGCGGGGGCGGCATATCGGATTTAACGGAATGCGACGCACTTCGGGTCTGCGCGAAATCATCGGGCAGATCAATGGGCAGTGGGTGCGGGGACATGGCGTTGGACACGCGCGTACTCCTCTGACGGAACCGTGGTGTTATGGTCTGGTCGTGTTGAGAAATCAGGGTGGTGCCGGATCACCGGCACCACCATCAGATCAGGCATGGATCACTTTACAGCAAGCGCCATGTCGAGAAGTTCCTGACCGTTCGGGGTTTCTTCCACGAACTTGGCATAGGAGGTTTTCATGGCAATCGCCTGCCATGCTGCAAAGTCCTCGTCCGAAAGATCGGCGATTTCCACGCCGGCTTCCTTGAAGACCTCTACGCTATCGGAGTCCTGTTTACGGCCTTCGGCAGTGTAGTACTCTTCGGCAACCTTTGCGGCGGCTGCGAGTGCGTCTTTCTGCGCGTCATTGAGCTTGTCATAGCTGCGCTTGGACATCAGGACCGGCTGGTACATGAACCACAGCGCGTTGCCAGCTGCCGGAGTGTAGCATTTGACCTGCTCGTAGATACGATAGGACACAAAGCTTGAAGAGCTGGTGTTTGCCGCGTCAAGAACGCCGGTCTGCATGGCCGGATAGATTTCCGAGCTTGGCATTGCGGCAATGGAACCGCCAGCACCCTGAAGCATCTGTTCGAACGATTTACCGGCTGCACGGATCTGCAGGCCTTTGACGTCTTCAGGCTTTTTGATGCATCCCTGGGTCGAGGCAAAACCACCGGCAAGCCAGCCCTTGGCGACGGTGACGACACCGTCATCGTTCAGGAGCTCTTCGATTTTGGCCATGAACGGGGATTCGTTGATGCGCTGTGCATGGTCATGGTTTTTGACCAGGGCGGGCATCAGCGTCAGGTTGGTTGCCGGAATACGACCACCGGCATAGGCGAGCGGATAGACAATCATGTCAAGCTGGCCGCGCGTCATCGGAGTCCACTGTTCCTTCGCCTTGAACAGCGAGCCGGACGGGAAGATCTGGATTTCCAGATCAACGTCAGCGGCCTTGACTTCGTTGGCGATGATTTCTGCCACTTTGTGACGGACATCGCTGGTGGACCACTGATGCGACAGCTTGAGCGTCTCGGCACCGGCGGAGGCAGACATGCCAAAGGCGGCAACGGACATGGAGATGGCGGCGACAGACGCCGTAAGAGTCTTTTTGAAAATCTTCATCTTTTCCTCCCGGATGAAGCATGCGTTTTGAATGCATTGTGACGGCTTTTGCGCGTCTTTTTATTGATGCGGTTTTCGCATTGGTGAAAAGCGTTACAGATTTCTGGCATGCTGTCCATGCAATTTTGTATACCAGAATGTGATTTTGCAGTGCCACAAATCAGCGCTGGCCTATTTGCCCGTGTGTCAGGGAAAACCTGATCTGAACTTTTGCGTCGCAGCAGAAAAACTTCGCAGAGCAGCATCGAAAAGGCTTTGATTGGTACCAGAATATGTGTTCTGGTATACCAGTGAGTGATGATGAATGAGGGCGCACATGTCGCAAAACGGAAAGCTTGCCACCGATCTGGTCCAGAAACTTGAACGCGATATCGTGACCGGCGTGCTCAAGCCCGGCGACAAACTTGATGAGCGCTCGTTAAGCGAACGGTTCGGCGTATCGCGCACCCCGGTACGTGAAGCGTTGCAAACCCTTGCCGGATCGGGGTTGGTTGCGACCATGCCGCGCCGGGGCACAATTGTTGCTGCCATCACGGTTGCCGAACTGATCGAAATGTTTGAAGTCATGGCAGAACTTGAAGCGATGTGTGCGCGTCTGGCGGCACGGCGGATGCCGCGTGTTGATATCGACAACCTGATCGCGCTGTCTGATGAATGCGGTGCGCTTAAGGATCATGCGGATGCCGATGCCTATTACGAGGCCAATGTGCGCTTCCATGAGGCGATCTATGCCGGGTGCCGCAACAGTTTCCTTGAACGTCAGACCAAGAATGTGCGCAACCGTCTGGCACCATATCGCCGTTTGCAGTTGCATCGGCCGGGGCGTGTTAAGACATCGAACAACGAGCATGCCGATATCCTGAATGCGATTGCCAATGGTGAGGCCGAAACGGCTGGCAAGTTGATGCAGCAGCATGTGGCGGTTCAGGGTGAGTCGCTTAATGACCTACTCGCCATTGTGCCGCGCGGGTATCTGGAACCGTTGGCCAGCTAATTCCCATTATTTGATGTGACCAAATGCGTGACCTTTTCGGGCCGGTAGGGTAAAACGCGCGCATGGCAAAGAAACGTTTGGATCAGTTGCTTGTGGAACGTGGGCTGGTGGAAACCAGGTCCAAGGCACAGGCTTTCATCATGGCAGGCAATGTCTTTAGCGGCGAGCAACGGCTCGATAAGCCGGGCATGCCGTGCAAGGAAGACATTTCCATTACGCTGCGCGGGCAACCCCATCCGTGGGTGTCGCGGGGCGGGCTCAAGCTTGAAAAGGGGCTCGCCGAGTTCGAGATCGACGTAACCGGTTTTATCGGTGTCGATGTCGGGGCCTCGACAGGTGGCTTTACCGACGTTCTGCTTCAGAACGGAGCGGCCAAGGTCTATGCCGTTGATGTCGGGCAGGGGCAGCTTGACTGGAAACTGCGCAATGATGACCGCGTTGTGGTTATGGAAAAGACCAATGCGCGCCATTTGACCGAAGAACAGATTACTGACGCCATCGATATCGTCGTTTGTGATGCCAGCTTCATTGGTCTGCGCACCGTGCTTCCGGCCAGTATGGAGCGGGTCAAGGATGGCGGCTATCTGATTGCGCTGATCAAGCCGCAATTTGAAGTCGGCAAGGAGCGTGTCGGCAAAAAGGGTGTCGTACGCGAACCCGAATTGCATCAGGAAGTCTGCGATACGATTTCCGACTGGCTGGCCAATCTTCCGGGCTGGGAGGTGCTGGGCATTACCAAAAGCCCGATCACCGGACCGGAAGGCAATGTTGAGTTCCTGATTTGCGGGCGGAAAGCTTTTAGTGACTGAAAATACATAAGCTTAAGGGAAACGCATCCATGGTTTTTCCCACCTTCGAGAGATAGTTTCCATCGAGAGGTATATGCGGCTTCTGTCTTGTGTCTTATGTCCTTGCGGCGTTTTATTTCTATTTTCGTCGATATATGAATAAGCATATTGGTAAAGGGTAAGTAAGTTATACCTTTCGTTGATTTTGATGAGCTCTTCATCGAAATCTTTTCGGAGAATGCCAGAGCACAAGAACTCATAATAGTTTAGGCATTTTCTCAAGCCTTGTAGCCATTCGTCGTACTCGTCGGAACCTTTTATTGGGTAAGTACCTGTCGCAACATAATCCCGAATTTTCTCACTTCCTTGAATTAGATCTTCGTCTGCCAGAAGAGCGGACATTGTGTGCTGCTTGCGAGATAACTTACGAGAAAGAGAGGCGGAGACAATCCAGCCAAGTGTCGCTAGAGAACCTGTAATCATAATGGCTTGCTGAGAGGTAAGAGACTCACTCCACTTGACTACGAACTCCACTAAACTATTTATAAGATCTAATAGTTCCATTGTGCCCACTTAGCTTGCTAATTGAAGGCCGAGAGGTTACTATGCGTGTAGTGAAGTATGTTATCTACTGTTCGAAGGAGTAGGCGGCGATGTTTGAGACAGAGCGCGGTTTCTGAAGTACAGAGAAACGGGATGCAAGCTACGTCTCGTAATTGTAGTAGTATTTAAAAGGCTAGATCATTTTTTTTGATCCAGCCTTTTTTTCTATTTTTGCAAAATGCAGTCTGAGACTGTTGAAGTCCGTTTGTGGCAGAATTAATTGTTGCTCGCGATTTTCTTCATGAAGAAGTCAATACCGGCCTGTGCGCAGTCCTGATCCTGTGGCGGGGTGCCGGAACTGACGCCGATACCGCCAACACATTCACCATCAACGAATACTGGCAGACCACCGGCGACAATCGACAGGCGACCGCCAATTTCACTATCGATGCCATAGGCCGGTTTGCCCGGCTGGGCAGCGGCGGCGTATTCATGCGTGCCCTTGCGCGCACCCGACGCGGTGAAGGATTTGTCCTGGGCGATGGTGGTGCTGGTGACCTTGCCGCCATCCATGCGTTCAAACGCGATCAGAACACCGGATTCGTCGGTGATGGCAATGCACATCGGAACCCCGATTTCATTGGCACGGTTGCGGGCCCCTTCGATCAGGATATAGGCATCCTCAATGGACAGGCGTTTGATGGTCAGCATCGGACTTTTCTCCCGGGCGTTATCATTAATCTAATGCCAGCATAGTACGGGCAGCGCCAAAAGCCGATCAATCATATAAAACGGCTTTCCGCATTGTGGAAGGCGCGACGTGTTACGCCCGCTACTCAGAAGTCCGGACGCATGATCATCAGATAAAGCGCGCCGAGCGGGAACAGGATGGCGATGCGGCCAACCATGTTCCACAGCCTGCGGCATTTCTCGTAAGCAACCGGCATTTCGGTTTCGCCATCAGCCACGGTCTTGGCAGCAATCTTTGACATATAGATCTGAAGCGGCAGCAGGCCTGCCAGCCACAGCATCGCAGCCATGCCATACAGGCTGATGCCATAGATCAGATAGGGGGCATCAGAAAGGGATATGCCGGTGGCGTGGAACAACCCGATGCCGCCAATCACAAGCAGGGCCGAGCCAAGAGTGGTGAAGGCCAGATCAGTGATGTTGATCAGACGACAGGCAAAGGCGATGACGACCGGGTTGTTGGTGCGGTCTGCCTGTATTTTCCAAACGGCCGAGACAATGATATTGCCCAAAAACAGGATAGCGCCAAGAACGTGAATGAGTTTGACGGTTGAATATTCCATTTGAAATTCCGGTTGGTTGCGGGCAGACCCCAACGAGGGACGATGAAGCGGTCGAGCTGTTATTCGGCGTTGGCCGGGATGGTAAGGTCCTCGGCCAGAAGACCCAGAACAAAACCTGAAAGATCCTGATCGGCTGGCGGCACGATCATGCCATCAATCACCAGCATGGCGATGCCGTGCGCGCGGCTCCATGCGGCAAGGGCGCGGTTATAGGCGCTTGCAGCCTCCGCCAGAGTCATTTCAGCCTTGCGATCAACCGATGTGACCGCGCGCTGCAAGACGTCAAAGGCGTTATCGGCGGCATCGCGCAACTCCGGGTATTGATCAAGCGGTGGGCGTTCGCGGCCAAAGATCAGACGGAAATGCTGCGGGTTTTCGACCGCGAACTGCACATAGGCAGCCCCCAGCGCCATGATGCGTTCTTCATGGTTTTCCGTGCTGGCAGCAGCAGTTTCAAGTTGTTCGGCAAACCGTTCAAAGGCGGCAATGGCGACTGCCGCCAAAATGCCATCCTTGCCGTCAAAATGGCGATAGGGGGCGGCTTCGGACACACCGGTCAGCCGCGCCAGGCGCCGTAGCGACAACCCAGCCGGGCCTTCGTCGATCAGGATGTTTTCAGCTTGTTGCAGAAGGACGTTGCGGACATCACCGTGGTGATATTTTCCCATTTGCTCGTATCTCGATTTTCTTATGTTAACTTTGTTAACATTAAAGCGGAACACACATTTGCGCAAGACCAAAATCACGCTTTTCAGGTGAACCGGGTCTTGTCATCGGGCTTGGTGCTATGATGTCGGGACGTGATGGCCTGTTTAAGCCAGCACAAAATCGAACCGGCCGATCTCACCGTCGCTCGCCGGGCGCATGTTCATCAAAAGCGCGCTGTCAAACAGGTGGTCCAGCTCGTTCCGGGGCTCTTCGGGGAAATAGAGTTGTGTGGTCAGGGTGGGGCCGTTGGGTGGGGTGATCTTGATGTGGTAATGCGGGGTACGTCCGGCATATTCGGCCGGGCGAATGGTATCGAAATAATAACGTCCCTGGGCGTCGGTGCGCTGATAACCGCGCATGCTAAAGCCCTGATTGTCATATCGGCCATTGGCATCGGCGTGCCAGAGATCGACAATCGCATTGGCAATCGGCGTGCAGGTGGTGCTGAGCACGTAACCGATCAGTGTCACCGGGCTGCCATCGGTATCTGTCCGAAAGTTGCGTTTTTCTGGTGGGTTTTGCGAATAAAACGGGCCCTCGGTCATTGAACGTGTCGGGCCGATATCCTCGCCGCAGGCCGGGGTTGCCGGCAGGGTTGTGTCACTGGCGTGGGCGGCCGGTGACAGAATGGTATGGCCGATAATTGCCGCGCCTGTGGCAAACCAGCCCTTTATCGCAGATCGGCGCGACAGGCTGGAGAGATCCAGATGTGTTGTCATTCGTCTTGCCTTTTCCCAACCGCATTTCGGGTCGTTTCTCGTTATGGGATAAAGATGTGGTCGCGCAGGCAAACTACAAGCCGAAACCATTGGAAAATTGCCCCGGCTTATAAAAAAGCGCCACCCTTTCAAAGGGCGGCGCAGGGGACCCAGGGGCTTCAGGGGGCTTCAGGTTCTATGGGAACTTACGCCGGTTCAGGTGCGCGGTCGGCTGGTTTGGCGGTTTCTGATCCGGTCTGTGATGTCGTGGACTCGCCAGATGTTTTGGCGCCTTCTTGCGCTTTGCTCGGATCGTCGGGTTTTGTTTGGTTTTCTGCGTTCGCAGCCGTGTCAGTTGGTGTGTCGGGTGTTGCGGACGCATCATTGCCGTCAGCCGTGGTCGAAGCGGCGTCCGGTGCGGCCTTGTTTTGTTGTGTGTCGGGTGCCGGGTTTGCCGCATTCTGGTCGTGGGTTGGCGTATCTGCGGTCTCGGTCTGCTGTGACGTGTCTGGCGTGGTGTTGTTTTCCGGTGTGGCGGCTGTTGTCTGATCCGGGGAAGTGTCAGCGTCGGGTTGTGCATCGGTGACGGATGCTGTGTGCGCTTTGTCATCGGCGGTGCTTGATGCCGGTTCTGCTTCGGAATCAGAGCTTGGCGCAGATGTATCCTTTGCCGGAGTGTCATTGCTTTTGGCGTCAGTCCCGGCCGATTGTGGTGCTTCTGCCACGTGCTGGTTCAGGTCAACAGCAGGCGGATTGGCGGCTTTTTGGTCGTCGGGCCTGTCCGGGCGGATCAAAAACTTGTCGGCCAGCGTGTCCTTGCCGATCAAAAGCGGCTGTTCGAGGCCGCCCATTTCCAGCAGACCGATTTCAACATCGCGCTCAACGCCGCCCAGTTTGAGGCGCGATTTGATTACGGGCGCGCGCACAGTGGTGTTGCCCGCGCCGGTCTGCACATCACGGTAACCCGCAATCGGCAGTGACAATTTCCAAACAATCGTACGGGCCTGAAGCGTGCTTGCGGGATCGGGCGGTGACTTGATGGTAAGCGAAAAGGAAACCGTTCCATCTGATGGGGAATCGGAACTGTCCGTTTCTGCGTCATCGCTTTGTGGGGGGCTTTCATCGTCACCGGGGCTGTCAACATTCAGGTCACCGACGAACAGGCAGGTTTGAGGTGCAGCCCCCAGTATCATGGCCGGGAGCCCCGAAATGCCCCAGTCAGGCAGGTTGACGGCCTCGTCCGAGAAAAGAACGATACGGTTTTTAAGCTGCGCGTCACTGCCAACCGTCCCGGTGGGTGCGGGCTTTTTGTTTGACGCAGCAAGTTGGATCAGGGTTTTGAGCAATATCGGGTTCATGCCCCTTTGACGTGGCACAAACCCGTTTGTGATGCGAAACTCGCAATACCCGATAAAGTTGCGAAATCAGCTCGGGAAATGCTTGTTCGTGTTCCAGCCTTCGCACTGTGCGCGGTGGCGCAGAAGGTGGTCAGCCAGTGTGATGGCAGCCATGGCTTCGCCCACCGGAACGCCGCGGATGCCAACGCACGGATCATGGCGGCCCTTGGTGACGACGTCGACTTCCTTGCCATAGATATCAAGGCTTTTGCGCGGGGTGAGGATCGAGCTGGTCGGTTTGACAGCAAAGCGAACGACGATGTCCTGCCCCGATGAAATCCCGCCCAAAATGCCACCGGCATGGTTGGAACCAAATACCGGTTTGCCATCTTCGCCCAGACGCATTTCATCGGCATTTTCAATGCCGGTCAGTTCGGCGGCTTCAAAACCATTGCCGATTTCAACGCCCTTGACGGCGTTGATCGTCATCATCGCCTTGGCCAGATCGGCGTCAAGTTTGTCATAAACCGGATCACCAAGGCCAACCGGGACGCCAGAACAGACGACCTCGATCACTGCGCCAACCGATGAGCCATCCTTGCGCAGGCCATCAAGATATTCCTCGAACACCGGCACGGCTTCCGGGTCCGGGCAGAAGAACGGGTTGTTATCAACCTCATCCCAGTCCCAGTTCGCGCGATTGATTTCCTTGGTGCCCATTTTGACCAGGGCCGCACGGATTTTGATGTCATCACCCAGCACCTTGCGGGCAATCGCACCGGCGGCAACACGCATCGCCGTTTCACGCGCCGATGAACGGCCGCCGCCACGATAATCGCGGGTGCCGTATTTTTCCCAATAGGTGTAATCGGCATGGCCGGGGCGGAACTGGTTTTTGATTTCGCCGTAATCCTTGGAGCGCTGATCGACGTTTTCGATCAGAAGCCCGATCGGGGTGCCGGTGGTTTTGCCTTCGAAAACGCCCGAAAGGATTTTGACCTGATCAGGTTCGCGGCGCTGGGTGGTAAAGCGCGACTGACCGGGTTTGCGTTTTTCAAGGTAATCCTGAATGTCGGACTCGGTCAGTTCAAGCAGGGGCGGCACACCATCAACGACACAGCCAATGGCCGGACCGTGGCTTTCGCCAAAGGTGGTGAAGCGGAAAAGTGTTCCAAAACTGTTGCCAGCCATAACCGATTATCCAGAATTCAAGTATTTAAGAGACAAAACGGGCCACCCATCAGGGCAGCCCGCAAAATCGTATCAGGCCCAGATCAGGGTTTCTGGACAGTGATGTCAGGTGCGTCTGCCTGTTTCATGCCAACGGTGTGGTAACCGCAATCGACATGATGGGTTTCGCCCGTAACACCGGTCGAAAGATCAGAGAGGAAGTACAGGCCCGATCCGCCAACATCATCAAGCGTGACGTTGCGGCGCATCGGTGAGTTGTATTCGTTCCATTTCAGGATATAGCGGAAATCGCCAATACCCGATGCGGCAAGGGTCTTCATCGGGCCCGCCGAAATGGCGTTGACACGAATGCGGTCTGGTCCAAGGTCATTGGCAAGGTATTTCACGCTGGCTTCAAGGGCAGCCTTGGCAACGCCCATGACGTTGTAATGCGGCATGACCTTTTCTGCGCCGTAATAGGAGAGCGTCAGAAGTGAACCACCATCGGTCATCAGTTTTTCAGCGCGCTGTGCGATCGCGGTAAAGGAATAGACCGAGATGTTCATCGAAAGCGCAAAGTTTTCCGGCGAGGTATCGACATAGCGACCACGCAGTTCGCTCTTGTCGGAGAAGCCGATGGCATGCACGACAAAGTCAAGCTTGCCCCATTTTTCCTTGAGCGTCTCGAACACGGCATCCATGCTGGCCGCATCGGTCACGTCACATGGCAGAACGATGTTGCTGCCAACAGACTCCGCGAGCGGGCGCACACGTTTTTCAAGGGCTTCGCCCTGGAAGGTAAAGGCCACTTCGGCGCCGGCCGCTGCGGCCGCACGTGCAATGCCCCAGGCAATCGATTTGTCGTTGGCGACGCCCATGATCAGGCCGCGTTTACCGGCCATCAGGCCTGAAATGTTGTCGGTGGACAGGCTCATATTCCCTCTCGTTCCCACGATCTCTCTCTGGCAGGTAGAGGCATTCAAGAAAAGCCGCGACCGGCCCAGAAGGCATTAGACATTCGGCGCATCCTACACAAAGCACGGCCAAGGTCAATCTGACCTGTCATAACGCGTGCAGGCGCGCTATCCTGTTGATCAAGTGTAGTATAACCGGAAAATGCGTGGGGATAAGCGTTTAATGGTCGAAATTCAGAAATTGCTGGCTGACCGAACGGCGTTCTGGCGTTACGCCGTCATGCGTTTTGTTCATGACAAATCCGTGCAACGGGCGGCCGGGCTTTCCTATACGACGCTTCTGGCGATGGTGCCGTTTCTGGCGATTGCGCTGACGGTGCTTTCTGCGTTTCCGGTCTTTGATGAGTTCAAGGACCAGATCATGAATGTGGTCCTGAACAATTTCCTGCCGGAAACCGGTGAACAGGTGACCGGCTATCTGAGTGATTTCCTGCAAAATACCGGGCAAATGACGGCGATTGGCACAATCGTTCTGGGCCTGACGGCGGTGATGTTCCTAAGCGCCATCGAAGGGGCGATGAACGATGTGTTTCGCGTTACCAGTCCGCGCAAACTGCTGTCGCGTCTCGTTGTGTTCTGGACGCTTCTGACCGTCGGGCCAATGTTGCTGGGCTTGAGTCTTTCACTGGCGTCCTACATTTTTGCCATGCGCCATCTTGTCGGCGGCGAGGTACTTGGCGGGCAGATTGGTCAGCTTACATTTCTTGCGCCATTCATACTGTCTGCGATGGCCTTTTCCCTGCTGTTCATTGGCATGCCGAACCGCTCGGTCAGTGTTGTTGACGGGGGCGTCGGCGGGCTGGTCGCAGCAGTTCTGTTCGAGACGCTGAAAAAAGGCTTCGGGTTTTACGTCACCACCTTTCCGACCTATCAGACAATCTATGGTGCGGTCGCGATTGTCCCGATATTCCTGTTATGGATGTATCTGACCTGGATCGTAATTCTTTTGGGGGCGCAGGTGGCGGCGGGCCGGTCCGAATGGCGGGCGGCACGTGCGGCAGGCCTGATCCCCGATCCACGCGTTGCGGTGCCCGGCCATATGGAACGGATTATCGCCGTGCTGCGTGTGCTGGAATATTTGCAAAATTGCTTTCACGAGGCAGCCAAACCACCGACCTATCGCAGGATGATGCGCGATGTGAAGCTGGGAGGGCGTGATCTTAACTGGGCGCTGGCCGCATTGCGGCGGCAAAAACTGATTGAACGTTCTGACAAGCATCGCTGGTTGCTGTCGGGGGATCTGTCACGCATTTCGCTGATGGATTTGATGACGCGTTTGGGGCTGTTTCTGGATTACGACCGCTTGCTGGTGGTGCAAACAGATGGTGGCTGGCCGGTTGCCATGCGCGAACGCCTGATCGAGCTTGAGAAAAAGCGTGAGACGGTTCTGGATGTGAAGGTTGGCGAACTGCTTGATACGCCGCGTCCCGAAGACAAGATCCCCGAGCAGATCAAGAAAGACCCTGATCAGGACAAGGGCGGCGATATCGACGAGAAAGAGATCAGCAACGCCATGAACTAGCGACTGGTCTGCCAATTCGGCGGAACATGTTCCTAGTCGTTGGGGGTGTGTGCCCTGGCGCTGGTCATTTCCACGCGGATCGGTGCGTCGCCGCTGCGCAGGTGCAGGTCGCGTTGCGGGAACGGGATTTCGATATTGTGTTCGATAAAGGCATCCCAGACATTGAGCAAAACTTCGCTGATGACGTTGCCGCGTCCATTTTGCGGATCGTTGATCCAGAAACGGATTTCAAGATCGACCGAGTTATCCCCAAAACCGCGCATCAGGGTGTTGGGACCCGGGTTGTCCTGCACGCGGGGGCATTTTGCCGCCGCCTGGTTGCATAGCTTGATCGCAAGGTGAGGGTCACAGTTATAGGAAATTCCGACCGGCACTTTCAGGCGCAGCTTGACGTCCGAGTGGCTCCAGTTTTCGACCTGATTGGTGATCAGGTCTTCGTTCGGGATCAGAAATTCCGTACCATCGCGGGTACGAACGGCGGTGTAACGCGCGCCCAGTGACTGAATCCAGCCAAAGGTATCGCCAATCGCAATGACGTCGCCGGGCTTTATCGATCGGTCGAGCAACAGGATCACGCCGCTGATCAGGTTGGCGAAAATGCGTTGCAGACCAAACCCGATCCCGACACCAACCGCACCACCAAACACGGCAAGTGCAGTCAGGTCGACACCCATGGTCGAAAGCGCAAACAGAACCGCGATCGACAGCAATACAAGCTTGAGAAGCTTTGCCATCAGAACCTGAACCGATGGGGTCAGGTGATGGACCTTGCGGATGCGTTGTTCAAACAGGCGCGAGGCAAAGGATGCCACCCACAGCAAAACCGCAAGGGATAAAATGGCCTTGAGAATGCCATAGACCGATATGCGGAACTCGCCAATATTAAGCGCCAGCCCGTCGAGAATTTCGATTCCGGGATCAAGCCAGCCGACAATGTTAAGCGCCGCCAAAGTCCATGCAACGGCGGCAATGGTGCGTGACCAAACCGGGTCATTGACGATGGCTGCGGCCAGACGAATGACAATCCACGCATTTAGAAGACTTGCAACCAGCCGAACAACGTTATGGCGATAGCCCGCCTGAATGGCGATCGCGTCAATCAACCAAATCGTGATGACCAGAATAAGCGGAAAAGCCAAGCTCGGCAGAACCTTGGCAAAGCGACGAAACCCGGCATAGGGCAAAAGCGGCTTCCAGTCCTGCAAGCGCGCGAGAAGCGACGCCAGCCGACGGCGCAGCAAAAAGGCCGGGATGGTGGCAAGCAGGCAGGCGGCAATCTGGATCAGGATCGGGACCAGCAGGACATTTGCGGAAAGCCAGGCGATTGCCTGTTCAAGCCATTGCAAATAGATGTCCGGGTTGCTGAGCTGTTCCATATTGCCCCTTATGATCGGTTGCGTTCTTTGCGACAAAGCCCGTTAGATTCTGCCCCTAAAACAATATGGTAACACGGAACGGGATTAACAGGCACCTCTCAACACAGGGTCTTTTGTGCAGCCTGACCCCGGCTGCCAACGGGCCAAGAAAAAAGCCGGCGAATGCCGGCTTTGGATTGATGGGTTAGCGCGCCTTGTAGGGGTGCTTTTCAGACCATTCCCTGATGAACTCGATCAATTCATCATCGCGTTCTTCGGGCAACTTCACCGTCAGGTGAACATATTGATCACCGCGTTTGTTGCCCCGGTCATAGGGCGCACCCTTGCCACGCAGGCGCAGTTTGGTGCCGCTGTTGGCGTTGGCAGGCAGCTTCATGTTGACCTTGCCATCGACGATCGGCACTTCGATGGAGCCCCCCAGAATGGCTTCAGGCAGGCTGATTGCCAGATCACAATGGATGTCATTGCCTTCGCGCCGGAAGGTTTTGTCCGGATGGACATGCAGCTTGATCAGGGCGTCACCAGCTTCGCCACCATTCATGCCCGCCATGCCCTGACCTTTCAGGCGCAGGGTCTGTTCGTTCTCGCTTCCGGGCGGAATGCGGACTTCAAGGCTTTTGCCACTGGCAAGATTGATGCGTTTGGTCGTGCCAAGGATGGCCTCGGCAAAATCAAGGCTGAGCTCATAAGAGATATTCGGGCCTTTGACCTTTTTGGGTTTGCGTTCCCCGCCAAAGCCACCAAAACCGCCGCCGCCAGATCGGCCGCGCCCCTTGCCAAAAATCTCGTCAAAGATGTCTTCGGCATTGGCACCGGAAAAGCCGAACGGGTCTCCGCCCGCAAAGCCACCACCGGCGTGTCCGCCACCGCCACGGGCAAACGGGCTGGTTTCGCGGCCATCGGCGTCGATTTCACCGTTGTCGAACTTCTTGCGGCGTTCCGCATCCCCCAGCAGGTGATAGGCGCTTGATACCTTTTTGAAGCGTTCTTCGATTTTGGCATCGCCCGGATTGACATCAGGGTGAAGTTCACGCGCCAGTTTGCGATAGGCCTTTTTGATTTCTTCCTGACTGGCGTTTTTGGCAACGCCAAGTGTCTTGTAGGGATCCTGCATTTACTGACCGGTTCCAGAAACTAAAAGCACGTTATGTGATTTGGATGTTGTGTTCATTATTAGATCATGCGCCGCAAAAGATGAACCTTTTTGCCGCATCTGATCCGAAACAATGAGATTTCGTGGGCAGAACGCCCGATCCGAACAGCAGATATGAAAAGGCGGCGCTGATCGCAAGGACCGCACCGCCTGTCATTTCAGATTTTTTGACGGGTCTTAGTTCACGACCTGCCAGCTGCCATCGGGTTTGCGGCATGCGGTGCCATAGGCGGTTTCTTCCTGACCGCCAATCATCACCGTTTGCTGGTATTCACGGCAATATTCCTGAGTTTCGGGTTTCTGATAGGTGCGGGTCGGGGTTACCGTGCCCTGAACGCCCGTATCGGGGTTTTGCCAGGTGGTGGTTTCACCGGTCGGCGCAGCTTCAAGCGTACGCTGGGTGCTTTGGGCCATGATGGCGCGGTCGGCATTATCAAGTGATCTGCCGACTTCGCTGCCGATAAAGGCACCGGCGAGTGTCCCAAGTGCCACGCCAACAAGCTGGCCGCTGCCCTTGCCGAACTGCGCACCCGCAACGGCGCCGCCAACGGCGCCCAGAAGTGTGCCTGCTGTCTGTTTCTGACCCTGGTCCTGAGCACAGCCAGCGATAAAGGCGGTCATGACGACCGGAATAACGATCTGACGGAATTTCATGTTTAATTTGCCCATCTTGTCTTTACAGTCCCAACCGATATGCTTTGGGTTTATATGTTGATCCAACGTTGTCGCTGCCACCGTAGTTCCGAAATAAATGTTTCTCACGGCAACAGACCCAATCAGCCAAAGGAATTCCTTTTGCAATGAACGAAAAAAATGCGCCGAAAATGGGGCATGAACCCCACGAAGCCCCGTTTGACATGTTTGAAACGTGGTTTTCTGACGCCAAAAAGGCCGAAGATGCCTATCCGGATGCAATGACACTGGCGACTGCGGATGCGCAAGGTCGCCCGTCGGCCCGTATCGTCCTGCTAAAGGGTTTCGATACGCGCGGCTTTGTTTTCTACACCAATTATGAAAGCCGCAAGGGCGATCAGTTGGCCGAGAACGGCTATGCCGCCCTTTGTTTTCATTGGAAAACGCTTGAAAGATGCGTGCGCATCGAAGGCAAGGTTGCCAAAGTCGATGCCAGCGAGTCAGACGAGTATTTTGCATCGCGCCCGCGTGGCAGCCAATTGGGTGCCTGGGCATCCATTCAGTCCCGCCCGATGAGCGGCCGGTTCGATCTTGAAAAGCGGGTTGCCGAATTCACTGCAAAGTTTGGTCTTGGCAAAGTGCCGCGCCCTGATCATTGGGGCGGGTTCCGGCTTGTGCCTGACCGTATTGAATTCTGGGCAGAAGGGAAATTCCGCCTTCATGACCGCAAACTGTTCACCCGTGATGATGCGGACAGTGGCTGGAATACCCAGAAGCTGTTTCCGTAAGGGTAGGTCGGAAAACACAAACGCAAAAACGCACAAGGCGACAGAGTCTTGTGCGTTTTTTGTTTTCTGGTCGAGGTGAAGTTTACGCCGCCGGTTCCGGGGGACAGAAGGTGTCTTGCAGCACGGCAATGATTTTCATGATGTCCGGATTGGCCAGAGAATAGTAAATGGTTTGCGCATCACGGCGGGTTTTTACCAGCCCTTCGCGGCGCAGCCGTGCAAGATGTTGCGACAGGGCGGATTGTTTGATGCCCAGTTCATTTTCCAGCGTGCCGACGGATTTTTCTGTATCCCCAAGCGAGCACAGAATAAGCAAGCGCCATTCATTGCCAAGCGTCTTGAGAAATTCAGCAGCTTCACGTGCGTTTTCGTGCAGTGCGTTGTAGTCCATCCGCGAGTAACCCCGTTCTTTTCGCCGCACGCCAGATCGATTTTTCGCCTTGTGCGCCCGGACCCTACCCAAGAGAATAATTTCCCGATTATCAAAGCGTCATCGTAATCACTGGCAATCATGTTACAATCATTTTGTGCGCGGTTGATCTAGAAATTCCCAACCGGCATCAACAAAATATAAGAATAATAATAACTTTCGCAATTTTTTGATCTTGAACAAAGAATACCAAGGCAAGAGATCTCACACTGCTTGGGAATATGGTCATCATCAGTCCGGATTTCGAGCAGGCTCAATGACCGGGCGGACAGGCGGGAGTAATGAAAATGGCAATTCGCACAATTCTGGCACCGGTATCAGGCACGGCGATTGACGAACGTGTAATGACAACGGCCTTCAAGGTAGCCAAAACGTTTGATGCCCATCTTGAGGCGCTATTCGTTGCTGCCGAACCACAGGACGCCATCCCGATCGTTGGCGAGGGTATGTCGGGCCTGATCATCGAAGAAATGATTCAGGCTGCTGCAAACGAAACAGAAAAGCGCGAGGCATCGGGCAAGGCATCGTTTCAGGCGGCCGTGAAGGAGTCCGGGTTTGAGGAAATCAACACGCCAAACGCCGATGCCAAACCGTCCTGCACCTGGCGCAAGGATAGCGGGCGCGAGGACGAAACAGTTGCCCGCCGCGGGCGCCTTTTTGATTTGGTGGTGATTGGCCGCGATCCAAAGGAAGCATCCGCATCGCTGACCTTTGACGCAGCCTTGATGGAAACGGGTCGCCCGATCCTTGTTGCCCCGGAACGCACGCCTGAAAAAATTGGTGAAAAAGTCATGATCGCCTGGAATGGCGGGATTGAGGCGGCGCGCGCGGTGACTTCGGCCATGCCAATGTTGCGCAATGCCAAGGAAGTCACAATTGTCAGCGTCGGAGAGGTCCCGTATGGCCGTGCATGCGCCAAGGCCCTGGCCGAACAGTTCAGCTGGCACGGAGTCGATGCGAACGTGGTCGAGAGTGCCGAAACCGGACAAGTTGCTAATACCTTGATTTCCGAGGCAGAAAAATGCGGCGCTGATACGATTGTTCTGGGCGCTTACAGCCATTCACGTTTCAAGGAAATGATCCTTGGCGGTGTGACGCAGGATATGCTGTCAAAATGTGCTTTGCCGCTTTGGATAATGCATTAACGCGAAGGTCATCTTAAGCGTTTGATATCGCGAAATTAAATTACCTATCTATTGGTATATTGCTGAAAAGGCGTACTTTTGTACGCCTTTTTTTTGTTGCATGCGCGAAGAAATCACGACAGGGTTACAGAAACCTTACAAAGACGAAACCCCGATAAACGAGGCGTTTCGCACCGAGGAAAAGAAACGTCTGGCAGGGGAATTCCCATGTTGTCTCTACGCGATATCATTGATTTCGCTTCCATGTCCGAGGATCTGGCACAGGAACTCAACAATCCGAATGTTGGCCTGCCCGATCTTGGCGCGGTGGTTGCCGGTCATACCGGTCTTGGCGGTGCATTGCGTGCATGCAGTGCAACACCATGTGCTGCAAATGACATTGAAAGCGACTAAGACCAAGCGGCGTTAACCCGTTCTTTGTGGGGCCGTGTGGTATTTCTTAGTTTGAAAACAAATCAATCTGGTTTGTTGTCTGATCGGTTC
Source organism: Thalassospira sp. MCCC 1A01148 (assembly GCF_001613795.1). Lineage (GTDB taxonomy): Bacteria > Pseudomonadota > Alphaproteobacteria > Rhodospirillales > Thalassospiraceae > Thalassospira. Next base: position 60,816 of record NZ_LPVZ01000022.1, read on the forward strand.
GGGCCGGGTCAGCCGGGTCTTCGTACCATGAAAGAACATGGTCGGGCAGCGGGCCCAGCATGTAAGCCAAATCAGCGAAGTCAATCTGTGGATCAAGCCAGTCACCCAGATGGTTGGGGCCGATCACGGTCGGCATTCTGTTGTGAATGTGGGCAATCGCGCCTGATGGCGCGCAGGTGATGATGGTGGCCTCTCGCCCGTTTTCCAGTCCGGCAAACAGAAACGGTTGATGATCGGGCAGGGTGATGCGGTTCTTGTGCTTGGTCGTGCCATCCTTGCGCCATTCGTACCATCCATTTGCCGGGATCAGGCAGCGACGGTTCAAAAGTGGCCGGAAGGTCGGTTTATCGATCACGGTTTCGGCGCGCGCGTTGATCATCGGGCTGTTCAGCCCTGCGACACTCAGCCCCCAATATCGAATGGCCGCCTTGTGATGGGGCAGGATAACGGCAATCGGGTCTGTTGGCCGGCGCGTGCCTGTCAGGCTGTCAAAGGCGGTTTCTTCATCCTCGTCATCTGTGGTGGCCTCATTCAGACCGTCGGGCAGGGGCATGCGAAGGATGTCTTCCATTTCCAGACCAAGCTGAACCTGAAAGGCCCGAATATCACTGTTCAGATCAAAGCGGCTGCACATGTTTTTGCCCATGGTAAACAGATGTAAAACATAGCGTGTTTCGCATGCCTTGCCAAATCTCGACAGGGCAGCCTATATCGCGTTGGTGATCGCAGAAAAATCATACGTGACAAGGGTTTTCCTTCGATGGGGAAGCCCTGCGATGCTATAAGAAAACCAGCAAAACTCTGTTTGCGCGCATATCATGTGAAGTGAGTAGACCTAATGAGCAGCAATGCCCCGAAAACAATCGTCCTGACAGGTGCCAGCCGTGGTATCGGCCATGTCACGGTCGGATATTTTGCCAAACGTGGCTGGCGGGTGATTTGCTGTTCACGCGAAGCCCCGCCGCCCAGTTGCCCGCGCGATCCGGCCCAGGGTATTCACATCCGTGCTGATTTGTCCAAACCGGCAGAAGTCGAAGAGTTTATCAACGAGGCCAATGAGGTGCTGGGCGATGATCCTTTGCATGCGCTGGTTAACAATGCCGGTGTGTCGCCCAAGACGCCGTACAAGGAGCGGCTTGGCTGCCTGAATGGCGATATTGCCGCCTGGCGGGATGTGTTTGAGCTCAACTTCTTTACCCCGCTGACCCTGGCGCGTGGATTTGCATCCGCATTACACCGGGGCAAGGGGGCGGTTTGCAACATCACCTCGATTGCGGGGCATTACGTCCATCCATTTGCCGGATCGGCCTATTCGACGTCCAAAGCCGCTCTTTCCGGCCTGACGCGCGAAATGGCGGTCGAATTCGCCGAACTTGGTGTTCGCGTGAATGCTGTCGCACCGGGCGAAATCAAGACAGACATGATTTCCCCGGAATATGAGGCCCTTGTGCCGCGCATTCCAATGAACCGTATGGGCACGCCCGAGGACGTGGCGGCCGCAGTGCATTATCTTGTGGGGGAGGACAGCAGTTATGTCACCGGCACAGAGATCTTTGTCACTGGCGGGCAGCATTTGTACTAAGCAGACACACTGGTCACAGACAGATGGTTAATTGTCAGGTTTGATGTAAAAGGCCGGATCGTAATCGACCAGACCAGCCGGGATTTCATCAACCAATGGGCGTGCCATGAAGTACTTGTCGGGGATGCCTTCAAGTTTGAGATCGGGCAGGGGCGCAAAGCCAAACCGGCTGTAATAATCGGGTTCCCCCAGCACGACACAGCCACGCGCATCGTCGGCGCGAAGATGGCGGATGCCGCTTTGGATCAGTTCGGAACCGATGCCCATGCCCTGACGGTCAGGGGTGACCGCGACCGGGCCCAGACCAAACCAGTCACAGGCTTTGCCGTTGATTTTTACCGGTGAAAAAGCAATGCAGCCGACGATTTCATCGTACTGTTCCGCGACCAGGGAAAGGGTAAGTTGCCCCGATTTTCTGAGCGCGTCCACAATCAGATGTTCGGTCTGCTGACTGTGGGGAGCGGTTGCAAAGGCACCATCCAGCAACGCGTGAATCGCCGGAATGTCCTTTTCGGTTTCTTCACGTATCAACATTTTCCGTCCCTGCCTGTGACGTTGGGCCTACTTCCTGCAAGCCATCAGCCACGACTATAACGGGAAAATGCGTAAGGATCCAAGCTCATTCACATAATCGGGCCGGTCATGTACGCGAGTTTGAGCCCTAGGCCAAAAGGCTTTTAAGCCAGTCGCGCTTTTGCTCAAGCCGTTTGACCTCCATTTCAAGCCAGCCGGTGAAGTTTTCGGCCTCGCTTGCGTGTTCTTCACGCAGGGCCAGCACGCGTTCAAGATCAAGTTCGCAGACGTCATGCAGGATTTCGATCTGCTCAGTGCGGATATCTTCTTCAAGCAGATGCAGGAACCGCATCTTGAGTGCCATGATCAGACGGGCAAGCTCACCGGACGTATCGCGCAGATTGCCTTGCATCAGTTCAATGAACTTTTCATGCCCGGCATCGGTCAGACGGAGTTGCGCATCAGAAAACGTACCGCTGCCGGTATCTTCCTTGACCAGTCCTTCAAGCTTAAGCAGCTGAAGCGAACTTCCCATCATATCAAGCGACGGCCCCATGATGTGGGACATGAAATGACGCACCGAATTGGCCAGATCACCATAGCTGATCGGCTTGTCGGAAAGCGCAAGGGTGCCGAGCGCGCACAGGCGGAGACATTCTTTGGGAAGCAAGGTTCTATCCGAATACATAAGCGGTCCCTGTTTGATGACAGGTCCGACGTTAACGCGAACGGTTCTTAATTGCAAATATTTATCCGCACTGGCAAGACACCAGCAGGACAGCCTCAATATAGAACGCTGTACGTCGAAAGCAAACGTCGCGACATTTCAGCAATCCGATACGGGCGGCCCATTTCACTAGATCAGCAAAAAGGCCGGTGCAGTTTACGCCACCGGCCTTTTAATGTTTGTGCGGGCCGGTTCCCTAGGCGACCTTGGAAATCCCCAACTGGCCCCAGACCGACAGCAGCGAGTCGATCAAATGATCGATCAGTTCGTCATTGTGCAACGGGCCCGGCGTAAAGCGCAGGCGTTCGGTGCCGCGCGGCACGGTGGGGTAGTTGATCGGCTGGACATAGATGTCATGTTCGAACAGCAGGCGATCACTGGCTTCCTTGCACATGGCCGGGTCACCAACCATCAGCGGGACGATATGGCTTGGTGCATCCATCACCGGAAGGTCCGCGGCCCGCATGCGTTCGCGCAGGGTGTCGGCGCGTTCTTTCTGGGCATTGCGTTCGACACTGCTGTGCTTGAGATGGCGTACCGACGCCAGTGCACCTGCCGCGATGCTGGGCGGTTGGGAACTGGTGAAGATAAAGCCATTGCCAAAGCTGCGCACGAAATCGACGATTTCCGGTTTGGCCGCGATATATCCACCAATCACGCCAAAGGCCTTGGCCAGCGTACCCTGAATAATGTCCACGCGATCCATGACGCCATCGCGTTCTGCAACGCCGCCGCCGCGTGGGCCATACATGCCAACGGCATGGACTTCATCAAGATAGGACATGGCGTTGTATTTTTCGCAAAGATCAAGGATCTTGCCGATCGGTGCAATGTCGCCATCCATCGAATAAACGGACTCAAACGCCACGATCTTGGCGCGCTGCGGTCCAAGATCCTTAAGGATCTCTTCGAGATGGGCAATGTCGTTATGTTTCCAGATGCGGCGCTCTGCCTTGGAATGGCGCATGCCTTCGATCATGGAATTGTGGTTTTCAGAGTCGGAAATGATCACGCAATCGGGGAGTTTTGACCCCAAGGTCGACAGCGTCGTCCAGTTCGCGACATAACCCGATGTCATCAGAAGCGCGGATTCCTTGCCATGCAAGTCGGCGAGTTCACGCTCAAGCGCGACATGCAGATGGTTGGAACCGGAAATGTTACGCGTACCGCCGGCACCGCCACCCTGACCGGTGATGGCGTTTTGCATGGCATCAAGCACCTTGGGGTGCTGGCCCATGCCAAGATAATCGTTGGAGCACCACACAGTGATTTCACGCGGGGCTTCGCCATTATCGGGATGATAAAGCGCTTTGGGGAACTTTCCGACAATACGTTCGAGATTGGCGAATACACGATACCGGCCCTCGGCTTTGAGGCCAGCCAATGCATCTTTGAAGAAGGTGTTGTAATTCATACGTTTTTCTTTCGCCTGTCTCTTTGCAGTGTCACGCTGTTTCTATGCGGTCGTGGCAGCACAAAGCTCTGGTCTCGTCCAGCTCAGCGAACTGATTCTGGACATATCCTCCGGTCTGACCGGGTCCTTATGGTTCCCTTATCAACCATGATGGTCGATATGGCATTGACCCTTGTCAAAAATTAAAGCGATTCCAGTCTTCTTTGGAACCATCAGATCAGAGAAGGCGATCCATCTCTCAATTGTCGATCTCTTTTCGGAGCATGCTCCGTTTTGCGGTTACCCCCAATTTGGCGCTATTGTTTTCATTTGGCAAGGATTCGAACAGCTTTTGGGGGGCATTTAATTCGATTTATGTCATCGAAAAAATCGATTGTTTTGCGTACTTAACCCGTAGCTTGACTATTTAAGGTGTTTTTGTCGTCCCTTCGTGCGCCCAAGAACGCCTGGCCGACATTTCCGCAAACGCAGAAAGCCTCTGTTTGACAAAGAAAAAACCGGTCGGAAATTCCGACCGGTCTGGCAAGACGGGAAGGTCGTGATTTTAGTGCGACATGATGACCGGTACGGTCATGTGACGCAGAAGGTGCTGTGTCACGCCACCAAGCATAAGTTCGCGCAGACGCGGACGGCCATATGCGCCGCACACAATCAGATCAATGCTTTCATCTGCCGCACGTGACAGCAGAAGGTCACCGACGCTGATGCCCGATGCATTCATGGTTTCTTTTTTGGCATTCACGCCATGGCATTTCAGGCGTTCGCCAATATCAACACCCGGTACCGGCATGGTGTCGCGGGCACCTTTGTTCGGGTCGGCACACAGAACCAGCGTGGATTTCGATGCTTCGAGGAACGGCATGCTGTCATTCATGGCGCGGACAGCTTCACGATAAGGTTTCCACGCCACCATGACGCGTTCGCCGATGGTGTCGAATTTGCCAACATAGGGCACCACCATGACCGGTGCGCCAGACGTCAGGATGACCTTGTCCGGCATTTCGGAAACAGAACACGGGTCAGAGCTTTCCGGATTGCGTTGGCCCAAAACGGTCAGATCATGATGACGGGCATACATGGCCGCTGTATCGGCAATTTCCGACGCCGGGCAGGAGGTTTCCTGCCAGCTGAATGCGACACCGGCAGCTTCGCAGGCGGCTTCGAATTCTGCACGCGCGGTTTTTGCCGTTTCGGCCATGGCACTGCGCTGCTGATTGATAATTTCCTCGGTGATCTGCACTTCCATGAAACGCGGGATTTCAGGATAGGGCAGAAGGAAAAGACCGGTGAGGTGCGCGTCCTGCGCCTTGGCAACTTTCAACGCGACAGACAGGCGTTCCTTGCAGGCAGCAGCGGTGTTTATGTGGACAAGAATATCCCGATACATGATCCGATCTCCATTCGGTGGGGGCGCGGCGCAAACCCGAAATCTGCATCGTCGTTTCGCGCCTTAACGTCATGGCCAACATATTCGGGTTGTCGGATCGTTTCTTTGCTCTATCTCAAATTAAATCATTCCAAGTTGTACTTGGGCCTTTTTTATCCTGTTTGGTCAGCCGTCCGCGCCCGGTTCCGTCATTGGAATGGTTTTTTCCATCGTTGGCATCTCGCCCCCGGCCGGATCATCCATTTTCGGGAGGGCGGCTGGTGCCGGCGTCATCGTCGTACCGTCATCCATCGCTGGCAGGGCCGGATCATCGGTTGGAATATTGGCGGGCATTTGCATTGCGTCGCCCGACATCATCGAAAGGGTCTTGTGCAATTGCTGGGACAACGTGCTCCAATTGGTTTGAAGCGTTGTGCAGGCAGCAGCATCGCCGGACTGGCAGCGTTGCGCCATACGATCAAGAATGCCAAGCGCAATGCGGGCTTCGTCGATCTGTTGTTGTCGGATGCCATCCTGCACCTTGCGGCCGGGGTCCTCCATCATGACCAGATTGTCGTTTTCCGGCGCGGTCGAACGCATGCTGCCTGATGGTGCCGGGGATGCATTTTGTGATGGTGCACCCCACGGTGTGACAATCGTGTCAGAACTGTTGGCGTGGGTGACCGGTTCTTCGACCGGGGCCATACAGCCAGACAGGGCAAGGCCCAGTGCAATTGCAGGCAGGCATTTGGCAGTCTTGCGCATCGACATGCATTGTTCCTCCGACCGGTGGCGGGTACACCTTGGTCATGTCAGTTTGGGGTCCCGAACTTGCTCATAGTCGTTGCTATGGCCTTGCTTTTATTTGCGAACATATTGAACCCAGTCGCAAAGTCTGTCCAGTCCGGGCAGGCGGACAAATACGCTGCATCGGGAAATGCAGGGCCGGGTTCCTCGGTTTGGGGCAGTTGATCATAGAAGCCTTGGGTCCTCTTTAAGCGATTTGCTGATCCATCGCATGGTTTCGCGGATACGCGAGATGTTTCGAAGATCAGGATGCGTCAGCACCCAAAGCTTGTTTGCCGCGACCTCTGGCATTGGTGCCAGCAACCGAAGGCCGGGCAGGGCGAGATCGGATGGCAAGCACGCCAAGCCACAACCCGCACAGGCCAACTGTGCCATCGCAATCAGATCATCGGTTTGTTGCCGGTATGGATGGCGGCGTTTTGCATCAAGCCATTTATATGGCGCGTAGCTTGCCAGTGTCCCGGATGCGCCGACGAAGGGCGCGTTAAGCAGATCATCAAGGTCTGCCGGTGCGTATTTGTCGGCGGCACCATAGATGCTCCATTGCAGTGTGCGCACTTCCTTGCCAACAAGATGTTCTGGCGGGCTTGCCGCCACACGTACAGCAATGTCGGCGTATCGTTGCGTCATGTTGAATTCGTGATTGCTGGCAAGAAGTTCTATCTGGATATCGGGCCAGCGTTCCTGAAACCGGGCGAGGTGGTCTGGCAAAAAGAAATACGAAAAACTGGTTGGCGCCGTGATGCGGACCAGCCCGGCAGGAAGCGCATCGGCCCCGGACAGGTTTGTACTGATGATTTCAAAGTTGTTCATGATTTGCCGGGCAGGGGCGAGCATCTCGGTCCCGGCATCTGTCAGGCTGTATTGGCCGCGTATCCTGTCAAACAGTCTGGCGCCGGTTTGATTTTCAAGCGCATGGACATGGCGAAATATGGTGGTTGTGCTGACCCGGATTTTCTGGGCTGCGAGTTCAAGCGACCCTGTCTCGGCAATGGCCAGAAACGACTTGATATAGTTCCAGTCCAATCCATCCTCCGATTTCAAATTTGCAATTTTATACTACAAAATTGCCTGTTCATTGCAAAATTGAAATTCCGTACGCTACGCGACACACGAAGTTCAACACATTAGACCAGGAATGAAATCATGATTGGATACACGTCGCTTGGCACCAATGATCTGGCACGTTCGGCTGCCTTTTATGACGGCTTGCTTGCCGAGCTTGATGCGCAGCGCATTTTCGAGGAAACGGACTTTATTGTCTGGAGTGCCGGGCCAAACGTTCCCGCATTTTCGGTTCATGTCCCATTTGATGGAAATACTGCGACTGTTGGAAACGGAACGATGATCGCGCTTGCGGCGGGGTCACGTGACCAGGTCGATGCCCTGTATCAAAAGGCAATTGCGCTTGGCGCAACGTCAGAAGGCGAACCGGGGCAGCGCCACGAAAACGGGTTCTATGCCGCTTATTTCCGCGATCCGGACGGCAACAAACTTAACATCCATCACATGGGATAGGGCGATGCCTGTTCTGGTTCACAGCAATTCTGCGCAACGCACGGGAAGTTTGCCGTCCTATCATCTGATCGCGCACAGGCTTTGTCCCTATGTTCAGCGGGTCGCGATGGTATTTTCCCAGAATACAATTGCCCATAAGCGGACCGATATAGAGCTTGATACAAAGCCGGACTGGTTTCTTAAACTAAGCCCGACCGGAAATGTGCCGTTGCTGGTTATTGACGGCGATAAATCCCTGTTTGAGTCAGCAGCGATTTGTCAGTACCTGCAGGATATGTACTGGACAAAACTGTTTCCGGTCGATGCCTATGACCGGGCCTTTCAGCAAGGCGTGATCGCGATCGGGGACAAGATATTGTCGCTGACCGCGAATGTGATCTATCGCGATCTTTCTGAAAACATGGTGGATGCGACGCTGCATCAAATTCACACCCAGATGTCGATCATATCGGTTTTGATGACGCCAGATTCCGTTGCGAAGGATCAAGACCTTTCGATGCTTGATATGGTTTTTGCAACGGTGTTTCGGCCATTCGTCCTGATATCAGCTGGTTTGAACCGGGATTTGTTTGCCGGATTTCCGACGTTGCGTCGTTGGTCAAACCAGCTTGCCGCACACCAGACCGTCCGAACGGCGGTGCCCGCAACCTATTATCAGGAAATGCACGCATTCATCGCCTGCAAGGAAGGGTATTTGGCAAAACGATTGCGCGCGATACCGCATCAGGACCTGACGTTTGGGGTGAATAGGTCTGTCATGTAACGCATTGGATCTGTTGTTGCCGTTACGCGATGTAACGCAAAACAGGCAATCAAAAACGCCCGCCGAATTTATCGTGCGGGCGTTTTGTATTTTGGGCTTGGTTGCAGCTTAGTCGTGCTTGCCGCCATTGGCCTTGGACCAGCCGATTGGATCGTTCAGGAAGGAACGCACACCTTCGATGGCGTCCTTGCTGAAATATTCGCCTTCTTCGGCAACGGCAAGAACATCAGCCCAGGTGGCAAGGTAATGCATTTCGATGTCGTCCTTGCGCAGTTCGTCAAGCGCGCCTTCGAAGATGTCATAGAAGAAGACGACAAAGGCGTGTTTGCATTCCGCACCGGCTTCGCGGATGGCATTGACGAAGTTGACCTTTGATGCGCCATCGGTGGCAAGGTCTTCGACCAGAAGAACGCGCTGGCCTTCGTGGATGTCACCTTCGATGCGGGCCTTGCGGCCAAAGCCCTTGGGTTTTTTGCGGACATACTGCATCGGCAGGTCAAGGGCATCAGCAAGCCATGCGGAATAGGGGATACCAGCCGTTTCACCACCGGCAACTGCGTCAAAGGCCTCGTAGCCAGCCGCATCAGAAACCTGGCGGGCGGCAAGTTCAATGACCTTGCGGCGTGCACGCGGGAAGGAAATCAGTTTGCGGCAATCGATATAAACCGGGCTCGCCCAGCCAGATGTCAGGATATAGGCCTCTTCCGGGCGGAAATTCACAGCCCCGATATCAAGCAAAATCTTGGCGACAGTCTTGGCAGCATAGGTGCAATGCGCAGTCGGTTTTTCAGTGGTCATGGCGGCAATACCCTTTTCGGATCGAATATTTGCGCACCTCTTAACGCTTTTGGTCCAAAAGCGCAAAGAAAAGCCGCTGACCAACTGGTCAGGAATTCGCAGCAACCGGGTCTTTGTGAACAGCGCTGGCAATCCAAACCGAAAATGCTGTTTAATCAGTCCAAGGTTTTCTGTCAGGACAGAGTGTTATGAGCCAGCAAAGACGTCGTCGTTTGATTATGGCCCGCCGCAAGGGCATTGGCCTTGTGCTGGTGATGGCAATCTCGATGATCGCGGGCATGACCGATGCCATCGGACTTCTGATGGCGGGGGATTTTGTTTCCTTCATGTCGGGCAATACAACCCGTGCCGCCCTTGCCATCGGGTATGGGGACTGGTCAACGGCCACAATTCTGATCAGTGCTGTCGGGTTCTTTATTATTGGTAATGCGCTTGGTGTTGTGGTTGCGGGCTGGTTTCGCAAACGTCTGGCCGGGTTGCTGGGTGTGGTCGCCGTTTTGTTGTGTCTGGCTGCCATCCTGCCGATTGAGATGCGCGGGTCACCTGCCTTCTTTCTGGTGGTTTTGTGCATGGGCATGATCAATGCCACGGTCGAACATATTGAAGGATTGCCGATTGGGCTGACCTATGTGACCGGTTCGCTGTCGCGGTTTGGACGCGGCATTGGCCGTTGGTTGACCGGGGATCGTCGCCATGACTGGATCATTCAGATTGTGCCGTGGATCGGGATGGTGGTCGGGGCCGTGATTGGGGGCCTTTTGACTTTTGAAATCGGTCAGCAGGCGCTGTGGGTTGTCGCCGGTGCCACGGTGGCGGTTGCACTCTTTGCCTTTCGGGTGCCAAACCGATTGCAGACCCGCTTTCGCGCACCATCAGGTAGCCCGGCACCCCGGACTGCCAAGGGCAAGTAAGACAAGCCATTGGCAAAACCGTCTTTTGGGTTTATTCGGTATAGTTATACCGATTTAAACTGTGTCCAAACAGCACGCCCCAAAAAGCCCAATATGCCCCAGAGGAAATGCCATGACTGAGCAGACCGGACTGAATGTCACCATTGATGATCGCGTTGCCACCATCGCCATCTGTCAGCCGGAACGTAAAAACGCCCTGACCAAACCGATGTGGGGGGAACTTGCCAAGATTGTTCAGAACCTGTCGGATGATCTTGAGCTTCGCTGTGTGATCATTCGTGGTGGCGAAGGGGCCGGTTTTGGTGCCGGGGCCGACATTCATGAATTTGTGCGTGAACGGTCCGGGTTCGAGAAAGCACGTGATTACGGCCTGCTGCATGCAGAGGCGCTTCAAACCATTCAGAACTGCGTACATCCGGTAATTGCCGCGATTGATGGCCCGTGCATGGGGGCTTCCTTTGTGTTGGCCGCGTCCTGTGATCTGCGCATTGCTGCCGATGACGCGAAGTTCGCCGTGCCGCCGATGAAGCTGGGCGCCACGCTGGGCTATCCCGAACTGGAAATCATGCTTGATTTGCTCGGTGAGGCCGCACTTTTCGAGATCCTGCTGGAAGGTCAGGTTTTTGACGTCGCCCGTGCACGCGAGATCGGCTTTATCGCCCGTCATGTCGCGCTTGAAACATTTGACGAAGAAGTCGCCAAGACCGGAAAACGCATTGCCGGTGGGGCGCCATTGACGCAACGCGCGCACAAACACATGCTAAATCGTTTGCGTCAGGGGGGGGCGATCGATGCGCGTGAATTTGATGAAGGCTACCGCGCCTTTGAAAGTGCCGATTTCAAGGAAGGCTACACCGCGTTCCTGGAAAAGCGCAAAGCGGTCTTCACCGGCAAGTAGGCGCCCCGATTGCGGATCATCTGGCTTTACAACGTTTTGAGTCGCATGTTGCGGCGTGGGAGTGCAGACATAACTGCAGCCCCCGCCAGCAACGTAATCCCCGCCAAGCTCATGATATTGGGCAGGTCATCAAAGAACATGATGCTCCAGACGACAGCGAAAACCAGATAGGCGTTGTCAAACAGACCGACCGTGATCGAGGTCGATGTCTTATAGGCCTGCGCAACGGCGATGGCGATATAGGTCATGAAGGCGGCGAGAAGGCAGATAATGCTGAAATCCATCAGGGACAGCATTCGCCAGCCATCCATCAGGAATGACGATGTGGTGACCTCTGTCATCGGGTTGACCCATTCAAGCCCCATCAGCGCGATGCCGCCACCAACAGCCAGACACAGATTAAGGTTGATGGCCATGCCAAGCGATGTCTCGTTGCGGCAATGGGCCCGGGTCAAAACCGCCGCCATCGCGTAACACGCGGCCGCGCCGAAGGGCAGCAGCAAGCTTGGTGAAAGGTTTTCGGGACTTGGTTGAACGGCCATCACAACCCCGATCAAGCCTGCGCCCAAGGCGGCCTGGTCGGGAAGATCAATCGGTGTGCCGAGTATCAGACGGGCAAATACCGCCATGAAGAGTGGGGCAGTGTAAAGTGCGGCGGCCGCGACAGCAAATGACATGTCGGGCAGGCCGCAATAATACAGCAACCACATCGTACAGAGCAGCAGGCTTCGCACGATGACCCACCGCGTTGGCCGAACAAGTGATTTGGTGCCGCGTTTTTTGAAGCGCCAGATCACGAGCAAAAAGACACAGGCCAGTGCTGAGCGCAGAAAAATCAGTTGGGCAATGCTGAACCGGTCATTGTGCAGTTTGACCAGCGCGTCAGACAGGGAAAGCAGGCACACTGCAGATGTAATCAGGATAACCCCAAGGAATGTAGTGTTGCGTGAGATAATGTTTTCCATGAATTTACCCATCTTTGAGTGCATAGGGTTGTATCTATCGCCAATTGCCATCAGTCTGAAACGACTTCTGATCTATTTTGCATGAGTTCTGGTTATGGAAAAATGGCAGCGAAACTTGCCGCCCCTGACATCGCTTTTGCCGTTTGAGGCCGCCGCACGGCATGAGAGCTTTACACTGGCTGCTGAGGAGCTTGGCCTGACCCAGGCCGCGATCAGCAAGCAGATCCGAATTCTGGAAAAGGATTTGGGGACCGTGTTGTTTGAGCGCCGCAACAGGGCCGTCTTCCTGACCGAGGAGGGGCGTCGGTTCGGGCGTATTGTCGGGTTGGCACTGGGCGATATTTCCCAGGAAGCGACCTTTATGCGCAAGTCCGGGTCATCTGGCGAGATCGTTTTGTTCTGCCAGCTGTGCGAGGCGTTTTATTGGCTGATGCCCCGATTGTCGGATTTTCATCATCAACATCCCGAGATCGAGCTTCGGGTCAAAAGTTCGGTCAAACCGATTGTCGATGCCGATCAACCCTTTGATGTCGCCCTGCAAACCACCGGGCGCAGGCATGGTTCCTATCCGTTGGCCTTTACGGCGTCCGATGCGGTGTTTCCGGTCTGTAGTCCGAACTATCTCGGGTCAGACCAGGCGCCCTTGGCGCTCGAAGATCTGCCTGGTCATGTTTTGTTATCGCATCGGGTCGTGCCGCAGGATTGGCTTGATTGGGACGGGTGGCTTGATGAGGTCGGTGCGACCGATATTGCCCATCTCAAAACCAAGGACTTTGATAGTTATCCGCTGGTGTTGCAGGCGGCTGTTTCAGGCCAGGGCATTGCCCTTGGCTGGCAGAGAACTGTCGAGCAAATGCTTGATCAAGGCATATTGATACGGCCCTGTGCGGAACAGGTTTTTCATCCGGCCGGAATATCGGTGTTCAGAGGGTTGCGTGGTCAGGTTTCTGACCCGGCGACTGAGGCACTTGTTGCCTGGCTGCGTGCGGAGTTGTGCGCGTGATCAGGCCGCCGCCTTACCAAGAGATATCCGGTGTCAACGGCACGTCAGTGATGCCGTAATCCATGCCCATCTTGTGCAATTCGCTTGTGATTTGTGATCTGTGATGGGTTTGGTGATTGAAAAACTGAATGAGAAACAGCGGGCGCGGCAGGTTGCGCGTGATGCCGTCGACACCGGTGAATTCGCGATATCCATCCTGCCAGTCACGGTCCTCCGAGGCGACAATAGCCTCGATCTCGGCATCTAGGTTGCGGCGGATCTGCCGCAACTCATCAAAACCGTCGGCGACCTGGGTGTGGGCGTCATAGACCGGGGCGTTTCCGGTTTTCATGATGCTGAGAATACGACGGTCTATATGCACCAGATGATTAAGGGTGGCATTGATCGACTTAAAGAACATGCCGCGATCACGGCGGCGTTCTTCGTCGCCAATCTGATCGCAAAGATCATAAAGCACGTTGTTCTGCCATGTGTTGTATTTGGCCATTGCGCAGCCATAGTCGTCAAATGTCATCCGGGCCATTGAAGATATCCTGAAATGAGTGGTGGCGGGGTCGGCTTGATCAGGCGGGGGATTCTGTCTGTTTTGCGTCGGCCATAAAATGAACCATCAGGTTGGCAAAAATCGCAAAGCCCAGCATCGAAACCGTCAGTGGCAACAATGTGTTGTCATGAAAATGACCGATGACGATGCCCGCAACCGCGCCGGTGGCGAACTGGATCGTTCCCAAAAGGGCGGTCGCCGTACCGCCGATATACGGGAAATACTGCATGAAGGATGCCGTGGCATTCGGGGCCGTCAGACCGATCAGTCCGACCGAGAACATGATGAACGGCACCACTGTCCACAAGCTTGGCTCAAAGACATTTGTGGCAATGAACAGGCCGATGGTCGCGAGCAGTTGAATGCCAGTGCCGATTTTTAGAATCTGATGGCATTCGAGGCGTTTGAGCAACGGGTTGTTGAGCCGGTTACAGATGATAATCACCGCAACATTGGCCCCGAACAGATAGGGGAAGTATGCCTGCGGCACGCCAAAGAAATCGATATACATGAACGGGCTGTCGGTGACGAAACTGAACATCACTGCACTGGCCCCGGCATGGGTCAGCATAAAGCCAACCGCCTTGCGAGTGCGCAGGACTTCCAGATAAGTCCACCAGACCCGGCGCACCGGGCCGGGATGGCGTCGGCGCAGCAAGCTTGTTTCGGGCAGTTTCAGGTAAACGATGGCAAGCATCACAGTGCCATAGACAATCAGCAGCACGAAGATCGATTGCCAGGTCGACCAGACCAGCAGTACCGAGCCGATGGTTGGTGCGACAAGCGGTGCAATCATCATGATCACCGCAATCAGCGCAAACATGCGCGCAGCTTCCTTGCCATCAAACAGATCGCGTACCGACGCACCGACAATAACAATCGAAAACCCGCCGCCAATCGCCTGGAAAAAGCGCATGACATTAAGCGAAAAGGCGCTGTCGACGGTGGTGATGATCGCGCTGGTGACGATATAGATGACCAAACCGACCAAGGCGATGGGCCGTCGACCAACCCGGTCAGACAGCGGTCCGCCGATCAATTGTCCCAGGGCAAATCCGATCAAGAAAGTACTGACGGAGACTTCAACAGCGTGGGTGGCCTCGCCAAAGTCGCGTGCCATTGCCGGGATCGCCGGCAGGTAGGTATCAATGGCAAATGGTGCCGTCGCAACCAGTGCGGCAAGCAGGATGGCAAGCTTTTTCGGGTCAAGCGTTGCGCCGGGCAGGGGCGTGGACATGCGCAATCAATTCCGTTCTGTGTTTGGCGGCGGGTCAGGGAGCCCGACCAGAGGGTACGCGTTGCGCGGAGTATGCAGGCACGCACAGGTAAGCGCAGGTAAGCGAAGTACCCAAGGCGCAGCAATGTGGGGCTTCGGGTGCAGTAATCCCGAGCCCTGTATTATCCATAAAATTCAGTCTTCTGCCAGCGGTTGCTTGGATCGCGACTTAGCTTATTGGCAGATCGGGCGTGTAGGGCACATCGGTGTTGCCGTAATCAAGGCCCATCTTGTGCAGTTCGCTTGTGATTTGTGAGCGATGGTGGGTCTGATGGTTGAACAACTGCACCAGAAACAGCTGGCGCGGCAGTTTGCGCGTCACGCCATCGGGAAAGGGCAGTTCGCGGATTTCATCCTGCCAACTGTGATCCGTGCCTTCGACAAATTCGGTGATTTCAGCATCGACTTCGTTACGCATGGCTTTCAGGGTTTCGAAGTCATCCGCGACGACCGAGGTCGGCTGAAACGGGCCTGCTTCGCCGGTGCGCAAAATGGTCAGGATGCGCAAATCGACATACAGAATATGGTTTAGCGTGTTGTGGATCGAACCAAAAAACATGCCGCGATCCTTGCGCCGTTCGACATCGCCAATCTGTTCGCACAAATCAAACAGCACGCTATTCTGCCAGCTGTTATAGGTCGCCATGCAGCGGCCATAGTCGTTGAAATTCATCTTGGACATTTTAGAACCACTCCTTTTCAGGGCGCGCACCTTGTTGTGCGTTCTTTGGGGTTGTCAAACATTCACCTGATACTACCGCATGTCAGAAGACGTGGCACTGAAATACATCAAGGGCGGCATCCGCTTGAATGCCGCCCTTGGTCTTTGATGGATGTTTTTGGCGATGGCCCGTTAGTGGGTCATGATCCGTTCCGGTCCCATCAGGGTGGTCGGAAGCCAGGTCGAAATCGCCGGGATATAGGTGACCAGCACCAGGAAGACCAGCAGGATCAAAAGCCACGGGAAGGCGGCTTTGACAACCTTGAGCAATGGCATGCCGGTGATCCCGGATGTGACAAACAGGTTCAACCCGACCGGCGGCGTGATCATGCCGATTTCCATATTGACCACCATGATGATGCCCAGATGAATCGGATCAATGCCAAGCTGCATGGCAATCGGAAACAGGATCGGTGCCATGATCAGAAGGATCGCGCTTGGCTCCATGAAGTTGCCGGCAATCAGCAGAACGATGTTTACAACAATCAGGAAGCCCCATGCCGGTAAACCCCATCCGATGATGGTTTCAGCAATGGTGTGCGGGATACGTTCGGATGTCAGAACATGGGCGAACAGCATCGCATTGGCGATGATGAACATCAGCATGATCGTGACCTTGCCTGCATCCAGAAGGACGTGGCGGATTTCCTTGTCAAACGGCAGCAGGGCAAGGGCCTTGCCCATTTGTGGCACGTTATGCGCGATCAGGCTGCCGATGGACTTGTTGCCGCTTTCCGGCACCCAGGGCAGTTCCTTGATCGGGCCCATGTCACGGTAAAACAGCACCGCGACAAACATGGCATAGAACGCAGCAACGGCTGCGGCTTCGGTCGGGGTGAAAACGCCGCCATAGATA
The DNA here is from genome assembly GCF_001613795.1 of Thalassospira sp. MCCC 1A01148. Lineage (GTDB taxonomy): Bacteria > Pseudomonadota > Alphaproteobacteria > Rhodospirillales > Thalassospiraceae > Thalassospira. The sequence goes on from NZ_LPVZ01000022.1 coordinate 77,478, forward strand.
CCGCCCATGATCAGGATCACCAGCAACAGGCCACCCGATGCGGAAAACAGTGCGCTTCCCCATTCGCCAAGTGTCGGGCGTGGCTGGCTTGGCAGTTTCTTGATGCGTGCGACGATATAGATCGCGGTCATCAGCATCAGGCCGACCATGATGCCCGGAAAAACACCGGCCAGGAACATACGACCCACCGACACCTCGGTCGCGGCGGCATAGACCACCATGACAATGGATGGCGGGATCAGGATGCCAAGCGTACCGGCGTTACAGATAACACCAGCTGCAAAGCTTTGCGGGTAGCCTGCGCGAACCATACCGGCAATCACGATGGAGCCGATGGCAACAACCGTTGCCGGGCTTGAGCCCGAAACAGCGGCAAACAGCATACAGGCCAGAACCGATGCCATGGCAAGGCCGCCCGGGAACCAGCCGACCGTATCAATGGCAAAGCGGATCAGGCGGCGCGCAACGCCCCCGGTCGAAAGAAAGGCCGATGCCAGAATGAAGTAGGGAATGGCAAGCAGGGTATAGTGTTCCATGCCGCCAAAAAGTTTCTCTGCGAGTGTGGCCAGGCTGTCATCGCCAAACAGAAGAATGGTCGAAAGAGATGCGACGCCAAGCGATATGGCAATTGGTGCGCCAAACGCCATCAAGCCAAACAGCAGGATAAACAGGAATGCAATCGTCATTTATATGTCCCCCTGTCCGGCTTACGATTTTGGCGTCGAAGCGGGCGCGGATTTGTTGTCATCCGCATTGGCTGCGCCACCAGCGCTACCCGCATGGGCAAGCTGGTCAATCGCTTCGCGTGCTTCGTCTGCCAGATTAAAGCCGACCTGTTTTCCGGTAATGATGCGCCACCCGACCTGTGCCAGGCGGAATGCAAGTAATCCTGCGCCAACCGGCATGATCAGATAGACGATCCACAGCATGACAGGGCTGTCTTCGGCTTCCATTTCCAGCATGTGGTTGAAGCTGACAAGCTCCCACCCGCCAATGATCAACCAGCTTGAATACAGGATGCCGGCGGCCACCACGATCAGGCCGATGACACGTTGAACGCTGTTGGGGAACAGGCGCACAAGGGCATCGACACCGATGTGCGAGCCAACCTTTACCCCATAGGACATGCCAAACAGGATCAGCCAGGCAAACAGGAATTCGGTGATTTCCAGAGCCCAGGTCAGGCCGGAATTGAAAACATAACGCATGATGACGTTTACAAAGGTAAGCGACGTCATGGCGGCGAGCAGGAGGGCAATAATGCCCTCCTCCAGCCGGTTAACGACCGTTGAGATCATCGTAAACGGTCCTTTTCCGATAATGTTGGATTGGAAAAATTACGTGATCAGTTACACGCGGCAGCGGCGTCAATGACGTCCTGACCGATATCGTCTGCGAATTCATCCCACACCGGTTTGACGGCTTCGCGCCATGCGGCGAATTCGGCATCGGTCAGCTGCAGAATTTCGGTTTCACCGGAATCAATCACGGCCTGACGCTGTTCAGCGGTCAGGTCAGCCGAAAGGTTGTTGGCATATTCGGATGCTTCGTTCATCGCCTGTGCCAGACCTTCGCGGATTTCCGGATCCAGACCATCCCACCACTTGGTCGAGGTCACGACCATATAGTCGAGCAGGCCATGGTTGGACTCGCTGATATAGTCCTGAACTTCGAAGAACTTCTTCGAATAGATGTTCGACCAGGTGTTTTCCTGACCATCAACAACGCCGGTCTGAAGGGCAGAATAGGTTTCCGAGAACGCCATTTTCTGCGGGACGGCATCGACAGCTTCGAACTGGGCTGCAATCACGTCAGACGACTGAATACGGAATTTCTGGCCTTCGGCATCGGCCGGGATGCGCAGCGGCTTGTTGGCGGAAAGCTGTTTCAGGCCATTATGCCAGTACCCGACACCGGTCAGGCCTTTTGACGACATGGCACCCAGAAGTTCCTGACCTTTTTCACCATTCTGGAAGCAGGAAACGGCATCCATGTCCTTGAACAGGAACGGAAGATCATACACCTGCAGCTTCTTGGTCCATTTGCCGAATTTCGCCAGCGACGGTGCGCCGAACTGAACATCGCCACGCAGGATCGCAGCAAGAACCTTGCTGTCATCAAACAGTTGCGAGTTCGGATAAATCTCGATCTTGACCTTGTCGCCCAGAATTTCTTCGGCGCGTTTTTTAAAGTAGTCCGCACCCTGGCCTTTCGGGGTGTTCGGTGCAACGACGTGCGCGAACTTGATGACTTCCTGCGCGGAAGCGGCAAGGTTGGACCCCAGAAGTGCTGCGGCAGCAACGCCAGCAGCAAGAATGCTTTTGCTGATAGGACGCATCAATACGTCTCCCTTGATTGACTAAGTCTGTTTTCCCGTTAGCGCGCCATTTTTGGCGTCGTTCTAAAACGCCGTTTGGCGCTGTGCCGTAATCAGCAAGCAGCGGGCCAATTCAAGTAAGGTAAATATTATGTATTTATATCAATGTAATAGCATGAGTTTTTCATTGCTGCGCCGCAGCAAATTCCGGGTATTGTGTTTGTGATTTCACGCATGTTTATCGCCAAACTGTGCGGTAGTTCACACATCAGATTTCCCGCCTGTCCATAGGCGCTTTGGCCAGAGCAACAGCAGGCTTCAAATCCGGCACAAAAAAGCCCGTCTAAGTGACGGGCTCTGGATCGTGGGTGCTGCGCTGGCGCCGGAATTCGGCGGGGATGATGTTGTATTTGGTAAGCTTGTCGTAAAATGTCTTGCGCGGTACGCCAAGGGCAGAAACGGTGGCGGTAACATTGCCGCCATGTTCACGAAGTGCCTCGGTGATCAGGCTTTTCTCGAACGCCTCGACCTGTTGGGGCAGGGGGACGCCATAGCTTTCCTCGCCGTCGTCACCCGTTGCCAGCGGCTCAAGACCCAGAACACGGCGTTCGGCGGCATTGCGCAATTCGCGCACATTGCCCGGCCAGTCATAAGCATTAAAGCGCGCCAGTTCCGCAGGGGTAAGCGGGCTGACAGTCCGGTCAAATCGTTTGGCGGCGTCGCGTGTGAAATACTCGAACAGCAACGCGATATCATCCTTGCGATCGCGCAGGGGCGGAATGTGAAGCTGCACGACGTTCAGGCGGTAATACAGGTCTTCGCGAAATTCGCCTTGGGCTGACGCTGTGCGCAGGTCGACTTTGGTTGCCGCGACAACACGCAGATCAATTGGCAGGACACGGTTTGATCCAAGACGTTCAAGCGCGCGTTCCTGCAACACGCGCAGCAACTTGATCTGCAGGGCAAGGGGCATGCTTTCGATTTCATCAAGGAACAGCGTGCCCTTGTCGGCAAACTCGAACTTGCCAATGCGCTTGTGGTCCGCCCCGGTGAAGGCACCGGCCTCGTGGCCGAACAGTTCGGATTCAATCAGATGTTCGGGCATCCCGCCACAGTTGACCGCAACAAATGGCCCTGTGCGGCCCGACATTTCATGCAGGTTTCGTGCAATGACTTCCTTGCCCGACCCGGTTTCGCCATTGATCAGGACATGGGCATTGGTGCTGGCAACGTTGCCAATAAGCGTGCGGAGCTTTTCCATCGCAGGATTGCGGCCGATAAAGTCCGAGGCATTTTTGGAATGACGGGCCAGTTCGATTTTCAGTGTGCGGTTTTCAAGCACGAGCGCGCGGTGGCTCATTGCGCGACGGGTAATGTCGATAAACAGATCCGGCGCATAGGGCTTTTCGATAAAATCAAACGCCCCGTCATGCATCGCCTGAACCGCGGTGGCGACATCGCCATGCCCGGTCACCAGTATAACCGGCATTTCCGCATCGTGTTTTTTGACTTCGCCAAGCAGTTCAAGGCCGTCCATTTTCGGCATGCGAATGTCGGAAATAACGATGCCAGGCCAGCCGTTCTTGATGCGTTCAAGCGCAGCAGCCGCGGTCCCGAAGACTTCGACATAGATATCGGCAAGCTCGAGCGTTTGTTGTGCGGCTTCTCGCACATCTTCATCGTCATCAACAAACAGGACGCATTCTGCGGATGTCGGCACTGACCTATCCTTTGATCTGTTACCCGGATCAGAGGACAAAAACAGGTTCAGCTCTGACCATGGTGCTGTTCGAAGTGTATACTGGATTCTGGTGATGTTCTAGCAGCGGGTAGCATCGACGTCGAGATGCCGTTTTCGCCGTCTGTTTCGACAGGGCCATCATAGCGTAGCTCGATGATGAAGGATGCACCGCCTTGCGGGCGGTTTTCCGCACGAATGGTGCCGCCAAAGCTTCGAATGATGCCATAACAGATCGAAAGTCCAAGCCCCAGCCCATCGCCAAACGGCTTGGTTGTAAAGAAGGGATCAAAAAGCTTTGGCAGATTGTCGGGCAGTATGCCATGGCCGTTGTCGTTGATCTTGACGATCAAGCGGTCCTCGCCGCCTGTGATCGTGATACTGATTTCCGGCTCTTCGATGTTTTGGCACGCATCAGCAGCATTGTTGACCAGATTGATAAAGACTTGGGTAAGCTGGCTTGCCTCGGCGATGACTGGTTTAATGTCACCATTCTGGTGAAGTGTGATATTGCTGACACCCGCACGCCCTGTCTCAAGAACCAGATCAATGGCCTTTTGCATTTGGACGGGAACATCAACCGGTTGGTTGTCCTGTTCTGGCCGTCGCGAAAATGTTTTGAGGTTATTGGTGATTCGGCCCATACGATCTGTAAGTTCGGAGATGCGTTTGAGGTTGCGGTTCGCCGTTTCGTCGTTGCCACGGGCAATGAACTTCAACGCATTTTCCGCATAGTTGCGAATGGCAGTCAGGGGCTGGTTGATTTCATGGGCAATTCCCGCCGACATTTGCCCAAGGGCGGCCAGCTTGCTTGTTTGAACAAGTTCGGCCTGGGCGGTGCGAAGGGCATCTTCGGTGCGCGACCGCTGAGAGATTTCTTCTGCAAGGCGCTGGTTGGTGTTCATCAGGTCGGTGGTCCGCAGCCGGACCTGGCGTTCAAGTTCGCGTTGTGACCAATCGCGAATTTCAAGTTGCTCCATCATCGCGCGGCGGCGTTGAAGGATGATAAAAATCAGACCGGTCAGGATGATGTGTGCGGCACCCCCCATCGCGCCGGCACTGATAACTGAGCGATCCAGCAGCGACTTGTCAGTCAGCAGAAACATGCGCCAACCCTGTTTGGGCAAGTTGCTTGCCGTGACCAGATAACTCGTTTTGCCGGGAGTATCCGGGCGATTTTGCAAGGTGCCGGTTGTCTGGTCTGTGGTCTTGGACTGCGTTTCGTCTTGCGCGACAGGGGCGAGACTAAGTGTTGTTGGGCCTTCATCAAGCGGCCATTTGCCTTCAAGCAACGGCATGGCTTCAAGTGGATAGCTTCCGTATTTACGCGATGCGATCAGGCGCGGGCGGTCCTTGTTATCAAGCCCGGCAAGATCACGAAAACGCCATTCCGGGTTGGACGAGATGATAACGATGCCGTTCTGGTCGGTGACCAGCACACTTTCGCTGCCGCGTGTCCAGCGTTGCACAAGCGCTTCAAGATGCGTTTTGACAACCATGGCCCCGGCAAAAGTCGTCCCGTCCGGCCGCACCGGGTGGGAGATATAGTAACCCGGCACGTTTGATGTGATCCCGAAGGCAAAATAGTGCCCGGTCTGGCCGCTTTTGGCCTGTTGGAAATAGGGCCGGAAGGAAAAGTTGCGCCCGATAAAGGAGGCGTCGCTGTTCCAGTTGCTGGCAGCCAGCGTCGCGCCATTGCGATCCATGAAATAGATGTCCGAAGCACCACTGTCGGCAGCAAGTTTTTCCAGATAGATGTTCACGGCCTTGGCGATAACCGGGTCGGCATAGACAGCAAGATCAATGATGCGCTTGTCCGATGCCAGCGTGATTGGCAGGTATTCGTGTTCCTTGATCGCGCCCTGAAGGTTGGAACGATACAGTTCAAGCTTGTTGCGCCCGTCCTCTGTGATGTCGATCAGCTTTGCCTCGTGCCACAGCGTGGTCACGAGCCACACCGTGACCGGCAAGAGCGCCAGCAAGACGCAAAGGACGATCCGTGATGTTCTTTTTATAGAAGCCGAAGTGCTGAGCATTCTGTCTACGTTCACCTTGGACGTCAGATAACGATCCACCCATACTTTAGGGTGGGTATCCCTTCCATAAAGGTGGGGTTTCGAGATTAGATTACAAAAAGATTTCAATGCCCAGTGTAAATTTTGTTTGTGCTTGTCGTGCTTGATAATCGGCTGATCAGGCTGTACCTATCAGGAAAGCGTCGGCAGGGATCGCCGTTTCTGTTGGTGACCCTTGAACTGCGCGAACCATGGCAATAAACCTGTCAGGAAAGTTCCCTGCATGAGCGATCAAGAAACACACCTGATCTGGGTTCTGGCCGATGACCGCGCGGGGAATATCAACCAGGCCGTCGGGGTGGCCGAAGCATTGGCGCAACCTTTTAAGCGGATTGATATCGCGTATACAAATCTGGTCAAATTGCCGAACTTTGTCCGCCGCGCGAGCTTGATCGGTGTTGATGATGAGTCGCGTGCGCGCCTTGTTGCCCCTTGGCCGGATCTTGTCATCGCCGCCGGACGGCGAACCGCACCGATTGCACGTTGGATCAAAAAACAAAGCCGCGGCCATAGTCGCATCTGTCAGATCATGCGTCCCGACGGTGGTGAAAACGCTTTCGATCTTATTGCTGTGCCGGCCCATGATCGAATTCCTGTACGCGAGAACATTGTCGAGATTCCCGGCGCCCCGCATCGCGTGACCGAAACCAGACTTCTGGTCGAAGCCGACAAGTGGCGCATCTACTTCAAGGGGCTTCCGTCTCCGCGTTTTGCCGTGATCATTGGTGGGAGCACAAAGAAAACGACTTTCACGCCAGCCATGGCAGAAGAATTGATAGCACGGGCAATCGATGCGGCTCGGTCCGTTGACGGGTCACTGCTTGTAACCACCAGCCGCCGGACTGGTCAGGAATGCGAAGAATTGATTGTCAGTCGGCTGGCTAATTCTGGCGTGACTTATCATCTGCATGACTGGAAGTCGCAGGACGAAAATCCGTATTTCGGGTATCTTGCCTTGGCCGATGTTCTGATCGTGACCAGTGATTCCGTTTCAATGTGTTGCGAAGCAGCGGCCGCACCGGGCGGTGTTTATATTTATGCCCCGGATGGTCTGGCCAATGTGCGCCATCAGCGTTTGCATCAAAACCTGTATGAAGGCGGCTATGCACGGCCATTGTTACCTGATACCGAACTGGTTCCGTTCAAGCACCCGTCATTGCAGCCTGCGCGACTTGTTGCGCAACGCTGTCTGGAGCTTTTGGGTGCACCTGCCGATCAGGATCGTTGATCGCGCCTTGTTTTATCCGGGGCTGTAGGGTCTATTGGTCGGGCACCACTGTTTTGGAAGTTCGCCCCGATGTCGTCACCCGATTCCGCTTCTGCCGCTCTGCGTGCGGGAAACGCCCCGCAATTGTTTCCGCGTCAGATTGCCGTCGCCATTCTGGCTATTGTTGCCTGTTGTTTTGCTGGCAACCATGTTGCGGCGCGTCTGGCGTTTGAACATGGCACCGGGCTTCTTGTGGCGGTTTTGTTCCGCTCTGGCGTTGCGTTATCGATCCTGATTGGGATTGTCTTTTTCAAGCGCCATTCGATCCGTCTGCCGCGTGGATTGGGACGTTGGCAATTGGTGCTGGGATTGATGATCACGATCCAGAGCCTGTGTCTTTATTCTGCTGTTGCCCGTGTGCCTGTTGCGTTGGCGCTGTTAACGGCCAATACGTTTCCAATCATTTTGGCTTTGCTGACTTGGGCGCTTGGCGGGCCGCGCCCGACACTGCGCGCGGCGGGGCTGATGTTGTTCATCCTTTCGGGGCTTGTCCTTGCGCTTGATCTGCCAGCCATTCTGGGCGGTGGTGCAGAAGTGAGTTCAAGCTGGTGGCTGGGGATCGGGTTTGCCTTGATGGCGGCAACCGCACTTTCAGTGGCTTTCTGGGTGACCGATCACAAGCTTGCGGGGATAAGTGGGCCGGTGCGTTCCATGTTCACCATGGTTGTGGTTTTCATTTCCATGATCATTGCGGGAATTGGCGATGTCTTGCCGGGCGGTATGAGCCTGCCAAACGCGACGCCGGGATGGATGGGGCTTTTGGCCTTGATGCTGCTGTATGGCGGGGCTTTTGCGGTTCTGTTCATCAATGTGCCGCGCCTTGATATGGCGCGCAATGCGCCAGTGATGAATGTCGAACCGATCGCAACCTTGTTGTTTGGCTGGGTGGTGCTGGGACAGATGATCAGCCCAATCCAGATGTTGGGCGGTCTGGTCGTGGTCAGCGGCATTGTCATTCTGACCCTGCGCAAAGGGGCGTAACCAGAACAGAAAAGGGAGCCGTTTGGCTCCCTTCGTTGTTCAAGGTCCGATTTGCGGGGCCATCAAACCGCCTGCGAATGACGTCCGTGCGCGTGGTTGAGATAGGTATCAAACGCCGCGCAGACAGCGCGCACCAGCGGACGGCCCAACTCGCTCAGTTTAATGTAATTCCCCTGAACTTCGACAATGCCGTCCTGGGTCATCGCCTTGATCCGTTCAAGCTCGGGCGTGAAGCGATCTGCGGAAATACCGTGGTTGGCGCAAATGTCATCAAGGTCCACGGCAAGATTGCACATCAGCTCGTTAATGATGTCACGGCGCAATCTGTCCTCGTCGGTCAGGGCAACGCCTTTTTCAATGGCGCATTTTCCGTCTTCAACCGCCTGCTGCCAGCGGGCCAACGCCGGGTCGTTTTGTGCGTAACCCTGAGGCAGGGACGAAATCGCAGACGGGCCAAACCCGATCAGGGCTTCGGCACGATCAGTGGTGTAGCCCTGAAAGTTCCGGTGCAGAAGGCCATCAGATAGTGCGCGTGCCATGCTATCGGTTTGATGGGCAAAGTGATCAAGCCCGATGGCAACAAAGCCGTGCTTGGCAAGACGGTTCTGGATTTCCTCATACTGGGCCCAGCGTTCCTCGGTGTTTGGCAGGGCTTCGGTCGGGATAAGCTGCTGGTGCTTTTTCATCCATGGCACATGGGCATAGCCGAAAACCGACAGGCGATCCGGGCAAAGCTCCACAGTCTGATCAACCGTTTCGCGCAGGGATTTAACCGTCTGGAACGGCAGGCCGTACATCAGATCAACATTGATGCCGGCAATCCCGTGCGAGCGCAATTTGGCGATCACCTCGCGAACCAGCTGTATGCTTTGGATGCGGTTGACCGCTGTCTGGACCTGTTGGTTGAAATCCTGAATGCCGATGCTGGCACGGTTGAAGCCGCATTCGATCATGGCTTCCATGAAGTCATCGGTCGCGGTGCGCGGATCCATTTCAATGGCGATTTCGGCATCATCAAGAATATGCAATCTTTCGCGGATTGCCGCCATGATGGCACGCAGGTCTTCGGCCTTCAGGATGGTCGGGCTGCCGCCGCCAAAATGAATGTGCGAAACGCTGAATGACTTGTCCGACGGCAGTTTGCCAAGGGTACCTTCGATCTCTGTCAGAAGGGCTGCGACATAACCGTGAACTGGCTTGTAGGTCTTGGTGATCTTGGTGTTGCAGCCGCAGAACCAGCACATTTCCTCGCAATAAGGGACATGCAGATAAAGCGAAAGCGGCTGTGCGGGATCAAGATCGCCAAGCCAGCCTTCAAATACCTCGCCATCCACACCGGCATGGAAATGCGGCGCGGTCGGATAGCTGGTATAGCGCGGCAGTCGCAGGTCGTATTTTTCGTAAAGGGCAAGCTGCATGACGGACATCCCGAAAATTCGTTCTGTCCGTCTTTTGCATTATTCCAAACTTGGCCGCCTTGATGTGCGTCAAGGATGGGGAACAGGGAAGCCGTGCCGTTCGCTCAAAGCCAGCAAAATACTGTCTTTGTCATCAATGAAGGCATGACCATTTGCGATGCCGGTTTGAAGCGATGATGTATCGCCGGACTTCAGGATCATGACAGGAAGTGACTGATGATCTTCGCCCAAAAGCGCAATCACATCTTGCCGGGGACGGGGCCAATTGATGTGGCGAATATCAAGTCCGGCATGCAAGTCCGGAAAAGAACCCAGAACCCCATCAATCAAAGCACAATGCCAGCAATAAAAGCGTTGGTTTGGCCAGGCGGGGTCTTCGAAGTCGGGCTTGAGCAGGAATATCGTATCGCGTTCCAGATCCGGCATGGGGTGTGGTCTTTTTGATGGTGGCGTCTTATTACGCCGTAGCGATATTGCAGACGGCCTTCAAAGATGCTTGAAGGCCGATATCAGATCGGCACGAAGGGCTGCAAGGCGGTCACGGCCTTCTTCCTCGTCATACGGTTTGGCGGTGCCGATACCCCAAACCGGCCCGGGCCATGCGGGGTCGTCCTTAAAGCGGCCGATCACATGACAATGAAGCTGCGGCACCATATTGCCAAGCATTGCAACATTGGTCTTGAAGGCGTCAAAGCGGCGCTTGATGACATTTGAAACTGCCGCGACTTCATCGCCCAGAATTTTGCGGTCTTCCGCGCCCAGGTCATCATAATCGACAAGGTCGGGGCGCTTGGGCACCAGAATAAGCCACGGATAACGCGCATCATTCATCAACAGAACATGTGAAAGCGGCCCGTCGGTGACCAAAGTGGTGTCAGCGGCAAGCTGCGGATGAAGGGTGAATGCGTTATTCATGGTCAGTCCTTTTGTCGTGATAACCGAACAGCGACCCCGCTTATAACGTGCCATGCTTTCCATGTCTTGGCCTGTGGTGTGAAATCCATCAGATACCCGGGCAGGCATTTACGCAAATTGGCGGGAAGGTCAGGCCCTCCCGCCCAAAATATCATGCGGCCTTTATATCGCTGTGTTTGGCCAGAAGCTGGTCGACAAGTCCGAGAACCTCTTGTTCTGCAGCATGAATGGAGGCCTGGGTGCGTTCGTCGGCAAACTCGTCATATTCAATCGCGGCGCCGTAATGATCGGTGATCCCGATATACTGAAGCGGGGTAAACAGCCCGCCCTCGACAAAGTTCATATGCGCGATACGCCCGTCAGGCCCATAGCCATAGTCGCCGCGCGATGACAGGGCGACAATTGATTTGTTGCCGTCAATCATCGGCCAGTAGGGGACGTCACCACGGGTTCGGTCAAAGCCGAATGTGCGGCCGACACGGACAATGTTATCGACCCACGCCTTCATTTGTGCGGGCATACCAAAATTATACATCGGTACCCCGGCGACAATGATGTCAGCTGAAAGAAGCTCATCAACCAGTTGATCGCTTTCGCGAAGCGCCGCGTGCATCCAGGTTTCACGATCATCGGGGTTGGTAAAGGCCGCGTGGACCCAGTCGCCCGTGGTTGGTTGTGGCGGGTTTGCGCCGACATCGCGATAGATGATTTCCGTGTTCGGGCGTTTTGCCAGCCAGTTCTGGATGAATTGTGCGGTGAGGCGGCGCGTGTGCGAACCATGCGGTTTCTGATCGGAACGCCCCGGGCGGGCGCTGCTGTCGATATGAAGAATTTTGGTCATCATGTTCTCCATGTGATGAAAATGGTTCATCTGTGATTTGGTTTGATGGTCAAGGATTGACCGAATTTCATTCACGCGGCAAAATCGAACTCCTCAGCCAACAGATGAGTTGTATTCATTCATATGTCCTTGCCGCCGCTTGCGACCCTGCGCGCCTTCGAAGCCGCAGCCCGCCATCAAAGTTTTAAACAGGCCGCATCCGAGCTTGGCGTGACGCCGACAGCGGTCAGTCACCAAATACGTCTTCTCGAAGAGACGCTTGGTGTCCGCTTGTTTGATCGCAAGCCACGGCAGGTTGTCCTGACCGATGTCGGGCAGGAGCTATATCCGGTTTTGCGTGATGGCTTTTCATCCTTTGCCAAGGCCATTGATCGCATACGAAACCGCCCGGTATCGCGCAGCATGACGGTTTCGGTCATCCCATCCTTTGCGGCAAAATGGCTGTTGCCGCGCCTGCCGCGATTTCAGTCGGCGCATCCCGACATCCATTTGCGACTTCATACGTCCCCAGAGGCCGTCGACCTTGCGGGTGGCGTCGCGGATGTGGCCATTCGTTATGGTGTCGGCCCGTATCCGGGATTGGTTGCGCACAAGATGTTTCGCGAACAGTTCGTGCCACTTTGCAGTCCGGCATTGGGCCTGCAAAAACCGGAAGACTTGCGCAATGCGACTTTGCTGCATTTTGACTGGCTACGTCCCGATGATGCGACCCCGACATGGCAAAGATGGGGGCAGGTGGCAGAAAGGTCTGATTGCCTGCCAAACGCGGGCATCAGTTTTTCCGATGACAGTCACGCCATTCAGGCCGCGATTGCAGGCCAAGGTATCGTTTTGGGCAGTCCGGTGATGGTGCGCGCAGAAATTGACGCAGGATTGCTGGTGATGCCATTTGGCCCGGGAATCAAAGGCCATTATTATCATTATGTGCATACCGGCCGTGGCGAGAACCTTCGTGAGGTAGAGGCATTCGGGGACTGGATTGTGCGCGAGGTGGCATCTTCGCCCCGGATTGCCGATTGACCTTGCGGCCTGCATCGGAAACCATGGGGCATCGTCAATCATTCTTGTGGATGGATCATGCCCCGCTTTACCGCCAACCTTTCGTTCCTGTTTGCCGAACTGCCGTTTGAAAAACGGTTTGCCGCGGCCGCAGAAGCAGGCTTTGTGGGGGTGGAGTATATCGGCGCCTATGACATGCCGCTTTCCACGGTCAAATCGCTTCTTGATGAGAACGGCCTGGAACAGGTTTTGTTTAACCTGCCGGTCGGTGACTGGGAGGCGGGTGACCGTGGTCTTGCCTGTCGTCCGGGGCGTGAAGATGCCTTTCGCGACTCTGTCGTAAAGGCCCTTGATTATGCGGCGGCCACCGATTGCAAGATGCTCCATTGTATGGCGGGTTTGATGGGCAAGGGTGAGGATTCCGGTGAACTCGCCCGGCTTTACTGCGATAACCTGCTTTATGCTGCGGACCTTGCCGATCAGGCCGGGGTGGATATCCTGATCGAGCCGATCAATCCACTGGATATGCCGGGTTATCTGCTTAATTCAGTTGAGCAGGCGGCGGTGATCCTTGAACAGCTTGATCACCCGCGCCTGAAACTGCAGTTCGACATCTATCACGCCCAGATTGTCGGCGGGAACATCGCCGCGCGGCTCGATAAGCATATCGACAGTATCGCCCATGTTCAGGTCGCAGGTGCGCCCGGTCGACACGAACCTGACAGCGGGGAACTTAACTACCCCTTCCTGTTCTATATGCTGGATCGCATCGGCTATGACGGCTGGATCGGCTGCGAATACAAACCGCATGGCAAGACCGAAGACGGGCTTGGCTGGGTCCGTCCTTGGATGCCAAAACCGGGTGCCTGACCAGTCTTCTTGTTCAGTCTTCGGACCGGGATCTATTCAATCAGGATAGCCCGGAAGTCATTGACGTTGGTCAGGGTCGGTCCGGTCACCAGCAGGTCATCAATCTTGGTAAACGCGCTATAGGCGTCGTTATTGTCCAGATATTCCCAAAGATCGATGCCTGCCTTCTGCGCGGTTTGCCAGCTTTGGGCATCCATGATCGCGCCCGCATTGTCCTCGCTGCCGTCAATGCCATCGGTATCAATTGCCAGCGCACAAAAGCCCGGTTGATCACGAAGTTGCAGCAGAAGTGACAGCAAAAATTCGCTATTGCGCCCGCCACGGCCACCCTTGCCGCGCACGGTAACGGTGGTTTCACCGCCCGACAGCAAAACGCATGGCTTTGCTGCAGGTTGGCCGTGATTGGCAACCTGATGGGCAATCCCGGCATGGACGATGGCGACTTCGCGGGCCTCACCCTCGATGGCGTCGCCAAGGATGACGGCATTCAGCCCCATGTCGCGCGCAACCGATGCCGCGGCCTCAAGGCTATCCTGCGGGCGCGCCAGCATGATGGTTTCATGGCCCTCAAAGCAGGGATCATCCGGCTTGATGGTTTCGTCCTTTGCTCTTTGCAAGAGGTCCTTGGCAGCCTGCGGAATTTCGATCTGATAATGGCGGATGATATCAAGCGCATCCTGTCCGGTCGTCGGATCGGACACCGTCGGGCCAGACGCAATGATCGCCGGATCATCACCGGGAACGTCGGATACAAGATATGTCACCATGCGCGCAGGCGCACACGCCTTGGCCAAGCGGCCCCCCTTGATGGCCGACAGGTGTTTGCGCACACAGTTCATTTCCGAAATGGTGGCACCGCTGCGCAACAGTGCCTTGCTGATCGCCTGTTTGTCTTCAAGCGTCAAACCCGGACCGGGCAGGGCCAGAAGCGCCGATCCACCCCCGGAAATCATGCAGACAACCAGATCATCCGGACCCGCATCGGAAACGATGTCAAGGATCCGCTTTGCGGCCTTTTCCCCGGCTGCGTCGGGGACGGGGTGGGATGCCTCGACAATTTCGATCTGATCACACTCAACCGCATGGCCATATCGGGTGACAACCAGACCTTCGACGTCACCTTTCCAGGCTTTCTCGAACGCGCGCGCCATATTGGCCGATGCCTTGCCCGCCCCAATGACGATGGTCTTGCCCTTGGGCGGTTCCGGCAAATTGCGCGGAATTTGAACCCCCGGATCAGCGGCCTTCAATGCAGCGTCCATCAAAGCCAGAAGTTTTTCGCGCGAAGTCGTCATGTCGGGTTTCCCTGAATAGGTTTTGGCCAATTGGGGGCGGGGCTTAGGTCGCTTGCTTGTCGGATGCGCTTTTGAAGAAGTCGATAACCGCCTGCAGGTGATCGGACATTGCCTTTTCTGCCGCGTCCGGGTCATGGGCGGCAATGGCTTCGATAATGGCGCGATGATGTTCTTGCACCATCCGGTCAAATGTAGGCCCGGCCATACCGTTAAATCGGATTTCGGTCAGGGCCGCTTGCAGGACATCATGCAGCATTTTCATCACGTGATAATAAATGATCGATCCGGTTGCCCGGCCAATCATCATATGCAGTCGGTGATCGTCATCCGCACGATGTTTGGCTGCCCGCCTTGGATCATGTGCCTGACGAAAGGCCATGCGCAGAAGTTTGATATCCTCGTCACTGGCATTTATGGCAGCACGTCTTGCAGCCCATGTTTCAAGTGTGCAGCGGATTTCCTGCAGGTCACGCAGATTGCTGATCGAATCGCGCACCAGATCGGTCATGGCCGTGTCCATGTCGATCCCGGTTGATGAAAGGATTTCCGTGCCGCCGCCCTGAACCGCACGCAGATACCCGCGGGTCTTGAGTTTTTGTAGCGCTGCGCGCACGGATACACGGCTGACCGACATGCTTTCGGCAAGCTGGCGTTCACCGGGCAGGCGGTCTCCCGGCAGGAAAATGCCATCTGAGATTTTTTCAAGAATTTGATCGGCAACCTGATCAGCGACCCGTTTGGGGCGCTTGGTTTCCGGATCATCTTGTGCCTGAAGCGTCTTTGCAGACGGCATGTTGGGTTGTCTCCCATCGTGTTTTTCTAAGCCAATGCAACGATTTCTGTGTATCTCCGCGCAATGGTCATACCATTTTACGGGATGTTTGCGATGGACGCAAAGCGTCGTATGAGCCCAAGGCGGCTTATTGCAGCGTAATCTTGTCTCGGCGGTGATAAATTGATAGTTCAACAGGTGCCGGTTGGTGCTTCTGCCTTATGGTTGCGATGGTCCTTTAACCAGTCGTGCCAAGGGATGAAGCCCCGGTCTGACCTGCCAGTATCCAAGGCCACCGATTTTCAGGAGAACACGCGTGCCGAACCAAGCCGGGTCCCTTTTGGGCCATGATGATCCCGCTCCGTTTGAAATCTTGAACGAGAACGGCAAGGGTCATTCACTTTTTGTGTGCGATCATGCGTCCCGCGAAGTGCCCAAAAGTCTTGGGACTCTTGGCCTGCCCGACGAAGAACGCAAACGCCATATCGGCTGGGATATCGGCGCACGCAAGGTGACTGAAATTCTGGTCGAGCGATTTGACTGCCCGGCAGTTCTGGGCGGATATTCGCGTCTTGTGATCGATTGCAACCGGCAGCTTTGGGACCCGACGGGGATGCCCGAAATTGCGGATCAGACCGTGGTGCCGGGCAACAAGAATGTCTCGCCCAGCGAACACATGAAACGCATCCGCGAGATCTTTCTGCCTTACCATTGGGCAATCGAAGAACAGATTGCGACGTTCCACGCGCACAAAATCGCACCGGCCCTGATTGCCATTCACAGCTTCACCCCGGTATTTCAGGGCTTTGAACGCCCTTGGGAGATCGGCGTGTTGTGGGATCAGGACGATCGTATCCCGGTGCCGTTGCTTGAAACGCTTCGTGCGCAGAACCCGGATCTGACCATTGGCGACAATGAACCTTATTCCGGCCAGCATCTGGCTGATTACACGATTGATCACCATGGTGAGGCGGCAGGTCTTCCCTGTGTGTCGATTGAAATTCGTCAGGATCTGATTGATACTGACGAAGGATGTGAAAAATGGGCGAAGATCCTTGGCGACGCCTTCGTCGATATCCTTGCGGATCCAAACCTATACAAGATCAGGAGAGACTGATTTGGCAGGGGCCAGCGCGCGCGAACCGGGATTTTCCATCGGCATAGAAGAAGAATTCTGGCTCGTGGATCGCGAAACCCGCGACCTTGCCAAAGACCCGCCTGCCGAATTTCTCAAGGACGCCAAGGCAAAGCTTGGCGATCAGGTTTCCAGCGAATTCATGCGCTGTCAGGTCGAAACCGGAAGCCAAGTGTGCAACAGCGCACTTGAAGCGCGCGAGCAGCTTATTCATATGCGCAGCACGCTTTCCGAGGTGGCGGCAAAATATGACATGGCGCTGCTGGCGGCTTCGACCCATCCCTTTGCCCAGTGGGACGACCAGAAGCATACCGATGGCGAACGTTACAACACCATCGCGCGTGATCTGCGCACGGTTGTGGATCGATTGCTGATTTGCGGCATGCATGTCCATGTCGGCATCGAAGATGATGATCTGCGCATCGAACTGATGGCACAGGCGAGCTATTTTTTACCCCATCTTTTGGCCCTGACCACAAGTTCGCCTTTCTGGCGGGGCAAGGAAACCGGCCTTCAGACTTTCCGGTTGTCGGTGTTTGACAACCTGCCGCGTACCGGCCTGCCGGAAGTGTTTGGCTCGTGGGCGGAATATCGCCGCCATGTCGATATGCTGATCAATGCCGACGTGATCGAGGATGGAACCAAGCTGTGGTGGGATTTGCGTCCCTCTGATCGCTGGCCGACCCTTGAAATGCGAATTGCTGATGTCTGTACTGATCTTGAAGACGCGGTCTGTGTGGCATCGATTACGCGATGTCTGATGCGCATGCTGTATCGTCTGCGGCGCAATAATCAGCGCTGGCGGATTTATGCCAATATGTTGGTTCGTGAAAACCGCTGGCGGGCATGCCGTTACGGCAGCGATCCGGGTGAAAAGGCCGGGCTGATCGACTTTGGCCGGGGTGAAATCGTGCCCTATGCCGATCTGCTTGAAGAGATCCTCGAACTCATTCGACCCGATGCCGAATTCTTTGGCTGTGTCGATGAAGTCGAACATGCCCGCACCATAGTCAAACGCGGCACAAGTGCCCGCCGACAGCGCGAAATCTATGACGGGGCAATCGAACTGGGTGCGACGCCAAAGGATGCACTGGTTGCGGTGGCGGATGTCCTGATCGAGCGCACCGACCCGCACGCAAGATCGGAGACCTAACGCTCTTGTCAGCGGGCAGTGCATTGAGTATCGTCGCGCCGAAACGGGTTTGGGCCCTTTGAATTCCGCGCATCGGATATCCGCTGTGCAATCCATCATCGGAGAAGAATTGATGACCGAAGTCGGTGGTATCGCAGCCGATCAGCTTGCGAGTTATGTCGAGCGTATCGAACGCCTTGAAGAAGAAAAAGCCAACTTGATGGCTGATATCAAGGAAGTTTACGGTGAAGCCAAGGCGCTTGGCTATGACGTGAAAATCCTGCGCCAGATCATTCGTCTGCGCAAAATGGAAGACCACGAGCGCACCGAACAGGAAGAAATCCTGGAAGTCTACAAACGTGCGCTGGGTATGAGCTGACACCACCCTGTCAGCAGACCGAACGTGAATACCAAAAGCCCGCTTTGATGCGGGCTTTTGCTTTTGTAAGCTGGGTCCATGACAACCGCATCCCGCCCCGAAATCACGGCTGAGGTCACCGAAGGTGTCTGTCGGCTTTTATTTCACCATCAAATGGCCTGCCTGACGGAGTTGCGTCTGGGTAATGGGCGCAGGCTCGATGTGCTGGCCCTTGGTCCAAAGGGCGAGCTTTGGGCCGTTGAGGTCAAATCATCGGTCGAGGATTTCCGCGTTGATCAGAAGTGGCAAAGCTATCTTGATTACTGTGACCGGTTCTATTTTGCCGTACCGATGCACTTCCCGAAGGATTTGATCCCGGAGGATGTCGGGCTGATCGTTGCGGACCGTTTTGAGGCCGCCATCATCCGCCAAAGTAACGAAACCAGGCTTTCGGCTGCCCGCCGCAAAAAGCTTCTGATTTCGTTTGGTCAAACAGCGGCTGCGCGCCTGCGCGGTGATGGCAAGGACCCGATTTTCGTTTCCTGACAGACATAACCCAAAAAGGCCCCGGATGTTCCGGGGCCTTTGATGTTGGAAGAGTGCAGGTTTATTCCGCTGCCTTGAGGTGTTCGGGTGGGTTGCGGAACTGATCCAGCAGTTCGGCTTCGCGTGCCTTGACCTTTTTGATGTGGTCTTCCTTGACGTGCCCGTAACCACGAATGTGTTCGGGCAGGGCCAGCAACGCCTTGGCAATCCGTGCATTGTCGTGGGTCAGGCCATCAAGGACCTCGGCCACCAGTTTTTCGTAGTCGGTGATCAACTGGCGTTCGACCTTGCGTTCCGGATTGCGGCCAAACGGATCAAGTTTGGTCCCCCGAAGGAATTTCAGTTTCGCCAGCATGCGGAACGCCGACATCATCCACGGACCGTAAACCGATTTCTGCGGCTTGCCGGTTTCCGGGTCGGCATTGGCCAGTGATGGCGGCGCAAGATGGAAGTTGATCTTGTAATCCCCGGTGAAGGTCTGGGTGACTTTCTTCATGAATGCCGGATCGGTGTAAAGACGCGCCACTTCGTACTCGTCCTTATAGGCCAGCAGTTTGAAGTAATATTTGGCAACTGTCCGGGCCAGATCGTCCTCATCGCCAAGGCGCTTTTCGGCCGCCGCAACCTTGTCAACAAGGGTGCTGAAGCGATCCGCATAGGCCTGGTTCTGATAATCGGTCAGGAAGGCACGGCGCTTGGCGATGATATCGGAAAGCTCGGTTGCAATCGGGTGGGCTTCGGCCTCGTTCGGGCCGACAACCTCGATCACGCGATTGCGGTCATGGGCGTAAAGGCGGCCCCAATAGAAGGACTGCTTGTTCATATCAATTGATACGCCATTAAGATCAATTGCCTGCATAAGCGCCTCTTCACTGATCGGGATCAGGCCGCGCTGCCAGGCAACGCCCAGCATGAACAGGTTGGTTGCAATCGAATTGCCCATCAGGCGGGTGGCAATGTCGCTGCCTTCAACGAAATGCACTGCCTCAGAACCGCAGGCATCATTGATGACCTTCATGTGTTCGTTGGTTTTAAGCTCGAAGTCCGGATTGTGGGTAAAGGCCCCGGTAACGGTTTCATGGGTGTTGATCACCGCCTGGGTAAAGTTGCGGCGCATTTTGGCAAGCCCTTCATAGCTTGCCGCAACCAGAAGGTCACAACCCAGAACCACATTGGCTTCACCGGCCGGAATGCGCGCGGCATGCAGCTTGTTCTGATCGTTGGCAAAGCGGATATGGCTGACGACAGCCCCGCCTTTCTGGGCAAGACCTGCCATATCAAGGCCAACAATACCCTTGCCTTCGATGTGGGCAGCCATTCCAAGCAACGCGCCGATCGTGACAACGCCCGTGCCACCAACACCTGTAATCAGAACCGACCACGGATCATCAATATCGGGCAGGGTCGGGCGCGGCAGGCTGGCAAAGACCGTATCCATGCCGGTATCGCCTTTGGCTGCGGCATCCGGTTTGCGGAGCTCGCCGCCTTCGATGGTGACAAAGCTTGGGCAGAAGCCCTTGAGGCAGGAGAAATCCTTGTTACAGGCCGATTGGTCAATCGCGCGTTTGCGGCCGAACTCTGTTTCGACCGGCACAACGGCAAGGCAATTGGACTGTTCGCCGCAATCGCCACAGCCCTCGCAGACCAGATCATTGATGAACACGCGCTTGGGCGGATCCACCATCAGCTTGCGCTTGCGACGGCGGCGTTTTTCCGCAGCACAGGTCTGGTCAAAGATCAGGATTGAAACGCCTTCGATTTCACGCAGTTCTTTCTGGGTGTCATCAAGCGTATCGCGATGGCGGACGTCAACGCCCGGCGCGAAGTCTGCGCCCATCGGGTATTTTTCGGGTTCATCGGACAGAACAATGATGCGCTTGGCACCTTCGTCATACATCTGGCGCGTGATCTGCGGCACGGTCAGCGGCCCGTCAACGGGCTGCCCGCCGGTCATGGCAACTGCATCGTTAAACAGGATCTTGTAGGTGATGTTCACACCCGATGCGACCGCGGCCCGCACGGCCAGCGACCCGGAATGATAGTAGGTGCCGTCACCCAGGTTCTGGAATACGTGCTTGGTATCGGTAAACGGCGCCTGGCCGATCCAGGTCGCGCCTTCGCCGCCCATATGGGTAAAGGTCTCCGTCGAGCGATCCATCCAGTTGACCATGTAATGACACCCGATACCGGCCATCGCGCGGCTGCCGTCGGGCACCTTGGTTGAACTGTTATGCGGGCAACCCGGGCAGAACCATGGAATGCGCGCCACATCCGGGCGCGGTTCGGCGATTTCGCGTTCCTTTTCCGCCAGCCAGTCGATGCGTTCATGAATGGCCGGGCTGTCATAGAAACGTTTGATACGTTCAGCCAGAACCACGGCAACCCGTGCCGGGGTCAGTTCATCCATGGATGGCAGGATCCATTCACCCTTTTCATCGAACTTGCCGATGACCTGGGGGCGGACATCTTCGCGCCAATTATAAAGCTGCTCCTTGACTTGGTTTTCCATCACCGCGCGCTTTTCCTCGACGACGATGATTTCTTCCAGTCCCATGGCGAATTCGCGCACGTCATCACGGTTGAGCGGCCAGCTCATGCCGACTTTCAGGACCCGAATACCGATCTCGGTAGCGTCTTCTTCGGAAATGCCAAGGTCATCGAAGGCCTGCATGACATCAAGATAGGCCTTGCCGGTGGTAATGATGCCAAGCCGCGCATTCGGGCTGTCGATCACGGTTTTGTTCAGCTTGTTCGCCCGCGCATATGCCAATGCGGCATACAGCTTGTATTTCATCAGGCGATGTTCTTGCTCCTTGGGCGTGTCGGGCCAGCGGATATGCAGGCCACCCTCGGGCATGTCGAAATCAGTCGGGATGACGGGCATGATCCGATCCGGGGCGACATCGGCGGCAGCCGAACTTTCCACCGTTTCGGCAATGGTTTTCATCGCCACCCAGCACCCGGAATAGCGGCTCATTGCCCAGCCATGCAGGCCGTAATCCAGAATGTCCTGAACGCCGGACGGGTTCAGAACCGGGATCTGCGCATCGATAAAGGCATATTCGGTCTGATGAGGCAGGGTGGATGATTTGCAACTATGGTCGTCACCGGCGAGAACCAGCACACCACCATGCTTGGACGTGCCAGCATAATTGGCGTGTTTGAAAACGTCACCGGACCGGTCAACACCGGGGCCCTTGCCGTACCACATGCCAAAGACACCATCATATTTGGCATCTTTGTACATGTTGACCTGCTGGCTGCCCCAGACGACGGTGGCGGCAAGGTCTTCGTTTACGCCGGCCTGAAATTCGATCTGCTGTTTGGTCAGGAACTTCTTGGCACGCCAAAGCTGTTGATCAAGGCCACCAAGCGGCGATCCGCGATACCCTGAAATGCACCCGGCAGTATTAAGCCCTGCGCGCGCATCAAGCTGGCGCTGCATCAAGGGCAAGCGCACCAGTGCCTGAATACCTGTCAGGTAAACACGGCCTTCCTCAAGCGTATATTTATCGTCGAGTTGAACTGCCGCCAAATGTTGTGCCATGACCGGTCTCCCTCGGATCTCTCTGATATGCGGGGTCATTTCGCGCCCAATGCACTGCATTTATTGATATGGGTGTTTGTGCAGTGTTTCGGTATGACCTGTAAATTATGTTTCAGGTTTGGTGTGCGGGACCAATGCCTGACTTTGAAATGGTAATAAATACTGACCTTTTTTCAAAACGAACTCGCATCGCACTATGCAAAATGCCTGATTGCACCTGTTGACGTTGGGTCAACTTAATATTTACTTATTCCGGTACCGATTTACGCGCAATAAAATTGCGCATCTATTGCAGTGCGAAATTGCTCGTTGGGGTCGAGTCCATGCTCGGCGGGGATACCGCGCTGTGTTAATCTCGCGCGGGTTTTGGGTGCGCACAGCAAGGAGCTTAGCATGGAACAGCGTGTTTCGCTGATTACTCTCGGTGTTGCGGATCTGGATCGGTCGCGTCGCTTTTACGAAGGTGGCCTCGGCTGGCAGATGACCGAAATGGTTGAAGGGCAGGTGGTGTTTTATCAGCTGTCCAACGGTCTTGCCCTTGGCCTGTTCGGGCGCGATGCGCTTAAGGAAGATGGCAAGTTTGATGATGATACCGGGGCAAGCTTTGCCGGTTTGACACTGGCCTATAACGCGCGCAGCGAAGAAGACGTCGATCAGGTGATGGCCGAGGCGCAAAAAGCCGGGGCCAAAATCCAGAAACCGGCCGAGAAGGTCTTCTGGGGTGGGTATTCCGGTTATTTCCGAGACCCCGACGGCCATGCGTGGGAAGTCGCGTTTAATCCATTCTGGGAAATTGACGAGAAGGGCAATCTGCACATCCCGCCACAGAAAACCGCGTAGGGCGCATCCATCGCGCCACCACGGCATCTCTGCATACTTACATAGCACGGGCAGCAACATGCTGCCCGTTTTCATAGATATTCCAAAGTACAGTTGCATCGGGGATAATTTACTTTTACATCGAACGTGATGTAGTTTTAATCCATGCTTTCAAGGGGGATAAGGTTTTGAGTTGGATCGACCAGTTTCCAGGGCTATCACGTTTGCCCGATGCCATCCGATCCTACCTTGTCGAAGAAAGCAAGATCGTCACGGTTCCTGCCAATACGGTCATTTTCGGACCGGGCAAGTCGCCGGAAAACCTGTTGTTGCTGCTTGATGGCACAGTGCGTGTCCAGCAAACATCCGATACCGGTCGTGAAATCGTGCTTTATCGCGTCCATGCCGGGGAAAGCTGTGTTCTGACCACGGCCTGCCTTCTGGCTTACGAGGATTACTCGGCAGAAGGCATTGCCGAAACCGAAACCCGCGCGGTGGCAATCCCGCGCAAGGTGTTTGACAAGCTTGTCTCGGATTCAATCGAGTTCCGTCAGTTTGTCTTTACCGCCTATTCCAAACGCATCACCGACCTGTTTATGGTGATCGAGGAAATCGCATTCCAGAAGCTTGACATCCGCCTCGCCCACAAGCTGATCGAACTGGCCGGGGACAATGATACGGTCTCGGCAACCCATCAGAAACTGGCCGTCGAACTGGGCTCTGCCCGTGAAGTGATCTCGCGCCAGCTGCAAGAATTCCAGCGTCGCGGCTGGATTGAACAATCGCGCGGTACCATCCGGCTGATTGAGCGCATGCCATTGGAAAATCTGGCAAATAGCTAGGAATTCTGTACCAAGACCGGCGGCTCTACAACTTTAGAATTATTAGTTGTTAATGTTGCGATGTTTGGTGACTTCATCACTGAAGCGCAAATCGCGAACTCTTAAAATAAACAATATACCCAGATGTTTCGCCCGCAATCCTGGCGGACATAGGACATCGCAAATCCATCCGTTGCAGGCTGCTCATAAGGCCGCACGGAGGCAGTTGTTTAGGAGGAACACATGTCTGCATACCCGGTAAACATGTCGATAAAACCGGAAGTTACCGCCTTTTTCGACGAAGATACCAACACGATCAGCTATGTGGTCAAGGACCCGGAAAGCAACGCCTGTGCAGTTGTCGATTCCGTGATGGATATCGATTATGCGGCGGGTCGTATCACCTTTGCCCACGCCGACAACATCATTGCCTTTATCAAGGATAACGGCCTTGAGCTGGAATGGATTATCGAAACCCATGTCCATGCCGACCATTTGTCGGCAGCACCCTATATTCAGGATAAGCTCGGCGGCAAACTTGGCATCGGCAGCAAGATCACGGTTGTTCAGGACACCTTTGGCAAGGTGTTTAACGAAGGCACTGAATTCCAGCGCGATGGCAGTCAGTTTGATCGCCTGTTTGAAGATGGTGATACCTATCAGGTCGGCTCCATGACCTGTTTTGCCATCTACACCCCGGGCCACACCCCGGCCTGCATGGTCCATGTCATGGGCGATGCCGCCTTTGTCGGTGACACCTTGTTCATGCCCGATGGCGGTTCGGCACGGGCCGACTTTCCGGGTGGTGACGCCGGGACGCTTTATGACAGCATCCAGAAGCTCCTCGCGCTGCCCGACGATATGCGCCTGTTCATGTGCCACGACTACGGCCCCAATGGCCGTGATATCAAGTGGGAAACCACCGTCGGCGAAGAGAAAAAGCACAACATCCACGTTGGCGAAGGCAAAACCCGCGAAGACTTCATCAAGTTCCGCACCGAGCGTGATGCACAGCTTGATATGCCGCGTCTGATCATCCCGTCGCTTCAGGTCAATATGCGCGCCGGAAAGGTGCCGACCGACGGCAGCGGCAAAAAAATGCTGAAAGTCCCGGTAAACGGGCTTTGATCAACACTCAGGTGAGGAAAAGCCATGGAAATCAAAACAATAAGTAACGGGTTCTCTGTCAGCCCGCAGATCGTTGCAGACGATGTCAAGGAAATCGCCAAGCGCGGCTTCCGGTCCATCGTCTGTAACCGTCCGGACGGCGAGGGTGCCGATCAGCCAACCTTTGAAGAGATTTCAAATGCGGCAAAGGAAGCCGGGCTTGAGGTTCGCTATCAGCCGATTGTGTCGGGCAAGGTCAGCGACGATGACGCCCGTGACTTCGGCCGCCTGTTTGATGAATTGCCCAAACCGGTCTTTGCCTATTGCCGCACTGGCACGCGTTCGACAACGCTTTGGTCGCTAAGCCAGGCCGCAACACTTGATACCAGCGAAATCCTTCGCGCCACCAAGGCGGCTGGCTATGACATGGGCGGTGTTGTTCGCCGGATTGTCAATGGCGGCAAGACGCCGACCGATCAAGGTGATGCGAAGTACGATGTCGTGATCATCGGGGGCGGTGCAGCCGGTATTTCGGTGGCATCCAGCCTGCAGGCCCGCCGTTCCGGGCTTGAGATCGCGGTCATTGATCCGGCAGATATTCACTATTACCAGCCGGGCTGGACCATGGTTGGTGGTGGCGTATTTGAAGCCAGCACCACGGCCCAGACCATGGGATCGTTGATCCCCAAGGGCGTGCACTGGATCAAGGCCGCTGTTGCCGCGTTCGAGCCGCAAGACGATGCCGTCATCCTTGATGGGTGCCGGGTGGTCAAATATGACCGTCTGATCGTTTGTCCCGGGCTCAAACTTGACTGGAACCGGGTTGAAGGTCTGGTCGAGACGCTGGGCCGTAATGGTGTGACGTCAAACTATCGTTATGATCTTGCGCCTTACACGTGGGAACTGGTTTCCTCGATGCGCGAAGGCAAGGCGATCTTTACCCAGCCGCCAATGCCGATCAAATGCGCCGGTGCCCCGCAAAAGGCGATGTATCTCTCGGCCGATCACTGGCACCGCAGCGGAGTCCTGAAGAACATTGATATTGATTTCTGCAATGCTGGTGGCGTGCTGTTCGGGGTAAAGGACTATGTCCCAGCGCTTGAAAGCTATGTGAAGAAATACGATGCACATCTTGATTTCTTCCACAATCTGGTGGCGATTGATGGTCAGGCGAAAAAGGCCTGGTTCGATGTGGCCAAACCCGACACCAAGGTCGAACGCGTTGAGAAGTCGTTTGACATGATCCATGTCTGCCCGCCGCAGGTGGCACCGGACTTCATTCGTGTGTCCCCGCTGGCAGATGCCGCCGGTTGGGTGGATGTCGATCAGGCGACCCTTCGCCACAAGTCGTTTAGCAACATCTGGTCGCTTGGCGATGTGATGAATGCGCCCAATGCCAAAACCGCTGCTGCGGCCCGCAAACAGGCCCCGGTTGTGGCCGAAAATGTGGTTGCCGATATCGATGGCAAGTCCCCGGTGGCGCAATATGACGGTTATGGGTCCTGCCCGCTCACCGTCGAACGCGGTCGCATTGTTCTTGCCGAATTCGGGTATGGCGGAACGCTTTTGCCGTCCTTCCCGAAATGGATGATCGACGGCACCAAACCTTCGCACCTTGCCTGGTTGCTTAAGGAAAAGCTGCTGCCGCCGATTTATTGGAAGGCGATGCTGCGTGGCAAGGAATGGCTGGCAAAGCCTGAAAAAGTCACCAGCACTTAAAATACCCTTCGTCCAAGGCGGTGAAACCGCTGCCTTGGACCCACTCTTATTCAAGAGATCGACTGATGCGCCTTAACATGCTTCGGAAATATGTCCCGATTTTTGATTGGGGACAGAACTATGACAGGACGGCCTTTGGCAATGACATGATTGCAGCCGTGATCGTGACGATCATGCTGATCCCGCAATCGCTTGCCTATGCGTTGCTGGCCGGTCTGCCGCCCGAGGCAGGGCTTTATGCCTCCATCGCGCCGATCATTCTTTATGCCATCTTTGGCACCAGCCGCGCCCTTGCGGTCGGTCCGGTTGCGGTTGTTTCCCTGATGACCGCAGCAGCAGTGGGCAATATTGCCGAAACCGGTACCATGGGCTATGCCCTTGCTGCCCTGACGCTTGCGGTTCTTTCCGGGGCGATCCTGCTTGCGATGGGCGTGTTCAGGCTGGGCTTTTTGGCCAACGTCCTCTCCCACCCGGTCATTGCGGGTTTTATTACCGCATCGGGCATGATCATTGCCGCCAGTCAGCTCAAACACATCCTTGGTGTGGATGCCAGCGGCCATAACCTTTGGGAAATTGTGACCTCTTTGATTGCCCATATTCCCGAAACCAATCAGACGACCCTGATCATTGGCATCTGTGCCACCGGCTTTCTGTTTTGGGTGCGTAAGGGCCTTAAACCCACTTTACGTAAACTTGGCCTTGGCGTGCGGGCTGCAGATGTCCTGACCAAGGCGGGGCCGGTCTTTGCCGTTTTCGCCACCACGGCGGCGACCTGGTATCTTGGTCTGGCCGATAAGGGGGTCAAAATTGTTGGTGATGTGCCGCAAAGTCTGCCGCCGCTGACCATGCCGGATTTCAGCCCGGGGCTGATGGCCGACCTTCTGGTGCCTGCCATCCTGATTTCGGTGATCGGCTTTGTTGAATCGATCTCTGTCGCGCAGACGCTTGCGGCCAAACGCCGTCAACGCATTGACCCGGACCAGGAACTGATTGGTCTGGGGGCGGCCAATATCGGCGCGGGCTTCACGGGTGGTTATCCGGTCACGGGTGGTTTTGCCCGCTCGGTCGTGAATTTTGACGCCGGGGCGCAGACACCTGCGGCCGGGGCTTTTACCGCTGTTGGTTTGGCTATTGCCGCCGTGGCGCTGACGCCACTGGTTTACTTTCTGCCCAAAGCAACCCTTGCTGCGACCATCATCGTTGCGGTGCTGTCGCTGGTCGATTTCTCGATCCTGAAAACCAGCTGGCAATATTCCAAGGCGGATTTCATTGCGGTTCTGGCAACCATCCTTCTGACCCTTGGTCTTGGGGTCGAGGTCGGGGTGACCGCCGGTGTGGTACTTTCGATCGGGCTGTTTTTGTACAAAACATCGCGCCCGCATATTGCCGAGGTCGGCCTTGTGCCCGACACCCAGCATTTCCGAAACATCCTGCGTCACAAGGTCATTACCCATCCATCGGTTTTAACCATCCGGATTGATGAAAGTCTTTATTTCGCCAATGCGCGCTATCTGGAGGACTACCTCTACGACCGGGTGGTTGGGTGCAAGAACCTAAAGCATGTGGTTCTGATGTGCTCGGCCGTGAACGAGATTGATCTAAGCGCGCTTGAATCGCTTGAGGCGATCAATCACCGGCTTGAGGAAATGGGTATTTCGCTTCATCTGTCCGAGGTCAAAGGTCCGGTGATGGATCGCCTGAAAAAGACCCACTTCCTTGATGAACTGACCGGCGATGTCTTCTTGTCACAGTTTGAGGCCGTCTCGAAACTGACAGACGGGCAGGTGGCAGAAACACCACCAAGCACCGAACCCAAAGTCAAATTGGTCCAGGACCGAAGATCGAAACCGGATTGAGTTTTCAGTCCGGTTTCTTTTTGCCATTGCGCAGATGGGTCAGGAAATAAATCAGCCCACCGGCAAGCAAGCCCCAGAACGCACCCGAAATCCCATAGAATGTCAAACCAGCCGCAGTCACGATAAAGGTCACGGCGGCTGCTTCACGTCCATCTTCGTCCTTGAAGGCGGCAACGGCGGATCCGGCAAACGCCCCAATCAGGGCAAGGCCTGCAACCGCCTCGATCAGGATGCCGGGTGCCAGGCTGATAAACGCCGTAACCAGCCCGGCCAAAAGGCCAAACACGATATAGAAAACGCCGCCCGAAACAGCGGCCCAATACCGTTTGGCCGGATCGGGATGGGCATCCTTGCCCGCACAAAGGGCTGCGGTGATGGCGGCCAAGTTAACTGCATGTCCACCAAACGGGGCAGATAATAACGAGAATATCCCGGTCACGGTAAACAGCGGCCCTGGCGGGGTTTCATAATCATTAGCGCGCAGAACCGCCGTACCCGGAATGTTTTGCGATGCCATGGTGACGATGAAAAGCGGCAAGGCAATGCCGACCAGTCCGGCCAATGTGAATTCCGGCATGACGAATTCAACGGGCGGCGCAATTGCCCCACCCAGATCGGCAAGCGCATTTTCAGGGAACTCAATGCCGAACACCATCACCCCGACAAAGGCCAAAAGGGCGGCCGGGATGGCAAGCAACCGGTTAAACCGGCCCATTACAATCCATGCGATCACGATGGGAAGACCAAGCAACGGATCAAAGGCAACCGCCTTGACCGGCGCAAGGCACAGACCCAGCAACACACCGGCCAGCATCGCGTTTGCCAAAGGGGCAGGGATACCTGCAACCGCACGGCCCAGCGGCTTCCAAACGCCACTGATGATAATCAGGATGGCGCAAACGATGAACGCGCCAACAGCAACAGCAAAGCCGCCCTCAATTGCGCCAGATGTCGCGAGAAGGGCTGCACCGGGTGTTGACCATGCAATGCTGATCGGCAGGCGGGTTTTAAGGGATAGAACAATTGCGCAAATGCCCATCGAAAGGGATAGCGCCATCAGGCCAGATGCCGCCTGTTCCGGGCTGGCGCCAACGCCGGTAAGACCTTGAAGCACAACCGCAAACGAACTGGCAGAGCCAACAAAACCGGCCAGCAGGCCCATGAAAATACTTTGGGGCGAAATATCACGCAGCATGGGAGCTCCGAACGCGAAATTTTATAGAACATCTTGGTGGCGAAGTAGCGACGCTAACCTGATCAATGCGCCTGTACCAGTAAATATGTAAGCCCCGCAGGCGGTGACCTGCGGGGCATTTACTCAGACATGATATGCGATATGTCTCTGGTGATTTGGTGTGGATGTCTAGGACTTTAACTCGAAACTGATACGACGCTTCATGCTGTCTGCACCGGCTCCCTTGATCGGTTGCCCCTCGTGTTTGGTCCACATGCCGTCAGCTTTCAGGCCGTTGTCACATAGCAGTTTCCATGTGCCTGTGTTGCCAGTACCGCTACCGGTAATGGCAGTGCCGCTGCAGCTTGCGTCTGCCTCAGTAATATCAAACGAGAAATCGAACTGTGCTGCGCCTTTCTTTCTGACTTCACCTTCAATCTCGGAAGAAACGCCGTCCCAGTCTCCTTCAAACGTCCAAGTTTGATTCTGCGACGTAAGGGTCGAGCCGTTGTTTCCCAGAGGACCAATGTTCAAATAGGCGGCAGCGAGCTGTGCTTCATCTGCTTCCGTGATCAGATTGATCCCTTGCATAATGGCTTCGGGAGATTCCGAGAATTTGCTGCAGCCGGCAAATTCGACAATGGCATCCGAATAACCTCTGTCGTTGTCATACGGGGTAAACCGTTTGAAACGTTTGGCAAAGAACCCAGCAACACAGTCGCCGTTTTTCCCGATCCATCCTTTGGTTCTTGGAGAAACCTGGTCAATCATTTGGTGCTTGGCTTCAGGAATACCCATCTTCGCAGCAATCTTGCGGAAATCAGCGCCTTCAAGCGCTCTGTCTTCAGTTGAGCGTGAGAACCAGGCACTGTTCACATACTGGATCAGGACGTATGATTTTCCGGTATCCCATTTAACAATCTCAGCCCAACCTTGCCCATTGTCGCGTTCATAAGCCTGCGTTGAGTAGCTTTTGGAAACATCAAGAAACTTGAAGGTGTTAAATCTGCTTTCAGCGGGTTCAAAGCTGCCTTCATCATCAAGGCTAAGCGAACGCCCCTTACGATCAGTCAGTCCTTGGTCTGTTACGCAGCCAGCCAAAAGAAGCGCAGCCCCCGCCACGATAAGGAATTTAGAAAACATTCGGTCTCCCCTGTGTATTTATCTAAGTTCCTTATATTTCAACATGCTGGAGTTTTTCCACCATAAATTGCATATGGGGATGGGAAAACGGAACCTGTATCGTTCGAAAATCAATGGGCTGGGAATGCCCGCCGCCCGGTAATCTTGGGCTTAGTTCGGTAAAGGGCGATTTCGTCATCGCGCTAGTTAAGTAGCTGGTGTTCACCAAAATCAACTGCGATTTGGTAAGAGTCTTGGCAAGGGCCGACTATATGTTTGCCAGATGCTGGCGCAATGCCAGCATCTGTTGATCAAACGTGGCGGCTGGTGCCTGTGCTTGTTCGCCTGGATTCTTTTTGTCTTTAAGTTCAGCCGCGTTCGAACGGTTGGGGGTGAATAGGTATCAGACGACGTCACCTTTGGTGGTGGGGTTAGATACGTCGTGGGTTTCAACGAGGCGTGCTTCGTGACGGCCAAGCACATCCTTGGCACGTTCCTCGGTTTGTGGATCGGGTGTTTTGACCCACAGCAGCAAGCCACCTTGGTCAAGCTCTTCTTGCAGCTTGGAAGAATAGGTCTTTCCCACCATGGCGGCGATCACGCCACCAGCAGCAGCACCAACACCGCCCGCGCCGAGAATCGCTGAAATGGTCAGTGTAATCGGGCCACCCGCTGCAATGACGGCACCGGCGGCGCCAAAGGCCGCTGCATACATCGGGGCACCGATCAATGCGCCTTCGGCATTGCCGATCGGTGTCGGCGTCGTATAGGCAAGCGGAGGCATGTCAGGGTCGTTGTCGATGTCCTCGGCCTTGCTGTAAATATGGCCAAGCTTGTCTTCGACGGTCCCTTCATTGGCAAGAAGGCTAAGCTCCTTCTGCTGATCAAATCCGGCTTGCGCCAGATCATCAGCCGCCTGTTGGAGTTGTTTGATATCGTCAAAAACGCCTACGGTTTCGCGATGTGTTGTTGTCATTTGGGCCTCCTTTTTGTTGCAAGGCTCATTGACATTGAACGTAACACAACGCGGATTGGTTCCATTTTAATTGGATTTCAGTGCGCCCAAACCAAAAACGGCACCCCTAAAGGGTGCCGTTAAAAGGTCTGTTTTGGTGCTTTGGCTTATCGCTCGGTAATCTTGAACTCAATGCGCCGGTTGCGGCGATAGGCGATTTCATCATCACGGTTATCGAGCGGCTGGTATTCACCAAAGCCAGCGGCAACCAAACGGTTGGGCGGTACACCCTGATCGATCAGGAATTTGACCACCGAAATCGCACGGGCGGCCGAAAGTTCCCAGTTCGAGGCAAACTGAAGGTTTCGGATCGGCACCTTGTCGGTATGGCCATCAACACGCATGACCCAGTCAATGTCATCTGGAATGTCTGCTGCGATCGTGGTCAGCGTTTCGCCCAGTTTGGCCAACTGATCCTTGCCTTCTTCGCCAAGCTCTGCCTCGCCCGATCCAAACAGCACTTCGGACTGGAAGACAAAGCGATCCCCGACAACACGGATATCTTGACGATCGCCCAGAACTTCACGCAGGCGGCCAAAGAATTCCGAACGATAACGCTGCAGTTCGGCAACCTTGGTGGCAAGGGCCGCATTCAGGCGGTTGCCAAGATTGACGATCTGGGCTTCTTTTTCCTCGTTCTCGCGCTCGGATGCCTCAAGCGCGGCCTCAATCCGGGCCAGTTGCTGGCGCAGGGCCAGCATCTGCTGATTAAGGGCGGCGACTTGCGCTTGTGCTTCTTCGCTCAGATTTTTTTGATCTTCAAGTTCAGCCGCGCGCGATGCCAAAAGGGCTGAAAGCTCGTCAATGCGGGTTTCCTGATCCGAAATCTTTTCGCCTGTCGTTTCGCGAAGTTCGGTCAGTTCGGCTTCCTTGTCTTCAAGCGATGCTAAGGCTGCCAGAAGTTTCTGCTCAATCTCGTCGGCGGAAAGTTCGGCAGCAGCCAATTGATCGGCCAGGGTCGCGGCACGTGCACGCAAATCATCACGTTGATCAGCCGTGTTGGAAAGCTCGGTTGTCAGTTGTGTCAGTTCGAGTTCCATACGCTGATTGTTGCCGCGTTCAAGCGACAGCAAATTGGTCAGCTCGTTGACCTGCGCGGTCAGGTCATTCAGGGCCTCGTCACGGCCCGAAAGGGCCGCACCAAGATAAACCTGCGCAATGACAAAGATCATCAGAAGAAAGATGATCACCATCAAAAGGGTTGCCAGCGCATCAACAAAGCCCGGCCACGTATTTACATCGCGGTTACGACGGCGCGAAAGCCCGATCATGCGATCAGCCCTCCTCGGCGATGGCGGCGATGGTGCGGGCGAGAAGCTTGATCTCGCTTCTGATTTCCTGTGTGGATTGCTGGCGGCCCATGGTCAGCTCTTCGCCAATACGGCCAAGCGTATTGTCAAGCGAACGGATGTGGGCGCGGGTGTTATCATCAATGCCGAAGCTGCCCATCTTCATGGAATCAGCCAACTGATCAAGAACCGGTTTGAGGTGCATCTGGTTTTCAGCCAGCTTGACCATCAACTGTTGTTCGGCCTTCATCTGATCGGTCAGGGTGGATAGCTTGTCGGCCAGATCAATCAGCGTATTGTGCGATTTGATCTGCGAACTTTCCGATCGCTGGATAGAGTTCTGCAACCCTTCCATATTGTCTGCCATCTGTTCGATCAGGGCCGAAAGATAGGCCGGAACTGACTGTTCACCATCGGAAATGCCGCCACCCGACCCAAGGCGGGTAAAGCTTGAAAGCCATTCTTCAAGGTCGTTGAAGAACCGGTTCTGTGCCTGACCGGCCTGCATGTCCAGAAGGCCCAGCGCAAGCGAGCCTGCAAGACCAAACAGCGAGGACGAGAACGCTGTGCCCATGCCGCTGAGCGGTTCGGACAGCCCGTCTTTGAGTTCAGAGAACCAAAGATCCATGTTTGACCCGCTGCCAACATTGACGTTGCTGATCACACCGGCAACCGAGTTGACGGTCTGAAGCAGGCCCCAGAAGGTCCCCAGCAGACCAAGAAACACCAGAAGGCCAACGACATAGCGCGACAATTCGCGGCTTTCATCCAGTCGGGAACGGATCGAGTCAAGGATCGTCCGGGTCGAAGTCGTCGAAAGCTGCGGGCGGTCACGGCGCTGTTCGGCCATCATGCTGGCCATCGGGGCCAGAAGTTTTGGCGGAACCTGTGATGTCAGACCCGGGCGGGAACGCCGGAAATCCTCGATCCAGGTGACTTCCGGTGACAGGCTTGCGGCCATGCGGAACGTGTAAATGACGCCGACGACAAACACGCCTAGGATCAGGCCATTGAGAACAGCATTGGCCATAAAGGCATCAGACAGCGCCGGGTACAACAGGGCGCCAACCCCGGCAATAATGGCAACGAAGATTGCCATGCGTGTCAGATAACTTCCGGGTTTGGTAATGGGCGGGAGAGATCCCGTGCCATTTGCCGAATTGCTGCTCATAACGGATTAATCCTAGCGTTGAACGGTTTTGATATCGACGCGATCGGCGGGGCCGGACGGAACATTCGCACCAAGAGCGCGAACATCAATGCGCGTGGAGCGCACACCCCGGTCAATGAGATAGGAACGTACCTGAAGCGCGCGCGACAGCGACAGACGACGCGCCTTGGATGCGTTTGATCCATCGCCTTGTGCGTATGCCTGCAACTGGATGCGCAGGTTTTCATCCTGACCCATGGTTGCAATCACGCTGTCAAGCTGGCGCTTGGCGGCGTCGCTAAGCTCAAAGCTTTCAGCCGCAAAACCAAGGCTGTATTCATCAGACCCGGCAGCAGGCATTGGTTCCGGTGCGGTTTCCGGCGGAATGGCTGCTTCTTCGGCCGAAGGTGCCGGCGGGGCAGCCTGTTCGGTCACAGGCTCTGCAGTGTCGGCCATCTCGGTTGCGGGCTGGGTGGTGTCAGGTGCCGGTGCAGCAGGCGGTTCAGGTGCATCTGCAATCGGCGCAATCTCTGGCGCGGCCGGGGCCGCCGGAACGCTTTGTTCTTCTGCTGTTTCCGTCACCGGCGCTGGTGATGATGTTGCTTCAGGCGCTGGTTCTGCGACGCTTGGCATTGGCTCCGGTGCTGGTGCCGGTTTCGTCAGCGGGGTAGGTGCCGCAGCGCTGCTTTCGCTGGTGGTGGGGGCTGCGGGCTTGCTGCGCGGTGCGGCGGTTGGTTCCGGCTGGTTCAACACGATGGTTTGATTTGCGCCGTCATCCATCATTGCCTGTGCCTGGGCAGCAGACGGTGAGGGCGCCGCAACGCCGGGTACGCCGTAAAACTCTGACTGGGTGGGAAAGGCGTTGCCACCACCTGATCCATCAATGACAACCGTTTCAAAGCCGCCGTCATAGCCGCCTGCGCCAGAGGCACTGGCAAACTGATCCGAAGCCAGGAAGGTCGATTTTGGTTTGCTTTCCGGGAAAATCAGATCACCGCCGGGCACGACGATGTGATCGCGTGAAACAGTCGGGGACAGATATTGTGGCACGGTCGGTTGTCCGCCATAGCCATCTGCCACGTCCCAGTTTACCTGAACGCTGCTATCAACCGAAACGGGGGAGTATTGTTGCGCGGATGCGTTTGCCCCAAAGAACACGGTTGTTCCCAGTGCGGCCGTCATCGCAAGCACCGAAATCTTGGAATACCCCATCATCAAATCGCAGGCCCCTTAATACCCTGTGTTTGAAATCGTTTTGGTAACGCTATTCTATTTCACACAGTTTTGTGTCGATCATTAGGCACCCGCAAACCTTCGGAATGCCCCCCTGTTGTCTATGGGCCTGCATTTAGGCCGCATAGTCCCATGCACAATAGCTTAGAGACAGGTAATGGACAACCGCTTTGACCGATAATGCAAAAGGGGCGCTTCAGCAAATTGTGAAGCGCCCCTTTCAAAAAACAGTAACAAAAGCGGTGTGTTAGCCCGCAATTGCCTTTTTCAGCGTCTTGGCCAGCACAGGCTGGATGTAGTCGTTGGCTGCAACGACGCTGCCGGTAGCCAGCATGTTGGTGCCGCCTTTTTCATCGCGGATGTAACCGCCCGCTTCGGAGATCAGGATAATACCGGCTGCGATATCCCACGCATTCAGGTGAGATTCCCAGTATCCGTCATAACGGCCAGCCGCAACATAGGCCATATCAAGGGCTGCAGCCCCCATACGGCGTACACCGGCACAACGGTCCATGACCGAGTGCAGTTGCTTTTCAAATGTCGCGTGATCGCCATGGCCAAGGTGCGGAACACCGCAGGCCAGAACGCATTCATTCAGGCGACGACGGCCCGAAACGCGCAGGCGACGGTTATCAAGGAACGCACCGACGCCTTTTTCCGCCCAGAAGCACTCATCCTTGGCAACGTCATAGATCATGCCAGCGATGATTTCGTTACCCTTTTGCAGGGCAACCGAAATCGCAAAATGCGGGATGCCATGCAGGAAGTTGGTGGTGCCATCAAGCGGATCAATGATCCAGCGATGCTCGGGATCGGAGCCCTTGACCTCGCCACCTTCTTCAAGAAGGAAGCCATAGCCCGGACGGGCACGCTCAAGCTCTTCACGCAGGCGTTTTTCGGCACGGTGATCAGCCGCAGATACGAAATCTGCCGGGCCTTTCATCGAAACCTGAAGGTTTTCGACTTCACCGAAGTCGCGTTTCAGTCCATAGGCTGCCTTTTCGACAGCCTTGTACATCACGTTGATATTTGCAGAACGACGGGCGGCGCCTCGCACGGCATATCTCCCGGAATTTGAATTAAAAGAAGGTCCGCTTTCCGGACCGGCGGGCAGGGAGGCCCTTAGTCCTTGGCACGCTCGACATAGGTGCCTTCAACCGTGTTCACGACAATGCGCGTACCCGATTCAATATGCGGGGGCACCATCACACGAACACCGTTCTCAAGAACAGCCGGCTTGAAGGAAGAAGACTGGGTCTGACCTTTGACAACGGCGTCGGCTTCGACGATTTCGAAGACAACATGCTCTGGCAGGGTCACGCCAAGCGGCTCCCCTTCGAAGGATTCGATGGTCACAACCATGCCATCCTGAAGATAGACAGCAGCGTCGCCAATAAGGTCGGAATTGACTGTGATCTGGTCGTAGGTTTCGCTGTCCATGAAGGTGATCATGTCACCATCGGCAAACAGGTAGGTGTATTCTTTCTGCTCAAGGCGAACCTTTTCGACGGTTTCCGATGCACGGAAACGTTCGTTCAGCTTGGTGCCGGTACGAATGTCTTTGAGTTCAACCTGGTTAAAAGCACCGCCTTTACCCGGCTTCACAGCCTGGCATTTTACTGCACGCCACAGGGCACCTTTATGTTCGATAAGGTTACCCGGACGGATTTCGTTGCCGTTGATTTTCATGGCACAAACCGTTCTTTCAGATCACAGATTCACAATGCAATAAGGGGCAAGCGCCCCATTTCAGGGGGTCTACCTACCAGTTCGGGTGTTTTGCTGCAAGCAGATTGATCCGGGTTTACGCGCATAACACCCCGTCATTCGCGCATGGCTGGCGCAACCAATTGCCAGCCATATGATTTCCCGTTCGCCGGTATTCAGTTCAGATATCGGTCGCCGCAATCGCAGCCTTGATCGCCTTTGCCCCCGCTTCGGGGCCATCCGGATGGTTCCACACACCACCTGTTACCGCGATAAAGTCTGCACCTGCCAGAACCAGCGGGGCAACATTGTCTGCCGTGATGCCGCCAATTGCCACACAGGGCACGGTGGTAAAGGTCGTCCAGATTTCAAGGATTTCCGGCGTAACGCTGGTTTTGGCTTCTTTGGTCTTGGTCGGATAAAACGCACCGAATGCCACGTAGTCCGCACCCTTTTCGCCAAGGATCATCGCCTTGTGGCGGCTGTCATAGCATGACACACCAACGATATGTTCCTCGCCCATGATGGCGCGGGCTTCGTCATAGCTGGCATCACCTTCGCCAACATGCACACCATCGCAGCCCGATTTCCTGGCAATGTCGGGACGGTCATTCAGGATCAGTGGAATGTCACGATCCACGCACATTGGCAGGATCGCATCAATCGCGGTGCGGATCTCATCATCACTGACGTCCTTCAGGCGCAATTGCAGGCAATCGACCGCACCGGTATCGAGCACAGATTTCAGCGTCTCGCCAAAGGGTGCAAGGTCAAATTTCGGCGGCGTCAGAAGATAAAGACCGGCAAGTTCGTCTGAATTCACGATGATAATTCCTGATGATTTCCTGCGTGTTATGTAACCTTTGACGCCGGTTTTGGCAATTGCCAAGGCTACCCGGCAAGATGTGCAAGCAACCGCTTGTCCAGTTCATGATCGGGCAACAGGTCATCGGCCATCTGATAAATCACATCTTTGGCCGGGAGCTCTGTCATGACCAGACAGTTTGTCTGGGCTGCCATATCCCGAAGGTTTTCCAACTGCGGTTCGGGCATCGGATCGACCATCACCGCATCAAGGCCAAGCTCAATCGCGGTCAGTGCACCAGAAACCCTTCCGCGACAATCAAGGATCGCTGTGATGTCAGATGCCGGGAATTCTTCGCGCACAAGCGTGATCAGATCGGCAAACCATTGTGCCCCGTGTGATTGGGCTGCGTGAACAGGCGACAGCAGCGCAAACCCACGATCTCCCAGAATCCGGCAGGCGGATCGGGCACCAGTGATGCCGTGAACGCGGATGATCAGGGCGGGCAGGTTGGTCATGATGCTTGCTCAGGCCTTGGTGCGCGCAACATAGACCGTGTTGATGTCTTCACGATCAATCAGCGGATGCTTGAACGTAATCACGTCGGCCCGGATGGTCTCGAACGCGGATTTCAGGTTCTCTTCAAACCATGGTTCGGGCATCTCGGTCGACCACAGGGCAAAAATCCCCCCCGGCACCAGATGGGTCGCAAGCTTCGCCAAGCCATCCTTGGTGTAAAGACGCTTGTGGTCTTCATGCAGGACATTGCCCGGCGAATGGTCGACATCCAAAAGGATCGCGTCATGCAGTTTTTCGGATGCATCCGGGTTCATGCCCGGCGTATCGGAAAGTGCTGCGGCAAAGAAATCCCCATGCACCAATGCGCAACGCGGG
The DNA here is from genome assembly GCF_001613795.1 of Thalassospira sp. MCCC 1A01148. Taxonomy (GTDB): domain Bacteria; phylum Pseudomonadota; class Alphaproteobacteria; order Rhodospirillales; family Thalassospiraceae; genus Thalassospira. The sequence continues at coordinate 116,395 of NZ_LPVZ01000022.1, forward strand.
TCGTTTGAAAGTTGATCCCCCAAGGGCAGCAATCCTTGCTGATGCCATTCGATCACCTCGGGCAGGGTATCAAGCACGGTCAGCTTGCCAGTCTTGGGATTATCAAGCGCTGCCTTGGCGGTATAGCCAAGGCCCAAGCCACCAACGACCACATCAAGGTTCTCGCGATCAAGTTCGGCCAACCCCAGATCGGCCAGCGCAATCTCGGCATCGGTAAACAGGCTCGACATCAGGTATTCTTCATCAAGCTTGATTTCATAGACATCGATATCAAGGCTCAACTCACGTCGGCGACGCAGGCTTAAAACCCCCATCGGTGTCGGGCGATAATCAAGTTCCTTGAAAAGAAGGCTCACGGGCCGGGCTCCTGTTTGTCTTGATAGGCGTGTCACCTAGACAGTGACGGAAAGAGGCGCAAAAGAAAAGTGCCCGAAGCAGAACTTCGGGCACCTTGAAAAATTTTGACCTAAGCGATGCTTAGAGGAACTTCGCCATGGCGACAGCGGTGTCGCTCATACGGTTGGAGAAGCCCCACTCGTTGTCATACCAGGACAGGATACGAACGAAGTTGCCGTCCATTACCTGGGTCTGGGTCGCATCAAAGGTCGAGCTGTTCGGGTTGTGGTTGAAATCAACCGAAACCAGCGGAGCTTCGCAAACGCCAAGAACGCCTTTAAGCGGGCCGTTTGCGGCTTCCTTGATTGCTGCGTTGACTTCATCAACGGTGGTGTCACGACCAGCCACGAAGGTCAGGTCAACCATCGAGACGTTCGGGGTCGGAACACGGATCGCGGTACCGTCGAGCTTGCCTTTGAGTTCCGGAAGAACAAGACCAACAGCCTTTGCAGCACCGGTCGAGGTCGGGATCATCGAAAGCGATGCCGAACGGGCACGACGCAGGTCTTTGTGCAGGCTGTCCACGGTGTTCTGGTCGCCGGTGAAGGCGTGAACAGTGGTCATGAAGCCCTTGGTGATGCCAACGGTTTTGTTGAGAACATCTGCAACCGGTGCCAGGCAGTTGGTGGTGCAGGATGCGTTCGAAACGATGACGTCATCAGCGGTCAGGCTGTCAGAGTTAACACCGTAAACAACGGTCTTGATGTCACCCTTTGCCGGGGCAGAGATCAGAACGCGCTTGGCGCCTGCGGTCAGGTGTTTGCCTGCGCCCGCTTCGTCAAGGAAGATACCGGTGCACTCGAACGCGATGTCGACTTTAAGGTCGGCCCACGGCAGGTTCGCCGGGTCACGTTCAGAGCAAACCTTGATCGCCTTGCCGTCGATGACCAGATCATCGCCTTCGGCTTTGACGTCATTGGCCAGAACGCCATGAACGGAATCATATTTCAGAAGATGTGCGTTGGTGTGGACGTCACCCAGGTCGTTGATGGCAACAACTTCAACGTCGGTGCGACCGCTTTCAACGATAGAACGCAGAACCAGACGGCCGATACGGCCAAAACCATTAATCGCTACGCGAATAGCCATTCATCCCTCCAAAATTATAATGATTGGTACCTGGGGAGTATCAATCACGGCTTAGGGTCAAGAACCCATAGAAAAAAGGCCGGATCGGCATGTTACCGATCCGGCCCTGTAAATTAAACCAGTTCCTTGGCCGCTTTGACCAGCGCGTCGGCGGTGATGCCGAAATGCTCGTAAAGGACCGGGGCCGGTGCCGAGGCACCAAATCCGTGCATGCCGACAACCTTGCCGTTGTCGCCAACATATTTTTCCCAGCCAAAGACCGAAAGGGCTTCGATGGCAACGCGTGGTGCGCTGCCCAGAACGTCCTTGCGGTATTCCGGCGACTGGGCGTCAAACAGTTCCCAGCTCGGCAGCGAAACAACAGCAGCATTGATGCCGTCTGCTTTCAGCTTGGCCTGCGCGTCAACCGCGATCTCGACTTCCGAACCGGTCGCGATCAGGGTGACCTGACGATCGCCATCGCAATCGGAAATCACGTAGCCGCCACGTGCGACAAGGTTGTCGTCACGATATTCGGTGCGCAGAACCGGCAGGTTCTGACGGGTGAGGGCGAGAACGGTCGGGCCGCTTTCGTTGGTGATCGACATTGCCCATGCTTCGGCGGTTTCAACAGCATCGGCCGGGCGGATCACGGTCACGTTCGGCATGGCGCGCAGCGACGCAACATGTTCGACCGGCTGATGGGTCGGGCCGTCTTCGCCAAGGCCGATGGAATCATGGGTCATGACGTAAACAACGCGCTGGTTCATCAGGGCCGAAAGGCGGATCGACGGACGGCAATAGTCGGTGAAGACCAGGAAGGTGCCACCATAGGGCAGAACGCCACCATGCAGCGCCAGACCGTTCATGGCTGCTGCCATGCCGTGTTCGCGGATACCGTAATAGATATACGCGCCTTCATAACCACCGTCGGCGGTGATCGGTGCCTGAACGCCGGTCTTGGTGTTGTTCGAACCGGTCAGGTCGGCAGAACCGCCGATCATTTCCGGGATCGCCTTGGTCAGAACTTCAAGAACGTTCTGCGACGCCTTGCGGGTTGCAACCTTCGGCAGTTCTTCGGTGATCTGCTTTTTGTAGTCGTTGAACGCTTCGATCCAGTTTTCCGGAAGCTTGCCTTCGATACGACGTTCGAACTCGTCTTTCAGGGCAGCTTCGAGACCATCAAAACGTGAACCCCACGCATTGAAGTCCTCGGCACCGCGTGCGCCAGCAGAAAGCCATGCGTCACGGACATCTGCCGGGATTTCAAACGGCTCAGAATCCCAGCCGAGTTTCTTGCGCATGCCAGCAAGTTCTTCCGCACCAAGCGGTGCGCCGTGCGTTGCCGCGGTGCCACCCTTGGTCGGTGCGCCAAAGCCGATTTCGGTTTTGCAGGCAATCATCGACGGGGTGTTGGTGGATTTTGCTTTGGCAATGGCGGCTTCAATCGCAGCAGGATCGTGGCCGTCAATTTCCTGAACGTCCCAGCCAGCAGCTTCAAAGCGCTTCTTGTGGTCTTCCGATGTCGAAAGCGAGGTCGGGCCATCAATCGAAATGCCGTTGTCATCGAACAGAACGATAAGCTTCGACAGTTTCATGTGACCGGCCATCGAAATGGCTTCCTGGGAAATACCTTCCATCAGGCAACCGTCACCGGCAATCACATAGGTGTAGTGGTCAACAACGCTGTCACCAAAGCGGGCATTCATGATGCGCTCGCCAAGGGCGAAACCGACCGAGGTCGCAATACCCTGGCCGAGCGGGCCCGTGGTGGTTTCAATGCCTTCGCCGTGGCCATATTCCGGGTGGCCCGCAGTGCGATAGCCCATCTGACGGAAATTCTTGATCTGATCGAGATCGAAATCGTCATACCCGGTCAGGTGCAGAAGCGAATAAAGAAGCATCGAACCGTGACCTGCGGACAGGATGAAACGGTCGCGGTCTGGCCAGTTCGGGTGCTTCGGATCGAATTTCAAGAATTTGGTATAAAGAACAGTCGCAACGTCTGCCATGCCCATCGGCATGCCCGGATGACCGGATTTGGCTTTCTCGACAGCATCTGCCGAGAGGAAGCGGATGGCATTGGCCATGCGGTTGTGTTCTACTTGCGTCGTCATGTGATGCGGTTCCTGGGGGTTTCGCGGTCGGGCGATGAAAACACTTTTCCATTTATTAACGGAATTCGCGCGGAAGATGCCCTTACAGGGGGCATACGTCAACCGCTTCTATCGAAAATCTGCCATGTTCTCGCGATTATGGTTAACCACACGGGCATTGACGGGGCCAATTACGGGTCCTGTTGACCTGTTTGCAGCGCCAGTTCTATGTTTCGGGCATGGCTGTCGTGCCACCCGATCAGACTGGTTTTGCACACAGTCGGGTAAAACGGTTGTTGATCGGAATCTGTGGTGTTAAATCAGCCATGATCATGACATCTTCGACAGGTCATATTGGAATATGGACTGTCGTAGCAGACGTTTGACGTCTGTAATCTTTGAGTTAACAGCAAATATTTGGGTAGGGTCATGTCGCGGTTGCAACAGGCAAGTGATCGACTGAAAGCAGCATTGGAACGTCTGGAAACGGTCGCGGAGTCGGCGATCGACGCCAAAAGCCAGGACGCAAATGCTGACACGGCAGAAGTCGAAGCCCTGCGCGGACAACTTTCGGCTCTCCGCGAAGATTACGACCGGCTTTGCCAGACGACCGAAACGGTTTCCAACCGCCTTGATGGTGCGGTTGATCAACTCAAACTCGTCCTTGATGAAGAACCCGCAAAGAAGCAGGCATAACCCATGGCACAGGTTTCCATTCGCATTAACGGTCGCAGCTATGACATCGCATGTGACGACGGTCAGGAAGATCGAATTCATGCACTTGCCGGATATGTTGACGAACGGGTCAAGGAAATCTCAGGTGCCGTTGGTCAGATCGGCGAACAGCGCCTTCTGGTCATGACCAGCCTTCTGATTGCCGATGAACTGGGTACGGTGCAGGACAAGCTTGAAAATGGTGGCGCCGCGGTCGCGGAAGATGGCAGCCTGTCGGCTGCAGAAAGCGACGCGCTGGCAGAAAATATCGAAAGCATGGCCGAACGCATCGAAACGCTTGCAGATCGTCTGAACAAAGACTGATCAACTGGTTATTCGCCTGCTGCATGGCTGCTTTAACTCAGAACCGAAATCACGCAATCTACTTGAAATTCAGACGGCCGAAGACTAAGTTCCGGTCGCTGACAGTTTGCGATGCGCCGTTCGCGGCGATCAAGAACACAGCATCAAGGGAGCTGCCCTGTTCGTCAGGTTCGCTAATTCCCGGGGCCGATGCTCATTTCTCTAGGGAGCTGTCCCTGTCGAGGCCGTGGTCTCGTTATACGGCGCCCACCTGCACTCGCAGGTCACGAGGAATTACCAAATGGCCAACGGCAGCGGTGGCTCCCGATTATTTTGCTAAGGGTCATGACCCTAAAAATCCCTTTTCCATTTCGTGATGCCGGTCATGCGTCCCGGGGCAGGGTGCATTAAACGAAACATGTCTGCCTGCTGGCTGACGCAATACAGGAAGCACAATGCGTTTACTTCATCTTGGCGACGTTCTGGGGCAATCCGGTCGCAAGGCAGCGCTTGAGGCGCTCCCTATGTTACGTGACCGTTTGTCGGTTGATATCGCGGTGGTGAATGTCGAAAACGCAGCCCACGGCTTTGGCGTCACGGCAAAGATCTGCAAGGAATTCTATGCTGCTGGTGCCGATGTCCTGACCACGGGCAACCATGTCTGGGACCAGCGCGAAATCATCGCCTATATTGATGAAGACGAAAAACTGCTGCGCCCCTGGAACTTCCCCGATGGCACGCCGGGCAATGGTGATTACGTCTTCAAGACCAAAGCGGGCAAAAAGGTTTGCGTCATCAACATGATGGGCCGCCTGTTTATGGATCCGCTTTCCTGCCCGTTCCAGGGGGCTGACAAGCTGTTTGCCAAGTACAAGCTGGGCAAGAATGTTGATGCGGTGATCCTTGATTTCCATGCTGAAACCACGTCGGAAAAGATGGCCTTTGGGCACCATTGTGACGGGCGGGCGTCGCTTGTTCTGGGCACGCACACCCATGTGCCGACCGCTGATGCCCAGATACTGCCACATGGCACGGCCTATCAGACCGATGTTGGCATGTGCGGCGACTTTGATTCCGTGATCGGCATGAAAAAGGAAAACTCGGTCCGCAAGTTCATCACAAAGATGCCGTCTGGCCGGTTTGAACCGGCAGATGGTCCGGCCACGGTATGTGGTGTGTATGTTGAAACCGATGACAAGACGGGGCTCGCCAAACGGATTGAGGCCGTACGGATAGGTGGACGCCTTAAAGGCAGCTGGCCCAGCGCATAAGGCCAAGCACATAGGCAAAGTGCACAAGCACTGAATATCTTTAGCCCAAAGACAAAGGCCCGCCAGATGACGGGCCTTTGTCATTTCAGATGTGTGGTTCGGATCAGGCCGCGCGATCACGGGCCTGCTGGCGCAGATCATCCAGAATGCTGGAAATGCGGGTGCGCATTTCGCTGACTTTCTCGGATGCCGAACGCGACGTGGTCAGAACTTCACCAGACAACTGACCGGTGCGGCCGGTTTCATTGGCAACCTCGGCAATCGATGCTGACACTGCGCGGGTACGGTCTGCCGCACCACGCACGTTGCGCGTGATCTCGTCGGTTGCCGCACCCTGTTCCTCAACCGCTGCCGAGATGGTCGTGGCAATCTCGTTGAGGCTGTCAATGATCGAGCCGATCTCGCCAATCGCATTGACCGATTCACCGGTGGCTTTCTGAATGCCGGTAATCTGACCAGAGATTTCCTCAGTCGCCTTTTCAGTCTGGTTGGCAAGGTTTTTGACCTCTGCCGCGACAACCGCAAAGCCCTTGCCCGCATCGCCAGCACGGGCCGCCTCGATGGTCGCGTTCAGCGCCAGAAGGTTGGTTTGCTCGGCAATGTCAGTGATCAGTGCGATCACCTCGCCAATGCGGCTTGCCGACTGTGACAGGCTGTTGACCAGTTCGTTGGTGTGCTGCGCACGCTGTGCAGCTTCGTTCGAAATGCGCGTGGTTTCCGCCATCTGACGGTTGATTTCCGCGTTCGAACTTGAAAGCTGTTCCGTCGCCGAGGCAACAGTCTCGACATTGCCGGTAGCTTCATCAGCCGATTTCGACACTTCGTCACTCTGCCCCGAAACAAGTTCGGCGCTGTCAGTCATCTGACCGGAAACACCTTGCAACTGTTCGGCAAGGGCCGCGATTTCATTCACCGCACTTTCGACTTCACCCTGAAGGTTGTCGGCAAGCGTAAGCAATTCATCACGGAGCGCCTCATTGCGTTCGCGGTTAAGGCGCTCTTCCTCGGCCTGCATGTCGCGGACCTTGATGGCGTTGGCCTTGAACACGTCAACGGCGCGGCCCATGGCGGAAATTTCATCACTTCCCGCCGACGGTACGGCCACTTCAAGATCACCATCAGCCAGCGAAATCATCGATTTCTGAAGACCGGCCAGACGACGCAGAAGGTTGCCACGCACATAAACCAGATAGATCAGAAGCGGGATGACAATCGCAGCGCCACCAACCCCGTACATCACGACAGAGCTTTGCTGGGTAAGGGTGCTGGCAGCATCAGCCGATTTGTCCACGCCCGACTGAAGATCGCCAACAAGCATGTTCACACCATCTTCCATGGCGGCAGCAAATTCGGCGCTGTCTTCAACGATATCGATCTGTTCGTCTGCAAGCTTGAGTTCCTTGCTGCGCAGCGACGAGATGCTTTTGCGCCCCATCGACAGTTTCTTGATATCGCCAAGAAGACCCTCATAGAACTTACGGAGTTTTGCGTTTTCAAGCTCGGCAATCGTGTTGGCAACAACACCAACCGCACCACGCACCTGAACCCCCATGATGCGAAGCTGCATGCGGTCATCCGATGACGCGGCCGACAGAACCGTATTACTGATTTCCGCGCCACTGTTTGCCAGACGGGTGATCGGCGCCTGCGCTGCCATCAATTCGTCAAGCTTGAACAGCAACCCCTTGATCGAGGCTTCCTGTTCCTCGGTCATGAAGGCACCCGCCTGACGCAGCTCTTGAACCTGGCTGGTGATCGAGGTGATGTTGGTCTGGGATGCCGAAAGGATCGGCTGGATCATCGAGTTGTATTTGCCGGTCAGCTGCTGGAACTTGGAGATTGAATCTGACAGCTCGCTTGCGACTTCAAACCGTTCGATGGTCGTGTCATGCAGTTCCTGCAGAGCTTCGGCAAGGCTCTGGCCATTGCCTTCAATCACCGCAAGGGTTTCTTCCGGAAGACCGGACTCGTCGAGGACGGCAAGGTTTTCTTGCAAGGTTGCCAGCATCACATCAAGGTCGGCTTTGACGGCCTGTTCTTCCTCGATGGTTGAGGCAGCAACAATACGTGGTGCGGATGCCACAATCTTCGCGCTGGTCGTCGCAAGCTGCTGCGCGGCAAACATGGGCGGAAGCTGCTCATAGGCAATCTTGTCAAGCTGGTTGCCGAATTTTGTAAATGAGAAGACCGATACGGCTGCAGCCAGAATTGCAATCAGACCGACAAGAAAGAATGCACCTGCCAATTTTTCACGAACGCCGTGTCCTGCTTTATTGGATTTTTTTGCTTTGTCTGTGGATTTCTTTTTTGGCGAAGACGGCTTGGTGCCGCGCTTGATACTAAAACCCATAATTTATCTTACCCCGTAGACCAAAGAGCCAAGCGTCAACACGGCCTCGTGCCGACGCGTATACATGCGTCGTTTGAACGTCTGTTCCCTGCCAAGCCACATTTTGGGGATACCCGTGTCCTGCCCCGAACAGGATCAAGGGTGATTAAAGTGGGGCCTGATTTTTTATCATTGGAAGCAGATATAGCACAGTATCGCCGCCGCGATCATGGCTTTTCAAACCAACCTGTACATCTGTATATGGCCAGGTATTGGCCCAAGATTGCGCGTTACGACGGTTGCGTTTTGATTTGGGGGACGGCGGTCGTTATTCAATATCTCGCCCCCGGACGCATGCAAAAAAAGGCCCGCCATTGGCGGGCCTTTTTAAAAGTACGTCAGGCAGGATCAGGACGCTGCGCGCTCATTTGCCTGTTGGCGCAGATCATCAAGAATGCCGTTAATCCGCGAGCGAAGGTTTTCAACCTTCTGCGAGGCATCCTGCGCAGTTGCCAGAACCTGACCAGAAAGTTCACCGGTCTTGCTGGTTTCGTTGGCAACTTCCGTGATCGAGGCCGAAACAGAACGTGTGCGATCAGCCGCACCACGCACATTGCGCGTGATTTCGTCTGTTGCTGCACCTTGTTCCTCAACCGCAGCGGAGATAGTGGTCGCGATTTCATTGATGTTTTCAATGATGCGGCCGATATCGCCGATTGCGTTCACAGACTCACCGGTTGCTTTCTGGATGCCAGAAATCTGGCCAGAAATTTCCTCGGTGGCTTTTTCGGTCTGGTTGGCAAGGTTTTTGACCTCTGCGGCAACAACCGCAAAGCCCTTGCCGGCATCGCCAGCACGGGCGGCCTCGATGGTCGCGTTAAGTGCAAGCAAGTTGGTCTGTTCTGCGATGTCGGTGATCAGGGCGATCACTTCGCCAATACGATCTGCAGACTGCGACAGGCTGTGAACCAGTTCGTTGGTTTCCTGTGCACGACTGGAAGCTTCGCTTGAAATGCGGGTCGATTCCGCCATCTGACGGTTGATTTCCGCATTCGATGCCGACAGCTGTTCGGTCGCGGCTGCAACCGTTTCGACATTGCCGGTTGCTTCCTGTGCAGAGCTCGCAACGTCTTCGGTCTGGCCTGAAACCAGTTCCGCGCTCGACGTCATCTGGCCCGATACCCCCTGAAGCTGATCGCCAAGGGCCGCGATTTCATTCACGGCACTTTCGACTTCGTTTTGCAGGGTATCAGCCAGCGTCAGCAATTCATCACGAAGCGCTTCATTGCGTTCACGGTTAAGGCGTTCTTCTTCCGCCTGCATGGCTTGAACCTTAAGCGCGTTGTCCTTAAAGACATCAACCGCACGGCCCATGGCACTGATTTCGTCTTTGCCCTTGGAGGGGACAACGACATCAAGGTTGCCATCTGCAAGCTGAACCATGGTTTTCTGCAGGCTGCCAAGACGGCGCAGAACGTTGCCACGCACATACAGTACATAGATCGCAAGCGAGATGATGATCGCTGCAACTGCGACGACAAACAGGGCGGTCAGGCTTTGTTTCTCGACAACTTTTGCCTGGGCGGCGGCCTCGTCAACTTCTGCATTCAGACCGGCAACCAGTTCCGCAACGCTGTTACGCATGGCATTGGCATATTCGCCACTTTGTACGACAAGTGCCTGACTTCTTTCCGTCGCCTCAAGTTCACGTTTACGAAGGTCCGGCAGGCTGCCTTCACCAACCGAAAGCTTTTGCATCTTGCCAATCAGGTCGACGTAAAAGGCCTTGAGGCGGTCATTGTCAAGCGTATCAAGCTTGCTCAGCGCGTCGGCATAAACGCCGCGGATGCGCACCGGAATGATCGACAGGCGGACAGCCTGCGTTTCCGTGGTGCTGGAAATAATCATGTTGGATGCGGCCGAACCGAGACGTTCGATCTCGAGGATCGGAGTACGTGTCTCGATCGCTGACGCGAACTTCTGGAAAGCCTCTAGAATTTCTGTCTTGTCGGTACTGAATTTTTTTGACGGATCATCTTCAAAGGACGAAGCGTATTCGGTGCCCTGGGCCATGTCGTTCTGGGTATAGGACAGCAGCGGCTTCAGGGTGTCGGCATAACGCTTGGCATGACTTTGGAACTCGTCGAGTTTATCAGACTTTTCGTTGCTGATCTGGAAGCGTTCCTGGGTCACTTCGTGAAGCTGACGAAGGTTATCCGCGAGCAGGGAGCGGTTATCATTGATGCTTGCGATCACAGCCGGCATAAAGCCGGTTGCCTCGATTTCCTCGATCAGGACGGAAAGTTCGTCCAGGCGCACCGCAAGTTCGTCATTGATCGCAATTTCCTCGTCCGGATTGGCAGCGGCCACGATACGTGGCGCAATCGCAACAATCTCGGCACTTCCGGTCGCAAGTGACTGTGCTGCGGCAATCGGCGGAAGCTTTTCTTCTGTGATTGTGCTCAGCGCATTGCCGAATTGGTTGAAGGATACCGCACCGACGATGGCAGAAATAACCGCCATTAGTCCTACCAAAGCAAATGATATCAGAAGCTTGCTTTGGACCCCGAATTTAGTTCCCATTCTATCTAACCTTTGTTTCCTGGCTGTTTCCGTATGGCTTCTTTGTCCATTCCGGTTGTTTCTGGCACCACAGGATCATGTCTTGTCCCGCGTTCGGCGTCAGTTCCGGCCCCCTGAGAGTATTCTTCTTTAGTTTAATATCTATGACAAATAACATTAATGAAAGAATATCATGAGGTCTGCAACATCTATCCGCGTATAGGGGCGAACTATCCTGGGATAGGTCGGGAAACCAAACAGGGTTCGCTGCGTTCCCGTCGCCCGGTGCTGCCTGTGATCCCGGCGAGTTGGCAAGCATGGCTGGACCTTGCACGGCAAACAGGATATAGGAGCTGTCGAAATTTTCGTTCGCGTATGTTGCAGATGTGAATGCACAGCTTGCACATGCCCGGGCGGGCTGGTCTGTCAGGGAAGGCCCGTATGACCGGCGTGGTATCTCCCGATACCGTTCCAACACAAGTTCAATGACTACAGGTTTTAGGTTATGGCCGGCCATTCCCAATTTAAAAACATCATGCACCGCAAAGGTGCGCAGGACAAAAAGCGCGCCAAGATCTTCACCAAACTCGCGCGCGAAATTACCGTTGCGGCGAAAATCAGCGAAGACGTCGATAGCAACCCGCGCCTGCGTGCGGCGATTGCTGCAGCGCGTGCGCAGAACATGCCCAAGGATAACATCGATCGCGCCATCAAAAAGGCGACCGGTGCGGGCGAGGGCGATAACTACGAAGAAGTCCGTTACGAGGGTTATGGCACTGCAGGTGTCGCCGTCATTGTTGAAGCTCTGACCGATAACCGTAACCGGACCGCTTCCGAAGTTCGTGCAGCCTTCACTAAACACGGTGGCAACCTTGGCGAAACCGGTTCGGTTGGTTTCATGTTCAACCGTCTGGGCGAAATCGTCTATCCGGCCGACAAGGCCGATGCCGACGAAATCTTCGAAGCGGCCCTTGAAGCCGGTGCTGCCAACGCGGAATCTGATGACGAAAACCACATCATCGATACCGAACTCGAAGAACTCAACGCTGTGCGTGAAGCCCTGACCGAAAAATTCGGCGATCCGGAAAGCGCAAAAATGGTCTTCCGGGCAACTACCGAGGCGGACATTACCGTCGATCAGGCACAAAGCATCATGAAGCTTGTCGATGTCCTTGAAGATAACGACGACGTCCAGAATGTTTGGACCAACGTTAACTGGACAGACGAAATCGTTGCTGGTCTCGACAACTAATTAACATTTGCCAACACCCGCCTTTCGCTTTTGAATGGCGGGTGTTTTGTATCTGCAATCCGGTTTTCTTTTGGGGGAAGTAGTGGTCAGAGTGCTCGGGATTGATCCCGGTCTGCAACGAACCGGTTGGGGTGTCATTGACCTCGACAATAACCGCATGCGTCATGTCGCCAATGGTGTGGTGACATCCACCCAAGCCCTGACCCTTGCCGAACGCCTCGACCAGCTCCATACCGGCCTGATCGAAGTCATCAAGCTCTGGACGCCTGACGAAGCCGCGGTCGAGGAAACCTTTGTGAACAAGAACCCGGTTTCCACCCTGAAACTGGGGCAGGCACGCGGGGTGGCCTTGCTTGCGCCGGCGCGTAACGGCATCCCGGTAACGGAATATACACCCAATGCCGTCAAAAAGACTGTTGTTGGCGCAGGTCATGCTGCCAAACAGCAGGTCGAAATGATGGTTTCGACCCTGCTGCCGGGATGTGAGATCGTCGGGCCGGATGCGGCGGACGCCCTTGCCGTTGCCATCTGCCACGCGCAACATGCCGGAAACCGGTCGCTTGCCAATTCGATGGCAGCGCACCCAACACGAAACGGGAGAAAATACAGGTGATCGCCAAACTGCGCGGAATTGTGGATTTCATCGGTGAAGACAGCGTTATCATTGATGTGAACGGTGTCGGGTATCTGGTCTTTGCATCGCGCCGCACCCTTTCCATGCTGCCGCCCAAGGGCGGGGATGCCGGGCTGATGATCGAAACCCATGTCCGCGAAGATCACATTCATCTGTATGGTTTTGCCGACAACGCCGAAAAGCAATGGTTTGCCTTGCTGACCACCGTGCAAGGTGTGGGCGCCAAGGTCGCGCTGGCGCTGTTGTCTGTTTTGACCCCGACTGATCTTTTGCGTGCGCTGGCGGCCCAGGACACCACGGCACTTTGCCGCGCACCGGGTATCGGGCCAAAGGTCGCAACCCGCATCGTTGGCGAACTGAAAGACAAGGCCGCAAAACTGAACCTTGGCCCGGTTGCAGCCCCTGCGGCTCCCGCCGTCGAAGACGCAAAACCAGCCGCAAAACCCAAAAAAACCGCCAAACCCGCACCGGATGTGAGCGCCGACACAGCCCCGGCAGAACCTGTTGTGGATGATAGCGTCGTTTTGGCAGATGCGGTATCGGCACTGGTCAATCTCGGTTATGGCCGCTCCGAGGCGTTTGGTGCGGTGGGCAAGGCCGCGCAGCAAGCGGGTGACGACAAGTCGATCGATACCCTGATCCGTCTGGGACTAAAGGAGCTTAGCGCGTGAGCGAAGAAGAAGACCGTCTGCTCAGTGGCGAGCGTCGCGAAGAAGACCAACAGGATGGATCGCTGCGTCCCCGTCGGCTTGATGATTTTACCGGCCAGAAAGAAGTGCGTGAAAACCTTGATGTTTTCATCAAGGCCGCCAGTGCCCGCGATGAGGCCATGGACCATGTCCTGTTCTTTGGTCCGCCGGGCTTGGGGAAAACCACACTTTCGCAAATCGTTGCCAGTGAACTCGGTGTCGGCTTTCGCGCCACATCCGGCCCGGTAATTGCCAAGGCCGGGGATCTGGCCGCCCTTCTGACCAACCTTCAACCGCGCGATGTTTTGTTTATTGACGAAATCCATCGCCTGAACCCGGCGGTGGAGGAAATCCTTTATCCGGCGATGGAAGACTTCCAGCTTGATCTGATCATCGGCGAGGGGCCAGCAGCCCGTTCGGTGCGGATTGACTTGCCGCCCTTCACCCTTGTGGGGGCCACGACCCGTTCGGGCCTTCTGACCACGCCGCTCCGTGATCGTTTCGGTATCCCGTTGCGTTTGCGGTTCTATGAGCCCGAAGAACTGGTTAGCATCGTTGCCCGTGGTGCGCGGCTTCTGAATTTCGACATGACCGAAGAAGGTGCCATGGAAATCGCCCGTCGGTCGCGCGGCACCCCGCGTATCGCCGGTCGCCTGTTGCGCCGTGTGCGTGATTTTGCTGCGGTGGCGGAAAAATCCCCGGTCGATAAATTTATTGCCGATGCCGCCCTGACCCGGCTTGAGGTCGATAACCTTGGTCTTGATAGTCAGGACCGGCGTTACCTTAATTGTATCGCCAGCAACTATGGCGGCGGTCCTGTCGGTGTCGACACGCTTGCCGCGGCCCTGTCTGAAGAACGCGATACCATCGAAGACGTCATTGAGCCTTATTTGCTGCAACAAGGCCTGATCCAGCGAACCCCGCGCGGGCGCATGCTTGGTGTTAAGGGCTTTAAGCATCTAGGTCTGACCCCGCCGCGCGAAGCGGGCGGGATGCCGCTTTCCGATCTGTTTGACGGGCAGGCGGGGGACGATTCCTGATGTCACAAAAAGATCATGATGCCCTTTTGGGATGGCTTGACGGCAATAAGCACATCTATCCGCTTATTGTTTATTACGAAGATACGGATGCAGGCGGCATCGTCTATCACGCCAGTTATCTGGCATTTGCCGAACGTGCACGTTCAGCGATGCTTAACCTGTTGGGCTTTACCAATCGAAATGTTGCAGAACGCCACAAAGTTGCCATAGCCGTTCGACACTGTACGCTCGACTTTCGACGTGCCGCACAGTTGGAAGATCGCCTGACGGTTGAAAGCCGGGTGATCAAGCTTGGGGGCGCATCGCTTGGTTTTGAACAAAAGATCATGCGTGATGGCGAAGAACTGGTGGTGATCGAGATTTATCTCGCCTGCATGTCGTTGGAAGAACTTCGGGCACAACGCCTGCCTGATGAACTAAGAACAGTATTTAATCGATGTCTTGATGTGACAAAGGACTGACGGGAATATGGAAAATCAAGTGGTCGACGCGGTAACGCTGGGGCAGTCGGTCATGGCGCATGACATGTCTTTATGGGGACTGTTCATGCAGGCTGGGCTTGTCGTCAAATCTGTGATGATCGGGCTTTTGCTGGCTTCTGTCTGGGTTTGGGCAATTGTGATCGAGAAAGTCCTGCGGCTGCGCAAATTGCGTGCGCAGGCCCACACTTTCGAAGAAGCCTTCTGGTCGGGCGGATCGCTTGAAGATCTCTATGATCGCATCGCCGATCAGCCGCGCGATCCGATGTCAGCCATCTTTGTTTCGGCCATGCGTGAATGGCGTCGTTCTAACGCAAAGGGTGTCCATGGTGATACCATGCGTGCCCGCCTTCAGCAGCGCCTTGAAAAATCCATGGAAATCACGCTCGGCCGTGAAATGGACCGGGTTGAACGCTACATGACGTTCCTGGCATCTGTCGGTTCGACCGCACCGTTTGTTGGTCTGTTCGGCACCGTCTGGGGCATCATGGTGTCGTTCCAGTCGATTGCCGCATCCAAGAACACGTCATTGGCTGTTGTCGCACCGGGTATTGCCGAGGCGCTTTTTGCAACCGCCATGGGCCTTGTTGCCGCTATTCCGGCGGTGGTTGCCTATAACAAGATTTCCAGTGACCTGAACCGTTACAGCAATCGCCTTGAAGCTTTCGTGGACGAGTTTTCCTCGATCCTTTCGCGCCAACTTGACGACACGAGAGACTGATCATGGGCGCTCAACTTGCCAAATCAGGCGGAGGACGCCGTCGCGGTCGTCGGGGTAACCGGCGCGCCGCAATGAGTGACATCAACGTCACGCCGATGGTTGATGTCATGCTGGTGCTGCTCGTGATCTTCATGGTCGCGGCCCCCTTGATGACGGTTGGTGTCGAGGTTGATCTGCCGGAAACCAGTGCCGCGCCGATGACCGGGCAGGACGAACCGCTGGTGGTGTCGGTTTCGGCCGAAGGCACGATCTACATCATGGATAGTGAAATCGCGCAGGACACCCTGACCGAAAAGCTGGCGGCCATCACCGACAACAAGGCCGATACCCGCATCTTCGTGCGCGGGGACAAGTCAATTGACTATGGCCGTGTGATGGAAGTCATGGGGCTGATCAAGGATGCCGGCTTTACCAAGGTGGCGTTGATCGCGGAACTGCCGGCACGGGATTCGTAATCGAATTATGCTGCGTTATGCTCTCATATCGCTTGGTTTGCATGTTGCGCTGTTTTTGGTGGCGTGGCTTGGCTTGCCGGATCTGTTTGATGAAACACCGCTGGATCTGCAGTCCATTTCGGTCGAAGTCGTGACGGTTGATGAATTCTCTGCCGCCCCGACCAAGGCGTTGCCAAAGCCTGAACCGAAAGAAGAACCCAAACCGGCCCCGAAACCGGAACCAAAACCCAAGCCCGAACCCAAGCCGGAGCCGAAACCCGAGCCAAAACCGGAGCCGAAGCCCGAACCCAAACCGGAACCAAAACCAGAGCCGAAGCCTGAGCCAAAACCTGAGCCAAAACCGGAACCCGTTCCCGAGCCGAAGCCCGAACCGGTTCCAACGCCTGAGGTCAAAAAAGAGCCAGAGCCAGAACCGCAGCCAACAGAACTTGCCGCCGTAAAACCGACAAGCAAGCCGACACCGCCCAAACCGGAACCGGTCAAAAAACCGGAGCCGAAAAAGGAAGAGCCGAAGAAACGCGACCTGATGAGCGTTCTTAAGGATGTCAGCAAGCTTAAGGAAACATCGGAGGCGACATCTGAACCGCAGCCTGACGAAGCGCCGCAGGAAAATGCCAGCGAGGTTGTGGCAACGCGGCTTGATGCCAATCTGACCATGAGCGAGCTTGATGCCGTGAAACGTCAGATTGAAAAATGCTGGAGCCCGCCGGCAGGGGCGAAGGAAGCAGGCAACTTTGCAGTGGAAATTCATGTCAGCGCAAACCCGGACGGAACCGTCCGTCAGGCGCGGATTAGCAACCGCAGCGACATCCAGGGCGATACTTCCCGCCGTACGATTGCGGAAAGCGCGCTTCGAGCAGTGCTAAATCCGCAATGCAGTCCTCTAAAACTGCCGCTGGATAAATACGAAATGTGGCGCACATTCACGTTCAATTTTGACATGCGTGAAATGCTGGGCCTTTAAGGATAAACTCCTGATACGCATGGAAAAGAGTGAGGCAGGATGACGATCAAGACCAACGCAATAAAACGATTTTGGGTAACACGCAGTGTCGCGGCACTGTGCGCCCTTGCCGTTGTCGCTGGCCTGAATGTCGGGTTCATGTCGCCAGCACAGGCGGAACTCCGGATTGATATTACCCGGGGTGAACTGAAACCGATGCCAATTGCCGTCACCCGCTTTCCGGGCGAAGGCGTTGCCGAAACCGAGATCGGTCAGAACCTGACACAGGTTATCGCCGCCGATCTTGAACGTTCGGGGCTGTTTTCACCAATCGATGAAAAGGCATTCATTCAAAGTGCCGCGTCATTGGCGGTAAACCCGAACTTTGCAGAATGGCGCGCGATCAATGCCCAGGCGTTGGTCAATGGCCGTGTCGTGACCGAACCAAACGGTCTTCTGCGGGTTGAGTTCCGCCTTTGGGATGTCTTGGCCGAAACCCAGATGTCGGGTGTGGCCTATCGTACGCAGCCCAACAACTGGCGTCGCATCGCGCACAAGATCGCCGATGAGATTTACAAGCGTATCACCGGTGAAACCGGCTATTTCGATACGCGTGTTGTGTATGTTTCTGAAAGTGGTCCGGCTGATAACCGGACCAAACGTCTGGCCATCATGGATCAGGATGGTGCAAATCACCGCTTCCTGTCCGATGGCCGGTTCCTTGTGCTGAACCCGCGCTTCTCGCCGACAGCACAGGAAGTGGTTTACATGTCGTATTTCAACGACAAGCCGCGCGTCTATGTTTTGGATATTGATAGTGGCGAACTGGAACTGCTGGGTGATTTTCCGGGGATGACGTTTGCGCCCCGATTCGCGCCAGACGGGAACTCGGTTGTGATGTCACAAGCGCTTGACGGGAACAGTGAGATTTATGGACTGGACCTGCGCACGCGTGAAAAGCGTCAGCTGACGCGTCATCCGGCCGTGGATACCTCGCCTTCCTATTCGCCTGACGGTTCGCGCATTGCGTTCAACTCCGACCGCAGTGGGGCACAACAACTTTATGTGATGAATGCGGATGGTAGCGGCGCACAACGGATCAGTTTCGGTGGCGGGCGCTATGCCACACCGGTCTGGTCGCCGCGCGGTGACCTGATTGCATTCACCAAATCTGAAGGAGGTCGTTATTATATCGGCGTCATGCGGCCAGACGGCAGTGGAGAAAGGCTGCTGGCCGAAGGGTACCTCGTAGAGGGACCAACATGGGCGCCGAACGGTCGAGTTTTGATGTACTACCGCCAGCACCCGTCCAGGGACGGGACCAAGGATCGCTATCGCTTGTATTCGATTGATCTTACCGGTTATAACGAACGAGAGATCGTTACACCGGCGGATGGGTCGGATCCAGCATGGTCACCCTTGATTCCCTGATATCTCAAGAGTATAGTCATCGCGAAGCACTGAATGCGATTCGCTTTAATCGCGGGCATTTTCGGTGTCGCGAGACATGGAAAACACCAACCTCGGGCGAATGCGTCCGGTGTTAAGGGGAAAACTTAAATGAAACTTCGTATTCTCAGCGTTTTTGCTGCTGCCGCACTTCTGGCTGCATGTGAAACTGCACCTGATAGCACGGCGACCACTGGTGGCGACGGTGCAAGCACTTCTTCTAGCGCGTCGACCACGACCTCTCTGTCTGAAGACAGCCCAGAGTGGTTCGCTGTCAATGTTGGTGACCGCGTCTTCTTTGGCTTCGACAAATACGATCTTGCCGGTGAAGCACGTCGCACCCTGGAACTGCAGGCTGCTTGGCTGAAGAAATATCCGCAGTACAAAGTTGTTGTTGAAGGTCATGCCGACGAGCGCGGCACCCGTGAATACAACCTTGCACTCGGCGAACGCCGCGCAAACTCGGTCAAAGATTACCTGATCGCACTGGGCATTGACCCGTCGCGCATCGAAACGATTTCTTACGGCAAAGAGCGCCCGGTTGCTCTTGGCCATGACGAAGAAAGCTGGGCGAAAAACCGCCGCGCTGTTTCGGTTATCCGTTAAGCGCGTGCAGGTGAAAGCCTGACTTGACGATCAAGGCGCCTGTCCCGCTCGGGGCAGGCGCCTTATTTTTGCCGCCTGAAAATGTTTGAAAGTCACGACATGAGTTTTCATAGTGGACTTTCAAAGACTGAATTGACGACAAAGGACCCGCAAATGATCCGTGTTCGATCCGCCATTTCGCCAAGAAGCCGGCCCCAAAGCCGCAACGTCATCATGGCCCTGGCCATTGGCGCTGTATTTGGCATGACATCACTCGGGTCTCAGCCGGTTCATGCGCAAGACGCCAATATGTCGCGCCAGGTCGAGCAGCTGCGAAAGGATCTCGATCTGTTGCAGCGCTATGTCTATCGTGAAGGCACCGGTGATGCCGCACAGGCAGCTGCGTCGTCATCTGGTGGCGGGGCCTCAACACCGGCGGCTGCACGCCAGCAAGTCCAGATCAGTGATCTGGAGCGCACCACCAGCCAACTGACCGGACAGCTCGAACAGTTCGACTTCCGCATTCGCAAAATGGAAGACCGTCTGGAACGTCTGGTTGCCGATATTGATTTCCGCCTCAGCCAGCTTGAAGGCGGCGCGGTTTCGACAAATGGCACGAATGCCGACGGTACAGCGGCCCCACAGGCAACGGGCACTGCTGAACAAGGTACCAATGCCGCCCCGACTTCCGGTCAGGGCGGAGCAGGTAGTGGCGAAACGCTTAATGATCGTGGCACCAAACTGTTTGGCGTGATCGAGAACGAAGGTCAGCCGCCGCAAATTCCAAGTGGCACGGCAGCCTCCAATAGCGCGGCACCGACCCAAAGTGCGGCGGCAAGCGCCAGCACCCCCGAAGAACAGTACCGCGAGGCCTTTGGTCTTTTGCGCAAACAGGATTTCCAGGCCGCCGAACAGGCGCTTGGCAATTTCGTGGAGAACCATCCCAACGATCCGTTGGCTGGCAACGCGCAATATTGGCTGGGTGAAACCTATTATGTGCGTGGTCAGTATGAAAATGCTGCCATCGCCTTTACCGAAGGGTTCCAGACCTATCCCGACAGCACCAAGGCACCGGACAATCTTCTGAAGCTCGGCATGTCGCTGGCAAATCTTGGCAAGAACGAAGATGCCTGCACGGCCTTCAGTCACCTGATCGACAATTTCCCGAACGCATCGAATGTTGTTCTGGATCGTGCCCGTCAGGAAAGCAACAACCGCGGTTGTCCGCAGTAATTCAGTCCAATGATCGGCAACGTTACGTCATCATATGATCGGAGTACGGCGTCCAGTGGAACTCCACTGGACGCCGTTGTCTTTGATGAGTTGATGGTCTCCTTTGCGCCATTTGAAGCCAATCCGTACCTCCTTGTCGGGGTTTCCGGCGGGGCTGACAGCATGGCGCTTGCCCTTTTGGCCCATGACTGGTGTCAGGCGCGTGGTGGGCGTGTGGTTGCGGTTACCGTTGATCACGGTCTGCGCAAGGCCGCCGCGGACGAGGCGCGCTGGGTCGCAAACGAACTTGCCCGATACGGGATTGAACACATCACCAGGGTCTGGCAGGGCCCAAAACCGACCGGGGCGCTACAGGAAAAAGCCAGACAGGCCCGCTACCGGATTTTTGACGACCTGATGCGCGACATCGGCATTTTCCATTTGCTGATTGCCCATCACGCCAATGATCAACGCGAAACCATTGCCATGCGTCAGGAACGCGGGGCAACGGCACTTGGTCAGGCCGGGATGTCCGCCCGTCGCTATTTGCGCAATGGGCGTCTTCTGCGGCCACTGCTTGGCATTCCCAAAACGGATCTGATCGCAACCCTGATCAAACGGGGGCAGCCATGGATCGAAGACCCGTCCAATATCGATAACACCTATGAGCGCGTGCGTGTGCGCAAGGCGCTTGGCGCCAAGCCAGCCTCTGATTTCGAAACAGGGCAACGTGCCGCCATCCGTCTTGCCGAAGAACAGCAGATTGGTCGTCTGTTGGCCGCTGCCGTCACCCTGCATTCCAATGGTGTGGCGATCATTGACCCGAAGGTTTTCCTTGCTGCCCGTGGGGTTGCCGATACGGCAATTCACGCGCTGGGGCAGGTGGTGCGAACAATTGGCGGGGCAGCTTACATGCCAGCGCGCGACAAGCTGCACGGGGCGATGGACCGCCTTGCCATGGACAATACTGCGCGCATCAGTTTGGGCGGTTGTGTGTTGCATGGCCGCAAAGGCATGGTTTGCGTCTATCGCGAATTTGGACGTATGGCACAGGACGCAATGGCGCTGGATACAGAATCGTGCTCCAAATCTGTGCGTGTGCGCTTTGATAATCGCTTTGAATGGCAGGCCGATGCAGCGGCTTTGTCGGCGCAAACCGGGCTTTGGATCGGGCCGCTTGGTCTTTGTGATGTGTTTCACACGAAGTCTTTTCGCAGTGCATTGCGTGAAATTGCACCATTTATTGGTAATTTACCGCGCGCAGCCCTTGCATCCATGCCTGCACTCTACGATAAAGAAGGCTTGTTATCCGTTGGCGGGCTTGAGGTTTCGGAGCTTTCCGACGTACTATCCGCCGCCGGTTGCGAACGGCCTCTGGGCAGGGGCCAGATCGCATCAGGTGGCAGTTGGCAGTTTGCGCCGCAAGTACCTTTGTGGGAAAGTGGTTTCAAATCGTCACCGAAACCCGACAACCTACTTGCGTAAGCGGGGCTTATGACTATTTGATTGTCAGACCCTGCGCAGGAAGTTTTGCGTCACGGCACACACAAATTGCGACCAGTAGCTTGGAATGAATATGGGAAAAAATCTCGCACTGTGGGTTATTATCGCCATCCTTTTGGTGGCGCTGTTTAACCTGTTTCAGTCGCCCTCCGGACGGTCCAGTCAGTCGTCGCTGGCATTTTCGGACTTCCTGGCCGAAGTGGATTCAGGCCAGATTTCCGAAGTCACCATCCAGGGCAACAACCTGACTGCAGAAACGCGCGACGGTCGCTCTGTTAATGTTTACACCCCGGATTATCCGAACCTCGTTGAAAAGCTGAACGACAAGGGCGTGCGCATCATCGCACAGCCTGAAGAAAGCCTGTCTCCGTTGATGAGCGCTTTGATCAGCTGGTTCCCGATGCTTCTGATCATCGGTGTCTGGATCTTCTTCATGCGTCAAATGCAGGGCGGCGGCGGCAAGGCCATGGGCTTTGGCAAGTCCAAGGCCAAAATGCTGACCGAGAAGTCCGGCCGCGTGACCTTCGAAGATGTTGCCGGCATCGAAGAAGCCAAGGGCGAGCTTGAAGAAGTCGTCGACTTCCTGCGCGATCCGCAGAAGTTCCAGCGCCTTGGCGGTAAAATCCCCAAAGGCATGCTGCTTGTCGGTCCTCCGGGTACCGGTAAAACCCTTCTGGCGCGTGCGATTGCTGGCGAAGCAAACGTTCCGTTCTTCACCATTTCGGGTTCTGACTTCGTTGAAATGTTCGTTGGTGTCGGTGCATCGCGTGTGCGTGACATGTTCGAACAGGGCAAAAAGAACGCACCTTGCATCATCTTCATCGATGAAATCGACGCTGTGGGCCGCCATCGTGGTGCCGGTCTTGGCGGCGGTAACGATGAACGCGAACAGACGCTCAACCAGCTCCTTGTCGAGATGGATGGTTTCGAAGCCAACGAAGGCGTGATCCTGGTGGCTGCAACCAACCGTCCGGATGTTCTGGACCCGGCATTGCTGCGTCCCGGTCGTTTTGACCGTCAGGTCGTCGTGCCGAACCCGGATCTGGAAGGCCGTGAACGCATTCTTGGTGTCCATGCGCGTAAAGTTCCGCTGGGCCCGGATGTTGAACTGCGTACGGTTGCCCGTGGTACCCCGGGCTTCTCGGGTGCTGATCTTGCAAACCTTGTCAACGAGGCAGCATTGCTTGCAGCCCGTCTTGGCAAGCGCGTTGTCACCATGGCCGATTTCGAAAACGCCAAGGATAAAGTCATGATGGGGGCTGAACGTCGCTCCATGATCATGACCGATGACGAGAAGAAGCTGACCGCCTATCACGAAGGTGGCCACGCACTGGTTGCACTTCACACACCTGCATCCGATCCGATCCACAAGGCCACCATCATCCCGCGCGGTCGCGCACTGGGTATGGTGATGCGTCTGCCGGAACGTGATCAGGTGTCCAAGTCCTATGAACAGCTGATTTCCGACCTTGCGGTTGCCATGGGTGGCCGCGTTGCCGAGGAAATCATCTTTGGCAAGGACAAGGTCACCACGGGGGCATCTTCGGACATCAACATGGTGACGCAATATGCGCGCAAGATGGTGACCGAGTGGGGCTTCTCCGACAAATTGGGTAACGTCAAATATGTTGATAACCAGGAAGAAGTCTTCCTTGGTCACAGCGTTGCCCAGCACAAAAACGTTTCGGAAAAAACCGCGCAACTCATTGACGAGGAAGTCCGTCGTTACTCTGACGAGGCTTATGAATTCGCCAAGCGCGTTCTGACCGAACATCTTGATGACCTGCACAAACTTGCCAAAGGTCTTCTGGAATATGAAACCCTGTCGGGTAGTGAAATCGACGCGTTGCTGCGCGGCGAGGAAATCAACCGTCCGGGCCATTCTTCCGGTGGCGGCAAGGATGCTGGTGGCGGACGCCGTTCGACGGTGCCCAGCTCCGGTGGTGCACGCAAAGACAACCCTGGTGACGGCGGCGGGGACCTCTCCCCGGAACCGCAACCGGGAAGCTAACAGAAAGAGACTGATGGACGAGATCAAACGATCGGTCCTGCGAAGCCCCGCCGATGTGCGGGGCTTTGCCGATTTTGAAGGACCGCTTTACTACGCACCGACCGGTTTCATCGACCATGCTGATGATCCCAATACCTTGCCACTCGCCGGATCACGACGGGGCTTTTCCGCGCTTGAAATCATCCGTCGTCGCGAAGGCGGTGGTGCCGAAAGCATGATTCTGCCATTGCTTGCCCTTGAAGGCTGGGTCCAGAACAGCGGCCGTGTGGATGAAATCAATGCAGTACTTGATCGACTGATGGCCAAGCGCCCGGATTATGCCGGACTTGATATGGCATCCTGTCATGTGATGGGCATTATCAATGTCACGCCTGACAGTTTTTCTGATGGTGGCGACTACAATACGACCGAACAGTCTGTAGCGCGCGCCGAAGCCATGATAGAGCAGGGCGCATCAATCATTGATGTCGGCGGGGAATCTACCCGCCCGGGGGCCGATGACGTTTCCGAGGACGAAGAGATTAACCGCGTCGTTCCGGTCATTCGGGAACTCGCTGCCAAGGGGCATGTGGTTTCCATCGATACCCGCCATGCAACAGTCATGGAGGCCGCAATTGAAGCCGGGGCTGCCATCATCAATGATGTTACCGGCCTTGAAGGCGATGAACGTTCCATGGAAGTTGCTGCCGCATCAGGCAAGCCTGTCATGCTGATGCATATGCAGGGCGAACCCGGCACGATGCAGGCAGACCCGCAATATGACTGCGCGCCGCTTGATATCTATGACTATCTGCTCGATCGCATCGAAAGCTGCGAGCGGGCGGGGATTTCACGCGATCGCATCTGCATTGATCCGGGCATCGGCTTTGGCAAGACGCTGTCGCATAATCTTGAACTTCTGTCGCGTCTGGCCATCTTTCATGGTTTGGGCTGTCCGATCCTGCTGGGCACGTCGCGCAAATCGTTCATTGGTAAAATTGATCCCAAGGCGGATCCCAAGCAACGTCTTGGCGGATCGATTGCCTCTGCGGTTAACGGATGGCGTCATGGCGTTCAAATGATCCGCGTGCATGATGTTCCCGAAACAGTGCAGGCCATCTCGGTCGCAAGCTCCTCGGCGGTTGTATAATGGTGTACGACGGGTATCGTCTGCACGTATAACTTGTCTTCTGCCGAACATCGTTTAAAACAAGGCCCGCCACCGGTTTATGCGTTGCATATTACCAGTGGCGGGCCTTTTGCATTGGGGGGACGGGATTCTGGCATTTTCTGACCATTCATGGTTGGGGCTTGCAGAATTGGCACAATGGCCACATACCTTTGGGTATTAAGTAAAAGTGGCATCAAAGTCACAATTTAAGGTTGGACAAACAAGCGAACGCGAAGGTCTTTATATGAACGAGATTGGCAGAGCGGCGCAGTCGGTTCCCGACGATGCGGCGTCTGGCTGGAATGCAATGGCACACTGTGTTTACGTCGTGGAAGACAACACGGACCTTAACAAGGATCTGTGTGAGTATCTTGAGATGTGCGGTTTGGAAGTGGTCGGCTGTGAAACCGGTGCTGCTTTCTATCGTGCGCTCGACGCGCGCAAACCCGATGCTGTCATTCTTGATATCATGCTGCCGGATGCAGACGGTTATCAGCTGGCACAACATGTCCGCAAGACCGTCGATTGCGGTATCATGATGCTGACCTCGCTTTCCGGGATGGACTATCACCTTACCGGTTACAAATCCGGTGCCGATGTATATCTGACCAAAGACAGTCCGCTTTCGGTGATTGAGGCAGCCCTCAAGCCGCTCCTGCGTCGTGCATCACGGGGCGAGGATGAAACGTCAGATGAAACGACCCCTGACGATCACTGGGTCCTTGATCTTCTTAACTGGACGTTGCGCAATCCTGACGGCACCGAAGCCAAGCTCACCGCGACCGAACGCACAATCATCAAGCTTCTGATTGAGGCCAATGGTGCGTGGCTGACGCGTCCGGAAATTGTCGAGGCGCTCGGCAAGGCCGACACGGCCGAAAATTGCCGCAACCTTGATACAGCCATTCGCCGTGTTCGCCAGAAGATCGTCAAGGAAATTGGCGAAGAGTTACCGGTGCGGACCGCCTATGGGCGTGGTTACGCCTTTGCCTCACCTGCCACCGTTTCCGGTGAGGCTGAGGCGTCCTGACGCCCCGCACTTTCCACGACAGATCATGAGGCCGGTTGTCCGGCACCGCCAAACTGGCGTTGTCGCGCTATTCACTTGGCAGAATCAGGCAAAGCTCGATACCTGTGCCACCGCGGTCACGCAGGGTAATGGAACCGCCGTGGGATGCGACAATGCGTTGTGAAATGTTCAGTCCGAGTGCGCGACTCAGGGCCTGTGTTTCCATATCACGTCTGAACAGGGCATCCGCGATCAGACCGATTTCGGTGTCGTCCAACTCGTCGCCGCTGCACGGGATTCTGATTTCGACCAGTGTTTCTTTTGGCCGATAGAGGTTGATGTGTATTGGCCTGCCATGCGCAAAGCGCCGGGACGTCTCGATCAGGTTGGTGATGGCCAACGCCATCAATGTTTCGTCGATGAAAACCTCGGCACCGGCTGTTTCATGGCATGTCACCAGGATTTCTGCACCTTCACGGGTGGTTTGCGCGGCAAATTCCGCAAGGAAGCGATCAACCTGGACTGTCGTTCGTTCAAGCGACAGGTCGTGCGTATCAATGCCATCCTTGCTCAGGAAAACATCCACCAGTCGGGCCAGTTTCCGCGCCTGAAGCTGAATGCGCTGCAAACGTTCAAGAACATCACCCCTGTGGTTTTTAAGGCGCAGCATCAGCATTTCAGATGATCGCTGGATCACGGCAAGCGGGGTGCGGAATTCATGTGACAGCATTGAAATCAGGTTGCGCTGTTCTTCAACCAGATTGGTGGTTTCTGCCGCCCTGATTGTCATCACCCGGCGTTCTTTATCCAAATAGGACAGACGTGCCGCCATCAGGATTGCCATCCCGGTCAGGTGAAACAGCAAGGTAAACTGATGAAGTTCAAGTCGGGCAGGCGTCGCATCAATTAAACCGCTGTGCGACAGTTGAAGAAGCACGGCCGGGCCCGTCGGCAGAACAAGCAAAATCAGATATGCCCAGTTAAGCCAGTTCCGCCAATCCTGGACCGCACGGATCGCCAGAAAAACACACATCAGGATCATGAATGCCGAATGGCTCGGGACAATATAGGTGCCAAAAACGGTATAGAGGTCGCTTGTTGAGCTGACAACAAAGCCAAAAATGACACATGCATAGGCGATGCCGAAAAGGTAAAGCGGCAGCATGCGTTTTCTAAGCTCGACGATATGCATCCACAGCAACACGGTGCCGCAATAGGAAATGATATTTATCACGCCAAGAAGCAGATCATTTACCCATGGCAGCTCCGGGCGCAAAACGCCAAGCGCGATACCATTCACAATGGCAACTGTTGTCCCCACCGCGGCAACCCATACACCATAAGTGGCGACAATCACGTCACGCAGCATCAGGCCAAGTGCCAAATAAGCCAGCCCCAGGGTTACAATCAGGCCAAAGAAAATATTGGTCGCAACGTTGCGCTTTGTCAGCGATGCGATCAGGTCATTGGCAGGCCACAGCGTTAAGCGCAAAAGGTTTGCGCTGTTGCTCTCGACCCGGATGATCAAGCGGTACTCACCCGGTTCAAGCACGGGCAAAGATGCAAGCTGTGCCGTGCCGGCAACCGGGCGTTCACTGGCAGGGATATTGTCGCCAAGCTTGACCTGCCAGATCGGTTCGCCCTGATCGGCCTTGAAAAGGTAAAGGTCAATAAAGT
The DNA here is from genome assembly GCF_001613795.1 of Thalassospira sp. MCCC 1A01148. Classification (GTDB taxonomy): domain Bacteria; phylum Pseudomonadota; class Alphaproteobacteria; order Rhodospirillales; family Thalassospiraceae; genus Thalassospira. The sequence continues at coordinate 143,943 of NZ_LPVZ01000022.1, forward strand.
TCAAATAGCTTGGGCCAACTTCGATGGTCGGTGATTGCGCAAGCGTGCCTTCAATCCCAAGCTTGACCTGATGCCAGATGATATCGGTTGTATAGCCAAATGACGGAATGGCCGTTGTCTGCTCAAATGCATTTTGTGGCAGGCCCAGAATATCTTGCAGACCAAGCGACTGCGTGGCGTCAACATAGGACGACACATAGGGCGTCAGATCAATCGTGTCATTGAGCGGGGCTGTCACGGTTGCGCTGGTTTTGCCGACGTCCTCGGCCCCGGATTGCGCATGGACAGGGGTGCCGGTCACTGCCATCGCAGCAAGCAGTATCAGGAAAGCCATCCGGGCCAACAGACGATTGCCCGCACTTGCGGTGGTTTTCGCCTGCGTAAATTTGCGGGAGATCAGCTTCATTCGTCTGTCTCCCTGTTGCTCGGCTTGCGTCTTGAACCGCCCATAACCCGCAAAAGGACGTCGTTGGTTTTTAAAACAGTCGCATCCTTGTTGAAGGGAAGTTTGATCAGGATGGTGGTGCCGCCTTTTTCGCCGACATTGACCGACAGGGACCCGTCATGTGCTTCAACAATGCGGCGTGTCAGATGCAGGCCAAGGCCGACCCCTTGTGTTTTTGCGGCTTCACGACCGCGATAAAACGCATTCAACACATTGCTGAGGTCCTCGGCCGCGATGCCGGGGCCTTCATCTACAACGCGGATATAGACATAGCCATTGGCCGATCTGTTGCACGCGATCCAGACAGCCGCACCCGGCGCATATTTCCGCGCATTCTCGATCAGGTTGACGATGGCGCGTTCCAGAAGGATGCGGTCAATATCGACAATTGCGAACTCGGAATTGATCAGATTGACGTTCTGTCCCGGCACTTCGCGGTGACGTCGCGCAATCAGGTCTGCAAGAAAAGCGTCAATCGCCACCGGCTCGCGAGTGGTCGTAAAGGTCGCGCTATCAAGTGTGTCCTTGGTCAGAAACGCATCGACAAGTCCGGATAACTGCGATGCATTATTTCGTATGGTGCCAAGCCTGTTATGAACGGCATCCTGTTCGCTGCTAAGATGCAGGCCCAGAATTTCAGAGGATCGCTGAATGATTGCCAGCGGTGTGCGAAATTCATGCGACAACATGGTGATGAATGCGCGTTGTTCACCAGCCAGCTGGCTGGCGCGCTGGTTCGATGCGGCGGCGTTCATTCGACGGTGGCTAAGCTTGTAGGTTCGCAACCCCATCGCGATGGCGATCATTGTCAGGTGAACCACCGAACTTGCCGAATAAATAGTGGTGGTAACTGCGTTGACCGGTATCACGCCAACCAAAAGCAACAGATGCGCAATCACCGCCATGGTCGGAACGCCAAGCGCAACCATCAGAAAACTGTGTTCAAGCACCTTTTTCTGCCGGATTCCCAGATACACCAGATAGATCAGAAGCGTCGAAAGCAGGATCACATCTGGAATGAAAAACAGCTTGGCAAAGATGATATAGGCATCCGTTGTTGCGGTCAGGAACCCGAGACCGGCAAGGAACGAGAACGTGGTCATCACCCGGTGGAGCCATCGGTTATGCCGATCAAGCTCGATAATATAGCTCCACATCGTAACACTTGTTGCAATCGCAAAGGCAGTGCCGGTTCCGGTCAGGAAGTCGCTTGTCAGATACCAGAGATCGGTGAACAGAAAATGTGCGTATCCCGAGACCCCGAAATTGATCAGAAACAGCGAGAAGATATAGGCTGAATACCAGATGACGGCCTTGTCTGATGAAAGAACCCCAAGGGTCAGATACACCCCGAAAGCGACCATAAGAATGCCGAGGTAAATCCCCTTGGGGAAGCTGTTGCGGCCGATATTGGCGATTTGCTCTGTTTCAGGGACCAGTTGCGCCTGAAAGATATGGGCGCTGTTTGTTGTGATCGCGATGGTCAGCCAATAGTTGCCGGGTAAAAGTTCCGGCCATTCCGACAGATGCAAGAGACCGCGCACATCATTGTTGCCTTTGGGCAATCTGTCGCCAACACGATCACGCCAGATAACCGCACGGGTATCTTCCTTGACGATTGCCAGTTTGATGTCGTTCAAATAGGGCTGCCCCATCTCGATATAGGACTTTTCCTGCCCGCCCTGGTCGGTGTCTGAGACAGTGAACGCCGCACGATACCATACTGTATCTGGCGTATAGCCCGGACCTGCCGTGTTAAATACATCCTCAAACGCGTCATTCGGGATGTTTATAAGGTCGGCAGGAACATTGATCGTGTGGGGGGTGACCAGGCGCTGTAAAAATTGGCCAAGGATGATTGTACTTGTCGGCCCATTCATGCCGACAGTGAAATGTTGTTGGCTTGTATGTGCTTTCGCAGGGTAGGGGGACATGGCAAGGCAGACAGCGATGACGATTGTCATAACGCTAAATGCTGCCACCATCGAACGTAATTCGCGCAAAGCTCCCCCGAAAACAAACGCCTTCATCACATTCGTTTCTGATAGCGGGTTTTGACGCCAAGGTCATTGCTTTTATCAGAACTGTTTCATGTGACAGTGTTAACGGATTGGTTGCCAACTTGACGCTAGAATGTGGTGATTGCCTGTGGCAATGCGACGCCACTTTGATATAACCGGCATTCAGAATGGTTGGCAAAGGCAGACATGCCTGCAAAGCAAGCAGAGATACAGAATATGAGCCGCAAATATTTTGGCACCGATGGCATCCGCGGAACCGCCAACACGGCCCCGATGACAGCCGAGGTTGCCCTGAAAGTCGGGATGGCCGCAGGCCACTACTTCACCCGTGGCGATCACCGCCACAAGGTCGTGATTGGCAAGGATACCCGACTGTCGGGCTACATGCTTGAACCCGCCCTTGTCGCCGGTTTTACGTCGATGGGGATGGACGTGATGCTGGTCGGCCCGATGCCGACCCCGGCTGTCGCCATGCTGACCAAATCAATGCGCGCGGATATTGGTGTGATGATCTCTGCCTCGCACAATCCGTTTCAGGATAACGGTATCAAGCTGTTTGGCCCGGATGGCTTCAAACTGTCTGACGAGGTAGAGCTTGAAATCGAGGCCCTGATGGAAAGCGATCTGTCAGGCAAGCTGGTTCCTGCCAATGCACTGGGCCGTGCCAAACGCATCGACGACGCCCCGGGCCGCTATATCGAGGCCGTCAAATCGTCCCTGCCGGGTACTGTCTCGCTCGAAGGTCTGCGGATCGTGCTTGATTGCGCCCATGGTGCCGGATATTCCGTCGCGCCCAAGGTCCTGCGTGAACTGGGTGCGGACGTGATTGAAATTGGCACCAGCCCGAACGGCATGAACATCAATGATCAGTGTGGTTCGACCTATACCAAAACCATGTGTGACCGCGTTCTGGCCGAAAAGGCGGATGTCGGAATTGCCCTTGATGGCGATGCTGACCGCGTTCAGATGTGTGATGAAAAAGGCCATCTGATTGATGGTGATCAGTTGATGGGCCTTGTCGCAACCCATTGGAAGCGCACCGGGCAGCTGCGCGGCAATGCACTGGTCGCGACCGTCATGTCCAACCTTGGTCTTGAACGCTATCTTGAAAGCAACGATGTGCGTCTGATCCGTACCAAGGTGGGGGATCGCTATGTCGTTGAACAGATGCGTGCCCTTGATTGCAATGTTGGTGGTGAACAGTCCGGCCATATCGTGCTGTCGGACTTCGCATCAACCGGTGATGGCCTGCTGGCCGGTCTTCAGGTGCTTGCGGTACTTGCCAGCCGCGAAGGCCCGGTTTCCGAACTTAGCCGTGTGTTCGATCCGCTGCCACAGATCCTGAAAAACGTGCGCTATAGCGCGGGTTCCGATCCGCTGTCGCAAAGCAGTGTCATTGAGGCCATTTCCTCGGCTGAGCGTGCCTTTAACGGCGATGGCCGTGTCCTGATCCGTAAATCGGGCACCGAACCGTTGATCCGTGTCATGGCCGAAGGCGACGATGCGCTTAAGGTCGAACAGATCGTCGATGGTATCGTTGCTGAAATCACCGCCGTTGCCGGTTAAGTGAACATCGTGCGTCAAACCTGATTTTTGCAGGATAAGGAAGGGTTTTATGAAAGGTCGCGTCTTGATCATAGCCGGGTCGGATTGTTCCGGTGGGGCCGGTATTCAGGCCGATATCAAATCGGTGACCGCCCTTGGCGGCTATGCGGCGACTGCGATCACGGCGCTTACGGTGCAAAATACCACCGGAGTCTTCGATGTCTTGGGCATTGATCCCGACATGATCGTTCATCAGGCCACCGTGACGATTGATGATATCGGCGCGGATGCGCTTAAAACCGGCATGCTGCATTCAGTCCCGGTGATTACTGCCGTGGCGGAATTTATCAAATCAAAGGCTGCTGGTATTCCCGTCGTTGTTGACCCTGTGATGGTTTCGCAAAGCGGTTCACGCCTGCTTCAGGAAGACGCGGTCGAAGCCCTGATAACGCATATGGTGCCGCTGGCCACCGTCCTGACACCAAATATTCCCGAGGCAGAAGTACTATCAGGTATGAAAATCACCAGCGAAGGTGATATGATTGCTGCAGCGCACAAAATCGGCGATCTCGGTGCTGAGGCTGTCCTGATAAAAGGTGGTCACGCAGACGGGGATAAAATCGTCGATATCTTGTGGCGCCGGGATGGTGATGTCGAAGGCTATGAAGGCACGCGCATTCCGTCTGAAAATAATCATGGCACGGGCTGCTCGCTTGCAAGCGCCATTGCAACCGGGCTGGCACAGGGCATGGGGTTAAGTGACTCTGTGGCCCGCGCACGGGATTTCGTGCGTGAAGCCATCCGAACCGCGCCAGACTTTGGCAAAGGAAACGGTCCGCTAAACCATGCGCATCCTGTGACCGGTTGAGTCTCTCAACACGAATGTGACAGGACGCTGAAAGTTGGGACACTTGAGGTATGCCGGGCACATCGTTTTTCCATCAGGCGCGTAACAACGCCTGGTCAAATCACCGTTTGTATGGTGTCTGTCAGAAATTGACAGATCAGGAACTCGACACCAAACGAACGCCGTTTTCATCCTCCATTCTGCAGAACCTGAACCACATCCTGACCAATGACTGGTATTATCTTGATGCGCTGGTTGATGGCGGGCGCGGGCGGGGATGCTTTGCCGATGAAATGCCGTTTGCGGCCATTGATAAACTGGCCGCAGCCCAGCGGGATACGGATATGAGGCTGATGGCTTTTTGCGAGCAGCTCAACGACAAGGACGCCATTCGCAGCGTCGAACTGGTCCGCGAAGATGCCAGCAAGACGCATGATACCGTGGGCGATATCCTGTCACACCTGTTTGTCTATCAAACCCATCAGCGCGGGCAGGTCCATGCTCTTCTGGCCGTCACCAGTCAGGCAGCGCCACCCCTTGATGACTATCATCTTGAATATGATACACCCTTCCCGGGGATCGATTTTTCCGCTTTGGGACGAAAAGGGGCCTAGAGGTGCCTAAGGGATACAAATGAATACACGAATGCTACGGCGCGCAATTCTGGCAGCCGGTATTGCGGTTCTGGCGGTGGTCAGTTTCGGAAACCCGCACCGTCATATCGCCGATCTTTTCTGGCCGAATGATGCCGCGCCCTGGGAACAGGTGACCGCTGTCTATGTCCCCGATGTCAGCCAACCCACCCGGATCAAGATATCCGAGGCCGCCTTTGACAATCTTGATGCCTGCCAAAGCCACGTCATGGCGCAAGCCGCCGAACATGGTGACCCGGATCTTCAAAAGGGCCGGTTTGAATGCGCCATCGGATTTTATGCAGACAAGGACGATGGCACAGGCGGCGAGTACCGCCTGATCATCAAGTAAGCCGTTTACAGCACGTACCAAAGAAGGGCGGGCAGGGCGATGGCGGCAAGGAAGCTTGAACTGATGACAACACCAGCAACTTCTTCCGGTTCGCGGTTATAAAGCTGCGCAAACAGGTAGCAGAACACAGCAACCGGCATCGAACATTGCAAGATCACCACACCGCGTTCCATGCCGGTCAGTCCCATGACTTCTGAAAGACCCAAGCCAACCCCGAAACCCATGCCAAGACGCAAGAAGCTGAGCGCCGTGCTGCGCGCAAGGCTTACCGGACGGAGTTTTGCGAGCGATACACCAAGGGTAAACAGCATCAACGGAATGGTGAGCTGCCCAATCAGGTTGGTGGTGTTGTAAAGCCATTCTGGCACCGCGGTGTCGGTGGCAAGGAAGCCCGTGGCAATCAGGGTTGCCGGAATTATTGGCATCTTGGCCAGCGACTTGATGGAAAAACTGCCCGATACGAACGCAACACCGATGGTCAGCTGGATCACGACATAAGCTGCAAAGAACGCCACCGAAAGCGCAAGTCCTTCCTGCCCATAGGCCAGCAGACAAAGCGGCAAGCCTACGTTGCCAACATTTGGCCAGGTCAGCGACTGCAAATAGGTGCGTGGTGACAGATTAAAGACCTTAAGCACCGGCCAGCCGATCAGCGCAAAGATCACATTGGCGGCAAGGGCCGCCGTTCCCATTAGAACCAGTGTATCACCCCCAAGCTCCACGGTTGCAAGTGCGGCAAAGGTCAGACACGGCGTTGCGAAATAGGTAACGATGGATGTGACAAGGTTGGTGTCAAAATGTTTGCCGGCACGAGCCCAGAAATATCCCAGTCCGGTGGTGATAAAAACCGGGGCCAGAATCGCAAAAATATCGGCAAACATAAGGCGGCTTTCCTTGTGGGGCGTGTGATCACGGGACGTAATTTGAACCGAAATTCTCACGTCTTCCGGTTGCTCTGCAAGTGAATAATGGTAATACCAATTTCTTTTCCGTACTGTGCAAAACCGTGCAAACGGGGATCGCAGTGTGTGAAGTCTTGCTTTTCCAAACACCTTTGCGCCATTGTTGGTTGCGATCAGCCCCTAAATCCGACCACGCAAAAGGCCATCAATGACCGGCTCCGCCACCCAAACTGTCAAACGTCACATGATCGATCCGGCCCCGCGCTTTCGCGATCAGCGTCATCCGGTCCCGGCTGTTTTTCTAGATCGGGACGGGGTGATCAACGAAGAAGTTCACTATCTGTCAGATGTTGCCGATCTCAAGCTGATCAACGGTGCGGCTGATGCGATCAAACGACTGAATGACGCAGGTCTTGCAGTCATTGTCGTGACCAACCAGTCCGGTGTGGCGCGCGGCTATATCAGCGAAGACCAGCTTCTTGAAATCCACAAGGCGCTGGTCGCCATGCTTGCCGACAAGAAGGCCTCTGTGCAGGGAATTTACTATTCGCCGTATCATCCCGACGGCAAGGGTGACTATCGTCGCAACAGCACATGCCGCAAACCCGAACCGGGCATGCTTTTGGCAGCAAGCGACGAATTTGCCATCAACCTCTCAGACAGCATTCTGGTCGGCGACCGTATTAATGATATCCGTGCCGGGCGCGCGGCGGGCACACGCACCATCATGGTCAGAACCGGCCACGGGACCAAGGAAGCCATCCTGCCCGAGGCACAAGAAGCCGATTTCATCGCTGATGATCTGGCCGCTGCCGTTGATCACATCCTGACCAATATGGGGTAGGAATCCTGTGTGTGTCCGGGGCTATTGGTTGCCGCGACACCAGTTCTGCCACATCTCGCGACAGGCTTCCTCGAACTCGGCCGCCACGGCCGGGCCATGGAAGGCGCGACTGCCCCTGATACGTTCACGCATGTTTTCGCGGATGCTGGCCAGCGCCTTTAGGTCGGATGCCAGCATGATGCATTTATCGACATAACCCTTTTCGGTTTCGGCACACAGCGCGCCAAGCCCGATATCCCCCAAAACAGCAAGGCCAAGCCGTGATCCCGGTCGATCATCGGCCAGCGACACGAACGGAATGCCAAACCACAGCATCTCGTAATAGGTCTCAAGGCTGATGGCGGGAAACGGTGCCAGCCCGATATCAATCTGGGCATACAGGGCCGCGCGGTCCTGTGGCTTTATCTTGCCAGCCAGATCAAGGCGGTCTCGCTTGATCCCGGCTTGTCGTGCGCGGTCCAGAAACGTCTTGGCGGCATAGGAATCTTCAAGCACGTCATCCTGAATGACGATACGGCTGTTGCTGATCTTGTTTAAGATCCGCGCAAAGCAATTAAGCGTCTCGTTGCTGATATTGGCCAGCCGTTCAATACAACCAAACCGGATGATTTCTTCGCCAACCGCTGCCGGAAGCGGGGTAAGCGGCAATGCATCATCAAGTTCTGCCGGAAGATACGGGCCAAGTGCCAACGGATAGGGGCGCTCGGAGAACATTTTGTTTTCCGCCAGGCTGCCACCAAACACATCCTTGTGTCCGATCAGGTAATCCATTTCCGCGATGCCGGTGGTGATCGCAGACAAGCTGGCCTGTACCGGCGCGGCCTTGATCGCAAAAACATCAATCGGCTGGGTCGGATGAATGCCGCACACATCAATCAGGATATCGATCTTGTCCTTGCGAATGCGGTCGGCAATGCGCATCGGGTCCTGCCCGCAAACCTCGCGCCAGCCATCCGCCATCACCTGCCATTGCCGTGTAACGTCGTCAGGGCGTGGTGTGGCAGAATACAAAAACAGGTCGATCTCGTGGCGATTAAGGTTACGTGCCAGAGCACTCAACAGCCCAAAGGACGGGTGCTGACAGAAAAACGGTGAAATCCAACCGATGCGCAATCGCTTGTCGGCCTGGCGGCTATTGCCAAAGGCGGGCTTGGCGGCAATCGGCATATGATGCTTGGCCCACGCCTTCGCCGCCTTGGCATGTGCAGTGCCATCGGTACTGCCAAGCTTGGCGCGCGCCCGGATCAAAAGTGCTTCTGCCGTGGCATTGTCCGGTGATGCCTTGATCAGGGCTTCAAGCGTTGCAATCGTTGCGTCAAGATCACCGCAGCGCAAAGTGATATCGGCCAGAACCAGGTCAATATCATCGGTTTCCTTGGTCAGGCGACGTGCAGTCTTTAAAATCGCGATGGCCTTGGAATACTGCCCCTGATGGGCCAGTGATTGTCCAAGTCCGCGCAGGCCCGGAACATATTTCGCATCGATGCTCAGCGCACGTTGATAAAGGTTCTGCGCCAGTTCCGGATAGCCAAGCCGCAAAAAGGCCGATCCCACACGGCAAATCAGTTCCGGTGAAATGCCGGCGGCCTCTGCCGCATGGTCAAGTGATTTAAGGGCGGCTTCTTCCTGTCCCAGATCATGCAACGTCTGCCCGAAAAGCAGCAACCCCTCATAATGATTCGGTTTCAGGCCAAGCAACCGCCCCAAAAGATCCATTGCCTGACCCAGATGGCCACGGGGAATTTCAAGGCGCGCCAGATGATAAAGGGCGGTGGGGAAATCCCCGTGATAACTCAGGGCTTGCTTGAACTGGTCAATCGCCTTGTCGATCTGCCCGGAACTTTCCAGTGCAATGGCATAGTTGCATCGCACCGCCGGGTTGGCCGCAAAACTGCCAAGGCAGCTTTCAAAAAGCTCAAGCGCCTCGCCATGGCGGCCCAGGCCGGTCAGCAGGGTAGCCAGAAGATGCTCAGCTTCGGCATTTCCCGGGGAAATGGCAAGTGCCGCGCGATATGTCTTTTCGGCTTCTTCCGGGCGATTGCCCTCATGCGCAGTCAGGCCGCGACGCAACAGTGTCTTGAGTTGGTCGGACATGGATGTGCGGATCTCCACCTGATGGTTTTGACTGGGCTCGGACCCAAGCGGTTCTTGCCAGACATTAAAGGGTTCGCGACATCCTTTAAAGCGCGCAATTACCAGTTTGGCGATTGCGGCATGAAATATGGGCAAAAAAGAACCCCGAACCTGTATGAGGTCCGGGGCGAGAATGGGAGTGGGAGAATCGCCTGGCGGCGATAATCACCTAGTACGATATGTATTGTTTGGCTAAAGGTCGCCTATGCAATGGAGTAGGTCTGAGGGTATTTGGGATAGGTGTGGGTCTAAATTTGTATAAACATTGTGAACTTGATCACAATTTTGCGTTCATGCACTGGTACGGGACGATTTTTACGCAAACTCTGAGTGTAGAAACAGTCATCTAAATGCCCCTTGAAAAACGGGTGTAAAATTTCTTGTTCGTAGCATTCGTACCCAATCACGGAATTTGGCGAAATTTTCAGGCAAAAAACTGTCAAAATGCGCGAAGACTGTGCTAGAACGCACCCATATATAGAGGGCTTTGGACCGCGATCCATGGTCCGAAAGAAACGCCACTAGCGATTTGAAGAGAGGTTCCTTCCATGCCGGAATATCGGTCCCGTACAACAACACACGGCCGCAACATGGCTGGTGCGCGCGGCCTTTGGCGCGCCACTGGCATGAAAGACGAAGATTTCGACAAGCCGATCATTGCGGTCGTCAACAGCTTCACCCAGTTCGTGCCCGGTCACGTGCATCTCAAGGACCTCGGTCAGATGGTCGCACGCGAGATCGAGGCATCCGGCGGTGTTGCCAAGGAATTCAACACCATTGCAGTGGATGACGGCATTGCGATGGGCCATGACGGCATGCTCTATAGCCTGCCGTCACGCGAAATCATTGCTGATTCCGTTGAATATATGGTCAATGCCCATTGCGCCGATGCGATGGTCTGCATTTCCAACTGCGATAAAATTACCCCGGGCATGTTGATGGCGGCGATGCGCCTGAATGTCCCGTGCGTGTTCGTATCCGGTGGCCCGATGGAGGCCGGCAAGGTCACCATCGAGGGCAAGGAACATCACCTTGATCTGGTCGATGCCATGGTGCAGGCCGCTGATCCGAACATCTCCGACGAACAGGTTACCGAAGTCGAACGTTCTGCCTGCCCGACCTGTGGGTCATGCTCTGGCATGTTTACCGCCAACTCGATGAACTGTCTGGCCGAGGCACTTGGCCTTGCGCTGCCGGGCAATGGTTCTGTGCTGGCAACCCACGCGGCCCGCAAGGAGCTCTTCCTCGAAGCGGCCCGTACCTCGGTCAAACTGGCACGTCGTTATTACGAAGAAGAAGACATCGGTGCGACCCCGCGCGGCATCGCAACCTTTGATGCCTTTGAAAACGCCATGGCGCTTGATATCGCCATGGGCGGTTCGACCAACACGGTTCTGCATTTGCTTGCGATTGCCAAGGAAGCGGAAGTCGACTTCACCATGACCGATATGGATCGCCTGTCGCGCAAGATCCCGTATCTGTCAAAAGTCGCGCCGAACCATCCGATGTTCCACATGGAAGACGTCCATCGTGCCGGTGGCATCATGCGTATTCTGGGCGAACTTGATCGCGCAGGCCTGCTGCATACCGATGTTTCCACGGTGCATTCCAAGACCATGGCCGATGCCCTTGAAAAATGGGACATCAAACGCACCACCAACGAGGCCGTGCACAAGTTCTTCCGTGCCATGCCGGGCGGGGTGCCGTCACAAACCGCGTTCAGTCAGGAACGTTATTGGGACGATCTCGACCTTGATGAAAAAGAAGGCTGCATCCGTGATGTCGCCCATGCCTACAGTCAGGATGGCGGTCTTGCCGTTCTGTTTGGCAACCTTGCAGCCAACGGCTGTGTGGTCAAAACCGGCGGTGTCGATGAAAGCATCCTGAAATTCACCGGCCCGGCCGTAATTTGCGAAAGTCAGGACGAAGCCGTTGCCAAGGTTCTTGGTGGCGAGGTCAAGGAAGGCGACGTGGTCGTCATCCGTTACGAAGGCCCCAAAGGTGGTCCGGGCATGCAGGAAATGCTGTATCCGACCAGCTATCTCAAATCGATGGGGCTGGGCAAGGCCTGCGCACTGATTACCGATGGTCGTTTCTCGGGCGGTACGTCGGGTCTGTCGATTGGTCACGTCTCGCCCGAAGCAGCTGCTGGTGGCGATATCGCCCTGATCGAGCCGGGTGATATGATCGAAATCGACATTCCGAACCGTTCAATCAAGATCGCGGTTGATGATGCCGATCTGGCCGCCCGTCGTCAGGCGATGGAAGCCAAGGGGCCCGAAGCATGGCGTCCGGCCAAGCCGCGCAAACGCAAGGTCTCGACAGCCCTTCGTGCCTACGCCGCCATGGCAACCAGTGCCGATCAGGGTGCGGTCCGTGACGTGACACAGGTCGAATTCTGATCGACCAGCGTTCACCGAAACCAAACAAAAAGGGCGCCAATCGGCGCCCTTTTTTCATGATCGCATTCAAGCGCCTCAGGCCAGGGCGCTTTCAATCGGCAGGTAATCATAGCCCAGCGCATCTGCCACGGCCTTGTAGGTGATCTTGCCATCATGGACATTAAGCCCTGCTGCCAGATGCGGATCGTCCTGACAGGCCTTTTTCCAGCCCTTATTGGCAAGGGCCAGTGCGAAGGGCAGGGTGGCGTTGTTGAGCGCAAAGGTCGATGTCCGCGCGACGGCACCGGGCATGTTGGCAACGCAATAATGCACAACATCATCGACGATATAGGTCGGGTCGGCATGGGTGGTTGCCTTCGATGTTTCAAAACAACCGCCCTGATCAATCGCAACATCAACAATCACCGAACCCGGCTTCATGCGTGACAGTTGCTCTTTCTTGATCAGTTTCGGCGCAGCCGCACCAGGCACAAGCACTGCACCAACGACCATGTCGGCTTCAAGCACAAGCGCCTCGGTATCATCGATGGTGGCGTATTGCGTTTTGATGCGCGGGCCATACAGATCATCAAGATAGGTCAGGCGTTTGACGTTTTTATCAAGAATGATCACGTCCGCCCCCATGCCTGCGGCAATGCGGGCCGCATTGGTGCCGACAACACCGCCACCAATCACAACGACCTTGGCCGGGGCCACACCGGGCACACCGCCCAGCAACATACCGCGTCCGCCATTGGCTTTCTGAAGGGCTGCGGCCCCAACCTGCGGCGCCATGCGACCGGCAACTTCCGACATCGGCGCCAGAAGCGGCAGGCCACCGGATCGGTCGGTCACAGTTTCATAGGCAATCGCGGTCACACCGGATTTGACCAGACCGGCGGTCTGATCGGGGTCCGGGGCCAGATGCAGATAGGTAAACAGCAACTGGCCGGGGCGGAGCTGCTCATACTCAACTTTCTGCGGTTCCTTGACCTTGATGACCATCTCGGCACTGGCAAAGATATCGGACGCAGCACCGGCAATGGTTGCACCGGCGGCAATGTAGTCTTCATCAGCAAAGCCGACACCGGCACCGGCCATGGTTTCGACCTGAACCTTATGGCCATGTTCAACAAGTTCGCGGACCGAGCTTGGCGTCAGTCCGACGCGATATTCGTGGTTTTTGATTTCCTTTGGAACACCAATCAGCATGTCGTTTCCTCCCGACAAAAAGGTGGTAATCGGGGGATATCCTCGGTGTTTCCGGGGATTCCCGGGCGGTTGGCGCCTCTTTTAATCTTGTTCTTGAATGATACCCTAAAAATTGGGCAATTAATCTTCATTTCAAGGGGTGTTTGATGGTATCATTGCTATATAATTCAACAGATAGATGATTATTTCGGAGGATTGTTCGAATGGAGATGGATGAACGAGATCGGATGATTCTGCGTTTGCTGCAGAAAGATGGTCGCATCAGCAATGCGGAACTTGCCGAAAAGGTGAACCTTTCGGCCTCTGCCTGCCTGCGGCGTGTGCGGCTGCTTGAAGAGGCGGGCTTCATCGATCATTACACCATGCTTCTCAATCCCGCACGGATCGGCAAGCCGGGAAATGCCTTCGTCAATATCGCGATCACCCGTCAAACCCGCGAGGCACTCGAAACCTTTGAAAAGGAAATTCAAAAGGTTCCCGAAGTCGTCGAATGTTATCTGCTGGCCGGGCAAAGCGACTATCTTGTACATGTCGTTTATAGCGACACGGCGGACTACGAACGCATCCACAGCGAAGTCCTGACACAATTGCCCGGAGTCGAACGGGTTCAGACAGTCATCACACTGCGCGAAGTCAAACGCACCACGGAACTGCCGGTATAAACCAGCGCTACCAGCAACCCTATTGGGCACCATGGAATGTAATGCTTTGGCAGACCTTGTTGCCGGGGCTCATCTTTTCACGCCTTTGGGACCGTGCGCGACTCGAACAAAAAACTGTACGAAAATTGGTGAATTGTTCGGAGTGCGTTGCTCAGGTTGATTGTATATGACCGTAATTCATATAATCTGGCAGGTGTTCGAGCGGAAAAATGATTGTCTTTTCAATGCCTCATGAATTTTGTCCATTTATTCCAATCCCGCGATTTGACTTTTAGGTGAATTAAAATGCAATAATATGCCCGGGGAAAATACGTTGGGGGAAACTAATCAAATGGAACAAGATAATCTTGTTCGTGCTCGAAGCCACGAGCAGAAACTAAAACGCCGTGCTGATATTCTTGATGCTGCCCGCAAGCTTTATCTGGAAGGTGACGGCACCTTGCCCTCGGCCGCAGAGGTCGCACGCAAGGCAAATTTGGCCAAAGGGACGCTTTATCTTTATTTCTCAAGCAAGGAAGCACTGTTTCTAGAGGTGCTCCGCCACTTCCAGAAAGAGTGGTTTGAGAACAATCTGGATATCATTGATCAGGAAGCATTGCGCCGGCCCGAGGAACGCGATTCAACCCGTGTTGCGCGGCAGTTTGTGCAATATCTGGTCAAGAACGAAAAGTTCCTTTATCTCGCGTCATTGTCGCAAGGCGTTCTGGAATCAGGTTCTGACGATGAAATGGTCGTCAACCAGCGCCGTTTCCTGGCATCCATGGTCAAACGTACCGCCGATGCTTTGGCCGAGCTTTATGAAATCACACCCGAAGATGCCAGCAAGCTGATGCGTTCATCCTATGCGCTGGTTCTTGGCCTGTGGCAGATGTCGCAGCTCCCGGATCGGGTGAAGAAGCTTATGGAACAGAACGCGCTCAATAATCTGATTATCGATTTTGCCGATGCTGCAGAGGAAGCAGTTGTTTCCTACTGGCAGGTCTCTGCACCGGGCATGAAGTGCCGTGAAATGATGCGCAAGGCGGCCGAAGGCAACTGCTAGAGCAATTTCCGTTTCGATCTAAACGGAAACTGCTCTAGGCCACGACTGGCCCGTTCACGCCAAGGCAGCGATATCGCAAAACAAAAGCAGCGCCGGATGGTTTGTCCGGCGCTGCTTTTTTGTGATGTGATCTTTGGTCCTGAGGCCTAGGTCAGTCTCAATGTTGTGCGTCGGCAGAGGCCCGGCTGCGCATCCGTTCAGAGCGCAGGATCATCAGGCTGGCAATGATGATCATCACCGAAACGGCGAGAATGATCAGGGTCGCCAGCGCGTTGATCTCGGGCGAGACGCCAAGACGTACCGATGAAAAGACCTTCATTGGCAGTGTGGTTGACCCCGGCCCAGCGACAAAGCTCGCAATCACCAAATCATCCAGTGACAGCGTAAAGGACAGCAACCAGCCGGCCAGCAACGCAGGCAGGATCATCGGCAGTGTAATGACAAAGAAGATCTTGGCAGGCTTTGCCCCCAGATCCATCGCCGCTTCCTCGACCGAGGTATCCATGCCCGACAGGCGTGATTGCACGACAACCGCGACATAGGCAGCACAGAAGGTCGTATGCGCAATCGTGATGGTCGAAAGACCACGGCCCGCCGGCCAGCCGATCATTTGCTCAAGCGTTACAAACAACAGCAAAAGCGATAGACCGGTAATAACCTCTGGCATCACCAGCGGGGCTGCGATCATCCCCGAAAACAGGGTGCGTCCCTTGAACCGGCCAAAGCGTGACATCACCAGACCGGCAGGCGTGCCGAGTGCCAGGGCGAGGGTCGCCGACATCACACCAATGCGCAGGCTGTTCCAGGCAGCATCAATCATGCCGTCATTGGAAAACAGCGACACATACCATTTGGTCGAAAAGCCCGCCCAAACGGTCACCAGCTTCCCTTCGTTAAAGGAATAGATGATGACAAGCAGGATCGGCACATAAAGAAAGGCAAAGCCAAACACCAGGGCCGAAATCAGGAAGGTTGAACGTTTGCTGCTCATTGCTGGCCTTCCTCCTGCTTGGTCTGAATATGCTGGAACCACATGATCGGCACGACAAGGAAGATCAGCATCGCGATCGCCACGGCTGATGCAATCGGCCAGTCACGGTTGGCAAAGAACTCGTTCCAAAGCGTTCGACCGATCATCAATGTGTTCGGACCGCCCAGCAGTTCGGGGATAACGAATTCACCCACAGCCGGAATAAACACCAGAAGCGACCCGGCCAAAATCCCCGGCATGGAAAGCGGTAGCGTGATCTTGGCAAAGGCCTGCCAGGGCTTGCAGCCCAGATCAAGGGCGGCTTCCACCAGACTGACATCCATCTTTTCAAGCGTGGAATACAGCGGCAGGATCATGAAGGGCAGGTAGGTATAGACAATCCCGACATAAACCGCGAATTCGGTCTGGCGCATGATCAATGGTTCGGAAATGATACCTGCCCACAGCAGGAACGCGTTGATCAATCCTTCGCGGTCAAGGATCCCGATCCAGGCATAAACGCGGATCAGGAAACTGGTCCAGAACGGCAGGATGACCAGCATCAGCAACACACTGCGCATCGATCCTTGCGCACGCGCAATGCCATAGGCCATCGGATAGCCGATCAGAAGCGTGATGATGGTCGAAATCGCCGCGATCCGGATCGAATTCAGATAGGCGGTGGCATACAGACTGTCAGAAAGCAGGAACAGGTAGTTCCCGAAATTAAGCGTGATCGCGATGCCTTCGTCGATCCATTCAAAAAGCGGCGTATAGGGCGGCTGTGCATATTCTGCCACCGAAAAGCTGATCTTGAGAACGATCAGAAACGGTACAAGGAAGAACAAAAACAGCCAGAAATACGGAATGCCGATCACCAGCACCCGGCCATGCTTGATCATCCAGCGATCAAAACGTTGCTTGATGGTTAGCTTGTCACTGCTCATTTGTTCAGAACCGAAGCAGCACCGGCCTCCCACGATACCCAGACGGGGTCTTCCCACGTATAGCGGGGCTCGATCTGGCGGGTGGAGTTCGGCTCGGTTACCTTGATGCGTTTACCGCTTTCAAGCCGGACGTGATAGGTCGAAATACCGCCCAGATAGCCGATCTCTTCGACCTTGCCCGACACGCAATTGTATTTGGTTTCGCTTGGGGCTTGTTTGGTAATGCGCAGGCGTTCCGGGCGAAGTGCCACCCAAAACGTCATGCTCTGGTGGCCCTGAACTGCGTGATCAATATAAATGTCGCAACCGGCTTCCTCGGATTTGATAACGGCGTATTTTTCGTCATCATCCACCAGAACACCCTCGATCAGGTTGACCTGACCTAGGAAATTCGCGGTATAGCGGCTGTTGGGATACTCATACAGTTCAAACGGGGTGCCGATCTGGTTGATCACCCCTTCATTCATCACGGCGATGCGTGATGCCATGGTCATGGCTTCTTCCTGATCGTGGGTGACCATGACAAAGGTTGTGCCAACCTTTTCCTGAATATTGACCAGCTCGAACTGGGTCTGTTCACGCAGCTTTTTGTCAAGCGCGCCAAGCGGTTCATCGAGCAACAGCACCTTTGGCCGTTTCACAAGCGATCGTGCAAGCGCGACACGCTGGCGCTGGCCACCCGACAGCTGATGGGGTTTGCGTTTGGCAAACTTGCTCATCTGAACAAGGCCCAGCATCTCGGCGACCAGTTCCTTGATTTCGCTGCGCGAAACACCGTCTTGTACAAGACCGAACGCGACATTCTGCTCCACGCTCATATGCGGGAACAGGGCATAGGACTGGAACATCATGTTGGTCGGGCGCTCATAGGCCGGAACACCCGCCATATCGACGCCATCAATGTAAATCTTGCCCGACGTCGGTTCCTCGAACCCGGCCAGCATGCGCAGAAGTGTTGTTTTCCCGCAGCCCGATCCGCCCAGAAGGGCAAATAATTCGTGGCGATAAATATCAAGGGAAACATCATCAACGGCATAGAAGTCGCCGAATTTCTTGGTCACATTCTCAAAACGGATATAGGGAACCGCATCCGGATTGTTCCAAGGTTGCGTCTTGTGCACATCCTCGTGCACGTGCTCCAAAACCGCCTCTGACACCAGCATTCTCCCCTTGTTCAATGTCAAGATGAACCGATTAAATCAGACGTCAGCCCCTGATGACCTGATGCGCAATCTTTCGATGTTGCGGCATTGCTGAAAAGGTCGGTTCTTCCTGATAACAGGATGAAGCATTTCTGCAATCTGTAAAGAGGGGTGTGCGATATTTTGAACAACAATCGCCATTTGATGTCTAAAACGGCAGGGAATCGAAGGTTGGTGTTCAAAAAATGTGCAATATTTCGCGGATTCGCAATTGCGGTCCGGCGCAGATCTGTGGCTGTTTGCAGCGACTGAGCACGAGTCACTGTACGCGCCAGCGCGGCGTTTTCACATCCCAAAAAAGCAAAAGGGCGCGAAACATGTCGCGCCCTTCGCAAAGATATCAGAACACAATCAGCTAGGATTGCTTACTGACCGGTTTTAAGCTTCGTCCACATACGGGTACGTGTGCGCAGAAGACGTCCGCTCGGCTCGACCTTGGACTTCAGGCGTTCCTTGACTTCCTGCGGCGGATAGATGCCTTCGTCTTCCAGAAGTGCCGGGTCAACCAGTTCCATCGCAGCAAGGTTCGGCGTTGCATAGGCAACATAGTTTGCGATTTCAGCTTCGACGTCCGGACGCAGCACATAATCGATGAACTTGTGCGCCAGTTCCGGGTTCGGTGCATCTTCCGGGATCATCATCGCATCGAACCAGATGAGCGTGCCTTCCTTCGGGATGACATACTTGATCTCGTTGCCGTTGCCGGCTTCTTCTGCGCGAAGGGCCGCCATGCCGACGTCACCCGACCAGCCTACGGAAATACAGGTGTTTCCGTTGGCAAGGTCGTTGATGTATTGCGAGCTATGGAAATACGTCACGTGCGGGCGGATTTTCTCAAGCTGTGCAAAGGCGCTTTCGATCGATTCCTTGGTCGGTTCGCCTTCCGGCACATTGCCAAGATAGAAGTTTACAAGCGGAACGATCTCGCCCGGATCATCCAGAAGCGACAGGCCGCATGAAGACAGCTTTTCGGCATATTCCGGGTCAAAGATCATTGCCCAGCTATCGACCGGTGCATCGTCGCCCAGAACTTCCTTGATCTTGGCAACGTTGTAGCCAAAGCCGTTGGTGCCCCAGAAATACGGCACGGCATAGGTGTTGTCCGGATCGTACTTGGCCTGCTGTTCAAGGATGATCGGATCCAGATTGTCATAGTTCGACAGTTTGGATTTGTCGATTGGCTGGAAAAGCTTTGCCCTGATCAGGCGTTCGGCGTCGGCAAGGGTCGGGACGACAATGTCATAACCGGAATTGCCCGCCAGCAGCTTGGCTTCGACAAGCTGGTTGCTGTCATAGACGTCATAGTTGACCTTGACGCCGAACTCCTTTTCGAAGTTCGCAACCGTTTCCTCGCCGATATAATCCGACCAGTTATAGATGTTGAGAACTTCCTGTGCCGATGCGCTTGTTGCAAAACCGGCAACGGCAGTTGCAAGCACAGCAAGGCTTGAAGTTTTAAGAAGAGTTTTCATTTCGCTGAGCCTCCCATGTGGCAGCGTTTGAATGTTTGATGGCTCCGTTGTTTTCTTCCCCCGGAGCCCGGGGACGATCCTGATATCCTTCGAATGCTTCAGGATATTGTCAAATACAAGATGGAAAAATGTGCATTTTTCGCATCATGTGAATAATTGTGCATTTGCGATGCAATATTCTTGCGCCGGGCGTCAATCCCCGGCGCAAAATTCGATATGGGACTTTTAAACGTTCAGCAAAAGGTGCTCTCGCTCCCAGGCGCTGATCACGGTCTGATAGGCATCCCATTCTGCTTCCTTGACCGCAATGACCGCGGCGGCAAATTCCTCGCCCAGAAGTTCCTTAAGCGGTTTGCAGCGATGGAATTTCGCAAGTGCTTCGTGGATGTGACGGGGCAGGGAATGGGCACGGTCATAGCCCGAACCTTCGATCGGGGCCGTGGCGTCAACCTCTTCGAGAATCCCCAAAAGGCCACAGGCAAGCGATGCCGCAATCGCCAGATACGGGTTGGCATCAGCGCCCGGCAGGCGGTTTTCAACCCGGCGCGCGGCGGGCGGGCCATTTGGCTGGCGCAGACCGACCGTGCGGTTATCAAGTGACCAGTGCATGTTGATCGGCGCATCGGACCAGGGCTGCAAGCGGCGATAACTGTTCATGTTCGGTGCCAGAAGCGGCATGGCTGCCGGCAGGTAACGCTGCAGACCGCCAATATAGTTCAGGAACAGTTTGGAGTTTTCCCCGTCATCATCGGCAAACAGGTTCTTGCCGGTTGTGATATCAAGAACACTCTGGTGAATATGCATCGAGCTGCCCGGCAGATTGCCCATCGGCTTGGCCATGAACGTGCCATAGACACCATGTTTCAGGGCCGTCTCGCGCAGGGTGCGTTTGAACAGGAAGGCCTGATCGGCCAGTTCAAGCGGGTCGCCATGGTTAAAGTTCATTTCAAGCTGGGCCGGACCCGATTCGTGGCTCATGGTATCGGCATCGATATTCATGGCCTCGCAATAGTCATAAAGGTCCTCGATCAGCGGGTCGAACTCGTTGATCGCATCAATGCCAAAGGCGTTCGATGCGCGTTCCGGCCGCCCGGAACGGCCGATTGGCGGTTCCAGCGGGTTGTCGGGGTCGGTGTTTTTTGCCACCAGATAAAATTCAAGTTCCGGCGCGATCACGGGCTTCATGCCACGTTCTTCAAATGCCTTGAGAACGCGCTTCAGCACGCCGCGCGGGGACGTTGAAACTTCTTCGCCGGAAAAATGGAAGCAGTCGCAGATGATCTGGGCGGTTGGCTCTTCGTACCATGGGACAACGCGCACGGTTTGCGGGTCGGGAACCATGACCACGTCCTTTTCGGCCGGATCAAGGAAGGCATCGGTTTCCTCCGGATAGCCGCCGGTTACCGTCAGGCAGAATATTGCTTCGGGGATGGCAAGGCTTTTGGCCTCCAGCCCCTTCAGGAATTTCTGTGTCGGAAGAACCTTGCCGCGGGCAACGCCGGACATGTCCGGTACAATGCATTCGACTTCTTCGATTTTTCGCTCGGATAGCCACGTCTTGAGATCGGTGCTCATGTGTAGTCGGGCGCTTTCACGCCAGTCCTTCAAAATTGCATTTTCTTGCGTTTTTCGGGCCATTCCCGAACAAATTCACAAGAAAGGATGTTGGTCTTCGAAGACTATTGTATTTAATTTCGTTATTGTCGTGTTTTTTAGAATTATAGACGAAGTTTCTGTGGGATCGTCGAAGATATCGTTTCATATCTCTGGAACCATCCTACCAGATTGCGCTATAGTCACGCCACAATATTTAAGAGCAGCGTTTGGATGCTGGTCAAGGAGGTATTATGAAAATCGCACATCCGTATCTTATGTTTCTTGGTGACGCGCCGGACGAACTGGCTGCAAAAACCGCAATCGGCATCAAGCAGTGGCGCCCGGAATGGTGCGTCGGTCAGCTGAGCCTGCCGGGCTGTCAGGCTGATCTCGGTCTGCCGGAAATGTCCATTGCCGAAGCAAAGGCCGCCGGTGTTAAAACCCTTGTGCTTGGCGTTGCCAACCGTGGCGGGATCATCGGCCCGGCAT
This sequence comes from Thalassospira sp. MCCC 1A01148, assembly GCF_001613795.1. GTDB lineage: Bacteria > Pseudomonadota > Alphaproteobacteria > Rhodospirillales > Thalassospiraceae > Thalassospira. The sequence continues at coordinate 165,637 of NZ_LPVZ01000022.1, forward strand.
GGATGGAAACCCTGCTGGCTGCTATTGATGCCGGCATGGATATCGCCAACGGTCTGCACACCCGTCTTTCCACCATTCCGGAACTGGTTGATGCCGCCAAGGCCAAAGGTGTCAGCCTGTTGGACGTTCGCCACTTCGACGGCAAAGTGCCGGTCGGCAATGGTGAAGAACGTTCGGGCAAACGTGTTCTGGCTGTTGGGACCGATTGCTCGGTTGGTAAAATGTACACCGCCCTTGCGATTGACGCCGAATTCAAAAAGCGCGGCATCAAGTCCGATTTCCGTGCAACCGGCCAGACCGGTATCTTCATCGCGGGCGAAGGAATCTCGGTTGATGCCGTGATTTCCGACTTTATCTCGGGCGCTGTTGAATCCATTGCACCGGCCAATGACGCCGATCACTGGGACGTCATGGAAGGGCAGGGCAGCCTGTTCCACGCATCGTTTGCCGGTGTTTCCATGGGCCTGATCCACGGCTCCCAGCCGGACGCACTCGTGGTTTGCCACGAGCCGACCCGTACTCACATGCGTGGCCTGCCGGGCTATAAACTGCCGGATCTCAAGACCTGCATGGAAGTAAACCTTCAGCACGCCAAGCTGACCAACCCGAATTGCAAGGTTGTCGGTTTTGCGGTCAACACCAAGGCGCTTGATGACGCGGCGGCCAAGAAACTTCTGGCCGACATCGAAGCTGAATTCGGTCTTCCGGCTGTTGATCCGGTCCGTACCGGTGTCGCACCGCTGGTCGACAAACTTCAGGAGATCTAAGTTGCCAAAACTCAGTGTGATTTCCGAAGTCTTCCCGCTTGCGCAGGTTTTCAAAATCTCGCGCGGGGCACGGACAGAGGCACATGTGGTCAAGGTGAGCTTAAGTGACGGCACACATACCGGGTATGGGGAATGCGTTCCCTATGCCCGGTACAATGAAACGGTCGAAGGCGTTATTGCCGATATCGAAGCACAGGCAGACGCACTGAACCGTGGCATGACCCGCAAGGAACTTCAGGATGCCATGAAGGCCGGCGCTGCGCGCAACGCAGTTGACTGCGCCTATTGGGATCTGGAAGCCAAGCGGGCCGGTCGTCGTGTGTGGGAACTGATCGGGCACAAGGCACCGGAAGGATTGATCACGGCTGAAACGCTGTCGATTGATACCCCCGATAACATGCGCGAAGGGGCCCGCAAGATCGCCCATGCGCCGCTGCTCAAGGTCAAGCTCAATGGCGAAAACGTCGTTGAGTCGGTCCGGGCCGTGCGCGAAGGCTCGCCCAAGGCGCGCATCATTGTTGATGCCAACGAAGCCTGGTCGCTTGATCTGCTTGAAGATATCGGGGCCGAACTTGATGGCCTCGGTGTCGAAATGATCGAACAGCCCCTGCCTGCCGGGCAGGATGACGGTCTGATCGATATCGATTGCCCGGTTCTTCTGTGTGCTGACGAGTCTGTTCATACATTGGCCGACATTCCGCGTCTGGCCAATCTCTATGACATGATCAATATCAAGCTCGACAAGACCGGTGGTCTCACCGGCGCGCTTGAACTGGCAGAAGCCGCATCAAAGGCTGGCATGCAACTGATGACCGGCTGCATGGTCGGTACATCGCTTGCCATGGCGCCCGCGATGATCACCGGTGCGATGTCACGCATTGTCGATCTCGATGGCCCGATCTGGATGGCCAAGGATCGCGATCACGCCCTGACCTTCAATAATGGTGTTATGGGGCTGCCAGATCGTGAACTCTGGGGTTAATTTGGATAGGTTCTATACAGCGGCATAGTTGCTGTCTGGCAGGGCTATAATTGAACGGCGCACCGGGAAACCGGCGCGCCGTTTTATTTTCCGACATTTGAAACCCGCCAGTACAATATTCGACCTGAAGTAGAAAATCGGACCCAATTTTTTTTATCGTCGCATCCGGGCATATGGCTGTTAACTTTTTCTTTAGGATTCAACGCATTGCCGTTGAGTATAGGGATTTTTAACGTCCATATTGCCCCTTATGCTGTATCGCGCCACCCTAATGTATAGTTGTGTATTCGACCAAATAGGGGAACGATAAACCGTTGCTAATAAAGGGTCGAAACCGGCCCGTTTTATCTGGGTGGAGCGGTTTTGGTGGATACACGCCCTCTTGAAAATGGCAGTCTGGCGCGCAGGACATTTCGGTGCTGTTATCGGGATTTCCTATACACGCCCCGGCACGCAGAACTCATGCATCTGCGGCGCAAGGAATCTATTCAGATTTCCGCCCGCTTTGCCGCTGTTTTTGTTCTGGTTCTGATGCTGGCTGTTCCATTCTGGGATGGCACCCTTGCCGTTGAAATGTGGTCGTCGCAGACCTTTGTTCTGCGTCTTCTGGTGGCTGGCGTTGCCGTTGCCGTGCTTGCAAATCGCGCGGTCAGCGCACGCTGGCGGCGCCATTTTCCCTATCTGCCCATGCTGATGCTGATCTTTGCCGCCAGTCTTTTATGTGTTTTTGCGGCCAACGATCCACGTGCTACCGATCAAATGCACTCTGCGCACAGCTTCCTTCTGATTGGTCTGGTGATGATGATCGCCATCATGCCGCTGACATTGGCCGAGGCGGGCTTGCTTTCGGTGCCGTTTCTGGCGTTGTTGGCCATCAGCGCGCAAAGTGGCCTTGAAACAGGTTTTGTGCCGTTTGAAATGTTGCTGGCCTTCTTGCTGCCGCTGGCAATGGTTTCATCCCTGGTGCAGCTTTACCGGACCATCGCGGCTGTTCATGAAATCGCCATTGATCCGTTGACCGGCTGTTATACCCGCGCCTTTGGCATGGAAATGATCCGGGTCAGTTTCGATGCGGCTCAGCGTAAAAATGCGCCCTATACCGTCGCCTTTGTCGATCTTGATGATTTCAAGCAGATCAATGACCGCTATGGGCATGATTACGGTGATCGCATTCTTGGCGAGGTCGGCAACAATCTGGTCCACCGGTTTCGCCGGTCCGATCTTGTCGTGCGCTGGGGTGGGGAGGAATTTTTGATATTGCTGCCCGAACTTGACCGTGCCCGCGCGGCCGAGGTGCTTGACCGCGTTATGTTGCCCGGTCTGGCAAAGCTTGAAGACGGGCAGGTGCAAAAGGCCAGTGTCGGTCTGTCCGAACGGATCGAGGATGCCATTGCCCTGCCACACAACCTGATCGACCTTGCCGATCAACGGATGTATGACGCCAAGAAACGGCGTGATCGCGAAGATCTGGTGGAGCAGGGCTATTTAGGCCGACGCAGCGCCGTACAGGCGCTGGCTTCCCAATCAGCGGCCGCTGGCAATACGCAATCAGCGGATCACAGCATCAACTGATCTTTTGGGGTGCCCGGGGCACTTCTTTGGGCCTTTCGGGTGGATTTCCCTGACTTCCTTTCCGGTGAAACAGCCTGTTTCAATGCCCTTTGGCTGGCAAAGTGACCTCATGGGCGCAATGTTGCTGTGTGGAATCGATGGCCATGACGTTCGAAATCGAACTATTTGGCTGTGGATTCGCATCGATTCCCTCCGTTCCAACCGAGGTTTGATTTTCTTTGGTGGTCAAAAAAATAGCCGGGAAGTGTGAAATTTTCGGGCGTTTGACGGGCAATGCCGCAAAATAATGCACAAAAAAGAAGCAGTAATATTTTTGACAAAAAAATAGTCAAAAAACTATTGCGTCCTCCCCGGCAAATCAGTAATCTCCATTTGTGCGCTGCGGTAGGACGCAGTGCATTCCGGCGAGCGACTTGTCGCTCGTTTCTTGGACGTTTCCTCCCTAGACTTGGGCCGCTGTCACAGGCGGCCTTCTTTTTTGCCTGAATTCAGCCGATTACACAAATGCAAAGCATATGTTCAACCCCTGAGCATATGGTGCATTCTGGAATTTGTTAAATGGTGCAGTGCAAATCAACCGGAAAGAGAAATGCCCCGCCGTTTTGGCGAGGCATCATCTTATAGGGGAAATTTGTCCAATAGTATCAGAACAAAAGTGAGAACTATTGAGACCGTAGGCGCAACATCGAATTTGACGTCAATGTTGATTCTGGTCTGCGGGAGCGGATTTTTCCGCATGTCTTTTCCGGTTGTGATCAGACGAGAGTGAACGCGTTGGAAGATGCATTAAAATCGCCTGACTTTTTATAGTTTGCTCAATGCTCTTGCGCTGCTTTTGACGCCGACACTTTTCAGCATTTCCAGAGCATCGCAATTAATAGGTAGTCGGTGGTTTGGTCCCCCCTTGGAACCAGCCGGTCCGGAGGTCGACTATAACACAAGGTTCTTGTTTTAACATACTGTATTTTGTGCTTTGGATTCTGAGGGGGGCTGTATGTTGTGCTGTGAGGCGTTGGGCTGTTTTGGTCGCAGCTAGCCCTACTTCTCGCGCGTTGGATTGCTGTCGGGGTTGTCGCTATCCCCGTCGCCCAGGCCGCGCTGCATGATCACGCTATCGACCCAGCGGCCCATTTTAAAACCGGCTGACTGTAACGTGCCGGCCACCCGGAAGCCCAACCGCGCATGCAACCCGATAGACGCCACATTGGCACTGTCGCCGATCACCGCGATCATCTGGCGATAGCCAAGGGCGGTGACGCGTTTGATCAGTTCCGAAAGCAACGCACTGCCAGCCCCCTTGCCGACGACTTCCGGGGCAATGTAAATCGTGTCCTCGACCGTAAAGCGATAGGCCGGGCGGGTTCGATAGGCCCCGGCATAGGCAAATCCCTCAACCCGGCCATCCACATCGGCCACCAGATAGGGCAGGCCGCGTTCACGCACATGTTGCCAGCGCGATGTCAGCTCCGCGATTTCAGGCGCACGTTCTTCAAACGATGCCAGCCCATGCAAAACATGGTGGCCATAAATCTCGGTGATGCGTTCAAAATCTTCGGGTTCGGCATCGCGGATGATCAGGTCGCTCAACACGTCGCTGGTGTCGGTGGCTTCGGTCATTAAAACGGGTTCCCGTCGAGATCATGGAAGCGCGATATCAGATCGGTCATCTGGTCGCGCAGGACGTCAAATCCACGATGCGGGCCGATTGTTGCTTCATCCATATAAAGCGCGCGCGAAAGCTCGATCTGAAGGCTGTGCACATGTTCTTGCGGGCGACCGTAATGGCGTGTGCAATAGCCCCCGGCATATGGATCATTGTGCGCGGGCGCAAAGCCCATATCACGGAAACAATCTTCCACAAACCGCGTCAATGACGGGTGGCAGGAACTTCCATAGCAATCGCCAAGCACCAGATCAACGCGGTTTTTTGCGCTGTCGCACGAATCTCCGGGCATCGAATGGCAATCAATCAGAATGCAGTAGCCAAAATTCGCCCGCGTCTGATCAATCAGTTTCTGCAATGCCTGATGATAGGGCCGATAATATGTCTTGATCCGCGAAAGTGCTTCTTCGGCGGGCAGGCGGGTCTTGTATATCTCGACCCCGCCGCTGACCACGCGCGGGATCGATCCCAGTCCCGAAAGGGCGCGCATCGAATTGATGTCGTCATCCTCGGGCAGGTCGCCATCAAACATGCGCGGATCAAGCTCCATCGCCGCCCGGTTCACATCAACATAGGCCCGCGGGAATGTTGCGCACAGCAAAGGCGCGCCAAGCTTGGGGGCGGCATTGAACAACTGATCGACAAAGGCATCTTCGGATGCGCGCAGCTCGAACGCGCCAATCCGTGCGCGTTCAATCAGATCCTGCGGGTACTGGCGGCCGGAATGCGGGGATGCAAACACCACCGGCAGGGTTTGCCGGGGTGGCAGGATTACGGTGGCAGGGCCAGTTGAGGCGAGTTCCGAAGGCAACTGGTTCATTGTCTTTCGTAATGTCCATCCCTTATGACGCGGATTTGGGCTTCGTCGTCCGTCTTGCGATCCGTTATCATACTATCTTCTAGCATATGGGAATTGCCACGGATTTGATGAACATTTTTTGTCAAAAAACCATTTCTGGGGTTGCGCCAAGTCCAGCCTTGGGCTAAATACCGCCTCGCCGACGCAAACGGCACAGACCATTGTTTTCGGTTACGAAGCCTTGGTCTTTGGAAAGATGGATTTGCGGGCCTATAGCTCAGTTGGTTAGAGCGTTCGCTTGACATGCGAGAGGTCACAAGTTCGAGTCTTGTTAGGCCCACCATCTTTCAAACCCATAGGGGCCTATAGCTCAGTTGGTTAGAGCGTTCGCTTGACATGCGAGAGGTCACAAGTTCGAGTCTTGTTAGGCCCACCATTCCCACCCCGCCGGTTCCCGCGCGGGGTTTTGTGTTTCCGGGCCAAGGCTTAGCGCATCTGCGCGATACTCTTCCTGAACCGCAGCGCGCTAAAGGCAAAGAAACCCACCCCAATCGCAAACACCAGCAGGAATTCCGGCCAGACGACGTCTATGCCCGCCCCACGAAACAGGATGGCCTGCGCGTATTTGACGAAATGGGTCGCGGGCGAGAATTGCATGATGTTCTGAAGTTCCTCGGGCATGCTTTCAAGCGGCGTGCTGCCGCCCGAGAGCAAGCGTAACGGCAACACCACAAGAATGAACAGCAAACCAAATTGCGGCATGGATCGCGTCATGGTGGCCAGGAAAATGCCAAGGGCTGTGGCAAAGAACAGATAGATCACCACACCGCCCATGAACAAAAGCTTTGATCCGGCAATCGGCACGCCCAGCACCAGCTCGACCACGAAAACAAGCGACAGCATGCAGGCAATCAAAATCACGAGCCCATTGGCCCAGACCTTTGCCAGCATGATTTCATAGGGGTTCAGCGGCATCACCAGAAGATGCTCGATCGTGCCATGTTCGCGTTCGCGAATAAGTGCAGCGCCCGAAAGAATGATCGACAGCATGGTGATCGCATTGATGATCTCCATCGTGCTGGTGAACCATTCGCTTTGCACATTCTGGTTATAGGCATAGCGGGTGACGATGCTGGCGGCTTCTGTTCGGTTCTGCCCGGCCCAGGCCGACTTGCCGCCAAGCCAGGTCGAGACTTCCTGTGCGATGATGTTGCTGACATAGCTCTGGCCGATCCCGGCCTGCATCATCGCCGTAGCATCGATGTTAAGCTGCACTTCCGGGTCGCGGCCCGAAACCACATCGGCCTCAAATCGCGGCGGGATGACCAGCACAAAGGTAAATTCACCACTGTTCATCGCCGCATCAATGTCGCGTTCGGCAATGCGGACCGGTTCCTGAAAATACGGGGCCAGAAACGCATCCGAAATGCGCAGCGAAAGGGCTGATCCATCCTGATCGGCAATCGCGATCGAACCACGCCGCAAATCATGCGAAAAGCCCGTAGCGGCGTTATAAATCGCAAAGGAAAACGCCCAGACAATCAGCGCCATAAGCACCATGTCACGTCTGAGGCTGAAAAGCTCCTTGATGCCAAGGCGATAGATATTGCTGATCCGTCTGCCAAGCATATGCTTACACCTCCTGCTTTCTGAGAAGCAGCATCGAAAGCACGGTCAATGCCGGGAAAAAGATCAGAAGGCTGATCAGTTCGGGATAAAGCTCTGCAAAGCCAAGCGCCTTGGTAAAGGTGCCGACACTGATCGACATGAAATGCGATGTCGGGATGATGGTTGAAAGCACCACCGGCGCGCCTTCAAGCGAAGAGACCGGCTGCATCATCCCCGAAAACATCACAGACGGCACCATGGTCGCAATCGCCGTACCAAAAAGGGCCGCGATCTGTGTGCTGGTAAAGGATGAAATCAAAAGCCCAAGACCCGTGGTCGCCGTGACAAACAGGATCGCACCGACCAGAAGGGTCAGGCCATTGCCCTGCAACGGCACCTCAAACCAGAACAGCGCCATCGCCGTCATCAAGACAAAGTTGATCAGGCCAAGCCCGATATAGGGCAATTGCTTGCCCCATAAAAACTCAAGCTTGGAAACCGGGGTCACATAAAGGTTGGTGATTGATCCCAGTTCCTTTTCGCGCACCACGCCAACCGCCATCAAAACGGCGGGGATAAACATCAAAAGCAACGCAATAACGGATGGCACCATGGCATAGATGCTTTTGAAATCCTGATTATAGCGATAGCGCGTCTCGATGCGCATCGGCTGGCCCATATCAGCAGTGCCAACATCGCGTTTGCGGTGCTCGCTCAGATACCGCTGATGAATGCCTTCGACATAGCCGTGAATAGTCTCGGCACGAAATGGCATGGAGCCATCAATAAACGCCCCGATTTCAGGGCTGGCCCCACGACCGACATCACGGCCAAAGCCCGGCGGAATTTCAATCGCCAGCGTGATCTCGCCCGACAACATCCTGGCTTCAAGATCGCCAATGCTGGCAAGCGGTTCCTGTTCCTCGAAATAGCGTGAACCTGAAAGGTTCTCGATATAGGTGCGGCTTTCCTGACTGCGGTCACGATCAAGCACCGCATAGGTCAGGTTTTCAACGTCAAAGGTAATCCCCCAGCCAAATACCGGCATCAGGATTGCGGTCCCGATCAACGCAAACATCAGGCGGATCGGATCGCGCACCAGTTCCATGGTTTCACGCAGGGAATAGGCCCATAACCGCCGGAAGCTGAACAATGATGCGCGGGCCGGTTTCCAGCTGACTTGGTCGTCATTGCTTGCGCTTAGCGCATCTTCCGGGGCAGGGGCGGGCGTGGTGTCCCCGTCTGCGCCATCTGCTTCCTCAAGATGGCTGATAAAGGCTTCTTCCAGTGTGTCGCAACCGCGCCCCTTGGTGATGGCGCTTGGCGTGTCGCTGATCAAAACCTTGCCCGCATGCATCAGCGATATGCGATCACAGCGTTCTGCCTCGTTCATGAAGTGGGTGGATATAAAAATCGTCACCCCCTGATCACGCGAAAGTTCGACCAGCAATTCCCAGAATTCGTCACGTGCGACCGGATCAACACCCGATGTCGGCTCATCCAAAATCAGGATTTCCGGGTTGTGGATGATCGCGACTGCCAATGACAATCGCTGACGCACGCCAAGCGGCAACCTCTCGCTTAGATCCTCAAGATAGGGGCCAAGCCCGAACCGCTTGGAAAGCTCGTCGATCCGCGGCTTGATTTTGTCGTGGCCCAGGTGAAACAGATGCGCATGCAGCTCAAGGTTCTGCATAACGGTCAATTCGGAATACAGCGAAAAGGCCTGGCTCATATAGCCAACCCGATTGCGAAGCGCGATATCCTTCCCGTCCACCGGCTTGCCAAAAAGTTCGGCCGTGCCTTCGGACGCATTCAAAAGCCCGGTCAGCATCTTCATGGTCGTGGTCTTGCCACAGCCGTTGGAACCCAGAAATCCGAAAATCTCGCCTTTCTCAATGCGGAAGCTGACATCATCGACCGCAGTAAAATCGCCAAACTTCTTGGTCAGGTGTTCGGCAACAATCGCTGGCGTGTCGCCATGAATGGTGCGTTCCGGGATGGTCAGCTCATGATGGCCTTTGCGTTTCTCTTCGGGCAACAGCGCGATAAAGGCCGCCTCAAGCGTATCCGTCCCGGTGCGCTCCAAAATCTCGTTTGCTGTGCCGGTCGCAAGCACCTTGCCATCATTCATCGCAATCAGCCGGTCAAAGCGCGCCGCCTCATCCATATAGGCGGTGGCGACCAGAACCGTCATCTCGCTTTGGGTTTGGCGGATCGCATCGATCAGTTGCCAGAATTGCTGGCGTGACAGCGGATCAACACCCGTGGTCGGTTCATCAAGGATCAGGATATCGGGATCATGGATCAGCGCGCAGCATAGACCCAGTTTCTGTTTCATCCCGCCCGAAAGCTTGCCCGCCGGGCGCTCGGTAAACGGATCAAGTCCGGTCGCCTCGACAAGCCGTGCTATGCGTTCATCACGCTCGCGCTTTCCCTGCCCAAACAGGCGGCCAAAGAATTCAAGGTTCTCGCGCACCGTCAGATCCATATACAGGTTCTTGCCAAGCCCTTGCGGCATATAGGCAATGCGCGGCAGGATCGCGTTGCGGTGCCGGGTGTCTTTCATTGATCCACCAAGCGTCTCGACCGTTCCGTCCTGCACCTTGCGCGCACCTGATATCAGGGCCAGCGCACTTGATTTACCCACCCCGTCCGGGCCGATAAAGCCAACCGTCTGTCCGGCCGGGATTTCAAGGCTGATGTCATCAAGGGATGTGACCTTGCCATAGCAGTGCGTCACCCCGTCAAGGCGCACAGCAATTCGGGATGCGTCGTCGCTGTGGTTGGTGTGCTCCACCATTATGTTGCGCTCTATTGCGTGTTCTGACGCAGGGTCGCGTCATCAGGAACATTCGGGGTGAAGGCATCCGGCCAGTTGTCATGATCGGCCAGCATGACATAAGCCTCGCCGGGCAGGCCGGTTTTCACCCGCTTGATATGCTCGGCCAGCAATTCCGGGTCGATCCGCACCTTGACGCGAAACATCAGCTTGTCACGCTCTGCCCTTGTTTCGACCTCGCGCGGGGTAAATTGCGCATCATCGGCGACAAACGATACCTTGGCCGGAATGACAAAATCTGGCGCGGCATCCAGAACAATCCGGGCCTCATTGCCGACAAACGCCAGCCCTGCCTGACGGGTGGGCAAGAACACATTCATGTAGACATCGGTCAGATCGATCATGGTGATCACCGGGCCACCACCGGCCAGAACCTCTCCCGGTTCGGCAAGGCGGTATTGTACCCGACCATCGCGAGGCGCCCTCAGGACCGAATCATCAATCTGGACTTCAATGCCATCAAGTGCTGCCGATGCGGCGGCGACATTCAGGCGCGAACTGGTCAGGCGCGCCTTGGCCGCGCTCAGGGCGGCGCGTGCAATGTCACGGTCGGCCCGGCGCTGATCGACTTCCTGTCGGGAAATGTTGTTGTTTTTGACAAGCTCTTCGGCACGCGAAAGCTGCTGCTCGGCAAAGGAAAGCTCGCTTTCGCGTTGGATAATCTGGGCTTCGGCCTCGGCAATGCCTTGCTCGGCGCTCGCGACCTCCGCACGGGCGCGTGCGCGGCTGGCCATCAGTTCGGCGGTATCCATGCGCGCCAATACCTGCCCGCGCGTGACCTGATCACCTTCCTCGACCAGAACTTCTTCCACCCGCCCGGCATATTTGGTGGCAACACGCACTTCCTCGGCCTCAATGCGGCCATTGCCCGATGCGATATAGTCAGGCAGATCTGATTGCTGTGCCTGCCAATAGGCATAGCCACCCGCCGCAGCGGCGACAATCACCACAAGAACGATCAACACGGCACGCAAGCTTTTCATTCCATTCTCCGAAAACGGGGCGGACCAAGGCAGAGCGTTGGCAGGCCGGGATGGGTTTGTTGACGCCGTCAATCCATCTGACCAAAAGTCACTTGTCTTTGCAACGCGACACTTTCTGGAATGATCCTAGGTGATTGCAATTCGCTGTGCTTTGATGTTGCGCAATCTATTTGAAAACCATTTGCCGGTTTCAGACGTTTAACGGATGGGTGGCGCAAGCCCCTTATGGGCCATATGCGGCGTTCGGAGCATTTCCCGCCAAATTGGCGGCGATTGTTACGGGCGTTTCGGCTATATTGCGCTGCGATTGGTTTGTTTTCAAAGGATTGTCTGTCCGGTGCTGTTTTTTCACATCAATGTCGCTCTTGCCTGTTTGTATGTTCTTTTGCGTCACGTGCGGTATCTGGCGTGGCCGCTTTGGGCAAAGGTCGCCTTTGGCGTGTTGCTTCTGGTTGGCTCCCAGCATCATCTGTATTCCCGCATTGCCTTTGGCAGCATGTTCTTGCCGGAATTCCCGCAGTCGGTTGTGGTGGCGGTCAATGTTGCCTTTGGCGTGATTTTCTTTCTGGCGTGGTTCCAGTTGGCCTATGACCTGGTCGGGCTTCTTCTGCGCTGGGTGATCCTGCGCCGCAAGCAGCACCCGCCAAAAATCTTGCGCACCATCATGTCCTTTGCTGCCATCGCACTGGCCAGCTTTGGCGTGGCAGAAAGCATGCGTGTGCCCGACGTCAAGGAAATGGATGTCACCATCCGCAATCTGCCGGACCGGTTTGATGGCTATCGGCTTGTGCAGCTGACCGACCTTCACATCAGCAAGTTCTATGAGCGCCCCTGGGTGGCCGAGGTGGTTGAAAAAACCAACGCGCTTGAGCCGGACCTGATCGTGATCACCGGCGATCTGATCGATGGTGAATTGCCGCTGCGCTACGATGATGTGCAGCCGCTTCACGATCTTGTCGCCCCTGATGGCGTCATCACCATTCCGGGCAACCATGAATATTATTTCGGCTATGAAAACTGGATGCGCCATTATGGCGGGCTCAATATGCTCACCCTTGAAAACGATCATATCGTGCTGGACCGTGATGGGGATCAGCTGACCATCGCCGGTGTTACCGACCTTCGCGCCGGCAACACGGACCGCCCTGAACCAGATGTTGCCAAGGCGCTGGAAGGTCGCCCGCAAAATGCCCCGGTGATCCTGCTTGATCACCAACCGAAAATGGCCCGTGATGCCGCCCCGCTGGGTGTGGACCTGCAACTTTCCGGTCATACCCATGGCGGCATGGTATGGGGCTTTGACAATATCGTTGCCATGGTCAATGGCGGCTTTGTGTCGGGCATGTATGACATTGACGGCATGCAGCTTTACGTCAATAACGGCACCGCCCAATGGCCGGGCTTTGCCATCCGCGTTGGCGTGCCGGCCGAACTCACCGTGATCACGCTTCGAAAGGGCTAATCGGAAACAAGCCTTTTACGACGTCGTCATTCCCGCGAAGGCGGGAATCTCAATCGGTGGTACGGGAGATGGATTTCGGGTCTGCGCTTTGCTGCGCCCGGAATGACGGGATTTCATGTCATGAAAAGCACAAACGGCGTCCCGGGATATCAGGACGCCGTTTGTGATCGGGTAGGGCGGATGATCAGGCTTAGGTTTGCAAACCGGCACAACGCGCGGTGTTGCGGACATGGGCCTGCATTTCACGTCGTGCGCCGTCGGCATCATTGTTGCGCAGGGCCGCAATGATTTTGCGGTGTTCGCCGATGGATTCCCGCATGCGTTCCGGGTCGGTGATCGGGATCGGCTGGCGCTGGGTTTCGGTGATCTTGTCGCGCACCGCCTGATAAAGTTCGCGCATCATGCTGTTCGAACATGCCTCGACAATCGTTGCGTGGAATTCCAGATCGGCCTCGACATTGGCAATCAGATCCTGTTCGGCCCAGCATTTTTCCATGCGGTTGGTCGCATCTTCCATTGCTTCAAGCTGGGTCGCGGTCAGGCGGCCACAGGCCAGCGCGGCAATTTCACTTTCAAGGATCATGCGCGTCTGGAACACGTCAAAAACACTGTGGCTTTCCGAATAGCGCCACGGTGCCATGTCTGCTTTGCTACGACTCTCCGGGTCGGTCACAAAGGTGCCACGCCCGGCTTCGGTCTTGATCAGGCCAAGTGTTTCAAGGGTCAGAAGTGCTTCGCGCAATGAAGCCCGGGAAATGCCGAATTTCTGCGCGAATTCGCGCTGGGATGGGATTTTGTCGCCCGGGGTCAGTTCCCCATTCTGGATCATGTCCTGAATTTGGCGTGCGACCGTCTGCGGTAGCGGCGTGCGGTTGAACATTCCCTCGGGTCCTTCTTGCGTATTTTTTGCTCAGTTGTTGGTATGAAAACAAATCTGACTCATTTTTGCACAAACAATCTTGCACGTGTCATCCAAATATGTTTGTCTGGCCTGACTGGTCAGACCAGTTAGACCAGAAGTATCTCAGGGTAGGCTAAAAACACAAGGAATTCATAATGAAGTTTCTCAACTTTCTGACATCCAGCGTCGTTGGCGGCGTTCTTGCCGTGTCCTCACTGGCATCCGCAAACGCAGCAGACCTGACCGTTGGGGCCAATATCGGCAACGTGCCGTGGGAATTCGAAGAAGCTGACGGCACCGTGGTCGGTTTCGAAGTCGATCTCGTCAATGAAATCGCAAGCCGCCTTGGCAAGTCGGTCGAGTTCGTCAACATCCCTTTCAACGGCCTGTTCCCGGCCGTGCAGTCGGGCCGGATCGACATGGCGGTTTCATCCATCACCATCACCGACAAGCGCCTTGAGTCTGTCACCTTCGCACAGCCTTACTATGACAGTGACCAGTCCCTGACCGCCACGGCAGAAGGCGGCGTTTCGGGTCTTGCAGACATGGATGGCAAGGCCGTTGGTGTTGATACCGGATCCACCGGTGACATGTGGGTGACCAAGAATGGCGACGAATACGGCATTGCCGATGTCCGCCGTTACGAAGGCCTGTCCCCGGCGATGCTTGATCTGCAGGCGGGCCGTATCGACGGTTACGTAAGCGACATTCCGGCGCTGCTCTATTACGTCAAGGACAAGCCGAACCTCAAAGTGGTCGAGCGCATCACGACGGGTGAAAAATACTCGATCATGTTCAACAAGGATGCCGAACTCGCAACCGAAGTTAACGATGTTATCACCGAACTGAAAAAAGAAGGCTTCATCGCCGGTCTGCATGAAACCTGGTTCGGTGCAGCCCCGGAAGACACCACCTCGACGGTTAAGGTGCTTGATATGCCGTCCATCGACTAAGCGCATATCGCATCTCTTGCTCACCGACGGTACCAAACGGCTCCCGGTATCGTCGGTGGGGCAACTCTGACTTGGTGGTGAAATGGATTTATTTTCGACTTTCTTTAACATCCCCGTCCTGATGCAAAGCCTGCCGCAACTGATGAACGGCTTGCTTGTCACCATCGGGATCGGCGCAACCAGCATCATTGCCGGTCTGATCGGCGGGCTGTTTCTGGCCGTTTTGCGCCTGTATGCCGGGCCGGTCGTCACTGCGCTTGTGCGTGGCTATATCGATGTGTTCCGCTCGATCCCGCTTCTGGTGCTGCTGATCATTGTGTATTACGCGCTGCCCTTTGTCGGTGTGCGCCTTTCGCCATTCTTTTCGGCGGTCACCGCATTGACGCTGGTGTCCGCGGCCTACACGGCCGAAATTTTCCGCGCGGGCATCGAAGCCATCCCCAAGGGCCAGTTTGAAGCATCCGCGGCCCTCGGTCTTTCCAACCGCTACATCATGACCGATGTCATCCTGCCCCAAGCCATCCGCATCGTCATTCCGCCGCTGACCAATAACTGCATCAATGTGCTGAAAGACACCGCACTGGCATCGGTTGTTGCCATGCCCGACCTGCTCAAACAGGCGACCCAGGCGCAGGCACTTGCCGCCAACCCGACGCCGCTGATTGGCGCTGCCGTGATCTATCTGATCCTGCTTCTGCCGATGGTGCGCTATGTCGCGCATCTTGAAAAACGTTTTAGCCGCGGGAGAAGCTGATGAAAGCGCCACTGATCAAAATTTCCAACCTGCGCAAGACCTATGGCCAGTTCACCGCCCTGCATGGCATCGACCTTGAAATCGCCCAGGGCGAAGTGCTGTGCGTTGTCGGCCCGTCGGGCTCTGGCAAATCAACCCTGATCCGTTGCATCAACCATCTCGAAGCGTTCGAGGACGGCAGCGAAATCACCGTTGATGGCATCCCGGTGCGCCCGGGTCCCGATCTGGATCAGGTCCGGGCCGAAGTCGGCATGGTGTTTCAGTCGTTTAACCTGTTCCCGCACATGACCGTGCTGCGCAATGTCATGCTGGCCCCGATCCGGGTCCGCAAAATGTCCGAGGCGGACGCCGAAAAACGCGCCCGCGATCTGCTTGAAAAGGTCGGCATTTCGGTTCAGGCCGACAAATACCCGGCCCCACTCTCGGGCGGGCAGCAACAGCGTGTGGCGATTGCCCGTGCCCTTGCCATGGAACCGCGTGTGCTTCTGTTTGACGAGCCAACCTCCGCCCTTGATCCCGAAATGGTTGGCGAGGTTCTCGATGTCATGAAAAAGCTCGCCGGGACCGGGGTCACCATGGTCGTGGTCACCCATGAAATGGGCTTTGCCCGTCAGGTCGCCGACCGCGTCCTGTTCATGGATGGTGGCGCGATTATCGAGGCCGGAACCCCGACCGAAATTTTCGATGCGCCCAAAGAAGAACGCACAAGGAACTTCCTCCACGCCGTTCTCGACCATTAGAATAAAAGACAAATCAACCGGAGGATGCCTTCAATGGCAGATCAACGTACCCTTGATATGGACTATGTCCACAGCCAGTTTCCAGCCCTTGCCAATGGCTGGACCTTCTTTGACAATGCCGGCGGATCGCAAATCCTGTCCAAGGCACTGGACCGCATAAATGCCTTCCTGATCGAGCGTAATGTGCAGATCGGCGGGTCCTACGAAGTCTCGCAAAAGGCGGCCGAAGCCCTTCTGGATGCGCGCAAGTCTGCCGCCCAGCTGGTCAATGCGAGCCGCCCCGAAGAAATCATTTTCGGCGCCTCGACCACGGTATTGCTGCAAAACCTCGCGCGCGCCATGCGCAGCCAGTTCAAACCGGGTGACGAGATTGTCGTTACCATCGGCGATCATGAAAGCAATATCGGCCCGTGGGTGGCGCTCGAGGAATTCGGTGTGAACATCCGTTTCTGGGAACCCGATGTCAAAACCGGCCGTCTCAGCCTTGATGGCCTCAAGGCCGCAATGAGCGACCGCACCAAACTGGTTTGTGTCACGCACGTGTCCAACATCATTGGCGAAATCAATCCGATCCGTGAATTCGCCGATTACGCCCACGCCAATGGTGCGAAAATCTGTATCGATGCTGTCGCCTATGCGCCGCATCGTGCGGTGGATGTGCAGGCCTTTGACGCCGACTATTATGTCTTTAGCCTCTATAAAACATACGGCCCGCATGGGGCGATGATGTATGGCAAGTATGACCTGCTGCTCGAGCTTGATACGCTCTATCACTACTTCTACGGCAAGGACAAAGTCCCCGGAAAGCTTGAGGCCGGCAACCCCAGCTATGAAATGGCCTATTCGGTTTGCGGCATTGTCGATTACCTGACGGAGCTTGGCGAACGTGCAGGCGGGTCCGGCACCGTGCGCGATAAAATCGTCGCCGCCTATGACGCCATCGCGGCACAGGAAAATGCCCTGACCGAACGTCTTCTGACCTATCTGCGCGGCCGCAATGATTGCGTCATCGTCGGGCAGGATGACAATCGCGACGGCACGCGCATCCCGACCATTGCGTTCCGCTTTGATGGCCGTAATGCAGAGGACGTCTGCAAGATCATTGACCGTGAAAAGATCGCCATTCGCTTTGGTGATTTCCATTCACGCCGTCTGGTCGAATATATGGGCCTGTCTGATAATGCTGGCGTTTTGCGTGTGTCGATGGTGCACTACAACACGATTGAACAGGTGGACCGTCTGACGGCGGCGTTTGACCGCCTGCTTGACGCGACCGATCAATAAGGGGGGCAGGCCACATCATGCAGTTTGACCGCATCATCAAAAACGGCACCATCGTCACCGCCAGCGACACCTATATTGCCGATCTTGGCATCAAGGATGGCAAAATTGCCGCCATCGCCGATGCCCTGAGCGGCGCGGACGACATCATCGATGCCACCGGGCTTTACGTTATGCCGGGCGGCATCGACAGCCACGTGCATATTGATCAGCCATCCGGCGATGGCATCGTCATGGCCGATGATTTCGAAAGTGGCACCCGATCGGCGGCCATCGGCGGCAACACCTCGATCCTGGCGTTCTGCATGCAGGAAAAGGGCGACAGCCTGCGTCATTCGCTCGATGTCTATCACGCCAAGGCGGATGGCAATTGCCATATTGATGTGGCCTTCCACCTGATCGTCACCGATCCGACCCCGTCCGTACTGGGCCAGGAACTCCCGGCCCTGGTCGAGGACGGCTATACCTCCTTCAAGGTCTTCATGACCTATGAAAACCTGCGTCTGCGCGATGATGAAATCCTCGATACCCTTGATGCGGCGCGCAATACCGGCGCGCTGGTGCTGGTCCATTGCGAGAACGAGGACGCCATTCGCTTCCTGATCGGTCAGCACGAAGCAGCCGGTGAATTCTCCGCCAAATCCCACGCCACGACGCGCCCGATTGCGGCCGAACGTGAAGCCACCCATCGCGCGCTGTCACTGGCCGAAATCGTCGATACCCCGATTGTGATTGTCCATGTGTCGAACCAGCAGGCGATGGAAGAAATCGAACGCGCCCGCGTACGCGGCTCCAAGGTCGTTGGCGAAACCTGCCCGCAATATCTTATGCTGACCGCTGATGATCTTGATCAGGAAGAACTCGAAGGGGCAAAATTCGTCTGCTCCCCGCCGCCACGTGACAAGGAAAGTCAGGACGCCTGTTGGGATGGTCTGGAACGCGGTGTGTTTGACCTGTTCTCATCCGATCATTGCCCGTTCCGCTTTAACGACCCGGAAGGCAAGCTCAATGAAAAGGGCAAGAAAAGCTTCCGATGGATCCCCAACGGCATCCCCGGTGTGGCAACCCGCCTGCCGATCCTGTTTTCCGAAGGCGTGCAAAAAGGCCGCATCGACCTCAACCGCTTTGTGGCACTCACCGCAACCAACCACGCCAAGCTGTATGGCATGTACCCGCAAAAGGGCACAATCGCCATTGGCTCGGATGCTGACCTCGCACTTTGGGACCCCAACAAAAACGTCACCATCACCAATGACATCCTGCAACAGGGCTGCGATTACAGCCCCTATGAAGGCCTCGAAGTCAAAGGCTGGCCCGTCCACACCATCGTGCGCGGCAAAACCGTGGTCAAGGACGGCGAAGTTACGGGGCAAAAGGGCGATGGCAAATACTTAGCCCGGCAGAAATCAAATCTGGTGACCTCAAAGCCAGTCTGATCCAGCAGGCTCAACCGCCACCACCACCCCACACCGTCATTCCCGCGCAGGCGGGAATCTCGAGCCACACGCACCAAAACCAAAAGGCAGTACCATAAATAGGTGCTGCCTTTTGGCGTTTCTTGTCTTCTGCAAAACAAATTTGAGTGCCGTGACCGCGAGGTTTTGGGTTTGGTTAAGCTACGTAGCTTTCAGTTCCTCTCTTTGGGCCCGAGTTTTAATAAATTGCGCGAATGAACAACTAGACCTCTTACAAGAAATTTGAGTTTCTACTTTAACTAGTTCTTGTATAGGCAGTCCGCCAAATATTATACGTGTTGGTGGGTGTTAAATTAAAGGGGTTGCAGTTGGCTATTGGGTTCTCAATTTTATCTAAGGCTGTCGACGTATATAAATTTGTGACCGATTGCCGGGAAGCGGCTGATACCGAGAGGTTGGCGCTAGGTTTTTTGCCAGAAGCTGCGTACCAACAAGCAGCAGAGCAGGGAAAGCTATTTGTAGCTGTTTCTTCAGGTGGTGCTTACCTTGGCCATTTAATGTTTGGCGGCGTTTTTCCTTACGTAAGGGTTATGCAAACCTATTGCGTCGCGGAATGTCGCCATCTGGGTGTAGGCAAATCCCTAATCAGTACTCTTGTGTCTTGGGCGGAAACCAGAGGGTATCTGAGTATTACTGCCCGGGTGGCATCTGACCTTGTTGCCGCAAACAAGTTTTATGAGAACTCAGGTTTCGAAACGGTTCGATCAGAAAGAGGTGGGAAGGTCCGCAACCGCACCATTTTGACGAAAGTCCTGGACCTCGATACTCCCAATTTGTTCGATCTAATGGGAGATCAACGCCAAGCTTCGGTTCCAAGCCTTGGGTTGAAAAGCGCTTTTTCGGGAGCAACGCCTCTTTATGCGATAGACTTGAATGTTCTTTTCGATTTTAGCAAAGGGCGACCTCGCGAGAAGGAGGCACAGGCAGTTCTTAAAGCTGCTCTAAATCATGAGTTTCAAGCAGCTTTGACTGATGAGTTTCCGAAAGAGCTCTTGCGCACGAGCTATAATCCCGATGACGATACTATGCTGAAGCTATGTGCCCTATTCTCTGAAATTCCGGACGTAAGGGATAAAGACGAGCTAAGGAAACTTAAAGGTCTTCAGAATGACCTTGCCAGATTGGTTTTTCCGGATCGTGCGCGGTCGGCAACTTTAACTAAGCAAGATATTTCCGACCTTAGGCATTTGTCATTATGCATTATTCACGCTGCTAATGGCTTCATCACTAGTGAGAAGGCAATTCTGAGAGCGCGAGACCGTCTGCTGGAAAACTATCAGTTGGACGTCTTGAGCGTCAGCGATTTTGCTGAAAGCCCCGACGACGAATTTAATCGGGGACTAGAGTTTCGCTCGGACGAAATCACCAATGTCGAAATCTCTATCGTTGATGCTAAGGCTGTGTCCAAGGCCGAAGTAGAAGGCTTCTTTGATATCGTATTGTTAAGTGAAGGTCTTCGATCCGCCTTGCTAAAAGGTTGGACAGGACTGACGGGAGCGCATTGTCAGGCTGTTAAAGAAGGTAATAAGCTTGTCGCAATGATGACTTGGAAAGCTGAGCGGCGCGGACCATCTGCCACATCAGTGAAATTAGTTGCCAGCGAAACTTCCGGAAATACAAAAGCTGTCGTTGATGGCCTACTTGGAAAACTTTGTGAGAACTTATCTAAGCATGCGCCGGCAATTCTTGAGCTGGAAATACCTGTAGGGCATGCGAAAACACGTGAAGTCGCTCTCTCACTGGGATTTCGCCCCGACGATGAAGATAAAACCTCTAGAACAGTTTTCCATAAAATTTCATACGGCAAGGTCATTACAAGTAATCTCTGGTCTCAGTTCAGGGCCGACTTAATTGCTCTCGCCAAAATAAAGTTGCCTGAGCAGCCACCGAAGTATGAAAGCGCCAGTCAAGTAATTGAGTATCGTGACGCAGAGGATAACCTCAATCAGTTGTCTCTCGCTGAATTTGAGACGCTGTTGTCACCTTTAATTCTTCTTTTGCCGCATCGCGATGGATTGATTGTACCAATCCGAAGATATTATGCGGACGACCTGCTTGGGACTTCTGATCAGCTCTCTTTGTTGGGGGATCACTCCGCTTCGATTCACAGTTCACGCGTTTATTACAGTAGGCCGAATAAAACTATACAGCCCAATAGTGTGATTATTTTTTATGAGTCGTCTGCCGGAAATGGGCGAAGCAGTGCAGTCGCAATTGCAAATGCAACACAGGTGCGAGAGCTGACATCCGCACAGATTGCAGTTGAAACCAACCGATTTGGTGTAGTGCGGCATTCGGAACTTAAGAACATTGGCAAAAGTCCGCGCAAGCTAACTTTGCTTTGTAGCAGTATAGTGAAATTTAACGATATCGTGTCATACAGCAAACTGTGTAAGCTCGGATGCAACAATGGTGCGCGGTTTGTTACCGCAACACGTATTAGTCATAACGAGCTACTTAAAGTGGTTGCTGCAGGGGGATTGAATGGCGCGAACGGATAACATTCTTATCTCAGTCGAAGACCGATATGTTCGCCGAATGCTTCGCGGAGAAAAGAAAGTAGAGTTGCGCCGTAAAGCTCTCAACCTTGTGCCAGGCACGCACGTCTGGATATATAGCAAACTTCCAAAAGGCGAAGTTTGCGCACTTGGTGTAGTGGACCGGGTCGCTGAGGCGAGTCCAGATGGCATCTGGGAAGAATTTTCTGACGTCAGCGGCGTTAGCGAATTTGAATTTAAAGAATATTTTTCTGGCGCGACCAAGGGCTATGCAATTGTGTTCGAGGACGTGTTTCCTCTAGGGAGGGGCCTATCGTTGTCGTCGATTCGCTCCAAGGTTGGAGCTTTCCAGCCACCACAGTTCTTTAAACGATTGAATGCGAGCGGCCCGGAGCTGTCATACTTTCAAACAGCTTTGTCTCCAGAGTACGCTTAGTTTAATAGTCACTCCTTCACCGCCTTTACCAATGCTCTACCGGATACTAAGCAAGGCTTTACTCTTACAATATCGCAGAGTAGCTGACAGCTGCAGCGATAGACTGTGAGCAGGCTGTTCGAGCTCAAAACCGAACGACTACGCTGAGGTTCCAACAACCAAATCAAACACCACCAACCCGGCGACACCACCGTCAAGCAGTCCCACCAACTGCCCACCCAAGGCCTTATGCTCTGGGTGTTCCAGATAGGCGTCTCGGGCTTCCGCATCGTCAAAATCAATTGAAAATCCGTGGCGGAAGCCTTGTTCCAGGCCCTCCGGGCTGACCGAAACGCCGCCCTCAAAGCCGCGCATGCCG
Organism: Thalassospira sp. MCCC 1A01148; assembly: GCF_001613795.1. Taxonomy (GTDB): domain Bacteria; phylum Pseudomonadota; class Alphaproteobacteria; order Rhodospirillales; family Thalassospiraceae; genus Thalassospira. The sequence goes on from NZ_LPVZ01000022.1 coordinate 187,711, forward strand.
GGGATATGGCTTTTGAGGTCCGCCAGCTTGGCAAACAGGCTGTCGATGTCGGCCTTTGTGACCTCGGCCTTGAATTTGGTCAGAACGATGTGACGGATCATGGGGACTCCGGTTGGCGGCTTTCGTAGCCTTAGACGTTGGACTGTCAGAGATATTTATGGTCGACCACCAGGATCAGATCCGGTGCCGCTATTTGATCCGGAATAATACCGCGTGCCGGGAAGAGAGCCATGCTCCCTGCCGTCGCTGGATCGGCGATCTCGGCCGCTGACCCAGAAAACCCGTATGACGAATACGCCAACTGCAAGCGCGATGATCGTGCCAAGGATGTTTTGTATAAGTTCCATCTCTTATCCTCAAACCAAATGCCGCGCCAGATATTCCACCGGATGCTGCGGCTTCACACCTTCATAGCGGTCCACCTGACAGCGGCAGGAATAGCCGGTCACCAGCATGTTCTGTGGGCCGGTGGCATCGACCTTCTTTTTCCAGCTCAGGTCATACAACGCGCGCGAGGTTTCCTGATGGCGGGTTTCATGGCCATAGACACCGGCCATGCCACAACACCCGGTTTTTTCCGTGGCGAGCTTTAACCCGAACGCCTCAAAGATCTTCTGCCATTTGACACCGACATCGGGGATGGACGTCTTTTCCGTGCAATGGGGGAACAGGCTTGCCGGGGTTTCCGTGGTGCTGATGTTAACGCCGTTATCAATTTTCGGCGGGGTGAGGCGGCCGTGCTCGATCTCGCCCGCCAGCCATTCATGGAACAGATGCACGCGGTAATCTGGGCGGTTTGAAAGCCGCTGTTCGTATTCCTGCCGGTAGGTCAGGGTCACGCTGGCCTCGATCCCGATCATGGGCACGCCGGATTTGGCGATTTTGCCCAGCACGATGTCATTTTGCGTCGCCTGATAATCAAAGCGTTTGAGGAACCCCTTCACATGCATCGCCTTGCCATTCGGGCGGTAGGGCGGCACGAAAACGCGGTATCCAAGGCGCTGCAAAAGATCGACATGGGCCAGCACCACATGGGTGTCGTAATGCGTGGTAAAGCAATCCTGCACAAGGATCACCGACTTGGCCTTTTCTTCCGAGCTTAAGGCCTCCAACTCTGCCTGCTTGAACTTGCCAATGCCGCGTTGGCGCAAGGCTGATTTAAGGCTTTGGCGATGGAGTTTCGGCAAATCGGTCAGGCCGATGAAGCGTTTGAAGATCCAGGGCATCGGCGGGATGGATTGCAGCGCGTTAAACAGCCCCGGCGCCTTTGCCAGAAGCGGGGCGATATTTTCCAGTGACGCAATCACATGGTCCTTGATCGGGCGTTTATAGCGCGTGTGATAGGTCTCAAGGAACCGGGATTTCATTTCCGGGATATCGACCTTGACCGGGCATTGCCCCGCACACGCCTTGCACGACAGGCAACCGGCCATCGCCTCATACACGTCATGGGAAAAATCCCGGCCATTGATGACGGCCAAGTCCTTGTTCATCGGATCGGTGCCGACCGAAAGCTGGCGGATCCATTCGCGGATCATCCCGGCCCGGCCCTTGGGCGAATGCACGCGCGATCGCGTGACCTTATAGGACGGGCACATGGCATCCATCAGATCCCAGTTAAAGCACGCCCCGTTGCCGTTACACCGCGTCGCGTTCAGGTATTCATCACGCAACGCATCCTCGATCTGGCGGTCAAACTGGCCGCGCATCGGGGCTTCGTCGATTGCGGTGATCGGTGTGTTTTTGCTATACGGCGATGCGATCTTGCCGGGGTTAAGCTGCCCTTCGGGATCAAACGCCTCCTTGATGCGGCGCAGAACATCATAAAGCTCCGGCCCGAAATAGACGGGGGAGTATTCGCCCCGGAACCCCTTGCCATGTTCGCCCCAGATCAGGCCGTTATAGCGTTTGGTAAGCTCCGCCACCGCATCGGAAACGCGCCGGATGCGGGCCTCGTCCTCTTCATCCATCATGTCAAGCAGCGGGCGGACATGCAAACACCCGACATCGACATGGCCAAACATGCCGTAATCAAGTCCCTCGGCATCCAAAAGGGCCCGGAACTCGGCAATGAAATCGGCAAGGTTTTCTGGCGGAACAGCGGTATCTTCGACAAACGGGGTGGCGCGGCGTTTGCCCTCAAGATTGCCCAGAAGCCCCACCGATTTCGCCCGGATCGACCAGATGGCGGCGATTTGGCCCGGGTCGGTCGCCTGCACAAAGCCGATGGGGGCGTAGTCTTCAGTCGGGTTGGCCTCAAGGTAGGCTTTGAGTTCCGCCTGTTTGGCCGCCACCTCGGCCTCGCTCTCGCCAACGAACTCGACGACGTTAAAGCCGCGCGTGGGTGTGTTGCTGTTTTCCGTGCCGAGAAGCTTGCCCAGCATGTGCCAGCTTTCATCCTGCTCGGCCAGTTTCATGACCTTGTCATCGATGCTTTCAATCGCGACGGGGTCAAACTGCACCAGCGTTTTGACGTGACGAAGGGCACTGTCAAAGCTGTCATAGCGCACGACCGTGACGGCCTTGTGTTTTGGCAGCGGAATGACGCGGAAGGTAATTTCCTTGACCATGCCAAGGCTGCCCTCGGCCCCGGCAATCAGAAAGGACAGGTTCATGTCCCCGGTGTCAGATACCGCTTCCTTAAGGTTATAGCCCGTAAGCCCCCGGTTCATTTCCGGGAAGGTTGATTTGATCTGATCCCGCCTTGGCGCGATTTCGTCATGGACCTTTTTATAAAGCTGCCCGACACGATCCGCGCGGTCCATGGTGTCTTTGGCTTCCGTCGCTGTCATCGCGCGGGTATTGAAATCCGTGCCGTCGATCAGAACCGTGGTCATGTCATGGATGTAATGGCTGGTTTTGCCATAAATCCGCGATCCCTTGCCCGAACTGTCCGATCCGATCATGCCGCCCACCGTGGCGCGGCTCGCGGTCGACACGGCCGGCGGGAAGAAATAGCCGTATGGCTTCAGCCAGGCATTCAACTGATCAAGCACCACACCGGGCTCGACATGCACAAGGCCACGTTCGGCATCAAAGCCAAGGATATCGTTCAGGTGTTTGGAGGTATCAAGAATGATGGTGTTGTTCAGCGACTGGCCATTGGTGCCGGTCCCGCCGCCCCGCGGGGTGATTTTGACCTCGGAAAATTTCTCACGGCCCGCAAGCTCCATCACCACATTGATGTCATCGCGCGTTCTGGGCTGCAGGACGGCGGTTGGCATCACCTGATAGACGCTGTTATCGGTGGCATTGATCAGCCGGGTCGGGAAATCGGCATGGATTTCACCGGCAAACTTGCCCTCGGCCTCCAGCGTTTTGAGAAACCCCAGCGTCAAACTGTCCAGCGACCGATCCGGGGTCAGGGCCGGCAGCTTTTTGATCACGCTTTTGTTTGACGCGTTGGTAACCGGATTGGTGGCCGGATTGGTAACCGGGGTGGCAGCCGGGGCAGGGACGGACATCAGGCTCTCTCAATACTCGTATGATAATATCATATGCCTTTTATCGGATTTTCCGGTGCGGGCCGGTGGGTCCGATCTGGCATGAATGTCATTTGACAGCAAGGCCATTGCAAAGACAAATTAAAAAGTCTGAACTATTATTCAATTTCATTTAATAATGGATGTCTGTCGGATTTTACTGAATTCCACTGCCCTGAAAGGCGGCTGGGCGGCAAATTTAATCCTCATACAATTGGGAATGGCTGGATGTTATCCTCGATCAGTTTACGTCATATGCGCGTTTTTGCCGCCGTCGCCGATCACGGCTCTTTCTCGGCTGCGGCAGATGTACTTGGCCTGACACCACCAGCCCTGACCAGCACCATTCGCCAGTTTGAAGAGGCCACAGGTGCTGCCCTTTTTGATCGCACGACCCGCCAGGTAACCCTGACCCAGACCGGCGAGCGGTTTTTGCCGATTGCGCGGCGGTTGCTGGCCGATTTTGAAGAGGCGCTTGGTGATCTTGATGCGCTGTCAAAGGGAGTTGGCGGCAAGATTACGATTGCAGCCGCACCCTCGGTTCTGACGCGTATTTTGCCCGCCGTGATTTCCGAATTTGTTGCCGCCCATCCCGATGCGCGCATTCGTTTGGATGAACGCAATGCCGGTGAAGTGCATGAGGCGGTGGCAAACAATGCCGCTGATTTCGGCATTGCCGGGGAATGGCAGGCGCTGCCCGATATTGCGTTTCGCCCGCTGTTTTCCGACCGGTTTGGCGTGCTGTGCCGCGCCGATCATGCCTTTGCCCAAAAGTCGGTTTTGCGTTGGTCGGATTTGACCGGCGAGAGGCTTGTCGGGTTGGGGCCGGAATCCGGGACCGGGGCGCTGATGGCGCAGCCCGGTGTCACAAGCGATCTGTCATCTGACACCATGCCGGTCCTGAGCCCCGCTGTGCGCGATGCGGTGGCGGCGGGAATTCCGGCGGCGAAAACGGTTCTGGCGCGGGCGCAAAAGGCGATGCGGGCCGAGGAAAAGGTGCTGCGCTCACTTGATCCGAACGCCAGCAGTGTAGAGGAAGGCAGCGATATCGCATTGGGCGCAACCGGCCCGATCCTGCCGCGCCCGATTGTCGAAACATCCAACACCATCACGCTGGCGGCCATGGTCGCCGAAGGGGTGGGGATCACGGTTCTGCCGGAACTGGCAGCGCGCGTGTCGGATATGGCGGCACCCGAAAAGCTGGTGTTTGTGCCGCTCACCACCCCGGAACGCCATCGCCATATCGGCGTGATCACCCGCAAAAGCAAAAGCCTGTCACCGATTGCACGGCTGTTCCTTGATCAGGTGATCGCGCTTGCCCCCAAGCAGGACCTTCCGGCCAGTTTGACATGGTATTGAGCCGGGGTCGTTTTCGGCCATTAGATATCATTGCTGGCAGATGGTGCGGTTTGCGACATATCATGACCAGTATGCCGAACATTATGACCAGGTGCAGGAGATGGCATGAGCGAGCGTGCGAAGCAATCGACGGCGACCAACCGCAAACAGATCAACCTAGCCCTGCAGGGCGGGGGATCGCACGGGGCGTTTACCTGGGGCGTTCTGGACCGGTTGCTTGAGGATGAAGAGATCGAGCTTGAGGCGATTTCGGGCACGTCGGCGGGGGCGATGAATGCCGCCGTGGTGACGTCGGGCTTTTGCAAGGGCGGTCATGACGGGGCGCGCGAGGATCTTGAGCGGTTCTGGTCAGCGGTTTCGGAAGCTGCGCGGTTCAGCCCGCTTCAGCGATCGCCGATTGATGTTTTGTTTGGCAACTGGTCGCTTGGCAATTCGCCGATGTATCAGTGGCTGGATATGTCGGCCAAAATGTTTTCGCCCTACGATCTGAACCCGGTGGGTGACAATCCGCTGGCGGGGCTTTTGGAAGATGTGGTCGATTTTGATTTGCTAAACAAAAGCCCGACCAAGCTTTTCATCACCGCGACCAATGTGGAAACCGGCCAGGCACGGGTGTTTCGCAACCCCGATATCAGCCTTGATGTGTTGCTCGCCTCGGCCTGTTTGCCCAATATTTACAAGACGGTCGAGATTGATGGCGTGCCCTATTGGGACGGGGGATATTCCGGCAATCCCAGCCTTGGCCCGCTGGTGCGGGAATGTTCGGCCAATGACACGGTGCTGGTGCAAATCAATCCGGTCAAACGGCCGGGGATCCCGAAAACGTCGCACGAGATATCAAGCCGGCTGAACGAGATTTCGTTTAACAGTTCATTGGTCAAGGAGCTGCGCATGATGTCGGTGATCCGCAAGGACATGCCGCCCCATCAATGCGAAGCCAGCAGTTGGGGCACCATGCGCATGCATCTGATTGCAAGTGATGTGATGCTGGAGCTTGATCACACGTCCAAGATGAATGCCGAATGGGATTTCATGACCATGCTGCGCGACAAGGGACGCGAGGCGGCAGGGGCGTTTCTTGATGCCCATCGTGGCGATATCGGAGAACGCCCGACGCTTGATCTTGAACAGTTTGCGCCCGATTACGTGTAGGAAGATCGCGCAGATGTTTCCCATGCTTGGCAAAGACAACAAGCATGGCGTCTTGATCGCGTGGGGGTGACGCGGATGCGTTTTTTATGCCGGTGGCTGGGGCAGCGCCGTGCAGATTGCAGTTACCCGCAATCCGGCGTAACGTGTTGTCCGTCCCGAACAACGCCACAGAGCATCATGGCAAAAAGCGAACTTGAAAAAATGCAATCCGGTGACTGGTATTCCTGCCTTGATCCGGAAATCACCGTGTTGCGCCATCGCGCCCTTGAGGCGTGCCATGAGCATAGCGTTCTCTATCCGGCGGAGCGCGGCAATATCGGGCCGAAACTGCGCGCGCTGTTTGCCGCTTGCGCGGATGATGTGCGGATCGAGGCGCGGTTTCATTGTGCCTATGGCATCAATATCCATTTGGCCGAAGACGTGTTTTTAAATGTCGGCTGTGTGATCCTTGATACGGCACCGGTAAAGATCGGGCGGCATTCGATGCTGGGTCCGAATGTGCAGATTTACTGTGCCGATCATCATCGTGATCCGGAGCTCCGCAAGCAGCATCTTGAAATCGCCAAGCCGGTGACGATTGGCGACAATGTCTGGATCGGGGGCGGGGCGATTATCCTGCCGGGGATCACGATTGGTGATGATGCGATCGTTGGTGCGGGGGCGGTGGTGACGCGCGATGTTGCGGCCGGGAGCAGCGTTGTTGGTAACCCGGCGCGGGTGTTGCCCCGTTAGGGGCAGCACGTGATGTCCCTGAGCCGGGGGTGGTGTGGCCTGTATTCCCGCTTTCGCGGGTATGACGGGTTGGGAATGACAGGTTGGGTATGACTGGCAAAGTAACGATCAGATTGTCATGCCTGCCTGGACGGGCATCCAGTGGGACGGGCAGGATCCGTAGCAGGTTTATGTAGCCGCAAACTCTTAGCCACAAACCTTGGGCAGGTCATATTCACCGCGAATTTCAGACAGGCCATCGGCAAGTTCCCGACGGCGGAGTTCGGCCGCGGTTTCATCGGCGATATTGGCATCCCTTGCGATGATGTCGCCATACATGGCGCGCGCGGTGCTTTCCTGTCCCTGATCGGAATAGGCAAGGGCTTCAAGCCACAGGCCGGCAACCACGAAATCGGCATTACCTGATTGCTGGGCCAAGTCGGCATTGGCAATGGCCGATGCATGGTCGCATTTGGCAAGGGCCGCAAGGCCGGTAAAGGCATCATCGCCGATCTTTGCGCGGATGCGATCACGCTTTTCCTTCTGGGCGGCTTCATATGCCTCGCGTTCGGCGGCATCGGCACTTGCGCCCGAAATGGCCCCGGCGGTTGCCCCGGTGGCCCCGCCATAAACCGCAGAGCGTGCCGCGGCCTCTATCGGGTCGCCGCCAAAGATCGCAGCCGTGACAAAGCCGCCAACGGCCCCCGAAATGGCCCCGATTCCGGCGCCTTGTCCTGCATATTCGCCGGTTTTGCCAGTGCACCCCGCAAGGGCTGCGATTGAAAGGCCAAGAGCGGTTGCAATGACGACAGGGCGCATGAGGTGTCCAATCCGGTTTCAATTCATAATAGCATAGCCTACATCGAAATCGCGCCCGACCGAAAGAGCGAAGGCAATCGCGTGCCGCAAACAAAAAAGACAACCTGCCAGAGGTGGCGCGGTTGCCTTAAGTTGGGACAAACCATTGCTGGATGTCACAGGGTAAGCGTTAAGCTGGTAAAGCCCGATCAGGCGATATCGTCCGTTGCCGGGCGGCGTTTGCGTCCCGTGATCATGGCGCGCACCAGATTTTCGTGATGACGGAGGCTGGCCAGCAACACGCCGCCAACATGCAGCAGAACAAGGAACAACAGGCCGTTTGCCAGCGCCTCGTGGGTTTCCTCTACCCACTCGGAACCCCAGAACATGGTGGTGGTGTACATCCAGCCGGTCAGAATGCAGCCCGCCATGGCGAGAATGAGGGCGATGATCATCGCCGCGCCGGCCGGGTTGTGGCCAAGATAACGCGGTTCCGTGCCGCGCAGGATATCGCCAAGATATTTAAGCGTTGCCCGGGGGCTTTTGATGAACTGGGTGAAACGGGCATAACGGGTGCCGATCAGGCCCCAGATCAGACGCAGTGCAATCAGGCCGCCCGCGGCATAGCCCGCCCAGTGATGCAGGCTGTCCCATTCTTCAGCCGTGACCCAGGCAATGACGAAACTTGCCGCCAAGCCCCAGTGGAACAGGCGGACAAACGGGTCCCATACTTTGACAGACATGATGCGTGCTCCTGACTGTTGAATGCGTTTTCAGATGGCGGGTTCGAAGAGGCGGCTTTGACCGAAGGCACCCGTGCAGGCAGGCACGGGGCGTGGGGACAGGACAACGGTCAAAGCCGCACTCAGCCGAGGGAGGACCGATTGAGATCAGTCGTCTTCCTTGACGAGTTCAAAGGTTGACGGGTTGAAATAGGCTTCAACTTTCTTGCCATCGGCCTTGATGGCGTAAACTTCAAAGCAGCCATCATCTTCCTTGATCTTGCGGACGTCCCAGCCCTCGGCCGTCAGTTTTTCCTTGAGCGCATCCATGCTCTGCCATTCGGATTTCGGCACGTTGCAATAATCGTCACTGGCCTGTGCGGTATGCGCCGTCAGGCCAAGGGAGGCAGTGGCAAGGAGCGTTGCAGCAAAACTGCCAAGGGCGGCTTTCTTCAAAACAGTGTTTTTCATGGCTCGGTTCCTTCATAAGATAGGGGTAATGTCATGATCGGTGCCGAGTATGGCGTGCTTCCCTGACAGCAAACTGAACCGGATGTTTTTCACCGTTCAGCACACTGTCAGGAACGGCCGTTACCCACGGCAGATTGTGCGAAGCTTCGGGAAGAGGTTGGGGTGCGTATTCTTCTGGTCGAAGATGAATTGATGCTGGCAGACGCGGTGCGCGATCATTTACTCGCAAGCGGCGAGGCGGTTGATCACAGTGCAAGTGTGGTCGATGCCGAGATCATGCTGCGCGGGACCAATTATGATGTGTTGTTGCTGGACCTTAACCTGCCCGATGGCAAGGGGCTTGATCTGTTGCGCGATCTGCGCCGCCAAGGGTCGGCCACACCATGCATTATCCTGACCGCGCAGGATCAGATTTCGGATCGGATCGCGGGGCTTAATGCCGGGGCAGATGATTATCTGGTCAAGCCGTTTGATCTGAACGAGTTATCCGCACGTTTGGCCGCCGTTTCGCGGCGCTATAGCGGCAATCCCAATCCGTTTGTCGAGTTGCAGGGCGGGGTCGAGGTGGACCTTGCCGGGCGGTCGGTTTTGCGGGGTGGCGAACATATCGATCTGACATCGCGTGAATGGGCGCTGTTTGATCAGATGGTCAAACGGCCGGGCCAGACATTATCAAAGCGCCAGCTTGAAGAAGCGCTTTATGAATTTGGTGCCGAGATCGAAAGCAACACGGTCGAGGTATATGTCAGCCGCCTGCGCCGCAAGCTTGGCCGCGACGTGATCAAGACCGTGCGCGGTGTCGGCTATCGGGTTGAGGGATAATGAAGATCAGGGCGCAAAACAGTCTTCAGTTCATTCTGACCAAACGCCTGACCTTAATTGTCGCGGTGTTCTGGGTGATCGGGGCCCTGTTTGCGGCCTACACGGCGCGCCATGAGATGGAGGAGGGGGCCGATACCGCCCTTGTCGAGACGTCACGGCGGACCTCGACCCTTATCATTGATTATCTTGAAAACCATCAGGACGCGGGCGGGATTGTTGTCTTGCCCGAACCGGGCTTTGACGCTGTTCATGATGGTGATGATGATGAGGATAGCGATCATGACGGTGATGTCGACGATTTCGATGACTTCATGCAGTATCAATTGCGTGATGCAAAGGGTGACGTGCTGCTGCGGTCGCAAAATGCGCCGGAAACGCCATTTGATGCGCCGCTTGAGCCCGGCTTCAGCGATGGTGATGAGGTTCGTGTCTATACCAGTGTGACCGGCAATGGTGATCTGTTCATGCAAGTGGCCGAACCGACCGAGCATCGCAATGAAGCGATCATTGAAACCATGGTGTCGCAGTTCACGCCGCTGATTTTCCTGATCCCGGTGACCATTCTTGCGGTGGTCTATAGCGTGACCCGTGCGCTGGGTCCGGTACGCCGGGTCCGCAACGAGATCGAGGCACGCGGGGAGGGCAACCTGACCCCGATTGCGCAGGACGACCAGACCGAGGAAATCAACACCATTGTCACGGCGGTTAACCGCTTGATGGCAAAGCTTGAGGCGGCACTCAGTGTCGAGCGCAGCTTTACCGCCAACAGTGCGCATGAACTGCGCACGCCGATCGCCGTGGCGCTGGCACAAACGCAAAGGCTTCTGGCGGAACTGCCCGAAGGGCACGCGGCCCGAAAACGGGCGGTCCAGACGGAAGAGGCGCTTAAACGCCTGTCGCGGTTGTCCGAAAAGCTTTTGCAGCTGGCGCGTGCGGAATCAAGTGGCGGGTTCAGTCCGACCGGACATAATCAGGAGCTTGGTCCGACGCTTAATCTGGTGATCGAAGACATCCGACGGGCCGGGATGGACGGGGCGGAGATCCGTTCTGGTGCGGAAAATCTGGCAACCCTATCGGCCAATATCGACCATGACGCCTTTGCGATTTGCATGCGCAATCTGATTGAAAATGCCCTGAAATATGGCGGGGATGACGAACCCGTCGATATCCGTGTGGTGGAGGGGCACATCGTGCAAGTCGCAAATGGTGGCGCGCCGGTCAGCCCTGATGAACTGGCGCAACTGACGACCCGCTTCAAACGATCCAGCAACAAGGCCGATGGATCAGGACTGGGTTTGGCGATTGTCGAGGCGATTGCACGCAATACCAAGGCAGAGCTCAAGCTTTATTCCCCGCGCCCGGATCATGCGGACGGCTTCATGGCCGAGCTTCGTTTGCATCAAAGCTAAGCGAACAAACAGCCCCCATAAAACGTCTGACCAGCAATGCAGCCCCGGAAAACCGGGTTGAAGATTTGCGATCATGGCGCGGGGTTACCGTTTTATGTTTTGAAATCGAAACGTCATAAATGGCAGTTTTCCGCCATTGTAAACGTTTCAAATGTTCATAAAACGGAAACACAAGTGTTATCGAAGTGACTTCTTCGTTGGGTATGGTTTGGCCCGTCGAAGGAGTTTTGTTGCAGATGACACCCAAGCCCACCATGCGCACAGTCGCCGCCAAGGCCGGCGTTTCAATCGCAACCGTATCACGGGTGATCAATTGCCCTGATGAGGTTCCGACTGAAACGGTTGAGCGCGTGCGTGAGGCCATGGCGTATCTGAAATATCGGCCAAACATGAATGGCCGACGCCTTAAAATGGCGCAGACGCGGTCTGTCGGGGTTTTGGTGCCAACCATGGCCAACCCGGTTTTTGCAACATCGGTCCAGGGGATCGAGCAGGCCGCCCATGAAGATGGTCTGACCGTTCTTTTGACGTCATCGGAATACGACCCCGAACGCGAATTGGACGCGGTTTCGACATTGCTGAATAACCGGGTGGACGGGTTGATCCTGACACTGGCCAATGCCGATGATAATCGCGTGATCGACCTTTTGATCAGCGAAAACATCCCGTTCGTGTTGCTGTTTAACCAGCCAAGCCGAACCGATGTGGCGTCCATCAGTGTCGATAACGCCAAGTCGGCCTATGACATCACGCAGGCGATGATTGCAAAGGGGCATCGCAAGCTTGCGATGGTGGCCGGCCATTTTGAAAGTTCGGACCGTTCGCGCCAGCGTTATGACGGGTTCTGTCAGGCCATTAACGACGCAAACCAACAGGACGCGGCGGCGATGGCGGCCCCGCGCCTGTGTCAGGTCGGGTTTGGCGAGACCGATCTTGAGGGCATTCTTGAAAGTTTTCTGACCGGGCCGGATGCGGTCACGGGTCTTGTCTGTTCGACTGACATGCTGGCGATTGCCGCAATCAGCGCATGCCGCACCTATGGGCTTTCGGTCCCGGGGGATGTGTCAGTCGGGGGCATTGACGGAATTGCGGTGGGTGGGCTGATCACACCGAAACTGTGTTCGGCCGTTCAACCCACCCAGAAGATGGGCCAGCAGGCGCTTGCATTCCTGCTGGGCCTGATACGGGGGCAGACAGAACCGCAAAGTTTGCTTTTGCCCCATCAACTTAGCACGGGTGAGTCGATCGGACCCGCCCGGCATCAGTCATCACCCCGATTATAGGGAGATCAAAAGTGCGTTTCAAACAACTTGTCATGGGTGTGAGCCTTGCGGTTGCTGCCACGGCGGCACAGCCTGCCTTCGCTGATGAAGCAGCGATTTGCTATAACTGCCCGCCGGAATGGGCTGACTGGGGCGGACAGCTCAAGAATATCTCGAAAGATCTGGGCATTGATGTCCCGCAGGATAACAAAAACTCGGGCCAGACCCTGTCGCAGCTTTTGGCGGAAAAAGAAAACCCGGTTGCCGATGTCGCCTATTACGGTGTGTCTTTTGGCATCAAGGCCAATGAAGCCGGTGTTGTTCAGAACTACAAGCCGACCAATTTCGATGCGATCCCGGATGGTCTGAAAGACCCGAACGGCGCATGGTTTGCGATCCATTCCGGCACGATTGGCCTGTTTGTCAATGTTGACGCGCTTGACGGTGCGCCGGTCCCGCAAAGCTGGAATGACCTTTTGAAGCCGGAATATGCGGGCATGGTCGGGTATCTTGACCCATCAAGCGCCTTTGTCGGCTATGCCGGTGCGGTTGCGATCAACCGTGCGATGGGTGGATCACTTGATGACTTCACCCCGGGTATCGAGTTCTTCAAGAAGCTCAAGGAAAACGATCCGATCGTGCCGAAACAGACCGCCTATGCACGTGTTCTGTCGGGCGAAATTCCGATCCTGCTTGATTACGATTTCAATGCCTATCGCGCGAAATACAAAGACAGTGCGAATGTTGAATTCGTCATCCCGTCCGAGGGTACGGTCACGGTGCCGTATGTCATGAGCCTGGTTGCCAACAACCCGCATGGCGAGAACGGCAAAAAGGTTCTGGATTACGTGATGTCGGACAAAGGCCAGTCCCATTGGGCAAATGCCTTCCTGCGTCCGGTGATCCCGAGTGCAATGTCGCCGGAAGCGGCATCCAAGTTCCTGCCGGAAGCCGACTATGCCCGTTCCCAGCCGGTTGATTACGCCAAGATGGCAACCGTACAGACCGGGTTCTCTGACCGTTATCTGGCCGAGGTACGTTAAGGTGTCGATGGACCTTGATTTGAAGGAGGGGCGTTCGCGCCCTTCCTTGCTTTCATCCTTTTTAACCCCGCGCGCAGCGGCTGCAAGCCCGGCGATCCTGACGGTCTTGCTAATCCCGGGGCTTGTGATTGTTGCGGCGTTCTTTTTGATCCCGCTTGCGCGTGTTGCGGTCGAAGTCGGCAACGGGCCGGAGGGATGGGGGACGTATCTTCTGATCCTGACCAATGCGCGCTATCTGGAAAGTCTGATCCAGACGCTTGCGATGTCGGCAGGCGTTACGGTGATGGCGTTGGTCCTGTGTGCGATTGTCGGGCTGTTTTTGGTGCGCAACAGATTTGCCGGACGCAGCATTTTGATCGGGACATTGACCTTGCCGCTGTCCTTTCCGGGCACGGTGGTTGGCTTCATGGTGATCATGCTGGCCGGACGCCAAGGCGTGATTGGCGGGCTGACCGACGCGGCGTTCGGGTCGAAGCTTGTCTTTGCCTATGACATTGCGGGTCTTTTTATCGGCTATCTGTATTTTTCGATCCCGCGCGTGATCTTGGCGGTGATGGCATCTGCCGAGAAGCTTGACCTGCAGCTTGAAGAAGCGGCGCGGTCGCTTGGTGCATCGCGGTTTCGTGTGATTTGCGACGTGATTTTACCCGGCCTCATGCCCGGCCTGATTTCATCAGGGGCCATTTGCTTTGCAACGGCGATGGGCGCGTTTGGCACGGCCTTTACGCTGGCGACCGATATCGATGTGTTGCCGATGGTGATCTATACCGAGTTTACGCGGAACGCCAATATTCCGGTGGCGGCCGCCCTTAGCATTGTGCTGGGCCTGATCACCTGGGCGTGTCTGGCTGCGGTGCGCAGCTTTACCGGCGAGGGCAAAAGCCTGCCGGTGCGCGGAGGGGCATGATATGCGACGCACAGGTATCTTTTACGCGCAGCTTGGCCTGACCATTTTGCTGTGCCTGTTTATCGTGGTGCCGATCGTGATGTCGGCGCTTGCCGGGGTGACGGTCAATGTGTTTCAGGGATTGTCTTCGGGCCTGACGCTGCGCTGGATATTTGAGGTCTGGGACCTTTATGCATCAAGCATCTTCTTGTCATTGTGGCTGGCGATTGCGTGTCTGTTCGTGACGCTGATTGCCGGTGTGCCGTTGGCATATGTTCTGGTGCGCAAGCCCGGCCGTGCCACCCGGTTGTTTGAGGAATTGCTGACACTGCCGGTGGCAATCCCCGGTCTGGCCTTGGCGCTCGCACTTTTGATCACCTATGGCGGGGTCAGTGGATATCGGTCCAGTTGGCTTTTCATCCTGACCGGGCATGTGTTGTTTACCCTGCCATTCATGGTGCGGTCTGTTGCAGCCGTGATGTCGGCGATGGATATGAAAACCCTTGAAGAAGGGGCGGCAAGCCTTGGTGCCGGGTTCTGGCGGCGGTTCTTTACCGTAATCGTACCCAATGCAAAGCCCGGCATTCTGGCCGGTGCATTGATGGTGGTCACGCTGTCGGTCGGGGAGTTCAACCTGACCTGGATGCTGCATACGCCGCTGACCAAAACGCTGCCGGTCGGGCTTGCGGATTCCTATGCTTCCATGCGCCTTGAGATCGGCAGCGCCTATACCCTGATTTTCTTTGTACTGATCATGCCGTTGCTGATTGCCATGCAAATACTGGCAAACCGGAGCAGCAAGCCTGCACGCGCGACGGCGGAGGATAAATAATGACCACTTCCCAAAAACAGGCATCGCAGGCGCAAGACGCCGGTACTGCGATTGCGCTGACAAACTGTGCCAAGACTTTTGCCGATGGCACACGCGCCCTGATGCCGTTCGATCTGTCGATCACGGCGGGCGAGACGCTGGTTTTGCTGGGACCATCGGGCTGCGGCAAAACCACGATCCTGCGCATGATTGCCGGGCTGGAATTCCCCGATGCGGGTGGTGCAATTCATTTCGGCGACGACGATGTGACCCGCCAGTCGATTGAGCAGCGTCGGGTCGGCATGGTGTTTCAGTCCTATGCGCTGTTTCCCAATATGACGGTGGCCGAAAACGTGGCCTATGGCCTTAAGGTGCAAAAGGTTGGCAAGGCCGAACGCGATCAGCGCGTGCGCGAGATGCTTGAAATGATGCATATCGACATGCTGGCCAATCGCCGGGTCGATCAGCTTTCCGGTGGGCAGCGCCAGCGTGTGGCACTTGCGCGCGCCATTGCGCCGCGTCCGCGTGTTTTGCTGCTCGACGAGCCGTTGACAGCCCTTGATGCCAAGCTGCGCGTCCGGCTCAGGACCGAGATCAATGCGCTTTTACGCAAGCTTGGCATTACAGCGATTTACGTCAGCCATGATCAGGAAGAAGCCATGGCACTGGGCGACCGGATCGTTGTGATGCAAAAGGGTGAAATCGCGCAGATCGGGACACCACAGGAAATTTATCGCGCGCCGAAAACCCCGTTTGTGGCCGACTTCGTCGGGGCAAGTAATTGCCTGAAGGTCGATATCGAAAACGGGCGGGCTTTGCTGGGCAAGGTTGATGTTGATGTGTCGCCCGCGTGGAATGCCAGCCAGACGACCGACGGGTTGTCAGAAATCTATTTCCGGGCCGATGGCCTTGCGCTTTGTGCCGCGGATGATGCGCATTTCACCGCGAGGGTTGAGGCTGTTTCATATTTGGGGGAACGGCTGCGCGTGACGGTTTCGGGTATCGGCGAAGAAGCGGTTTTGGTTGATACTGACCCTGATACAAACATGACGCCGGGCGAGACGGTGCATTGCCGGTTGGTGCCAGAACGCCTCACCGTGTTTGCCGCAAGCTGACGGTTTCCAGTCCCAACACGCACAAGAAATTTCAGATACGAGAGACTTTAAAAGCATGCTTATTGCGCAATTGACCGATTTGCATATCGGTGCCGGGCGGCGTCTGGCCTATCGCAAGGTGGATACGGCAACGGCCCTTGAACGGGCGGTAGCACGGGTGAATGCCATGGTGCCGCGCCCGGATATGGTTGTCTTTACCGGTGATATTGGTGATTTGGGGACAGCCGATGAATACGCGCTGGTGAAAGACATCCTGCGCGACCTTGACGTGCCGTTTTACATGATCCCGGGCAACCATGATCAACGTGCGCCATTGCGCGCAGCCTTTGAGGATGCCATGCCCATCGAGGATGGGGTGGCGTTCATCAATTACGTGATTGATGCTGGACCGGTCAGGCTGATCGCGCTTGATAGCCTTGATGAAGGTCGGCCGGAGGGCAAATTGTGTTCAGCCCGATTGGACTGGCTAGAGCGCACGCTGCATGACGGTGATGACCGGCCTTGTGTCTTGTTTGTCCATCACCCGCCTGTCGCGGTCGGGATCAAGCACATGGATGATCAGCGGCTTTTGAGCGGGGCAGAGACATTTGCCCAGATCGTGCTGGCGCATAAAGATCGCATTCAGGCGATCATGTGTGGCCATCTGCACCGTCCGATCCATACACGGTGGGCAGGCGTGCCGTTGATTGTTGCGCCATCCATTGCCCATCAGGTCGCGTTGGATCTGCGCGATGACGGACCGTCGGCCTTTACCATGGAACCGCCCGCGATGCATTTGCATCGCTGGGATGAAGAGCAGCAATACCTTCTGACCCATCTGGCCTATGTCGACCAATATGACGGGCCACATCCGTTCTTTGACGAGAACGGCAAACTGATTGTCTGAAAAAGGGGGGTGGGCTTATTTGCCCACCCCGACCTTGATGGCGAGTTTGCGGAGCGGGCCGATGCGGTTAATCGCGGTGAGGCCGGCATAGCGCAGGTCGCGGAGTGTTTTGGGTTCGAACATTGATGCACGGTTAAGCAGATCAATGCCGCCGACCCGCATGACGGTTTTGGGCAGCTGGCGGCGTTCATAGGATTTCAGAAGCGGGGTCGCGCCGATATCCTCATTATGCAGTTTGGCCTTGGCCATCAGTTCGGCCAGGGTTTCGATGTCATGCAGGCTCATATTAAGCCCTTGTGCGCCGATTGGCGGGACGACATGGGCGGATTCCGCGATCAAGGCAAGGCGGGCGGCAATCAGGCGCGAGGGCACTTGCGAGATCATCGGCCAGACGGCACGCGGGCTTGCGACGGTCAGCGGGCCAAAAAGGTTCATGGTGTCGTGGGTGATTTCGGCTGACAGGGCTTCATCGGTCATGGCGTTCAGATCATCGACACGGCTGGCCGGGACCATCCAGACCACGGACGAGCAGGGCTTGCCATCAAGGTCGGGCATGGGCACGAGGGTCAGCGGACCACCGGTGCGGTGAATTTCGGTCGAGATGTTGTCATGGGGATCATTGTGGGTGACGACAAACACCAGCGCACTTTGATCATAGGCCCAGCGTTTGTATTTGATCCCGGCCATATCGCGCAAAGACGAGTTGCGACCATCTGCCGCAACAACGATTTTGGCCCGCACGGTCTGGCCATCCGACAGGGTTGCCTCGCCATAGCGCGACGTGCTTTTGAACGCGGTGACCGTGGTGGAAAAGCGGAAATCGACATTATCGAGTTCGCCCAGGCGCGCCATCAGGGCCACACGGGCCGCCTTGTTCGACACATTCCAGCCAAAGAAGCCGTTCTTGGTTTCAGCACCATCAAAGTCGGCGGTTTCGCGCGGGGTGCGTTCAGTACCACCGGCATCGACAATGCGCATGACGCGCAATTCAGCCCCGGTCGGTTTGATGGCATCCCAGACGCCAGCCTTTTTAAGGGTTTCGATGCCCGGCTCAAGAAAGGCGGTGGTGCGCAAATCCGTGCCTTCGCCGATATCGACTGGTGCCGGGTCGACAATCACGATCTGATGGCCGTCGGCGGCAAACCGTGCCGCGGCACTCATTCCGGCGATCCCGCCGCCTGCAATCAGAATATCGGTTTCGATCATGACTGTTTATCCTGTTCCTTGGCCCGGGATGGTCGCGCTAAACCGGACGCCATCGGCTGCAATCCATGCCGGGCAATGTGCCCTGTCCCATCACTATACGCAACGGTTTTGCCATCCGTTTTGATCCAGATTACGTCACGGCGATTTGGGCGGGTGGAGATAAGCTGGGCGCGGGGGATTGCCCCATAAGGAAAAGTGGGCCATTTTTGGAAGCGCCTACCGCCACCACCCCTGACAACAAGGATTCCGCACATGCTCGCCTGGGTATATCTGTTTATTGCGATCAGTCTTGAAGTGATCGGGACGATATCGCTTAAATTCTCGGATGGATTTACCGATTGGCGCTTTACGGTTCTTAGTCTTGGCGTCTATGGCCTGAGCTTCTGGTTCTTGTCGATGACGCTGCGCATCATTCCGGTCGGAACGGCCTATGCGGTGTGGGCCGGGCTTGGCACGGCATCGGTCGCCCTGATTGGCTGGCTGTTCCTGAAGGAACCGATGACCGCGGTCAAGGCGGTATTGTTGCTGATGATCATTGGCGGGGTGGTCGGGCTCAAGACCATCAGCACAGAAAGTTAACTTTGTTAACTTGATACGTTGCCCACCGGGAGAGCAATAGCATTAATGTCGGCTGCGATATCTTGGTGGGCTGGTGACCAGCCCAGGTCGCGGCGTGCTTTTTGATTGCTCATGACCTGATGGTGGGCAAGGCCCGCAGCCCAACTGCCAAGGCGGTCCATTGCCGTTTGGGTGGTGATTGTACCGACCTTGCAATCGCGCCCACCGAAACGAGTTGCGATCAGATGGGCCAGTCGGTGGTTTGAAACGTCATTGATCCCGACCCCGAAATAGGACGTGCCCGGTTTGGCATGGCATAATGCCAGACGATAGAGATCGGCCAAATCATCGCCATGGATCATCGGCAGGGTGATATCGCCAGATCCGATGATGGTGACTCGGTTTTCTGTGCGGGCGGTTTCCATATCGCGGGTCAATAATCCGTAATGCCCGTGCCGCCCGGTGGCGTAAACACAGGCCGGATGAATGATGATGCCGTCTATCCCGTCATCGCCGAGGACGCGGTCAATGCCTGGACACATCCATTGGAAGTCCGGCAAGGGATCGAACATGCAGCTTTCATCAATTTCTGCGTCAGACCCTGTTTGGGGAAATAACCATGTGCCGCCGGTATAGATAACGCGCACACGGCCCGGCATTTTTCGGGCCGCGGGAAGCAAGTGATGCAGAAGGATACCATCGGCCTCGGCCATATCATCGGCAAAGGTGCAGGCGGTATGGATTATGGCATCTACGTTTGGCAAATGACCGACCCATGCAGCGGGATTGGTGATCTCGCCGATGATCGGGGTTGCGCCAAGCTCGGCGAGCATTTTATGGCTGGCATCTGATCGGGCGAGTGCGAAGACATCGTGTTGATGATTGATCAGGTTTTCAACGATGGCCGAGCCGATCAGGCCGCTTCCGCCCGTGACAAAAACGCGCATGCTATGTTCCCTGTTTGTTGTGTTGCGCGTGGTTATCGGACCTGAACCATGGTTGGGGTCAAGGGCAATTTGAGGCGGTTGGGTACAAAAAAAGCCGGGCATATCTGCCCGGCCTTGATGTCATGATGGCAAAGGACTTAGTTGGCGATTTCGAAAATGCCATCGATTTCAACAGCAACGCCAAGCGGCAGGGCGGCAACGCCAACGGCCGAGCGGGCGTGTTTACCCGCATCGCCAAAGATTTCGACCATCGTGTCAGACGCACCATTGACAACTTTGGGCTGATCGGTGAAGTCCGGCGCGGAATTGACGAATGCGTTCAATTTGACAACGCGGGAGACCTTGTCGAGATCGCCGATGGCGGCTTTGAGCTGTGCAACAAGGTTGAGCGCGCAAAGACGGGCGGCTTTCTGGCCGGTTTCAACATCATAGTCGGCACCGAGCTTGCCCACGAATTTCAGATCGCCATTTTCCATGGTGATCTGACCGGAAATATGAACCAGATTGCCAGAGATGACATAGGGCACATAATTCGCGACCGGGGCGGTCGCTGTCGGCAGCGAGATGCCGAGATCGGCAAGATGGGCGTCGATTTTACCAGCCATGATGATCCATCCTTTTTGCGTGGCAGATGTATTGGTTGGTCGCCAACTTATCGGGGTTGGCGGGCAAACAAAACAATTTCTTTGTATCCCTGCAATTGACCGTAAAGCATGGTGGGCAAGGGGATTGGCCGTGATTAAGAACTGTTGAAAAAAATCGAATTGTCATAAGGACAAAGGACCGTAACAATGGTGCAATGCGCAGCACGCGTTAGGCCCTGACCCTAGGCGTGCTGCTTTGTTTTTTATAGCGATGTGATGTGGCGAAAGCCGGGAAAAGGTTGGACAGATGGCGTTACAGGATCGGTTAACTAATGTGCATGGTGGCTTGATTGCCCTGCTGGGGGTTTTGATCCTGTCGCCCGATGCGCTGTTGTTGCGACTGATCGGGGCCGATGATTTCACCACGGCGTTCTGGCGGCTGGGCTTTTTGACCATTGCGCTTTTGCTGGTCGCGCTTTGGAACGGTGCCAAGCGCGGCGAGGGCATTGTTCAGTCCATCCGACCCAGCGGCTATGAAATGCTGACCGGGTTGTTTTACGGCGGGACCTGCACGTTATTTATGTTTTCGGTGCGCAATACCGATGCCGCCAACACATTGATCATTATCGCAGCAACCCCGCTTTTGGCCGGGTTGATTGGCGTTTTTGTCTTCAAACGTTCCCAGCCGATCCGGACATGGATTGCCTCAATCGTGGTGTTCGTCGCATTGCTGAGCCTGTTTAGTGCCGGCTTTGGCGGGGAGAATGCGCTGGGTGACATGTTGGCCCTTGGCGCGTCGCTTTGCATGGCGGGTTACTTCAATGTGCTGGGGGCGAAGCCCGAAGTCGACGCGCTCAAGGGGATGTTGTTTGGCGCGTTCGTCGTGACACTGATCCTGCTGCCCGGGGCCGCGCCGTTATCGCCAATTGGTCTGGACTGGGTCTGGCTTTTGATGCTGGGCTTTTGGGTGCTGCCGGTTTCCTTCCTGTTGATCGCCCATGCGTCACGCAAGATCCCGGCCGCCGAGGTCAGCCTGATCATGCTTAATGAAGCGATCTTTGGATCGTTTCTGGTTTGGGTATTTGTCCAGGAAGTGCCCGACGAGATGACGCTGATGAGCGGGACGGTCGTGATCAGCACACTTGTGGTCCACAGCCTTCTGGGGCTGCGTGCGAGCAAGCGTGCCCGCAGCGCGGCCTGAGGTCTTTATCCCGGCAAACAGTCGTTGTTTTCGCGCCAAATGGCTTGTCGCGAATTGACATAAGTGTTGCCCCGGTTTAATTGAGTGTACTCAGTGAGTGTGCTCATTTTAGGGGTCAAGATGAATAGTCGAGCCGCGCAACGTCAACAAACCCGTCAGAAAATCCTTGATGCCGCCAGAGATTGCTATGGGGCAGGATCATTTGACGCCGTTTCTACGCGTGAAGTTGCCCAACGGGCCGGTGTCGCCGAAGGTACGATATTCAATCACTTTCCAACCAAGGAAGAACTGGTGATCAGTTGTGTCGGCGATCAGCTTGCCGAGGCGATTGAGAAGGGGCTTTACACGATGGACCCGGAATGGTGCTTCGTTGACAAGGTGATGCATGTTGCCTCCTATCGCTTCACACAGGTCGGACTTAATCCCGGTTTGTGGCAGGTGATCATGCAGCAGGTCGTGTTTTCCCCCCGCAAGGGTGCGGTCCAAGCCATCATGGAAAGCAGCGGCCTGATTGCCGCCATTCAGGCCCTGATCGAGGAAGCGCAGCTTTCGGGGGAGCTTAATCCCGATTTGGCACCGCAACTGATTCGGAAAACCCTGATGGCATTGTTCTTGTTCACCATCCACGAGCATTTCAGCACGCAGAATTTTGATTGCCAGGATATGTGCGCAACCTTGCGCGAGCTGCTTGAAACGCAGGTCAAGGGGCTTTGGGCGTGTGAACCGGAACTGGCGGCGTAAGCGCCGGGATACGCCTTATTCGCCGATGAGATGCAGGGTGACCTTGCGGTGATGGGGGGGCACGGCGATGTTCGAACAGATAGATGCCTCGGCAGGTGTTAACTATTTTCCTGCAAACGTTGGATCAGAGCAAACGAGCTTTGTTACGTAAAGGTAGTGACTTATTGGTTTAGAAAATTCTTGTTAATCACGATGTTGAAAGGCCATACTTCTTTCGTGCTCGTTTTAGTTGTGTTTCTTGGAAGTCGCGTGGGAAGAAAAGTATGCTGATTGATGATGTTGTAGCAGGTTTAGATAACCAAGGGCCTAGGAGCTATTATGCCTTTGAGACGTTCGTCCAGAACCTGCTGTCACACCACATTGAGAAGCAGAATAAA
The DNA here is from genome assembly GCF_001613795.1 of Thalassospira sp. MCCC 1A01148. GTDB lineage: Bacteria > Pseudomonadota > Alphaproteobacteria > Rhodospirillales > Thalassospiraceae > Thalassospira. The sequence goes on from NZ_LPVZ01000022.1 coordinate 210,254, forward strand.
GCGTTTGAGTTCGGCAACAATCCATTTGACAGGTACGATGCATTCGCTCCAGTTGGTTTCGACGACTTTGATGGGCCAGTACTCTTCGAGATAAAATTCAATTTATTAAGTTTAGTACGATTATCTCATCTGCGCAGAATACTTGAAAACTATATTGAGATAAATGCGAAGAAAAGATTTGATCACTTGATTATTGTCTCTGCAAAGAGAGTTCCTGAAAAAATATTTCATGAGCTAGATTTTATAAGGGAGGAGTCTGATTTTCCGTTTGAGGTTCATATTTGGGGGCCAGAAGATTTAAATAAAATTGCAAATAAAAATAAAAAATTTGCTGTAAGTATTGCGGATAAGTTGTTCTCTCTTAGGATTAATACTGCAATTTCCAAGGTCGTAAAGGATTGGAAATCAGAGAGAGATGAAATTCTTAGTAACCTGAAATCAAGATATGAAAAAGGTCAGTTTTCCCTTTTCTTGGGCGCTGGTGTTTCGAGCAGTGCTGGTATGCCAGACTGGAATACTTTGTTGAACTCATTGTTTGTGAGTTACCTGACAAAAGAGTTCAATAACGATGGTGCAATTGGAGATCAAGATATTGGCGACCTTGTTTCGCGATTGAATAACATAAATGAACCTTCTGCATTGATGGCTGCTCGTTATCTAAGGAAAGGACTTTCTAAAAGAGAAGGAGAAGCAAAAGACTTTATCGAAGCTGTGACCCGTAATTTGTATAAGCTACGTGCCGGAGATGTACCTACCGCGTCAGCTTTAATTAAATCGATTTCTTCGATGTGCCAACCACGTCGAACAGGCGCAAAAGTAAAGTCTGTTGTAACTTATAACTTTGACGATTTGTTGGAGCGGCAGCTAGAAGGCGATAACATTCTGCACCGCTCAATTTACACTGATACAGAAAGTTACGATCCCGATGAGCTTCCTGTTTATCATGTTCACGGTTTCTTGCCAGAGAACCGAAAAGATTATCAGGGCTTAGAGAACTCTACCTTAGTGTTTTCTGAAGAGGGCTATCACCAAATTTATTCAGAATCCTACCATTGGTCAAATTTGGTGCAATTAAACTCTTTCAGAGAGAACTGCTGTTTGATGATTGGCCTTTCTATGACCGACCCAAATTTGCGTCGCTTATTAGACATATCTTCAAAAAACATTGAACGTAGTAAGCATTTTGCATTTATGAAGCGTTTATCCTCTGAAGAGTTCTGCTATGAGACAGGCGAGAAAGGGGGGAGGAAGAAGGCGGTCAGGAATGCTGATGCGGCAGAAAAGTTTTTGCAGCGACATCACGCACTCAATGAAGAGCTAATGAGAGAACTGGGTGTCACCATTGTATGGTATGAGGACTACGATGAAATTCCTCAGTTCATTAGAGAAGTTGTGAGATACGAAGCTTAACTTTGAGAATAGCGACCTTTTCTCTACAGCAAGTAGCTAACGTGTTTCGCCTTATTCGCCGATGAGATGCAGGGTGACCTTGCGGTGATGGGGCGCGCGGCGATGTTCGAACAAATAGATGCCCTGCCACGTTCCAAGGACGGCCCGGCCACTCGATACCGGAATGGTCAGCGACACATCGGTCAGGGCTGATTTGATGTGGGCGGGCATGTCATCGGGCCCTTCGCAGGTATGGCGATAGAGGCTGGGGTTTTCCTGCACCAATTGCCCGAAGAAGGTTTGGAGATCAAAGCGCACATCCGGATCGGCATTTTCCTGAATGGTCAGGCTGGCCGAGGTGTGACGGACAAAGATGGTCAGCTGGCCGCGTTCAAGACCGGTCTGGTTCACCCATGACTGGATCGGTTCGGTGACTTCATAAAGCCCCTGACCGCTGGTGGTGATTTCAAGGGTAATCTGGTCTTGTGAAAGCATCTGACACGTCTTGACATAGGGTGGGCCGCTTTCGTTGATGGTAAATCCCAAGGGATTGAATAACAAGCTCTTCACGAAATCAGTGCGTTGCAGGCTGCTTCTCAACGAAGCCATATTTGCCACAATATCGCCACTTGACGCACTGAGCGCGCCGGAATATCGATTTCGCGGTCACTTGTTACTGGAAAACATCTTGCGTTACTTGTCCTGCATACTTGTCGTTCTTATTGGCCCGACTGCTTTGCTGTCGGGGCATGACGCCGTGCAGGCAAATGTAAACGCATCCGGTGCAGGGCACCATGCCGAGATGATGAACCTGTCGGCCGATCAGGCCGGAGGTGGGCATGCGTCCCATGTCGATATTTGTGGTGTGACCCTGTGTGGTCCGTTTGCAGACATCGTGAACGGTTCGTCCGTTTTCATGCCGCTTCTTTCGTCTGCGCAGTTTTGGATCAAAGACCAACGACTGTTTTCTGCAGATCAGGATGGCAGCTACAAGCCGCCGCGCGCCTGAAAATAATCCCGTCTTATCGAATTTTGGCCATCGCCCGTTTGACTGTTTCGAGGTGAAACAGTGCCTGGTTACGCACCCTTTGTGCAACCAAGGCGATGGCATTCCTTCTGACGCGTTATTTTCAGGAGCATGATATGCCCAACGCTAAAACGTCTGTTCTCACCCGTATCGCGACTTCCACTGTAATCCTTGGTGGGCTCGTGGCTGCACCGCTTATGGCGGTTGCCGGCCCCGGTCACAACGGGCCAGCCCCCGATATCGGCAAGCCCGGCGAGATTTCTGATGTTCGCCGGACCATCAATATCACGATGGAAGACAACTTCTTTGATACGGACAAAATCGTTGTCCGTGCCGGGGAAACCGTGCGGTTCATGATCGAGAACAAGGGTGAGTTTGTCCACGAGTTCAATATCGGCACTGCGGTCATGCATGAACAACATCGTGAAGAGATGTTGATGATGATGGAGCACGGTGCGCTTGATATCGACAAGATCCACATGGACAAAATGGCCATGGATATGGGCGACGGCATGACCATGGAGCACGACGATCCCAACAGTGTTCTGCTGGAACCCGGCAAGACGGCCGAGATCATCTGGACCTTCCCGGAAGATGCGGAGCTTGAATTCGCCTGTAACGTGCCCGGTCACTATGAGAGCGGCATGATGGGCGAAGTCCGTCTGCAGTCATAACGCCGTCTGAACGTGTCGCCAGGGGCTGCTTTTTGCGGCCTCTGGCCCGCATGACCAATTTTGGGAATCCATAAAATGAATATCAATTTCGTCAAAGGCGCCGTTATCGGCGTGCTGGGCACGCTTGCTGTGTCCACGGCCAGTTGGGCTGCGACATATGACCTGTCAGTTGACTATGTCACCATCGATACCGGCAGCAAGAAAACCAGGGGCATCGGGTATAACGGATCGTCGCCCGGACCGACACTTCGTCTGAAAGAAGGCGGTGATCAATGTCACCAACAATCTCGATGAAAGCACTTCTATTCACTGGCACGGCCTGATCCTGCCATATGAGATGGATGGCGTGCCGGGCATCAGTTTCCCCGGAATTGAACCGGGCGAAACATTTACATATCGCTTTCCGGTAACCCAGAGCGGCACTTATTGGTTCCATAGCCATTCCGGGTTTCAGGAGCCGGACGGGGCGTATGGTTCGATCATTATCGAGCCGGAAAAACGCGAGCCGTTCCGTTTTGATCGCGAATATGTCGTCGTCCTGAAGGACAAGCATCCCCATTCCGGCAAGCGTATTCTGCGCAACCTTAAAATGATGCCGGACTACTACAACCGCAAACAGCGCACGCTGGGAGATTTCATCACGGATGCCCGTGAAAAAGGCCTTGGCGAGACGCTCTCGGAAAGTGCTGATTGGGGCAATATGCGCATGATGCGCACTGATATCGAGGATGTGCAGGGCTTTACAGGCCTGATCAACGGCAAATCCCCGGAACAGAACTGGACCGGTTTGTTCAAGCCTGATGAACGCGTGCGTCTTCGGTTCATCAACGCATCGGCGATGACCTATTTCGATGTTCGTATTCCCGGTCTTGAGATGACCGTGGTGCAGGCTGATGGCAACAATGTTCAGCCCGTACGTGTTGATGAATTCCGCATTTCGGTTGCTGAAACCTATGACGTGATCGTGCAGCCCAAGGAAGAAAAGGCCTATCCGATTATGGCGGAATCGATGGGGCGTTCCGGGTTTGCCTTTGCCACCCTTGCTCCGCGTGAAGGCATGGTGGCAGAGATGCCGGAATTGCGCACGGAGCCGCCGGTTCTGACCATGGCAGACATGGGCATGGATCACAGTAATATGGCCGGAATGTCAGATTTGGCAGATATGTCAGGCGTCACGGCGACCGGTGGTATTGATCACAGTGCAATGGGCCATGACATGTCAGCGATGAGCGGTGCGGATAACGGGACCAATGATCCGTTCTATGCCGCGGGCAGTGGCTTGGTTCCGCAAGCAGCAAATGGTGGAAAGTTCCTGTCCTATGCCGACCTGAAGGCGCAAAAGCCGCTTTATGAGGATCGCCCGGCAACGCGTGAGATCGAGTTGCGACTGACCGGGAACATGGAACGCTATACCTGGACAATCAATGGCGTGAAGTACGAAGACGCTGATCCGATCCGGCTGAAATACGGTGAGCGTGTCCGGTTCAAGTTTGTCAATGAAACCATGATGTCCCATCCGATGCATCTGCATGGCATGTGGTCGATCCTTGATACCGGGCAGGGCAAATGGGACCCGGTCAAACACACGATCAATATCAATCCCGGCATGACGGTTTATTCAGAAACCGAAGTCGATGAACCCGGCGAATGGGCCTTCCATTGCCATCTGAGTTACCACATGGCGACGGGCATGTTCCGCAAGATCATCGTCGAAGGTGGTCCGGCTGTCGCACAACTTGAAAACGGGAACTGATCAGTGATGAAAATGACCAAACTTGTACTTGCCGCAGGTGGCACCTTCGCTGCAATGGGCGCGTTTTCTTCGGCGGCCAGCGCAATGAACAACCTGTATTACGGCTTCCAGACCGAGCAGTTTGAATATCGGCTCGGTGATGAGAACGAAAAGCTGTTTGTCTGGGGCGCGGATGCGTTCGTCGGGACCGATGAGGTCAAACTGCGCTGGCAGGGAGAGGGCGAACGTGACCTTGATGCCGACATTTACGAAGGATTGGAAAACCGATTGGTGGTGCAAACCCCGATTTCCGATTTCTTCGATGCGAAGGCAGGTGTGCGCCTTGATACACCAGAAGGTGCAGATCGTTGGTATGGCACGGTCGGGGTTATGGGCTTGGCCCCGCAATGGTTTGAAGTGGATGCGGATCTGTTCGTCAGCGAGATCGGTGATGCCAGTGCACGGCTTGATGTCGAGTATGAAGCACTGCTTACCAACTATCTGATCCTGACCCCGTCGTTCGAGATCAATGCCGCCTTTTCCGAAGATCGCGAGATCGAGGTCGGCAAGGGTTTATCAAGTGCGGAGTTCGGTCTGCGACTGAGCTACGACCTGATTGATCGGGCCATCGTGCCCTATGTCGGTGTTGCCTATGAACGGAAGTTCGGGGACACCGCAGACTTTGCCAAACATGATGGCGAGGATTACGAGGCGACCTATCTGGTCACCGGGCTTCGTGTGATGTTCTAGACAAAAGGCCGGGAGATGAATTCTCCCGGCCTTTTTGATTTTGCGAAAAAGCGTGATCAGGCAGCGTTTTTGACGCCGCCCTGGTCATGGAAACGAAGGGCGGTCATGGCGAGGTTGCCGAACTCGTAACTGTTATGGAGAAGATCGGGTTCGAAATCATCCGATGCAGCGCCCAGCGCAACATAGAAGGGCATCAGGTGATCGTCCTCCGGATGGGCCATGGCAGCGTGCGGGGCAAGGCTTCTGTAATCAAGCAGGGCGTCGATATCGTGTGCCTTGACCTTTTCCACCATCCAGTCGGTGAATTCCTTTGCCCACGGATCAATCGGGCCTTCGTTGCGATCAAGCGCACGCAGATTGTGTGTCATCGCACCGCTTGCGACCACCAGAACCCCCTTATCGCGCAGACCACGCAGCTTTTTGCCAAGTTCGAAATGTTCGCGCGGGCCACCGTGGCCCAGCATGGAAAGCTGAAAGACCGGAATGTCGGCATTGGGGCGGGCAAGATACATCGGCATCCAGGCGCCATGATCAAGACCACGGGTGGCATCGGTATCAATCCCAAGATCGCTGGCGATTTCGCGGGCCAGTTCCGGCGCGCCTTCGACACCGTATTGCAGATCATAAAGCGGTTGCGGGAAACCATAGAAGTCATGGATGGTTTCCTGATGCGCTGCGGTCGAGATGGTCGGGCTTGATGTCTGCCAGTGGGCCGAAACAATCAGAATGGCGCGCACACCGTCGGTCAATTTCGAAAGTTCATCGACAAAAAAGTCAAAGGCCGGGGTGCTTTGACGCGCCACCAACATCGGCGACCCGTGCGAAATAAAGATCGGTGCAAGATGTGTTGCGCTGCTGCCGGTATCTGAAGACGTGATTGCCATGAGAAAGCCTCGTGGGATTAAGTTGGGTCAATCGCTTGTCATTTGCGATAAATATGCGGTGCGATTGGGAAAGTGACTAGTCGCTGTTTGGCAACAGTGTGTTGCCGGGTACTGTTTTTGTTCATCCATTGGAAACATTAGTGCAGGGTCGTTTCACGCTGACAGCGCCCGTTGCTGTCGGCCGGAGAGGTTGGCGCGGCGTTAAATGCCGAATTTGGCAAGGCTGAAAACCGGTAAAAACATAGAGTCTTGTAAATCAACCCAAAGAGGCGCACTGTGATTGCTGGAACCTGTTTAATATGGCTGTCAAGGTATGACGCATCAAACATCCCCAAAAAGCACGATACTTGAAAGATCGCGTTTCTCGCTAAATGAGCTGCCCAGCGCACAGCGGTTCGAGGTCTGGAAAGATAGCATCAACTGTATCTATAGCGTGGATGCGGACCGCAGGACCCGTCGGGAAGACTTTGTTGCGGACCTTGATTCATGGCGGCATCGAGATTTGATGATGGTGGAAGCGCGCAGTTGTGCGCAGAGCTTCTTGCGCACATCGCAGATGATCGCGTCCGATGGCATGGATCATTACAATGTGCAGCTTTACACCGACGGCGCGGTGAAGTCCGATGCCGGGCTTGGTGGCGATGTGCTTAAGCGCGGCGGGTTGTTGCTTCTGGATCTGGCGCAGCGCACCGAAGCGCAATCAAGCGAACAGTTCAATTCCGTTCATCTGTTTTTGCCAAGACGGCTTGTCGAGGACCACTTGACCAACCCGGATGATCACAATCTGCGTTTCCTGTCAGAACGTGATCCCATGGTGCGGATGTTGTTTAGCCAGATCCTGTCGATGCATCGCCATATCCACGAGTTCAATGACACGCAAATTTCGGTATTGCAGAAAACCATCGTCATGATGCTGTCGACCTGCCTGAATTCGGCAAAAGGTGAGACAAACACTACGCGCGCGCTGCGTCAGGACATCGAAAAAGGGGTGATGATCCGGCGTTATTTCCGCGAAAACCTGTTGTCGCAGGAATTGACGGCGGAAACCGCGGCAGATGATCTTGGTCTGTCGCGATCAAGCCTGTACCGGCTGTTTAAAAAGCATGGCGGGGTTAACCAGTATCTGCGCGACATGCGGCTTCGCCACGCGCTTAAACTGTTGACCGACCCGACAGAATGCCGCCGTTCGATCTATGACATTGCACTTGAATGTGGCTATGAAACCGATGCCGGCTTTATTCGGGCCTTCCGCGCGAAATACGACATGACGCCCGGTGATGTCCGTGCCGGTCATGTGCCGCATGCGCGCCATCGTGATGATGATCGCATTGATAAACGCTATGAAAACTGGCTGCATACACTCGCCTAGAAAAAACCGCGTGTGACGAATTCCCGTTCAGGTCCGTCCTTTGACAATGGATCAAGCGACGCATGTGTGTCGAACTTGAAATCGTAGTGGTTTGTGCGTTTAGACGAGATTGAGATCTGGCTCTGCGTGCAGGAATGAAAACGGTATGGATGCCGGGTTGCCGGGAAAACCAAGAATCGCAAGAATTCTGATATTGTTGTCGCGAAGCGAGTTGGCAAGCGTGGTGGCGGACGCCAGATCCGGCAACAAAACCATGCGCGCCCGACCAATATAAGCCTCGATCAACCGGGCAAGGTCCGGGGCTTCATGGCAAATGATCACGACAGGATGCGGTGCGACATCCGAAGACGTTCGTCGTTCCGGATGGAGCGGAATGACGCTGTTTCGGGTGTGTCGACGTATGGCCGTGGATGACTTCATTCCATCCCCCCGTTTAATTGATCTACGTGATCAATCGAGTTTGGACTCCTTTACCATATTAGAATGTTGTTTGATCCGGACTGTGCGCGGTGTGCCGACTTATTGACCGGGGGTGCCAATAAGCCGGTTTTGACATGATTTGCGGCGCACGTTTGGCCGAATGCCTAGGGCAGGGAGGATGTGACGGTGTCGCTGTCGGTAAGCGAACAATATTCCGAGGCCAGAACAGCGGCATAAAGATCAAACACGTCCTGTGCTGCGAAGGTCTTGCCATTGGCATCACGCACATCAATCGCGGTGGTGGCATCCAGCACCAGCCAGTTTTCAAAGCCAAGGCAGTGCGCCATGCGGATGGTGACATCCATGGAATTATGGATGACCACGCCGGTAAAGATCAGGCGCTTGATGCCGCGATCATGCAGGTGCTTTTCCAGCGACGTGCCGACAAAGGCGCAGTTTTGCTGCTTGGCAATCACGGTTTCACCATCCAACGGCAGGGCTTCGTCCTTGAACGGCAAACCGGGGCCGTCGACATAGAAGCTTGAGGCCGGGTTGGCTTCTTCGTGGCGGACATGGATCACCGGCAGGTTGGCGGCGCGAAATTTTGCCAGCAGCTTTGCAATCACATCGGCATAGCCGGGATTGTTTTTGCTGTTCCAGCGTGGATCGTCGATGGCCTTTTGCACATCAAGGACGATCAGCGCCGTGTCGTTACCAAGTGCGGGCAGGGTCATAACGCATTCCTTTTTGCAAATCCTCAAAACAAAACCGGCCGGGGGAGCCCCGGCCGGTTTGCTGATCAGATCAGATGTTCGGAAGGGGAAGACCCCTTAGGAACAACCGGTGGTCGCGCCACAAGAGTCACATTTCAGGCAGGTGCCGTTGCGCACCAGGGTGAAGTTACCGCAATCCGGGCAACCGTCACCTTCATAGCCCTTCATGCGGGCTTCGCGGATCTGGTCCATCTTGGCATCGGTTTTGGCGATGACTTCTTCGCTGGTGGACAGGATAGCATTGCTTTGCGGTGCTGACGGTGCAGCGGTGGTTGCAGCACTTGCGGTGGTTTCGTGGTTGTGATTGTGACCGTCCGTGCCGGTGGATTTGACTTCCACGACGCGTTCTTCGGTCTGTACACCGCCGTCAACAACATAGAGGTTGCGACGCACGAAGCCGGAAGATGCCACCTTGCGGATGGTTTCAATCGCCTGATCACCAGCCTTTTCGGCGGTTTCACCAAGGTCACCCTCGGCGACACCTTCGCCAACCGCATCCGGCAGGATGTCGGACGGCTGAACGTGGGCGAGGTCGTTACGGCCAAGGTAGGAGATCGCCAGTTCGCGGAACATGTAATCAAGGATGGAGGTTGCCATCTTGATCGCATCGTTGCCCGAAACCATGCCGGACGGCTCGAAGCGGGTGAAGGTGAAGGCTTCGACATACTCTTCGAGCGGCACGCCATACTGCAGGCCGATGGACACCGCGATTGCGAAGTTGTTCATCAGCGAGCGGAATGCAGCGCCTTCCTTGTGCATGTCGATGAAGATTTCACCAAGCTTGCCGTCTTCGTATTCACCGGTACGCAGGTAAACCTTGTGACCGCCAACAGTTGCCTTCTGGGTGTAGCCTTTGCGGCGGCCCGGAAGGGAACGACGGTCGCCACGGACAACGCGTTCGATGATTTTCTCGACGATCTGTTCGGACGCCTGGGCTGCCTTGGCAGCGGTCGGCTGATCGGCGTAATCGTCTTCTTCGACCAGTGCGGAGTTGAGCGGCTGGCTGAGTTTCGAACCATCACGGTACAGGGCGTTTGCCTTAAGGCCCAGACGCCAGGACAGCATGTAGGCGTCTTTACAATCCTGGATGTTCGCGCTGCTTGGCATGTTGATGGTTTTGGAAATCGCACCCGAGATGAACGGCTGGGCCGCTGCCATCATGCGGATGTGGCTTTCTGCTGAGAGGTAACGCTTGCCGATACGGCCGCACGGGTTTGCACAATCAAAGACCGGCAGGTCTTCGTCGCGCAGATGCGGGGCACCTTCAAGGGTCATCGAACCGCAAACATAGGTGTTGGCTGCTTCGATCTGTTTTTTGTCGAAACCAAGGGCTGCGAGCATGTCAAAGTCCATGCTGTTGATTGCCTTGGCATCAAGACCCAGCGTGTTGACGCAGAAATCATCGCCAAAGGTGTATTTGTTGAAGACGAATTTGATGTCAAATGCGTTCTTCAGCGCACCTTCAACCTTGGCAATCGCATCATCGTCAAAGCCTTTTGCCTTCAGCTCATCATGGGTGATGGCCGGCGAGCCTTTGAGCGTACCGTGACCGACCGCATATTTTTCAATGTCGCGGATCTGGTTTTCGGTATAGCCGAGCGTTGCCAGAGCAACCGGAACGGTGCGGTTGATGATTTTGAAGTAACCGCCGCCAGCAAGCTTTTTGAACTTCACAAGCGCAAAGTCCGGTTCGATGCCGGTGGTGTCGCAATCCATGACCAGACCGATCGTGCCGGTCGGCGCGATAACGGTGGTCTGGGCATTGCGGTAGCCGTGCTTTTCACCAAGCTCGACCGCCTTGTCCCAAGCGGCACGTGCGGCAACCGGAAGATCGGCATAGGGGCTGTCAGCAGCAACCAGCGGAACCGGGTTGATCGACAGGCCTTCGTAGCCTTCCTGTTCGCCATGTGCGGCACGGCGATGGTTGCGCATGACGCGCAGCATTTCTTCGGCGTTGTCGGCATACCCCGGGAACGCACCCTGTTCGCTGGCCATTTCAGCCGAGGTGGCATAGGAAACGCCACACATGATTGCGGTCAGAGATGCGCCAATCGCACGGCCTTCGTCGCTGTCATAGGAAATACCCATGCTCATCAGCAGGCCGCCAATGTTGGCATAGCCAAGACCAAGGGTACGATAGCGATAGGAGAGTTCCGCAATACGATCAGACGGGAACTGTGCCATCAGAACCGAGATTTCGAGAACAACGGTCCACAGACGGACAGCATGTTCGTAAGCCTCGATATCCACGCCGCCATCATCAGAACGGAAGTTCATCAGGTTCAGCGATGCGAGGTTACATGCGGTATCGTCAAGGAACATGTATTCCGAGCATGGGTTGGACGCATTGATGCGACCCGAGTTCGGGCAGGTGTGCCATTCGTTGATCGTGGTGTCGTACTGGATGCCCGGATCTGCACAAGCCCAAGCAGCTTCGCCGACTTTTTCCCACAGGTCACGTGCGGAGATTTTCTTGGCAATCTTGCCGTCGGTACGACGGATCAGTTCCCAGTCACCGTTATCAAGAACAGCCTGCAGGAAGTCGTTCGACACACGAACAGAGTTGTTCGAGTTCTGACCGGAAACGGTCAGGTATGCCTCGGAGTCCCAATCAGTGTCATAGGTCTTGAAGCTGATTTCGGTGAAGCCCTGACGGGCGAATTCGATGATCTTGTTGATATAGGAATCCGGGATCATCACAGCGCGGGCTGCCAGAACAGCTTCTTTGAGCTGCGGGTTGGCGCGCGGCAGGAAGCGGTCCTCGGAGTCAGCGGCACCGTCCCAGTTGGTGCAAGCAGCCAGAACCTGTGTCAGGTGCTTTTCAGCCAGTTTGGAACCGGCGACAAGGGCAGCAACTTTCTGCTCTTCGACGACTTTCCAGTTTACGTACTCTTCGATGTCCGGGTGGTCGATATCAACCACAACCATTTTCGCCGCACGGCGGGTGGTGCCACCCGACTTGATCGCGCCAGCTGCACGGTCACCAATTTTCAGGAAGCTCATCAGGCCGGAAGAACGACCACCACCGGACAGGGTTTCGCCTTCGCCACGTACGTTGGAGAAGTTCGAACCGGTACCGGAACCGAATTTGAACAGACGCGCTTCACGGGTCCAGAGATCCATGATGCCGCCTTCGTTTACAAGGTCATCGGCGACAGACTGAATGAAGCAGGCATGCGGTTGCGGATGTTCGTATGCGCTGGCCGATTTGGTCAGTTCGCCGGTTTTGTAATCGACATAGGAGTGACCCTGTGCCGGGCCATCAATGCCATATGCCCAGTGAAGACCGGTGTTGAACCACTGCGGAGAGTTCGGCGCACCCATCTGGTGGGAGAGCTGGTAACGCATTTCGTCAAAGAACGCCTGCGCATCGGACTCGGCGTCAAAATAGCCGCCTTTCCAGCCCCAATAGGTCCAGGTGCCAGCCAGACGGTCAAAGACCTGGGTCGAGCTGGTTTCGCTGATGTAGCGTTTTTCGGCCGGCATCTTGTTGAGCTTGGCGGTGTCAGCAGTCTGACGCCACAGCCAGGACGGGACGTCCTTTTCCTTAACCGGTTTGAGCGCGACCGGAACACCAGCCTTGCGGAAGTATTTCTGCGCCAGAACATCACTCGCCACCTGAGACCAGGAAGCGGGCATGTCAATGTCCTTCATCTCAAAAACAACCGAACCATCCGGGTTTTTGATGACAGATGTTAGCTTACGAAACTCTATGTCAGCGTACGGGCTGACACCTTCCTGGGTGAATTTTCTGGTGATCCGCATGGTCTGCTCCGGTTGTGATCAGACGTGACAGGGCGCTTACGGGTGATGCGCCAACATCGCCTGACTTTATATAGTTTGCTCAATGCTCTTGCGCCGCCCCCGACGTCGATATTTTCCGACGTTTCCAGAGCTTCGCAATTATGGGTAGTCGGTGGTGTTGGTCCCCCCTTGGAACCAGCCGGTCCGTGGGGAAGACTATAATGGCAAAATTTCGCCTCAGTCCACTAATCTTTGTGGTTGACAGTGATTTTTACCACAACATCTAGTGGGTCGATTGCTGTCTTGCTGATTCGATGCTGGTGGGATTCTCGTTAACAATCTCTGAATCGCTCCGGGAGGCCCGGAAAACTGCGCTTCGTGTCGCAGCATGATTGTGTACTGGTCCTAAGACTCGGACTACATATTGTGTGGTAACGAGAGGTGCCCACACAACGCAGGATCAAGCTAACGCGGATTTCGTTCCATTTCCAGTGCGAAGCGGAAATCAGTGCGTTTCGTTGTTTTTCCTAGCATGCGAACCAATGATAACAGTTTGATATTTATGTTAAAGTCTTCTTTTTGATGCGGGCGCAAAGATAGGGATAGCAAGGATCCTGGGCTACTACATATATGGGGCGCGTTGTGGATAAGCAGGTGGACAAAGCCCCCAGATCTAGATGGATCAAAGAGTCGTCGCCCTACAAGCAGTTGTGGGTTGTTTCAAGACACCACAGGGCAAGGTCGGGGACGGTGATTTGCGCAAGTGTGGCCTTGCACCGGTTTTGTCCGCAGTTTGTCCGCAGTTTGTCCTCTGTGGCGGGCTTGAAACATTGACTTTCCACGAACATCACGACATATAAGTCACTTGATTGAGGGGCTGTAAGACCAAACAGCCTGCGCTGCCTTTTGCCGCCTTCCCGAATTTCGGGCGGACAAACCAGATCTGGAGAGAGACCCAACATGGCCACCGTCGGCACCCGTATTTATACTGCGCTGTTTGGCAAGCGCGTTGGCGAAGACCGTTTCGGCAATACCTATTACACCGAAAAGACTCCGGCAAAGGGTCGTCGCACCAAGCGTTGGGTTGTTTACAAAGGTGTCGCAGAAGGATCAAAGGTTCCGGCCGAATGGCATGCCTGGCTGCATTACACTGTTGATGCGCCGCTGTCGGACAAGGCCGAAGACCGTTATGACTGGCAGAAAGATCATCTGCCGAACCTGACCGGCACCAAATATGCCTATCGCCCGAAAGGCCACGAATATAGCGGCGGCAAGCGCCCGGAAGCGACCGGCGATTATCAGGCATGGTCGCCGGAAGGCTGATCATTCAAAAGAATTCCGATTTCATGCGGGCGCGGGGCAACTCGCGCCCGTTTGTGTTTCCGATATGTTTTGCCTGAATTCTGCTTCCCGATGGCCCGTTTGATGCGGTTGTCTTTTGGGTGGTTGTTTTTCGGGGCGGGGCAATACAGTATAGGGTCCAGACCCTAAGTCTCAAAGAGATACAGAACGGATAAGGTCGATGAGCAACAGACTGATTGAAACCATTGCCGGTGCGGCCGTAATTGCGGTCGCGGTTGGATTTGCGGCCTATTCCTATTCACGCGCCGGAATCAATACGGTGGAAGGCTATGAGATCATGGCCAGTTTCAACCGTATTGATGGTCTTGTTGTTGGCAATGATGTCCGTGTTTCAGGTGTCAAGGTCGGTACCGTTACGGCACAGGAACTTGATCCCGATACCTATATGGCGGTTGTCAGAATGTCGGTGCAGCCTGATCTGGCATTGCCGCTTGACAGTTCGGCCAAGATTGCGTCGGACGGGTTGCTTGGCGGCAAGTTTGTTGCCCTTGAGCCAGGCGGGGATATCGACATGATCGAAGCTGGTGGTGAAATCGAATACACCCAAGGGTCGGTAAACCTTGAAGATTTGATTGGTCAGGTTATCTATTCCTCGACCAACAGCGATAATTGAGCCGTGTGAGGCCATTGGTTGTCAGCCAGCGATTGCCAGCCATGTTTTTGCCCGGTTTGCATCGCAGGGTGTGGTACAGATAAGGCAAGGGCAGGGGATGTTCCGCATAACCCTGTCATCACAGAATGTCGGAGCGGTTGATGAAAAAGACCGAAAATATTGATCACTTCCCCACCTGGCAGGCCAGTGATGGTTCACCGCTTTCGTGCGTGGAAAAGATCAAGGTGCTCAATGACAATTTCGGTGAACTGCGCGAAATCATGCAGGATGCGCTTGAAGATGCACTTTTGATGGGCTGTGACGAAGAACAGTTCCGCAATGTGATGCATGATCTGGTGGCCGAACTGCATAATCCGTATGCCAAAAACGATACAAGCGACAAACAGGACTGAAGACCACAATGAAACGATCCTTTGCGATTGCCGCGATTTGTTCGACATGTGCAATGATCGGAACAGCGTCTTCGGCGCTTGATTATCGTCCCGCCCCGGTTGCCCAGTTGCAGGGGCTTGATAAAATCACGGCCCGTATTTCGACCTTTGAGGTGCCGGTGGGGCGCACGGCCAGTTTCGGAACGCTCGAAATTCGGGTCGATGCCTGTTATCGCACGCCGCCGGAAGAACGCCCGGAAAGTGCGACCTTCCTTGATATCGCAGACATTCGCGATGATGGCGATGGGGAACGTACACCCCTGTTTTCAGGATGGATGTTTGCATCAAGTCCGGGTTTGTCCGCACTTGAACATCCGGTCTATGACGTGTGGCTCAAGGAATGTTTTGATCCGTCAGGTGCCGAGGCGGAAGAGGGCGCTACTGCCCCGCAAGGTCAGGCCGCACCAGAACAGCCATAAAACCAGCCATACGGCGATCACCCCCGAATTGGCAACAAGCTGACCTTCGGGCGGGGGCGCGTCTTTTTATCGCAAGGCATCAGATCCATCTGTGCGCCGCAGAAAGCCTGCTTTTAATGGTGCGCGGCTATCTGATGATTGGGCCGAAATCGTCAAGAATATGGCGAATGTTCTTCTGATTGTTTCCAAATTAGAAAATATATGTTGCGGTATCGCTGGCTTGAGAGCGACCCGTCACCCTGTCATCCTCAGTTCACGATTTATTGCAGCGCAACGATGTTTGCGCCACGTGAACAAGAGGGAAAATAAGATGTTTAATTCTATCAAGAAAGCCGGTGTCGCGCTGGCAATTGTTGCAGGTCTTTCGGGTGCGGCTTTTTCGGCCCAGGCAGCAGATACCTATAAACTGGACCCGACCCACACCAGCGTTATTTTCATCGTGAACCATCTTGGTTTCTCCGACTTCCAGGGTCGTTTTGGTGGAACCAGCGGCGAGTTGACCCTTGACCGTGAAAACCCGTCGGCATCTTCGGCCACCATCACCATTGACCTTAATCAGGTAGATAGTGGTGTTGAAGCCCTTGATAACCATATGAAAACCGCCGATTTCCTTGATGTGGAAAACTTCCCGACCGCAACCTTTACCAGCACTTCGGTCGAACTGGTTGGCGACAATGCCGCAACCGTGACCGGCGATCTGACCCTTCTTGGCCAGACCCAGCCGCTGGTTCTTGACGTCGTCCTGACCGGTGAAGGCGAACACCCGATGACCGGCGACGCCGTTGTTGGTTTCTCTGCAAACGGTACCGTGATCCGTTCCCAGTACGGCATGGACTACCTGATCGGTGGCGTTGGCGACGAAGTAGAACTCCAGATTTCTTCTGAATTCCTGAAGCAGAAGTAATCCGCAATTCTGGATTTCCGACGTGCGCTGTGGTGGCAATGCTGCAGCGCACGTTCACCTTTCGGGCCTGCACAGGCAGCAAGGAAAACCGGTTATGACACTCCGTAGCACAAAAAATGCCTTTGGCGCGGTGACCAAGACCATCCATTGGGTGATGGCACTTTTGGTCATCAGCGTTTTTTCGATTGGCTGGTACATGGATCTCCTGCCGCTGGGTATGGAGAAGCTGGAATGGATTTCGCGCCACAAGTCACTTGGGGTGACAGTGCTGGCACTGGTGATCCTGCGTGTGATCTGGCGTCATCGAGAACCCACACCAGAGGGGCTTGGTAAAACGCGGATCGAACGGCTGGCGGCGAAGGCGGGGCATCTTGGGCTGTATCTTTTGATGTTTGCCATGCCCTTGACGGGCTGGACCATGTCGTCGGCGGCAAATTTCCCGGTCAGTGTCTATGGCCTGTTTACCTTGCCCAACCTTGTTTCGCCCAATCAGGAACTGTTTGAAACGCTGCGTACCGTGCACTGGCTGTTGTCCTGGGCTGTTGCCGGTCTGGTCGGCGTTCACATTCTGGCAGCCCTTAAACATCACTTCTGGGATCGTGACGCCACCTTGCGACGCATGCTGCCCGGCAAAATCGAGGAAAACTGACATGTTTCAGATAACGCGAAAAACGTTGCCTGCACTGGCCCTTGCCTCCACCATCGCCGGTTTTTCCGGAGCCGGGTGGGCAGCCGACCCATGGGTGGTCGAAGCTGGCGACAGCGAGATTGAATTTACCGGCACCCAGCTTGGCGCCGCGTTCGAAGGCGAATTCAAATCCTTCACCGCCGAGATCGTGTTTTCACCTGATGATCTTGCCGGATCGTCGGTAAAGGTTCTGATCGATATTGCGTCGGTTGATACCGCAAATGGGGATCGCGACAGTCAGATTGTTTCGCCCGACTGGTTCGATGCTGCGCAATGGCCAACTGCCAAATTCGAAACCAAGTCGTTCAGCGAAACCGCGCCGGGCCAGTACGAGGCGGTTGCCGACCTGACCATCCGCGATGTAACCCGCGAAGTCATTTTGCCGTTTGATCTTGAGATCGAGGGCAACGAGGCCAAGGCCACAGGCACGGTGACCATTAACCGGACCGACTTTGGCGTCGGTCAGGGGCAGTGGGCCGATACGTCCCAGGTCGGCGATCCGGTCACCATCGAAATTGATATCGAAGCCAAGCGCCCATAAGCTGCGCTGTCTTAAAGACCCACAGAAAAACCGCCCCGGATGATCTCCGGGGCGGTTTTGTTTGCGCGTGTCCTGCTTTTTTATGTTTTTGCCTAGCTTGCGGCGCTTTTGCGCAGGTTATCGAGGAAGGCTTCGACCGCGTCATCAAGGGCAACGGCTTCGGACACCAGCTTTTCGGCCGTGCTGGCGAGCTGATTGGTGCCTGATGACACTTTGCCAGCGTTGCTGTTGACGGTTTCGATGCGCTCGGACACTTCGCGTGTCCCGTCGGCTGCCTGTTGGACACTGCGCGAGATTTCACCGATGGCAGCGTGCTGTTCCTCGACTGCTGCGGCAATCGCGGTCGAGCTGTCTGCCACCTGGGCAATGGTTTCGGAAATCCGGCGGATGGCGTCAACCGCCTCGGTGGTTTCGTTCTGAACCGCAAGGATCTGTTGATTGATTTCCTCGGTCGCCTTGGCGGTCTGATTGGCGAGGTTTTTGACTTCGCTTGCCACAACGGCAAAGCCTTTGCCAGCATCACCAGCACGGGCGGCCTCGATGGTGGCGTTAAGGGCGAGGAGGTTGGTCTGTTCGGCGATGTCGCCGATCAGGCTTGCGACGTCGCCGATACGCTGGGCGGCTTCGGACAAACCTGTGACCGTTTCATTGGTGCGCGTGGCTTCGTCATTGGCGCGGTTTGCAATAGAGGCAGAATTTGCAATCTGCTGGGCGATTTCATCAGAAGATGCCGAGAGTTCCTCTGTTGCGGCCGAGACCGTTTGAACATTGCTTGATGTTTGGGTCGTTGCGGTCGATACCGCACCGGTCAGTTCGCTGTTCATGTTGGTCGCGTTGCGCATTTCGTCGGTCGCGGCTTGCATTTCCTTGATCGAGTTGGAGATCGAGTTGATCAATCCCTTAACCTGCTTATCAAGAGAATCCGCCATTTCCATCAGGGCTTTACGCTGTTTCTCTTCGGCTTCTTCTTCTAGCGCGCGCTGTTTGTCCTGAAGCTTGAGGTTTTCAAGTGCCTGTTCGCGGAAGGAGACCACGGTGCGCGCCATGTCACCGACTTCATCCTTGCGTTGTTGGCCTTCGATACTGCCTTCAAGGTCGCCGCTTGAAATGACACGCATGCGTTCAGCAAGGGTTTTCAGTGCGCCGGTGATGTCGCGCCCGATGGCAAGACCGACAAAGATCATGACCAGCAGGATCACACCGCCAATTATGACGACAAAGGTTGCCTGTTCACGGAAGGCTGCATCGACATCATCAATATAGATGCCTGTGCCAATGATCGAGCCCCACGGAAGTGGTTCCGCATAGGAGAGTTTTTCAAATGTGAGATTTTCATCCTCGCCGGGTTTTGGCCAGTGATAGGACGAAAAACCACCGCCGGGCTGGTTGCCGGCCGCAATCAGTTCACGGATGAAGTAGTTACCCTGGGAATCCTGCGCATTGTTCAGGCTTTGGCCAACAAGTGAAGGCTTGGCACCGTGCATTTCGGTCATGCCATCTGTGGCAAAGACAAAGAAGTAACCGATGTTGCCGTCATATTTGCCTGCGGCGGCAACCTCGTAGAACTGACTGATTGCTTCTTCCTGTGTCAGAGTGCCGGCATCTGCCTTGTCCTGATAGAATTGTGCGATTGAGGTGATGTAGTTGGTGGTTGAACGAATCTTGTCTTTGCGGTCTTCGAGCATTGAGTCGCGAAGGGTCGAGAGCTGCAGGGCCCCGATCACGATCACACCCAATAAAGCGATGACTGACAAGACAACGATCTTGTAGCCGATTTTCATGTTGCCAAGCATTTGTTTCCTCCGCTCAATGCGGTTGTTGAATTAAAATATAAAAATATAATGGTTTGCATTCATCTTTAGTGCAAGTCGTATTATTCTAAAGTGTAGGTTTCAGGGTATAGGTTAGAAATGGCAACGGCGCACCCAAACGACAAGGCCGATATGCTTTTCATCTTTTGTGAAAGCCCTAAGTCTTTGTCGAAGCACAAAAAAGGCCGGCGCTATAAGCCCCGGCCTTCATGCAAAGATATGTCGATGCAAGTCGTTTAGTCGGTTGCGCGTTTACGCAGGTCGGCAAGGAAGTTTTCGACAGCTTCGTCAAGGGACTGTGCTTCTTCGACCAGTTTTTCCGCCGAATGGGCAAGCTGACTGGTCCCAGACGACACACGACCGGCATTTTCATTGACCGTTTCGATGCGCTGGGAGACTTCGCTGGTGCCGTCAGCAGCTTGTTGAACGTTACGCGAAATCTCGCCGATTGCGGCATGCTGTTCTTCAACGGCTGCGGCAATGGCGGTAGAGCTGTCAGCGACCTGGGCAATGGTTTCGGAAATCAGGCGGATCGCCTCGACCGCTTCGCCCGTTTCATTCTGAACCGAGAGGATCTGCTGGTTAATCTCCTCGGTCGCCTTGGCGGTCTGGTTGGCAAGGTTTTTGACCTCGCTTGCCACCACGGCGAAGCCTTTGCCTGCGTCACCGGCACGCGCGGCCTCAATCGTGGCATTCAGCGCCAGAAGGTTGGTCTGCTCGGCGATATCCCCGATCAGCTTTGCGACATCACCAATTTTCTGTGCCGCATCGGCCAGGCCCGTGACGGTCTTGTTGGTGCGCGTGGCTTGTTCGTTGGCCTGATTGGCGACCTGGGCGGATTGGGAAATCTGCTGGGCGATTTCATCACTGGACGCGGTCAGTTCCTCGGTCGCGGCTGACACGGTCTGTACGTTGGTCGATGTCTGCGTGGTGGCAGATGCCACAGCAGCAGAGAGCGAGCTGTTGGTGTTGCTGGCTTCTTCCATCGTGGTAGTGGCCTTCTTCATATCCGTAATGGAACCACCAATCGCGCGGATGAGGCCCTTGACCTGACTTTCAAGGCTGTCGGCCATATCGGTAATGTCCTGACGGCGTTGCTTATCTGCCTGGGCTTCCAGTTCTTTCTGGCGGTTCTGAAGTGCCTGATTTTCCAGCGCCTGTTCACGGAAGGCGACAACCGTGCGGGCCATATCACCCACTTCGTCACCACGTTCCTGACCTTCGATCTCGCCTTCAAGCTTGCCGCCGGCGATTTCGGTCATTCGGGCCGAAAGTTTATTCAGTCCACCGGTAATATTACGCCCGATCGCAAGTGAGAACACGATCATCAGGGCAACAACAATTGCAATGATCACCAGCAAAAAGACCGCCTGTTCCCAGAACGCGGCATCAACATCGTCAATATAGATACCGGTGCCGATGGCGTGGCCCCAGGGGAGCATGGCGGAATAGGACAATTTCTCGAACAGTTGGTCTTCGGGCTCACCGGGCTTTGGCCAGTAATATGAGAAGAAACCGCCGTCGGGGTTTTGCGCGGCCGCAAGAAGATCCTGCACAATAAAGTTGCCGGTCGGGTCTTTGACCTGACTCATATCCGTGCCGTTCAGCGACGGTTTGGCGCCGTGCAACTTGTTAATGCCGTTTTCGTCATAGGCAAAGAAATAGCCAGTTCCCTCATCAAACCTTGCCGCTGTGCTCCAGCGGTAAAATTCGTCCGTTGCTTCTTCTTGTGTAAGCTCGCCGCTGCCGACGCGATCCTGATAGGACTGGGCAGCCGTCACCAGCATTGAAACAGTTGCCTGAATTTTGTCTTTGCGGTCTTCAAGCATCCCGTTGCGCAACGTTTGAAGCTCAAGTGCTGCAATCGCCAGCAAGGCAATCAGAGACAGCAAGGATAAACTGGCGACTTTCTGGCCAATTCGTATGTTCTGAAGCATGATCCGTTCCCGTTTTCTTGTTATTCCCCGAGCCAAAGCGCACAAACCTATTCAAAGATCTGTTCTTTCGTATGGGTTAATGGCCAAAGCTGTAAAAAAGTATAGGTATGATTTTCGGCGACTGCACCAATTTTCTGTTGGTCGACCATTCGTAACACGTTGGGGTCAAACCGATTTATGGTTGGGTGCGCAGATATCAAGCGTGCGAAACAACGTATCGACGCTCATATGTTGGAACGATCAGTCATAAAAAAAGCACCTGACGGTTAAGAAAGGTGCTTTTTTTCATAAGAACTGGGGCAGGGAGATGTCTGATCAGCGTAATTGTTTGATCAGGAAGTTGCTGGCAATGCCAAGCCCTTCTTCATCAATGCCGTGTTGCAGGCCGGGGCGTTCGTGCAGGCTGACTTCTATGCCATTTGCAGCCAGGGTTTCCTTGGCAAGACGGGATGCCTCGATTGGCACGACCGGATCGGCGGTGCCATGGACCAGCACCATTGGCGGGCGGGACTTGATTTCCGCCCCGAAGGCCTGTTCGCCAAGAAGTGCACCAGAGAAACCGACAACCCCGGCAATCTGGTTTTCACGGCGCGGTGCGGTTTGCAGCGACATCATTGTGCCTTGTGAAAAGCCAACCAGCGCGACCTTGTCGGCGGTCACGCCATGGGTTTCCATCACGTGATCAATGAAATCATCGACATAAGCCGCACTTTTGCGGGCACCTTCGGCCATGGCGACAAGGGCGCCAGACATTGTTTCCGGGGCGCGGCGCAGAAATTCCGGATCATATTCGGCCAGGCTAAACCACTGGCGTCCGAAGGGGGACATTTCGCACGGGAATGGCGCGTTGGGCGAATAGAAACTGGTGTCGGGCAGGGCGCGCGCCAGATGCGGTGCCAGACCGATCAGGTCATTGCCGTCTGCGCCATAGCCATGCAGCAAAATAACGACGCTTTTGGTCGTGCCTGAGGCGGCCGGGACGGTTGGTCCAGAGAGTAGGGTATCTGTGCTCATAAATGCTTTTCCTGATTTTCCCGTGTCCCTTGCTCAGGGTCAGGACCTATTAATTTGGTTTGAATGGTCGTTCAGATTTGCGCTGACCCTAGCAATGCAGCCCACGGACCACCAGCATTTTTTGTTGGCAAACCGGGCGGAAGAAAGCGTGCCGTCAGGCGGAAATCCCCATATGGCTAAAGGCTGTGGATAACTTTGTGGATGGAACGGGTGATTCTCAGAAATTCAGCCTTTGAATGGTTCGTATGTTGCGAAACAGTCTTGGTTATCTATGCCTTGGTATAAAATCTCCGGGTTTTCTAATTTAAAATATTTCGATATTTTTCTACCAAATTTAATCAATAAAATCATATGGTTATCTTGTTCCCCTTGTTGTGGGCTATTCTTGAGGGTGGAGATGTTCGGTTTGGCCCGTTGGCGGTTGAAGTGAAAAATCGCGCGAAAGCTGCATAGCTTGGGCCAAAAAGTTAACGATGTGGATTTTTTGGACAGACGGTCAGTAAAAGGCGGCTTTTGCCGCCCGGCTTTCTGTGTAACAAGAAATCTTCCGGTTTGCCCGGATGCCCCACAGCACAATCCATAGCCCGAGGTCCCGATGAACCAAACGCGCCGCTGGTTCGGCAAGGGAGATCGACGTGTTCTGGCGTTGACCTTGCCAATTATCTTGTCCAACGCGACTGTTCCGTTACTTGGCGCAGTTGACACGGCCGTGGTCGGCCATCTTGACAGTCCACATTATATCGGTGCGGTCGCTGTAGGTGCGCTGATCTTTTCCTATGTGTTCTGGAGCTTTGGCTTCTTGCGCATGGCGACCACCGGGCTTGCTGCCCAGGCCTATGGCCGTCGCGATGCGAACGGGGTGCGCGCAGTTTTTGCCCGGGCAGCCCTGATTGCCGTTGTTGCCGGTCTGGCCGTGATGGTGTTGCAATGGCCGATCATTGAATTGGCCATGACCCTGATTGCGCCGACCCCCGCGGTTGAGGCAGCAGCGCGTGACTATTTCCATGTTCGGATCTGGGCATCGCCCGCGACGCTGATGCAATACTGCATGCTGGGCTGGTTGCTTGCCATGCGTGATAGCCGCGCAGTGTTCATTTTTCAGGTGTTCTTGAATTCACTGAACATCATTCTTGATATCCTGTTTGTGCAAGGGTTCGGCTGGGACGTGCGCGGGGTGGCCGGGGCCACGGTGATTGCGGATTATTCCGGTGTTGTCCTGGGCTGGTTCCTGATGCAGCCACATCTGAAGCGGCTGGGCGGGACGTGGCGCGGCATTGGCCTGTTTGATCGCGGGCAACTGGCGCGGCTGATGAAGATCAATGGGGATATCTTTATCCGTACAATGGCACTGACATCGGCCTTTGCACTGTTTACCAGTTTCTCTGCCCGGTTCGGGGAAGTCACGCTTGCGGCCAATGCGGTTTTGCAAAACTTCCTGATGTTTGGGTCCTTTGCGCTGGATGGCTTTGCCCATGCGGCCGAAACCCTTGTCGGGCAGGCTTATGGTGCGGAAAAGCGCAAACAGTTTATGTGGGCGGTGCGCAAGACAACGATCTGGAGCGTTGTGTCGGCAATTGTGATGTCGGCCATGTTTGCCCTTGCCGGGCCATGGATTGTTGATGCCCTGACCAGTATTCCCGAGGTCCGCACAGCATCCTACGAATACCTGATATGGGCCGTGATCCTGCCGGTGACCGGTGTGTTGGGCTTTCAGTTTGACGGGGTGTTTTTGGGCGCGATGCAGACCAAGCACTGGCGCAACATGATGCTGGTCTCGGTTGCGATTTATGCCGGGTTTGCCTGGTGGGCTGTGACGATGGGCAGCAACCATTTCCTGTGGGCGGCGTTTAACGGGTTCTTCCTGTTGCGCGGGCTGACACTGATGGTGCTGTTCCCGACAATCATTCCCAAGCCGCGTCAGGCTGTGGCATAGCGTGCTTTTCAGGTTCGGCACGTGTTGATCAAGGTCCCCGGCTTCGCGGGGATGACGGCGCCAGATTGGCTTGTTTCGCTGTCATATCCGTGATGGCAGGAAACGATGTGATGTCAGTCGGCGTCGGCAACGGGCAGGGTGGTGCTGTTTTTGACTTCGTGCAGGGTGAAGCTTGATTTCATGTTGGCAACACCGGGTAGCTTCATCATGACTTCGGACAGGAAACGCTGATAGGCAGCCGGATCGGGCACGACAATGCGCATCATGTAATCCTGATTGCCGACCATGGCATAGCAATCAACAATTTCCGGATGTTCCTGTACCGCACTTTCAAAACGGCGCAGCGACGGTTCGTCATGCTGGGTCAGCGACACGGTGACAAATACGTTTACACCGAGTTGCAGATGCGCCGGATCAAGCAGGGCGACATATTTGCGGATGACACCGATTTCTTCGAGTTTGCGCAAGCGACGCAGGCAGGGCGACACGGACAGGCCGACCTTGTCAGCCAGTTCGACCATGGAGATTCGACCATCTTCCTGAATTTCACGAAGAATTTTGCGATCAATTGCGTCGAAACCGTTGCGCGCCATGGCGTGCCACACTCCTTTAGACGATAAGAAACCGGGCCGAGATGCGCCCTTGGAAATTATAATTGCGGAAGGGTGGATTTTGCCAAATACCCGACCAGCTGTACATAATTCCTGCTGCGCGATAAGCCATGACTTCGCGTTTCTGTCAATCTTTGCGTCGTCCAAAGGGGCATTTTTTGCGCCGTTATCGGAGATCGTGTTGCAGGGTGCAGCACCGGATTTCGTGGGCAAAATACATGGCAGGTGCTTGCATCAAACAGACAATACAAGTATGTCGTTCAATTCGTTGGAATGCCTAGGCTTGTGAGCATCTGCAGCGGAACTTATCATTGCCGTGTGCCATCCGGGCAGTGTAGTATAATCGTACCAATTTACTTATTTCGATTGTGATTACTCTCCTGCCGGGAGCCGGAGGAGGCTGACACTGTCTGACAATGTCAGCCTATTAGTGAAAGGCACGTATGGTGGACGCTGCGCAAAACACGCCGGGATATAACCTGGTTACCATTGGCGAGCACAAAATCAATATTCGTCCAGCGGTCGAGGCAGACCTGCCCAATGTTGTCGATCTTGATGACCGGACCACAGGGCTGCGCAAGCCGGATTACTGGGATGATCTGTTTACCCGTTATGGCAACCGCAAGGATTCCCGCTTCTTTCTGATTGCAGAGGAAAACGGAACACTTCTGGGCTGTATCTTTGGGGAAGTCCGGTCGTGGGAATTTAACTCCGTCCCGTGTGGCTGGGTCGGCACGGTCAGTGTCGAGCCGGATCTTCGCATGGGCGGGATTGGCACGATCCTTTATGATGAAATCTGCCGCTGTTTCCGTAACGCCGGAGTGACCAAGATCCGCACTATGATCCCGCGCGACGCGACCGACCTGATGTCGTTCTTCCGCGCACAGGGCATGATGGCGGGGCCGTTCATTCAGCTGGAAACAGATATGGAAGAGGGGGAATAAGCCAATGATGTCTTTGCAAAAGGCAACGTTGTTTGCCCTCTATGCCGTGCTGGAACTGGCCGAAGATACCGACCGCCAGCTTTCGGCATCGGAAATTGCCGAACGCTATAATATCTCGACCAACCATCTGGCGAAGGTTCTGCGCGACCTGGGGCGTGCGGGGCTGGTTGAGTCGGTCCGTGGGGCCGGTGGCGGCTATCGTTTCTGTGGCAATGCCAAACGCACGACACTTCTGGATGTTGTGCAGCTGTTCGAAGAAGTTGGCACAAGCCCTTCCAACAGTATTGTGCAGGATACCAATGCCGGGGCGGCCTTGACGCTGGTGATGGATGAAATCGAAGAAATCACCCATGCGACCTTGTTGTCGATCACGATCGAGACGATGCTGAAATTGATGCGCAAGCGTCGCCCGGAAAAGCCGACATCCACCGGATTGTTCCGCGCCGTTTAACCCGCCAAGCAAATTACAGATACAAAAAAGGCCGTCAGAATGTTCTGACGGCCTTTTTGATGTGATCTTGTGGACGTGTTTAGCTTTCGCTATCGGCAGGCGCCTGTGTCGGGGCCTGCGCCGCGTCAGAACCTTCTGAAGCGTTGTCAGCAGATTTTGCAGCATCTGGTTTTGGCGCTGCTTTTTTGCGCGGACGGCGCGGCGTGCGTTTTTTGACTTCCTTGGCCGGTGCGGCTTCAGAAGTTGTTTCGCTTGCGGTTTCTACCGGTGCTTCGGTTGCTTCCGGTGCCGGTGCGCTATCCTCTGCCGGTGTTTCTTCAGCAACTGCTTTCCTGGTCGAACGGCGCGGCTTTTTCGGGGCTGCGGCCTTTGGCTTGTCAGCTGTTTTGCGCCGGGTTGTTTTCTTCGGTGCTTCTTCCTCGTCCGTGGCTTTTTTGCCAAGGCTTGAGGCCGGGACCTTGGTCAGCAGGAAGCTTGGAACGTGATCGCCAAAGCCGACAACCGCTTTATCGTCGCGGTCATCACGATCACGACGGTTGTTGCGATTATTGCGGTTGTTGCGATCATTGTTCCGGTCGTTGTTGCCCTTGTTGTTCTGGGCGTCACGTGCCGGTGCCTTGGGCGTTTCGGCTTCTTTCTGCTTTGGTGCTTCCGGCTGTTTTGGCGCTTCAGGCTGTGGCTGAGCTGCCTTTTCCGGTGCGGCGTCCTTTCTGTCCGACTTTGCCGGACGGGCGGAACGGTCATCGCGGTTATTTGGCTTGCGGCTTTTCTTGTTGCGACGCTTCTTGCCGGAGAAGTCCAGCTCCAGCGTTTCAATGCCGTCAAGTTCGGTCAGCGGGATGTCCATATTGATGGTCTTGTTGATCGCCGCGACCAGTTTGCCGTCTTCGGGCACGGCCAGCGTAAAGGCCTTGCCATTGCGACCCGCGCGGCCGGTACGACCGGTACGGTGCACGTAATCCTCGGCGTTGAACGGGACATCAAAGTTAAAGACGTGCGATACGTCAGAAACGTCGATACCGCGTGCGGCAACGTCGGAACAGACCAGAAGGGTGATCTCGCCGGATTTGAACTTTGCCAGTGTTTCGGTACGTTCGCTTTGTGCCAGATCCCCGTGCATGCGCCCGGCATTGAAGCCATGCTTGGTCAGCGACTTGTAAAGGATGTCGACGTCTTTTTTGCGGTTACAGAACACAAAGGCGTTGCGGACATCTTCGGCGCGGATCAGGCGACGCAGGGCCTCGCGCTTGTCAAAGTCGTCGAGAACAACAAGTTTGTGTTCAACCGTGGTCGCCATGGTCGAGGGCGGGGAGACGGTGATTTCCTTGGGATTGGACAGGAATTTGTCGGCAAGGCGCTTGATTTCCTTGGGCATGGTCGCCGAGAAGAAAAGCGTCTGGCGCTGTGTCGGCAGCATCTTTACGATTTTTTCGATGTCGGGGATGAAGCCCATGTCGAGCATGCGGTCGGCTTCGTCTATCACAAGCAGTTTGCAATCAGACAGCAGCAGTTTGCCGCGCTCAAACGTATCGATCAGTCGGCCCGGCGTCGCGATGATGACATCCGCACCTTTTTCAAGAACCTTGCTTTGCTCGGCAGCCGATTCACCGCCGATGATCAGGGCCTTTGAAAGCGAGATATATTTGCCGTAGGTGTCAAAGTTCGCAGCAACCTGGGTGGCCAGTTCACGGGTGGGTTCCAGAATGATGGAACGCGGCATCCGCATGCGGGCGCGACCGTGATGAAGGATGTCAAGCATCGGCAGGGTAAAGCTGGCCGTTTTGCCCGTACCCGTTTGCGCACAGCCCAGAATGTCACGTGCCATCAGCACCGACGGAATAGCTTGGGCCTGGATCGGGGTTGGGGTGTCGTAGCCGGCATCTGCGACGGCTTTGAGGATATCTTCGCTCAGACCGAGATCGGCGAAATTCATATGGTTCGTTTTCCCGCAATGAAATGCGTTAAGGTGAAGCGGATCGCTAAAAATCTGATTGCGTCGTAAAGCCAAGCCTTAATTAAGTCAAGAAAAACGCCGCTTATTTGCCTTGGAAAACCCATTCTGAGGTCTTTGAGAGACTTGTTTGCAACAATTTGACGGCGTACCCTGTCATTACAAATGCGTTTTGGGGAGAAAAACAGTGCTGATGGACGCAACACGTTCAAGTTTGCTGATAATCGACGTTCAGGAAAAGCTCTATCCGGCTTGTCAGGAGCCCGAACAGATCATCGCCAATTGCTGTTTTCTGGTGAAATGTGCCAATCGCCTTGGCGTGCCGGTGACGGTCACAGAACAGTACCCAAAGGGGCTGGGGCATACCGCCAAACAGATTGTCGAACTTCTTGAAAAGCCCGGTGATTGTTCAGACGGCGGAAATGTTGTTTCCAAGGTCGCTTTTTCCGCCATTCCTGCTGACGGTTTTATCGAGAAGATGGAAGAGAACACGGGCCGGGACCAGGTGGTGGTCGCGGGCATGGAGACCCATGTCTGTGTTTTGCAGACCGTCATGGATCTGATTGAACGCGGGCGCGAGGTATATGTGGTGGCCGATGCGGTGACATCGCGTAGCCAGCAGGACAAGATTTTCGGGCTTGAGCGGATGCGTGATGCCGGGGCAAAGATCGTGACCCGTGAAAGCGTGATGTTCGAATGGCTGCGTGTGGCCGGAACGCCCGAGTTCAAGGAACTGAGTGCGCTGATTAAATGAGTTCGCCTGCAAGGAAAGATACCGGGCACGCCGATGGTGATGGCGTGCCCGTTGTGTTTTTGTCAGGGATGCTGGCCGATCAGCGCATGTGGCATCCGGCAATTGCCGCCCTTGGCGATCTTGACGATCCTGACGACCTAGCCAAACCCGGACTGATCCCGGTATTTTGCGAGTTGTTTGATCAGGACACAGTTGCAGACATGGCGTCTGCAGTACTCGATACCGCACCTGATCGCTTTGCGCTGGTGGGGATGTCGATGGGCGGGTATACCGCCTTTGAAATCCTGCGCCAGGCGCCGGAAAGGATCACTCACCTGATGCTGGTCAATACAAGGGCAACAGCCGACAGCAATGCGGTGCGACGGCGGCGTTTGTTGCTGTCGCGGATTGTCGCGGGCAAGACGCCGTTTGTTGCGGTCAATGACGGGATGCTTGATGAAATGCTTCATCCCGATAACCGCAATGATGCGGCGCTCGTCGGATTGCTGAAAGCCATGGGGGATGCATGTGGGGCAGGGGTGTTCAAGCGGCAAAATAATGCCGTAGCGCGCCGCCCGGACAGTATGGCCGATCTTGGCGATATCGCCGTGCCATGCAGCGTTCTGGTCGGTACGCATGACCGGATTATCAGCCCGGAAAGCCACCGGGACATGGCCGAAGCCATTCCCGGTGCGACTTATCACGAGATTGCGGGGGCGGGGCATTATGTGCCGCTTGAACAACCGCAGCTTTTTGCGCGTTGTCTTGTCGAACTTCTTGGGCGTTAGCAGCTTGGCAAGAACGGGCTACAGTGCCTGTCACCGGTCTTGAGCATGTTGCGCGGGAAAAGCTGGTGAACGATGACATCAGCATTACCGTCGATCTGTTCGGCAAGCTGATCGTTGTTAAAGTGTCCCCGGGTTTCCGAGATGATCTTGTCACCAACGCAGAAGCCAAAGCGAACAGACACATTGCTGTTGGGGTCACGTGTGCCCACTGATTGTGGATCGGTACACAGTTTGCCGCGCATTGTCGCCTGTTCCGGGGCGACGACAACGACCAGACGGCTTTCCGGTTTGATCGTTACATTGTCCTCGGCGTCAGCCGGGTCGGTTACGAAATACAGGCGCGGGTAACCATGGTTTGACAGGGCATCCGTCCAGAAATCGTCCGGGAAGGTGTTATCAGCATCAACCACTTCAAGCATCATGACATCATTTGGTGCGCCAGCGGACCTGAAGCTTTCGACTTCGGAAACGTTATAGTTCGCGCGCTCGATTGCGGCGATGCTACACCCGGCCAGCAACAGGGCCCCGGTAGCCGCCGAGGCCAATGACAGAAAACGATTGGCCGTGTTTTTCATAAGCTTAGGTGTCTTCGAATTCATTGGAATGTTCCTTTGATGTATTCGACCATCATTCGCTCAATGACCTAGATATTGTCTGAAAACGTCCAAAGTCACGTCCGACACGGCTATTTTGCAACTTTAAAGTGACATTATTCACAAGCGGCTACTAAAACACGGCGGGATGACCGGGGCCAGCTGGCGGTTTTGCCGTTCGGTCAGGCGCAGAGCAAAACCGCTGTGCGATCTTTAGAAAACCGACCGGCCAATGGCGCGGATCAGTATTTCCAGCGCGCGAATGCCAGCAGCCGAATTGCCCCGCTGATCGAGGCGTGGCGACCATACGCAGACCGAAAATTCACCCGGAACCACGCCAATAATACCGCCGCCGACGCCGCTTTTTGCCGGTATGCCAACCGTAAAGGCAAAGTCGCCAACCCCGTCATACATTCCGCATGTCAGCATTAGTGCGTTGATGCGACTGGTTTCTTCGGCCGTAATAACAGGTTTGCCATCCATGCCCACACCCCGGCAGGCCAGAAAGCGACAGGCGCGTGCCAGTTCGCGGGCGGTCATTGCGACCGAACACTGTTTGAAATAGGCGCGTACAACGTCTTCGACAGGATTGTCGAGTTTTCCGAAGCTTTTCATCAGATAGGCAATGGCACGGTTGCGATCACCGTGCTGGTCCTCGGACAGATAAACATCGTTATCAACGCGAATATCGGGATTGCCGCAAAGCTGCCCGAGAAATTCGGCAACAGATCGATCCGGGTTCGCATAGCGCGACGTGATCAGATCAGCGACCCGGATGGCGCCAGCATTGATAAACGGGTTGCGCGGTATGCCGTTTTCCTGCTCGAGCTGGATCAGGGAATTGAAGGCAGAACCGGACGGTTCGCGGCGCACGGCCTGCCACAGGTTGTCACCATGGGCGCGCTGGGCCAGCACAAGCGCGAACATCTTTGAAATGCTTTGAATGGAGAAGGGCAAATCGGCGTGGCCGATGGCAAATTCCTGTCCATCGATGCCGCAGATGACCATGGCAAAATGATCATCGGGCACATCCGAAAGAGCGGGAATGTAATCAGCCTTGCGGGCAGTGGCGAAATCTGCCCTGGCAACCTCGTCAGCGATCTGTCCAAGGATGGCAGCATAATCGTGAGACACTATGCGATCCTGTCTTTTTACGGTTGGGGAATGCGGACAAAAAACCCGGCACAACTGGCCGGGTTTTGTCGATAGTTTTGCGTGCTGATCAGACGTCGATATCCTCGACGAAGCGGGCATGTTCCTGAATGAACTGGAAACGCAGTTCCGGCTTTTTACCCATCAGGCGGGTCACCAGATCCTTGGTCTGACCACGTGCATCCGGTTCCGCTGCATCTGGCAGGGTAACGCGCAACAGTGTACGTTTTTTCGGGGCCATGGTGGTTTCACGCAGCTGGGCCGGGGGCATTTCACCCAGACCTTTAAAGCGGGAAATCTCGACCTTGTTGCGGTTCTTGAACTCGCTTTCGATCAGGACTTCTTTTTCGGCATCATCCATCGCGTAGACCGATTTGCCGCCCTGAGTCAGACGATAGAGCGGCGGCATCGCAAGATACAAGCTTCCGCTTTCGATCAGACCGGGCATTTCCTGATAGAAGAAGGTCATCAGAAGGGACGCGATATGCGCGCCATCGACGTCGGCATCGGTCATGATGATGATGCGTTCATACCGCAGGTCATTATGGCGGAAATCGGACCCGGAACCGCAGCCAAAGGCTTCGATCATGTCCTTGATTTCCTGGTTGGCCATCATCTTTTCATAGGTCGCCGATGCGACGTTCAGGATCTTGCCGCGCAGTGGCAGGACGGCCTGCGTTTCGCGGTCACGGGCCTGCTTGGCAGAACCACCTGCGGAGTCACCCTCCACCAGGAAGATTTCAGTGCCCGCCGCGATGGAACGTGAACAGTCGGCAAGCTTGCCCGGCAGACGCAGGCGACGGGTGGCCGACTGACGCTTGGTTTCTTTTTTCTCCTTGCGGCGCTGGCGTTCTTCGGCGCGCAGGATGATCCGTTCAAGCAGACGCTTGGCGTTTTCAGTGTCCCCGGTCAGCCAGTGGTCAAAGTGGTCACGGACCGCGGTTTCAACCAGTTTGGTTGCACCCTGTGTGCCGAGCTTTTCCTTGGTCTGGCCCTGGAACTGTGGATCGGGGATAAAGACCGAAAGCATGATGCAGCCGCCGCCAAAGACATCTTCGGCGGTGATGGCCGATGCCTTTTTCTGGCCCAGCATATCGCCATAGGCCTTGATCGCCTTGGTCAGGGCATAGCGGAAGCCGGCCTCGTGCGTGCCGCCAAGCGGGGTCGGGACGGTGTTACAATAGGAATGGAAGTAACCTTCGCCGCTTTCGGGCCAGCCAACAGCCCATTCGACACGACCGGCACTGTCAGCGAACTTGGCTTCGCCTGCGAACGGGCGGTCGGTGACAAGATCGCGGCCCTCAAGGGTCATTTCCAGATAGTCGAGAATCCCGTTGGGGAATTTCAGGACTTCCTGCTGCGGGGTCGGATCGTCACTGGTCAGAAGCGACGGGTCAACCGACCAGCGGATTTCAACGCCCTTGTACAGATAGGCCTTGGAGCGCGCCATGCGGAAGATGGTCGCTGCCTTGAGCTTGGCACGTGCGCCGAAAATCTCGGGATCGGGTTTAAAGATAACCGTGGTGCCGCGGCGATTGTTGATCGCGCCGCCATCCTGCAAAGGACCAAGCGGGGTGCCTTTGGAATATTCCTGAAACACCATTTTGCG
This sequence comes from Thalassospira sp. MCCC 1A01148, assembly GCF_001613795.1. Lineage (GTDB taxonomy): Bacteria > Pseudomonadota > Alphaproteobacteria > Rhodospirillales > Thalassospiraceae > Thalassospira. The sequence goes on from NZ_LPVZ01000022.1 coordinate 243,501, forward strand.
GTCACGGCAGACTTCAACGCGGAACTTTTCGGTCAGCGCGTTCACCACAGACATACCAACACCGTGCAAACCGCCCGATGTCTCATACGCCTTGCCAGAGAACTTGCCACCCGAATGCAGGGTGGTCAGGATGACTTCAAGCGCGGATTTGTCCGGAAATTTCGGATGCGGGTCGGTCGGAATACCGCGCCCGTTATCGCGCACCAGCACCGTATTGTCTGGCTGCAGTTCCAGTTCGATCCAGTCAGCGTGGCCTGCGACCGCTTCGTCCATGGAGTTATCGAGAATTTCCGCGACGAGATGGTGCAGTGCTGCATCATCGGTGCCGCCGATATACATACCGGGGCGTCGACGGACGGGCTCAAGGCCCTCGAGAACTTCAATATCCTTGGCGGAATAGGCTTTGTCGGTGGACTGGTTTGAATCTTCAAAAAGGTCGGTCATGCCCCGGAACGCAACTTCTTTTATTGTGTTAAAACAAGGCCCAATACCGTATATCTGTTCTTCGATATTCAGGGCTTGGAAGCCTTGGCGCTAAACGAGTACCATATCTTTGTCGGTTCGTACCATAGGATCGGTGCGCAACGACCATAAAAATGTGTTTTTGAATCCAATGCAAGTGGTGGTCGCCAAATCCGACCATATTTTCGCAAAGCCAGGATGCAGAAAACCGCGACCGGGAGGTCCAATAAAAAAATGACATGTCGAAACAGACATGTCGCAAACAGGAGTGAGCCTGATGGCGACAGATAAAGAGCAATCCCTTTTTGCGGAAAGCACCATGCCGCGCGGTGATTTGTGTACCCGCACCCTTGCCATGCCCAAAGATACAAACCCCAGTGGTGATATTTTCGGTGGCTGGCTGATGTCGCAAATGGATATTGCCGGTGGCGTGCTGGCAAGCCAGATTGCCGAAGGGCGTGTTGCGACCATCGCAGTCGATGGCATGACATTCCACCGTCCGGTCTATGTCGGCGATACCGTTTGTGTGTATGGCGATATTGAGCGTATCGGTAATACATCGATGGTGCTGCATCTTGAAAGCTGGGTGCTGCGCAAGAATCAGCCGCCGCGCATCAAGGTGACCGAAGCGACCTTTACCTTCGTTGCCATCGACGCCGAAGGCCGCCCGCGTCAGGTCCGCCGTGACGAGGCAGAAGCCTAAGCCAAACAGGGCCAGACCAGGCCAAATTCAGGAGCCCCGCCATGCAGAGCCGCGCCGTGTCCCATTTGATGACCCGTCTGGTTTTGGTTGGCGGGGCTTTGTTCTTTTCGATCACTGCCCATGCCGGGGAAGCCGATGTGGTTGCCGCCACGGCGACCAAAACCGGCGAGAATACCTATCGGTTTGACGTGACCGTGGCGCATGACGACACCGGCTGGGATCATTATGCCAATGTCTGGCAGGTGATCGGGCCGGATGGCGCCATTATTGGGGAACGGATTCTGGCCCATCCGCATGTCAATGAGCAGCCCTTTACCCGGTCTTTGTCCGGTGTTTCCATCCCGACCGATATCACCGGCGTTACGCTCAGGGCCGGTGATCTGGTGCATGAATTTGGCGGAGCGGAGCTGTATCTTGAATTGCCCTCAGAGGTCGGCCAGACGGTGACTGTTTCGGATTAAACGGGCAGGCAAAGCGCGATCAGGCCCATGGCCGGTTCGGCAAGGGTCAGCATTCCGATCGCAATCAGTGTGCAGGCAATCATCTTCCTAATGAAATCTCCCGCATAATCACGTGTTGCTGAACGTTTCAGGAAGCTGATGCCAAGGGCGGCAAAGACGACGGCGGGCAGGGCGGCAAGCGCAAAGCAGGCCATGAACAAACCGGCCCTGGCAACAGTGCCCGTCATCATCGCGGTCAGAAGCGCGTTATAGACCATCGCACAGGGTGTAAGTCCAAGTGCCGCGCCGAGCGAGAACTTACCAATCCCGGCCCGGATTGCATGGGGCGTGATGTTCGGTGATTGAAAGGTTTGCTCAGCTGGCGACGTGTGCCCAGTGGCAGGGATGCCTGCCAGCGCCGGGCGCAGGGTGGTTTGAAACAGGAATTTCGGGATCAGATGGTCAAGGTGGTGGAGTGCCGGTGCAATGCCGATCACGGCCAGCCCGGAATAGATCACCACCAGACCGGCAAGTACACGCAGCACCGATTGCCAGCCCGCTGTGACCAGGAGGGCGTCAAACGCGCCGCCAATCCCGCCAACAAGCAGGCCTGCAAGAATATAGGTCGTACTGCGTCCCGCCTGCATCAGGACAAGGGCGCGGAATTGCCGTTTTGCCGGACCTTTATGCAGGCCGCATGCGGCAAGGATGTTCGAGGCAATTGCCCCGCACATCCCCGCGCAATGCAGGCTGCTGGCAAGACCCAGCAAAAGGCCGCTGATGATCACATAACTGATCGACATGGTGACATGTCCTGATGGGTGTCGATCAGATCAGCATTTTGCCGGGCAGCTGGCGTCGTTCTTTTCCGGCGGCAGATTGATGCCCGGATTGCCGTCAAAGAAGCCCATCGGCATCAGCTTGAACCCGGTGGTGACACAGGGCTGAACCGGGAAGTCTTCCATGCGGACCTGATGGTGCAGGCCAAAGACATGCCACATAACCAGATCGGTATTCTGAAGCGCACGGTCCTTTTTGATGAAATCGGTAAGCCCGCCCCGGCCATCGGAATGGTTCATGAAATCACCAGCGGGGAAGCGTTCCTCCGGATCGTAGGCGGTGAACCAGACATGGTTTTCAATGAAGCTTGCGCGTTTGCCCGATGGATATTCCGGGTTGATAAACGGGGTGACGCAGTTGGTGGCATCAAGCTTATAGCCCACCGGACGGCCGGTTTTGCCAAGCTTGTTGGGGTTAACGACTTTCCAGTAGCGCTGCGAGGCCGGGTTGGTTCTGCGTGCCGCAGCCAGTTCGGATTCGAGCACAGTTTCCTTTTCAAAGAACGCGTTGCCATATGGATTTTCCGGTCCGGGTTCCTCGGCAAAAGTATTGCATTCGACCGGACTGTTGCCATAGCCATCAATCGCCATATCAAGCCGCGCACACAGGATGTGCTGATGGATCTGACCGGCAACACCCGGTGAAACTTCAACGGCATATTTGCCGGGCTGACCGGGCAGGCAGGCAGCGGTGTTGATGATGCCGGTTGCCTTGACCTCAAATTCGATCATGCCGTCAAGGAACAGGTACCAGTACAGCGCATATTCATAGTTGCCGACGGTACAGATGGTGGAAATCACCAGCTTGGCGTTGCGGCGGCTTTCGGTGCGTTCGGTGCGGAAATCCATATGTTTCCACAAAAGGCCAGCGTCCTCTTCGTGGATGCAGATGGCATTTTCAATCGTCCAGGGTTCGCCATTCATCGTATTGAGGGTCACATCAAGATACTTGATCACACCAAGGCAGTCACAACCCAGTGTCAGGGAATTGGCCAGCTTGCCGATGCCATATTCACCGATATCAAAGACGTTTTTGCGATAATGGCCGTTATCGGGGCTGCCATAGGGCACGGTCATTTCAACGATGGAGGCACGATGGACAATCGGGCGGCCATTGAACTTGATGTCATGCAGGGTCAGCGATTCACGGGCGTTGAAACCGATCACCAGTTCCCAGTTGCGCCAGGTAATCTTGTTGCCATCCATCTTGAAGTTCACACCTTCGGGCTGAACAACATTGATCGGTTTGGCCTTGGGCTGGAATTCGTCCTCTTCGAAGAAATCGGCTTCGTAGTTCACTTCGGCCTCGGGGATGGGCGCGCCGCCGTAATCATCAACCCGAATGACTTCCTTGGACAGCAAGTCGACAACCGCATTCAGGCCCTCGATCGGGTTGGCATAGAAGTTGGAATTTTCGCGTTTGCGCAGCCAGCAGAATACGTGGGCCAGATGGCGGCCTTCTTCGCCGGGCTTGCCGAAATTGCCCGCTGACCATGGATCGACGCAGACCATGGACATGTCGGTGATGCCGCGTTTTCTGCAGGCTTCGATGAAGGTCGGGTCGGAACAGACGATTTCCTCGATCTCGACAAACTGTTCAAGCTGGATCATCGGGCGTTTGCCCGGCAGTTCCTGGGCCGAGATGATCTTTTCAGCGTCCAGATCAAGAACAAGCTTGGTAACGCTGACCTTGGTGGAATCAAAGACGTTTACCCGTGCCTTTCGCGCAATCGGATCGCCGGGCTTGAAATCAGCAAGTTCGCTCTTTTCGGGTTCCATCAATTCGATGGTTTCAAACAGGGTATTGTCACCATAAGGCGGGTCTGCACGCACGATGTCGGCGACCTTGATGATTTCCTCGGCCGTAAGGGGCTGAAGCGGGTGGGTGACTTCGACCTTTTCACTGCTGCAACATTTATCCATTCTTTTTCTCCCTGATGAAGGTGTCTGATCACGGGCCGGGGCGAACCAGCCGGGCACAGGTATTTGACAACCGCGTTGGTGGCGCGGAGGGGGGTGAATGGACGTTGTTCCCTAGACTTCAGGCAGATGCCGAAAAACGCGTTTGACCATCGGGGGATGTCGAATAAGCGCGATTTCCCTGATCGGCGGTTTTAATTTTTTCTATTTCCAAAACGCTAGCCAAAGTGCACGGGCCTGTATTTGACATTTGGTGCCAAAATGACCTGTGTGGCTGGCATCAGACGGGCAGGTGTCGTTCAATTGGCACATCAATTGAATGCATTGATGTGTAACTGCCCATGGAATGGATAACCCATGAAACGTGTTTCGGGTGCCATTGACCGTTCGGTTCTAAACAGCGTGATGGGAATGCTTGGTGAGTCCGGCATCGATCATGTGGGGCTTTCTGCGCGTGCGGGTCTTGCCGGGGCGGGGCTCTTCATGTCGCCGCAATCAACGCCCTTGATGATATTTACCACGATGCTGGAGCTGGCCTCGGACGCGACAAACAATCCGGCATTGGGATTATTCCTTGGCGATACATGGGGTTATCGCGGTCTTGGCAAACATGCCGAGATGGTTTTGACCGCACCGACCCTTGGTCACGGACTTGAAAAATTCGCGCGATTTTTCCCGACCCTTCAGGGCAGCACATCTTTTTCACTGTCGGTCGAGGATGGTCAGGCAAAGCTTTCTTATCGTATTGCCGAGCATGCCGTACGTACCCGAACGCAGGATGCGATATTCAGCGAAGCGTCATTTCACTCGCTGTTATCAGCAGCACTGGGCGATGGTTGGCAGCCCAACTGCATTGATTTTGAACACCGAAATGACCGTGGATTAGGCATTTTTCAGAATCATTTCAAATGTCCGGTGCGTCTGGGTCAGCGCGAAAACGCCCTTTTCCTGCCAGCGCATCTTTTAAACAAACCGATGAAAAACGCCGACCCGGAGCGTCATTGGCAACTGGTCAATGAATTCCAAACCCGCGCCGAACGCCTGAAACAGAATGTCGATCTGCCAACCGCGACCAAGGCGTGGATTGTGGCAACCCTTTGCCGTCATCGTCAGATTGATGTCCATGACGCGGCCGATGAGTTTTCCATGAGTCTGCGCAGTTTCCAGCGCGAACTTGATCAGGAAGGCACGAGTTTTCGCAAGATTCGTGAAGAGGTGCGCGGTGGTATTGCCAGTGACATGCTGCGTCTGACCGAACTTCCGATCCCCGATATCGCCGAACATTTGGGATATAGCGAACTGTCAGCATTCAGTCGCGGCTTCAAGGCGATGACAGGGACATCGCCGGGACAATTCAGACGGCAGCTTTCGGATGCCACTTCTCATGCATAGTCCGAGAAACCAAGCTTTCTAGATATTGGCGAGAATTGGATCTTCGCGTCCCAGGATGCGGGCGATCACCGTGCCATTATTATCGGATCGATAATAGATTGTGTTTGAACCAAACACGCAGCGCCGATAGCCGGGGCGTATGGCGTCTATTGCCTGATATATTGATGGAGCCTGCGCGATGCTGTCGAACTTATCGAACAGGGCATCGAAATAGATATCAGCCTGTTTCTGGCCGAAGGTTTCAATGCCATAGCGATAGATCCGTTTGATATCGTCTTCTGCGCGTTTGCTGAGACGATAGGACGGCATCAGGCAATTTCCGCTTTGACAGCGCTACGGATATCTTCCTTGGTCACGTTGGAAAGACCGCTTTCTTCTGCTTCGATCAAAGCACCGCGAATGCGTTCGATTTCGGCCATGCGTTGCTGTTTCTCGCGCAGGGCTTCGCGGACGATTTCGCTATCAGACGCGTACTGACCAGTCGCAAGCTGGGTTTGAATCCATGCTTCCTGCGTTTCAGTCACTGTGATGCTTTTCTTGATCATCGGGTCATCTCCCCGCACGTGTGTTCCTACTTTATCCTACCACGGGCGACCTTTGCGGCGCAATTGGCGGAATATAGCGGAAGCATTTTGTCGCGCGGGCAGGTTTGGTGGCAGATTTCTACCAGCTTTCCTTGGCAACGCGGATGAAGTTTTGGCCCATGATTTTATCGACGTCATCGGCTGAATAACCGGTCGAAATCAGGGCATCTGCAAGGGCAGGGAGTTTGCGCGGGTCGAACACCGCAGCCCCACCGGCCGCAGGGCCATAGCCACTGGCTGCGGGCCAATAGAAGTCCTTGTCCACCCCGTCCGGGAAGTCATTGGTCCCGGCGACGGAGGGCATGGTATCAAGCCCGATGCCAACGTGATCAACCCCGACCAGATCAACCGCATATTTGATATGGCGGATCATGTCGGGGACTTCCGGTGCGTTTTTGGATTTAATGAAACGCTGGAAGCCGCAAATGCCGATCACACCACCGGTATCGGCGCACGCCTTGATCTGTTCATCATCGATGCAGCGTTCATGACCCCCCAGTTCCCTGGGATTGGCGTGGCTGAAAACGACCGGCTTGGAAGATACCCGCATGATATCAAGCGAGCTTTGCCGCCCGGTGTGGGAGCAATCCATGATCATGCCGCTATTATTCACAGCCTTGACCATCTCGACACCAAGATCGGTCAGCGGGATATCGACATCATGACAGCCCCCGGAGACCGAATTGTTGCGGTTATAGGCAAAGTGGATCTGCTTGACGCCAAGCTTGGCAAAGACCGGCACCATTTCTGGCATGTCCTGAAGCATGACAGAGCCTTCCAGATCAAACCCGACGCCGAGCAGCCCCTTGGATTTGGCAATCGCCAGATCCTCGAAACTTTCGATCTGCATGTATTTGTCGGGGTGGGCGGCGATCTTGGCGCGGAAGGCGGCGATCACGCGCAGGATATGGGCAATGCTGTTCATATCCATGCCGACATTGACGCAGACATAGTCGATATGACCGGCGACATAGGTATCAAGCAGGTCTATCGGCGTCTTTTCATCAAGCGGCAGGCAGGCATGGGCATCCCAGGTGAATGCGGGGATGTGTTGTCGCTTGTAGTTCGCAAGTTTGCTGTCGGCGGGGGCGAAGGGCGTTGCGAAGCTTAGTGTGGTGGCAGAAGTCATGGTTTCTCCGGTCAGTCCCAGTCAACAAAGCTGTCGATGACAGCGCGGTCATAGCCGCCAGCAGCCTTGTAAAGCTGTTGGGAATAGGGGTGTTCAAGTCTGCCATCTGCCAGTTGGCTGGCCGTGGCGCGTTCGACGATGCGGCCATGGTTCATGATGGCGATATCGTCGCACATATGGGCCACCACGGCGAGGTCGTGACTGACCATAATGTAGGTCAGGCCAAGTTCCCGGCGCAAGCGTGACAGAAGATTAAGGACTTCGGCCTGAATGGATACATCAAGGGCCGAGGTCGGTTCATCGAGCAACAGGATCTTGGGTTCAAGGATCAGGGCGCGGGCAATCGCGACACGCTGGCGCTGCCCACCGGAAAGCTGATGGGGATAGCGGAAGCGGAACGAGTTATCGAGCCCGACCTGATCAAGGGCCTGCACCACGCGGATATCGGAATCGCCAAGCCCGTGGATATTGACCGGTTCGGTCAGGATGCGGTCGATGGTGTGGCGCGGATGCAGCGACCCGAACGGGTCCTGAAACACCATTTGCGCAAGGCGATAGAATGTCTTGTCGCGCGTGGGACCAAGTTCCTTGTTATTGACAAGGATCTGGCCTTCCCAGTCATCGACCAGACCGGTGATGGTGCGCAGCACCGTTGATTTGCCCGAACCCGATTCACCGACCAAACCGAAAGAGCCGTTCTTCGGGACCTTGATGTCGACATCCTTGAGAACGTGGTTGTCGTCAAACCAGGCATTGAGTTTGTTGATTTCAATCATGTAACTACCCCTTACCCTTCGGCCCAGCTTGCTTCGCGTTCAAGGATCGGCAGATCAGAATGATCGCCATCCATTTTCGGCAAGCAGTTCAAAAGCCCCTTGGTGTAGGGGTGTTTGGCTTCGTGCAGGGCGGATGCCTTGATTTCCTCGACCACGTGACCCTGATACATCACCAGCACACGGTCGCAGAAGCTTGAAACCAGTTGCAGGTCGTGGCTGATGAAAATCAGCGCCATGCCCCGATCGCGCACCAGATCATCAAGGATCGCCATCACCTGAAGCTGCACGGTGACATCAAGGGCCGATGTCGGTTCATCGGCAATGATCAGTTCAGGATCGGGGATCAGCATCATGGCGATCATGACGCGCTGTCCCATACCGCCGGATACTTCGTGCGGGTAGGAGTTAAACACGCGCTCCGGATCACGGATTTTAACCGCATCAAGCATATCAATCGCGCGGTGGCGGGCTTCCTTGGCATTCACCTTGTGGTGTTCGCGGTAGGCCTCGATGATCTGATCGCCAATGGTCATGACAGGGTTCAGTGAGTATTTCGGGTCCTGCATGATCATGGAAATGCGCGCACCGCGCACCTTGCGCCATTGTTTGGGCGTAAGGTTTGCCAGATCGACATCATGAAATTTCAGCTGATCGGCGGTGATCTTGCCGTTGGCCGCAGTCAGGCCAAGAATGGCGCGCCCGGTCTGGGATTTGCCAGACCCGGATTCGCCAACGATACCAAGCCGTTCACGGCCAAGGTCGAACGACACACCACGCACGGCATGGACATCGCCCTTGGGCGTGTTGAAGGTGACTTCGAGGTTTTTGACCGACAGAAGGGTTTCACTGGACATGATCAATCGCCTCCACGCGGGTCAAGAACATCACGCAGGCCATCACCCAGAAGGTTGAAGCCAAGGCTGACGATGAAGATGGCAAGACCCGGAACCGTGGCCACCCACCATTGTTCAAGCAGGAACTGACGACCATCGGAAACCATCGCGCCCCATTCAGGCATCGGCGGCTGTGCACCAAGGCCGAGGAAGCCAAGACCAGCAGCAATCAGGATCATGCCCGCCATATCAAGCGTGACACGCACGACGAGCGAGCTGATGCACATCGGCATGATATGACCGGAAATCAGGCCCATGTTTGATGCACCCTGAAGACGTGCCGCTTCGATGAAGTCTGATTTGCGCACCGTAATGGTTTCTGCACGCGCGATACGGGCATAGGGCGGCCATGCGGTAATTGCGATGGCAAGAATGGCGTTTTCCAACCCCGGTCCAAGCGCCGAGACGAATGCCAGTGCCAGGATCAGTTTCGGGAAGGCCAGAAAGATATCGGTGATGCGCATCAATGTGGCATCAACCCAGCCCCCGAAATAGCCCGCAGCCGTGCCGACCAGAAGACCAAGCGGGGCCGCGGTAATGGCAACAAGTGCCACAATCAGAAGCGTATATTGCGCGCCATAGATCAGACGCGACAGGATGTCGCGGCCCAATTGATCCGTACCGAACCAGTGTTCGGCGCTGGGCGGTTGAATACGGTTGGTAAGATCAGCTGCCAAGGGGTCATACGGTGCCAGAAGCGGGGCAAAGATCGTTACCAGAATAAGGCCGATGACAATCGAAAGTCCGATCATGGCAAGACGGTTTTCGGTGAACTTGATCCAGCCCAGCCATGCGCGGCCACATTTGGCCTGCCAACGTGATTTTGGCGTGTCGGATGTCAGCCATTGTTTCAGGCCGGTTGGCGGTGTTTGCGAAGTATTTGTCTGTGTTGTCATGGTTATCTCCGCGCTCTGGGGTCGAGCAGGCGGTAGAGCACGTCAGAAAGCATGTTCACGCCGATAAAGACCGCACCCACAACAATCGTGCCACCAAGAACTGCGTTCATATCGGCATTGAGCAATGAGTTGGTGATGTAAAGACCAAGGCCCGGCCATGCGAAGATGATTTCGGTCAGCACCGATCCTTCGAGCAGGTTGGCATAGGAAAGCGCAATCACGGTCACCAGCGGCACCATGACATTGCCAAGGGCATGACGCCAGATGATGCGGTGTTCGGAAATGCCTTTGACCCGGGCGGTCAGGATGTATTCCTGACTCAGCTGTTCGAGCATGAAGGACCGTGTCATGCGCGCGATATAGGCCAAAGAGAAATAGGCCAGGATCGAGGCGGGCAAGATAATGTGCGAGACCGCATTCCAGAACAGATCCATGTCGCCTTCGATCAGGGTATCAACCAGCATCAGACCGGTCGTCGGTTCGATGAAATCGACATAGAACGAATCAAGGCGTCCCGGACCAGCGACCCAGTCAAGCTTCATGTAAAACACCAGAAGCCCCATCAGACCCAGCCAGAAGATCGGCATCGAATACCCGGCAAGACCAATCACGCGAACGACGTGATCAGGCCATTTGCCCTTGTTGATGGCGGCAAACACGCCAGCAGGGATGCCAAGCAATACACCGATAATGGTTGCAAGGGTTGCCAGTTCAAGCGTTGCCGGAAACACGCGCTTGATATCATCAAGCACGGAATTCGATGTCAGCACCGACTGACCAAAATTGCCCTGCAGGACATTGGAAATATAGATAAAGAATTGCTGCCAAAGCGGCAGGTTAAGACCCATTTCCTCGCGCACGCGGTCATAGACCGCTTGCGGAGCACGGTCACCAACCGCGGCCAGAACCGGATCAATCGGCAAAACACGACCGATCAGGAAGGTGACAAGCAGCAGGCCAAAGAATGTAATGGCGAGTGAAAATACCAGCCGCAGGACAGTTGCCGCGTGGCCGGAAGCGAAACGGGCGCGGTTGCGCCCGTCCCGTTTATTGCGATTAACAGCGGACATTACGACCGTTGTCTCCTTCGTCGAGATTAGTCTTTGGTGACGTAACGATAATAGTTGTTATCGAATGACGGTCCGAGGACGAAGTTGTTCACATTGCCGCGCATGGATGCGATCTCGGTTTCCTGGAACATGATCACGAACGGACCGTTTTCCAGAACTTCTTTCTGAAGATCGACATACATCGCTGCACGTTTGGCATCGTCGCGCTCAAGGGTGGCGGCATCGGTTTTAGCCGTCAGATCACCGGCATCCCAGGAGTTACGCCATGCAAGCGGCTTGGCATCGGCATCAGCCGAGTTATCCGGGTTCCACGCGAAGGTCGATGCGTTGGTGTGCGGATCCTGATAGTCCGGGCCCCAGCGACCGATATAGATATCGTGCTGACGTGCGCGGTACTTGGTCAGGGTCTGTTTGCCATCGCCCGGAATGATTTCCAGATTGATGCCAGCCTGTGCCCAGGTTGCCTGAATCGACTGTGCCATTGCCATGATCGAGGTGGTGTTACGCGTATCCATGGTCACGCTGAAACCGTCCGGGTAACCGGCCTCGGCCAGAAGAACTTTGGCTTTCTCGATATCAAGCGAGTAGGGGTTCTCGTTATAGGCACCAAGGAAACCTTCTGGCAGGAATGCCTGATGGATCTGCGAACGACCAGCCAGGATGGTTTCGGAAATGCCCTTGTAATCGACAAGGTATTTCAGGGCTTCGCGGACTTTCGGGTTCGACAGATATTCATTTTTCTGTGACAGACCGAGATACCAGAGCGCGCCTTTGCCTTTGGAAAGCAGCTTGATGTCGTCATTGTCGGAAATGGCGGCCAGCTGATCGGCTTCGAGGTTACGGGCGATGTCGATATCGCCTTTTTCAAGCAGAAGCTGCTGAGCTGCGGCTTCCTTGACGCTCTGAATGATGACGCGCTTCATTGCCGGCGCGCCGTCCCAGTAATCTTCGTTGGCGGTCAGGCTCAGGCTTTCACCTGCAGTCCATTTGTTCAGCTTGAACGGGCCGGAACCGGCATAGTTGGTTTTGAGCCATTCATGACCAAGGTCACCGTCGACCTCGTGGGCAAGGACTTCTTCCTTGTCGACAACCGCACCAACGCCTGCGGTCAGGCAGTAAAGCACGAAGCTCGGTGCGTAAGGTTTGTCGACTTCCATGACGAGGGTGGAATCGTCCTTGGCATAGATCTTTTCCTTGACGTTTTCGGCGGTGAAACCGAACTGGCCGAGGATAAAGGCCGGCGACTGATCCAGCAGGATCACACGCTGCAAGGAGAAGGCGGCGTCTTCGGCGGTCAGGTCATTGCCCGACGCGAATTCGATACCGTCGCGGATTTTGAAGGTAAAGGTCTTGCCGTCTTCCGAGACGTCCCAGCTTTCGGCAACGACACCATAGATCTTCGACACGTCGTCATTGTCGAAACCGATCAGGCGGTCATAGGTGTTCCCGGCATATTCAGCACCCGAAAACTCGAAAATTTGAGCCGGATCCAGCGTGATGATGTCATCAATGGCAAACGCCATGACAAGGGCATTTTTCGGCGTTTCCGCCTGCGCCATCATAGGTGCGGTAGCGAGCGCGGTCCCCATGACCAGCCCTGCGATAAATTTGCGCATGATGCGCCTCCCGTTTGTTGTTGTGGGACTGCAGGCCACTGGGCGGGCTGATAGGCGATCGATTGGATTGGCCAAAAGAAGACAGGGTCAGGCTTGTAGCTATCCGGGGTTCGGTCGACGCCTTCAGGCCCGAAAATTTGTGGGGCGGCCTGCAGGTGTTCGCTTAGTGCCTGTGAAGCTGAGCATAATTTATACGATTAATCAATGACCAGTCGGTCAGGATTGCTGTCTAAATGTTCAAAAGACAGAATCTGCGGCCAAACTGTTGATTTGCGGTTGTGTGATGCGTTCATTGCTTCACCCCGGCGGCTATGGCGATGTCGTTACCGGAAAATCAGGGTGAGAAACAAAAAAGCGCCAGCGGAAAAACCGTGGCGCTTTTTTTGTACGTCATTCCCAATCAGGGAGGGAATGGCGCGAGTGACGAGACTTGAACTCGCGGCCTCCGGCGTGACAGGCCGGCGC
>NZ_LPVZ01000023.1 GCF_001613795.1 Thalassospira sp. MCCC 1A01148
AAACCCTGATCTGAGGGCCTAGCAGGCGATCGTGATCAGGGCGCGTTTAGGACTGTTTCGGCGGTAGCGTTCCTCCGCTACCAATTAAACAAGCCCTGCATCAATGATGCAGGGCTTGTTTCATTTCTACGCGCAGGATCGGGCTTGAACCCCCTAGTTCACGAGAAAGCGAGGCACGCAGCTTTCGGGAGACATCGCACCTTGTGCGATGGTCCGCCGGGCTCCGCCCAAGGATAAAAAGCAGCCCAAAGGCTGGTTTTTACAATTCCCTCCTCCGCGAATATCAAGGGTTCTGGTCTAGCTGAGCCCGGCATGTTCCTGCAACGCCCGCCAAATCTCCGCCTGCACCCGCCCCATCGCCTGATCCCGCCTTCTGATGGCGAAGACTTCTGTGTGACGCGGGCGGAAGCCTTCGACGTTGAGCGCAACAAGCTCGCCGTTTTTAAGTTCTTCCGCGATCATGTGTTCGGGCAGGCCGCCCCAGCCATGGCCATTCATGATGACCGATTTCTTGGTGGCGAAGTCTGAAACAGTCCAGCGCCGCCCACCGGCAAGCACATCGCGCGACTGGTCGTAATCCGGGCCACCGGTGCCCGAGACGATGACCTGAACATAGCTTTGCATTTCCATGCGCGATCGCATGCCGCTGCGCCCGGCCATGGGGAAGCTGCGATGGGCGACGGGGCGGATGACAACCGCGCCGACTGGCGTGGTTTCGACGTGGTCGATGTCGACCCCCTCCAACCCCGCGATGATCAGATCGGCTTCCCCCTTCATCAACCGGGCCAGCGGGCCGCCCATCATTTCGGTGGCAACCGCGATGTGGGTATTGGGGAATTTATCGCCGATTTCACCAAGGATTTTAAGGATCGGTTCGAGTGACATGGTCGCGGTCAGCGCGATGCGCACCAGCGGTTCCTGTGTGCTGCGCAGTTCCTGTGCGGTGGCCTGAAGCTTGTGGAATTGATCAAGCACGCGGGTGGCTTCACGCAGGAATACTTCGCCCTCTGACGACAGGCGGGGTCGGTAGTCTTCGCGCGAAAAGATGGCAAAGCCCAGCTCGTCTTCGAGTTTGCGGACTTGATGGCTGATGGCCGATTGCGCCTTGTTCAGGCGATCCGCAGCCCCGCGAAAGGTGCCGGTACTGACAACCGCGTCAACGGCGATGAGTTGTTCGAGGTTCATGTACGCCTCAAGATGATCTGATTTATAGATCATTACTATGAAAAGTCGATATTATCAATTGCTCGTCTGGTTTGGCATTAAGGGGGCATAGATCAAACCAAAGGAGCTACCCATGAAACTCTATTACTTGCCTGGTGCCTGTTCGCTTGCCAGCCACATCATGTTGCATGAAGTGGGGGGCAAGTTTGACATCGAAAGCGTTGATGTTGCGCAAGGCCTGACCGAAACCGGCCGCACATACCGCGAAATCAGCCCGAATGGCTATGTCCCCGCCCTTGAGATCGAAACGGGGGATACCCTGACCGAAGGTGTCGCGATCTTGCAATACATCGCTGATACCCACCCGTACAGTGCCTTTTCGCCAAAGCCCGGTTCGGTTGCACGCGCGCGCCTGCAACAGTTCTTGAACTTCGCCGCAGCAGAGCTTCACAAATCCTGGGGCCCGCTTTTCACCGACGGGTCGAGCGCGGCGGAACAGCTTGCGGCCAAGCAAAAGGTCGGAACCAAGTTCGATTATCTTGAAAGCGTATTGGCAGATGGCCGCGAGTACCTTGTTGAAAACCGGTTCTCGGTGGCTGATGCCTATACCTTTGTTCTGGCGAACTGGGCGAATTTCAAGGAAATCGATCTGGGCAACTGGCCGAACCTTGCGACGTTTGTCGCGCGCATTCAGGCCCGCCCGGCAACGCTGGCTGCGATGAAGGCCGAAGGGCTTGTGTGATGAAATCTTCTGATGAACAGCAGATCGACGCGTTGATGGAGCGCTATTTCGAAGGGCTTTATCACTCTGACAGTGCAATCCTGCGCACCGTGTTCCACCCGGAACTTGCGTATGTCAATGCGACGGACGGCAATCACGAGTTCATGGATCTTGAGACGTACATGACGCGCATCGATAACCGTGAACCCCCGGCCAAACGCGGTGATCCCCGCCGCGAAAGCGTTGACCGGGTATCCCTGACGGGCCGCCAGATGGGCCTGGTCGAAGCCCGCATGACCATGATGGGTCGGGATTATCAAGACCTGCTGACACTGATCCATACCGATGACGGATGGCAGGTGATCACCAAGGTTTTCGCGTATCGCGCAAAGGAGGACTGAGCAATGCCGTACGTCAATATCAAGGTCACCCGCGAAGGTGGGCCGGATGGAACCGGCCCAACTCCGGAAGAAAAAGTGCAACTGATCAAGGGCGTAACTGATCTGCTTCAGAAGGTCCTGAACAAGTCACCCGCGACAACTTTTGTTGTGATTGACGAGGTGTCTCTGGACGACTGGGGCATATCGGGCCGGTCCGTCCGAGATATCCGGTCAACCCAAAGCTAGCCCCTGCTTCCCCCCGTGCAGAGGCTATGACATCAACGGCACCTCGCATGCCGTTGATGTCTTCCCGATTGACGCTGTTTGGAGTGTATACAATGAACGAGGGCAGTGGCTGGATGTACCTGACGATGCTTTTGGCCGGGCTTGCGATCCCGGTGATGGCGGCGATGAGTGCCGAGGTTAGTCATAGGGTCGGTGCACCGACGGCAGCCGTTGGCATTTTTCTGACGGCGGCTGTGGCGGCAACACTCTTTGCGCATCTCAGCGGTGGTTTGCGCCTGAACATGCTTGGCAGCATTGCTATCCCGACAGTCCTGGGCGGTGCAATCATCGCATTTTATTTGCTGTCGATTTCGATCCTCGGGCTAAAGGTCGGGATTGGAACGGCGGTTTTGCTGGTCCTTGCCGGGCAGATCGCAAGCTCGGTGGTGATCGATACGTTCGGGCTGTTTGGCGCGCCGCGCGTTCCGGTTAACGTCATGCGTATCCTTGGTATCATTTTGGTTGTCACGGGCGTTATTCTGGCACGAAGACCCGCTCTTTAGGCAACGCAATAGTTCGGTCACCATTGATGGAAACAGATCGAGATCAGGGAACGACAATGACACAGTATGTTGTAAAGAAATCAGAAATTGATGCGTTTGACGGCACCGCAAAGACCCATTTCCTCAATGAAAATGCAAAGCGCACAAACAAGTCTTTGGGTGATATGACCGGCCTGACCGGGCTTGGCTTTCATATCATCGACGTCCCGCCGGGCTGTTGGTCGACCGAGTATCACGTCCACCATTTCGAGGACGAATGCACCTATGTTCTTTCCGGGACAGGCACGGTCATAATTGGTGACGAAACCCATCCTATCGAAGCAGGCGATTTCATCGGCTATCGCAAGGGCGGACTGCCCCATACGATGAAAAATACAGGCCAAGACGTGCTTCGCTGCATTGTCGCCGGTGAAAGGCTTGACCACGACGTTGCGGATTACCCGAACAAAAAGAAGCGGATTTACCGTAATGCCGGTCAGAAGTGGGACCTTGTCGATCACGACGCCATTGCCAATCCGCAGGCCGGTGAGAAATAGACCTGACCCGTGCATAGGTTGCGCGGCTTGGTGCGGATCGCGGGCTTGAGATTGCGCTGATATCCTCCGCCCGGTTTTCCCTATCACCAGTTTGACCAACTGGACTGGCGTTTGGCTGATAAGGTAACGTAGTACTAGCGTTTCTGACGAGAACCGGGGGTGGAACATGTCGGGCGGGCAAGATCAGACGCGTCGTCGGTCACTATTGCCATTTGCCTATTCGCTACAGGCATTGGTGCGCGGGCGACTTTGGTTGCAAGTTTTGGTCGGCATGGTGCTGGGGGTGGGGACCGGTCTGCTGATCGGGCCGACAACCGGGCTGCTGTCGCGCGAAACGGCATCGGTAGTGGGCAACTGGCTGGCCTTTCCCGGACATCTTTTCCTTGCGCTTATCCAGATGATCGTCATCCCGCTGGTGTTTTCATCGATCATTCGTGGCCTGTGTTCCTCGGATGATATTGATCAACTGCGCAGGCTTGGGGTTCGCGCGGTGCTGTTCTTTGTGCTGACGACCGCGATTGCTGTGACCATCGGGGTTGCCCTGGCTTTGTTTATCCGCCCCGGCGATTACGTGGATGCCACCAACCTTGGTCTGGCCAGTGCGATCGGGGCCCCGGCCGAGGCCGCTGGCAGCGGGCAGGCACGGCTACTTGATTTGCCGGCACATGTTTTAACGCTTCTGCCGTCCAATCCGCTGTCCTCGATGGTTGAAAGCAACATGCTGCAGATTGTTATATTTGCCAGCATTTTTGGTGTGGCGCTTGTCGTGATGCAACGCGACAAAGCCCGCCCGGTGCTTGATCTGCTGGCGAGCTTGCAGGAAGTCTGTTTGACCATCGTGAAATGGGCCATGTGGTTGGCGCCGCTTGCCGTCTTTGGTCTGATGGCGCGTCTGACTGCCGATACCGGGCCACAGGCATTGTTGGGTATGCTGGTCTATGTGGCGACGGTGCTGCTGGGCCTGGGGCTGATGCTTGGCATGTTGCTTGTGGTTGCGCGCATATATGGCGGTTTGCCACCACGCGTATTTATCGGTGCGGCCAAGGATGTCATGTTGCTGGCCTTTTCGACCTCAAGTTCGGCCGCTGTGATGCCGCTGTCGATCAAAACGGCCGAAGGGCCGCTCAAGGTCAAAAAACATATCAGCCAGTTTGTCATTCCGCTTGGTGCAACAATCAACATGAACGGCACGGCCTTGTATCAGGGCGTTGCAGCGATTTTCATCGCTCAGGTTTTTGGTGTCGAAATTGGTTCTGCGGGGTTGGTCCTGATTGTGCTGACGTCTGTGGGGGCGTCGATTGGGTCGCCGGCGACGCCCGGGGTCGGGATCGTCATCCTGTCGACCATTCTGGTGTCGATCGGTGTTCCGGCATCGGGGATCGCCCTGATCATGGGGGTGGACCGGCTTCTGGATATGAGCCGCACGGTGATCAATGTTTGCGGGGATCTGGTCGCCTGTATCGTGCTTGATCGCATGGATCAGACCGACACCGAAGTTACCGATGACCCTGCAGAACCATCCCGGGCAGAGGCCGAAACCACCTGATCGGCAGCGTGAAGGCGAGGAGCAACTTTCCTCGATCTTTGTTCCAGATCATGGACAGAGACCCACTAAAGGCGAGATTGTTCCAAAGGTTAGATTCCAATTATACATTGGTATGTATATATTCAGCGTGACAAATTTACCCGGGAAAACCACGCCTGCCGATGACCTATGTCGACTATCTTTCCATTATCTTTGCGTTCGTTGCCGTTGGCGCATTGGCATATTCCGTCCATTCGCGCCGGCAGGCGCGGACGACGCTCAATGTATTCGATACCCTGATTGCGAACATTTCGGATGGCATCGTGACGTTGGGCGCAGATGGATCGGTTCAGGCGCTGAACGCCGCAGCGGCAGAGATGTTTGATCAGCCGGAGGGCGCGGTTTCCGGGCTTCGTCTTACCGACCTTTTGCCTGATGGGCCTGAAAATACTGATAAAACGCAGGCAACCGAATACCGCAGCAACGCGATGCGCTCGAACGGGACGACTTTCCCGGTTGAGGTAAAGCGTCTCGTGCTCCGGGGCCAGAATGAACGTGTGCTGATCGTCCGTGATCTCTCACGTGTGCGACCGGACGCGCATGAGGAAGAGCAACGCTTCAAGCAAAGCCAGTATTTCGCGCGCATCGGGACCTGGGACTGGCGCGTGGATACCGACGAACTTTACTGGTCCGACGCCATTTACGGCATGTTCGGCTATAAACCGGGCGAGGTAACGCCGACCTATTCCCTGTTCTGTGATGCCGTACATCCCGACGACAAGGAACGCGTCCGCGAAGGCGAAATCCGCTGCATTGAAACTGGCCAGAACCATGACGAGGAATACCGCGTCGTCTGGCCGAACGGCACCATTCGATGGCTGCGCGAAACCGGCAACGTCATCAAGGATGAGGCCGGGGAAACCGTCAAAATGATGGGGGTTGTGCGCGACATTACCGAGGAACGCGAGGAAGTCGATCAAATCCGCGACCTTGCTTTCCATGATCCACTCACCCGCTTGCCCAATCGGATCATCTTCGAGGACAGGCTCTCAAGGGCGATTGAGCGTGCAAACCGCCATCAAAAACAGGTTGCCGTTGTCTTTATCGATCTGGACGGTTTCAAGCTGATCAATGACGAGCTTGGCCACGCTGCCGGAGACCGTGTTTTGGTGAATACCGGACAGCGTCTGGTCAATGCTGTGCGGGCAACTGATACTGTTGCGCGCATCGGCGGTGATGAATTCACCATCATCCTTGAGGATCTGGATAACGACGCCGAGGTGCATGGTGTCGCCAAGAAGATCATTGGTACAGTGTCCACGCCGATGGAACTCGGGGACGGCACGTATCATGTGGGGGCGAGCCTTGGCATTGCGATCTATCCCGAACATGCCCGAACGCTTGATACCCTGATCCATATCGCTGATCAGGCGATGTATGCCGCCAAGGCGACGGGAACGAACCTTTATCGTGTCGGTTGGGAGATGGCAGACTGATGGCCGAGATGATCGAAATACGCCCCGCCACGGGTGCCGACCGGGATGCCTGGGCCGGCCTGTTTCGCGACTATATGGTGTTTTATGGCTGCGCGGTCTCTGAAACCGCACTTGATACGACATGGGGCTGGATCATCGACCCCGACGGACCAATGGACTGCCTGCTGGCTGTCAGGGACGGTCAGGCGATCGGATTTGCCCAATACCGCGCTGTGCCGGAAACCCTGACGGGGGGCTGGTTCGGCCAGCTTGACGATCTATACGTCACACCAGAAGCCCGAAGCCACGGCGTGGCTAAGGCCCTGATGCAGCGGCTGGGCGAAACTGCCCGCGATCGCGGCTGGTTCAAACTGGCCTGGATCACGGCAGAAGACAACGCGACAGCACGGCGGCTTTACGACCAGATCGGCAATGCCTCGAACTGGGTGGTTTATGAGAAGCCAATTGAGGGCTAAGGTCTGAAAGGTCGTTATCCTCTCTTCCTTGGCATCAGTCGACCATCGATCATCACCAGTCCTGCCCCAATCACCGTCATGCCGATGATATGTTGCATCATCAGTGTTTCCCCGAGAAAGCCGACCCCCAGCAATATCGCACTGACCGGAATCAGGAAGGTCACAAGCAGCAGGTTGCTCGACCCGGCGCGTTTGAGGATGGCGAAATAGAGGATATAGGCAAGCGCAGTGCTCAGCGTTGCAAAGCCCAGAACGGCAAGGATGGTGCTGGTCGTCGGGACGGGCAGGTGCCAGGGCTGATCAATCATGAGTGACAGCGGCAGCAACATCAGGCTTGAAGCACTCGTCATCCCGGCTGCCGTCAGGATTGGCGGCGTTGCAGCAAAACGACGGCCAAACACCCCGGCACAGCCATAGCTGAACGCGGCAAGCAAAACGGCACCCGGCGCAAGCAGGCCTATCGTGTTGCCAGATGTCGGAAGGCCGAAAATCACAACCACACCGCCAAACCCGATCAACACGCCGATAGCTTTGCGCGCCGTCAGTTTTTCCGTATCTGTCGCAATGTGGGCAATCAGCAGGGTGAAAAGCGGGGTGGTTGCATTCAGGATGGCTGCAAGGCTGCTGGTGATTTGTGTCTGACTCCAGACAATCAGGCAAAAGGGCACAAGGTTGTTAAGCCCGCCCATCACGGCAACGCCCGCCCAGAATTTCGGATCACGCGGTACGGCAATATCGCGCAACACCACCACCCACCACAGAACCATGGTCGCAATAGACACCCGGCACAGCACAAGCGTCAGGGGCGGCAGATCGACAAGCGCGATTTCGGTAAAGAAAAATGACCCACCCCACAGGACCGATAGCGAAATCAGCATCAACCAGCTGAGGCGGTCCATCGGTTGGGCAGGTGGTTGCTTGGGATGTAAGCCGCCTGCATTAGAGAAGTTTTTGGCCCCATCAATACCACGATGTTTCGGGCGTGAAGCCAGTTCCATATCAAGCGATATCAAACGTGTGGTGTTTTCATGGGGCAGCATCGCGGGCTCCGTCGATCTGTTGGTGACCAACGAAGATTAGGCGGATCGGCTTTTTGCTGCTCGCCAGTTTCGGACCTGAAGGTGAGATCAAAAAAAACGGGACCAAAGCGGCCCCATTTTAATCATCAGACAATCAGATTTCCTGTTCCGCCACGAGGGTTTTATTCCTCACACCAATGAATTTCGGTAGTTTGGCAAAGATCGTGATGTTGCCAAGCAACACCATTGCAAGCCCGGTTGCGCCAATCGGTGTCCAGACATAGCCTTCAAGGAAGGTCGAGACGGTAAGGGCTACCACCGGGAACAGCACGGTGACATAGGCTGCCCGTCCGGCACCGACGCGGTTGACCAGGGCGAGATAGGCGATGAAGGCCACGACCGAGCCCGGAATGGCGAGATAAAGCAAGCCACCGATATAAAGCGGATCGGTTGGCAGGGTCGGCGTCTGGCCGCGGAGCATGGCAAAGATGAACAACAATACCGTGCCATAGATCATACCGCGCGCAACCGCATCGCGGTTGGGAATGCCCATGGCATGTAGTTTGACCGAAACCATGTTGCCGCAGCTAAAGACCGCCGTGCCGCACAGGGCGAATATCATTCCGGTAATCGCGTGCGGATTGTGCGACAGGGCATAGATCTGATTGGCAAACAGACACGCAATCCCGCCCAAACCAAAGGCTGCGCCAAAAACAAAGCGCAAGCCCGGGCGATTGCCGTAAAAGGCCCAATTGCCGAGCGCATTGAAAATGGTCGAGGTGGTGAAGATGACCGCAACGATTCCGCTGGCGATATAGCCGGTTGCCGAATACATCAGGATAAAGTTGATGCCAAACAGCCCGCAGCCCAGAAGCACGATCCACGGATGGGCTCGCCATGGCACCGGGCGCCATTTACGGGTCAGTAACAAGAAACCGCACAGAACCGCGGCCGCTAGCGCAAAGCGATAGAAGATCGAAATTTCGACCGGGATCGGACCGATCTGAAGTTTGATCGCATACCAGGTAAATCCCCAGCAGGCGGTGACGATCACGAATAAGAGGGCTGTCATCATCGGGGCTTTCAAAACAGCACGTGCAAGGCATTCGGTGGCACGAAGGGTTGCGCGAACCGGTCACGCGGGTTGGTGACGCGCGGGGACCAATCAGGGAACGAATATTCAGGGGCATATCCGCAAACCGGTAATAAGCCACAATCAGCCTCGCGTGGCTTTCACGTTCTTGCGCTGTTTTTCATATTCTTGCGGGCAAGCTCGCCTCGCCAATAAAAGACGGGGCGGATACCGCAAGGTATCCGCCCCGTTCGATTTGAAGTGTCTGTTTAGGAAGACCGTGTCATTGCCGTTGATCGGTTGGTGGCCTCGGGGATCAGTCCCTTTGGCGCAAACCGCATCACGGTCAACAGGATCGCCCCCATCATCAGGTAACGCATATAGGCGGCACCAGCGACCAGATGCTGGGCAAGTTCCGACTCTTCACCAAGCGGTGCGGTCACGGTGGACATGAACCAGTTGCCAAACGGCTCTGCTTCGACCCACAGGAACCAGATGATGAAGCCGCCCAGGATCGAGCCCCAGTTGTTGCCCGAGCCACCGAGGATCACCATCACCCAGATCAGGAAGGTGTAGCGCAGCGGAATATAGCTGGTTGGCGTCAACTGACCGTCAAGGGTGGTCAGCATCGCACCGGCAATCCCGCAAACGGCACAGCCCAGAACAAAGGTCTGCAGATGACGACGTTTTACGTCCTTGCCCATCGCAGCGGCTGCATCACGGTTGTCACGGATGGCGCGCATCATGCGGCCCCACGGCGACTTCAATGCGCGTTCGGCAAACCACATGATGATTGCCAGCACGATGACAAACAGCACGGCATAGCACAGCTTGACGAACAGGCTGGCGGCATCGGAAATCTCGCTCGCCCCGAAGAAGTTCGCCAGATTGATGAACCATTCGCTTTC
Source organism: Thalassospira sp. MCCC 1A01148 (assembly GCF_001613795.1). GTDB lineage: Bacteria > Pseudomonadota > Alphaproteobacteria > Rhodospirillales > Thalassospiraceae > Thalassospira. Next base: position 10,065 of record NZ_LPVZ01000023.1, read on the forward strand.
AACCAGGTTGACCTCATAGGGCACCGGTCGCGGAATGCCGGTGACGTTCTTGACGCCACGTGACAGCCATTCCTCGTACTTGATGATCGCAATGATGATCTCGGAAATGCCAAGGGTGGCAATCGCCAGGTAATCCGCCCGCAGACCAAGCGCGATCCGCCCGATCAGCCAGCCTGCACCTGCTGCCACCAGGCCGGCAAGCGGCCAGGCGACAAGGACCGGAAGTCCGGCACCACCAAGATAACCGCTCAGCGCCGGATCGATGCTTTCAATTGCATCGGTTGCCGGACCAAAGAACACACCAATAAGGAAGTAGCCCGCCAGCAGAAGAACAAGCGTGACAGGAAGCTTCAAGACGGGCGGCACAATGCGGCGGGCGTAAATGACCGCAACGATGGTTCCCGCAAGGCTAAGCAAGGACAGGGCAATATCCCCACCCGCAGCGGCCCAGGCTTCGCCCACAGGGGGCATCGAAACCAGAACAGCAGTCAGGCCACCAAGGGCTGTAAAGCCCATGACACCGACATTGAACAGGCCGGCATAGCCCCACTGCATGTTGACGCCGAGCGCCATTACCGCAGAGATCACACAAAGATTGAAAATGCCAAAGGCGACGTTCCAGCTTTGAAGAAAGCCGATCGCGATCAACACAAGGCACATCAGGCCATATAGGAGCGCAACTCTCTTCGTCATATCACTTTCCCACGAATAATACCGGTTGGTCGGATCAGAAGAACCGCGACCAGAATGATGAAGGAGACCGCGAACTTGTAGTCAGTAGACAGCAGTTGCACGAGGCCTTCTGGCGCCCAGTCCGTGGGGCCGAGATAGGCGAGAAACTTCTTGAAGGCATAGGTCACGGTCACCTCGGAGAAGGCAACAATGAACGCGCCAAGGATCGCGCCAACCGGTTGACCAATGCCGCCCAGAATGGTCGCCGCAAAGATCGGCAGCAGGATCTGCAAGAAGATGAAAGGCTTGTAGGTCTTATCAAGGCCGTAAAGCGTGCCAGCAATCGCTGCCAGTGCCGCCGCAATGACCCAGCAGATCGTCACCACGCGTTCCGGGTTGATGCCCGAAAGCAGTGCCAGATCCTCATCATCGGAATAAGCGCGCATGGCTTTGCCCGAACGGGTTTTCTGCAAGAACCAGAACAGCCATGCAACGACAATGGCGGTCACAACAACCGTGATCACCTGACTTTGCTTGATCGCAATGCCTTCATCAAGGCCAAGGGCACGACGGCTGTCAAATGCGCCGATGATGAAACGCTGGCCATCTGCAAAGCTCTGATCGGCCGGGCCGATGACGATACGGATGATGCCTGCAATCAGGAACATGACGCCAACCGACACGATGGCGAACACAATCGGGTTGGAGCGTTGCTTGCGATAGAACCGGAATACCATCCGGTCCGTGACAAGCGCCATACTGATTGCGGCCAATACACCAATCGGCAAGGCCAGAAGGGCGGTCGGGAAGGGGGCAATAGAGACGCCCATATTCTGCAGGAACCAGGTGACCAGGATGGTGATCATGGTGCCAAACGACATCAACTCGCCATGTGCGAAATTCGCAAACCGCAGGATGCCGAAAATGAGTGTGACGCCAAGCGCCCCAAGGGCGAGCTGCGCGCCATAGGCAGTCGCGGGAACGACCACGAAATTGGCAAACAGCGCAAGTGCGTTAAGGATTTCCATTCAATACCCCATTTACCCGCCCAGGAAGGACCGGCGGACTTCTTCGTTGGCGAGAAGGGCTTCGCCCGTATCGGTGAACCGGTTGCGTCCCTGTACGAGGACAAAACCGTGATCGGCGATTTCCAGTGCCTGACGGGCATTCTGTTCGACCATCAGGATGGCAACGCCGGTTCTGGCGACCTCCACGATCTTGTCAAACAGTTCATCCATCACGATTGGCGAGACACCAGCGGTTGGCTCATCAAGCATGAGAAGCTTTGGCTGGGTCATCAGTGCACGCCCCACAGCTACCTGCTGGCGCTGACCACCGGAAAGCTCGCCGGCTGGCTGATTGCGTTTTTCGCCAAGGATCGGGAACAGATCGAAAATCTGTTGTTTGGTTTCCTCGATCTTGTCGTCTTTGCGGATGAAGGCCCCCATATCGAGGTTTTCTTCCACCGTCATCGACACAAAGACGTTGCGGTTCTGCGGAACAAAACCCATGCCCTCGGGCACACGTTCCTGCGGGGCAAGATTGGTGATGTCCTTGCCGTCAAGAACGACAGACCCTTCACGCAGGTTCAGCATGCCGAACACCGCCTTCATGGCTGTTGACTTGCCCGCACCGTTCGGGCCGACCACGACTGCGATCTCGCCTTTTTCCACAGTGATCGTACAGTCATGCAGAATATCGGACCCGCCATAGCCGCCGGTCATACCGGTTGCGCTCAAGAAACTCATGACGGTACCTTCCGTTCATGCTTGCGACCTGTCCCGAGATAGGCCTCAATGACCTCCTCGTTGTTTTTGACCTCTTCAATCGTGCCCTGGGTAAGGAGCTTGCCCTCGGCCATGACGATGACGGGATCACACAGGCGTGCAATGAAGTCCATATCGTGCTCAATCAGGCAGAAGGTATAGCCGCGCTCTTCATTCAGGCGCTTGATCGAGGTCGCAATGGTGTTAAGCAGCGTACGGTTCACACCGGCACCAACTTCATCAAGGAAGACGATCTTTGGCTCGACCATCATGGTGCGGCCCAGTTCCAGCAGCTTTTTCTGACCGCCCGAAAGGTTGCCTGCCAACTCATGCTTGATGTGGTCAATTTCAAGGAAATCGATGACTTCGAGCGCACGCTCGTAGTTTTGTGCCTCGACTTCCTTGACGCGAGAATAGTTGAACCAGCTGTGACGGAGTTGTTCGCCGGGTTGCTCGCCCGGAACCACCATCAGATTGTCCAGCACACTCAGTGTCGAGAATTCGTGCGCAATCTGGAAGGTACGCAGCAGGCCCTTGTGGAACAGTTCGTGGGGTTCCAGTTCGGTAACGTCTTCGCCATCAAGGAAAATTTTTCCCGAAGACGGTGGGAAGACGCCCGCAATAATATTGAAAAGCGTGGTTTTTCCGGCCCCGTTCGGCCCGATCAGGCCGGTTATGGAGCCCTTTTCGATCGACAGCGATACGCCATCGACCGCCTGAATGCCGCCGAAATTCTTGGCGATGTTTTCGACCCGTATCATGGGGAGTTTTTGACCCTGTCATTCAATCAGTCCCAGGCATCCTTTCGCCAAGCGGCGCATAGGGCCCGGTAATAGAGGAACTGCCAGAGACCGAAGTCCCTGACAGTTCCAGCGTCGTTAGCGATCAAAGAATGATCGGCTTAGTGGTACATCTCCGTTTCCCACTTGCCGTCTTTGATTTCCGTTTCACGGAAGCTACCAGCGGACTCGCCCGGTGCGATCAGCTCAAGCGCGGTGCCACCGACATAGTCGATTTCGCCACCATCAGCCAGAATCTGAAGCGCTTTGGCCAGTTCACCCGGATAGATTTTCTCACCCGGTGCATTGGCAACTTTCATGATGTGGTCTTTGTAGACCGCGCTGTCGGTCGAACCTGCGGACTGCATGGCAAGAAGCAGCAGTGCAGATGCGTCATATGCTTCCGGGACATACGGGTCGTCGCCCTTGAAGCCTTTACCCGAAGCGAGTTCTGCAAGCATCGATGCGCCCGGGCTGTCGGTACCCGGGTTGGTGCCGATCGAACCGTCAAGTGCATCGCCGAAGTTATCGGTCAGTGCTTCACCAACCATGCCGTCCGGAAGAACGAAGGTTTCGAACGCACCGGTGTCAAGCGATGCCTGGATGATGCCCTTGCCGCCCTGGTCAAGGTAACCAGCAACGATCAGAACTTCACCACCTGCAGATGCAAGGGTACCGATTTCAGCAGAATAGTCGGCTTTGCCGTCTTCGTGTGCGGCAACAGCGGTGATTTTACCGCCTTTTGCTTCGTAAGCTGCCTGGATGGCGTCAGCAAGACCTTTACCATAGTCGTTGTTGGTGTAGGTCAGTGCTGCGGAGCCGATGCCGCGACGGTCAAGGATCTCAGCAATGATCTGGCCCTGACGCGCATCAGAAGGAGCGGTACGGAAGAAGTAGCCGTCATCTTCGATTTCGGTCAGCGCCGGCGAGGTCGCTGACGGAGAAATCATCACGATGCCGTTTGCACGGACAACGTTGTTCAGGATGGCAGTGGTCGCACCCGAGCAGGTTGCGCCATTGATGCCATGAACGCCATCAGACGTCACAAGACGATCAGCTGCGGCTGTGGCTGCTGCTGCATCGATACAGGTACTGTCACCGCGTACCGAAACAACTTCACGACCGCCAAGCAGAAGGCCGCTGTCGGAGACTTCCTGAATGGCCAATTCGCCGCCAAGTGCCATCGGCTTGACGAGCGATTCCGTCGGGCCGGTGAAGCCTTGAAGCATGCCGATCTTTACCTGTTCCTGTGCAGATGCGCCTGCGACGACAGCCGTCGAAAGTGCAGCCGAAAAGAGGAGGGTAGAGAGTTTTCCCATAGTGTAGCCTTCCCTGTTTTATTGGGCCTTTATATTCGTCGGGCAGTATACAGAAAACGCTACACGTTTCCAGTTTCTTAACTACAGGTTTTGAATTCTACACCTAATTCTTGCCGTTAAGTTCGAGATTCCAATGACTTCAGCCCTTGCGGGGCGGGCGATAGGTGCATTTCTGGGGTTGTTCTGCGGGTAAATATTTTCAGCGTTTGGTAGTCGGTTTTCACTGGATTTTGTTGTCAAATGGCCAGATGAACCGAATCCTGATTCACGATGCGGATCATACGTCATGCAGGTATGTTGACTGAGGATGTGCAAGCCTTGGCGAACAGTCAGGCAAAGACCCGCATGCCGCGCTCGGAACTCTTGCGGAATCCGGCAATAACATGTTCAGCCAACGCGTCTTCAACCGGCCCGTGGCCGTGGCGTTTGGCAAGGGTCATGCGATATTCACCAATTTCGGGCAGGCCATGTGCCGGGCCAAGATGCACCAGATCATCTGAAATCACGCTGATTGGCACTGCCGCAATCGCCAGATCGGCGCGCACGGCGGCAATCTGGGCCTGACAGAATTCACTGGTATAGGCGATGCGGTAATCCATCCCTGCATCGTCAAGCGCCTTGAGCGCCACTGTCCGCCAATAACAACCCGGTTCTGCCATCGACACAGGCAGCGGACGTTTGTCAATTGCACTGCCATGTCGTGCCCCCAGCCATACCAGCGGTTCGGCATGGATCGGCGGCTGGTGATCAAGTTCTGCATTATAGCTGAAGACCGCGATATCAAGATCGCCGGTTTCTACGCGCTCTCGCAGGGTGCGGGTCGGACCAAGATTGACGTCGATATCGACATGCGGATGGGTTTGCGCAAACCGTTTGAGAATCTCGGGAATGACAACCACACCCGTGTCATTGGGGACGCCAAGCCGCACGGTGCCAGAAAATTCCGGCGCATGGAAATGCGACATCGCTTCGTCATTGAGTTTGAGCAGACGGCGTGCATAGCCCAGCAAAATCTCGCCATCCTCGGTCACGGTGACCTTGCGGGTTTCGCGTTTGAACAACTCCCGCCCAATCATGGTTTCAAGCTTTTTGACCTGAAGACTGATCGCCGAGGCACTGCGGTGAACCTTTTCAGCCGCGCGCGAGAAATTCCCGGTCTCGCAGATCGCTACAAAGGTGCGGGCAAGATCGAGGTCAAGATTATGAACAACGCTTGTCGTGGAATTCATGACCGGCCTTTCAGGTTCAGAAATTCATATTTGTGAGTTTCGCTAATAGATAAGATTAAATCTTCTCGTTTGATTAATCAATGAGTCTTCCTCAATCTACAAAAAACATTGATTGGAGAAACTCATCATGAAAGCCATCACATCTTTCGAACATGCCCCTCTTGGCCTTGTGGGTCATCTACGTGTCGCGATTGAAGCCTGGCAGCAAGAACGCGCAGCACATCGGGCAGGTACCTTTGCATCCAGGGCCGGAACACCTGCTGCCCAAAACCTTTCTTATCTGACGGCTGCAGAGTTGCATGAATATCAGCAAACGCGATCTGGCACCTTTTCAGAGACGGGTGACGTTTTGTCGGGACTGGTTCTGAATTGGCCATCCCCGTCTGGCAAAGGGCACTGATGGTGCCTGTTGCGATACCCGTTCATAAGCACCAAACCAGCTGGAATGCACAATGACCATTGAAAACCCGTTGTTCAGACCGCTGGAGCTGCCCTGCGGTGCCATCCTTAAAAACCGGATTGCTAAATCGGCGATGTCGGATTCCCTTGGGGATGGCACCGGACATCCGACTGCTGGCCAAATGCACCTGTATCGTCGCTGGGCTGATGGTGGTGTTGCTGTTTCGATCATTGGCGAAGTGCAGGGGCATCCGGGATTTGCCGAAAAGCCCGGAAATCTTGTGCTTGATGATAATTCTGACCTTGAACGGTTTCGTGCTTTGGCGCGCCAAGGGACTGTCAATAACAGCAATTTGTGGCTGCAACTTGGTCATGCCGGGGCCTTGGCCTATGCCCCGACCAGTACGCCAAAGGGGCCAAGTGCGCTTGATCTGCCGGGGCTGACCTGTGCGGCCCTGACGGATGACGAAATTCGTGAAATTCCAGCCCGTTTCGCAAAGACCGCCAAGCTTGCCCGGAAAACCGGCTTTGGCGGGGTGCAGATTCATGCGGCGCACGGGTTCCTGCTTAGTCAGTTTCTATCGCCGTTATTCAATAAGCGACGTGATGAGTATGGCGGATCAATTGCCAATCGCATGCGCCTGCTTCTTGAAACGGTGCATGCCGTGCGTGCCGCGGTTGGACCGGATTTTGTGATCGCCATCAAGCTCAATGCCACCGACCAACTTGACGGTGGTTTGTGCGAAGATGATGCACTTGCCGTCATTGCCGCACTTGATAATACCAGTATTGATCTGATCGATATCAGCGGCGGGACATATTTCCCCGGTGCCAAGGCGGCCTCTGACGGGGGTGGTGCCGGGCCGTATTTCCTGGGGTTTGCCAAGCGGGCCCGCGAAATCACATCCAGGCCATTGATGTTGACCGGTGGCTTCAAAACCTGTGCCCAGGCTGAGGCCGCCGTTGCCAGCGGGGCAATTGATGTCGTTGGATTGGCCCGTGCGCTTGTGATCGAACCAGCGCTGCCAAATATCTGGCGAAACGCAGCCCCAAAAGATCCAGCGTTTCCGCGGTTCGAAAAGGCCCCGGCTGGCGGGATTACTGCATGGTACACAATGAACATGACCGCATTGGCTGAAGGCAAGGAATTCCCGGAATTTGATGATCTCCGCCATGCCATTGTGGTTTATGAGGCGCGGGATGCCGAGCGCACAGGAATTTGGCTACGTCATTTTACCTGACGGTATGCAGGGTAATTAAGTGCTATCAGCTCGCAAAAATCTCCCCATCGGTATTCGTAACGGTTAACGTTCACGGGTTGAGCAGCTATTCTGGTAGGAAATAGTTGTGAAAGGGATGGTTATGAGTAGGGCTCTTTGCGTGCCTTTCATGTTGCTTCTGCTCACAGGCTGCGATGAGAGCGAAGTGTTCACATTGTATAGGTCGTCGGTATTGGATCCAACACTGCGCATTCATATGGCGACCTTTGATGCTGCAGAGAACTCTGCGACATATAATCAGGAAAACTGTTAGATCGCGGCAGACCTGTTCTCGCAGCAACCTGAAGTTACTGTCCGCTACTGGTGTGAAAAAGGTGAGTATCAGGATTAAAGCTATCTAGTTCCGTCCGTTTTCGGACAGTGCGTGCGGTGAATATGGATTTTCACATTCTTGCGCAAAACAGGGCAGCATTGCATTCGCCTTGCTTTGCAAAAGGCCATGGCAATGCGATGATAACGGCTTCAATGTCAGGAACAGGTTATGGAAGAGTCCGGCACCGCCTTTCAGCCCAACGGGCGTTACCAGAAGTTTGAAGTCTTCAATCAACTGATTGGGGATGCAAACCTGCTGCGTGCGGGCGATTTCGGCGACAGCATTTCGGCAGCCCATTGGCGTCGCAAGGCGGATGTCCTGACCCGCTACACGGATCCTGATCATCACACCATTAGCCTTTATGTGAATGGTGGGACGGGGATTCAGCGCAAAATCGGTGCTGATCCGTTGACGGGTGGCGGGCCTGGCCGTTGTTGCCTGATGCCGGCCCATCTGACATCGGACTGGGTTGTGCATGGCGAGGTGGAGCTGTTTCACCTTTATATCCCTCATGCTTCTTGGGAACGCGCCGTGGTCGAAGCCTTTGATGTCGAACCCAATGCTGTGGAAGTCCCGGAAAAGACCTTTTTCCTTGATCCATTGATTGAGCAAACCGTGCGGCATGCGATGCTGCCTCTTGACTGGAATGTGCCGGCTGACCGGATGGCAATGTCCAATGCCGGACAACTTTTGCTGGGCCATATGCTGCGCAGTTATTCCACCCGCCGTGATCTTGGCTTTAAGGTTCGGGGTGGGCTTTCGCCTGCGATCAAACGTCGTGTGCTTGATTTCATCGATGCCCACCTTGATCACGCATTGACCATTGAGGAACTGGCAGAAGTCGCGGACTTGTCGTCCTATCACTTTGCGCGGATGTTTCGCAAAACCGTGGGCGAGGCACCGCACAAGTTTGTTCTGCGTCGGCGGATTGATCGCGCAATGCATATGCTGCGTGACGGCAACGCGCCGGTCGCGGAAATCGCGCTTGCGACGGGCTTTTCAAGCCAGGCGCACCTTACCACCCGGTTTAGCCGCTTTACCGGGCTGACACCGGCGAAATATCGCGACATCTCCCGCTAGTTATTTCCATCATCTGCTGGCGCTGTTTTCAGTCCGATCAACTGTGTTGAACGGACTGTTTTCGCATGCCCGGATCCATCTGTTTCTGGTCCCGTTCGGCCGTGTTTTTGGCATGCCCGGGAGCATTCATCTGTTCAAAATCATGTGCAAGCTGATGACAGGCAATTGTGTCAGGCACGATTAATTCATCATAAGTTATTGTAAATAAATGATTTTACAAGCTTGAGAAATCCGTTGACAAGAAGAGTGCGGGATATCTAGAATTTTAAAGCAACTAAAATATCAGTTTGGCAAAAGCCAATTCATCGGGAGGACATCCAAAATGAAGATCACAATGAAATCACTCGGGCTGTGTGCCGTGCTTGCGGGTGCGGTGGCGGCAGCAATGCCGGCAGCGGCGGCGACAACTCTTCGCATCGGGACGGTTTTGGCACCGCATGATCCGATGGGGCAGGGCCTTGAAAAGTTCAAGGCAGAAGTCGAAAAGGCGACCAACGGCGATGTGGAGATCGAGGTTTTCCACAATTCCCAGCTTGGTGACACCACTGAAATGATTGATCAGGCCCGTGCGGGTGCGGCTGTCGGGACGGTCACGGATGTGGCCCGTTTGTCGAGTTTTGTACCGTCACTGGCGATTATGTCAGCACCGTTCCTGTTCGATACCTATGAGCAGGCCGATAAATTTGCGCTTTCGGATGAATACATCGCCTGGGGCGAAGAGCTTCGCGAAAAATCCGGTCTCGTGATGATTGCCTCAAACTGGTATCAGGGCGCACGCCATGCCCTGACGCAAAAGCCGATTTCTGGTCCGGCGGACCTTTCGGGTGTGCGCATGCGTACCATCGGCGCGCCGGTCTGGATTGAAACCATCCGTGCAATGGGTGCTGAACCGACCCCGATTGCCTGGGGTGAGGTATATAGCGCACTTCAGCTTGGCACGATTGATGGCGCCGAGGCACAGCCAACAGCCATCTGGAACGCCAAGCTTTATGAAGTCATCGAAAATGTCACCAAAACCGGCCATATCCAGTTGGTAACCGCGCTGGTTGTTGGCGCTGATGCCTGGGACGATATTTCGCCGGAGAACCAGAAAATCGTGCGCGATCTTGCGGTTGAAAATGGCCGCTATGCATCCGGCCTGACCATTGAACTTGGTGACAAGGCGCTTGAAGACGTTGCGGCAAGTGGTGTCACGGTTAGCGAAGTCGATCTGGCACCGTTCAAGGAAGCCGTTGCACCGGTATATGAGATGCTTGATCTCGAGGCAGAAGCCGCCATTGTTAACAAGGTTCTCGGGCGCTAACACCCGGTACGGACACCCTGCCTTACGAAAGTGCGTTGCCTTGAGTGTTGGCAACGCACTTCAAACTTCACAATGGAAATTGAATTGATGCTCAAGCGGATTGAGTTTGCCTGTGGGGGCATGTTGCTTGTCGCCGTGGTCATCCTTGTGGCGGTGGCCTCTGTCGCGCGCGCCATGGGATCGCCGATCATCTGGTCAGTGGAAATGGCACAACTGATCTTTGCCTGGCTTTGCATGCTGGCGGCAGACATTGCCATGCAGGAAGACCGGCATTTTGGTCTTCAGTTTTTGCGTGAAATCTTGCCGGAACGAACAAGCCACTGGCTGGAGGTCATCAATATTCTGGTGATCATCGCCTTTCTTGTCTTTCTGCTGAATTACGCATGGACAAACATGATCCTGATGCATCCGCGTCTTGTCGGGGCAGCGCAAATCAATGCGTCTTATATTCATGCCTCGATGGTGGTGGGCATTCTTTTGATGATTAGAACCATGGTTTCGCAACTTATCCGTCGCGTCCGCAACAGAGGGGGCAACTGATGCTGTTGCTGATTGCAGGTCTGTTTACACTGTTTCTGGTTTGTGGGCTGCCAGTCGCATTTGCACTAGGTCTTGCGTCCATCCCGGTCTTTGTCATGACCGGTGCGATGCCCCCAACCGTTGTGATCCAGAAAATGGTCACCGCGACCCAAAGCTTCCCGCTTTTGGCTGTGCCGTTCTTTATCCTTGCCGGGAACCTGATGAATGTGACGGGCATTACCCACCGTCTTGTCAAATTCGCAAGTCTTCTGACGGGCTGGATGGCCGGTGGTCTGGCACAGGTTTCCATCGTGCTCAGTTTCATGATGGGGGGCATTTCCGGGTCGGCGGTTGCTGATGCCTCGATGGAGGCGCGCCTGCTCGGACCAAGCATGATCAAAAAGGGTTACTCCAAGGCCAATACGGCGGCGGTTCTGGCCTTTGGTTCGGTGATTACGGCAACCATCCCGCCCAGCATCGGCTTGATCCTGTTTGGCTTTGTAAACGAAGTTTCCATCGGCCGCCTGTTTTTGGCCGGGGTTCTGCCCGGTATTTTCCTGACCATTGTCCTGATGATTACCTCCTGGCTGGTTGCGCGGAAAAACGGCTATACGCCGGATCTGCCGGAACTTCCCAAGTTCAAGGATCTGACGGCCAGCTTCTTTGAAAGCATCTGGGCTTTGGCCTTTCCGGTCATTCTGATCATCGGGTTCCGGTTTGGTATTTTTACCGCGACAGAGGCCGGGGCTTTTTTGGTGTTCTATGCGCTGGGCGTTGGTTTGTTCATCTATCGCGAACTGAACTTTGCCCGGCTCAAGGAAGCCATTTTTGGTTCGATTTCTGATCTCGGCATGGTGATGTTGCTGATCATCATGGCCGCCGTGCTTGGCTATGCCATGACAATTGAACGTGCCCCGCAACAGATCACCGAATTTGTCACCACGCTTACCGAAAACAGAACGGCCATCCTGATGCTTGTGGTTGGCGTCTTGGTCGTTAGCGGCATGTTCCTTGAAGGGGCGGCAAACATCCTGCTTGTGACGCCAATTGTCATGCCGGTTTTGGTAAGTGCCGGTTACGACCCGGTGCATATGGGCATTTTGATAGTGACGCTGATCAACTTTGGCGGCCTCACGCCGCCTGTCGGTGTGATCATGTTTACCGTCTGCGGGATTTTGGGTGTCAAGACCGGCTCGTATACTCGGGCATCCATTCCGTTCTTTGTGGCGATGGTGCTGTTCTTTGTTCTGATGGCAGCCGTGCCAAGTTTGACATTGTTGTTGCCCAATACACTGATGTAATGACAGTTTCAGACGAATAGGGGCATATGCGCAAATGCCAGGGAGACACAAAAAATGAATACCACAACAGGTGGGCTGCTTGCGGTGCATGATGGCAATTTGAAAACAAACGCCCATGTTCCGGCCTCGGCATTGGTATATGAAGAAGTCCGCAACCGGATTATCTCGCTTTCGCTTCTGCCGGAAACGACGCTTGTCCGCGCTGAATTGGCTGAAAGTTTCAATGTCAGCCAGTCTCCGGTGCGCGAAGCCATCATGCGTCTTGAACAGGACGGGCTGGTCGTTTCCTATCCACAGTCGCGCACAGTGGTGACCAAGATCGATGTTGCCCGCATCCGCGAGGAGCATTTCCTGCGTGTTGCAGCAGAATGCGAAGTGGTCCGTCAGTTGGCTGAGGCCAAAGAGTCATCCGCCGTGGTCAAGGCCAAGGGTATTGTTAAGATGCAGGAAGCACTCGTTGGAGATATCGAGCAGATTGACCTTTTCAAGCAGCTTGATGAAACGTTTCATGCCGCCTTGTTTAACGGCGTGAGCCAGTCGAACCTGCATTTGCAGATCACCGCGCGCAGTGGTCATCTGGCCCGTGTGCGGACCCTTGATTTACCGCGTGCCGGCAAGATGATTTCGGTTCTTGAAGGGCACAAGGCAATAATCGATGCCATTCAGTCAGGTGACGGTAATACTGCAAGTGCCGAAATGCGACAGCACCTTTCAGGGACCATGGAACGCCTGCCACAGATCATCGAGGAAAACAAAACCCTGTTCTCGTAGTCAAATCCGTGCGGTGGCACCAGGCGACCGAAAACCGGGACAAAGCACAGGTAAACGGCGCGTCGCAACCAAATCGACGCGCCGTTTACATTTTGGGTCAGGCGCGTTTGGCGACGTCCCAGATACCCGTTCCGGCGACTTCTTCAACGAAGTTGCGCAGGCTGTTGGGTTGGCGTCCCAAAATCTCGTGTACATCGTTGGTCGGCTGACTGTTGCGGCCATCAAGGACTTCGGAAAACAGATAGCGGATCAATCCCCGGAAGTCATCGGGCAAGCCGTCTGCGGCAAGGGCAGCATCAAGTTCTTCAATGCTGATAGGCACGAAAGTGACCGGATGATTGGTAACGTCGGAAATCATCTTGGTGGCTTCGGCAAACGTCACCGCAGTCGGTCCAGACAGTTCATATGTCTTGCCGATATGACGGTCGTCAAGCAGGCAGGCAACTGCGCACTCGGCAATGTCATTGGCGTCGATGAACGGCTCGGGTACGTCACCGGCGGGAAGGGCCAGTGTGCCTTGCTGGATATAGGGCAAGAACAGGTCTTCGTTGAAGTTCTGGAAAAACCAGTTGGCGCGCAACACAGTGACATCAGCGCCCGAAAGATGCAGGGCATGTTCGGCCTGATGGGCGGCATCTTCACCGCGACCCGACAGCATTACGATGCGTTTCACCCCATGAAGCAGGGCACACTTGGCGAAGTTTGCAATGATTTCGTCAGAACCCGGCACTGCGAGATCGGGCTGGAAGGTGACATATACAGCGTCGCGGTCACGCAAAACATCATCCCAGGTTTGCGGGTTTGTCCAGTCAAAGGCCAGCGTCGTGCTGCGCGAAACCGCACGAACATCATGACCGAGAGAATTCAGTTTATCCGCAACACGGCGGCCGGTTTTCGCCGTCGCGCCCAGGACAAGAAAACGGGGATTGTTTGACATCAAAATAGCTCCTGATAGAGGTTTTCGAAATGTGAGTAATCCTCACATTTGCCAAATGTGATAAATCCTCATATTTTGATCGTCAAGTGTTCTAAGCCGTCAAAAGTGTGCTAAACCCGTGCAGATGTGTTTGGGCGTCATAAGAAAAAAGGATCTAAGCGATTGACTGATAACGTGAAAAAGATGCGCCGTGCGCCGACACAAAAAAGAAGTCGTGAACGGGTCAACAACATACTCAATGCAGCTTGTGATCTGATTTCGACCCACGGCAGTGATGCGATCAGGATGGGAGAACTGGCGGAAAAGGCCGGAGTCTCTATCGGATCGCTGTATCAGTACTTCCCGGACAAGGCGGCGATCATTCATGCGCTTGCTGATCGCTATAACGAGGAATCCCTGCACTGCATCGAAGAGGCACTGGCAGAGGTGAATTCGGCCGAAGGTTTGCTCGCAGCTTTTGATAAGCTGATCGACACCTATTACGAACTGTTTCTGGCCGAGCCGGTGATTTGCGATATCTGGACCGGAACGCAAGCCGACAAGACGCTGCGCGACATGGAAATGGAAGTGAGCCGGACAAATGCGGAGCAATTGGCCAAGGCGATCTTGCGGGTGCGTGGCAATGATGGTGATTTTAAAACAATCGCCGCGCGGTGCCTGTTAATCATGTATTCCGGCGAGGCCACCATGCGCCTTGCCATTTCCGTACCGCGCGCCGAGGGGCGCGAAATCGTCGCAACTTACAAGCGGATGGTCGGGCGGGAACTTTCGGATATGAGCCGCATCTAGGGCGCGATCTGCGTGCTTAATCTGCCGTCACGGTGAATGGTGACGGGCCAGGGCGACCCAACAAGAAGCCCTGCACATAGTCGACGTCATGACTGCGCAGGAAATCAAGCTCTTCGGTGCGTTCAATGCCTTCGGCAACGACCTCGATATCGAGTTGCTTGGCCAGGGCAATCAGTTTGCTGACAATTGCCTGCTTGAAATGGTCACGATCAACATGGTCAACCAGTTCGCGGTCGATCTTGATGATGTCCGGGCGCAGTTCAGGCAAAAGGTTCAGGGTGGAATAACCCGAACCAACATCATCAAGAGCAACCCGGAACCCCGACGCACGATAGCTTTCCAGAATGGCGCTCAGATGTGCGGTGCTTCGGACCTTTTCGGTTTCGATGACTTCGAAAACAACGTTGCTGCGGTCCAGATTGCATTGCTCGACCACCTCGATGGTGGACCGCAGGCAGGAATCCGGATCGTAGATCGAACTTGGTGTAAAGTTGATGAAAAGATTGCCAGTGATCCCGGCCTTGTGCGCATTGCGGACATTGGCTGCGCGCGCTGCCCGGTCAAGTTGGAACAACAGCGTCGCCGACTGCGCCGCATCAAAAAGCTGGCCGGGATTGATGACATCTCCTGACACGCTTTCACCCCGCACAAGGCATTCATGGGCATAAGGTTTCTTGAAATCACCAACAGAAAAAATTGGCTGAAACACCGAATTCAGCCGATTGTCGCGCAACAGATCGCCCAGCCATTCGGCACCGATTGCCGCACGGATCGCGCCAAGGCTTGTGATGTCTGCGATGTCATCAATCTCCGGGCGATCGGTACCAGGCATGATAAGGGCCTTGGTGTCAGATAGCTCTTCGGGCAGAAGGTCGCGCGAGATGACATCAATCAGCGCACTTAGTCCCGGACGATTATATTGAATGGACAGGGTGGTGGCTGACGGTGACTTTTCCACATCAACACCAATCGACTTCGCACCCTTTAGAATTTTGCCCGTCGTATGTGCGACAGGCGGCCAGAGATAGAGTGTCCCGTTTTCAGGTGCGATTTCAGGAACTGAATCACATTTTTCACAGTAGGTCACATCATTCTCCCCGGGTGTCGGTCGTGCTGCTGGCCTTTTGTCAGCTTGCTTTACTCTACTAATTCCAGCTCCTGACTCTAGCGTAACATATGGGTTTAAACGATAAAAAATCCAGCGTAGAACTTAATTCAATCAACGCATTGGCTCTATTGAATGTCTAATGCGCAAAGGTCCTTTGTTCCCGCTCAACCGGCACTGTGCGCGAAAGCGTTGGTTCTTGCGAATTGCGCTGGTAATATTTGACGACAAACTGCCCGATAGAGGACCAGATGCACTACAGCATGCGGCAATACCGTGCCGAAGCGGAAAGCCACAGTCATAGCGATTTCCATCAGATCATCATTTCTGATCTTGGCCGTCTTGAGATGGAGGTCGAAGGTCGGGGTGGTGAGGTTTTTGGCCGTCAGATGGCCTTTGTCGAAGCGGGCAAGACCCATGCCTACCGCGCAGAGGGCCTGAACCGTTTTCTGGTTCTTGACCTGAATACGGACTTGGCGCGCCGCACCGGATTAGAGGCACTGTGGTATCGCCATGGCGGGGCCTCAACCTATCTTGAAGTTCGAACCGGTCATCAACAGGGACTGGTCGGGTTGCTGGGCCATTTGTCGGCTGCGAATGAGGATGTCTGTCCAGACGGGCTGGAATGTCTGAAAACACTGTTGTTGCGCAGTCAGCGCGCAAGCGGTCTGGGGGCATTCGCCTCGCAGGCATTGCCGTCCCGTCTTCTTCGCGTGATGGCATGGGCCGAAGCCCGGCTGGGAGAAGACATTACGATCGCTGATCTGGCAGCTGTTGCAACACAATCGGAAAGCAGCCTGTTTGAGGCATTCCAAAAGTATGTCGGGACAAGCCCGATGCGCTGGCTGACAGAGCAGCGTCTTGAAATGGCAATGGCGCTTTTGCGTGATCAAGATGTCAGTCTTTCAATGTCAGATCTGGCGAGCGTGGTCGGGTTTTCCGATCAAAGTGCTTTTTCCCGCGCCTTTTCACGACGCTTTGGCTGTTCGCCAAGGGCTGCTAAGCGCAGCGCTCACGGCCTCACATACTAAAGCGTTTCTGTAAGAAACATTTTCATCATTTTTGTGGTTTTGCGCCGTTCTTGCCGCGAACTTCTGGAGTTTGGGCAAAGACCTGCCTGCTGTGAGCGGGCATCTTCCCCTGTGCAAGAAGCAGCAATATGGGGCGACGTCGATGAATGTGGTGAATGGCAAGCGCAAGGCGACGTTGATCGGGGCGATAGCCGTTATTCTTTGGGCGCTGCTTGCGCTGTTTACAACCGAACTGGCATCCATTCCGCCATTTCAGCTGGTCAGCCTGTGTTTTGCCATCGCGACACTGTTTGGTGCCGCTTGGATTTCTCTGCGCGGGGGCAGTGTGGTGGGCGTGTTGCGTCAGCCACTTGGTGCTTGGCTTTTGGGTGTTGCGGGCCTGTTTGGCTATCACTTTTTCTATTTTGTGGCCTTGGCCAACGCGCCGGCGGTTGAGGCCAGTCTGATTGCCTATCTCTGGCCGCTCTTTATTGTTTTGTTTTCCGCGTTTTTGCCCGGTGAACGCTTGAAATGGAAGCATGTCGGGGGTGCTGTTCTTGGTTTGACGGGGGCAGTCCTTTTGATTGGCAAGGGGCAAGGCGTGTCTTTCGATCCGGCATTTGCGGCTGGATATGGTGCGGCGATCATCTGTTCACTGCTGTGGTCGGGATATTCTGTCTTGAACCGGCGTTATCGCAATGTGCCAGTTGGGGCTGTCTGCGGATTTTGTGCCGGTGCATCGCTTCTGGGGTTTGGAACGCATGTCATTCTCGAAGCATGGGTGCAGCCGGATGCAACGCAGTGGTTGGCAATTCTGGGGCTTGGGCTGGGGCCGGTTGGTGCCGCCTTCTTTGTTTGGGACCATGGCACCAAACACGGTGACATTCAGGTTCTTGGCGTTGCGGCCTATGGGGCACCGTTGCTCAGTACGTGTTTGTTGATTGCTTTTGGCAAAGCGCTCGCGACGCCTGCAACCATTGCGGGATGCTTGCTGATCGTTGGCGGTGCGATTCTTGCTTCGTTAAACATCCGATTGCCCCGAAAAAACACCCGCGTCTCCGTAAAATGACGCTCTGGCGCGCGCAAACCAGATCGTCCTATTCACAAGCTTCCCGGTCGTACGACTTATATTAGCCCATTAAATTGTTTGGCTTTTTCCGCTCGTGTTCCCCAAGCACGCATTTGTTTGCCGACGCAACATTAATTGCATTCACTTTTAAGTGACTTGTATTCGTTTAGTTTCCATTCGTGCCTTTGGAAGATTACAGTTGTCGGGCATAAGTTGGGCGTTGCTCTCTAAAATGTGAGGCAAATAGCTGCATTGAGTGTTGTGCGACGCGGTATTAATGACTTATAGTCATGGTTTATCAGGTGGTTGCTAGTCGTTTAACATGCGTAATTGGGGGCATTTGTGGCAAACGGGAATGCTGATGTGACAGCCGAAGTGAAAAAGGCCATGTCGGCTGGCGAATTCGCATCTGCTGCGGATGTTGGCGCTCGGCTGCTGAAAACGCATTCGCGTAACACCCTTTTGTCCGTCATGACATCTGTTGCGGAAATTCATGCAAAGCGGTTCTCGCGCGCTGGTGCGCGTCTCAAACGGTTAATTGCCGATGTATCGCCCAGCGATCAGTATTTCGCGCCCATTCTGCAAAACCTGCACGAGTATGCCCGTATTACGGGTGACTTTTCCGCCGTTGTTCAGGTGCTTGAAAGCAAACGCCAAAAGCAGAATGCGCATCCGATTTACTCGGAAGCGATCGCCAATTTGGTTCTGGAGCGTTTGAATCAGCAGGGGATGGCGCGCCTTTACTCGAAAGACATCTTTCACGCGATTGAATTGCTTGAAAAACTTCCAGCAGATTACCCGCGTGCACGTGAGGCAAAGGAAGTTCTGGCGCGTCTGTATGTCCATTGCGAAGTGACCGACAAGGCCTTTTCATTGTTGACCGAATTGGTCGCGGCCAATCCTGACGACAGGGCTTTGCGGCTGTTCCAGCTTTCTGCACTTGCCATTTCCGGTGAAGTAGAGGCTGCAAAAAAATGTGCGCTTTCCCTCATTGATGATTACACCGATATCGGTCCACGGCCCTATCTGGTACTTTGTTATCTTTCCCCGCTAGCGTTACCCGAAAACAGCGAACAGGTTCTTGAGGCCTACTTGGCCGATACGCGGAACCCGGTTATTGATCGTTTTCAGGCCGCGTTTGCATTGGGCGCAATGGCGGAAAGTCGTAACGACATGAAAACCGCGTTTTCGCGCTATCAGGCGGGACATGCAATCAGTGCGGCGATTGCGCCGTATGACATCAATAAAGATCTCACGTCATTCGAACGTATTCGGGCGCTTCTGAACCAAACGGTTCAGCATGGCGAACCACGTTCCATGCATAAAGACGAAGCGCCGACCCCGATATTTATCGTTGGCATGCCGCGTTCTGCCTCCACATTGGCAGAAAGCATTCTTGGGGCCCATGCCGATGTTCACGGTGCGGGGGAAATTGGTGATTTTGCACATATCGTCTGGGAGGTAACGGGCGTTAAGGACGTTGCCGACCAGATGGCGAAGTTGGGCAAAGCCGAAATTCATGAAATTCGGCGGCGGTATCTTGCCGCACTTCGCGGTTACGCCCCGGATGCGCGGTTTGTAATTGACAAAAATTTGGGCAATCTCACGCGTGTCGGCCTGATCCGGATGATTTTCCCGACGGCTCCGATTGTCTATATGCGTCGGAATCCTGTCGCGACTTGCGTGTCGATTTATACGACACCGTTTGTCAATTCCATGCGCTACGCTGATAACCTTGATGATCTTGCGGCCTATTATCGGGCTGCTGAAGAATTGATGACCGAATTTGTCGAAACGGATAAGCATAACACCGTGTTTGAACTGGAATACGAAACATTGGTCGCCGATCCGGAGACCGTCGGACGGGCCCTGTTCACCCATTGCGGTATCAACTGGGATTCAAGTTGTCTTGAGTTCTATCGGTCGGAAAAGGTATCGCGAACCGCAAGCATGTTGCAGGTCAGAAGGCCGCTAAATAGCGATTCTGTTGCCAAGTGGCGCCGCTTCGAACCCTATATCGGCCCACTTATGATGCTGGATGACGATCATGGCGCGGTTCAGGAAATGCGCGCGTCTTGATAGACGCGCTGGCGCTGTAATGTCGAGGACAGATGGTGGCGATAAAATCTGATATTGCCTCGGAAATGAAACGGGCAATGTCGGCCGGGCAATTTGACCAAGCAGCCAAAATTGGTGCCCGGATTTTGCGCCTGCACCCCAAAAGAACCGATATCGAGATCATGACGGCCGTCAGTGAGTTGCAGACAGGTTGGCTTGCAAACGCGGGTCGGCGGTTAAAAAGGCTGTTTCATGCGCTGCCGTTGACAGACCGTTTCTTCGCGCCGGTTGCGCAAAATTTTCGCCAGTATGCCTACCAGTCAAATGACTTTGCGGCATTGGAAACTGCAATAAGAAGGCGTCTGGGGACAGAGCCCGGGAACGGCATTCTGGCCTATATGCTGGCGGATGCCATATTTCAGGACGAGCTCATCAAAAGTCCTGGAGTGTGCGTCGCACCGCGACTTGCAGAGGCAATTGATGCGCTTGTGCTGATTCCTGCGCAATCAGCACAATATGATGATGCACAAATTCTGCTGGCACGGATCCATTTGCATCAGGAACAGCACGCCCAAGCATTTGATGTGCTTGAAAAGTTTGTCATACGGTATCCGGATAATCTGGCTGTGCAGATGATGCTGGCTGCGTCGTATGCTGCAGCCAATGAGGCGAGCAAGGCTGTTTCCACATGTCTCGCGATCATTTCAGTCAATCCATTCTATAGTGCGCAACCTTACCTGATCATCTCCTTTATGCGCCCCAAATCCATGCCAGAGGGTGCAGTCGGTTATCTTGATTCCATGCTCGACAAGCAAGACCTTGCGAACGCGGAACGCTACAAGGCGGCCTTTGCGCGCGCGAGGATCGAAGAGACCAAAGGCAATATGAAACAGGCCTTTGATTTCTATAAGCTGGGACATGCTGCAAACCGCGCAGAGCGCCCGTTCGACATAGTACATGAGCGTAAAGAGCTTGCGCGTTTGCGTGATATGGCGGGGGAAACGCCGGTTTGGGATCACGCGGGGGCAGGAGATGAAAATGGGCCACAGCCAATCTTTGTCGTCGGCATGCCGCGGTCCGGAACGACATTGACCGAGCGTATTCTTGGTGCCCATCCCGATGTGTATGCAGCTGGTGAGATCGGCGATTTTGCCAAGGCGGTGATTGACGTGGTCGGAGTTGGCCCGGTTTCAGAGAAGTTGGCACGCATTGATCGCAAGGCTGCAGCCAGAATTCGCAAGCAATACCTTGATGCGTTAAAGGCCTACGCGCCCGAAAAACGCTTTGTCACCAACAAGACACCAGCCAATTTCATGCGGATTGAGATGATCCGGCGCGTTTTCCCTGATGCACCGATCATTCACACCCATCGTCACCCGCTTGCGACTTGTCTTTCGATTTACACAACGCCGTTTTCGGTCCCGATGCGCTACTCCGACGATCTTGGTGAATTGGCCGATTATTATCGCGGCTATGTCGCGTTAATGAAAGCCAGTTTCGAAGCCGATGATCGAGGTCAGATGTATGATCTTTCTTACGAAGATCTGGTGTCCGATCCAGAAACCGTGGCCCAGGATTATCTGGCGCATTGTGGGCTGGACTGGCATCCCGGATGCCTTGAGTTTTATCGAAGCGACAAAGCCGCCGCAACTGCCAGCATGATCCAGGTACGCCGTCCGATCAACCAGGACTCGGTGCAGAAATGGCAGCGGTTTGAGCCGTTTATCGGCCCGCTGGTGGCACTGGCGGACGATGCGGAGTTTCGTCAATGGCAGGCCCCTGTAAAATCATCGCGACGTGTTGTTGCCGCGTAGACCTTGCGGGGTGCTTCGGGTTAGAAGGTATCAGACGGAACTCAATACCAAGAAAACCGGAGCACGGCGATGAACAGCACCATTCCAAAGGCAGAGCTGCATTTGCATCTTGAAGGAGCGATGACGCCCACACTTGTACGCAGCTTTGCCAAGCGCAATGGAATGACCTTGCCTGATGACATTTACGATGATCAGGATCGCTACATCTGGAACGACTTTCCCGAGTTCCTCAATAGCTTCGACAAGGCAAGTGCCGCCATCCGCACCAAGCAGGATTACGCCGACCTGACCTGTTTTTACCTGACAGAGCAGGCAAAGGCCGGCGCGATTTATGTCGAAATCTTCTGTTCCCCGACCCATGCGGCTGACTGTGGCTTGTCATTTGATGATCATCTGGCAGCGGTGGTCGAAGGCATTGATCGCGCCAACAAGGAAACCGGCATTGTCGGCCGCATCATCATGACCTGTGTGCGTCATATCGGACCGGATGTGGCGGTGAAGGTTGCCCGCGAAACCGTGGCCTGTGGTCATCCATACATTGTTGGATTTGGCATGGGCGGTAATGAAAGCATGTTCACGCAGGAAGATTTCTATGCGGCGTTCAAGGTCGCCCGTGATGGGGGGCTCGGTTGCACGACCCATGCTGGCGAAGTTCAGGGACCACAAAGCGTCTGGGACGCGATTGAAAAGCTGCCGGTGACCCGTATTGGCCATGGCGTAAGATCAATTGAAGACCCGAAACTGGTCGAAACATTGGCCAAGCGCGAGATCGTACTGGAAGTTTGCCCGGGATCAAACATCGCGCTTTCGGTGTTCCCGGACTATGCATCCCATCCATTGCGCAAATTCTATGATGCCGGTGTCAAGGTCACACTGGGGTCGGATGATCCGCCTTTCTTCTTTACTTCGCTTGCGGCTGAATATCAGCGTGCTGAAGAGGTGTTTGGCTTTACCCCGGAAGAACTGCGGGGCCTGACTCGTACGGCCATCGAAGCGGCCTTTGTCGATGACGGTATTAAGGCGAATCTTTTCGCCAAGCTTTAATTGTCAAGCCGTCTGACAACGTGCGATATGCGCATCAAAGGCGTGCCAGAACTTGTCCCTGTAAAGGTCGCGCTCCTGAAGGATCTCGTGGCGGGCTTCCGGGATTTCCGTAATCGTCACGGACGGAACACCGCCAAACAGGTCTTCGGTAATCTGATTGGAAACAACCTGATCGTTTCCGGCCAGCACCATCGTGATTGGTGGTAGCAACCATTGACCGGATTTCATCTGCTCTATGCGGTCTGAAACCGATGCCTGTGCCTTGAAACACGCATCAAGCCAACCGGCAGATACACCGCCGACCACAAGGTTCGGGTGCTCTTTCAGGATCGCGACGTTGCGGGCATAACGGGTTGCATCCGACGTCAGGATGTTATCGGGGTCAAACTCTGCTAGCGGACTGAGCTTCGCTTGCCCGGGAAGATATTGTTTGTCGAACCCGTACCGGCACATGCTGTCAGCAACGAATTGCGCTGCCAGCGACAACCAGTCATGCCCACCCAGCCCGAAAAACGGCGCGACCATCACGGCATTTTCCCAAAGACCGGGTTGATCAAGCATCATCGCCATGGCGACCAGCCCGCCGGTCGAGTGGGTCAGGACGCAAGGACATTCGATACCATGTGCCTGTTCGACATGCTCGATGACATGGCCCGTGTCGGCGATATAGTGCGCAACGTCATGGATGTAGCCCATCACAGGGTCATCGGTTTCACGTGACGAGCCGCCATGACCCCGAAAATCAAAAGTCACGCAGCCAAATCCACGTGCTGCAAGCTCATCGGCGGTTTCCTGATAGCGTTCGATATATTCGCCGCGCCCTTGCAGGATCAGTATGTGCTGACCTGCGTTTTCAGGTGTTTGAACGCCAAAACGGAGCTTGATGCCATCCGGCGTTTCGAGGGTTTCAGTCGTAAATGTCATGCGCACATTTCGGGGTTATTCTTGGGCGGTCACAGATGTCGTGATGAAATCCTTCATCTTGTCCATCATGCCGGTGAAATCCGGATTGAACGTTCCGCGGCGAAGCGTGCCATCCGGGGCCGTATCAAACAGATTGCGTTCCGCATACATGACATCATTACCCGACCGGCAGCGTGAAAGTGCGTCGGGATCGTCATAATGCCCGCAATCGGGGGCCGAGCCATCCAGGCCATATATGGGATCATTCGGGTTCATGGTAATGGCCGTGTGCGCATGATTGAGTGTGCGCAACTGATCATTTTCCGAGCGCACAATATCAATCCCCGCACAGTCCGGAAGGTTCATGGCAGAGGTAATCCTGCCCTGATACCAGACCAATTGTTTTTGGGATGCAGTGACCTTGTTGCAGTAAAAATCAAGCATGACATCGGGATTGATGGTTTGGTCGTCTGAGCTGACAACCCCGAATACCGGGATGTCAAAGTCAGGCAGGCTGCCTTCGCCATAGGGTTCGGTCAGAAGGTAAAACTCGGCGGCGGCATTCATCGCCATCGAGCCATATTTGCCCGGATCGTTGTTTTCGCCCTGACCAACCCAGTCTTTGACGTAGCGTACATAGGGGGTAAGCCACGCCTGATCGCTTTTGGCGGCAAGACCGGGCGACAGCATGACAAGTGCCGAGACCCGGTCTTTGTCTGATTGCTCGCTATACACCCGGCCAATCAGGGCTGCACCGGTGGAAAAGCCCATTGGGATGATGTGTTCAATATCATCGTCAAAGCTGTTCAACCCGAAACGAACCGTCTTAAGCCAGTCTTCATAGTCCACATCAAGCAAGTCACCGGGGACCGTGCCGTGACCGGGCAGAAGTAGCCCGT
Organism: Thalassospira sp. MCCC 1A01148; assembly: GCF_001613795.1. GTDB lineage: Bacteria > Pseudomonadota > Alphaproteobacteria > Rhodospirillales > Thalassospiraceae > Thalassospira. Next base: position 34,424 of record NZ_LPVZ01000023.1, read on the forward strand.
GGAAGACCGCGCACGGGAAGCGATCACGCAAATTGTCGCGAATGTCACTTAGCCAATAGGGACTGTCTGTAAGACCGTGAACCATCAGGAAACCAAGGCCATTTCCCTGCAAAGCGGGATCGTCGCCAGTGCATGTGGCGCCAACCGGTCCAAGTGCATAGGGTGCGCGCATGTCGACAACCTGATTTAGGGTGTGTTCCCCAAACGGTTTTTCTTCCCCGGCAAAGCGTGTTCGGGAAATTACATCGCGCAGATTCTGGCGGGTGGATTGGACGTAATCATCAAACGAAGTTCCCGGGGCAGGGGCCGTAATCGCCGCGCCAGATGGTTCAAGTGCCGTGTCGGGTGTTGCGCAGGCACCTGTCGCCAAAAGACCACAAAGGGCAAGGGATGCAAGCCCTGTATGAATGATGCGAGACGTGCCCATTGGTTTTGCTCCGATCCGTTTCCGGGTTTGAAGAGGTTTGTTGTTTTGCCAACAGGGATGTTAACGCGCGTACCGGTATGGTGCGAGCAACAAAAAAGCGACCTGTGTACAGATCGCTTTTTCTGACAGTTGGCTTGGCCGAAACCGGCTATTCAATCAGTTCCCAGCTATGGGTGACTTCAGCGGCCTTTGAAAGCATGATTGAGGCAGAGCAGTATTTTTCCGCAGACAACTCAACCGCACGGCCAACCTTTGTTTCATTCAGATCCTCGCCTTTGACCTTGAAGTGCAGATGGATCTTGGTGAAGACCTTGGGATCGGTTTCGGCACGTTCTGCTTTGACATCGGTTTCAACATCCAGAACGTTTTCACGGCCCTTCTTGAGAATATGCACAACATCAATAGACGAGCAGCCACCAAGACCCAGCAGGAGCATCTCCATTGGACTCGGTCCAAAACCGTTATCCTTGTCGCCATCCATGACGACGCCGTGGCCGGTGCCGCTGGTGCCGGTGAAGGTCAGATTTTCAAGCCACTTTACACGCGCTTCCATGATCGAATTCCCATCTGCAATAAACTGTTGCCTTAACCTCTAGCCCGCCTTGGATGTGCCTGCAAGGTGCGATCACGGGCAATCGGGGGCTGAAAGGTCGAAAATGCGACCATGGGTGGTAAGTTGTTATAGGAGTTTTTACTTTCCGGACGGATAATGTTGCGATTATTCAGATTCCTATGGTGCAGGAGTTACGGCCATGACACAGGACCCGACGCGTAGCAAAAGCCGTTTCATGATGGGCATGGAGCATGTTCTGCGTGAGATCAATCACGAGATCATCAGTCCGGCCATCCCTGACATGTCCGTTGAAAATGCCGTTCCTCTGATGATTACGGTTGCACGCCTGCGTGCGGAGTATCTGAAATTCGCTTTTCATCTTTGCGATGATCGGGCCGAAGAACACCCGACTGCCGAGGAACTGGCAAAGCTCAAGCATCTGCGCGAAAGTTTCCAGGAAATGCTGGCCGTGGCCAAAGAGCTCGAGCACTGCATTGACCGCGGCTACATTGATCTTCCGACCAAAAAATAGCGATATACGGGTAAACATTCGCGTTTGATATCTGTACAACAAGAAAAATAATGACTTATTCTCGAGTATATGCAATGGGTTGCGCATAAATATACAAGACCGACTTAAAAGGTCTGATTTGGGGCATCACATAAAACGCGTATAAAGGGAGAGCGCTGCTTTGCAGCGCGCCGGGTGTCTTGTCAGTCAGTGCGGATGTGGTGGCAACTGCGGCGTTGTCACGTGATAGCCTTATTTTTCTTGATCCGGACGGCCTGAAGGTCGTGCATGTCAATGCTGCTGGGCAAAAGCACCTAGCTGATGCCAAGTCCGTCATGCGACCGGGCACAGAGATCAAGCAGCTCTTGGCCTATCTTGCCAAGAATGGCGAATTTACTGATGGTGATGCGGTCGGAGCAGTGCGAAATGCCCTTGCTGCGATTTCGTCGGGCACGCATTCCGAACTTCCTGCTTTTCGTTTGGGCAAAATTCCATTCGTTTGGCACTGCGATGAAGGTCCGTCAGGGACGATTGCGCTTGTATTGCGCGATGTTGGCCGCGCACAGGAACTTGCCAAAGCGTTGGCGGATCACAAAACCTTTATCCAGCACCTGATTGATGTTTTGCCGACCCCGGTTTACCTCAAAAATCGCGACGGGGTACTTACCCGGTGTAACGGTGCCTTTGCGGAACTGTTCGGCCTTGGTACAGAGGACGCAATCGGCAAGAGAATGGCCGATTTCGCGCCGAAATCACTTGCCAAAACCGTTGGTGAACTCGAAGCCCCCTTGCGCGATAAAGAAGGTCAGGTCCGCGACGAGATCAGCTTTGCCATCGCCGATCAGGAATGCGTTGCCCTGTTTGCGGCTTCAACGCTTAAGGGGCCAAGCGGGGCGATCGCCGGTACCATTGGCTCGCTGATTGACGTGACCAGCTTGAAAAAGGCCCAGGCAGAAGTCGCCGAAGCGTCCCAGCGCCTGACGGAACTGCTTGAAAGCGCGCCAATCGGGGTTGGGATTTCCAAACGCGATAGCGGTGTGTTCCGGTTCTTCAATACCACCTTTGCCAAAATGCTTGGTATCGAAGACGAAAAGGAACCATCTGACGCCATTCTCCTTTCAGAGCGCTATCGTGAAAAGTCGCTCAAGGATATGGATGCGCTCGGTGAATTGCAGGATGTCGAAATCCGCCTGCGCCGACCGAATATGGCAGATGCCCGTTGGCTCAAGACGTCAATTGAACCCCTGTCATTCGAAGGCGAAGAGGCCGTTCTTTGGTGGACCAGTGACATCACCAAGCAAAAACACGCCGCGCGCGAACTGCAAAACAAGGCCAACAACGATGAACTGACCGGGTTGGCCAACCGCGCGCGTTTCATGCAAAAACTTGATCAGTGTGAAAATGTTCTGCGCGGGACAGATACCCCGGCGGCGATCTTTATTCTTGATCTTGATGGGTTCAAGCAGCTGAACGACACGCAAGGCCATGCGGCTGGTGACTGGGTGCTTGTGGAAACCGGCAAGCGCCTGAAGCGTGCGGCGCGCCGGGCAGAAGAAGTTGCACGCCTTGGCGGCGACGAGTTCACCTTGCTGTTCTTGAATAAGGGTGGCGAAAAGGAAATGAGCGCGGTGGCCGATGCCATACTTGCCGAAATGAGCCAGCCATTTGTCTGGGAAGGACATGACTGCGGCATATCGGCCTCAATTGGATTGTCTGTATTTGACGGCGGCTCCTGCGATATGAGCGAGCAACTCCGCCGTGCCGACAAGGCAATGTACGAAGCCAAAGCAGCGGGCAAGGCGCAATATTGCCTTTATAGCCCGGCCTTGGAACCCGATCTTCATGGTGACTAAACTGGTATCTACTCTGTGATGCCAGACTGTCGGCATTGTGGCATCGGTGGCATCAATCCGGCGTTACGCCGAGCGCGTCAAACAACGGCGCAAGGTCCTTTGTAAACGGACGCCAACGTTCAACACTACTGTTGTAAATCGGTTGGCGGACTTCTAACGCGCTGTGCGTGCGGACTTCACGCTTTGTGTTGTGAAATTCTAGGCACGCGTCCTGCCATTCCAGTCCCAGAAATTCAAGTAACCGATTGGTTTGACTTTCTTGATCAGCCACCACTTTTTCGTAGTCGACCGTAAGATATTGTTGTGACGGTACGACCTGTTCCCAGTGGTTCATCAAGCCTTGATAAGCGACATAGAAACGTCCGATTTCGGCAAGGTCGCAAAGGTAGCTGTGGCCATCGCCAAAGAAATGGGTGAAACAGGAAAATGCGGTGTCAATTGGGTCGCGACGGGAATGAATGAACTTCGAGTTGGGGAACGCCATGGCTAGTAAGCCAACCGAAACAAAGTTGCCCAGCATCTTGTCGACAACATAGCGCGGTTTGTTGTTCCCCGTCGTGATTTCTGGCGGCAGTTTGCGGGCAACTTCCTCGCGATAGGCATTTGCAAAAGCCTTAAGGCGCGGGGTATCCCTCAGAAAGGCTGTATGTTGTGGCAGGGAAGGAAACAGTTGACCGTATAGCCGTTTCTGCAATGCCGGGATCGTGCGAATTTCACCCACACCGAACACATCGCTATGACTGTCCAGGATGCGTTCCAGAAGGCTCGACCCGCAGCGTGGGACCCCAACGATAAAGATGAATTGCTGCGCGTCTTCCGGCTCGTCGGAAAGCATGTTTTCGCGGATTATCTCCGGGGTAAAGAATTCAGGCATATTGCGCAGATAACCAAGAGACTTTTCTTCATCATAGTTCAAATTGTCGCGCTGGATTTTATTGGCCTTGAAGTAGTTCTCCATCGCTTTCGTTCCGTCGCCCTGATGCATGTAGGCTTCACCCAATGCATAATGCAGGTGCTGGAGATCCTTGCTCGATAGTTTGGCCTTCTTGGTCTTGAGCAGGTTGTGGATTGCCTTGAAGTCATCGGCTGTGAATTTCTTCAGCGTTGCAAGGGCTGTCCAGGCGCGCGCGAAATACTTCGTCGTCTTGATTGCGTCGCGAATGGCTTTTTCACAGCCCTCAGAATCCCCCATGGCCTTGAGGTGATCAGCCCGTTTCATCAATATGCTGGCAATCTCCTGAGGCGTCGGGCGACGGACAACATGGGTTGGCGGGTTTGTGGATGCGGCTTGTGCTGCTTGCAAAGCCTGCTCAAACAGTTGGTCTGCCTGTTTTGGTTGCGGCGACCCTGCCACGGATGATGCATAGATTTCCCATGTTTGCCAGTTCCCTGGATTTTCAGCGATCACATGGTTGAATAATTTGACACCCTGATCAAAGAAGCCGTTATGAATCAGGACGCTCGCGAGTTGTGTCTTGATTTTCGGGTCATTCTGATCACGTTTCATCGCAACTGCCAGAACGTTTTGCGCTTCGATGTTCATGTTCTGTGAACGCAAGAATTGTGCGAAGTCGAGGAAGTACAGGTTTTTGGCATTCTGTGCCTTGCAGGCAAGCTCAAGATGTTTGAGTGCCTGTGCGGTATTGCCCTGACGTTCAAGAATACCGGCAAAGAAGTGCAGTATGGGGCCGTCGCTGGCGTCGTTGCGCAGGTATTGCTGGCAAAGTTCGTGGGCTTCTTTTGCCTTCCCCGCATTCCAAAGCTTTTGGGCGTTCTGCAGAACTTTCTGGGCCGTTTGCTGTGTCGCGGTCATCTGTTGTCCTTTTCGGGCGCTTCGACGCCAAGGGCTGTGAGTAAAGGTTGGATATAGGGGGCGTAGGGTTTCCAGCGTTCAACGCTGGTTTGATAGATGCCCTGACGAACCTGCGCGGCACTCGCGGTTCGGACCAAACGTTCCGTCTTGTGGAAGTCAAGCACGGCATCATTCCAGGGCAGGCCCAGAAATTCGATCAGTCTGCGGGCTTCAGGTTCGATATCGGCGACGAGATCTTCGTAGTCTACCTCGATAAATCGGTCCTTGGGTAACACAGCGCGCCAATGTGCCATCAGGTCTTCATAAGCGCGATAGTAATGACCCAGCTCGGTTTGGTCGTAGGCGTAGACTTGCAGATTGGCGAAGCGCTTGGAATAGCACGACAGGCACGTATCCACCGGGTTGCGGCGGCAATGAATGATCTTGGCGCCGGGCACCGAAAGCAGAATCAAGCCAGCCCAAGCGAAGTTCCCCAGCATCTTGTCGATAATGATTTTGGTCGTTGACGACGCCGTTAACATCGCATGGACTTCGTCGCGATAAAGCTTCGCAAGTTCCGTCAGCATGGCCTGATTTCTGATCTTGGTATGGTCTTCGGGCTGACTGGGGAAGGTGGTGCCAAACAGCCGATCCTTGTATTTCGGCAAGCTGCGCAATTCGCCGGTGGGCAGCGTTTCGGGATGGCTGCCAAGAATTTGCTCCGTGAGGGTGCTGCCACAGCGGGGCATGCCCACGATAAATGCGTGGTCCGGGCCTTCACCGGTCTTTTCCGGCAGGTTTTCAAACAGTGTGGCTGGAAAGTAGTCTGCTATTGCGCGTACGCGTTCGCAGGCATTTTTTGAATCATAGGCCTTTCGCGTGGGGGTATCCTTGGCAAAATCCTGACGACGCAACGCATTGGCGCGATCAAGGTGAAAAATCGCCTGTTTGGGATTCTTGCTATCGATATAGGCCTTGCCCAGCGCAAAGCCGATCATTTCGCGGTCAACTTTGGCCAGCTTATCCTCATTTGCAAGGATATCGGCCATTGCCGCGATTTCGGGACTGTCAGGCTTAAATATCGTCACATCTGCAAGATCATGCCATGCACGTCCCGACTTGGGGTTCTCGTCAATTGCTTTTCGGAAGTATTCCGCAGCACCGTCAAGATCACCCATATGACGTTTCGCTTCACCGATCTGAAGCAAGTTGCTGATCCGGCGATCCGGTTCATCCGGGGCGAGTTCTTCTGCGCGACCAAGATATTGCAGTGCTTCGCGCACACGTCCAACCTTGATAAGTGCCGATCCAAGATTGGTAAGTGCGCCCCAGTCATTGGGAGCGAGATCAACAGCCTTCTCGAGGATCGCTATGCCCTGGGTAATGTGGTCACCCTGAATGAGGTAGACGCCAAGGTCACTGTAAGTCTGGGCATGCGTGGGAAATTTCCGGATAGCCGCAAACAAGATTTGTTGCACCAGATCATACCGCTTGCTTGCAGCAAAAATACCAGCCAGCTCACGGAAATATTCAATTTTTGTGTCGGGCAGGTTGCAGGCAGTCTGCAGGACTTTTGCCGCTTCATTCAGATTGCCCGTCGCACGGTAAATTTGGGCAAGAATCAGATGGGCAGCACCATAATCCGGAACCAGTGCCAGTGCCTGTCGCGCATGTTCAAGAGCGTCACCCGCCTTGCCTGACGCCAATGCGCTTTGCGCGGCATGGATCAGTTTGTCGGCCTTTTGGCGATTGCGCTTTTCCGCGAAACTGGGCTTGGACGCTGCCTTGCTCATGGAGATGATTAAATCCTGATACGAAAGATCAGGTCAACCTTAAGCGCAAGGGGTAAGCAAACTGTTTAAGCGGAAACGAAAAACGCCCGGCCAACCGGCCGGGCGTTTCCCGTAAGCATGGTCTTCCAAAAGGAAGATTATGCGCTGTAGTACATGTCGAACTCGACCGGGTGCGGAGCCTGTTCGAAGCGAATGACTTCTTCCATTTTGAGCTCGATGTAAGCTTCAATCAGGTCGTCGGTCATGACGTCGCCTTTTTTCAGGAACTCACGGTCTGCATCGAGGCTTTCAAGAGCTTCACGCAGCGAGCCGCAAACGGTCGGAACTTCTTTGAGCTCTTCCGGCGGAAGGTCATAGAGGTTTTTGTCCATTGCTTCGCCCGGGTGGATCTTGTTCTCGATACCGTCAAGGCCAGCCATCAGCATCGCGGTGAAGGCGAGGTACGGGTTGGCCATCGCATCCGGGAAGCGGATCTCGACACGCTTGCCTTTCGGCGATGCGGTGTACGGGATACGGCAGGATGCAGAACGGTTACGTGCAGAATATGCCAGCAGAACCGGTGCTTCAAAGCCCGGGACCAGACGCTTGTAGGAGTTGGTCGACGGGTTGGTGAAGGCGTTCAGAGCCTTGGCATGCTTGATGATGCCACCGATGTAGTACAGGGCGGTGTCAGACAGGTCAGCATAGCCGTTACCTGCGAACAGCGGCTTGCCTTCGTGCCAGATCGACTGGTGGGTATGCATGCCCGAACCGTTGTCACCGAAGATCGGCTTCGGCATGAAGGTTGCGGTCTTGCCATACTGGTGTGCAACCATCTGGATGCAGTACTTGTAGATCTGGATGGCGTCGGCATGTTCGATCAGGGTGCCGAATGCGATACCCAGTTCGTGCTGCGACGGAGCAACTTCGTGGTGGTGCTTTTCGCAACGCACGCCCATTTCGTTGATGTAGTTGACCATTTCGGCACGGATGTCGTTTGCCGAGTCAACCGGCGGGACCGGGAAGTAACCACCCTTCGGACCCGGACGGTGGCCGCGGTTGCCGCCTTCGAATTCGGTGCCGGTGTTGTACGGACCTTCTTCGGAGTCAAGCGCGTACGCCATGCTCTCCTGCGAGGTGCTCCAACGGACGTCGTCGAACAGGAAGAATTCCGGCTCTGCGCCGAAGAATGCGGTGTCGCCGATGCCAGCCGACTTCATGTAAGCCAGTGCGCGTTTCGCGGTCGAACGCGGGCAACGCTCGTAACCCTGGCCGGTGGCCGGTTCGATAACGTCGCAGAACAGGATCAGGCAAGGCTGAGCGGTGAACGGATCAACAACAGCGGTTGCCGGATCCGGCATCAGAATCATGTCAGATTCGTTGATGTCTTTCCAACCGGCGATCGACGAACCGTCGAACATGATGCCGTCAACAAAGACGTCTTCGTCGATCGTGCAGATATCCTGCGCGGTGTGCTGCCATTTACCTTTGGAATCGGTAAAGCGCAGATCGACAAACTGGATGCCTTTTTCTTTGATCAGATTAAGTACAGAAGCAGCGTCAGACATGATGCAACCCTTTAAAACTCATAAACAGTTACCGTATGGTGTTCTTAGCGTGGCGTGACCGATCAGATCGCGTCGTTACCCCGTTCACCAGTACGAATACGGATCGCGTCCTCGAGTGAGGAAACGAAAATTTTACCGTCGCCGATACGCCCGGTATGAGCGGCTTGCTGGATTGCCTCAATCGCACGCTCAACCAGCGTGTCCTCGACAACGATTTCCAGCTTTACCTTCGGCAGAAAGTCCACAACGTATTCGGCGCCGCGATACAGCTCCGTATGACCTTTCTGACGTCCGAAACCTTTGGCTTCGGTAACGGTAATCCCTTTGAGACCGATCTCTTGAAGGGCCTCTTTTACCTCGTCAAGCTTGAACGGCTTGATGATGGCTTCAATTTTTTTCATTAGCGCCCTCTGCTTTTTGGCGAGAGTTGCGTTGAACTCTGTAAAGCGTAATGCTTCGCCCGCTGACTATTGCACGGACCATGCCAGTTTTTACCGGCCACGGCATTCTAAGGATTCTCGTTGCGAAAACCCAGCAAAACCCATGAAATTTTTACGATTTTCCACCTTGTCGCTGACTGCGTTTTAGGCAAGATGTTCAAAAAATATGCAAATGACCGATTTGACAGGCACGTGGGGGCATTTGATTGGTTCCGGACTTGCCAATCGGGGGCCATCATGCAACAGGATTTTCTATGAAAGGGTTCTATCAGATGCGAAAATGTGCACGATGATCGGGACTCGACCGGAGGCCACCATCCGGTGAACGACCATAATATAAAGGACGCCTCATGACCGAATTTGTCGGCAATCCGCTTTTCGCTTCTGGCGGGATTACAATCTTTGAAGTGATGAATGAGCTGGCCCTGAAGCACAAGGCCATCAATCTGGGGCAGGGCGCGCCAGATGAAGACGGCCCGGCCGATATCCGCGAGGTCGCGGCAAAATCACTGACCGATATGTCCAACCAATACCCGCCTTTGGCCGGTGTTCCGGAATTGCTTCAGGCGGTTGCCGATCACAACAAACGGTTTTATGGAATCGAGGTTGACCCCAAGAAAGAAGTGCTGGTCTCGGTCGGTGCGACCGAAGGTCTGGCCGATGTCATCCTTGGTCTGGTTGCACCGGGCGATGAAGTCATCCTGATCGAGCCGCTTTATGACAGCTACCTGCCGATGGTGAAACTGGCAGGCGGCATCCCCAAGCTGGTGCGTGTGACCCCGCCGGAATGGGAGCTGCCGCGCGAAGAGCTTGAAGCCGCGTTTTCCGACAAAACCAAGCTGATCTTGCTCAATTCGCCGCAAAACCCGTGCTCTAAAGTCTATCGCGAAGACGAGCTGCAATTCATCGCCGATCTGTGCATCAAGCATGACGTGATCGCGCTGTGTGACGAGGTTTACGAGCATCTTGTCTTTGACGGGCGCAAGCATACACCTTTGATGACCCTGCCCGGGATGCATGAACGCACCGTGCGCATTGGATCAGCCGGCAAGACCTTTTCGCTGACGGGGTGGAAGATCGGCTATATTACGGCCTGCGCCAAACTGATGGAGCCGATCAAGAAGGCGCATCAGTTCCTTGTCTTTACCGTATCACCCGCCCTTCAGCATGGCGTGGCATTCGGCCTGAACAAGGACGACGCCTATTTCGAGAACTTCACCGCCGAAATGGAAGCCAAGCGCAATTACCTGATGAAGGGGCTGAAGGAGGTCGGGTTTGACGTGCTCGATTCCCAGGGCACTTACTTCATCACCTGTGATTTCCGTCCGCTTGGCTATGACTGCGATGATGTCGAGTTTTGCCAGATCATGATCAAGGAAGCAGGCGTGGTGGCGATCCCCGTCTCGGCCTTCTATCAGGGTGAAGATGGCGGGGTGCGCAACTTCGTGCGGTTCTGCTTCTGCAAGGACGAAGCCAAAATGGACGAAGCGATTGCACGGATGAAAAAGGCTTTTGCCAAGTAAATTTTGCGATGTTTCGCAACGAAAGCTGGCAATAAGACAGTTTGCTGTTCCTGCACCAGCATAAGACGGGCCGACATTTTTTAATGTCGGCCCGTTCTGGTTGCGCGAAGGGAGATCAGGCGGTTTGTTCAAGTGCGCCTTGCCCCTGAAGCGGGAGGCCCGCCTCGCGCCAGTCACTTTTGCCTTCGTGGTAATCCCGCACATTGCTGTAACCAAGCTTGGTCAGCGCCATCCGGGCGATGCCGGAGTTCTTGCACGGACCATTGGCGCAATAAACAACAATCGGTGAATGCAAATCGGGCAGGATCTGCTTCACGTTTTCATCAATGGCGTCATGGGGAATGTTGATCGCGCCGGGCAGGTGGGCATCAACATAATACCGCGCCGGAAGCGCTTCGATCAGGGTGGGTGCGTTGGCGGTGCCAAGGGCGGCCTTGAGTTCGTCACGGGTGATTGTGTTGCTCATTTTCCAATCTCCATCTGGAATGTTGTGGGTGATGGGATCAGTATTGATGTGCAGGTATGCGAAGTAAATTTGTGATAATTCAAACAGTATGTGCAATAATGCGAATCGTTGGGCGGCGCAGTTGGAGGGTTGCACATGCTGGAATGGGATGATCTGAAACTGGTACTGGCGGTGGGGCGGGCACGCAGCATTACCCAGGCGGCCAGACAATGTGGCCTTCATCATTCCACATTGTTTCGGCGTATGGCCGACATCGAAAGTCGCCTTGGTGCCAAGCTCTTTGAACGTCAGCAGGGCGACTATCAGCCGACCAGTTCCGGTCTGGCAGCGATGCAGACCGCTGAAAACCTTGAGGCGGAAATGGCCGTTCTCGCCCGTACCCTTGCGGGGCAGGATATCCGGCCAACCGGCACAGTGCGATTGACCACGACAGATACGTTGCTTCACGCGGTGCTGGCCGATGATCTGGCCGCTTTTGCCAATGGCTATCCTGAGATCACTGTACATGTTGTGACCGACAACCGGTTTTATGACCTGAACCGGCATGATGCCGATATCGCAATCCGGCCAAGCAACGCGCCCAATGAAAACCTTGTCGGGCGGCAAATCGCCCCGATCCGGTCTGTGGTTTGTGCGGCAAAGGGCATGGGTGATCCCAACGACGCTGACGGGCCATGGATCACTTGCGATGAAAGCCTTGCCCATATCAAGGCCGCCCAGTGGCGCGACAAGCATTTCCAGGAACAGCATGTCACGATGCGCAGCAATTCGCTTTTGAATGTTGCACGGCTGGTGAATGCCGGGGCGGGCTATGCGGTACTGCCGATGTTTCTTGCCGGTGCGTTTTCCAATATCACCATCCTTGGTGATGCGATTGACGGGCTTGATAATGATCTTTGGATCTTGATGCACCGCGATCTTAAGGCTGTGCCGCGCATTCGGGCGTTCAATGATTTCATGTTCCCGCGGCTTAAGGCCAAATCCGCCCTGTTTGCGGGCGCATGACGGACAAAGAAAAAGCCGGGTTTCCCCGGCTTTTGCTGTATCTTGATATTTGCAATGCGTTGATCAGGATTTGACCATTTCCCAGCTGCCGGTCTTGGCAGAGCGGGCAAAGGCATCGAGGATCTGCATATTGGCAATCGCGTCCTCGATTGGGTAATCGATCGGGCTGTCCCCCTTGAAGATCGCGGTGGCTGCCTCACCCTGCAGGGTGTAGTGGTTGCAAACCGGGAATTTGATTTCGCGTGCTTCGTCAAAGCCTGGTTGTTTCTGGCCCGCGACGCGAATGACGGCTTCGTTTTCCGACACGGGATTGAACGGCATCAGGATTTCAATCCGGCCTTCGGTGCCAAGGATATGCACGCGCTGAACAGCGGCCGATTGTGTGCCGCACACAAAGCTTGCCTGCAGGCCTGACCCGAAATCGAGCATGCCCGATACCAGACGATCGGTTCCGAATTTCGGATCCTTGTCCATCAACGACACCACACGGATTGGTTCCTTGCCGGTGATGAAGCGCGGGCCGACAATGCAGTAGCAGCCGATATCAAGCAATCCGCCGCCGCCAATGTCCTTTTTGTTGCGCACATTATTCGGATCAGCATTGAAATAGGTAAAGATGCTTTGCACCGTGTTGAGCTGACCGATCTGGCCGCTTTCAACGATCTTGCGTGCCTCAAGCCATTGCGGATGATGGCGGACCATAAACGCCTCAACCACCTGCTTGCCGCTTTTGTCACGTGCCTCGATCAGGCGTTTGGCGTCTTCGGTATGAAGGCCGATCGGCTTTTCACACAGAACATGTTTACCGGCCTCAAGCGCCTTGATTGACCATTCCACGTGCAAATGGTTGGGCAGGGGATTGTAGATCGCCTCAATCGACGGATCGGCCAGCAGTTCTTCATACGAACCATAGGCCCGCGGAATGCGCATGTTTTCTGCGACCTCGCGGGTCTTTTCAAGATCGCGACCGGCAATGGCCAGGATTTCAAGCTGATCGCTTTCCTGCATGGCCGGAATAACCTTTTCCGTGCCGATCTTGGCGGTGCTGAGAACGCCCCACTTCATTCCGATACTCCGTCTGTTTTTCTCTTTTGTGGCCATTTCGACCTCAGGACAATCAGGCAACCCTTTATATATGGGGGTTCCGACAGCCTGTGTTTTGGCAATGGCTTGTTATTGAACCAAATTAATTAAGGCATGTGGTCAGGGATGCAAGATGTTCAGACGGGTGGGGTACCCATTTTACGGATAGGAATGGATGAAGAAACCGGTTGCGGATGGCTCAAGCCCGCAAAAATCGGCGCTTTGAACAACTTGGCCGAAATCAGGGGAAAAAATTGAAAATATGCGCTTGACGTTGGGGGCCTCGGGCCATATAAACCGCGCCACACGATGGCGGGTGTAGCTCAGGTGGTTAGAGCACCAGTTTGTGGCACTGGGGGCCGTGGGTTCAAGTCCCATCACTCGCCCCATTTGTGAAAAGGTCAGGCAGAAATGCCTGGCCTTTTGTCTTTTGCGGTCGTTTTTGCCCCGGCCCGGTTGCCTTTGACGGTTTATCATCTAGACTGCCCGAAAACATCATGGTTCGGGGTCGTATGGCGAAGCTCAAAGTTGATCAGGCAATGAAGCGCGCAAAGGCGCATATGCGCAAAGGCGAAATGGCCGAGGCGCGCGCCCTGTATGAGGCGATCCTTGCTGATTATCCGAAAAACGAACGCGTCAAAACGGCTCTGGCCGAGTTAAGCGGCCCTGTCAAACCGGCTTTGGGCGCAAAGGGCGGCACATCCGGGGCAGCCGGCGAACCCCCGGCTGAAGTCTTTGCCAAACTTTCACAAGCCTATCAGGCCGGTCGCCTGCAAGATGTCCATGCCATGACCGGGCAGCTTTTGGGCCAGTATGGCAAATCTGCCAAGCTTTGGAACTTTCGCGCAGCCGTCAGCAGCAATCTGAACCTGCTTGATGACGCCGAACAGGCCCTGCGTCAGGTTGTGCATCTGCAACCTGATATGGTCGCCGCCAAAAGCAATCTTGGTGTCATCCTTGAACGTCTTGGCAAGCTGTCTGAGGCAGAGCAGTGCTACCGCGCCGTCATTGCGGCCTCCCCGGAGTTTCCCGAGGCGCACAACAATCTGGGCAATATCCTTAAAGGTGCGGGCAAACTTGAAGAAGCCCAGAGCTGTTATATGAACGCGATTGCGCGCAAGGCCGATTATGTCGACGCGCACTATAATCTTGCCAATACGCTCCGCGAACGTGAACTGCTTGAGGACGCCAAACAGCAATATTTCAAGACGCTCAAGCTACAACCAAAACTGGCCGAGGCCTGGTACGGGCTGGGCCAAACCATGGCAGAGCTTAAATCCGGCCCAGAGGCGATTGAGGCCTATCAACGCGCCCTTGCGGTCAAGCCGGGTTATGTTTTGGCAATGGTCGAACAACTGCGTGAGCAAAGCCAATTGTGTGACTGGCGGGCGTGCGACCTGTTTGATCAATATGGTGCCGAGCTTGGTGTGACGGGCGAGGCGGCCCTGCCATTCCCGCTGCTGCCGTTCGAGGATCATCCCGCCCATCAACTTGCCCGTTCGCGCAACTGGGCGAAAAGCCATTTTTCGGCGGCGGCCCCGGTATCGACGATCCAGCCGACCCCGGCGGACGGGCGCAAAATCCGTCTTGGCTATTTCTCGGCCGATTTTCATGACCATGCGACCATGTTCCTCATGGCAGGCATTTTGCGCCATCATGACAGATCAAAATTCGAAATCTTCGTCTTCAGCTATGGCAAAAGCAAAACTGACGCACAGCGCGATCAGGTGCTTGAAAATGTTGATCAGTTCTTTGATGTGCAGGGCATGTCCGATGGTGATCTGACCAAGCTTGCCCGTGAACAGAACCTTGATATCGCGATTGATCTCAAGGGCTATACCCGCGATGGCCGCCTCGAACCGTTCGCCAAACGCCTGGCCCCCTTGCAGATCAGCTACCTTGGCTATCCCGGCACGCTTGGTGCGGATTTCATTGATTATATTGTGGCCGACCCGGTGGTCATTCCGCCCGAACAGCGTTCCGGCTATCACGAGAAGATCATTTATCTTCCCGATTGCTATCAGCCCAATGACAATACCCGCGAAATATCAAGCAAGCCGATGACACGTGCCGAGCTTGACCTGCCCGAAGATGGCTTTGTCTTCTGTTGTCTCAACAACAACTACAAAATCATGCCAAGCGAATTTGCCATCTGGATGCGGGTGATGAAGAAGGTGGGGGGCAGCGTACTCTGGCTTTGGTGCAATAATGATGTCGCAAAGGCCAACCTGCGTGCGGCGGCGGAAAAGCACGGTATCTCGGGCGACCGGCTGATCTTTGCCGGTTACATGCCGCAATCCGAACATCTCGCCCGCTTTCGCCACGCCGATCTGTTTATCGATACCTTCAATGTCAACGCCCATACGACCGCCAGCGATGCGCTTTGGGCCGGATTGCCGGTGGTGACACTGGCCGGACAGCAGTTTGCCGCCCGTGTTGCTGCCAGCCTGCTTTCGGCCATTGGCCTGCCGGAGCTGATCACAGACACGCCAGTGGCCTATGAGGAGCTCATCCTCAAGCTCGCGCAAAACCCGGACATGCTGGCGGAACTGCGCACCAAACTTGCCACGAACCGCCAGACCAAGCCGCTGTTTGATACCGAAGGCTACACCCGCGGGTTTGAGCAGGGGCTGGAACGTGCTTTTGCACAAAGACTGGCAGACGAAGCAATTTCGGATATTGCCGTGAGTATCTAGGCGTGTCCGATTGTGGTCTGATGTTTCTATCCTGCGTAAATAGTTCCAGACAAGGGCTTTATCTTCCGGCTCAATTGACTGGAAAGGTGTGCGTTGCAGGCCGTGGTCATATGGACTGCGTATCGTTTGAGCCCGCATATGATCCCGACCGCCTAGGACTGATGGATATGCCGAGCGACAGACCTCATCCGATGCTGACCCGCCGTGCCTTCTCAGTGACCCTTCTGGGTGCTGCGGCCGCGCCCTTTGTGGGCCGGGCGTTCGCACAAACCGCGTCCGACATCCGTTCGCGAATTGCTGACATGTCCCAGCTTCATGCGATTCTGGTCCAGCGCGGTGACGAGATTATTGTTGCCGAAGCGCCGCGCGGGCCGGGCCTGGATCGGGTTGCGAACATCAAGTCCTGCTCGAAAAGCATCATCGGTCTGCTGACGGGCAACGCGATTGCAGAAGGCGCGATCCCCTCAATCAAAGCCACCATCGGCGACATCGCGCCGTCTATCATTCCAACGAATGCCACCCCCGGTGTGGAAGACCTGACCATCGAAGATCTGGTGACGCTCCGGGCCGGGCTTGAGAGTACATCAGGGCGCAACTACGGCACTTGGGTCAATTCCGACAACTGGGTGTCCTTTGCGCTGCGCCGCCCGATGGTGGCAAGCCCGGGCGGGCGTATGATCTATTCCACCGGTACCACGCATATACTTGGTGCGGTGCTTGCGGTTGCGACGGGGAAAAGCCTGCTGGAACAGGCGCGCGCTGCCCTTGGTCAGCCGCTTGGTATTCAAATTCCAGCCTGGACACAGGATCCGCAGGGCTATTATTTCGGCGGCAACGAGATGGCGCTGACACCGCGCGGGATGTTGCGCATCGGGGCGCTTATGCGCGATCAAGGCCGGTTCGAGGGTGTTCAGATCATTCAGGCCGACTGGATAGACCAGTCAACCGAGGCCCACACCCGATCACCGTATTCGGGGCTCGCGTATGGCTATGGCTGGTTCCTGAGCCGCAGCGGCTTCGTTATCGCACGCGGCTATGGCGGCCAGATCATCGCGGCACATCCCGAAAAAGACCTTGCGGTGGCCATCACTTCTGACCCGACGTCGCCCGCGCGATCCGGTGGATATTTCGGGGATTTGATGGAGCTGCTTGAGGGGCCTGTGCTTTCGCTGGCCTGACGAGAGCAATAAAGAGCATGTAACAATACAGGCGGGTAGGATGGGGGCAGAAAATTAAACACTTCCCCTTCTTTTCCATAGCTCACCGCTTAAGTTGTTCTTCGCAACTCTCTTTGAGAAAACGGCCAAGGTGCATCATGTCATCCAATGTGCTTAGTAGGCCCGTTGGATTTTCTTCTTTGTCCGGGGCAACGGACATACCTATTCCTTCAGGGGAAGTTTCAAGCTCCCTTGTCATTGAAGTGAAGAAAATCAGTAGTCTAGAGCGCAGGAATGTTAAACTGACGTATGTGGAGGTTATCTCTTCCGAGCACGTTAGCGGAGCTTTTGGGATTTCAGTTGCGATAAGAGCGTCATGCATCGTCTGAAGCTCTTTGATCTCGATGGGCTGGCTTGAAAGTCTTTCACTAGTTGATCTAGCGAATAGTTCGCACAACTCCCCAACTTCCTTCCCCAGAAGATAGTATCTAGTGTTAGCTAGTGCAGCTTCCCTTTGGATATCATCCTCTCTCTGCCGTCTTTGAGCTGTTATCTGAGCTTTCGCTGCGAATAGAGCACAAGCACCACCGGTAAGACCTAGAAAACCAGCAGCGAGTGTTTCCCATTCTTCGCCATCAAATTTGCTTCCATATAGCGTGCCAGCCAAAAAACCCGAGATGATCATCCCTGCAAGTGGGATGCCGTTCAACAAGTCTCCAAACTTGTTCAAGTTTTTGTCCTCGCGTTTAGTGTTACATGTTGTAGTGTTCTCGAATTGTGCCGATAGTCAATGAAAGCAGAAGTTCTGCCTGCGGAAAAGAGAAAGGCATCGTTTCCCTCGGAATTGGTGTGGTTTTTCCGCTTTAACATTCCCAATTCCGCGCCAATCTGCTAGGTAACGCTCCATATTTCCCAAACGGGTTCATTGCTTGCCAGGAGATCGCCGCATGTCGACCAATCGCATTACCCTTCGCCGTCCTGATGACTGGCATTTGCATTTGCGTGATGGCGATATGCTGAAAGGTGTGATTGGCGAGACGTCCGAGCATTTTGCCCGTGCGATCATCATGCCCAATCTGGTGCCGCCGGTGGTCAAGACGGCCGATGCCGTGGCCTATCGCGACCGGATTACTGCTGCCATCCCGTCGGGCCATGATTTTACGCCACTGATGACCCTGTATCTGACAGAGGGCAGCAATCCCGATGATATCGAGGAAGGCTACAAGGCCGGGGTGATCACGGCACTGAAGCTTTATCCGGCGGGTGCGACGACGAATTCGGACAGTGGTGTGCGCAATTTCGATAATGCCATGCCAGCGCTGGAGCGGATGGCAGAGCTTGGCATTCCGCTTTGTGTACACGGCGAAGTCACCGATCCGGACATTGATATTTTTGACCGTGAAGCGGTGTTTATCGACCGGATTCTTGATCCGCTGCGCAAGCGTCTGCCGGAGCTGCGCGTGGTGATGGAGCACATCACGACCGAAGACGGTGTCGAGTATGTCAAAGCCAATGACAAGAATTTGGGTGCGACGATCACGACCCACCATCTGATCATTAACCGCAACGCCATTCTGGTCGGCGGCATTCATCCGCATATGTATTGCCTGCCGGTCGCCAAGCGTGAAAAGCACCGTTTGGCGCTGCGGGCTGCTGCAACGTCGGGTGATGCGCGCTTCTTCCTTGGCACGGATTCCGCGCCGCATACCGATGAACGCAAGGAAAGCCCGTGTGGATGCGCCGGGATATTTACCGCCAACAACACCGTGCAGCTTCTGGCGCATGTGTTTGAGGAAGAAGGGGCGCTGGACAAGCTTGAAGGCTTTGCGTCGATCCACGGCCCGCAATATTACGGCCTGCCATTGAATGGTGATCAGATCACGCTGGAAAAACGCGCTGAACCCGCCAGGTTTGCGGAAAAAATCGAGACCGGCGAAGGCCCGGTAACGGTGTTTAATCCGGGCTTTGATGTGTTCTGGCATTACGCCTAAGCACAAATGCACGACAATACAAAAGCGGCTCCGACGGGGCCGCTTTTTTCGTTTGTGGTAGCCGGGATTATCCGCTCAGATCCACGGTGCCCGGCGCAGCATTCAGGCCCAGCGTCATGCGATAGCTTTCAGCCGCCGCATAAGCCTGTGCCGAGATCATTGCCGAGATGTTCATCGATGCGCCCTTGGCGACATTAAAATCAGCCGCCGAGCTTCCGGGGACGGATGCGGCACGGGAAATGGCGGCCTGGTTGGCGATGGCGGCGATACCATCAAGGCCCTGAATGGGCCGGATGCTGACCTTGCCGCCGGTGGCGTAAAGCCGCCCGTCCGGGCCCGGCGTGTAGCTATAGCTGATCATGCCGGCATTTGCCCCGGCAAGGGCCTGATGGCTTTCTTCCTCTGTCCGTACAACTGCGTCACGGGCGCGCAGCTCCTGCACGATTTCACGTTCGGTCGCGGTCAGAAGTGCCGGGTTTGACGTGGGTTGACGTGCGCTTTCAGGGGTGGCTTCGCGTTCTTCCTGCTGACGCTGTGTCGGACTCTGGATTTGCGGTTCTTCCGGCGCGCCACCGTTAATATCACGCGGGTCAAGCTGCTGGATGATCGTGACCACCGATGCCGCGCTGTTGACAGGTGCTGTTTGCGCCGGGGCAGGCGGTGGTGTTGGGGCCGGTTCGTTCGTGCCGTTGGTCTGCGTTGAATTTGCTGACTCACCGCGCGACGTGGATGTGTTTGCGGGGGCCTGGGTGGGGGCAATGGTGCTTGAAAGCGGGACAAGCGCAACGGCAGCCGGTAAGGTTTGCGGCGCAGACGCAGCCGTTCCGCCCGACCCGCTGGTCGGCGGTTGGCTCCCGGAGCCGGGCAGGGCGCGTGTGGCTATAATCTGGCCAAGTTGCCCACCACTGCCGGGGATAACCTGTATTGCACCTGCCTGTATCATGGCGCTTAGTATAGCCCAACTCTGGGTTAAATGTACATAAGCAGATCAAGGCGATGGCAACGGCAGCGCCATGGATCCGCGATCAGATCACGCCGGTTTGATGCGGTGGTTTTGCATCTGGCGGGTAAGGTGGGGGAAAGTTGTTCCAGATCGGTTTGTCGATGATGCGTTTTATGATTTCTGCCTTGGCCCCTGTTCTGATCGCTGTGTTGATGCTTGCCCCGCCATCTTCGGCGCAAGCCGCGCCGGATGCAGATTTATGGCCGGACTGGCAGGCGCATGATCCTGAAAGTGCCGTGGTGATCGATCATGGTGATTGGCAGGTCGTTCTGGATCGCTATGTCACGGTGCAGGAACCCGGTGTGACCAGCTTTGATTATAAAGCAGCAAGCAAAGATGGCGGGGCAGGGATGGTTGCGGGCTATGTTGATGCCATGACCAGGGTCGCGGTGGATCAGCTTAACCGGGATCAGCAATTTGCCTATTGGGTGAACCTTTATAATGCGCTGACCGTCAAGGTGGTTCTGGATCATTATCCGGTGGACAGCATCCGAGATATTGATATCTCGCCGGGGTTATTTGCCTCTGGACCGTGGGGCAAAAAGCTGATCACGGTGGAGGGGCGAACACTGAGCCTTGATGATATCGAGCACCGCATCCTGCGCCCGATCTGGCGCGATGCGCGCATCCATTATGTGGTGAATTGTGCATCTATCGGCTGCCCGGCATTGGCGCCAGAGGCCTTTGATGCCGACAAACTTGAAGCGCAGCTTGATCAGGCGGCGCGTGATTTCATCAATCATCCACGCGCGGTGCGTATCAATGCCGATGGAAGTCTTGTGCTTTCAACCCTGTATGACTGGTATCGGGATGATTTCGGCGAGAGTGACGCGGAGTTCATCACGCATCTGAGGGCGTTTGCCGCGCCTGATCTGATGACCTATCTGGGCGATATCACAGAACTTGATATCGCCGGATACACCTATGATTGGGCGTTAAACGCCCACGGGCGTTGATCGCAGAGTTTTTAATTATGCTGCTGTATCGCGCAAGCGATCAGCGGCGCTGCCCGGTTTCCAGTTGAAGGCAGCGTCTTCTTCGTCCGGATTTTCCGGGCGATGCTGATTTACTGCTTCTATCGTGTGACGGACATCACTGGCAGAGATGCCATCATAGCGCATTAATGTCTGAACGATCGGGTCGGCAAGCATATCTTCGACCGTCAATTCCTGATCAACGTAACTCATCTTCTCGTATCCCGAATTTTTTTGTTGTAGTGAATGTAATGCAATTGCAAGTCATTCGCAACAATTTTCGTGTTCTGATGATATCTTTTTTCATTTTCGGCCCTTAAACGCTTTGATCTGTCTTAAGGCAGGTCGATCTGTGCGAAATTTTCGCAAACCGCGTTTGCGGGCTTTTTCGTGCCTGAGTCCGGGCCAAATTCCTGTGGGTTGTATTTCCTTGATTAAAACCCTGATCGGTTTTAACGCTGTGATCTGGTCTGTTTGTAAAAGCGATTAGACCCAACAAGTATGGCAAAAATAGGCTGGCAAAATGACACGTCCGGGATTTCGCGAATATCTGCTTCTGGTGCTTCTGGCATTGATGTGGGGAAGTTCATTCACCTTCATCAAAATCGGTGTGCATGCCTATTCGCCGCTTGTGGTGGCAAGCGGACGTCTGGCCTTTGCCGCCCTTGTGCTGTGGTGCCTTGCCTTGATTCGTAAATCGGAAATGCCCACGGGGCGGCGTGCATGGATCTCGACCTTTGTGGTGGCGCTGGTCGGGAACGCCATTCCGTTCTTCCTGATCAGCTTTGGCGAGATCAAGGTCGATGCCGGGCTGGCGGCGATCCTGATGTCGACCGTGCCACTTACGACTGTCGTCTTGGCGCATTTCTTCACCCAGGATGAAAAGCTGTCGACCGGCAAGGTGATCGGGGTGATTTTGGGCACGATTGGCGTGATTGTTCTGGTTGGCCCGGAAACGCTTTCCGGGCTGGGCGGTGAATTCCTGTTCCAGCTGGCCATTCTGGTCGCGGCAATCGGATATGCGATTTCGTCGCTTGTGGCGCGGAATCTGCGCGATCAGCCGCGCATCGGATCGACGGCAGTTATTCTGACGTTCGCAACACTGATGCTGATGCCCTTTACCCTGATTGTCGATCAGCCCTGGACCATGAACTGGGATCTGGAAGGCGCACTTGCGATCATGTATCTCGGCATGTTCCCGACCGGCATCGCCATGTTCCTGATCCTGCAAATCATTGCCGTGGCAGGGGCCAGTTTCCTTGTGTTTAACAACTATCTGGTGCCGGCCGTAGGGGTTCTGATCAGTTTCCTTATTCTGGGCGAGGTGCCCCAGCCAAATGCCCTGATCGCACTGGCCATAATTCTGGGCGGGATTGCGGCATCTCAGATGCGGTTTGGCCGCAAATCGCAACCGGCCGATGCGGCAGGTGCCAAGGCCGATCCCATGGCCGCTGTGATGGAAGCACCAGAAGGCGAAAAATCCGCGCAAAAATGATGGTTTTCAGGGCAGCGAAATCCCTGAATTCGCGATAAATTTCGAACTTTCTTTGCCAACCGTGAAGGATAGGATTTGTCAATATTGTTTGTGCGCGACAAACCTGATACTTTCCGCCTTTCTGGTCCGGCATGCGCCTGAAAACGGGGCATGTCACGCCGATTGAATCATTTCTGATCAAGCGTTTAAGAGGTCACGGGCTTTGTCCACCGAAGAGACCAATCCTGAGAACCGCGATATCTTCCCGGTTTCCATCGAACAAGAAATGCGCCGGAGCTATCTTGATTACGCAATGAGCGTGATCGTCAGCCGCGCACTGCCTGACGTCCGAGACGGTTTGAAACCGGTACATCGTCGTATTCTGTACGCCATGCACGAGAACGGGTTTGAATATAACAAACCGTTCCGCAAATCCGCCCGTGTGGTCGGGGATGTGATGGGTAAATATCACCCGCACGGCGACAGCGCGATTTATGACGCAATGGTCCGTATGGCGCAGAACTTCTCTATGCGCCTGCCGCTGATTGACGGGCAGGGGAACTTTGGTTCCATGGACGGTGATAAGGCCGCCGCCATGCGTTATACCGAGGCGCGCATGGCCAAGGCCGCGCACTTCCTGCTTGATGATATCGACAAGGACACAATCGATTTCCGAGATAACTATGACGAAACCACCAAGGAACCGTCTGTTATCCCGGCCCGTTTCCCGAACATGCTGGTCAATGGTGCCGGTGGTATTGCGGTTGGTATGGCAACCAACATTCCGCCGCACAACCTTGGCGAAGTCATTGATGGCTGCATGGCCTATGTCGATGATCCCAACATTTCCGTCGAAGGCCTGATGGAATTTGTCCATGGTCCGGACTTCCCGACCGGTGGGCTTATTCTTGGCCGTTCGGGCATCCATTCGGCATTCAAGACCGGTCGTGGTTCGGTCGTCATGCGCGCACGTACCCATGTCGAGGAAATCCGTGCCAACCGCGAAGCCATCATCGTGACCGAAGTTCCCTATCAGGTGAACAAGGCGACCCTGATGGAAAAGATCGCTGATCTGGTGCGCGAGAAGAAACTCGAAGGCATTTCCGATCTGCGCGACGAATCTGACCGTTCGGGCGTGCGTATGGTGATCGAGCTCAAGCGCGATGCCAACTCGGATGTCGTCTTGAACCAGCTGTTCCGCTTTACCGCTCTTCAGACCTCGTTTGGTGTGAATATGCTCGCGCTTAATCGCGGCAAGCCGGAACTGATGAACCTGAAAGACATCATTCAGGCGTTTGTCGAGTTCCGCGAAGAAGTCATCACCCGTCGGACCATCCACCTTCTGAAAAAGGCACGTGATCGTGCCCATGTCGTGGTTGGTCTGGGTATTGCGGTTTCCAATATCGACGAAGTCATCAAACTGATCCGTAATGCGGCCGATCCGGTCGTGGCGCGTGAACAGCTGATGGCGCGCGATTGGGCAGCGGGTGATATTGTTCCGCTGATCGAACTGATTGCTGATCCGAACCAGGTTGGCTCATCGGATGGCATGTATCGCCTGTCCGAAGCACAGGCGCGCGCGATCCTTGAGCTGCGCCTGCATCGCCTGACCGGTCTGGAACGTGACAAGATCGCGGCCGAATTGACCGAATTGGGTGAGAAGATCAAGGACTTCCTTGATATCCTTGGTTCGCGTGAGCGCAAGCTTTCCATCCTCAAGGATGAACTTTCGGAAATGCGCAATGAATTCGCCGACCCGCGTCGCAGCGAAATTCAGGAAGCAGAATTCGAACATGACATCGAAGACCTGATTGCCCGCGAAGACATGGTCGTGACCGTGTCGCACAGCGGCTATATCCAGCGTGTGCCGCTGTCGACCTATCGCGCCCAGCGCCGCGGTGGCAAAGGCCGTTCGGGCATGGCAACCCGCGAGGAAGATTTTGTCTCCAAGCTGTTTGTTGCCAATACCCACACCCCGGTTCTGTTCTTCAGCTCCGAGGGGATGGTCTACAAGATGAAGGTCTGGCGTCTGCCGATGGGCACGCCGCAATCACGCGGCAAGGCGCTTGTGAACCTGTTGCCGCTCTCGGAGGGCGAATATATCACTACGGTCCTGCCGCTTCCTGATGAGGAAGAATGGCCGAACCTGCATGTGATGTTTGCCACCTCGACTGGCAACGTGCGCCGTAACAGTCTTGCCGATTTCGTGAATGTGAAATCAAATGGCAAGATCGCCATGAAGCTTGAAGAAGAACGTGGCGACAAGCTGATTGCGGTTCAAACCTGTACCGATGACGACGATATTCTTCTGACCACCCGCAAGGGCAAATGCATTCGGTTCCGTGTGACAGACGTGCGCGTGTTTACGGGCCGTAATTCGGTCGGTGTGCGCGGGATCCGTCTGGCCGACGAAGACGAAGTCATTGCGATGTCGGTGCTGTTTGGCAACCATGTCACCATGGAAGAACGCGACGAGTATCTGTCGATTGCAGGTAAGCTGCGCCGTGAGGAAATCTCCGAGGACAGCCTGCCGCTTGAGGTCCTGAGTGCTGACCGCTATCAGGAAATCTATGACGGTGATCAGCTGATCCTGTCGGTGACCGAAAACGGTTATGGCAAACGGACGTCTGCCTATGAATACCGTGTGACGGGCCGTGGTGGCCAGGGCTTTGCCAATATCGAAATGTCCGAGCGTAACGGTAACGTTGCTGCGTCGTTCGTGATCGAGGAAGGCGACGAACTGATGATGGTCACCAATGGTGGCAAGGTCATCCGCATGCCGACCCATGATATCCGCATTGCCGGTCGTAAGACCCAGGGTGTGACGCTGTTCCGTACGGCCAAGGACGAAGAAGTCGTTGCTGTCGAACGTCTGTCAAACCTTGGCGACGAGGACGAGGTCATTGATGGTGAGGAAGGTGTGATCGAAGGTGGCGAAGGCACTGCCGAGACCACTGAACCGGCCGCAGAGGCATCTGACGAGGATGCATCCGCAGCACCGGCATCCGATGACGCAGACAGCGACGAATAACTGGAAGTTTGATGACTGAAACGTCTTCTACCGTATCGCGTATCGGGATTTATCCGGGCACCTTTGATCCGGTAACCCAGGGGCATATGGATATCATTCGTCGCGCGACCCGGATCGTCGATGAGCTGATTGTTGGTGTTGCGATCAATGCCGGCAAGGGCCCGATGTTCGGGGTTGAGGAACGCTGTGCACTTGTTGAGGGTGCGCTTAAGGCAGCGGGCGGTGAAGTGGCCGCCCGTACCTCAGTAAAGCCATTTTCGTCGCTTCTGATGCAGTTTGCGCAGGAAAACGGATCAAGTACCATTATCCGTGGTCTGCGTGCTGTGTCGGACTTTGAATATGAATTCCAGATGGCCGGGATGAACGCCCGGCTATCCCCGGAAGTTGAAACCGTGTTTTTGATGGCATCTGACAAACAGCAGTTTGTGTCTTCGCGCTTTGTGAAGGAAATCGCCCGTCTGGGTGGGGATGTCACTGAATTTGTGCCCGCCAACGTGCTCAAACGCCTGCACGAAAAGCTGGCAGAAGAAAAGGAATAACGCAGGCCATGCGTCTTTTTCGTCTATTCTCAATTATTGCTCTCGTACTAGGATTTATCACCATGTCCACTGGAAACGACGCTGTCGCACAGGATCTGGAGAACACGCTGTATCTTGACCTGAAAGATGGCCGCGTTGTGATCCAGCTCCGTCCGGATCTGGCACCGAACCACGTTGCCCGGATCAAGGAACTCACCCGTGAAGGCTTTTACGATGGTCTGAACTTCCATCGCGTGATCGAAGGCTTCATGGCCCAGACCGGCGACCCGAAGGGTAATGGAACTGGCGGTTCCGGCCAGAAACTGGACGCGGAATTTTCCAATGAACGCCATGTTCGTGGTACCGTTTCCATGGCGCGTTCGGCCAACCCGAACAGTGCGGATTCCCAGTTCTTCATCGTATTCGCCGATGCACCGCACCTTGATGGCCAGTACACCATATGGGGCCAGGTGACTGAGGGCATGGAATATGTCGACATGATCAAAAAGGGTGCACCGTGGGCCAATGGCAGCGTTGCCGACCCCGATCAGATCGTCAAAATGCAGGTTGCTGCTGACGCGCAATAATCGCGAACTTTCAAGTATTACAACCGAAAGCCGTCCCTTTGTGGGACGGCTTTCGCGTTTTTGGGGCTGAATGCGCAAAAAGAACCAAAATATGGAAAACAGGTGTTGACCGATGGGGCCTGTGCCATTAAAACGCGCTTCACCAACGTTGAGGGCCCGTAGCTCAGTTGGTAGAGCAACTGACTTTTAATCAGTTGGCCACAGGTTCGAATCCTGTCGGGCT
>NZ_LPVZ01000024.1 GCF_001613795.1 Thalassospira sp. MCCC 1A01148
TGCTGCGGTCAGCGTGGTTTTACCGTGGTCAACGTGGCCGACGGTGCCAACGTTAACGTGCGGTTTTGTACGCTCAAACTTTTCCTTGGCCATTGCCCTCAGATCCTATTATCCGAACCAAAAAAACACGTAGAAACCCACCGCACGAGCCGACGGGTCGCATCATTAGAATATTGGAGCGGGTGAAGGGAATCGAACCCTCGTCGTAAGCTTGGAAGGCTTCTGCTCTACCATTGAGCTACACCCGCATAGTTCTGCTGCGAGCTCTCGCGAGGGCGAGAGAATGGTGGAGGGGGCAGGATTCGAACCTGCGTAGACTAAGTCGGCGGATTTACAGTCCGCTGCATTTGACCGCTCTGCCACCCCTCCATCAGGGTCGTAACGCCATCCGGGTTTGACCCCGGCCTCGTTGCGGCGAGGGAGGGAATACGGTGGACAGCCATGTGTTGTCAACAGCAAAAAAAGCACGAAATCGTATTTCCTTTCCTATATGTTCCCCAAGCTTCGCTTAACAACCGAAACAAAGTGCATTCAGTTCGCCACGTAGTCCCTCAAGGCCCGGAGGTTTCCGCCATCATGTCGCGTCGCAATAAATCCCGTTCAGGAAATCGTCATCAAGGTGATGGTGCGCCCGATGCGCTCCCGCAAGGCGATGAAAACCGTGAAGGCAATTCGCGCCGAGGACGAAAACGTGGCCGTGACGGTGGCGGATCGGGTGGCAATTCGCGCCTGATTCTATTCGGGCGTCACCCGGTGATGATGGCAATTGCCAATCCGCAACGCACGATTCACAAAATCTGGGCGACGGAAAACACCCGTGATGAAGTTACCGCCGCCCTTGCCGATGCAGACCGGACCGACATTGCCGTAGATTCGGCCGGGCGCACCGACCTTGATGAAATGCTGCCGCCAGGCACCGTGCATCAGGGTATGGCAATGCATTGCGCGCCCCTGCCCCAGCTGTCGGTCGAGGAACTGATCGCCGATCACCGCGATTCTGAACAGTGCACGGTTCTGATCCTTGATCAGGTCACCGATCCGCACAATGTCGGCGCGATCCTGCGCAGTGCGGCGGCCTTTGGCGCCTCTGCCGTCATCGTGCCCGACCGTCATGCCCCGCCTGAAACCGGCGTGCTTGCCAAATCGGCCAGTGGGGCACTTGAAACCGTGCCTTATATTCATGCCGGGAACCTGAACCAGACGCTTGATAAGCTTAAAGGGGCGCATTTCTGGCTGGCGGGCATGGATGGCTATGCCACGCAGACACTGGCCGAAGCCAAACTGCATGGCCGCGTCGGGATTGTCATGGGATCAGAGGGTGAAGGGCTGCGTCGCCTGACGCGCGAGAGCTGTGATTTTCTGGTCAAGCTGCCGATGTCAGATCGCATCGAAAGCCTGAATGTATCAAACGCGGCGGCGGTCGCGCTTTACGAGCTGTATCGCAAGTAGGTCACAGCCCGCGAACACGCGCGTTTGAAGGGTTTTCACGGGATGTAAATTTCCCTGCTTCAAACTCTTGCATTCGTCCGCGGCCCGGATTATGTTTCGCGCCGCTCACGCCGGCATAGCTATAATTGGTAGAGCAGCTGATTTGTAATCAGAAGGTTGGGAGTTCGAGTCTCTCTGCCGGCACCATTAAAGAAAACCCCGCAAGCCTTGAGCTGCGGGGTTTTCTTTTGGCGTTGCATCGAAATGTTATTTGGGCAAGCCATCAAGCCCTTCGATTTCATCAAGCCCGTCGTCCCAGCTCGCCTTACTGCCCAGCATGATATGGGCGTTCGGGCGTATCGAGACAGGCGTTTCAAGGCTACCTGCGGGCACCACCAACAGCTTGCCATCCATCTGCGTGTAGGGCACAGCGGAGCCGCATGTCTTGCAAAACGCCTTTTGATGGCGTGTTTCGGGTACGGTGTAGGACTGCGTGTTATCGTAGCCGTCAATCCACGACAGCTTTGCCTTGCGGGAAAACAGGTTGGCCGCATGGGCCGCACCGGTGTCCTTTTGGCAATATTTGCAGTGGCACAGGAAGAACGCATCGAAGCCCCCCGTGACTTCGTAGCGCACAGCCCCACACAGACAACTGCCGTGATGTCTGTCGTCCATTACCTGTCCCCTAGCCGTCGCGTCTGGACGACGCATAGCGTTCCGAAACTTCGTAATAGTCATCAAAGCCGATGCGCTGGCGCAGGTCCGCCCAGCCCATCAGTTTGTCGTCACGTGGCTGGCCGTGCTTCATGGTTTGCAGGCATTCGACCATGGCCTTCATCGCCGCTGCCATCAGCGACAGAGGATAGGCCGCGATCTGATAACCGATGTCCTTGAGTTCTTCGGGTGACAGATCGGGCGTTTCGCCGCCTTCGACGATGTTGGCCATCTTGGGGCCGGGGAGCTCGGCACAAAGGGTGCGCATTTCGTCGACAGATTTCGGGGCCTCGACAAACAGGATATCGGCACCGAGTTCCTTGAACTTCGCCGCACGGTCAATCGCCTCTGACAGGCCGTGCTGATGACGGGCATCGGTGCGCGCCAGGATCAGGATATCTGCCCCGGCCTCGCGGGCGTCGACGGCGGCCTTGATACGGTCAAAGGCCTCGTCGCGACCGACGACTTCCTTGCCCTTGGTATGGCCGCAGCGTTTGGGCGCCAGTTGATCTTCGATCATGACCGCCGCACAGCCCGCCTTGGCAAAGCCGGTGACGGTGCGCCGGACATTCATGGCATTGCCATAGCCGGTGTCGCCATCGCCGATTACGGGGATCGAAACCGCATCGGTGATGTTGCGCGCCTGATCAAGTACTTCGCCATAGGACATCAAGCCTAGATCAGGTTCGCCAATCCGTGCCGCAGAGGTGGCAAATCCCGACATAAAGGTCAGGCCGAATCCTTCCTGTTCGATCAGCTTGGCAGAAAGCGCATCAAAGCAGCACGGCATGGTAATCAGGTCGCCTGTGGCAAGAAGTGCGCGCAGGGCATCGGCAGGTGATTGAGCGTTCGTCATCGGTCTTTACAGCTTGAAGGGAATATAAAGGGCGAGATCGTGCCACAGATACAAAACCGCGGCACAAACAAACATCAGGGCCAGGAACGGCGCAACGCCGCGGGCAACCTCGCCCAGTCGGGCCTTGGCCACGGACTGGATAACATAAAGGTTAAGCCCCACCGGCGGTGTGATCAGGGCACATTCAACCATGATCACCATATAAACGCCAAACCAGATCGGATCGAATCCAAGGGCAAGGGCAGCGGGCAAAAGCACCGGCGTCATGATCAGAACCATGGACAGCGCTTCGAACACCAGTCCCATCACCAGAAGCACGACCGTAACGATCAGTATAAAGGCAAGCTCGGTATCGACCCCTTGGGTGATCATCACCGAAATATCCTGTGGAATGCGATAAAGGGTGATCGCCTTGCCAAAGATTTTAGCCCCGGCAATGATCAAGATGATCGCGACCGTGGTTGCCATGGAATCGAATACCGCCTTTTTAAGGGCATCCCATGTCAGCACCCGCATGATCGGCCCCGTGATGATCAGGGCGGCGGCAAAGCCGATGGCGGCGGCCTCTGTCGGGGTGAAGGCACCGGAATAGATGCCCGATATAATCAGAACCGCCAGAACGACCGATGGCAGCGCGCGGATGGTCGCACGTTTGCGTTCCGCCCAGCCTTTTTTCGGTTCCAGTTCCTGTCCGCCCATGCGGGCATAGATCATCGAGAAGACGATAAAGAACAGCAACAACGCGATCCCCGGACCGATCCCGGCCAGAAACAGCGAGATCACGGATTCTTCGGTGATAAAGCCATAAATGATCATCGGAATGGAGGGCGGGATCAGAATGCCAAGCGTGCCGCCAGCGGCCAGCAACCCGTAAACAAACCGCTTGTTATAGCCACGATTGATCATTTCCGGGATGGCAACCGTGCCGATGGTCGCCGCCGTTGCAACAGATGATCCGGAAATGGCCGCAAACACACCACATGACAGGATGGTCGCCACCGCAAGCCCGCCCGGCCAATGGCCGACCCAGGCACTGACCGCAGCAAAAAGGTCGTTGCCCACACCTGCGCGCAGCAGGATGTTGGACATCAACAGGAACAAGGGCACCGCCAGCAGGATAAAGCCATCAAGCGTGGAAAGAACGGCCTGCGGGGCCATCAGGGGCGAAAAGCCCCCCAGCAACAGCATGGCAAGGCCAAGCCCGCCCAGCGCAAAGGCAACCGGCACACGCATCAAAAGCAGCGTGAACATCGCTGCAAGGGTAAGGACAATCGTCATTCGTGCGCCCCTTTCGGAATATCCTTGCCCCGCGCGAGGCCAACAATCTCGATCACAGCCTGAATGGCAAGCAGCGCAAACCCGATGGCAACCGGCAATTCGGCAATCCACGCAGGCAGATCAAGCATGGTGCCACTGGTGCGGCCGCGTTCGAAACTTTCATAGAAGATTTCCCAGCCCTTGAATGTCACCATCACGGAGAAGGCCAGAATGCAGGTCATGGCGATGATTTCCACAAGACGCTGGATTTTGGGCGAAAGAAGACGGGTGACAGCATCCACCGAAATATGGCGGCGAGCCGAAAGCGCCCAAGGCATCCCCAAAAGCGATCCCCAGATCAGACACAGTTGGGAAAGCTCAGCCGCCCAAATGGTCGGACGGACAAAGAAATAGCGCGCCAGCACTTCATAGGTCAGCATGCAGCCAGCCAGCACAAACAGGATGGCAGCGA
The DNA here is from genome assembly GCF_001613795.1 of Thalassospira sp. MCCC 1A01148. Taxonomy (GTDB): domain Bacteria; phylum Pseudomonadota; class Alphaproteobacteria; order Rhodospirillales; family Thalassospiraceae; genus Thalassospira. The sequence continues at coordinate 4,728 of NZ_LPVZ01000024.1, forward strand.
CCCACGCAAGGGTAAGCGTTAATCGATCAAACATGATTTAAACAGTGCGTGTTGAAAGACGGGGTGTCATCACCGCGACGGGATTAAAGTCCTTTGGAGCCCGTGCGGTGATGACAACAGATCAAATCAGGTTCACTTCACGCCCCGGTCGGCGCCCATATGCAGTCATGTCAGGCATGGCACATGGCACCCGACCGCCGAGCGTTACGGAAATCAGAACTTCTGAGCGGCCTCGAAGACCTGTTTGCCGAGATCACCGGCATCTTCGAGGAAGGCTTCATAGACCGGCTGCGCGACCGAACGCCATTTAGCCAGTTCCTCGTCGGTCGGCTTATAGACATTCATGCCGGCTTCTTCGGCAGCGGCATAAGCCGCGGCTTCGATTTCGCTCATGCGGTTGCGCACATCGGCCTCTGCGTTCATGGCTGCGGTATTGATGATATTGCGCTGCTCATCGGTCAGTCCGTTCCAGAAGTCGGTATTGACCACAACGATGAACTCGATATCGGCATGGTTGGTCACGGTGATGTGGTCCATGACTTCCCAAAGCTGACGCGATTTGACACCGGAAACACCGGTCATACCAATATCAACGGTACCGCGCTGATAGGCGATATACTGCTCGGACCCGGAAATGAGGGTCGGCGCACCGCCCGCGGCAACGGTGAAGTCACCAAGTGTCTTGCCAAACACGCGGACTTTTTTGCCTTCCATGTCGGCCGGACCATGCAACGGAGCATCCTTGGAAAGCATGATCGCACCACCATAGGCCTGCCACCACAGGACGGTCGCACCGGTATCAGCGATTGCGGCATCAAGCGGACCACGCACAGGGGAATCCTTGGCCACCGCCTTGCGGACCTTTTCTTCGGAATCAAAGACAAACGGCTGATAGAAGATATCGACCGCCGGTACATCACCGACATAACGGGTCAGCGATGCCACACCCATTTCAATCGCTCCAGATCCCACTGCTGCCGGGACTTCCTTGTCCTTGTAAAGCTGTGCAGAATCATAGATCTCAACTTCGATGTCACCGTTTGATTTTTCCTCGACCTCGTTCTTGAACATCAAAAGGTTCTGGCCGAGGTGGCTTTTGAGTGGCAACTGAAGCGAAATACGCAGGGTCAGGTCTGCGGCCTGAACGGTGCCGGAAAATCCGACGGCTGCCATCAGGGCGGCAGCAAGAGCAAACTTCTTCATGATGAACGTCCTCCGAGAATTTTTATTCCGTTTTTTTATTCAGGACGGAAAGGATGCGCCCATTTTTCGGCGGTGTTCAACATGTTTTGACTAAGTCGAATCCCTTAGTCAGTTGCCCTTGATGCGGCGCACACAGCTGCCGAAGGCACTGGCAAAAAGACATTGGCAATGTGTGCGCCGGTTTGATTACGGCACTGCGGCAATCAAATTTAGTTGGCCTTGAGTCAGACAAAGACGCCGTTCTGGCATGCCAGAGGGGCTTTTATGAATACAGACCCGAGAATCGTACAGGGTTTCAAACCACTACCTGATGATGCGCTTATACATAACAGTGGTGCCACTCAGCTTTTCTGAGTCCGGATCACGGGCGAAATCGGGGATGATGCCGGTGGTTTCAAAGCCAAGCGATGTATAAAGCACTTCGGCACTGTCCCCCGTGCGAGTGTCGAGCGTCAGAAGCGTTCGGCCAAGTTCACGCGCACGTTTTTCGGCCGCGCTCATCAACAATCTGGCAATCCCGCGACGACGGCAATCGGGGCGGACCATCAGTTTGCTGATATCACCGCGATGGACCTGATTGGGCATGGTGTCGTAATCAAGCTGCACCGTGCCAACCACCCGGTCACCGTCAAGGGCGGCAAACAGAACGCGCTTTCCCCCCATCAGTGCCGGGATGGTCTTGTCGCGCCAGAAGGTGGCAGCCTCGTTTATCGGAAAGGGTTCAATAAAGCCGATGCTGGCCCCGTCATGCACGCAGGCATGGAGCATGTCGGCAAACTGATCAAGGCGGGCTGCGACCTGATCGGCATCAAGGGTGACGACCTTAATGTCAGATGCGAAATGGGCGTTGGACGACATGGCGGCTCTTTCGGTTAGTCGATAATGAAGAGGTGATATTTCGCACCCTGATCAGGCGGCGTTTGGAAGACGTTGCCACCACGCAGCAAATAACGCAGGCAGTCACCCGCCCTTAGCTGGTGTGTTTGTCCGTCGATTTGCATCGCAAGCGCGCCTTCAAGCATCACCAGATGATGTTCAAGGCCGTCACGCGGGGATCCGTCATATTCAATGCGCTGGTCCGGGCCGATTTCGACTTCGATTACCTCGCCCGATAACTGCTTTGATGTCGGGGAGACCAATCGTCTTCGATACCCGGTATCGGGATCGGTCCAAACTTCCTGATCTGCACGCATCACAAGCGGGCCAAAATCATCTTCGACCATCTGCATGAGCCGTGACAGGGTGACACCAAAGGCAACACAAAGCTTTCCAAGCACGCTTGCGGTCGGGCTGACCTCCCCCTTTTCGATCCGTGACAAGCTGGCGCGACTGACCGCACTTTTCTGGGCCAGTTCATCAAGCGACCAGCCCCGCTCAGAACGCAAGCTTGCCAAGCGATGGGCAAGACGTGTTTCTATTTCATCCATAACAAAAACATCCTCGAATCTCTTATCCGGGATTTTTTCCCTATTTTGAGAACAGGTCAAGAAGTAAATACCGGCCCCACTGTCATGTCGGGGCCGGTTCATCACCAAGCCAAAGTGTTATGGCCCAAAAGCCATAGGGTCAGGCATTGCCCGCCGGGATGCGGGCGATGACCTTGATCTCGAAATCAAACCCGGCAAGCCAGTTAACCCCGACGGCTGTCCAGTTCGGATAAGGTGCTTTATCAAACACAGTGCCCTTCACCGCCATAATATCATCGAACTGGTTTTCCGGGTCAGTATGGAAGGTGGTGACATCGATGATGTCATCAAGACTGCAATCGGCCGCTGTGAGGATTGCCTTAAGGTTATCAAAGGCACGCACGACCTGTTGCTTGAAGTCCGGTTCGGGTGATCCGTCTTCGCGACTGCCCACCTGGCCAGAAACAAATAACAGATCGCCGGATTTGATGGCCGGGGAATAGCCATGTGCATCATAAAGTGCATGCCGGTTGGGTGGAAAGACAGGTTGGTTTGCGAGGGCCATGAAGACCTCCTTGTTCGGGTAAAGTTAGTATCTGTGGTATTTCGAATTCGTTTCAGATACGCTGCGTATGTGAAACAGATATATTCACATACGCGACGTACGTCAATTCACATACGTTGCGTATGTTAAATTCGGAGTGCCTGATGGCTGCGAAAACGCGCGCTGAAAAAATGGAAGAAACCCGCATCAAACTGATTGCGGCAGGTCGCAAGGCCTTTGCCGAAAAGGGTTTTGCAGATGCATCAATGGATGAGTTGACCGCAACGGCGGGGCTGACACGCGGCGCGCTGTATCACAATTTCGGAGACAAACGCGGTTTGCTGGCGGCCGTGGTCGATGAAGTGGATTCAGCCATGGCGCAGACGGCGAAGGAAGCTGGCGATGCTGCGGGTGGTGGCTGGAACGGATTGATGGCCGAGGGCCGGACATATATCGAATTGGCCCTTGATCCAGAGATCCAGCGCATTGTGCTGCGTGATGGTCCGGCCTTTTTGGGTGATCCGTCGCAGTGGCCCAGTCAGAACCGCTGTTTGCAGGCAACAATCAAAACACTGACGGAACTGGCCGATCAGGGGGCGATCAAACCGGTCGATATAGAGGCGTTGGCAAGATTGCTGAATGGCGTTGCGATGAATGCAGCCCTGTGGGTCGCGGCAAGTGACAATCCGCAAGACACCCTTCGCAAGGCAATTGCCGCGTTTGAAGTTCTTGCTGCCGGTGCGTTGGTCACGCCTGACAAGAAATGACGTCGCCTGACGGCATCATTCATGCAGGGTGTGCCCGGTCACATTCCGTCCCCTGCCCCGTCATCAAAAAAAGTCAGGTTTCGCTGGCGCCTTCAAGATCAAAACCGGCACGGGTCCAGCTTTGAAGACCACCCTTGAGGTTGCTGACGTCGCAATCAACGTGCTGCAGCACAGCGTTGGCCGCCCCGAAGGAACGCTGACCGACTGAACAGACAAAGACCAGATCGGTGTCACTTTCATCGGTAAGATCAACAAGGGCCGGGATATCGAAGTTTGACGTCGGGATGTTGATCGCGGTTTCAATATGGCCAGTTGCGAATTCTTCGGGTTCGCGAACATCAATGACTGTGACGGCCTCTTCGCCGATCAGGCGATCAAGCTCATGCGGTTCGATAAACTGTACGGTTTCGTCGCTCATTGTGATGTCCTTCGGGGCCGGATCCTGTCTGCCCGTGATAGCGCCGGGCGCGCCCATTACGCAAATGCAAAATATTTTTGGCTTTGGCCTTGGATCAAAAAGCGGCACCAAAGCTGGACTGGTGGTCACTTACATGTGAACAGGGCCACATAATTTTACGGTGTTCGACGGAAGTATCGTCTTGCGAAATCAGTTCCTTATTCCCACGTCTGAATAACAGGGCAATTTGCCTTGGCAGGCTCAAAGGTCACTTTGATGTTCGTTCGACAGAAGCCTGCCCCGACCAGTTCAGTGTCGGTATATCGGTCGCCGCAACGGGGCCCAAAAAAGTCTGATCAAGACTGCAAAACGGCGTAATGGCCGCAACTGCACAATCAAATTTTCAAAGCTTGGCATGTTCCGCCAGAGATTAACCGTGAACGCCTTTTATTAAAACATGACCGTCTGGCGGACTCCCTTCACAGGAGACTTGCCGACGCCACAAAAACAAGGCCGGGCATATCGTGCCCCCTACAAGACAGAACGCATCAATGCGCAAGAACAGGAATGAAACCGGAAACGTAAGTTTGACAGTGCGATAACGTTTGAAAGGAGACCGCGCCATGGCTGAAGACCAGGATATCTTCGAGCTGTATGCGGAAGGCTATGACGGAAAGCAGGAAACTGAACTGACCATCCGCGACTACCTTAATCTGTGTCGCGAAGACCCGACTGCCTATGCCTCTGCTGCTGAACGCATGATCACCGCGATCGGCGAGCCTGAACTGATCGACACCTCGACAGATTCCCGACTTGGCCGCATCTTTCTGAACCGGACCATTAAACGCTATCCGGCTTTCGCCGACTTCTTTGGCATGGAAGAAACCATCGAACGCATTGTCGGCTTCTTCAAATACGCCGCCCAAGGCCTTGAGGAACGCAAACAGGTTCTTTATCTGCTGGGCCCGGTTGGCGGGGGCAAAAGTTCACTTGCCGAACGGCTCAAGGAGCTGATGGAACGTGAACCGATTTACGTGCTCAAGGCGGGCGATGAAATCAGCCCGGTGTTTGAAAGCCCGCTTGGCCTGTTTAACCCGGCCAAAATGGGCGACGCCATCGAGGATAAATACGGCATCCCCAAACGCCGCCTGACCGGTTTGATGTCCCCATGGGCGGTCAAGCGCCTTGATGAATTTGGCGGGGACCTGACCAAGTTTTCGGTCGTTAAACTGATCCCGTCGCGCCTGCGTCAGATCGCGATTGCCAAAACCGAACCGGGTGATGAGAACAACCAGGATATCTCGTCGCTGGTTGGTAAGGTTGATATCCGCAAGCTGGAATATTTCAGCCAGAACGACCCGGATGCCTATAGCTATTCCGGGGGCTTGAACCGCGCCAATCAGGGCATTCTTGAATTTGTCGAGATGTTCAAGGCCCCGATCAAGATGCTGCATCCGTTGCTTACCGCCACCCAGGAAAGCAACTATATCGGCACGGAAAACCTCGGCGCCATCCCGTTCCAGGGGCTGATCCTTGCGCACTCGAACGAGGCAGAGTGGCAAACATTCAAGGCCAACAAGAACAACGAAGCCTTCATTGACCGTATTTCAGTGATCAAGGTGCCTTATTGCCTACGGGTGACCGAAGAAACCATGATTTACGACAAGCTGTTGCAAGGATCGGAGCTTGAACATGGTTCCTGTGCGCCGGGCACGCTTAAGATGCTGGCACAGTTTTCGGTACTGTCACGCCTGCAGGAGCATGAAAACTCCAACCTGTATTCCAAGATGCGGGTTTATGACGGCGAGACGTTGAAGGATGTCGATCCCAAAGCCAAATCCATGCAGGAATACCGCGATACGGCCGGTGTTGATGAGGGCATGGACGGGATTTCGACCCGCTTTGCCTTCAAGGTTCTGTCGGAAACCTTTAACCATGACACGCACGAAGTTGCCGCCGACCCGGTGCATCTGATGTATGTGCTGGAACAGGCGATCCGGCGTGAACAATACCCCGAAGAACGCGAAAAGGCCTATATGGACTTCATCAAGTCCGAACTGGCACCGCGCTATGCCGAATTTATCGGGGCGGAAATCCAGAAGGCGTATCTCGAAAGCTATTCCGATTACGGTCAGAACCTGTTTGATCGCTACGTTGCCTATGCCGATGCGTGGATCGAGGATCAGGACTTCAAGGACCCCGATACCGGTCAGCTTCTGGATCGCAAGATCATTGATCAGGAACTGTCAAAAATCGAGAAACCGGCAGGCATCGCCAATCCCAAGGACTTCCGTAACGAGGTCGTCAAGTTTGCCCTGCGTGCACGCGCCAATAACAAGGGCAAGAACCCGTCCTGGACGTCCTATGAGAAACTGCGCGAAGTGATTGAAAAACGCATGTTCAGTCAGGTCGAGGACCTGCTGCCGGTGATTTCGTTCGGCTCGAAGAAAGACAGCGAGACCGAGAAGAAACACAACGAGTTCGTAAAACGCATGATTGATCGCAAATATACCGAGCGTCAGACTCGCCGTCTGGTCGAATGGTACATGCGCGTCAATAAGGCCGGTTAAGCTCCCCCCTTGTCTTTCCGGCCCGACCGGGCGGGCTTGTCCCTTGTCCGCCCGGTTGCTTCTTCGCCGCAGGATGTGGCTTTGGCCCATCACCCGATGTCACATCCTGCGGACATTCAAGGCGACAACGATCTGCACAACGCGCCTTTGAACCGTGCAAGGATGTGACTGCCCATGCTTTATATTGTTGACCGTCGCAAGAACCCGACCGGCAAGAGCCTTGGCAACCGGCAACGTTTCATGCGTCGTGCCAAGGCCCAGATCAAAAAGGCGGTTGAGAACACCATCCGATCGCGTGGCATTACCGATATCAGCAGCGGCGATCAAATCACCATCCCCGGCAAAACGTTAAAGGAACCGGGTTTTCACCACATGGGACGTGGGGGCAACCGCAACTATGTCCTGCCGGGCAACAAGAAGTTTGTGCAGGGTGATCGCATTGCCCGACCGCAAGGCGGCGATAGCGGTTCTGGCGGATCACAAGCCAGCCCCGATGGTGAAGGCGAGGATGAATTCCAGTTCACCCTTACCCGTGACGAGTTCCTTGATATCTTCTTTGAAGACCTGGAACTGCCCGATCTTCTGAAAAAGAGCCTGAAGCAGACCACCGCGTTTCGAAATGCGCGCGCGGGCTTTTCGGTTGAGGGCACACCATCGAACCTTAGCCTTGTGCGCACAATGCGCAATTCACTGGCACGGCGCATTGGGTTGCGTCGCCCGAAAACGGCCGAGGTACGCGAGCTTGAAGAAAAGATCGCCGCCCTTCAGGTCAAGGCGGAAAAGCGCCCGAATGGCAAGTTGACCAAATCGGATGACGAAACGCTTCATACCCTGTTGGCCGATCTTGAAGAGGCCAAACGCCGGATGAAGGCGATCCCGTTCATTGATCCGATTGATACCCGCTATAACCAGTTTCAACAGATCCCCGATCCCAATACACAAGCGGTGATGTTCTGCTTGATGGATGTGTCGGGCTCAATGTCGGAGCAAATGAAGGAACTGGCCAAGCGGTTCTTCATGTTGCTTCACCTGTTCCTGCATCGCAAATACGAACATGTCGACGTGGTCTTTATCCGCCACACATCGCGCGCGGCCGAGGTTGACGAAGAAACGTTCTTTTATTCGCGCGAAACCGGCGGGACGATTGTTTCCACCGCGTTAGAGGAAATGAAAAAGGTTCTGGCAGACCGTTATCCCACCGATCAGTGGAACATCTATGCCGCGCAGGCATCAGACGGGGATAACTATTCCAATGACGGGGCGAAATGCACCGCCCTTCTGGCAGAGGACCTTTTGCCCAAATGCCAGTATTACGCCTATATCGAAATCACCGACGAGCGCGAGGCCGAGATTTTTGCCGCCGCCGAAGGTGAAACAGCGCTTTGGAAAGCCTATGCGCCGCTGGCGGCAACCCATCCGCAATTTGCGCTGAAACGGGTCACGAAAGCCGCCGATATCTTCCCGGTCTTCAGGGAATTGTTTGCCAAAAACCGTGCGGAGGCGACGCGATGAGCAGCAAGACCAAATCCGCCGACAAACTGCTTTTCACCAGTGCCGACTGGGACTTTGGGACACTCAAAGCCACATATGACGCGATTGAGGATATCGCGCTGAATGAGCTTAAGCTTGATGTCTATCCCAATCAGATCGAGGTGATCACGTCCGAGCAGATGCTCGATGCCTATTCATCGATCGGTATGCCGTTGATGTATCACCACTGGTCATTTGGCAAACGCTTCGTGCGCGATGATGTCATGTATCGCAAGGGCTATCAGGGGCTGGCCTATGAGATCGTGATCAATTCCAACCCCTGCATTTCCTATGTGATGGAAGAAAACACCATCGTCATGCAGGCGCTGGTGATGGCGCATGCAGCATTCGGGCATAATCATTTTTTCAAGAACAATTACCTGTTCAAGCAATGGACAGATGCCGAAGGCATTCTTGACTATCTGCAATTCGCCAAAAGCTATATCGCCAAGTGCGAGGACCGCCATGGCTTTGACGCGGTTGAACGGGTCCTGGATGCCGCGCACGCCCTGATGGAACAGGGGGTCAATCGTTATTCCCGACCAGAAAAACCCAACCTTGCCGCCGAGCTTGAGCGTGAACGCGAACGCGCCAAGTATGAGGACGAGACCTATAACGATCTTTGGCGGACCCTGCCCCAACCGGATCAGGGCGATCAGGACATGGATGAACTCAAACGCAAAATGCGCGTTGAGGAACGCCGTGCGCAGTTCGGTTTGCCAGAGGAAAACCTGCTTTATTTCCTTGAAAAGAACGCCCCGACTTTGCAAGCGTGGGAACGCGAGATTTTGCGTATCGTGCGGAATATCGGGCAGTATTTCTATCCGCAGAAACAGACCAAGATGATGAATGAAGGCTGTGCGTGTTATGTTCACTACGCCATCATGAACAGTCTGTATGACAAGGGCCTGATTTCCGAAGGGGCGATGATGGAATTCATCGATTACCATTCACGCGTGGTGTTTCAGGCCGAATATGATGATCAGCGTTATTCAGGGTTCAACCCCTATGCGCTTGGCTTTGCCATGATGCAGGACATTCATCGCATCTGTGTCGACCCGACCGAGGAAGACCGTGCATGGTTCCCCGACATTGCCGGCAATAACGAACCGGTCGAGACGCTCAAGGAAGCATGGGCGCATTACCGCGATGAAAGCTTCATCCTGCAATTCCTGTCACCCAAGCTGATGCGCGACATGCGGATGTTCATGATCGATGATCAAAGCACGTCACCGCATCTTGAGGTCGCCGCGATCCATGACGACAACGGCTATCGCAAAGTGCGCCGGTCACTTGCCCGCATGCACGACGTTTCAGTCCGCGAACCGGACATGCAGGTGGTTGATGTCGACATCCGTGGCAACCGGCAGCTTTACATCCAGCACACCGAACATGAAGGCATCCGGCTTGAAAAGTCCGAAGCGGAAATGACGCTGGGCTATATCGGGCAGTTGTGGGGGTATGGTGTAACGCTGCAATCTGTCGATTATCAGAGCGGCGAAATCCTGCATGAGACGACTTACACGCCTGATGATTTGACGTCGGCTTGATCAGGCAGCGACACCAAAACACATATGCAGATTTTTCATTTCCGAGGTGGAATAATCTTATTTGGATCAGGCAATGAACCTTAACAGGGTCAATTCCCGGGCCAGTATCGGTAGATATTGGCGCTGTTGCCATCCGTCATTTCCGGGTTATCCAGATCAATGATTTGCAAGTCTGGATGTTCTTTCAGGAACCGGAGTGCATAACCAATCCCGGGATGCTCCTGAAAAGACCTGTCTATCGCCCCATCCTGTGTTGCGGCATGAAATCCTTGTTCGATCAAGTCATGAACGGGTTTGCTGTCCTTGCGAACATAAAAATAGAAATCGTACGGATAGCGCAGCAGCAATTTCGGATAGACGACAAGGTTATGCTGCCTCAACATCCTTTGGACATTTTCTGTTCCGAGTTCATGGATTGCCAGATGCATTACGTCGAACCGGCGCATTTCGAGCATGCCATAAAGGCTAGGTCCCGGCCCTTCCACAACACACAAATCCGCCTGTTTGAGGATAAGGGTATCAACCCAGGAGTGACCGGAACCGATACAGATATCTTTCAGGAGCTCAAGGCTTTCAACACGATCAAATTCTTCGACCATGTCAGCACGGGTGATCAACAAACGATAGCCCTGCAAACCCTTGGTCAAGGGATAATCGATCTGAAGCAGGTGGCGTTCGGCATATCGGTTATATCCGGCAAGGGCCACATCGACCTGACCTTCGTCAAGCATGGCAAGCCCCCGTTTTTGAGACAAGCGATCCGCGTGGATGATTTCCAGTCTGTGATCCCCCGGCGCGTATTGCAACGCCAGTTCGAGCAAGTCTACCTGAAGGGCAAAGTGCGTCTCGCTACCGGTCGGGAGCGGCAACTTGAATGTGTCAGCATACAGGGGCGTGGCCAGTATGAAGGGAAGAATGGCCAAGCCGCACAAACATCTGAAAAAAGAAAACATTACGCTCGCAACTATTCCCCGAAGTTTTAGAAACTTACCTTTGCTAAGTCAGGTGGGGATTGCCACGTTTGGAAACACCCCTTGTGGTCAGTTCGGATCGTAAAAAACGCATCAATCACAATTGATTCGACCCAAATGACAGATCACTGGCGATCATTTTTCCCGATCCTCCGTAATTCTTCTTGACCATTTGTTATGTTATATCATAACAAAGCATATCAAAGATCCAACACTCCTCAAAGCGGACCAGCCACATGCCTTCCTTGTACCCAGCCCTTCGTCGAATTCTGCTAGCAGCCCCGATCATTGTTGCCGCTCCGCTGTCGGCCACCGCCCATGGGGACGATGCCCCGAAAGTTGTGACCTCCATCAAACCGATTCATGGCATCACGAGCGCCATCATGAAGGATATCGGCGAACCGGTACTGCTGATTGACGGGGCATCTTCGCCGCACACCTATGCTTTGCGCCCCAGCGAAGCACGCGCGCTAAGTGACGCCGATCTGGTGATCTATGTGTCGCACGCGCTTGAAGGTTTTCTCGAAAAGCCGCTTCAGAGCCTTTCGGGGCACAGCCATCAACTTGAATTGGTTTCGCTGAGGGAACTGGCACTGCGTGACATGCGTGAAGGCGGTACATGGGAAGGCCATATGCATGATCATGACGGTGATACGCATGAAGAACATGCGGACCATGATGATCATGACGATCACGACGAGATCGCTCATGACGATGACCATGGTCACGGCCACGAAGCCGAACATGAGCACGAAGAGCATGAGAATGAAGAGCATGCGCATGCCCCTGCGCCAGAGCATGCCGAACATGATGACCATCACGAAGTCGACCACCATGAACATGAAAGCGTAGACCCGCATATCTGGATGAACCCGGCCAATGGCGCAACCATTGCAATTGCCATTGCCGATGAACTGGCCGAGATCGACCCGGAACATGCCGACGACTATCGCGCCAACCTGCAGACATTACTTGCAAGCCTTTCAAACCTTGGTAATGATCTTGAGGCTAAGGTTGCACCGGTCCGGGACAAACCTTATGTCGTGTTCCATGATGCGTATCAGTATCTGGAAGCCGGCTTTGGTTTGAATGCCGTCGGATCGATTACTGTTTCGCCAGATCAGAAGCCCGGAGCCAAACGCCTTCATGAAATCGAAGACAAAATCAAAGATACCGGCGCTGTGTGCATTTTTGCCGAACCGCAGTTCCGCCCGGCCATTGTTCAGGCCGTTGTCTCGGATACTGGCATCCGGACCGGCACGCTCGATCCGCTTGGCTCTGACATTCCTGCTGGACCAAACGCCTATCAGGACATTCTGGCACAAAATGTCGACGCCCTTGTCGATTGCCTTGGTAACGGTTCGTAAGCCAGCTTCAATGACGATGGTTGCCGGCATGACCATGCTGGCAACCGCCCCTTCGGCATTTGCGCATCCCCATGTATGGATCGACGCGAATGCCGAATTCGTTTTTGAGGATGACAAGATCACCGCCATTCATGTGCGCTGGTTGTTTGACGACCTGTTTAGCATGGCCGTGATTGACGAGTTCGACCAGAACCATGACACGCGGTTCTTTGGCGATGAAAACACCGCCGTGCGTGACAATGCCTTTGCCGCCCTTGCAGAGTTTTCGTGGCTGACCCATTTGCGTCGCAACGAGGAACTTGTGTCCTTTGCTGGCGCAACCGATTTCCAGGCAGATATCACCGATGATCGCCGGGTAAGTTATGACTTCAAACTGACCCTTGAAACACCGCTTGACCCGATGAAGGATGCCATCAGTCTGTCGGTCTATGATGCCGAATATTATATTGATGTCGCCTACACTCAGGTCGATCCCGTGCTGTTTTCGGGGACAAAGAGCCTGTCCTGTCATTTCGAGATGAGCGAAGATGAAAAGAACCGCATCTATTTTGACCTTGTCGCGCCGGTCCGTGCCGATGTTATTTGCGCGACCAAGGTGGCAGATGGCGGCAGTTCTGGCGGCCTTGCTCCTGGCGATTTCGTTCTCGTCGAGTAATCTGGCATTTGCCCAGTCTTCAAACCTTCTGGGGCGCGGGGCCGTCGATAGCAGCGAAAGCCCCCCTTCTCCGACGCCGGAGCCAGCTGAAGAAAGCCTGATCACCCTGCCCGACTGGTTATCGGGCATTATTGGTCAGACTGTGATCCTGCAAACCAAACTTAACCGTGAAATCACATCCACCCTGCGCGAAGCTAAAAATGGCGACAGTTTTTGGCCGGGCATGGTCATCATTGCGCTGTCATTTGCCTATGGCGTGTTTCACGCGGCGGGCCCCGGCCATGGCAAGATGATCACCACAACCTATTTCCTGTCACGCGACGCCGGGTGGAGACAGGGTGTCGCCATGGGCAGCCTGATTGCCGCCGTGCAGGCCGTATCAGCCATCGTCATGGTTGGTGGACTTACCCTGATCCTTAATCTTGGCCCGGCCGCTGTCACCCGAAACGGCCTTATTCTGGAAGCGGTTTCATATGCCCTGATTGCCGCATTGGGCGCCTTGATGGCGCTTCGCATCCTTCAGGGGCGCGATGACTGCTGCGATCACCACGGACCGGGTGCGCATCACCATGATCACGCCCATCATCATGATCACCACCACAGCGATACCGGTCATCACGATCACGGTCATGACAGTGTCGCTGCCACCCAGTCCAGCTGGCAGATGATCTCAACGGGTATTGTCGCTGGATTGCGCCCGTGTACCGGATCGATCCTTGTTCTGTTGTTTACGCTTGCCAACGGGATGTTTCTGATCGGGGTCGGGGCTGCGTTTGCCATGGCGCTTGGGGTCGCGATTACCATCAGCCTGATTGGACTGGCCGCTATTGGCATTCGCATCGGCACGCAACATCTGTTTAGCTTGTCAGAAACATCATCTGGAATCATCCGCCGTACTGTCGGCTTTGCCGGGGCTGCAACCATCACCCTGTTTGGTGTGATGCTGTTGCTGGCGTCTGCCCGACAACTGGGCTGGTTATAATCAGGATTTGTATGCGGCCGGGATGCTTTCTGTTGCCTTGATCAGGGCATCCATCACCATACGCACCCCGGGCGAGCGGCGCATATCAGGATGCACCACCAGCCAAACCGGCTTGCTTAGTTCGGCCAGACTGTCGTCGGCAACAACTTCCAGACGGTCATCTTCATCTGCCATATAGCGCGGCAGCAGCCCCAACCCGTGGCCTGTGGCAACAAAGGCTTGTACCGTCTGGGTATCATCGGCCTTTACCCGCACGGGCAATTCCCGTTCAAGCGTATCCCAGACCCATCCTTGCTGATAATCGCCAAATGTATTGCGACCATCGGCACAGAATTCCCAGTGTTCCTTTGGTACACGGTCGGTGTAGCCCTTGGCCGCGTAAACGGCATACCGCAAGTCGATCAGTTTGCGGACAATCAAACCGCTTTGATCGGGACGTACCATGCGCACGGCCAGATCGGCCTCACGCCGTGCCAAATTGGCAACAACGCTTGAACCCAGTATCTCATATTCAAGGTTTTTCTGATCACGAAGCAACTCTGCCAGACGGGGCGCAAACAACAGGCGACCCGCACTTGGTGGAACGGCAATCCTGACCACACCGTGGGCTGTCTCGTCCCCGCGTGCCTGTCGTTCGAAAGCCAGAACATCTTCTTCGATCCGTCCGGCAACCGGCACAAGGTTTTCACCTGCGTCGGTCAGCTTCCAGCCTGTCGCAAGACGATCAAACAAACGCGCCCCAAGATCTTCTTCCAGTGCGTCTATGCGTCGGGAAACAGTTGTGTGGTCCTTGCCAAGACATCTTGCTGCGCCCGATAGAGTTCCTTCCTTTGCCACAGCAACAAAAAAACGCAAATCATTCCAGTTCATGACCCCATCCCGGCAAGGGTTACTCAAAATCCATGGCGTGCGTAACGCCGCAAGCGATGTTTCACCATTGCGCAAATTTGCACAACTGTAGCGCATTTTATCGGAATTCATTTGTGTTTTTGCGCATGGCAACCTTGTCGACATCACAAAGCCCCACGATCAAGGAGCATCAAAATGGCTGTATCAAACCATCTCAAATGTCATCCCGTCGTTGGTCAGTTGTCGAACAAGTCATCGTCGGAGATGCTCGCACAATGCCTGAGCTCCCCTGCCTCGCGCCCCCATGCCACCCGGGGTATTTGTGCGATCATCCCGACGATCCTCGATGCGTTGATTGTCGCATACAAGCGTTATCAGGGTCGAAATGCGCTGGATCGGCTGAGCGACGATCAACTCCGCGACATCGGGCTTGAACGTACCCGTGACGGGTATGAAACGCGCGGCTGGTATTGATTTTTCTTCAATGCCATCCCCCGAAACATCAAAGCGGCCCGGTTTCGAACAGAGCCGTTGGCAATCGACACGCTTTGATGCCGCCAACCTGGGAACAAGATAGTTACCAAGTTGGCTGATGCCTCCCTCAAGGCAGACAAAGGCCCCTGCAGCGCAGGGGCCTTTTGTTCATTCGTCGAAATTGCCCGAATTCCGGCGTTCCCGACATGTGTGATGACGAATTTCACCAACCGTAACGTGGAAATAGAAACAGCCCGCAAGGTTGACCTTGCGGGCTGAAAACGATGTCAGTGGAATGGATAAGGTGATCGGTGCCTTACTTGGCCGATACAACCTTCATCACAAGCTTCCCGTCCGGCTTGATCGGGCCGTCTTCCTTGGCACCCAGGGTGTATTCGAATACGCCGGTTTTCATGCCACCAGCTTCGGAATGCACCATCAGCATCAACATTTCGCCGGACTTGACCGGTTCCTGCAGGATGGCAGATACATCCATGTTTTCACCCTTTTTAAGCGGTGCATAGCCAACGACCGGTCCCGGCTTCATATCGCTGTCAGTGCGATGGACAACCAGCCAGCCGTTTTCGCCAGCCATGATTTTTGATGCGGTCACCACGCCAGCCGAAACATCCTGATCCATGGCTTCGACCATCGGACCCATTGCGTTTGCCGAACCGGCACTGCCGAAAACAAACCCGGCACTTAGCATCATTGCCGTGATCACGCCGGTTGCTTTTGCAGTTGCTTTGCCCTTGAAGGTCATGTGAAGTCTCCTTTGCTTTTGATCTGGAAGGCGCTGTTTTCTGCGCTTCGCTCATGTCATGTGTTTCAACACACACAGAAGCTACGCAGCCAAATCAATCGGGTTTCAGCAAAGGTGATTTTTTTACTGTGCGACTGAAATCAGACGCCCATGGATCGCAGGACCGGTTGGCTGACCGGTTGGTGAACCGCCTTCGGGCTCCAAGCTGATGCCAAAGGTCGCGTTGCGCAACATGGCCGGATCGAACCCGCCAAGCTGCTTGGTCGTCGGATTGGCGATGTTTTCAAGCAGACCCAGTGATTTGGGTTTCGGCCCGGTTTCCTCCGTCACGATCCAGAGCTGATAGGTCTTGCCTTCGGGCATGGTTGCCTCGACCGGGCGGATGGTGACTTCGCGGGTTTCGAGATCGACACTCATGACAAAGGCCGGTTGTGTGTCATCACGATGGAAAACGGCAACAAATTGCCCATTCTCAACCGGCAGATTTACATCGTTCGAAAGCAGAACAACAACCATGCTGGCCGCAATCGCCGCAGCCCCAAGCGCACCTGCACGCCATATGGCCAGTTTGCGTTTGAGCTTGGCAAATTCAACAATGCCGGGCGCCTGTTGGCTGGCGGCCTGGGACGCAGCTTGGGTCCCGGCCTGTGCGGTGCTTTCGATCCGGGCACGAACGCCGGCAAACAGATCGCGCGTCGGGGCCACCGGATCATAATGGGCATTCAACGGCGACAAGCGCGCTTCCCAGTCAGAAATCGCGCGATCAAGTTCGGGTTCCTGGCTGCGACGTTTCTCAACGGATTGGCGTTGCGCGGGATCGAGAGTCCCCAGCACATATTCTGCCGCCAGCATGTCAATGTCATCCCGGTCCGTCATGTTCCCAGGCATTCCTTTAATTGTCGCAGGCTGCGATGCAGCCACGTCTTGATCGTTCCCACCGGCTGGGCAAAGCGTTCGGCCAGTTCGGCACGTGACCAACCTTCGAGATAGGCCAGCTTCACGATTTGCTGACGATCATCTTCAAGATCGTTCAGGCAATACTCAAGCTGACGCATCTCGTCTGCAACCGCCATCTGATCAAATGCAGAACCGGATGATATCAGCATTTCAATATCTGCATCCTCGATATCAGCTTCCGGGCGTTGGCGCCGGACGATATCAATTGCACGGTTGCGGGCAATCGTTGCCATCCATGTGATGATCGAGGCACGACCGGGTTCGAAATCCCCTGCCTTTTGCCAGATACGCACATAGATGTCCTGAAGGGCGTCCTCGCTTTGAGCGCGATTTCTCAAGATACGCAGGACAATGCCGAAAAGTTTCGCCGAGGTCGCATTATAAAGCTGCTCGAAGGCATCTGTATTGCCCTCGACTGATTGCCTTAAGAGGTTTTCCAAATCCCGGGTCGATGTCATCGCCACCGCCAGCTGCATGCAGACAGGCAAAAGCACCGCCGCACGAATAAAACAAATATGGGATTTTTATCCCGAGCCAACAGTTGGTACGCAGCCTGACGCCAACCTGATCAGTTTTGCTTAAAACGAAACCACGGCACGACTCAGACCTGATATTCCTCGGCAATGTTGTCTGCGGCCCGGATCAACGCATCCATCACAAGGCGCACCCCCGGCGAGCGACGCATATCGGGATGCACGACCATCCAGACACTCTCGCGGCTGCGGCCGTCAGTATCAGCGTGGATCAGTTCAAGTTCCTCGTCCTGATCGCCAAAGTACCGGGGCAAGACGCCAACACCATGCCCTGCAGCAATGAACTGTCGCACGGTTTCTGTGTCATCAGCACGGAAGCGGCACGGCAATTCACGATCAAGGACGGTGCGCACCCATTCGCGCTTGGAGGCACCATAGGTGGTGTCTTCGTAACCGCAGAATTCCCAATACATTTCCGGCACGCGTTCCTGATAGCCGACCGCGCCATACAGCCCCACCCCCAGTTCGACCAGCTTGCGGGTGATCAGGCCGGGTTCACGCGGCGTGATCATGCGCACTGCTATATCGGCCTCGCGCCGGGCAAGGTTGACCACATTGGCGGCCCCGACGATTTCAAATTCGAGTCCCTGATGCGCCTTGAGCAAGCGGGCCAGACGCGGGGCAAACAACACACGCCCCGCCACCGGGGGCACGGAAATACGCACAACGCCATGTGCGGCTTCATCGCCCTTTGCCTGTCGCTCGAATGTCAGGGCTTCTTCTTCGACTCGTTCGGCCACAGGAACAAGATTCCGGCCCGCCGCAGTGAGCTGCCAGCCACGCGGCAAACGGTCAAAAAGCTTCGTTCCAAGGTCCCCCTCGAGCGCCTCAATCCTTCTTGCAACGGTGGTATGCTCTTTACGCAGACGTCGCGCGGCACCTGACAGGCTATTTTCTTCCGCAAGAACAAGGAAGTAGCGCAAATCGTTCCAATTCATATGCGTTATCTCACCCCTTGGAATCAGTCCAAATATTCGTGCATTTTTGCACAGATACTATGCAAAACAAAGTAGTTCCCGTTTTATTTCGCATATGACATTTTCCGCAAATCGAAAGACACACCAACCGTAGATCAAAGGAGGCCACTATGGCACACACGGTTTCCGCTGCACCGCAGTTCAACGTCGCGAACGACCCGTTCACCAAACGCATGCCGTTTGGTTCGCTTTTCGGTCAGATCGTCAGCAAGATCGGCCCGGCACGTGCCCACAAGGCTTCGAGCTACGGTTGGGATTCGCTGAGCCACGCAGAACTTGCCGACCTCGGTCTGCAGCGCAAGTTCAACGGTTCGACCTGGTATGTCGACCGTATCAAAGGCTAGGCCTTGAATCGGTTGCGACACCGAAAAAGTCGCATGGACTACCCTGATGAAAAAAGGGACCCGTTTCGGTCCCTTTTTTTGTTTCTGATATCAGTGTCATCAAACACCAATCTGATGGATGATCAGCCGCGCAGCGCCTTTACCTTGTCGGTCGCTTCCTGTGCCAGCTTCGTGATCTTGCCCCAGTCACCGGCCTTGACCGCATCCTTGGGAGCCACCCACGAACCACCCACTGTGATGATGTTTGGCAGGGCCAGGTAATCGGCAAGATTGTTCAGCGAAACGCCACCGGTCGGGCAGAAAGATACCTGGGGCAGTGGACCGGAAATGGCTTTGAGCATCGAAACACCGCCCTGCTGTTCAGCCGGGAAGAATTTCAGAATGTCATAGCCATGATCAATCAGGTTCATGATTTCCGAGGGCGTACCAGCACCCGGAAGCAATGGGCATCCGGTGTCTTTGGCAGCTTTCAGAAGGCCTTCGGTATGGCCCGGCGAAACAGCAAAAGCACAACCGATCTCGGCCATGCGTTCCATCTGCTTGGCATTCACAACCGTTCCCGCCCCGGTAATCGCATCAGGGACTTCGGCGATGATGCGCTTGATGCTTTCTTCGGCTGCGGACGAGCGCAGGGTGATTTCAAGCACCGGCAGACCACCAGCAACCAGCGCCTTGGCCAGCGGCACGGCATCGTTGACGTCTTCGATCACCAGAACCGGAACGACCGGTGCCTTGGACAGAATTTCACGCGATGAAAGGCTCATTAAGTTTCCTCCAGGTTTCGATTACGCCGTTAAAATCTTGGCGCAACCGATCAGGGCCGGGTATTTCGCCGTCATCAGGCGCACCGGCACATCATTCATCAAATCACGGAACCGCCCCTTGGCGATCATGCGCTCCTTGAGCGCGCTTTTCTTCATGTAATCGGTAATACGCGGACCAATACCGCCACCGATAAACACCCCGTCAAAGGCCCCAAGGGTCAAAACCAGATCCCCGGCAACGCCGCCAAGGAACATGCAGAACCGGTCCAGCACCTTCAGACACAAGGCGTCACCGTATTTAAGGGCACCATCAACGACCTCGGCCGCCGTTTTGGGTTCGACATCAAGTCCATCAATCGCGGCAAGCGCCCGATAGAGGTTTTCAAGCCCCATCCCCGAAAGCACACGTTCGGCTGATACACGATCAAGTTCGCGGCCCAGGAATTTGACGATCTCGTAATCAAGATCATCAATCGCGGGCAGCGATACATGCCCGCCTTCGCCCTGGATCGGAAGCCATTTGCCTTCGTGTGGCAAAAGCCCCGAAACACCAAGCCCCGTGCCCGCCCCGACCACAGCAAGCGGCAACCCCGGACGGCCCGGACCATCAAACAGCGTGATCAGGTCTTCGTCCCCGAGATAAGGAACAGACATGGCAAGACCGGTGAAGTCATTGACCACCACAAGCCGATCCAGATTGAATTCGGCCTTGAGCGCTTCTTTCGAGAACACCCACGGATTATTGGTGAACTTGACCGTATCAGCCATGGCAGGGCATGCCACAGCCACGGCAAATTCACGCAAATCCGTGCAATTGGTCCTGGCCATGAAATCGCGCATGGCATCACCGATGGTGGCATAATCACGCACCGGCAATGTCATGGGTGTATAGGGATCGCCAGCCTCGTCCAGCCAGGCAAAGCGGGCGTTGGTCCCGCCAATATCACCAACCAGCTGCATTACGCGACTTCAGCCTCCCCCGGGAAGGCTGCAGAGGCGCCAAGTTCAGCCAGACCAACATGTTCGCGGAAGACACCAAACATCTCGCGACCAAAGCCATCCTGATGTTCTGCCTTATGATCAAAGGTCGCAAAGTCACGCTTGGCCAATTCGGCATCGGTAACGTTCAGCAAAAGCTCGCCAGTTTCGGCATCCAGACGGATGATATCACCATCCTGAACCTTGGCGATCGGACCATTCATCATGCCTTCGGGTGTCACGTGAATGGCAGCCGGGACCTTGCCCGATGCACCCGACATACGGCCATCCGTCACAAGGGCGACCTTGTAGCCAAGATCTTGCAAGACACCCAGCGGCGGGGTCAGTTTGTGCAGTTCCGGCATGCCGTTGGCTTTCGGCCCCTGGAAGCGGACAACGCAAACCACATCACGATGCAGTTTGCCTTCCTTGAAGGCCTCCATCATTTCTTCCTGGGATGTAAACACCGCAGCCGGGGCTTCGATCACGCGGTTTTCCGGCTTAACAGCGGAAACCTTGATCACGGAACGGCCGAGATTGCCCGAAAGCATGCGCAGGCCGCCATCAGCACTGAACGCCTTTTCAGCCGGACGCAGGATTTCCTCGTCATGGCTGGTTTCCGGTGCATCACGCCATGCCAGCTTGCCATTATCAAGATACGGCTCGGTGCCATAGGCCGCCATTCCACCAGTGTGAATCGTTTCAAGATCCGGGTGCAAAATACCGTTCTTGAGCAGATCGGAAATTACAAAGCCCATACCGCCAGCCGCATGGAAGTGGTTCACATCCGCCTGACCGTTCGGATAAACGCGGCAAAGAAGCGGCACCACACGCGACAGTTCGTCGAAATCATCCCAGCGAAGCTCGATCCCGGCCGCACGTGCCATGGCCGGAAGATGCAGGGTGTGGTTGGTTGAGCCACCAGTTGCCAGAAGACCAACGATCCCGTTCACAAACGCCTTTTCATCAAGGATCTTGCCGATCGGACGATAGTCATTGCCAAGCTTGGTAATCTGCATGGCGCGACGTGCGGCTTCTTCGGTGAGCGCATCACGCAGGTCCGTATTCGGATTAACGAACGCCGCCCCCGGAAGATGCAAGCCCATGACTTCCATCAGCATCTGGTTGGAGTTCGCCGTGCCATAGAAGGTGCACGTGCCCGGGCTGTGATAGGACGCGGTTTCGGCCTCAAGCAATTCCTTGCGGCCAACCTTGCCCTGGGCATAAAGCTGACGAATGCGGGCCTTTTCATTATTCGGAAGGCCTGATGGCATCGGACCGGCCGGAACAAACACCGCCGGGATATGGCCATATGACAATGCGCCCATGACAAGACCCGGAACGATTTTGTCGCAGACACCAAGATACATGGCAGCGTCAAACACATCATGCGACAGCGACACAGCCGTCGACATGGCAATCACATCGCGTGAGAAAAGCGACAGTTCCATGCCCGGACGGCCTTGGGTCACGCCATCACACATGGCTGGAACACCGCCGGCCACCTGTGCAGTGCCGCCGGCTTCAAACACCGCCTTTTTGATGCGGTCCGGGTAAACGCCCAGCGGCTGATGGGCCGAAAGCATATCGTTATAGGACGTCACAATACCAAGGTTCGCGCCGTCTTCGCCGTTAATGCGCTGCTTTTCCGCAGCCCCGCAGCCAGCCGATGCATGGGCAAGGTTGCCACATGACAGGGCCGCGCGATGCGGACGATCAGAGGCCGCGGCCTCGATCTTGGCAAGGTATGCTTCGCGGGTTGGTTTGGAACGCTCGATAATGCGTTTGGTAATTTGTTCGATTTCACGTTTCATGGGGTTCAGCCTTTCGGGTTCTCGGCGCTCCACCACAGATCGACGGGGACATCGTTCTGCTGCAAGATGGCGCGAACCGGCATCTCTTCGATTTCCGTGCCGTTTTTCGCGGCCTCATAGGTCGACCATTTGGACTGTCCGGTAATATGGATCCCAATATACCGGGCATTGAGGATGGCAGGCAAAGTCATGCTGATACGCGGGACCGGGGATACGGTCGGGCGGGCAGCAGCAACCAGTTCGCCATGCTTGGGATAAAGCCCCTTATCAAGGGCTTCGGGGGTTGAGGACGGGAAAAGCGATGCGGTATGGCCGTCATCCCCCATCCCCAGAAATACGATATCAAGCGGCCAGTGCATTTCGATGCGCAGGCGTGCGCTGACGGTTCCCACTGCGTCTTCAGGGCTGCTGTCAGATGTTTTCAGCGACACAAAGCGGGCATTCTGCGCTTCGTTGATAAACAGGTTGTCACGGACCAGCTTTTCATTGGACTGATCATCATCAAGACCGACCCAGCGATCATCACCAAGGGTGACGATCACCTTCGACCAGTCAAGGCGCGCCTGTGAAAGGGTCTGAAACAGCGGCTTGGGAAAGCGTCCGCCGGCAACAGCCATGCTGGCGTGGCCGCGGGTGGCGATGGCAAATTCCAGCCGATCAATGGTTTCCTTGACCATTGCCGCAAGCATTTCATCGCCGCTTTTGAATGTGCGTTCGTTTGTCATGTCTTCTTCCCGAAGTTGGGGTCATGGCGCGGCTGCGCAAGCCCCCGGCAACAAGCATTGCGGCCCGGACCGGGCTGCACAATTCTAGGACCCGGCTTCTTCGTTCCAGGTCCGGCCATCACGTTCGATCAGGGCGATGGCAGCAGACGGGCCCCAGGTTCCGGCGGTGTATCCTTTGGGCGTGACGTGATTGTTCTGCCACGCATCCTGGATGGCGTCGACCCACTGCCAGGCAATGTCCTGTTCATCGCGGCGGACAAACAGGGTGTTGTTGCCATCAATCGCATCCAGCAAAAGACGCTCGTAGGCATCCGGGCTGCGGCCACCAAACGCCTCGGCAAAGGACAGGTTCAATGCCGTCGGGCGCAAACGCACAAGCCCTGGCCCCGGGTTCTTGTTATTAAGCACAAGATGGATACCGTCATCCGGCTGCAGGCGCAGGACCAGCCTGTTGGCCTGATAGTTGGTCATGGATTTTGCCAGCGGGAAAATCTGGTGCGGGACATCGCGGAACTGGATGACAATTTCCGAATGGCGTTTGGGCAAACGTTTGCCCGTACGCAGATAGAACGGAACACCCGACCAACGCCAGTTATCAAGTTCGGCCCGGATCGCAACAAAGGTTTCGGTGGTGCTGTCGGTATTGGCACCTTCTTCTTCAAGGTAGCCCGGAACTTCCTTGCCGCCCACAGCGCCCTTGCGGTACTGGCCACGCACGGTGGAGCTATCGATGTTGCTGTCATTGATCGGCTGAAGGGCCTTGAGCACTTTGACCTTTTCATCGCGGACCGCATCCTGATCAAGGACATAGGGCGGTTCCATCGCAACAAGGCAAAGAAGCTGCAGCATATGGTTCTGCACCATATCGCGCATCGCACCGGCATCGTCATAATAGGACCAGCGGCCCTCGACCCCGACTTCCTCGCCGACCGTGATCTGAACATGGTCAATATGCGCACTGTTCCACAGCGGTTCGAACATCGCATTGGCAAAGCGCAGAATCATCAGGTTTTGCACCGTTTCCTTGCCAAGATAGTGGTCGATACGGAAAATCTGGTTTTCCTCGAACACTTCACCGATCTGGCCGTTGATTTCACGGCAACTGTCCAGATCATGACCCAGCGGCTTTTCAAGCACGACGCGGGAATTCGGTGTCACCAGGCCGGCCTTTTTCAGGTTAAAGGCCATGTCGGCAAACAATGCGGGACTGGTAGAGAAATAAAAGACGCGATCACGATCAGGCTGATCGGACAGCTTTTCATGCAGGACCTTGAACCCGGCTTCATCCCCGGCAGAGACCTGTACATAGGCGATGCGATTGGCGAATTTCGCCCAGATTTCCGCATCAAATTCACCTTCGGGAATGAATTTCTTCCCGGCTTCATGCAGTTTGGCCCGGAAATCTTCGTCGCTATGTTCGCTGCGCGATGCGCCAAAGATACGGGTTTCATCATCGAAACGCCCGGTGCGTTCCATTTCATACAGTGCGGGAAAAAGTTTACGTAGCGCCAGATCTCCGGTCCCACCGAAAATCACGATATCCGCGATACGATGCTTAAGCCTTTGTTTCATTATGCCCTTAGCCTTCCAACGTTTCCTTCCCGTCGCCAAGGTGGGACCCCGGATCTTGCGATCCTGGCAGACAATCGGGGCACGGCCGATGCCGTGTTGCAGAACCGGGTTCTCCGGTCCTGTCTGCTATTTGTCACCCGACAGGAATATGCCCCTGCCTGTGACCGATAATCGGTCGCCAGTTTCCTGACCACCGGACTGTGACGCCGTGTCCTGCTGTGTCCTGATCAGCAAAACCGCATCACCAAATCCTATTGCGCACTGTTACACGATCCATCGGGGCAAGACCACTGCGATCACACGCAATCGAAGCCGTTTTACTGAAATTCAGTTTAACCGTAACAGTTTGTAGCAAAACCACCGTAAGAACAGCCTGATTTCCTGTATTTTAGGACAGTTGAAACATCGTGCAACAATTTGATTCCAGCGATGCATTTGCGTTTGCGGCGCAAACAGTTTGCGAATTTCACGGGTCGCGCACCGCTTATTGCAAAAACCGGCCTCGTTGATCGGCGCGGTAGACCATCCAGCACCAACGACCAACGGTTACACGACGAACATCCTGATCAAGACTCGCACGGACTCGCAGTTTTCCGGGAGTTTGTGAACCAGAACCATGAACAAATGCTGCTCTGGCTTGTGTTTTCAGCCCGAAATGAGAACATTTGTGAACATTATTTATTTAAGCAAAATCAATTACTTGGTTGCACTCAGGCTCATTTGTTCCAATTTTGTTCTTGCTGGAACAAAATCAGAACATTATGGTTTCTTCAGACAGATTGAGGAGGACAGACCATGTTGAAACTGATTGATAACCCGACCCGCTTGAACGAGCTTTGCAGCACGGTCGCTGTTGTCGGCAGCACAGGATTTTTCCTGTTCGTCATCGGACTTGGCATGGCCCAAACCCTTCGCGGTCTGGTCTAGGATCTAATTCTACGAATTCCCAACACACTTTATCTGTGTTGACGAGGCCCGGACCATAAGCCACCAAGCTTTTGTCCATCACGGGCGTTTGACCGGCAGGCAACCCCGCACCCAAACCCTGTCCCGCCTGTCGGTCAGACCTTCCCTACGCCCGGTCTTCCCCAAGGGGCCTCTTCAAGTACAGTAATGAATTCCGCATACTCCGCATACTGGCGCCGCTATCTCCCCGATAGCGGCGCTTTTTTTGACATGTGCATATGCAAGGCCGGCCTTCCCCGCACATGACAAACGAGTCTGCTTTGCACCTGGCAGATGAACCAGCACAACATGCGCCTGACGCCAATCCGGCTGAAAACATTTATTGCAACGCAACAACTTGCGCTGCATTGCAAAATTTTACTCGACAATACGGGGAATATTCGGTTGAATCAGAGTGAAAAACGATAATTTGGAATTTCATCATACTTAATGGCTATTGCATGAAAGTCGAACTAACGTAGGCTTCATGGCAATTACTGGATTTCTGCATGCTGCTACCCAGCCGTTTTCCGCTGTGCATCAGATCAGCCTTGGCCATTTGGCAGCTCTGATCAGAAATCTGAAAAAATGCCAAAGTGCGTGCACACATACGAACTGTGCACGAAAACAGGATGAAAAGCCGTAAACCAGGTTGGTGACCACACTAAGTTTGTGGGTCACCCGGGAGTGAGAGTTAATGCTGTATCACCTTTATGAATTGCAGCACGCCACGATAAGCCCGCTTCGTATGGCAGCAGATGCCAGCAAAAAGTGGCTGCGCAATCCGGCCAATCCGATGTCCTACACCCATCAGGGTCGGGCCGCAGCCGCAGCATGTGACGTGTTCACCCATATCACCCATCGTTACGGCAAACCGGAATTTGGTCTGGACACCACAGTGATTGACGGCGAAACCGTCCCGATCACCGAGGAAGTCGTCCACAGCGAAGCTTTTTGCAACCTGTTGCATTTCAAGCGCGAAACCGACCACCTGAAAAAACAGCCCGATGACCCGCGCCTGTTGATCGTCGCCCCGCTTTCCGGGCACTTTTCAACCCTTCTGCGCGGGACGGTCGAAGCCCTTTTGCCCGATCACGATGTCTATATCACCGACTGGGTTGACGCCCGTCTGGTACCGGTTCATCTGGGGCATTTTGATCTTGATACCTATGTCGATTATCTGATGCGCTTCCTGCGCAAGCTTGGCCCGAACACCCACATGATGGCCGTTTGCCAGCCGTCTGTTCCGGTGGTCGCTGCCGCATCATTGATGGCAGCAGGAAACGAAGCATGCCAGCCGGCCTCTATGACGTTGATGGGCGGGCCGATCGATACCCGCGAAAACCCGACCGAGGTCAACAAATTCGCCAAGCAGCACAGCCTTGAGTGGTTTGAACGCCATGTGATTTCACATGTGCCCCTGCCCCATGCAGGTGTGATGCGCCGTGTGTATCCGGGCTTCATGCAACTTGCCGGCTTCATGAGCATGAACTGGGACCGTCACGTTTCGGCCCATCACGACATGTTCAACCACCTTGTCGAAGGTGATGGTGAGAGCGCCGAAGCAAAACGTAGTTTCTATCAGGAATATCTGGCTGTCATGGACATGACGGCCGAGTTCTATCTTCAGACACTTAAGGCCGTGTTCCACGAACACAGCCTGCCCGAAGGCACCATGCGCTGGCAGGGGGTTCCGGTTGATCCATCCGCCATCACCAAAACCGCCCTTCTGACCGTCGAGGGCGAGCGCGATGACATTACAGGCATGGGCCAGACCCGTGCCGCACACAAGCTTACCACCAACCTGCCAGACAGCATGCGCATGCACCATGTGCAGCAGGGTGTTGGTCATTATGGTGTGTTTAACGGGCGGCGCTGGCGTGAACAGATCAGCCCACGGATCAAGGAATTCATCCGCCGTCACGATCACGAGGGCAAGGGTGCCCGCAGCGCGCCAAACGTTACCCATATCAACGCTGCCGAATAACGCACCGAAGCCAATACGCAAAAACCAAAAGCCGCCCGTTGCAAGACAGGCGGCTTTTTCTTTGGGTCATTACAGCATGATCAGACGTATTCTGGCTGCACCCGACCGTTACTGACCGACCCGCCATAGGTCCCGTCGCCATAGGCGTATTGCTCAACCGGGTTAAGGGCATCAACAAGATGGTCAAACACAGCCGATGCGCTGGCCTTCCAGGCACTGACGGCACCGATGATTACCGGATTTGCGGCACCATCAAGCAATGCAATCGCGGCATCGATATCATCGTTGGTCACCGCATTCGCACCATCACGCAGCGGCAAGTGCACACCGATAACCTGATCATCCTTGATCCCCATCAGTCCGATACAGGATGTAAACGTGGTGAACATGACCGTATCGGCCTTCGCCCATTGCAGCTCGGCGACTGCCTGTGCATCCTGAGCCTCGGTATACGCATATGCCATTTTCGAAATCCTTTGTGCTTGTGAAGATAAGAGCGTTCGACGACGCACCGCCCAAGCACATGTGAACCGCAGTGATTGCCAAGCCGTAACCAGAATATCGATCACAAAACCGAGCCCGCCGATATGAGCACCGCGCCCGCATTCGAAAGCTTCCCCCGAGATGGTCTTGCCGTGGTCTGCGGTGCAACAGGCGGCATCGGGCAGGCCTTTGTGGCCCACCTGCAAGCAAGCCAGCAGTTCGCGGGCGTGATTGCACTTTCGCGCTCCAGCAGCCCGGCGCTTGATTTTGATCGTCCGGACTCCATTGCCGAATGCGCGAGCTTTATCAAAACACTGGGCGGCGAGGTACGGCTGATTGTTGATGCCACAGGCTATCTGCATGACGAGACATTCCAGCCCGAAAAATCCCTGCGACACATTGATGCCGACTATATGGCCAAGCAGTTTCACATCAACGCCATTGGCCCTGCCCTGTTGATGAAGCATTTCTGCCCGCTATTGCCACGGTCAGGCAAATCGGTGTTTGCCACCCTATCGGCAAAGGTCGGCAGTATTGGCGACAATCGCATGGGCGGATGGTATGGGTACCGTGCGGCAAAAGCAGCACTTAATCAGTTGGTGAAATGCAGCGCGATCGAAATTGGCCGCAATAAACGCGAAGCGGTCTGTGTCGCCCTGCATCCCGGCACGGTTGATACCGGCCTTTCCGGGCCGTTTGCCAAATCGGGCCTTCGGGTTCAGAGCCCCGAAGAGGCTACTGCGAATATGCTAACGGTGCTTGATCAACTCACCGCAGAAAGCTCTGGCGGGTTTTATGCCTATGACGGCAATGCATTGCCCTGGTAACGGCAATTACTTGCCAAGCAGGCCGGTCAGAAGCGCGTGCTGCAAAAGAATGACCGTCTTGGCATCGCGGATGCGACCATCGGCCAACATCGAAAGGACGTCGTCAAAGCCGATCTCAAGAACATGGATATCCTCGCCCTCTTCATGCAGACCGCCGCCATCCCCTTTGCGGTGATCGCGGGTGACTTCGGCAACAAATAGATGCAGACGCTCGGTTACTGAACCCGGGCTCATGAACAGGTCAAAGACCTGACGGGGTTTTCCGATCTTATAGCCGGTTTCTTCCTCCACCTCGGCAATGACGGCGGCGGCGGGGTCACGATCATCAAGCACACCTGCGGGCACTTCGATCAGCATGCCGTCTTCGTTGCCATTAACAAAACTTGGCAGGCGAAACTGCCGCGTCAGGATAACGGTGCGATCAGTGCGATTATAAAGAAGAATGCCCGCCCCATTACCCCGTTCATAGGCTTCGCGCGTCTGGCTTTGCCATGATCCGTCTGTGCGTTTCAGATCAAAGCTGACGCGATAAAGCCGATACCAGTTGTCCGACAAACATTCGATATCACTGACACGCACATGATCCTGATCGGGGACAGACCAGCCTTTGGGAACATCGAACATGCTGGCAATACCGGACTAGCGTTTCAGGAAGGCAGACAGTGTCAAAAGCACTGCATCGGGTTTCTCGGCATGCACCCAGTGGCCTGCGCCCTTGATGCTTGTAAAGGCCGCCTTGGGAAACAGCGCCTTGATGTGATCGCGGTCCTTGGGATCGACATAGTGCGAGTTCGCACCCGAAATAAACAGCACATCGCCATCATACTGTTCGGCAAGCCCGTCTTTTGGCCAGCCGGTAATATCATCAAGATGGTTGGCCATGGCATCTATATTGACCTGCCATGACATCGCACCACTATCCTTGTCGGTTGCGACATTCTGGGCAAGGAACTGGCGAACGCCTTTTTCAGACACCCCGGACGAGAGCGCGTCCTCAACCTCGGCGCGGCGCGAAATGGCCGAGAAATCAACGCCACGCATGGCATTGATAAAGCCGCTATAATCGTGGTCATAGGAAACCGGGGCAATGTCGACCACCACAAGATCGGCAACCAAAGTGGCATCGGCCGAAAGTGCCAGCACCATGGACGCCTTGCCACCCATGGAATGCCCGACCAAATGCACCGGCTTGTCGGAAACATCGCCGATCAGTTCAGCCAGGTCAGAAGCCATGGCGGGATAGGTCATCTCCGCATCCCAGTCGGAGCGTCCGTGATTGCGCAAATCGGCGGTGACAACGTGATACTTTTCCGCCAATCGCCGGGCGATGGCCGTCCAGTTCCGCGCCTGACCAAAAAGGCCATGGACAATCACGATGGTGCCGTTGTCACGGTTTTCTTCGCCAAAGGCGTAATGGGCAAGCTTCATGGAAACCAACTTCTGCGCAATTCGAACGGGGGTCGATCCCCCTTAATAGCGGTGCAAACTGCGAAGGTGAAGTGCCCAAACAAAAACACCTCCGCAACAACGAGATGCGGAGGCGTTTTTAAGCGTACCGATTGAACGGTCGCAGGGTGTGGTCAGCCGCGGCAATTACGCGCCAGCAGCAACACCACCGTGGGGCTTGTTGTGTGCGCCAAACAGGGCACCAACTTTGCGTACCAGTGCAACAAGCATCTGACGCATAGCCTGTGCACGGAGATGTTCAGCTTCACGCTGCAGGGCAACCAGGTCATAATCACGATACATTTTCATGTCCGTTTCCTCATAAAATCATCCGGCATTGTTCCCGCCGGGGTTTCGCGATGTGTTTCGTTAAACCCGGTGTACGCCTGTTTGATCATACCGACGAGAAGAGTTTTATCACCCCAAACATGCATTTGGCGCATACCTATTTATCCTGCGGTCACATTTTTGCCATGCGCGGTCATCATGTTTGTTTCATGACAAATAAGGCCCTTGTTTCTCTTGGATTTTTCACAAAAAACCCACTACCACCAACGCATCCGGAGACACCTTCGTGACATAATCATCGACTTTGGAGCCCTTTGACATTGCAACCGCAGAAGAAAAACCAACGAAAACTGTTTTTCTCAGGCGGGATTTTCTCTCAATTCGGTCGAATTTGGTGACGTTTTCGCCAGACTCCGGGCAAACAATTTTGCATAGCTCTTCAAAAATACAAAAACGGCAATATTCAATATTGATATTGCCGTTCTGCGATCTTTCAAGTTGCTTGCCAATATCGCGTATCAAACCGCTTTGGCTAGCTGACAGGCTTCGAGTCTTAAAGCGCGTAGTTGAGATATTTGGGTTCAAGATATTCCTCAAGCCCCCAATGCCCGCCTTCCCGGCCCTGACCGCTTTCCTTTACCCCGCCAAACGGCGCGCCTTCGTGGCTTGTCGTGCCATCATTGATGCCGACCACACCGGTCTCAAGCCGGTCTGCCAGACGTTGAATGCGACCGATGTCACGACTGTAGATATAAGATGACAACCCGGTTCGCACACGATTGGAAAGTTTGATTACTTCGTCCTCGGTGCCAAACCGATAGATCGGCGCAACCGGGGCAAACAGTTCCTCGTCAAAGCAATCCGCATTATCGGGCACATCGGTCATGACAAGCGTGCGGGTGAAGAAGCCTTCTTCGGGCAAGGGGGCACCATAGATCAGGGTTGCTCCGCGTTTTTGGGCATCGGCCACAAGGCGTTCGACCTTCGCCACCGCCTGCCGATTGATCAGTGGCCCCAATTCCGCACCCGGCACAAACCCGTTGCCGATTGTTTGTGCCTTGCTGGCCGCAACAAACTTTTCGACAAAGGCATCATAAACACCGTCCTGGACGAAAATGCGATTGGCGCAAACGCAGGTCTGGCCACTGTTGCGGAACTTTGAAATCATCGCGCCGGCAACAGCCGCGTCAAGATCAGCATCGTCCATGACGATAAAGGGGGCATTGCCGCCAAGCTCCAGCGACAACTTTTTCATCGTTGGTGCGCATTGTTCCATCAACCGTTTGCCCACCGATGTTGAACCGGTGAAGGAAAGCATGCGCACACGGTGATCGCCTGTCAGGGCCTCGCCTATCGGATGGGGAAGACCAGTCACGACGTTAAACACCCCGGCAGGGAAACCGGCCTGTTCGGCCAATTTGGCTGCTGCCAGCGCGGACAGCGGGGTATCCTCCGCCGGTTTGACAATCACGGTACACCCTGCCGCCAGCGCAGGCGCACATTTACGCACCACCATGGTCAGCGGGAAGTTCCATGGTGTAATGGCCGCAACCACACCCACCGGGTGCTTTTGGACGACAACACGCCGATCACGCTGGGTTGCCGGCATGGTCTGACCGTAGGCGCGCTTGGCTTCTTCGCTGTACCATTCGGCATAGGCAATCGCACCGACCACTTCGCGCCTTGCCTGATCAAGGGGCTTGCCTTGCTCAAGGGTGATGAGGGCGGCCAATTCTTCCTGATGGGCTTCGAGCAAATCGCGCCAGCGGTGCAAAATAGCCGCCCGTTCGCGCGCAAGCATTCCAGACCAGGACGGAAAGGCTGCATGGGCCGCGTCAATCGCCTGACGCGCCTCGGATGTACGCATGAACGGCACAGCACCTATGACATCGCCCTTGGCAGGATCAAGGACATCGAGCGTTTCGCGGCTATCCGCCGGGCGCCAGACACCATTGATATAGGCGTGCTTCAGGTTCCAGTCCCGGATAACCGCACGCGCGCGTCCGCGGCCTTCCTGAATAATGGCGTCAAGAGCCTGAGAGTCCGGGGCAGACTGCGTAGGCGATGCGTTATTGCGGGTGGCAGCAGGCATGGGCGAACGTTTCCTTGGCGCGCAATGACAGAACAATCATGAGATCACGCGCTTGTGATTACGGTTTCGGGGGCGTTGCTGGGACACTAAGCCTTGCGGCGGGTCGATGGCAACAACATGCTTACATCCCAACATAATAATCCAAACTGTACGCTGCACCCGGAGAGACACATTAACGCGTTTTTAGAGAGAGAACACATGATGAAGAACCTCCTTACCGCAGGAATCCTTGGAACAGTGATGTTCGCAGGGGCCGCTTTCCCGATGATGGCACAGGCTGATGAGGCATCCGACAATGCGTTGGTCGAGAACCGCAAGATGTTGATGGATGGGATCGGTGGTGCGATGGGTACATTGGGCTGCTTTATGAAAGGCCAGTGTGAACTGCCTGACCCGGTTCTGGCCAATCTGGCAAAGGGTATTGCTTTTTCGGCGGGCGCTGCCCCGGAAGCATTTGAACCGCAAACCCCGGATGCGTCCGTAAAGACCACCGCAAGTGCCGACATCTGGTCCAATTGGGATGATTTCGCCGGTCGCTTCCCCGAATTGCAGCAGGCCGCCCTCGCCCTTGCCGATGCGGTCGGTGACAAGGGCGCCATGGGGGCCGCGATGGGCAATCTTGGCAAGTCATGCAAGGGCTGCCACGACGAGTTCCGCACCAAATAAAGTTTGATCTGGCGCCCCGGCCAGATCATGGGGCTTACTTGCAAATCAAAAAGGCCAGCGTTCCTTCGACAGAACGTTGGCCTTTTTTTATTGTCCGGGATCTTACCCCGAACTAGCCACGCGCCAGCGTAACACCACCCCAAACCACAAGCGCACAGACAATCAGGATCGCAATCCCCAGCAAGGGTGAAGCAAACCGAATGTTTGCAAAGCGCCCTGCCAACTCGGCGGGCACGCGGCGGGTGCCAATCACAATCGCCCGGATCAGGTTTTCGCGTTTGACGGCCAGATAGAACAGGGCGGCAAAAACGTGCAATCCGACCGCCCCATAGATCAGATTGATATTGGTTTGATGGATCCAGTTCATGGTGCTGGTAAAGTCGGAACTGACATAGGCAACAAGCGGCCCGTCAAAGAAAAGGAAAGTATTCTCGCTGGCAAACAGGCCAGATACCGCTTGCACCCCGACCAGAAGAATCATCACCGCGACCATCCAGCCCCCGGCGGGATTGTGCCCGGCATATGTCAATTCAGACACAGAACCGTTGGGCAATTTGCGCAAGTAATCGATAACCCGACGTGGACCGGTCAGGAAATCAGCAAAGCGGGCGTTTGAGCTGCCAACAAAGCCCCAGATGAGGCGAAAGATCACAAGCGCCAGAACGCTGTATCCGGCAATGGCATGGACATCAATCATCACCTCCCGATTGGCCCACCAGGCAGTGACGATGGCAATAACAAGAGCCCAGTGAAACAGGCGAACCGGGAAATCCCAGAGTTTGACTTTCTTTTCTTCCGACGTCTGGTTGCTCATCGGGCCTCTCTCTTTGCACGATCAGGGGTTATATGGTTTTGAAAATGCCAACCCGCACTTTCGGCCAAGAAGCTTAAAAACAGGTCAACTTCCATATCAGATGCTGATCAGCCCTAAGAACGGCGTCAACCAAGGATTACAACATTGCTGGAACGCAAAATTTGGCAAACTCATGATTCTTTAATTGAAAATCATTCTCACAAGCAGTATCAATTGGCGGAAGCAGAGTGATCAGGGTCACAGTTCATGTGCGCGTTCAGTCGTTGGGCGTGACGGATTTTCACCTTGATCGAAGGGGCTTTTGCCCTTGGCTCACCATTCAGGGATAGATGGGAACTCCTATGAAGATCGCAAAGATTCTGGGTACGGCCGCACTGGTCTCTACCCTTGGCGCGCAGGCATATGCCGCACCGGCCGCCAAAGACGTGCTGACCACTTATGCCGATATCGCGCATGCCGGTTACGAGGACTCACTGATCACCGCCAAGGAATTGCAGGCGACGATTGATGAACTGGTTGCAAATCCGTCGGCTGCGACCTTTGATGCCGCGAAATCCGCATGGCTGGCGTCGCGCGTTCCCTATCAGCAGACCGAAGTTTATCGTTTCGGCAACGCGATTGTTGATGACTGGGAAGGCAAGGTTAATGCCTGGCCGCTTGATGAAGGCCTGATCGACTATGTCGAAACCGGCCTTTACGGCGAAGAAAGCGAAGAAAACCCGGCATACACCGCCAATGTGATTGCCAATCCGACGCTGACCATTTCGGGCGAAACCATCGATGCCTCGACCATCGATACCGCACTGCTTGAAAGCCTGCATGAAGTTGACGACGTCGAAGCAAACGTTGCCACCGGCTACCACGCCATTGAATTCCTTCTTTGGGGTCAGGACCTCAACGGGACCGATGCCGGTGCCGGCGAACGTAAATGGACCGACTATGCATCGGGTGATGCCTGCACCAATGGTAATTGCGACCGTCGTGGTGAATATCTTCAGGCAGCAGTTGATCTGATGGTTTCTGATCTTGAATGGATGACCGCGCAGTGGGCCGAAGGCGGCGAAGCACGCGAAACCGTTCTTGAAGGTGATGGCGTTCCGGGCCTGACTGCGATTGTAACCGGCATGGGTTCGCTGTCTTATGGCGAACTGGGCGGCGAGCGTACCAAACTCGGCCTGTTGCTGCATGATCCGGAAGAAGAGCATGACTGCTTCTCGGACAACACCCACAACAGCCACTTCTATGACGCACTGGGCATCCAGAACGTTTACCTTGGCCGATACACCCGTGTTGACGGTTCGGTTGTTGAAGGTCCGTCGCTTTCTGATCTGGTTGCGGCCAATGACGCGGCACTCGACACCGAACTGCGCGCCAAGCTGGCGGCATCGGTTGTTGCCGGTAAAGTCATGGTCACCCGCGCACAGGCTGGCGAAGCCTTTGATCAGCTGATCGCCATGGGCAACGAAGATGGCAATGCCGTCGTTCAGTCCTTTGTTGATGCGCTTGTCGATCAGACCAAATCGATCGAACAGATCATCGCTGCGGTTGGCATTGACGGGATTGAGTTCGAAGGTTCTGACAGCCTCGACAACCCGGCTGCCGTGAACTAATCGTGATCATCAGGCACCTGCCTGACTGACTGTGAACGGCGGGGGATGAAGTCTCCCGCCGTTTGCTTTTACCCCGAACTAGAAGACTTCCATGAACCGTCCCGCACCGAGATCTTCGTTTTCACCTGCATTCTGCTTGGCGGCAATTGGCTTTCTCCTTGCGCCAATCGCCGTCAATGCACAAACCATCGGTGACCCTGCCCTGCCCGGCGGCGAAACAAGCTGGACCGGGGCAAAGGGGCGCAATGCCTTCATGCACCAGTCAGCCAACATGAGCTTTGAAAAGCGGCTTGATTTCAAGCTGGGTGAAGCCCTTTTTCAAAGATTGTGGGTTACCGCCCCGACCCGGACCAAGGCGGCAGACGGTTTGGGACCACTGTTTAATTCACGCGCCTGCAGTGGATGCCACATCCGAAATGGCCGCGGTCATCCGGTTGACGAAAGTGATAGCGACGCCGGGGCAACATCAATGTTGCTACGCCTGTCCATCCCACCACAAACCACCGCGCAACTCCGCGATCATCTGGATGGAAAGCAGGCCACCATTCCCGACCCGGTTTATGGCGGCCAGTTTCAGGATTTCTCGATCCCCGGCATTCAGGCCGAGGGGCGGGTCACGGTAACCTACACAACGACCGACGTTCTCTTGGCCGGGGGTGAGACGGTTACCTTGCGCAACCCAACCTATGAAATGACCGATCTGGCCTATGGGCCACTGCATCCCGACATCATGGTGTCCCCGCGCCTTGCCCCGCCGATGATTGGACTTGGGCTGCTGGAAGCCATTCCTGACAGCACTCTGATGGCGGCCAGTGATCCGCAGGATGACGACGGCGACGGCATTTCCGGGCGGTTTAATCAGGTTTGGGACATTTCCAAATCAGAAATGGC
Source organism: Thalassospira sp. MCCC 1A01148 (assembly GCF_001613795.1). Taxonomy (GTDB): domain Bacteria; phylum Pseudomonadota; class Alphaproteobacteria; order Rhodospirillales; family Thalassospiraceae; genus Thalassospira. Next base: position 41,469 of record NZ_LPVZ01000024.1, read on the forward strand.
GATTGGCCGGTTTGGCTGGAAGGCTGGCATGCCGACCCTGGATCAGCAAAACCAGAATGCATTCCAGTTCGATATTGGCCTTTCCACCCCGCTTTATCCAAATGCCAGCGGTGACTGCACGACTGCGCAAACGGATTGCATTACAGCACCCGATGGCAATGATGATGAATTCGAGGGGCTGGAAGTCCATTCGGTGATGACCGATCTGGTGCTGTATTACGCCCGTAACATCGCCCCGCCGGCCCGCACGAATGCCAATGACGCCGATGTTCTGGCCGGCGAAACGATCTTTGCAGCAATCGGCTGCGCATCCTGTCATACGCCGCGTTACGCGTTGCCCGAACGAGCCAACATGCCCGAACAGTCCGGGCAGATCATCTGGCCCTATACGGACTTGTTGCTTCATGACATGGGCGACGGCCTTGCAGATCACCGGCCCGAGGCACAGGCATCCGGCACTGAATGGCGCACGCCGCCTCTTTGGGGCATCGGCCGCGCGCAAGAGATTGATCCACGCGCCCGCTTCCTGCACGACGGCCGGGCCAGAACCATTCTTGAAGCGATCCTGTGGCATGGTGGCGAGGCCAAAAGCGCGCGCGATGCTGTCACAAGGATGCCACCGTCAGAGCGCAGTCAGTTGCTGGCGTTTCTGAAATCATTGTGATGCGCTACACCTTGCAGAACACGACATCAACCAAGTGGATATCGGGAAACGTGATATGATCTTCAAACCCAACTGGCGCAGTTTGCTGCTTTCGACCACGACAGCAATGGCTTTTGGTCTGGCAAGCCCCGGTGCCCATGCCGATATCCCCGATGAAAACTATCAAGCGGTTTTGGCACATTTGCTGGGCACCGTCATGCCCCCCAAACTGGATGAATTTCATGCGTCAACCGAGACACTGACACAGGACTTCGAGAATTTCTGTTCTGACCCGGATGCGGGCGGACTTGAGGACGCCCAAACCGCCTTTCACGCCGCGATGGATATCTGGCAGGAAATCCAGCCTTGGCGGATGGGGCCGCTGGTTGCGAACGGCCGTGATCAGCATATCGAATACTGGCCGGACAAACATGGCACGGCGGCCCGTCAGTTCCGCAAACTGATGTTTGACAAACCAGCGGCCTATACCGATCCCGAAAAGCTTGCCGGTGCCAGTGCAGCACTTCAAGGATTCCCGGCGCTTGAGGAAGTCCTTTTTGCCGATGATCACGGCGACCAGATGATTGCCGCTGATGAAGATGGCGTGTTCCTGTGCCAATATGGCACCGCGATTGCCACCAACCTTGGTACCCTATCGGCTGAATTGCAGGAAGAATGGCCTGCATTCGCCACTGCCATGGAAAATGCTGGCCCGGACAGCATGGATTATCCCACTGCCAAGTTTGCCGCGACCGATCTGTATCGTGCCCTTCACGAAGGCCTTTTGATCATCTCGACACAGAAGCTTGCCCGCCCGCTTGGCGAGAATGCCGAAGATGCACGCGCAAGCCGCGCCGAAAGCCCGCTTTCGAAGCGTTCACTTCGCAATATTGAGCATAACCTGATTGGCCTGTTTGCGATCTATGACGGCAAATGGGGCGACATCGGTGAAGAAGGCAAGGGTCTGGCGGCCTTGATTGAAAACAGCCTGCTGGATCGGTCCTTCCGTCTTAACTGGCAAACAGTCGGTGACAGCGTTGCCAAGCTACCCCCCTCGGTCACCGAGGTTCTGGAACAGCCGGATGGCTATGAGACGCTAACAGACCTTAAGGGGCAAATCGAATTCCTGACCACGCTTGTTGAGAACGATGTGGGCGGCAACACCCAGCTTGGCGGCGGCTTTAACGCCCTTGATGGTGACTAAGGCACAGGGCGCAGGAGATCAAAGATGGAAACTCAACGTCGTTCCTTTCTGAAGCTTATGGGTGTAGGCGGGGCGTTCACCCTGTTACCGGTGGGACTTGCCCGTGCGGCAACCACGCCAAACCCCGAAGACCGCGCGGTTTATATCTCTGCCAGTGCCGGGGATCATGGCGATTATTATGTCAGCGCGTTCAATGCGTCGGGCAAAATTCTGTTTGAACAGCCCCTGCCCGGCCGTGGTCACGACATCGGCCTTCGCCCCGACCATGCTGATGTGGCAGCGGTTGAACGCCGTCCGGGGCTTTATGGCCTGATCCTGGATCGCCATACGGGGGATGTTCGCGCCAAACTGCATTGCCCGGAAGACCGCCGGTTTTATGGCCATGCGATCTATTCCAATGACGGCCGTTATCTTTACATCACAGAAAACGACTTTGATCATGCCCGCGGGGTGGTTTCCGTCTGGGATGCGAAGGATGGCTATCGCCGGGTGGCGGAATTCGATAGCTTTGGCACCGGCCCGCATGAATTGCATCTGATGCCGGATGGCGAACATCTGGTGATTGCCAATGGCGGGTTGCACACCCACCCCGATCAGGACGGGCGCACACCACTTAATATCAGCTCGATGCAACCAAACCTGTCGATCATCGATCGGCGCACTGGCAAGCTTGTTCATCAGGCAGCGCTGAAACATGACTGGCACAAACTTTCGATCCGCCATCTCGATGTCGCATCGAATGGCACGATTGCCGCAGGCTTCCAGTATCAAGGTGATCTGACCGATCAGGTGCCACTTGTCGGCATTTGGCACCCGGGATCAGATATCCGCCCGATAGAGGCCCCGGATACGGTTCAGTACCGCATGCGGCAATATTGCGGGTCGGTGCGATTTGATGCATCGGGCCAGGTATTTGGCATTTCCTGTCCGCGCGGCGGGCTTGTGACCTTCTGGGATGCCCGAACCAATGACTTCCTGACCCACATCGCCGCCCCGGATGGTTGCGGACTTGCCGCAACGGATCGGGCCGGTGAATTTGTTGGCACCAGCGGCCTTGGCAATGGCTGGCGGTTGGATGCGATTCGTCGCAAACGGGTTGAACTGCCCGACGATTCCTTGAAATCGCAACACTGGGACAATCATTTACGGCGGATCATTGCCTGAACAAATCCGACGATAAAACCATTCAAAACCCGCACAAACACTGCGGGTTTTTCTATTTCCGACATCTGAATATCGCGGAAATCCGGGCATAAGCGCCGCGATTAACCAACTGTTTTTGTCGGGATATTTATATCAGAAAGGCATCAACCAAAAGTTTTTCGCAAATGAGAACGATTTTCACTTGCGTTGATATTTTTTCTTACCTATAACGGGTCTCGACACAGCCCGCGAATGCAACCCATTCGCACTTATCCCCAAGCGGCTTGTCTCTCAGACCTATGGGTCCTCTCTCCCCATAGGCCTCTCAAGGTGGAAATGCGGTGGTTATCGATGCGGGAAACGATAACCGCCGCTTTCTCTTTTCAGGCAAAATACGTCATCAACACACTGACGCAGAAACAAAAACACCCGGACGATTAATCCGGGTGACGCGTTGCAGATATATGCCATCTGTGTTCAGGCAGTTTTGGAAAGCTTGTCAGCTGCCGCCTGAAGGGCGTTCTTGTACTGTGCATAGTTTTCGCGCGCGTCGTCCTTGGGCGCGACAATACACAGCGTGGCAGAACAGATACCGCTTTGATTATAGACCGGTGCGGCAAAGCAATGGGTGAAGGTGTCCACAATGCTGTCGAACGAAAAAAAGCGTTCTTTATGGGCACGGCGGATTTCGGCGATATAACCATCAATATCCATTTGACTTCCGTCGGGCAGGATAAAATCTTCGGCGGGAATCAGATCGCGAATTTCCTGATCATCAAGATGGCCTAGCAACAGCCTTCCAGATGCCGTCCAGGGAATTGCCGTACGCTCCCCAACATCGGCAGAAATGCGAAACGGGCGGCTGCCTTCGCGTTGCAGGGCCACGGTATACTTGTTGCCGTCCAACATGCAAAATTGGGAGGTTTCGTTGGTACTCGCCGTAATTTCGTCAAGCACCCCGGCTGCCTGCCGGGTCAGATCGAAATAGTCACGATAGGCAAGACCAAGGAAATAAACCCGCCGCCCCAAAAAGACCGAGCCATTGGCATCGGTCACTTCAAGCATGCCATGATCAATCAGCGTGCCAATCAGATCATAAACCGTCGAGGTCGGCGCGCCCAAAGCCTGGGCAATCTCGGCAGGACGCTGAGAGGTTCTGACATCGCGCAGATGGTCCAGAATATCGAACGCGCGATCAATGCCGCGCGCGCGCTTTCGTATCTGCTGTTCCGTCATAAACCCCTCATTTAACGTCTTAGCGCAATAATTGCAGACTGTTATGCCTTACAAAAGGCGATGCAGTCGACTTCTACTTTGCAGTCGACAACCATCGAGGACTGCACGCAGGCACGCGCCGGGGGATTTTCGCCGAAATATTCCTCGAACACGCCATTGAAGGACCAGAAATCACGCGCGTCATCAAGCCAGACACCAATGCGCATGATGTCAGCAGTGCTGTAACCGGCATCTTCGACAATCTTGATCATGTTTTCGATCGCAATGCGGGACTGTTCGACAATGCCGTTGCCGACAACTTCACCGTCACGCATCGGAGTTTGTCCGGACACATAAAGCCAGCCGTCCGCCTCGGTTGCCTTGGCAAATGGCAATGCCTTCTGCCCGTTGCCCTTACCTTCGCCAACACCGTGTCTTTTAATCGTCATCGTAATTTTTCCTGCTTTCAAAATTTCGGGAGTTGCAAGAAAGACATGCACGCTCCCGGGTTCCCAATTGATCGAAACCTTCATTGAATGCGACATCCTCAGGAACGTCGCTTTCGCCATCCTCGCGGATCTATCGAAGCGCCCATGGGGACATCCCGATTTTTCGCAAAATCGATGGGAACCACATTGTTTATTTCCGTTATAACGGAATGTCTGCCGTTATTTCGGATTTACCCTAGCAACGGGGTTCAGGATATGTCAATTTCGTTTTGCAAAAAGCTGAGAGCGCCAAACTCAAACCAACCAGGAACCAGCATGCTCGACACCCCCTGCCTTGTTATTGACCTGCCCGTTGTTGACGAAAACATTGCGCGTTTCCAAAACCTTGCGGACGCAGCTGGCCTAAAGACACGACCGCACATCAAAACGCACAAACTGCCGTTTTTTGCCAAACGACAGATTGAGGCTGGGGCAATCGGCATCACCTGTCAGAAGATCGGCGAGGCCGAGGTTATGGTTGAAGGGGGACTGCGCGACATTTTGCTGACCTACAACGTCATCGGTGATGCCAAACTTGATCGTTTGGCGGCACTGGCACGCAAATGCACGCTGTCGGTCACCTGTGACAATCTGACCGTCGCAAAGGGTTTATCGGCGCGCTTTGCCAATGAAGACGCCGAATTGACCGTACTTGTGGAATGCGACACCGGTGCCGGACGGTGTGGCGTGCAAAGCCCCGCGGATGCCAGCGAACTGGCATCCATGATCAATGAGCTGCCCGGACTGAGATTTGGTGGCCTGATGACCTATCCACCGATGGACCATGCAGACAACATCGATAAGTGGCTGAGTGATGCCAAACAACGTCTTGAGGACGCTGGGCTGTCATGCCCTGTTGTTTCGACCGGTGGCACGCCAAACCTGGACGCCCTGCCCGCATTTGATCACGCAACTGAACACCGCGCCGGGACCTACATTTACAATGACCGGTCCCTGATTGCGCGTAGCGCATGTGGTGTTGAAAACTGTGCCGCGGTCGTCAAGACCACCGTGGTTTCCCGCCCGACGAAAACCCGTGCCATCATTGATGCCGGATCAAAGGCGCTGAGTTCCGACCTGCTCGGCCTGGAGGGTTTTGGCATGGTTCGCGAAGCACCGGATGCGTCAATTGTCAGCCTGTCCGAGGAACATGGCATCGTCGAGCTTGGTGACAGTGACTGGGACCCGGCGGTCGGTGACGTGATTTCGATCATCCCCAATCATATCTGCGTCGTGACCAACCTGTTTCCGACCATCTGGATCAAGGATCAGAACGGCGAAATGACAGAAATGGCGGTCGCCGCACGTGGCAAGCTGCGCTAGTTCACCTCAGGGAGTTTTGTGATGTCTGTTGATGTCATTTGCATTGGCGAAGCCATGGGCGAAATTTCATTCGACCCGACCGGTGATGCAAGCGTCAAGGTTGGCGGTGATACGTTTAATACTGCGGTTTATCTCGCCCGACTTGGGATCAGGTGCGCTTTTGCCTCTGCCGTCGGTGAAGACCCGTTTGGGGAACAGATCCGGTCTGTGCTGAAAGCCAACCGCGTCAGCGATGAATTCCTGATCAGCACGGATACGGCAAATACCGGACTTTATTCGATCACCAACCGGGCGGATGGCGAACGCTTTTTCCACTACTGGCGCAATCAGTCGGCCGCACGCAAGATGATTTCACTGGCAAGCCCGGCCTACCTAAAGGCACTTGAAGATGCGCCATGGCTGTATCTTTCCGGGATCAGCTTGCATGTACTTGAAGATGACACGACGCCTCTGTTCCAGACACTTCAGTCCCACAAAGACAAGGGTGGCAAGATCGCCTTTGATGGCAATTTCCGGCCCAAGCTTTGGTCTGACAAGGAAGAACAGGCGCGTAAGACATACGCACGCATCACCGCCCTTGCTGATGTCATGATGCCGACGTTTGATGATGAACAGCTTCTTTGGGGCGATGAAACGGCACAAGACACCGTGAACCGGATTGCCAAGCTGGGTCCTGCCCTGATTGTCGTCAAACAGGGAGAGCAAGGTTGCATGCTTTATGAAGACGGGGAAACCCGACACGTCCCGATCCCGGATCCGGTCATCCCGATAGATACGACGGCCGCCGGTGACAGTTTTAATGCAGGCTTTATGGCAGGCTTGCTCAAGGGACAGAACGGCGTGACAGCAACACTTGCCGGACACAAGCTCGCCAGCAAGGTCATCACCCACCGCGGTGCCATCATTCCATCTGAGATGATGGCAGACCTTTAAGCGCCGGGACAAAACAATATCAAAGCAAAAGCCCGGCATCATGCCGGGCTTTATTTGTTGTTGCCTGCGTTCTTTGTGACCTATGCCTTGCGCAAGGCAATCAACAATCTCAGCGAATTGATCGTCACCAGAACCGTCGCCCCGGTGTCGGCCAGAACGGCAAGCCAGAGTCCGGTCAGACCGGTGATGGATGTCACCAGAAAGACCGCCTTGAGCCCCAAGGCAATCGTGATGTTTTCACGGATCACCCGGCGTGCTGCACGCGACAACTTCACCAGATTAACCACATCACCCAAGCGATCCTTTACTGCCACCGCATCGGCGGCCTCAAGGGCGATATCGGTCCCCCCGCCAATCGCGATACCAACATCGGCGGATTTCAGTGCCGGGGCATCGTTGATGCCGTCACCGACCATCGCCACGGGGCCTGATCGTTTCGGATCATCCCGCAGTTCTGCCAAGGCGTTCAGTTTGTCTTCGGGCATCAGTTCGGCGCGATACTCCATGCCAAGCTCCATGGCCATGCGTTTGGCAACCCGATCCGCGTCACCCGTTAACATAACAGGCATGATGTTGAGCTTTTTAAGTTCGGCAAGCGCACTCTTCGCATCACTGCGCGCAACATCGCGCAAGGCCAATGCACCAATGACCTCCCCGTCCTTCAGGACCACAACGGCGGTGCTGCCGTCATCTTCTTGCGAGGCAAGCCAGTCGTTCATTTCACCATCGGGCACGCCGTTCAGGCGCTTGGCCGCACCGATCTGGTACAAGGCGCCGTCAATGCGACCTTCCACACCGGCACCTGCGATGGTTCTGGCCTGCTCAAGCACGGGAAGATCCAGATTGCGGTTTTCGGCAGCTTCAACAACAGCACGCGCCAGCGGATGTGATGTGACGGTCTCAAGTGTTGCGGCAATCGTCAAAATGCCATTCTCGCCATATCCTGGTGCAGCCTTTATGGCACCAAGTTTGGGTTTGCCCTCGGTCAGTGTACCTGTCTTGTCAAATGCCAAGGTACGCACAGCACCAATCAGCTCCAACCCGGCTCCGCCCTTGACCAGAAGGCCGATCTTTGTCGCCCGCGCCAGTGCCGACGTAACAGCCGCCGGTGTCGAGATCACCAAGGCACACGGGCAGCCAATCAGAAGCAGGGCCAAACCACGATAAATCCATTCTTCCCAGCCTTGGCCAAACAGCAACGGCGGGATTACGACCGTCGCCAGGGCAAGGCCCATAATGATCGGGGTATAGATGCGGGCAAACTTGGCAACAAACCGTTCAACAGGCGCCTTGTGCTTTTCGCTTTGCTCAACCAGCTCAATCACGCGGTCCAGCATCGTATGCCCGGCGGCCCGGGTGACAGAAATCCTTACCGGGCTGTCTGTTACGATGGCACCGGCAAAGACTTCCGCGCCGACTTCGCTATAAACGGGAACGGATTCACCTGTCAGGTGACTGTTATCGATCTCCGCCGCACCGGCTTCGATCACGCCATCGGATGGCACACGCTCGCCGGGGCGCACTTCAATGACATCGCTGATTGCAAGCTGGTTTGGAGAAACGGTCTCAAACCCGTTGCCTGCGACCCTTCGCGCAGTCTCCGGCGCCAGCTTCATCAGTGCCTTAACGCCGCTTCGTGCCCGCCCCGCAGCAACACCTTCGAGGCGTTCACCAATGGCAAACAGCAACACAACCATCCCGGCCTCAAGGCTTTCGCCAATCGCCACCGCACCGATAACGGCAACCGACATCAAAAGCTCGATCGAGAATATCGCCCCGCTTTGCGCCAGACGGACCGCCTTTTTCATCACGGGCAGCGCTGCCAAAAGGGACGCCACCGACATGGCATATGGTGCCGCTGCCGGGACGACCACACCAATCAGCCCCCCCAACGCAAGACAGATTGTAGCAAACGCAATCTCGTCATTCTCTGAAGACCATGGAAGCAGGCGGCGCAACAGGCCTTGTGTCGGTGTGGGCTTGTCAGCCGCACTCACGTCATCCACAGTTTTCCCGCCGCAACAGGACGTCCCGCAGGATGTTTTCGCACCAACGGAGGTGCCTATCTGTTCTGCCGGATAACCAAGCTTACCAAGGGTCGGCGAGACAGACTGGTTCTGGTCAGCCTTGGCAGCAGCAAAGCCCAACGTCACGCTTTCACGCATCATCGAAACATCAACACAGGCAACACCATCCATGCGGCCTAGCGCGGTTTCGATCTTCGCGACACAAGACCCGCAATCCATACCCGAGACATGCCATTGGTAATGGACAACGCCCTTTTCATGGTCCTTGAGAATTTTCGTAAAGGTGGCGCGGTCATCGTCACCCAGTTGGGCCGGGACAGATATCCCCTGCCCGTCATCAGAAAAGCTCTGATGCGGCATCGCCTGCGTCAGTGCATCAATAACGCTTTCACGACAATGCGCACAGGAACCCACAGTTGGCAGGTCCGACCATTTCGCGATGAAAGACATCCATCACCTCAAACAATCAAATATTCATTCATATGTTAAGGCAAACCTATTTTGCAGGTATGGTTCTGTCAAGGACATTCAAATGAATATTTGAATGTCGAACCAATTAGTCGTGTGTCACATGCGCAAAGGTATCGCGCACCACGCGCGAGATATGATCATCATCGATCTGATAAAGGATGTGCCGCCCGCGTCGCTCGGATGCCAAAATGCGCTGATCACGCAAATGGCGCAGATGATGGCTGCAAAGCGATTGCGACATGTTCGTCGCCTCTGCCAATTCCGATACAGTCTGAGGCTTTTCCATGCAGCGCAAAACAAGCTGCAAGCGTCCGGCATCGCCCAAAAGCGCAAAAATCTTTGCTGCCGCCTCTACATCGGGCAACGACAGTTGTGCGCCGACCACCCGTGAAGCATCACGGGTAACAGCTTCACCCTGCTCGGAGCTCAGACCAAGACGGGCAGCTGTATCGCATTCCTGACAATCATCAGCATCGATTTCTGTAACGGGTGTGCGGGGTTTTGTTTTGCTTTCAGACATGGGGACTATTTTCCATGCCTGCCCGCACAACGCAAGCGACACATGGACATTTGCGCAAATCGCGACTGTTTTTGACAGATCGCAAACAATGAAGATTGACTCATTTCGATAATTTATTCATGTTTTACATGAATTAAATGACTTGATTCGAAATTGATCCATTCAGGAGCCCCACAGATGACCGCCCCACAAACAGCCAGCACGCTTAAAAATGTCCGCACCATCAGCACCCTTCTTTACTGGGTCTGCGCGATGGCCATCATTTTTCAGATCCTGGTCGTGCCACTGGTCTGGTACGCACCAGGCTGGGTCGAAGCCAGCACCAGTCAAATGACCGTCAGCATTGCCGATCTGCACGCGCTGTCAGGCTGGCAGAAATACGTCACCATGGCAGTGATGATGATCCCGTCACTTGTTCTGGCCTATGGCCTGTATCGCCTGCGCAAGATGTTTGGCGCCTTTGCACATAACGCCATTTTCCAGACGGAGCCGATCCGCCATCTCAAAGCATTTGGCTTTGCCCTTCTGGCGCAAACCCTGACCAAACCACTGACCGGTGCTGCCACCTCGGTGCTTGCGACTTTCCACCGCCCGGCCGGTGAACGGGTTCTGTCAATCGGGCTGAGTAATGCCGAGGCCAGCACGTTGTTTCTGGGCGGACTGATCATTGTCATTGCGTGGGTACTGGGCGAAGCAGCCCGCATTGATGACGAAAACCGGAGTTTCGTCTGATGGCCATTATCGTTCGGCTGGACGTCATGCTGGCCACCCGCAAGATGAAGTCCAAGGACCTCGCCGCACGGATCGGAATTAGCGAACAGAACCTGTCGCTTCTGAAGTCCGGCAAAGTCCGCGGTGTGCGATTTGAAACGCTGGCTGCCATTTGCAAGGAGCTTGATTGCCAACCCGGTGACCTTTTGGAGTTTCAACCAGATTAGTGCCCGACCAACCCACGCAAGCCGAGCACCATAACTCGCCAGTTGCGGCCGTTTTACGACTTCGTCCGATCCCCGGACGGGTCGTAGAACGGCCGCAAGGATGCTTCGGCACCAACCACTGTTCCAGCGACATCGATGCTGTAACTTGATGCCAGAATGTCGCTGGCCGTTTCGCCCGCGCATCCAATATAGCCCATCCCGACAGCCGCTCCGACATGATGACCATAGGCCCCTGATGTCAGATGACCGACGATCTTGCCGTCGCGCAGGATCGGTTCGTTGTGGAACAGAAGCGGTTCAGGATCATTCAGGCGGAATTGCACTATCCGACGCGTCAAACCAGTTTCACGCTTGGCAAGCACGGCGTCTCGGCCAACGAAATCCGGCTTGTCGGTTTTAACCGCAAAGCCAAGTCCGGCTTCAAGCACATGATCCTCGCAGGTGATGTCATGACCAAAGTGACGAAAGCCCTTTTCGATCCGGCACCCATCCATCATATGCAAACCACATAATTTCAGGCCATGGTCTTCGCCAGCCGCCAGTAGTGTTTCAAACACATGGGCAGCCATGTCGGAACTGACATAGATTTCCCATCCGAGTTCCCCGACATAGGAAACACGATGTGCACGCGCGATCCCCATGCCGATTTCGATTTCCTGTGCCGTGCCAAACGGATTGGCCACACTTGAGAAATCGTTGGGCGATACAGTGGATAACAAATCACGCGATTTCGGCCCCATGACGGCCAGCACTGCCTCGCCTGCTGTAACATCTGTGATGACGACCAAATAATCACCAATATGGCGACGCATCCACGTTTCATCAGCCAGCCGCGTTGCCGCCGGTGTGACGACAAGATACGCCAGCTCCGAAAGTCGGGTGATGGTCACATCAGCCTCTATACCACCCCGCGCATTGAGAAACTGGGTATAAACAATCTTGCCAACCGGAACGTTCATTTCCCCACCACAGATGTAGTTGAGGAAGGCGGTCGCATCCGGGCCATCGATCCGGATTTTGCCGAAGGATGACATGTCGTAAAGACCAACCCCGGTTCGGATCGCCAAATGCTCTGCTTTGGCATTGTCAAACCAGTTGGGATGTTTCCAGTTATACTCATATTCCGGTTTCTGGCCGGGGTTGGCAAACCAGTTGGCGCGTTCCCAGCCTGCTAGCTCACCAAAGACCGCGCCGTTTCGTGCCAGATGTTCATGCAGGGGCGAGCGACGAATGCCACGTGACGTTGCCTTTTGCCGGAATGGATAGTGATCGGCATACAGCAAGCCCAACGTTTCTGACACACGTTCAGTCAGATAGGTCTTGTTGCCCTGAAAAGGCTGCATGCGGGCGATATCGACATCACCAAGATCAAACGGCTTTTCGCCGTCTTCCATCCATTGCGCCAATGCCATCCCCGCCCCACCGGCCGATTGAATGCCGATGGAATTGAACCCTGCCGCCACCCAGACATTATCCATGTCCGGCGCCAGACCAAGGTGATAGGCATCATCGGGCGTGAAGCTCTCAGGGCCATTAAAGAAGGTATGAATGCCGGTTTGCCCCAAAAGTGGCAGGCGATTAATCGCCAGTTCAAGGATCGGTTCGAAATGTTCGAAATCTGCGGGCAGTTCATCAAATTCGAAACTGTCGGGAATGCCGTCCATGCCCCACGGCTTTGCCTTAGGCTCGAACATGCCGAGCAGGATCTTACCGGCGTCTTCCTTGTAATAGGCGCACTCATCGGGCACACGCAAAACCGGCAGATCACCGAGATCGGGAACATTATCGGTGACGATGTAATAATGCTCGCACGCATGTAGCGGCACATTGACCCCGGCCATCTTGCCGACATCGCGCGCCCACATACCGGCACAGTTAACCACCATGTCGCAGGCGATTTCACCCTGATCACCATCCTCGGATTGCCAGGAAACGGCTGTGATGCGCGATCCCTGTTTGCGCATACCGGTGACTTTGGTGCGGCTATGGATTTTCGCACCGCGTTTGGTCGCACCGCGCGCCAGTGACAACGCGATATTCCCCGGATCGCCCTGCCCGTCCTTGGGCAAATACACGCCTGCGGTCACCCCATCCAGATTGACATGCGGATAGCGTTCCCCGACCTCAGCTGGCGAGATTTCTTCAATCTCCACCCCGAAGGCACGGGCCATGGCAGCCTGGCGAAACAGTTCTTTCTTGCGATCCTCCGTCAGGGCGACGGTGATGGCACCAACGCGTTTGAAGCCTGTAGCGACCCCGGTTTCATCTTCAAGCGTGCCGTATAGTTCCTGAGAGTATTTGGCAAGGCGGGTCATGTTGGCGGTTGCGCGCAACTGGGCAATCAGGCCCGCCGCATGCCATGTGGTACCAGATGTCAGTTCCTTGCGTTCGAGCAAGACAACATCTTTCCAGCCAAGTTTGGTCAGGTGATAGGCGACCGAACAACCAATCACACCACCGCCGATAATGACCACACGGGCCTCGTCCTGAATGTTCTCCAACGCCTTAGCCCCTTATTCGAAATGCACTGAACGTCCCGGAACGGTTTCCTGATATGGTGGCATACCTGATTACAACAACTGGATGCTCATATTGTTGTGCTGACGCTAGACAACAAGCATGACGGCGACAAGTGGGGATGGAGCCAAAAGATAGTTTGGCACTATAAAATCATACGATCTGGCACCACGAAATCGTTTATCATCCAGGGCTTAAAGGTCGCCATGACTGATCTATCGACTGCTTTGACAACGTAAATCAGATACCGTCCTCAAAATCAGGATTTCCAGTGACTTATGAATTAACCATTCTGGTTCTCAACGCGCTGCTCTGCCTGGCTTTCCCGTGGGCCTGTAACTATGCCTACGCCAAGCAGCCCGGTGTTGGGAGCAAACGCCTCATGGGCAACCGTGATTCCCTGCCCGAACGGACCGGCATGGCCGCACGCGGGGCGCGGGCCCATCAAAACCATCTGGAAAACCTTGTTCCCTTTGCGATTATCGTTCTGACTGCACATGCCATCGGTGTCTCCAATACTGTTACCGCTGTCTGCGCCGCCATATTCCTTGCAGCACGCATTGCACATGGCGGGTTTTATCTTGCCGGCATTACCCGGCTTCCGGGCATCAATGGCGTACGTTCAATTGCCTATTTCGTCAGCCTGTTTTCCATGCTGGTTTACGCATCCCAACTGTTTTTGGCATAGGTTACCGCGATCATTTACGCTGGCGATTGATCCCATGCTTGCCGGCCGTCCTTAGTTTTGCCTAAATGCATACCAACAATGCCGCGCACAAAGCAGCGGCAACAGGGAATGCTTCAGGAAAGGACGTTTTACATGACGCAGAAAGTCGCACTGGTCACCGGCGCCGCACGCGGGATCGGACTTGCCACCACCAAACTGTTTATCGATCAGGGCTGGAAAGTCGCCATGATTGATCGCGACGGACCCGAACTAAACGCTGCGTCAAAAGCCGTGTTGGATGCGGCCTCGGCCTTTGAGTATGACGTCTCAGACCCCGCACAGGTTAACCAGATGGTCGATGCGGTGCTTTCGGCCTTTGGACGGATCGATGCCGTCGTAAACAATGCCGGTGTTGCCGACTTCCTGCCGGTCGAGGAAACCAGCTTCGCCACCTGGCGCCGCATCATGGAAACCAATCTTGATGGTGTCTTCCTTGTCTCGCAGGCGACCATACCAGCACTCAAGGAAACCAAGGGTGCGATTGTGAATATCGGCTCGATCTCGGGCCTTCGTGCATCAACACTCCGGGTTGCCTATGGCACATCAAAGGCGGCTGTTATTCACATGACCAAACAGCAGGCTGCCGAACTTGGCGAATTTGGCATCCGCTCCAATTGCGTTTGCCCCGGCCCAGTCAAAACCAAACTCGCCATGGCCGTGCATTCGCCAGAAATCATCTCTGCCTATCTCGACGCCATGCCGCTGGGCCGCTATGGCACAGAAAACGAAATCGCCGAAGTGATACACTTCCTGTGCTCCGACAAGGCAAGCTTCGTCACCGGACAAATCGTCGCGGCCGATGGCGGGTTTGAGACCACAGGTGTCGGCCTCCCGGCCCTTCGAGCAGAAAAGTAAGGCATCGAAGCCATGCGCCCCCTTCGCGTGATCATGACGTTTGTCGCCGTACTGTCGCTGTCATCCTGCCTGACATTTAACTGGCAGCGCAGCGTGCAACAGGCACTGTCAAACGCGTGTAACGCGTCGGGGGATTGTGGTTCGAATGGGCCTGACAACCGATAGAGGCCAATTACTCACTACAGTATGCACGTGCAAAGAGTTGCATGATGTCGTCGATGTATTCTTTTTTCGGATGCCGATTATCATCTACAAATGGATCAGGATACACTTCCTTGATCAGTTCGTAGGACGGGAAGTAATATACCTTGTCGTGTTTCTGGCTCATCAGATCATCCAGCGCAATGCGCAAGATCGACTTTGACACCGTGTTGGCCGAAATGCAGTTAATGTCACGGAAAGTTGCCATCAGTGGAATGGGCGACAGTGTGAAAATGATTTTGCAATCCGGCATATAGGCATCGCGAAGCTTGACGATCTTTTCAAGGTTGTCGCGATTTTCTTCGACGGTTGTCAGACGGAACCCATGCCGTTCGCTATCAAAATTGTCAGCCGGGATGGACCGCCAGAATGCCCGCCCGGAAACCTTGTCAAACCAGACTTCTGAGAGACCAACCGTGATGATCAGCGTTTCGGTCTTCATCAGAAGCTTCTTGGTTTCCAAGCGGACTTCTTCATCGGGAAGAACGATTTCCTTGTTTTCTCCGAACCAAAGACCTTCCTGAAGACTTTTGTTTTCAAATGCCCATTCAAGTTGTTCGAGGATGGCATAGGTATTCACCAGTCCCTCGCCAAATCGGATGATATGGGAATTCAGGCTTAGCTTCTTTCCCAGAACATTGTAGTCGTTCTTGATCAGCCACTTGGAAATATTTTGTGCAAAGCAGCTTCCAAAGGCGGTGACGACAGTTGATTTATCGATGAATGCAGCGGGCGGTTCATAACCCTTGATGATAAAGCGCCGGAATGCGCTGTCTGCACGCAGCATCTTTTTTGAAGGAATGAAATTTGTCGACTCACCACGGTACCAGCTACCATTGAAGGTCTGGACGTCATCTTCAGACTTTATCGAAAAAGCCGGGTCTCGCGTGGTTTGAAAAGAAAAGTCTTCATCGCTCATGTGACTATCCGCCGCCTGTCTCGGGCAAAATACATATGTTCTTCCGAACCGGGCCAAACTGAAAACAGCATGGTCCACCATTTTCAAAATCTACAATGCCATACAATGATGGTATCGACTACTGTTGCTAGACTAAGGCAATACTGATCACGCAATGTTTAAGATCCGGGCTTGACCGTGGCGCTGGCGGAGGAAGCCTTACGTTCACTAATGTTTGTGCGGGCACGATGGGCTACGAGCATGGATGTTTGCGGTCAGTTTGCGGAAAGGCGCTCCAACAGTAGACAGTTGGCATCTTGCAAAAGAGAACGGCGCGTCCGATAGATGAAATGCGCCGTTCAATCAATCATTCTGTTGCCAACCTAGCCATTAGAGTTCATTGGGTGCCATTAAAAGCGGGCTCTCCAAGGTCTCTCTCAATATGTTGAGCAACATCCTGCGACACCCAGATCGAATGGTCAATCTTTCCTGAAAATACGCTATAAAACGGAGCGGATGTTTGTTGCTTTTCAATCACCGACGGTCGTCTATCAGTTTCTTCAGAGTTTGCAAAAACGACACGCACCGTGGCCAAATAGTTCACGAATTCTGCATTTTTTATGCTCGGCAACCATTTCGAAGAAGATTCAACCATTGCCTCAAATACTTTACGCGCCTCAGCTTCACCAACAATATTCTTTGGCTGTGACCATTCATTAGGATAACTCTCACCGACAACCGTTTGAAGAACAGTATGCTCTACATGATAGAGCAAATAGCTCCCAGTCTTGCCAAAGGGAAGCACGGTGAAAAATGGACCATCCATCACCGTAATGCCAATTGGCGGCATTCCCTTTCGCCAGCGTACAACGGGAACAACAGTAAGTTCATATTGAAGGTTCGTTACTGCTAGGCCAAGGTCCTTATTAAAGGAACTGAAGTTTGCGTAAGTACAATTAACGATCGCACGTGCCGTCAGTTGTTTTCCATCACAAAATACCGCAAATCCTGACGAGATCTCCAAGACGCGATCGACATTGTGATTGCATCTTACTTCAACATTATTCTTCAACAGCTCTTCCAGAACCTCAGCGCGAAGGAGTTTTGAGTCATAAACAACTTCGCCTGTTAAGATGCCACCTTCTACATTGAGGACTGGCTCGCAAAAGTCGGCGAGGTTTAACTCACGGAAAGGGAGTGAGGCTCGATCACAGAAGGCAGCATATTCAACGAAATCGACTTTACTATCCAGCGCACTGATAAAGTAAGCGTTGTCAAACCCGTCCAGAATGCAGTTTTTGTAGGATTTATAGAAATCGTCGAACCCACGCTGGCACTGAATGGCGGTCTCAACATCCCGAGGATAATGATATCCTAAATGCAACCTGTTTTGGTTATTGAGCGTAGCAGCCAGCATCAAGTCGGTATTCTTTTCGAGCAACACAACGCTGAAGCCCTTCTTGGCAATTTCGATTGCAGACAAACAACCAAAGACACCACCGCCGATAATGACGACATCTGTACTCACTTGCTCAGACATAACGCCCGCCATTTATATCAATTACCTGCCCATTTAATGAGGCCCAATGCGGCTGCGAAATATCAAAACAAATCTTCACCAAATCTTCCAAAGCTATCAGTTTCCCAACTGGTGTTTGTTGCACATGCTTCTCGATTTCGCCTTCGGCAAAGCCTTCAAACATCGTCGAACCTTCAATAAGCCCCGGCGCTATGCAGTTAAAACGAACCCCATTTTGAGATTTTTTTGCCAACGATTTCGTCAGTCCGACAAGGGCAGCCTTAGATGCTGAGTAGGCTTCATCGTAGCTTCCAGCAGAGCCCGCGATAGACCCTATAAAAAGCACAGCTCCGTGTGCATTCAGGTAACTCTGCAAATGTCTTAAGGCCTTAATTACAATGATAACATTTGCATGAAAAACTTCTTGCAAATCTTCATCTGAGTAATGCTGAAGATCTTTTCCCGGAAGCGCACCAATGCAGAATATTAACACGTCTATCGTTTCGACTTTGTCAGCCAGCGCTTTTACGCTTCCCGCATTTTCCAAGTCGACGTACAAATGATTTTCACTGGTTGGATCCGCAAGTCTTCGGGTCGTACCGATCACCTGGTATCCAGCAAGAACGTAGTGTTCAACAAGAGCACGTCCAACAGACGAGTCAGCTCCAATGACAAGACACGTTTTACTCAAAATATTCACCCAAACATAATTGCTTTCGACCGGCTGTCTCTACTGTAAACCAATTCAGTTGACATCTCGAATGTTTACCCCTTTAAGTCGCAAAGAAAACAAGCCAACTTCAAATTTCCGAAAAGAGAAACGTCATAGTTGTGCACTTGAAGAACTGTGAACACACGGAAAATGACCGCACAGACCATCAACTCCTAGGTTATTCTAGGGTGCACTTCGCCATTGTAGAAGGGGTGCTTTGTCGAAAGGGCCGTGTAGATATCTTGATCCGAAGAGAAGTCAACTCCATCGAATGTTTCTCTGAACGCCTGCAGTGAGGCAAGTTCATGCGCGGCAACCGAGCTATCATAGTTATTTGGTACATCAACGCCGAAAACATCGACATCTACCTTCGGCAAATAGAATCTTTCGAATATCTCTCTTGTACGACTGACATGGTATTCACTGGTCACAACAACCAGCCGGTTGAAACCCATTTTGCCAACGATGTTACGTTTGACGAAATAAGCATCACCTACCGTATCTCTTGAATTGACATCAGAGAGAATGGAGTTTGCATCAAGACAATATTTACTGACAAGGTAGTCTCTGATCACTTCAGCAATGATCAAGTCCGAATCTTCTCGATAGTCCCATCCGGTAGTAATGATGTGACTAGCGGCCAATTCATGGAAAAGCGACACAGCGGCTTCCACACGCTTTCCGGTCTCCTCACCAAGCTCTCCGTTGCGCCCCATCAAATGCGCGAGAACTACGACCGCAGTTGAATTTCTTGAATCACCCTTCATTTCTTGGAAGCACAATTTTTTCGAAATTAACACGTTCGCCAACTTCCACATCTTCCTTTAGCCTGGCACCAATTATTTCCGGCAAATATTTGGGTGACAAGCCAAAACCTGGTCGAATTCTGCGAACGTTGGTGGTGGTGATCGTCTCGCCTTTTTTGAGGTCTTGAACAAAATATAGCGACCTTCTGAAAACCATGTTTTCCGTCTCTGATTGCGCCCTCTTAAAATCACCGTTGCCAAGCGCTGCGAATGCCTCGCCAGTAGAATTTACTAATCCTCTCATTTCATCCGGTTCGAGTGAAAAGGCACTATCAACGCCACCTTCTGACCGATCGAGTGTAAAATGCTTCTCGATAACAGATGCGCCAATTGTCGTTGCAACAATACTCGCAACATTACCCAAGGTATGGTCAGACAAGCCAACCTCAACACCAAATTCATTTCTCAGGAAAGGAATTATACTGATGTTGGCTTGCTCAATCGGAGCTGGGTAGCTGCTAATACAGTGAAAAATGGCCAACTGATTACAACCGTTCGAACGTGCTGTTTCAATAGCTTCGCCAATTTCCTCTAGGCTTGCCATTCCAGTTGACATCAGCATCGGCTTCTTTTTCTTAGCAATATATTCGATCAACGGCAGGTCAATAAGCTCGAATGATGCAACCTTATATGCAGGAGTCCCAAGTTCCTCCAAAAGATCGACCGCCGTTTCGTCAAATGGCGATGAGAAGAGCGTGACCCCGATCTTACGCGCGTACGCAAACATTTCTGCATGCCATTCATACGGAGTATAGGCCTCACCATACAAATCATAAAGCGTACGGCCCTTCCACAAACCGTCGTTAATTTGGAAATCCTTTTTGTCGCTCCGGATTGTCATAGTATCCGGCGTGTACGTCTGGATCTTGACCGCGTCGACCCCAGACTCTTTGGCGGCTTTGATCGTTTCCAATGCGCGCTTTAGAGAACCATTATGATTTGCCGAAACTTCGGCGATCACGTATGGCTTTGTTGATCGGGAAATCTCTCGTCCGTTGATGCAAACGTTTGTTGCTGTCATTTTATTCCTCAATAATTTTCCGCAACCTTGCAATTTCTGACTTTATTTGACTGTTCCAGCCAGAGAAATCTGGAGGCAAATCCTTGACATAGTGTTTTGTCCCTTCCCCCAACTGCGGAACGGCTGTCCACTCTCCAGCGAGAAGTTCATCCAGATGGCTTATGAAAAGATTCTCAATCTCCGCAATCAGACGCTTATGTGCATCTGCAAACGTGGCTTCTTCGGCGTCGAAGGATACCTTTCTCTGATAAAGAATAGGCCCAGTATCAAGACCGTCATCAATCAGGTGTATGGTGACTCCAGGAGGCGTACCATCGAAAAAACACCAAAACCCCGGATGAGCACCTTTGTTGTATGGGAGATAGGAAATATGGAGATTAATAATCGGACAATTGATGCGAGCAAGCGTGCTCTTCCTTATAATATGGCGATATCCAAAACTGATAATCAGATCATGGTCGACCATTTGTATCGGGTCACCTGAGTGATCGACTTGGCAACCAGCTTCAGACAATACATCAATAAGTGAAGTTTGCTCCCGACCATATCCCAGAAAGAGAACACGCTTGAACAACAATCGATTAACCTGCTCGGAGCTTCTCATCTGTCCGCATCATACTCAAAACGTTTAGGCATCACAAACAACTACAATCGAAAAAAGAAGGTTCTTATTTATCAGCTTTCTTTTGGTCATGAGAGCAAAAAGTCAAGCAAAAGCCAGGGCCTTATAAGGCTCTGGCTTTTGAAAAGGTCCAGATCAACGAGAACTTATTCCCACTCGATGGTTCCGGGTGGTTTGGACGTGAAGTCGTAGGTCACGCGGTTGATGCCGTTGACTTCGTTGATGATGCGGTTGGCGATTCGGCCAAGCAGTTCCGGGGGGAACGGGAAGAAGTCGGCTGTCATGCCGTCGGTTGAGGTCACCGCACGCAAGGCGCACGCATAATCGTATGTACGACCATCGCCCATGACGCCGACGGTGCGGACTGGCAACAGAACGGCGAATGCCTGCCAGATGGCGTCATAAAGACCGGCATTGCGGATCTCTTCGAGATAGATCGCATCAGCCTTGCGGAGCACATCAAGCTTGTCACGTGTGATCGGCTGGCCCGGGATACGGATGGCAAGGCCCGGCCCCGGGAACGGATGGCGGCCAACGAAGCTGTCAGGCAGGCCGAGTTCACGGCCCAAATCACGGACTTCGTCCTTGAACAGTTCGCGAAGCGGTTCAACCAGCTTCATGTTCATGCGTTCCGGAAGGCCACCAACATTGTGGTGCGACTTGATGGTGACCGACGGGCCGCCCGTGAAGGACACACTTTCAATCACGTCCGGATAGAGCGTGCCCTGTGCAAGGAAGTCCGCACCACCAATTTTCTTGGCTTCTTGTTCAAACACTTCGATGAACAGACGGCCAATGGTTTTGCGTTTTACTTCGGGGTCGGTTTCGCCTTCGATGGCACCGATGAAGGTTTCCGACGCATCCACATGCACCAGCGGAATGTTGTAGTGATCACGGAACAGCGTAACGACCTGGTCAGCCTCGCCAGCGCGCATGAAACCATGATCAACGAACACGCAGGTCAGCTGATCGCCAATCGCTTCGTGGATCAGAACCGCCGTGACGGAACTGTCAACACCGCCCGACAGACCACAGATGACCTTGCCATCACCAACCTGTTTGCGGATCTTGTCAATCGCATCGTCTTTATATGCATTCATGGTCCAGTCGCCAGAACACCCGGCAACACCATGGGTGAAGTTCTTGAGAAGCTGTGCACCATGCGGGGTATGCACCACTTCCGGGTGAAACTGCACGGCATAGAATTTCTTGTCGTCATTCGCGATGGCGGCGAATGGCGCACCATCGGATTTGCCAACCACGCGGAAGCCATCAGGCAGCGCATCAACGCGGTCGCCGTGGCTCATCCAAACCTGTTCGCGGGCACCCTCGGCCCAGACACCTTTGAAAAGATCGCAATCTTCGATCACGTCGACAAAGGCACGACCGAATTCACGATGATCAGAGGTCGAAACCTTTCCGCCCAACTGATTGACCATGGTCTGCTGACCATAGCAGATGCCCAGAACCGGAATGCCAAGCTCAAACACCTTTGCCGGTGCCGAAGGGGCTTTGTCCCAATGGACAGATGCCGGGCCACCCGAAAGAATGACCGCCTTGGGGGCATATTCATCCAGGAACGCGTCCGAGATGTTGTTAAAAGGATGGATCTCGCTATAGACACCGCTTTCGCGCACGCGACGTGCAATCAGCTGGGTGACCTGGGATCCAAAATCAATAATCAGCACGCGATCAGTCATCGGGCCGTATCTCCGTCGAAGATTGGGTTGCGCCGTACATACGCCAAACCATCGTCATGGGCAACCCGGCGCAGGTGGTCGCCCGACGATGCATTCAAAAAACTTTTCCAGGGCTTGCGGATACGGGTGCACAATTGCGGCGGATTTGCGCGCAACCTTCCCAGAAAATCCCACAATTGATCCCTTTTTTCCACGCAATGAACAAGCAGTATCCGAGCTAACGGAACGCGGGAAACATCGCGTCCAATTACGAGCACGTTATGATAAAGCACAGCAAGGGACACCTTATCATGAGCACTTCCAAGGGCAGCAAAATCGCCATGGCCGTTGCCGGTCTTATTCTGGTTGCGGGTGCGGCAACCGCAATCGCCATGACCCAGAAAGACGGTGGCACCTCCCTGCCGGTCATTGGCAGCGAAGACTCCGCATCGAGCGAGAACTCCAAAAGCCTGATCCCCGATAGCGTCGAGGAAATTGTTCCGGGCATGAACAACCTTGAGAACGGTGATGCCTCCAAGGGTGTTAGCGATCCGACAAGTACCGACAGCGTCCTTGACGAGCCGGTTCAGACCACCGAGTAACGCCTGAGCACGTTCACCGTTAAACGAAAACGGCCCTGCGAGCATCACTCGCAGGGCCTTTTGATTTGCAGGCAGAACAAGGGCGGTGCGAGGCTGGGATTGGGTTCCATATGCCATTACCGCCAGTGTCATTACTTTACCTTGCCTTTTGCCGTCCGCTCAAACACCGCAACAAAGAAGCCATCCGTGCCATGAACATTCGGCGACAGACGCAGCCACGGCTTGTCCTTGCCACCCGGTACAGGCACTGATTTTGGCGCATCCGGCCAGATTTCACTAACGGGCACTGGTTTGAAATCCTTGCGATCACGCATGAAGGTCTCGATCAGACGTTCGTTTTCCTCGGGCATGATTGAACAGGTCGCATAAATCAGACGACCGCCCTTGGTTACCTTCGCGGCACCGGCCTTCAAGATCTTGCTTTGTTCAGCCATCAAGCCACGCAGGTCACGCTGCCCAATTCGCCAGCGCAGTGCCGGGTTACGACGCAGCGTCCCAAGGCCCGAGCACGGCACATCCAGCAAAACCCGATCAAAGAAGCCGGACTTGTTACGAAGCCAGCTGTCACGTTCATCGGCAATGATGCGTTGTTGGATGCAATCTCCTGCCCCGGCACGACGTGCACGTTTGCGCGCATTGTCCAAACGACCGCCATGGGTATCACAGGCAAGAATTCGCCCCTTGCCGCGCATGTCCGACGCAAGGCCAAGCGTCTTGCCGCCACCGCCGGCACACATATCCAAAATCGTCATGCCCGGCTTGGCATCGACCAGATGAACACAAATCTGCGATGCCTCGTCCTGGATTTCGATCAGGCCATCTTTGTAGGCGGCAGTGACCAGCATGTTCAGACCAAGCGGCAAACGAAGGCCATTGGGCGCATACGGGGTGCGTTGGATATCCCTGATGCCATCGGCCTTCAGCGACTTGATCGCATCTTCAACAGTACCGCGCAGGCGGTTCACACGCAGATCAAGTTTTGCCGGCTGATTATAAGCCGCCATTTCGGCTGCAAGGTTCTCGTGATGCAGCTTCATCAGTTCGGTATAAAGCCATTTCGGTAATTCAGCCTTTACCGCACCGGGCTGCGCATCATGATCAAGTGTTTTGCCGGAAAGCTTGTTGATCAGATGCTTTTCATTCGGACGCAAAATGTCAGGGCAGAATTGTTCGCCGCAGAAACGGTCTTCGATTTCGCTGGTTGCCAAACCATCGTGCAACACCAGATCGGCGATCATGCGCGCACGACCGTCCTGGAACTGATAATCGCATTCCGCCAGCCACCAGCCCAGACGCGCCTGATGACGGATCAAATTATAGAAACGCTCGCTGATTTCACGACGATCCCCGCCACCGATATATCGGCGTGATCCGAAATAGCCTGACACAACGCGGTCGGCGTCATCTCGGTTATGGGTCCAGCCATCGTAAAGTTCGATAACGGCTGCTATGCGGGCACCGGGTTTCAAAGCGAAAAATCCAACCTGTTTGCGGGTGATAAACTGCTTCGCATATGGGAAGCGCGCCAACACCTTACGATAAAAATGTAGGACCAATGCTCCCCAATCTGGTTGTAATGGTCGTTCAGGTTTGATCCAGATACGCGAAGCTAAACTGCGGGAAGATCAGTATCTTTCAAAGTTTTGCGACAAAGTAGATGGCGCAAACCTGAGCGATCCAGAGGACAGCTGTTATAGATAAGAACTCCCACGTCAAACTCCTCGTCCGGGATGCCGACCCGAACTTCGGAATTTTCCTTGTATTTCTTATCTATAACAGCTGCCATTGCATCCAGATTGGGGAGCATTGGTCCTAATGACGGCAGGAAGACCTGCCGTCATCGAAATTTGAATGCGCCTCATATCATGGCAAGAACCATTCGCCAACAGCGTCAAACGCAGGGCAGGTCCGCCAATCAGTGGGCGCAAAACCCAATCAGCCGCCCGGACGATAGTTCGGGGCTTCACGGGTGATGGTCACATCATGGGCATGGCTTTCACGCAGGCCGGCATTTGTGATGCGCACAAACTCCGCACGCTCGCGGAAGTCCGCAAGGGTTGCCGAACCGGTATAGCCCATGGATGCCTTCAGACCACCAACCAGCTGGTGGATGATCTGACCAGCCGGGCCTTTGTAAGGAACGCGGCCTTCGATGCCTTCGGGAACCAGTTTGAGGTTATCCTGAACGTCCTGCTGGAAATACCGGTCGGCCGAGCCACGTGCCATCGCACCAACCGAGCCCATACCGCGATAGGATTTATAAGAACGGCCCTGATAGAGGATGACTTCGCCGGGTGCCTCGTCGGTACCGGCCAGAAGCGATCCGACCATGCAGGTGTTTGCCCCCGCTGCCATCGCCTTGGCGATATCGCCAGAGAACTTGATACCGCCATCGGCAATGATCGGAATATCAAGCTTCTGCGCCATATCACCGCATTCAAGAACAGCCGTCAGCTGTGGCACACCAACACCGGCAACAATACGCGTGGTGCAGATCGAGCCCGGACCAATACCTACCTTGACGGCATCTGCGCCCGCCTCTGCCAGCGCCTTGACGGCGTCGGCAGTTGCAACGTTGCCGGCAATGATCTGGGTATCGCCAACCTGCGCCTTGATCTGCTCAACGGCTTTGATCACGCCAGCCGAATGACCATGCGCGGTATCAATAACCAGAACGTCCACACCGGCTTCGACAAGGGCGGCGGCACGTTCAAAACCGGATTCACCAACGCCGGTTGCCGCGGCGACACGCAGACGACCGCTTTCGTCCTTACAGGCGTTCGGATGCAGTTTGGCCTTTTCGATGTCCTTGACCGTGATCAGGCCGGTGCAACGATATGCCTCATCGACCACAAGCAGCTTTTCGATGCGATGTTGATGCAGAAGCTTTTTGGCTTCGGCGGTTTCGACATTCTCGGTCACCGTGACCAGACCTTCGTGGGTCATCAGTTCGGAAACCGGCTGCGAACGGTTGGATGCGAAGCGGACATCACGGTTGGTCAAAATGCCAACGAGCTTGTTTGAGCCGCGTTCAACAACCGGGATACCGGAAATGTGATTGGAATCCATCAGATCGAGTGCATCTGCCAGCGTCTGATCGGGATGAATGGTGATCGGGTTGACGACCATACCCGATTCGAATTTTTTCACGCGGCGAACTTCTTCGGCCTGCTGGGCGATATCGAGGTTCTTGTGAATGACCCCCATGCCGCCATGCTGTGCCATGACAATCGCCATTGCACTTTCGGTAACGGTATCCATTGCCGAGGAAAGCAGCGGGATTTTGAGTTCAATATTCTTGGTAATGCGGGTGTTGGTCTGCACCTGAGCAGGCAGCACTTCTGATGCTGCGGGTTTGATCAATACGTCGTCAAACGTCAGGGCTTCGGCAATGCGGGTCATCTGGCCACCTCGTTAATCTGAGTTGGCGCGGAATTTATACACGTTATGCCCCAAATGCCAAGTTTTGCGCGCCCATAACAGCCCTGTGATTTTATTGATGCTTTATTTTGCGCATTCCGTTAGAAACTGGTCGATGGGGCTGCCGTCAGGCGAGCCCCTTTTTTTGTTTGCGCAAATCCCTGCCCCTTAAAGGCTAAAGACAAACTGGTCGTAATCCATCCCGGCATCAGCAAGCAGGCCGGTGACCATCTTTATCCCGCGCGCCATACCGTCCTTGCGGTTTTTTTCCTTCGCTTCTTCGTCGCAAAGCGCCTTATAGAGCGGAATGACTTTTTCGACCGCATCACGACGCGGCACCCGGCGGTTGGAATGATATCCGATGATCTTGCCATCCGGACCAAAGCTTGGTGTCACATTTGCCAAGACCCAGTAATGGTCGCCATTGGCGCTGCGATTGATCACATAGGCGAAAATCTCGCGCCCGGCCTCAATGGTTTGCCACAGCAGGGCAAAAACACATCTGGGCATGTCGGGATGTCGGATAATGCTGTGTGGCTGCCCAAGGATATCGCGTTCCCGATATCCGGCGACACGCAGGAACGTGTCATTGGCATAGGTTATTCTGCCCTTGAGATCCGTCTTCGAGACGATGATCTCATGTTCGTCAAAATGACGCTCCACACCTGTCAGGCTTAGATTGTCCTGTTTCATCAGATAAATCCCACAAGCAATGGCCACCCCACATGGCCCGTTCCACCCAGTGCGCAAGAATTCAACTTGCGATCTGATCATAAACGCCCGAGGCGTGATCAGGGTTTGATGTAACGCAAGAATGCCTGAAGATTTACAACTATTCTAGTCTATCCCCTTGTAGAGGCAGGACTAATTCACGGGAAACTATTCCACCGGAGACCAGCTGTCATCTTCGCCAATTTCGGCGTTTCTGATGTCATCCTCGGCATTGTTCTGCCCCCTGAAACCGGTGGCAATAAGATAGGCTTCGGGACTTTCGGGGCGTGATGCCGGGGGTTTGGCGTGTTTGGTCACCCGGAAATTCTTTTTAACGCGCTCAAGCAGCGCGTTCTCGGTTCCCCCCTTAAACACCTTGGCGATGAAAACGCCACCAGGCGCAAGAACCTCTTCAGCAAACAAAAGCGCATGTTCGACCAGGTCGATGATGCGGATGTGATCGGTCTGACGGTGCCCAGTCGTTTCCGGTGACATATCGGAAATCACGGCATCGACCGGCCCCTGCAACTCGTGCTTAATCATATCCGGTGCCTTGGGATCAAGGAAATCGGCCTGCAAACAGGTCGCACCAGAAATCCCTTCCCATTCCAGAATATCAAGGCCAACGACCTGACCCTTGCCTTGTTTGGAGCCGACCATGTCAACGGCCACCTGCGTCCAGCCGCCCGGTGCAGCACCAAGGTCAACAACGCGCATGCCGGGTTTGAGAAGATCGAACTGGTTATTGATTTCAATCAGCTTGAAGGCCGCACGGGAACGATAGCCAAGTCGCTTGGCTTCCTGAACGTAGGGATCATTGAGCTGCCGATCGAGCCAGCGCGTCGAGGACAGCTTGCGGCCCTTGGCACTTTTAACCCGCGTCCGCAGGCCACGGCGTGCGCCGGTATCAATGGCTGCAATGGCCGAACCCTTGCGGCGGCGCTGCCCGCCCTTTCCGCTGCGATTGTCGCTCATGATCTATCCTGAACTGAATTCTGTTTTGGCCAAACCTGTCGGGACACAAACGTCAACCGATCAGGTGGAAGCCGGAATATGGGACACTGTATGACGTCGCGCGTCGCACGGGTCAATAGCATGACCATCTGCACGCATCAAATCGACCAGAATACCTTCGCGAAGCCCACGATCCGCGACCTTGAGAGTTGCCAGAGGCCAGATATCACGAATCGCGGCAAAGATCGCAGCCCCTGCATCCATCAGCTCGGCGCGCTGATTACCGATACATGGGTGGCCCTTGCGCTTGTCCGAGCCCATTCGAAGCAGCAACTCTGTCACACGTTCGGCATCATCGAACCGCAAATCCGACCCATCAACCTTGTGACGTTCATACCGTTCAAGGCCAAGGGCAATGCCGCAGAATGTGGTAACCGTACCCGATGTGCCGACCATCTGGACCTTGTCATCATCGAGCATATCCGAACAGCAATTGCGTTTTGCAAACTCTTCCAGACGTTCGCGGATTTCCGTTCGCATCGCGTCAAACCGTTCGCGGCGCTCCTCGACCGTGGCGTAACGTTCGGTCAGACACAAAACACCGCACGGCATCGACAATGTTTCGATGCACTGGGTCTTGCCGGTTTTATCAACCTTGATCCAGCAAATCTCTGTACTGCCACCACCGATATCAAACACCACCGCATAAGGGCGCTCATCAAGCAGCGCCGAGCAGGCCTGAAGGGCAAGACGGCTTTCTTCATCCGGGTTGATGATATCAAGCGAAATGCCGGTTTCATCAAAGACCCGCTGCACAAATTCTTCGCGGTTATCAGCAGTGCGGCATGCCTCGGTCGCGACGGCCCGAAGCTTTGCACCCGGATGACGGCGCAGTTTTTTGGCACAGACCTTAAGCGCATCAATCGCGCGATCCATCGCGGCATCGCAAAGATAGCCCTTCTCGCGCACCCCTTCACCCAAGCGCACAACACGTGAAAAGGCATCAATTACCTTGAAACCATCATTGCACGGGCGCGCAACCAAAAGCCGGCAGTTTGAACTGCCAAGATCAATCGCGGCATAAAGCGGGGCGGTGATACAATCGACCATGCGTGCTGATTTTCCGCCATGATCGGGCACATGAACGGCCGTTCCCGGTTGCGGCATGCCCGGTTTATCCGGACCATCCAGCACGGCATTACCGCCCATTGCAGCGCCGCCTGCCGGGCTGCTGGCCCTCTGCGAGTTGCTATGGGGGGAAACGTGCTTCACCGTTCGAAAACCTGCCTTTTGTTACATGCTCAAAACCTTTGATCGCTGATCATCATGATATTTATGTGACGATCGTGCGAATCAACTATATGAGTGTAACGACAATCCCCGGCAAGGCAAATCCCGTATGCGGTAATCGCATGGTTGAACAGATCGAAACAAAAAAGGGGTTGCCAAAACCGGGCGGGTTTTATACATAGCGCCCCACACCGCGCTGCACGTCGCGCACGGTGGACCAAGTTTTGTTGGGGAATAGGTTAACGGTAGACCTACGGACTCTGACTCCGTCAGTCCTGGTTCGAATCCAGGTTCCCCAGCCAACCTTTCCGGACATCGCAGTGCATTTTTCGTCCTGCAATTTGTACGTTCCGGGCTATAAATGACGTACGTAAAGTTCTGTTGGGGAATAGGTTAACGGTAGACCTACGGACTCTGACTCCGTCAGTCCTGGTTCGAATCCAGGTTCCCCAGCCACTTTGCCCCTTCCCAAATCGCTGTGACCTTTCACACAACCACGCAATTGCTGCCTGTTCGGCTTCGCTTTAAAGTGCCGCATTATTTATTGTGATTGGAGCATTGCATGAAACACGCAACCGGCGGCTGCATGTGCGGCAAGATCCGTTTCAGGACAAAGGGCGATCCCTACCGGGTTGGGCTGTGTCATTGTCTTGATTGCCGCAAGCATCACGGCGCACTGTTTCATGCCTCTGCCGTTTTTCCCGATCATGCCGTCGAGGTTGATGGGGAAACGCGCAGCTTTCAGGGGCGGCATTTCTGTGCGGATTGCGGCTCATCCGTCTTTTCGCAGACCGAAGACGAGATCGAAGTCCATTTGGGCGCATTCGATGCCCCGGATCAGTTTGCGCCAACCTATGAACTTTGGACGATCCGGCGGGAGGAATGGCTTCCAACGCTTCCGGTCGAACATCACTATGAACGTGACAGAACATCCGACGGTAGATACGAGGATTAAACGCAGGCTAGTCGCTTAGGTGGCATGGTGGCGAGGATTGATCGATTTTGTCGGCTGCGGATGAAGCCTGACTGTCAACGTACCGGATTCCCTGATCTGTAATCAGCACATCCACGGGAACATCATATTGATGCGGCAAAATGTCGGCGAGCCTTGTGGCTTCAAATCCGATGCCGACGACCAACGGTTTGCGCGATACGGCGGCCAATGTCCGGTCAAAAAATCCACCGCCATATCCCAGCCGATAGCCCGCCCGATCAAACCCGACCAACGGCGCCAACAGCACATGAACGCCAACCTCATCTGTGCCACGCGGCTCTGGGATGCGGGCAAAGCCGGGAACCATTTCGGTTAAGGGCGTCCAGTTATGGAATACCATTGGCTGGTCTTTACCCGGCACGACGGGAAGTGCGGCCGTTCCACCGTTTGCGATGTGACGTTCGATTACCGGGCGCAGATCTATTTCGTTCTGGATCGGCCAGTAAAATCCGACAGTGGCTGCCGGGCGATCTTTAAGGAACTCGGAAAAATACCCACGGATTTGGTCAGACAGATGCTGGTGGGTCGCGGCATCAAGTCCGGACCGCCATCCAAGCAAGGCGCGGCGGACAGCATGGCGCCATTCTGACTGTTTTTCGGTGCTGCCGTTGCGCGGCGCAACCGGGAGTTCAAGACTCATAACCGGGGACAACGTTTTCTGTTATTTGCGTGTGGGCAAGCCTACACCAAATCCCCTTAAACGCATAACGCGCCGGGAGCCCGGCGCGTTAACGGTTGTCAGCAAAAAAGCTGCAAGCCAGATAGAATTTAGAGAATGGCGAGTTCTTCTGCCGACATGCGGCCATTGCGACCTTCAATCAGCTCAAACTGAATTTTCTGCCCTTCATCAAGTCCCTGCAGACCAGCACGCTGAACAGCGGTGATGTGCACGAATGCATCTTTACCGCCCTCGTCCGGGGTGATGAAGCCATAACCCTTGGTCGCATTGAACCACTTAACCGTTCCGGTAGCCATATCCGTAGTCGTCCTTAGTTTAGTATGCGCATTTCCAAACTCAGAAATGCTTGAAAACAGTCCCTGCCTTACACCGCGCAAGGGCACAATTACCATCAACCAGAGAGCAACCACGCACTTGAAAGATGCACTGCATCGTTTCAATAATTACCGAAATTTCGGCTTAGTGCAATGGATTCATGCATTAAGTTCTTTTTTCACTACCACGCGTAATCGACCATGTGACGCAGGTCACCGTGCGGCACCTGCCCGGAATCGTACACACCCATAGATGAATCAAATGCAGAAAGGAATTCCCGCAAAGGTTCTGTATTGCGGCAGATAAGCGAGATGTCGACAGTGATCACCGGCGGCAGATCGACCTGGATGATATCGGTTCGACCAAACATGCGAATATTGGTGCTGTCACCGATGATCCCGGTCAGTCGCCCGGCCGCAAGCAAATCGACAGCCTGCTCAAGACTTCCGAGATCATGCCAGACAATCTCCCCACGAAGCGACAGACTCGGCCTTGGCAGATTGGCAAGGATTCCGATATCCACCTGCGGCAGGGTCTGTATATCGGCACCGATGCGCTGGAACACGCGAAGTTCGAAGCGAACCTTGCTTTCTGATGCGATGGTGTCTTCAAAACGTGCCGGGTCCGACGCAAGAATACAGTCGGTCAGGCCCGCATCAAGCGCATCGCGAAAACGGTTATAGGGAAAAACATCAAACGCAACCGGACGCTGTTGCGCGCCAAGCAGGGTGATGAACCGCCGCTGGCCGGGAAGAGCATGTTGGTTCCATTTGGTATCAAAGACGATATTGCTGGCAACCCGCACCGCATCATTTGCGTTCGCACCGGAAACCCCAAGACCGCTGACAATAAAAAGCCCGAAAAACAGGGCTGCTCGCTTCGCTATTCGGCTGGTATCAAGGATCAATTAAATGCCCTGCCCTCGTGGTTACTGCGGATGCCGTCACGCGCGAGCCATTCCCGGGCAACATCCGACTAATAGCCATATAAGGTCGCCCGATCTGAATACCAGATAGTGATAATAGAAAGACTGCCCCGGACACAGTCGGGAAGGATGAAGTGAGAGTCGTGTGCCGAATTGGGGCAGAAGCCCGGACACCCCTATGACGGATAAAATCAGCACATTTTCATAGTAGCCGGAGTGATCATGCCACGATCCCGCGTCGTATACGCCACTACCGACTATTCAGGCGCAAAGCGCAAGACGCCGTTGTCACCTGACAATATTGAAAGCCATTCATTCGGGATGTCTGAATTTGTCATAGTCTGAGGGGTAGAAGTGCGTGACAAAGCCCCTTGCTTTAGACGATGATAGAGCAAGCCTAATATAAAAAGTATATGTTGCACCTAATTGTGCACGGGCAACCTAGAGCATCGGTTCGTAGCGATGCAGGGTTTAAGTTGGGACACGCTTGACTGAATGGATATGATATTCGGATCGGATAACAGGACGTGACAGCGACAACCAAGATCGCAAACCCACGCGACATCGCACACAGCGTTATGTCGCTTATTAACGAACTGAACCTGCAGCCCACGCCACAGGTTTATCACGTATTTTACAGCTATCTGACAGATGAGGTTCCCGAACTCAGCCAGTTGATCAAGGTCCTGATCCGCAATACGCAGGACCTTGATGAAGAGACAGTGTTTCGGATTTACCACAAGTATCTTGGCACCCATGCCATGCAGCAGCATCTCAAACAGGGGGTCGAGGGGCTGCAATCTGCTGTCGAGCGGGTAGAGATGGCCGTCACATCGGTCATGCGGGAAACGGATTCTTTCTGTGGCGAAATTGATCTGGCGTCACAACAGTTGCTTTCGGAAGACATCACCTTGCAGGAAGCACGGTCGGTCAGCCGCAACTTGTCAGAAAAGTCCAGTCAGGCACGTGACTCTTTTAATTCGTTCAATGGCAGCCTTGAAGAATATCATCAGGAAGTTCTTCGGGTACGCACAGAGCTTGAGCTCGTTCGCCGTGATGCCCTGACCGATACGCTGACAGGAATTGCCAACCGCAAGAATTTTGACAACTCATTGCGCGATGCCGTGACCACAACCATGGAATCTGGCGCGCCACTGTCACTTTTGATGATCGACATTGATCACTTCAAGGAATTCAATGACAATTTCGGTCATCGCACAGGTGACGGTGTCCTCAAGGCTGTCGCACGGGTTTTGGTCAGTTCCACAAAAGGGGCCGATACCGTTGCGCGATATGGCGGTGAAGAATTCGCAGTCATCCTGCCCGAAACATCGCCCGAGAACGCGGCCAAGCTTGCCGACAAGCTGCGACAAAACGTTTCAAACCAACACATTATAAACAAAAAAACCGGCAAGGATTTCGGCAAGTTAACCGTTTCAATTGGCTTGACGGCCTACCAACTTGGAGAGAATATACTGGAGTTTGTTGACCGTGCAGACAACGCTCTTTATATGGCCAAGCAGGGCGGCAGAAACACCTGTATTCGGCAATAGAAGTGCCGTCGCGGCAAACATTGAGACAGGACATGAACGAGTGCATCTCTGAAAGCAGAGAGACCGAAAACAAGAACAAAATCAACGCAAGACACCGAGCTAACACAGTGTCCGAATAAGCCAAAAGAACAGAACCGATGACCTAACAATCGGGCCTGTCATGTACAACATAGTAATGTGGTGCACCGGCTTTGCAGGGCGGAGAAGCAGATGAAGACACCTAATAGCGAACGTAAGATCGAGCTTGAGCACAAGATTTTCAAAACGTTCGAAGAATGCCATTTTCAGAAGTCTGACATCTCAGACGAAGCTCTTTTTGTCCTGAAAATGGCAGAAGGATCAGTCGTGTCTTTGCCGCTGAAAGCGATTTGCCGGGAATTCGATATTGATCCTGAATCAAAAGATGGCGATCTGATCAATCTGATCGACAAGGCGCTCAACTTCATTAACGTACTGCGCCCCGGCGACAACCTGCCGCGCGAAGTGCTGACGGGTGAAGCATCATGGGCAGTTGACGAAGATCACAAAGCGATCGCCTATAACCGTATCACCATGCAGCTGGTAACGTGGATGTCGGGGAGCGAGGAGCTCATTACCGACCCGGACGAGCTGATGCAGATCGCCGAAGATCCGAACACCAAGAAAAAGATCAACCAGGCCTTTGACGAAGTTGCCGAAAAACTTGGCATGGGCAAGGAAAACCGCGAAGAAGTCGTCAACCTGGTCCACCAGGTTGCTGATGAGCTGTCATACATCGAAACCCTGCGTGTGAAGTATCGCAAGATCCTGATGGTGGATCGCAAACTGCAGGAATTGCGGCGCATCTATGCCCATGAAAAAGGTGTTCTGGAAACGGTCACGCAGGCCATCCGGCTGCTTGATGATGCCAAAAAGAAGTTCGAGAACACCTTTGACGAGCTTGATGCCAATACCGGCGAGATCATGTCGGTTCTGCGTAACTTCACGTCCCAGCGCCAGTATATCCGCAGCCAGCGTGATGACCTTTACAAACGTCTGCGCGCTTGGCAGCCGCTGATCGAACAATGGGAAGAACTTGAACTTGAACGTGGCCCGCAGGCCGTCAACCTGGTCAAGCAGACATACCAGTTCCTCGCCCCGCGTTTCATGAAGGTCAAAGAATGGCTTTTGATGACCAAGGTGCAGGATGGTGTCTCTGAACAGCACAGCTTCAAGAATGAAGACGAACGCATGGGCAAGCTGAAAGGCAAAATGATGCAGTGGTAGCCGTCCGCTATCCGCCACGACAGAATTGAAAAGGCGCGCTGATTAGCGCGCCTTTTTCGTGTTTGCTTCGGGTCCGGACATCAAAATCGCCCTAGCGGGTCTGTTCCCCGGTCATCGTGATCTTAAGCGCCACATGATCATCAAGGACGGCAATTGACTTGGCCGCATTGGCCGGAACCGGGACTTTGCGATCAATACAGTATGCAATCATTGCTGCTGCCAGTTCGGCACCTGCGGTCGGCACAATAGACGTTTGCCCTTCATCAGACTTAATGGTCAGACGCGCAATGACTTCCGGTTTACGTTCAATTTCAAAGCTGCTGATCTGGCCAGCCGGAAGCGCCTTCCCGGTCCGTCGACTATGGGCCAGTATTGACTTGATCAGTTCGCCGTCCTCAAAAACGATACAGCGTATTTCACGCATGGTCGAATATCCTCAAACAGTTGTTTGATTACATATTGTTATGTTGATACGGCAAAACAAACATCAAATGTACAATTGTATTAGACAAAATTCTCTGCGCTTGCTGAAAACACACCCATCCGCGTGATCAGCTGCTTGCCAACCAGACACCCACCCCGATCATCAGGGTCCCGGCAACGCGGTTAAGCACCCGCACATTGCCGCTTTTTTCAAGGAATTTACGCAGTGACCGCCCACCCGTCGCATAGAGCGTCATGCAAATCAGCTCTGTGACAAGGATGATCGCGACCAACACCGAAAGCTGTGGCGCGATGGCGTGCTGCAAACTGATAAAGGGCGGCAAAAGGGAAATCATGAACGCCCATCCCTTGGGGTTGGCAATCGCCGTGACAAAGCCCTGGGCCGCCAGCCCGAATGGTGTTGCTGTCTTTGCACCTTCGACTTCGGCCGATATCGCCATCCGGCCACGCGAACGCCACAGCTGGATGCCAAGCCATGCCAGATAAGCACCGCCAATATATTTGAAGACCGCAAATACCGCCGGGTACTGCAACATCACGGCCGCCACACCAAGTGCGGAGGCGACGACAACAATCCCGACACCAACCAGCTCGCCCATCATCATCCAGAGCGTACGCTTCAAACCGATCGTCATGCCAAGTGTCAGGGCAAGCGTCATGCACATACCTGGCGTAATAGAGACAAAAAAGGCCGTGGGGATAAAAGCCCCGATCAACGACAAACTCAGCATAAAGGTTCCTGTGGCTGGGGTGGCGCCCGGTCCTGACTGTCATTTTGGGGCATGACATTGTCAGTCCGGAAATCACTAACCGATAACTGAAATGCCGACCAGCCTCTTTTTGGTATGGCCGCAATCACTTCCGCGCGAACACGGCTGCGCGCGGGAACTACGCCAACGCACTGCCCCCGCGAAACAGCGGCTTAAAACAGTGGTTCTGCCGAGATGCCACTAAATTCCACTCAAAAAACAGACCAAAAGGTACAAAAATTACTTGACCTGAAGGGGCCCCGCGACGAAATTGGGGGCGTCGCCAGCCAAGGCTGGTATTTGAAGCCAATTGATGAAGACCGATGACCGCAGACATTTGCAACATTGATGCATATGCCAACCGTGCCGAAGCCAGCGCTTCGCGCACCCTTGTGCTGTCTGCCCTCAACCTAATTTCCGGTCTCCTTGGTCTAGCAGAGCTAGGCGCTCTACGACTTACTCGCCCCTGAGCGAACCATGCCGGCCCGGATCATACACAAAACATGTCGATCCACTAGCCGCAGCTCAGGGGAAAAAGTCGCGCCAGATGGCCCGCACTCCTTCCAGACAGAATTCATATACCGGGCAAAGTCCCGAATGATCAGGAAACAAGACAATGGCTAGTGCAAACGACAATCGCGTCATCATTTTCGACACCACCTTGCGTGATGGGGAACAGTCCCCGGGTGCATCGATGACGCTCGATGAAAAACTGCGTGTGGCGCAGGCACTGGCGGAACTGAAGGTTGATGTCATCGAAGCAGGCTTTGCCATCGCATCGAATGGCGACTTCCAATCCGTCAACGAAATCGCAAAACAGATATCCGGCCCGACCATCTGTTCTTTGGCCCGTGCCGCCAAAGGTGACATCGAACGCGCGGCAGAGGCGCTGGAACCGGCTGAAAACAAACGCATTCACACCTTTATCTCCACCAGCCCGCTGCACATGAAATACAAATTGCAGATGGAACCGGAACGCGTTCTGGAGAAGGTGATCGAAAGCGTGACCTTGGCACGCAACTTCACCGACGATGTCGAATGGTCCGCAGAAGATGGTTCACGTACCGAGCACGATTTCCTGTGCCGTTGCGTTGAAGCTGCCATTGATGCCGGTGCAACCACGATCAACATCCCGGATACCGTCGGCTACACCACGCCGACCGAATATGCCGAACTGATGAAAATGCTGATCAACCGGGTGCCGAACATCGACAAGGCCATTCTGTCGGTCCATTGCCACAACGATCTGGGCATGGCAGTTGCCAACTCGATCTCGGCGGTGAATGCCGGTGCGCGTCAGATCGAATGCACCATCAACGGTCTGGGCGAACGTGCTGGTAACGCGGCACTCGAAGAAATCGTTATGGCGATCAACACCCGCAACGACGCCTTCCCGTTCACCACGGGGCTGGACACAACCAAGATCATGAGCGCATCACGTCTGGTATCAGCCGTTTCCGGCTTTGTCGTTCAGCCAAACAAAGCCATCGTCGGTGCAAATGCCTTTGCCCATGAAAGCGGCATTCATCAGGACGGTTTCCTCAAGAATGCCGAAACCTACGAGATCATGAAGCCGGAATCGATTGGCCTGAACAAGTCCAGTCTGGTGATGGGCAAGCATTCCGGTCGTCATGCCTTCAAGGAAAAGCTCAAGGAGCTGGGCTTTGCCGAGTTGGGCGCAAACGCCATCGAAGATGCATTTGCGCGCTTCAAGGAATTGGCCGACAAAAAGAAAGAAGTCTATGACGACGATATCGTCGCACTGGTCGATGACGGCTTGCGTGACAACGAACATATCAAGTTTGTTGGCCTGACCGTTACCTGCGGCTCCAAAGGCCCGCAGACGGCAGAACTGGAACTGATGGTCGACGGGGAAACCCGCAGCGCCAAAACGACCGGCGACGGTCCGATTGATGCGACCTTCAATGCCATCAAGGAAATCTATCCGCATGACTGGCGTCTGAAGCTCTATCAGGTGCACGCCGTAACCGAGGGCACCGATGCGCAAGGCACTGTAACGGTCAAGCTCGACGGGGAAGATCGCACAGTGGTTGGCAATGCATCGGACACCGACACGGTTGTTGCGTCGTGCATCGCCTATGTGACTGCCGTCAACAAACTGATCGACAAAAGCAAGAAAACCGCACCGGACGCCATGGCTTCCTAGGCGGCACTCTGATCAATGACATTTCGAAAGGGTGGCGATTTCGCCACCCTTTTTTGTTGCGTCGCGCGGTCCGGGTGGCGGGAAATTCAACAACCGCCCCAGCAATTTTAGCACACTCATTCAGATGGCCTCGCATACTGACCACTGACCGGAACAACCACGCATCCCGATCCCACCATTATCCGCCACACTGATGTTGTGATATGCTGCTTTAACCTCATCAGATAACTTGGCAGAGGGGATGTGCATATGTCTGTGAACATACGCCCTGAACGGCTGGTGGCAGTACTTGCCATATCAGTTGCAGTGGCTGGCCTTTTGCTACCTTTTAAGGTGCCTGCGGCAACGCCAGTCGATACCACTCCCCAGGCGGTTACGATCCCGTCCCTGCCCTATCCGCAAAGCGGCCTGCGCAAGCGTTTGGCTTCAATGGGGAAACCCGTTCCACCCGTTGATGAAAGCCTGCAAGACGATATTCCGGGTCAGTACTTTCCGCCGCAAAACGATGATGCGAAGAACATCGGCCAACACCCGGCTGTTGTGGCCTTGCCCGACTGTGACGGCAGCTTCCCTGATGACTGGGTCCGGATTTTGCAGTCCCACGGTATGGGAGTGCTGTTAATTTCGCCAAACGAAGCCCATCCATCGCAGGCCTATTGCAGCGAAGGGTCCCTTGAGGCACCAAAACACGGGCTGACCTATTGGGCGTTTGATGCAATCAGTGCATTACACTATCTGGTGGGGATGGATGGCATTGATCCTGAACGGGTGGCGATCTTTGGCTATGGCTATGGTGCTGGCGCTGCACAACTTGCGATTTATCGCAAAGGACACGCCAAGCACTTCGACCATCATTTCAGAACACTTGTCGGATTGCGTCCGCAATGCATGTCGGAAATGGACAATTTTGTGCCCAGCCTTTTGATCGGCCTTAAGGATGATCCGTTCAATCCACCCGCATGGTGTCACTGGCGCATGGATCGCGACCTTTTGCCAGGCCGCTCGAATGTCAGCTTCGAGGTCATCGAAAGCGGTGAAATAATTGAAAAACAAGCGACTCGCAGAACGCTTTCTGTTGAAAGCAGCGCTGTCATTGTCACCATGGTCACGGAATTCCTGTCGAAAATGGGTATGGCAGGCGATAGCACCCGAAATTGAATTTACCCGCCAAGACCATATTCCTGATCATGTTTTTTCCGCCTTGATTGAGGAAAATCGTGCGCCTTAATTATTCCTCAATCCCCTGCGCAGATTATTCGTGCATCGGCTTAATCGTTGCGCTATCAAAGCCGGTACGTTCGCATTGAAGATTTTACTATTAACCGGGGCATAGGGCAGGAATGTTTTCCAAGCTTCTTGGGGTTTTATCCTCCGACATGGCGGTGGATTTGGGCACCGCTAACACACTGGTTTACGTCAAGGGCCGTGGCATTGTCCTGAACGAACCATCCGTGGTGGCCATTACCGACGAAAAAGGCAAAAAGCAGGTCCTTGCTGTTGGTGAAGAAGCCAAGCAGATGCTCGGTCGTACCCCGGGGTACATTCAGGCGATCCGCCCGCTGCGTGACGGCGTTATTGCGGAATTCCACATCGCCGAGGAAATGATCAAGCACTTCATCCGCAAGGTCCACAACCGCCGCAACTTCGCAAGCCCGGAAGTCATCATTTGTGTGCCATCTGGTTCGACCGCAGTTGAACGTCGCGCCATTCAGGAAAGTGCTGAAAGTGCTGGCGCGCGCAAGGTTTGGCTTATTGATGAACCGATGGCTGCTGCAATCGGCGCCGGACTTCCGGTGACGGAACCGACCGGCTCCATGGTTGTTGATATCGGCGGCGGCACCACCGAAGTTGCGGTTCTATCGCTGGGCGGTATCGTCTATGCCCGTTCGGTCCGTGTTGGTGGTGACAAAATGGATGAAGCGATCATTGCGTACATCCGTCGCACGCATAACCTTCTGGTTGGTGAAAGCACCGCCGAACGCATCAAAAAAGAAATCGGTTCCGCCTGCGCCCCGGATGATGGCGATGGCGCAACTGTTGAAATTCGTGGTCGCGACCTGATGAATGGCGTCCCGAAAGAACTGCTGATTTCTGAACGCCAGATTGCAGAAAGCCTTGCAGAGCCGGTATCGGCAATCATCGAGGCGGTAAAAGTCGCCCTTGAACAGACCCCGCCGGAACTGGCTGCTGACATCGTGGACAAGGGTATTGTCCTGACCGGTGGCGGCGCGATGCTTGGCAACCTTGATTACGTGCTGCGTCACGCAACCGGCCTTCCGGTTTCGATTGCAGATGATCCACTTTCCTGCGTTGCACTGGGCACCGGTCGCGCACTCGAAGAAAAGAAAATGCTGCGTAACGTTCTGCACACAGCATACTAAACAAGGTCGACTAAATTTTTAATCACCGGGTCGTATCCTTACTGGACGCGACTCGGTGATTTCGTTATGGTTGAATATCCCGCACGGGATGCAGAACAACTTCTTGGGAATTCGCGGGGAATACATTGGCACAGCATGGTGGTCCGCAGCAGCGTATCTTTTCGCCGTTACGCACGGCCCTTCACCGCTTCGCTTTTATATTGCTGATTTTCTCGGCCTTTGGCCTGATGCTTCTGGGCAAGGCCGATACGGTTTTGATCGAACGGATCCGGGCGGCCTCGGCCGACCTTGTCTCCCCGGTTATGAACATCGTTTCCCGCCCTGCGGCCAGTATCAACGAACTCACCGACAAGATATACAACCTTGCACATCTCTATGAAGAGAATGAGCGTCTGCGCCGCGAAAACCAGCAATTGCTGGCCTGGCAGCAAGCCGCACGCAATCTGTCGCACGAAAATGCCCGCCTGCGCGAACTTGCAACCTATACATCACCACCGGCATTGAATCTGGTGACATCGCGGGTCATCGCCGATATGGGCGGTGCCTATGCGCACAGTGTGATGATTTCTGCCGGATCGCGTGACGGGGTTACCAAAGGTCAGGCCGTAATTTCCGATGAAGGCCTTCTTGGCCGCGTTGCCGAGGCAGGCTATCAGGCATCGCGGGTACTTCTGATTACCGATATCAACTCCCGCGTGCCGGTTGTGGTTGAAAACTCTCGTGACCGTGCGTTTTTGTCAGGTGACAACACCAACCGACCACTTTTGACGTTCCTGACTGCGGATGCAGCGGTCGCGCCGGGTGATCGTATTCTGACGTCAGGTCACGGTGGCGCATTCCCGCCGGGTATTCCGATCGGGATCGTGTCATCGGTTTCAGAAAACGCCGTCCGGGTGGCCCCGTTGTTCCGACGCCATCAACTGGAATACCTGCGCGTGGCCGATTATGGTCTTCAAGGAATTCTGAGCGAAGAGCGCATTCGTCAAAGCCACCCGACCAAGGACGAGAACACCACAGAATTGTCACCAGATATTCCTGATGGTGTTGGCATCGTACCGGCCGCGCCTGACACGGCAGGGGAAGCCCAGTGAAACCCGGCGTCTGGCAACGACTGGACATTATTGCGCGCGGCCTTTTTCCTGCCTTTAGTGTCTTTGTTCTTTTGCTGATCAACCTTTTGCCGATCAGTGTGCCGCTCCTATCGACAGCCTCGCCAGCGCTGGCATTGATGGCTGTGTTTTACTGGTCTGTGAACCGCCCCGACCTTTTGACGGGTGTCACAGCTTTTCTGCTTGGCCTAGTGCAAGATCTGTTGATGGGGTTGCCGCTTGGTGTCAGCCCGCTTGTGCTGTTGCTGGTGCAGACCGGATCGGCTAGTCAGGGGCGTTTTTTCCACAACAAGCCATTTAGCGTCATGTGGTGGGGCTTTGCCCTTGTTGCCATTCCGGCTCTTCTGGTTCAGTGGCTGCTCAGTTCCGCACTTATTGGCGCATTGCTGCCGATTAAAGCAACCCTGATCAGCTATGTTCTGACGGCCGTGCTGTTTCCGATTGTTGCCTGGGTTCTGGCGCGTGCGCAAAACAGTCTTCTGCGCTACGTTTGACAGCCTTGCACGAACGCGAAACTGCGCAATATTGATGTTTTGGCAACTGCTATCCACTATGTTTACAGAAGGTGGTTTTATTCCCTGTTCAAGCGCGATAAAACCAGCCCGAAATTGACCACCCGACTTTAAGGTCGCTGACGAAAAACAGGTATCCATCGCCCATGTGGCATCGTGACTCAGACCGTTTCAGATTATTCACCCGACGCGCCCTGATGCTGGGCGCGGGCAAGGGTGTTTTGCTGACGGGTCTGGCCGCACGGATGTACTACCTGCAGGTACTTGAAAGTGATCGCTATCAGACACTGGCAGACGAAAACCGTATTTCGCACCGCCTGCTGCCGCCGCCGCGTGGGTTGGTCACCGATCGGTTTGGTATTCCTCTGGCGGTAAACCGTCAGAACTATCACATCATGATCGTGCGCGAACAAACACCTGATGTTCGCCGCACGCTTGAAGTCCTTGATCAGATTATTGAACTTGGCCCTGATACCATCGAGCGCGTCGAACGTGATGTTGCGCGCCGGCGTTCCTTTGTCCCTGTTACCGTGCGCGATAACCTTACATGGGATGAAGTCGCCCGCGTTGGTGTAAACGCACCGGATCTTCCGGGACTGATCATTGATGCCGGACGATCCCGCGACTATCCAGAAGGCCCGCATCTTGCGCATACTCTGGGGTATGTCGCCGCCGTCTCGGAAAAGGAACTGACCGGCGATCCGCTGCTGGAACTACCCGGCTTTACGATTGGCAAAAGCGGCATTGAAAAGGTTTATGACCTTGCACTGCGCGGCACGGCCGGAACAAGTCAGGTCGAAGTCAACGCCCTTGGTCGTGTCATTCGTGAACTGGAACGCGAGGAAGGTGACAGTGGCAACACCGTTGTCATGACACTGGATCTTGAATTGCAGCGTTATGCCAACCAGCGCCTGTCAGACAAGGAAAGTGCGTCCGCAGTCGTCATGGACATCCACAGCGGCGAAGTACTGGCGCTTTCGTCACATCCGACCTACGACCCGAATGCCTTTACCAATGGTATTTCGCACAAGCTGTGGAACAGCTTGGTCAACAACCAGTATGCACCGCTGTCAAACAAAGCCGTTAACGGCACGTATGCGCCGGGTTCAACATTCAAGATGTGCGTCGCGCTTGCTGGACTTGAAGCAGGCATTATATCGCCCAATCAGAAGTTCTTCTGCAACGGGCATCTTGATCTTGGCAATGCACGGTTCCATTGCTGGAAACGCGGCGGTCATGGCTGGATGAATATGCATGATTCCATCAAGCATTCATGCGACGTCTACTATTATGAAATATCCCAGAAAATCGGGATAGACCGCATTGCGGCAATGGCGCACAAGCTTGGCCTTGGCGAAGATACCGGCATTGATCTTC
This sequence comes from Thalassospira sp. MCCC 1A01148, assembly GCF_001613795.1. Lineage (GTDB taxonomy): Bacteria > Pseudomonadota > Alphaproteobacteria > Rhodospirillales > Thalassospiraceae > Thalassospira. The sequence goes on from NZ_LPVZ01000024.1 coordinate 85,358, forward strand.
CTAACGAACGCAACGGCCTGATCCCGACCAAGGACTGGAAAGAAATCCAGTTGGGTAAACGCTGGCAAGGTGGTGAAACACTGATCGCCTCTATTGGGCAGGGCTATGTTCTGGCAACGCCGCTGCAACTGTGCACGATGACCGCACGGCTGGCATCGGGCAAGGCAGTTCGCCCACATTTGACCCGTGACAAGGTGACCCCCGACGGGGTTACCAGCCGTGAAGTAGAAGAGTTCCCGGAACTTCAGGTCAATCGTGCGCACCTTGCACGCGTTCGCGACGCCATGAATGGCGTAACAAACGAGTTGCGGGGCACAGGGTACCGCGCCCGAATAGACATCAAAGGCATGGAAATGGCCGGCAAGAGTGGCACCAGTCAGGTTCGGCGTATCACCATGCGTGAACGTCAGACAACCGGCGTGCTTGATAACGATGTATTGCCGTGGAAATACCGCGACCATGCCCTGTTTGTCGCATTTGCGCCGGTAGACAATCCGCGCTACGCCTGTGCCGTGGTTGTCGAACATGGTGGGGGTGGCTCAAGTGTTGCTGGACCAATTGTCCGTGACCTGCTGCAAAAGGCACAGGAACTTCAATCTGCGCGCCAGGGCATCTCGGCAGCCAACCAAGCCAACAGTGCAAGCCTGCGCCGCAATCCTGCCCAAACAAATCAGGGCGAGGGTTAAGCAATGGCCATGAGCAAATATCGCATTGGCGAAGATCCGGATTATGTTCCCATCGGTCGACGGTTGCTGTTGCTGAACTGGACACTGGTGCTTCTGATCGCTGCGCTGTCAGGGATCGGCTTTGCCATGCTGTATTCTGCGGCCAACGGATCGCTGCAACCATGGGCGGAACGCCAGATGATGCGCTTTGCCGTTGGTGCTGCGCTGATGATCATCATCGCAGTCACTGACATACGAATCTGGCTAAGACTTGCCTATTTCTCCTACTTCGTCGCACTTGTGTTGCTGATCGGGGTAGAGATCAAGGGTGACATCGGCATGGGGGCCCAACGCTGGATCAATCTGGGCTTCTTCCAGCTGCAGCCATCCGAATTGATGAAAATATCCCTGGTACTTGCCCTTGCCCGTTACTTCCACGGCTTGACGCCCGAGGATGTCGGGCGCATACCGCTTTTGATCCCGCCAATTCTGATGGTTGCGGCCCCATCGGCGCTTGTGTTGCGCCAACCCGACCTTGGCACGACATTGCTTTTGATTGCAGGTGGTGGCGTAATTTTCTGGCTGGCCGGTGTGCGGGTATGGAAATTTGCCCTGGTTCTGGGCAGTGCGCTTGCCGCTATTCCAATTGGCTGGCAATTCCTGCGCGAATACCAGAAAAACCGTGTCCTGACTTTCCTTAACCCGGAAAATGACCCGCTGGGTGCCGGCTATCATATTACCCAATCCAAGATCGCTCTTGGCTCTGGTGGGTTGTTTGGCAAGGGTTTCATGCTTGGCTCACAAAGCCATTTGAACTTCCTGCCGGAAAAACAAACCGACTTCATCTTTACCATGCTTGGCGAGGAGTTCGGTCTGGTTGGCGGAATGGCTTTGCTGGGTCTTTATGCGCTGGTGATCACATATGGCTATGTCATTGCATTGCGCTGTCAAAACCAGTTCGGTCGCCTTGTCGCAATCGGTGTGACCTCGACCTTCTTCCTGTATGTATTTATCAACATCGCCATGGTGATGGGGCTTATTCCGGTCGTGGGTGTGCCGCTGCCACTTGTGTCTTATGGTGGCACGGTGATGATGACCATTCTGGTCAGTTTCGGCCTGCTAATGAGCGTTTCAATCCATCGTGACATCCGTATTTCACGGCAAGGAAACGACGACGGCCGCAACTAAGTGCCCCAACAAGGATGTGCGGACCCCCGCCCTGCCACGCAGCGATCAGACGTCAGACGGGAACAGGTCAGTGAGCTCTGAAAGTTTGCTGAAATCTGCGAGTTTGCAACGGTTCCGGCCAGAGGCCTTGGCATCATAAAGCGCCCGGTCCGCAATCGAATACAAGATCCCCGATATATCTGCATCCACTGATGATCGCATGACCTCAAACCGCTGTACGATTTTCGGGTCAAACGCCTCCAACGCGGTTGGCGACGGCAAACCTGACACGCCAAAGCTTGCGGTAAAGGAAAGTTTGCTGCCGCCATACTCGACAATGGTGGCTTCAAGCGCCGAACGCAGGCGTTCGGCAAGGATCATCGCACCTTCAAGTTCCTCTCCGGGCAGCAAGACAGCAAACTCTTCGCCCCCCATACGCGCAGGAAGATCGATTGACCGCAAGGTCCTGCGAAGCACCTTCCCCAATGCAACCAGCACGGCGTCACCGGCCTGATGACCATGGGTGTCATTCAGTGCCTTGAAACGGTCGATATCAAGCAAAATAACAGAGACCGGGGTACCGTGACGACGCCAGGTCGAGATGGTCTCATCCAGTCTTGCCAGATACGCGCGACGGTTGGGCAATTCGGTTAATGGATCTGTCGATGCAATTACCTCAAGCTTTTGCATCGCTGCGTTCAGTTCCTGCGTCCTGAGTTTAACGCGCTCTTCCAGATTGGCTTTTTCGTCCTGCAATTCATCACGTGCCTTGCGTAACTCGCCAAGTTGTCCGCGAATCATGCCAAACAGTCCCACTGTCACAGAGCCCAATAACTGGATCTCGTCATCATGTCGATGATAGGGAGGCATCTTAAGGGGGCGACTGCTATTTGTCGGGTCCGAGTTGACAATATAGTTTCCAAGGCGAATGACGGGCCGGGAAAAAACAAAATAGCTCATGGCAGCGAAACACGCAGCCATGACCACAGCAAGAACCATCGTCGCCAGGAATGACCAGGAAAGACGCGTCATGTAGGCGCTGACATAGACCTGTGGATTGAGGTCGATCACCATTTCACCAATGGTGGTCACAGGGGTTTGGCCAGGGTCGCGCACCGGAACCGTGATCGTTTGCAACCCGCCAAACATACTCTCTGCCCAACGAGATGTCGGAATTTCGCCCGCTCGCCGTTTTCGTTCAAAGAAAATTCCGTCATCGGCATTGGTGAGGGTAACACGCGCGATGGAGCGGTTGTTAAGCATCCCGCGTACCATCACATCTGCGAGTTCGCGGTCACGTTGGGTCAATACCGCAGTCGCAACCGGCACACTTGATGAAATCAGACGCTGATTGCCCTGCTGATAAACACCATTAAGCCAATAGTAGTCCTGATAGCCACGGATTGCGACAATCAGCAGCCCGAGCGCGACAGCCAGGAGCAGCGAGTATTTCAACTGACGGGCCGCAATTGTGCTACCCAGTTTCAGGCCGGCAAGAGCATCTCCTTGCGTTTCATCAGTGTGTCTTGCCAACCGTATCGACCTCGTCTTCCTGATGGGGCTATCCGATGACGACCTTGATCATTCCTCTTGGCCGTCGCCGGGGTGCAATACAAAGTTATACTCTGTTCCGGGCGGGGAATTGGCAATACTAAATTCTTTAAAGTCCAGACTGCCCCAATCCCTGTTACCCAATACGTCCACGAAATAGGATATGTTATCGCGCGTAATGGCTTCCATCCTGAATGAGATTTCGGGATTCTCGTAGAGAGTTTCAACACCGCTAATGTAATCGTGAAGCAAGACCATTACCCATGCCCCGGCAAAAAAATGCCCGCCATGCGTCATGGTCATCTTGCCATCGGAAACTTTGCGCAAGCCATCCGGCGACCAATTCAGGCCGCCAACAAAAACATCTTTGCCGGGCCTGCGCCCCGCCTCCTCAAGCGCGGCAATCGCACCAAGCGCAATATCGTCGTTGGCTGCCCAAACGGCGTCAACACACCCGTCGCGCTTCAACCAGCTTTGGGTCTGGCGAAAGGCTTCGTCATATGACCAGTTGGCAACCAAACGGTTCTGTTCCCTGAGAAGTGGAAAACGGCTAAGGGCATGATCCAGTCCTTGCAATCGCTGCAACGAGGCTGGTGTCTTGCTATCTCCGGCAATCGATAGAAGACATAGCGGTTTGCGGTGCTGGTATTCGTTTTCAAGCCGTGCGCCATCAATCAGGGATTTGGCAATATCATAACCCGCTCGCTCATTGTCCGGCGTCAGGGTCAGTATCCAATTGGCAAAATCCTTGACCGGATAGCCATGTGCATCTTTCTGTTCCTGGGTCAGATCATTGAGCAACATGATCACCGGGATGTCGCGTTCTGCCGCTTCAAGAACAATCCGGGCTCCTTGCTGGTGCTCATTGACGGCAATGATGTAATCAGGGGCCGGATCAAGATCAAAAACCCTCTGTGCGCTTTCGATCATCATCTTGCTATCGCGGTCACAGTCGAACACGATCAATTCATACCCGAACTGATCGGCGGCAGCCTCCATGGTACCGCGCACATCTTTCCAGAAGCCGCGATCTCCATAACCCGGATTAATGAAAGCGACGCGCACCGGCGCATCTGAACGATCTGGTGTCGTCACTTGTGCGTGTGCTGGCATTACCAACAACGCAACCAGTCCCAAGAGAAAAAGCACGGCGTAGGGCTTCAAAACGGCTTCCTGTTTTTATTCTTGTTTCTATTGACCTTCGCCTCCGCTAGCGGATTTGCGTTGGCATAGCTCAATCTCCAGCGGCCTGACGCCTCTGAAAACACTGCAAACCTTACGCGCGACAACACCCGATTGACCGTCGGGTATCGTCCAACTCGATTGGCAGATTTACATATACATATGTATATAAACTCGGGGGAGCAGAATTGGAACCGGTACTTTACAATATCAAGATCGATTATCCAGCTTTTCAGCCGCCACCTGATTGGGTTTGTCGCAGCGCGGCAACCAATTCCTCGTTCGACATGTTGGCCCGGTTCTTGATCCCCTTCTGCGCGGCCAGATGATACAGGTCATCGCGGCGCCACTTGTCATAGGTCGGTGCTCCACGCAGGCGACGTGCAGAAGTTTCCTGATCAATTTCTCCAGAGAGTTTCTTATAGCTCGCCACTCTTGCCTCCTTTTTGGGACGGTCACAAGCAGTCTTGGCACCTGGCTCAACTCGGCTAAACTGAGGTGCATCAATATTTCATGTAGGAGGTGTTGCGGCATTTTCTATTGGCTGATGGTATTTTTCGCGGCCAGTCTGCCTAAACGGCTGAGAGGAAATAAAAAATAACGCACACGAAAACTGGCTTGGAACGCGCGGTTTGGCAGGGAACGCAATTAATTACGTCACAAGGCCGACTATTTGGTCGCCAGCAATTCCTGCATGGCCGCAAGCGTATCGTTCACGGACTGATCAAGCTGCTTAATCCGGTCATACAGTGGATCACCAAAATGACCGTCGAAGCTTTCAAGTGCGAGCGCCATTTCCGCAAGTTGATGTGCTGCCATGTTTCGCGCCATGCCCTTGATTGCATGTGCTGATCGATGAACGCCCTCAATATCCTGATTATCAGCCGCCGAGATCAGGAGTACTTTTTCTTCTTCGTAAGATGCTGGCAACAAATTCACCAGAAGCAGGACCTGATCCTTGCCAAGGGCGTCACACAATTCTTTAAACCGGGCGGTATCAATCAATTCCATTTGCACACCCTCTACGCGCTACAATCGTTATTATTGGCTTTCATACGACATTTCTCAACCCAACCGATCGCAGAGTCACACAAAGTAGTAGGCCGCGCAGATTATCTGGACACGGTTGCCTTGCATGCATTTAGCAACTGTTGCGCCCAAACCAAGGTATCCTGGTCGATTGATTGCATGTGCCTGTACTTTTCAAATTGTGCGGCAATCAAGGTCAGGCGCTGCAAAAAGGGCGGCGGATTGTCCAGTGCCAGCAATTCATCTGCAAGCGGATCAAATGCGGCGTTCTGAAATTCGAGTGACAGGCTGATCCGTGGTTCACTGGTATGGGGGCTGGCACGTCCTCCCCAGTGGTAAAGATCCTGCCGCCACCCCATGACTGCGCCGGGCTGAGCAGGAAGCGCACGAACATCCTGCAAAAGGACTTCATCAGGCGCTGAAACCGGCGCCCTGTAAGTCTTTTCAAAGTTTCGTGGCAAGACATACATACAGCCATTTTCTGGCGTCGCATTGCTAAGCGGCACCCACAGTGAAAGGCTGATCAACAGGTCATCCCCGATAACACTTTCACCCTGATAATCGCGATGCGGCGGCCAACCACTGCCATCTGAACGCGGATCGACATGCCACGCCCAGAAATGTGGTAGCAAAGCAACCTTGTCGCCCAAGAAGTGGCTCAGCAGCGGACGCAACCGGCGAAATACGCCCCACGCTTCGTCATACAGATAAATAAGGGACGGTGACATGCCATTTGCGACCAGTGTTTCAATACCCGCGCGCAGCCGCACAAGGTCGGAAGTCGGCAGAATATCGCGCAGCAGAAAGTAACCTTCATCCCAAAAACGATCCGAAAGCACATCCCGATCAAACCCACCGCAATCTGTGCCCGTTGCGGCAATTTCGGCCTTCACTGAGCCATCAGCAGAAATGGAAAGTTGCGGGTTAAGCTTCTGCCAAACCTGAATGTCGGTGGCATTTTGGGGTGTGATCATGGGAAAATGTCCGGTATTGAGTATGGCCGGACGATACGCAGCACTTCCTTTGATGGCAAGCGTGTTAAACGCCCCCGTCACAAGGCTTTCTGAACGACAACCGGGATCAGGCTTGGCACAAGACATGACAGACGACCAGACACAGTCCAGGCATCACACCCCGATCAATCACGGTGGTGCGATCGACACGGCGGCAAAGCGCTATAATATACCCGCAAAGAACTGGCTGGACCTGTCCACCGGGATCAATCCGGTTTCCTACCCGCCCGGCAACGTTGATCTGGCGCATTGGCAAAGGCTACCGCTCAGCGCGGAGCTTGATGCGTTAAAGCAGGCTGCCAAAGCATACTATCAAACACCGACGACCAAACACATTGTCTGCGCACCGGGCACACAGGCCCTGATCCAGAGCATTCCCTTCTGGCTTAAAGACCAAATGGTATCGACAGTGGAAACACGCGTACATGTCATGGGACCGACATATGGCGAACATGAACGCTGCTGGCTACGCGCGGGGTATCAGATTGATTGCCACCAAACCCGACCACAAGACAGATACGAAACGGCGAAGGCAATCCTTGGCACCGCAAAAGCAGGAACCGTTATCATACTGGTAAACCCGAACAATCCTGACGGCGCAATGTTCGCATCAGCTGATATTGTCGCACTTGGCAGCCTTGCAAATGCGCGTGGTTGCTGGCTGGTTGTTGATGAAGCCTTTATGGATTGCACGCCAGACCAATCGGTCTGCGCTGATATTGACCAGCTCCCAACCACCATTGTCCTGCGATCATTCGGCAAGTTTTTCGGACTGGCCGGCGCACGTCTTGGCTGTGCTGTCATGAACAGCGACCTTGCCAGCGATCTGGAAAGTCGCATCGGCCCATGGGCCATTCCCGGTCCGACAATCGTTGTCGGGACAAACGCGTTTTTGGACACGCATTGGCAAAAAGAAACCCGAACCCGCCTTGCCTCAGACGCCTTGCGACTGGATCAAATGGTGATAGGAAACAGCAAGTTGGTGCTATCTGGCGGAACAGATTTGTTTCGATACTATGATGGCGCAGCCTGTGGTGCCTTGGCCGATCATCTGGCGCAGCGGGGGATTTTGGTCCGGCTGTTTGATCATGATGTGAACAAGGTTCGATTTGGTCTGCCCGGCACACCATCCGACTGGAAACGCCTTGAAGATGCCATGGCCAGTTGGGTTTGATCCACTCGCCACCCGACCCTAGTGGTCGTCTTCTTCCCAGGACTGCTTTTTGCGATAGATCGTCGAAGGACTAACTCCCAACGCATCAGCAGCACGCGGGATCGATCCCCCGCAACGTTCAATTGCTTCTTCTATGGCCTGCTTTTCAACCAGCCAAAGGGGTTTTATCTCGCCAAGGGGGCTCCCGCCTCCGCCAAATGATGGTGGAGATAATTCAGTTCCGTCATCTGCGCCGACGCTCATACCAACGCTTGCGCCAAGCAGTTCATTGTTCCGGTCAGACCGATGGTTTTCAACGACCTTGCGCATCTGGCGCGCCCCGGCCAGAAAGGCAAGGGCTTCAGGGTCCCCTTCCCACAGGCGACCGGGCCTGCCCGGTTCACTGGAAACAACCGGGTGTGGCGGCGGGGCCTCAATCGTGCCCGACCCGAATTGATCACCGTCGGAGCCACTATTGACCGGCCGCGGCACCATCGAAAGCGTCACCTCGGTCCCGTTGTTCAACACAACGATGTTGCGGATAATGTTTTGAAGTTGGCGAATATTGCCCGGCCATGAATAGCGTGCAAAAAGCGCCGAGACTTCGGGACTGAACCGTTCAAAGTCGCGTCCCTCTTCGCGGGTAAAGCGCTGCAGGTAGAAATTGGCGATCTGCAGAATGTCGTTATCGCGATCACGCAGGGGCGGCATATGCAATGGAATGACGTGCAGCCGGTAATACAAATCTTCGCGGAACCGCCCGGACCGGACCTCTTCAAGAGGGTCACGGTTGGTTGCGCAGACAAAGCGTACATCGACTGTTTCAATCGAACTGCCACCAACCTTCTGGAATGACCCTGTTTGAATGAAACGCAGAAGCTTTGTCTGCAGATCAAGATCCATTTCACAGATCTCATCAAGGAACAATGTGCCACCGTCGGCACGGTGTGCAGCACCTTCACGGTCGGTAACAGCCCCGGTAAATGCCCCTTTGACGTGACCGAAAATCTCGCTTTCCATCAGGTCTTTGGGAATGGCACCACAGTTCAGCGGAATGAATGGCTCTTTCGCGCGTTCGGAACGACGATGGATCGCTTCTGCGGCAAGCTCCTTACCGGTGCCCGATTCTCCGGTAACAAAAACCGTGGCACGGCTCGGCGCGGCATTTTCGATGATGCGATAAATATCACGCATATTCTCTGAGCCACCGATGATGTCAAAATACATCTCGTCGGTATCAGTGTCTTGCGTTTGCTCATCTGGCGGCGACTGAAGTGTTGGCGCGCCTTTAACAGCGTTTGCAACAGTTTCGCGCAGCTTGTCAGCTGTAAACGGCTTTAGCAAAAAGTCCCATGCACCGTCACGCATCGCTTCAACCGCGATATTGATCGATCCGTGTGCTGTGATCACAACGATTTTGCATTTTGGTGCAATATTGGCCGCGGCGCGAAGCACTTCGCGGCCATCCATATCGGGTAGAACCAGGTCAAGAACAAGCACATCTGGCGGGTTCTGACGCAGCCGTTCGATCGCGTTGCTCCCATTTACAACGTGATCGACAACATGACCATCAGCACGCAGGTAATCCTGATACACGCGCGCCAACGACAGTGTATCCTCAACAATTACGATGCTTGCCTGCTCTGGCATTTTCTTGTTCGTATCCCGATATAATACTGTGGGTTAGCATACCGACAGTCTTGCTCATCCCACAACTACTAACATTTGTTGCAGTCACTACCCAAACCATACACAATCAGCTTAACGTTAAGAAAAGCATAGATATTACCGGGGTGTTTGCTCTGGTTACACGCGATAAGGGGAGTTCGGACTTGAACTACAAGACAGAATTTGCAGATGGCATCACCACCGTAGAAGTGACCGGTCGCTTTACTTTTGGAGACCATTCGAGTTTTCGCAAACTGATCGAAGAAGTCCGCGGGCATGAATCATCCACCCTTGTCCTGAACATCGCCGGTGTTGATTTCATTGATTCCGCCGGTCTTGGCATGCTGTTGCTTGCCCGTGATGAGGGCGAAAAAACAAACACCACTGTGACCTTGCGCGGTGCACAAGGGCAAGTCCGCCGCATGCTTGAAGTTGCGCGTTTTGACACCCTGTTCCGGCTGGAAGACTGATCCATGCCTGCTGGCGGTGAGTCCCGTGCAAAACATTTGATCGCTGTCGCGCAATCCGTTGCGCAAGAAGACGTTGACCTGCTTTTCGACAGCAAAAATATCTGGCACCGACCAGACGATACTTCCGTCAAGTATGCCTTCGGACCAACACCTGAAGACTTTTCAAGTCAAAGTCGGTTTTCGTTTTGCGTTCTGCCCTCTCAAGTCGGCCGTGACTGGCTTGGCAGTCTGATCCGCCTGAATTGTGAAGCCTTCGTCGAATGCTTTCCCGAACTGGACCTTGGTGACCTTGCGCCGGTTGCAGGCAAGAAGCCATTACCGAAACATGACCTTATGGTTTGTCTGTCCACGCGCAGTGCTTATCACCTGCCCGTGGCCCGCAAGTTTGTGACAAGCCTGCGCCATCGCGGACTGATTGGCGATAGCATTGCATCGTCGGTTGAAATGGCGGTGCAGGAAGCTTTTGCCAATTCTCTGATACACGGCAACCTGGAGCTTGATACAGGCGGCCATTTGTCCATGGACCGCTTCAAGGAGCTTGGCGAGGAAACAGAGCGCCGTCTTGCATCTGCGCATTACGGTGCACGTGCAATGGTTCTGACAGCACGACGACGCAAGAATGGTCATATCGTCATCACCATCAACGACCAGGGTAACGGCTTCATCCCGCCCGATGAAAAGGCGACAGCCAATATTGACCGCAAGGATACGACCTTTGGCCGGGGATTGCCCCTGATCAGGAGCCTTTGCCAGTCCGTCAATTTCCTGCGCGGAGGACGTACAATTGAACTGACTTTTGATGATGGCCAGACGGAAAAAGCCACACAAGATGCCGCATTTCTTACCGATCTTGAACGCCGACTGGCCACATCACCGAAGGCAGAGCTTCGGCTTCCACAGAACGCAACCATCCTGATTGCTGATGACACGATGTTATCGCGTGAAATCATTGCATCCTATTTGCGCGCGGACGGCTTTACCAATCTGGTATTTGCCAAGGATGGTGAAGACGCGATTGCCCAGATCAAGGAACATAATCCCGACCTGATTATCCTTGATATCATCATGCCCAAGCTGGACGGATATGCCGTATGCAAGGCAGTTCGCGCAGATCCGGCCTATGCCAAGACACCGATCATCGCGCAGACAGCACTTGAAGAAAACGAAGGCCGCACGCGAATTTTCGATGACGGTGCCACTGACCTCATTCTCAAGCCCCTAAACAAGGCCGAACTGATTGCACGTACGAAGATCCATCTGGAAAACCGCCTTCTCGTGCAACGGCTTCAGGCCTATCAGGAACGCACGCAGTCGGAACTGGAAATTGCACGCAACATGCAAGAAAACCTGAACCCGGCGCCCGAACATTATCGTGGTGTCGGGATGGATTACGGCATGCGCATCAGTGCGACATTCCAGATGTCCTCGGAACTGGGTGGCGACATGTGGGGCCTGGTCCCGATAGATGACCATCGGTTGGGGGTCTATATTGTCGATTTCGCCGGTCATGGACTGGGGGCCGCGCTTAACACATTTCGCCTTCATTCCCTGATCTGGTCAGAACAGCTCCATGAGCAGGCACCTGATGTCTATTTGCAGGTACTCAACCGCCACCTCAAGGGACTTCTGCCTGTCGGCCAATACGCGACCATGCTGTATGGTATCGTTGATCGGCAAAAGAACGTCTTTTCCTATGCCAGTGCTGCCTGCACGTCGCCGGTACTCGGCAACAGTGTCACGGGCGAGGCGCGCTACCTTGACGGATCCGGCGTGCCCCTTGGTGTTGTCCGCGATGCCCAATACGAAACACGTGAAGTGCCCTTTGACAAGGACAGTTTCCTTTTGCTTTACAGTGACGCACTGATTGAAACCACCCTTGATCATGGCCAGTTCCTGTGTGAGCAAGGCTTGCTTACGATGTTACAGGATACTGTTCTGGAAGGCGGGGCTGACATTGACCTGGCAGCCCAAATCGCGGACCAGTTCATGGACCGGGCACCAGCACAGCTTGATGATGATTTCACGATTGTTTCGTTGCAATCAGCCATGATCCCGGCCGCGACGGCCTCTAATCGCTAGGAAACTGGTTTTCAGGAAACGTAGCGCGCCGAACCGACACAAGAATGTACAAGGTCATCGAACGGCTCGACGTCCCCCCACAAGATTTGCCGACGATCCAAAGCGGGCTCTGCGCGTTTGGTGTCAGCCTTTCCAGAGCCATTCTGCATGCGACTTGATATGGCAGCGCGCACCAAATTGGCCAGCCCTTTGCGCGCGCCAGCATGATCCGGTTCAGAGGCAAGCACGGCACCAAGCTGATCAAGTGCACGCATTTTATCCCGGCACCCAAGAAGGTCTGCGGCAAGAACCCGCAATTCCCGTGCGTCCGGACGCAGACTGATGGCAATTTCAAGATGTTCAAGGCCAAGGTCGCGGCGTCCGGTCTGAATATAAACCCGGGTCAGGCCCAGATGGGTCGCGCCATCAAGATCATCAATCAGTAACGCGCGGCCAAAGGCATTTAACGCAAGTTCAGACAGACCAAGATCAAGCAATACGTGACCTAAAACCCGAAGACGGGCCGGCTGGTCTGGGAGGCTGTCGATAAGGTGACGCAGGCGGGTGCGGATTTCCGGGGCAAGATCAATCTCGCCCGCGACGGTCATTGCGGATGCATGCAAAGTTTCTGTCTGCGATGACATGGTCACGGCCCCGTTACCATCAAAATTCGGAACCGATGATCACGTCACTCTATGTCGATACCGGTTCGTCTTCTGACAGAGTACCGCCATCTGGTTGCGGGATTATTAACCGAGTCGCAGCCCGCACAATTTCATAAAAACCTATCGGTTTAGTCCTTCGATGTGCCCGCCAATCCATCAAGCCTGATGTCACGTTCCGGCTTTGCAAAGAAATAGCCCTGCATCAACCGTCCGCCCATCCCGGTCAGAACATCGCGTTGGCTTTCGCTTTCGATGCCTTCAAGAACACAGTCGATGCCAAGGTTCTGGCACATATCAAGTACTGTCTTCACAATGCGGCGGCTGCGCTCGCTATGCGGTATTGGGGCCACGAAAATGCGGTCGACCTTAAGCACATCAAATTCCAGCTCGTGGACATAGCGCAGACTGGAATAGCCGATACCGAAATCATCAAGGGCGATACGCGCGCCGTGCTCGCGCAGGTACCGGATGCTTGTGCGCGCTGCTTCGAAATCGCGCAAGAACGCGGTTTCGGTAACCTCGAATGTTAATCGACCGGGGTCGATTTTATGGTTTTTGATTTCATCAATCAGCCACTGGACGGTATCGGACAAAACAATATCGCGCGCAGACAGGTTGAAAGAGACCGGCAGTTTTTCAGGCCAGCTCGACATATCTCTGAGCAGTTTTTCAAACAGAACCCGGGTCAGGAAACTGACCTGCCCGGTCTTTTCCGCCACCGGGAAAAATGTCCCCGGCGACACCGGCCCCATCAAGACACTTTCCCAACGTGCCAGTGCCTCAACGGAACTGACCTGCCCGGTTTGAATATCGAAGACCGGCTGATAGTGCAGGCTAAGCTCCTTGGACAAGTCTGCCTTGCGAAGGGCCTGTTCGATCTGGGAGTCATGGCGGATCAATGTTTCATGATGGGCCGCAAAGAGAACGGCCTCACCACGTGCGTTCTTTTTGGCATGATACAGGGCAAAATCGGCCCGCTCGAACAAGCCATTCGGGCTGCGCGCAACTGTCGGATAGGTCGCAAACCCCAGCGAGGCAGAGACCTGAACCGTCACACCATTGAGGATGAATGGACGATTGAGGTCGTCACAAAGCTCCTTGCCGGTCGCCATCAACGCCATCGGGCTGTCATAGCCCTTGAGCAATACGCCGAACTCATCCCCGCCCAGGCGGGCCAGAAGCGTTTCCGGACCAAGAATCTTGCGAAGGCGCATTCCCGCTTGTTGCAACAATTCGTCGCCAGACGGATGCCCGTGGACATCATTGACCGGCTTGAAACCATCCAGATCGATCATCGCCACGGCGAATGTTTCATTGTCCGTGACCGAGTTAACAGTCTCTTCGAGGGTCGCAAAAAAGGCGCGCCGGTTCGATAATCCGGTCAAGGGGTCAATCAGTGCCAGCGCCTCATTCTGGCGTGACAAATCAATCATTGCCCGATGCTGCACCTCAAGATCGTTCTGGGTTTCAATCAGGCCCGCAAAGTTGGCGTAGAAGCTTCGGATAATCTGAACGATCATCACGGAAACCAGCGCCATGTTCACGGCGATAGCGACATAAACCTCATTGTCACTGGTCCCGAAAAAGATCACGAAAGTGCCCAGCACAATCCCCACCACCAGCAAGGCGGCAGGTGGAAAATTCACCAGACAGAAAATACAGCCAACAACCGTGATTGATATGAAATAGGCGACATGACCGCGTTGAAAGGCGTCGCCAAAACCGAACATGTAGATTGCCCATGCGGTAAACAGGACAGAGATGACGACCGCAAGAACCCTGATCCGCTTGAGGTGACGTATGCAGGCATCGACATTATCAACATCTACCCGCGCCCGGCCCCAGGCAATGGCACGCGCGATACAAATGACACCAAGCACAATCACCGAATGGATCGTCATCCAGTCCGGCGCCGTCCCGTAGTGGGTATAGGCAAGCGCCACCGCATTGGCCAGAAGCAACATGTAAAGGACGGGGATCTGACGTGTCAGGGCATTGACCTGGGCGCGCACCAGTTCCGGCTTGTCCGTCCGAATTTTCAACGTGTTTGCAAAACCTTGCCAGAAACTAGGGGCTGCCACTTATCCGAGACCTAATGCATTCTTTATCCTGTATAAAGATTATACAGGATAAACACATGCGAACATCCCCTGATTGTGCTTAGCCCGCAAAGATCGGCTGTTCGCTTGGCCCCTGTTTAAACTCTTATTCAACAGGTTGTTTTCGCGCCCTCTTTTTGGGACGATTTTTCTGGGCATGCGCCCGATGAGCCGCCCCAAGGGCCATATGGGCGAATTCAAGAAGCTTGTCTTCATCATCAAGCCATTCCCCGGGCGCTTCGAAATAGCCAATGGTGTGGGGGCTTTTCTGTGATGGCACAACAAACCTTGCCATGCCCAGCGCGTCATAGGCCTCTTGTGTCTGATCATCCCCTTTGAGGTACAGGACATCATCAAATACAAGTGCGAAAAACATCCCGTCACAATAAAGCCCGAAGCCACCAAACATCCGCCTTGGCCGAATGGCACCCAAAGGGGTCAGCAGTTCGGTAACCATCTGAACAAATTCGTTATCGACCGACGCCATTGAGTATCTCGCCTTCTACACCTTCGGAAATCAGATAATCGCGCAACGAACGCCCCGGAACCGGACGGAAGCGTGATGTCGATATATCCATATGCGCAATCCGGTCCGCACGAAAAACGCGAAAGGCCTCGCGCAATTCGCACCAGCAGGCCAAAAGCCACGTGCTGCCAAAAAACAACATGCCAAGCGGCCAGACACGGCGACGGGTATTGTCCCCTTTTGCATCGGTGTAATCGATATCTATCAAATACCGTTCGCGAATGGCGCGCCTGAGGTCGGGCATGGAAATGGCAATCGGTTCCTGCGCGATCTCGGCAACGGCAATCGGAACGCCGCCGACCAGTCCGCGGATTTTCTCGGGCAGGACGGCTTCGATCTTTGTCAGCGCATCACCCGCAGCACGGGCCATCTGCGGGTCAGTCCAGCTCTGAACCATACGGGCAGCAACGACAAGCGCCTCGATCTCGTCGGCATCAAACATCAATGGCGGCAGGTCATATCCATCGCGCAGGATATATCCCACACCTGCCTCACCTTCGACCGGAACACCCGATGCAGCAAGGTCGCGGATGTCGCGATAAATCGTGCGTTCGGAAACTTCCAGCTCCTCGGCAAGATCACATGCGCGGCACAGTTTCCGGCGGCGCAGGATCTGAACAAGACGAAATAGTCGGTCGGCCCTTCTCATGGTCACTCCTTTGTCATCCTGCCCCAAAAATTATCATACCGCTCCTGACAGGCTCCTGTCAGGAGGGATGTGCAAACATCTTCAAATCGGGACAGGATTTAACCCCAACGTCAGGAGCATGACGATGAAAGTCACCAACGCGTTTCAGATCATTATCACCGACAAGTTCACCCAGAGCCGCGCTTTCTACAAAAAGCTTGGCTTCGAACCTGTCTTTGACGGGGAATGGTATTGCCAGCTTGTCTGGCCATCTGCGCCATCGGTTCAGCTTGGCCTGATGAAACCGGGTCACGAGACCCAACCTGACATCTTCCAGGCGGCCACCGTCGGCGAAGGCACCGTTCTTAGCCTTGAAGTCGACGAAGCCAACGACGCGGCAGCAACCTTGCGCAAAGCCGGGTTTGAATTCGCCCTTGAAGTGCGTGATGAACCATGGGGACAGCGTCACTTCGCCTTGCTTGATCCCAATGGTGTACGCATTGATATCTTTAGCCCAACCGCCGAACTTTCCCCCGAATACGCCCAACAGTTCAAGGAAACTGGAAACGAAACAGTAATGGCGTAACACCCCTCGCGCCCCAATCCCCGCAAACCCCGCACGATACGGCCCGTAGTGATCGCGGGCCGTATCTTTCAGGTCAGTGATTGTGCAAACCCGGATATGGCCGCGGCGGCATCCACGATGTTCTGATTTTGGGTCCGTCCTGAACTTTTGCGTGGCTTGAAATCATGTTCGCCGTCTTCAACCCAGTGAAGCGCAATACGATCCGAAAGCCCGTAACCCGCAATTTCGTCAGGACGGCCAAACGGATCGCGCGTACCATGGCAGATCAGCGCAGGGGTTCTCAGTACCTTGAGGTGTTCAGTGCGCAGATTTTCAGGCTTGCCCGGTGGATGAAACGGGTAGCCAAGGCAGACAAGTCCGCCCACCCCAAGATCATCTGCAACCATGCTGGCAATCCGTCCCCCCATGGACTTGCCACCAATGATAAGCTTTTCAGGTTCACCCAGCTGGCGAACGACATCGCCGTAAAACCCGGTCAGTACCGGTGCCCGATCCGGACCACGCTTTTTGCCATCAATGCGGCGTTTCGCCATATAGGGAAACTCGAACCGCGCAACCCGCAAACCATGCCTTGCCAGTTCGGATGCCATGTCATTCATGAACGGACTGTCCATTGGCGCACCCGCCCCGTGGGCCAGAATAATTGTCTGCCTGGCACTTTCATCGCCATCAAACTGAAAATCGATTGGATCGGTGCTCACAAAAGGGTCCCTTTCACGACTAAGTGTTTGCAACCGTCATACAAAACCCTGCGATACTCTCCAAGCATGGTCTGCCAGTCATCATGTGGACGCACGCAAATACTCGCTTCTTTCCTGTTCTCTGTTTATAATTGGCGTCCCCACCTCGGCGCCTTCCCCAGAAGCGTCAGACCTGCATCATATCGCGCCACCCGCGATCAGTTGCCTGCCATTCGCGACAAGGGCCCCTATCGTGTCATCCGAACAAACCACATCCATCATACACCCACCCAAAGAACGCATTGGCCGACTTTTCAAACCGGTTCAGTGGCTATTGCTGATATCGGTTTCGTTGGTTTTTTCCGTTCTGTTGCATGACTGGAATGTCCCGGCCTCTCTTTTGGTTGGGCCAATGATCATCGGTATTGCGATGGGCACGAACGGCGCGACCATTTCCATGCCAAAACCACTTTATCTTGGTGCGCAATCAGTCCTCGGGGTCATGATCGGTGGATCGATGACGGTCGGAATTCTGACATCCTTCGCCTCTGACTGGCCCATGATCCTTGGCATTGCCGCCATTACCCTTGTTGCCAGCAGCTTTTTGGGCTGGATTTTATGTGTCAAACAGGTCTTGCCCGGTACCGCAGGCATCTGGGGATCGACGCCCGGTGCTGCATCCGCAATGGTAATTATGGCCGACGCATTTGGTGCGGACGCAAGGCTTGTGGCATTCATGCAGTATGTTCGGGTCGTGATCGTGGTCGCTGTGGCATCAAGCGTCGCCAACTTCTGGGTGGATCCGGAAATGCTCGCTGCCATGGGCCCGCATGAATGGTTCCCTGCCTTTGATCTTGGCGGGTTTGCCATCACACTTTGTCTTGTTGTGGCGTGCTGTTTCATCGGTTTCAAATCAGGTCTGCCGTCCGGTCCGCTTTTGGTGTCAATCATTGTCACCATGATCCTGCATGTCGGCGGGTTTGTTGATGTTGTATTGCCGGAATGGTTTCTGGGTCTGACCTACGCCATGATCGGCTGGGTGATCGGGTTGAAATTCACCCCACCGGTCTTGCGCCACGCGGCCCAGGCTCTTCCCAAAATCCTGCTATCGATTTTTGTTCTGATCGGTTTCTGTGCCGGAATATCGGTTCTTCTGGTTGTCTTTATGGGTGTTGATCCACTCACGGCATATCTGGCAACCAGCCCGGGCGGGCTTGATTCCGTGGCGATCATCGCCGCCAGCACGAATGTTGATTTGTCATTCATACTTGTGCTGCAAGCGACGCGTTTCTTCATGGTGCTGCTTTTCGGGCCACCCTTGGCGCGTTTGGTTGCCCGACGCACAGCCCATCATGTTCAAAACCGGATGAATGGATCACCCTAGGTCACTAGGCGATCCGTATCTTGCCAACAAATCCTTCGACGCGGGCGCTTAAATCTGCACCCTGTTTTTCAAGGTCATGGGCAGCGTTCCCGAGCTCGCTTGATACGTGCTCACTGTGTTTGATCGCTGCGGTAATTTCCGAGACACCATCACCAACCAAGCGGGAATCTGCGACCGCCGCATCGACACATGATGCAACCGAAACGCAGGTTTCTGTTTGCTGATCGGCTTGTGTCGCCGTCGCCTCTGCCCGGTTCTGAAGATTATCCATCGCCACGGCAATCTGTTCGATATCGTTACCCGCTTTAGAAATCGCGTCGAGTATTTCACTCATCCAGCGTGCGATATCCTCGGTCGCACTGGCAGACTGGCCTGCAAGCGCCTTGACCTCCTTGGCGACAATCGCAAACCCCTTGCCTGCCTCACCGACGCGCGCCGCCTCAATCGAGGCGTTCAGGCCCAGCATCTTGGTCTGCGCTGCGATGGCAGAAATGGAAGCCAGCATCTTCTCAGCATCGGCAGCACGATCTTGCAGTGCGGCAAATCCGGCGCGCATTTCGCGAGCCTGACTGCCCATATCGTGGGTAATCTTGACGGTTTCGGACGCATCCGTACCAACGACGGCCAACGCATCCTTAAGGCTTTCCATCTGGTCTGCGACGTCTTCAATCCGTGAAATGGCCCGCCCTGTCGCATCATCAATGCCGCTACTGCATTTGCGGGTTTGATCTGTGCTCTCGGCCAATACATCAAGCGCACCGCGCATTTGACTGACAGCAGCCGCCACCATGCCAACGGTTCCCTGAACTTGCGACTCAAAGCTTGATGCCAGGGCCTCACGCGACCGAATGACGCGTTCACGTTCCAGCACACGCGCAACCTGCCCGCCAACAAACCCAAGAAGCTCAAGCATCTCGTCATCAAGCTGTGCGACGCCCGGGCTAAAGAATTCAATGACGGCTTCTGTCTGCCCCTCCAGCTTGACTGGCAGGGCAAAACAGCCGCGCAACCCGTTTCTGGACGCCGCCGCAGCACGCAAAAAGCCGTCTTTCACGGTGACATCGGCGATACACACAGGCGAACCGGTTGCCGCGACATTACCAATAAGCCCCTGCCCGATCGCAAACACAGTCTGTTCGGACTGGGTGCGAAATTCGGCAATGTCACCCGCGGCAATCGAAGAACTGATTGACCAGATACCCGCTGACGTAAGTTTGTCATCCACACGCAGATACGCATGCCCAACCGGCCACTGACAATAATTGCACACTGCCGAAAGGATTTGGGTAACCGCCGTTTCCTTGTCTGCGGCCTCATCGGCGACAGCACTGACCGTCCGCAACAGCCGCAGGATGTCGGTCATGCTGGTTTTGCGATTGGGGCCGTTAAATTCTGGATCGTTTTCAGGGGAAAT
The DNA here is from genome assembly GCF_001613795.1 of Thalassospira sp. MCCC 1A01148. Lineage (GTDB taxonomy): Bacteria > Pseudomonadota > Alphaproteobacteria > Rhodospirillales > Thalassospiraceae > Thalassospira. Next base: position 105,296 of record NZ_LPVZ01000024.1, read on the forward strand.
AGAGCGAATAAAACCAGCAAGCATTTGACTAACTCCGAGGCATAACCGTCCAGCGCCACCAAAAGACGCTGACAAAGTTGCGCAAGCCTCGTTGCCTGCCGATAAATCATTAGGTGAGTGGCGCCGTTGCCATCACGTGCATTACAATAACCTAAAGCTGCACACGCGAAAAGGATATTTCGCATGTGCAGCACACTTAATTGATGTTCATCAGATGGTGAAAATGCCCTGATTGAAAAACAGTCAGTTCACGGGCCTAAATCCGTACGCGACGAAACACACCGGATGCAGTCATCACCCCAAGGATTACAAGAACCACCGCCAAAACCAGCGCAAGGTTGCCCGGTTCACTCAGCAGGATTACGCCGCCAAGTGCGGTCAGGGCCGGCGTCATCGCACCAAAGGCCGATGCACCGGTCGATCCGATATGGCGCACGGCAAGGCCATAGGTAATTACGGCAACACACCCGGCCAGCAAACCCTGCGCTGTGAGCAACATCATGATGTCGCCTGCCGGCGCATCGCCAATCGTGGTGCCGGTAAACAGCGCGATAATCGCCATCACGACAAATGACCAGAACCCGACAAAGGACGCGGCTTCAAGCGCGCCAAGGCCGCTTTGACGCATCGCATGCGTGTAACACGCCCACATAAAGGCCCCGGCCGAAACAAGGCCATAGCCCATCAGCATGTCATCACTGATGACACCGGCCGGTTTAAGGGCCACCAGGGAGGCCACGCCAATCACCACGGCGGCATAGCCAACGATGCGAACCCTGCCCGGACGTTCACCAAACAGAAGCATGGCAATCAGAACCGCCCACACGGCCATCACACCGGGCAAAAGAATGCCAACATGGCTTGCCGGAACGAACTCAAGGGCGCTTGCAACCATCAGGGTGTAAAACGCGCCGGAGCCAACGATCATCAAAAGCCCGTTGGCCAATGAAAGGCCCTTGGGCCAGATGCCTTTCCTAATCCAGATCGGGGCAAGCAGGACAAAAGGCACAACAAAACGCATCAGGCCAATATCAACGGCGGTAAAGCTTGACGTCATGGCGTAGCGGGTGGCAATCAGCCAACCGGCCCAGATGCAAACCGTCGCAAGTGCAGCAGTCACACCAACCAGTCGGCTTTCCGTCGCACCGGTGGCAGAGAGCGCGGAAGTTTCAGACATAACAGGTTATCCAGCAAGGGGTTGATTTTGCCCAAATCAGACCATTTCTTGCGCACCGCAGCAACCCCTTTGACCTGAGGTCAGCTATGCAAAGCAAAAACGGCGCAAGGTTTCCCCTGCGCCGTTTTGACTTTAATGGCCGTGATTTCGGATCAGATGCCGAATTCGGCAAAGAAATCGTTGCCCTTGTCATCAATGACGATGAAGGCCGGGAAGTCTTCGACTTCGATCTTCCAGACGGCTTCCATGCCAAGTTCCGGATATTCGTGAACGTCGACCTTCTTGATGCAGTCCTGCGCAAGACGGGCTGCCGGACCACCGATGGAGCCAAGATAGAACCCGCCATATTTGGCACAGGCATCCTTGACCGCCTTTGACCGGTTACCCTTGGCCAGCATCACGAACGAACCGCCTGCGGCCTGGAACTGTTCGACATAGGCATCCATACGCCCGGCCGTGGTCGGACCAAACGATCCGGACGGCATACCTTCGGGCGTCTTGGCCGGACCGGCATAATAAACCGGATGGTTTTTCAGGTATTCCGGCATTTCTTCACCGGCATCAAGGCGTTCCTTGATTTTGGCATGTGCGATGTCACGCGCCACAATCACGGTCCCGGTCAGCGACAGACGGGTTTTGACCGGGTATTGCGAAAGCTGCTTGCGGATCTCTTCCATCGGACGGTTCAGGTCAACCTTGACCACTTCGTCGTCAAGATGCTCGTCGGTGACCTGCGGCAGGTACTTCGCCGGATCATGTTCGAGATCCTCGATAAAGATACCGTCCTTGGTGATTTTACCCAGGATCTGACGGTCGGCAGAGCATGACACGCCCAAACCAACCGGGCAGCTTGCACCATGGCGCGGCAGGCGGATCACACGCACATCGTGGCAGAAATACTTGCCACCAAACTGCGCGCCGATGCCCATTTCGCGGGTCATCTCAAGGATCTTCTGTTCCCATTCAAGGTCGCGATAGGCCTGACCATGATCGCCACCTTCGGTCGGAAGGTTATCGTAATAACGGGCTGATGCCATTTTCACGGTCTTAAGGCACGCCTCGGCAGATGTACCGCCAATAACGACCGCCAGATGATAAGGCGGGCAGGCAGAGGTCCCCAGCGTACGAATTTTCTCGTCCAGGAACTTGCGCAGGCTTTCGGGGTTCAGAAGTGCCTTGGTCTGCTGGAACAGGAAGGTTTTGTTGGCAGACCCGCCCCCTTTGGCCATGAACATGAATTTGTATTCATCGCCCTTGGTCGCATAGAGATCAATCTGTGCCGGAAGGTTCGAGCCGGTGTTCTTTTCCTCGAACATGTTTTTCGGCGATACCTGCGAGAAGCGCAGATTGTGTTTCTGATAGGCCTGCCAAATGCCCTTTGACAGGGCTTCTTCATCAGAACCATCGGTGATGACTTTGCCACCGCGCTTGCCCATGACAATGGCCGTACCGGTATCCTGACACATCGGCAAAACGCCACCCGATGCGATAGAGGCGTTCTTCAAAAGATCCATCGCCACGAACTTGTCATTGGCGGTGGCTTCCTCGTCATCAAGGATTTTGCGCAGCTGTTCGAGATGCCCCGGACGCAAAAGGTGCGAGCAATCAAAGAAAGCCTGAAGGGTCAGCTTTTCGATCGCTTCAGGTTCTACTTTCAAATAGGTCTCGCCATTGACGTCAACGGTCGAAACGCCCTCATCCCCGATCTTGCGGTAAGGGGTGGTGTCTTTCCCCTGCTCAAACATGGGTTTATAGACAAAATCACTCATCGGAAGGTTCTCGTCTCTCTCAAAAACAAGGTGGGTTTGTTCTTTGTGAGGCTGGTTTTAGCGCCAATTGCACCAAATTGCCACGATACATTAGGGGAACCCCGGACGCGGGAAACATCAACGGGACCAGACAAAGAAAAAGGGCAGATCACGCCTGCCCTTTAAATCTTCTATTTCTTTCGGAACGCATCAAGTGCGATGACCTCGCCGGTTTCATTGGCATCCGGCTTGGGCTTTTTATTGCGGGCCTTGGACGGTTGTTCGGCCACCAGGGTTGGCGCGCCCTCTTCGTCGTCCATCAGATCGGCATCAAGATCATCATCTTCATCATAATCGAAATCTTCGTCGTCCATTTCCTCTTCGACGCTGAATGTCAGCATGAAGTTGGCAGACGGATCGACAAAGGCCAGCATCGCATCATACGGAACGACCACCGTGGTCGGCATGCCATCAAAGCTCATTCCGACCGAGAAGTGATCATCTTCGGATTTCAGATCCCAGAACCGGTGTTGCAGAACAACGGTGATGTTGTCTGGATGCGCCTTGCGCTGGCTTTCAGGCAGGGCCACACCGGGATGATTGGTCTGGAAGGTGATATAATAGTGATGCTCTCCGAAAAGGCCCTCTTCGGCCACGCGCGCAAGGATGTCTTTCACCACACCGCGCAGCGCCTGGTCGACCATAAGATCGTAGCGGAATTCTTCCGGTTCTTGCATCAGTAATCCTGTATCTGGCGAAACCACCGGGTACGTCCGGCGCGTTCCGTCATTGTCATATGGCATCTCTGCGCGCCAATTGCATCTCGGCGCGTTTGATAATGACTCTATTCATAACGAAGCGGGAAAGAAATACAAGAGTGGGGCGTTCTGTTGCTAGGTGCCCCGTCCCCCACCAAATTACCGCTCCCGGCAATCGGAATTTCGCTTTGGTGCTAGTACCGCTTAGGCGGCAACAGCGACCGGAGCATTGTTGTCGTTTGCATTTACAAACATTGGCCCGATGCGGTGGTACCATGCCGAGCGCCCACATTGACTTTTACTGCTCACGTCGATCCTATTTCGGCCCCACGAAGATTGTCTGAGTCGGACAACCGATAAATTTTGGTGGAGCCGCCGGGTACCGCCCCCGGGTCCGTAAAGCCTATTCTGTCACGCAGTTTAGCGCCGTAGTCGGGTTGCCCCGACAGCCCCTATATAGGGCAAATGGTCCCCGTTTCACAAGGGGAATCGGGAAATCTTTTTTTGATTTTCGCGGGAACATTTCGCGACCTTACGGATTTTAATCAGGCTTTCACACGACACCCCGCACTGCTTGCCGAGGCGTTCCGACCTGACTATGCTGCGACAAAAGCGATTCCAAAAATGCAAGGACCAGCATGCAGCAATATCTCGATCTGATGCGTTTGGTGCGCGACACCGGCACGCGCAAGGAAGACCGGACCGGCACCGGGACTGTCTCGATCTTTGGTCACCAGATGCGTTTTGACCTTTCCAAGGGTTTCCCGCTGGTCACCACCAAAAAGCTGCATCTGAAATCGATCATTCACGAATTGCTGTGGTTCCTTGATGGCGATACCAACGTCAAATACCTGCAAGACAATGGCGTGCGCATCTGGAACGAATGGGCTGATGAAAACGGTGACCTTGGCCCGGTTTATGGCGGCCAGTGGCGGTCATGGCGCGGCGCAAACGGCGAAACCATCGACCAGATCACCGGCCTGATTGACCAGATCAAAAACAATCCCGATTCCCGCCGCCTGATCGTGTCGGCCTGGAACGTTGCCGATGTGCCGAATATGGCACTGCCGCCGTGTCACTGCCTGTTCCAGTTCTATGTGGCTGATGGCAAATTGTCCTGCCAACTTTATCAGCGCAGTGCCGATATCTTCCTGGGTGTGCCGTTCAACATCGCATCTTATGCGCTTCTGACCATGATGATTGCGCAGGTCTGCGATCTTGAGGTGGGTGATTTTGTCCACACCCTTGGTGATGCGCATCTTTACACCAACCATCTTGATCAGGTCGAAGAACAGCTTTCGCGTGATACCCGGCCGCTTCCGACCATGAAGATCAATCCGGCCGTAAAATCGATCTTTGATTTCAAGTATGATGATTTCGAACTGACCGGCTATGACCCGCATCCGCACATTGCCGGCAAGGTTGCTGTGTAATGAGCGTTACAAAAATCGAACGGGTGGCCGTGGTTGCGGCTGCGCAGAATGGCGCGATTGGCAAGGATGGCTGGATGCCATGGGAATTGCCCGAAGATCTGAAACGGTTCAAGGCGCTTACCCTTGGAAAGCCGATGATCATGGGGCGTGTGACGTTTGAGACAATTGGCCGACCGCTTCCCAAACGAACGACAATTGTTGTGACCCGCGACACCGACTGGTCGTTTGATCATGAAAATGTGAGGGTTTGTCACACTATTGAAGAAGCCGTTGAACTGGCCGACGAAATCGCCGTGCGCGATGGTGTTAATGAAGTGATCATTGCCGGGGGCGCGCAGATTTATCACCTCGCCCTGCCCTTCACGACACGTTATGAGCTGACCGAAGTCCATGCCGATATCGAGGGCGACACCTTCCTTGATCCCCTGCCCGCCGAACAATGGCACGAAACCGCACGTCAAAAAATCGACAATCCGGACGGGCCGGATTACAGCTTTGTCACGCTGGACCGGATTGTAAAATCCTGATTGGTCTGACTATCACAAGCTCTTTAGTTGATTTTCCACCGCATTCGTCCCATCTTTATCTGAGTTATAGAACATTCGTTCCAAAGTGTGGAACTGATCAAAGGAACTGCTGATGCCACGGCCACGTGCATTTGACGAAGAAAGCGTTCTTGATAACGCCATGAACATCTTCTGGAGCAAGGGGTTTGAAGCGACCTCTATTCAGGATTTGGTCAATGAAACCGGCCTGAACCGCGCGAGCATGTATGCAAGCTTTGGCGACAAGAAGGCGCTGTTCCTGCGCGTCCTTGATCATTACAGCCAGAAAATCAGTGCCGAGCGTTTTGCCGATCTGCGCAACATCGAAGATGGTCGCGCCGCGATTGAAAAGACATTCCGTGATGCCGCCAAAACCGGCACAGCAGAAGGAAGGCACAAAGGCTGCCTGATGGTAAATTCAGGTATGGAGCTTGCCCCGCATGACCCGGAAACCGCTGCCATCGCCCATCAGGCATTCCGTCGGGCCGAGGATACCTTTGCTGCGGCACTGAACCGCGCTGTTGATCAGGGAAAAATTTCCAAAGGCAAGAATGTCCGCGCCCTCGCCCGGTTCCTTGCTGGATCGTTTCAGGGGGTTCAACTGATGTCGCGCCGCGGTGCGGATCAGGAAACCTTGCAAGACTATTGCGAGACCATTCTGGACGCACTCGACTAGATCACAGCCACCTTCCGGTGCCGTTTCGTGTTGCGCATTGCTTGGCACTGCTTGATCGTCCGGCACATCAATCAATGCCCGCAAACCGGGCGCAAAAGCCGGACACATCATGAAACGCAGCGACACGTTCTGGGACTCTGCCGCCGACAAATACGCCCGCAAACCGATCAGCAACGAAGCCGCCTATGCGCAAACCCTTGATCGCACGCGCGCCTATCTTTCCCCCGACCAGAACGTGCTTGAAATCGGCTGTGGCACCGGCACCACAGCCCTGAAACTTGCCCATAGTGTCGGGCACCTGACGGCCACCGATATTTCCGGGCGTATGATCGAAATTGCCCAGGGCAAAGCCAAAGATCAGGCGATTGGCAACGTCACATTCGCCAAACAAACAATCGAAGATATCGCCAACGGCTCAGACCAATATGAGGTCGTGCTTGGCTTTAACATCCTGCATTTGCTTGATCAGCCCGAAGACGCCATTGCCGCGCTACATAAGGTCATCAAGCCGGGTGGCATGTTCATCACCAAAACGCCCTGCCTTGGCGAGAAGCTTGGTTACCTCAAGCCCTTGATCTGGGTCATGCAGAAACTTGGCAAGGCACCGCACGTTCACTTCCTGAATTACGCCCGCCTTGAGGGCATGATCCAGTCTGGCGGCTTTGACATCATCGAAACCGGCTCCTATCCGGCCAACACCGGATCACGCTTCATCGTCGCCAAGCGGGTATAACAGTACTTCCCGAGACAACATCCGCCATCACGGTTCGGTGATGGCGGTTCTTTGTTGTTGATTTATAGAATGATCGTTCCATAATTGACCTCAATTAAACCTGAACCAAGTCATGAGGAACAAAATGTCTGCAATTACCCCGCTGATGCCGCGCCAGAAAGTGCCATCCCTGTCCGTCCCGCTTGTCGGTGGCGGCACATGGTCACTTGCCGACCAAAGCCCGGAAAACTTCACCATGGTCGTATTCTATCGCGGCCTGCATTGCCCGATCTGTGGCAAGTACCTCAAGGACCTTGATACCAAGCTTGCGGACTTTGCCAAACGCGGTGTCAACGTCGTCGTTGTATCATCCGATGGCGAAGATCGCGCGACCGAAGCCAAGGCGAAATGGGAACTTGAGAATGTTGATCTTGGTTATGGCCTTGATCTCGATAACGCGCGCGAATGGGGTCTTTATATCTCGACTTCGAACGGTGTGACCTCAAGCGGTTATGAAGAACCGGCTGTTTTCTCTGAACCCGGTCTGTTTCTGGTGCGTCCGGATGGCACGCTTTATTTCGGCACCGTCCAGACCATGCCGTTTGCCCGCCCGGCGTTCGATCAGATCCTTGGCGCGCTTGATTTCGTCATTGCCAAAAACTATCCGGCACGCGGCGAAGTGATTGATCATACAAATCCCTAAACCCAGCTTTTAAAGCCGATAAAATGCCAAAGGGCCGGTTCCAAAGCGCAGGAACCGGCCCTTTTATTCCTCGTACTATTCCAGCAGCCCGTTTAACCCGCCATTGCAGCGGCAAAATGCGGTGCATCGAGTTGCTGTGCACGCTGATAGGCCGGCCGGGCATCAATCCGGGCGATGTAGGCCTCGAATTCCGGATATTTCGGCAGAATGCCAAACATGCAGCCAAACCGAATGGTCGAACCAAACACAACATCAACAGTGGTGAAGTTCTTCCCCATCAGCCACGGATCGGCCTTACCCACAACATCAACCAGAATGGGCACCAGCGTTTCCCAGTCGCGATAGGAATTCTGGCTGCTGTCTTCTGCCTTGTACTGGCGCACACGGTCGATCATGGCCGGTTCGATGGTGGACGGTGAAAAGAACAACCAGCGCAGATATTCACCACGTTTCGGATCATCCAATGCCGGGGCCAGGCCGGCCTCGGGATACAGATCGGCCAGATAGCAGCAAATGGCGGCGGTTTCTGTCACGACCGTATCGCCATGTGTGATGGTCGGCACCTTGCCAAGCGGATTGAGAGCAAGGAATTCCGGGGTTTGTCCATCTCCACCGCCAATGTCGAGAAGTTTGACATCAAACGGAATACCCAATTCGTGCAGCATCCAATGGACGGTGCCGCTGCGTGACGGAATGGCGTGATAAAAGGTCAAGTTCCGGTCTGATGACATTGAAGCTGCTCCTGCGTTTGCGCGTGTCATTCTTGCGATATGGAGCGGCAATTTCCCCTTGTTTCCCAATAATGTAAATCGCACGAAACGCAGGTTCCTGACAGCTATATGGCAGGAGGATGTCAGTCATCCATGCAAGGTGGCCGTATACCTGCAGCCCTTCATTATATTCATTAGAACTTAATAAAATCACCTTTGGGTTGTATAGTGTGTGCCAAAGCGACCCAAGAAAGATCGCTGGCATCACATTACTTACAGGGGCTTCTCATGACCAAACGCAGGCTCATCGTGTTTTTCGACGGCACTTGGCAGGAACCGGCCAATACGCCCCAACCAACCAATGTCGTCAAACTTCTGCGGGCCATTCCCAGCAGCGCCGGGGATGTCTCCCAGGTCGTGTTTTATGATCGTGGTGTTGGCACCGGCAATGTGGTGGATCGTTTGCGCGGCGGTGCATTTGGCAACGGGTTGCTTGAAAACGTTGTTGATGGCTATCGCTTCCTTGGGAACAACTATCAGCCCGGCGACGAGATATTTATATTCGGCTTTTCGCGCGGCGCCTTTACCGCGCGCAGCCTGGCCGGACTGATCGGTCTTTGCGGTCTTTTGAAGCCCCCCTATCTTGGTCATCCGCTTCAGGATGATATTGCAAAAATTGCCAGCTCGGATCTATCGACCGAGGCAAAACGCACCAAAATCTCGACCCTTGATATCGAAGCCCACAAGGACGTGCCGATTGAATGCGTTGGCGTTTGGGACACGGTCGGATCGCTTGGCATTCCCGGCGATTGGGGCCGTCTGGCAATTCCCAAGAACTACCATTTTCATGATGTGCAGCTTGGATCGAACGTGCGGGTTGCCCTGCATGCCATGGCGATTGATGAAAAACGCAGTGCGTTCTCGCCAACATTATGGGTCAAGAGAAAGGGCGCCAAACTGCCCGACAAACAAATTGTTGAACAAGTCTGGTTCCCCGGCGTGCACAGCAATGTCGGCGGGTCTTACGATGACTGCAGACTGTCCGATATCACGCTTGACTGGATGGCAAAGCGCGTAACCAAGCATACCGGCCTTAAACTGGATAACCCGTCACTGAAGGCGCACCTCTCCCCGGCGATTGACGGCCGCGGCTATGAAAGCCGGACGACAATGTACTTTTCGTCCCACGCCTATCCCTATCAGCGGCTTATCAATCAGATCGCGCCCGAAGAGAAAACCCTTCTCGACAAGCTTAGCCTGAAATGTCCAAAATTTGATCGTCGCAACATCATCCCGGCGGGCCTTGAGACCATCAACGAGGCGATCCATGTCAGCGCGCTGGAACGCTGGAACATCAGTACGGGGGTTTTGCATGACAATTCGAGCGAAGGGTCACTCGAACGCGTTCTGTATCGCCCACCGAACCTGAATGCGGTTTTCCACGCGCATTACGCGGGCAAGCACACCCCCAGCATCATCAACTGGAGCGGGGCGACCATGCGCAAAGACATTCCATGGCCCGGTCAATCAACTTTGGAATAGTTAAAGGCGTATCGTCTTCGATCAGAGGATTACTTCATCTCGGTCGCATATTTTGTGCAGTAAGCGGGTACGGTTCCGCCCCCCTCTGTCACATAGTAAGTTTTACCACCAATGACCGTTTTTTGTATTCCCTGACATTCTTCTGGAACACCACCAGTGGAGCAACCAGCCAGAATGACGGTAGCCGCCATGACACACACCACGCTTCTCATACTTTCCCCTGTCCGTTGATGGCGCACAATTTTGGCTCGAAAATATAAACCATACGCAACCTATGAAAGCAGCCCGGTGTTTGACAAGGGGTAATCTTACGGCGCTTGCAACCTGCCGCTATCGTTTATTTGATGTCCTCAGCACGATCCACGCCGCCACAAGTGTCAGCAAGGCCATGCCAAACCATGTCAGCGCATAGGTCAGGTGGTTGTTGGGGAAGCGAATTTTGGTCAGCCCACCAAGCGGCAGTTTCGCCGGGTTTTCAGCCCCGTCACCGTCGATGAAGTATGGGGCGACGTTGGTGGCATCCAAACCACGCTTGGTTGCCATCGCCTTTACATCACGTGAATACCAGCGTTCCTCGGACGGCACGTTATCGCGCATGAAGGTGCCAACCGGTTCGTTGATCCGAAGCAGGCCAGTTACGGTGACTTCGCCCTCGACCATGCCCTCCACCCGGGTATCGGGATTGCGCTTTTCGGTGGGAACGAAACCGCGGTTGATCATGACAATCGTGCCATCATCCCGGATCAACGGGGTCAGAACCCAATAACCCGCACCGTAATCAGTGGCGGTATAGACCTGACTTTCAAGATCGTTGCGATAGGTCCCCGTCACACGGACCTTGCGATATTCATCGCGTGCGCGGGTTACATTTTCCCAGTCATCACGCGCGGGTGCGGCAACCGCATCGCCATACACACGGGCATCAATCCGCTCGATCAGATCAAGCTTCCATGCCCGACGTTCGACCTGCCAATATCCAAGGGCACAGAACCCCGAAAACAGGATAGCGGCCAGCATCAGGACAACAATCCGGGTTGTCATCGAGGGGCCTTTTTTCGGGTTATCGGTTTCTTGAGCGGAAACGAGGTCGTCGGACATGCCGGGTTCTTTCAAATGGCGGTATCTTGGCGTTTAAACAAAAAGGGCGCGATCCCCCTACAGGTATCGCGCCCCCTTCACATATCAAGCAGTCCCTAGCCGAAGCTCGGGATCATGTCGTGATCCATCTGCGGCATCATGTTGGTGTTAAGGTGATACATCACCCACAGCGACCCGGCGATGGCAATCGCCACGATCACGATGGTGAAGATCAGCGCCAGCATGTTCCAGCCGCCTTCGGATTTGGTGTTCATGTGCAGGAAATAGACCATGTGAACCACGATCTGAATCACGCCAAGACCCATTACCCAAAGGGCGGTTGCAACCTTGCTGTCAAGAACACCGTCCATGACAAGCCAGAACGGGATCGCAGTCAGAATGACCGACAGGACGAACCCGATCACATAGCTTTTATAGGTGCCATGTGAGGCCCCACCATCATGATGGTCATCATGTGCGTGTGAATGTGCGCTCATCCCAGAACTCCCAGCAGATAAACAACGGAGAAGACACCGATCCAGACGACGTCAAGGAAGTGCCAGAACATCGACAGGCACATCAGACGGCGCTTGTTCTCAACGATCAGGCCACGCTGGGCGACCTGAACCATCAGGGTCACAAGCCAGATGATGCCAAAGGTCACATGCAAACCGTGGGTCGCCACCAGCGTGTAGAACGCCGAGAGGAAACCACTGCGCATCGGGGTCGCCCCCAGGCTCCAGAGGTGATGGAACTCATAGATTTCCAGCCCCACGAACGCGACGCCAAACAGGCCGGTAATCGCCAGCCAAATCTGCGTTCCCTTGATGCTGCCCTTTTCCATCGCCAGCATGGCAAAGCCATAGGTGATCGAGGAAAACAGCAACATCGACGTGTTGATCGCTACCAGTTCGAGATCAAACAGATCAGCAGGCGAAGGACCTGCGGCATAGTTCTGGCCAATAACGGCATAGGTTGCAAACAGAATCCCAAAGATGAGGCAATCGCTCATCAGATAGATCCAGAAGCCAAGCATCGTCCCGGTTTCCGGGTGATGCTCTTCTTTCAGGTAAAAGACCGGCATTTCGGTCTGTGCGGCAGTGTTATTCGCCATTGTCATTCCCTTACGCCTGCTGTTTTGCCAGAAGGGCAGTACGTTCGTCTTCGGTTTCCACGACTTCAGATGCCGGGATGTGATAATCGCGGTCATAGTTGAAGGTGTGGGCAATTGCACCGACAACCAGGGCAATGAAGCTTGCAATCACCAGCCACCAGATATGCCAGACCAGCGCGAAACCAAGAACAAGCGACAGAGCGGCAAGGATAAAGCCAGCGCCGGTATTTTTCGGCATATGGATATCCAGGAAGCCTTCCGTCGGACGGACATAACCACGTTTCTTCATGTCGGCCCATGCATCAAGATCATGGACAACCGGGGTAAAGGCAAAGTTGTAGGCTGGGGGCGGCGACGAAGTCGACCATTCCAGCGTACGACCATCCCCCCATGGGTCACCGGTTTCATCACGAAGCTTGTCACGTTTGATCACCGCAACAACGATCGACAGAATGAACGAACCGATCCCCCCGGCAATCAGAAGCGCACCAAAGGCGGCAATCACGAACCAGATCTGAAGCGACGGATCGTCAAATTGGCTCATGCGGCGGGTAATCCCCATCAGACCAAGAACATAAAGCGGCATGAAGGCGAAATAGAACCCGACAAGCCAGAGCCAGAAGGACATTTTGCCCCAGAACGGATCAAGCTTGTAGCCGTATGCTTTCGGGAACCAGTAAACGATACCGGCAAACATCCCGAACACCACACCGCCGATAATCACGTTATGGAAGTGCGCAATCAGGAACAGGCTGTTATGCAACACAAAGTCAGCAGGCGGAACGGCCAGCATAACACCCGTCATGCCACCGATCACAAAGGTCAGCATGAAACCAATGGTCCACAGCATCGGGACATCAAAATTGATGCGCCCCTTATACATCGTGAACAGCCAGTTAAAGACTTTCGCACCGGTCGGGATCGAGATGATCATGGTCGCGATACCAAAGAAGGCGTTCACGCTGGCACCCGAGCCCATGGTGAAGAAGTGATGCAACCAGACGACATAGGACAGGATGGTGATAACCACGGTGGCATAAACCATCGAGCTATACCCAAACAGACGCTTGCGCGAGAATGTCGACACAACTTCGGAAAACACACCAAACGCCGGCAGGATCAGGATGTAAACTTCCGGGTGCCCCCAAATCCAGATCAGGTTGATATACATCATGGCGTTACCGCCAAGATCGTTGGTGAAGAAGTTGGTGTCTGCGTAACGGTCAAGCCCAAGCAGAACCAGAACAGCGGTCAGAACCGGGAACGCAGCCACGATCAGAACGTTGGTGCAAAGTGCCGTCCAGGTAAAGACCGGCATTTTCATCATGGACATGCCCGGTGCGCGCATTTTGACGATGGTCACAACCAGATTGACCCCCGAAAGCAACGTCCCGACACCGGCAATCTGCAAGGCCCAGATATAATAATCGACCCCGACCCCCGGACTGTAGACAATGTCAGACAGCGGCGGATAGGCCAGCCAGCCGGTTTTCGCGAACTCACCGACAAACAGCGACACCATGATCAGCGCGGCACCACAGGTGGTCATCCAGAAGCTGAAATTATTCAGGAACGGGAACGCAACGTCACGCGCGCCGATTTGTAGCGGCACGACAAAGTTCATAAGCCCCGTCACCAGCGGCATGGCCACGAAGAAGATCATGATTACGCCGTGGGCGGTGAATATCTGATCGTAATGATCAGGGGGAAGGAAACCTTCCGAGCCGCCAAAAGCCATCGCCTGCTGGGCACGCATCATAAGCGCATCGGAGAAACCACGCAAAAGCATGACAAGCGCCAATATGATGTACATAATGCCGATTTTTTTGTGGTCAATCGACGTGATCCACTCGTTCCAGAGATATCCCCAGAGGCGGAAATAGGTGATACCGCCGACAACAGCGATACCGCCCAGAACCACCGCCGCAAACGTCACCACAAGGATCGGTTCATGGAACGGAAGTGAATCAAGTGACAGCCGGCCAAATATAAAATGTAAAAGGTCCGGATTAGAGAACATCGGATTACTCTTCTTTCAAATGCAGACAGGCATCGTAGCCGATGCCAAAACTGCGAAGGGCCGGTTGGCTTTTACCAACCGGCACTGCTTCAGAACCCTGTTGAAACACCTGACGGCGCAACACTCATGGCACGCGAGACCTGTTCATTGTCAAACAACGGCAGGTTCGCAAGTTCACCAGCCAAGCCACCTTCCGGTGCAGTGCAAAGCGTCGCAACGTAGGACTTGCTTTCGGGCAATGGCTGACTGCCACGCATCTGCGGCACGTCATAGGTCAAGGACATGACGTTATTGATACCGGCCAGACCGCCGCCACCATTTTCGTCAATATGCATCATCTCGTTCATGCACATTTTCGACTGGTCAACGCACATGTTGAGGATCGCGTTGTAAAGTTCCGGATCTACCGAGCTGAAGTACCGAACCGGTTCCTTGATGCTGGGTTTTTCAAGCTCAAGATATTGCGAACGCCCCAAAAGGTTTTCATCGGCCTTCACATTATCGACCCAGGCATCAAACCCGTCTTGGCTCAGCCCGTGGAACTTAAAGCGCATATGAGAGAACCCCTCACCGCTGTAGTTCCCCGAGAACCCGTCAAAAACACCTTCTTCATTGATTACGGCATGGAGTTTTGTTTCCATCCCCGCCATCGAATAAATCTGGCCCGCAAGAGCCGGAATGAAGAACGAGTTCATGATTCCCGAAGAGGTGATTTTGAACTGGATTGGCGTATCGACCGGAGCTGCGAGTTCGTTGACAGTCGCAATGCCCTGTTCCGGATACAGGAACAGCCATTTCCAATCGAGAGAAACGACTTCAATCACCATCGGCTCATGATCTTTTGGCAGTGGACGTTCAGCATCAATACGGTCGAGCGGACGATACGGATCAAGCGTATGGGTCGTAACCCACGTAATCGCGCCAAGGGCAATAATGATCACCAGCGGGGCAGACCAGATGACAACTTCCAATTTGGTGGAATGATGCCATTCGGGATCGTATTCCGCATCCTTGTTTCCCTGCCGGTATTTCCAGGCAAAGAAGACCGTCAATGCCATGACCGGAACAATGATCAGCAGCATCAGGATGGTTGATACGATAATAAGGTCGGCCTGCTGAGAGGCAATATCGCCCGACGGATCGATCACAACAAGGTTGCAACCGGCCAGAAGCGAGAACATTGAGGTCAATGCGACGCCACGTACAAGTTTTGAAAGCATGCGCTTCATACTTCCTCAGTCTCTGGAAGATGTTCTCACAGACAACCATATGCCTGCGAGCCGCATAGCGACCCACCAAAGATCGCCACGCGTCGTACCCTGCCGCACACGCATATAGGAATTATAATTCCAGACATCCACGGAAAGGGCACAAAGAAAGCAATTTTTTTTCAAAAAAATGCCAAATCGGAAATTCGCGGGAATTGCTATAGCTGCGTTGCAGCAATGTCAAGCTACCCGCGGCGCATAGCAGGGTCGTAATGACAATTATCATTCGGATGTAAACCACGCGTTGTGCGGTGCATCACAATAATTGACACTGACGTTTGCAATTCACATGTCTATAATTAGACTCGATCCAAAGTCGTATCGTTCTTCGAACCGGATTTGTGATCCAATCAAAAGCAGTGAGGGCCCAAATGGTCCGACAAGTGAATTAGGGAGAACGGCGTGAACCAAACGACAGAAAACTACGCGACCGCCACCTCTTCGGGTTTGGAACGCGACGCACGGCATCACAATGCCGACGCCACCAACGATCCGGGACAAATCGCGCTTGGCGTGATTATTGGCCGGACATCAGAATTTTTTGACTTTTTCGTCTATTGCATCGCATCGGTGCTGGTCTTCCCGCAATTGCTGTTTCCGGGTGAAACCGCATTGGTGGGGACGATGTATTCCTTTGCCATTTTCTCCTTGGCCTTTATCGCCCGCCCTGTCGGGTCGCTTGTCTTTATGACAGTCGACCGTGCACACGGGCGCGGAGTAAAGCTGACGATTGCCATGTTCCTGCTTGGCGGTTCCACCGCCGCGATGGCCTTCCTGCCAAGCTTTGAGTCCGCTGGCGTTCTTGCCATTTACCTGTTGTGTGCCTTCCGCTTCCTGCAGGGATTGGCATGGGGGGGTGCCTGGGATGGCCTGGCGTCGCTTCTGGCACTGAACGCACCGGATAACCGCAAGGGCTGGTACGCGATGATCCCGCAACTGGGCGCGCCGCTTGGCTTCATGCTGGCATCTTCGCTGTTTGCTTATTTGCTACTCACACTTCATCCCGACGACTTCCTGGCCTTTGGCTGGCGTTATGCATTCTTCGTCGCCTTTGCGATTAACGTGGTTGCGCTGTTTGCCCGCCTGCGTCTGGTGGCAACCTCCGAATTCGGGCATCTGCTTGAAAAGAATGAACTTGAGGCTGCCCGTGTCATCGACACACTCAAACATAACGGTCGTACCGTTGTGCTGGGTGCGCTGGTCCCGATGGTCAGCTACGCACTGTTCCATCTGGTAACCGTCTTTGCGCTGACTTGGGTTTATCTTTATGCCAACGGCAATCCGGGGCAGTTCCTGCTGACCCAGGGTGTTGGCGCGGTACTGTGTGCCTTCGGGATCATTGCATCAGGCTTTATCGCAGATGAACTTGGTCGTCGCAGGCTGCTTGGTTACAGTGCGGGGATCATCCTGTTGGGTGCGATCCTGACCCCGCTGCTGTACACCTATAACATCATCAATGAAGGCATGATTGTTCTGGGTGGCTTTGCGGTTCTTGGCCTGTGCTTTGGTCAGGCGGCCGGAACACTGGCATCCAACTTCAAGCGCGAATATCGCTACACCGGCTCGGCCCTGACCTCGGACCTTGCATGGCTGCTTGGTGCGGGCTTTGCGCCGCTGATCGCACTGTATCTGTGTGACAAGTTCGGTTTGGCCGGTGTTGGCGCGTACCTGCTTTCGGGCGCGATTGTCACGCTTCTGGTGCTGCAGTTCAACAAGCAGTTTGGTGCGAGAACCACCGACTAAGCTGTTTGACAGACCTGATACGCAAAACACCCCGGCTGATATCGCCGGGGTGTTTTTTTTGGGTGGGTGATAACGGCAACCTCAACCAGACGATCCCATCAGGTCAGATCAAAGGCACGTCCCCCAACATGCCGGTGAAACGTCGCACACAAGGTATTGCGGCGAAACCCTCTGGTGAGGTTGCCGCCTCCCTTAGGCGTAATTGGACGGGAACATCGCGCGTTTTGCTTCTTCGTCCATTTCGGTTTTAAAGGCGTGGTCCTTGCCGACATCGCGTGCACTCACCGCTGCGGGCAGGCAATTGATCGCATCAAACCAGCGTTTGATGTTCGGATACTTATCCCAGACATCCGGGTTCTTGTGAACGAACGGTGCCTTGTCGACCCAGCCCCAGGCAGAGATATCAACAATCGTCATCTCATCACCAACGATGAAATCACGACCTTCCAGATGATCTTCAAGCACCTGATAATGGCGGGCGATCTCGTTGCGATAACGGTTTACACCATAGTCATTGCCCTCGGGGGCGACATGCTGAAAATGTACCGCCTGACCTGAAAACGGACCAAGGCCAGTTGCGATGAACATCAGCCAGGACAGGAATTCACCCCGGTCTTCCGGCTGGCCAAGAAACTTGCCCGACTTCTCGGCGAGGTAAAGCAGGATCGCATTTGAATCAAATACCCGAACTTCCTTGCCGCCCGGTCCGTCGGTATCGACGATCGCCGGAACTTTGCCGTTCGGGTTAATCGCACGAAACGCGGGGTCATGCTGCTGGCCCTTGCGGGTATCGACCGGCAGGACCTCGTAGGGCAGCCCGGATGCTTCAAGCATCATCGAGATTTTCTGCGGGTTCGGGGTCGGGTGGTAATAGAACCGGATCATAAACGTCTCCTTACTGGCCATCACCATTACACAATGGCGTGACCAGACCTTGCCTTTTGGAATGATCGTTTTAAATTGACCGATTACATTCCGATTGGCAAGCTTCGATTATCGAAATCGCCATCACGAAAGCTTTGAAGGAGCCTTTGGTTCATGATTGATCTGTATTACTGGCCGACACCCAACGGCCATAAAATCACCCTGTTCCTTGAAGAAGCCGGCCTGGATTACAAGATTGTGCCGGTCAATATCGGTGCTGGTGACCAGTTCAAACCGGAATTTCTCGCCTTCTCGCCAAATAACCGCATGCCCGCCATCATTGATCACAATCCGGCAGATGGGGGTGAAGACATCACCGTGTTTGAATCCGGTGCAATCTTGCAGTACCTGGCGGAAAAAACCGGAAAGTTCCTGCCAAGTGACGTACGTGAACGCAAGACGGTGATGGAATGGCTGTTCTGGCAGATGGGTGGTCTTGGACCGATGGCCGGTCAGAACCATCATTTCGGCACCTATGCCCCGGAAAAGATCCCTTATGCCATTACGCGTTATGTCAACGAGACCAACCGCCTTTACGGGGTCCTGGACAAACGTCTTGAGGGACGCACCTTCATTGCCGGTGATGACTACACCATCGCTGACATGGCCTGCTACCCGTGGATTGTCAGCCATGAAAAGCAGCAGCAGGACCTGAATGAGTTCCCGAACCTGAAACGCTGGTTTGAAGCCATCGAGGCCCGACCGGCAACGATTGCTGCCTATAAGGCCGGCGAAGGTCTTAGAGCTGGTGAAATGAGTGAAGAGGACAAAAAAGTCCTGTTTGGCCAGACTGCCAAAACCACGAAATAAACCTCAATCACGCCAAACGCCCTGCATTGATATGATGCAGGGCGGTTTCATTTTCAGTGGCCAAAACAAACCAACAGTGATCGGCCGACGTGACGTTCGGCGTATATTTTCAAGCAGTTGCGCGAATTTTTGTCGCCGCTGCCTGACGACCAACCACGCAACGGGGATCATATGCGTCGAGACAATATCGCTTCGGACATGGTGAAAGACTGGCTATGTCGCATCGCTGAGGTCGCCCGCACGATCCTTGTCGTTCTGATCCCGACGCTTGCCATTTCATCTTGTGCCTTTCCGCCCGAGAGCGAACTTTATCAGCAGTCGCCCGATATACCGCCCTACAAACAAGACAGCTTCGACGAATATGTTGTGCAAACCCGTAACTGGATTGCCGAGCATCGCGTGTTTATCACTGACGACCACGAAACCGAGCTGGCACGCAATATCCCGTTTGAACTTGGACGCACCAACGAAAACAACCACACCGCAGAACGCGGTATTCTGTTTGTTCATGGCCTTGGTGCAAGCCCGTGGTATTTCCACGACATCGCAAGCGAAATGGCCCAGAACGGTTGGCTGGCGCGCTCCATGCTCCTGCCCGGTCACGGCACCCGACCGGCGGATCTCAGCATCCCGGATTATGCCGACTGGACCGCAGCGGTCGCCCATCAGGTCGCCTTGCTCGAGCGTGAAGTTGATGAAGTCTGGCTTGGCGGGTTTTCGACCGGCGGCAATCTTGTCACCAGCTACGCATCAGAGCATCCGGAGATCGAAGGATTGCTTCTGTTTTCACCGGGCATCTATTCCGATAATGGACTTTTGTTTCTGACCCCGGTGATCAAATACCTTTGGGACTGGATTGACGTCGACCCCGAAGACAATGCCATCAATTACCAGTCGCTTTCCTCCAAGGCGTCAGAACTTTATTACCGAACCGTTGCGGATGCGCAGGACCATCTTGAGGCCAAACCGTTTGATCGTCCGGTTCTCCTGACCATGAGTGCCGACGACAGTGTTCTGGCACCGGATGAAACATTGCGCGCGTTTGAGAAACGCTTCACCCATCCAAAATCACGCTTTATCTGGTATGATGACGCCAAGGCACCCAGCGATGACAACCGGGTGACAACGCTTAACAGCAGACTGCCCGATCAGCAGATCAGTACGTTTTCACATCTGAGCGTGCTGTTCTCACCTGCCAATCCGTATTACGGTGTGAAGGGAAGTTTTGTTTTTGTTGAAAACGGTCAGGAAGACATCGCCTTGCCTGATGACCTGTCGACCATATGGCGCAGTAGTTGGGGTTATACAGAGCCGGGCAAGTATCATGGCCGCCTGACCTGGAACCCCTATTTCGATGCATTGATCAACACCATCGGCGACGTCACCAACTAATGCCAGGGACCGGCTAGCATCATGACCGAAACCACACAGCAAACGATTGCGCCCCGCACCAACCATCGCACCCGGGTCTTTGCCCTGATTGCCTTTATGGTGTTGTGCCTGATCATTTCGGCATTTGGCGGTGCTGTCACGGCCACCAGCGTCAATGACTGGTATGCGGCGTTAAACAAGCCATTCTTCAACCCACCCGACTGGCTGTTTGCGCCGGTCTGGACCGTGATTTATTTCATGATCGCCTTTAGTGGCTGGCGGGTGTGGCTCAAGACAGGGATTGCAAACGCAAAAGGACCGTTTGGCCTGTATGCTGCGCAGCTTGCGCTTAATCTTGCGTGGTCATTCATGTTTTTTGGCGCGCAATCGCCGATCCTCGGCCTGATTGATGTTGTCATCCTGCTTGCGGTGATCATCGCCAATATGATCGCCTTCTGGAAAATTGATCGTCTGGCCGGGATCCTTTTGGTTCCCTATGCGCTTTGGGTAGCATTTGCGACCTTGCTGAACGCCGCCATCTGGCACCTTAATTAACTGCTGGGCTCAAGCGTGCCCTCGGCGCTTTCAGCCTTGGCCGCGCCATCGCTTTTGGACTGTTCGGCCTTGACCTGTGCGACGCTGTCCATACCAAGCCGACCGATCGACGGCAGACGCAAGGCCGGGCGGTTGAAATCAATCCCGAAATTCAGGCCAAGCAGGTTAAGTTCAATCCCTTCCTCAAGACCAAGCGACATGCCAAGCACACCCAGAAGGTTGGCCTGCACGCCCTGCCCGCTTGAAGACAATCCAACCGGATTGGTGATCGGGCGGTAATCCTTGCCAATCGCATTGGCTGGCATATCAAGGTTCAGTCCGGGCACCTCACGGCCGATATGGGCGATGAAGGTGTTGCTGTTTGGCCCGGGATAGCTGCGATATTCGCGTGGGAACGGATAGGATTTTATCGCTTCCTCGATCTCGGGGATCAGCTTTTCCGCCGCCGCGCCGCGATGATCGACAATCAGTTCCGGTTCCGAACCATACCAAAGACCATCCGGGATCGCGTAGTTCTGGCGCACCACATTACCACTGCCCCAGCCAACCACATCATAGCGGGTATAGCGGGTTTCACCGGCACGCTTGTAGATGATCCATGGATGCACCGCGAAATAGCTGCGCCAGCCAAATGTATCGGCCGCCATCACCATGACAATGGCCTGATCTCGATTGGCTTCGGCATCTGGTGCCACGCCCGAAGAATGGCGCGGCGCATTACGCCACGTATAGCGTTCCTTGGCTTTCTCCCCGGGTGGGTCTTCTGCGAGACTAATGCCAAAGGGCAGGACAAGAACGGCCAACAGACCAAGAAACAGGGTTTTGCCTTTACGCAAGGTCGATCCAATCAAACTAACAGGTCATGACTTTACTATTACGGTTAGAGCAAAGAAGTAGGATCAAAAAAAGGCAATGCAATCTTTTGTCAGCAAGGGAATAAACAGGCCCCGGCCCCAAACCGCTACGCCGGACCTAAGGCCAGGCAGCAAAGGTATCGTCACGGACCCGCTCAAGCGCACGTCGCAACCGGCGATAGGCCCCCGGTGCCTCACCCATGTAACGCTTGAAGAAGCGGCTGAAATAGGCCGGATCGCGAAACCCCAAGCCATAGGCAATCTGCGCCACCCCAAGCGGTGATTGTTCAAGTCGCATGCAAGCTTCGCGCAGCACCCGTTCATGGATAATGGTCAGGGGTGGCTTGCCCGTCGCACGCAATACCGCAGACCCCAATCTGCGTTCACTAATTCCAAGCGCCGTCGCGTAATCGGCAACATTCCAGTGTTCGCGAAAATGCAGTTCCAGCACCTGCAAAAATCGCTGAAAAGTGATCGAACCCGGACCATGCTGGTTGCGTTGCGCCATCACGCCTTCTGCCAGACGCAGAACCATGGTCAAGATGATCTGCAGATGCGCACCGATCACAAGACTGGCACCAAGCGCATTTCCCATCAGTTCAGATCGGATCGCTTCAAAGCTGCGCTCAAGCAACACTAGATTTTCGCTTTCATCTGGCGGAGCAACATTATGAACGGTGTCTGCCACAAAGCGCAGGGGCAAACCGTTGCCAGCCGCACCACTTGCAACGCCACTGCCATCACCACAGTGGCGTGCCACCAGATCTTCGGCGACAGACAACAAATAACCATTACTGCCCGGACTGACACTGAACCGCTGTGTTTCGCCAAGCGGCAACCAGACAAGGGCGGGTGCCTTGCAGGTAATCGTACCCTGACGCAAACCGATCTCGGCCTGTCCACCAAGCAACAGCACGGCATAACAGCGGTCCCGACGACCGGGATCATTCATCACCCAGGACTGTGCGGACAACGGATGGTCAAAGCGATCCATCACCGCCTGTGTCGTAACCGGCAGCAGATCCTCGAACGGGTTGTCGGTCAGTGTTTCTGAACGCGTAACCGGGCTTGAAACAGGAATTTGACGGGGAGGTTGATCAGCCATGCCTTTTTGTCGCGCATCTATTCCAAATGGTTATATGTAAAAATGTACAATTTTTCGTCTTAAATTGTCAATTTCGTCGTCTTTACATTGGAACGGTTCCATCGCTTACTAGGATTGCGGCCAAAGAAACCGTCAAAAGCAACAATACATATAAAGAATGCGTTCCCATTATTTTGCATATGCGAACTAATGGGCGGGAGGTTACGCCGGAGATTTACTTCACACTGTGAAGTAAATAACAGAATCTCTTTGCCTAAACTCCTGAAACTACGCGCAAACGGGAAAACCGTCTCTGCAAAAGAGATCAGGAGGAAAAGCATGCAAATCTCAGCAAAACTGCGCCTCGCGACCATTGCTGCGGCAACCACCGCCGTCATGAGCACCGCGACGCTGTTTGGGGCCAATGCCCAGGAAACATACCGTATCGGTTATGCCATCTCGAAAACCGGCCCGGCCGCCCCGGGCGCGGCAACCAGCACCATCCCCAACTATGAAATGTGGGTAAAGGAAATCAACGACGCTGGCGGTCTTCAGGTTGGTGACAAGAAACTCCCCATCGAAGTTGTTGAATATGATGATCGCTCAAGCTCTGAAGAAGCGGTGCGCGCAATTGAACGCCTGATCAACCAGGACAAGGTTGATTTCATTCTCTCGCCATGGGGGACGGGCCTTAACCTTGCCGTGGCACCGATCCTTGATCGTGCGGGCTATGCCCATCTTGCCGGCACGGCCGTGACCGACAAGGCACCGCAACTTGCCAAGCGCTGGACGAATTCCTATTGGCTGCTGGGTACTGGTGAACAATATGCGGTTGAGCTGGCCAAGTTCCTTGAAGGCCTGAAAGCCGACGGCAAGATCAATGACAAGGTCGCAATGATCGCCGTTGCCGACGGTTTTGGCATCGAACTTTCCAAGGCCGGTCGCGAAGCCCTTGAAGATCGTGACTTTGATCTTGTTTATGACAAGACCTATCCGCTGGGCTCGCAGGATCTTGCGACCATTGTCAATGACATCAAGGCGCTGGGTGCGGATACATTCGTTGCCTTTTCCTACCCGCCGGGCACCCTTGGCCTGACTGAACAGTCACGCGTTCTGGACTTTAATCCCAAGGTCTTCTATGCCGGTGTTGGCACCGCCTTCCCGCTTTATAAAAACCGTTTTGGTGACAATGCCGAAGGCGTCGTCAGCCTTGGTGGTGCGAGCGAGGATGATCCGAAAATCGCCGACTACATCAAACGCCACGTTGAGTTCGCAGAACGTGAGCCGGACCGTTGGGCATCCATCGTGAACTGGGCAACGCTTCAATCCCTGCAACAGGCCATTGAGCGCGCTGGCACAACCGACCGCGAAGCGATCAATGCCGAACTGGCCAAAGGCGGCTTTGACACCATCCTTGGCACCTATAAGCCGGGCGATCAGACCTTCTGGCAGGTCGGTCAGTGGCAGAATGGCAAGTTTGTTGGCCTTGCCCCGACCGACATGGAAGGCGCAGCCGAGCTCGTCTTCCCGAAACCTGAATGGAAGGCTGCGCAGTAAGCGCGCCACATAACGTCGTCGGGGTTCCTTACACACCCAAGCTCCCGGGAGCCCCGACGACCGTTTTGGATGAAGTGAATGTTTAGCTACGCACTCTTTTCCGGGATTACACTTGGCGGGATGTATGCCCTCGTCGCGATGGGTTTGACCCTGCAATATGGTGTTTCGCGCATCATGAACCTTGCCTATGGCGAGCTGGTGATTGTCGCATCCTTTGTTGCCTTTGTTTTCATGACCTCGGTCGGGATCAACCCGCTTGTCGGTCTGTTGATCATCATTCCCGCAAGCTTTGTGCTGAACTGGGTGATTTATCGCATTCTGCTGACCCCGCTAGTCGCACGCGCAAAGAACCGCGGCATGCTTGAAGTTGACAGTATTCTGGCCACGTTTGGCCTGCTGTTCATCGTTCAGGGTGTTTTGCTGGTCTGGTTCGGTGGCAATTATTACAGCTATGATTTTCTCAATAATGCCGTTGATATCTTTGGCGCGACGATTGCTGCCAACCGGCTTGTCGCCCTTGGCTTTGCGGTTGTCATCGGACTTGGCTTCTATCTGATCCTGACGCGTACCCGCATGGGAACGGCGCTGCGTGCAGTTGCGGTTGATCCGACCTCGGCCCGGCTGGTGGCGATCGATGTCAATTTCGCATCCTGCTTTGCCTTTGCCCTTGGCGGCGCAATGGCAGCCGTGGGCGGCGTTCTGGTCAGTATGTTTTTGACCTTCTCCACCTCGATGGGCGTTGTCTTTACCATGAAGGCGCTCATCGTTGTGATCATGGGCGGGGTTGGTAACATGCTGGGCGCGCTGATTGCCGGACTTATCCTTGGTGTCGCAGAAAGTCTGGTCGCGACCTATATCGATCCGGGCCTGACCATTGCCGTGACCTATGTGATCTTCCTGCTGGTACTGCTGATCAAGCCATCCGGTCTGTTCGGGAGGGCGACGTCATGAGCATGCTTAAACCCGATTTCATCAAGCCTGTCGGCCTTGGTGCGGTGATCTTTGCCGCCCTTGCTTTCATGCCCACCCTTGTTGACAGCTATTACATGTCACTTGCGATCAGTGTCGTCAGCTTTGCGATTCTCGCAACCGCATGGTCGATGTTCTCCGGCCCGACGCGCTATATCTCGCTTGCAACCGTGGTATTCTTTGGCATTGGTGCCTATACGGTTGCGGTTCTGGGGGAAGTTCTGCCCTTCCCGCTGGTGCTGGTGTGTGCGGGGCTTGCCGGGACGGTGATCGCTCTTCTGGTTGGCTTTTCCACGCTGCGTCTCGCAGGTGTGTATTTTGTGATCTTTACCTTCGGCCTGACCGAACTGGTCCGTCAGGTCGTCAGTTGGTACGAAGTCAACGTTACCCGCGAAATGGGGCGTTATGTCTTTCTTGATATCACCCAGAATGACATTTACTGGCAGCTGCTTGCCCTGTTTGCCGTACTACTGGTGACCGGGTTTATTCTGGGTCGATCACGACTTGGCTTTGCACTGCGCATCATTGGCGAGGATGAAACCGTCGCCAAGCATTGCGGCATTGATGTCACCCGGGTGAAAGTTGCGCTGTTTGTTCTGTCTGCCTTGTTCATGACACTGACCGGCGCCATCATGGCACCGCGCTGGACCTATATTGATCCGGTGATTGCCTTTAACCCGATGCTGTCATTCCAGGTTGTCATCATGGCACTTCTGGGTGGTCCGCGTCGCTTGCTGGGACCACTTTTGGGCGTCATTCCGCTGACCCTTCTGTTTGAGGTCCTGACCGCAAGCTTCCCGAACCATTTCAGCATCCTGCTTGGCTGCGTGTTCATGGTGATTGTCTATCTTCTGCCCGGCGGGGTTGTCGGATTGTATGAAAAGTACCGCGCACCGAAAAAGCGCGTGCTCGCAACCGATCAAAACGCCGAACCCGGGGGGAACGCAGCATGAATACCGAAATCCTTCTGTCGATTTCAGGGCTGCATAAGGCTTTTGGCGGGTTGATTGCCGTCAATCAGATGCAGTTCGATGTCCATCAGGGCGAAATCCTTGGTCTGCTTGGCCCCAACGGATCTGGCAAGACCACGGTGATGAACCTGATTTCAGGTGCTCTTCAATCCAATGACGGCAAGGTTGTCATCAGCGGCAAGGACATCACCAACCTGCCTGCGCACAAGATCAGCCATTCCGGCATTGCACGTACCTTCCAGTTGGTGCGTGTTCTGCCCGACCTTGATTGCGTGGAAAACATAGAAGCCGGTCTTGCATATCGGACCAAGCCGCTCTGGGGCGATGCCGCGCACGCTGCGGCCCTTGAATTGCTTGATCGTATCGGCCTTTCAAAACAGGCCCACATCCCGGCGGGTGATCTGACCTACATTGACCAGAAACGCCTTGAACTAGGGCGCGCGCTTGCCCTTCAACCCAAGCTGCTTTTGCTTGATGAATGGCTGGCCGGGTTAAATCCTTCCGAACTTCAGGATGGAATTGCCCTTGTGCGCAAGCTCAAGAACGAGGGGCTTACCATCATCATGGTTGAACATGTCATGGATGCGATCAGAAGCCTGTGTGATCGCTGTGTGGTGATGAATGCCGGGGCGAAAATCGCCGATGGCACACCAGATGAAGTGCTTTCCGATCCGGAAGTTGTCCGCGCCTATCTCGGAGACAGTCATGCTTGATATCAAAAACCTGTCTGTGTCCTATGGCAAGCACGCCGCCCTTCGCGAAGTCGACCTTACTGTCGACCGTGGCGAGATCGTTGTCATGCTGGGTGCCAATGGCGCAGGCAAAAGCAGCCTGCTCAAAGCCTGCGCGGGTTTGATCACACCCCATGACGGCACCCACATTGATCTTTCTGGCAACGAACTGACCGCCCTTTCGGCGCACAAGATTGTCGAAACGGGACTTGCCCTTGTCCCGGAAGGGCGCGGCATTTTCGGCGAACTGACCGTTCGTGAGAACCTTGCGCTTGGCGCCTTTGCCAAACGAGCACGGGCGGCTGAAAAGCAAAACCTTGATCGCGTTATTGATTTGTTCCCGAAGCTGGCTGAACGACTTGATCAGGCGGCTCGTACCATGAGTGGTGGCGAACAGCAGATGGTGGCCATTGGCCGTGCGCTGATGTCCAACCCGGATATTCTTCTGCTTGATGAGCCATCCCTTGGCTTGTCGCCGATCATGACCGGGGAATTGTTCAAGGCCCTTGCAGCCATTCGTAAAACCGGGGTTGGTGTGCTTCTGGTAGAACAGAACGCCCATCAATCCCTTGCCATATCAGATCGGGGATACCTGATCGAAAACGGGGCCATAACCGGGCAAGATACCGCCAAGGCCCTGCAATCCGACCCGGCTGTGCAAAAGGCATTCCTTGGCCTTGGGGCTGCGTGATGCAGCCTTTCGCCACCGCACAGCAACCCACAAGAAAGTCAGGAGAAACGTCATGAACGACACGAAATTGTTGATCAACAATCAGGACGTCAATGCGTCCAACAATCGTACTTTTGAACGCAAGAACCCGGTCACCGGTGAAGTTGCGACTGTGGCTGCTGCGGCCAATGCCGCCGATGCCCGCAAGGCGGCGGATGCAGCTGCCGCGGCCTTCCCGGAATGGTCAAAAATGGGGCCCGGCGCGCGGCGCAAGATCCTGCTCAAGGCTGCCGACATCATGGAAGCCAAGGGTGACGAATTCGGCCAGCTGGTTCTCGATGAAACCGGCAGCACGCGCATGTGGGGAGGTTTTAACGCCCACCTTGCCGCCAACATGCTGCGCGAAGCCGGTGGCATGACCACCCAAATTCAGGGCGATGTCATTCCGTCTGACACGCCAGGCCTGATGGCCATGGGCATTCGCCAACCGGTTGGCGTTGTTCTGGGTATCGCACCATGGAACGCGCCGGTGATTCTTGGCACGCGCGCGATTGCCATGCCGCTTGCATGCGGCAACACCGTCATCCTTAAGGCGTCCGAACTCTGCCCGGCCCTGCATCGCCTGATCGGTGATTGCCTGGTCGAGGCCGGCGCACCGGAAGGCGTTGTAAACGTCGTGACCAATGCGCCTGAAGACGCCCCGGAAATCGTTGAAACCCTGATTGCCCATCCGGCCGTGCGTCGCATCAACTTTACCGGCTCGACCCGCGTTGGGCGCATCATCGCCAAACTCGGCGCAGAACACCTTAAACCGGTTCTGCTTGAACTGGGTGGCAAGGCACCATTCCTCGTGCTTGACGATGCCGACCTTGACGAAGCGGTCAATGGTGCTGCCTTCGGTGCCTATATGAACCAGGGCCAGATTTGCATGTCGACCGAACGTCTGATCGTTGACAATGCGGTTGCCGATGACTTTGTTGCCAAACTGGCCGCCAAGGCCAAAACACTCACCGCTGGCGATCCGGCCAAGGCCGAAAACATCCTTGGCGGTGTTGTCAGTGTCGAGGCGGTCAATCGCATCGAGGAACTGGTCGAAGACGCCGTTTCCAAGGGTGCGAAACTGGTTGCCGGTTCTGGCAAGGCCAAGGATGGCGTGTTGATGGATGCGACCCTGCTTGATCATGTGACACCGGCGATGAAAATCTATTCCGAGGAAAGCTTCGGTCCGATTTGTGTCGTTATTCGTGCTGGCGATGAAGACGAGGCTGTGCGCATCGCCAATGACAGCGAATATGGTCTTTCCTCAGCGGTCTTCTCGACCAACATTCCGCGTGCGATGGAAGTTGCCAAACGCATTGAAAGCGGCATCTGCCACATCAACAGCCCGACCGTTCAGGACGAGGCACAGATGCCGTTTGGTGGTGTGAAGTCTTCGGGCTATGGCCGTTTCGGTTCACAGGCATCGATTGATGAATTCACCGAAATGCGCTGGATCACGGTTCAGAGCGGCAAGCGCCACTACCCGTTCTAAGCCACAAGAAGTGCAAGACCGTGCGGAACACCCGCGCGGTCTTCTCGTTATTCTGGGATACGCAGGGGGGAAGCCTGATTTGTGAGAATTGTTCCCTCACCAAATCAGGACCTGTGTGCGGGCCGTCAGATGCGTCATCTGGCGGCCCGCTTTTTATAATGAGCAGATCAGGCGCGCAGAACGGCCTGTATCAATACTTCAAGTGCGCTTGAAAATTTTGACCGGTCTTTCTGGGTAAAGGCGGCATTTCGCCCCTGCTCGCCGGTAACTTCGCGCATATGGGCAGCGATTTCACGGCCTGCCAGCGCATTGCCAATATTGGCCTCGGTAAATTCTTGACCATTGGCCTTCAGGACGCGGGCACCGATTTCGATCCCGCGCGATGCCAGCGGAATATCATTGGTAATGATCACATCACGTGCGCGCGCGTTTTCCGCAATCCAGTCATCGGCGGCATCGGGTTCCGGTGGGACAATCACGATTTTGATCAAAGGATTGCGTGACGGGCGAATGCCGCCGTTTGATACCATGATCATCTCGATCCGGTGGCGTTCAGCCACGCGTTCGCACTCTGCCTTGACCGGGCAGGCATCGGCATCAACCAGCAAACGGGGGCGGGTGTTTTCAGTATTTTCGTTCATGCCGCGATAATCGCCGGGACGCAACCAAAGTCAAGCCATCATCAACCCGGCCGGACCGGGTCCGAATGCTTTGCATCGCGCATCACGGCCAAAACCACTGCCCCGACAAAGGCAAACGCGCAGGCCATCAAAACGGTTGTCTGGAAATCAAAGGCACTGGCAACCACCCCGGTCAAAAGGTTGCCGATCAACCCGCCAACAAACAGCGTGCTGACATAGTAACTTGTCGCAACGCCGGGCTGATCGGTGGCGAAGTTTTGAACGAATGTCATGCTGATTCCGGCAAAGATACCGTAATAGATACCATCAAGGGCGGCGAGTGCGAGGACATCTACAAGGGTGGTCGCCTGATAAATCAGGCCAAAGAAAACCGCGCCCAGAAGGGCCGCGATCAGCATGCCTTTGCGCTCTCCCGTGTGTTTGATGAGCGAAGCACAGAAATAGATCACGACGACCTCAACAAAGCACTTCACGGTCAGCGCGAAGCCCGCCGAAGACGCGATCAAGCCAAGCTCGGTCGAGAAATAAAGCGGCATGGCCGAGACAAACACCACATTGGCCGCCCCGATAAAAAACACCGGCACACAGGCAAGCAAAAGCCCGACATTCAGCGGCACCTTACCACCCTGCGCCAGACTGTTGGGATGATGGGTTTTGAAGGCATTGGGCACGGTTAGCAGACAGATCGCAAACCAGATCAATGCCAACCCGGCAATGGCGTAATAGGTCGCCGAAAACCCGAATGCGCCATAAAAGGATAACGCCGCCGCTGGCCCGACCATCCAGCCAAGTGACGTCTGCATGCGCAGGAAGCCATTGAATTTGATGACGTCACGTTTTGTCTGTTCGGCAAACAAGCGGCCAAAGCTATACATCACCGAAAGCGCACCCGCCCCGACCCCAAGCAGGACCGAAACAACCGCCAGATAAATCCAATAAACCTGAAACGTCGCGAGCATGACCATCCCGGCGGTGAAACACAGGATGCTGGTCACCAATAAAATCTTGACCGGAATACCGCGATCAATCGCACGGCCAAATGTGCGGTTGGCAAGTAACGTGACGCTGACCTGAACAATCATCACCATGCTGAGCTTCCATGGCGGCTCCCCAAGGCCTTCGACCACGTAAAGCCCTGCCAAGGGCACCGCCCCGGATGACGTAAAAGCCCCCATCAAAAGCAGCCCCAACACCAGAAACGGATACCGGTCCAGCATCGCGACAACGGGACCATTACCGTTTGTCACATCGGTCTGTGTTGGGGATGTAGCATCATTATCCATCGGCACGATCAGATCCTGGAGGTTGCACGACCATCCGATCCTTCTAGCGCCTTGTTCTGAAATCACTAAGCCTTTCCGGCCCCTGGAAAGAAGATGTCACAAAAGCATCATCCAGACCGGCGGAAAAAACAAAACCCCCACCCGGTTTCCCGGATGGGGGTTTCGTTAATACGGTGTCCTTCACAAGGAAGGACAAGCCGAATTAGGCAGCGGTCAGGTCATCAGCCGAAACGCGACCCGAACGGGAGTCGGTGCGCAGTTCGTAGTTGATTTTGTCGCCTTCCTGCGGGTGGCCCATGCCAGCGCGTTCTACAGCGCTGATGTGCAGGAATACGTCATTTCCGCCTTCGTCCGGCTGAATGAAACCAAAACCTTTAGTTGCGTTGAACCATTTAACGGTACCAGTTGCCATCTTTAAATCTCCTATCGAGTATTGATTGGCGTTGTGACACACCCCGCGTGGGTGCGCCTATTTTTGTTCGGTCAATCAAATCAGGCGCGGTCACGCCGTCTCTGATTGTCCGAGGAAG
Source organism: Thalassospira sp. MCCC 1A01148 (assembly GCF_001613795.1). Lineage (GTDB taxonomy): Bacteria > Pseudomonadota > Alphaproteobacteria > Rhodospirillales > Thalassospiraceae > Thalassospira. The sequence goes on from NZ_LPVZ01000024.1 coordinate 137,003, forward strand.
TCTTGTGGCCTCCGCCGCCCGGCTGCCCGCCAGACTGGGATCCACGATGATTGCGGTTACGGTTTGCACCGCCGCTTTTACCTTGCGGTCTGGCATTCCGGGGACCTCTGCCCCCATTGCCATTCGCGCGGCGTTCTTCGGTGCTGCCCATAAAAGACAAACCGGAAGAAATTGAATTGTCGCCCTTTGACTGATCGCGACGATTGCCATCAGACGAGACACGCTTGGTCGGGCGTTTACGTCCGTCGTTGGAACGCGCACCATTTTCGGCGCCGTTGCCACGATCATTGGCGGATTTCGATTTCAGGCCACCCTTGTAGCGGCTTTTGGATTTTTCAAGCGCCGGGTTGGTCGCAGCTTGATCGCCAGAAGCAGCTTCGGCATTGCGGCCACCTTCGCCTTCGCGGCGCGGATTGGACTTGCCAGCTGCATCATTACGATCACGACGCGGTGCATTGCCACGTGCGTCTTGACGCTGACCACGACCATTGCCGCGGTTCCCACCAGCAGCACGACCACCGTTGCCACGACCCTGGCCACCGCCATTATTGCGGCGACCCTTGTTGGCTTCGCGTGCGATCTCGGACTGTGCTTCCTGCTCGGCAGCGGCCTTGGCATCACGACGATCAATGACGGGGATCGATTGACGGGTGGTTTTTTCAATATCGCGCAGAAGACCACGTTCCTCGTCATCACAAAAGGCGATGGCGGTACCACTTGCACCGCCGCGGGCGGTACGACCGATACGGTGCACATAGCTTTCCGGAACGTTCGGAAGTTCGAAGTTTACAACGTGGCTCACGCTATCAACATCAATACCGCGGGCGGCGATATCGGTTGCAACAAGCACACCGATCTGACCGTCCTTAAAGGCATTAAGCGCACGTTCACGCTGGTTCTGGCTTTTATTGCCGTGAATGGCAGCCGCACTGATTTTGTTGGCTTCCAGATGGCGTGCCACACGATCCGCCCCGCGCTTGGTGCGGGTAAAGACGAGGGTACGTTTGAAAACCGGATTATCAAGAAGCTCTGCCAGAAGCTGGCGCTTGCGGGTCCGTTCGATCAGGTAAACCGACTGTTCGACACGTTCCTGGGTGGTGGCAACCGGGGTTACCGACACCTTGACCGGGTCAGACAGCATATCACCTGCAAGCTGACCAATCTGTCCTGGCATGGTGGCCGAGAAGAACAGGTTCTGACGGTCGCGCGGCAACATCTTGATGATACGCTTGATCGGCGGCAAGAAGCCAAGATCAAGCATGTGATCGGCTTCATCAAGCACAACCACTTCAACATGTTTAAGGCTCAGCTTGCCGCTATCAACATGGTCGAGCAAACGACCAGGTGTCGCGACAAGAACCTCGACACCGGGGTTAATTGCCTTGATCTGCGGACCCGGGGCAACGCCACCAACAACGACAGCGGTGCGCACATTCAAAAAGCGGCCATAGGCACGGAAACTGTCGCCAATCTGGGCGGCAAGCTCACGCGTTGGCGCAAGAACAAGCACACGGCATGCCCCTTTGGGCGTGCGGGTCTCGGATTTGGAAAGACGGTCAAGGATAGGCAGCGCAAACGCCGCCGTCTTGCCGGTACCGGTCTGGGCGATCCCAAGCAGGTCTTTGCCTTCAAGAAGCGATGGGATCGACTGTTCTTGGATCGGGGTCGGCGCGTCATAGCCTTCTTGAGCAAGCGCGCGCAGGACCGGCTCGGCCAGGCCGAGTTCGGAAAACTGGGTCAAATAATGATAACTCGTGGATTAGAGGCTGCAGACAGCTGGGAAATGTCCCGGAAAAATAAAGTAATCAGGTCTGCGCCTTGCAGTTCTGGAAGCATCCGCGTAGCTGGACACCTCAATGCGTTCTTAGGTCAATCACTCGACAGTAGGGTCTTTTAATTCCCTCTACGCTTCTGGAGCGATCAAATATCGACCTCACCATGCGCAGAGTTTTATCCCCTTGTCAAACGGGATATTTGTTACAGCCCCGCGTTTTACGCACAACGGCACGGCAGATTTGCACTGCCGTGCCGTTAAAACCTCAGAACCACCGGGCCGTTTTGGCGTCAATACGCCGCACACGGGTTCCCCGCGCCACATGGATTATAGGCTGCACAGGGATTGGTTGCGGCACACGGATTGGCAACCGCCGGCGCACATGGGGACGCCGCACAGGGCGCCGCAGCGCATGGGTTAAAAGCAGCACACGGATTCCCCGCCGCACAGGGACTGCCAGCCGAGCAAGGATTATATGCCGCACAAGGGTTGGCGCTGCACGGTGCTGCCGCGCACGGATTTACCGAGCGAACCCCGCTTGGGCTGAAGGCCCCGCACGGGCTACTGACATTTCCCGCGCCGCAAGGATTATAGGCGGCACATGGATTGGCAGAACACGGACTTGCAGCACATGGACTTGCAGCACACGGATTCGCAGCGCAGGGATTATAGCCAGCGCCGCAAGGGTTACCCGCACACGGGTTGGCCGCACACGGATTATATCCCGCACCACATGGATTCGCACCGCACGGGTTATACCCGGCCGCGCATGGGTTGGCTGAACAAGGGTTCGCGGCACAAGGGTTCGCGGCACAAGGGTTTGCGGCGCACGGGTTGGCACCACACGGATTGCTGCCCGCACCCGGAAGTTTGACCGGGACCGGATTGGCAACAGCCGGGATGTTTGCGGTGTGGCTATAGTGATCAAGCGCAACGGCACCGGTTGCCGCAAGGAACACTGCGCCAAACAGAAGTGTGTTTTTCTCGCTCATTTCCGGAAACCATCCATTCCAAAGACAGGACGCAGTGCAATGCCAATCCAGCTACCGGCAAAGGCCAGGGCAAACCAAAGCCAGCCATGCACACTGCCCGAGGCGATCCCGCTAAAGAACGCGCCGATATTGCAACCAAATGCCAACCGCGCACCATAGCCCATCAGAAGCCCGCCAATGGCCGCCGCCAAAAGGGATGCGACAGGCACAGATACCTTTGGGGCGAATTTACCTGCCAGCGCCGCGGCAAAGGCAGCCCCGATCACGATGCCGAAATTCATCACCGATGTGTTGTCTTGCAGGACCGAGTTGCCAAGCGCACGCGCCGGACCACCCCAGTTCCAGAATTCCCAGGTCTCAACCGGAATCCCCATCACCTGTGCGATCTTCGCCCCCCAAAGGCCAAAGCCAAAGGTGATCGACCACGGATGACCGGCAATCAAAAGCGTCGCGACATTCAGCCCGGCCAGAAGCACCCCGGTCCAGATCATCGGCCACGGGCCGTGAATGAAGCGTGCCAGACCTTCACGTGGCGCAGTTGACACCACTTCAAGCCCGCCATGGGCACGCTTTTCAACAATAACCGTCAACAGCGCCACCAGTGCGAGACCACCAAAGGTCACCGCAAGACCACCGCCAACACCGTATTCGCGCCCAAGGCTCATCGGTGGCAAGGATGGCAGTTCCAGCCACATCGGCAAATGGGCCGTGCCGATGACAGCACCAACAATAAAGAAGACAAGTGTGACCAGCATGCGCGCACTACCGCCGCCAACCGTAAACAGCGTGCCAGAGCCACAACCCCCACCAAGCTGCATGCCAAGACCAAACAGAAACGCCCCGATCAGAACTGACATACCAACAGGCGCAACCGCACCAACGACCGATCCGCCCAGCGGACTACCAAGCGAAAGCATCGGAATGAAGGCCGCAGCCGCAATGCCGATCATCAAAAGCTGCGCACGCAGGGCACGGCCGCGCTTTTCAACGGAAAACCGCCGCCAGCCGCCGGTGAAGCCAAAGGATGCATGATAAAGCGCGATACCGAGCATCCCGCCAAGGCCATAAAGAACAGCCTGTTTCAGATCGACGGCCTGCGAAATTGCAATGCCGACAATGACAAACAGGACGGCGGTGATGGCGGCCGGTCCCTTGTCAAAGGTAAAACCCGGGGACACCGGATTTGCTTTTAGGGTCGTTTCAGACATGGTGAGGCTCAATAACCTGAAATCAGATACTTAAATGAAAACGGAACCGGGCGACCGGTTCCGTCCAGAATGTTCGCGGCTTGGTGGAAGCCGTATAGGTTATCCGGTTATTCCGGGATAACCATTTCACGGTTCGGATCCGCCGCCCATTCGGTCATGGAGCCATCATACATGGCCGTGTTCTTGTTGCCCATCACTTCGGAAAGACCGAACCACGCGACCGAGGCCCAATGACCAGTGTTGCAATAGGTGATTTCCTTGGCATCCTTGGAAACACCGGCATCCGCAACAAGGTTTTCAATCACATCAGCGGCAACAAAGGCACCGTCCTGATCGCTATAGAACTGCGACTGCGGGATGTTTTTTGCACCCGGAACGGCACCGGGACGGGCAACCACGCCACTTTTTGCCTGACCGGTGAACTGTGAAACCGGGCGGGCATCCACAAGCTCGACACCGTTTTCCCGCGCCTTCGCAACATCATCAGCGGTTGCAAGAAGTTCGGGGCGGAAATCAGCATTAAACGCCACGGCACGCGGTGAAACCGGGTCGGTCGAAACGGCCTTGCCTGCTGCAAGCCATGCGCGCTGACCACCATCAAGAATGGTCACCGCATCATGTCCCAGAACCTTGAAGGTCCAGTATACACGGGTGGCGGAGCCAAAGTCGGAGCTGTTTTGACCGGCGGGGACAACAACGACCTGCTTGTCATTGTCGATGCCCAGCGCACCGATGCGTTTGGAAATCACATCAACCGGCGGCAGCATGCCAACCACATTGTCGACTTTTGCACGCCAGCCAAATTTCCCATAGGGCGCATACACCGCACCGGGAATATGCCCGGCATCATAAGGATTGCCATCCTTGGTCATGGACCGGATATCAACAACAACCAGTGACGGGTTATCGAGATTTTCCTCGACCCAGTTGGCATCAACCAACGGCTTTTCGGTAAGGCGTTCGGCCTGCGCAGCACTTCCGGCAAAGACAAAAGTGACCGCTGCAACGGCAGAAAGAATAAGGGAACGCATGGGGCTGTCTCCAATGATCAATTCATCATGATTTTGTGCATCATACCTAATTCGTCACAGCGAAATGTCAATAGACTCAGTATAACACATAATATATGTATTAATGAATCAACACTTGCCGTACAGTGGCAACCTTCGGCCCGATTCAACGCCTAGGGACGCAGGTTATTCAAATAACGGGCAAATTCGCGTGCAAAGGAATCCTGGGTTTCCAGATTGCGCAAGGCGGGCGGCCGTGTGAGGAAGCCGTGCAGTGAGGCAATGATGAACTCGGCAACGGCAGATGGTTCGATATCGGTGCGCACGGTCTTGTTGAACTGGGCCTTGCCGATGTGCGATGCCAATCCGCGCCGCCAATAGCGATAAACACCATCGATACGCTTGCGCAGGTTTTCATCCAGCTCACCTGCCCCCGATGCCAAACGCGCCAAAGGGCATCCGCCCGCCAGCATGTCCGGGGCATTTTCACCGCCCAGCCGATCCACCTGCCCCATCAGAACCGGCAGGATATCATCTGCCCCTTCAAGGTCACTCAGCCAGACGTCATCCACATAGCCCGGCAGGCATTCCTCAATCACGGCGTTAACCAGTTTGGCCTTGCCCGAAAAGTGATGATACAGCGCACCTTTCGTACAGCCGCTTTGTTCAAGGATGTTGCTGATGGAAGCGCCCCCGAACCCCGCCCGGCGGATTTCACCAAAGGCCGCGTCGAGAAGCTTCTGGCGGGTGGCATCCGGATTGCGCACCCGTTTTGGCACCAGTGCCGTTTCAGACGAACCGTCCAGTTCCATGCTTTCGCCGACTTCCAAAACATCGTCGTCGGGATTTTCATCGGGACGCGAAATTCGGGAAAGGGCAGCAGAGAAACTGAATGGTTCTTTGGACATTGAGCCGTACTGTTTTGTTTTGAACCGGGGATAGGAACCCGTGTCTGTCACGTTCCACTGTTTTTTTCGTGACGTCAATAACACAGCGGTCCAATCGAGACCTCTGTATAGGGGTGATCGTCACGCAGCCCCTTGCAATTCAGATCAAAGCGTACTCTATTGTTTGCCCATGCCCTTTCGGGCCGAGCCCCAATCGTCCTTCGGATCGCAAATGCAGCTTGATTCCATCGCCTTCGTTGCAGCCGACACCAAAATCGCACAGGATGCGATGTACCGGCTAAAACATCGATACGGCCACATTGCCCCCGACAAGGCCGATGTGATTGTAGCCCTTGGTGGTGACGGGTTCATGCTTGAAACCCTGCACCGCTATATGGGGCGCAAGGTTCCGATTTACGGCATGAACCGGGGTACGGTCGGCTTCCTGATGAATGAATTCCGGGAAATGGATCTGACCGACCGCATTGCAGAGGCCCAGACAGTCGAACTCCATCCCCTTCAGATGGAAGCACATACTGTATCGGGCGAAAGCCTGTGTGCGCTTGCAATCAACGAAGTGTCGCTTCTGCGTGAAACCCGTCAGGCCGCCAAACTGCGCATCAAGGTCGATGGCGTTGAACGTTTGGCAGAACTGGTTTGCGACGGTGCGCTTGTGTGCACACCGGCGGGCAGCACGGCCTATAACCTGTCGGCACACGGTCCGATCCTGCCGATGGGAAGTGGTCTTTTGGCCCTGACCCCGATCAGCCCGTTTCGCCCCAGGCGCTGGCGCGGTGCGCTTTTGCCCCATGGTGCAGAAGTCGTCTTCCAGATCGAGAACCCCGAAAAGCGCCCGGTTTCGGCCGTTGCCGACTATACCGAGGTGCGCGATGTCTCCAGCGTGAAAATCCGCGAAGACCGCAGCATGAAGATCAAATTGCTGTTTGATCCGGAACACAATCTTGAAGAACGTATTCTCAAGGAACAATTCGTCGAATGACCTCCGCTCCGCTTGCCCCGTCGAACGATACCATTGAATGGTGCCGCAACCTGATCCGCCACCAGTCCGTCAGCATGACGCCAAATCTGGCGCTGATTGACGAGGTAAAGGCATTCCTTTACGGGTTGGGCTATGACACGCTGGTGGTGCGCGACCCGTCTGAGACCAAGGCCAATCTTTATGCCACCATCGGCCCGAAAGTGGATGGCGGCGTGATCCTGTCGGGCCATAGTGATGTGGTCCCGACCGAAGGCCAGAACTGGGCATCCGACCCGTACGAGATTGATATCCGCGACGAGAAGCTTTATGGCCGTGGCGCCTGTGACATGAAGGGTTTTCTGGCCTGCCTGCTGACCAAGGCGGAAGCCTTCAAGAATGCCGACCTTCGTGTACCAATCCATCTGGCTTTCACCTATGACGAGGAAGTCGGCTGCCTTGGTGTGCCCAGCCTGGTCGAGGCAATCAACAATCTGCCGCATAAACCGGCCATGTGTATTGTTGGCGAACCGACCGAGATGAAGGTCATTACCCAGCACAAGGGCAAGTTTTCAGCCCGTGCCCATTTCACGGGCCGTTCCGGGCATTCGTCGCTGCCCGCCGAAGGCGTCAATGCGGTTGAGTTTGCATCAGAATTCGTCGTCTTCCTGCGCAAGCTTGGTCGCAAGTGCCGTGAAGAAGGGCCGCATGATGATGAGTTTGAGCCAAACCACACCACCTTCCACACCGGCGTGATCAAGGGCGGCACACAGCTCAACATCATTCCGCAGAACTGTTTTGTTGATTTCGAATTCCGCAATCTGCCCAATGATGACCGCGAATCCCTGAAGGCAGAGATTTACGATTATGTCGAAAATACCCTGCAGCCCGAAATGCGCGAGATCTATCCAGATGTTGGCATCGAGATCGAAGTCATTTCCGATATGCCGGGCCTTGCCACCGGCGATGACGAGGAAGTCACCAAACTCGTCATGGCGCTGACCGGTGCGAACACCACAGGCAAGGTCAGCTTCGGCACAGAGGCCGGTGTGTTTTCCGCCCTTGGCGATATCCCCACGGTGGTTTGCGGCCCGGGCAGTATCGAACAGGCCCATAAACCAGACGAGTTCATCGAACTTGACCAACTGGGCCGTTGCGAAGTGTTCCTCGACAAGCTTCTGGCTGTATTGGTCAAGTAACCGAACGCGCGAAAATCCCACTTTTTGGCCGGCACTTCATCCCGGTACTTTATGAAGTAGATCGTTTGAATGCCGTGGCACCGGCATCAAGGATCAATTCGCGCGTTACGACATCATCGACAAGTCGGGCCAGGGTTATTGTACCGACAAGTAAGGCAAGTTTTTCGTATCCTTCCTGCTTGTCATCCCCATCCGCAAGCAATGCCGCGACGCGATCGACGCTGGCTGCGGCCTCTTTCTTTGCCGCACCATCGCCACGCCCAAGCTCCGCACCCAGTGCGGCAATCGGACAGCCTGTCCCCCTGCTTTCAACATGCTCCTGTGACAGGTATGTCGCGACATACCTTTTACGCTCCTCTTCCCGAGCGCCTTTGGTTTCAGGAACGTCCATTGCCCCGACCGACCTGTCGACCGCTTCCTGAAACGCGGCGCGAACCAGTTCGTCCTTGTTGGCGAAATGGCGATAGAACCCGCCATGAGTCATCCCGGCTGCTGTCATGACATCTGCCACACTGGTTGCTTCAACACCGTTCTCGCGGATAAGGCGTGCGGCCGCATCAAGAATGCGTTTGCGGGATTTCTTTTTTTCCGCTTCGGAAACACGCGGCATAGGGAACTCTCAAATTCGGGATTGACATTATAGATTTCGTATATCATCTAAATAAAAAGATGACAATCATCATCTATAATGGCGCGTGATAGCAAACGTGACCGTTGCGGCACCAAGACAGACAGCGTGCAACGGTTTCTGACGTTCGGAATAATTTGCTGGCATGCACCACAACAAAACGGAGTTACCAAAACCATGTTCGGTTTTTATGAGTTCTATGTGCATGCATTCGGGATCGGCATTCCACTTCTTGCTGTCGCGATTGCCAGCATGGGTGCATTTCGCGCTTCCCTGACAGCCAATCAAATCGCTGTATTTGTGACTGCCTCTGCAGTTGTCCTTGGGGCGTGGTTTGCTGCTGTCCTGCCGTTCTCTCGGTCGGGGGTTTTCAATGTCCCCGCCGAAATTGGCGACCCACCCTATGTCCTGATGTTTCTGTTCGGCGGCGCGACCCTGATCTGGGGCCTTGCCTGGCTGACACCGCTTGGCAGACGCATCACCGAAGCCACCCCCCTGAGTTCAATCGCCGCGTTTCAAATCCCGCGCATAATGGGTGGGCTGTTTCTGATCGGATGGATCGCCGGGGATATTCCAGCACTGTTTGCTTTGCCTGCGGGACTGGGAGACATTCTTGCCGGGATTGCCGGATGGCAAGCAAGTCGCGCACTTGCCAAAGGGGAACCGAATGCAAGATCCCTTCTGGCACGCGCGATCTTCATCGGGATCGCCGATTTCTTCTTTGCTGTCCTGTTTGGGATTATTACGTCACCGGGATTTGCCCATCTTTATGCACTGGATGCACCAAACATCATCAATGCCTATCCGCTTGCAATGTTCCCGGCGTTTTTCGTTCCGATTTTTCTTGGCTTCCATTTCATCGCAATCTCCCGACTACGTCAGGAATCCGCAATGGAATCAAAAGCGCACGCATGACCGCGCGCAAATAAATTGATCACGCCACAAACGGGCGGAGCACTTAAATGCTCCGCCCCTACCGTGTTTTGTTTGAACCGAAACGCCGATGAACGAACATACCCCGCGATGTCCATTCAAGGGTGGCGGAACTCTGCGGCCATATGTTGCAATTCATCCCACAGGGTGCTCGCAAAGCTGCGCAAAACAATAAGTTCGAAACTGTCATCCGCAGTACGGGTGATCATTGCGCCGATATGCCCGATCTGGGTCATGGTCGACTGACCAATTGCAAACATCTCTGGCGACAGATCGACCATGGTGCCCTTGGCCAGAACGCTCCGCGATGATGCGCCGAAAAGCACCATGCGTAATCGCCCATGCGTCTGATCGGCCAGAACGAACTGTTCAGGGATTTCGGCCTGAATTTCGGCAAGCCGACTATCCGATACATCAGCGCCACCAACCCAGAACCATTGATTTGGTGACGGGCTTCGCAGGTCGGTGCCAAGTTCCGGGGCAATTTTTACAAGTGCCTGCTTCAGGTCGACTTCATTGCTGTTGGCATCGCCCAGAACATGAAAGACAAAACCGTCCCTGATCGGAGCAAGGTTGATCGATGCCCCCGCGCCTGCCGCGTCATTGGACGGGAATGCGAAACGGTTTTCTAATGGATATTCATGCATGAAGTTTCTCATTTTCCGGATCAACGAAGGCAGGATCACACAGGATGCCGGTGACAGTCGTTCCGGCCAGACCATTCCAGATAACAACTTCCTCGCCGTGACGTTTGGGGCCGTTTTTAACCAGCGCCAAACCAACCGGATGCCCCAATGTCGGTGAATGACACATCGAGGTGACATAGCCCTGATCATTGGCAAGGCTGACATCGTCACCGGGATTAAGGATATGCGATCCGGTGGCGAACTTGTCAGACGGCGATTTCGGCTTGATCCCGACAAGCGACGGGCGTGATGGATCGACCAGCCCTTCGCGCAGGTTCATGACCCGGCCAATGAAATCATCCTTCTTGGCTGACACCATCCTGCCCATGCCCAGATCGGCAGGTGTGACCGTGCCGTTAATTTCAGCGTGCGTGACATGGCCCTTTTCAATCCGCATCACGCCAAGGGCCTCTGTGCCATATGGCGCAATACCGAATTCTTCGCCCGCTATCATAACGGCATCCGCAACGCTTTCGCCATATCCGGCAGGCACCGCGATTTCATAGGCGAGTTCGCCCGAGAACGAAATTCGGAACAACCGCCCCTTCAGGCGTCCCCCAAACATCGATACCTCGCGCGCAGCCAGGAACGGGAATGCCTCGTTCGAGATATCGTCATCAATGATTTTGGACAGCACCTCACGCGACCTGGGTCCGGCGACCGCCATCTGCGCCCATTGGTCGGTGGCGGATGCCAAACGGACATCCAACTCCGGCCACAGCACCTGCGCACAGAATTCCAGATGGGTCAAAACCCCGGCGGCAAGGGCCGTCGTCGTCGTCATGAAGTAATGATTTTCGCCAAGACAGCTTGTCGTGCCGTCATCGTATACAAAGCCATCCTCGCGCAGCATGATGCCATAGCGCGCCTTGCCCACCGGCAGTTTCAGGAAGGCATTGCAATAAACCCGGTTCAGGAACTCTGCCGCATCGGTGCCAAAAACCTCGATCTTGCCAAGGGTGGACACATCACAAATGCCGACCTTGGTTCGCACGGTATTGACTTCACGATCCACGCTATCACGCCAAAAGGTCTCGCCATCCTTCGGGAACCAGCTGGATCGGTACCAAAGCCCGGTTTCAACGAACTTTGCACCATGGCGTTCTGCCCAGCCATGCAGCGGTGATTTGCGCACCGGCTGAAAATCCATTCCCTTGGACGCCCCGACCAGCGCACCGAAACATACCGGCGTGTAAAACGGACGGAAGGTTGTTGTGCCGATTTCGCCGGGCGAAACACGCTTGTTTTCGGCCAGGATGCCAATGGCGTTTACATTCGATGTCTTGCCCTGATCCGTTGCCATACCATTGGTGGTATAGCGTTTGGCAAGTTCGACATGATCATAGCCTTCGCGCATGGCAAGCGTGATGTCGGATGCCGCAACGTCATTCTGGAAGTCAACAAACGCCTTGCCCTTGCTTGATGCCACCCGCCAGACCGGCTGGATGTGATCGACTGTTTCCGCGGTCTGCTCGACCCCCGGAAGTGATGCGGCCTCGCCCATCACACCCAGTTCCGCCAACGCCTTGACGGCGGCAACGCCACCGGCTGCAAAACAGGCAGCAATACCAGCTTTTCCGGCAACTGCCCCGCAAGGCGTCATGCCATCGGTCTTTTCCGGCGGCATGAAACCGATATGCGCGTCCGACCAGACAGGTTTGCCTCCGCGATGGCAGGCCAGATGCACAATCGGGCTGTACCCGCCTGATACGCCAAGGGCATCAACCGCAATCACTTCGTCACTGCCATCGTCATGGCGCACCGTGATCGACTTGATCGCCCTGCGACCCGCTGTATCACGCACCATCGCACCGGCAATCAGGCGCGCCTTGCCCGCGTAGTTAATGTTCGGGCAGGTGCGCGGATCAATGATCGCGGCAACCTCGATACCACGCGCCTCAAGGTCCACCGCGGTTTGATAGGCCTGACTGTTATTGGCAAACAACGCCACCCGTTTGCCCGGTGCCACGCCATAGGCATTCAAATAGGTGCGCATGGCCCCGGCCATCATCACACCGGGCCGATCATTGCCACCAAAGACAATCGGGCGTTCTTCCGCCCCGGTCGCCAGCACCACCTGTCGCGCGACAATCCGCCACAGACGTTCCATCGCACGGTGCGGGTTGATCTCGTTCTCTGGCAGATGCTTCTGCACCCGTTCGACCGCGCCAAACACCTGATCGTCATAGGCGGCAAAAACGGTGGTGCGTTTTCTGATCTCGACATTGGGAAGCGCGTGCAATTCACCAATGATATCGGCAAGCACCGTGTCGGCTGGTTTACCACCCACCGGGCTTCCTTCGGCCAGGAAACCACCGCCAGGTTGCGCCCCTTCATCAGCAATGATCACCCGCGCCCCGGCCCGCCCGGCCGTCAGGGCAGCAGCAAGCCCAGTTGGTCCTGCCCCGATCACCAAAAGATCACAATGCGCCCAGCATTTTTCGTAATAGCCGGGATCGGGATCATAGCTTGCCCGCCCCAAACCAGCAGCCTTGCGGATCAAGGGCTCATAGACCTTTTCCCAAAAGGCGGCTGGCCACATGAATGTCTTGTAATAGAACCCGGCGCCCAATAGCGGCCCAAGCAAACCGTTGGCCGCCCCGATATCAAAACTGACATTCGGCCAGCAGTTCTGCGATCGCGCCTCAAGACCGTCATACAGTTCTGCCATGGTCGCACGGGTATTGGGATCACGCCTCCCGTCACGCCCGATGGTCAGAAGGGCATTGGGTTCCGCCGCCCCGGCGGTCAGGATGCCGCGTGGCCGGTGATATTTGAAACTGCGGCCAACCAGCTGCTTGCCATTCGCCAAAAGGGCGGATGCCACCGTATCGCCGCCAATGCCACTCAGGGCTTCGCCGTTAAAGGTGAAGCGGCGCACATCACTGCGGTCAATCAGCGTACCGCCTTCAATCCGGAAACTGGTCATCGCGCACCCTCCGTCTTCAAGGTGCTTGCATCGACCACATCAGACGTTTCATGGGTCAGGGTATTACGGCTTAAAACCAGCCAGCGACGACAACCGCCCGCATGATGCCAGTATTCGCGATGTTCACCACGCGGGTTGTCGCGCAGGTAAACATGATCAAACCAAGTGGCTTCATCGGCACCGGCACTTGGGCGCGGAGCGGCGACTTCGCCGCGGATTGTGAATTCCTCGCGTGGGCGCAGGCCGCAATGAGGACATTTGACAAGACTACTCATTTCCAAACTTCCTCAATGCAGGTTCGCCTGGGCACCAACGCCCTTTTCGTCCAGAAGGTATCCGCGTGCAAAGCGGTCCATGCGAAATGCGGTTGCGGTTTCATGCGGCGTATCGGTTGCGAGCAAATGGGCAAAGCAATATCCCGACGCCGGGGTTGCCTTGAACCCGCCATAACACCAACCACCATTGAAATAGAGATTGCCAAGATGGGTGCGATCCATGATCGGCGATCCATCCATGCTCATATCCATGATCCCGCCCCAACTGCGCAGGATACGCACCCGGGAAAGTGCGGGTATCATCGCCATACCAGCCTCGGCCACATGTTCCACGCACGCAAGGTTTCCGCGCTGGGCGTAGGAATTATAGCCTTCGATATCCCCGCCAAACACAAGGCCACCCTTGTCAGATTGCGACACATAGAAATGCCCCGCACCAAATGTGACCACGGTATCGATGAACGGTTTCAATCCTTCGGACACAAAGGCCTGCAAGGCGTGGCTTTCAATCGGCAGGCGCATATCGACCATTTTGGCGACATGGCTTGAACTGCCTGCCACCGCCATGGCGAGTTTGTTGCACGTGATCGCACCGCGTGTGGTTTGAACCCCGGTGATTTGATTGCCATCGCGGTCAATGCCGGTGACTTCGCAATTCTGGATGATATCAACGCCGTTCTGATCGGCCCCGCGCGCAAAGCCCCACGCAACGGCGTCATGGCGCACCGTGCCGCCGCGCGCCTGCATCAGCCCGCCCATGATCGGGAAACGGGCATTCTCATAGTCCAGAAATGGCAGCTTTTCACGCAGCTGATCACGGTCAAGAAGTTCCGCATCCACCCCATGCAGACGCATGGCATTGCCACGCCGCGTGTAGGCATCGCGCTGGGCATCGGAATGGAACAGATTGATCACGCCGCGCTGGGACACCATGGCGTTGAAATTGAAATCCTGCTCAAGGCCTTCCCACAGTTTCATCGAAAACTCGTAGAACGGGTTGTTGCCTTCAAGCAGGTAGTTGGATCGAATGATCGTCGTATTCCGCCCGATATTCCCCGATCCGAGATAGCCCTTTTCAAGCACGGCAACATTGCGCACGCCAAACACCTTGGAAAGGTAGTAGGCGGTTGCCAATCCATGCCCGCCACCCCCGATGATGATCACATCGTAATGGGGTTTTGGATCCGGATTGCGCCATGCCGGCTTCCAGTTCTTGTTCTTGGAAAACGCATTGCCAAGCAATGACAGGGCTGAGTAACGCATCATCGATCTTTCGCTGTTGCCCGCATCGGTTATGTGCGGTCATGACCAATCAATCTTGACAGAGACGGGAATTGCAGCTTGTCTTATAAAGACATCGAATAACACAAATGCGACATCAGCATATTATTGTCGGGACAAAGGCCATCATGACAGCGGAAACCCAATCGAAGGCCATGCCTGCCGCGCGCGCCGGACAACCTGGCACCAAACCGGTTCCGGCGACGCAGCATATCGGGTTTATGCTTCTGCCCGACTTTGCCTTGATGTCCTATGCCTCGGCGATTGAGCCTTTGCGCGCAGCCAACCTTCTGGCCGGTCAACCGATCTACAAGGTTCTGAATTATTCTGCGACGGGCGGGAATGTCCTGTCCTCTTCCGGCACGATGGTCCCGACAACCCCGCTTTCCCAAGCCCCGACCAGCCTGCACACCCTTTTTGTCTGTGCTGGCGGACATCCGTCGCAATGGCAAGCACCGGGCATGCTGGGCAGTTTGCGGAAACTGGCATTGTGGGGCGTGCGCATGGGGGGCATTTCAAGCGGGGCTTATGTTCTGGCCGCTGCCGGGCTTCTGGGTCAGCGACGGTTTACCATCCATTGGGAACATGCCCCCGCCCTGATCGAAGCGTTTCCCGACCTGGAACCCGAACGCGCCCGCTTTGTCATTGACGCTGATCGTATCACGTGTGGTGGCGGGGTGGCCCCGCTGGACATGATGCATGCCATGATCGCCGAAAATCTTGGGTCGGATTTTGCCACCCGCGTCTCGGACTGGTATCTGCACACCCAGGTTGGGCAATCAGGCGGGTCGCAGCGCGCGTCGCTTGCCGAACGCTACAACCTGCATCATCCGGGATTGCTTCGGGTTCTTGAAAAGATGGAAACCACCATCGAGGACCCGAAAACCCGTGACGAGATGGCCCGGTTTGCTAGGCTTTCGACCCGCCAGCTTGATCGGCTATTTGATCAGCATCTGGGCAAGTCGTTTCTGGAAACCTATCGACAGGTTCGCCTTGAACACGCGCACAAGCTTCTGACGCAAAGTGCCCTGACCATTTCCGAAATCGCCTTTGCCACCGGTTTTTCCAACAGCAGCCATTTTTCGCGCAGCTACAAGACAGTTTATGGTGTGAAACCAAGCGAAGCACGCCGTCACTGACGCCGCACGGATCCCCGACGCCCTATCCAACCGACGGGCGCATTTCCAACGCCCAATTCCGACAGAATCGGCATAACGCCACGAGTCTGCATATTTGATATGCAGTCAATTCTGACGTCTATTTTTTGCGCAAATTCCTTATAATTCAATTTAGCGTTTTTATAATGCATTGTTTTTATTGATTTTATTGCATCGCACAACAAAAAACACATTATAACTTGTTCACTAGAAGGAATTGATTTTTAATAAAAGGAATGTCCATCGGGGGGCATTATGTGATGGAGAGACTAAAATGGAACAATCCGTACCAGAGTTGATGGCAAGGCTGGACAGCCTTGAAGCATCGCTCAGCATGGCAACGACCATCAATTCCGAAGTATTCTATTGGTGGTGTACTGCACTGATGCTTGCCATCCACGCAGGCTTCCTTGCGTATGAAATGGGTGCATCGCGCGCGAAGAACGCGCTGGCATCCGGCATGAAAAACCTGATCGCTTTCGCATTCCTGGTCCCGACCTTCTATTATGTAGGTTGGTGGATCTATCTTGCGTTTCCGACAGGCTTCACGATTTCCGACGGTTCCGAGGCAGGCCTGCCCTGGAGCGAATATATGGGGCCGAACCTGACCGATAACGCATCGGGCATTTTCTATGCGGCCTTCACGCTGTTTGCTGCAACCACCGCCTCGATCATGTCGGGCTCGGTGATCGAACGTATCCGTATTTCCGGCTTCACGATCCTTGCGATCTTCCTGGGCTCGGTTGTCTGGATTCTTGGCGCATCCTGGGGCTGGCACCCGGATGGCTGGCTCACCACCGAGTGGGGCCTGCATGACGTTGGCGCGGCGGGTGCCGTTCACACCGTGGCTGGCTTCTTTACCCTTGGTGTTCTGATCAACCTTGGTCCGCGTATCGGTCGCTTCAATGCCGATGGTTCGGTCAACAACATCGACGGTCACAACATGCCGATGTCGCTGATTGGCCTGATGCTTATCGTTATGGGCTTCTTCGGCTTCCTTGGCGGCTGCATCATCTATACCGGCGACACCTGGATGACCATTTACAACACCCCGGCAACCCTGTCGGCATTCGCATTCAACACCCTGATGGGCGTTGCAGGCGGCATGATCGGTGCGTATCTGGTCACCCGCGATCCGTTCTGGATGATGTCCGGTGCCCTGATCGGTGTGATCTCTTCTGCACCAGCACTTGACCTTTACTATCCGGGTCTTGCCTTCCTGGTCAGCTTCGGCGGCGGCTGTGTCATGCCGAAACTCAACGACATCCTGGTCGAGAAATTCAAAATCGACGATGCCGTT
Organism: Thalassospira sp. MCCC 1A01148; assembly: GCF_001613795.1. Classification (GTDB taxonomy): domain Bacteria; phylum Pseudomonadota; class Alphaproteobacteria; order Rhodospirillales; family Thalassospiraceae; genus Thalassospira. The sequence goes on from NZ_LPVZ01000024.1 coordinate 154,238, forward strand.
GGTGCTGTTGCCGTTCACGGCTTTGGCGGTGTCTGGGGCCTCGTGATGGCCGGTATCTTTGCGTCGGGTTACCCGAACGTTGCCGGTCCGGAGATCTCGTTTGTTGGTCAGCTTTCAAGTGCTGTCGTCTTCATGATCCTTGGCTTCGCACCGGGTTACGTTCTGTCCCTGGTTCTGAAGGTTGTTGGTCTGCTGCGCGTTTCTGAAAACGCAGAGCTGGCTGGCCTCGACAAGGCTGAAGTTCCGGCAAGCGCATATCCGGAAAGCTCTGTTCCGGCAGCGTTCACCAACGATCCGACTTCGCCGACCCCGGCCGAGTAATCGCGATCTGAATTATTCGAGACAAGGAAACTGAAAAATGAATACAGCTCCGCTTACAACCTGGGAAGGTGCAGAAGCTTACTTCACCTTCGCAGACAAGCCGGCACTGCTTGTTCTCTTCACGCTGGTTGGTATCGGTGTGTGCGTATGGACCATCGCTTCGATGGCCCGTCACGAGAGCAAAGCCTACAAAGACATGTAATCTGATTGACGTGAAGCAGGACCATTCTGCCCTGAACCTTAAGGTGCTGCTTCGCTCAACCGGCACAGCGAGAGGCCAGTATCAAAACTGGCCTCTCTGCCTTTGTGCAAAAGACGAAATATCCAAGAAGAATTCCGGCACGCCTGATCGGCATGCCAACAGGGGAAACAGGCCAACTCCCGATCCGGTTCTTCGGGCCATCTGACTTCCCGTCGCTTTCAGATCATTCACCGTACGAGGCCATAATGATCGATCTCACCCGTCCGCCGGAAACCTATCCTCATTCAGTCCGCGCCGCGCGTCCCAGTCGCATCATCAATGCAGGACGAACCGCCATGGCGCGCAACCGCGAACGCTATGAAATTCCCGGACGCGGTGCGATCATGATTTCCGTGCGCGCGGGCGATCAACTTGGTCTTCGAAACTGCGAAGGCATGCAAACCGTTGAATTGGTGGGCCTGACCACAGCCGGTAAACCCTGCCCTGGTATCTTTGATCAAATGCCCTACGGCGCGCCGCAAGGATTGATGGAGCTGCTGAACGCGCCGTTTGATAACAGCCTTGGCCGCTTTGCCCAAACGCTGCGCCGTCGTAACATCCGCCTTGAAGACTGTCGGGCGCAACGGCTGTTTGGAAATGGCAGCCCGCCGAGCGACACAGTGGAAATGACCGTGCATCTGGATGGCTTTGTCATCATTGCCACGCCTGCGCCACTGATGCAGATTGACGCGCACAACACCGCAACGCCGATCACCGCACTGGTCAAACGCGCCCATCATTCTGATAGCTACAGCTTTGCGCTGCCCGATCCGCTGGCCGATCCGGTGGTAGATTTGCGTGTTCATTCCTCGACCGCCGAGGCCTATGAAATCAAGGCCGGGGACTATATCCAGATTCTGGACGTCGACGGGCGGCAATGCACCGATTTTCAGTGCTTTGATGCGCGCAAACTTGACCGCGGCATACAGAACCCGCTGGATGTGACCACCACACGCACATTGATGGGCCACGCCTATCCAATGCCGGGTCTGCACGGCAAGTACTTTGATCAGGATATGGACCCGCTGGTCGAGGTCGTTCAGGACACCTGCGGACGTCATGACGCGTTTGCCATGGCCTGTGCGGCGAAATATTACGATGATATCGGCTATCCCGGCCACGTGAACTGCACGGACAACTTCAACGCAGCCCTTGCCATACATGGCGTTGATCCGCGACCCGGCTGGATGGCGATCAACTTCTTTTTCAACACTGGTATCGATGATCACGGCGTGATGTATGCCGATCAGCCCTGGTCGCGTCCGGGCGATTATGTGTTGCTGCGCGCAATGACGGACCTTGTCTGCGTCTCGTCAGCCTGCCCGGATGATACATCGGCGGCCAATGCGTGGAAACCGACCGACATCCATATCCGAAGCTATGACGGCAAAGAAAAATTCACCCATGCCGTTGCCTGGCGCCCGACTGCAGAGGCCGAAGCAAAAATGACCAAAGAAACTGCCTTCCACCCGCGTCTGAGTGAACTGACCCGCAACTTCGTCGAATATAAGGGCTTCTGGCTGGCGCATGAATATACCGGCCACGGCATGATCGAAGAATATTATGCCTGCCGTGAAAAGGCGGTGGTGATTGATCTGTCTGCTTTGCGCAAGTTTGAAATCACCGGACCTGACAGCGAAACGCTGATGCAATATTGCCTGACGCGCAATGTCAAAAAGCTTGGTATCGGACAGGTTGTCTATTCCGCGATGTGTTATCCGCATGGCGGCATGATTGATGATGGTACGCTGCTGCGTCTGGGTCAGGATAACTTCCGCTGGATTTGCGGTTATGACTACAGTGGCGTGTGGCTGCGTGAACAGGCCGAAAAGCTTGGCCTCCAGGTCCTGATCCGCTCATCAACCGATCAGATGCACAATATCGCCGTTCAAGGCCCCGAAAGCCGTGAGATCCTCCGCGAAGTGATCTGGACACCCGCGCATCAGCCCAAGTTTGATGAAGTCGACTGGTTCAAATTCACCATCGGCCGGATCGGTGACGCCAAAGGCGCACCTGTGGTCGTCTCACGCACCGGCTATACCGGCGAACTGGGCTACGAAGTTTGGTGCCACCCCAAGGACGCAGCCACCGTCTTTGACGCCGTCTGGGACGCGGGCAAGCCACACGGGCTGACGCCGATGGGGCTGGCCGCTCTTGATATGGTCCGTATCGAGGCGGGCCTGATCTTTGCCGATTATGAATTCTCCGATCAGACCGACCCGTTTGAAGCCGGGATCGGCTTTACCGTGCCGCTGAAGTCCAAGGAAGATGACTTTATCGGGCGTGATGCCCTGATCCGGCGCAAGGAACATCCATCGCACAAACTGGTAGGCATCGAGATTGATGGCAATGTCACGGTCGGCCATGGCGATTGCGTCCATATTGGCCGCGCCCAAATTGGCGTAATTACCAGTGCCGTCCGATCGCCCATTCTTGGCAAAAACATCGCCCTTGCCCGGGTCGACATTGCACATGCCGATATCGGGACAGAGGTCGAGATTGGCAAACTGGACGGCCATATGGTTCGCCTGCCCGCCACCATCACAGCCTTCCCGCATTACGACCCGAAAAAGGAAAAGCCACGGTCCTAGGGACTGTGGCATCCAGGCCCGAAAAGAAACCCCGCCGCCATAACGGCTGCGGGGGTGACTGCGAGTTTGGTTAAGGGAGACGGCGGGCTTCCGCCCGCTTCTTTAAAGGTCTTGCAATACGGCTGCCTATTCGGCAGCCGTTTTCTTTTCGATCTGCAAATAGGCTTCAAGGCTGTCATCAAGCTCGTCCAGCCACGGTGTGTGATGGGCCGGTGACATAGTGCCCGTCATCAGGGACCGATAGGACTTGTTGCGATAGCCCATGATGTCGTCGGCCTTGTCATGCTCCCACTCTTCGAAGGTCTTGTTCACCCCTTCGATGTCGAACATCGGATAGTCCGTCATTTCGATCAGATGGGCGGTGTAATCCCCCTGGAACCAGATCATGTCATGATCGTCTTTCAGGCCTTCCTCGCGATCCCGCCAGGCTTTGCTGTCGGCCTTCATCTCATCCTTCGAGGGCAGAGGAATGCGCCCCATGATGACATCGCGGGCAAACCATGCCTGCGCGTCAAACATGTTAAAGGTATAGAACTGGTCCTGCATGCCAAGATACATCATCTTCGGATTTTCTTCCCAGACGACACCCTTATAAAGGCCCAGCGGCCACAGGCGGTTATCTGTCTTCAGGCGCAGATCATCGGTCAGGAACGGGAAGTAATGCTGATAGCCGGTGCACAGAATGATCGCATCAACATCGCGCGATGAGCCATCCTTGAAATAGGCGGTATTGCCATCAACCTTGGTCAGAAGCGGCACTTCGGCCCAGTTATCAGGCCAGTCAAAACCGATCGGATTGGTCCGGTGGCTGACCGTGACGGATTTACAGCCATACTTGTAACATTGCGATCCGATATCCTCGGCCGAATAGGACGTGCCGATGATCAGGATATCCTTGTCCTTGAATTCCAGTGCATCGCGGAAATCATGGGCGTGCAGAACGCGCCCGCCAAAGGTATCAAAACCCGGAAATTCCGGCACATTCGGGGTCGAGAAATGACCATTGGCAACAATCACATGATCAAACTCCTCGGTCGAAACCACATCACTTTTCAGATCATGAGCCGTCACCAAAAATGTTTGGCTTTCCTCGTCAAACTCAACGGTGCGGACCGGTGTTCTGAAACGCACCCATGGCCGGACGTTGGCCTTTTCAACGCGCCCTTTGATGTAATCCCAAATCACCGCGCGCGGCGGATAGGATGCGATGGGTTTGCCAAAATGTTCCTCAAACGTGTAGTCGGCAAATTCAAGGCATTCCTTTGGCCCGTTTGACCACAAATAGCGATACATCGACCCATGGATCGGTTCGCCATATTCATCAAGACCGGTGCGCCAGGTGTAGTTCCACAAGCCACCCCAGTCTTCCTGACGTTCAAAACACACTATTTCGGGGATTTCGGCCCCTTTGGCGGCAGCAGATTGAAACGCACGCATCTGCGCCATGCCCGACGGACCGGCGCCAATAATCGCAACACGAAGTGTCATAGCCTTAATTCCCCAATAAAAGCGTTATTCGTTTCCTCCGTCCGGCTTTCTGCCGGTTCGTTTTTCAGGGTCAAAGCCCTAGTCGGGGAAAATCCCCGGTGACGTCGGCGCGCCGTCGTCAAATTGTGAAAGCCATTCGACCAGGATCGGGTGGTAGCGTGACAGCCCCTTGTAATCGACAAGTTCAGGCCGAAGATCACGCATCACACGATGCAGGCGACGCGCCCATTTCGGCTGGGTCACCACTTCGTTCATCGCCATCAGATATGTGCGAATGGGAAACAGGATCGCGTTGGAGCGCGGCAGACGCCAAAACGTCTGAAGCTCCACGCGCAGATGGATCTTTTCGCCGATATTCTCGGGCGTCACTGTCAGTTTGTCCGGGCCCCATTTGGGATAGTTTTCAGGGCTGGTATCCAGACGTGGATTAACGGTCAGCGTCCAGTTCAGGCGCCGCGATGGCTGGCCTTGTGGCAGGGTCAGAAGGAATTTCAGCGCACGCTGGAACACACCCAGTTCGTGGGCAAGCGGGACAGGCGCATGCCATTCAAAGAAATTCATGCCAATGTCGAAATCAAGCGACCAGTCGGCCTGTGCCGTGATGATCCCGGCATCCATCCAAAGATTGCCATCGCGTTGATCAAGGATAGCGTGATCGCCTTGAACCTGACGTCCGATATATTCCATCGGGTGGCAGGGCAGTGTCGAACTGTCACCAAAGGTAAAGGTATCGTCGATCTGAAGCGGCTTGTTGATCCAGTGCCAGCGATCACCATCCATGGTCAGTTTGAACAGATCAGGATAATCGCGCGCCTTGGACACCATCACGAGTTCAAGGAAATCCCACCCGGCGGTTTCCATATGCGGCAGGGCCTGGCACCGACCGGGATCCTCGGCCAGAACAAGGGCGCGGTCCTTCATTTCCGCGACGTAATGTTCATCAACATCGAACGCATTTTCAAACGGGCTGCCGGCACGCGCAGCATGATGCGGTTCGATATTGGTGGAATACATATATTCGTCTTCCGGGAACGGAAACGGAAAACGCGGAATGTTTGACGGGCTGTTGGCGTAGGTGAAATCACCGCGGAAGGTTTCGTCTTTAAACTGGATTGTCATGGCTGAAATCCCCTTTACAGATCAAGTTCAAGGCGTTTGCCACGGAACCGCGAAACACACGGCATGATCCGCTGCTTGGCTGCGCGCTGTTCTTCATCAAGCCAATGGTCGTTGTGCATGATCTCGCCGTCACAGGCGACGACAACCGTTTCGCATTGACCACATGCCCCGCCCCGGCACATGCAATTGATCGGGGTTCCCGATGCCTCGACCGCTTCAAGCAGGCTTTGCTCCGCACCCACCGTGATATCAATCCCGGCCTTGGCCAGATGCACTTCAAAGGGCTCGCCAACCGGCGGGGCCAGGAAGTGTTCAAAATGAACGTGTGCTGCAGGCCAACCAAGACTTGTGGCGGTTTCAACCACCCGTTCGATCATGCCCTTTGGGCCGCAAACATAAACGTGCGTGCCCAGTGGCTGACTGGATAGAAGGGTTTCGAAATCAACGCTTTCGCCCTGATCGTCGCAATAGCACGACACATGATCGCCAAAACGATCTGCAAGGCTGTCCATATAGGCCGCCTGAGATGCTGAACGCGCGGCATAGTGCAGTTCAAACGGCACGCCAAGTTTATCGGCCTGCGTCATCTGTGCGATGAACGGCGTGATGCCGATGCCGCCCGCAATCATCAGATGCTTTCTGGCGCGCAAGTCGAGCGCGAACAGATTGACCGGGGCAGAGATTTTCATCTGCATACCGGGTGTGACCTGTTCATGCATGAATTTCGATCCGCCACGCCCGGTATCGTCGCGACGTACTGAAATGGCATACTGGTCACGCTCGAACGGGGAACTCATCAACGAATAGGGATTTTTGCGTTTGGTGCCATCATCAAGCATCTCGACAACGATATGCGCCCCGCCCGAAAAGGCGGGCAGTTCATCGCCATTCACGTGCTTGAATTCGAACCGTTTAATGATCGGGTTGACCTCGACCACATTGCTGACGACAACCGGAATCAAATGATCGGACGCACTCATTTGAACACCTCCTTGATCTCGATTTCTTCAGACGGGTCTTCGGCATTGATGCAGCCCCCCTGAAACGCCGCCAGTCGACGTGAATAGTGATCGCGCACGAGCAGAAGCAAATCGCAAGACGGGCATTTGACCGGCTGCGTGGTGACATCCTCGATCATGGTTTTGCAATGAACACACTGGACACGACGTGCCAAACTGCCGCGATGCTCACACTGCACCGCTGTATGATCGAGGCCGCATGCTTCGCCCTTGGCAACGCCCTGCCCGACAAGGCCTTCGGTCCCGGCAAGATAAAGCTGGCTGCCCATCTTGGCGTCTGACAGCCATTCACCAAGCTTGGCGACGGCGTCGTCAATGGTCGGGAAATGTTCGAACCGGTTGGCGCCGAGCGCATAAAGTGACGTGATCAGCGCAGTTTCGCCCGGGGTCGGTACATACAGGATATGTACCTTTTCCATCATGTCGCGGGGCAATTCCTGCACGACCCGAATGACACATTCGGCACCGGATGCATCGGCCAGAAAATAATGCGCCAGACCGGGCACAATTTTTAACGCGCCATAGGTCGGGCGGGAGATAATGCTTTCTTCTATCAAACTCTCAGACATGGTAGCGGGTCCCATTCTGTCAGAAACCACAAGGATCAGGGCGTTTGATCCGGGGGCCTCTGACAGCCCCCGGTCGCCGACCTTAACCCTTGGCTGTTCTTTTCAATTTTTTGGGGTCATCAAATGGCATGGTATGGGCCATTCCGCCGAGCATGCCTTTTTCACCGGTCACTTCAAGACGCACACCCTGTTCGGCGCAATCGACCGCCAGACGGGCAATGGCCATGGTCTGATCCTTGAGCGGTGAATACATCGCACAGGTCACAACGCCGACCTTGGCCCCGTCCTTGAACACCTCGGCCCCTTCGGCCGGGACTTCCTTGCCATCAAACAGGATGCCAAAGATCTTGAAGCGTTCCTTGCCTTTCAGGCGGTAATGTTCCTCGGCACCGCGGAAACCGGTCTTGCCCGGGCTGACGGTGAAATCAAGGCCAAGCTCCCACAGGGTATCGCCCGGACCTTCGTTTTCGAACGGGTACATCTGCGAGTTATCATAGGGATAAAACAGCAGGTAACTTTCAACACGCAGCATATCAAGCGTGGTAAAGCGGGTCGGGATAATGCCCATATCCTTGCCCTCGGCAACGATGCGATCCCAGATCATTCCGGCATCCTGTGCGCGGCAGAAAATCTCATAACCACGTTCGCCGGTGTAACCCGTACGTGAAATCATCACAGGCGCGCCAAACAACTGGGTCTGTGTATGATGGAAATAGGGCAGATCGCGAATGCCCGGCACATATTCCGCCAGGTAATCCACCGCAAGCGGTCCTTGCAGTGACAAATCATGCAGGTTGTCATCAAAACGAACCGATACATCACGGCCAATCGCGGCCTTGGTCAGTTCTTCGTGGCCGGTGCCCGATCCGTGGACAACCATCCATGAATTCGGCCCCATGCGATAGATCACGCAGTCATCGGTGAACTTGCCCTGATCATTGAGCATGCAGGCATAGACCGATTTGCCCGGATAGATTTTTTCAACATTGCGCGTGGTGGCATAGTCGATCACGTGGGATGCGTGCGGGCCGGTGATATGAACCTTTTTCAGACCCGAAACATCCATGATCCCGGCTTTGGTACGGATCGCGATATATTCCTCATCCCAGTCCTTGTCATAGGTCCAGGCCGTGCCCATCCCGCTCCAGTCTTCAAGATTGGAACCAAGCGCACGATGCCGGTCGGCAAGGGCTGAAAATCTCCAGCTCGCAGTCATAATGATGGCCTCCTGATATGATTGCCTCTGCGCACAATCAGCGCGCTATTTTCGGCTTATTTTGTTCTATATTTTGGCGGCATCTTGTTCGCGAACGCAATAATTATTTTTCATTTTATTCAAATTTTATTCCTGCAAGGCTATTTTCTGCGGCATCGCAACAACTTCGCTTAAAGCCATTGGTATAGGGAATTGGGATTTTTATTTTCCCTGTAGTTGATAAATATTTCCTGCCAGTGTAAGTCATGCAGTGGCGTATAAGCGATCCGGGATGGCAAAAGTCCGGACCTCATACGACCGCCATAAAAGCAGGCCCGATCAACGGACCGTTTTGAGGAAACCAGAAACGAGCAGGACCCGCACCGGGAAAAACCGGTGACGGAGGACAAGCCAGAATGGCAAGCACCAATAAAAACCAAGCACCGCACACCACCGACAAAAGCGACCAAGGATCAGGCATGGATTCCATGAGCAAACCCGCCGCCCTCACCCAGGACCCGCACGCGCTTCGCGAACCAAAGGAAAACAATCTGGAAATCGCCATCGGCCATGAAGTCCGTGCGCTGCGCAAGAAACTGGGCATCACAATTTCCGACCTGGCCTCGGCAACGGGCATTTCAATGGGGATGCTGTCCAAGATAGAAAACGGTGTGACATCGCCATCCCTGACATCGCTTCAGGCACTGGCAAGTGCGCTGGGTGTGCCTCTGACTGATTTCTTCCGCCGCTATGAAGAGCCGCGCAATGCGGTCTTTGTCAAAGCCGGTGAAGGTATCGCGATCGAGCGCCGCGGCACACGTGCGGGCCATGAATACAACCTGCTGGGTCATATCGATAACAACACCAGCGGCGTTGTGGTTGAGCCGTATTTGCTGACCCTGACCGAGGAGTCGAGCAGCTTCCCCGCCTTCCAGCATGAAGGCATGGAGCTCATCTATATGCTTGAGGGTGAAGTCCGCTACCGCCATGGCGATCAGCTTTACTACATGAAAGAAGGCGACAGCCTGTTCTTTGATGCAGATGCCCGCCACGGACCGGAAGAACTTCTTTCATTTCCAATACGTTACCTGTCGATCATCTGCTATCCCGCCCGTGGATAAGCATTCACTCTGGTGAAAACATCAATTCACTGAGAAGAAATTTTTATTCTTCTTAGTTGATTCCGCATTCGCGAACAGGTAGTCTCCATTTCAGAAACAGAATGGAGACTGTCCTGCCATGTGCGGCATTGTTGGTTTATTCCTCAAAGATAAAAGTCTGGAACCGCAACTCGGCACTTTGTTGTCGGAAATGCTGGTGACCATGACCGACCGTGGTCCCGATAGCGCGGGCATCGCAATTTATGGTGCGGACCAGAATGATCTGGTCAAACTCACGATCCAGTCTCCGGCCCCGGAAACAGATTTTGCCGGACTGACCGAAGACCTGCGCAAGGCCGGGGTCACAAATGCATCGATCCTGCCGAAAAGCACCCATGCCGTCATAACGGTTTCAAGCGACCAGCTTGATGTGACCCGGACGGCCCTTGAAGAACTGCGCCCGGATGTCCGCATCATGGGAACCGGGAGCGCGATGGAAATCTACAAGGAAGTCGGCCTGCCCAAGGACGTGCTTGAACGTTTCAAGATTTCCGACATGACCGGCACCCATGGCATTGGCCATACCCGGATGGCCACCGAAAGTGCCGTCACCACCCTTGGTGCCCACCCCTTCTCGACCGGATCGGACCAGTGCCTGGTGCATAATGGTTCACTGTCAAACCACAACAACCTTCGCCGCGAACTGACCCGCGAAGGCATTCGCCTTGAAACCCAGAATGACTCAGAAGTCGCAGCGGCCTATCTGACCGGTGAAATGGCCAAGGGCAAGAACCTGGGAGAGGCACTGACCAGTGCGCTTGATGACCTTGATGGCTTCTTCACCTTTGTGGTTGGCACCAAATCGGGCTTTGGCGTTGTGCGCGATCCGATTGCCTGCAAACCAGCCGTGATGGCGGAAACCGATGCCTATGTCGCATTCGGGTCCGAATACCGCGCACTGGTCAACCTGCCGGGCATTGAAGACGCCAAGGTGTGGGAGCCGGAACCGGCCACCGTTTACTTCTGGGAACACTGATTAACACGAACCCTGTCGGCTGCTGCGATGGCGCGCCGACCCGACCGCTGACACATCGCGGTCAACTGAGGAAGGAACACACATGCCAGTGTTTGATCTTGCAACCACCGAACTGCGCGCGCTCAATCAGGCGCTTCATGCGCTTGATAAAAGTGGTGCGAACGAGGATTTCGAAGTCACCAATCCGCGTGGCTCGCATGCTGTTGCCGTTGGCATTGACGCACCCGTCAATGTCACGATTGACGGCAGTGTCGGCTATTACTGTGCGGGCATGAACGAACAGGCCACCATCACGGTCAAAGGCAATGCCGGCCCCGGTGTGGCGGAAAACATGATGTCGGGCAAAGTCGTGATCAAGGGCGATGCCAGCCAGTATGCCGGGGCCACCGCCCATGGCGGATTGCTGGTGATCGAAGGCAATGCATCCTCGCGCTGTGGCATTTCGATGAAAGGTGTCGATATCGTCGTCAAGGGCAATATCGGCCATATGTCGGCCTTCATGGCGCAGTCGGGCAACCTTGTTGTTCTGGGCGATGCCGGCGATGCGCTGGGTGATTCGCTTTATGAAGCGCGCCTTTTTGTGCGCGGCACGGTCAAAAGCCTCGGTGCCGATTGCGAGAAAAAGGAAATGCGGGCCGAACATATCGAACTGCTGACCAAGCTTCTTGCAGATGCAGGCATCACGGATGTGAAGCCCGAGGAATTCACGCGCTATGGCTCGGCCAGAACACTTTACAACTTCAGTGTCGATAATTTCGACGCCTATTGATGCGGCACGCTGAAAGCTGCGCAGCAAATCAAACTTGCGCATTTCAGCCCAAAGACAGGATCAGAACATGAGCTACAAAAATCCCGTTACGACGCCGCGTAAATCGGCAACGTTTGATGATTATACCCTTTCTGAAATCCGCCGGGCTGCTGCGACCGGCATTTACGACATCCGCGGTGGCGGCGCCAAACGCAAGGTCCCGCATTTCGACGACCTTTTGTTCCTTGGGGCATCCATGTCGCGTTACCCGCTCGAAGGCTACCGCGAGAAATGCGAAACCGCCGTCACGCTGGGTACGCGTTTTGCCAAGAAACCGATCGAACTTAAAATTCCGATCACCATTGCCGGTATGAGCTTTGGCTCCCTGTCCGGTCCGGCCAAGGAGGCGCTTGGACGCGGCGCATCTGCTGCTGGCACCTCGACCACCACGGGCGATGGCGGCATGACCGAGGAAGAGCGCGGCCATTCCACCCAGCTTGTTTATCAGTACCTGCCGTCACGCTATGGCATGAACCCGCGCGACCTGAAACGTGCCGATGCAATTGAGATTGTCATTGGTCAGGGCGCAAAACCGGGCGGCGGCGGTATGTTGCTGGGTCAGAAGATTTCAGACCGTGTTGCCGAAATGCGCAACCTGCCGATGGGCATTGATCAGCGATCCGCCTGCCGTCATCCCGACTGGACCGGCCCGGATGATCTTGAGATCAAAATTCAGGAAATCCGCGAAATCACCGATTGGGAAAAGCCGATCTTCATCAAGGTTGGTGGCGCACGCCCCTATTATGACGTGGCCCTTGCGGTCAAGGCCGGTGCCGATGTCATCGTGCTTGATGGTATGCAGGGTGGCACGGCAGCCACCCAGGAAGTCTTTATCGAACATGTCGGTCAGCCAACCCTTGCCTGCATCCGCCCGGCGGTAAAAGCATTGCAAGACATGGGCATGCACCGCAAAGTACAGCTGATCGTTTCGGGCGGCATCCGCAATGGTGCCGATGTTGCCAAGGCACTTGCCCTTGGCGCAGATGCTGTTTCCATCGGGACTGCGGCCCTTGTCGCGATTGGGGATAATGACCCGAAATGGGAAGAAGAATATAACGAACTTGGCACCACCGCTGGTGCCTATGACGATTGGCATGAAGGTCGTGATCCCGCAGGCATCACGACACAGGATGCCGACCTGATGAAGCGGGTTGACCCGATTGCCGCCGGGCGGCGACTGGCCAACTATCTGAAGGTCATGACCCTCGAAGCGCAAACAATTGCGCGCGCCTGCGGCAAAAATCATGTGCACAACCTCGAACCCGAGGATCTCTGCGCACTGAATATCGAAGCGGCCGCCATGGCTGGTGTACCGCTTGCCGGAACCAACTGGGTTCCGGGTCAGGGAGGATTCTAGAACAGTTAACGTACCACCGGACCCGGTGCGCCTTCTGGCGCGCCCGGGGAACCGATGGATATTGATAAAATTCGTCAGGGGACTTCGATGACCAAGGATCTATCAGCCTTTGCCCGGGAACGCGGCATCAAATACTTCATGATCAGCTTTACCGATCTGTTTGGCGGACAGCGCGCCAAACTTGTCCCGACCCAGGCAATTGCCGACATGCAGGAAGAAGGTGCGGGCTTTGCCGGTTTCGCCACATGGCTTGACCTCAGCCCGGCCCACCCCGACATGTTCGCCATTCCTGATCCGGATTCTGTCATCCAGTTGCCCTGGAAACCGGAAGTCGCATGGGTTGCCGCCGATTGCATCATGGAAGGCACACCGGTCGAACAGGCACCGCGCAACGTGCTGAAAGCGCAGATCGCCAAGGCGGCAGAACTTGGCCTGAATGTCAAAACCGGGGTTGAGGCGGAATTCTTCCTTGTCACCACCGACGGGTCGGAAATTTCCGACCCGGCCGATACGGCGGAAAAGCCCTGTTACGACCAGCAGGCTGTCATGCGCCGCTATGACGTCATCGCCGAGATTTGCGATTACATGCTTGAACTTGGTTGGGGTGCCTATCAGAACGACCATGAAGACGCCAATGGTCAGTTTGAAATGAACTGGGAATTTGATGACGCACTTAAAACTGCAGACAAGCATTCCTTTTTCAAGTTCATGGTCAAATCGATTGCTGAAAAACACGGTCTTCGCGCAACCTTCATGCCCAAGCCCTTCCCGGGCCTGACCGGCAATGGGTGTCATTGCCATGTTTCGGTCTGGGACAATGATGGTGCCAATGCCTTTGCCGATGACGACATGCCATTTGGCCTGTCAGCGAAGGGCAAGACTTTCCTTGGCGGGATCATGAAGCATGCCTCTGCCATGGCGGTGATCACCAACCCGACGGTCAATTCCTATAAGCGAATCAACGCCCCGCGCACCATGTCCGGTGCGACCTGGGCCCCGAACACCGTGACCTGGACGGGCAACAACCGTACACACATGGTGCGTGTGCCGGGACCGGGCCGTTTTGAACTGCGCCTGCCTGATGGCGCCACCAACCCGTATCTGCTTCAGGCCGTAATCATTGCCGCGGGTCTGGATGGCATGGCAACCAATGCCGATCCGGGACCGCATTACGATATCGACATGTATCAGGAAGGTCATCTGATCAAGGATGCGCCGCGTTTGCCGCTGAACCTGCTTGATGCCCTGCGCGAGATGGGATCAAACACAGATCTCCAACTTGCGATGGGCAAGGAATTCTCGAGTGCCTACCTCAAGCTCAAACAAACCGAGTGGAATTCTTATGTTTCTCACTTTTCCCGCTGGGAACGTGAGAACACACTTGATATTTAATGCTTCTGCCCGGCCTCATCTTATTCCCCGATGGACGGGGCCGGGCAATTTTGATTACAGCAAACGAGAAAGCCAAACGCGATGAAAAGCTACGTCCTGACCGTTTCCTGCGACTCTCAACGCGGGGTGGTTGCTGCTATTTCGACCTATTTGGCCGAACATGGCTGCAACATTACCGACAGCTCACAGTTTGACGACCAGGAAACCGGTCTGTTCTTTATGCGGGTCGCCTTCGTAAGCGAAGAAGGTGTTGATCAGGAAACGCTGGCCAAAGGCTTTGCGGGTCCGGCGTCAGAGCTTGGCATGACGTATGAGATCCACGACAGTTCCGAGAAGATGAAAGTTCTTCTGATGGTGTCGCGCTTTGGTCACTGCCTGAACGATCTGCTTTACCGCTGGAAAATCGGTGCACTGCCGATTGATATCGTTGGTGTGGTATCAAACCACCTTGATTATCAGAAGGTGGTCGTTAATCACGACATTCCGTTCCACCACATCCCGGTGACCAAGGATAACAAGCCGGAAGCCGAGAAAAAGCTGCTTGATCTCGTATCGGATTACGATGTCGAACTGATCGTTCTCGCACGCTACATGCAAGTCCTGTCAGACAGCCTGTGCAAGAAGATGAGCGGCAAGATCATCAACATTCATCATTCCTTCCTGCCAAGTTTCAAGGGTGCCAACCCGTATCGACAGGCCTATGTGCGCGGGGTCAAACTGATTGGGGCGACCGCACACTATGTGACCGCCGATCTTGATGAGGGTCCGATCATCGAGCAGGACATTGCGCGCATCACCCACGCCCAGAACTCTGCCGATTATGTGTCGATTGGCCGTGATGTTGAAAGCCAGGTGCTGGCACGTGCCGTCCACGCGCATATCCACCACCGTTCATTTATCAACGGCAACCGGACAATTGTTTTCCCGCCAAGTCCGGGAAGCTATGCATCAGAACGCATGGGCTAAGTGCCCCAGGATCAGCTCAAACGAAAACGCCCCGGCCAGACATGGCACGGGGCGTTTTCCGTTCTTGCATCAAGACCCGGTGGTGCTTAGCGCCAGGATTTGGTTGCACGCCGGTCCACAGCACGGGGAACAATGCCACGCGCAGCATTCCCGATAGCGTCAAGCACATTGCTTGCCGCAATATCGCACTGGCGATCTGCCATACGCTTGAACCGTTCGTCAAATAGCGGCTTGCGATCTGCGATTTCACGCGGGTCGGATGCTCGTTCCTGACCTTTTTTGAAGGCTTCGGGCTCCAACCAGTCAAGTGTCAACCTGGTCAAATCAAGGCGAAGCACGTCACCATCTTTGAGATAGCCGACCGCCCCACCTGTAAATGCCTCTGGCACCATATGGCCGATGCAGGCCCCTTTGGTCACCCCGGAATAACGGCCATCCGTAATCAGCATTGATGATGCTTCAAGGATGCGATGGTGTCGCAGGTTCTGGGACGGAGAGAACATTTCAGGCATGCCATATGCTTCTGGCCCCTGCCCGCCAATGACAAAGGCAAAGGACAGGTGCCCCTGCTCAAGCATGTCCTTTGGCGCATCCATATCCACGCGGTTTCCGCCATTTCGCTGAACGATGGCAGATATCAGATCTTCATCCACGCCATCGGTTTCAATCAGTCGGGAAATCAAATCCGGCGAGGCAAAATCCGCATTGCAGACGTGCTCGTTTTCGTAATAGCGCACGATGAATACGTGATCATCAAAGTGCGAAAGCAAATGATCACTCATGCCCGATGTCTTGACCGCACAGTTTTCAAAGAAGCTGCCCGTAAGAACATCAACACCTGAACGCTGCCGGACTGGTGTTGCGCGAATAACCGACGCATCACCAAGAGAGAGATCAACCGGGTTTTCAAGGTCGGCGATCCGCTCCGCCCAGGATTTGCCAAGGACAGTTGGCGCATCAAGGTCCATCGCAACCCCCAGATCGGCAAGAACACGATAGATGCTTTCCATGCCCCGATTTTTGCCTTCGGCCATTTGCTGCGCCAGAACAAAGGTATCGCGGTTTTCCGTCAGGCTGTGGGCGAAAATCTCGGGCACAGGTGTCTGGGTGCGGACATCCTGATAATCGTCAATCGAGATATCGAAACCGGCATAGCGCATCATGAAGGGCAAATGCAAAAGCATGTTGCTGCTTGAACCGGTTGCGTTGTGAATGCGCACAAAATTGGCGAAGTTGGCCTTAAGCAGGTTGCCGATGGCATATTCCGGCTTGTTGAAAACCCCGAACAGGGCATCAACCCCCGCTGCAACGGCCTCGAACGGCGGGACATCGGTCAGCAATTCCAGTTCAGGCGGGGTCAGACCAAAGGCCGCCAGCATGGTCCGCGAAGAATTTCCGGTCCCGTTAAAGGCACAGATACCGCCCTTTGAATCACAAGTCGCCGTCGCAAGCTCATCAAGCACCTTGCGTTCCTGCGCTGCGTCGATGATCCCAAGCAACCTTGCACGTTCGAGCAAACCGGCAAAAGCCTCGTCAGAGGTACATTGCAGGATATATCGCATGTTTTCGCGGATATCCGCGCCAAGGTCGTCATGCCCGGCTGCATCGGCGTCCGCTGCAATACGATCAAGCAACCGCCGGGTTCCATCGGGAATTTCACCGCCTTTAAGAACGTGGGATGGCGCAAACACCGCCCAGACCGGCGCCTGATCACCACGCCAGGCGCGTGCATGATCGGCCGCGGCCAAACCGGCAACCACCGCAGCAGGCGACTTGTCGCACCCGGCAATCACATAGGCCGCATGATAGCTGTGACCTTCAAAGGTGATATTGACTGCCGCCGCAGTGTGGTTGCGCGACGCCAGTGAATAACTTTGTCCGATATTGTTTTGCGCTGTGCCATCACAAATGACCGGGACATGAAACAGGAAGGGAACACCCCCCATTTCCCAAATGCGAATTGCCGCCATCAATGCCTGTGGACGGTCCAGAAGATGGGCCGGATGATCCGGTGCACCGCCGATGATTGCGATCCGCGGGCGGTTTTCCACCAAACGTCCGACGACATCCTTGATCTCGGGCACGACAAAACCACGATCACGGCCAACAACCGGGTTCTCATTCACCGCATCACGCAGCAGACGGACCACTGTGATCGGTTGATTTGCCAATCCCTGAATGCAGTCGCGATACGGGTTGGCTTTTTCATCAATGATGATCGGGGTATTAGGCAGGTTTGCGGGCGACGACATATTGTTTTTCCAAGTTCGAACAGTGGCCTTCGGGCTTACACCCGTCAAAACAGGCGATCAGACGATGCCGCCATCAACGATGAAGTTCTGCGATGAACAAGCCGATGAGACATCTGATGCCAGAAATAGCACCATCTGTGCAACATCATCTCCCACCAATCGGCGCTTTACGCATTGCTGTTCCTGAATACGTTCCTCATCCGCAGGGGAAATCCACAGATCAAGCTGGCGCTGCGTAATGATGCATCCCGGCGTCACCGCGTTAACACGGATGCCATGTCCCCCCCAATCCCGCGCAAGAGCACGGGTAAGCCCGATGATTCCGGCCTTTGCAGTCTCATACGTTACGAGATCCGGCAAGCCCATCATATAACTTACGGAACTGAAATTAATAATACTGCCCGACCCTTTTTCCTTCATGCCCGGCGCCACAGCCTGAGCACAGAAAAAATGGTGATTCAAATTGACATCAAGTCCGTCACGCCATTTTTCAGGATCAATATCTTCCGGCGTGTGGCGGTCATCGCGCGCGGCATTATTTACCAGAACCTCTATCGGGCCGATTGCAACCGACATTTCACGGACCGCCTCGGAAATCGAGGATTGCTGCCGTAAATCAAGAGACTTGTAGACCGGGGTTACGCCGTATTCGTCCTGAATGGCTGCAATAAGTTTTTGCGCAGCAGCATCATCAATATCGAAAAATCCGACACGCGCTCCTTGCGCACAGAATGCACGAACGATAGAGGCGCCAATCCCGGATGCGCCGCCTGTTACAAGCACGGACTTGCCGTCAATGTCGTGATAACTCGCTGTCATAACGTTCCCTGTCACTTTTCATATTATTTTAGGTGAATGAATTAAATGCTGCAGCGCACCATCCAATATCAGCCATAATTCAACCAATGATTATGATTTAATCCCGATTGATACACCAAATTCGCTGTTTTTAATTTATTCACTAAAAAATATTTGACAGGACGCCTTCTTCACGTCAACATTTTTTCGACAACAAAAATAAATGTCATCTAAAGACACTCACATTCAGGGAAGAAACCGATGAAAAAACTCCTATCGACGGCCATGTTGGCCGGAACCGTACTTCTGTCTGCAAATGCCTTTGCCGCTGACCTGACCGTTGGCGTCAGCTGGTCGAACTTCCAGGAAGAACGCTGGAAAACCGACGAAGCCGCCATCAAGGCCGCTCTTGATGCCGCTGGCGCCGATTACATCAGTGCTGATGCTCAGAGCAATCCTTCAAAACAGCTTGCCGATATCGAAAGCCTGATTGCCCGCGGTGCCGATGCACTGATCGTACTGGCACAAGACTCCGCTTCGATTGGTCCGGCAGTCCAGCTTGCACTTAACGAAGGCATTCCGGTTGTCGGGTATGACCGCCTGATTGAAGACCCGAACGCCTACTACATTACGTTCAACAACAAGGAAGTCGGTCGTCTTCAGGCCGAGGCTGTTTTTGCTGAGCAGCCAAAGGGCAACTATGTCTTCATCAAAGGCGCACCGACCGATCCGAACGCCAACCTTCTGCATGAAGGTCAGCTTGAAGTTCTTCAGGCAGCAATTGACGCTGGCGACATCAATGTCGTTGGCGAAGCTTACACCGACAGCTGGCAGCCTGCGATTGCCCAGCGCAACATGGAACAGTTCCTGACGGCTGCAGACAACAAGGTTGATGCAGTGGTGGCCTCGAATGACGGCACCGCCGGTGGCGTGGTCGCGGCCTTGTCAGCACAGGGCATGCAGGGCATCCCGGTATCGGGTCAGGATGGTGACCATGCAGCACTTAACCGTGTTGCTCTTGGCACCCAGACTGTTTCGGTCTGGAAAGATGCCCGCCTTCTTGGTCAGCGCGCGGCTGAAATCGCCGTCGAACTGGCAGGTGGCACGAAACTGGGCGATGTTGGTGGCACGCAAGACTGGCAAAGCCCGAATGGCGTAACGATGAAATCGTTCTTCCTTGATCCGGTTGCAATTACCCAGAACAAGCTCGACCTGGTGATTGATGCCGGCTGGGTTTCCAAGGACGTTGTTTGCCAGGGCGTTACCAATAGCAAGGTTACTGCCTGCAACTAGGCATCCCTGTTTCTTCTGACCTTGCTTAAACCCGGGGCCGACTGCATTTCCCATCTCGCGCAGATATTGTATGTCGGCCCCGCTGTATTACGAGCTTATTCATGTCACGACTGCTTTCAAAAATGGAAGTCGACCGCCGTCTGGTCGGCCTCGCCGTTGTCCTGCTGATCATCTGGGTCGGTTTTGACATTGCTTCTGGCGGGCGTTTTATAACCCCACGCAACATCTTTAATCTGTCGGTTCAGACTGCCTCTGTTGCTGTAATGGCATGCGGTATGGTCCTGATCATTGTCACACGCCATATTGACCTGTCAGTTGGGGCTGTTCTTGGCGTTCTTGCCATGATCATGGGAGTTGTTCAGACTGATTTCCTGCCACAGTTTTTTGATTACAATCATCCTTTGACCTGGGTGCTTACACTGGCAATCGGCATTGCAGTCGGTGCGATGATTGGCGGCATACAAGGCGTTGCAGTCGGCTACCTTGGTGTCCCGGCCTTTATTGTAACGCTGGGCGGACTTCTGGTCTGGCGCGGGGCGGCATGGTGGGTCACGCAGGGGCGCACCGTAGCACCGCTTGACCAAAACTTTATCCTGCTGGGTGGCGGCATCGAGGGAACGATTGGCGCGACCTGGAGCTGGATTGTTGCTCTGTTGGCGACCCTGGCGATCATCTATGCCGCAATCATGGAACGCCGTCGTCGCCTTTCATTCGAGTTTCCGGTCAAACCGATCTGGGCCGAATATACCAACACCATCATCAAGGCCGGTCTTGTTCTGGTGGTCATTGCCACCTTGAACGCCTACCACCTGCCCACCCGCGCGGCAGAACGCCTTCTTGAAAACAAGGGCATTCCGGTAACGCCTGAAAACCTTGAAATTTCTCATGGCATTCCAATCCCGCTTCTGATCGTTGCTCTGGTCGCAATTGTGTTGACCATTGTGGTCAAGCGCACGCGCTTTGGCCGGTATGTCTTTGCGATTGGCGGCAACCCGCAAGCCGCCGAACTTGCCGGCATCAACGTCAAGCGCATGACTGTTGCTGTCTTTGCGTTGATGGGTGTTCTGTGTGCGATCAGCGCGGCCATCTCGTCGGCACGCTTGCAGTCAGCAGGCAATGATCTGGGCACACTTGATGAACTTCGTGTGATTGCTGCGGTTGTGATTGGCGGGACATCCCTTGCTGGCGGACTTGGTACGATCTATGGCGCACTGATCGGTGCGCTGGTGATGCAAAGCCTGCAAAGCGGTATGGCGCTTCTGGGTGTTGATACCTCGCTGCAAAGCATTGTCATTGGCCTTGTCCTTGTTCTGGCGGTCTTTAGCGACAAGTATTTCCACCGCCGCTACAGCGATCCCAGCGCGTAAGGAGACCCGTAATGACAGATACAAAGCAGACCACCGACCCACTGGTCGAAATGCGCGACATCCACATCAGTTTTGGTGGTGTCAAAGCAGTCGATGGCGTCTCCATTGACCTTTATCCTGGCGAGGTTGTTGGCGTTCTGGGCCACAACGGCGCAGGAAAATCGACACTGATCAAAATCCTGTCCGGCGCCTACAAGGCTGATAGCGGCCAGATCGTTGTCGATGGCAAAGAAGCAAAGATCGAAACAGCCCGCGATGCGCGCGACAACAATATCGAAACCATCTATCAGAACCTGGCGCTTGCCGACAATCTTGACGCTGCCCAGAACCTGTTTCTTGGCCGTGAAATCACCGACAAGTTCGGCTTTCTTGATGATGCGGCCATGGAACACAAGGCACGCGAAGTCCTTCATCGACTGAACCCGAACTTCAAAAAGTTCACATCCCCCGTCTCGGCGCTGTCCGGTGGGCAGCGTCAATCCGTGGCGATTGCACGAGCACTGCTGTTCGAAGCCCGCGTTCTGATCATGGATGAACCGTGTGCCGCCCTTGGCGTGCATGAAACAAAGATGGTCGGCGAACTGATTGATCAGCTCAAACGTGACGGTCTTGGTATTTTGTTGATTAGCCATGATCTTCATGATGTCTTTGACCTTTCGGACCGACTGCATGTTATGAAGAACGGGAAGCTCGTCGGCAGCGTTCGAACCGAAGACGTCACCCATGACGACGTTCTTGGAATGATTATTTTGGGCAAAATGCCCGAACACCTTCTGCATCTGGCGGGTCCGGGCGCAACCAACGCCCCGGATGCACAATCTGCCGCCAACAACAGCTAAGCAAGCGAGATACCGAGATGACCAAAGGTTTTCCGACAAATACTTCCGATATCCTGCCTGATGACGCCAACCGAGCCGTCCTGATTGGTCGAATATGGGATCCACGCGTGGCAGGTCCGACGCCCGTCCTTCTTGATGGGGAAACGCTGCGTGACATCAGCAAGCTTGGCCCAACCATTAGCCAGATCTTGGAACGTGATGATCTGCTGGAAAGTCTTTCAAACGCTGCAAACTTCCCAACAGTAGCGTCGCTTGACGAAATTCTTGATCAATCGCGTCCGGATGCTGATGAAAACAACCCGCATCTTTTGGCACCGAACGATCTTCATGCGATCAAGGCCAGCGGCGTGACATTTGTCGCAAGCCTTCTGGAACGCGTCATCGAAGAACAAGCACGCGGTGACGCCAGCAAGGCCGACCAGATCCGAACCGAGATTACAGGCATCATCGGCGATGACCTGTCACAGATCGAGCCGGGCTCTGCAAAGTCTGCCGACATCAAAAAGGTGCTGATCGAAAAAGGCGCCTGGTCTCAGTACCTTGAAGTCGGTATCGGACCCGATGCCGAGATCTTTACCAAAGCCCCGGTCATGTCCGCAGTTGGGCACGGCGCGCATGTCGGCTTGCATCCGATCTCAAACTGGAACAACCCCGAACCGGAAGTGGTTCTGACGGTAACGTCGCTTGGTAAAATTGTCGGCGCGACCCTTGGCAATGATGTCAACCTGCGTGACGTCGAAGGGCGTTCGGCATTATTGCTTGGCAAGGCAAAAGACAATAACGGCTCCTGCGCCATTGGGCCGTTCATCCGCCTGTTTGACGATCACTTTACCCTTGAAACCGTCAAGTCGGCCGATATCGCCATGGCCGTTGATGGGCCGGATGGCTACCACCTTGATGCGGTCAGCTCGATGAGCCAGATCAGCCGAACGCCGGAAAGCCTTGTTGGACAAGCGATTGGAAAACACCACCAATACCCGGACGGTCTCATGCTGTTTCTTGGGACGATGTTTGCACCGACCGACGACCGTGGCGGGGCCGGCAAGGGCTTTACCCACGAGATGGGCGACCTTGTCAGCATCTCCACGCCCAGCCTTGGCAAGCTGGTCAATCAGGTTGATCGATCAGATGCCATCAAACCCTGGGATTTCGGAATCAGTGCCTTGATGAACAACCTTGCAGGTCGCGGATTACTGTAATAACGACCATGCAGGCAACCAATCCGCTTGCCAAAGCGGTGTTTGAGATGACCATATTGACCCGGTCGAGTACGTTTTTGATCGGGTTAATTTTAAAAGGATACAGTCCGACCTCATGATGCGCCGCACAGAAAGCGAGACCCCACGCCAGCCATCCCAAACCGCCATTTTGCGGTATCTGCGGGTGCACGGCCCGGCTGCGCGTATTGATATTGGCACAGCAACAGGATTGAGCCCGGCGACGGTGACCTCCCTGACAGCTGACCTTATGGCGCAAGGATTGGTCCGCGAAAGCGAAGGCGGCAACGGCAACACAAACGGCAACACACGTGGCCGCCCCAAGGTCCTGCTTGATCTTGTCCCGAATGCTGCTTGTGTCATCGGCGTTAAAATCACCATTAATCTGATCGAAATCGCTTTGGGTAACTTCAAGGGCGAGATCGAACGCAGCATTGAACACAGCATCAATACGCGTGATCTGGGATCAGAGGAGCTCACCAGAACCCTGATTGCACTGATTGATCGCTTTGTTGAACGCAATCAGGACTTCTGCAAACATCCACCGGCAGGTATCAGCATTGCCGTTCAGGGCGTGACAGATAGCAATAGCGGCGAAATCATCTGGTCTCCGGCCCTGCGCCATCGCCATATTCCGCTGGTTCGGTCTTTGACAGAGCGCTATGGCGGCGCCGTCCAGATGTCCAACGACGCAAACTGTATCGCAACCGCGATATCGCAAAACACCAACCTGCATGATGGCGGTGACTTTGCCGTGATCATGCTGGGCTACGGGATTGGCATGGGGCTTGTGCTGAACGGAAACGTTTATAACGGCGATTTCGGCACCGCCGCCGAGTTTGGCCATACCAAGTTTCAGCCCGACGGCCCGCTTTGCAATTGCGGACGACGCGGCTGTCTTGAGGCCTATATCGGGGACTACGCCATCCTGCGCGATGCCCGCGGCCTGATTGACCTGCCCGAAGCCAACAACCTGCATCCCAGCGAAGATCAGATGATGGATCTGGTTGCGCGCGCACGCAATGGCGATACAGGCCTGGCCGAGCTGTTCCGCCACGCTGGCAAGGTTCTGGGTTACGGGATTGCCAACCTGATTGCCCTGTTAGGTCCAAAACAAATCTTCATTACCGGATCGGGCGCACGCGCCTTTGACATGATGGAACCGGAACTGCGGCGCGGTCTGGCAGAGGCACAAGTCCCGGAACTCAGTCGCGGGCCGACAATTACCCATCTGGCATGGGACAAGGACCTTGCCCTGCAAGGGGCAATTGGCCAAAGTCTGCTCAGGCATGACGAAAACATGTTTCAGGCCGCAGGAACAGCCCACAACTAAATCAGTCGCCCAATCAAAAAAGCCGCCCGGTTGGGCGGCTTTTCTTTGATGTTTTCAAACGTCCTATTGCCAGGATCAGGCAATGTCGGCTGGCAACACATCCGTCGGGATGTTCTGATAGCAGACCGGGCGCAGGAAGCGACGGATTGCCATCGTTCCGACCGAGGTTGCCCCGAAGTTGGTCGAGGCCGGATACGGACCGCCATGTACCATGGTGTCAGATACCTCGACACCGGTCGGGAAGCCATTGGCCAGAACACGACCAGCCTTGTGTTCAAGGATCGGCAGAAGCGAACGGGCATCCTCTGCGTCAGAGGCATCCAGATGCAGCGTGCAGGTCAGCTGACCTTCAAGTGATTTTGCAATCTTGCGCATCTCTGCGACATCCTTGACCCGGACAACAAGACCAAGCGGACCAAAGACCTCTTCGCCCAGTTCATGGTTGGCAAGCCAGTTTTCACCAGTGGTTTCGAACAGATACGGTGTTGCATTGCGCAGGTCACACGATGTGGTCAGAACCTCTTTGACACCTGACGTCGCGGCAACACGCTTTGCACCGGAACGATAGGTTTCCGCCATGCCATCGGTCAGCATGGTCTGCGGGCCAACTTCCGACAGGCCTTCCTTGGCGGCCGCGACAAATGCATCCGCATCCGGGCCTTCGATCACAACGGCGATCCCCGGGTTGGTGCAGAACTGGCCGGCACCCATGGTAAGCGAACCTGCCCAGCCTTTGCCGATTTCCGCACCGCGCGCCTTAACAGCATTCGGCAGCAGGAACATCGGGTTGACGGAACCGAGTTCACCAAAGAACGGGATCGGTTCAGGACGGGCAGCACAAAGATCATAAAGCGCACGACCACCGCCAAGCGAACCGGTAAAGCCAACCGCCTTGATCAGCGGGTGCTGCACCAGGCTTTGTCCAACATCGCGCTTGCCACCCTGAATCAGGCTGAATACGCCCGGATGAACGCCGCATTTCTTGATGGCAGCGTCAATTGCCTGTGCGACAATTTCGCCCGTGCCCGGATGGGCAGAATGGCCTTTGACCACGACCGGGCAACCAGCAGCCAATGCCGATGCAGTGTCACCCCCCGCGACAGAGAAAGCCAGCGGGAAGTTGGACGCACCAAAGACAGCAACCGGACCAATCGGACGCTGCATCAAACGCAGGTCAGGACGCGGCAGCGGCGCACGATCCGGAAGGGCTTCGTCATAACGACGGTCCAGATATTCGCCATCAAGAATGTGGCTGGCAAACAGGCGGAGCTGACCAACGGTACGGCCACGTTCGCCCTGAAGGCGGGCTTCGGGCAGACCGGTTTCCTGCGTACCGATTTCGGTGATTTCTTCACCGCGCGCATCAATCTCATCGGCAATGGTATTGATGAGTTTCGCGCGCTCTTCGCGGCTTGAATAACCATAGGTCCAAAACGCTTCTTCAGCCGCCTTTGCAGCCTGATCAACAAGCGCAGGCGTTCCAACCGGGAAGGTATTGGCCGGACCATGGGCAGGTTCAGACTGGAAGGTCGTCTCGCCAGCGACCCAGTCTCCGGCAATCAGATGTTTTCCTGTCAGGGTATAAGACATTTCAATCAATCCTCTGGAATTCATGGATGGGGTAAAAATGGCTGCGTTACCGTCAAGGTAACCGGGACTTTACCGAGTTGCCAGCCATTCCTCATACTTTTTCTGATTCTCTTCTTTGGTGCAGGGATAAAGTCCGATGATTGACGCACCATTGGCCACCTGTTCGATCACAAAGGCCTCGTAACTTTCCATACCTGCACAGGCATCGGCGATCTCGTCTGCAAGATGTGCGGGGATCACCATGACCCCGTCCGTATCGCCAACAAGCACATCACCCGGGAAGACGGCAACATCACCACAGGCAATCGGAACGTTGATATCAAGCGCTTCATGCTTGGTCAGGTTGGTCGGGGCTGACGGGCCAGCATAGTAGGCAGGCATGTCAAGTTCACCGATCCCCTCGGCATCGCGGAAACCGGCATCTGAAACGATCCCGGCACCACCGCGCACCGCAAGACGGGTAACAAGGATCGACCCGGCCGATGCCGCTGAGGCATCCTTGCGACCATCCATCACCAGAACATGACCCGGCGGGCAGGTTTCAATCGCAACACGTTGCGGATGGTCTTCGTTGCGGAACACCTCGATCGGGTTGCGGTCTTCACGTGCCGGGATATAGCGCAGCGTAAAGGCCTGCCCGACCATGTTCTTCTTTTTCGGTGCCACCGGTCGGACACCCTGAATGAACTGGTTGCGCAGGCCCCGCTTGTAAAGCTGGGTTGCAACAGATGCAGTGGACGCGCGCATCAGTTTTTCGCGCGTGGCATCAGACAATACATATTCCGTCATGGTCGGTGTCCTTAGAAAATGTCAGGTTCGCCGGCAGTTTTGCCGAAATCGGTTTCAAGGAAGTCAAAATCGCAGCCCTGATCGGCCTGGGTCACATGGCGCGAGAACATATAGCCATAACCACGTTCGAACCGCGGCTCCGGCGGTGTCAGGGCCTTGCGCCGCGCTTCAAGCTCTTCTTCGGGCACGAGCATATCAAGCGAGCGATTTGGCAGATCAAGGCGGACCGTATCGCCATTTTTCAGAAGTGCGAGTGGCCCACCGATATAGCTTTCCGGGCTGACATGCAAAACACACGCGCCGTACGATGTGCCCGACATACGGGCATCGGAAATCCGCAACATGTCACGATGGCCCTGTTTGATCAGCGCCTTGGGGATCGGCAGCATGCCCCATTCCGGGAAACCGGGACCACCTTGCGGACCGGCATTGCGCAGAACCATGACGTGATCCGGCGTGATATCAAGGTTCTCGTCGTCGACGGCCTTTTTCATTTCCGGATAGCTGTCAAAGACCAGTGCCGGTCCTTCATGCACATGGAATTTGGGGTCACAGGCGGCGGGCTTGATCACGGCACCCGTCGGGCACAGGTTGCCCTTGAGCACGGCAAGGGAGCCTTCCTTGTAGACCGGGTTATCAAGCGGACGGATGACATCGTCATTGTAAACTTCCGCCCCCTCAAGGTTTTCACCAAGGGTCTTGCCGGTGACGGTAACGCAACTGGTATCCAGACGATCTTCCATCTGTTTCATCAGGGCGCGCAAACCGCCCGCATAGAAGAAGTCCTCCATCAGGTAATCCTTGCCCGATGGCCGGACATTGGCAATCAGCGGCGTGTTGCGGCCAAGCTCGTCGAGATCTTCAAGCTTAAGACCCACACCAGCACGTTTGGCCATCGCAATCAGATGCACCACGGCATTGGTCGAACAACCGGTCGCCATGGCAACAATGGCCGCATTTCGGCAGGACGCGTCGGTGATGATCTGATCGGGTGTCAGGTCTTCCCAGACCATTTCGACAATACGACGTCCACAATCAGCCGACATGCGCTGATGGCCGCTATCCACCGCCGGGATCGATGACGCACCGGGCAAGGTAAGCCCCATGGAATCGGCAATGGCCGTCATGGTGGATGCGGTGCCCATGGTCATGCAGGTCCCGGCAGAACGGGCAATCCCGCCCTGAATGCCAAGCCATTCTTCGTCACTGATATTGCCTGCGCGCCGTTCATCCCAGTATTTCCAGGCATCCGAACCCGACCCCAGGATTTTACCGGCATAGTTACCGCGCAACATCGGGCCGGCTGGCAGGTAGATCATCGGCACCCCGGCCGAAATCGCACCCATGACAAGACCCGGCGTGGTTTTGTCACAGCCCCCCATCAGGACCACACCATCAAGCGGGTGACAGCGAATGTTTTCCTCTGTCTCCATGGCAAGCAGGTTGCGATAAAGCATTGAGGTCGGCTTGGTGAAACTCTCATCGACTGACAGGGACGGTAGTTCGACAGCAAAGCCGCCCGCCTGCGCGACACCGCGTTTGACATCAACCACCCTTTCTTTGAAATGGGCGTGACAGGTGTTGAGCTCCGACCAGGTATTGAGAATGCCGATAATTGGCTTTCCGCGAAAATCATCTTCGGAGTAGCCAAGCTGCATCATCCGGGACCGATGTCCAAATGAACGCAGATCATCGGGGGAAAACCAGCGTGCCGATCTCAGGTCCTGAGGCTGTTTCTTACTCATTGTCTTATCCTCGGAATGTAAAACGTAACCGTGACAGCGTTGGGCGGCGATCAGACAGGCGATCTCCGATCTTGGACGCAAACACACTCATCCGAGGGTTTCCGCCGCCATCATCAAACACGGAAAGATATTCGCTTTTGACTGCTTGATATAGTAATATATTAGTGCATATCCAGCAAGACGCCTGTATACAAATTGCCTGACCAGACATGAATTGCGGGAACATCATGGTCGAAAACCTGTTCAAAGATGCACCGATTGCCAAGAAACGCCTGCCCAAACTCAAACGGGGTTCGGCCAGCACGCAACTCCATAATTCCTTGCGTGAGCGCATCATTGATCTTGAACTTGCGCCCGGCCAGTACCTGTCGCGGGTCGAAATTGCCGAAGCATATGGTGTCAGCCAGACGCCGGTTCGTGATGCTTTGCTCAAGCTAGAAGAAGAAGGTCTGGTAGATACCTTTCCGCAATCCAAGACAGAAGTTTCGCGCATTGACGTCGAACACGCGCTTGAAACGCAGTTCTTGCGCCTGTCGGTCGAGCTTGAAATCACCCGCCGTCTGGCAAATGCCAATGACCCTGCCCTGACTGTCAAAGCACACTCCATTCTTGCTCAGCAAAATGCGGTCAGCACCGCAAACGATCTTGATACCTTTGGCAAACTCGATCGCGATTTCCATTACGCGCTGTATGAGGCAGCCGGCGTTGCCCAACTCTATGGCGTGGTCGAGGCACGATCCGGTCACATCGACCGCCTGCGCAAACTCAACCTGCCAGACCCGGGAAAATCGGCATCTATCCTTGATTGCCATAGCCGCATCCTGGATGCGATTGACAAGGGCGATGCCGATACCGCCTGCGAGGTTGTCCGCGAACATCTGATGGGCACGCTTGCCACCGTCGAAGACATTCGCGAACGTCATCCATCCTACTTCTAGGACGGGTTGCCCAAACCCCTTCGACTTAGCCGATCAACCCGTTGCTCTTCATGAAGCTTGCCAGTTTTTCCTGCTGCACATCCGTCAGCGGCCAGGCGGATGGCGGACGGGTTGCGCCACAATCATCACCCAGCAGTTTGAGTGCCGCCTTTACGCCGGTAACGTTCGTGCCATTCATTTCCTCGGCCCGAACATCCTCGAATGCCTTCATCTCGGAAATCAGTTTGCGTGCCGTGGCGTAGTCACTGGCCTCAAGGGCGGCGTGAATGGCCATCGAACGTTCCGGCCAGACATTAATCAGGCCTGATGTAAAGCCGCGCGCGCCCACGGCATAGAATGCCGGCGCCCATGTTTCGGCCAACCCGCCGACCCAAACAATATCCGGGTCACAGGCATTGATCGCCTCGGCCAGTTTCATCGGGTTTGGCGTTGCCCATTTAACCCCGGCAACACCTTCGACCGCGCACAAATCAGCGATTGCTTTGGTGCCAATAGCATCGTTGCGCAAATAGAGCATCATCGGCAGGCCACCGGATGCGTCAGCAACACGTTTGATGTAGTCAACCACGCCACGCGGGGCGACAAACGGGTCCGGCGGCTGATGGATCATAAGCGCCTCTGCCCCGGCCTCGGCCGAGGCCTTTGCAAGCGCACAGGCATCACGTACACCACGACCGATTCCGGCCAGCATCGGCGCACGGCCATCGAGCATTTCGGCAACCGACTTCGCCATCGTGATCGCCTCGTCGGTGGTCAGGGCGTAAAATTCACCGGTATTGCCATTCACAACCGGGAAATGAACACCTGCAGCCAGCGCACGATCAATCACCGGCATGAGCTTCTTGGGCGCGACATCGCCATTGTCATCATAGGGCGTGACCAAAATGCCTGAAATCCCTGACAAAACATCGCGCAATTCGGTTTTTGAAAGTGCCATGGTTTCCTTATCCCCGTGCCGTATCCCGCAGGTACCGAACCAGTCGGCACAGGCGTGTGCGGGATCGTCTTGTAATATTTACTTACATCTTGAATAACAAGTATCGCACGCGATGGCAATTCCCTTTGTTTACACACGGAGCTTTAAACCCCACACGCCAAGGACATGTGCAGGTGCACCTGTCGTTAAGACAAGCAGTCAAAGGAAATTTACAAGTTCGGGAAGATTATTGGTCGGTCAGGCAAACCGGCGGAACAGCCCGCGCCGTTCACGGCAAATCATGGTAAGGCCCGCTTTTCGGGCAAGGTTCACTGCCGTCAAGGTGGGGCCCGAAAGCGTTACAAGCCCACCTACGCCAAACTGTACGGTCTTGATGACAATTTCATAGGAACAACGGCTGGTCATCAGAACGAAACCGCCAGCCGGATCAATCCCCAGCCGCGCCACAGCGCCAAGCACCTTGTCGAGTGCATTGTGACGACCGATATCTTCGCGGACCACAACGATGTTGCCGCGTCCATCAACAAATGCACTGGCATGCAGCAACCCGCCACCTTCGCGATTGCGGGTCTGATGTTCGGGAAGCGCATCAATCGCGCGCAAGACGACATCCTGTGACAGGCTAGATGGGGTGACCGTCCCGATCTTGTCCATCGCAACAGCATCAAGCGATTGCACACCACACAAACCACAGCCGGACCGGCCTTCAAGGGTGCGTTGACGATCTGCAAGGCGATCAAAAACATCCTCGTGAAGGTCTGCTTCAATCACATAACCCTGCAGGGTCTTGCGCACATCGCGCAGGGTGATCTGGGAACTACTGTCAGCAATTCCTTCTGACAGGGCAAAACCCACCATGAAATCTTCAAGGTTGTGGGGCGACACCATCATCACAGCATAGGAGTGCCCATTGAATGTCAAAGCAGCCGGAACTTCCGGCTGCAACATGATGGGGGTATCATCAGTGCCATCATCGCCTGAAACGGCGCGCGCAAGATCAACGTCACGCCCGTCCAGAATGCGATTTTCAGATGGATTGGCCGTCATGCGTCTTCCTTGACCTTCCGGATCTTTGGTGCGGCTTTCAGAACCAGAGGATGGAAGTCGGCATTGCCTTCCGCGATCATGTCAAACAGTTGCTTGCGCATGCGCGGTTCCCAGAAATCGCTGATATGGTTGGCGACACCTTCGGCAGCCTCATTCTCGGGCTGGGACTTGAAAAAGGTCGCGATCTGATTGGCCATGTA
Source organism: Thalassospira sp. MCCC 1A01148 (assembly GCF_001613795.1). Taxonomy (GTDB): domain Bacteria; phylum Pseudomonadota; class Alphaproteobacteria; order Rhodospirillales; family Thalassospiraceae; genus Thalassospira. Next base: position 185,785 of record NZ_LPVZ01000024.1, read on the forward strand.
GACAAGTTTGTCAGGTGCCATTGCGGTTCACTCTTTGACTGTAAACTTCAGAGACAGACAGGAAATACCAGACACTGGATCAGGTGACCCTAACACAGTGTCTGGCAGATATCCTATTCAGCGGCATCAACGCGCGGTTTGATCCGACGCGACTGTTCGGCCTGACGATCATATTCCACCTGCCATTCGGTCGGGCCATTGCTTGGCGAGACCTGAACCGCGGTTACCTTGTATTCCGGGCAGTTGGTCGCCCAGTCGGTATAGTCGGTGGTGATCACGTTGGCCTGCGTGCCGGGATGGTGGAATGTCGTGTAAACCACACCCGGTGCGACACGGTCGGTAATGGTGGCACGAAGGGATGTTTCGCCCGACCGCGATGCCAGACGGATCCAGTCGCCTTCACGAATGCCCCGCTGTTCGGCATCGTGCGGATGGATTTCCAGCAAGTCTTCCTTATGCCACGTGCTGTTTTCCGTACGCCGGGTCTGCGCGCCCACATTATACTGACTAAGGATACGTCCCGTGGTCAGCAAAAGCGGGAAGCGCGGACCGGTGCGTTCATCCGTCGCAACATATTCGGTTACAACAAACTTGCCCTTGCCACGGACAAAGCCATCGATATGCATGACCGGGGTCCCTTCCGGGGCCGTGTCATTGCAAGGCCACTGGACCGAGCCTTTTTCTTCAAGCAGGTCATAGCTGACATTGGCAAAGCTTGGCGTGGTTGCGGCAACTTCGGCCATGATCTGTGACGGATGGGTGTAATTCCAGTCCAGCCCCATCGCCCGCGCAAGATTCTGGGTAACCTCCCAATCGGCAAAGCCGTTCATCGGGGTCATAACCTTGCGCACGCGGTTAATGCGGCGTTCGGCGTTGGTGAATGTCCCATCCTTTTCAAGGAAGGTCGAACCGGGCAGGAACACATGCGCGTAGTTGGCGGTTTCATTGAGGAACAGGTCGTGGACGACCACACATTCCATTGCTGCCAGACCAGCTGCCACATGTTTGGTATCCGGATCTGACTGAAGGATATCTTCGCCCTGAATATAGATGCCCTTGAATGTGCCTTCGACAGCCGCATCAAGCATATTGGGGATACGAAGACCCGGTTCATCATCCAGTTTGACACCCCAGATATCCTCGAAAACATCGCGGGTGGCGCTGTCCTGAATATGGCGATAGCCCGGCAGTTCGTGCGGGAACGATCCCATATCGCACGAACCCTGCACATTGTTCTGACCACGCAGCGGGTTCACGCCCACACCCGGACGGCCGATATTACCGGTCGCCATGGCAAGGTTGGCAATCGCCATCACGGTGGTGGAACCCTGGCTGTGTTCTGTCACACCAAGACCGTAATAGATCGCACCATTGCCGCCGGTGGCAAATTCACGTGCGGCCGTGCGCATGGTCTGGGCATCAACACCGATCATCTCGGCGATTGCTTCGGGGCTGTGTTTTGGATCGGAAACAAAGGTTGCCCAATCCTGGAATTCATCCCAGTCGCAGCGTTCACGCACGAACGCTTCGTCAAACAGGCCTTCGGTGACGATCACATGGGCAAGCGATGTCAGAACCGCAACGTTCGTCCCCGGACGCAGCGGGATATGGGCGACCGCCTCGATATGCGGGGAGCGCACAAGGTCAATACGACGCGGATCGATGACGATCAGTTTCGCACCTTCGCGCAGACGCTTTTTCAGGCGCGAGGCAAAGACAGGATGGCCATCGGTCGGGTTGGCCCCGATCAGGATAACAACATCGGTATGTTCGACAGAATCAAAATCCTGCGTCCCGGCCGAAGTACCAAACGTGGTTTTCAGACCATAGCCGGTCGGCGAATGGCAAACACGCGCGCAGGTGTCGACGTTGTTATTGCCAAAACCGGCACGGATGAGTTTCTGAACAAGGAAGGTTTCCTCGTTCGTGCAGCGTGACGAGGTAATCCCGCCCAGCGCGCCCTTGCCGTATTTGGCCTGAATGCCCTTGAACTTGTCGGCTGTAAAACGAAGCGCTTCTTCCCAACTGACTTCCTGCCACGGATCGTCAACGTTCTCACGGATCATCGGGTTCAGGATGCGGTCCTTGTGACTGGCATAGCCATAGGCAAAACGCCCCTTCACACAGGAATGGCCGCGGTTGGCCTTACCATCCTTATAGGGGACCATGCGGACAAGTTCTTCGCCGCGCATTTCCGCCTTGAACGAGCAGCCAACCCCGCAATAGGCGCAAGTGGTAACAACCGAGTGTTCCGGCTGACCGATCTCGATGACCGATTTTTCCTGAAGCGTTGCCGTCGGGCAGGCCTGAACACAGGCACCGCACGATACACATTCGGAATCCAGGAAGTTTTCATGCATGCCGGGCGACACACGCGATTCAAAACCGCGACCTTCGATGGTCAGCGCAAAGGTGCCCTGCACTTCTTCGCAGGCACGCACGCAACGCGAACAGACAATGCATTTTGACGGGTCATAGGTGAAATACGGGTTGGTTTCATCCTTGGCCATATAGCGCGGGTTTTCTTCACCGTTCTGGCGGACCTGAACGTGGTTTTCACCCTCATAGCCATAACGCACATCACGCAGGCCAACCGCGCCTGCCATGTCTTGCAATTCGCAATCGCCGTTGGCCGCACAGGTCAGGCAATCGAGCGGATGGTCAGAGATGTAAAGCTCCATCACGCCTTTGCGGATCTTCTTGAGCCGCTCGGTCTGGGTATGGACAACCATGCCCTCGGATGCTGGCGTCGTACAGGATGCCGGTGTGCCGTTACGGCCTTCGACCTCGACCAGACACAGGCGGCATGATCCGAATGCATCGACCATATCGGTCGCACACAGTTTAGGGACCTGAATACCGGCCTCCATCGAGGCGCGCATGACAGAGGTGCCTTCAGGCACGGTGACATCCTTGCCATCAATGGTCAGGGTGACGGTCTTTTCGGAATTCTTCGCCGGGGTTCCGTAGTCAACTTCTTTGATCAAGGACATCGTTTCACTCCGCAGCTATATCAAGCGCGCGTGGCTTGAAGTCATCAGGGAAATGGGTCAGTGCGCTTAAGACCGGATAGGGCGTAAAGCCACCCAGCGCGCACAGCGATCCGAACTTCATGGTTTCACAAAGATCGCGCAGGAGTTCGAGCTGCAATTCAGGTTCTTCACCACGTTCAAGTTTGTCGACCACTTCGGTCCCGCGTACAGAGCCAATCCGGCATGGCGTACATTTGCCGCACGATTCAATCGCACAGAATTCCATGGCAAAGCGGGCCTGCTTCATCATGTCGACCGTGTCATCAAACACGACAATACCGGCATGGCCGATCAAGCCATCGCGCTTCATGAATTCTTCGTAGTCAAAAGGCGTATCAAACAGTTCCTTGGGGAAATAGGCACCCAACGGACCACCGACCTGAACCGCCTTGATCGGGCGGCCCGATGCCGTGCCACCACCGATCTGTTCGACAATTTCGCCCAGCGTCAGGCCAAAGCCAACTTCGTAAAGCCCGCCATGTTTGACGTTCCCGGCAATCTGGATCGGGATGGTGCCGCGCGACCGGCCCATACCGTAATCGCGATAGTATTCCGCACCCTTTTCCAGAATGACAGGCACAGAGCACAGTGAAATCACGTTGTTGACCACGGTCGGTCGGCCAAGGAAACCTTCAAGGGCAGGCAATGGCGGCTTGGCGCGAACAACCCCGCGCTTGCCTTCCATGCTATTCAGAAGGGATGTTTCCTCCCCGCAGACATAGGCGCCCGCGCCCATGCGGACTTCCATATCGAACGCCTTGCCGGATCCAAGGATATTATCGCCCAGAACACCGGCGGCACGGGCGACCTTGATCGCCTCGTTCATGACATCGATCGCGGTCGGGTATTCCGAACGGGTATAGACGTATCCCTTGGTCGCGCCGGTGGCGAGACCGGCAATGATCATGCCTTCGATCAGAACAAACGGCTCGCCTTCCATGATCATGCGATCGGCAAAGGTCCCGCTGTCGCCTTCATCGGCGTTACAGACGATGTATTTTTGATCGGCTGGCGCTTCGCGGACGGTATTCCATTTGATGCCCGTCGGAAAACCGGCACCACCGCGCCCGCGCAGGCCGCTATCGGTGACGGCCTTGACGATTTCCTCGTCCGTCATCTTGAGCGCATTTTCAACACCGGTCAGGCCTTCATTGGCGCGATAATCTTCGAGCGATACCGGATCAATGATGCCGCAGCGCTGGAAGGTCAGGCGCGATTGGCTTTTCAGGAACGGGATATCCTGTGTGCGGCCAAGATAAAGCTTATGATCACCACCGGTCAGGAAGTCAGCCTCAAACAATGTGTCGATATCATCGGTGCTAACCGGGCCATAGGCAACGCGTCCACGCGGTGTTTCAACCTCGACCATCGGCTCCAGCCAATACATGCCAAACGAGCCGTTGCGCACGATCTTGATATCAGCACCGGATTTGGATGCCTTGGCGGCAATGGCGGATGCAACGTCATCGGCACCCAATGCGACAGAACCGGAATCAAGCGGAACGTAAACCTTGATGCTCATGATCCCACCTTTTCCAAAATGCGATCCGCACTGACACGGCCAACAACCTTGCCATCAATCATTGCGGCTGGCGCACAGGCACACAGACCAAGGCAGAAAACAGGTTCCAGTGTGACCTTGCGATCAGCAGTGGTTTGCGACCAATCGACATTAAGGTGACGGCGAACCTTGTCGCCAAGCGCATCCGCCCCCATCGCCTGACAGGCTTCGGCCCGGCAGATCTTGATGACATGCTTGCCCGCCTTTTCTTCGCGGAAGTCATGATAGAAGCTTGCCACCCCATGGACTTCCGCCCGGCTGAGATTGAGCTTCTTTGCAATGGTCTGAAGCGCGCCATCGGGGATAAAGCCAAACTCTTCCTGCACCTCGTGCAGAATTGGCAATAGCGGCCCTTCCAGAGTGATCAACTGATCACAAATGGCAGCGACGCGGACGTTTTGGTCCTCGGTCGTTTCCGACATGCAAGCCTCTCTCTCAAGCATGTTGAAGAATTATTCTTTATTGCGGCTATTTTCCGCCAATCGGCGTGGCTGTTCAATAAAGCCATCCCGTTACGCGATAGGGAAAACCTATCAAACGGTCTGCAGCTCAGAGATATGCGCTGCTTCCTTTAAAAGTGCAGAAACCACCGGCGTTGCAGGCTCACGTTTTGCCGCTATCAATCCCACTGTCTGACTGGCATCGGGCTCGATGATTGGAATGGCTTTGACACGATCGCGCATCCCGAAGCTTTCCACCATTTTTTCTGGCATGATACTGGCCCAGTTGCCTGTTTGCACGTGGGTGAACAGGGCAATCATCGAGTCACTTTCAAGCGTCGCACTGACCTTGGCACCCGCCATGTGGAGTTGCTGATCAATGATGCGACGGTTTTGCATGTCGGGCGTTAAAAGACACAAGGGCAAGCTGGCCGCTTCACGCCACGTGATGGCTTCGTAGTCCCCCAACTCCTTAAGGTTGGAGGTCACCAGTTGGTAGCGTTCCCGATATAGCGGAATGGATGTCACCCGCCCGAGGGGTTCGTTATCAAGATAGGTAATCCCGGCATCAATTTGCAGATCATCAAGGAGCGCCTTAATCTCCGTCGACGTCCGCGACAGGATCGCAAAGCTGACATCGGGGTGTTTTTCACGAAACGGCGTGGTCAGTTCATGGACCATCGAAAGCGCGGTCGGGATGACGGCAATCTGCACCTGCCCGGTCAGGCCAAAGCGCATGGCGCGCATTTCGTCGCGCATGGAACGTGTGCTGCCGACAATATGACGCGCCCATTCCAGAACACGCTCACCTTCGGGTGTCAGGCCCTGATAACGCGACCCGCGTTTGACCAATACCACGCCAAGATGGTCTTCAAGCTGACGCAGCGCACTTGAAAGGGTTGGCTGGGTCACACCGCATTCTTCGGCAGCATGTCCAAAATGCTGCTCGCGGGCGAGAACCATAAACATTTCGAGCTTATCGATCATTTCATATCCGGCACGGCGTCTGGCATCACATTGATCGGATGCAAGCTTTGGGATGCGCCACAATTTGTGGGGCTCTGAACGTGTTGCAGGATAACCGATTATCCCTATGCGCTAAAAGGTTATTCCTGCACCCCATACCATACAATGTAATCGACAAGCAGCTTTGGCTTTCCGGTTCTGATCGAACGCCTAACCTTCCTTGCGGTGAATGGCGAATGGCGACCAGCTTTGGCTGACCGGCATGACTTCAAGTGAGTTGACGTTTACATGTGCTGGAAGGTTCGCCACCCAAAAGATGCTTTCAGCGATGTCTTCTGGCTGGATCGGATCGGCACCGCGATACAGGTTGTCATAGGCTTCCTTGTTGCCGCCGGTGCGAACCAGGGTAAATTCGCTTTCGCACAGACCCGGCTCGATCGAGGTGACACGAACACCCGTGCCCGCAAGGTCACAGCGAATGCCTAGCGAGAATTGCTGAACAAAGGCCTTGGTCGCACCGTAAACATTGCCGCCCGGATACGGCCAGTTCGATGCAATCGATGCCAGATTAACAATCGCCCCTTTTCGTTCGATCAGCTTATCAAGCATGATACGCGTGATCGCCACCAACCCCTTGTTGTTGGTATCGATCATTGTCATCCAGTCCGACAGCTTGCATTCCTGTGCCGGTGCGGTGCCCAATGCCAGCCCGGCATTATTGATCAGCAAATCAACATCGGCGAAGTCGGCAGGCAGACCATCAACCGCCACCTGAATGGCATCGGCATCCTGAATATCAAAGCACAGCGCATGGGCGACCGTGGCACCGCCGAGTTCATCGACAAGAGCGTCAAGGCGCTCGGCACGGCGGCCGGTGACAATGACTTTCCAACCTTCCTTGACGAACCGGCGGGCCGTTGCCGCCCCAAAGCCAGAAGTTGCGCCGGTAATGAGTGCTGTTTTGGTCATGGATATCTCCGGTGGTGGAAGCAATTTTGATTTAAGGGATCACAGACCAACCGCGATGGTCTGCGCGAAACCGATAATGGCAATGAGAACGAGACTGATGGCACAGACACGCCGCCAGGTGGTTGCCGACATCCGGCGATAGATCATCTCGCCCGGGAAATAGGCGATCATGGCAATCACCAGCAACGGCAAGACAAGTGCGATGAAATCATTGGGCAACATGCCCGCAGCAGCGCGGGTGATAAATCCCAACACATCGACCGACCCAAAATAGATCGCAAGCGTGTTGCGGACCCGCGCATCCTGCGTTCCGCCCGCCAAAAGCCATGCGGCGACCAAAGGACCGCCAACCGCAAAGCCCGACATCAGGATACCAACCGAACAGGCCAGAAGCGCCCCGATGACAAAATGGCCCATCCATTTTGGCGGATGATGCAGCATGGCCACCAAGGCTGCCACCGCGATTGCAAGGTTGGTCGCGATCCGGATGGTCTGGTCATCAAGCGCAAAGGCGACATATGGGCCAAGCACCGCCCCGAAAAGCCCGAAACTCAGCAGGATCGAACAGGCCCGCCAGTCGACCTTGTTCCGATCAAAGTCGCGCAGGATCAGCCCCGTCAGGACAATGTCGATAACCAGAATAATCGCGGTCGCAGTTGCCGGAGCAAGCACCGTCGACAGACCAAGAGCGGCCAGCAAAGCAAAACCGAAACCGGTGATGCCACGAAACAGGGCAGCGACCGCGACAATCATGCCAGACAGGATCAGTTCCATGAAATTCCTCGTTGTTACAGACCTGAATTACGCCACTGATTGCTATGGCAATAGAGCCACATCGACGCTTTTAATGGAGCCACATGGCGATCTGGACCTAAATATTGTCGAGTTGTGGCACTAACGCTGTGTCAGATGACCGGTTTAGCTAGCAGCATAACATTTACACCCGCACTCTTGCCGACAGGAGCCAGCATGAACGTGTCCGCCAAACCGAACATGACCAATCATTGGATGCCATTCACCAACAACCGTCTGTTTCACGAAGAACCGCAGATGTTTGCCAAGGCAGAAGGCGTAAAATACTGGACACCGGAAGGCCGCGAGATTCTGGATGGTTCGTCGGGTTTGTTTTGTTGTGCGGCCGGTCACGGACGCCCGGAAATTGCCGATGCCGTCTACAAGCAGCTGAGCACACTGGACTACTCACCACATTTCCAGCGCGCAGCCCCTGTTTCGTTCGAGTTTGCCGAAAAGCTGGCTGGTATCCTGCCCAATGGGCTTGATCGTGTGTTCTTTGCCGGTTCAGGCTCCGAGGCGGTGGATACGGCAATGAAAATGTGTCTGGCCTATCACCGTGCCACGGGCAACGCGCAGCGCACCCGGTTTGTATCGCGTTCATGGGGGTATCATGGCGTCAACCTTGGCGGTACGTCGCTTGCCGGGATGGTTAATAACCGTCGTGATTTTTCGGGGATCACCTGTGACGTTGTCCATATGCGCCACACCTGGACCGAAGAACAGAAGTTCACCCGTGGTCAGCCGGAAACTGATGCCGATCTGGCCGATGATCTCGAAGAAATCTGCAAGACCTATGGTGGCGATACCATTGCTGCCGTCTTTGTCGAACCGATTGCCGGGTCGATTGGCACCATTGTGCCCCCCAAAGGATACCTAGAAAAGCTTCGCGCGATTTGCGACAAGTACGGCATCTTGCTGGTATTTGACGAAGTGATTACCGGTTTTGGCCGAACAGGTTCTGCTTTCGCCTCCCAGGCATTCGCAGTCAAGCCGGACCTGATCACCATGGCCAAGGCACTGACCAATGGCGCTATTCCAATGAGTGCGGTTGCCACCAGTGCCGAAATTCAGGCCGCTGTCTTTGACGCGGCGGGCGATGCGGACCGCCCGGAATTCTTCCATGGCTATACCTATTCGGCCCACCCGGTGGCCTGTGCCGCCGGGATCGCAGCGCTTGATATCTATGCCAATGACAATCTGTTCGAACGTGCCAACAGCCTGTCGTCGCACTTCCTTGATGGTGTGTTTGGTCTGCGTAACCTGCCCCATGTCAGCGATCTTCGCGGCTATGGCATGATGTCGGGCATTCAGCTGACACCGGGTGATGCGCCGGGCGCAAAGGGAAGCTGGGCACAGCGCGCGCTGTTTGACGAAGGCCTGCATGTCAAGGCAACCGGCGATGCGATCATTTTCGCCCCGGCATTCGTCAGCACAGAACAGGACATCGACGATATGGTTGCCATCCTGCAGAAGGTTCTTGGCACACCGATGTAATGTGCTGGCGGGGGACACAAGCCGATTCCGGGGGAGTTGGGGCCACGGGGATCGCCATGCAGATTACTCTGCGGCGGTCCCTTTTCTGTTTTCAGCCATGATCGCCATAATGGCGTCACGCAATTGGGAAATACCCGGCGCGATCTGATCGCGCTCTATCACGGCAAAACCAAGCCGAAGACGGTTGCGTGGGGCACTGTCGGCATCGCAATAATGCACATCCCCCGGTTCCACAAGAACCCCGCGTTTGGCGGCCTCACGGTGCACGGCCCAAGCGTCCATGTCACCGGGCAAAGTAATCCAAACCGCGGAACCGCCGGTCGTCGGCGTTACGTGCAGCTCTGGCAATTGGCGGGCAATTTCATTTTGCATCAATTGCCATTTTTCCGACAATCGATCTCGCGTGCGTCGAAGATGTGCATCAAGATGCCCTTCGCCGATGAACAGGGCCATGGCACGCTGATCTTGGGCGGATGGATGGCGGTAATTCAGGCGGCGCAGTGCACGCAGTTCCTTGATCAGCTCGCTATCGGCAAGGATGTAGCCAATACGCAACCCCGGGAACATCAATTTGGTCAGACTGCCGATATAGATGATATGGCCTGAATTATCATAGCTTTTGAGCGCCGCACGCTGATGACCAAGGTAATTCAGCTCATGCTCGTAATCGTCCTCGACCAGGATGAAATCATCCTTGCGCGCGCGTTCAACAAGCTGAAGACGCCGGTCAAGCGACATGGTCACGCTTGTCGGGCATTGATGTGACGGTGTGGTATAGACCATGTCACAATCCGCCAGAACTGCCGAGTTGGCCAGCCCTTCGCTGTCGATTGGCAGAGAACAGATATTCGCCCCGGTTGATGCAAAGATATTGCGCGCATCGACATAGCCCGGATCTTCGACGCCAACCGTGCGTCCCCGCCCTGCCAGAAGCTGCCCGACCAGAAACAGCGCGTTCTGCGCACCGATGGTGATCAGCAACTGTTCGGGATGGGCACGCAAACCGCGATGGGGCAGAATGCGGGTGATGATCTGCTCAAGAAGTTGCGGATCATCCATATCGACCTGATCGCCAACCCAGCTTTGCGAATGTGCAAGCGACCCCGCCAACCGCATGGAATCGCGCCACCGCGCAATGGTGGTCTTGTCCGGTGCGACTTGCCCGTAAATGAAGGGAAAGGGAAAATCCCGCCAGTTGGCCGGTTTGACGATGTTGCGGGCTTCAGACGGGCGGAACTGCAAATGGCGGCGCCACAAATCAGGATCGCGTTCCTTGGAAAACAACGAGGCGGTGCGTGTATCCACGCTCAGTCGCAATTGCTGGCGGATATATTGTTCATTGACGAAGTGCCCGCGACGCCAGACCGCCGTCAAATAGCCGTCATCAAGAAGCCGTTGATAAACAAGGACAACCGTATTGCGCGACACCTTGAGCGCGGAGGCAAGATCGCGGGTTGAGGGCAACGGTTCATGCGACGGCAAACGGCCTTCCAGAATCGCATCGACAAGACCCTGATGCAGTTGTTGCTGCAGGGTTTGACCGGCCACCGCCGGGTCCTCAAGTCGGATGTCTAGCATCGGGAACAGACCTTTTAGTTCGGCACTGCAACAGGATCGCCTGTCTGGCACCATAGTTTTTGCCTTGTGGCTCTATTACTAGAGTAACCGGCAGATATACCATTTTGTCAATGCGATAAAACAGGAACAAGAACCGCGATCATAATGCGGTCGGTTCAGGGAAGTTATGTCCACCAGGGAGGCGCATGGTGCGCCGCACATAAGGGAAAAATCCCGGCTATCAGGAGACATACGGATGACCAAGTTCAATTCCGGCCCCAAATTTAACCGGCGCACACTTCTCAAGGGCTCGCTTGCCGCCGGCTCAGCATTGGCAATGCCCGCGATCATCAGCAAAAAAGCACTCGCTTCTTCGGGCGAGATCAACATTTTGATGTGGTCCGACTATCTGCCGGAAACGTTTCTCAAGTCATTTACCGATGCCACCGGCATTCAGGTGAATTATACCGGCATCGGTTCGAACGAGGAAATCATCAACAAGATGAAGGCCTCCAAAGGTCGCGGTTTTGATATTGTTTCGCCGACCAACAACCGTGCCCTCCAGTGGAAGGCACTGGAACTGCTTCAGCCGTTCGACATGTCCAAAGTCGCCATTGACGCTGTAAACCCGGCAATGGCCAAAATCGGCAGCACCGACTGGGCGTTTGAGGCTGGCTCGACCTACTGGCTGCCGCACATCTGGGGCACCGAAGGCATGGCATGGCGCACCGACCAGTTCCAGCCGGATGGCACCTTCCCGTCCTATGGTGATGTCTGGGCGGAAGAAAATGCTGGCAAAACCATGGGCCGCGCACACTCCATGATGCTGGGTGCCGGTCTCTACATGGAAACCACCGGCGAACTGGCGCCTGGCTCGGTCTGGAAGGCTTACACCTCCGAAGAGGAAATGCGCCCGGTTTGGGACAAGATCACCGAATGGTGCATTGCGCGCAAAGGCAACATCAAGCTGATCTGGAACGATGCCGACACCCAGAAGAACGGTCTTCTGAACGAAGGCGTCATCGTTGGTCAGACCTGGGATGGCCCGCCGCTTGCGCTGAAAACGGCTGGTGAACCGGTGATGTATCGCGCACCGAAAGAAGGTGCAATGGCGTGGGTCGATGGACTTGCCTTGCCGACCGGTGCCGAAAACATCGAACAGGTTTACGAGTTCATCAAATATGCCTACATGCCGGAGCTGGCCGGTGAGGCAATTGACCATCATGGTTACAACTCACCGGTTCTGGGTGCCGACAAGTTCGCTGGCGAAGCCTATGCCAAGAACTTTGCCGATGCCTATCCGGGGGATGCACTGGCCAACCTCAACCCGTGGCCGTCCGAACCGCAGTGGTATGCGGACATGCGTACCGAGTACGTGAACCGCTTCGAAAGCGCCTGATTTCAGCCTTGTGGGGGCGGCATGGCTTTGCGCTTGCCGCCCTTTTTGGGTTTATCCGACCCAATCTATTTCAAACAACAATAACGCAATGTCGTCCTGACACGGGGACGAACATGGCATTGACGTTTTCGGGGGTTGTCAGCTCTATGACCAAAGAAATTTCGCTTGAGCATGTCTGGGTCGAATTCGGCGAATTCACCGCTGTCCACAAGGCAAATCTGAACATCGCAGGTGGCGAGTTCTTTTCATTTCTCGGCCCGTCAGGCTGTGGCAAGACAACGCTTTTGCGCTGCATTTCCGGGTTTCAGGAACCGACACGCGGCAAGGTAAGAATAGGGGGCGAGGACATGAAAGGTGTCGGCCCCAACAAGCGCCCCACTGCCCTTATTTTCCAGAACCTTGCCCTTTTCCCGCTGCGTTCGGTTGCAGATAACATTGCCTTCCCGCTGGAAGTGCGTGGCGTTGACAAGAAAACCCGGCGCAAGCGCGCTGATGAGCTGCTTGAACTGATTGCCCTGCCCGGACAGGGAGACAAGAAAGTAAGTGAACTTTCCGGTGGTCAGAAGCAGCGCGTTGCCATTGCCCGCGCACTGGCGGTTGAACCTGATATTCTGCTGCTTGATGAACCGCTTTCCGCCCTTGATCTGAAGCTGCGTCAACACATGCGCACCGAACTGCGCGCCATTCAAAAACAAGTCGGTTTGACCTTTATCTACATCACCCATGATCAGGGTGAAGCACTTACTATGTCGGACCGGATTGCCGTGATGAACAAGGGCAAGATCGAACAAATTGGCGATGGCAGGTCAATATATGACCATCCGACAACAAGCTTCGTCGCTTCGTTTGTTGGTGAAAACAACGTGCTTGATGGCACTGTTCTTTCCAATGACGGCAAGGTGATGCAGATCGATGCCGGTATGGGCACCCCATTCACGGTCGAAAGCCACCCGGCCGGTGGCCCGGCACTTGCCCCGGGTGATGCCTGCCATCTGTTCATTCGCCCGGAAGCCCTTCGGGTGTCACGCGATGACAGTTCCGTCAACCAGTTCGAAACCAACTTCGTCACCGAAGAATTCGAAGGCAATATGCGCCATATCATGATGAACACGAATGGCAAGGATTTGAAACTTTCGCTGATCAATGATGGCACCAACGCGATTGATGCCAATTCCCCGGTCAAACTTGATTTCGCACCGGAGCTGGGCATTGCGCTCAAACCGGGCGAACTGGCCAGCGCGTAACGGGGGCCCTGTATCATGCGTGATTTGTTTTACGATCTTGTCCGCCGCAACGGGATGGCAGTGTGCATCTATTTAATGCTTGCCGTCAGCATATGGGTGTTCCTTTTGATCATCCTGCCGCAGCTGACCATGCTGGATTATTCTTTCCGTTTTAATTTGCCACCCGCCAAAATCGGCGGCCCGGAAGATGTCTATACTCTTGAGCAATATCGGTATTTCTTTCAGGGCAGCGGGGCGTCGGACGGGATAAACACCCTGGATATCGGGATCCTGTTCAAAACGCTGCTTTCGGCAGTGTTTGTGACGATATTCGATCTGATCATTTGCTATCCGGTTGCCTTTGTACTGGCAAAGTCATCGACCGGTGCCAAGGCGCGGTTGCTGGTTCTTGCCCTGATCGTTCCATACTGGATCAATGAAATCCTGCGCGCCTTTGCGTTTCGCATTTTGTTTGGCGCGACGGGCGTGATCAATGAAACCGGTATGGGGATCGGACTTTGGGATACGCCGATTGACTTCATCCGCGAAGATGTCGCGCTCTATGCCGGGTTGGCATATGCCTATATCCTGTTGATGATTTTCCCGCTTTATAACGCGATTGAAAGCCTTGATCGCAACCAGATCGAAGCTGCGCGCGACATGGGCGCCAACTGGTGGCAGGTCCATGCCAAGGTTGTTATCCCCTATGCCAAGCCGGGTATTGCATCGGGCATGACCATGGTGTTCATGCTGACATCCGGCGCCCTTGCTGCACCACAGATTTTGGGTGGCCCGTCAAACCTTTGGTTCACGCAGCTGGTCTATCAATGGTTTAACTCTGGCGGCAACTGGCCGCGCGGATCGGCCTATGCGATGGTCCTTCTGATTGTCTGTATCGCGCTTGTCTTGCTTGTGATGCGCCTGTTCAAGGTTTCAATCGGGGAGATCAGACAATGAAAATGAAATCCCCGACAACCATGATTCCGGGTTTGTATCTGACCCTGTTCTTTGCCTATTTGTTCGGGCCGCTGATCATCATGGTGATCACCGCGTTTAATTCATCCACCTTCCCGCGTGTTTCCCCGTGGGAGTGCTTTACCACCGACTGGTTTGGCAAGCTTGCAAGTGATGACAAGCTTCTGGCAGGCCTTGGCAATTCGCTTCTGATCGGGGTCGGGGTTGTTTGCGTTGCCATTCCGATTGGTCTGGCCGCGGCCATTACCCTGTCACAGGTTGGCCCCAAATTACGGGCAGCCCTTTATACGATCTTTATTGCCCCCATTTTGGTGCCAGGCGTTGTCATCGGTCTTTCGACCCTGATTTTCTGGGACCGCATCGGCACGCTGTTCAATGCGCCCTATGAAAGCTTTTTCTATGACGGAACGTTCCTGACGATCTTTGGTCAGGTTACCTTTATCGCGGCTTATTCGATGCTGGTGTTCCTGTCGCGTATCCAGCGGTTTGACACCACGCTTACCGAAGCAGCCCTTGATATGGGTGCAACCCCGACACAGGCATTCGTCAAAGTGCTTTTGCCGTTCATGGCACCTGCGATTGGCTCGGCCACCGTCCTTGCATTTCTGGCATCGCTTGAAAACTACAACACTACAGTGTTCACGATTGTTTCAAGCAGCACCTTTACGACAGTTCTGTCGTCCAAGGTGCGTTACGGTCTTGATCCGTCGATTTCGGCTGTGGCGGTGATCATTATTGCCATCACGCTGATCGGGGCAATCATTTATGAATGCCGCAACCGATACAACACCAAGGGCTGGGCACATGTCATCGCAGACCGCCCAGTCCTGAAGATCGCGACCCATCCGGGAACGGTTGCAGCAATCTTGGGCGTTTTGACCCTTGCCGCGGTTGTGTTCATCCAGAACCATGATTCGAGTGCCTGCACCGCGCAAGTCCTTGAAGAAAAGCGTGCGCTTCAACAGCAATTGATGGAACAGCAATCGCTGAACACACCGGAAAAGACCGTCCCGGCACCGACCATGCCCAACCTCGGCCCGCTGGGCGGTGACGAAGGGGGTACTTCGGCACCCAGCCCGTTTGGCAATAATATCTTCTCGCCGGAAAATCTTGGAACCAGTGCACCGGCGGAAAATTAACGCTTAACCACTGGAAGACTGACGAACGCAAAAGGGCAGCACATCGCGTGCTGCCCTTTTGCAATGCGGATGACCTGAAACGTTATCAGGACGGGATGGCGGCTGTCGCCTCGATCTCGACCAGGGCCTCGTCTTCGACGAGTTCCTTGACCACAACCATGGTCATGGCCGGGAAATGCTTGCCAAGGACGCGCTGATAAGCCTGACCTACTTCGCGCTGATGGGCGAGATATTCCTTCTTGTCGGTGACATACCAAGTCAGGCGTGCAAGATGTTCGGGCTTTCCGCCCGCAGCTTCAAGAACGGCGACAATGTTTTTAAGCGCCTGTTCCATCTGGCCAACGAAATCCTTGGCCTCAAAGACCTGATCCGCGTTCCAGCCAATCTGGCCACCAATATAAAGTCGTGCACCGTCGGCCAATACGCCGTTGGCATATCCCTTGGGTTGCTTCCATCCTTCAGGCTGAATGATTTTATGCATTGTTTTCTACCACTTGATTGATTTCTTTTTCGATTTTGGCACGCAAATCATCTGGCCATGCCACTGACTTTCCGGCCCCGTGCTTTGTAAAGACCAGGGTAACCGTTGTTTTCACGCGTTGCTCGCCGCCTGACTGTGCGGTGATTTCCAGCTCTAAACTGGACCGTCCGATCCGGGTCGGGATCAATGTAAATTCAAGAACATCGCCAAGCTTGCTCGGTGCGGTGAAAGCAACACTCAGCGCTGCGGTCGGAACCGCGACCTTCATCGGACCATGCATGGTCGGGAAACCGCACCCGATGACCTGATCAAACCATTCCTCGACCGTGGCATTCACCATCTCGAAATAGCGCGGATAAAAGACAATCCCCGCCGGATCGCAATGCTGAAACAGAACCTTCTGCTGATAGGTGAATGCCGCCATCTCAGACCCCCAGATACCGGTCAGCGAGATCGTCGGTCAGCTCATTCACCGCACCGGTCCAGGCCGTGATGCCCTTTTCGACAATCACATAGCGATCAGCGACACCTGAAAGTTCCTTAAGCGATTTATCGACCACAAGGATCGTCAGCCCCGATTGTTTAAGCTGATTGATCGCCGCCCAGATTTCCTGACGCACGACGGGTGCCAGCCCCTCGGTTGCTTCATCAAGGATCAGCAAACGTGGATTGGTCATCAGCGCCCGGCCAATTGCCAGCATCTGTTGTTCACCACCAGAAAGGGTCATGGCCTTTTGATCATGGCGTTCCGCCAGACGCGGGAACAGACCCGCGACACGATCAAAATCCCATTCGCCCGGACGGGCAGCCGCGATCAAGTTTTCGGTGACGCTAAGCTGGGCGAAGCACCGGCGTCCCTCGGGCACCAGACCAAGGCCCAGTTGGGCTGCCTTGTGCGATGGCATTTTTGCCAGATCCTGACCGGCAAAATGGATTGAGCCATCACGATGTTCCATCATGCGACAGATGGTTTTGATCGTTGTGGTTTTGCCCATGCCGTTACGGCCCATAAGGGCGACGGCCTCGCCCTCATTCAACGACAGGTCAATGCCAAACAGGGCCTGTGACGCGCCGTAAAACGCGGTAACACCACTGAGTTCGAGAAGTGCAGTCATATCAGGCGTCCTCCCCGAGATAGGCACGTTTGACATCATCATTGCCGCGGATTTCGTCGACAGTGCCGGTGGCAATAATCCGGCCATAGACCAGAACCGAAATCCGGTCTGCCAATGCAAAGACCGCATCCATGTCATGCTCGACCAGAAGGATCGGCGCCTGCGCACGCAAACCATCAAGGAAACCGGTCAGGCGTTTGGAGCCCTCTGGCCCCATGCCGGCCATCGGTTCATCAAGCAGAAATGCCTTGGGTTCAAGTGCAAGGGCGACGGCCATTTCAAGCTGGCGACGTTCGCCGTGTGAAATGTCGGCTGCACGCATTTGCGCACGATCTGCCAAGCCAACCCGTTCAAGCTGTGCCATCGCCGGATCAACCAGCGACTTGTCGCCCAGAACCGGCTTAAAGAAACGAAACACCTTGCCGCTAACCGATTGGCGCGCCAACATCACGTTTTGCAGGACCGAGAATTCCGGCATAAGCGACGACACCTGAAACGTTCGGGCCAGCCCCATGCGCGAACGTGTCACCGCATCAAATTCATTGATGTTTTGACCGTCGAAATGGATATCGCCGCGATCAGATTTGATCTCGCCCGCGATCTGTTTGATCAGGGTGGATTTACCCGCCCCGTTCGGACCGATCAGAGCATGGATTTCGCCCGGTTGCAGATCCAGCGTGACACTGTCACTGGCCAGCAGAGACCCGAACTGTTTGGTGACATCGGAAAGCGAAAGAATGGCATCAGACATGTTTACGCTCCCCCGCCAGAACACCGACAAGACCACCGCGCGCGAACAGCACGACCAGAAGCAGCAACACGCCCAATGGCAACTGCCAGAATTCCCAGACACCCCCCAGAAGATGTTCGAGAATGATGTAAAGTGCCGCACCGGCAAGCGGGCCGAACAGACGGCCTACCCCGCCCAAAATGACAAACACCATGATTTCCCCTGACATATGCCAGGACAGCATCGTCGGGCTGACAAAGCGGTTGAGGTCGGCATAAAGCGCACCGGCAAGGGCGGTGATCATGGCCGAAATCACAAAGGCCACCAGTCGTATGCGAAACGGCGCAATGCCAACGGCAGTCATACGTTGCGGGTTCTGACGCGCCCCCTGAAGGGCAAGGCCGAACCGGGACCGGATCAGAACAGCCGAAAATACCATTGCAATCGCCAGCATCGCGGCACAAAGGGCAAAGAAGCTGATCGGATCAAGGGTGTTAATCCCCGGGAAGCCGTTGCGCACATAAATCGACAACCCGTCTTCACCACCATAGGCCGGCCATGAAATCGCGAAGTAATAGATCATCTGCGCGAAGGCCAGCGTGATCATGATGAAATAGACACCGCTGGTGCGAAGCGTGATCACCCCGATCACAAGCGCGACCAATGCCGAAAAAATCAGGGCGACAATCCAGATAACAATCATCTGGGTCGTGCCTTCGATCAGAAACGGGCTTTCCATGATCGGTTCATAGTTCAGCGCATGACTTGCAAGAATACCTGCTGCATAACCGCCGATGCCAAAGAACGCCGCATGGCCAAATGACACAAGCCCGCCATAACCAAGCACAAGGTTGAGCCCTACCCCCGCCATGGCAAAAATCGCAACCTTTGTGGCAAGGGTGATGATGAATGGTTCATCCATGCCAAGCGCGATCAACGGTACGGCGACCAGCGCAATGGCAAGAATGGAATTGATAAGAAACTCGCGGTTCATGGTCATCAGGAAGTCGCCCCGAACAGACCGCTTGGCCGCAGGAACAGAACCAGCGCCATCACGATATAAATCAACATGGATGCCAGTGCGGAGCCAATGGCCGTCGCACTTGACGGATCAAGGAAGGTCGCAAAAGCATGCGGCAACAGGAAACGCCCCATAGTATCGGTAAATCCGACCAGCAAAGAGCCAACAAGCGCCCCCTTGATCGAGCCGATGCCGCCAATGACGATCACAACAAAGGCCAAAATCAGAACCGGTTCGCCCATGCCAACCTGTACCGATTGTGTCGTGCCGACAAAGGCACCGGCCAGCCCGGCCAGGGCCGCACCAAGGGCAAATACGATGGTGTAAAGACGATCAATATCGACACCAAGGGCGGCGATCATGCCACGATCGGCCTCGCCCGCACGGATGCGGATGCCCAGACGGGTTTTGCCGATCAACAAGAACAAACCGACCGCAACAGCAAGCCCGGCAACAATAATAGCCAAACGGAAAAGCGGGTATTGCGAACCGCCCGGCAGGATAACTGTGCCGGTCAGGAAATCAGGCACGCTTAAAAACAGCGGGAAGGATCCGAAAATCCAGCGTGTGCCTTCGGAAAAAATCAAAATAAGCGCAAATGTCGCCAGAACCTGATCAAGGTGATCACGGTTATAAAGACGGCGAATAATCAACATTTCGACCAGTGCACCGGCGATGGCAGCCGCCATCAGACTGGCCACAAGTCCCAGCCAGAAAGAACCGGTCCATGCAGCCACCGCCGCACAGGCAAATGCACCGACCATATAGAGCGAGCCATGGGCAAGGTTAATCAGCCCCATCACACCGAAAACCAGCGTCAGCCCCGATGCCATCAAGAACAGCATCACCCCGGACTGAAGGCCGTTTAACAGCTGCTCCAGAAAAAGAGAAAACATTATTGGAAACTCCGTCACAAGGTATAGGGTCCAAACTCATGCACATAGTCGTCCCGGTCATGCGAATGAGTTTGGACCCCAGGGGACCGATTACAAAATCGAAACCGGTCCCCGGCCTCTTGTCAGCTCTTTATTACATCGAGCATTCTGACGCATAGGCGTCAGAGTGATCCGTCAGTGCGGTGCCAACGATCTTGTTGGTCAGGATATCGCCTTCTTTGACGACTTCACGAACATACAGATCCTGGATCGGGTGCTGGTTCGGACCGAAAGTGAACTTGCCACGCACGGAATTGAAATCAGCCGCACGCAGGGCTTCACGGAACGCATCCTTGTCGGAGATGCTTGCCTTATCCATTGCCGACAACAGCAGGTTGGCAGTATCGAAGCCGAACGATGCATAAAGCGACGGCAGACGATCATATTCTGCCTTGAAGCTTTCAACGAAGGCCGCATTGGTCGGGTTGTCGATGTCTTTGGACCAGTTCGAGGTGTTTTTCACCCCGAGTGCTGCGTCACCAACGGCACCAAGGATACCCTGATCCATCGAGAAAGCCGGACCAATCAGCGGCTTGTCGACGCCAGACTGGGCGTACTGTTTCATGAACGCGATGCCCATGCCACCCGGCAGGAAGAAGAAGACGTGATCCGCATCCGACGCACGAATTTGCGCGATTTCGGCTGCATAGTCCGTCTGACCAAGCTTGGTGTAAACTTCGTCGGTGATATCGCCAAAGAAGTAACGCTTGAACCCGGTCAGGGAGTCTTTACCGGCCGGATAGTTCGGCGCAAGGATGAACGCCTTTTCATAACCGGCACTTGATGCGTATCCACCGGCTGCTTCGTGCAGGTTGTCGTTCTGATAGGAAACGCTGAAATAGTTCTTGTTGCAGCCACGACCAGCCAGTTGCGACGGTGCTGCGTTAACCGACATGTAGATCTTGTCCTGAGCCACTGCAGACGGTACCACCGCCACCGCAAGGTTCGACCAGATGATACCGGTCAGGACATCAACCTTTTCCTGCTGGATCATTTTATCAGCAAGCTGAACAGCAACATCGGGTTTGCGCTGGTCATCCTCGATAACAACTTCGAGATCCGGATTGTTTGCCTGTTTGACAGCAAGCATGAAGCCATCACGTGCATCAATCCCAAGCCCGGCACCACCACCAGAAAGCGTGGTGATCATGCCAACCTTGACCGGCTCTGCCTGCGCAGCACCGGCAGCAAGCAATGCTGCAGCTGCTGCAATGGTTGTCTTAATACCCTTCATTAAAGCCTCCGTGTTTATACAATTTTTCATTTAGCAACACGTTGATCCCACGACATTTATGTCTTTGTGCGTCGCGGTTTTTGTGAACCTGATGCCTGCCCCTGATTTTGCAGTATTTGCATCCGGTCCGTCCATCCTCAAAGCGATGTTCTTACCCGCCAGAGTTCCGGAAACAGTTCTATTTCCAACATTTTTTTAAGGTAGCTCACACCACCAGTTCCCCCGGTACCGCGTTTAAAACCAATAACGCGTTCAACCGTGGTCACGTGGTTAAAGCGCCAACGACGGAAATAGTCTTCAAAATCGACCAGCTTTTCAGCCAGCTCATACAACGACCAGTGTTTGGCCGGATCGCTGTAAACCTTGTGCCATGCTGCGATGACTGCGTCATCGGGCGCATAGGGTGCCGAAACATCCCGGTTCAGGACATTGGCGGGCACCTCAATTCCCTCGGCATGCAACAAACGCAATGCTTCGTCATACAGGCTGGGTGTTGCCAGTTCCGCCTTGAGCATTGCGGTAATGTCTTCGCGGTGCGCGTGGGGGCGCAACATGGCGTGATTGCGATTGCCCAGCATGAACTCGATCAAGCGGTACTGAAAGGACTGAAACCCCGATGACGGTCCAAGTGCATCACGAAACGTCGTGTAGTCGCTGGGCGTCATGGTGCGCAGGACGTCCCAGGCATTATTCAGCTGTTCAAAGATGCGCGACACGCGTGCCAGCATCTTGAACGCCGGGCGCAGATCACCACCGTGGATCGCTTGCCGCGCGGCACTGATTTCGCGAATGGCAAGTTTCATCCAGAGTTCCGACGTCTGGTGCTGGATGATAAACAGCATCTCGTCATGGGCATCAGATTTGGGATGCTGCGCGGTCAGGATCGCATCAAGCGACAGATAGTCCCCATAAGACATCTGATCGGAGAAATCGGTGCGCGCGCCTTCGGTGCTTGGATCATATGGTTTGGTGTGTTTTGCCATGATCAGGTCACCGCATTGCGTTTATGAAATTCCGGCTTGTCCCAGGCACGGCTTTCCATGATGTCTGCAAGGATTTTGATCGCACCATCTACATCGCCATTGTCGATATAAAGCGGGGTAAAGCCAAAGCGGATGACGTCAGGTGCGCGGAAATCACCAATGACACCGCGCGCGATCAAGGCCTGCATAACCGCATAGCCCTGATCAAACTTGAACGATACCTGTGACCCACGTTCTTCGGGGTTGCGCGGACTTGCCAGCTCCAGCATCGGACAGCTTGCCTCAACCCCGGCGATGAATTGTTCACATAGTTCGATACTGCGTTTGCGGATATCGGCCATCTCGATGCCGTCCCATGCCTTCATGGCTTCTTCCAACACCGTCATCTGAATGACAGGCGGCGTTCCCACGCGCATACGCGATACATCCGCAGCCGGGGTATAATCGGGATCAAAGGCAAAGGGTGCCGCATGGCCAAGCCAACCCGAAAGCGCCGGACGGGCGACCTTGGCATGATCAGGCCGGACATAGATAAAGGCCGGCGCACCCGGTCCGCCGTTGAGATACTTATAGGTACAACCCACCGCAAAATCGGCATTGCACCCGGCCAAATCAACCGGCACAGCCCCGGCTGAATGCGCCAGATCCCAAATCACCAGCGCACCGGCGGCATGGGCCAGTTCAGTGATGCGTTTCATGTCATGCATCCGACCCGTGCGGTAATCCACCTGGGTCAACATCAATACAGCCAGATCCTCGTTGATCAGGCTTTCGACATCTTCCGGGTTCGGTGTTTTCAATACATGACCACGATCAAGCGACTTGATCAGTCCATCTGCCATATAAAGATCGGTCGGGAAGTTGCCGTTATCAGAAACAATTACCTTGCGATCCGGGCGCATTTCAAGCGCACTTGCAAGCGCCTGATAGACCTTGATCGACAGGGTATCCCCCATCACCACAGTACCGGGTGCCGCCCCGATCAAACGCGCGACAAGATTGCCGACACGTTCGGGTTGCTCCATCCATTTGGCATCGTTCCAGCCACGGATAAGCATTTCCCCCCATTCCTGTTCGATCATCTCCTTGGCACGGTTTGCAGCCGTTTTCGGCAGCATGCCAAGCGAGTTCCCATCAAGGTAAATCACACCTTCGGGAATATGGAACAGGGATTTGGTGGCGGCAAAGTCGGTCATGCAGACGGTTCCTGTTTCAGTCTGAAGCGCTGGATTTTTCCAGTCGCGGTTTTTGGTAACGCCTCGATAAAGACGACGGAGCGCGGGTATTTAAACGGCGCAATGGTCGCTTTTACATGATCCTGAAGCGCCTTGGCCATCTCTGGTGTCGGATGGAAACCGTCTGCCAGAACGATATGGGCTTGAACGATCGTACCGCGTTCTTCATCGGGTGCGCCAACAACCGCACATTCCGCGACCGAAGCATGTGCTAACAACGCCGCCTCGACCTCTGGCCCGGCAATATTATAGCCCGATGACACGATCATATCGTCGTTGCGTGCGGCAAAGTGATAATAGCCGTCTTCATCCACAAAGAACGCGTCCCCGGTCAGGTTCCAGCCATCGCGCACATAAACGCTTTGCCGCACATCATCAAGATAACGGCAACCTGTGGGTCCCCGCACAGCAAGTCGTCCAACGGTTCCAACCGGAACTTCGTTCATGTCGTTATCAACGATTTTGGCCTCATATCCCTTAACCGGGCGGCCGGTGCAGGCCTGATGGCTGTCGCCAAAGCGGTTGGAGATAAAGATATGGAGCATCTCGGTCGCACCAATACCATCAAGCATCGGCTTGCCGGTTTTTTCCATCCACGCTTCATAGACCGGGGCGGGCAGGGTTTCCCCCGCCGAAACGGCCGCACGAAGGGATGAAAGGTCCGCACCATCTTCCATGGCCGACAACATCACGCGATACGCGGTCGGCGCTGTGAAACACACGGTCGCCTTATAGGTTTCGATGATTTCGATCATGTTGGGCGGGGACGCCTTTTCAAGCAGCGTCGCCGTCGCCCCGAAACGCAACGGAAAGATCGCAAGCCCACCAAGGCCAAAGGTAAAGGCCAGCGGCGGGGACCCGACAAACACGTCATCGGGCGTTACATTCAGCACTTCCTTGGCATAACCATCAGCAATGATCAGAAGATCCCGGTGGAAATGCATGGTGGCCTTTGGACTGCCCGTGGTGCCCGATGTAAAGCCAAGCAAAGCAACATCATCACGCCCGGTCTTGACCGCTTCGAATTTGACCGATTTGGTCAGGGCAATGCGATCAAGCTCCGCATCATGATTGGCCGTACCATCAAAGCCGATGACCTTTTTAAGGAACTTGCTTTCCTTGGCGCACGCCACCAGTTCATCCATCAGGCGGGTATCGCACAGGGCAAACTCGATCTCGGCCTTGTCAACGATCTGGCCCAACTCGCCAGCACGCAGCATCGGCATGGTATTGACCACAACCGCCCCGGCTTTGGTCGCCGCCAGCCAGCAGGCCACCATTGCAGGGTTGTTGGCCGAACGGATCAGGATGCGGTTGCCGGGCTTGACACCGTAATCCTCGGCAAGTGCATGGGCGATCCGGTTCGTCCAGTCTGCCAGTTCCTTATAGGTACGCTGACGTCCGTTGCCGATCAGGGCTGTGTTATCGCCGAATCCCTGTTCGACCATTTTGTCGGTCAGTTCGACCCCGGCGTTCAGATATTCGGGATAATCAAACCCATCCAGATTGATTTCCGGCCATTCTGCAAACGGGGGCAATTTATCCCGTGTGAAGCTATCGGTATGTGCGGTTGGTCCGAGCATTGTGAAGTCCCTGATACAGCCATTATTACGCCAGCGTTTGCCGTGCGATGATTATTTTCTGGACGTCGGATGCGCCTTCATAAATGCGAAGAGCGCGGATTTCCCGGTAAAGCGATTCAACGATGTGCCCGCTGCGCACACCATCGCCACCATGGATTTGCACCGCCTTATCAATGACGGTTTGTGCATGATCTGTTGAATAAAGTTTGGCCATCGCCGCTTCGCGACTGACGCGCGCAGCACCACTGTCCTTAAGCCAGGCGGCGCGATAAACCAGAAGGGCCGAGGCATCTATATCAAGCGCCATGTCCGCGACATGCCCCTGGACCATCTGCAGATCAAAAAGTGGCGCGCCAAACAGTTCGCGTTCCTGAACGCGGGTGATGGTTTCATCAAGCGCCCGTCTGGCAAAGCCAAGAGCGGCCGCGGCAACGGTTGACCGGAAAACATCCAGAACCGACATCGCGATCTTGAACCCATCCCCACCCTTGCCCATCAGGGCGGAAGCCGGAATACGGCAATTGGTAAATTTCAAACGTGCCAAAGGATGCGGGGCGATGGTGTGCAGACGTTCCGCGATTTCAAAGCCGGGCAGGTCCGCCGGAACGATGAAGGCCGAAAGACCCTTGGCACCGGGGGCTTCACCGGTGCGGGCAAAGACACAATAGAAATCAGCGATGCCGCCATTGGAAATCCATGTCTTTTCGCCATTCAGGACGAAGTCATCACCATCACGTTTGGCTTCAAGCGCAATATTGGCAACATCCGAACCTGATTGCGGTTCGGTCAATGCAAAGGCGGCAATCGCCTTGCCGGAACGTACTTTTGGCAACCAGTTATCTTTCTGGTCGGTTGTTCCAAACAAGGAGATTGCGCCACTCCCCAACCCCTGCATCGCAAATGAAAAATCCGCAAGCCCGTCATGGCGCGCCAGTGTTTCACGGATCAGGCAAAGCGATCTGACATCAAGCTTCGACCCCACATCATCCGGATCAATCGCCGCATGGCGCAACCAGTCGCCACCGGCAAGACGTGCCACAAGGTCGCGACAGGCCGCATCGACATCCCCGTGGTCAATGCCCTTGATGTTGGCCGCGGCCCAATCATCAAGCTTGGCCGCCAGTTCACGATGGCGATCTTCAAAGAATGGCCAATCAAGATAGGTCTTATCTGCCATCAGTCGCCCTCGAAAACCGGTTTTTCCTTGGCAACGAATGCCTTGTAGGCACGATTGAAATCCTCGGTCTGCATGCAGATTGCCTGCGCCTGTGCTTCGGACTCAATCGCCTGCTCGATGGACATATTCCATTCCTGGGCCAGCATGGTTTTGGTCATCATGTGACCGAAGTTCGGCCCCTTGGAAATGCGTGTCGCCAGCTCAATGGCTTCTGCTTCAAGAACATCTGCCTCGACAAGGCGGTTATAGAATCCCCAACGCTCGCCTTCCTCCGCCGACATGGATCGGCCGGTATAAAGAAGCTCTGCCGCCCGGCCCTGTCCAATGATGCGTGGCAGGATGGCACATGCCCCCATGTCACATCCGGCAAGCCCGACCCGGGTAAACAGGAACGCGGTTTTGGATGCTTCTGTCGCCAGACGCAGATCAGATGCCATGGCAATGATCGCCCCGGCCCCGACACAAACACCATCCACGGCCGCAATCACAGGTTTGCCACAGCCAATGATCGCCTTGACCAGATCACCGGTCATGCGGGTGAATTCCAAAAGGCCCTTCATGTCCTTGTCGATCAGCGGACCGATAATGTCATGCACATCCCCGCCAGAACAGAAATTGCCCCCGTTCGATCCAAACACGACCGCCTTGACGTCATCAGCATAGACCAGATCACGGAATGTATCGCGAAGCTCGGCATAGCTGTCAAACGTCAACGGGTTCTTGCGATTCGGGCGATCAAGCGAGATGACCGCAACGTCGCCTTCCATGCGCCAGTTGAAATGTTTGGGCGTGATGTTTGCCATCTTAGTCATGGTGGGGCGCCTCGTTATGATGGGAAATGTTGCGCAGAATGCGGATCAGGGCATCGGCATCGCCAGATGACAAATCATCAAACAGCTCGGACACCCAGCCTTCGTGCACCAGCGCACGCTCTGCGAAATCTTTTTCTCCGGCCGCAGTCAGACGGACAATTGATGCCCGGCGATCATTTTCGACCGGCACGCGGACAATAAGCCCCTCTGCCACCAGACGATCAACAATACCGGTTACATTGCCGTTCGATACCATCAGCGACTTTGAAAGCTCGCTCATGCGCATGCCATCGCGTTCACGATACAGGGCGGCGAGCACGTCAAAGCGCGGCAGGGTCGTGTTGAATTCCGTGCGCATTTTCTCGCGCAATTCACCTTCGATCTTTCGCGAGACTTTCAGGATTTGAAGCCATGCCCGCAGGCGCGCCTTGGAAAGATCGGATGTCTCATTGCCTGTCGTTTCGGAAAGTCGCTCAGACTTGTTCATGTTCATACTTCTCCTCCCGAAACGGAAATCGCCTGTCCCGTTATCGATGCCGCGTTCGGGCTGCAAAGCCACATGACCGTCTCAGCCACCTCTTCGGGCTGAATGAAGCGATTTTGCGGATTGATCTTGGCAAGGCTGGCCCGTGCGGCTTCATCGCTCATACCGGTTTTGGCAACGATGTTTTCCACGGACTTCGCCAGCATCGGTGTTTCCATGAAGCCGGGGCAAACCGCATTGATCGTAACCGGGCTATTGGCCAATTCTGCCGCCATGCCCTTGACCATGCCGACAACGCCATGCTTCGCCGCACAATACGCCGTAACATAGGCATAACCCTTAAGCCCTGCGGTCGAGGCAATGGAAATCAGTCGACCCGGCTTGGTCTTGTCCATTGCGGTCAATCCTTCGCGGAACGTCAAGAACGTACCGGTCAGATTGACATCCATGGTCCGTTGCCACAGATCGACCGATGTCTTGCCAAGCGGCGCACTTTCAGCCATCCCGGCATTCGCGATCACCAGATCAGGCGTGCCAACCATATCAACCATTGTCGTGAACATGTCTCGAACCGACGTTTCATCGGTCACATCGGCGACAATGGCGGTGATGTTTTCATGTTCGGCGATCTCGGCCAGCACATCTGGTCGCCGCCCGGAAACAGCCACCTTCACACCATTATCGGCCAGCATCCGGGCCATCACGGCCCCGACACCGGAACCACCACCGGTGATCAATGCGTTATGAACGGCAAGATCGGCCATCGGTGCTTATACCTTTCCGGTCATGGTTTCGGCGCGCTCGGCAAGCCGGCACATCTGATCGCGCCCGGCATAGTATGGGGCAGGCCAGTTTTCGGTGCGATTGCCAAGGGTTGCTGCCTGATGCAGCGTCCAATACGGATTGGCCAGATGTGGCCGCGCCAGACACACAAGATCGGCACGCCCGGCCATCAGGATCGAATTGACATGATCAGGCTCATAAATATTGCCCACCGCCATGGTCGGGATATCGGCCTCGTTGCGGATACGATCAGAGAATGGCGTCTGGAACATACGGCCATAGACCGGCTTGGCATCCGTTGTCGTCTGCCCCGCCGAAACGTCACAGATGTCGACGTCGTTGGCCTTGAGCATTCTGGCAATCTCGACGGCTTCTTCGGGCGTAATCCCCGCATCACCGACCCAGTCATTGGCTGAAATACGAACCGACATCGGCTTGTTTTCGGGCCATGCGGCACGCACGGCATTGATGACTTCAAGCGGATAACGCATCCGGTTTTCAAGTGACCCGCCATATTCATCATCGCGGATATTGCTGACCGGACTGATGAAGGATGACAGAAGATAACCATGCGCGGCATGAACCTCGATCATGTCAAAGCCTGCGCGATCGGCCATTTGGGCCGATGCAACAAACTGATCACGAACCATATCCATGTCTTCACGCGTCATGGCCTTGGGCACCGCATTGCGGTCCGACCATGCGATGGCAGATGCCGACATCAGTGGCCAGTTATCATCCTTTAACGGTGCGTCCATTTCTTCCCAACCGAGCTGAGTCGAACCCTTGCGTCCGGAATGACCGATCTGCATGCAGACCTTGGCATCCGTCTCGGCATGGATGAAATCTGTAATCCGCGCCCAGGCCTTCTCGTGGCTGGCATCATAGGCACCCGGGCAGCCCGGCGTGATGCGACCTTCGGGCGAGACACAGGTCATTTCGGTATACACCAGTCCTGCCCCGCCCTTTGCGCGTTCGGCATAATGCACCAGATGCCAGTCGGTCGGGCAACCATCAACCGCCTTGTACTGTGCCATCGGCGAGACAACGATGCGGTTTTTAAGCGACATGTCGCGCAACTGATAAGGCACGAACATCGGATGGCGAACCGGTGCACTTTCCGGAAGGCCCGCCTGCGTCTGGAACCATTTTTCCGCACCTTCAAGCCATTTGGCATCGCGCAGGCGCAGGTTTTCGTGACTGATGCGCTGCGATCTGGTCAGAAGAGAATAGGTAAACTGGGTTGGATCAAAATCGAAATACCGTTCGATTTCCTCGAACCACTCCATCGAGTTGCGCGCAGCCGACTGCAGACGCAGAACCTCAAGGCGTCGTTCGTCTTCGTATTTGCCAAAGGCGGACTTAAGGTCACCTTCGGAATGCAGATAGTTGGCCAGCGCAATCGCGCTTTCAAGCGCAAGCTTGGTCCCCGACCCGATGGAAAAATGCGCCGTCGCCGCCGCATCGCCCATCAAAACGATGTTCTCATAAGACCAGCTTTTGCAAAGAACACGCGGGAAGCTCAGCCAGGCCGAACCACGAATATGGTGTGCATTACTGATCAGTTCGTGACCGCCCAGATGATCCTTGAAGATGTCCTCGCAGGTTGCAATCGACTCTTCCTTGGACATCTCGCCAAAACCATATGCATCCCAGGTCTCCTGGGTGCATTCGACGATAAAGGTCGCCGTTTCGTCATCAAACTGATAGGCGTGCGCCCAAACCCAACCCTTGTCTGTTTCCTCAAAGATAAAGGTAAAGGCGTCATCAAATTTCTGATGCGTTCCCAGCCAGACAAACTTGCATTTGCGGGTATCGATATCAGGCTGGAAATGCTCGGCAAATTCGGTACGGGTCTTGGAATTCAGGCCATCACTGGCAACAACCAGATCGAACTCCTTGGCATAATGGGCAGCACTTTCGGCTTCCGTCTCAAAGCGCAGCTCAACACCCAGTTCACGTGCACGTTCTTGCAACAGGATCAAAAGCTTTTTGCGGCCAATGCCGCAAAACCCGTGGCCGGTGGAAATCGTCTTTTCGCCGCGATACTGAACCGCAACGTCATCCCAATAGGAAAAGTTGGCGCGAATGGCCTCGGCACTTTTGGTGTCATTCTCGGCCAGATTGTCCAGCGTCTCGTCAGACAGCACCACGCCCCAGCCAAATGTGTCATCTGGCTTGTTGCGCTCAATCACAACAACCTCGTGCGCGGGGTCGCGCAATTTCATCGAGATCCCAAAGTAAAGCCCCGCAGGACCGCCACCCAGACAAGCTACTCTCACCAGCTTTTCCCTTCCTGATTTGTTTGGTTGTTTCGGGAAACTGATAAAACGGTACGCCTCGAATTCATTTATTTCAAGCACAAATATTTTAGGTTTGAAATATTTTCAGATTTGCCTAGACTCCCTCCCATCATCAGAATGCGCCCGGTGATATCACCAAGCGCCACAACACAGAATTTCAGGGAACCGACCATGATTACCGACTGGGATGATGCTTATGCCAATGGCGATCACATCGCCGATGCCGCAACCTATCCGGAGTTATGGGCGACCCAATCGGCACAATTTCGCGATGAACTCTCAAGCGATGATCGCGCCCGGCTCGACATTGCCTATGGCGACGCACCGCGCGAGAAATATGATCTTTTCCTCCCCTCCGGCACGCCCAAGGGCTTGGTCGTCTTTGTACATGGCGGTTATTGGAAGGCGTTTGACAAATCCAGCTGGTCGCATCTGGCCAGGGGTGCGGTAACCAGAGGCTGGGCTGTTTGTATGCCAAGCTACACGCTTGCCCCCGATGCACGGCTTTCTGAAATCACCCTGCAAATCGGCGCGGCCATAAGGCACGCAGCCACCAAGATCGCAGGCCCGATCCATATCACCGGTCACTCCGCAGGCGGGCACCTTGTCAGCCGCATAGTATCTGACACATCCCCACTGGCTCCATCAGTTCTGACGCGGATTGAAAACACTGTTTCGATCAGCGGTCTGCATGATCTGCGCCCGCTGCTCAAAACGACGATGAATGATGTTCTGCAGCTCGATGAGAACGAAGCAACGCGTGAAAGCGCAGCCCTGCTAAAGCCCGCCTTGCCATGCTCGATCACCTGCTGGGTCGGGGCCGATGAACGCCCGGAATTCGTTCGCCAGAATGATTTGCTTGCCAATATCTGGACCGGCCTTGGCGCCTGCACACGAAGCGTGCACGCCCCGGACAAACATCATTTCAATGTCATTGCCGATCTCGCAGACCCTGACTCCGATCTTGTCGCCTGCCTGCTCACCCCGATCCGTGCGGAGGACGCATAAAATGTCGACCGTCACGCTTACAATTGAAAACGCGATTGCCTTCATCACGATCAACAATCCGCCAATCAACGCCACCAGTCATTCGGTGCGTGATGGCCTTGTTGATGCACTTGATCAGATTGATGGTAATGATGACATCCGGGCTGCGATCCTGATCTGCGAAGGCAAAACCTTTATTGCCGGTGCCGATGTTAGTGAATTCGGACAACCGCCAAAGCCCCCGATCCTGCCCGAAGTAATCAAACGCCTTGAGGCCACAACCAAGCCGGTCATTGCCGCCATTCATGGCCACGCCCTTGGCGGCGGACTAGAGGTCGCGCTGGGCTGCCATTACCGCATTGCTGACAGCAAAGCCAAACTCGGCCTGCCGGAAGTCAATCTTGGCCTGATCCCGGGTGCGGGCGGCACCATCCGCCTGCCCCGTCTGGTTCCGGTCACAGAAGCCGTCAGCATGATCACCAGCGGCAAACCGGTTTCGGCGACCACGGCGAATGAAATCGGCCTGCTCGACGCGATTGCTCACGGTCTACTCATTGATGCCGCCTGCGACTTTGTCCAGACCATTCTGGACCGCGAAGTGCCGAAGCCGCTTCTGCTGCGCGATCCCGTTAGCGTTCCGAGTACCGACGAATGGGATGACATCACCGCCGCAACCAAGAAGAAAGCACGTGGACAGGCCGCACCCCTTGCCGCGATCTCCGCTATTCGAACCGGAATAGAAGAAGGCCCGGATGCAGGCATTGCCTTTGAACGTGAAAAATTCATCGAATTGCGCGACAGTGATCAATCAAAGGCACTTCGGCACATCTTCTTTGCCGAGCGTTCAGTCGCCAAGCTACCTGAACTCAAGGGCGTGGAACCCAACCTGCTCCATCAGATCGGCGTCATTGGCGGCGGCATCATGGGGGCCGGAATTGCCACGGCATCTCTGCTCGCGGGCTTTGACGTCACAATCATCGAACGCGACGACGCTGCCTGCGCCAATGGCCGCGCCACGGTCGAAAAGCATCTGTCGGGCAGCCTCAAGCGTGGCCTGATCAGCCAGGATCGCTTTGAAGCGCTAATGGCCTCGCTTACGACAAGCACCGACTATGCCGCTCTGGCCGATGCCGATCTGGTGGTCGAGGCCGTGTTTGAAGACATGGCGGTCAAGCATGACGTGTTTGGCAAGCTTTCGCTTCATTGCAAGGCGGATGCAGTCCTTGCATCAAACACGTCCTATCTTGATATCAACGAAATCGCCTCACGGTGCATCAATCCAAAACGCGTGATCGGACTGCATTTCTTCTCTCCTGCCCATATCATGAAGTTGCTTGAGGTTGTCCGGACCGACAAGGCCGACGCCAAAAGCCTCGCGACCGCATTCGACTTCGCCCGTGCCCTTGGCAAGATCGCAGTACCGTGCGGGGTGTGCGACGGCTTTATTGGCAACCGGGTCATGTCGGCATACCGCAAGCATTGCGAATATATGCTCGAAGATGGCGCACTCCCCCATCAGATTGATGCTGCGATGGTGGAATTCGGCTTCCCGATGGGCCTGTTTGCCATGCAGGATATGGCGGGCCTAGAGATTTCCTGGGCCACCCGCAAACGCCTTGCCCCGTTCCGCGATCCGGCCGAACGCTATGTCGCCCTGGGTGATTACCTCTGCGAGATGGGCCGTTTTGGCAAAAAGAACGGCCTTGGCTGGTATCGTTATGATGAAAACGGCAAGCCGCATCCCGATCTGGAAGTCGACGCAATGGTGATTGCCGAATCAGAGAAAAAGGGCATTACACGCCGCGACTTCACCAGCGCGGAAATCATGGATGTGATCCTGACCGCCATGCGCAATGAAGGCGACAAGATCCTCTCAGAAGGGATCGCCATCAGCGCCGATGCCATTGATGTGGTGATGATCAATGGCTATGGCTTCCCAAGGCATAAGGGCGGGCCGATGTTTGCAACCAAAGCGGGCTGACTTATTGTGAAAAGCGCCACACCTTACGTTGCCTTTTCCCTCACCTTGTTTTGAGAAGAACCGATGGTGTTGCGCCCGTTTCGTTTCGCGTCATAAAGCGCTGCGTCCGCGTTTTGGACCAGTTCATCAAGGGATTGGCCCGGCTGATACTGTGCATAGCCAAGGCTTAAGGTGACCAAAATCTGCGAGCCGTCATAGTCGATTTTTTGTGTCGCCATTTGGTCGCGTAGGCGCTTGGCAAGCGCCTCGGCTTCGCTGGCCCCTGAATCCGGACAGCAAAACGCGAACTCATCTCCCCCAATTCGTGCGGCCACATCGCCCGCGCGGACATTGCGTTTCAAAACTTCACTGACCTTGCGAAGCACATGATCACCCGCAACATGGCCATAGGTGTCATTCACTTCCTTAAAGAAGTCGATATCCGCAACCAGTACAGACATGTCCCCATCATTGCGTTTGATCCGTTCGATATCGCGCGATGCCGTTTCAAAAAAGCATCTGCGGTTCGGAAGTCCAGTCAAAGCATCTGTGCGTGCCTCTTCCTCTGCACGTTTTTTCGCTACCTCCAGCTCAGCCGTACGTGCACGAATCTGGATACGCAGACTGGCGATGTGCAACACCAACAGCACTGCAATGACGAGAATGACCGCTGCACCGATATTCTCGCGCTGCCGATACAAAACATCTACAAACCGATCGAAGTCATCAGACGGGTGAAGGAACGCCCGCATCTCAACCGGCCCCTTGAGACGCCCCTGCTCGGTAAATATCTCGGCGATACGTTCCCAACGCTCAATATTCATATAACCAAGCGGCACAACATTGGGCAGGATCAGTTCAATTGACTGACGCGCCTCAAACATCAGATGGGCGCGTGACTTTCCTTGACTGTTGTATTTCTTAAGGATCAGATCAACAATCTCTTCGGGATGCTCAACCGCATAACTCCATCCACGCAATGTCGCCGCACGAAAATCCTCTACCAGATCGCTGTTGTTCGTGATTTTGGCCTCTGTGGTGAACAAGGTATCTCCATAAAAGTCGACACCATACGCCATTGGCGCAAACACCTGAAAATCGACACCCCGGTTTTCCAGCCCAAAGGGTTCATTTGTCAGATACCCGTTGTAAGCATCAGTCTTGCCATCTACCAGCGCATCAACGGACGTATCGTCAGGCACCAACTCTACATCTTCAAGACTAAGTCCCGCCGCCTGAAGCATCGCCACCAGTTCGGCATTCATATAGCCACCACTGAGCATCACACGTCGGCCCCTGAGGTCGGCCAGGTCGGTGACATCACCCGCCCCACGGGTCATAAGAATTGAAGGTGAATGCTGAAAAATCGAGGCTAGCGCCACAATGGGGACACCAACAGACCGGTAGATCAAGGCGCCGGTATCAGCCACGGCAAAATCAACCGCGCCCCCCATGAGTTGATCAATCGGGACGACACCATTTTCGACTTCAAGCAATTCGACATCCAGACCGGCGTCGCGATAGAACCCCTTTTCAAGGGCCGCGTAATATCCTGCAAACTGAAATTGATGGCGCCATTTTAACTGAACTCGAACCTTGCGCTCAGTCATCTTGTCTTGTGCGGCGGTCTTTACACTGCTTTGCAGGGCCTCCGTCTGGGCCTGCACTGAGTTCATGAAGGCTGCTAGAAATAAGAGCCCGATCAAGCAAGTAGTCATCAATCCCTTACCGCCGAGCATCCGCACCGCCACCTCCACAACCCAAGGCCTATTTATCGCCCCCTTAAGCTCTTCAACTATGCACAACTTAAGCGAGACCGACAACTATCAACCGTGAATGCTGACCCAAGACTAAAACGACAAAACCCCGCCAATGGCGGGGTTTGTTGTTTTGGTTGCGGGGGCAGGATTAGTCTCCGCCCTTCGGGCTCCGCCAGCTTCGGCCAAAGGCCTTCGCAAAGAACCTGCAAACAGGCTATGCCTGTTTGCGATGTCCCAATCCGCATGCACCCGACAATCGAACATTAAAAAAGCCCGCCACAAGGGCGAGCTGGTAACGGATA